>JAXMGT010000003.1:0-2078 GCA_046347155.1 Steroidobacteraceae bacterium | reverse complement strand
ACCGACCTTCGGGGACTTCCAGGACATGTACCTCGACGCCCAGCGCTTCATCTCGGTCGGCGCGATCATGGGCTCGCCGGCCGTGGACGGCGGGGTCGTGTACGTCGGCAGCATGGACGGCAACCTGTACGCGCTCGGCTGACGCCGGCGGGCGCCAAGTCGGCTAAAATGCCGGCCCCGCGCACCCCAGGCAGGCCGCCATGCCGACCTACGACTACCTCTGTCCCGCCAACGGCCGCACGGTCGAGGTGAGCCACAAGATGGCCGAGTCCGTCGCGACCTGGGGCGAGCTGTGCCGTCGTGCGGGCATCGCGCTCGACGGCACGCCCGGCAACGCGAAAGTCGAACGGCTCATCACCGGCGGCGGCGTGCTCACGGGCGGCCTCGGCGCGCGCCACGAACGCCCCTGCGACACCGGCCCCTGCGGCACGCCCGTGTGCGGCGGCGGCGGTTGCTCGTTCGAGTGACCGTGCCCGCGGCCACGCTCGACCCACCAGACCCCGGATGTCTTCCCGCGTGGCCGCGACACCCAAGGTAGGCTTCGTCTCGCTCGGTTGCCCGAAGGCGCTCGTCGATTCCGAGCGCATCCTGACGCGACTGCGCGCCGAGGGCTACGACATCGTGGGCTCCTACGAGGACGCGAACCTCGTCGTCGTGAACACCTGCGGCTTCATCGACGACGCGGTGCACGAGTCGCTCGACGCGATCGGCGAGGCGCTCGCGCGCAACGGCAAGGTGATCGTCACGGGCTGCCTGGGCGCGCGTCCGGAGACCATCACCGACCGCCACCCTCAGGTGCTGAAGGTGACAGGCGCGCACGCGTACGAGGAAGTCGTGAGCGCGGTGCACGCGGAACTGCCGCCATTGCACGACCCGTTCGTGGACCTCGTGCCGCCGCAGGGCATCCGGCTCACGCCGCGCCACTACGCGTACCTCAAGATTTCCGAAGGCTGCAACCACCGCTGCACGTTCTGCATCATCCCGTCGATGCGCGGCGACCTCGCGAGCCGGCCGATCGGCGAGGTGATGCTCGAGGCCGAGCGCCTCGTGAAGGCGGGCGTGAAGGAGCTGCTCGTGATCTCGCAGGACACGAGCGCCTACGGCTCCGACCTCCGCTACGCGACCGGCTTCTGGGGCGGCCGGCCCGTGAAGGCCCGTTTCACGGACCTCGCCCGCGCGCTCGGCTCGCTCGGTGCGTGGGTGCGGCTGCACTACGTCTACCCGTACCCGCACGTGGACGAGGTGATCCCGCTGATGGCCGAGGGCAAGGTGCTGCCCTACCTCGACGTGCCGTTCCAGCACGGCAGCCCGCGCGTGCTGAAGCTGATGAAGCGCCCGGCCCACGCCGAGAACGCGCTCGAGCGCATCGAGGCCTGGCGCGACACGTGCCCGGACATCACGATCCGCAGCACGTTCATCGTCGGATTTCCCGGTGAGACCGAGCGCGACTTCGAGCTGCTGCTCGAATGGATCGAGGCGGCGCGACTCGACCGCGTCGGCTGCTTCAAGTACTCGCCGGTCGAGGGCGCGAAGGCGAACGACCTGCCCGACCCGGTGCCCGAGGAGGTCAAGCAGGAGCGCCACGACCGGTTCATGGAAGTGGCCGCGCGCATCAGCGCCGAAAAGCTCGCCGCGAAGGTGGGCCGGCGCCTGCGCGTACTCGTCGACGCGGTCGACGGCGACGTCGCGCTCGCGCGGAGCGAGGCCGACGCGCCCGAAATCGACGGCGTCGTGCGCATCGCCGGCGGCGGTGCGCTGAAGGCCGGCGAATTCACCGACGTCGTCGTGACCGGCGCCGACGACTACGACCTCGAGGCTCGGATCGCATGACGCTGCACCGCATCGCCGTCCGCGCGGCACTCGTGCTGGCGCTCCTGGCCGGTGGCGGCGCCGTTGCCCGGCCGATGATGGCGCCGTCCGGCACGGCGGCGGCGGTCCAGGCGACCGACGCGTCGCTGTCCGAGGCGCTGCGCGACCGCGTGGACCAGCTCCGCTACGCCGCGGACGGTGGCGCCCCGGTCGTCGCCGGCGTGTCGATCGCGCTCGCCGAGGCCGTCGCGCGCCACTACGCGGCGAGC
>JAXMGT010000002.1:592500-1270827 GCA_046347155.1 Steroidobacteraceae bacterium | reverse complement strand
TCGGGCCCGGGTGTCGTGAACGTACCGGAGGGCAGGCGGTCGCCGACCTTGATCGTCATGGGATCCTCCTCAGCGATGGTCAGAGTGACAACGGATGCGCGCCGCGTCAGGCGGCGGCGGGATTGCGTGTGAAGCGCGGCGCGGACCGCAGCTTCGCGTCGAGCTCGAGCAGCAGCCGTTCGGTCGTCTCCCAGTCGATGCAGGCGTCGGTGACGGAGACACCGTAGCGAAGCTCGCTGCGGTCGGCCGGGATGGGCTGGCTGCCCCAGTGCAGGTGGCTCTCGAGCATCAGGCCCACGATCGAGCGGTTGCCTTCGAGGATCTGGTTGCCGAGGTTCTCGGCCACGAGCGGCTGGAGCGACGGGTCTTTCGCCGAATTGCCGTGGCTGCAGTCGACGACAATGCTGGCGGGCAGCCCTGCCTTCTCGAGCTCGCGCTCGCAGAGCGCAATGCTCACGGAATCGTAGTTCGTCCGGCCGCCGCCGCCGCGCAGCACGATGTGGCCGTAGCGGTTGCCGCGAGTGCGGAACACCGCCGACTGGCCCTGCTGCGTGATGCCGAGGAAGTGGTGCGGGTGGCGGGCCGACTGCAGCGCGTTGATCGCGACCGTGAGCGAACCGTCCGTGCCGTTCTTGAACCCGACCGGCGTCGACAGCCCGCTCGCCATCTCGCGGTGGGTCTGCGACTCGGTCGTGCGCGCGCCGATCGCGGTCCAGGTCACGAGCTCGGACAGGTACTGCGGCATGATCGGGTCGAGCGCCTCGGTCGCGGCCGGCAGCCCCTGGGCCGCGAGGTGCAGCAGCAGCTCGCGCGCCATCCGTATCCCCTTCTCGATCCGGAACGAGTCATCCATGTCCGGGTCGTTGATCAGGCCCTTCCAGCCGACCGTCGTGCGCGGCTTCTCGAAGTAGACGCGCATCAGGAGCAGCAGCGTGCCCTGCACGCGCTCGCCGAGCGCCTGCAGCCGGGCCGCATACTCGTGCGCGGCTTCGACGTCGTGGATCGAGCACGGGCCGACGACGACGAACAGTCGCGGGTCCTCGCGGTCCAGGATGCGCCGCACGGCACCACGGCTGCGGTAGACGAACTCCTCGGACTCCGCCGGCAGGGGCAGCAGGCGCTTGACCTCCTCCGGCGTCGGCAGGACCTCGCTCGACAGGACGTTGATGTTGTGCAGGCGCTCTTGCATCGGTATCGTTCCAACGGGCTCCGGGGCATCCCGGGAGGGCCCGATATCTTACACGCTAGCCGAACACCCAGGCCGGCACGTGCTTCCAGCCCTTCAGGAGCTCGCGGTCGAGCGCCTTCCAGCCGGGCTCGAGCGACTCGACGAGCCGCCAGAAGCGCCCCGAGTGATTCATGTGCCGGCGGTGGCAGAGCTCGTGGATCATCAGGTATCGCACGACCTCCGGGCGCTGGAACGCCAGGCAGACGTTCAGGCTCACGACGCCGGCGGAGGAGCAGCTGCCCCATCGCGTGCGCTGGCGGCGCAGCAGCATGCGCTCGTAGCCGATGCCGGTCTCGGCGGCCAGCGCGTCGAGGCGGGCGCGGAGTTCCGGCTCCATGTGCCGCACGAGCCACCGGAGCAGCGCGTGGCCGACCTCGGCATCCGTCCCCCGGGGCGTCCGCACCCGCAGGCCGCCCGCCCCATCGTCCCTGACCGACGATCGCTGTGCGGGCTCGTACGTGACCGTCCAGACGTCCCCGGTGAGCGGCAACTCGACCCGGGCGGGTCTGCGTTCCCCCGCCTTCGGCGCCTGGGCGGCGAACTCACGCACCCGGCGCTCGGCCCAGGCCCGGTGCTGCGCGACGAAGCGCTCGATCGCCGGCACGCCCACGCCCGGCGGCACGACGACCTCGACCCGGCCGCCCGGCGTCACTCGCATCGACAGGCGCCGGGCCCGGCGGCTGATCCGGACGTGGAAGCCGGGCACGTCGTCGCGCGCGGACCACAGCCCGAGTTGCCTCGGGTCTCCGTCCGAACGGGGCTGCTCGCGACGGCGCCCGAACCAATCCATCGCTAGAGCTCCCGCAGCCCGGTCGTGATCGGCATCCGGGCGGCCCGGATGCCCGGCAGCAATCCGCCGGCGAGCCCGAGCACCGTCGCGTAGACGAGGCCCGTCACGAGCAGCGCCGGCGTGACCGTGAACGCGAACGCGATCTGGCTGAAACTCGCCCAGTTGAGCGTCGACGCCTGATAGCCGTTGAGCCCGAAATAGACGAGCGCGCCGCCCGCGAGGCCGCCGAGCAGCCCGAGCACCGCAGCCTCGAGCAGCACCGACACGACGACCGGGGCCGCACCGAAGCCGAGCGCGCGGAGCGTCGAGATCTCGCGCGTGCGGGCGGCGACGGCCGAGTACATCGTGTTCAGTGCCGCGAAGACGGCCCCGATGCCCATCAGCACCGAGATCAACGTGCCGACGTAGTTGACGATCGCGACCAGGATCCGCGACTGGTCCGCGTAGAACGCCTTCTCGGCCCGCACCGAGGCGTCGAGCCGCGGGTCGTCGCCGAGCGTGCGCTCGAGCACCGCAAGCGAGGCCGGCGACTCGAGCTTCGCGCGCACCACCTGCACCGAGTTGCCGCGACGGTAGACGCCCTGCAGCACGACGAGGTCGGTCCACACCTCGGATTCCGAGACGCTGCCGCCGCACTCGAACACGCCGACGACCCGCCAGTCGTGCGAGCCCCAGGTGACCGTGTGCCCGAGGTCGATGTTGCCGAACTGCGTGTAGGCGCCGCGGCCGACGATCACCTCGTCGCGGCCGGGCTCGAACGTCCGGCCGGCGACGATCCTGCAGCCCGGGCGCACGTCGAACGCCCGCTTCGTTACGCCGCGGAACGGTACGTTGGCCTCGGTGCCGGTGCTGCGCATCGGCAGGTCCACGATCGTGTAGAACTCGGGCGAGGCGATCGCCCCGTGGGTGTCCCGCGCGATGCCGGGCGCGGACTCGATCACGGCGACCTGGTCCCGATCGAACGCGCTCGAGAGCTCGTCGCCCGCACCACCGCGCAGCACGATGGCGACGTCGTCGCGGCCCGAGAGCTCGAGCGCCGCCCGGAACCCCTCGCCCATCGCGAGCAACGACACGAGCACGGCGACGACGCCGCCGATCCCGACGATCGCCACGAGCGACGTGCCGAGCCGCTGCGGCAGGTTCCGCAGGTTCATCGCCGTCACGGCACGCAACTGGTTGAGCAGGCGCTGCACGGCGGTCAGTCCCGCCGCAGCGCTTCGACGATGCGCAGCCGCATCGCCTGCAGCGCCGGCACCGCACCGGCCGCGAGGCCGAGCCCGGCCATCCACGTGACACCGCGCACGACGGCTTCCGCGTCGATCGCGAACCCCGGCAGGTACTGCTGCAACACGGGCTCGAACTGGACGCCGACCCACCACGCGCCGACGAGACCCACGGTGCCGCCGACCACCGTGACGAGCAGCGATTCCGACAGCACCAGCGCGAGCACGCTGCCGTTCGAGTACCCGAGCGTCTTGAGCACGCCGATCTCGTTCGTGCGCTCGCGCACCGACTGCGCGATCGTGTTGGCCGTGACGATCAGCATCGTGAAGAACACGGCCATGACGATCGCGCCGAGGATCTTGCCGATGTTGCCGATCTGGTTGACGAACGACTGCGCCATCGCCCGCTCCGACGAGGTCTTGGTCTCGGCCGGAGAATTCGTGAACAGCGCGTCGATCTGGCGGCCGATCGCCGCACCGCGCGCCGGGTCGTCGACCCGCACGACGTACCAGCCGACCAGCCCCTTGGCCGACGCCTTGGCCTCCTCGAAGTAGTCCTGGTGCATCACCATGTTGCGGGTGTCGCCGCCCTCGGGCGCGTCATAGATCGCCCGGACCGTGAAGTCCCAGACGAACGAGCCGTCCTTCTTGCGCCAGATCGCCGAGTGCAGCGGCACGAC
This sequence comes from Steroidobacteraceae bacterium, assembly GCA_046347155.1. Taxonomy (GTDB): domain Bacteria; phylum Pseudomonadota; class Gammaproteobacteria; order Steroidobacterales; family Steroidobacteraceae; genus RPQJ01. Next base: position 1,266,906 of record JAXMGT010000002.1, on the reverse strand, counting down.
GTCACCGGGCTTCCAGCCGAACAGGTCCGCGAGCGCGCGCCCGACCATGATCCCGGCTCGGTCCGCGAGCCAGGCCTGGCGCTGGTCCTCTGGAACGCGGTACTCGGGGTACATGCGCAGGAACGGCTCGGGCTTCACCGGAAACGCGGGGATCTGGTTGCGCTCGTCCTGGTACCACGCACCGAACCAGGTCTGTGGCGACACCTCAGTCACCCCCGCGACGCTGCGTATGCGGCTCTCGTAGCTCTCGGGCAGCAGCTGCGTGAACGACACCTTGTGCATCGTGAGCAGCCGGTCCGCGCCGGCCACGTTCACGCCGGACTCGAGCGCGTGCCGCATGGATTCCGCGAGGCCAAACAGCAGGAATGCGATCACGATCGAGGCGACCGTGAAGAACGTCCGCGCCTTGCGACGCCGGAGGCTCGCAAGCAGCAGCGGCGCGTATTTCGCGATCAATGCCCGCCCTCCCGGAGGAGCCCCTTGTCCAGCTGCACGACCCGGTGCGCGCGCTCGGCCGCGTGCGGATCGTGGGTGACCATGATGATCGTCTTGCCCTGGTCGCGGTTGAGCGCGGACAGCAGGTCGAGGATCTCGTCGCCGGACTTGCGGTCGAGGTCGCCGGTGGGCTCGTCGCAAAGCAGCAGCGTCGGGTCCGTGACGATGGCCCTCGCGATGCCGACGCGCTGCTCCTGGCCGCCCGAAAGCTCCCGGGGCCGGTGCTTCGCCCGGTGCGAAAGGCCGACGAGGCCGAGTGCGGCGGTGACCCGCTCCATCCGCTCCTTCCCGGACATGTCCCTGAGCAGCAGCGGCAGTTCGACGTTGCGTTCGGCCGTGAGCACCGGCAACAGGTTGTACATCTGGAACACGAACCCGACGTGGTCGGCCCGCCAGCGCGCGAGCGAATCGTCGCTCAGTCGGTCGACGCGCAACCCGTCCACCTCGAGCTCGCCGGAGGTCGGCCGGTCGATGCCACCGATCAGGTTCAGCAGCGTCGACTTGCCGGAGCCGGACGGTCCCATCAGCGCAACGAAGTCGCCCCGCTCGATCTCGAGCGTCAGCCCGTCGAGCACGCGCACGGCCTCGGTCCCGCGGCGGTATTCCTTGACGAGGTCGCGGATGCGGACGATCGCCGGCGCCGCGCTCACTTGGCGACGAGCTCCACGGCCGCCCCGTCGCGCAGCCGGCGCGGCGCGTCGACCACGACGGACTCGCCCCCGTCGAGCCCCTCGATCACGGCGAAACTGCCGTCCTTCTCGGGACCGAGCTTCACGGGCCGCTTCTCGACCCGGCCATCGCGCACGACCCACACGGCCGTCGCCGATCCGTCGCGCACGACGGCGGCCGCGGGCAGCGTCGGTCGGGCGACCAAGGCGCCACTCGTCGCGTCCTCGAGGAATCGCACCTTGATTCCCATGTCCGGCAGGATCCTCGGCTCGAGCGCGTCGAAGCCGATGCGCACCTTCACGGTCGCCTTCTGCCGGTCAGCCGTCGGCACGATGCCGACCACGTGGCCCGGGATCTGCCAGTCCGGATAGGCGTCGAGCGTGGCGGTGACTTTCTGCCCCTCGTGCACCCGGTTGATGTACGCCTCGTTGACGTCCACCTCGATTTCGCGCGAGTCCATGTCCACGATCGTCGCGATGCCGGTGCGCGTGTAGCCGCCGCCCGCAGACATCGGCGAGACGGTTTCGCCGGGCTGCGCGTCTTTCGAGATCACGACGCCCGCAAACGGCGCCCGGATCTCGAGGTCGACGAGCCCCTGGCGCGCGAGCGCGACGCGGCTCCCGGCGACTCCGACGTCGGCCTGCGCGGCCCCGAGCCGGGCCTCGAGCGCCGCGACATCGGCCTTCGAGGTGTCGAGCACGCTCTGCGCGACGAGCTTGCGCGCAACCAGTTCCTCGTTGCGGGCGAGCGTGCGACGGGCGTCGGTGAGCCGGACGTCGATCTCGCGCAGGCTGCGCCGCGAGGCTTCGAGGCTGCTCTCGGCGACCGCGAGTTCGGCCCGCGCGTTCGACGGGTCGAGTCGCGCGAGCAGCTGCCCGTCGGCGACGCTCGCGCCTTCCTCGAAGAGCACCTCGACGATTCGGCCGGTGACCTTGGAACTCACGGTCGCGAGCCGGCGGGCGACCACGTAACCCGAGGCGTTGAGCACGGCCCCGTCCGAGGCCCCGGCCGGGGCCTCGACGGTCGCCGTATGCACTTCGACGGGTGACGTGGCCATTCGCCAGCCGACGACCAGCACGACGATTGCCGCGACGGCCGCGATGACCTTCCAGCGGCGCCGGCTGCTCCGCTCCGCATACCGTCCGGGGTCCGACCCGCGGTCCATCCGCAGGCTCTCGAGAGCTGCCTTGTCGAGCGACATCCTGGCTACCGTTGGTGGCTGGCGCACTGCCGGCCCCGTCGCGGCTAGAATGCGCCGCGGCGCGGGGCCTGCGCGCCGGAGGCCCGAACATTACCACAGCGACCCCAGCATGAACCTGCCCCTGGCCGACATCGGCCTCAACCTCGCCCACGACAGCTTCGACCACGACCGCGACGACGTCGTGGCGGCCGCGGTCGCCGTCGGCGTCCGCACGATGGTGATCACCGGAAGCACGATCGAGAGCACCCGCGCAGCAATCGAACTCGTGCGCACGCAACCCGCGTTGTTCCGGGCGACCGCCGGCATCCACCCGCATCACGCCCGGGAGTTCCCGGCCGCCGACGTGCCGACGCTCCGCGACCTGCTGCGCGCACCGGAGGTTGCGGCCGCCGGCGAGTGCGGCCTCGACTGGTTCCGTAACTTCTCGCCGCACAAGGACCAGGAGCGGGTGTTCCGCGCACAGCTCGAACTCGCGGCCGAGGCCGGCAAGCCGGTGTTCCTGCACCAGCGCGACGCGCACGACCCGTTCATGGCCATCCTGCGAGAGTACCGGCCGCGACTCGCCGGCGGCGTCGCGCACTGCTTCACCGGTGAGGCCCGGGAACTCGACGACTACCTGGACCTCGGCCTCAGCATCGGGATCACCGGGTGGATCTGCGACGAGCGCCGGGGCCAGCACCTGCGGACGCTGGTACGGCGGATACCGCTGGAGCGGCTGATGCTCGAGACCGACGCTCCCTACCTGCTGCCCCGCGACCTCGAACCCCGGCCGAAGTCGCGCCGCAACGAGCCGCGCTACCTGCCCCACGTCTGTGCGACCGTGGCAGCCTGCCGCGGCGAGCCGATCGAGCGGGTCGCCGAGGCCACCACCCACAACGCCCGGATGTTCTTCGGGTTCCCGGCCGAGGCCACCGGCTGGCGCCCGTGACCCCGGGCTCGACATACCTCGACGACGCCGCGATTAAGCCTTTAACCTACTGTTATTTAATACCTTTCGCGAGAGACTCATGATTACGGATCGAGCACGTGCATTTGTCGGGAAGACCTGGGACGAGTCGATCGTCCCGGAGCTGGTCGAGTACGTCAGGATCCCGAACAAGTCCGTGATGTACGACCCGGACTGGGCCGCGCACGGCCACATGGACCGGGCGGTCGAGCACATGCGCCGCTGGGCCGTGGCCTGGGCGCCGCGCGGCTCCAGCGTCGAGGTCCACCGGCTCCCGGGCCGTACGCCGGTGCTGCTCGTCGACGTGCCCGGACAGGTCGACGACTGCGTGCTGATGTACGGCCACCTCGACAAGCAGCCGGAATTCACCGGCTGGGCCGAGGGGCTCGGTCCCTGGGAGCCCGTGATCCGCGACGGCAAGCTCTACGGACGTGGCGGCGCGGACGACGGCTACGCGCTCTACGGGTCGCTGGCGGCCATCCGGGTGCTCGAGGACCAGGGCATCCCGCACGCGCGCTGTGTCGTGCTGATCGAGGCCAGCGAGGAAAGCGGCAGCCCCGACCTCGTCCACCACATCGAGGCGCTCGGCGGGCGCCTCGGCCGACCCTCGCTCGTCGTGTGCCTCGACGCCGAGTGCGGCAACTACGACCAGCTGTGGTGCACGACGTCGCTGCGCGGCAACCTGATCGTCACGCTGCGTGCCGACGTGCTCGCCGAGGGCGTGCACTCGGGCTCCTCGAGCGGCATCGTGCCGTCGAGCTTCCGGGTGATCCGCGAGCTGATCGGCCGCGTCGAGTGCGCGAACTCGGGCGCGATCCTGGTCGAGGAGCTGAACGCCCCGATCCCGCCGGATCGTCGCGAGCAGACGCGCCGCACGGCCGCGGTGCTCGGCGAGACCGTGCACGAGAAGTTCCCGATGCCGGCGGGCATGCGACCGGTGTCGAACGATCCTTACGAACTCCTGCTGAACAACACCTGGCGCCCGACGCTGTGCGTCACCGGCGGCGACGGCCTGCCGCCGGGTGGGTCGGCCGGCAATACGCTGCGGCCGTACACGAGCCTGAAGCTCTCGTTCCGCCTTGCGCCGACCACCGATCCGCGGCTCGCGGCCGATGCGGTCGTCGCGGCGCTCACGAACAATCCACCCTACGGCGCGCGCGTGAGCGCGACGGTCGAGTCCGCAATGGGCGGCTGGAACGCGCCGACGGTCGAGCCGTGGCTCGAGGCGTCGATGCAGGCAGCGTCGCAGGCCTTTTTCGGCGCTGATGCGATGTACATGGGGACCGGCGGCAGCATCCCGTTCATGGGGATGCTGGGCGAGAAGTTCCCGGGCACGCAGTTTCTCGTGACCGGCCTGCTGGGCCCGCACTCGAATGCGCACGGCCCGAACGAGTTCCTGCACATCGAGACCGGCAAGCGCCTGACCGGCTGCGTCGCCCGGGTGCTCGCCGACCACGCCCAACGCAAATAGGTGTCAGGCACCGACCCCGCGGGTAAGTGCCTGACACCATTTCAAACAAGAGGGACGGGCTCCGGAAGCGCGGTCAGCTCAGCGGATTCGGCTGGGCGGACTTGCGGACCTGTTCCCAGACCGGCGCGAACGCCGCAGCCGCGCCGCCGGCACCGCGTTCCACAGCCGGGAACTCTTCCTGCAGCGCGTCGAGCCGCAGCACGGCCTCGGGCCGGCCCTTCGGGAACTCGCCGCGCATCGAGAACACGATCCGGCCCTCGACCGGCACCTCGCCCGCGATGTGCCGTACGGCCGCGACGCGATCGAAGAGCATCGGCAGCGGGTTCGAGAACGTGAAATGTCGTTTCGGCCCGAACACGGACCACTGCTCCATCTTCTCGGCCGCGAAGATCACGCCGGGCACGTCGAACAAGTCGATGACGAGCAGGCCGCGCTGGGTCAGGAGCAGGTAGTTCACGTGGATCTGGTCGCCGGTGCCGGTGGGGATCAGCACGTTGCGCAACTCGTCGAACGCGACCGAGGAGACCACGTTGTCGATCGCGCGTCGCGCCCGGCGCTGGCGGATCACTTCGCGCGCATAGTACGCGGCCACCCCGACGATGCCAGCGACGGCCAGCACCCACAGCCACAACGGCAATCCGAGCAGTTCGCTCACGCAGCCTCCCCGAGCACCGTACGCAATGCGTCGAGCCTGGGCTCGACCTCCCGCTGGACCGACGGCAGCGCGAGCAGCGCCGCGAGTGCCGGCGGCACCGGCACCGCCTCGCCGATCAGCGGCTCGACGATGTCGTTGAACTTGGCCGGGTGCGCGGTCGCCACCAGCACCCAGCGCTCGGCCATCCGCGCGGCCGGCAACCGCCGCCACACGGCGGCCGCGGTGGCGGTGTGCGGGCACCAGGTCTGCTCCAGCTCCGCGTGATCCCGGCGCACCGTGGCGCGAATCTCGTCGTCGGTGACGAGTTCGGCGCGCACTTGACGCGCGAGGGCGGCCGGGTCCGGGTACAGCGCGCGCAATCTCTCCATGTTGCTCGGGTTCCCCACGTCCATCGCCGATGCGAGCGTAGCGACGCTCGGCCTCGGGCGCCACTCGCCCGTCCGCAGGAAATCCGGGATCGTCGCGTTCGCATTGCAGGCGAGCACGATCTCGCCGATCGGCAGGCCCGCCTCGCGCGCCCAGACGCAGGCGAGCGCATTGCCGAGGTTGCCGGTCGGGATGATGAAGTTCGGCGGCCGCCCGTCGCGCCGCGCGAGATCGAGGCTCGTGCGTGCGTAATAGACCATCTGCGGCAGCAACCGGCCGACGTTGATGCTGTTCGCCGACGAGAGGCGGTGCTCACGCGCGAGCGCCGGGTCGACGAAGGCCTCCTTAACGATGCGCTGGCAGTCGTCGAACGTGCCGCGGACCGCGAGCGTGCGTACGTTGCGCCCCCAGCAGGCCAGCTGCTTTTCCTGCCGCGGCGACACGAGCCCGCGCGGGTAGAGCACGACGACGTCCGCCCACGGCCGGTCGTAGAACGCGGCCGCGACCGCGCCGCCCGTGTCACCGGATGTCGCGACCAGGATCGTCAGGCGCCGGGGGTCCGGGTTCGGCAACCGCTCGAGCGTGGCTGCGAGGAATCGCGCGCCGAAGTCCTTGAATGCGGCCGTCGGCCCGTGGAACAGCTCGAGGACCGACAGCGGCCCGGCCGCACCCGTGACCTCGACGACCGGGGCGGGGAAGTTGAAGGCGTCGGCTGCGATCGCATCGACGTGGCTCGACATCGCGTCGCCTTCGGCGAACGGCCGCACGAGGCCGGACGCGAGTGCAGGCAGGTCGGCGGCGGCGGCGAGCCCGGCCGTGTCGAGTGTCGGGAGCGCGTCCGGCACGTAGAGTCCGCCGTCCGGCGCGAGGCCGCGGGCGATCGCCTCGCCCAGCCCCGCCGCATGCGACGGATCCCGCGTGCTGTGGAACCGCATCAGTCGCCCACGACGCGGGCGCCCGCGCGCCCGATGTCCGAGACCCACGCGTCGGACTCGAGCCCGTGGCTCGCGAACGCCGACACCATCCCGTCGCGCACCGCGTCGGCGTCACCAGCCTCGGCCCATGCGAAGACCGTGGGGCCCGCGCCGGAGATCGAGCAGCCGATCGCCCGCGCGTCGAGCGCCGCCTGCTTCACGGCGTCGAAGCCCGGGATCAGCACGCGGCGCTGCGGCTCGATCACGACGTCGAGCAGCGACTGTCGCATCAGCGGGATGTCGGACGTGTAGCAGGCCGCGAGGAAGCCGGCCAGGTTCGCCTGCTGCCAGATCACGTCGCCGAGCGGCACGGTCTTGCTCAGGATCGCCCTCGCCTCCCGCGTCGCGAGCACCATGTGCGGGTGCACGATCACGCAGCGGACCTCGGGCGGCACCGGGATCTGCTTCACGTGCGGGTCGTCGATGCCGACCGTGAGCACGAGACCGCCGTACAGGCTCGGGGCGATGTTGTCGACGTGGACCGACCCGCTCGCCACCGCCTCGCCCTGCATCGCGAACTTGAGGAGCCGGATGCGCTCGAGCGTCGGGGCCACGACGGCCGCCGCCGCGACGACCGCGGCGACCGCCGAGGCGGCCGAGCCGCCGAGTCCCGAGCCGAGCGGGATGCCCTTCTCGATCTCGAGGTCGAAACCGTGGTCGAGGTCGAGCTCGCGTGCCAGGGCCAGCACCGCCATGCCGGCCGTGTTGCGTTCCGCGTCGAGCGGCAGCTCCTGCACGACGCCGCGGATCGCACGGATCGAGACGCCGGGCGCCGCGCGACGGACGACGCGCACCCGGTCGCCGATCGCCTCGACGGCCTGACCGAGCACGTCGAAGCCGACCGCGACGTTGCCGACGCTGGCCGGGGCGAACGCCGTGGCGCTCGCGCGGGGGCTGGTCACAGCTTGGCCCCGAGGTAGGCGCAGACGCGCAGCAGGTCCGCGAACACGCCGGCCGCCGTCACGGCCGGGCCCGCTCCCGGGCCCTGCACGATCAGCGGATTGCGGTCGTAGCGGGCGGTCTGGAAGCGGACGATGTTGTCCGTGAGCGCGATGTTCGCGAACGGGTGGGAGCGCGGCAGTTCGACGACGCCCACGCTCGCCGAGCCGTCGGCCGCGACGGAGCCGACGTAACGCAGCACCTGCTCCTGGGCCTGCGCCTTGCGGAGCCGAGCGAGCATCGGCTCGTCGAACTCGGCCAGGCGCTCCAGGAACTCGTCGATCCCGCACCCGGCGAGTGCCTCGGGCACCAGGCTCTCGATCCGCACGTCAGACATCTCGAGCCGGAGTCCCATCTCGCGGCCGAGGATGATCAGCTTGCGGCCGACGTCGAGGCCCGACAGGTCGTCGCGCGGGTCCGGTTCCGTGTAGCCGAGCGACTTCGCCTGCCGTACGACGGACGAGAACGGCTGGCTGCCGTCCCAGGTGTTGAACAGGTAGGCGAGCGTGCCGGAGAACATGCCCTCGATCCGGCGGATCTCGTCGCCGGTCTCGCGCAGGTCCCGCAGCGTCTGGATCACCGGCAACCCCGCGCCGACGGTGGCCTCGTACAGGTAGTGCGAGCCGGCGTCGCGACGCGCCTCGCGCATCCGCTCGTAGTAGCCGTACTCGGCACTGTTCGCCTTCTTGTTCGGCGTGACGATGTGGATGCCCTGTGACAGCCAGTGCGCGTAGCGCTTTGCAACCTCGGCGCTCGCACTGCAGTCGATGATCACCGTGTGCGGGTACTGGTCCGAGTGGACGTGCTCGGCATAGCGCTCGAGGTCGACCGGGCCCTCGCCGGCCGCGTACTCCTCGCGCCAGCGCGCAAGGTCGATGGCGCCCTGAGTGAGCCGCATCGCGCGCGACCCGGCGATGCCCCGCACACGCAGGTCGAGCTTGAAGTCGCGACGCAGGCGCTCGACCTGCGAGGCCACCTGGTCGAGCAGCGCCCCGCCGACGAGGCCCGGCCCGATCAGCCCGATCGAGACCGTGTGCGCCGACAGGTAGAAGCTCGAGTGCACGGCGCGCAGCGCACGTGCGCTCACCCGGCCGTCGATGACGACCGAGATGTTGCGCTCGGAGGCGCCCTGCGCGATCGCGCGCACGTTGACGCCCGCGGCACCGAGGGCAACGAACACCTGGGCCGCAACGCCGTGGGCACCGGCCATTCCGTCGCCGACGACGGCGAGGATGCTGCAGCCGCGGTTCACCTCGATGCTCTGGATCTGGCCCTCGCGCAGCTCAGGGTCGAATGCGCGTCGCACGACGCGCTCGGCCCGCTCCGACTCTGCCTCCGGCACGGCGAAGCAGATCGAGTGCTCAGAGCTGCCCTGGGAGATCAGGATCACGGAGATCCCCTCCTCCCGCAGCGCCCCGAACAGCCGGTGGGCGGTGCCCGGGACGCCGATCATCCCGGCGCCCTCGAGGTTCAGCAGCGCGATCTTCTCGACCGTCGTGATGCCCTTCACGAGCGGCTGGGGCGCGGTCCGGTCGTGGATCACGGTGCCCGGCTTGCCCGGCGCAAAGGTGTTCTTGATCCAGATCGGGATGCGCTTGGCGACGGCCGGGGCCATCGTCTGCGGGTGGATCACCTTCGCGCCGAAATACGCGAGCTCCATCGCCTCGTTGTACGAGAGCGCGTCGATCACCTGCGCCTCCGGCACGAGCCGCGGATCGGCGCTCAGCACGCCGTCGACGTCGGTCCAGATGACGATCTCGCCCGCATCGAGCAGCGAGCCGAAGATCGAGGCGGAGAAGTCGCTGCCGTTGCGGCCGAGCGTCGTCTGCAGGCCCTGTGTGTCCGACGCAATGAACCCGGTCACGACCAGCGTGCCGGTGAACTCCGGCTCGACGAGGCCGCCGAGCTGGGCCCGCGACTGGTCCCAGCGGATGCCGGGGCCGAGCGGGCCCCACTCGACGAGCAGCACCCGCCGTGCGTCGATCCAGCGGACCGAGCCGCGGGTGGCCCCACGCGCCCGCAGGTAGCGTTCGAAGAGCCGGGTCGACCAGATCTCGCCGTAGCCGGAAATGAGGTCTCGGATCGTCGTCGAGGCGGCGCGCGTCAGGCGCACGGCCTGCAGGATGCCCGCGATGTCGAGGCAGTCCCGGGAGAGCTCGGCGACGTACTCGTCCCCGGAGGACCCCGGGATCAGCTCTGCCGCGATCCCGACGTGGCGCTGGCGGACGGCCTCGATGTGGGCCTCGAGCGCCGGGTCCTGGCGCTCGGCGCTCGAGACGAGGTTCAGCAGGGCGTCCGTGATGCCCCGGCAGGCCGACAGCACGACCGCCTTGCGGGGCGCTGCATCGGCTTCGATGATCTCGGCCACGCGCCGCATGCAGGCGGCATCCGCGACGCTGGACCCCCCGAACTTGTGAACTTTCCACGCTTGCACGATGTCTGCTCCGTTGCGGCCGCCCGCGGGGGTGCGCCGACCGATCGCCGGCAGGCGACGGGCCAGGCCGGGCGCGGTCTGACGGGGGACACCTCGGTTTCGGTGCGAGCCAATGTATCTTCTTGCAGCGCGGCAGGCAAACTAGCGCCCCATGAGCGAGCAGGACTCCCCAGCCCTCCACACGGCCATTCTCGCGGCCGGGCCGTCGACGCGCTTCGGCAGTCCAAAGCAGTTGATTCGCATTGGCGGCACGCCAGTGCTGCACTGGGCCGTCTCGAACGCTGCCCGGGCCGCGGGCACCTCGGTCACCGTCGTGCTCGGCGCCCACGCCGCCGAGATTGCACCGGCGCTGAAACGGTCCGGTGCGTCGCTGCAGGTCAACCAGGGGTGGCGGGAGGGCCTCGCGAGTTCCATCCGTACGGCCGTGACCTCCGCACCGCCGGGCTGCGACGGGCTGTTGCTGATGCTGGCCGACCAGGTCGACGTCACGGCGGAGGACCTCCGCCGGCTCGCGGCCGGCTGGCGGCGCAACACCCGTCTCGCCTGTTCGGCGCTTTACGGCGGCATGGCAGGGTTGCCGGCCATCTTCCCGAGCTGGGCATTCCCGGACCTGCTCGGGTTGCGGGGCGAGGCCGACCCGCGCATCGTGCTGCGCCGCCACTCGGACCGCCTGGTGAGGATACCGATGCCGTCCGCGGCAACGGACGTGAACACCCCGGAGGACTTGCTGGCGGTGGCGGCCCGCGGGCCGGCTCGCACGGCGGAGGACGGTGATCTTTGACGTGCTACAGGATGTGCGACGACGGATCGCCGGTGTTTGAGAAATGCGTCCGGTTTCCGGCACGGCCGCTGCTGACAGAATGCAGCCGCCGATTAAACTTTGGCTCAATTCGATCCTTGGAGGCATGGGCATGCGTCGTATTCCGTTCCTGGCCTGCGTAGCCGTCGCGGCCGCACTTTCGTACACCGGCATCGCCAGCGCGGGCGGGGTCCGCGACGTGTATGCGAATGGCGCCTACGGCCTGCCCTGGAACGCCGACAAGGGGGACATCGAGGCTCGCTACCCCGGCGGCAAGTGGGACCAGGACGACAAGGGCCACCCGCGCTATTGCGTCGCGAACCACCAGACGCTGCTCAAGCTGCCCGCGCAGTTCCAGAGCCAGCAGCTCTGCTTCCTGATCGGAACCGATGGCACGCTCGCCAGCGCCGCGGCGGAGCTGAAGCCGTCGCTGCAGTCACTGCTCGCGATCGTGAACCGCTGCCGGACGACGTTCGGCGATTTCGACTCGGTCGTCCGCGACCAGCAGGCCATCCAGTCGCGCTCGACGGCGATGCTCTGGACCCGGGACTCGCCCTACGTGGTACGCGTCGAGAGCCAGAACGACCCGAACGGCAGCCCGCTCGTCGTTACCTATACGGTGGCCGACGAGGCCAACCTGTACACCGGCGGCGCATCGAAGGTTTCGACGGCCCCGGCGTCGGTCGGCAAGTAAGATACGGTCCTTCACGGCGGCCGCGGTGGTCCTGTGGCCACCGCGGCCGTCTGCATTCTGGCCACCCATTCCGAGGACATTGATGATGACCGTACAAACCCACCGAGCCGCCGGCGTCGCGCTCACCGCCCTTCTCGCCTCGCTGGTAGCAGCCTGCGCCGGCCCCGAAGCGGTCGAGCAGGATCAGGTTTACCAGACCCCGGACGGCGTCGCCGTCGTCGACACGCTGACGATGGTCGCCACGATCACCGCAATCGACGGAGCGTCACGCAAGGTGACGCTCACGAGCCCGGACGGAAAGTCCGGGACGTTCAAGGCCGCGAAGGGCGTGGACCTCTCCGCGTTCGCGGTCGGCCAGCAGATCGCTGTCCAGCTCACCGAGGCCATTGCGCTCGAAATCCGGCGCGACGGCACGCCCGCCAGCGACACCGCGGCCGTGCAACTCGCCGCGGCCACCGACGGCCAGGCCGGTGCCATATTCGAGGGCGAGGCGATCGAGGTGGCGGCCAGGATCGTCGCCATCGATGCCCAGACCCGCCAGGTCACGCTCCAGTACGCTGACGGAACCACCAAGACGATCAAGGCCCACAAGAAAGTGGACCTCTCGGGATTCGCGGTGGGCGACACGGTGACGGTCGAATTCGCCGATTCGATGGTGATCGCGATCGCGAACCCGTCCTGACCGGGCGCGGGGCAGCCGGTCGCGCGGACCGCAGGGTCCGCGCGCCGGTCGCCCGGCCGACCGTCACTTGATCAGCGTGACGTGACCCTTGAGTTCGCCCTGCCTCTGGCCGGCTGACACGGTGCAGGCGGTGACCTCGAGGTCACCGAGCACGTAGGTGCGACCGTCGATCCTGAGCGTCGCCTGCTTGATGTGCTGTCCCTTCACGCAGTCGCCCGCGACGGCCCGGCCGGCCGGGTTCGAGCCGCCCGTGTTCGAACGGGTCGGCGATTCACGGTAGCGGACCGCAATCGTCACTTCGTCGCCGACTTTTGGCGACGGCGCGGCCGCCTGTCGCCCGGTCTGCATCCCACCACTCTGGTTCGCGCCGAATGACCACGACGCGACGTCCATCGGCTGGGCCGGCACGGCGCCGTTGGCGTCCGTACCGGGCACCTCGAGCACGCCATCGGCGAACGCGGGCCACGCGATCGCGAGCGCACCAACCATGACCGTCAGTCTTGGGTAAGCCATCGCAACCACCCCCATCACAGGTTCTGGAATGCCGAGTCTCCCACAGGCCGCGACCGCCGCGGGGGACGGGCCGCGACGACCGTGCACCGCGTCACCCTCTTGCGCCCGGACCCGGCACCGGCGAACCTGCGGATCCTACCTGCTCCGACGCAACCGAGGCCGACCCATGAATGGCGCGCAGTCCCTGATCCAGACGCTCTCGAACTGCGGCGTCGACCTCTGCTTCGGCAATCCGGGCACCTCGGAGATGCACTTCGTCGCATCGCTCGATTCGACGCCCGCGATGCGCTCTGTGCTGTGCCTGTTCGAAGGCGTGGCCACCGGCGCGGCCGACGGCTACGGGCGGATGGCGGGCAAGCCGGCCGCGGTGCTGCTGCACCTCGGGCCCGGTCTCGCGAACGGGCTCGCGAACCTGCACAACGCCCGCAGGGCCTCGACGCCGATCGTGAACGTCGTCGGCGACCACGCGACCCACCACCTGCAGTACGACGCACCGCTCACGTCGGACATCGTCGGCTTCGCCCGTCCGGTATCGTCCTGGATCTGCGAGTCGAAGAGCGCGCGATCGGTTGCGGCCGACGCCGCGCGCGCCGTGCAGGCCGCCTGCGCCGCGCCGGGCGGCATCGCGACGTTGATCCTGCCGGCCGACACGGCCTGGGATCCGGCGAGCCATGCGGTCGGGCCACTGCCGGTGCACGGCCCCGCGCCCGTCGCCGCGGCGGCCGTCGACGCCGTGGCCAGCCTGCTCCGCAACGGCAAGCGTTCCGCGCTGCTGCTCCGGGGCCGCGCATTGCGCGGCCCCGGACTCGAGGCGGCCGGGCGCATCGCGGCCCAGACCGGTGCGCGGCTGCTGTCCGACACGTTCGCGCCGCACAGCGAGCTCGGCGCAGGGCGGGTGCCGGTCGAGCGCCTTCCGTACTTCGCGGAGCAGATCGTCGACACGATTGCAAAGGTCGAGCAGCTGGTCCTGGTCGGATCGAAGCCGCCGGTCTCGTTCTTCGCCTATCCCGGCAAGCGCAGCTGGTGCACGCCGGAGGGCTGCACGATCGCTCAACTCGCGCACGAGCACGAGGACGGCGTGGCGGCACTCGAGGCGCTGGACGCCGCGCTCGGTGGACCCTCGCCGTCGGTCGTGCGCGTCCCGCTCGCCCTGCCCGACCTGCCGAAGGGCGCGCTCACGCCGCTCTCGGTCGCCCAGGCGATCGCCCACCTGACGCCCGAGCACGCGATCGTCGCGGACGAGTCGGCGACCTCGGGGTTCCCGCTCGCGATGATGATGGGCCGCGCGCGGCCCCACGACCACCTGGCACTGACCGGCGGCTCGATCGGCCTCGGGCTGCCGCTGGCGCTCGGTGCCTCGCTCGCCTGCCCGGACCGCAAGGTGGTCTGCCCGCACGGCGACGGCGGCGCCGCCTACACGATGCAGGCGCTCTGGAGCATGGCCCGGGAGCGCACCGACACGACGGTCGTCGTCTACGCGAACCGCTCGTACGCCATCCTGAACATCGAGCTCGCGCGCGTGGGGGCCGGCAAGCCGGGCCCGAAGGCGCTGGCGATGCTCGACCTGCACGACCCGGAGATGAACTGGACGAAGATCGCCGAGGGCCTCGGCGTGGAGGCCAGTCGCGCGACGACGGCCGAGCAGTTCAATGCCCAGTACGCGTCCGCGATGGCGTCGCGCGGCCCGCGCCTCATCGAGGCGATGATCTGACGGCCGCGCGCCGGGCGCGCGCGGCTTCAGTCGTGCAGCGAGTGCCAGCGCTTGGCGTCGTTGATGTCGAGGGCGGCCGCGATCTCCTTCAGCGCCGCCAGTTCGGCGTCGCGGCGGGCCGGCACCAGGCCCAGCATGCCGCCGGCGGCATCCGCGACGTCCTGGCACTGGGCGAGCAGCAGCTGCAGGCTGTCCTCGTCGAATTCGTCGGCCAGGCCGCCGCGTTCGTGGCCCAGCAGGTTCAGGCAGCGCAGGTCCTTGTGCAGCTGCTCGGCGCTCGGCGGCGATGACAGCCACAGTTCCAGCGTCGCACGCCCGCCGTTTGCGAGCAGTCCGCGCTGCTCGGCGATCGACAGGATCAGCTTCCGCTCGGCCGGCTGGATCCTCCCGTCTGCCCACGCCACGTGCACGAGCGGCAGCAGCGTCAGCAACCGATAGGCCTCACGAGGTATGTGCAGCTCAGCGAGCCACGAGTCGATTTCCACGCGCCCCCCCGATCCCTGCCCGTCGTTGGTGTTGGTGTCGGTCGCGCGCCCCGGGACGGCGCACGGCACGGGCGAGCCTAGCACAGCCCTCCCGGACGGCGCAGCGCCCGGCTGGACCGTCGGCCTGCCACCGGGAACAATGCGCACTCCAGACGGGGGGAAACGTCCGATGCAACGCCTGCTCGCCCTGCCAGCACTGGCCCTGTGCGCGGTCGCCTCGGTCGCCACGGCTGCGACCCCACCACCCTGCCATTCGACCGTCACTGGTGACCTCCGGCTCCACACGCTGCAGAGCCAGGTGTTCCGCAACTCGCGCACGATCCGGATCCTGCTGCCGGACGGCTACGACCGGCCGGAAAACAAGGATCGGCGCTACCCGGTGCTCTACATGCTCGACGGGCAGAACCTGTTCGACGCCTGCCTGAGCGACGTGAGCCACCGGGAATGGCAGCTCGACGAGACGGTCCGGCGCCTGGCCGCCGAGGGGCGGATCCCGCCGATGATCGTCGTCGGCGTCGACCACGCCGGCGCCGACCGCGCCCGCGAGTACCTGCCCTACCCCGACTACGTCTCCGACCCCGAGATGCAGCCCCAGGGCAAGCGCTTCCCGGACTTCCTGGTCCGCGAGGTGCTCCCACTCGTGAACGCGCACTACCGGACACTCACCGGTTTCCCGAACACGGCGCTCGGCGGCTCGTCGTACGGCGGCATTGCAACACTCTGGGCGCTGATGGCCCGCCCGATGGAGTTCGGCTACGGGCTCATCGAGAGCCCGTCCCTGCAGATCGGCATGGGGCAGCTGGTGCGCGACACGAACCCGTTCGTCGCACGGCCGGTCCGGATCTTCATGGGCTTCGGCGGCCTCGAGGAGGAGAACCCGATGTTCCAGGCTCTGATGGTCGGCCAGTGCCAGACGGTCGTGTCGAATCTGCGCTCCCAGGGCTACGACGACTCGAACCTTCGCTTCGTCGTGACGCCCGGCGCCCGGCACAACGAGGACGCCTGGGCCGGCCGCCTGCCCGAGGCGCTCACGTTCCTGTTCCACGACTGGAAGGCCCCGTGAGATGAAGGCCGTCGTCTGCCGCAAGGCCGAGCTCCGGGTCACGGACGTCGACGACCCCGTGCCCGGCCCGGGCCAGGCGGTGCTGCGCGTCGAACGCTGCGGGATCTGCGGCTCCGACCTGCACGCGCGCCACCATTGCGATCACCTGGCCGAACTCATGCTGCGCGACGGGCTGCGCGCCTTCGCACGGTCGGACGAGGACGTCGTGTTCGGACACGAGTTCTGCGGCGAAGTGCTCGACTACGGCCCCGGCACGAAACGCGCGGTCGCGCCCGGCCGGCGCGTCTGCGCCGTGCCGGTCCGACGGCACGGCGACGCGGTGCTCCTGACCGGGCTCGCGGCCGCGTCCCCGGGCGCGTACGCCGAGCGCGTCGTCGTCGAGGAAACGCTGATGATGCCGGTCCCGAACGGCCTCGGCCCGGACCTGGCGGCGCTCACCGAGCCGATGGCCGTCGCGTGGCATGCGGTGCGCCGCGGCGAGGTCCGGCGCCGGGACGTCGCGGTCGTGATCGGCTGCGGACCGGTCGGGCTCGGGGTGATCTGCGCGCTGAAGGCGCACGGCGTCTCGACGATCGTCGCCAGCGACTTCTCGGCCGGTCGCCGCGCGCTCGCGCAGCGCTGCGGCGCCGACGTCGTCGTGAACCCGGCCGAACACTCGCCGTTCCGCGACTGGAAGGACTACGGGTTCATCGGCGACCTGAACCAGGCGCTCGAACTCGTGCTCGACGCGCGCGCGCAACTCGGCCGGCTGCCGCTGCCGTGGTGGCACGCGTGGCGTATCGCCGAGGCGCTCGGTGCGGCTGCCCCGAAGCGGCCGGTCGTGTTCGAGTGCGTCGGCATGCCCGGCGTGCTGCAGGGGATCATCGACGGCGCGCCGTTGGCGTCGCGCGTCGTCGTCGTCGGCGTGTGCATGAAGGAGGACCGGATCGAGCCCGCCGTCGCGATAAACAAGGAAATCGACCTGCGCTTCGTGCTTGGCTACACGCCGCTCGAGTACCGCGACGCACTGCACGCGATTGCCGACGGACGGCTCAAGTGCGGGCCGCTGGTCACCGGAACCGTGGGCCTCGGCGGCGTGGACGCGGCGTTCACCGCGCTCGGGGATCCCGAACGCCACGCGAAGATCCTGATCGACCCGGCCAGTGCCGCGACGGCACCCGGCTGAGCCACTCGCCACCGGACGGACCCCACCGATGGTTGACATCGAATACCGCCGCGTGCGCGTCGGCGACGTCGAGCTGAACGTGGCGATCGCGGGGGCCGGCCCCCCGGTACTGCTGATCCACGGCTTCCCGGACGACCACGACGTCTGGCGCGAGCAGGTCCCTGCGCTCGTCGCCGCAGGCTATCGCGTGATCGCGCCGGACACGCGCGGCTGCGGCGAGAGCGACCTGGCCGCGCGCGTCAGCGATTATCACCGGGACCGGCTCACGGCAGATCTCGTGGGGCTGCTCGACGCACTCGGCATCGAGAAGACGCGGGTCGTCGGCCACGACTGGGGCGCGGCGCTTGGCTGGTACCTTGCGATGCGCCACCCAGGCCGCGTCGAGCGTTACATCGCGCTGTCGGTGGGCCACCCGTACGTGTACGCACATTCGGGGCTGCGCCAGCGGTGGCTGGGCCTCTACACGATCGCGATACAGATGCGCGGCCTGATCGAGTTCATCGTCACGCGCTTCGACTGGTGGGCGTTCCGACGATTCGCCGGCTTCCCGTCAGAATTCCCGCGGATCCGTGCACGACTCTCGCGGCCCGGGCGACTGACGGCCGGGTTCAATTACTACCGGGCCAATGTCTCGATCCTGTGGGCCCAAGGCCCGGAACCCGTCCGCGTGCCGGTCGTCGGCGTGTGGAGCGACGGCGACCGGTTTCTGGTCGAGCGCCAGATGGCAGAGTCCGGCCGGCTGTGCGAAGCCGGCTGGACCTACGTCCGGCTCGAGGGCGCGAATCACTGGCTGCAACTAGACGCGCCGGAACGTGCGAATACGCTGCTGCTCGAACACCTGCGATGACGAATGGAGTGCCTGCCGATGCGTGACCGATCGATGCTGATCCTGGCCGCCGCGCTGCTCGCGGTCTATGCCGCGCTCTGGCACTGGCAGTCACCCGGCGCCGGCGGGCGCATGAGCCGGGCCGACGTGGACGCGTACGTCGAGCGCCTGCGCGGCCACCTGCCGGCGACGCCCGAGGACGAAGCGCAGTTCCTCGGCCGGATCCGCGCCTGGGGATACGCCGACGACGGGAAGCCCGTCTATATGCTGAACGTGCTGCGGTTCTACGCACAGCTGAAGTCCGTGCCGCACGGCGAGGCCGTCGTGGGCCCGCCCGAGGCGGCCAATGCGACCTACGAGAAGAACATCGTCGGGCTGCTCTTCAAGCTCGGCGGCTATCCGCTCTTCAGCGGCACGAACGCGGGACCGGACCGCGACGGCATCGTGGACCCGGCCCACGCGCTCGACGGCGTGGACCACGTGCTCGTGGTGCGCTACCCGAGCCGGCGCGCGTTCCTCGACCTGATCAGTGACCCGCGTTACATCCCTTGGGCGCCGTGGAAAATGGCGGCGGTGGAACTCGGGCTGCTGCCGCTCCGGTCGACGATCATGGTGCCGGACCCGCGGATCGTGGCCGGCGGGCTGTTCCTGGTCGTGTTTCTCGCGGTCGGCTGGTGGCGATCGGCGCGTCGGCGCGCGCTGTAGCCCAAAGCAAAACGGCCCCAGAGGGGCCGTATGCTTCGAATGCGTTGGTAGCGGGGGCAGGATTTGAACCTGCGACCTTCGGGTTATGAGCCCGACGAGCTGCCAGACTGCTCCACCCCGCAATCGAGCCTGCGATTCTACATCCCGGGCGCCTTCAACGCAACGATCGCAGTTCGATCAGCTTCCGCCGCAGTTGCCCGTGCACGTCATGCTTTTCTGCTTGATGTCGCGCCGAGCCGCCTCCTGGCGATTCGTGTAGTCGATGACCTGCTCCTTGGTCATGCAGTAACGCTGCGGCAGGTTCGAGCCCGTCGGCTTCATCGTCGTGCAATAGGTGACGTTGACGCCGTTCGTGACCTTCTTGAAGCCCGGGGGCGGGACGAATTCGGGGTCCACCTGGGCATCGGCCATCTTGAGCGTGGTCGCATCGTTCGCAGGCGTGGCAGCAGCCGGTGCAGGCGCCGCAGGTGCCGCCGCTGCCGGCGCGGCCGGGCTGGCCGTGGTCGGCGCGGCAGGCTGTGCGGCCTCGGCCGGCGCCTGTACCGCTGCCGGGGCAGCTTCCGCGTTGTCCGACGGTGTATCGGCGATCGCAGCGGGCCCCGCCAGCAGCAGGGTCGCAATCAGGCTGTATGGGTGACGCATATACACTCCTCCACGGAACTCGCAGGAAAACGAATCGAAACTACGGCAGCACGCTGGCGCAGAGCGCGAGCAGCAGGCCCGGGAACAGCCCGAGCAACAGCACGGCCAGCCCGTTCAGGCTGAGCACGAACCGGAGCGCACGCCCGCCCTCGAGGGCGCGCCGCTCGTCGGGCTCGTCGAAGTACATGACCTTGACGACCCGCAGGTAGTAGTAAGCACCGACGACCGAAAATGCAACCGCAATCACCGCAAGCCACAGCGCACCGACGTGCAATGCGGCCTGGATCACAGCCAGTTTGGCCCAGAATCCGATGAAAGGCGGCACACCGGCCATGCTGAACATCAGCATCAGCATGACCGCCGCGAACCATGGGCTCCGGGAGCTCAGGCCCCTGAAGTCGTCGATCCGCTCGGCCTCGAAGCCCGACCGGGACAGCAGGATCACCATCCCGAACCCGCCGATCGACATGATCACGTACGCGATCGTGTAGTACAGCGCCGACTGGTACCCCTCGGCGGTCCCCGTGAGGATGCCGAGCAGGATGAAGCCGACGTGCGAGATCGTCGAATACGCGAGCATGCGCTTCAGGTTCGACTGCGCGATCGCGACGACGTTACCGATCGCCATGGACAGCACGGCCACGACCGCCAGCATCTGCATCCAGGACGGGTGCAGGCCGGCCAGCCCCTCACCGAGCAGCCGGAACGCGAGCGCGAACGAGGCCAGCTTTGGTGCCGAGCTGATGAAGAGCGTCACGGCGGTCGGCGAGCCCTCGTAGACGTCCGGAACCCACATGTGGAACGGGACGGCCCCGAACTTGAACGCGACGCCGACGATGACGAACGCGAGCCCGAACAGCAGGCCCACCTGCTGCGGGCCCAGCGTCGCGACGGCCTGCGCAAGACGGCCCAGCTCGAGTGTGCCGGTGACGCCGTAGATCATCGAGATGCCGTAGAGCAGCGCCCCCGACGCGATGGAGCCCAGCACGAAGTACTTGATCGCCGCCTCCGCCGCCGAACCGGAATCACGGTGGTACGCCACCATCGCGTACAGCGACAGGGCCAGCAACTCGACGCCCAGGTAGATCGTGACGAGGCTGTTTGCGGACGCGAGCACCATGATCCCGAGCAGCGCGAACAACCCGAGCACGAAGTACTCGCCCTTCAGGATCCCCCGTCGCGCGAGGTACCCGTACGAGTACAGGAACGCCACCGCAACCGCGCCGCAGCCGACGATCTTGAGCAGCGTGCCGAGCGGATCGCCGACGTAGGTGCCATGCCAGCCGACCGCCCGGGCCGGTACCCCGGTGCGGGCGGCGATCCACGCGGTGCCCGCGAGCGCCGCCACCGACAGAACGAACGTCTGCCAGCGCTGGCGGTCGTCGAGGAACAGGTCGACGACCAGGATCACGCAGGCGGCCGCGAGCAGGAAGATCTCGGGCGCAGCCAGCATCAGGTCGTAGCGGGTGATGATTGCAGCATTCATGGTTCAGAGCTTCGTGATCATCATCTGCTGGACCAGTTGCTCGACGGTCGGGCGCATTACGTCGAGGAGCGGCGCGGGCCAGAGGCCGAGCGCCAGCACCGCGACGGCAAGCACCCCGAGCACCAGGAACTCGCGGCCGTTCAGGTCCGTGAGCGTCGCGACGTGCTCATTGCCCACCGGCCCGAACACGACCCGCTTGACGAGCCATAGCGTGTACGCCGCCCCGAGGATCAGCGTCGTGGCCGCGAGGAACGCATACCAGAAGCTGGCCCGGAAGCTCGAGAGGATCACGAGGAATTCGCCGACGAACCCGGACGTGCCGGGCAGCCCCGCATTCGCCATCGCGAAGAGCACCATGAACGCCGCGAACACGGGCATCGTGTTCACGACGCCACCGTAGTCGGCGATCTGCCGCGAATGCATCCGGTCGTAGAGCACGCCGATGCAGAGGAAGAGCGCCCCGGAGACGAGGCCGTGCGACACCATCTGGACCATCGCGCCATCGAGGCCCATCGCGGCGCCGTCCGGGTTGCCGGTGACCCGGAGCGTCTGGTAGGCCGCGAACGTACCGAGCGTGACGAAACCCATGTGGGCGATCGACGAGTACGCGATCAGCTTCTTCATGTCCTGCTGCACGAGCGCCACGAACCCGATGTAGACGACCGCCGTGAGCGACATCGTGATGATCAGCCAGTCGAGCTCGCGGCAGGCATCGGGCGCAATCGGCAGGCTGAAGCGCAGGAAGCCGTAGCCACCCATCTTCAGCATGATCGCCGCCAGGATCACCGAGCCGCCCGTCGGCGCCTCGACGTGGGCGTCTGGCAACCAGGTGTGCACCGGCCACATCGGCACCTTAACGGCGAACGCCGCGAGGAATGCCAGGAAGATGAACGTCTGTTCCCGCATCGTGAGCGGCAGCGCGTGCAGGTCGGCGATCCCGTAGCTGCCGCCCTTCAGGTACATGTAGACCAGCGCGACCAGCATCAGCACCGAGCCGAGGAACGTGTACAGGAAGAATTTGATCGTCGCGTACACCCGGCGCGGGCCGCCCCAGACGCCGATGATCACGAACATCGGGATCAGCATCGCTTCCCACAGCACGTAGAAGAGCATCGCGTCGAGCGCCGCGAACACGCCGATCATCAGGCCTTCGAGGATCAGGAACGCAGCGATGTACTGCAGCGGCCGCTTCTCGATGACGGTCCAGCCGGCCACGATCACGAGCGGCGTGACGAACGCGGTGAGCACGATCAGCGGCATCGAGATCCCGTCGACGCCGAGGTGGTACCAGGCGTTGAACGCGCCGATCCACGGCTCGCGCTCGACGAACTGCATCGCCGCGATCCCGCGGTCGAAGTCCTGCCACAGGACGACCGACACGGCGAACGTCGCGACCGACGCCGCGAGCCCGAGCCAGCGGCCGAAGCCCGCGTTGCGCTCACCGAGCGCGAGCAGCACCACGCCCGCCGCCACCGGCAGCCAGACGAGGACGCTCAGGATGGGCCAGTCAACCTGCATGCATCAGCCTCGCCAGAGTAGCCACGCGAGCAGCGCCGACAGGCCGATGATCGTCGCGAAGGCATAGTGATAGAGATAGCCGCTCTGCAGGTAGCGCAGGACCCCGGCAAGCCAGCCGACGAGTCGCGCGGAACCGTTCACGGCGGCCCCGTCGATCAGTGCCACGTCGCCGCCCTTCCAGAGCGCCGTGCCCAGCCCGCGCGCCCCGGCCGCGAGCACCTTCTCGTTGAAGGCGTCGAAGTAGTACTTGTTGTCGAGCAGCGCATACAGCGGCCGGAATCGCGCCCGGAGCTCCGATTCGAGCGTCGGCCGGCCGAGCACCAGGTACCACGCGGCGCCGATGCCGGCGAGCATCAGGAGCAGTGCCGTCGGCGACTCGAGGCCGTGCGCGACGAACGACGCCGGCCCGTGGAATTCTTCGCCGATCTTTGCCAGCACGTCGTGTGCCGGCGCAATCGTGATCGCGCCCTGGAACCAGTCGCCGAACAGCAGCGGCCCGATCGCCGGCCAGCCGAGCACGACGGACGGTATCGCGAGCAGCACGAGTGGCACGGTCACGACCCAAGGGCTCTCGTGCAGGTGCTCCTTCGTGTGGTGGTCCATCCGCTCCTCGCCGTGGAACGTCATGAACACCAGCCGGAACGAGTAGAGCGCCGTGACGAACACGCCGATCAGCGCGCACCAGTACGCGTACCCGGCCGCCGGCAGCGTGCTTTCGTGGAGGGCCTCGATGATCGCATCCTTCGAGAAGAACCCCGAGAATCCCGGGAACCCGATCAGCGCCAGCGTGCCGAGGAGCGCGGTCCAGTACGTGACGGGCATGTACTTGCGCAGCCCGCCCATCTTCCGCATGTCCTGCTCGTGGTGCATGCCGATGATCACCGAGCCGGCGGCCAGGAAAAGCAGCGCCTTGAAGCACGCGTGCGTCGCCAGGTGGAAAATCGCGCCCGGGTAATCCGAGGCACCGAGAGCGGCGGTCATGTAGCCGAGCTGCGAGAGCGTCGAGTACGCGACGACCCGTTTGATGTCGTTCGCGACCACGCCGAGGATGCCGAGGAAAAGCGCCCCGGTCGCCCCGATCACCAGCACGAAGTTGAGCGCGGTCTCGGAGTGCTCGAACAGCGGCGACATGCGCGCCACCATGAAGATGCCGGCCGTGACCATCGTCGCTGCATGGATCAGCGCCGAGATCGGCGTCGGGCCTTCCATCGAGTCCGGAAGCCACACGTGCAACGGCACCTGGGCCGACTTGCCCATCGCCCCGATGAAGAGGCAGATGCAGATCACCGTGGCCGCCGACCACTCCGTGCCCGGCAGGATGCTGAACGTCGTCGCGGCGATGCCGTCGGCCTTCGAGAAGATGTCGGCGTAGTGCAGCGACCCGGTCAGGTAGACGATGCCGGCGATCCCGAGCAGGAAGCCGAAGTCGCCGACCCGGTTCACCAGGAACGCCTTCAGGTTCGCGAAGATCGCCGTCGGCCGCGTGTACCAGAAGCCGATCAGCAGGTAGGACACGAGGCCCACCGCCTCCCACCCGAAGAAGAGCTGCAGCAGGTTGTTCGACATCACGAGCATCAGCATCGCGAACGTGAACAGCGAGATGTAGCTGAAGAACCGCGTGTACCCCGGGTCGTCGTGCATGTAGCCGATCGTGTAGACGTGCACCATCAGCGACACGAACGTGACGACGACCATCATGAGCGCCGTGAGGCGGTCCACGAGGAACCCGACGTCCATCCGGATGCCGTCGCTCACGAGCCACGTGTAGACCGTACCGTCGAACGTCGGGGCGCCGTGCATCGCTTCCCACAGGACGCGTGCCGACAGCACGAACGCAGTCGCCACGCCGAGGATCGTGACCGTGTGGGCGCCGGTGCGGCCGATCCAGCGGCCGAACAGTCCGGCGAGCACGGCGGCCGCGAGCGGGGCGAGGACGATGGTGAGCAGGACGCTTTCCACGGCTCAGCCCTTCATGGCGTCGAGGTCCTCGACGTCGATCGTGCGCCGCTCGCGGAAAAGCACCACGAGGATCGCGAGGCCGATGGCCGACTCCGCGGCGGCCACCGTCAGGATGAAGAACACGAACACCTGGCCGGCGAGGTCGCCGAGGTACTGCGAGAACGCGATGAAGTTGAAATTCACGGCGAGCAGCATCAGTTCGATGCACATGAGCAGCAGCAGCACGTTCTTCCGGTTGATGAATATCCCGGCGACCGCGAGCGCAAACAGTACCCCGGACAGCAGCAGCACGTTCCACAGCGGGATCATCGGCCGCCCTCCGCGTCCATCCGGACCACCCGGAGCCTGTCCTTCGCCCGGACCGCGACCTGGGCCGCCACGTCCTGGACCCGATGGCCGGGCCGCCGCCGCATCGTGAGCGTGATCGCCGCGACGATCGCGACGAGCAGGATCACGGCCGCGACCTCGAACGGCCACAGGTACTGCGTGTAGAGCATCTGGCCGAGTTCCGCCGTGTTCGAGGCCCCGGCCGGCGCCGGCGCCGCCTGCGCGAGCGGCGCAGCGGCCCCGAGTCCGAGCCGGCGCACCCAGACCACGAGCCCGATCTGCGCGATCACGACCAGCGCTACCAGTGCGCCGAGCGGCGCGTATCGCGTGAATCCCTGGCGGAGCTTCGCCACGTCCACGTCCATCATCATCACGACGAAGAGCCACAGCACCATCACGGCGCCCACGTAGACGACGACCAGCGTGATCGCGAGGAACTCGGCGCCGAGGAGCAGCCAGATCACCGCGCTGTTCAGGAACGCGAACACCAGGAACAGCGCGCAGTGCACCGGGTTGCGTGCCGTGATGACGCCGACGGCCGACCCGACCAGGATCGCGCCGAAGACCGTGAACAGGATGTTGACGAACATCGTGGGGCTCGCTCAGCGGTATCGCGCGTCGGCGGCCTTGTCGGCCGCGATCATCGCTTCATAGCGCTCGCCGACCGCGAGCAGCTTGTCCTTGGTCATGATGTTCTCGCCGCGGTGCTCCATGTGGTACTCGTGCAGCCGGGTCTCGACGATCGCGTCGACCGGGCAGGCTTCCTCGCAGAACCCGCAGTAGATGCACTTGAAGAGGTCGATGTCGTAGCGCGTCGTGCGGCGCGTGCCGTCGGCGCTCACGTCGGACTCGATCGTGATCGCGGCCGCCGGGCAGGTCGCCTCGCAGAGCTTGCAGGCGATGCAGCGCTCCTGGCCGTTCGGGTAGCGCCGCAGCGCGTGCAGACCGCGGAATCGGACCGACTGCGGGGTCTTCTCCTCCGGGTACTGCACGGTGATCTTCGGCGCGAAGAACGCGCGCAGGGTCACGCGCAGGCCCTGGATCAGTTCCCACAGGAAGAATGTCTTGGCGACGCTGCGCATGTGCTACCTCATGCCGCCCACGGGCCGACCCGGAAGTACCAGAAGCCCGCCTCGACGCAAAGCCAGACGAGCGTCACCGGGATGAACACCTTCCAGCCGAGCCGCATGATCTGGTCGTAGCGGTAGCGCGGAAACGTCGCCCGGAACCACAGGAAGCAGAACAGGAAGAAACTCGCCTTCAGCACCAGCCAGTGCAGCCCGGGCGCCGCGAGCCAGCCGATGCCGCCGAGGCCCGGCCAGCCCTCGAACGGCGACAGCCAGCCACCGCAGAAGAACGTCGCCGTCAGCGTCGCGATCATGATCATGTTCGCGTACTCGGCCAGGAAGAACAGCGCGAACGCCATGCCCGAGTACTCGACGTGGAAGCCCGCGACGATCTCCGATTCGCCCTCGGCGACGTCGAACGGAGCACGGTTCGTCTCGGCGACGCCGGAGATGAAGTAGATGACGAACAGCGGCAGCAGCCACCACATGTAGAACGAGAACGGCCCGCCGGACTGCCCCTCGACGATCCGGCTCATGTTGAGCGAACCCGAGGCCATCACGACGCCCACCAGCGCGAACCCCATCGCGATCTCGTAGGCGACGATCTGCGCGGCCGAGCGCATCGCGCCGAGGAACGCGTACTTCGAGTTCGTGGCCCAGCCCGCCAGGATGATCCCGTAGGCGCCGAAGCCCGCGAGCGCGAGGATGTAGAGGACGCCCGCGTCGACGTTCGCGATCGCGAAGCCCGGCCACAGCGACACGACGGCCCACGCGGCGAACGCCGGTGCCAGCGCGAGCAGTGGCGCGACGACGAACAGGAAGCGGTTCGAGCGCGACGGCACGACGACTTCCTTGATCAGGAGCTTGATCACGTCCGCGAACGGCTGCAGCAGCCCGTACGGTCCGACGCGGTTCGGGCCGATGCGCACCTGCATGTAGCCGATCACCTTGCGCTCGGCCAGCGTCATGTAGGCGACGCACAGGATCACGGCGATCGTGACCGCGAGGATCTGCCCCAGCGACACGAGCACCGTCTGCAGCCACACAGGCACGCCGGCCCAGACCGAGGCGAACCAGGCGATCATCGGTCAGCACCGGTGGCGAGGCCGGCGGGGGTTTCCTGCAGCGGACGCGAGCGACGCACGACCGCGTCGACGCGGTAGATGCCGACCTCGTGGGTCGCGTCCACGGCGCTCAGTCGGCCGACCGGATGCGGGCCTCCGGTTTCCGGGGCGGCCCGGCCGACGACGGCGGCGAGTTCGTCACGCACCTCCTCGGAACTCGCATACTCGAAGCCCTCGAGGCCGAGCAGGTTGCCGAGCACGCGCAGCACCTTCCAGGCCGGGCGGGCCTCGCCCGGCGGTCGCGCGGCCCCCGGCACGCTCTGCCAGCAGCCTTCCGCATTGACCCAGGTGCCCGAGGTCTCGGCGAACGCGGACACCGGAAGGATCACCGACGCGAGCGCCAGCTGCTCGGGTCCCGCATAGGGCGTGAGCGCGACGACGCAGTCCGCGCCGCGCAGCGACGTCTCCGCCGACGCGCTGGGCGCCAGGTCCGCGAGTTCGATGCCGCCGACGAGCAGGTAGCCCCGCAGCCCCGCGGCCAGCATCTCGCCCGCGGCCAGGCCAGCGGTCGTCGTCGGCTGGCCGCCGGCCGTGCGGTGAGGCAGTGCGCCGGCAAGCGAGGCGCCGACCGCATTGCCGCCGTCCGCGACGTGGCCAACCGACGCACCGGTCACCTCGCCGAGGATGCGCGCAAGCGCGCGCAGTTCCGAATACGACGCGTGACGCTGCGCGGCGGCGCCGAGCAGCACGTGGCGGGTACCGGCACCCGCGAGCGCGGCGGCCACGCGTTCGTGGTCGGGTGTCGGCGCGACGCCGTCGAGCGCGGCGGCGACCGAGGCTGGCACCGGGCGTCCCGCGGCCCGCAGGGCCGCGGCGAGGACCGCCGCGAGGTGCTGCGCCATCCCAAGCCCGTTGCTCGTGAAGGCCGCATCGAGCGGGAACTGCAGCGCCTGGGCGCGCGCGTCGATGACCGCCACGCGCGTGCCCGCGTGCAGAGCGCCCTTGCGGATGCGGTGCGCGAGGATCGGGGCCTCGCTGCGGATCGACGAACCGACCAGCAGCACGGCGGACGCACGCTCGAGGTCGGCGATCCCGCAGCCAAGCGTCGGCGCGGCCGGGTCGCCCGCCTGGTCGCGGACGTCGACGCGCCGCAGCCGGTGGTCGACGTTGTCCGTGCCGAGGCCACGCGCGATGCGCGCGGCGAGGTAGGCTTCCTCGGTGCTCGCGGTCGGCGCGACGAGCACGCCGAACCGGTCCGCCCCACCCTGCTCGACCACCCGCTTCAGGCCGCGGGCCGCGGCCTCGAGCGCGGTCTCCCAGTCGACCTCGCGCCAGTCGCCGCCCTCGCGGACCATCGGCTTCGCCGCCCGGTCGTCCGTGTAGAGGCCTTCGCAGCTGTAACGGTCGCGGTCGGCGATCCACGTCTCGTTGATCGCCTCGTTCTCGCGAGGGACGACGCGCATCAGGCGGCCGCGCAGCACGTGGCCCCACAGGTTCGTGCCGGCGCAGTCGTGCGGGGAGACGAGCGGGTGCTGCGACATCTCCCACGCCCGGGCCCGGTAACGGTACGGCTTGTTGTTCAGCGCACCGACCGGGCACAGGTCGATGATGTTGGCCGACAGCTCGTGGTCGATGCTCTTCTCGACGAACGTCGAGATCTGCGTGTATTCGCCGCGGCCGATCGTGCCGAGCTCCGGCAGCCCGGCGATCTCCTGGCCGAAGCGCACGCAGCGCGTGCAGTGGATGCAGCGCGTCATGTCGGTCGAGACGAGCGGACCGATGCTGCGGTCCTTCACGACGCGCTTGCGCTCGCTGTAGCGCGACACGTCGCGCCCGTAGCCGACCGCGAGGTCCTGCAGCTCGCACTCGCCGCCCTGGTCGCAGATCGGGCAATCGAGCGGGTGATTGATCAGCAGGAATTCCATCGTCGCCTTCTGCGCGGCGATCGCGCGCGGCGACTTCGTGTAGACCTTCATGCCCTCGGTCACGGGCGTGGCGCACGCCGGCATCGGCTTCGGCGCCTTCTCGACCTCGACCAGGCACATGCGGCAGTTCGCCGCCACAGACAGCTTGTCGTGGTAGCAGAACCGGGGCACGTAGGTGCCCTGGGCGTCCGTGGCGTGGATGATCATGGCGCCCTTGCGCGCCTTGACCGGGACGCCGTCGATCTCGATGTTGACCGTTTCTTCGCTCATGCCGTCACGCCGCGCGCCCGCGCGCCTCGACGATGCTGTGGCCGTGCTCGACGTAGTGCTCGAACTCGTGCCGGAAATGCTTCACGAAGCTCTGCACGGGCCAGGCGGCCGCGTCGCCGAGCGCGCAGATCGTGTGGCCTTCGATGTTGTTCGCGACCGCGACGAGCATGTCGACGTCCTCGCGGCGTCCCTGCCCCGCGACGATCCGCTTCAGCGTGCGGTTGAGCCAGCCAGTGCCCTCGCGGCAGGGCGTGCACTGGCCGCAGGACTCCATGTGGTAGAAGCGCGAGAGGCGCTCGAGCACGCGGACCATGTCGGTCGTTTCGTCCATCACGATGACGGCCGCCGAGCCGATTGCCGAGCCCGCCTTGCGCAGCGAGTCGTAGTCCATGTTGAGTCCGAGCATCACGTCGCCCGGGACGACCGGCACGGACGAGCCGCCCGGGATCACAGCCTTCAGCTTGCGGCCGCCGAGCACGCCGCCCGCCATCGCGAGGAGCTCGCGGAACGGCACGCCCATCGGCAGTTCGAAATTCCCGGGCTTCTCGACGTGGCCGGAGACCGAGAAGATCACCGTGCCGCCCGAGTTCTGCGGTCCGAGTCCGGCGAACCACTCGGGCCCCTTGCGCAGGATCGTCGGCACCGAGGCAAAGCTCTGAGCGTTGTTGATCGTGGTGGGCTTGCCGAACAGGCCGTAGTTGGCCGGGAACGGCGGCTTGAAGCGCGGACGCCCCTGCTTGCCCTCGAGTGACTCGAGCAGCGCGGTCTCCTCGCCGCAGATGTAGGCGCCGGCGCCCATGCAGGCGTGGAGGTCGTAGTCGATCCCGGAGCCCTGGATGTCCTTGCCGAGCAGCCCCGCCGCGTAGGCCTCCCGGACCGCGGCGTCGAAGCGCGGGAACGGCTCGGCCATGAACTCGCCGCGCACGTAGTTGTAGCCGACCGTGGCGTTCATCGCGTAGCCGGCGATCGCCATGCCCTCGACCAGCGCGTGCGGGTTGTAGCGCAGGATGTCGCGGTCGTGGCAGGTGCCGGGCTCGCTCTCGTCCGAATTGCAGACCACGTACTTCTGCACCGGCAGGTTGCGCGGCATGAACGACCACTTGAGGCCGGTCGGGAACCCGGCGCCGCCGCGGCCGCGGAGCCCCGAAGCCTTCACCGCTTCGATCACCTGCTCGCGCGGCGGCTTCTCGGCGAGGATCTGCCGCCACGCCTGGTAGCCGCCGATCTTCTCGTAGGTCGCGAGTTCCCAGGGCCGCTCGTACTTGAGCGGCTCGAAGCAGACCAGGTTGAGGCGTTCGCTCCAGTCGGTCACGGGCGCTTCCTACTTGTGCTCGTCGAGGATCCTGTCGACCGTCTCGGGCGTCAGGTTCTCGAAGTAAACGTGGTCCACCATCATCATCGGCGCGCCGTTGCAGGCCGCGAGGCACTCTTCCTCGCGCTTCAGGTAGAAGCGCCCGTCCGGCGTGCTCTCTCCCACCTTCACCCCGAGGCGCTTCTCGACGTGCTCGAGGATCGCCTCGCCGCCGCGCAGCATGCAGGAGATGTTCGTGCACACCGAGATGTGGTGGCGGCCGCAGGGCGAGGTCTCGAACATCGAGTAGAAGCTCGCCACCTCGTAGACCTGGATCGGCGGCAGACCGAGGTACCCGGCGACCGCGTCCATCGACGCCTGGTCGAGGTGCCCGCGCTCGTGCTGGACGGCGTGCAGCGCCGCGATCACGGCCGAGCGACGACGGTCCTCGGGGAACTTTGCGAGCCAGTGCTCGATCTCCTCGCGCACGTGCTTCGAGAGCACCGCACCGTCCGACGCCGCTTCGTGCCCGCTCACCGGTCGATCTCCCCGAAGACGATGTCCGCGGTGCCGATCACGGCGACCACGTCGGCCAGCATGTGGCCCTTGACCATTTCCTCGAGCGCCGCGAGGTGCGGGAACCCCGGCGCGCGGCACTTCACCCGGTAGGGCTTGTTCGCGCCGTCGGACACCAGGTAGATGCCGAACTCGCCCTTGGGCGCCTCGACGGCCGCGTAGGACTCGCCGGCCGGGACGCTGTAGCCCTCGGTGAAGTGCTTGAAGTGGTGGATGAGCGATTCCATGTCGCCCTTCATCTCCTCGCGGGTCGGGGGCGCCACCTTGTGGTCCGCCGCCATGACCGGCCCGGGGTTGGCCTTCAGCCAGTCCACGCACTGCTTGATGATCCGGTTCGACTGGCGCATCTCCTCGACCCGCACCAGATAGCGGTCGTAGCAGTCGCCGTTCGTGCCGACCGGGATGTCGAAGTCCATCCGGTCGTAGACCTCGTAGGGCTGCTTCTTGCGCAGGTCCCACGCGATGCCGGACCCGCGCAGCATAGGCCCCGTGAACCCGAGGTTGAGCGCGCGCTCGGGCGTCACGACGCCGATGTTCACGGTGCGCTGCTTCCAGATCCGGTTGTCGGTGAGCAGCGTTTCGTACTCGTCGACGCAGGCCGGGAAGCGCGCGGTGAAGTCGTCGATGAAGTCGAGCAGGGTGCCGGAGCGGCGCTCGTTCAGCCGGTCGACCTCCTTCTGCGACTTCCAGCGAGACGCCTGGTACTTCGGCAGCGAATCCGGCAGGTCGCGGTAGACGCCGCCCGGCCGGTACCACGTCGCGTGCATGCGCGTGCCCGAGACCGCCTCGTAGCAGTCCATCAGGTCCTCGCGCTCGCGGAAGCAGTACAGGAACATCGTCATCGCGCCGATGTCGAGCCCGTGCGCGCCGAGCCACATCAGGTGGTTCAGGATCCGGGTGATCTCGTCGAACATCACGCGGATGTACTGCGCGCGGATCGGCACCTCGATCCCGAGCAGCTTCTCGATGGCCATCACGTAGGCGTGCTCGTTGCACATCATCGAGACGTAGTCGAGACGGTCCATGTAGCCGATCGACTGGTTGTAGGGCTTCGCCTCGGCGAGCTTCTCGGTCCCGCGGTGCAGGAGCCCCACGTGCGGGTCGGCCTTCTGCACGACCTCGCCGTCCATCTCGAGCACCAGGCGCAGCACGCCGTGCGCCGCCGGGTGCTGCGGCCCGAAGTTCATCGTGTAGCTGCGGATCTCAGCCATTGCGCGGGGCGTCCTTGAGCGCCGGGTTCCAGCGGTTGTCCTCGCGGATCACCCGCGGGACCAGCGTGCGCGGCTCGATGCTGACCGGCTCGTAGACGACACGGCCCTTCGCCGGATCGTAGCGGACCTCGACGTTGCCGGAGAGCGGGAAGTCCTTGCGGAACGGGTGCCCGACGAATCCGTAGTCGGTGAGGATCCGGCGCAGGTCCGGATGGCCCCGGAACAGGATGCCGAACAGGTCGAACGCCTCGCGCTCGAACCAGTTCGCGGACGCCCAGACATCGACGACCGAGTCGAGCATCGGCGGCTCGCCCGGCTCGCACCAGGCCCGCAGACGCAGCCGGCGGTTCGTCGAGACCGAGAGCAGGTGGTAGACGGCGGCGAAGCGGCGCTCGGCCCCGGGTGCGGCGAGCGCCCGGCCGTCGATTCCCGAGGCAGGGTGCGGTGCCGCGCGGCCGCGGCTGAAGCCCGTCGTCGTCGCGGCCTCGGTGGTCCACTCGTCGCGGCCCCAGGCCAGGTAGTCGACGCCCGCCACGTCGATCAGCTGCTCGAAACGGAATTCCGCCTCGTCCCGCAGCGCTCGCGCCACCTCGAGGAGGTCCGCCGCCTCGACCTCGACGGTCAGCTCGCCACGCGCCGCCGGGACGCGCACGACCTTTTCGCCGAATCGCGCCGAGATCGACCCGGCCAGCTGTTCGAGGGTGTCGTTCATGGGATTCAACGCGCGATCGTCTGCGTCCGGTGGATCTTCTTCTGCAGCTGTATCAGGCCGTACAGCAGCGCCTCGGCCGTCGGCGGACAGCCGGGCACGTAGACGTCCACGGGCACGATGCGGTCGCAACCACGCACGACCGCGTAGGAATAGTGGTAGTAGCCGCCGCCATTCGCGCACGAGCCCATCGAGATGACCCAGCGCGGTTCCGGCATCTGGTCGTAGACCTTGCGCAGCGCTGGCGCCATCTTGTTCACGAGCGTGCCCGCGACGATCATCACGTCGGACTGGCGCGGGCTCGGGCGGAACACGATGCCGAAGCGGTCCAGGTCGTAGCGCGCGGCACCCGCGTGCATCATCTCGACGGCGCAGCAGGCCAGGCCGAAGGTCATCGGCCACATCGAGCCCGTGCGGGCCCAGTTCATCACCGCATCGACGGTGGTCGTGACGAAGCCGCGCTCAGGCAGCTCTGAGGCGGCTAGTCCCATTCGAGCGCACCCTTCTTCCACTCGTAGATGAAGCCGACGACGAGCACCAGCAGGAACACTCCCATCGCCGCGAGGCCCACGACGCCGATCGTGTCGAGCGCGACGGCCCACGGGAACAGGAACGCGATCTCGAGATCGAAGACGATGAACAGGATCGCGACGAGGTAGTAGCGGACGTCGAACTTCATCCGCGAGTCCTCGAACGCCTCGAAGCCGCACTCGTAGGGCGAGAGCTTCTGCGCGTCCGGGCGACGCGGGCCGAAGACGAACCCGAGGGCCACCAGCAACACGCCCAGGGCGCCGGCGACCGCGAGGAAAATCAGGATCGGCAGGTACTCTTCGAGCATTGCTCGCAGCGTCTCCGGGAACGGGCCCGACGGGCCGCGGATTTTAGCAGGGTCCGCTGCACTGCCGTAAGGTCGCGAAAATGAAAAAGGCGAGCCTGGGCTCGCCTCGTTCGACTGGTGCGGATGGAGAGACTCGAACTCTCACGCCTTACGGCACTACCCCCTCAAGATAGCGTGTCTACCAATTCCACCACATCCGCAATTCGAATCCGGTCACTGCCCCGTGGCGGGCGCGGGCGCGTCGCCCGTCGTGCCCGCGGCCGGAGTGGCCGGCGCGCCCGCCGGCGGCGCGGCCGGCGGCACCTGCACCGGTGACGGCGCCGCGGGCGCGTTCGACGTCGCCGGGGCCGCCTGACCAGCCGCGACGCGGTCCATCACGCTCGTCGACACCGGGCCGTGGCTGAACAGGTAAGACAGCACGAGGCTCGACACGAAGAAGAGCGTCGCGAGCACCGCGGTCGTGCGAGACAGGAAGTTCGCCGAACCGCGCGCGCCGAACACCGTGCCGGACGCCCCGGCACCGAAGCCGGCGCCCGCATCGGCGCCCTTCCCGCGCTGCAGGAGCACGAGCGCGACGATGCCGACCGCGATCAGCACGTGCACCACAACCGCAAGGGTCTGAACCCAGTTCATCCGATCACACTCCAGCAGTCACGCCATCAGCCGGCGGCCGCGCAGATGCGCGCGAATTCGTCGGCCTTGAGCGACGCACCACCGACGAGTCCGCCGTCGATGTCGGGCATCGCGAAGAGGTCCCGGGCGTTCGAAGCCTTGACGCTGCCGCCGTACAGGATCCTCACGGAAGCCCCTATTGTAGCATCCAGGACCGCCACCTTGCCGCGAATCATCGCGTGGACCTCCTGGGCCTGCTCCGGGGATGCGGTGCGGCCGGTCCCGATCGCCCAGACCGGCTCGTAGGCGACGACCGCACGCGCCAGTGCCCCGGCCCCGCTCACCGCGAGCACCGCGTCGAGCTGCCGGGCCACGACCTCGGCCGTCCGACCCGCCTCGCGCTCGTCGAGCGTCTCGCCGACGCACAGCACGGGAACCAGCCCCTGGGCCTGGGCCGCAACGAACTTGCGCGCCACGAGGGCGTCACTCTCTCCGTACAGCTGGCGGCGTTCGGAATGCCCGACCAACGCATATCGGCAACCCACGTCCTTCAGCATCGAGGCCGAGACCTCGCCTGTGAACGCACCCGGCGCCTCGGCGCAGACCGACTGGGCGCCGAGCGTCACGTCCGTGTCCTTCAGGAGCCGGGCCGTCTCCCACAGGTAGACGTACGGCGGGCACACCATTACCTCGGCCGCGGCGTCGGCGGCAATCTGGTCGAGCAGTTCGCGCACCAGGGCGGCGTTTTCGGCCCTGGAGCCGTGCATCTTCCAGTTACCCGCGACCAGCGGCTGACGCATCCGATGCTCCGAGAGGGGGGTGGATCCGGGCCCGTCCGTCCGGGGGGCCGGCCGCGAAAGGCGCGCGATCTTAGCGGCGGGTCGCCCGGATTGCAATTCGCCGGAAATCGGCCTTCAGACCGACCGGCGGACCGCCTCGGCCAGCGCCTCGGCATGCCGGCGGACGGCCGGCTCGTCGCGACCCTCGACCATCACCCGGATCAGGGGCTCGGTGCCCGACGCGCGGAGCACGACCCGGCCGCCCGTCCCGAGCGCCGCCTCGACGCGACGAATCGCGTCCTGGACGGCCGGTGACTTCGACGGGTCGATGCGCTCGGCGATCTTCACGTTCACCATCACCTGCGGCAGCCTGGACATCCCGGCCGCGAGTTCGGCGAGCGGGCGCCCGGAGCGCTTCATCGCCGCGAGCACCTGCAGCGCGCTCACGAGCCCGTCGCCGGTCGTGGTCCGGTCGAGGCACAGCAGGTGCCCCGACGTCTCGCCACCGAGCACGCCACCGTGCTCCTTCAGCATCGCGAGCACGTAGCGGTCCCCCACCTGGGCCCGGCGGAACTCGACGCCCGCCTCGCGCAGCGCGAGCTCGAGGCCGAGGTTGCTCATCACGGTGCCCACGACCGGGCCCTGGAGCCCGCCGTGCGCAAGCCTGTCGCGGGCGATCACGTACATGAGCTGGTCGCCGTCGACCAGGCGGCCCAGGTGATCCACCATCACGAGGCGGTCGCCGTCACCGTCGAGCGCGATCCCGACGTCCGCCCCGACGCCCGACACCGTGAGCTGCAGCAGTTCCGGCGCCGTCGAGCCGCAGCGCAGGTTTATGTTGCGGCCGTTCGGCGAGCAGCCGATCGGGATGATCTCGGCACCGAGGTCGGCAAGCACGCGGGGGGCGACCTTGTACGCCGCCCCGTTCGCGCAATCGATGACGACCTTGAGCCCGGCGAGGTCCATGCCGTGCGGCAGTGTCGACGCACAGAACTCCTGGTAGACCACGCGCGACTTGTCGACGCGGTTGGCCTTGCCGAGTGCGTTCGACTCGCGCGTGAGCAGCGGCCCGTCGAGGTGCGACTCGATCTCCGCCTCGGTCTCGTCGGAAAGCTTGCTCCCGCTGGCGTCGAAGAACTTGATCCCGTTGTCGTCGTACGGGTTGTGCGACGCTGAAATCACGACGCCGAAGCGGCAGCCGAAGCGTTGCGTGAGGTAGGCGATCGCCGGGGTCGGCAGCGGCCCGATCAGGCTCACGTCCACGCCGGCCGCGACGAAGCCCGCCTCGAGCGCGGCCTCGAACATGTACCCCGAGACGCGCGTGTCCTTGCCGACCAGCGCCGAGCCGCCCTCGGGCGCGAGCACGCGGGCCGCGGCGCTCGCGAGCCTGAGCGCGAACTCGACCGTCATCGGGTCGCGCCCCACGCGACCACGCACGCCGTCCGTCCCGAAATACCGTCTGCTCATGCTGAACCCCCTGCGCCCGGCGCGCGCATCAGCGCGGCGGCGACCCGGACGGCGTCCACCGTTTCGGCGACGTCGTGCGCCCGGACGATCGACGCGCCGCGGGTCACGGCCAGCGCCGCGAACGCCACGCTGCCCGCCAGCCGCCCGGCCGGCCCGCGACCCGTGATGATACCGACGAGCGACTTGCGCGACACGCCGACGAGCACCGGGACGCCGGAGGGCGCCAGTCCGCCCAGGTCCGCGAGCAGCGCGAGATTGTGGGCGGAAGTCTTGCCGAATCCGATGCCCGGGTCGACGCAGATCCGCTCCGCCGCGATGCCGGCCGCAAGGCATGCGGCCCGACGGCCCACGAGGTAGTCACGAACCTCGACGGTGGCATCCGAATACACGGGATTCGACTGCATCGTCGCGGGCGTGCCCTTCATGTGCATCAGGCACACGCCGGCGCCGGTCTCCGCGACGACCTCAATCGCACCGGGCGCCTCGAGCGCGCGCACGTCGTTGACGAAGGACGCCCCCGCGGCGATCGCTGCCCGCATCACCTCGGGCTTCGAAGTGTCGACCGACACCGGCACGCGGGTGCGGGACGCGAGGCCCTCGATCACCGGCAGCACGCGGCGGAGTTCCTCCTCGACGGAGACTGGCTCCGCGCCCGGCCGGGTCGACTCGCCGCCAACGTCGAGGATCGCGGCACCCTCCCCGGCCAGCCGCAGCCCATGCTCGATCGCTGCGCCGGAGCCCTCGAGCCGCCCGCCGTCCGAGAACGAATCCGGCGTCACGTTCAGCACCCCCATCACGACCGGCTCGCGGAGGTCGAGGAGCGTGTCGCGCAGGCGCAGGTGCATCGGGTGTCCCGAAGCGAAGCGCCCGGCCGGGGCCGGGCGCTCGCAATCAGTGCTGCGGGGCAGGTCGGCCCGTCGGGGCCTCGCCTTCGCGCCGCTCGCGGGGCTGGCTGCCCGCGCCGGGCGGCACGTCTCGCTCGTCCCAGTCGGCGGGCGGACGCGGCTCACGCCCGGCCATGATGTCGGCGATCTGGGTTTCGTCGATCGTCTCGTACTTGATCAGCGCGTCAGCCATCTTGTGCAGCTTCTCGAGCTCGCGGGTCAGGATGTCCTTGGCGCGCTGGTAGTTGCCGTCGATGAGGTTTCGGATTTCCTCGTCGATCACGTGCGCGGTGACGTCCGACACCTGCTTGTGCTGCGTGACGCTGCGGCCGAGGAACACCTCGCCCTCGTCCTCGGCGTAGGTCTGCGGCCCGAGCTTGTCCGACAGGCCCCACTTCGTGACCATGTTTCGAGCGATATCGGTGGCCCGCTCGATGTCGTTCGAGGCGCCGGTCGTCACGTACTCCGGCCCGAAGATGATCTCCTCGGCGACGCGCCCGCCGAACAGCGTCGCGATCCGGCTTTCGAGCTGGCGCTTCGAAGTGCTGTAGCGGTCGGCTTCGGGCAGGAACATCGTCACACCGAGCGCGCGGCCCCGCGGGATGATCGTCACCTTGTAGACCGGATCGTGCTCGGGCACCGAGAGGCCCACGATCGCGTGGCCCGCCTCGTGGTAGGCGGTGAGCTTCTTTTCCTTGTCGTCCATGACCATGGACTTGCGCTCGGCGCCCATCATGATCTTGTCCTTGGCGCGCTCGAACTCCTCCATCGCAACCGTGCGGCGATTGGCGCGCGCCGCGAACAGCGCGGCTTCGTTCACCAGGTTCGCGAGGTCGGCGCCCGAGAAGCCGGGCGTGCCGCGGGCGATCACCGACGGACGCACGTCCTCGGCCAGCGGCAGCTTGCGCATGTGGACCTTCAGGATCTGCTCGCGCCCGCGTACGTCGGGCAGCGGCACGACGACCTGGCGGTCGAAGCGGCCCGGGCGCAGCAGCGCCGGGTCGAGCACGTCCGGACGGTTCGTCGCGGCGATGACGATGACGCCCTCGCTGCCCTCGAAGCCGTCCATCTCGACGAGCAGCTGGTTCAGCGTCTGCTCGCGCTCGTCGTGACCGCCGCCGAGGCCGGCGCCGCGGTGGCGGCCGACCGCGTCGATCTCGTCGATGAAGATGATGCAGGGCGCGTGCTTCTTCGCCTGCTCGAACATGTCGCGGACGCGCGAGGCGCCCACGCCGACGAACATCTCGACGAAGTCGGAGCCCGAGATCGTGAAGAACGGGACCTTGGCCTCGCCGGCGATCGCCTTGGCGAGCAGCGTCTTGCCGGTGCCCGGGGACCCCACCATCAGCACGCCGCGCGGGATCTTGCCGCCGAGCTTCTGGAATTTGGCCGGGTCCTTCAGGAAGTCGACGATCTCGCCGACCTCCTCCTTGGCCTCGTCGACGCCCGCGACGTCGGCAAACGTGACGGTGACCTGGTCTTCGTTGAGCAGCCGTGCGCGACTCTTGCCGAACGACATCGCGCCGCGGCCACCCGCGCCACCCTGCATCTGGCGCATGAAATAGACCCAGACGCCGATCAGCAGCAGGATCGGGAACGACGACACGAACAGCTGCATCAGGAACGACTGGCGCTCCGGGGGCGCCGCGCTGAACGTGACCCCGTGCTGCTGCAGCGTGCCGATCAGCGCCGAATTGTCCGTTTCCGGGTTGTAGACGACGAACTTGTCACCGTCCGAACGGAGGCCCGTGATCTTGTCGCCGCTGAACGTGACCTGGGAAACCGTCCCGTCCTTCACGTGGGTGAGGAACGTCGAGTAGGGCATCTCGTGGGTGTTGCCGCCCCGCGAGCTGAAATTGCTCACGACCGTGGCCAGGACCACGGCGATCACGATCCACAGGACGATGTTTTTTACCAGATCGTTCAAAGCCTTGACC
Organism: Steroidobacteraceae bacterium; assembly: GCA_046347155.1. Taxonomy (GTDB): domain Bacteria; phylum Pseudomonadota; class Gammaproteobacteria; order Steroidobacterales; family Steroidobacteraceae; genus RPQJ01. The sequence continues at coordinate 1,227,551 of JAXMGT010000002.1, read as the reverse complement.
TCGGAAACCGTTCGCGTCTGAGGGGCGGGTCGGGACCGCGAACGACGACCCGACACTACACGATTCGGTACCCTCGTGCCAGAACGTAGACCTCGGAACTGCGGGCGCGGGAAGCTGGCGGCTTGCGCAGTTTCACGGTCTCGAAGGACTTGCGCAGCCGGGCCACGAGCGGCAGGAACTCCCGGCCCTGGAACACCTTCATCAGCAGGTCGCCGCCGGGCCGCAGGCGGCGCGCCGCGAAGTCGACCGCCAGGTCGACGAGATGCATCGACCGGTCATGGTCCACGTCGGCGATGCCCATCATGTTGGGGGCCATGTCGGACATTACAAGATCGACCTTCGCGCCGCCGAGCGCCGCCTCGAGGCGCTCGAGCACCGCGTCCTCGGTGAAGTCACCCTGGATGAACTCGACACCCGGGAGCGCCGGCATCTCGAGGATGTCGAGCGCGATCACGCGGCCCTTGCCGGCGAGCAGTCGCGCTGTGTACTGGCTCCAGCCGCCCGGGGCGGCACCTAGGTCGACGACGGTCATGCCCGGTCGCAGCAGCCGGTCGGCGCGCTGGATCTCCTCGAGCTTGAACGCCGCGCGCGACCGCCAGCCCTCCTCGCGGGCCCGCTTCACGTAGGGGTCCGACGCGTGCTCGGCGAGCCAGCGGGTGGAACTCTTGCTGCGCTTGGTCATGTTCCGTTCGGTCGGGACGTCACGGCGCCCATGGTGGCGACCGGGTGCGGGCGCTGACAAGGGCGCGTCGATGCGAAGTTCCTATGACCGCGATTCACGACGCCACCGCCCGGCCCGGGCGCACGAACTCGAGGCGTCGGGTGACCCAGGCGGGCACGTCCTCCGGATGGTGGGCTGCGATCACGACCTGGGTGCCGGCGCGCGACGCGCGCTCGAGCAGCGCCAGCGCGCGGGCTCGGGCCGGCGCGGACAGGCCGTCGAGCGGCTCGTCGAGCAGCAGCAGCCGGCGGTGGGCCACAAGCGCCCGCGCGAACAACACGAGCCGGAACTGGCCGTACGACAGTTCGCCGGGCCGCAATCGGGCCCAGTCGGCGCCGCCGACCGCCTCGAGCGCACGGATCGCGGCACGCCGTTCGCGGTGACCCGGCCGCGCATCCAGCCCGACGCTCGAATGCAGTCCGGACACGACGATGTCCTGCACGGAATCGTCGAGCCGGGCGCAGCGCGAATGCAGTTCGGCCGACACGAGGCCGACGCGCGATTTCCACTGCGAGATCGGCGACCCGCGCGGCAGTCCGGCCCGCCGGACATTGCCACCGGCAGCGGCCGGGAGGTCGCCGTAGGCGAGCGCGATCAGCGTCGACTTGCCGCTGCCGTTCGGCCCGGCGATCGCCCAGTGCTCGCCCGCGGCGATCGTCCAGTCGAGCCCCGAGACCACCCGACGACCGTCCCTGTAGACGCTCACGCGCTCGAACTGCAGCAGCGGACCGCGGACTTTCGCCGGACGCGCGGCAACGCGCGGCGCCACCGATCGCGTGCGCCCGGCCGCGGGCCGCCTGGTTGCCGACGCGGGCCCGGCCTCGACGAGCCGGCCACGATCGAGACGTGCCCGGTGCGTGACGCCGGCGGGCAGGTCACCCGGGCGATGGGTCGTGCAGATCCAGCCGACACCGTCCGCCGCGAGCCGGGCGAGCACGCTCGCCACGCGGCGGCGGGCCCGCGCGTCGAGGCCATTCATCACTTCGTCGAACAGCACCAGGTCCGGATCCGACACCAGCGCACGGGCGATCAGCACCCGGCGGCGCTGGCCGGTCGACAGCGAGAGCAGACGGCGTTCGGCCAGCCCGGCCAGGCCGACTCGGCCGAGGGCCCGCAGGACCCGGGGGCGACGGCCTGCCGTCAACGGCGACAGCGGTATGTCCGTGTCCTCGAAGCCCGTCCCGACCACCTCGTCGACCCGGTGGTCCCAGTCGCGGCGCTCGTAGCGGTCCTGGCGTTCCGGGCCGAGGTAGGCCATCCGGGCCCGGGCCCGGAGCGGCGTCCCGTCCCACGCCCGCCCGACGAGGTAACGGCGCTCTTCGTGGCCGGTGGCCGTGGGCCAGAGTTCGCCGCGCAGCAGCCGGAGCAGCAGTGTCTTGCCGGCCCCGTTCGGGCCCTCGACCACCCAGCGTTCACCGGCGCGTATCGTCAGCGTCACCGCCTCGAGCGCCCAGCGGCCGCCGAGTCGTACGCCCGCGTCGCGCAACTCGACGGCCCGGAGCCGCGCTATCCGGCCTTGCCGCTTCCCCATAGACTATGCGGCGTCCGCCCGCCGCCGGGCCCGCCGTCTCGACCGGAATCCGCCGTGAACCTGACCGAACAGCAGCGCAAGCACCTCCGCCGCCTGGGCCATGACCGCAACCCGATCGTGCTGATCGGCCAGGGCGGGCTCAGCCCGAACGTCGTGCTCGAGATGGACAGGGCGCTCACCGACCATGAGCTCGTGAAGGTGCGCGCCCGGGTCGGCGACCGCGAAGAACGCGACCGCATCCTCGCGACGCTGGCCAGTGAAACCCGGTCGGAACTGGTCCAGCGGATCGGACACGTGGCGCTCTACTACCGACCGAACCCGGACAAGCCGGGCATCCTGCTGCCCGCCTGAGCCGGACGCCCGCGCGCCGCACTCAGGCGTAGCGCACCGTCACGATCTCGAAGGCGCGCGTCCCGCCCGGCACCGCGACGTCGACCACGTCGCCCTCGCTCTTGCCCACGAGGGCGCGGGCAATCGGGGACGTGATCGAGATGAGCCCGAGACGCACGTCGGCTTCGGGTTCGCCGACGATCTGGAACACGACCTCCGCCCCGTTTTCCTGGTCCTCGAGGTGCACGGTCGCCCCGAACACGACCTTGCCGCCGGCCGGCACCTGCGAGGGGTCGATGATCTGGCAGTGCGACAGGTCGTGCTCGATCTGCTTGATCCGGCCTTCGATGAAACCCTGCTGCTCGCGCGCCGCGTGGTACTCGGCGTTCTCGCTCAGGTCGCCGTGGGCCCGTGCCTCGGCGATCGCCTGGATCACCCGGGGACGATCCTCGGTCTTCAGCCGCCTGAGCTCGACCCTGAGCTTCTCGGCGCCCTTTGCAGTCAGGGGTTTACGAGTCATACCCTAACCTCTTTGTGAAGATCCTGCAGCCGGTTCACCTCGACCTCCTGCAGGTGGTCGATCGCTTCGCAGGTCGCGACGGCCGCGGCCAGGGTCGTGTAGTAGGTCACCTTGCGCGCAACGGCCTCGCGCCGGATCGAGTTCGACTCGTGGATCGCGCGCTTGCCCTCGGTCGTGTTCACGATCAGGCTGATTTCGTCGTTCTTGATCATGTCGACGATGTGCGGCCGGCCCTCCCGGACCTTGTTGGCCGGACGGCAGCTGACACCGGCCTGCTCGAGCGCCGCGGCCGTGCCGCGGGTGGCGACGATCTCGAAGCCACGGTCGATCAGCAGCCGCGCGAGCTTCACCGCGCCCGGCTTGTCCCGCTCCCGGACGCTGATCAGGCACACGCCCCGGGTCGGCAGCGTGACCCCGGAGGCCGTCTGCGCCTTCGCATAGGCCTCGCCGAAACTCCGGCCGGTGCCCATCACCTCGCCCGTCGACTTCATCTCGGGCCCGAGGATCGGGTCCGAGTCCGGGAACTTGCCGAACGGGAACACCGCTTCCTTCACCGAGTAGAACTCCGGGACCCGCTCGCGGATGAGCCCGAGTTCCTCGAGCGTGCGGCCCGTCATCACTCGGGCGCCGACCTTCGCGAGCGGGACGCCGGTCGCCTTCGAGACGAACGGCGCGGTCCGCGACGCGCGCGGGTTCACCTCGAGCACGTAGACGATGCCGTTCTGGATCGCGAACTGCACGTTCATCAGGCCGACCACGTTGAGCGCGAGGGCCATCCGGCGCGTCTGTTCGCGGATCTGTTCCTGCAGGTCGGCGCTGAGGCTGTTCGGCGGCAGCGAGCAGCCGGAGTCGCCCGAGTGGACGCCGGCCTGTTCGACGTGCTCCATGATCCCGCCGATGTAGACGGACCGGCCGTCGCAGACGGCGTCGACGTCCACCTCGATCGCGAGGTCGAGGAAGCGGTCGAGCAGCACCGGGCTGTCGTTCGACACCTGCACGGCCGTCGTCATGTAGCCGCGCAGGTCGTCCTCGGTGAAGACGACCTCCATGGCCCGCCCGCCGAGCACATAGGACGGCCGCACGACGAGCGGGAACCCGACCTCGCGCGCGTGCTGGATTGCCTCCTCCTCGGCGCGTGCCGTGCGGTTCGGCGGCTGGCGGAGCTGCAGGCGGTCGACGAGTTTCTGGAAACGCTCGCGGTCCTCGGCGACGTCGATCGAATCGGGGCTCGTGCCGATGATCGGGACACCGGCCGCGCCGAGCGCCTTCGCGAGCTTGAGTGGCGTCTGGCCGCCGTACTGGACGATCACGCCCTCCGGCTGCTCGACGTGGAGGATCTCCATCACGTCCTCGAACGTCAGCGGCTCGAAATAGAGCCGGTCCGAGGTGTCGTAGTCGGTCGAAACGGTCTCCGGGTTGCAGTTGACCATGATGGTCTCGAACCCGTCTTCTCGCAGTGCGAGCGCCGCGTGCACGCAGCAGTAGTCGAACTCGATGCCCTGGCCGATCCGGTTCGGGCCGCCGCCGAGGATCACGATCTTGCGATTCGACGTCGGCGCCGCCTCGCACTCGTCCTCGTAGGTCGAGTAGAGGTACGCGGTCGAGGTCGCGAATTCGGCCGCGCAGGTATCCACGCGCTTGTAGACGGGCCGGATGCCGTAGCCGTGGCGCCGGTCACGCACGGCCTGCTCGCTCACCCCCGCGAGGCGTGCGAGCCGGCTGTCGGCAAAGCCCTTGCGCTTCAGCGCACGCAGCCGCGCCGAGTCGAGCGAGGCGAAGCCGCCCGCCTCGACCGCTCGCTCCTCGCGCACGAGGTCCTCGACCTGGGCGAGGAACCACGGGTCGATCCGGCAGGCCGCGTGGACCTCGTCGATCGAGAGCCCCGCGCGGAACGCATCGGCCACGTAGCGCAGACGGTGCGGGCCCGGCATCCGCAGCTCCTCGAGCAGACGGTTCATGGCCTCCTCGCCGACCGGCTGCGGGATCACCGGCGTCAGCCCGTCGATCCCGGTCTCGAGCCCGCGCAAGGCCTTCTGCAGCGACTCCTGCAGCGTCCGGCCGATCGCCATCACCTCGCCGACCGACTTCATCTGCGTCGTCAGCCGGTCGTTGGCGCCCGGGAATTTCTCGAACGTGAAACGCGGGACCTTGGTCACCACGTAGTCGATCGTCGGCTCGAACGACGCCGGCGTCGCGCCGCCCGTGATGTCGTTGCGCAACTCGTCGAGCGTGTAGCCCACCGCGAGCTTGGCCGCGACCTTCGCGATCGGGAAGCCGGTCGCCTTCGAGGCGAGCGCCGACGACCGCGACACGCGCGGGTTCATCTCGATCACGAGCAGCCGCCCGTCGGTCGGGCTCACGGCGAACTGCACGTTCGAGCCGCCGCACTCGACGCCGATCTTGCGCAGCACCGCGATCGACGCGTCGCGCATGATCTGGTATTCCTTGTCCGTCAGCGTCTGCGCCGGCGCGACCGTGATCGAATCGCCCGTGTGCACGCCCATCGGGTCGAGGTTCTCGATCGAGCAGACGATGATGCAGTTGTCGTTCCGGTCCCGGACGACCTCCATCTCGAATTCCTTCCAGCCGATCACCGACTCCTCGAGCAGCACCTCGCTGGTGGGCGAGGCGTCGAGGCCGCGCGCGACGATCGCCTCGAATTCCTCGCGGTTGTAGGCGATGCCGCCGCCGGTGCCGCCGAGCGTGAACGACGGGCGGATCACGCAGGGGAAGCCGATCTCGGCCTGGATCGCCAGCGCTTCCTCCATGCTGTGCGCGATCCGCGAGCGCGGGCACTCGAGGCCGATCTCGCGCATCGCGTTGCGGAAGAGTTCGCGATCCTCGGCCATGTCGATCGCCTCGCGCGAGGCCGCGATCAGCTCGACGCCGTACTTCTCGAGCACGCCTTCGCGGACGAGGTCGAGTGCGCAGTTGAGTGCCGTCTGGCCGCCCATCGTCGGCAGCAGCGCGTCCGGGCGCTCCTTCTCGATGATCCGGGCGACCGTGCGCCAGTTGACCGGCTCGATGTAGACGGCATCGGCCGTCTCGGGGTCGGTCATGATCGTGGCCGGGTTCGAGTTCACCAGGACGACCCGGTAGCCCTCCTCGCGCAGTGCCTTGCAGGCCTGGGCGCCGGAGTAGTCGAACTCGCAGGCCTGGCCGATCACGATCGGGCCGGCGCCGATTATCAGCACGCTCTTGATGTCTGTGCGCTTGGGCATCTCGTCGTTCCTGGGTTCAGGCCGGCGTCCGCACGGGCACGACCCCGCGGCGCATCATCGATTCGACGAACCGGGCGAAGAGCGGCGCGAGGTCGCGTGGGCCCGGACTCGCCTCCGGGTGGCCCTGGAAGCTGAACGCCGGGCGGTCGGTCACCTCGATGCCCTGCAGCGAGCCGTCGAACAGCGACCGGTGCGTCGCCCTCACGTTGGCCGGCAGCGTCGCTTCGTCGACCGCGAAGCCGTGGTTCTGGCTCGAGATCAGCACGCGACCCGTGGCCAGGTCGATCACCGGGTGGTTCGCACCATGGTGGCCGAACTTCATCTTCACGGTGCGGGCACCCATCGCGAGGCCGAGCAACTGGTGGCCGAGGCAGATCCCGAACGTCGGCACCGCGGCCGCGACCAGCGAACGGATCGCCTCGATCGCGTAGGTGCACGGTTCCGGGTCACCGGGCCCGTTCGACAGGAACACGCCGTCCGGCATCATCGCGAGCACCTCGGCCGCCGGCGTCTGCGCCGGCACCACCGTCATGCGGCAGCCGTGGTCCGCGAGCAGGCGCAGGATGTTCCGCTTCACGCCGTAGTCGTAGGCGACGACGTGCAGGCGCTGGCCCGGCCGCCGGCGAGGCCCCTGTTCGAGCGCCCAGTTCGTGCCCTCGTTCCACTGGTAGCTGCGGCGGGTCGACACGACGCGCGCCAGGTCCATGCCCTTGAGCCCGGGGAAGCGACGTGCGGCCTCGATCGCGAGGTCGGCGCGGGACGCCGCGTCGCCGCTCGCGATGCATCCGGCCTGGGCACCCTTCTCGCGCAGGATGCGCGTCAGGCGACGCGTGTCGATCTCGGCGATTGCGACGGTGCCGGCGCGCACGAGGAAATCGTGCAGCGACTCGGTCGCGCGCCAGCTCGAGTGCAACAGCGGCAAGTTGCGGATCACGAGCCCGGCGGCATGGACGCCGCTCGACTCGAGGTCGTCCGGGTTCGTGCCGGTGTTGCCTATGTGCGGGTAGGTCAGCGTGACGATCTGCCGGGAATACGAGGGATCGGTGAGGATCTCCTGGTACCCCGTCATGGCGGTGTTGAACACCACCTCGCCGGTCGCGGTGCCGGCGGCGCCGACTGAGATGCCGCGAAACACGGTGCCGTCCTCGAGAGCCAGAACAGCGGGTGTCGTCACGACCTCGGCCTCCGGTGCAGTGGTCCGCGCACGGCGCGCGGACCCGTTTCGCGCGTGCGCCGACCGTCGGAGTAGAGCTGGGCTCACTCCGGCAATTCGGCTCGACGGGCTAAGGTCGGAAGTTTACGCGAGCGTCCTCGCGAGCGCCAAGGGATTGTCGGTGCCTCGGCGTCAGAGACCGAGGACGTCCGCCATCGTGTACAGCCCGGGCGGGCGCCCGGCCGCCCAGCGCGCCGCCGCGATCGCGCCCCGGGCAAAGCTCGAGCGGTCCTGGGCGAGGTGGGACAGCTCGACCTGCTCGCCGGGCCCGGCGAACACCAGCCGGTGCTCGCCGACGATGTCGCCGCCCCGCATCACGCTGAACCCGATGCGCCCGGGGACTCGGGCGCCGGTCTGGCCGTGGCGAATGTAGTCGGCGAGGTCCTCGAGCCGGCCGCCCCGCCCGGTTGCCGCCGCGCGACCGAGGCCGAGGGCCGTGCCGCTCGGCGCGTCCACCTTGTGCCGGTGGTGGGCCTCGAAGATCTCGATGTCGTAGCCGGTGTCGAGTGCCCGGGCTGCCAGCTCGGCCAGCCGGAACAGCAGGTTGACGCCCAGGCTCATGTTCGGGGCGATCACGACCGGGATGCGGTCGGTCACGGCCTCGAGCCGTGCGCGCTCGGCGGCGTCGTGGCCGGTCGTACCGACGACCAGCGCACAGCCGGCCTCTCGGCACAGCCTCGCGTGTTCGACCGAGGCGTCGGGCCGCGTGAAGTCGATCGAGACCGCGGCCCCGCGCAAGGCGACGGCCGGGTCGTCCGTCACCGCGACGCCGCACGGGGCGACGCCCGACAGCACGCCCGCATCGTGGCCGATGGACGGGTCCTGCGCCGCGGCCAGCGCACCGGTGAGCGTCACGTCGCCGGCTTCCACGATCAGCGGGACGATCGCCCGCCCCATCCGGCCCGACGCGCCGAGCATCGCCACGTTCAGCATCACGTCACTCCCCGAGGCTGCTGAAGAACCGCTTCACCCCGTCGAGCCAGGTCTCCTCGCGCGGGTGGTGGTGCTTCGAATCCTTCTGCAGCGACTCGTCGAATTTCCGCAACAGGTCCTTCTGTTCCCGGCTCAGGTTGACCGGCGTCTCGACGACGATCCGGCAGAACAGGTCACCGACGGGCCCGCCGCGCACCGGGCGGATGCCCTTCTCCCGCAGACGGAACACCCGGCCGGACTGGGTCTCGGCCGGCACCTTGATCGTCGCATTGCCGCCGAGCGTCGGCACGTCGATGCTGCCGCCAAGCGTCGCGGTCGCGATGCTGACGGGCACCTCGCACGAGAGGTGCGCGCCGTCGCGCTCGAAGATCGGGTGGTCCTGGACCCGCACCTCGACGTAGAGGTCGCCCGGGGGGCCGCCGTTGCGCCCGGCCTCGCCCTCGCCGGAGAGCCGGATGCGGTCCGCCGTGTCGACGCCGGGCGGCACCTTGACCGACAGCGTCTTCTGCTTGCGGACGCGCCCCTGGCCACGGCAGGTTCCGCAGGGGTCCGTGACCACCTGCCCACGCCCGTTGCAACGGGGGCAGGTCTGCTGGACGGTGAAGAAGCCCTGCTGCATCCGCACCTGGCCGGCCCCGCGGCAGGTGTCGCAGGTGGCGGGCTTCGCGCCCTTCGCGGACCCGCTGCCGCTGCACTCGCCGCACTCGGCGAGCGTTGCGAAGTCGATGTTGACGGTGCCGCCGAACACCGCCTGCTCGAGCGTCAGGTCGAGTTCGTAGCGCAGGTCCGCGCCGCGGTAGACCTGCGAGCGGCCACGCCGGCCGACGCCGAAGATATCGCCGAACACGTCGCCGAAGATGTCGCCGAACGCGTCGCGCGGGTCGAAGCCGGGGCCGCCGCCACCGCCGGGGCGCATGCCCTCGAGGCCCGCGTGCCCGTGCTGATCGTAGATGGCACGCTTCTGGGCGTCGGTCAGGACCTCGTAGGCTTCCTTGACCTCCTTGAACTTCTCGGTGGCCTCGGCGTCGTCCGGGTTGCGGTCCGGGTGGTACTTCATCGCGAGGCGCCGGTACGCCTTCTTGATGTCGGCCTCACTCGAGGTGCGGGGCACGTCGAGGACCTGGTAGTAGTCGCGCTTCGCCATGAGGTGTCCGGGCCGGTCGCTGAACATGGAACCGCCGCGGGGGACTGCTCCCCCGCGGCGGATGCTGTCATGGGCGCAAGGGTAACGCGTTCCGCGTCATCAGTTCGCCTTGCCGTCCTTGTCCTTCACTTCCTCGAACTCGGCGTCGAGCACCTCGTCCTTGCCGCCGGCCGGTCCGCCCGCACCGGCCGAGGCACCCGCCTCGGGCCCGGCACTCGCATAGGCCTGCTGCGCGATCGTCGCCGACGCCTCGGCCAGCGCACGGGCCTTGGTCTCGATCACGTCCTTGTCGTCGCCCTTGATCACGCCCTTGAGGTCCGAGATCGCGGACTCGACCTTCGCGCGGTCGGCCACGGCCACCTTGTCGCCGAGGTCCTTCAGCGACTTGTCCGCGGCGTGGAGCAGCGCGTCGGCCCGGTTGCGGGTTTCCGCGAGTTCGCGGAACCGCTTGTCTTCCTCGGCGTGCGCCTCGGCGTCGCGGACCATCCGCTTGATCTCTTCCTCGTTCAGGCCGCTCGAGGCCTTGATGACGATCTTCTGCTCCTTGCCCGTGGCCTTGTCCTTCGCCTGGACGTTCAGGATGCCGTTCGCGTCGATGTCGAACGTGACCTCGACCTGCGGCATGCCTCGCGGGGCCGGCGGGATGTCCGAGAGGTCGAACCGGCCGAGCGACTTGTTGTCGGTCGCGCGGTCGCGCTCGCCCTGCAGCACGTGGATCGTCACCGCGGTCTGGTTGTCGTCCGCCGTCGAGAACACCTGCGTCGCCTTGGTCGGGATCGTCGTGTTCTTCTCGATCAGCTTCGTCATGACGCCGCCGAGCGTCTCGATGCCGAGCGACAGCGGCGTGACGTCGAGCAGCAGCACGTCCTTCACCTCGCCGGTGAGCACGCCGGCCTGGACCGCCGCGCCGACCGCGACCGCCTCGTCCGGGTTCACGTCCTTGCGCGGCTCCTTGCCGAAGAAGTCCTTCACGAGCTTCTGCACCAGCGGCATGCGGGTCTGGCCGCCGACGAGGATCACCTCGGCGATGTCGTTGACGCCGATGCCCGCGTCCTTCAGCGCGATCCGGCAGGGCTCGATCGTCTTCTGGACCAGGTCCTCGACCAGCGATTCGAGCTTGGCGCGGGTGAGCTTCATCGCCAGGTGCTTCGGGCCCGAGGCGTCGGCCGTGATGTACGGCAGGTTCACCTCGGTCTGCTGGCTCGAGGAAAGCTCGATCTTGGCCTTCTCGGACGCCTCCTTCAGGCGCTGCATCGCGAGCGGGTCACGGCGCACGTCGACGCCCGACTCCTTCTGGAATTCGGCCGCCAGGTAGTCGATGACGCGCTTGTCGAAGTCCTCGCCGCCGAGGAACGTGTCGCCGTTCGTCGAGAGCACCTCGAACTGGCGCTCGCCGTCCACGTCGGCGAACTCGATGATCGAGATGTCGAACGTGCCGCCGCCGAGGTCGTACACGGCGATCTTGCGGTCGCCGCCCGACTTGTCGAGGCCGTAGGCGAGCGCCGCCGCCGTCGGCTCGTTGATGATGCGCTTGACCTCGAGGCCGGCGATGCGGCCGGCGTCCTTGGTCGCCTGGCGCTGCGAGTCGTTGAAGTACGCGGGCACCGTGATGACGGCCTCGGTGACCGCCTCCCCGAGGAAGTCCTCGGCGGTCTTCTTCATCTTCATGAGCACGCGCGCCGAGATCTCCGGCGGGGCCATCTTCTTGCCGTGCACCTCGACCCACGCGTCGCCGTTGTCGGCCTTGACGATGTGGTACGGGACCATGCCCACGTCCTTCTGCACGACGGAGTCCTCGTAGCGCCGGCCGATGAGCCGCTTGATCGCGTAGAGGGTGTTCTGCGGGTTCGTGACCGCCTGGCGCTTCGCCGACTGGCCGACGAGCACCTCGTCGTCCTTCGTGAAGGCAACGATCGACGGGGTCGTGCGGTCGCCCTCGCTGTTCTCGATCACGCGGGGCTTGCCGCCGTCCATGATGGCGACGCAGGAATTGGTCGTGCCGAGGTCGATGCCGATGACTCTTGCCATGGAGGCTCTCCGAAGGGGTGTCTGGATTCCGATGACGGCCTAGGTGGGGTCGCAGGCCGTTGATTCAAGTCAGTTTGCGGTGGGATCGGGCGCCCGGGCGATCACGACCCGGGCCGGGCGCAGCAGGCGGCCGTTCAGCACATAGCCCTTCTGGACCACGGCCAGCACCGTGCCCGGGGGCTGGTCGGCGCTCGGCTGGGTCACCATCGCCTCGTGGAACTCGGGGTTGAACGGCTGGCCGGCCGGGTCCAGCACGCTGATGCCCGACTTCTCGAACGCCCGGTTCACGAGCCGCAACGTCGCCTCCATGCCCTCGAGCAGCCGGGCCGGATCGGCGGCCGCCCCGGCCGCGATGCCGAGTTCGAGGCTGTCGCGGACCTCGAGCAGTTCGCCGGCGAAGCGCTCGATCGCGTAGCGGCTCGCGGCCTCGACGTCGCGGGCGGCCCGCTTGCGGACGTTCTCGGTTTCGGCGACGGCCCGCAGGTAGGCCTGCCAGTGCTCGTCGGCCTTGGCCTGGGCAGCGGCCAGCGCCGCAGCCGCGTCCTCGCCGACCGGTGCCTCGGGGGTCGGGGCCGTATCGTTCTCGCTCGTCATGACACCTGCCTGATTGGTGCCGGCTCACCCGCCGGGTTCCCGGGGGCAAGGCTCGACTGTCGGGCCGAGATTGGGGCTAACGGCGCAGATTCAAGGCCGAGCCGAGCAGCCGGGCCGTGATGTCGACGATCGGGATGACCCGGTCGTAGGCCATCCGGGTGGGCCCGATGACGCCGAGCACGCCGACCGTCTCGTTGTCCTGCATGTACGGGGCGGTCACCAGGCTGCAGTCGTCCAGGATCCCGTAGCCGGACTCCTGGCCGATGAAGATCTGCACGCCGTCGGCCCGGAGGCTCTGGTCCAGCAGATGCAGTATGTCGCGCTTGGCGGTGAACGCCTCGAACAGGCGTCGCAGCTTGTCGACGTTCGAGAGCTCGGCGACCTCCATCAGGTTCGTCTCGCCGGCGATCACGTACTCCGGCCCGCCGGCCGGCGATTCGCCGACCATCTGGCGCGCGACCATGATTGCGTCCCGCATCAGCTGGTTCAGCTGCTCGCCCGCCTGGGCGAGTTCGCCGACGAGGTCTTCCCGGACCCGGGACAGTTCCTTGCCCGCGAACTGCTGGTTCAGGAAATTGGCCGCGCGCCGCAGCTCATCGGCCGAGTAGTAGCGCTCGAGGTGGACGATACGGTTCTGCACGTCCCGGCCGTTCACGACCATCACGGCGAGCACCCGGTTGTCGGACAGCGGCAGGAACTCGATCTGGCTCAGCGCCTGGTGCGGGGGCCTCGGAATCGTCACGACGCCCGCCAGGTGCGTGATCGACGACAGGACCTGCGAGGCGACCGCGACGATCGCCTTCGGGTCGCGCTCGGGCTCCTCGTCGAGGCGCCTGCGCAGCGCATCCGCCACCTCGGCGCCCGCGGCGGCCGGCCGCTGGCGCAGCAGCGTGTCGACGAAGAAACGGTACCCCTTGTCGGTCGGCACGCGGCCGGCCGAGGTGTGCGGCGACGTGACGAAGCCGTACTCTTCGAGGTCGGCCATCACGTTGCGGACCGTGGCCGGGCTCAGGTTCAGGCCTGAATCGCGCGACAGCGTCCGCGAGCCGACCGGCTGGCCTTCGCGGATGTAGCTGTCGACGAGGACCCGCAGCAGGTGCTGCGCACGCTCGTTGAAGACTTCGTCCTGTGAATCGACGTTCATGGATCGCCGGATCGGGGCGCCGGGACGGCCCCTGCGGTACCGAACCTAGCAACGCGGTTTCGGGCAAGTCAAGCGAGCGGAACGGCGCCGTTTCACGCCTTTCGCCGGCTGGCCGCGCTCGGCGGCGCCGTGCTAAAAGAAGCGCACCCATGAGCAGCCCCAACGCAGCCGCCCGCACAGTCGCCCTGGCGGGGCGCCCCGAGGAGCCGCGGGTGGCCGAAGCGATGCTCGCGCTGGCCGCGCACCTGGTCGGCCGCGACGTCGCGGTCCGCGCCGCGACGGGCACCTCGCTCGACTACGGTCGGCACCGGGTCGAACTCGTGGGCGAGTCTGAGCTGGCCCGCGGCGCCGACTTCGTCGTTGCGATCGGCGGCGACGGCACGCTGCTCCACGCCGCCCGGATGGCCGCCCGCTACGACGTCCCCGTGCTCGGCGTGAACCGCGGCCGGCTCGGGTTCCTGGCGGACGTGAGCCCGGCCCGGATGGTCGAGTCGGTGGACGACGCGCTGGCCGGGCGTTGCCAGCCCGAGCCGCGGATGCTGCTCGAGGCGTCCGTAAGTGGCGGCGGTACGAATGTCTCGGCGATCGCGATCAACGACGTCGCCGTCGCCAAGCACGACACCGGACGGATGCTCGACCTGCGCACCTGGGTGGACGGCGCGTTCGTCAACACGCACGCCGGCGACGGCTTCGTCGTCTCGACAGCCACCGGCTCGACGGCCTACGCGCTCTCCTGCGGCGGCCCGATCGTGCACCCGGCGCTCGCCGCGATCGTGCTCGTGCCGATCTGCCCTCACACGCTCTCGGACCGGCCGATCGTCGTCGGTGCCGACAGCGTCGTCGAACTCGAGGTCGCCGGCCGCCCGGAGACCCGAGCGCAGGTCGTCTGCGACGGGCTGCCCGTCTGCGAACTCGAGCCGGGGCTGCGCCTGCGGGTCGCGAGGGCCGCACTTCGGGCCACGCTGCTGCACCCGCCCGGCCATGATTACTTCCGGATCCTGCGTTCGAAGCTGCACTGGGGCCGCGGCGGCCGCAACGGGCCGCCGGCCGGCGACTGACGCAGGATGCTCACGCACCTGCAGATCCGCGACTTCGCGATCGTCGAGGCCGTCGAACTCGAGTTCGCCGCTGGCTTCACCGCACTCACCGGCGAGACCGGCGCCGGAAAGTCCATCCTGGTCGACGCATTGCTGCTCGCGGTCGGCGGTCGCGCGGACACGGGCGCGATCCGCCACGGCTGCGAGCGCGCCGAGATCGCCGCGACGTTCGACCTCGGCGACAACCCGCCCGCCCGCGCCTGGCTCGACGAGCAATCGATCGAGCACGAGGGCGAGGTGCAGCTCAGGCGGGTGATCTCCTCCGACGGGCGCAGCCGCGCCTACCTGAACGGGCAGTCCGTGCCCGTCCAGTCGTTGCGTGCACTCGGCGAACGGCTGCTCGACGTACACGGCCAGCTCGAGTTCCAGTCACTCTCCCGTCGCGGTTACCAGCGGGGCCTGCTCGACGCCAGCGGGAGCCTCGAGTCCCAGGCGAGCGCGGTCCGCGATGCCTGGCGCGAGTGGCGGGCACTCGAGGAACGGCGCGCCGAGATCGGCCAGCGCGAGCACGATCGTGCGCACCGGCTTGAATTGCTGGGCCACTACGTCGCGGAGTTGCAGGCGCTGGACCCGAAGCCCGGCGAGCCGGCGGCGCTGCAGGAGGAGCGGCGCCGCGTCGGCAGCCTGTCACGGCTCGCGGAAGGCACCCGAGACGTCGCCGCCCTCGTCTCGGACGACGGCGGCGTCTCGGACTCGCTCGCCCGCGCACTCGCGCTCGTGCGCCAGCTGGCGACGATCGACTCCGCGCTCGCGCCGACGGCGGCGCTGCTCGAGGAGTCGGCGATCGCCGCCCGCGAGGCGGCCACGGCCGTTGCGCGCTACGCCGACACGCTCGAGGCGGACCCCGCGAGGCAGGAAGTCGTCGAGGCGAGGCTCGCTGCACTCGAGGCGGCAGCCCGCAAGCACCGCGTCGAACCGGACGGGCTGCCGGCGATGCTGGAACGCTATGCCCGCGAACTCGCCGAACTCGGCGACGGCACGCTCGATGCCGCGGAACTGGAGCGGCGCGCGACCGCGGCGCTCGCGAACTACGACCGGCTCGCGGGCCGCCTCACGGACGGCAGGCGCGCCGCGGCCAGCCAGCTCGACCGTCGCGTCACCGAACTCATGCAGGGCCTCGGGCTCAAGGGCGGCGCCTTCTCGACCCGGATCGACGCCGCCGGCACCCGCGCCGAGCACGGGGCCGACGAGGTCGAGTTCCTGGTGACCGCGAACCCGGGGCAACCGCCACGGCCGCTCGCAAAGACTGCATCGGGCGGTGAGCTCTCCAGGATCAGCCTCGCGCTGCAGGTGGCGACGCTCGATGCCGCGCACCTGCCCTGCCTCGTGTTCGACGAGGTCGATGCCGGCGTGGGCGGCGCGGTGGCCGAAATGGTCGGTCGGCAGTTGCGCGCACTCGCCGCGTCCGGACAGGTGCTCTGCGTCACGCACCTCGCCCAGGTCGCCGCCCAGGCGGATCGCCAGGTGCGGGTCGCCAAGCACACCTCGTCGGGCACGACCCGGACGCGCCTCGAGCCGCTCGATGGCGAGGCCCGGGTCGAGGAACTGGCACGGATGCTGGCAGGCGCCAGCGTGACGGATCGTGCGCGCGAACACGCGCGGGAGATGCTTGCGGCCGGTCGGCGGCCATCGCCGCGGCGGGTCAGCGCTTCCGCGGGCGGTTCGGGCAGTCCTCGCGCACGCAGTGGCCGTGGAGCGTGAGCGCGTGGTCCTTCAGGTCGAAGCCGAGGCGCTTCGCGATCGCGTGCTGACGGTCCTCGATCCCCTCGTCGGTGAACTCTTCGACCTTGCCGCAGTCCACACACACGATGTGGTCGTGATGCGTGCCCTCGTTCAGTTCGAAAACCGCCGTGCCCCCCTCGAAGTGGTGACGGGTCACGAGCCCCGCGCCTTCGAACTGCGTGAGCACGCGGTACACGGTCGCGAGGCCGATGTCGTCGCCCGACTCGATCAGCCGGCGATAGACGTCTTCCGCGCTCAGGTGGCGCGGCTGGCTCCCGGTCAGGATGTCCAGGATCTTGAGCCTGGGCGTCGTGATCTTGAGCCCGACACGACGCAGTTGAGAGGTTTCCGCCACTGGCCCGCCCTCGGACGAACGCGCGATTGCGTGCTTCCTGTATGATCCGCGGCCATTATCACCGGCGCGGGCCGGCAACTCCACCGAAGATGTACGCGCTCCCAACCCATCGTTCGCTGCTCCGCGCCCCGGTCCTGGCCGTCGTGATCGCCGCCACCGCGCTTTGCGGATGCGTCTACCGCCCGACGATCCAGCAGGGAAACCTGCTGCAGCTGGACGAAATCGAGCAGGTCAAGGTCGGCATGACGCGCAGCCAGGTGCGCTATGTCCTCGGCACGCCGATGGTGTCGGATCCGTTCGAGCCGGACCGGTGGGACTACGTATATACCCTGCAGCAGGGGCGGTCGACGCGCGTCGACCGGACCCACTTCGTCGTCTTCTTCGACGGCGACAAGGTTTCGAAGATCGAGAAGCGGGACCTGCCCGAGGAATCGGCGATCGCGCTGCGCGTGAAGCAGGAGCGCGAAAAGCGGGCCGCCGAGGAAGCCAAGGCCGCGGCCGCCGCACCGGGCGCCACGCCGGCCACGACCGGTGCACCGGCGCCAGCGGCACCCGAGTCGCCGACGCCCGACGCGGGCGGCACGCCGCCGGCCACGCCACCGCCGGCTACGACGCCCCCCGGCGGCGGCTGACGCCCGCCCGCCGTCGGCGTTCTTCCCTGGGATCGAACCTGAGCGGCCGGTAGACCTCCACGCGGTCGCCGGGCGACAGCACCTGCCCCGGCGCGACCGGCCGACCCCAGACCCCAAGGTCCGGTGCGACGCCGTCGTCCGTGGCGGCCACGCCCGGCATCCTCGCGCGTTGCACGGCGGCCGCCGCCGTCAGGCCCGCCTCGAACGGCAGCCGCCGGACCACCTGACGGTCCGGATCCGCGTAGACGACCTCGATCCAGTCCGGCTCAGCCACCGAGGTAGCTCGTGCGGGCCCGGGCGATGAATGCGTCGATCAGGCTGTTGCAACTCTGCTCGAACGACCGGCCGAACAGCATCTCGACGACCCGGCTCGCGAACTCGAAGCGCATCGTGAGCTCGATCTTCGTGCCGGCATCGCCGAGGCGCGCGAACGTCCAGCGGCCTTCCAGCATCCGGAACGGGCCGTTCACGAGCGTCATCGTCATCCAGTCGGGCCGGACGAACTCGTTGCGGGTGCTGAACCGCTCGGTGACGCCGCTGCGGTGCATGGACAGGCTGGCCTCGAGGTCGCGCTCCCCGCGGGCGTGGAGTTCGGCGCCGGCCACCCACGGCAGGAATTCGGGGTAACGCTCGACGTCGATCACGAGATCGAACATCTCCTCGGGGCTGAAGACGACGAGCGCAGTGCGGCGGATTTCGTGGACAGCCATGGCCGTTACCGTGAAGCGGCGCAAGTGTATTCGGGACCGCTAGAATGTGCGACCCGCCAGGACCCTGCCGATGGCCACCCCCCGCAAGGACAAGAACGCCGACCAGCCGCCGATCGCGCTCAACAAGCGGGCGCGCTTCGACTACTTCATCGAGGAAAACCTCGAGGCGGGCCTGGCGCTCGAGGGCTGGGAGGTGAAGAGCCTGCGCGCGGGCAAGGCACAGATCACCGAGGGCTACGTGCTGCTGAAGAACGGCGAGGCCTGGCTCATCGGCGCGCATTTCTCGCCGCTCAAGACCGTCTCGACGCACATCGTCGCCGACCCGACCCGCACCCGGAAGCTGCTGATGCACCGACGCGAGATCGACCGGCTGGTCGGCGCGGTCGAGCGCAAGGGCTACACGATCGTGCCGCTGCGGCTCTACTGGCAGCAGGGCCGGGTGAAGCTCGAGGTCGGCCTCGCCAAGGGTAAGCAGGCGCACGACAAGCGCGCGACCGAGAAAAACCGCGACTGGCAGCGCGAAAAGGCCCGGCTGCTCCGCGCGCGGTAAGTCCTCGCTTGCATTCTGGCCGGGCACCCCTACACTGGGCCCCGACATCCGGGGGCGACCGGTTTCGACGTGGGTCGCGAAACTCCAGGTGCATGCCGAGGTGCAAGGTTCCTCGTTAAACCGCTTGCAAACACTTAGTTGCCAACGAAGACAACTACGCTCTGGCGGCTTAATCCCGCCTAACCCTCGACTGGTATGTGCTTGTGCATCCAGACCCGGGGGACGCGCTCACAAGCTCGCGGGTCCGGTGTGCTGAGGGCCGGCTCGCTAAAACGATCCTGAGCTGGTCGTACGTCTTCCCTGCCGCTCGGGTAGCGTGCGACGAGAATCAAAGAGACGGCTAAGCATGTAGGTCCTGGAACGTAGGGCTTGCGGACGCGGGTTCGATTCCCGCCGCCTCCACCAATTCAGGCGCTCCGGCGTGTACCGGGGCACGACGAGCGTGCAGAGCCAATTGCGCCCCGCCATCCTCGAAGCCCATCGGGCCGGCCTCTTCCGCCGCGAGCACTGGATCCCGAACATCGTCGCCGGGCTCGTGGTCGGCGTCGTCGCGCTGCCGCTCGCGATGGCGTTCGCGATTGCCTCGGGCGCCCGGCCCGAGCAGGGCCTCTACACGGCGATCTTCGCCGGCCTGCTCGTCTCGGCATTCGGCGGAAGCCGGCTGCAGATCGCGGGGCCCACCGGCGCGTTCGTCGTGATCCTGTCCGGGATCACTGCCCGGTACGGCATCGACGGCCTGCAGGTCGCGACATTCATGGCGGGACTGATGCTGCTCGCGCTCGGGCTCACGCGGATGGGCACGATCATCAAGTTCATCCCGGACCCGGTCATCACGGGTTTCACCGCGGGCATCGCCGTCGTGATCTGGGTCGGCCAGTGGCAGTACTTCTTCGGACTGCCCGCACCGCACGGCGACCAGTTCCACGAGAAGTTCCTCGAACTCGCCGGATCGCTACCCTCTCTCGACCCGGTGGCGACGGCGATGTCGATCGGCGCGCTGCTCGTCGTGCTGTTCTCGGCCCGGATGCCCGGCCTCACGCGCGTGCCCGGGCCGCTCGTGGCGCTGGTGCTCGCGACGGTCGTACAGTCGGTGTTCCATTTCGAGGGTGTGGCGACGATCGGCTCGGCGTTCGGCGGCATTCCTGCCGGGCTCCCCTCGCCCCGCGTCCCGGACCTCTCGTTCCGGCACATGCTCGAACTGATCGGGCCGGCGTTCACGATCGCGATGCTCGGCGCGATCGAATCGCTGCTCTCGGCGGTCGTGGCCGACGGCATGGCCGGGACGCGGCACGACTCGAACCAGGAACTGGTCGGCCAGGGCATCGCGAACCTCGTCGCACCGATCTTCGGCGGCTTCGCGGCCACCGGTGCGATCGCCCGCACGGCGACGAACGTCCGCAACGGCGGTACCGGGCCGCTCGCAGGCATCGTCCACGCACTGACGCTCATTCTGGTGCTGCTCGCGCTCGCCCCGCTGGCCGTGAACGTCCCGCTCGCCGCGCTCGCCGCGATCCTGTTCGTCGTCGCGTGGAACATGGCCGACGTGCGGCATTTCGCGCTGATGGTGCGTCGCGCCCCGCGCGCCGACGTCGCAATCCTGCTCGTCACGTTCCTGCTCACGGTGTTCGCGGACCTCGTCGTCGCGGTCAACGTCGGCGTGATCCTCGCGACGCTGCATTTCCTGCGGCGCATGTCCTCGGCCGTGGAGGTCCGCCAGGCCACCGAGCAGGAACTCGCCGAGGAGATGGAACGCGCCGGGCTCGGACGCCTGCCGCCGGGCGTGCTCGTTTACTCGGTCGAGGGGCCGTTCTTCTTCGGCGCCGTCGAGAACTTCGAGCGCGCGCTCGCCGGCACGCACACCGACCCCCGGGTGCTCATCGTCCGGCTGCGCTGGGTGCCCTTCATGGACATCACCGGGCTGCAGACGCTCGAGGAAGCGATCCGCGACCTGCACCGGCGCGGCGTCCGGGTGATGCTGTCCGGGGCCAACGAGCGGGTGCAGGCCAAGCTCGAGAACGCGGGCATCGTCGCGCTCGTGGGCCCGGAGAACAGTTTCCGCGAGTTCAGCGACGCACTCGCGGCGTCGGGCCGGTGAACGGCCCTCCCGCGGCCGTGGTCGGCCTGCGTCGGGCAATTGACATCGGGGGAACGGCGGTTTTTCATCCGGCGGTCGCTACGTGACGGCAGGGGACGGATTCCGATGAGTGGTGCTGAGGAACCGACCGGGAGCCTCGACGTCGCGCTGCGCCACACGACGCGCCTGCTGCCCGTGCGGCCGGACCTCGCCGAGGAACAGGCGGCCGAGATCCTGAAGGTCGCCCCGAACCACCCGGTCGCCACGCTGCTGCTCGCGGCCTCGCGGCGCGCGCAGGGGCGCGCGGCCGAGGCGCTCCCGCTGCTCGAGCCGCTCGCGCGCGCGAACCCGGGCTGGGTCGCGCCCCACTACGAATCGGGCCTCGTGCTCGGGATGCTCGGGCGCCACGCGGAGTCCGCCGAGGCGCTGCGGGTCGTCACGCGCCTCAAGCCCGACATGGGCGACGCCTGGCGGGCACTCGGCGACGCGCTCACCGCGCTCGGCGACGCCGGTGGCGCCGACGAGGCGTACGCCCGGCACATCCGCGCGGCCACGCAGGACCCGCGGCTGCTCGAGGCGGCCACCGCGCTGTGCGACGGCCGGATTCCGGAAGCCGAGGCGCGGCTCCGCGAGCACCTGAAGCGCTACCCGACCGACGTGCCGGCCCTGCGGATGCTGGCGGAAGTGGCCGGCCGGCTCGGGCGCTACGCTGATTCCGAGGCGCTGCTCCGTCGCTGCCTCGAGCTGGCGCCGAGCTTCATGCCCGCCCAGCACAACCTGGCGATCGTGCTGCACCGCCAGCACCGGGAGGCCGACGCGCTCCGCGAGATCGACAAGCTGCTTGCGGCGGACCCGAACCACCCGGGCGGCCGCAGCCTCAAGGCCGCAATCGTCGCCCGCATCGGCGACCTGCAGCTCTCGAACGAACTGTACGCGGGCATCCTCGCCGAGTTCCCGGAGCACCCGACGCTGTGGCACAGCTATGGTCACTCGCTGAAGACGGCCGGCCGGCAGTCCGACGCGATCTCCGCCTACCGCCGTTGCATCGCATTGAAGCCCGGCTTCGGCGAAGCCTGGTGGAGCCTCGCCAACCTGAAGACCTTCAGGTTCGAACCTCGCGAGGTCGAGCGCATGGAGGCGGAACTCGGGCGCGAGGAACTGCCGATCGAGGACCGCTTCCACTTCCATTTCTCGCTCGGCAAGGCATACGAGGACGCGGGGGACTATGCCCGGTCGTTCGAGCACTACTCGGAAGGCAACCGGCTGCGCCGCTCGATGATCGGCTATCGCCCGGAGGAGACGACCGGTCGGGTCCGGCGGGCCGAGGCGATGTACACGCGCGAGTTCTTCGAGGCGCGCGCGGGCCAGGGCTGCCGGGCGCCGGACCCGATCTTCATCGTCGGCCTGCCGCGGGCCGGTTCGACGCTGCTCGAGCAGATCCTCTCGAGCCACTCGCAGGTCGAGGGCACGATGGAGCTGCCGGACATCGAGACGCTGGCGCGCGAACTGGGCGGGCGCGCCCGGTCCAGCGAGGCGTCGGCCTATCCCGAGGTCCTGGCGACGCTCGGGCCCGACGATCTCCGGCGGCTCGGGGAGCGCTACCTCGAGCAGACGCGGGTGCAGCGCAAGACGGACGCGCCCTGCTTCATCGACAAGATGCCGAACAACTGGCAGCACGCGGGTTTCATACACCTGATCCTGCCGAACGCCCGGATCATCGACGCCCGACGCCACCCGATGAGCTGTTGCTTCTCGGCCTACAAGCAGCACTTCGCCCGAGGCCAGCGGTTTTCCTACGACCTCGAGGACCTCGGTCTCTACTACCGGGACTACATGGGCCTGATGGCCCATTTCGACCGGGTCCTGCCCGGACGGGTGCTCCGGGTGATCTACGAACGGGTCGTCGAGGACACGGAAGCCGAGGTCCGTCGGCTGCTCGACTACTGCGGGCTGCCGTTCGAGCCGGGGTGCCTGCGCTTCTACGAGAACGAGCGCGCCGTCCGGACGGCGAGCTCAGAGCAGGTCCGCCAGCCCATCTACCGCGATGCCCTGGAGCAGTGGACACACTACCGTCCGTGGCTCGGACCGCTCGAGGCCGCGCTCGGAAGCGCCGTCGACGACTACGCCGGCTGAGTTGCGCCGGCGCAACCGAGGTTGAAATCGGCCCCGGGCCGCGCACAAAATGCGGCATCACTGGACAGGGGGGGTGACCCGATGACTCGTAGCCGCAAGAGAAAGCTGCAAAGGCTCTCGACGGGGCATTCGATGCGCAGGACCGCGGCCGGGCTCCCGCTCGCACCGCTGCTGCTCGCCGCCGCACCGGTCGCGCATGCGCAACAGGACGCCGAGCAGAGTGCGATCCTCGAGGAGGTCGTGGTCACGGCGCAGAAGCAGTCCGAGAACCTGCAGTCGGTGCCGATGAGCATCTCGGCCTTCGGCAGCGAGAAGCTCGAGGACCTCCGGATCAACAACATCGAGGACGCGATCAAGTTCGTCCCGAGCGTCACGGTCGCGAGCGCCGGCCCGGGGTTCTCCCAGGTCTTCATGCGCGGCATCTCGAGCGGCTCGAACGGCAACCACTCGGGGCCCTCCCCGAGCGTCGGCCAGTACCTCGACGAGCAGCCGATCACGACGATCCAGGGCTCCGTCCCGATCCACTTCTACGACATCGAGCGCGTCGAGGTGCTCGAGGGCCCGCAGGGCACGCTGTACGGCGCGAGCTCGCAGGCCGGCACGATCCGCACGATCACGAACAAGCCCGACACGAAGTCCTTCAGCGGCTCGTACGACCTGCAGGGCAACTTCGTCACGGGCGGCGACACCGGCTACACGGCCGAGGGCTACGTCAACATCCCGATCGGCGACCGGACGGCCGTGCGCCTCGTCGGGTGGTACGAGCACGTGCCCGGCTACATCGACAACGTCTACGGCGAGATGAACTACCCGGTGTGGGGCGACGGCACCGGCGAGCCCCCGACGGACGTCATCACGGTCAACAACCAGAAGTACGTCAAGAACAACTACAACGACGTCGACACCTACGGCGGCCGCGCGCTGCTCAAGTTCGACATCAACGACTCCTGGTCGATCACGCCGGGCATCATGGGCCAGCAGACGAAGACGAACGGCTCGTTCGTCTACGACCCGAACATCGGCGACCTGAAGATCAGCCACTTCAATCCCGAGAAGTCGGACGACCACTGGTACCAGGCCTCGCTCACGGTCGAGGGACGGATCGGCGACTACGAACTCGTGTACGCGGGTGCCTACCTGGACCGCAACGACTTCGTTGCGTCGGACTACTCCGACTACGCGTACTGGTACGACGTGCTCTACGGCTCGGGCTACTACATCCGCAACGACGAAGGCGACTTCATCAACCCGTCCCAGTTCATCCGGGGCAAGGACGGGTACAAGATGTGGAGCAACGAGATCCGGCTCAGCTCGCCGCGCGACCAGCGCCTGCGCTTCGTCGTCGGCGCGTTCGCCCAGCAGGGCGAGCACCGGATCGAGCAGCGCTACATGATCAACGACCTCGCGGACTACCTGTCGGTGCCGCTGTGGCCGGACACCTGGTGGCTCACCGAGCAGACCCGCCAGAGCGGCAGCTACGCCGGCTTCGGCGAGCTGTACTACGACGTCACCGACAAGCTGACGGCGACCGTGGGCATCCGGGTGTTCCAGACCGACGACTCGCTGAAGGGCTTCTTCGGCTTCAGCGACAACGTGTCGTCGAAGTACGGCGTCGCGAAGTGCTTCACGTTCGAGACGTACCACGGCGCCCCCTGCATCAACCTGAACAAGAAGACCGACGAGAACGGCAACACGCCGAAGGTCAACCTCGCCTACAAGTTCGACGGCGACAAGATGGCGTACCTCACGTACTCGAAGGGCTTCCGGCCGGGTGGCGTGAACCGCAACAGCACGTATCCACCGTACAAGGCCGATTACCTGACGAACTACGAGGCGGGCTGGAAGACGACGTGGGCGGGCGGCTCGGTGCGCTTCAACGGCGCGGTCTTCTTCCAGAGCTGGGACGACGTGCAGTTCTCCTACCTCGGCCCGAACGGCCTCACGATCATCGACAACGCCGGACGGGCGTCGTCGAACGGCGTCGAGGGCACGCTCGACTGGGCACCGGTCGACGGCCTGACGCTCACCGCGGGCGTGATGTGGGTCAACGCCAAGCTGACGAAGAACTTCTGCCGCGGCTCGCAGGACACGGCCTGCGATCCGTCGAACTTCGCACCGAAGGACACCGGACTGCCGGACAGCCCGTCGTTCAAGGGCAACCTGATCGGCCGGTACAACTTCAACGTCGGCGACATGGAAGCCAACGTGCAGGCGTCGTTCACGTACCAGGACAAGGTCTACCAGGCCCTGATGCCCTACGACCGCCAGTTCACGGGCAGCACCGGGGCGTACGACCTGTTCGATCTCTCGGCCGGCGTGACGCAGGGCCCCTACAGCGTCACGATGTACGTGAACAACCTGTTCAACAGCCGGGCGCAGTACTACAAGACGACGCAGTGCGACGTGAGCATCTGCGGGCAGGTCGCCGGGGCGCCGTACACGGTCTACGACAACGTGGCGCAGCCGCGCACGATCGGAATGATCTTCCGCCAGGAGTTCTGAGCGGAAACGACCGATGCCGAGGTGCCCGGGGCCGGGAAACCGGCCCCGGGCCGTTTGGCGGGATCGAATCGCCGCGGGGCCCGAGGAGGCCGTCCATGACCCAGGCACCGTACGATCTCTACAAGCTGAAGCGCACGCCATTCCACGAGCGTGTGGCCGCGCGCTGCCTGCCGCAGAACTGGCGGCGCTGGGCCGGGCACATCACGGTCGGCTCCTACGACCTCGGACTCGACCGGGAGTACTGGGCGATCCGCGACGCGGCGGCGCTGATCGACGTCTCGCCGCTGATGAAGTACCTGATCGAGGGAGCGGATGCCGCGAGGCTCCTCGATCGAATCATCCCGCGGGACATCGCGAAGCTCGCGGTCGGGCAGGTCTACTACGCGGGCTGGTGCGACGACGACGGCAAGATGCTCGACGACGGCACGGTCACCCGGCTCGGCGAGCAGAGCTACCGGCTCACGTCGGCCGAGCCCTCGCTGCGCTGGCTGCACATGAACGCGGTCGGCATGGACGTCACGATCACCGAGGTCACCGAGCGACTCGGCGCGCTGAGCCTGCAGGGCCCGAAGTCGCGCGCGGTGCTGAACCGCTGCTGCGAGACACCGCTCGACGGGCTCAAGTTCTTCAGGATGGCCCCGAACCGGCTCGCCGGTCGCGCCGTGACGATTTCGCGCACCGGCTACACGGGCGACCTCGGCTACGAGATCTGGATGGACGTCGCCGACGCCCTGCCCGTCTGGGACGCGCTGCTCGAGTCGGGGGCCGACTACGGCCTGATCCCCTGTGGCATCCTGGCGATGGACATGGCCCGCGTCGAGGCCGGTCTCTTCATGCTCGACGTGGACTACACCGCAGCGAACCACGCCTGGATCGCCGGACAGAAGTCCTCGCCCTACGAGATGGGGCTCGGCTGGACGGTTGCACTCGACAAGCCCGGCTACTTCGTCGGCCGCCGCGCGCTCGAACGCGAGCACCGCGAGGGCTCGGCCTGGAAACTGGTCGGCCTCGAGGTGGACTGGACCGGGCTCGAGCGGGTGTACGGCGATGCGGGCCTGCCGCCGCAGATTCCCGGGACCGCCGTGCGCGGCAGCCTGCCGGTGCGCCGTGACGGCCGGCAGGTCGGCTATGCCTCGACGAGCACCTGGTCGCCGGTGCTGAAGAAGTACATCGCGCTCGTGCACCTCGAGCGCCCGCACTACGAGCCCGGCACCCGGGTCGAGGTCGAGATCACCGTCGAGCACCACCGGCGGTACGCGCCCGCGACCGTGGTCGCGCTGCCCTTCTACGACCCGCCCTGGAAGCGCAAATGAACGCCGGTCGCTACGATGCCATCGTCATCGGCGCGGGTCACAACGGCCTGATCGCCGCGGCCTATTTCGCGCGCGCCGGCAAGAAGGTGCTGGTGCTCGAGCGTCGCGACGTCGTCGGCGGCGCGGCCGTCACCGAGGAGATCTTCCCCGGCTACCGGTTCACGGAGTTCTCCTACGTCGTGAGCCTGCTCAGGCCCGAGATCATCCGCGACCTCGAACTGCCGAAGCACGGCCTCAAGATCCTGCCGCTGCCGAGCACCGTGACCCCGCTCGAGAACGGCGACTACCTGGCCGCCTGGGACGACCACGACCTGACGCGCCGCGAACTCTACCGGCACTCCCCGCGCGACGCGGAGGCCACCGACGAGTACTCGCGCGTGATGGCGCGCGCGGCCAAGGCGATCAAGCCCATCATCGGCCTCGTGCCACCGGACCCGTCCTCGCTCTCCTGGCGCGACGTGCAGGGCCTGCTGAAGCTCGGTCGCTACGGCGCCTCGCTCAGCGAGCGCGAGCGCTACCGGATCGCGAAGCTCGTGACGCAGTCCGCGGGCGACCTGCTCGACGAGTGGTTCGAATTCGACCCGCTCAAGGGCACGAAGTCCGCGAGCGGGATCATCGGCACGTTCCTCGGGCCCCGTTCCCCGGGCACGGCCTACGTGCTGCTGCACCACTACATGGGCGAGATCGACGGCGCGTTCCGCGCCTGGGGTTTCGCGAAGAACGGCACCGGCGGCGTCACGGCCGCGATCGCGAGCTCGGCCCGCGCGCTCGGCGTCGAGATCCGGACCGGCGCCGCGGTGGACAAGGTCGTCGTCAAGGGTGGCCGCGCCGCGGGCGTCGCGCTCGCGAACGGCGACGAGTACGAGGCGCCGGTCGTGCTGTCCGCGGCCGACCCGAAGCGCACGTTCCTGCAGTTCGTCGAGTCGAAGCACCTGCCGGACGAGTTCGTCACCGCGATCCGGCAGTTCCGCGTGCGCGGCTCCTCGGGAAAGGTGAACATCGCGCTCTCGGAGCTGCCGCAGTTCACCTGCCTGCCGGGCGAGGGCCCGCTGCACCGGGGCGCGATCTCGATCAGCCCGAGCATCGACTACATCGAGCGCGCCTACGACGAGGCCAAGTACGGACAGTTCTCGCGCCGTCCGTACATCGACGCGATCATCCCGTCGATGATCGACCGGGACATGGCGCCCCCGGGCCACCACGTGATGTCCTGCTTCGTGCAGTATGCGCCGTACGACATCGAGGGCGGCTGGGACGATGCGAAGCGCGAGGCATTCGGCGAGACCGTGATCTCGACGCTCGAGCAGTACGCGCCGAACATCCGTCGCGCGATCGTCGGCAAGCAGGTGATCACGCCGGCCGACATCGAGCGCATCGCCGGCATCACCGGCGGCAACATCTTCCACGGCGAGCTGCTGCTGCACCAGCTCTTCTTCCTGCGCCCGGCGCCGCAGTGGGCGGACTTCCGCACGCCGCTGCCGGGCTACTACTTCGGCGCGGCCGGCGCGCACCCCGGCGGCGGCGTCATGGGCGCGGCCGGCAAGCTCGCCGCCACCGAAGCGCTGAAGGACTGGCGGTAACCGGCCATGAACAATCCAGACGTCATCGTCGTCGGCGCCGGTCACAACGGCCTCGTGGCCGCGAACTACCTCGCGAAGGCCGGCCGCTCCGTGCTGGTGCTCGAGTCGCGGAGCGAAGCCGGTGGACAGCTCGTCGCGGCCGGCCAGGCCCCCGCCTGGGTCACGGATCCGCTGCACGCCGGCGGCCTGCTGCGCCCGGACGTCACGCGGGACCTCGGGCTCACCGCCCACGGCCTGGCCACGCCGGTCGCGGCGCCGCTCGTTTCCGCGCTGCCGGACGGCGGCACGCTGCGGCTCCCGGCCGACCCGGCCGACGCACAGGCGCTCGAGTCGATGCGCGCGGTGTCGGCGCGCGATGCCGCGCGCTGGCCCGAGTTCGTCGCGTTCATGCGGGCGGGCACCGCCTTCCTCGACGCCGCGCTCATGACGCCGATGCCGCGGCTCTCGAACGAGGAACTGCGTCGCGAGGCGTGGCCGCTCGCCCGCCTCGGCTGGAGGCTGCGCCGCCTCGGCCGGCGCGACATGTTCCGATTCATGCGCACGCTGTCGATGTCGGCGCAGGAAATCGGCGAGGAATGGTTCGAGTCCGAGCCCGTCCGTGCGGCGGTCGGCGCGGTCGCGATCCACGGCGCGACGCTCGGTGCGATGTCCGCGGGCACGGGCTACACGCTGATGCACAACTGGCTCAATCGCGGCGGCCCGGGCCCGGCTGCACCCTCCGGTGGCGCCCGCCGGATCGCCGAGGCGCTGGTCGCGGCACTGCGTGCGCGCGGCGGCGCGCTCAGGACGGACGCGCCGGTCGCCAGGATCCGTGTCGAGCGGCAGCGCGTCACCGGTGTCACGCTTGCGTCCGGCGAAGAGATCGCGGCCGCCACCGTGGTCTGCGGTGCCGACCCGCGCCGCACGCTGCTCGGGCTGGTCGGCGCCCCGGAGCTGCCACCCGAGTACGTCTGGGGCGTGCAGTCGATCCGGATGCGCGGATCAGTCGCGAAGGTCCATGTCCTCACGGACGGCCGGCACGGCCTCCCGGACGGGACGACCGTGATCGCACCGACGCTGCGCTACCTCGAGCGCGCGTACGACGCATCGAAATACGGCGAAATCTCCCGGGCGCCGATGCTCGAGGTGACGTCGAGCGGTGCCGCGATCGCGATCCACTTCCAGTTCGCGTCGCACACGCTCAGGGGTTCGGACTGGGAGCGCGAACGCGGCACGCTCGAGCGCATCGCGCTCGACACGCTCGCCGGGCGGTTCCCGTCGGTACGCGACTCGGTCCGGGAGGTCCACGTCGTCTCGCCGCTCGACCTCGAACGCGACTACGGATTGACGGAAGGCGACCTGAACCACGGCCAGCCGATCCTCGACCAGTTGCTCTTCATGCGTCCGCTGCCCGGCTGGTCGGACCACCGTACGCCCGTGGACGGACTGTACCTGTGCGGCAGCGGCACGCACGGCGGCGTCGGGATCGGCGGCGGCGCCGGGCGGAACGCCGCGAAGCGTGTGCTCGGGGACTCCGGAGCCCGCTGACCGGGCCCCGGGGATCAGCCGCTGCCGGCGCGCCCGCGACGCAGCAACGCGTAGACCGGCAAGCCGGCCAGCCCGAGCACGACGCCCCAGACGAACGGCTCGCGCCCCATCCCGACCAGCGCAAAGATCGAGTAGACCGCCCCGAGCAGGCCGAGGACGAGCAGGCTGCGCGCAGCCGGCTGGCCGCGCCGCCACAACACGAGCAGCGCAAGCGCGCAGAACAGGTAGAGCGGCAGGTTGGCGGCCGTGACCACCAGCGTCAGGAACGTGAATCCCTCGATCAGCGAGCGGCTGTAGTTCATCAGCACCATCGCGGTCGCGAGCACGCCGGTCGCGAGCAGCGCCGTCGACGGCGCGCCCCGGCGGTTCCCGCCGCCGAGCCAGCCCGGCAGCAGGCCGTGGCCGGCCATCGTCCGGGTCAGCTCGCCGGTCAGCAGCGTCCACCCATTCAGTGCACCGAGTCCGCTGACGACGACGAACACCGCGAGCCAGCGGCCCGACCCGGCCCCGTAGAAACGGTCGAGCAGGTCGGCGAACGGTGCCGACGAGACCGCCAGCTGCTGCTGCGGGATCAGGAAGATCGCGACGGCCGACACGGCCACGTAGACGACCGCGGTGAGCAGCGTACCGACCATCGTCGCGCGCGGGATGACGCGCGCCGCGTCGCGAACCCGTCCGGCCGGGACGGCCGCGGATTCGACGCCGAGCATCGCATACAGCGACGTGGTCGACGCCGCCAGCAGCGCGCCGAAGCCGCCCGGGCTGCTCGGCACGCTGCGCGTGTAGACGGCGGGATCGCTGACGAGCAGCCACCCGCCGAGCGCGATCACCACGACCATCGGCAGCAGCTTCAGCGCCGTCGTCAATACCTGCACGCCGCCACCGGCGCGCGCGCCGAGCAGGTTCAGTGCCACGAACAGCCACAGCAGCCCGAGCGACAGCCCGAGCGGCGGGATACCGGCGATCGAAGGCATCGCCGCGCCCAGGTAACCGACCACGCCGACCACCAGGACCGCGCAGGTCACCCACAGCGAGATCCAGTAGCACCACAGCGCCAGGAACGCCGGCCATTCGCCGAGCGTCGTGCGCATGTAGGCATACGGACCGTCGGCCGCCGGGAACGTGCGTGCGAGCTGCGCGAACACGCGCGCGATCACGGTCATGCCGACCACGGTGACGCCCCACCCGACCAGCGCCAGGTAGCCGTAGGGCGCGAGCGAAGCCGGCAGCAGGAAGATGCC
Source organism: Steroidobacteraceae bacterium (assembly GCA_046347155.1). Lineage (GTDB taxonomy): Bacteria > Pseudomonadota > Gammaproteobacteria > Steroidobacterales > Steroidobacteraceae > RPQJ01. Next base: position 1,196,736 of record JAXMGT010000002.1, on the reverse strand, counting down.
CATGCCGATCGTGTTGCCCACGACCAGCGCGGTGCACATCCAGAACCCGAGTTCGCGGCCCGCCTCCGGCGCCGGGGTCGGGGCACTCACTCCCCGCGCTCCCGCGCATAGGCCGCGCGGAGTCGCTCGTGGAAGTGCCAGACGCCGCTCTCGCGCTTCGGGCTCAGCCGGCCGGCCTCGTAATAGCCGGACGACAGCCCCTTCTGCACGGATTCGCAGATCGCCATGTCCTCGTGCTGCACGGCGTCGCTGAACGCGCGGTCCTCGTCGATGCGCGCCATCGCGCCGGCGTCCGGCAGGTAGTAGTAGTCGAACTCGACGCGGCAGCGGTCGGGACCGAGCGGCAGCACGCGGTTCGTCTGCATCCGGCCGGGCATCACGTTCAGCATCACGTTCGGGTAGATGAAGAAGTAGAGCGCCTCGCCCTCGCCGTAGACCGCGTCGGCGTTGCGCAGCGGCGAGTGCTGCAGCGAGTACCACGGGTAGAGCTGCACGTCGTAGGCGCGGTAGTCGAGCAGCCGCGAAAGTCCCGGGTGCACGAGCGGGAGGTGGTAACCCTCGAGGAAGTTGTCGACGTAGACCTTCCAGTTGCAGGCGACGTCGAAAACGTCGCGACGGGTGTAGCGCATCGTCGAGAGGTCCACGGGCGCGATGCGCTCCGCGATGCCCCCGTACACCTCGGCGAACTCCGGCACCGCGTCGTCGAGCGCGACGAACACGAGGCCCTGCCACTCGCTGGTGCGCAGCCGCGGCAGGTGCACGTCGCCCGCCACGAAGTCCGTCGCGTCCTGCATCTCGGGCGCGCCGACCAGCCGTCCCTCCTGGTCGTAGAGCCAGCCGTGGTACTTGCAGCGCAGGTTGTGCATGCCCTTGCCGCTGCAGTTCGCGAGCGGGCCGGCGCGATGCCGGCAGACGTTCGGGAACGCGCGCAGCACGCCGTCCCGTCCCCGCAGCAGGATCACCGGCGTGCCGGCGACCGTTTCGACGACGTGGTCGCCCGGCTCGGCGAGCTGCGCGGCGTGCGCCACGAGTTGCCAGGAGTGGCCGAAGACCGCGCGGCGGTCGAGTTCGTGCATGTCCGCGCCGACGTAGCGCGCCGCACGGAGCGCGTGCGCGCCGCGCAGGGCCGCCGGCATCGGTTCGATGATCCTCGCATTCATCGCATCGGCATCCTTCGGGTTAAGCTCGCGATCGACGCATTCTCCGCCATTCGGTGCTCCCGAGGCCATCCATGAAGCCGATCGCCGCATTGACCGCCCTGCTCCTTCTTTGCGCTGCAGCAGACGCCGCGGAGCCACGGGCCCGCGAGCTCGGCGTGCCGTTCGACGGCCGGCCGGGCGCGCTCGACGCGATCACCGACGTCTCGGGCGTCACCGTCGGCCAGGTCACGCTGATCGAGGACCTGCCGGGCGGGCGCGCGGTCCGCACCGGCGTCACGGCGATCCTGCCCCGCGGCCGCGAATCGCTGCGGGTCGCGGCCTACGGCGGGTGGTTCGCGCTGAACGGCAATGGCGAGACCACCGGGACCACCTACCTGTCGGAGTTCGGCCAGTTCGACGGGCCGATCGTACTGACGAACACGCACAGCGTCGGTGTCGTGCGGGACGCGGTCGTCGCCTGGCGCGTGCGCCAGGGCGGCACGGACTCGGCCGGCTATTACTGGTCGACGCCGATCGTCGCGGAAACCTGGGACGGTGACCTGAACGACGTGAACGGATTCCACGTGCGGCCCGAACACGTCGACCGCGCGCTCGAGGGCGCCCGCGGTGGACCCGTGGCCGAGGGCAGCGTCGGTGGCGGCACCGGGATGGTCTGCCACGAATTCAAATGCGGGATCGGTACCGCTTCGCGGGTCGTGAAGGCCGCGGACCGGGAGTACACGGTCGGAGTCCTCGTCCAGGCGAACTACGGCGTCCGCGACACGCTCACGATCGCCGGTGTACCGGTCGGCCGGCACCTGCCCGTCGCGCCGGCTCCGCGCAGCGGCGACACCGGGTCCATCGTCGTCGTCGTCGCGACCGATGCACCGTTGCTGCCCTACCAGCTCGACCGGGTCGCGAAGCGCGCGACGCTCGGCCTCGCCCGGCTCGGCAGCTATTCGGGCAGCGGGTCGGGCGACATCTTCTTTGCGTTCTCGACCGCGAACGCGTCGGCACTCACCGGGGCTGCGATGAACACCTCGACGTCGATCGGTAACGACGAACTCGACCCGCTGTTCCGCGGTACGGTCGAGGCCACCGAGGAGGCGATCGTGAATGCGCTGGTCGCCGGCCGCGACATGCGCGGCGACCAGGGGCACTTCGTCCCCGGCCTGCCACACGACCGTCTCGTCGAACTGCTGAAGCAGTACGGCCGCTACGCGCCACCGTCGCACTGACCGGGGACCGCGGCGGCGGTGGGCGGCCGACCCTCAGCGTGACCCGCTCGCGAGCGCCGCGTAGCCGGCCCGGGCCTTCTCCAGGTAGTCGAACGTGGCCGATCGCTCGCGCTCGTCGTTGAAGTCGGAGGTCCGGGCGCGCGTCGCCTCGATCACGCGGTCCATCCACGCGACGAAATAGCGGGCGTCGTCGCGTGCGTCCGGGTGCGGGCCGAAGCCTTCGACGTAGAGCGGGCTCGTCGTCGCGTAGGGGTAGATGTCGAGCACCTGCGGATCCGCGTGGTCGTTCCAGGCACGCAGCACGATCCACCCGTCGGCCGCGAGGTCGAGGTCACCCTCGCCGTCGTAGCTGCGGCGGTCGCCGGACAGTTCGAGTACTTTCAGGACTTGTCCGTTCTGGACGATCTCGAGGTGGTCCATCGCGACCGGCGATCGCATGGACACCGTGTAATGCCGCGCACCGGCCCGCCCGGGCGTCAGCTTCGCACCGGGTGCGACGCCCCCGACCTCGAACCCGAGCAACGCTGAATTCGTCGCGAACGTTCGTCCGGCGACGAGCGCATCGCGGGCCGCGGCGGCGTCGAGTCGGCCGTTCGTTGCCAGGTAGACGCGGTTGAGCCCGATCGGGCCGCGCAGCGACGCATAGTTCGCCATCGCGTCGGTGCCCGCACCGGCCGGCAGCCGGAAGCCGAGGTTCAGCAGCCGGTACCAGACCTCGGCCGTGGCCTTGTGGTCCGAGAATCCTACGATCTCGACGTAGTCGACCTTGTGCCCGATCACGTCGGCCGGCAGCGCATTGCTGAGCGACTTCTCCTTCTCCGGGACGACCGGGAAGTCGTAGGGATGCACGTAACCGGCGAGACCGCCCTGCGCGTGCGCGAGGTCGGCGACGACTGCGTTGGTCGGGTACGGGCTCGCGATCGCCGTGTGGCGGTAAGCCGCGTAATCGGGCGTGATCAGGTGGTCGCCGAGGTTCAGGAGCCCGAGGTGGCCCCAGAAGCTCGTGTGAAATTCCTGCGCCTCGAGCAGCAGCACGTCGCCGGTGCTCGCGGGATCGGTCCCGGCGCGGAAATATCCGACGTCCGGCACGCGCTCTTCCTTGTTCACGACCAGGTTGTAGACGATGTCGAGGTCTTCGGCACGTGCCTGTGCGACCAGTCGTTCCGGCGTGTTCCGGTAGTCGCCCCCGTAGTTCATGTGCACGTGCAGGTCCGCGCTCACCCAGCGACCATAGGCGTCCGGCAAGGCGTGCGGAACCAGCGTCGCGGTGGCCATGGCGGAACCGCCCGCCTCGACCTGGACCTCGCCCACCCACGGCAGGCTCTCGAGGCCGCGCGTAACGGTCACGTGCGCCGTGCCGGCCGGGACCTCGAGCTCGCAGGGTGGTGCGCAGTGGAAGTAATGGACCTCCTGAGGCATCCGCGCGCGGTCGAACCCGTCGTCCGCGTGCATCCAGGCGTCGCGGGTCGCATACGCCCGTCCATCGGACGCGACGACGCCGACCCGTGCCGGCACGGCCCGGCCCGACGCATCGCGAACGTCGATCGTCAGGCGGCCGCGCGGCACGAGGTAGCGGCGCTCACGGGCCGTGATCGTGCGCTCGGCCCCGCCGACCACGTCGTGCACGACGAGCGAGGTGTTGCCGCCCGGGTTGCCGACGTACAGGATCCGGGCGCCGTCCGGCGACCAGCGCGCATTGCGCGCGTCGAACTCGCCAAACGTGAGCGGCAACGGCGCGGCACCGTCGGTCGTCGTGAGCCACAGCTGGTGCCACTGGCGGCCGCGGTAACTGCTGTAGAGCAGCCTCGGGCCCGAGGGCGCCGGCTCCGGATGCGCGCTCCAGGTGGTCTCTTCGCGCAGCACGCGCCGCATCGCAGTCGGGTCGGTCGCCGAGACGGCCCACAGGTCGCCCGAGCCCCACGGCACCTCCGGGTTCGACACGTAGTAGACCGTCCGGCCGTCCGGCGCCCACGACGGATTCACCGCGTGGTTCCAGGTCGAATAGTAGTAGCGGTCGATCGCGCTCTGGCGCGGCTCGACGAGCGGGCGCGCGCCGGAGAGCCCGCCGGGACCGACGTCAGCGACGTAGAGGTTGAAGTGACCGGTGCCCCGGGTCGACACCCACGCGAGTCGCCGCCCGTCCGGCGACAGCCGGGGCTCGACGTTCACGTCGCCGCCGCGGGTGAGCGCCTGCTCGCGGCCCGACGCGAGGTCGAGGCGCAGGAGTTCCACCGACGCGCCATCGTATCGCGCGTACACGACGCTGCGGCCGTCCGGCGCCACGTCCGGCTGGTAGTCGTATGCGCCGCGTGGATGCGTGAGTTCGGTGGCGACGCCCGAATCGAGCGGCTGCCGCCACAGCGAGCCTTCCATCGCGTAGACCACCGCGGTGCCGTCCGGCACGAACGCGGCCGACGACGGCCCGGACGTAAGCTGCGGCAGGTAGAGCCCGCGCCAGTAGTAGCTGTGCGGCAGGTCCACCTGTTTCAGCACCGGCTCGCGGTCGGCGAGCGCCGGGCCGCACGGCACGACCACGGCCCAGCACGCCGCGGCCACGGCCCACGCCTTACGCCGCACGCCCGGCCGCGTGATCACGCCTTGCGGCCCTCGAGCGCCTCGTCGAGGCTCGCGCGCAGCAGCAGGATCGCCTCGTCGATCTCGCCGGCGGTGACGCACAGCGGTGGCATGAAGCGCAGCGTGCTCACGCCGCACGACAGCAGGATGATCCCGTTGTGGTAGCCGCGGGTGACCATCGCGTCGCAGAGCGCGCGCGCCGGCGCGCGGTCCGGGCCCGGCTCGACGAGTTCCATGCCGATCATGAGGCCGCGGCCCCGCACCTCGCCGATGCACGGGTAGTCGCGCGCCATCTCGCGCAGCCTGCCCATGAAGTACTCGCCCATCTTCGCGGCGTTGTCCATGTAGCCGCCGCGCACGAGGTCGATCGTCGCGATCGCCGCCGCGCAGGTGACCGGGTTGCCGCCATAGGTATTGCCGTGCGCACCCCGCCCCCACTTCTCCATCACGGATCGCCGGGCGATCACCGCGCCGATCGGCAGCCCTGAACCGAGGCCCTTCGCGCTCGTCACGATGTCGGGGTGCACGCCCGAGTGCTCGATGCAGTACATCTTCCCGGTGCGGCCGATGCCCGACTGGACCTCGTCGCAGATCATCAGGATTCCGTGCTCGTCGCAGAGTGCGCGCAGCCCCTGCAGGAATCCGTCGGGCGGGACCAGGTACCCGCCCTCGCCCTGCAGCGGCTCGACGAGGATCGCGGCCACCTCGGACGGCGGCACGTTGCGCTCGAACAGCATCCGGATGTAGTCGAGCACCGCCTTGCCCTGGTCCGCCCCCGCGAGCAGCGGGCGATAGCTGTTCGGGTACGGAACGTGCGTGACGCCCGGCATCGTCGGTGCGAAGCCCTTCTGCTGTGTGTACTTGCTCGAGGTGAACGAGAGCGAACCCATCGTGCGGCCGTGGAAGCCGCCGAGGAAGCCGATGAAGCGCGGGCGCCCGGTCACGTAGCGCGCGAGCTTGATCGCGCCCTCGACCGCCTCGGTGCCCGACTGGCACAGGAAGCTCATGCCGGGCTCACCCACCGGCGCGATCTCGGAGAGCCGCTCGGCGAGACCGGTGAAATTCTCGTGCCAGTAGTCGCTCGAGATGTGCAGGAACTTCTCCGCGGCCTTCTGCACCGCCTCGACGACGACCGGGTGCGCGTGGCCCGTCGCGCAGACGGCGATCCCGGAGGCGAAGTCGAGGAAGCGGTTGCCGTCGACGTCCCAGACCTCGGTGCCCCGGCCGTGGGACATCACGAACGGATAGTCGCGCGGATACGACGGAGAAATGACCTTGACGTCGCGCTCGAGCAGCGCACGGGCACGCGGGCCCGGCAGAGCAGTCTTGATGTGCTGGTTACGCACGGGGATCTCCTGTTCGATGCTTCGGAATCTGGGCCCGGGCCGGCCCGGCGCAGCCGCAGCGGGGGCCGCGGAATCGGGCGGCCGCGGGCGTCATCGGTTCGCCTCGACGACCGTGCGCGACTGCTCGCGCAGGTACTGGGCCAGGTAGTAGAACGAGGCGATCGCCTTTCCGGTCGATCCCGAGCCCTTCCAACCGCCGAACGGCTGGTAGCCCGGCCATGCGCCGGTCGTCGCCCCCTGCGGCCGGTTCGCGTAGGTGACGCCGGCCTCGATGTGCTCCTGGAACCACGGCACTTCGTCCGCGGCGCCGTAGAAGCCGGCCGTCAGGCCGAGGTCCGAGTCGTTCGCGAGCGCCATCGCTTCCTCGCGGTCGCGGACACGGTGCAGCGTCAGGATCGGCAGGAACATCTCGTGCTTCCAGAGGCGGTGCCCGGGCGGCGCCTCGGCGAGCACGGGCTCGACGTAGTAGCCGCGGGCGAGCGCGCCATCCCGAAGTTGCCGGCCGCCGGCGATCACGCGCGCACCGCCGGCCTGCAACTCCGACACGTAACGGGCGTACGACTCGTAGGCCGGTGCGTTGACGACCGGCCCGAGCCAGTGCTCGCGGAGCAGCGGGTCGCCGATCCTGACCGCGGCGATCGCGGCCGACAGTCGCTCGATCAGTTCGTCCGCGACCGGGGCCTCGACGTACAGCCGCGAGGTGGCCGAGCACTTCTGCCCGCCCATCCCGTACGCGGAACGGACGATGCCCTGCGCGGCGTGCGCGAGATTAGCGCGAGCGGTGACGATGCAGGCGTTCTTGCCACCCATCTCCGCGATGCAGGGCCGCGGATAGCGCCCGGCCAGCATCCTGCCGATGATGTGCCGGCCCACGGCGGCCGAGCCCGTGAACGTGACGCCGGCGGTCAGTGGGTGTTCGACGAGCGTCTCGCCCACCTCTCGCCCCGAGCCCGACAGGTAATTGAAGACGCCCGGCGGCAGTCCGGCGTCCCGGACGCAGTCCGCGAGCAGCCGGCCGGCCCACGGCGTGTCGGTCGCGCCCTTCACGACGACGGTGTTGCCTGTGACGAGCGCCGCGGCCACCGGTCCGCCGGCCAGCGCGAGCGGGAAGTTGAATGGCGCGATCACGACCCACACGCCGTGCGGGCGCATGACGCTGCGGTTACGGGAAACCATCCCGGCCAGCGGGTCGTTCGGGAGTTCGTGCTCGTAGCCGTGGTGCGACTCGAAATCGTCCGCGTAGTGGTTGCAGAAATCGACCGTTTCCTGCGCTTCGCCGAGCGCCTCCATCCGGTTCTTGCCCACCTCGAGCGAGAGCGCGGCCGCGATCTCGTAGACGCGGCTCTCCATCACGGCCCCGATGCGACGCACGTACGCCGCCCGCTCCGCGACCGGCAGGGCCCGCCACGCCGGCCAGGCGCGTTGCGCCGCGGCCATCGCGAGTTCGACGTGCGTGGTGCCGGCGAGCGCGTGGCGGCCGAGGTCCAGCGACGTGTCGATCGGGCTCGGCCGCGGCGCCCACCCGTCGCCCTCCACGTCGCGGCCGTCGACGTGGAGCGGGTGCGAGGCGCCGAGGCCCGCGCGTACGCTGGCAAGTGCCGCTTCGAAGCGCTGGTGCATCGCTTCGGGGGGATCGAACATCGTCGCGTAGGTCAGTCGGAAGCTCATGACGGGTTCCTCACGCAGCGGCGAAATGCCGGCCGATCAGCCGGTCGAGCAGTGCCACGGCGTCGGCGAGTTCGCGCTCGCCGATCACGAGTGGCGGGGCGAGCAGGATCAGGTTGCCCCGCGTCGCGAACGACACGCCGTCGGCGAGCGCGTCGCGGACCAGCGCCGACAGCGCCGGTGCCCCCTGTGGCCAGGGCGCGAGCGGCTCGCGGGTGGTCCGATTCCGCACGAGTTCGACGACGACGAACAGTCCGTGGCCGCCCCGGACATCGCCGATGACCGGGTGGCGCCGGGCCAGTTCGTCCACTGACCGTCGCAATTCGCCACCCAACCGACGCGAGCGTTCGATGAGTCCGTCGGCCTCGTAGGCCTCGATTGCGGCAACACCGGCGGCACAGCACAGCGGGTGTCCGCAATACGTCAGGCCGGTGTACAGCATCTCGCCGTCGATCCTCGACGACACCTCGCGCGAGACGACGATCGCGCCGAGCGGCAGCGCCGCACCTGTGAGCCCCTTCGCGAGCGTCATCAGGTCGGGGCGCCCTGCCTCGCCGTGCCGTTGCCAGGCGAACCAATCGCCGCAACGCCCGAAGCCGCTCATCACCTCGTCGGCGATCAGCGGCACGCCTGCCTCGCGGGTCACGCGGCGCAGTTCGGGCCAGAACGTGTCCGGCGCCACGATGCCGTTCGAGCCCGCGTTCGGTTCCATGATGACGGCCGCGACGCGGTCGGCGCCGAAGTGCGCGATGCGCCCGGCGACGGCGGCCGCCGCGAGACGTCCGCACTCGTCGTCGTCACCGGAACCGAACGGGCAGCGATAGGCGTACGGCGGATCGACGTGGCTCGCGCCGTAGGCATCCGGGTCCACCTGGGCGCGGGTGCGGGCGTCGCCGGAGAGCGCCATCGCGAGGTGCGTCGAGCCATGGTACGAGCGGTCCCGCGCGACGACGATTCCCCGCGGGCGACCGGTCGCCTGCCGCGCGATCTTGACCGCGTGCTCGTTCGCATCTGCACCGCCGAGCGTGAAGAACACCCGGCCTCCTTCGAATCCCGAACGCTCGAGCAGCCGTTCGGCGAGTTCGGCGCGCGGGTGCGCGCCCCAAGCGTTCGTCACGAAGCACAGGCGCCCGGCCTGCGCGCGGATGGCCTCGACGACCCGAGGGTGCTGGTGGCCGAGGTTGCTGCACTCTGCGAGGCTGCTCATGTCGAGCACGCGCCGGCCGTCCTCGAGGTGCAGCCAGGCCCCCTGCCCGCCGACCACGGTCGGTGCGTTCCACTGTGCCTGCACGCACCAGCTGTGCAGCACGGTGTCTCGTTCTGACTTCACGCGTTCCCCCAAATCGTCGCGGGCGGCCCAGTCAAGCCGTACCGGCGACCTCGACTTCGACGGGCGTACCGTTCAGCACGGCCGTGCCCGAGAGCGGATCGACCGCTGCGTCATCCACGACGTCATTGATGCTCACACCCGCGTGCGCGGACGCGACCGACAGCCGGACGCCGGGACGGTCGTGTCCCCAGCCATGCGGCAGGCTGACCACTCCGGCCATCACCGCGTCGGTGACCTCGGCGGCCACCTCGACCGAACCCACCCGCGAACTCAGGCGCACGCGGTCCCCGTCGGCGATGCCGCGCCGGGCCGCATCCTGCGGATGGATCATGAGCGTGCAGCGCGGCTTGCCCTTCACGAGGCGGTGGCTGTTGTGGAGCCATGAATTGTTGCTGCGGACGTGCCGCCGGCCGATCAGCACGAGCGCCGGTGCGGGTGTCGCAAGCGTACGCGCGGCGCGCGCCAGGTCCGCGACGAACGCCGGCGGCGCGAGGTGCACGCGCCGGTCCGGCGTCGCGAGGCGCCGCACGAGGCAGGGTTCGAGCGGACCGAGGTCGATGCCGTTCGGGGATGCGGCGAGTTTCGCGGACGTGAGCCCGGCCGGACGGCGGTCCGGCGCCTCGAGCGCTCGGCGCATCGACGCGAACCCGGGCATACGGGACAGCATCGCCATCGCCCCGCGATTCTCACGGCCGTACCGGCCCGTCCTGAGCATCCAGTCGAGCAACCCTTCGGGGCCGAGGCGGCGGGCGACCAGCGACCGGGCGGCGGCCTTCATGCGCTCGAGCCCTGCCGGCGTGCCGAGCCGGAGCGCGAGTTCACCCAGGATCTCGTGGTCGTGCCGCGCATCCGGCGGCGGATCGAACAGCGCCGGCGCGTACTTCGCGACGTTGCGCACGGCGAAACCCGACAGCGCGACGTCGTAGTGAGGCCGTTCCAGCGGCCCGACCGGCGGCAGGATGTAATGGGCGTGCCGCGTGGTCTCGTTGACGTAGAGGTCCACCGACACCATCAGGTCCAGGCTGGCGAGCGCCTCGTCGAGCCGTCGCCCGTTCGGCGTCGACAGCACCGGATTGCCAGCCACCGTGAAGAACGCGCGGATCTGCCCTTCGCCCGGCGTCAGGATCTCCTCGGCGAGCGCGGCCACCGGGAGTTCGTTGCCGAACTCCGGAAGCCCGCGCACCCTGGATCGGAATCGGTCGTAGTGCCCGGGTGCGCCGTAGGCTCGCGTCAGGTCGACCGCGGGCTCGGCGAACATCATGCCGCCCTCCGCGTCGAGGTGACCGGTCAGCAGGTTCAGGCAATAGACGAGCCACATCGTCAGCCCGCCGAATTCCTGCGTGCAGGCCCCGACGCGGCCGTACACCAGCGCCTTCGGTTCGTCGGCGATCTCGCGTGCGAGCCGGGCGATGCGCTCCGCCGGAATTCCGGTGCGTTCGGCGAGTGCCGGCAGCTCGAACGCACGCACCGCGGCCCGAAGCGTGTCGATTCCGTCGGTCACGGGCCCGAGCGCCTGCGGGTCGAGGCGGTCCGTGTCCAGGAGCACCCGCAGCATGCCGAGCAGCAGGTAGACGTCCGTGCCCGGCCGTATCGGCAGGTGCTCGTCGGCAATCCCGGCGGATTCGGTGCGCCGCGGATCGATGACGATGAACCGGCCGCCGCGCGCCTTCAGCGCGGCGATGCGGCGCTCGAACCCGGGCGCGCCCATGATCGACCCGCCCGAGGCGACCGGATTGCCGCCGATGCAGACGAAGAGCTGGGTCCGGTCCACGTCCGGGACCGGCACCAGGAACTGGTGGCCGAACATCTGCTGCGAGGCCAGCATGTGCGGCAGCTGATCAACGCTCGTGGCCGAAAAGAAATTGCGCGTCCGTAGCGCGCGGATGAAGTCGCCGATGCCGAGCATCGCGCCCAGGTTGTGGACGACGGGATTCCCCGCGTAGAGCCCGACCGCGTTGCGCCCGGCGCGAGCCCGGATTGCCTCGACCCGCGCCTCGATGTCGTCGAAAGCCTCGGCCCAGGAGACTTCCTCCCAGCCACCTGCGGTCCGGCGGACCGGTCGCCGCAGCCGGTCAGGGTCCTCGTGGAGGTCCTTGAGTGCAACGGCCTTCGGGCAGATGTGCCCGCGGCTCAGCACGTCGTCGCGATTGGGCTTGACCGAGACGACCGTGCCCTCGCGATGCTCGATCACGATGCCGCACATCGCCTCGCAGAGCGGACACGTGCGGTGATGCAGTTGTGTCTGCGCCATCGCGATGTCCGCCACGGGGTCAGGCCCCGATGCGCCGCCTCGCGACGGCCAGCGCCACGAGCGTCAGCACGAACCATTCGCCTCCCGCGCCACCGCCGTTGTTCTTCTTCTTCTGGCCGCAGGTCTTGTTGCCCTCGATCGTCGCCCCGGTCGAGGAAAACTGGTAGATCGTGCCAAAGCCGCACTTGCCGCCCGAAGTCGCGACGCCGACGAACGTCGTGTCGTTAACCTGCAGCAATGCGCCCGCCGGCCCGTAGCCGTCGTCGCCGGTGAACGTGTGCAGCCGCTGGAAATCCGTGCCGTCCGTCGCGATCGAGTAGATCGTACCGAACGACACGGTGCCGCCGGTCGGATTGGTGCCGCCGCCGTTCGTCGTGCCGACGAGTCGCCCGTCCCTCGCGACGATCAGCTCGCCCGCCGGGGTCGCGCCGTTCGGCGTGTCGAACGAATGCAGGTTCGTGAACGCGAGCGTCGACAGGTCGATCCGGTACAGCGTGCCGACTCCGTTCATGCCGCCGGTGCTCGCCACCCCGTAGATCGCGACACCGTTCACTTCCGTCACGCCGACCAACGGCGAGGCACCATCCGCATTGCCGAACGGCGTGGTCGTCGCGAGGTCCGTGAACTCGTGCAGGACCTCGAACCCCGTGCCGTCGAGCGCGATCCGGTAGACCGTGCCGCGGCCGGCCGTGCCCCCGGCCGCCGCGACGCCATACAGGAAACCGCCGATCTCGATCAGGCGGCCGTTCGGGGATGCACCGCCCACGTTGCGCACCGGTACCGTCGTCGTGTCGGAGGTCACCGGGCCGAACTCGTGCACGACGCCGAACGACGTCCCGTCCGGGCGGATCCGGTAGATGACGCCGGTGCCGTGCGTGCCGCCGGCGCGGGTGACGCCGTACAGGTAGGCGTCGCTCGCGTACAGCATCGCCGATTCCGGGAATGCGCCTTCGACATTGACCGGCAGGCCGTTGTCGTTCAGCACCTCCCACGGCGTGAAGCGATGCAGGAATTCGAAACCCGTGCCGTCCGGCTTGATCCGGTAGATCGTACCGGTGCTGTTCGCAACGGAACTGTCGCCGAAACGGGTCGAGCCGTACAGGTAGCCGTCGTTGAGCAGCACCAGCTGGGCCCGCGGGGTCGACGCTTCGAGGCCGGTGAACTGGTGGAGCGTCCGGACCGTCGACCCGTCGGGCGTCGACCGGTAGACGAGTCCCGCGGTCACCAGCGAGTTCGCGATGCTGGTTCCGTAGTAGCCGCCGTCGGTGCCGAGCGTGACCGCGCCACCCGGGCTCGAGCCATTGAACGCAAACACGGTGGAGACGGCACCCGCCGTCTGCGCCTGGCTGGCCATCGGGGCGGCGAGCGCGAGGACGGCCACCAGCGGTCGGGCGACCATGGACAGCACGGACAACAGGCGGGGCGCGGACATCGGCATTCGGTCTCCAGATCCCGGCGGGACCGCCGGGCGGGGCGGAAGGCGAATTGTGCCGGAAACCGCGTCGCCGCGCATGGAGCCCTGCCCGCCCGCGCCCCCGGGCTAGAATGCGCGCCCCGCTCCCCGGTCCCAGCGCAGCGCCTTGATCATCCTCGACCATCTGACCCTGGCGCGCGGCGCCCGCGCCCTCGTCGAGGACGCGAGCCTGCAGATCCACCCGGGCTGGCGCGTCGGCCTCGTGGGCGCCAACGGGACGGGCAAATCCAGCCTGTTCGCACTGCTCCGGGGCGAGCTGCACGCGGAGGCCGGGGACTGCAGCGTGCCGTCGACGTGGCGCGTCGCGAGCGTCGCGCAGGAGACGCCCGCCCTGGCGCAGCCGGCCCTCGAGTACGTGCTCGACGGCGACGAGGAACTCCGCTCGATCGAGGCGGCGCTCGGACGTGCCGAGCAGTCCGGCGACGGGCATGCACTCGCCGACCTGCACGGCCGCCTCGAGGCCGTTGGCGGTTACGCGGCCCGGGCGCGCGCGGCCTCGCTGCTCGCCGGACTCGGCTTTACACCCGGCGACGAATCCCGCGCCGTGGCGGAGTTCTCGGGAGGCTGGCGGATGCGGCTCAACCTGGGTCGCGCACTCGCGAGCCGGGCCGACCTGCTGCTGCTCGACGAGCCGACCAACCACCTTGACCTCGACGCGGTCGTCTGGCTCGAGCAGTGGCTCGCCACCTACCGTGGCACGCTGCTCGTCGTGTCCCACGACCGCGACTTCCTGGACGGCTGCGTTTCACACGTCGCGCACATCGAGGGCAGGCGACTCGCGCTCTACACGGGCAACTATTCCGCGTTCGAGGACCAGCGGGCGGCGCGGCTCGCTGCGCAGCAGGCGTTCTTCGAGAAGCGGCAGCGGCAGATCGCGCACATGAACGCGTTCGTCGAGCGCTTCCGCGCGAAGGCGAGCAAGGCGCGCCAGGCCCAGAGCCGGCTCAAGGCGCTCGCTCGCCTCGAGCATGTCGAGCCCGCGCACGTCGATTCGCCGTTCGACTTCGAGATACCGGCGCCCGAGCGCTCACCGGACCCGCTGCTCGCGCTGGACGGCGCCCGGCTCGCGTACGGGGACCGGGTCGTGCTCGACCGTGTGGACCTGACGCTGCGGCCCGGATCGCGGATCGGCTTGCTCGGGCCGAACGGCGCGGGCAAGTCCACGCTCGTCAAGGCGCTGGCCGGGGATCTCGTGCCTGCGTCCGGCGCGCGCACGGCCGGATACGGCCTCGAGATCGGCTACTTCGCGCAGCACCAGCTCGAACTGCTGCGGCCGGACGACTCGCCGCTCGAACACTTCGCGCGCGAGGATCGCCGGGCGCGCGAGGTCGACCTCCGCACCTGGCTCGGCGCGTTCGACTTCCGCGGCGAGATGGCGGACACGCCGATACGGCGCTTCTCCGGCGGCGAACAGTCCCGGCTCGCCCTCGCGCTGATCGTGCGCCGCCGGCCGAACCTGCTGCTGCTGGACGAGCCCACGAACCACCTCGACCTCGAGATGCGACACGCACTCACGAGGGCACTCGCCGAGTACACGGGCAGCCTGCTCGTCGTGTCGCACGACCGGGCGCTGCTCCGGACAGTCTGCGACGCGTTCGTGATCGTCGCGGACGGGCGGGTGACCGGGTTCGAGGGCGACGTGGACGACTACCTGGAATGGCTGGCAGCGCGTCGGGCACAAGCGGCCGTTCGGCCGGCCGCGAAGGACGTGCGTCGCGCCGACCGCGCCGCCGCCGAGGCGGAGCGCCAGGCCAGGCTCGTGCGACGACGGCCGCTGCAGCGCGAGGCGCGCCAGCTCGAGGAGCGCGTCGCGGCGCTCGAAGCCGAACGTCGTGCGCTCGAGGAGCGGCTCGGCGACGCGGCGTTCTATTCGGCCGGCGACCCGGCGGCGGTCCAGAGCGCGACCCGGCGGGCGGCCGAACTCGGGCGCGAACTCGAGGCGGCCGAATCGCGGTGGCTCGAGGTGCTGGGCGAGCTCGAGGCGATCGGCGACGCCTGACTCAGACCGTCAGCACCACCTTGCCGAGCGCCCGCCGCGCCTCGAGCGCCTCGAACGCACGCGCATAGTCCGCGAGCGGGTAGACCGCGCCGACCACCGGCTTCAGCTGCCCGGACTCGAACATCGCCCACAGTTCCTGGGCATTGCGTCGCTGCGCCTCCGGCTCGCGGCCGGCGAAGCTGCCCCAGAACACCCCGACGATCGAGCAGCCCTTGAGCAGTGGCAGGTTGAGCGGCACGTTCGGTATGGAGCCGGCCGCAAAGCCGATCACCAGGTAGCGACCGCCCCAGGCCATGCTGCGCAGCGCCGGCTCGGCAAGGTCGCCGCCGACCGGGTCGTAGACGACGTCGACGCCCTTGCCACCGGTGATCTCGCGGATCCGCGCCTTCAGGTCCTCGCGGGAGTAGTCGATCAGGTGCGCGGCACCGAGCGAGCGCGCGAGCTCGAGCTTTTCGGCGCTGCTCGCCGCCGCGATCACGGTCGCCCCCAGCCGGTGCCCGAGTTCGACGGCCGTCGTGCCGACGCCCCCGGCCGCGCCGAGCACGAGCAGCGTCTCGCCGGCCGCGAGCGCGGCCCGCTGCCGGAGCGCGTGCATCGTCGTGAAGTACGTGACGCAGATGCCGGCCGCGGACTCGAACGAGAGTCCGCGCGGCGCCGGCACCGCCAGTCGCTCGGGGATGGCCACTTTCGCAGCGAGCGTGCGGCCGCAGGCGGCAACGACCGCGTCGCCCACCTTCAGTCGCCGGACGCCCTCGCCGACCGCGCTCACGACACCCGACATCTCGGTGCCGGCGACGAACGGCAGCGGCGGCCGCTCCTGGTACAGCCCGCGGATCATCAACAGGTCCGGGAAATTGAGCGCCGACGCCTTCACGTCGACGACGACCTCGCCGGCGGCCGCCACCGGCTCGGGCCAGTCCTCGACCAGCGACAGCCCGGCGATGCCCGTGAGTTCCCTGCAGACGACTGCCTTCATTCCGACTCCGGTTCTTGCAGTGTGGATTCCAGCGACATCAGTCGCGGATCAGGTGCGGGCCGAGTTCCGCGAGCGAGCCGCAGCCCAGCAGCATCATGACCCGCTCCATCTCGGTGCGCAGCAGTCCGAGCGCATGGCTCACGCCTGCCTGGCCGCCGGCGGCGAGCCCATACAGGGTTGCGCGCCCAACCATGACAGCGTCCGCGCCGAGGGCGACGGCCTTCAGGATGTCGGAGCCGCGGCGGAAGCCGCCGTCCACCAGGATCGTCAGCCGGTCGCCGAGTTCGGCGGCCACCTCCGGCACGAGCTCGAGTCCGGTCACGCAGGTGTCCAGCTGACGACCACCGTGGTTCGACAGCACGACGCCGTCGGCCCCCGTGTCGGCCGCCCGTCTCGCATCCTCGAGGCACATGAGCCCCTTGATGACGAGCTTCCCCTTCCAGCGGCCCCGTATCCGCTCGACGTCGCGCCAGGACAGCCGGGAGTTGATCTGCGAAAAGCTGTACCTGGCGCCGACGAGCGCCGAGGTGCGCCCCGGCGGCAGGAACTCCGTGAGGTTCTCGAAGCCCGGGGCGCCGGACGGGAGCATTACCTGCGCGAACCAGCGCGGGTGCGCCACCGCGTCGAGCAGGCTCGGGAA
This sequence comes from Steroidobacteraceae bacterium, assembly GCA_046347155.1. Classification (GTDB taxonomy): domain Bacteria; phylum Pseudomonadota; class Gammaproteobacteria; order Steroidobacterales; family Steroidobacteraceae; genus RPQJ01. Next base: position 1,180,104 of record JAXMGT010000002.1, on the reverse strand, counting down.
CGAGAGCTTCATCGGCGCGCGGTAATTGCGCTGGTCCCATTCACGCGCCCCGAGCACCGGGGCATCGGCCGTGATCGCGAGCACCGTGCACCCGGCCTCGGCCACCCGGTCGACCAGCCGGTCGACGACGCTTTCGTCCTTGTAGGCGTAGAGCTGGTACCAGTGTTCGCCGGGAACGGCGCGCGCGAGCCGGCCCACCGCGCAGTTCGAGGCGGTGCTGAGCGTGAACGGCACGCCGGCCTCGGCGGCCGCGCGGGCGAGCGCGAGGTCGCCCTGCTTCCAAAGCAGCCCGTTGAAACCGGTCGGCGCGATCACCACGGGCAGGTTGACCGGCCGGCCGAAGACCTCGGTGCCCAGGTCCGGCGGGCCCGCGCCCACCAGCGCCCGCGGCGACCACGTGATGCGCTCGAACATCGCGCGGTTCCTGCGCAGGGTCACCTCGTCCTCGGCACCGCCCTCGACGTACTCGAACGAGAAGTTCGGCAGCCGGTGCTGCGCGATCCGCCGCAGGTCCTCGATCGAGACGGCCCGATGGAGGTCCCGGCCCGCGTAGTGGCGGCGCTTCACGTGCGACCCCGGCCGCCCTGGACGAGCTCCGTGATGCTGAGCGCCGTCTCGAGGGCCCGCAGGCCGTCCTCGCCGGTCACGGCCGGCGTGGCGCCCGAACGGACCGCATCGAGGAACGAGCCGATCTCGAGCAACAGCGCGTCGCCCTGCTCGTAGGTACGTTCCTCGATGGACACCTGCCCGGGCGTCGCAGACGCACCCGCCGGCGGCTTGCGTACGACCGTGAGCACTTTCTGCTGCAGGTCGATCGAGACGTAGGCGTCGTCCTGGAAGATGCGCAGCTTGCGTTCCATCTTCATGCTGATCCGGCTGGCGGTCGTGTTCGCGACACAGCCGTTCGCGTAGCGGATCCGCGCGTTGGCGATGTCGAGTCCCGACGAGAACACGGAGGTTCCGACCGCGTCGATCGACACGATCGGCGAGCGCACGAGGCTCTGGATCAGGTCGATGTCGTGGATCATCAGGTCGAGCACGACGTTGACGTCGGTCCCGCGTTCGCGGAACGGGGCGAGGCGGTGCGACTCGACGAAACGCGGCGTGCCGAGGGTGCCCTCGAGCGCACGGATCGCCGGGTTGAACCGCTCGAGGTGGCCGACCTGCAGGACCCGGCCCCGCCGCGCCGCGGTTGCGATCAGGTCCCGGGCCTCCTCGACCGTCTCCGTCACCGGCTTCTCGACCAGCACGTGGATGCCGTGCTCGAGGCACTCGCGGGCGATCGCGTGGTGCGCAGGCGTCGGCGTCGCGATGCTGACCGCATCGACCTCGCCGAGGATCCCGCGGTAGTCGGCGACCGCACGGCAGCCGGTCTCGGCCGCGACGCGGTCGCGGGCCTCCGCGTTCGAATCCACCACCGCGACGAGGCGCGAACCGGGCAGCGACGCGTACTTCTGCGCGTGGAACCGCCCCAGGTAACCGACGCCGATGACCGCCGTCCTCACTGTGTCCATGTCGCCGAACCTCGATGGGCTATTGCGGTCGCGCCTTCCGGGCCGCAGGATGCCGCAGATGAACTCGCGACACCACCTCCGCTGGATCCTCGCGGCGCTCGCATTCGGAGCACTCGCGCTGCCGGCGTTGGTCTACGCGACGGGGATACGCGTGCTCGGGCCGTATGCCGGCGGCGTGGCGGCCTTCTACGGGAATTTTGCCGCCGACCTCGCCGCATTGCGACCGGCCGCGTGGACGCTCGCGCTCGGCCCGGCGGTGATCGCGGCGGGCTGGCGGGTCATCGTCGCCTGGGCCCGACGGGGCGACTGAGCGCGCCGCTGCCGCCCGGCGTGGACCGTGTCCACGGACCGGGACCCGGATTCCGGCGGACCGCCCGCGTCGTCGACGGCCCCCCCCTCGTCAGGGCCGGGTGGCCCAGTACAGGAGGGCGAGCCCGGCCAGCGTCACCCACAGCGCCGCCTGGGCCCGACCCCGCCATGGACGCTCCCGTGCCTGGCCGATGAAACCGACGGCCGCCAGAGCGGTCAAACCTGCGAACAGGAGCACGTACACGGCGAGCGTGGGCAGTTCGGACCTGAACCTCGGCTGCTCGCCCGCGAGCACGAGGAACACCACCAGCGTGGCGGACAGGCCGAACGTCGTGGCCGCGGCCGATCCGAGGACGATTCCAGTCAGTACCGTGAGTGGTCGCACGTTAATGTCGCCCGTCTGCGGCACGATTCGACTTGAGTCGTGGGCCGCGTGACTCTAGCCTAGGTCGGACGCCCCTGCGTCGAGGAAGTCGAAAAGTGTATCAGGCCGGTGATCGGACGGAGACCACGCGGCGCGCCCGCCGCGGGGCGACGGTGCTTGCGGCGATCGTGGTCGCGGCCAGCACGCTGCTGCTCGGCACCGCGAAGGCGCCGACGGCCGCCGCGTCGGCGGGGACGGACCTCTCCCCCACCGACCGGGAAGCCCGCGTCTCGCGGCTCGTGAGCAGCGTCTTCGAGCGCTCGCACTACCGTCAGGCCCCGGTCAACGACCCGGTCTCCTCGATCATCCTGGACCGCTACGTCGAGTCGCTGGACGGGAACCGCAGCTACTTCCTGCAGGCCGACATCGACGAATTCGAGCGCTACCGCTACCAGCTGGACGACGCGATCACGCAGGGCCGACTCGACCCGGCCTTCACGATCTACAACCGCTTCCAGCAGCGCAACCGCGAGCGGATGGCCTACGCGATGAAGGTGCTCGACCGGGAGCCCGACTTCACGGTGCAGGAACGCTTCGAGTTCGACCGCGAAAAGGCCCCATGGGCGGTCACGACGGCGGAACTCGACGAAATCTGGCGCAAGCGGGTCAAGAACGACGCGATCTCGCTGATGCTCGCGGGCAAGACCTGGCCGGAGGCGCAGGACATCCTTCGCAAGCGCTACGAGCGGGCCGCCAAGCGCAGCGAGCAGATCACCTCGGACGACGTGTTCGAGGCGTTCATGAACTCGTTCGCGAGCGTCTTCGACCCGCACTCGAACTACTTCTCGCCGCGCAATTCGGAGGAATACCGGATCCAGATGAGCCTCTCCTACGAGGGCATCGGCGCGTCGCTGCAGGTGATCGACGACTACGTCACCGTGATGGACATCCTGCCGGGCGGCTCGGCCCAGCAGAGCGGCGAGCTCAAGGCCAACGACCGGATCGTCGCGGTGGGCCAGGGCAAGGACGGCGAGATGGAGGACGTCGTCGGCTGGCGGCTCGACGACGTCGTCGCGAAGATCCGCGGCCCCGGGGGTTCGTACGTGCGGCTGCAGATCCAGTCGGGCAGCGGCGGCGCCGGCTCGACCGACAGGATCATCACGCTGGCGCGCAAGAAGATCACGCTCGAGGCGCAGGCCGCGAAGAAGGAACTGCGGACGATCGAGCGCGACGGACGGAAACTCCGGATCGGCGTCATCAACGTGCCGTCGTTCTACCAGGACTACGACGCGCGGGCCGCCGGAGACGAGGACTACCGCAGCACCACGCGCGACGTGCGCAGGCTGATCGAGGAGTTCCAGAAGGAAGGCGGCATCGACGGGCTCGTGCTCGACCTGCGCGAGAACGGGGGCGGCCACCTGAGCGAGGCGATCGGCCTCGTGAACCTGTTCGTGCCGAAGGGACCGGTCGTGCAGTTGCGAGAGGCCGGCGGACGCGTCGAGGTCCTCGAGTCCGAGGACCCGTCGGTCGCCTACGCCGGGCCGCTCACGATCCTGGTCGACCGGTTCAGTGCGTCCGCGTCGGAGATCTTCGCGGCGGCGATGCAGGATTACGGCCGCGGCATCGTGATCGGCCAGGAAACCTACGGCAAGGGCTCGGTGCAGAACCTCTACCCGCTCGATCGCTTCGCGCTCGGGAAGGACCCGGGGTACGGGCAACTCACGGTCACGATCGGCATGTACTACCGGGTGACCGGCGACAGCACGCAGAACCGTGGCGTGCAGCCCGACATCCGCCTCCCCTCCGCGATCAGTCCCGACGACGTGGGCGAGAGTTCGCGCGTCGGGGCGCTGCCGTGGAACCGGATCCGGGCGGCGCAGTTCAAGCCGGAGGGCGAGGTCGCACCGGCGCTCGCGGACCTGCAGCGGGAACACGAGGCGCGGATCCTGAAGGACCCCGACTTCGTCTACACCGAGGAAGAGATCGCGGCCGTCGAGGTGATGCGCCAGGAAAAGAGCGTCTCGCTCAACCTGGCGGAGCGCAAGGCGGAGCGAGAGCGCCAGAGCGCCGAGCGACTCGCGCGCGAGAATGCCCGACGCGCCGCCACCGGCGAGCCGGCACTCAAATCCGTGGACGACATCAAGGACCCGCCGGACGCGATCCTGGGCGAGGCGGCCCAGATCACGGCGGACTACGTGGTACTGCAGCCCCGGATGGTCGCCGCGACCACTCCGCCCGCAGAGCGCTGACCGCCGGCTGGGAACCGGTCGGGTAGTGCCGGACACCATAGGTGTGGTGTTGTACTTGACTACAACACCACACAGCCCTAGGATCGCGGCACTCGAACGCTTCCCGGGTGTCCTACCGTGTACCAGCGCCACCGCAAGTCCGTCCTCGCCGCCCCCATGCCCCGCCTGCTGCTCGCCGCGACCTCGGCTGCCGCCCTTGCCCTCGCGGGCGGTTGCAGCAACGGCAAGGCCAAGGACGCGGCCAAGGACGACGCCAAGCCGGACACCTCGGTGCCCGTCGAGGTGCAGCCGGTCAAGCGCGCGCCGATCGTGGCCGTCTATTCCGGCACGGCACCGATCGAGGCCCACGACGAGGCCGTCGTGGTCGCCAAGGTTGGCGGCGAGGTCCGGCAGATCTACGTCGAGGAAGGCGACGCGGTGGCCTCCGGGCAGGTGCTCGCGCGCCTCGACGGCGACCGCCTGCGACTCGAACTCGCGCAGACCGAGGCGAACCTCCGCAAGCTCGAGCGTGACTACAACCGCCAGCTCGAGCTGAGCCAGAAGGGCCTGGTGGCGAAGACCACCGCCGAGAACGCGAAGTTCGACCTCGACGCGCTGCGCGCCTCGTACGAGAGCGCGAAGCTCGAGCTGTCGTACACGGAGATCCGTGCCCCGATCCAGGGCGTCGTCTCCGCGCGCGACATCAAGGTCGGCAACACGATCAAGCCGAACGACCCCACCTTCAGGGTGACCAACCTCGATCCACTGGTGGCCTACGTGCACGTGCCGGAGAAGGAATTCCGCAAGCTCGCGCCCGGCCAGGCCGTCGACGTGCAGGTCGACGCGATCGGCGAGCACTTCACCGCGAAGATCGCGCGGATCAGCCCGACGGTGGACCCGCAGACGGGCACGTTCCGGGCCGAGATCGAGGTCCCCGACCCGTCGCGCCACCTGAAGCCGGGCATGTTTGCCCGCTTCAACGTGGTCTACGAGCGCCGCGACGACGCGCTGCAGCTGCCTCGCGCCGCGATCGTCGACGCGGACGGCGAGCAGTCCGTGTTCGTGGTCGCGAATGGCAAGGCGGAGCAGCGCCGAATCCAGACCGGTCTGGTCAACAACGGCTGGGTCGAGGTGGTCCAGGGCCTCAAGGCCAACGAACGCGTCGTCGTGGTCGGCCAGGCGGGACTCAAGACCGGCACCGCCGTGAAGGTTGTCGACGACTCGGCCCCGGTGCCTGCGAAGGCCCCGGCCAAGGCTGCGGCGAAGGCCGGCTGATCCCGCCGCGTTTGCGGCCCCGCGGGGGAACTCCATGCAGTCGCTGATCGACTTTGCGATACGCCGGCGCGTGACGATCGTCATGTGCACGATCGCGATCGCGCTCTTCGGCCTCGTGTCGCTGTCGCGACTGAAGCTGAACCTGCTGCCCGACCTCTCCTACCCGACGGTCACGATCCGCACCGAACTGCCGGGCGCCGCGCCGCTCGAGGTCGAGACGCTCGTGACCCGCCCGGTCGAGGAGGCGGTCAGCATCATCCGCAACGTCCGCCAGGTGCGCTCGGTCTCGCGGGCCGGGCAGTCCGACGTGACCCTGGAGTTCGTCTGGGGGACGGACATGGACGTCGCGGGCATCGACGTGCGCGAAAAACTCGACCTCGTGCAGCTGCCGCTCGAGGCCAAGCGGCCGCTGCTCCTGCGCTTCGACCCGCAGAGCGAGCCGGTCATGCGCCTCGCCTTCGTCGAGACGGGCAAGCGGGTCGGGGACGCCGGCGTCGACAAGCTGAAGGCCATGCGACGGTTCGCCGAGGACCGCCTGAAGCCCGACCTCGAGGCCGTCGAGGGCTCCGCCGCGGTGAAGGTGAGCGGTGGCTACGAGGACGAGGTCCAGGTGCTCGTCGACCAGCAGAAGCTCGCGCAGCTCGGGCTCTCGATCGACACGGTGACCCGGCGGATCCGCGCCGAGAACGTCAATCTGTCCGGTGGGCGGCTCGAACAGGGGACGCAGCGCTTCCTGGTGCGCACGCTGAACGAGTTCGGGTCGATCGAGGCGATGGCGAACGCGATCATCGCTGAGCGCGACGGCCAGCCCGTGTACCTGCGCGACGTCGCCTCGGTGACACGCGGCTACAAGGAGCGCGAGGCGATCACGCGCGTCGACGGCCGCGAGGCCATCGAGCTCGCGGTGTACAAGGAAGGCGACGCGAACACGGTGCAGCTCGCGCAGGGAATCAAGTCGCGGATCGACGATCTCGCGAAGAACCTGCCGGAGGGCACGGAAGTCCGGACCGTCTACGACCAGTCGACGTTCATCGCCGCGGCGATCGGCGAGGTCAAGGAGTCCGCGCTGATCGGCGGCCTGCTCGCGATCCTGGTGCTCTACGCGTTCCTGCGCGACGCCCGCGCGACGCTCATCAGCAGCATCGCGATCCCGGTGTCCGTGCTCGGCACGTTCGTGCTCATGTACGCGTTCGACCTGTCGCTCAACATCATGTCGCTGGGCGGCATCGCGCTCGCCGTCGGCATGCTCGTCGACAACGCCGTCGTCGTGCTCGAGGCGATCGTCCGCAAGCAGGAGCACGGCGTCGAGCGCCGCGAGGCCGCGCGCAGTGGTACGGCCGAGGTCGCCATGGCCGTCACCGCGGCGACGCTCACCTCGGTCGCGGTGTTCTTCCCGATGGTGTTCATCACCGGCGTGGCCGGCCAGCTATTCCGGGACCAGTCCCTCACGGTGACGTTCGCGCTCACGTTCTCGCTGCTCGTGGCGCTCACGCTGGTGCCGATGCTCGCCGCGGGCCGCGAGCCGCGCGTCGAGGCCGCGGAGGCCGCCGGGGACGGCGGCCGGGCATCCCGTGTCCGCCGGCTCGCCGAGCGCAGCCTCGGCGCCGTCGCCAGTGGCGCGCGCACGGCCGGTCGCTGGATCGCGAACGGCTTCCGGTTCGCGCTTGCGCCGCTGGTGCGCGTCACGCAGTCACTCAACCACTGGGCCGAATCACGCTACCCGGGCGCGATCCGCTGGGCGCTGGCGCACCCCGGCAAGACGATCGGATCCGCGGCGGGCCTCTTCCTGTTCACGATCGGCGTGATCCTGCCGCGACTCGGCACCGAGCTGATCCCGCAGATGTCGCAGGGCGAATTCAACGTCGACCTCCGGCTGCCGCCCGGCACGCCGCTCGAGCAGACGGACCGGACGATGCTGTCGGCGGAGCGCGCGAGCACCGGGCTCGGCAACCTGGCCCTCGCCTACTCCGTCGCGGGCACCGGCAACCGCCTCGACGCGAACCCGGTGGACGCCGGGGAGAACACGGGCCGCCTCAGCATCACGCTCGAGAAGGGCTCCCGTCGCGCGGACGAGGACGCCGCGATGGTGAAACTGCGCACGAGCCTCGAGGACCTGCCCGGCGTGCAGTACCGGTTCAGCCGCCCGGCGCTCTTCAGCATGTCGACGCCGCTCGAGGTCGTGGTCTCGGGTTACGACCTCGACCGGCTCCAGGCGGCCGCCGAGCAGGTTCGGACCCGGATGGTCGCCGACCCTCGATTCGCCGACGTGAAGACCACCGTGGAGGCCGGGAATCCGGAGATCCAGGTGGTGTTCGACCAGGAGCGCGCGGCGCAGCTCGGCCTCGAGGTGCGCGACATCGCCGACCGGCTCGTGAACAGCGTCCGCGGCGAGGTCGCGACGCGCTACAAGATGCGCGACAAGCAGATCGACGTGCTGGTGCGCAGCGTCGACACGCGCGCCTCCTCGATCGAGGAGGTCCGCAACCTGATCGTCAATCCGGGTGCCGAGCACCCGGTCACGCTCGCGGCGGTGGCCGACGTCCAGCTCGCGGTCGGCCCGGCCGAGGTCCGCCGGATCGGCCAGGAGCGCGTCGCGGTCGTCTCGGCGAACCTCGACCAGGGCGACCTCGGGTCCGCCGTCGAGGCCCTGCGCGGCATCGTGGCCCAGGTCGACCTCCCCGTCGGGACGACGGCCTTCCTGTCCGGCCAGAGCGAGGAAATGAAGGACTCGTTCCGCTCGCTGCAGTTCGTGCTGCTGCTCGCGATCTTCCTCGTCTACCTCGTGATGGCCTCGCAGTTCGAGTCGCTGATCCACCCGTTCGTGATCCTGCTCACGATCCCGCTCGCGATCACCGGCGCGGTCTGGGCGCTGTGGATCACGCACACGACGGTCAACGTCGTCGCCTACATCGGCCTCATCATGCTGGCGGGGATCGTCGTCAATCAGTCGATCGTGCTGATCGACGCGGTGAACCAGGCGCGCGAGCGCGGGCTCGCAAAGCACGACGCGATCGTCGAGGCCGGGCGGCTGCGCCTGCGGCCCATCCTGATCACGAAGCTCACGACGATCCTGGGCCTGCTGCCGATGGCCCTCGGCCTCGGCGAGGGCGCCGAGGTGCGCGCGCCGATGGCGATCACGGTGATCGGCGGCGTGCTGCTCACGACGTTCCTGACGCTGCTCGTGATCCCGGTCGTGTATTCCGTCCTCGACCGCAAGACCTACGCGGCCCCGACACCGGCGACCGGAGCCCAACCCGAACCCGCCTCAGCCTGAGGTCGTCATGCGTCACACCCGCATCGCGCTCGACCGGCCCGTCACCACGGTGATGGTGTTCCTGGCCGTGATGGCCGTCGGCCTGATCTCGGGCCGGCTGCTCCGGCTGGAGTCGATGCCGGACATCACGTTCCCGGGCATGCAGGTCGTGATCCCCTACCCCGGGTCCACGCCCGAGGAGATGGAACGGGAGGTCGTGCGACCCGTCGAGGAGGCACTCGCGACGCTGTCCGGCATCGAACGGATCGAAGCCAGTGCCCAGTCCGACCAGGCGCAGTTCACGATCTTCTTCGACTGGAACCGCGAGGTCGACGCCGCGGCCTTCGAGGTCCGCACCAAGCTCGACTCGATCCGCGGGGAACTGCCGGCCGGCGCGGACCGGCTGATCATGAACACGTTCAGCCCGTCGGACCAGCCGGTCGTCATCATCCGGATCTCCGCGGACAGCGACCTCACCGACCAGTACGACATGCTGGAAAAGCACCTGCAGCGACCGCTGCAGCGGATCGAGGGCGTGGCCCGCGTCGAGCTGGCCGGCGTCCAGCCGCGCGAGGTGCGCGTGCTGGCCGACCCGACCCGGCTCGCGGCCTACTCGGTCGACGTGCTCGACCTGCGCAACCTGCTCGAGCGCAGCAACTTCTCGGTGAGCGCGGGCGAGTTCACAGAGAACGGCCGCCGTTTCACTGTCCGCCCGACCGGCGACTTCCACAGCATCGACGACGTCCGCAACCTGATCATCCGGCCGGGCGTACGGGTGGACGACGTGGCCGACGTCGACCTGGTGGCCCCCGAACTCACGCAGCGCCGCCACATGGACGGGCGCAACGCGGTCGGCATCGACGTGTTCAAGTCGACGCAGGCCAACGTCGTCGACGTCGCCGACCGTGTGATCGCCGCCGTCGACGAGGCACGCAAGGCCCCGCAGCTGCAGGGCGTCCAGATCCTCGTCATCGAGAACCAGGCGGACGGCATCAGGAGCTCGCTCACCGAACTGCGCAACGCCGGCATGGTGGGCGCGGTGCTGAGTTTCTTCATGCTGCTGTTCTTCCTGCGCCACCTGCCCACCACGGTGATCGTCGGCCTCACGGTGCCGATCTCGCTGATGGTCACGCTGGGCGCGCTCTATTTCTTCGGGCTGACGCTCAACATCCTGACGATGATGGGCATGCTGCTCGCGATCGGCATGCTGGTGGACAACTCGGTCGTGATCACCGAGAGCATCTTCCGCTACCGCCAGCTGCACCCGGGCAGGCCGGTCGACGCGACGATCGCCGGCGTGCGCGAAGTGGGCGTCGCGACACTCGCCGGCACGCTCTGCACGACGATCGTGTTCCTTCCGCTCGTGTTCGGCGAGCGCAACCAGATGTCGATCTTCCTGGTGCACGTTGCGGTGCCGATCGTCGTCGCGATGAGCGCGTCGCTCGTGGTTGCCCAGACGCTCATCCCGATGCTCGCGGCGCGGATGTCCCCGCCGCCGGCGGTCGCCGAGGGTTCCTGGTTCGGCCGCCTGCAGCACCGCTACCAGCGCTCGCTCGGCTGGGCGCTCGACCATCCGAAGACGATGGGCCTCGTCACGGTGCTGATCCTGCTGTCGCCGGTGCCGCTCTTCATGCTGAACCTGGCCAAGGTCGACCCGTTCCCGCAGGAGGCGAGTCGGCAGCTCAACCTCGTCTACCACCTCGACGGCTCCTATCCCATAGAACAGGTCGGCGAGGCCGTCGAGCGCGTCGAGGCCTACCTCGAGGCCAACCGGAAGAAATACGACATCCGGACCCACTACACGGTCTGGGACAGCGGCAATGCATTCACGCGCATCTACCTGCCGCCGAAGGAGGAGATGAAGATCCCGCCCGACGTCGTGATGAAGGAGCTCGGCGAGAACATGCCGGAGATCATCATCGGCAAGCCGAACTTCCGCTACGACGACTCCTCGGGCGGCTCGGCGTTCAGCCTGCAGCTGACCGGCGAGTCGACCGAGCGCCTGGCCGTGATCTCGCAGGAAGTCGCCCACCGGCTCTCCTCGATCCCGGGGCTCGAGGCCGTGCGTTCCGAGGCAGGCACCGGCGACCAGGAGGTGCAGGTCATCGTCAACCGAGACCGCGCCTCGCAGCTCGGGCTCACGACGCAGGCGATCGCAATGACGGTCGCGGGTGCGATGCGCGGCGACAAGCTGCCCGAACTGCGGACGACGGACCGCGAGGTGAAGATGCGCCTCGCGTTCCGCGAGTCGGACCGGCAGTCGGTCGAGGACCTGGCGCGCGTCCCGGTGATGCTCCCGGACGGCGGGCGCACCGAACTCGGCGCCGTCGCCGAGTTCCAGGTGCGGCCGAGCGACCGCGAGATCCGGCGTCTCGACCGCCTGACGTCCGCGGTGGTCACGGCCAACCTGTCCGAGGGAACGACGATGGACGACGCGCGCAAGCGCGTCGAGCCGGTCATGAATGACTACCCGCTCCCGCCGGGCTACTCGTGGAAGTTCGGTCGCGGGTTCGAGGACAACGACGAGTCGATGAAGATCATGGGCCAGAACCTGCTGCTCGCGGTCGTGCTGATCTTCCTCGTGATGGCCTCGCTGTTCGAGTCGGCGCTCTACCCGCTCTCGATCATCACCTCGATCCTGTTCGCGATCGTGGGCTCGATCTGGTTCATGGCGCTGACCGCCACGACGATCACGATGATGGCCATGATCGGATTCATGGTGCTGATCGGCGTCGTCGTGAACATCGGCATCGTGCTGATCGCCCACGTGATCGACCTGCGCGAGGCCGGCCTGGTCCGCCGCGAGGCGATCCTGCAGGCGGGTCGCGACCGCCTCCGGCCGATCATGATGACGACACTGACGACGCTGCTCGGGCTGCTGCCACTCGCGCTCGGCGACGCGCGCGTCGGCGGCATGGGTGGCGACGGGCCGTCCTACCAGCCGATGGCGCGCGCAATCATGGGTGGCCTGCTCTTCTCGGCCGGCATCTCACTGATGATCGTGCCGATGTTCTACGTCTGGTTCGACGACCTGAACACGTGGCGACGGCGGGTGTTCGGCCGTCGGGTCGCGACGGCGGACGTGCCTGCGGCCCGGCCCGACCCGGCCGGCTGACCGGCTCGACGCTCAGCGGTTCAGGATCCGCTGCAGGTCGAAGCAGTCCTCGGCCAGCACGTTCGTCGGGTGCGAGCCGTCGGCCGGTGCCGGCGGGTGGACGCTGTCCCGGGCGGGCACCGTGTCGTTTTCCGAGCGGTAATGAACCGAGCGGCGCAGCCGGTCGGTCCTCGCCTTGATGTCCGCGAGGTCGATCGGTTCGCCGGCAAGCGCGGCGGCCGCACGCGCGGTCGCGGCCAGCAGCGCCTCGCACTGCTCCTCCGAGCCGTAGGTGGATTCGTAGACCCGCCGCAGCGTGGTCTGGCGCGCGAGTTCCGCGAGGCCGTCCGGTGCGAGGCGCTCGTACAGCGCTTCGGCGCAGCCGATCACCGCCAGGTTGACCGCGCGCCGGCCCTCGACGCTCAGGTCCTCACTCACCGGAGGTGCCTCGGTCTCGATGGCGTGGCGCTGGTCGCCCAGGTCGGTCACCGCCGTCAGTGCGACCTCGATGCGTGCCGACCGCGCGAGCACCTCGTCCTCGAGGCTGCGGCGCCGGAAGTAGTGCCAGAATCCCTGCATCCCGGCGAGCTTCTGCTGCGCGAGCTTCTGCTCCGCCTGCAACTGGTCGGCCAGCACCTTCGCCTCGACGAACTCGCGATCGACGTCCGAGAGCCGCGCGCGGCGTCCCCGGTCGAACTCCGCGACCTGGTGACGGCGCTCGCGGTCCCGCTGCTGCCGCTCGAGTTCGTCGGCGAATTCCTCGAGACGCCTGGACGCCGTGCGCCAGAGCCCCTTGAGCTGGTAGTACACGAGGCTGCGGCGCCCCTCCTCCGGGCGGCCGAGCCAGGCCTCGAGCGTCGCGATCTGCTCCTCGACCCGCATCGTCGCGCCTTCCTGGAGCTTGAGCCGGTCGAGCAGCCGGTGGCGCTCGTCGTCGATCGCCGCGAGTTCCTTCTTCAGTTCCGCGCGGTTTCGGAACAGCTCGACGAGGCGCTGGTCCTCCTCGGACGGGCGACGCCCGGCGAGCCGCTTCAGCAACCCCTCGACGCGGTCACGCAAGGGCATGCCCGTCGATGCCGGCGCGCGCCGCCGGGAACCGGTGCCCGCGGTCGTAGCAGTAGTCGAGCCACTTGTTCAGCAGCACGTTCCGTCGCCACCGCTCGCCGAGCGAGCCCGGCACGCGCGAGCGCAGGCCCGCGAGCGTCGGATGGCGCCAGCGCCCGCAGCGGCTCGCCTCGGCCAGGCGCGCGTCGTGGTACACGCGCACCTCGAGGTCGGGGTCGGCGGACAGGCCGTCGGCATCCTCGAACAGGTGGGTGAGCCGGAGCAGCGTCGTGTACGGCGTGCGCTCGACGACCTCGAGGTGCAGGTCGCAGTCGCCCGCGACGCTCGACACGTGGCGGCCGCCGAGCGACACCGGTTCGCCGGCGATCGCACGCAGCCGGATGTAATTGCTTTCGTAGAGCGTCATCAGCGCGACGAAGCTCTCGGGCCGGGCCCGCCATGAGGTCACGCACAGGCTGTCCGCGCTCATGGACCGAATATAGCACAGCGTTTTTTCAGGTCCCGCGCGGCCCGGCGAACCGCGCGCCGCGTCACGGACGGAGCCTCCGCTCGATGCCCATCTTCTCGATGATGCGGCTGGCGATCTCCTCGATCGAGCACTCCGTCGTGTTCAGCACGGGCAGTCCGTAGCGCTGGAACAGCGATTCGGCACTGCGGACCTCGTACTCGCACTGGGCCGCCGACGCATAGCGGCTGCCCGGCCGCCGTTCGTTGCGGATGTGGGCGAGCCGGCGCGGGTCGATCGTCAGGCCGAACAGCTTCCCCGCGTGCGGCCGGACCATCGCGGGCAGCTGCCGGTTCTCGAAGTCGTCGTCGGCGAGCGGGTAGTTCGCCGCGAACACGCCGTACTGCATGGCCATGTAGATGCAGGTCGGGGTCTTGCCGGAGCGCGAGACGCCGACCAGGACCACGTCGGCACGCGAATAGTCGGCGGCCACGCCGCCGTCGTCCGCGGACAGCGCGTAGTTGGTGGCGTCGATCCGGGCGCCGTAGACGTGCGGATTCGCGATGCCATGCGCCCGCCCTTCCCGCTCGGTGGACTTGACGCCGAGTTCGGACTCGAGCGGCGCCATGAAGGCGTCGAAGAAATCGAGGAACAGGCCGTTGCTGCGCTTCACGACCGCGCGGAGCTCGCCCCGGACGAGCGTACTGAAGACGACCGGGCGGACGCCGTCGGCGGCGGCCGTGGCATCGATCCGGCGGACGGCTTCCTCGGCCTTGGCGACGGTCGAGATGAACGGCAGCGTGACCTGCCGGAACTCGACGCCCTCGAACTGCGTGAGCAGGCTGTGGCCCATCGTCTCGGCCGTGACGCCGGTCTGGTCGGAGACGAAAAACGCGGTCCTGCGGCTCATCTGCGCGATAATATCCGCCGCCTCGCGCAACGGCGCGGACTTTTTCCGGCCGCCTGGCTGGCAAGGGGTTTGCATTGGCCCGATACACGATCCCGTTCGCCGAACTCGGTCGGCACGACGTCGCCACCGTCGGTGGCAAGAACTCCTCGCTCGGCGAGATGATCGCGAAGCTGGCGGCGGCCGGTGTCACGGTACCGGGCGGATTCGCCACCACGGCGGACGCCTACCGCGAGTTCCTGGCCCATGACGGCCTCGACCACCGCATCCGCGCCGAGCTCGCGGCGCTCGACGTGGACGACGTCGCGCGCCTGGCCGAGACCGGCGCGCGGATCCGCGGCTGGATCCTCGCGACGCCATTCCCGGATGCGCTCGGGCGCGCGATCGCCGAAGGCTACGCGGCGATGTGCGAGGGTGGCCAGCCGGTGTCGGTGGCCGTGCGCTCCTCGGCCACGGCCGAGGACCTGCCGGAGGCCTCGTTCGCCGGACAGCAGGAGACGCTGCTCAACGTCCGCGGGCCGGAGGCCGTGCTCGCGGCCGTCCACGAGGTGTTTGCGTCGCTCTTCAACGACCGGGCGATCGCGTACCGGGTGCACCAGGGCTTCGACCACTCGCAGGTCGCGCTGTCGGCGGGCATACAGCACATGGTGCGCAGCGACCTCGGCGCGAGCGGCGTGATGTTCACGCTCGACACCGATTCGGGCTTCCGGGACGTGGTGTTCGTGACCGCGTCGTGGGGACTCGGCGAGACCGTCGTCCAGGGTGCCGTGAACCCGGACGAATTCTACGTCTACAAGCCGGCGCTGCGGTCCGGGCACGACCCTGTCCTGCGCCGGACGCTCGGCGCCAAGGCGATCCGGATGGTCTACGCGGCCGATCCGTCCGACGGACGCCGCGTCGTGACCGAGGACGTCCCGGAGGCCGATCGGCGCCGCTACTGCATCGACGACGCGGACCTCAGGGAACTCGCCCGCCAGGCGCTCGTGATCGAGGAGCACTACGGCTGCCCGATGGACATCGAGTGGGGCAAGGACGGCTCGACCGGCCGGATCTACATCCTGCAGGCGCGCCCGGAGACCGTGCAGAGCCGCGCGGGCCGCACGCTGCAGCGCTACACGCTCGAGTCCCGCGGGCCCGTGCTCACGAGTGGCCGCAGCATCGGCCACCGGATCGGGGCTGGACCGGCGAGGGTGATCCGCGACGTGCGCGAGATGGCGCGCGTCGAGACCGGCGACGTGCTCGTGGCCGACATGACCGACCCGGACTGGGAGCCGGTGATGAAGCGCGCGTCGGCGATCGTGACGAATCGCGGTGGCCGGACCTGCCACGCGGCGATCATCGCCCGCGAACTCGGGATCCCGGCCGTCGTCGGCTGCGGCGACGCGACCGCGAAGATCCGCGAGGGCCAGCCCGTGACCGTGTCGTGTGCCGAGGGCGACACCGGCTACGTCTACGACGGCCTGCTGCGCTACGGGCAGTCGCAGGTCGAGCTCGACGCGATGCCGCCGCTGCCCGTGAAGATCATGATGAACGTCGGCAACCCGGACCGCGCATTCGACTTCGCGGCCATCCCGAACCGCGGCGTCGGACTCGCCCGGCTCGAGTTCATCATCAACCGGATGATCGGCGTCCACCCGAAGGCGCTGCTCGGCTTCGACCGGCTCGAGCCGGACCTCCAGGAGACGATCCGGCGGCAGATGGCCGGCTACCCGGACCCGGTCGAGTTCTACGTGGCGAAGCTCGCCGAGGGCGTCGCGACGATCGCGGCCGCGTTCGCGCCCGAGCCGGTGATCGTGCGCCTGTCGGACTTCAAGTCGAACGAGTACGCCAACCTGATCGGCGGACGCCTGTACGAACCGGTCGAGGAGAACCCGATGCTCGGGTTCCGCGGCGCCTCTCGCTACGTGGACGAGTCGTTCCGGCCGTGCTTCGAGCTCGAGTGCCGGGCGCTGAAGCGGGTGCGCGAGCGGATGGGACTCGGGAACGTGTGGGTCATGGTGCCCTTCGTGCGCACGGTCCGCGAGGCCGAGCAGGTCGTCGAACTGCTGGCCGCGAACGGCCTGCGTCGTGGCGAGCACGGGCTCAAGGTCATCATGATGTGCGAGGTTCCGACGAACGCGCTGCTCGCCGACCGCTACCTCGAGCACTTCGACGGGATGTCGATCGGGTCGAACGACATGACGCAGCTCACGCTCGGTCTCGACCGCGATTCCGCGATCATCGCGCGGCTGTTCGACGAGCGGGACGACGCCGTGAAGACGCTGCTCTCGATGGCGATCCAGGCCTGCCGCCGGGCCGGCAAGTACATCGGGATCTGCGGCCAGGGCCCGTCGGACCACCCGGACCTCGCGCGCTGGCTGCTCGACGAGGGCATCGAGAGCATGTCGCTCAACCCGGACACGGTGGTCGAGACCTGGCTGTTCCTAGCCGGCGGCGCGAAGCACTGACGCCGCAGGCGAGGCTCGCGCACGGCACCGGCCACGGGGGTGTCCCCCCTGCTCGCTGGCATGCTCGCGGGAGGACACCCCCCGCGCCCGGCGCAGGCTCTCCGATTCGGCGCCGGCGGTGTCGCAGGCGTCGCCGGCGTCAGACGGCCTGGCGGCCGGCCAGCGCGTGGGCGAGCGTGCCGCCGTCCACGTACTCGAGTTCGCCGCCGACCGGCACGCCGTGCGCGATCCGCGAGGCCTTGAGGCCGTGGCGCCCGGCGACGCCGGCCAGGAAGTGCGCGGTCGCCTCGCCCTCGACGGTCGGGTTCGTGGCGAGGATCACCTCGCGCACCTCTCCCTCGCCCAGCAGTTTCTCGAGCGCGTCGATGCCGATTTCGGCAGGCCCCACACCGTCGAGCGGCGAGAGGTGGCCCATCAGCACGAAGTAGCAGCCGCGATAGCTCGCGGACTGCTCGATGGCGACGACATCGGCCGGCGACTCGACGACGCAAAGGAGCGCGCGATCGCGGTTCGTCGCCGAGCAGGTCGGGCAGAGCGGGCCTTCCGCGAACATCCGGCACCTCGAACAGTGGCCGAGCGCCGTGGCCGCGCCGCCGATCGCCGCGGCGATTTCCCGTGCACCGTCCCGGTCGCGTTCGAGCAGGTGGAACGCCATCCGTTGTGCGGACTTCGGCCCGACGCCGGGCAGGCAGCGCAGCGCCTCGATCAGCCGGTTGAGTGACGGCGGATACAGCATCCCGGCGTCAGCCGAACGGCAGCTTGAGCCCCGGAGGCAGGTTCATGCCGCCCATCAGGCCGGACATCTTCTGCTGGCTGGCGGCCTCGAGCCGGTGGACGGCGTCGTTGATCGCCGCAGCCACGAGGTCCTCGACCATCTCGCGGTCGTCGAGCGGCACGGACGGGTCGATCTGCACGCGACGCGCCTCGTGCCGGCCGTTGATCGTGACCTTGACCATGCCGCCGCCGGATTCGCCCGTCACTTCCATCGCCGCGATCTCGGCCTGCGCCTTCTGGACGTTGGCCTGCAGCTGCTGCGCCTGCTTCATCAGGTTGCCGATGCCGCCCTTCATGAGTACCTCGACTCCTCGCTGTCTGTATCAGTTGAGCGGCCGGATCGAGCCCGGCTGCACGGTCGCCCCGAACGTGTCGCGCATCGCCCGCACGGCCGGGTCGGCGTCGATGGCCTGCTCGGCCGCACGCAGCCGCTCGTC
The DNA here is from genome assembly GCA_046347155.1 of Steroidobacteraceae bacterium. GTDB lineage: Bacteria > Pseudomonadota > Gammaproteobacteria > Steroidobacterales > Steroidobacteraceae > RPQJ01. The sequence continues at coordinate 1,161,992 of JAXMGT010000002.1, read as the reverse complement.
GGCCGCGATCGCCTGGCGCTGCGCCGGCGTTGCCTCGCCCGTCGGAGCCGGTCCGATCGCGATCTCGACGCGCACCGGCTCTCCGTACACCTGGCCGAGTGCCTGCGCCAGCCGCTCGACCAGCTGCGGCCGGTTGAACGATTCGCCCGCCGGATCGAGCCGGAGCCGGACGATGCCGTTCGCGCGCCCGGCCGGGACGCAGTGTGCGGCGAGCTGGCTCACGGGTCCCTGCCCGAGTTGCCCGACCACCGCGGACCAGTCGTCCGGCGCAGGCGCCGCGCGCGGAGCCGACGGCTCCGTCGCGGCGGCCGGTGCAGCCCGCGCGGGCGCTGCCGACGTCGCGCTGCCGGCGCCGGCGGCGCGTCCACCCGCCGGCGCGCCACGCGGTGCCGCGGCGGGCGCGGCGGGCGCGTCCGGCCGGAATGCGAGCATCCGGAGCAGCGCCATCTCGAACCCGCCCCGGGCATCCGGGGAGTAGTCGAGGTCGCGGCGCGCCATGATCGCGATCTGGTAGAGGAGCTGCAGATCCTCCGGCGTGAACCGGGTCGCGAGCGCCGCGAGCGCCGCGTCTTCTTCTTCGTCCTCGCCGCGCAGGTCGGGCAGCGTCTTCAGGATCGCCATGCGCTGGACGGCGGCGGCGAGTTCGCCGAGCGCCTGGTCGTAGTCGGGTGCGCGCTCGTCGAGCTGCTGCACGCAGGCCATCAGCGCCGCGCCGTCGTGCGCGGCCAGCGAATTCAGGATCGCCGCGACGTGGCGTCGGTCGAGCGTGCCGAGCAATGCGCGGACTTCGGACTCGATCGCGCGCCCGCCGCCGAACGCGAGCACCTGGTCGAGCAGCGACAGCGCATCGCGCATGCTGCCCTCGGCCCCGCGGGCGATCGCACGCAGCGCCGCTGGCTCGAACTCCACCTGCTCGGCCGTCGCGATCTGGGCGAGTCGCTCCTGGATCTGTGCGAGCGGCAGCCGTCGCAGGTGGAACTGCAGGCAGCGAGACAGCACGGTCACCGGCAGCTTCTGCGGGTCCGTCGTCGCGAGCAGGAACTTGACGTGCGGTGGCGGCTCCTCGAGCGTCTTCAGGAGCGCGTTGAACGAGTGCGTCGAGAGCATGTGCACTTCGTCGATCAGGTAGACCTTGTATCGACCGCGCGCCGGCGCGTACTGCACGTTGTCGAGCAGCTCGCGCGTGTCGTCGACCTTGGTGCGCGACGCCGCGTCTACCTCGAGCAGGTCGACGAAGCGGCCCGCATCGATGTCGCGGCACGCCGAGCACTCGCCGCAGGGCTTCGAGGTCACGCCCGTCTCGCAGTTGAGCGACTTGGCGAAGATCCGCGCGATCGTGGTCTTGCCGACGCCTCGGGTGCCGGTGAACAGGAAGGCGTGATGGATGCGCCCGGAGTCGAGCGCATTCACGAGCGCACGGCGCACGTGGTCCTGTCCGACGAGCTCGTCGAAGGTGCGCGGCCGCCATTTGCGGGCCAGGACCAGGTAACTCATGCGGCGGCGTACGCTCCCGGCGACCGGCAAAGTGTGGAGGCGGCCCGCGCCAGAATACCCCCGGCACCCGGCGTGGCCGCTACCGTTGCTCCCTTCCGGGCCTGGCGGGGTTTACGGCTGGCCGTCGCGAGGGATCCGACGCGAGCCACCATGGAGGGCGGCGACTATAGCAGATGCGTCAGCCGCGACCGCGGTACGGCGCGACGCCCTGATCCGGAATCCACAGCCCGGCCGGCGGGCGACCGGTCTGCCAGAAGACGTCGATCGGCATCCCGCCGCGCGGGTACCAGTACCCTCCGATGCGCAGCCAGCGCGGGTCGAGCAGGTCCACGAGCCGACCGGCCACCTCGAGCGTGCAGTCCTCGTGGAACGCACCGTGGTTGCGGAAGCTCGCCAGGAAGAGCTTCAACGACTTGCTTTCGACCAGCCAGCGGCGTGGCACGTAGTCGATCACCAGGTGCGCGAAATCAGGCTGCCCGGTGACCGGGCACAGCGAGGTGAATTCCGGGGCCGTGAAACGAGCCAGGTAGGCCTTGCGGGGATGGGGGTTCGGCACCCGCTCGAGTCTGGCGACCGCCGGCGATAGGGGCATCGCGGTCTGCGCCCCCAGCAGGCGGAGCCTCCGGCCTCGAGCCGGCCTGCGAGCGCTGGTTGCCATGACGAGCCTCAACTCAGGTTACAAGCCCATGATTGTATTGGAAAACAGCTCGCGATGCCGGATACGTGACCGCATGGCTATCCATGCCCCGTCCGGGAGGTTAAGCTTGCTGCGCTGCAACTGAGGCAGCCTGTGCAACGCCGAGGTGCCATGGCCGCAACAGCCCGGACGGGTCAGCCCCCGCGCAAGCTCTACACCCTGCTCGAGGGTCGTGGACTCGTCGAGATGGCCCTGCTGCCGGCCTGGTTGCCGCTGCTGCAGGCGACGCCCAGGGGCGACGGCCACACGGTGCTGCTCGTGCCAGGCTTCACGGCCGGCGACACCACGCTGGTCGGGCTGCAGCTGTTCCTGCGGTCCCGTGGTTACCAGGTCGAAACCTGGGGCTTCGGCCAGAACACCGGTTTCAAGCTCAAGTTCTCCCAGGCACTCGAGCAGAAGGTGCGCTTCCTGCACCACCGCACGGGACGAAAGGTGAGCCTCGTGGGCTGGAGCCTCGGTGGCGTCTACGCCTACTACGCGACCCATTGCGCACCCGAATGCGTCCGCACCGTGATCTCGCTCGGGAGCCCGATGCGGTTTTCGGTCGGCCGGCTGCAGGTCCCGATCCTCGTCCAGGCGCTGTACCGGTACTTCGCCCACCCGATGGGGCCGATCGCGCACCTGTCGAACGTCCGCGCACGGCTGCTCAAGGCCGCACCGCCGGTGCCGTCGACCTGCGTGTATTCGACGACCGATGGCGTCGTCCCGGCGCACGCGGCCCAGCTCGACGACACGGTGGGCCAGCACGAGAACATCTGGGTGCCAGGCAGCCACATCGGTCTCGGGTTCAACCCGGCGGTCATGTGGGTGCTCGCGGACCGACTGTCGCAGCCCGAGGACGAGTGGAAGCCGTTCGCCCCGGACGGCACGCTCGGTGCGATCTACGAGCGCGCGGCGCGCCGGATGCGCACCGAGATGGCCCCGCTCGTCTGACCGGACGCCTCAGGCCGCCCGGCGACGCGGGCCGGCCGTCTTCCCTTTCGCCTTTGCCTTGGCCTTCGCGCGCTTCTTCGCGCGCCCCTTGCGTGCAGCCGCCGGCAGGCGGTTCGCGAGTTCCAGGTATTCCTGGAACGACTCGCGGATGCACAGCGCGAAGAACTCCGGATCCGGGATCATCTCGCGGCACGAGGTCGGCGAGATGATCAGCTTGCCATCGTAGCTCGTGACCGAGAACACGAGGCCGAGCCCGTCCGAGATCGGCATGATCGCCGAGAAATAGGTCATCCGCGCGCCGTTCAGGTACAGCGGGATCGCCGGACCCGGGACGTTCATGACCGAGCAGTTCGCGAGCGCCGCCTGTTCGCCGATCCCGAGCGCGTAATCGGACAGCAGGCGCGCGGTCACCGCGAGCGTGGCGGCCGGCGCGTGCTTCGTGAAGTCTGTCAGTTCCTTCGCACCGACCGCCTGGTCGATCTCGTCGGCGCTGGCCGTGTGCTTGCGGATCCCCCGCAGCCGTTCCACCGGGTCGGCGACGTCCGTGCCGAGCGGCACGCGCAGCAGGCTGATGTCGCTCTCGGTCGGCGTGCCGCTGTCCGCGTTGCGTATCGACAGTGGCGCGAACGACACCAGGCTCCCGGTCGGCAGCTCGTCGTGCGTCAGCAGGTAGCGGCGCAGCGCGCCGCCACAGACCGCGAGCACCGCGTCGTTCACGGTGGCGCCCGGCACGAGCGCGCGGATGCGCTTGAACTCGTCGATCGTGAACCGGCGCGTCTCGTAGACCCGGTGCGGCGAGACCTCGGAATCGAATCGCGTGGCCGGCAGGCGCTCCGGGTGCAGCCAGGCGTCGCGGATCGTCCCGTAGACGACCGGCGCGATCTTGCGCACGGCGCGCGTGAGCGGCGCCGCGACCATGAAGGGCTGCACGATGTTGTGGAATGCCGCGCGCGCGAGCAGCAGGCTGGTCGACGGCGGCGGCTCGGGAAACCAGGGTTCCGGCGGATCGGGCTGCGGCGGCACCGGCGTCGTGTCGTGCAGCAGCGTCGTGATCTCGGCACCGCCATTCACGTCGATCGCGGCGTGGTGGATCTTCGCCAGTATCGCGAAGCTGTCGGGCGGCAGGTCGAGGAACGTGTCCAGGCCCTCGACCAGGTACAGCTCCCAGAGCGGCCGCGACAGGTCGAGCGGCCTCGCGTGGATACGCGAGGCCTGGATGCAGAACTGCCGCCAGTCACCCGGCCGCGGGAGCGAGATGTGACGGACGTGGTACTCGAGGTCGAAGCGCTCGTCCTCGATCCAGTACGGGTAGTCGAGCTCGAGCGGCACCCGGAGCAGCTTCTGCCGGAAGATCGGCGAGAGGTGCAGGCGACTCTCGATGTGCTTCAGCAGGCCCTTGAAACGCACCCGGCCGCCGGGGGCGGTCGAGGGGTCGTAGGTGTAGACCAGCGTGATGTTGGAATTGGCATGCCCGCGTTCCGCGAACACGAACCGGGCATCTCCACCGCGCAATTGCCGCATAAGGTCCACTCGACTCGGCTGCTCGCCGCAGCGCCCCGAGTCTAGCATCGCCGCCCCGGCGACACCGCTCGGGATGTCGCAAAGCGGCTGCGGGATGTCGCAGGGCCCCGTCCGCGGACGGCCAGGGCGCCCGGCCGGGCGGGCGGCCCGCGACCCGCGCCGAAGCTCAGCCCTTGACCTTCAGGAATCCGCCGGCGCGCAGGCCGTCGCGCACCCTGCGCATCCCCGCGATCCAGCGCCCGTAGTCGGCCGTCTTCTTCTGGAAGTAGCCGAGCACCTCGGGGTGCGTGAGGATCAGGAACTCGTCCCGTTCGATGCCGTCGGCGATCACGGATGCCGCCTGCTCGACCGTGAGCACGCCCGGGATGGAGCCTGCCGTCGTGTGCTCGTCGAGCCCGGTCATCGCGGTCGCGACGTACTGCGGGCACACGACCGACACGCCGATCCCCCGGTCGCCGTACGTGATCGCAAGCGACTCCGCGAGCCCGACGGCCGCGTGCTTCGTCGTGCTGTAGGCGGTGTCGCCGCACTGGCTCAGGAGCCCCGCGGCCGACGCGACGCTCGCGAGGTGCCCCCGGCCCCGCGCGAGCATGCCCGGCAGCACCGCCCTCGACGCGTGCACGTGCGCCATCACGTGCACGTCCCACATCCGCTGCCACTCCGCGTCCGGCTCCGACAATGCATCGTCCAGGTCGAGCGCCTGCACGCCGAGGCCGGCGTTCGAGAGCAGCAGGTCCACGCGTCCGTAGTGCCGCTCGGCCGTCGCGACCATGCCGCGCACCGCGCCCGGATCGCTCACGTCGCTACCGAAGCCGAGGCCGCCGAGTTCGGCGGCCGTCGCCTCCGCCGCCGCGGCGTCGAGGTCTGCGACCACGATGCCGGCCGCTCCGCGACGCCGGAACTCCCGGCAAACGGCACGGCCGATGCCGCGCCCGGCGCCCGTCACGAGCGCGACCGCACCTTCGATGCGCACGGTCAGAGCTTCACGTGGCTCGCGATTTCGATCTTCGCGATGTGGTTGCGGTGCACCTCGTCGGGGCCGTCGGCGATCCTGAGCGTGCGCGAGTTCGCGTACAGCCAGCCGAGCCCGAAGTCGTCCGAGACGCCGGCGGCGCCGAACAGCTGGATCGCCTGGTCGATGATCTCGCAGGCGATCGTCGGCGCGACGACCTTGATCATCGCGATTTCCTTCTGCGCCGCCTTGTTGCCCGCGACGTCCATCTTCCACGCCGCGTGCAGCACCAGGAAGCGCGCCTGGTCCACCTTCATCCGTGCATCGGCGATCCGCTCGCGCCAGACGCCCTGCTCCGCGAGCCGGCGGCCGAACGCGACCCGGTCGACCGCGCGCGTGCACATCTTCTCGATCGCGCGCTCCGTCGCGCCGATGAGCCGCATGCAGTGGTGGATACGTCCGGGCCCGAGGCGGCCCTGCGCGATTTCGAAGCCGCGGCCCTCGCCGAGCAGCAGGTTCGACACAGGTACCCGGACGTCCCTGAACTCGATCTCGGAGTGTCCGTGCGGGGCATCGTCGTAGCCGAACACCGGTACGTGGCGGATGATCCGGACCCCCGGCGTGTCCATCGGCACCAGCACCATCGACTGCTGCCGATGGCGGCTCTCGTTCGTCGGGTCGGTCTTGCCCATGAAGATGAGCACCTTGCAGCGCGGGTCGCCGCCGCCCGAGGTCCACCACTTGCGGCCGTTGATCACGTAGTGGTCGCCGTCGCGGACGATGCTCGCCTCGATGTTCGTCGCGTCGGACGAGGCAACCGCGGGCTCGGTCATCGCGAACCCCGAGCGGATCTCACCGGCGAGCAGAGGCTCGAGCCACTGCTGCTTCTGCGCCTCGTTTCCGTAGCGGACCAGCACCTCCATGTTGCCCGTGTCCGGCGCCGAGCAATTGAACGACTCGGGCCCGATGTGCGACCGGCCCATGATCTCGCAGAGCGGCGCGTATTCGAGATTCGTGAGCCCGGCGCCGAATTCGGATTCGGGCAGCCACAGGTTCCACAGGCCCGCCGCGCGCGCCTTCTTCTTCAGGTCCTCGACGACCCGGGTCGGAATCCAGGCGTTGCCCTTGCGCCGGTTCTCCTCGACCTCGGCGTGGAAGACCGCCTCGGCCGGATAGACGTGCTGCTCCATGAACGCGGTCACGCGCTTCTGAAGTTCCTGGACCTTGGGCGAATGTGCGAAATCCATCGTCGTCTCCTCAGGTGATCTTCAGCCGCTCGACCTGGCTCCAGGCGAGTTCGGCGAGCGGTCGGGCGGCGCGCCCGGTCTCGAGCGCCTCGGCGCTCGAGGCGTTGCCCTGCAGCGCACGCGCCATCACGCCCTGCACGATGGCGGCGATGCGGAACATGTTGTAGGCCATGTAGTACTCCCAGTCACGCTCGGCGATCCCGTCGCGGCCGGTGCGGCGGCAGTAGGCCGCCACGTACTCGCGCTCGGTCGGGATCCCGAGCGACGGGAGGTCGGTGCCGCCGAGGCCGCGGAACACGCCCGGCGGGATGCGCCACACCATGCAGTGGTAGGCGAAATCCGCGAGCGGGTGACCCAGCGTGCAGAGTTCCCAGTCGATCACTGCGCGGATCCTCGGCTCGACCGGGTCGAAGATCACGTTGTCGATCCGGTAGTCGCCGTGGACGATGCGGGTCTCGTCGCCGGCGGGTATGTTTGCCGGCAGCCAGGCGATCAGGTTGTCCATCGCCTCGATCTTCTCGGTCTCGGAGGCCTGGTACTGCTTGGTCCACCGCGCGACCTGCCGCGCGATGTACTCGCCGGTCTTGCCGAAGTCCCCGAGTCCGACCGCGACCGGATCGACGCTGTGCAGCGCGGCGATCACGCGGTTGATCTCGTCGTGGTGCCGGGCCCGCTCGGCCGGCACGAGGTCCGGGAGCCGCGGGTCCCACAGCACCCGCCCGCCGACGTACTCCATCAGGTAGAACACCGTGCCGATGACGGACTCGTCCTCGCAGAGCGCGTGCATGCGCGCCACCGGGACGTCGCTGCCCGCGAGCGCCTTCATCACGCGGTACTCGCGGTCGACCGCGTGCGCGGACGGCAGCAGCTTGCCCGGCGGCTTGCGCCTGAGCACGTAGCGACGCGAACCGGCGCTCACCAGGTACGTCGGGTTCGACTGCCCGCCCTTGAACTGCGCAACCTCGACCGGCCCGTCCTGCGGGCCGAGCGTGGCCTCGAGCCACACGATCAGCCGACCGGTGTCGAACGCGTGCTGCGGCGCGACCGGCCGCGTGCCCGGCACCGCGACGCTCATCGGCCGGCCTTGCGCGGCGGCGCGAGCAGCGCGTCCGGGAGCAGGCGGAGCACGGGCGCGACCAGCGTCCATGGCCAGCGCGGTACGTACGCGTGCGAAACGCGCCGCTCGATCAGCGTCGCCATGATCGCCGCTCCCCGCTCGACCGGAATCACGAATGGCCGGTTCTTCATGCCGCGGTTCATGTCCGTGTCGATGTAGCCGGGCGCGAGTTCGGTGACCGCGATCGGCTCGCCGCGCACTTCGGCGCGCACCGACTGCAGGTAGCGATGCAGGCCGGCCTTCGCGGCCGAGTACGCGCCCATCATCGGCATCCCTCGGACGCCCGCAATCGAGGTGATCCCGACGATGTGCCCGTCGCCCTGCGCCCGGAGGAGCGGCAGCGCCTGCTCGACCGTCGCGATCGCACCGGTAAGGTCGGTGTCGATCGTCTTCTTCACGAGGTCGAAGCGTCCCCTGCCCGCGGGCACCGTGTAGCCGACGCCAGCGTTCACGACGACGACGTCGAGCCGGCCGAGTTCGGCCGCCGCGCCGGCGAGTGCGGTGGCGATCCCGTCGAAGTCCGTGACGTCGAGCGCGACCGGCAGCACGCGTGCGGCACCGAGCTCGCGCAGCCGCGTGGCCAGCGCCTCGAGCCGCTCGACCCGGCGCGCGGCGATCGCGACGTTCCAGCCGCGCCGCGCGTACTCGACGGCCAGCGCCTCGCCGATGCCGGAGGATGCGCCCGTGATGAAGATCGATCGTCCCATCGCCTACCCTCGTGGCCCCGCCGGGGCGCGTCAGTACCGGCCTAGAACCAGGCGTCGCGCATCGCGAGCGTCGTGTCGTCGAGGCTCGCGAGCAGGTCGAACTGCGGCCCGGTGCGCGGCAGTTCCCACTGGAAGAAGTAACGACAGGCCTGGCGCTTTCCGTCGTAGAAGTCGCCCGACTTGCCGTGGGCCGCGAGCGCCTGCTCGAGCCACACCCAGGCGATCACGACGTGCCCGAACGCCTCGAGGTACACGGTCGCGTTCGCGAGCGCACGCTCGACGTCGCCGCTGCCGTGCAGCCGCGCCGTCGTCGCGGCCACCCGGCCCACCGCGGCCTCGAGTGCCGCGGCGTATCCGCCGAGCGTCGAGTCGCCGGTCGCGCGGGCCCGCGCGATCGTGTCGCCGATGCGCCGGCCCAGCAGTTCGAGCGCCCGCCCCCGCTCCATCACGACCTTGCGGCCGAGCAGGTCGAGCGCCTGGATACCGTGCGTGCCCTCGTGGATCGGGTTCAACCGGTTGTCGCGGTAGAGCTGCTCGACCGGATAGTCGCGCGTGTACCCGTAGCCACCGTGGACCTGGATCGCGAGGTCGTTCGCGGCGAGGCACCACTGCGACGGCCAGGACTTCACGACCGGTGTCAGGATCTCGAGCAACAGGCCGGCCTCGGCGCGGGCCTCGGCCGACTCCGCCGTCAGCTGTTCGTCGACCAGCCGGGCGCAGTAGAGCCCGAATGCGAGCCCACCCTCGGCGTAGGCCTTCTGCGCGAGCAGCATCCGCCGGACGTCCGCGTGCTCGACGAGCGGCACCTGCGGCGAGATCGGGTCCTTCGCGGCGATGGGCCGGCCCTGCGGGCGGTTGCGCGCGTACTCGAGCGCCTCGAGGTAACCCGCGTAACCGAGCGCCGCGGCACCGAGACCGACCCCGATCCGGGCCTCGTTCATCATGTGGAACATGCAGGCGAGGCCGCGGTTCGGCTCGCCGACCAGGTAGCCGATCGCGCCGGCGCGGCCTTCCGGACGGTATCGCCCCTCGCCGAAGTTGAGCAGCGTGTTGACCGTGCCTCGGTAGCCCATCTTGTGGTTGAGCCCGGCGAGCGCGACGTCGTTGCGTTCGCCGACCGTGCCGTCCTCGCACACGAGGCTGCGCGGCACGATGAATAGCGAGATGCCCTTGACGCCCGGCGGCGCGCCGACGATCCGCGCGAGCACCAAGTGGATGATGTTCTCGGCGACCTCGTGCTCGCCCGCGGAGATCCACATCTTGTGTCCGGTGATCCGGTAACGCGGGCCGAACGGCGAATCCCCGTCCGGCTCGGCGCGGGTCGCGACATCCGAGAGTGACGAGCCGGCCTGCGGCTCCGACAGGCACATCGTTCCGGTGTACCGCCCCGCGAGTTCGGGACGGGCGAATGCGTCGACCTGGGCCGGCGTCCCGTGGGCAAGGAGCAGGTTCGCGTTGGCCGCCGTCAGGAATGGGTAACCGGCCGTGCCGGCATTCGCGGCGATGAAATGGGCATAACAGGCCTTGTCGACGGTGACCGGCAGCTGCATCCCGCCGTACTCGTAGTCCTGGGCACCCGCGATCAGGCCCGCGTCCGCGAACGCCCGGAAGGCCTGCGCCACCTCCGGGATCAGGTGCACGCGCTCACCGTCGAAATGCGGCTCCTCGACGTCGCCGCGGCGACGGTGCGGGAGGAACAGGTCCTGCGCCAGGCGCTCGGCCGTATCGAGCGTCGCGTCGAACGTCTCCCGGGAGTGGTCGGCGTGGCGGGCCCGCCCGCACAGCGCCTCGACGTCCAGCCATTCGTACAACAGGAATTCCAGGTCGCGCCTGGAGATGATCTTGGAAGCCATGAGGCGCATCATAGCGTTTTGGGTGACCCCGCGGCCCGCGTCACGCCGATCATGGCGAGGCGCGCCCGGCGGGCCCGCAGACGCCAGGTGTAGCCCCGAATGCCGAAGCGCCCCGGACTTCTGGACATCGTCAAATTGCTGCCGGCCCGCGACCTCGCGCGGGCCGCGCAGGCGCTCAACCTGACCCCCGACGCGCTGGTGAAGCGCATCGGCTCGCTCGAGAACGCGGTCGGCACGAAGCTGATGGACACCGCGACCCGCGCGCTGAAGCCCGGCGAAGCCGGTCGGCTCGTGATCGACCACGCCAGCCGGATCTTCTCGCAGGCCCGCGACTTCACCCGCGACCTCGAGGAACTGGCCGGCCTGCAGTCGCCCCAGATCGTATTCGGGACCGACACGTTCGCCGCCGAACTTGCACTCGGGACGGCCCTCGGCCGGATGGCCACGGCGAACTCGCGCCTGCGCGTGCACGCCTCGATCGGCGACTTCGAGACGCTGGCCCGCGACGTGATGGCGGGACGCATCGAGTTCGCGGTCGCCGACACCACGAGCGCCGAGCGGAGCCCGACCCGGCTCGCGATCGAGCCCGTCGCCGAACACCGCGTGTTCTTCTTCACGCGCGTCGGCCACCCGCTCACGGCCGTCCGGGAGCACTCGCTCGAAACCCTGCTCGTGTTCCCGCTCGCGTCGCCGCGGGTACCGCACCGGATCGCGATGCACGTCGCGAAGCACATGCCGACCGCGAAGGTGGAGCGCGAAACCGGCGACCTCGCACCGAACCTGATGGTCGACGGGTTCGCGGTCGCGAAGGCGGCCGTGCTCGCCGGCGACGCGATCGGCCTCGCGCCGCTCGTCGCGATCGAGGCCGAGGTGCGCGCGAAGAAGCTCGCGCTGATCCCGTTCGACGCGCCGTGGCTGCACCTGAGCTACGGGCTCTTCTATCCGCGCAAGCGATCGCTGTCGCGCGCGGCCCAGCTCTTCGTCGCGCAGTTGCGCCAGGTCGAGACCGAGATCCAGACGCGGGAGCACCGGGCGCTCGCCCGCCTCAACCTCGGCCGGACCGGCTCGAAGAAGACGTCGAGGTCGCGGACCGCACGATCGGCGCGTCCGCGGGCGCGGGGCCGCTGAAGTGACCCTCGCGCGCCACGGTCTCGTCGCCCTGCTGCTCTGCGCGGCGGGCGCCGTCGTCCCGGCCCGCGCGGACCGGGAGCCCGGGACGCTCCGGGTCGACTACTTCCATACGGGCGGACAGGGCGTCGACGTCTACTCGGTCGACCGCGTCGTCGTCGAGCCGCTGCCCTGGCCGGGAAATCCGGCGCGGGCGGTCGACGACACGAACCTCGGCAATTTCCGCTTCCAGGTGCGCGACCCGTCGGGTGCGCTCCTCTACTCCCGCGGTTACGACACCGTCTACGAGGAGTGGGAGACGACCGCCGAGGCGGCGACCTCGCACCGGACGTTCGCGGCCTCGCTGCGCTTCCCGATGCCGACCGGACCGGTCACGGTCACCGTCCAGAAGCGCGACGACGCGCAACGGTTCGTCGACGCCTGGTCGTTCAAGGTGGACCCGGCCGACCCCTATGTCGTCCGCTCGCCGCCGCAGAGGCAGGAATTGATCGAGGTCGAGCGCCACGGACCGTCGGTCGACAAGGTGGACGTGCTGCTGCTCGGCGACGGGTACACGCAGGCCGAGTGCGCCGGCAAGTTCCGCAACGACCTCACCCGCGCGGTCGAGGCGCTGTTCGCCCACGAGCCGTTCCACTCGCGCCGGGCCGATTTCAACGTCTGGGCGCTGTGCCCGCCCGCGGCGGTCTCGGGCATCTCGAGGCCATCGACCGGGGTCGAGCGCCGCAGCCCGGTCGGCGCCACGTACGACGCGTTCGGTTCGGAGCGCTACATCCTGACGTTCGACGACCGGGCGCTGCGCGAGGTCGCCGCGTGGGCGCCGTATGAGTTCCTGACCATCCTGACGAACAGCGAGAGCTACGGCGGCGGCGGGATCTTCGGCGACTTCTCGACGTTCGCGGCCGGCAACGACTGGTCGGGCTACCTGTTCGTGCACGAGTTCGGCCACCACTTCGCTGCGCTCGCCGACGAGTACTACACCTCGCCGGTCGCCTACGAGCCGCAGTCGCACATCGTCGAACCCTGGCAACCGAACGTCACGGCATCGGCAGACCCGAAGACGCTCAAGTGGCGGCGCCTGCTCGCGTCCGGCACGCCGGTCCCGACGCCGTGGCCGAAGGCGGAATTCGAGGAGCGGCAGCGCGAGTTCCAGGCCCGGCGCAAGGAGATACGCGCCGGGCGCCGGCCGGAAAGCGAGATGTCGGCCCTCTTCCGCGAGGAACGGAGCTACACGACCCGGCTGTTCGCCGATGCGCGCTGGAACAAGGCCGTCGGGGCGTTCCAGGGCGCCAACTACGACGCGCAGGCCTACTACCGGCCACAGCTCGACTGCGTGATGTTCACGCGCGACGAAGTCCCCTTCTGCCGCGTCTGCCAGGACGCGCTTTCGAACGTCATCGACCTCTACGCCGGACCGTCGCGCTGAGCCGCGGCGACGCGAATATCCCTGCCTAAACTACGTATTTCCGCCGGACACCGTCGGGCCTCTGATAACGGCATCCGTGCGGCGCCCGCGCCGCCGGCACCGGAAACTCAAGGCCAACGAGGTGACCGTCATGCCCACACGCAGCCGCATCTGGATCCCGCTCGCGACGGCGGCCATCGCGCTCGCGTCGCTCGGCGCCCGCGCCGAGGAACTCAAGTTCGTCGCATCGCTGAACGGTGCGGCACAGTTGCCGGAACCGACCGGCTCGAAGGCCACCGGTGAATGCACGCTCGTCGTCCACGACGGCGACAAGAAGATCAGCTATACGCTTTCGGTCACCAACCTCGAGAATCCCTCGGGTGCCGACATCCACCTCGGGAGTACGAGCATGAACGGGCCGAGCGTCGTGAAGCTGTTCCCGGTCCACGGCGCGGCCGCGAAGAAGGGCCCGTACACGGGGGTCCTCGCGGAAGGCACGATCACCGCATCGGACCTGGCCGGTCCGATGCAGGGCTCCCCGCTGGCCGACCTCGTCGACGAACTGAAGGGCGGCAACGCCTACGTAAACGTGCACACGAACGACGGCGTGGACCCGCCGAATTCCGGGCCGGGAGACTTCAGGCTGGGCGAGATTCGCGGCCAGTTCGCGGCGAAGTAACCCGTCGCCGTCAGAGTCCGAACACCCGCACGGCGTTCCCGGACAGGAACGCGGTGCGGGTAGGCTCGTCCAGGCCGAGCGTACCGAGCCCCTCGAGCGCCTTCGCAGGGGCGATCATCGGCCAGTTGCTCCCGAACAGCACCTTCGACCGACCGTGCGTCTTCAGGTACCCGACGAGCGCCGCCGGGTAACGCGACGCCGTGTAGGCTGACGTGTCGATGTAGACGTTCGGGTGCTTGGTCGCCACCGCGACCATTTCCTCGGTCCACGGGTAACCGATGTGCCCGCCGACGATCACGAGTTCCGGGAAGTCGATCGCCACCTGGTCGATGTACGGGATCGGACGCCCGAACTCGGACGGCATCAGCGGGCCGGTGTGCCCGACCTGCGTGCAGAACGGCACGCCGAGCTCGCAGCACTCGCTGTAGACCGGGTAGTAGCGCGCATGGGTCGGCGGCAGCTCCCAGAGCCACGGCAGCACGCGGATCGCCTTGAATCCGAGCTCACGGACGCAGCGTCGCACCTCCCGGACCGCATCGCGGGGACGGCGCAGGTCCACTGCCCCGACGCCCGCCAGGCGATCGGGCGCGGCACGCACGAACGCGGCCACCTCGTCGTTCGAGATCAGGTCGCCGCGCGGCGAGGACCACGCCGACAGCAGCGCGAGCGACACGCCGCCCTCGTCCATGGCGGCGAGCGTGCGCGCAACCGACCACTCGCCCGGACCCGGATCCCGGCCATCGGCCCGGGTCCATCGGCGCAGCGACTCGAACATCGGCTCGGCCAGGTGCCGGGCCGTCGGGTGCTGCATCCAGGCATCGACGATGCGGACTCCCGCGTTCATCCCCCGGGAGTCTCGCACCGCGCCGGGCCAATCACCAGACCGGCTCGTCGAACTGCTTGACGAACCAGAGCGAGACCGAGAACAGCATGACGAATGCGGCGGCGAACATGGGCATCCTCCTCGACCCGGACGTTCGGGTCGTGATGGATTGGATGCGGCCCGCGGATGGAAGGTTGCTTCGTCGCGCCGACGGCCGCCCGGCACGTCGGGTCACGACGCATGGTCGCCGCTCGCAACCTTTTTCGACGCCCGCGCATCGAAACCCTCGAACGCCCGTGCACGCGGTCGTACGTCACGTCGACGAGGGAGGTCCAGCACATGCGCACGACATCGGCCGGATCCATCGGAGCGAGGGTTCGCAGTATCTTCGGCGCCCGGGAAACACTCGAACTCGCGCACGCGGCCGCGATACGTCGCCGTTTGCGGGGCCTGCTCGAGGACGACGGCGCGCACCCGTCGTTCGCCCGGCTCGTCGAGGTCGTCGACACACTGCGCTCGCGCTACGGCGCCGAAGCGGTCTGTGCGGAGCTGCCGATCGCACCCTCGGACTACTACGCCGCGAAAGCGCATGCGGCGGACCAGCGCTGGCGGCGTCTGCTGGCCGAGCGCGCCGCTCATTTGAGCGCCGGGTCGAGCCCGGAAAGAAATTCCCGGCCGATGGGAATCCGGACACTGGACCCGTCGAGCGCCGTGCCCACGGGTTGAGCGCGACCACCCAGGCAGGCATGCAGGAACGCCTCGACGATGGCGGTGAGCGCACGCGCGTTGGCCGGCCGGGCGATGCCGTGGCCTTCATCCGGAAACAGCAAAAGCGTTGCGGGCCCTCCGGCGCCGACCACGGCCTCGGCCATCCGGAGTGACTCGCGTTCGGGCACCCGCGGATCGTTGGTGCCCTGCACGATCAGCAGCGGTCGCCGCACTGCTGCCGCCGCCGTAAGCGGCGAACGTGCCGCGAGCAGCGCACGGCCTTCGGGCGTGCCTGGATCCCCGACCCGCGAGGTGTACAGGCTGCGAGTCGCGGTCCAATACGGCGGGATGCCTTCGATCAGCGTCGCGAGGTCGGAGGGTCCCACCACCGACACGCCGCACGCATAAGCAGTCGGTGTGAACGCCATCGCCGACAGCGCGGCGTACCCGCCGTAACTCGATCCGAGAATGGCGACCCGCCCGGGATCGACGACGCCATCGGCCGCGAGTGCGGCGACCGCGTCGGCCAGGTCGTCCTGCATCCGGCGCCCCCACTCGCGGTTGCCGGCGGACATGAACTGTTTCCCGAATCCAGTCGAGCCGCGGTAGTTCACGCTGATCACCACGTAACCCCGATTGGCCATCAACTGGTGGTCGAGCCTGAAATCCCAGCGGTCGCGGTCCCAGGGACCGCCGTGCACCCACACGACTGCCGGGCCCCGCGGCGCCACGGTTCCGCAACCGGGAGCACGGAGCGGCAGCGTGTAGTAGACGGGGAGTTCGAGCCCATCGCGTGCCCGGACCCAGCGGGCCTGCATCGGCGCCAGTCGGTCGCGGGGAACGTGCGGGTAATCGGTGAGCCACGGCTTGAGCGCGCTGGTCGAGCGGTCGTACAGGTACGTCGTACCCGGCCGGGTCGGGCCGCTGATCCTGACGACCCAAGTCGTATCGTCGTCGGTCCGGGACAGGATGCGGATGCGATCGCGGCCCACCTCCCGGCCCAATGCCTCGAAATCGCGGCGAACACCGACGTCCTGCGGGACCCAGCGAGGCAGCAGCGCGTCGTACTCGACGGCGAGGATCGTGCCGGTCGCGGGGTCCGCAAGGTATCCGGACACGTCCGAGTCCGAGCCGGCCACCAGGGAATCGCGACCGGTCCGCAGGTCGAGCGTCCGGACGGCCACGTGGCTGCGCCCGCTCGAATCGAGGAATGCCAGTGAGTGCCCGTCGCCCGACACGTCCCCGAGCCCGCTACCGATCGTGTCTTCGGGCGACAACCGGCGGAACACAGTGGCCCGCGTGCCGTCGAGCCGGTACCAGGTCTTTCCGCCGTCCGGCTCGAGGCGGCTCGCCATCGCGGGACGCAGGTCGGGCCCGACCACGAAGGCGCTGTAGCGATCGTTCTCGAGGATCCGCGTCGACCGGCCCGTGTCGAGGTCGATGCGCACCAGGTCGAAATACTCCGGATTACGGTCATTGATCGAAACCACGACCTGCCGTCCGGATCGCGGGCCGACACGTTCGATCGCCACCTGGGCTCCGGGCGGCGTCAGGACCCTCCGCGCCCCGGTCGCGATGTCGACAACGTAGAGGCGGTACTGCTCGTCGCCGCCCTCGTCCGCGAGCAACAGCACGCTGCGGTCGTCCCGCGTGAACTCGAACTGCTGCACGCCCGCCATCGGCTCCGCCAGCAGCGAACGCTCCTCGAGCGGCGCAGTCCGCGGCGCGATCCGGATCTCGGCGCCTCGCTCGCCCGCGAGCAGCGTCGCGACGTAGTGCCCGCCTGGACTGACGCGGGCGTTCTCCCGCTGGGCCGATTCCGCATACACCTCCCGGTCGACCGGCGCGGGCAGGCACTCCACGCCGTCGGCGACCGCAGGGCCAACGGCGATGAGGCAGGTGATCGCGAGGCAGGCCCGGCAGATGCGCATTCAGGCGTTCCGGTTGAAGAGGTGCGTGCGGCGCAGTCTAGGCAGGTGCGTCGTAACGTGTTGTACTGAATGGAACACCTTGTTTTCCGTTTGTTACAACTCTTCGATGCCACTCGACCCGATCGACCGGAAGCTGCTGAACCTGCTGCAGCTCGACTCCGACCGCACGATTCGCGACCTGGCCGCCGAGCTCGGCGTGTCCGCACCCACCGCCCTGCGCCGCATCCGTCGCCTGAAGAAGGCGAAACTGTTGCTCGGCTCGACGGCACAGATCGACCCGGTCCGGGCCGGCTTCAGCGTCCAGGCGATTTTCGAGGTCAAGCTCCACGAGTCCGGCGGTCCCGCGCTTCGACGCTTCGAGGCCCGGATGCGCACCCACGGCCGCGTTGCCCAGTGCTTCGAGGTCGCCGGCCAGCTCGACTACCTGGTGACGGTGATTGCCCGCGACATGGAGGACCTGGCCGGCTTCATCGAGCGAGCACTCGCGAGTGACGACAACATCGCGTCGTTCCGCACGCACATCGTGCTGCGCCGAGTGGTCGACCGCCGGACGCTGCCGATCGCGACGGACGGCTGACCGATTCCGGGCGGGGGGCGCCGCGCCCTGGGGACGCAGCACGCCCGACGCGTCCGGCGCCCTAGCCGCCGCCGCCGGCGCCGACCGCGTCTTTCAGCACCTCGAGCGGGTTCCAGCTCTTTTTCTTCTTCGGCGGCGGGGGTGGCGCCTGTTCCGCGTCGGACGGGGGCGGTGCGTCGGTCATCTCCCCGGTGTCGGAACCCGGCATCGCGCCCTCGGGCATCCCGACCATCGTCGTGGTCATCGACTTCACGCGGATCTTGACGTTCCACTCCGGTTCCCAGGCGACGGCCGGGTCGGTCGGGCGCGGCGGGTACGCCATGTTGAGCTCGCTGCCGTAAGCGATCGCCCTCAGCATGCCCTGCCCGGCCGCTTCCTTCGGGATCGCGCAGGTCGTCGTGGTCGGCGGCAGCAGCACCTTCTCCTTCAGCCACCCGTCGATGGCCGTGTTCGTCTGGTAGTCGAACAGGCCGAAGCCGCTGTCCGGCAACTCGCTCGAGGTCCAGATCACGATCGTGTTCTGCTCGCCTTCCCGGGCCCCCATCGCGCCGAGGAAGTACGCCCGTGCGGTCGGGATCGCGTTCCAGTCGAGTCGTATCGACGTGGCCTGCTCCGTCTGCTTCAGTTGGACGGCGGGCATGATGTCCTGGGCCGCCGGGATCGCGAACTTGAAGCTCTCGGGCACGCCGTCGCCCTGGTAGGCGTGCTCGCCTGCGATCGAGGCGCCGGCCGGGAACACGCGCTTGTCGTCGCGGCTGGGCCAGACCGGCCGGCCCGCCGCCGCGTGCGCACCGCGGGTCGTCGAGCGACGCGATTCGAAGAACTTCGCGAACTCCGCCATCGTCGCCGTCTGCAGGTCGACGACCTTCGGCTGACCCGGCCGCACAGTCTCGGAGCAGCCCCAGTACAGCAGCAGCTTGCCTTTCGGGGGCTCGTACTTGAACTCCGCGGGTGCCTCGTCGTCGCCACGGGGCGTCGGTTTCGGCCGCTCGGGCGCCATCAGCTTCAGCGTCGGGGCCAGCCCGGTCGACGGCGGCACGGACTGCGTGGCGAGCTGCAGGTTCGGATTCCGGCTCGTGTAGAGCGTCACGTCCATCCATCGCCCGGCGACGCCTGTCACGGTGTTGCCGAACTCGGCCTCGGCGGCATGGCCGCCCATCAGGGCGCCGAGCGTCATGCCCATCATTCCCTGGCCCGAGCCGGCGCCCGGGCCCATCGCACCGATGCCGAACCCGGAAAACGTCGCGACGTCGATCCAGGCCTGCGCAATCGGCGGCTTGACGACCTGCTTGGGTGGGGTTTGTGCGAGTGCGGGGCCCGCACCGGAGATCGCGATCGCAGACAGCGACACGACCGACGCAAGGATGCGCATTGCCATGATCGTCCCCCGTGGTTTCGGCGTGGATCCCGGCGGCGCCATCGTCGCGCAGGTCGGGCGCCAGCACAAGGCGCAGGCAACCCGGGGATGCAAGGCGCCGGGCCGCATCCCTCGCGAGCGACGTCGAAACCGTTGCGCGTGCTACATTCCGCCACTGTTTGCAGGGGGGATGCCGCATGACAGACATCGCTGTGCCGCTCGGCGGCGGTACCACGGGCGCACGTTCCGACAGCCCGCTGGCGCTCGCCGTGGATCGCTGGATCTACGTGTTCATGGCCGTGACTTTCATCGCGTGGACGCTGATCGGGTTCGTGCCCGATTCGGTTGCGAAGCTCGGTGCCGTCGAGGCCGGCCAGCGACCGCCGTTCCCGCTGCCCATGCACGTGCATGCAGTGCTGATGGGCACGTTCCTGCTGTTGCTGCTCGCACAGTCGGTGCTGGCCGCGACCGGACGACTGCAGTACCACCGCACGCTAGGCATCGCCGCGTTCGTGCTCGGGCCGGCGCTCGTGATCGCGGGGATCGTGCTCGTGCCCACGATGTATCACCAGGTCTGGGCGATGGCGCAATCGGCGCCCGACGCGATCCGGCCGGCGATCGAGCAGGGGCTGCACGAGTTCGACGACATCATGCTGATCCAGCTCCGGATCGGCGTGCTGTTCCCGATCTTCCTCGGGATCGCGCTCGCGGCCCGCAAGACCGATCCCGGACTGCACAAGCGGATGATGTTCCTCGCGGTCGCGATCGCGCTGCCTGCGGCGTTCGACCGGATGACCTGGCTGCCGACGACGCTGCCCGGCAGCGCGCTCTCGCTCGAATTCCACCCGTTCGTCGCGATTGCCCCGATGCTGATCTGGGACCTCGTGCGCACGCACAAGGTGCACCGGGCCTACGTGATCTGGGTGCTCGTCAGCCTGCCGGTTGCCGTCCTGATGCACCTGCTCTGGGATACGCCCTGGTGGCACGCGATGGCGCCGCGGATCGTCGGCATCACGGCCGGCTGAGCGACGCGACGGACTCGGAGGCAAGGGCTCCGGGCCACCGGGCATCCTCAGGGCGACGCGGTCCCGAGCACGGTCGCGCGACGGAGCGCCTGCAGGTCGATCGGGCAGTGGTAGCGGCAAATCAATTTGCGCTTTTCTGATCCGTGTCTGGCCTTGACTCCGAAAGTTTGCTGAGCGCGCTCTTCCACGAATCCACCACTTGATCAACATCGGCGGCGATGCTTTCCGCGCACTCATCAACTTTGTTTGTACCGCACGTGCCTACATAGGACGACCAGTAGTAAAACAACTCGGCGTCCTTCGCGGAGAAGTCCCTGATTGTCACTACAAGTGAGTACACCGTACGTCTCGCCGCGTCGTCCGGGTCGAGGGTAGTTAGATTTAGTCCGACAAAAGCGTCAGATGCGGACGGTACGAATTCCATCTGACCGGACTTGCGTATCTGCTCTTTGATCCTATACGCCAACCGGGAGCCGACAGGATCATCAGCAGTGGCACCGAGATAAACCGGCACGCCTTTTTCGGCAGCGAGCGCCAACGTCGACCACAATAGCGCAAAGGCTCCAAACACGATCCGTCGCATAACAGCCCCCCCTTGGAATGACATTAACTTCCCGCCAGCCACCCGAAATCGTGTCGCATGTTTCACGGACCGACCTCGAAACATTCCGCAATCTTCAAACTTGCAAACAGACTATTGGCAGGGACCTCGTTGGACAAGCGTTAGCAGTCTTGAGTTGTTTTCGGCTGTTCTCAGTAAAGCCGCGAAAGCCGAGCACTGAGACGACCCATGCCCTAGGACCTCTACAACCCGAGGCTTGCCGCTTTCGCGCACGTATCAGCCTGCTCCTTTCGCCTCTGCTCAATAGGCTCCGCCGCGACTTTCGGTAGCGAGCAGTTCGGTGACGGGTCCGCGCCACCTACGAGGTTCTCACACTGGCTTTCGGACATGCCGAGTTCGCGGCAAAGCTTTGGAGCCCTTGAAGCTATGTTCTGACAGGATTCGGCCCATTCAGCATCGTAGTTCTTCGCAACAGTCGACATGCAATTGGCGTATGCCTGCTGCCGCTCTCGATCCTGTCCAGGCAGGTAGATCACGAAGTGATAAAACACCCCAAAGCCAGCCAAAAGCACGCCGACGATCAGTCCCCAACGTAACGTCCTGTCCACGAAATTCCGCCCCCATAAATCAGCTAAAATTCGCCCGCCACGCACAACCTAACAAACCCATACGTTATTGTTTTTGTTGGCGGAGAGGGTGGGATTCGAACCCACGAGGGCCGTGAGGCCCCGCCGGTTTTCAAGACCGGTGCAATCAACCGCTCTGCCACCTCTCCGCGGTTCCGCCGTGCCGGCCTGTCGCGGGCCGGCCGCCGTTCATCCGGCGATGCGCTCCGCACCGCCCATGTATTTCCTGAGCACCTCGGGCACGACGACGCTGCCGTCGCCCTGCTGGTAGTTCTCGAGCACCGCGACCAGCGTGCGCCCGACCGCGAGTCCGGACCCGTTCAGCGTGTGCACGGGCTCGGGCTTGCCGGTCGCCGGGTTGCGCCAGCGTGCCTGCATCCGTCGCGCCTGGAACGCCTCGCAGTTGCTGCAGGACGAGATCTCTCGGTACTTGCCCTGCCCGGGCAGCCACACCTCGAGGTCGTAGGTCTTCGCGCTGCCGAAACCGACGTCGCCGGCGCACAGCGCGATCACGCGGTACGGGAGGCCGAGGCCCTGCAACACCTTCTCGGCGTGGCCCGTGAGTTCCTCGAGCGCGGCGTACGAATCCTCCGGCCGCACGACCTGCACGAGTTCCACCTTCTCGAACTGGTGCTGGCGGATCATCCCGCGCGTGTCCTTGCCGTAGGAGCCGGCTTCGGAGCGGAAACACGGCGTGTGCGCGACGTAGCGGCGCGGCAGCGTCGGTGCCTCGAGGATCGACTCGCGGGCGAGGTTGGTCACCGGCACCTCGGCGGTCGGGATCAGGAACAGTTCCTGCTCGCCCGAGACGACGCGGAACAGGTCGGCCTCGAACTTCGGCAGCTGGCCCGTGCCCACGAGCGACGAGCGCGCGACCAGGTACGGCGCGTAGATCTCCGTGTAACCGTGCTCGCCGGTGTGCAGGTCGAGCATGTACTGAATGAGCGCACGGTGCAGCCGGGCGACGCCGCCCTTCAGCACCACGAAGCGCGCGCCGGAGATCCGGCCCGCGGCCTCGAAGTCCAGTTGCGCCAGGCCCTCGCCGATCGCGACGTGGTCCTTCGGTTCGTACTCGAACGTGTGCGGCGTGCCCCAGCGGCGCACCTCGACGTTCGAGTCCTCGTCGCGACCGTCGGGCACGCTCTCGTGCAAGGTGTTCGGCAGGCCGAGCACCAGCGCGTCGAACTCGGCGACCGCCGCCGCCTGCTCCTGCTCGAGGTCGGCGAGCCGGCGGGCCATCGCCTCGCCCTCGGCGACGAGCGGCGCGATGTCCTCGCCGCGGCCCTTGGCCTGGCCGACCTTCTTGGCGTGCGCGTTGCGCGCGGCGCGGGTTTCGTCGGCCGCGACCTGGGCCGTCTTGCGACGCTCCTCGAGTCCGCGGAACCGGTGCACGTCGAGCACGTAACCACGCCGGGCGAGGTTGCGGGCCACGGCCTCGGGGTCGGAGCGGAGCAGCCTGGCGTCGAGCATGGGAAACCTGTCGCGGGGTCGGGGGACGAAGGGGCGGATTGTAAGGGAACCCGGGGACATTCTCGATTTTCGCGGGGTGCCGCGAAAATCGAGAATGTCCCCTACTTTCCCGGCGAGGGGACTGACCCCTTGCGCCTGGCCAGCGCCTCGCGGATCCGGATCTCGAGGCCGCGCTCGACCGGTTCGTAATAGCGCGCGGGCTCCATGCCGTCCGGAAAGTACTTCTCCCCGGCCGCATAGGCGTCCGGCTCGTCGTGCGCGTAGCGATAGCCCTTGCCGTAGCCGAGGCCCTTCATCAGCGCGGTCGGCGCGTTGCGCAGGTGCATCGGGACGTCGAGCGTGCCGTGCCGCTTCGCATCCTCCATCGCCGCGCCGTACGCGACGTAGACGGCGTTGCTCTTGGCCGCACAGGCCATGAACACGACGGCCTCCGCGATCGCGAGCTCGCCCTCGGGGCTGCCCATGCGCTCGTAGACCTCGCAGGCCTCGAGCGCGAGCGTGAGCGCGCGCGGGTCCGCGAGGCCGATGTCCTCGGAGGCCATCCGGAGCACGCGGCGCGCGACGTATCGCGGGTCGCAGCCGCCGTCGAGCATCCGGCACAGCCAGTAGAGCGCCGCGTCGGGGTCGGAGCCGCGCACGGCCTTGTGCAGCGCGGAGATCTGGTCGTAGAACTGCTCGCCCTTCTTGTCGAAGCGTCGCACGCCGCCCGCCGAGACCTCGGCCGCGACGTCCTCGGTCACGACGCCCTCGCCCGCGCGCGCCAGGTCGAGCGCCACCTCGAGCAGGTTGAGCGCGCGGCGAGCGTCGCCGTCGGCCGCCCGGGCCAGCGTCGCGAGTGCGTCGGGCTCGACGCGCGTCCCCTCGGCCTCGCGCGCGATCGCTCGATCGAGCACGGCCCGGACGTCGTCCGCCGTCAGCGACCGCAGCACGTACACCCGGGCGCGGGACAGCAGCGCGCTGTTGATCTCGAACGACGGGTTCTCGGTCGTCGCGCCGATGAAGCACACGGTGCCGTCCTCGACGTACGGCAGGAACGCGTCCTGCTGCGACTTGTTGAACCGGTGCACCTCGTCGAGGAACAGCACGGTCCGCCGTCCCGAGTCGCGGCGCAGTGCCTGGGCCTGCTCGACCGCGGCCCGGACGTCCTTGACGCCCGCCATCACCGCCGAGAGCGCGACGAACTCCGCGTCGCAGGTGCGCGCGACGAGCCGCGCCAGCGTCGTCTTGCCCGTGCCGGGCGGGCCCCAGAGGAGCATCGAATGCAGGCTGCGGCCCTCGATCAGCCGGCGGAGCGGCTTGCCCGGCGCGAGCAGGTGCAGCTGGCCGGCGAATTCGTCGAGGCTCGCGGGCCGCATCCGGTCGGCCAGGGGTCGCCAGCCCTCGGCGACGGCGCCGTTCACGCCGGATCCCGCCCCATGAGCCTCAGGGCCCAGCCGCCGGTCAGCACGGCCGCGCCGAACCAGCCCGCGGAAACGCCGATCGTATTGGACGCGAAGTCGAGCCACTCGGCGCTGCGACCCCAGTGGGTCAGGTACTGCAGGACCTCCATCGTTCCGCCGAGCGCGACGAGGGCCGCGGCGACGACCGGATAGAGACGCGGCCGGACGAACCCGGAGAACCACATCATGAGCGACGCGTAGGTCACGAGGTGCTCGACCTTGTCGCGACCGTCGTTCGGACCGCCCGGGCCGCCGGGCTCGAGGCTCAGGTACGTGATCGCGGCGAGGACCGCCAGGTTCGCTGCGAACCACAACCAGCGCTGCTTCAGCATCACGGGTCGCTCAGCCGGCGTCGCCGATGACGTCGGCGCCCTTCGGCGGCTCGAACCGAAACGTCGAAGCCGCGATCGTCGAGTTCAGCACGACGTCGCTGAACACGAGTTCCGTGCGCTGCCCGAGCTTGTCGGCGAGCTGCATCGCGACGAGGCGACCCTTCGGATCGAAGCCGAGACTCACGCTCTCGAAGTCCGAGCCCCGCCCCTTGGGCAGCAGCCGGCACCACGTCCAGTCGCCGTCGCGCTCGACCGGGCCCGCCGTGAAGCCCTCCGCCACCGAGCCGGTCCCGGACAGCAGCATCGCCGGCGTCGAACCGAGTCCCGACGCGAGCGGACGGACCGTCACCTGGTCGAGGTCCGCGTCGTAGAGCCACAGGCGCTTGCCGTCCGCGACGATGACCTGCTGGTAGGGCTGCACGTAGTCCCAGCGGAACCGGTCGGGTCGCGCGATCGAGAGGGTGCCGGTGGCCCGGCTCGAGATCTGGCCGTCGCGCCCGCGCACGACCTGCACGAAGCTCGCCGAGAGCGTGCGGACGCCGGCCAGGTAGGCGTCGATGCGCGCGACCGCATCGTCGGACGCCGCGGCGGGCCCCGCGATCGCGAGCGCGAGCAGGCCCGCGGCCGCCCGCAGCACGGTGCGACGGGTCGCGCTCAATCGGCCTCCGGGGGCGGCGGCGCGAGCACCTCGCGGCTGCCGTTCGACTGCAGCGGACCGACGAGGCCCGCGGCCTCCATCGCCTCGATCATCCGGGCGGCCCGGTTGTAGCCGATCTTCAGGCGACGCTGGACGCCCGAGATCGAGGCCTTGCGGCTCTCGGTGACGATCTTGACGGCCTCGTCGTAGAGCGGGTCCTGCTCCGGGTCGCCACCCTCCTCGCCGCCCGCCGCCGGCTCGCCCGGCAGGCCCGGGATCGGTGCGGACGGGCCGTCGAGCACCTCGTCGAGGTAGACCGGCGCGCTCATCCCCTTCAGCTTGCCGACGACGCGATGCACTTCGGCGTCCGAGACGAAGGCACCGTGCACGCGCACGGGCAACGACGTGCCGGGCTGCAGGAACAGCATGTCGCCATGGCCGAGCAGCGCCTCGGCGCCGCTCTGGTCCAGGATCGTGCGCGAATCAACCTTCGCCGACACCTGGAACGCGATGCGGGTCGGGATGTTGGCCTTGATGAGGCCCGTGATCACGTCGACGGACGGCCGCTGCGTCGCGAGGATCAGGTGGATGCCCGAGGCGCGCGCCTTCTGCGCGAGCCGCGCGATCAGTTCCTCGACCTTCTTGCCGACGATCATCATCAGGTCGGCGAGCTCGTCGACGATCACGACGATGTACGGCAGCGGCTCGAGCACCGGCACCGACTCGGGGTCGCCGCCCGGCGGGAGCTGCTTCATCTCGATCGGGTCGCGCAGCGGCTTGCCCTCGTCGGCCGCCTCCTTGACCTTGCGGTTGAAGCCCGCGAGGTTGCGCACGCCCGCGTGCGCCATCAGCCGGTAGCGCCGTTCCATCTCGGCGACGCACCAGCGCAGCGCGTTCGCGGCCTGCTTCATGTCGGTCACGACCGGCGCGAGCAGGTGCGGGATGCCCTCGTAGACCGAGAGCTCCAGCATCTTCGGGTCGATCATGATCAGCCGGACCTGCTCGGCCGAGGACTTGTAGAGCAGCGACAGCACCATCGCGTTCACGGCCGTCGACTTGCCCGACCCGGTCGTGCCGCCGACCAGCAGGTGCGGCATCCGCGCGAGGTCGGCGACGATCGGGTTGCCGCCGATGTCCTTGCCGAGCACGAGCGCGAGTGGCGAGGACATGTCGTCGTAGGCCTTCGACTTGATGATCTCGCCGAGCGTGACGATCTCGCGCGCCTCGTTCGGGATCTCGAGGCCCATCGTCGACTTGCCCGGGATGACCTCGACGACGCGCACGCTCACGGCCGACAACGAGCGCGCGAGGTCCTTCGCCAGGTGCGAGATCTGCGCGACCTTGACGCCCGGCGCCGGCCGCAGCTCGAAGCGCGTGATCACCGGGCCCGGGTGGACCTCGACGACCTCCGCCTCGACGCCGAAGTCGCGGAGCTTCAGCTCGACGAGTCGCGACATCGCCTCGAGCGCCTCCGGCGAGTAGCCGCCCGCGCGCGGCGGCGCGTCGTCGAGCAGCGAGAGTTCGGGCAGCTCGGTCGAACCCGGCCGCTCGAACATCGACACCTGCTTTTCCTTCTCGACGCGCTCGCTGCGCTCGACCTTCGGGGTCGGCAGCTCGATCTTCGGTGGCTTGCGGTCGGCGACCTTCTTCTGCTCCTCGCGGACGACCTCGGCGCGCGCCAGCTTCACCTCGCGGCCGACCTTCTGGTCGCGGGCGGTCGCCATGCGCTCGCGGACGAACGAAATGGCGCGCAGCACGCCCTCGCCGATCCGGTCCATCACGGTGAGCCAGGAGACGCCCGTGCAGAGCGAGACCGAGGCCAGCCAGACCGCGAGCAGCAGCAGCGTCGCGCCGAGCAGGCTCATCGAGCCGGCGAGCCCGTCGCCGACGAGTTCACCGACCTGGCCGCCCGACGTGTTCGGGAGCGTGCCGGGATCGAAATGCAGCGTCGCGAGCCCACAGCTCGAGGCGAGCGCGAGTACGAAACCCACGGTGCGCAATGCCGACGTGCGCCGGTCGATCGGGTCCGGGCTGCGGCGGTCCTGGAACAGCGTCCAGCCCGCGTACCCGAGCATCACCGGGAACAGGAAGGCCGGCCCCCCGAACATCACGAAGAACACGTCCGAGATCCATGCGCCGAACGGCCCGATCAGGTTCGCGATCGGACCCGACTGGCCGGTCGACGAGAACGACGGGTCACCCGCGTCGTACGTGGCGAGCGCCACGAGCAGGATGAGTCCCAGCGCGCCAAACACCCACAGCGCGCTCTCGCGGAGCCCGCGCGAAATGCTGTAGCCGTCTTCGGCCTTCGTATCGGTTCTAGCCACCCGCAATCACCTGAAAGCTCAAGACTTTCGCGTAAGCGTATGAAGTATCGAAGGTTACCGGGTGGGACCTGCGATGGCCAGCGGCCTGTCCCCGGGTGCCCCAACCCGGCCAGGACCCGGTGCTTTGCCGGCGGGCGGGGGTTTAATTACCATGCCGCGCCCCGATGATCGGACGACGGCGCACGAGCGCAAGGAAGTATACATGAGCGAAACACGCCACTCCCGGCTCGTCATCCTCGGTTCCGGCCCAGCCGGTTACGCGGCCGCCGTCTATGCGGCCCGCGCAAACCGCAAGCCGCTGCTGCTCACCGGGATGGAACAGGGGGGGCAGCTCATGACGACGACCGAGGTCGACAACTGGCCGGGCGACCCGCACGGACTCACCGGTCCCGGGCTCATGGAGCGCATGCGCGAGCACGCGCAGCGCTTCGAAACCGAGATCGTGTTGGACCACGTGAACGAGGTCGACTTCTCGGGCCGACCGCTGCGCCTCAAGGGCGACCGCGGCGAGTACACCTGCGACGCGCTGATCATCGCCACCGGCGCGAGCGCGCGCTACCTCGGCTTGCCGTCCGAGCAGGAATTCCGCGGGCGCGGCGTGTCGGCCTGCGCGACCTGCGACGGCTTCTTCTTCCGCGGCCAGCGCGTCGCGGTCGTCGGCGGCGGCAACACGGCCGTCGAGGAAGCCCTCTACCTCTCGAACATCGCCTCGCACGTGACGCTCGTGCACCGTCGTGATCGCCTGCGCTCGGAGAAGATCCTCCAGGACCGCCTGTTCGAGCGCCAGCGCGCGGGCGTCGTCGACATCGTCTGGAACCACGAGGTCGAGCAGGTGCTCGGTGACGACTCGGGCGTGACCGGCCTGCGCATCGCGGCGACCGACAAGTCCGGCACCCGCGACATCCCGGTCGCGGGCGTCTTCATCGCGGTCGGCCACACGCCGAACACGCAGATCTTCGAGGGGCAGCTCGAGATGAAGGGCGGCTACATCACCGTGAACTCCGGCTCGTCGGGCAATGCGACCGCGACCAGCGTCCCGGGCGTGTTCGCCGCGGGCGACGTCGCCGACCACGTGTACCGCCAGGCGATCACGTCCGCCGGCACGGGCTGCATGGCCGCCCTCGACGCGGACCGCTGGCTCGAGCAGTTCGACGCGGCGACCTGACGCGGCCGCGGCACCGGGACGCACTCTCGGCCGATGCGCCCCGCCACGGACACCTGCGACGCGATCGACCGGATCCCGTCCGAGGAGTGGGACGCGCTCGAGACGGGCGGCAACCCGTTCGTCCGCCACGCTTTCCTCGCGACGCTCGAGCAGACCGGCCGGGTCGGTGCCGGCACCGGCTGGCAGCCCCGCCACCTCGTGGTCCGCGATCGTGGCCGCCTCGTCGGCGCGGTCCCGCTGTACGAGAAATCGCACTCCTGGGGTGAGTTCGTCTTCGACTTCCGCTGGGCCGAGGCGAGCCACGCGGCCGGCGTCGCGTGGTACCCGAAGCTCGTCGCCGCGGCACCCTACACGCCGGTCACCGGTGCACGCCTGCTCGTGCCGGAAGGCGGCGGTCCCGCGGCCCGCCTCGACCTCGCGCGGCGCCTCGTCGATCACGCGCGCGAGTCCGGTGCGCCGGTCGCCCAGGTGAACTTCACGACGACCGAGGACCAGGCGGCCCTGGCCGAGGCGGGCTTCCTGCGCCGCCAGGACTGCCGGTTCCTGTGGCGCAATCGCGGCTACCGTGACTTCGAGGACTTCCTCGACCGCTTCCGTGCCGACAAGCGCAAGAAGGCCCGTCGGGAACGCCGTCGTGTCGCCGAACAGGGCGTCGAATTCGAGACACTCGACGGCCACGCGGTCGACGAGGCGACGTGGCGGACGATCTTCGGGTTCTCCGAGCGCACGTTCCTGCTGCACGGGAACGACCACTACCTGAGCGCGGAGTTCTTCGTCCGCCTCTCGCGCGCGTGCCCGGGCACGATCGTCGTGAAACTCGCCCGTCAGGACGGTGTGCCGGTCGCCGCGGCGATCTTCTTCCGCGATGACCGGCGCCTTTACGGTCGCTACTGGGGTGCCGACCGGCACGTCGATTGCCTGCATTTCGAGGCCTGCTACTACCAGGGCATCGAGTGGTGCATAACGCACGGCATCCTGGAGTTCGACCCGGGCACCCAGGGCGAGCACAAGCTGGCGCGCGGGTTCGAACCCACGACCACGCACTCGGCCCACTGGATCGCGCACCCGGGGCTCGCGGCCGGGATCGCCCGCTGGCTCGAACGCGAGCGGGCAGCCGTCGACGAATACATCGAGCTGGCCGCGCGACACCTCCCGTACGCGCGAGACGCCTCGTCGTGATCCCGTTCCTGCGGCCCGGCGACCCGTTCGACGCGTTTCCGCCGCTCGAGCTCGCGCTCACCGAACCGGACGGCCTGCTCTGCGCTGGCGGCGACCTCGCGCCCGGCCGGCTGCTCGCGGCCTACCGGCGCGGCATCTTCCCGTGGTACTCGGACGGCCAGCCGATCCTGTGGTGGTCGCCGGACCCGCGCTGCGTGCTGTTCCCGGATGAATTCCGCGTCAGGCGCAGCCTCGCGAAGGTGATCCGCAACGGCGGCTTCGAGGTGCGGTGCGACACCGCCTTCGCGGACGTGATCGCCCGGTGCGCGGACTCGGGCGACCGGGCCGGGTCGACCTGGATCTCGCCGGAGATGCGCTCCGCCTACCTCGGGCTCCACCAGCAGGGCTACGCGCATTCCGTCGAGGCCTGGCGCGACGGACGGCTGGTCGGCGGGCTCTACGGCGTGGCGATCGGGCGGGCGTTCTTCGGCGAGTCGATGTTCAGCCTCGAACGCGACGCCTCGAAGGTCGCGCTCGCGCGCCTGGTCGGGGACGCACTCGGCGCGCGTCCGCTCGACTTCATCGACTGCCAGGTCTCGAGCGGGCACCTCGAGAGCCTCGGCGCCCGGCCGATCCCGAGGACGGAGTTCGCGGTGCGGGTCGCGCAGGCCGTCGCGGCCGGCACGCCGACGGGGCCGTGGCGCTGACGTTGCATTGCAATATGAGCGGCCTTTATGCAGAATTCGCGCGCCCGCATGGGCGCACGTGAGGCCGCATGGCGAAAGAAGACGCGATCCAGATGGAAGGCCGGGTGGTCGAGACCCTGCCCAACACGACCTTTCGTGTCCAGCTGCAGAACGGCCACATCGTGACGGCCCACATCTCGGGCAAGATGCGCAAGAACTACATCCGTATCCTCACCGGCGACAGCGTCACGGTCGAGATGACACCGTACGACCTGACGAAGGGCCGCATCGTCTACCGCGGTCGCTGACGCTCACTCGAGGAGCGCCGGCTCCTCGTTCGACTG
Organism: Steroidobacteraceae bacterium; assembly: GCA_046347155.1. Lineage (GTDB taxonomy): Bacteria > Pseudomonadota > Gammaproteobacteria > Steroidobacterales > Steroidobacteraceae > RPQJ01. The sequence continues at coordinate 1,131,095 of JAXMGT010000002.1, read as the reverse complement.
CGCCTCCACTTCGAGCTTGCCGTCGCGTCCGACGCGCACGGTCGCACGCCCGCCCTTCTCGAGCCGGCCGAACAGCAACTCCTCGGCGAGCGGTCGCTTCACGTGCTCCTGGATCAGCCGCGCCATCGGCCGCGCGCCCATCTTCGGATCGTAGCCGTGCTCGGCGATCCAGCGGCGCGCGTCGTCCTCGACGTGCAGCGCCACGCCCCGGGCCTCGAGCTGTGCCTCGACTTCGACGAGCAGCTTGTCGACGACGCGCGCGATCGTCCGCTCGTCGAGCGGCGCGAACTGCACGACGGCGTCGAGGCGGTTGCGGAACTCCGGCGCGAACAGCCGGCGGATCGCTTCCATGCCGTCGGACGCGTTGTCCTGGGCGACGAAGCCGATCGGCGCCCGGCTCATCTCGGCGGCACCGGCGTTCGTCGTCATCACGATCGCGACGTGCCGGAAATCCGCCTTGCGTCCGTTGTTGTCCGTGAGCGTGCCGTGGTCCATCACCTGCAGCAGCAGGTTGAACACGTCCGGATGAGCCTTCTCGATCTCGTCGAGCAGCAGCACGCAGTGCGGGTGCTTGGCGATCGCCTCGGTCAGCAGCCCGCCCTGGTCGAAACCCACGTAGCCCGGCGGCGCGCCGATGAGCCGCGAAACCGTGTGGCGCTCCATGTACTCCGACATGTCGAAGCGGATCAGCTCGACGCCGAGAACGTTGGCGAGCTGCCGCGTGACCTCGGTCTTGCCGACGCCGGTCGGCCCGGCGAACAGGAACGAGCCGACGGGCTTGCGCTGGTCGCCGAGGCCGGAGCGCGACATCTTGATCGCCGAGGCCAGCGTCTCGATCGCGCGGTCCTGCCCGTAGATCACGAGCTTCAGGTTGCGCTCGAGGTTGCGGAGCACGTCGCGGTCGTTCGAGGAGACGGTCTTGGGCGGGATCCGCGCGATGCGAGCCACCACGTCCTCGATCTGCGCCACGTCCACGCTCGGCGCGCGCTCGCCGACCGGCTTGAGCCGCTGGCGGGCGCCCGCCTCGTCGATCACGTCGATGGCCTTGTCGGGCAGGTGTCGGTCGTTGATGTGCCGGGCCGAGAGTTCGGCGGCCGCACGCAGCGCGTCGTCGTCGTAGCGGATCCCATGGTGCTCCTCGAACCGCCCGCGCAACCCGAGCAGGATCTGCACCGTTTCCTCGACCGACGGCTCGACCACGTCGATCTTCTGGAACCGGCGGGTGAGCGCATGGTCCTTCTCGAAGATGCCGCGGTACTCCTGGTACGTGGTCGAACCGATGCAGCGCAGTTCGCCGTTCGCGAGCGCCGGCTTGATCAGGTTCGACGCGTCCATCACTCCGCCCGACGCGGCGCCCGCACCGATCACCGTGTGGATCTCGTCGATGAACAGGATCGCGCCCGGCTGCCTGCGGAGTTCCGACAGCACGGCCTTCAGCCGCTTCTCGAAGTCGCCGCGGTACTTGGTGCCCGCGATCAGCGTGCCGAGGTCGAGCGAGTAGACGGTCGAGCCCGAGAGCACCTCGGGCACCTCGCCCTCGACGATCATCCGGGCCAGACCCTCCACGAGCGCCGTCTTGCCGACACCGGCCTCGCCGACGTACAGCGGGTTGTTCTTGCGCCGCCGGCACAGGATCTCGACGGTGCGCTCGATCTCGAGCTTGCGGCCGATCAGCGGGTCGAGCTTGCCCTCCTCGGCCAGCCGGTTCAGGTTCGTCGCGTACTTCTCGAGCGCCGAGCCGCCCTCGGCCTCGCGTTCGGCCTCTGGCGCCTGCGACTCCTCGCCCTGCGGCGCCGGGTCCTCGCCGGTCTTCGAGAGGCCGTGGGAGATGAAGTTCACGACGTCGAGGCGCGAGACGTCCTGCAACGCGAGCAGGTAGGCGGCGTGCGAGTGCTTTTCGCTGAAGATCGCCACCAGCACGTTGGCGACGCTGACTTCCTTGCGGCCGCTCGACTGGACGTGGAAGACGGCGCGCTGCAGCACGCGCTGGAACCCGAGCGTGGGCTGGACCTCCCGGTCGTCCTCGGCACGCAGCCGGGGCGTGTTCTGGTCGATGAACTCCTCGAGGTCCTTGCCGAGGCGGGCCGCGTCGGCGCCGCAGCCACGGAGGATCTCGCGGACCTTCGGGGTGCCCACGATGGCGAGCAGCAGGTGCTCCACCGTCATGAACTCGTGGCGTGCGTCCCGGGCCGACCGGAAGGCCTCGTTCAGGCAGACTTCGAGTTCGCTGCTCAACATCGTGTCAGGCCTCTTCCATCGTGCAAAGCAGGGGGTGCTGGTGCTGGCGGGCGTAACTGGTGACCTGGGCCACCTTGGTCTCCGCGATCTCGTAGGTGTAGACGCCGCAGACGCCCTTGCCGCGCGTGTGCACCTCGAGCATCACGCGGGTCGCCGTGGTCCGGTCCATCCCGAAGATGTGCTCGAGGACGTCGACGACGAATTCCATCGGCGTGTAGTCGTCGTTCAGCAGGACGACCTGGTAGAGCGGCGGCCGGCGGACCTGCGGTCTCGCCTCCTCCACCACCAGTCCGTGGCCCTGCGGGGTGTGTTCTTCGGTCATCTCGGGATGGCTCCTGCGGATCTATATAGGGCCAGCGGACCCCCCTGACAAGCACCGGAGGCGGCCGCAGGGAATCCCCTCACGGATCCGGTATTTCCGAGATCGTCTTGAGACCCGGTCGCGCAAGTCCGTATCATGCGGCGGACCCGGCGGCCCTCCCGCGGGGCGGATGACTACACGCTCCAGAATGCAGCTCCCTTCCAGCCTTCCCCGCCTGGCCTCCGCCGCCGACGACCTGCGTTCGGGGCGGTGGCTGCAGTCGCTGCCGTGGCTGGTGTCCGTGGCGCTGGTCCTGGTCCTCGCCTGGCAGGTCGTGCAGCTCGGCTGGAAGTTCCTCGCCCCGCCGACGGCGGCACCGGCGGCCAGCGCGGCCGCGGTTGCGCCCGAGCCGCCCGTGGACCTGCCGGCGATCGTGGCGGCGCACCTGTTCGGGGTGGCCGGTGCCACGCCGGGCTCGACCGACCCGAATGCGGTCGCGGCCACCCAGATGAACCTGGTGCTGGTCGGGACGATTGCCGAGTCCGACCCGACCCGGGGCTGGGCCATCATCGGCACCAGCGCGGCCGACGCCAAGGTCTACGCGGTCGGCAAGACGGTGTCGGGCGGCACGAAACTGCACGAGGTCTACCCCGACCGGGTGATCCTCGACCGCGGCGGGCGACTCGAGGCGCTGATGCTGCCGCGCAAGTTCCAGGGGGGCTCGGTGGCCGGCAACGGCCGACCCCCGACGGCACCCGTCGGGGCGGGTGGCATGATGCCCCCGACGCTCGGCAGCCAGATCCGTGACCTGGCGGCCGACGGCGGCGGCACGATCACGCAGATCCTGCGTCCCCAGCCGGTGTTCGCCGACGGGCACCAGCGGGGCTACCGGGTCTACCCGGGCCCCGACCGCGCGCAGTTCGCGAAGCTGGGCCTGATGCCCGGGGACCTGGTCACTGCGGTCAACGGTACCCCCCTCGACGACCCGGCGCGCGGCGTCGAGATCCTCCAGACCATGGACTCGGCGACGGACGTGACGGTCAGCGTCGAACGCAATGGCCAGCCGACCCAGATCACGATCAACAACGCCCAGGTGGCCGCAGAGGCGGCCGCCGCAGCGGCACTCCCCGCGGCCGTGCCGGTGACCGACGTCCCGGAAACGCCGGGGCAGCAGGAGAAGTCAGAGTGACGACCAAACGAAGGCTGCTCGATCGAATCGCCCTCGCGGCGTCGGCCGTCGTGCTCGCCGGCCTCGTGGTACTCGCGAGTCCGGGCGTCAGCCTGGGCGAGGCCCAGGGCACGATCACGCCGAACTACAAGGATGCCGACCTCTCGCAGATCATCGAGGCGGTGAGCGCCGTCACCGGCAAGAATTTCATCGTCGACCCCCGGGTCCGCGCCCAGGTGACGATGCTGTCGTCGACGCCGATGTCGCCCGACGCGTTCTACCAAGCCTTCCTGTCGATCCTGCAGGTCCACGGGTTCATCGCCGTGCCGTCCGGCAAGGTGATCAAGATCCTGCCCGACGCGAATGCGCGCCAGATCCCGGGCAACGACCTGCCCGGCAGCGTGAGTTCGACCTCGGACGAGATCGTCACGCAGGTGATCGCGGTCCGCAACGTGAGCGCCGCGCAGCTCGTGCCGATCCTGCGGCCGCTGATCCCGCAGTACGGCCACCTCGCGGCCTACCCGGCCGCGAACATGCTGATCATCTCCGACCGCGCCTCGAACGTGAACCGCATGCAGCGGATCATCGAGCGCATCGACCAGACCGGCGACGAGGAGATCGACATCATCCCGCTGCAGCACGCCAGCGCGAACGAGGTCGTGCGGGTCGTGAACAGCCTGTACTCGACAGCGGCCGCCGAGGGCGGCGGCATGCCGGCCGTCAAGCTGGTCGCCGACGAGCGCACGAACAGCGTGCTCGTGAGCGGCGAGAAGTCGCAGCGGCTGCGCCTGAAGACGCTGGTCGCGCACCTCGACACGCCGCTGCAGTCGGGCGGCGACACGCAGGTGCGCTACCTGCGCTATGCGGACGCCGAGAAGATCGCGACGAAGCTCCGCGAGCAGATCCAGGGCATCACGGCCACGGTGGCGGCCTCGAGCGGCGGCGCCCCGGGCGCCGCGAACACCGCGAGCTCGCAGGGCGGCGACAAGAGCGTGACCATCTGGGCCGAACCGCAGACCAACGCGCTCGTCGTGTCGGCACCGCCGAAGGTGATGCGTTCGGTGATGGCGATCGTCGACCGGCTCGACATCCGGCGCGCACAGGTGCTGCTCGAGGGCATCCTGGTCGAGATGACCGTCGACAAGTCCGCGGACCTCGGCATCAACTGGATCATCGCGGATCGTGACTCGAACGGGAACATCGTCCCGGCGGGTGGGTTCATCCAGCCGGTCAACGGCACCGGCATCGGCGAGATCATCCAGGGCATCCGCGACCCGTCGTCGATCAAGCAGCTGCCGAGCGGGCTCACGCTCGGCATCGGCCGCATCGTCGACAGCGGCATCAGCTGGGCGGCGCTGATCCGCGCACTTCAGGCCACCGGCAACACGAACATCATCGCGACCCCGTCGGTGCTCACGCTCGACAACGAGGAGGCCGAGGTCAAGGTCGCGCAGGAAGTGCCGATCGTCACGGGCTCGTACACGAACCAGGGCATCAGCAACGGCAACGGGCAGGTGAACCCGTTCCAGACGGTGAGCCGCGAGGAAGTGGGCATCATCCTGAAGATCACGCCGCAGATCAACGACGGCGGGTCGGTCGTGATGAAGATCTCGCAGGAAGTCTCCAACGTCGCGGCCAGTTCCGAGCAGGTGCTCGCGGCGAGCCAGGGCCTGATCACGAACAAGCGCCAGATCACGACGAACGTGCTGGCCGAGGACGGCGGAATCGTCGTGCTCGGCGGGCTGCTGCAGGACGAGGCCCGCGAGGAGAAGTCCCAGGTCCCGTTCCTCGGCTCGATCCCGATCCTCGGTGAACTGTTCAAGACGCGCAGCGTCAACAAGAAGCGCACGAACCTGATGTTCTTCATCCGTCCGCGCATCCTGCGCGACGGCGTCGACGCGGCCGTCGAGACCAACGCGAAGTACAACTACATCCGCGGCCAGCAGGCCGAGATGTTCGGCCCCCGCGTCCCGCTGATGCCGTCGGAGCGCCAGCCGGCGCTTCCGCCGCTCGACAAGCTGGTGCCGAGCGACCAGCTCCGCGAGGCGGAGAAGCTCGCGCCGTCGAACCTGACGCCGGCGGAGCGCGCATCCGTCGAGAGCGGTTCGCCGGGCGTCACGCAGGAAGGCCCGGCCACCGTCGAGCCCGGCACCGCCGCCCCGGCGACTGCGCCGGCGACGACGCCCGCGCCCGCCGAGCCGCCGCCGCCGGGCCAGCCGCAATGAGCACGGCCGCGACCGACGAGGCCATCCTGGCCGCGGCCGATCGCGTGACCGATCCGCTGCGCCCGCTGCCGTTCGCCTGGGCGCGGCGCCACGGCGTGCTGGTCCGCTCGCTGTCGGACGAACTCGTGGACGCCGTCGTGCGCCAGGGGGCTTCCCCGGCCGCAGTCGCCGAGGTGCGGCGCCACCTGCGCCGCCCGCTCACGATCGAGCGCGTCGATGCCGAGCGCTACGAGCAACTGCTCCGCGAGGCCTACGAGGGCGGGTCGAGTGCCGCGATGGACGCCATGGGCGGCCTCGAGGAGGAAACCGACCTCAACGACCTCGCGCAGGACATCCCGGAGCCGTCCGACCTGCTCGAAAGCGAGGACGAGGCGCCGGTGATCCGGCTGATCAACGCGCTGCTCACGCAATCGGTGAAGGAGAATGCCTCCGACATCCACATCGAGCCGTTCGAGAACCGGCTGGTGATCCGCTTCCGGGTCGATGGCGTGCTGCGGGAGGTCCTGCAGACGAAGCGCGCCGTGGCTCCGCTGATCGTCTCGCGCATCAAGGTCATGTCGCGGCTCGACATCGCCGAGAAGCGCCTGCCGCAGGACGGCCGGATCTCGCTGCGCGTCGCGGGTCGTGCGGTCGACGTGCGCGTGTCGACGATCCCGGCCGGTCACGGCGAGCGCGTCGTGCTGCGACTGCTCGACAAGCAGGCCGGGCGCCTCGACCTCGACTCGCTCGGCATGGACCCGAAGACCCAGGCGCTGATGGACGACCTGATCCACAAGCCGAACGGGATCCTGCTCGTGACCGGACCCACGGGTTCCGGCAAGACCACCACCCTCTACGCCGCGCTCGACCGGATCAACGACCGCACGCGCAACATCATGACGGTCGAGGACCCGATCGAGTACTACATCGACGGCATCGGCCAGACCCAGGTCAACACGCGGGTCGAGATGACCTTCGCGCGGGGCCTGCGGGCGATCCTGCGCCAGGACCCCGACGTCGTGATGGTCGGCGAAGTCCGCGACCTCGAGACCGCGCAGATCGCGGTGCAGTCGAGCCTCACCGGCCACCTGGTGTTGTCGACGCTGCACACGAACACGGCCGTCGGCGCGGTGACCCGCCTGCGAGACATGGGCATCGAGCCGTTCCTGCTCTCCTCGAGCCTGATCGGCGTGCTCGCCCAGCGCCTCGTGCGCGTGCTGAACCCCGCGACCCGCGAGGCCTACGTGGCCGGCGAGTACGAGCGGCGCCTGCTCAACATCCCGGACGGCGCGCCCTCGCCGACGCTCTACCGCCCGGGGCCGCGCGACAGCGGTGGCGGCTACCGCGGACGCACGGGCATCTACGAGCTGGTGCTGATCGACGAGCACATGCGGACGATGATCCACGACGGGGCGTCCGAGCTCGAACTCGAGCGCTACGCGCGGGCCCGCACGCCCGGCATCCGCGACGACGGGCGGGCCAAGGTGCTGGCCGGCGTGACGACGATCGAGGAAGTCCTCAAGGTCACCCGCGAGGACTGATCCATGGGTGCCTTCGAGTACGTCGCGGTCGATGCCGCGGGCCGTGAGCGGCGGGGTGTCCTCGAGGGCGACACGCCGCGGCACGTGCGGCAGCAGTTGCGCGAGCAGGGCCTGCTCCCGGTCGGCGTGACCGAGGTCCTCGAGCAGGAGGCCGCGCGCGAACGCAGGCAGTTCTCGCTCAGGATCCAGCGCGGCCTCTCGGCCGCCGACCTCGCGCTCGTCACCCGCCAGCTCGCGACGCTGGTGAAGTCCGCGCTCCCGCTCGAGGAGGCGCTGCTCGCGGTCTCGCAGCAGACCGACAAGCCGCGGGTGCGGAGCATCCTGCTCGGCGTTCGCTCGAGGGTGATGGAGGGCCACACGCTCGCCGACGGCCTCGCCGACTTCCCCGGTTCGTTCCCGGAGATCTACCGCGCGACGATCGCCGCGAGCGAGCAGTCGGGACACCTCGACGCGGTGCTCGAGCGCCTGGCCGACTACACGGACAACCGCCAGCAGCTGCGCAGCCGGACGCTGAGCGCCCTCCTCTACCCGGTCCTGCTGTTCGCCGTGTGCGTCGCGATCGTGTTCTTCCTGCTGGTGTCGGTCGTGCCGAAGGTCGTCGAGGTGTTCCGCTCGAGCCAGGCCGAGCTGCCCTTCCTCACGCAGGTGCTGATCGTGTTCAGCGACTTCATGCGCGCCTGGGGCATCTGGCTGTTCATCGCGGCCGGCGTCGGCGTGTGGCTGTTCACGCGCTGGCTCAGAATCGAGGCCAACCGTCGCGCCTGGGACCAGTTCCTGCTCCGCCTGCCGCTCGCCGGCAAGGTGGTGCGCGGCGGCAACACCGCGCGGTTCGCCCGGACGTTCAGCACGCTGACCGCGAGCACGGTGCCGGTGCTCGACGCGATGCGCATCTCGGCCGAGGTGGTGTCGAACCTGCCGATGCGGGCGGCGGTCGAGGAAGCCGCCGTGCGGGTGCGCGAAGGCGCACCGATCGGCAAGTCGCTGGGCGCGACGCGCGCGTTCCCGCCGATGATGATCCACCTGATCTCGAGCGGCGAATCGAGCGGCGAACTCGACTCGATGCTCGAACGCGCCGCGATCCACCAGGAGCGCGAACTCGACGCGATCCTGCAGGGCGTCGTCGGCCTGCTCGGGCCGCTGATGATCCTCGCGATGGGCGGCCTGGTGCTGCTGATCGTGCTCGCGATGCTGCTGCCGATATTCGAGCTCAACCAGCTCGTCAAGTGACCAACGATCACGGGGAGAAGACCATGAAGATCCTGCACCGACTGACGATGCCCGCGCGTGCGCTGTTCGCGGCAATGCTGCTCATGGGCGCCGCATCCGCGGGCGCCGACGCCACCTGGCCGGCGCAGAGCCCGGACGGGCTCACGCTGCGCAAGACGCTCGAGCACGGCGCCGTCTACATCAAGCAGGGCGTGGACCTGTCGCAGTACAAGAGCATCGGCCTGCTCGAGTGCTACGTCCAGTTCGCCAAGGACTGGGTGATCGACTACAACGAGAACGAGCCCGACCTCACGCTGCAGATATCGCCGGACGACGAGAAGCGGATCGCGTCGTGGCTTTCGGCGGAGTTCAACAAGGACTTCGTCGAGGAACTCTCGAAGAACAACGACTTCCAGATCGTCACGCAGCAGGGCCCCGGCGTGCTGATGCTGCGCCCGGCGCTCATCAACGTGATGATCACCGCCCCGGACCTGAACTCGCCGACGCCGTCGGCCGAGATCGTCACCTCGGCCGGCCAGATGACGCTGTACCTGGAGCTGTGGGACGGCGGGTCGAGCACGCTGATCGCCCGCGTGATCGACGGCGAGGCGGATCCGGGCATGGGCGGCATGGGTGAGCAGGCGAACTCGGTGACCAACAAGGCCGCCGCGGACGAAATGCTCAAGAGCTGGGCCGACCGGCTCCGCAAGGGCCTCGACGCGATCCGCGCCGCCGGCGCGCAGCCGGCCGCGGGCACCCCGCCCGCGACGAACTAGCGCCGGGTCGCGAGCACCCCATCGAGCTCGGGGCGCGCGTCGAACCCCGCCTGCCGCAGCCTCGCCGCCACCTCGGCGGCGAGGTCGCGGCCGCGGGAGCGCGAGTTCGGCGCGCCGGTGTAGTGGAACAGCCGCCCGCCCCGCCGCAGCACGCGGGCCAGCTCACCGTAGAAGACGGACGAATAGAGCTCGCCGGCCAGCGCGAAGCGCGGCGGGTCGTGCAGCACGACCTCGTACGCGGCGGGCGGCAGGCCACCGATTTCCGCGGCGACGTCGCCGGCACGCAGTTCGAGCCGTGGGTCCGGCCCGGGCGACCACGGGTTCAGTTCGCGCAGCCAGCGCACGTCCGCGCTCTTTTCGAACGACAGCACGTGCCCGGCATCACGCGCGAGGCACCAGGATGCGTAGTAGCCGAGCCCGCCGCAGGTGTCGAGCACCCGGCGGCCGCGCACGCCGACGAGGTCGACCTTCCGGCGCGCGTCCTCGAATGGCGACTCCGCGGCGGTCGGGAGCATCTTGACGCCGTCGATCTCGAACGTCGGCGCGCCCCACTCGGTCGACACCAGTTTGACGAGCGTGCCCGTCCAGCGGGCCACCGGCTCGAACGCCGTGCCCGCCCAGTGGTAGACGGTGCGCTCCCGGGGATCCTCGACGTAGGGGTACGCGATCCCGTCCCGCAGCCACCGATCCGCGCCCGGCGATACCGGTTCGACCGTCCGCCCGAGATCGAGGCTCACCTCAACCCGGGCGTCGCCGCGCCCGCGGGCCGCCACCAGCCCGAGTTGCAACTCCCTCGTGAGCAGTGGCGGTCGCCGGCTCAATCCGCGGCCGCCTCGGCCTTCAGGCGTGCCGCCTCGGCCGGGCCGAGGTAGCGCTCGATCCGGTTCCTCGCGACGTAGATGAGCGGGCTCAGTGCCACGGCCATCACCATCTTGTAGCAGTAGTTCACCGTGCCGACCGCGAGGAACAACGGGATCGGCCAGTGCTGGGGCCCGATCACGAACGCGATGTAGAGCACGACGAAGCTGTCGATCAGCTGCGAGACGGCCGTCGACGCCGTGGCCCGCAGCCAGATCCACCGTTCGCCGGTCTTGTCGCGGATCCGGTGGAAGATCGTGACGTCGATGAGCTGCCCGACCAGGAACGCGGCCAGGGACCCGCCGATCGTCCACAGTCCCTGCCCGAACACGCCGTTGTAGGCGGCCTGCATGTCCGGGATGCCCCGCTCCGCATTCACGCCGACCCACCAGTCCGCGGGCGCGAGGTGGATCGCGGCGTACGCGAACACGAATGCGTAGGTGATCATCGCCGCGGCCGCGAACGAGATGAACCGGACGCCGCGGCGCCCGAAGTACTCGTTGATGACGTCGGTCATGATGAACACGATCGGCCAGATCAGCACGCCGGCCGTGAAGCTGAGCGAGCCCTGCTGGCCGAACAGGTTCCAGCCGAACGGCGGCACGCCGAACGTGGCCTCGAGCGCGAAGATCTTGACCCCGACGAACTCGGCGACGATCGCGTTGCCGACGAAGAACGCCGTGAGGCCGATGTAGAGGCGTGTCGAGCGCGAACCCAGCGAGGCGCTCACTCGGCGCCCCCGCCCCGGGGCTTGAACTGCCGGATGAGCTCCCGGCGCTCCCGCTTGTCCGGGCGGCCGGAGTGGACCGGCGCGGCGAGGCGGTTGAATTCGCGGACCGTGGCGCGCGCCGCCGCGCTCTCCCCGGTCTCCGAATAGCACTCCCGGGCTTCGGTCGCCGGTCCGCGGCGGGTCGGCAGCGACAGGACGTCCACCTCGTAGCGCTCCTGCCCCCGCACGATCCGCAGCCGGTCGCCGACCTTCACCTGCCGCGACGCCTTCACCCGCTCGCCGTTCACCTGCACGTGACCGCCCTCCACGGCCTCCTGGGCCACGCCACGGGTCTTGTAGAACCGCGCGTGCCACAGCCACTTGTCGACGCGCAGGCCGCCACCCGCCGACCCGGCGTCCCCCGACCCGTCCATTCCCGATTTGGTGCCCACGCCCGGATTATAGGGCCCCTATAATTCGCGTCATTCCCGCCCGAGCGGAGACCGACTCTTGGACCGTGCATTTCTCGACCGCCTCGCCGCCCAGGGCGAGGAATTGAAGGGCGCCGGGCTCTGGAAGCCCGAGCGCGTCCTCGGCTCCCCCCAGCAGCCCGTGGTGACGCTCGCGGACGGCCGCGAACTCGTCAACCTGTGCGCGAACAACTACCTGGCGCTCGCGAACCACCCGGGCGTCCGCGAGGCCGCGCGCGAGGCGCTGGCCCTGCACGGCTACGGGATGGCGTCGGTGCGCTTCATCTGCGGAACGCAGACCGTCCACAAGGAACTCGAGGCGCGCCTCGCCGCGTTCCTCGGCATGGACGACGCAATCCTCTATTCCTCCTGCTTCGACGCGAACGGCGGCCTGTTCGAGACGCTGCTCGACGAGCAGGACGCCGTGATCAGCGACGCCCTCAACCACGCGAGCATCATCGACGGCATCCGGCTCTGCAAGGCGCAGCGGTTCCGCTACGCCAACGACGATCTCGACGAGCTCGAGACCCGGCTGCGCGAGGCTTCCGGGGCCCGGGTGAAACTGATCGCGACGGACGGGGTGTTCTCGATGGACGGCGTGATCGCCCGGCTCGGTCAGGTCTGCGACCTGGCCGACCGCTACGGCGCACTCGTGATGGTGGACGATTCCCACGCAACGGGCTTCGTCGGTGCGAAGGGCCGCGGCACGCCGGAGTTCCGCGACGTGATGGGCCGGGTCGACATCCTGACCGGGACGCTGGGCAAGGCGCTCGGCGGCGCCGCCGGCGGCTACACGGCGGCACGACGGGAGATCGTCTCGTGGCTGCGGCAGCGCTCCCGTCCCTACCTGTTCTCGAACAGCATCCCGCCGGTGATCGCGGCGGCCACGCTCGAGGTGCTCGACCTGGTCGAGTCGGGCGACGCGCTCCGCGCCCAGCTCCGGCGCAACACGGCGCACTTCCGCCGGCGGATGACCGACGCGGGGTTCAGCATCGCGCCGGGCGAGCACCCGATCGCGCCGGTGATGCTGGGCGACGCCGCGCTGGCCGCCACGTTCGCCGAGCGGCTGCTCGAGCGAGGCGTCTACGTGATCGGGTTCTCCTACCCGGTCGTGCCGATGGGCAAGGCGCGGATCCGCACGCAGATGTGCGCGGGCCACACGATCGAGCAGCTCGATCGCGCGATCGACGCGTTCGTCGCGGTCGGCGGCGAGCTCGGCGTGCTGAAGAACTGAGTTCCCGGAGACACCCGATCATGAAGGCACTGGTCAAGTCGCAGCGCGCGCCCGGCATCTGGCTCGAGAACGTCCCGGAGCCCCGGGTCGGCCCGAACGACGTGCTGGTCCGCATACGCAAGACCGCGATCTGCGGCACCGACATGCACATCTACCAGTGGGACTCGTGGGCCCAGCGCACGATCCCGGTCCCGATGCACGTGGGCCACGAATACTGCGGCGAGATCGTCGAGGTCGGCAGCGAGGTGCAGGGCTTTGCGGTCGGCGACCGGGTCTCCGGCGAGGGCCACATCACCTGCGGCTACTGCCGGAACTGCCGCGCCGGGCGCCGGCACCTGTGCCGCAACACGGTGGGCGTGGGCGTCAACCGGCCCGGTTGTTTCGCCGAGTACCTGTCGATCCCGGCGTTCAACGCGTTCAAGCTCCCGGATTCGATCGGCGACGAGATCGCCTCGATCCTCGACCCGTTCGGCAATGCGACGCACACCGCGCTGTCGTTCAACCTGGTCGGCGAGGACGTGCTGATCACCGGCGCCGGGCCGATCGGCATCATGGCGGTCGCGATCGCCCGGCACGTCGGCGCACGACACGTCGTGATCACCGACGTGAACGACTACCGGCTCGAGCTGGCGCGGAAGATGGGTGCGACGCGCGCGATCAACGTGACGCGCGAGTCGCTCGACGACACGATGAAGTCGCTCGGGATGGTCGAGGGCTTCGACGTCGGGCTCGAGATGTCCGGCAACCCGCGTGCGTTCCGCGACCTGCTGCGCACGATGCACCACGGCGGCAGCGTCGCGCTGCTTGGCATCCCGCCGGACGAGACGGCGATCGACTGGAACGAGGTGATCTTCAAGGGCCTCGTCATCAAGGGCATCTACGGCCGGGAGATGTTCGAGACCTGGTACAAGATGGCGGCCATGCTGCAGAGCGGGCTCGACATCTCGCCGATCATCACGCACCGGTTCCCGCTGTCGGAGTACCGCGAGGGCTTCGAGGTGATGCGGAGCGGCCAGTCGGGGAAGGTCATCCTCGACTGGGCGGCCTGAAGGCGCCGGCCCGATGAGGACGCTGCGGCGGGCGCTGCTCGGACTGCTCGGGCTGATCCTGCTTGCGTTCGGGGCGTTCTGCGCCTGGAACTGGGCGCCGGACCGGAGCGTCGAATCCCTGGCCGCCCGCTGGGCCCCGCCGCCCTCGGCATTCGTCGCGATCGACGGCGTGCGCGCCCACGTCAGGGACGAGGGCCGTCGCGACGACCCGGAGCCGCTCGTGCTGCTGCACGGCACCTCCGCGTCGCTGCACACCTGGGACGGCTGGGTGCGGGCGCTCGAGGGGTCACGCCGGGTGATCCGCGTCGACATGCCGGGCTTCGGGCTCACCGGCCCGGCCGCGGACGGCGACTACCGGATCGAGGCTTACGTGCGCTTCGTCGAGGCGCTGCTCGACCACTACGGACTGCGCCACTGCGTGCTGGTCGGCAATTCGTTCGGCGGCCGCGTCGCGTGGGAAACGGCGCTCGCGGACGCGGGACGGGTCCGCGCACTGATCCTCGTCGACTCGGCGGGCTACGCGATCCGCTCGCAGGCGGTGCCGATCGGGTTCCGGCTCGCGAAGCTGCCGGTCGTGAACCGGCTGCTCGCGAACGTGACGCCCCGGGCATTGATCGAGGCCAGCGTGAAGAACGTCTACGGTGACCCGACGAAGGTGACGCCGGAGCTCGTGGACCGCTATTACGAGCTCACGCTGCGGGCCGGCAACCGCGGCTCGCTCGTGCAGCGCTTCGAGCAGGCGCCGGCAGGCCCGGACGAGGCTCGCATCCGGGAGATCGCCGTCCCGACGCTGATCCTGTGGGGGGGCCGCGACCGGCTGATCCCGGCCGAGTACGGCGGACTGTTCGAACGCGACATCCGGGGCAGCCGGCTCGTGGTGTTCCCGGCCCTCGGCCACGTTCCGCACGAGGAAGACCCGGCTGCGACGGTCGCGGCGGTCGAGGTCTTCCTGGCGACGCTGCCGCCGCCCGATGCCTGACCGGAGCCCGTTCCGCTCGCTGTACGTGCAGGTGCTGCTCGCGGTCGCCGCAGGCGTGCTGGTCGGCGTCTTCTGGCCGACCGCGGGCGTCGCGCTGAAGCCGCTCGGGGACGGTTTCATCAAGCTCATCCGGATGCTGATCGGGCCGATCGTGTTCTGCACGGTCGTGCTCGGCATCTCGGGCATGGAAGACCTGAAGAAGGTCGGGCGCACCGGCGGGCTCGCGCTCGTGTACTTCGAGGTCGTGAGCACGCTCGCGCTCGTGATCGGCCTCGTGGTCGTCAACGTCGTCCGGCCGGGCGCAGGCATGCACGTCGACCCCTCGACGCTCGACGCGGCGGCCGTCGCGCAGTATGCCGAGCAGGCGCAGGCGAAGGGATACGCGGACCACGTGCTCGAGGTCATCCCCTCGACGGTCGCGGGCGCGTTCGCCTCCGGCGAGATCCTGCAGGTGCTGCTCTTCTCGGTGCTGTTCGGCTTCGCGCTGCACGCCGTCGGCGGGCGCGCGGTCGCGCTGTACGCGCTGATCGAGCAGTTCTCGGCGGCGCTGTTCAGGATCGTCGGGTGGATCATGCGGCTGGCGCCCGTTGGCGCCTTCGGCGCGATGGCCTTCACGATCGGCAAGTACGGCCTGGCCGCGCTCCTCTCGCTCGGCAAGCTGATGGCGTGCTTCTACGCGACCTGCCTGCTGTTCGTGTTCGTCGTGCTCGGCTCGATCGCGCGGGCGAACGGGTTCAGCCTTTGGCGATTCATCCGTCACATCCGCGAGGAGCTGTTCATCGTGCTCGGGACCTCGTCGTCGGAATCGGTGCTGCCGCGGATGATGTCGCGGCTCGAGGCACTCGGCGCGTCGAAGCCGGTCGTCGGGCTCGTGATCCCGACCGGTTACTCGTTCAATCTCGACGGCACGGCGATCTACCTGACCATGGCCGCCGTGTTCATCGCACAGGCCACCGATACGCCGCTCGACCTCGGCCAGCAGCTCGGCCTGCTCGCCGTGCTGCTCCTGACCTCGAAGGGCGCCGCGGGCGTCACCGGGAGCGGCTTCATCGTGCTGGCCGCGACGCTTTCGGCGGTCGGCCACGTGCCCGTCGCCGGCGTCGCACTGATCCTCGGCATCGACCGGTTCATGTCCGAAGCGCGGTCGCTCACGAACCTCGTCGGCAACGGGGTCGCGACGCTCGTGGTGGCCCGCTGGTGCGGGCAGCTGGATGAGAAGACGCTGCGCAGGCAGCTGGAGTCCCGATGAAGAGCCCTGACGATCCCGTCGATTTCCTGCGCGGCCCGCCGATGCGGAACCGCTACATGCTGTCGCCGCTCACGAACTGCCAGAGCCACCCGGACGGGACGCTCTCGGACGAGGAATACCACTGGCTCACGATGCGCGCCGCCGGTGGCTTCGGCCTGACGATGACCTGCGCCTCGCACGTGCAGCCCCGCGGCCGCGGCTTCCCGGGCCAGCTCGGCTGCTGGTCCGACGCGCACCTGCCGGGCCTCGCGCGGCTCGCCCGGGGCGTGCACGGCCACGGCAGCCTCGCGATGGTGCAAATCCACCACGCCGGCATCCGTGCGCCGCGCGAACACATCGACGGGCCGCCGGTCGGACCGTCCGACCACCCGGAGACCGGCGCTCGGGCGCTCACGACGGCCGAGGTCGGCGAGGTGATCGAGGACTTCGTGCGCGCGGCCGTGCGCGCCGACCGTTCGGGGTTCGACGGCGTCGAGATCCACGGCGCGCACGGCTACCTGATCGCGCAGTTCCTGAGCCCGGAGTTCAACCGCCGGGACGACGCCTACGGCGGCGATGCAGCCGGGCGGGCACGCCTGCTCTTCGAGATCATCGCCGGCATCCGCGCCCGCTGCCGGTCCGACTTCACGCTCGGCGTGCGACTGTCGCCCGAGCGCTTCGGACTCGTGCTCCCGGAGATCGTCGAACTCACCCGGCGACTCATGTCGGAAGGCCAGGTCGACTTCATCGACCTGTCCCTCTGGGACGTGACGAAGGAGCCGAACGATGCCGCCTGGCAGGGGCGCACGCTGCTCTCCTGGTTCACGGAACTGGATCGGGGCCGCGTGCGCCTCGGCGCCGCGGGACGCATCTATTCGACGCGTGAGGCGACCGACGCGCTCGCGGCGGGCCTCGACTTCGTCGTGATCGGCCGCGGCGCCGTGCTCCACCACGACTTCGCGCGGCGCGCGCTGGCCGACCCAGGCTTCAGGATGGCCGAGGTGCCTGTGACCCCGGCTTACCTGGCGGCCGAGGGACTGAGCCCGGCATTTGTCACGTACATGCGGAACTGGAAAGGATTCGTCACGGAGACCTGACGCTCGAGGCGCCGCCTGGAGGACTTGGCAGCCAGCCCGGCCTCCACTAACCTGCGCCCTCGCTCCCGAGGGTCTAGACCATGTCCACGATCGCCGACCGGCGCATGGGCCCGCTGCCCGCGCTCATCTTCAGCTCGCGGTGGCTGCAGTTGCCGCTCTACCTGGGCCTGATCGTCGCCCAGGGCGTCTACGTGTTCCTGTTCCTGAAGGAGCTGTGGCACCTGATCCACGAGGCGCCGGTGCTGACCGAGCAGTCGATCATGCTGATCGTGCTCGGCCTGATCGACGTCGTGATGATCTCCAACCTGCTCGTGATGGTGATCGTCGGCGGCTACGAGACATTCGTGTCCCGGCTGCGCCTCGAGGGGCATCCGGACCAGCCCGAGTGGCTGAGCCACGTGAACGCGAGCGTGCTGAAGGTGAAGCTCGCGATGGCGATCATCGGCATCAGCTCGATCCACCTGCTCAAGACCTTCATCGAGGCGGGCACGCTCGGCGGACTGCCGCTTTGCGGGACGAGCGCCGGCGTGGACGCCTCGCGCGCGCTCGCGGACGCAGGCTCCTACCTGCGCGGATGCACCACCGTCACGCCGACCGGCGTGATGTGGCAGACGGTGATCCACAGCGTGTTCATCCTGTCGGCGCTCGGGATCGCCTGGACGGACCGCCTGATGGCCCGGACGCTGAAGGTCGCGGAAGCGCACTGACCGCGGGCGCGGTCAGTCGAAGCGGCAGCCGAGGCAGTATGCGTAGACGTGGGCCGGGTCGCGCAGCCGCGCGAACCGGTCGATCTCCGCCGCGAGCGGTGCGAGCACCTTCGGCAGCACCGGCAGCGACGTGGTCGGCAGCAGCGGCGCGATGATCCGGGCCACGGCCACCTGCATGCGCAGGCCGAGGGCCTCGCCGATGCCGACGTCCTGGTCGTAGTACTCGACGTCGTAGTCCTCGCCGAGCTTCGCGAGTTCCGCGGCCGCCGTGATCGCGTCGTCGTAGGTCCCGAGTTCGTCGACGAGCCCGAGGCGCTTCGCATCCTCGCCCGCCCAGACCCGGCCCTGTGCGACGGCCTCGACGGCCTCCGGGGCCATCTTGCGCGCACGGGCCACGTGGCCGACGAAGTCCTTGTACCCGCGGTCGATCGTCTGCTGCAGGATGTCCTTCGAGATGTCGCCGAGCGAGCGCTCGAGCGCGAACTCGCCGGCGAGCGCCGTCGTGCCGACGCCGTCGCTGTGCACGCCGATCCGTTCGAGCGAGCGCTGGAACGTCGGCATCATGAAGAAGATGCCGATCGAACCCGTCAGCGTCGCCGGGCTCGCGATGATGCGGTTCGCGTCCATCGCGATGTAATAGCCGCCCGAGGCCGCCAGGCTGCTCATCGAGGCGACCACCGGCTTGCCCGACGTGCGCAGCGCCTCGACTTCGCGCCGGATCACCTCGCTCGCGTACACACTGCCGCCCGGGCTGTCGATCCGGAGCACGACGGCCTTCACGTCCTTGTCGAAGCGCGCGTCGCGCAGCTGCTGGGCGAGCGTGTCGGCGCCGATCATGCCCGGGGCTTCCTCGCCCGGGACGATGTCGCCCTGCGCGACGATGAAGGCGATCTTGCGCTTCGAGCGCGTCGTGAGCGCCTGCTCCGAGTCGAGATTCGCGAGGTAGGAGTCGACGTCCACGCCGACGTACGAGTGCGCGTCCTCGTCGGGGCCGGTGATCTCGGCAAGGCGCTCCTCGACCTCGAACCGGCCCTTGAGGCCGGTCACGAGTCCGGCATCGAGTGCCATCTTCGCCAGGTCGCCGTCCGCCTTCCGGAGCAGCGTCGCGGACTGGTCGGCATAGTTCTGCAGCCGGTCGGCCTCGAAGTCGCGGGCCTCGGCGACGTCGCCCTTGTAGACACCCCACACGGCGCCGAGCCACGAGAGGCTCTCCTCCCGGTCCTGCGGCGACATGTCGTTGCGGCTGAACGGCTCGACGGCCGACTTGAACTGCCCGACGCGGAAGACGTTGACGTCCACGGACAGCTTGTCGAGGGCGTCCTTGAAGAACAGGTTGTAGTTCGCGTAGCCGTCGACGTACGCGGCGCCCATCGGGTCGAGGTAGATCTCGTCGGCGCGCGAGGCCAGGTAGTACTGCCCCTGCTCGTAGTAATCGCCGTAGGCGATGACGGGCTTGCCCGCGGCGCGGAAGTCCTCGATCGCGCTCGCCACCTCGCGCAGCTTCGCGAGGCCGCCGCCGTCCATGCCGCCGAGGTCGAGGTAGAGCGCGCTGATGCGGTCGTCGTCCGCCGCGGACTCGATCGCGTCCACGACGTCGCGGAGCAGCGTCTCCTCGGGACGGTTGCGCAGCGTCCTCGCGACGGCGCGCTCGACCGGGTCGCCGGTCAGCTGCTCGACGAGCGGGCCCTGCGGCGCGATGACGAGCGCCGCCTTGTCCGGAACCAGCGGTATCGGCCGGGAGAAGAGCCCGGCCAGCACGGCGAAGATGCCGAGCAGCAACAGCAGGTGGAGGACCTTGCGCAGCCCGTCGAGGCCGCTCCAGATCCAGCGTAGAACCCTGCCGATCGCGCGGAACATGAGGTTCTGGCCGGCGGCCGGCCGGCCCACCGGGCCGGCCGTCGCCGACGAGTGACCGTCAGACCTTCTCTTCGATGCGCGCGGCCTTGCCGGTGCGCTCGCGCAGGTAGTAGAGCTTCGCGCGGCGGACGTGGCCGCGGCGCTTCACGGTGATCGCACCGAGCGACGGGCTGTACGTCTGGAAGACGCGCTCGACGCCCTCGCCGTGCGAAATCTTGCGCACGGTGAACGAGGAATTGATCCCGCGGTTGCTCTTCGCGATGACCACGCCCTCGTAGGACTGGACGCGCTCGCGGTCGCCTTCCTTCACCTTCACCTCGACGACGACGGTGTCGCCCGGGCTGAAGTCCGGCACTTCGCGCTGCATGCGCTCCTTCTCGAGCGTGGCAATGATGTTGCTCATGTCTCACCTTTCTCGCAGTGGTTGCGTCCCTGCCCTGTCGGCCGAGCATCCTGCTCAGCCCGGTATTCCTCGAGGAGCCTGCGCTCCGCGTCACTCAACACTCTACCCTCGATCAGGTCCGGGCGCCGCTCCGCGGTCCGCCCGAGCGCCTGCCTGCGCCGCCAGCGCTCGATCGCGGCGTGGTTGCCGCCGCGGAGCACTTCCGGCACCGGCCGGCCCTGCCACACCTCCGGCCGCGTGTAGTGCGGCCAGTCGAGCAGCCCGTCGCTGAACGACTCCTGCTCGGCGGACCCGGCGCAGCCGAGCGTGCCTGGCAGCAACCGCGCGACGGCGTCGATCACCATCAGGGCCGGCAACTCGCCGCCCGACAGCACCGCATCGCCGACCGAGACCGACTCGTCGATGCAGGCCTCGACGAACCGCTCGTCCACGCCCTCGTAGCGTCCCGCCACGAGGACCAGTTCTCCCTCGGCCGCGTAGGCCGCGACCCGGGCCTGCGTGACCGGCGCCCCGTCGGCGGCCAGGTACACGCGTCGCGCCCGCGGCACGACCGACTTCGCGTCCTGGACGGCGAGCCGCAGCGGCTCCGCCATCAGGACCATCCCGGGTCCGCCGCCGTACGGGCGGTCGTCCACCGTCTTGTGCACGTCCGTGGCGTACTGCCGCGGATTCACGGTCCGGACCTCGATCACGCCGCGCTCGACCGCCCGGCCGAGCACGCCGAAGCGGACGGCCTGCTCGATGAACTCCGGGAACAGCGTGACGACCACGATCTTCACGATGCACCCGCCCGGTCAGTCGTCCGGGTGCCAGTCGAGGGTCACCCGTCCCGCCGCCAGGTCCACCGCGACGAGTCGCTCGCGGACCAGGGGCACCAGCCGTTCCCGCTCGCCCGACAGCACCAGCACCGGGTGCGCGGGCAACTCCATCACGCTGTCCACCCGCCCGAGCGGCGCGCCTTCGCGATTCGCCGCCTCGAGCCCGATCAGGTCGTGCCAGTACACCTCGCCCGGCCCGGCCGGCGGCAGTTCGTCCCGGTCGACCTCGACCTCGCTGCCGGTGAGCGCTGCCGCCTGGTCCCTGGAGTCGATGCCTTCGAGCCGCACCGCGACCGCCCGGCCAGCCCGCTTCCAGTCGAGGACCACCCTTCGGTGGGCCACGCCGGCCCGGACCACGTTCCAGCTGCGATAGCCGGCGATACCTTCGGGCGGCTCGGTGTAGGACGTGACCTTCACCCAGCCCTGCACGCCGAAGGGCGCGCCGATGCGGCCGAGCTGCACCGCGCGCCGGTCGTGGCCGGTGCGCTGGCCGCTCACCGGATCAGGCCGCCGCCTTGGCCTTGCGGTAGTCCTTGAGCAGGCGCGCCACGCGCTCCGACGGCTGCGCGCCGCGACCGACCCAGTGATCGACGCGGTCGAGGTCGAAGCGCACGGCCTCAGCGGCACCACGGGCGACCGGGTTCACGAACCCGACCTGCTCAAGCGCACCACCACCCGCACGGCGGCTGTCGGTCACCACGACGTGGTAGAAGGGCTCCTTCTTGCCACCGCGGCGCATCAAACGGATCGTCACCATCTTTCCTGCCTCGTACTGCCCGGCCGTCCCCCGGGGGTCCGGCCAAAAAAGAGCCGCGAACTATACCGAAAATCCGAGCGGAAAGAAATGCTTGTGTGAGGCTCAGCGGAGGCCCGGGGGCAACCGGCCGGCCATCGAGCGCATCATCCGGGCCACGCCGCCCTTGCCGATGCCCTTCATCATCTTCTGCATCTGCATGAAGTTCTTGAGCAGCCGGTTCACGTCGGCCACCTGGGTGCCGGAACCGAGGGCGATCCGCCGCCGCCGGGACCCGTCGATCAGCTTCGGATGTCGTCGTTCCCGGGCCGTCATCGAGCAGATGATGGCCACCTGCCGGCGGATCTCGCGGTCGTTCGCCTGGGGTGCCGCCTGGGCCTTCGCGGCCAGCTGGGCCGGGAGCTTGTCCATCAGGGCCGACAGCCCGCCCATCCCCTCGAGCTGCCGGAGCTGGGCCAGCAGGTCGTCCATGTCGAAGTCCTTGCCCTTGGCGAACTTCCGGGCGAGCTTCTCGGCCTGCTCCTGGTCGACCTTCCGGGTGACCTCCTCCACGAGCGACAGCACGTCGCCCATCCCGAGGATCCTCGACGCCATCCGGTCCGGCTGGAACGGCTCGAGCGCCTCGGGCTTCTCGCCCATGCCGACGAACAGGATGGGTCGGCCGGTGACCTGTCGAACCGAGAGCGCCGCGCCGCCCCGCGCGTCGCCATCGGCCTTCGTGAGCACGACGCCGGTCAGGTCGAGTGCCGCGCCAAAGGCCCTCGCCGCGTTGACGGCGTCCTGGCCCGCCATGCTGTCCACGACGAACAGCGTCTCGATCGGCGAGAGCGCCGTGCCGAGCTCGCGCACCTCCTGCATCATCGCCTCGTCGACGTGCAGACGACCGGCCGTGTCCACGATCAGCACGTCGTAGAGGCCGCGACGCGCATCGTCGAGCGCACGGCCCGCGATCGCGAGCGGCGCCTCGCTCGGCTGGGCCGCCGCCACGTCGATGCCGAGCTGCTGCCCGAGCCGCTCGAGCTGCAGCATCGCGGCCGGGCGGTACACGTCGGTCGATACGAGCAGCACGCGCTTGCGCTCGCGCTCGCGCAGCCAGAGCGCGAGCTTCGCGGCGGTGGTGGTCTTGCCGGCACCTTGCAGGCCTGCAAGCAGGACCACGGCGGGCGGCTGCGTGCGCAGGTTGATCGGGCGCACGCCCTCGCCCATCACGCGCACGAGTTCCTCGTGGATGACGCGTACCAGCGCCTGGCCGGGCGTCAGGCTGCGATGCACCTCGAGCCCGACCGCGCGGCTCTTCACCCCGTCGACGAAATCCTTGACGACCGGCAGTGCCACATCCGCCTCGAGCAGCGCCATCCGCACCTGCCGCAGCGTGTCGGCGATGTTCTCCTCGGTCAGCCGGCCGCGACCGCGCAGGCCGTCGACGACGGCGGCGAGCCGGGATGAGAGCTTGTCGAACACGTCGGTACCGTACCCGTGCGGGGCGCCTCGGCGCGGGAGCGCGGATTATAGGGGCGCCGCCTCCTCACGGTAACGCCGTTGTGACATGATTCGCCTGTCCAAGCCGCACCGGACGCCCGCTTGCTGCTGCCACTCATCGTCGTCGCCTGTTACCTGTTCGGAGCCGTCGGACTCGGGGTCGGCGCCTATTACGGCGACTCCCACCACGGCCGGGGCGGCCGGATCGCCGGCGCGCTGATCGCCGCGGTCGGCGTCGTCGTCCACGTCGTCGCGCTGGTCCAGGAGCGATTGCTCGCGCCGCAGGCCGCGCTGTCGCTCGGCGATACGGCGGCGATCGTCGGGGCGCTGATCGCGACGACGGCCCTACTGATGTCCATCCGTCCCCAGCTGCGCGGCATGTCTGCGCTGCTGCTCGTGATCGCGGCCGTGCTCGAGGCTGCGTTCTCGGAAGGCGCGCGCAGCTTCACGACCGGCCGGCCGGGCTGGGAACTCGCATTCCACGTCGCAATGGCGACCACCGCGTTCGCGTTCCTGACGATCGGCGCGGCGCTGGCCGTCGCGCAGGTGCTGGTCGACTCCAGGCTCCGCAGCCGCCAGCCGCTCGGCGTCCTGCGCATCCTGACGCCGCTCGAGTCGCTCGAGTCAGGCTGCTTCCACAGCATCCAGGCCGGATTCCTGCTGCTCACGCTCGCGCTCGTGAGCGGCGCGTTCTTCGTCCAGAACCTGTTCGCCCAGCACCTGATCCACAAGGTCGTGCTGGCGATCATCGCGTGGCTCGTGTTCGGCGTGCTGCTCGCCGGCCGCTGGCGCTTCGGCTGGCGCGGCCGCAAGGCGCTGCGCTGGACGATCACCGGCTACGTGCTGCTCGGCCTCTCGTATTTCGGCAGCAAGCTGGTGCTCGAGCAGATGCTCGGCCGGCACTGGGGCTGACGCGCCTTGCGGGACATACCGCTGCCCTGGCTGATCGGCGTCCTCGTCCTCTGCATCGCGCTGTCGGCGTTCTTCTCGAGCACCGAGACGGCGCTGATGGCGATCAACCGCTATCGGCTGCGTCATCGCGCGCGCGAGGGCAGCCGTGGCGCGCGCGCCGCCGAGAGGCTGCTCGCGATGCCGGACCGGCTGATCGGCCTGATCCTGATCCTCAACAACTTCGTGAACTCGGCCGCCGCGGCGATCGTCACGATGATCTCGCTGCAGGTCGGCGGCGAAGGCGCTGCGGCCCTCGCGGTCGGCGCATTCACGGTCGTCCTGATCATCTTCGGGGAAGTCGCGCCCAAGACGTTCGGCGCCCTGTACCCGGAGCGGCTCGCGCTCTCCGCGGCACTCGTCTACCAGGTGCTGCTCAAGGTCTTCTACCCGGTCGTGTGGTCGGTGAACCTGGTCGCGAACGGCGTGCTGAGGCTCACCGGCGTTTCGCGCGAGAAGGCGAGCACCACCTCGCTCAGCCAGGAGGAACTGCGAACCGTGCTCGCCGAGGCGGCGACCGTGATCCCGCACCGGCACCAGCGCATGCTCATGAGCATTCTCGACCTCGAGCGCATCAGCGTCGAGGACATCATGGTGCCGCGCAACGAGATCACCGGGATCGACGTCTCGGACGAGTGGGACGTGATCCAGGACCAGTTGCGCGAGATCCGCCACACGCGCATCCCGGTCTTCGAGGGCGGCCTCGACAACCTGATCGGGATCCTGCACATGAAGAAGGTCGCGCGGCTCTTCGCACGCGGCGACTTCGGGGTCGCCGACCTCGTCGCCCTCGCGAAGACCCGCGAACCCTGGTACGTGCCCGAAGGCACGTCGCTCAACCGGCAACTACTCAATTTCCAGCGGCAGCGGCGCCGGATGGCGTTCGTCGTCGACGAGTACGGCGACGTGCAGGGCCTCGTCACGCTCGAGGACCTGCTCGAGGAGATCGTCGGGGAATTCACGACCGACACGAGCTCGCTGCACAAGGACGTCCACCCGGAAAAGGGCGGCAGCTTCGTCGTCAACGCCTCGGCGAGCGTGCGCACGCTGAACCGCAGGATGGGCTGGACGCTGCCCTCGAGCGGGCCCAGGACGCTGAACGGTCTCATCATCGAGCAGCTCGAAACCATCCCGGAGGCCGGCACCCGGCTGCAGATCGACGACTACTCGATCGACGTGCTGCAGACCGGCGACAACGCGGTGAAGACCGTGAGGCTGCGCCCGCCGCGACCGGCATCCGTCGCTGCAGCGGGCGAGGCCCGACGGGGCTGAGTCGGCTCAGAACACCGCGCCGAGCGCCGCGCCGAGCCGAGCGACGCCCGTGACCTCGAGCCCCTCGATGCCCTTGCGCGGGACGTTCGCCTCGGGCACCAGCGCACGACGGAACCCCTGCTTCGCCGCCTCGCGCAGCCGCTCCTCGCCGAACGGGACCGGCCGCACCTCGCCGGTGAGACCCAATTCGCCGAAGCAGACCAGGTCCACCGGCACCGCACGCCCGGCGAGGCTCGACTGCACGGCCACGACGGCCGGCAGGTCGGCCGCGGTCTCGCCGATCCGCACGCCGCCCACGACGTTCACGAACACGTCCTGGCCCGAAGTCGAGACGCCGCCGTGCCGGTGCAGCACCGCGAGCAGCAGCGCGAGCCGGCTCGACTCGAACCCCACCGCGACGCGGCGCGGCGACATGCCCTGCGCCTCGTCCACGAGCGCCTGGACCTCGACGAGCAGCGGGCGGCTGCCCTCGCGCGCAACCGTGACCACGCTGCCCGGGACCGGCGTCTCGTGTCGAGACAGGAAGATCGCCGAGGGATTGCGGACCTCGCGCAGGCCCTGCTCCGCCATCGCGAACACGCCGATCTCGTTGGCGGAGCCGTAGCGGTTCTTGACCGCGCGGACCACCCGGTAGCGGCTGCCCGGCTCGCTCTCGAAATAGAGCACGGTGTCGACCATGTGCTCGAGGATCCGCGGGCCGGCGATCTGCCCTTCCTTGGTCACGTGGCCGATGATGAGCACCGCCGTGCCCGACTCCTTCGCATGGCGCACGAGCCGGGCGGCCGATTCGCGCACCTGGACCGCCGAACCCGGCGAGGACTCCGACAGCTCGGTGTGCATCGTCTGGATCGAATCGATCACGAGCACCCGTGACTGCGAGCCCGCGGCCTCCGCGACGATGCGCTCGACGGCCGTCTCGGCCGCGAGCCTGAGCGTCGTCGACTCGAGCCCGAGGCGGCGGGCGCGGAGCGCCACCTGCCGCACCGACTCTTCGCCGGACGCGTAGAGCACCGGTCGCTCGCGCGACAGCGCATCGGAGGCCTGCAGCAGCAGCGTCGACTTGCCGATGCCGGGGTCGCCGCCCAGCAGCACCACCGAACCGGCGACGAGTCCGCCGCCGAGGACACGGTCGAGCTCACCGATCCCGGTGGCCGCCCGCAGTTCGACGTCGTCGCCGACGCTCGCGATCGGCTGGCTCGAGGCCGCAGCACCGGCATAGCCGACCCGCCGGCCGGCGCCCGGGGCCGACGAGGCGGCCAGTTCGAGCGTGTTCCAGGCCCCGCAGGCCGGGCATTGGCCCTGCCACTGCGGCGTCGAGGCGCCGCACGAACCGCACACGTATGTCGCCTTGGACCGTGCCATGCCTCGCATTCCGCCGCGGTGGACCGGTCCGCGGGCCCGGGGATGCTAGCACGCGACCGGGCAGTTGCCGGTAGTGTGACGATTCCTGCAAATCGCGGCTTATGTCACCCGTATACTTGGGCCCACAGCATGCGCAAACCGATGGACGACACTCAGGTGGTGGCGAGAGGCGGCGCCCCCGGGGCGCCGGGCAAGCTCCCGTCCTCCGCCAAGCCGATACCGGCCCAGCTCGGCCGCTACCTCATCAGTGAGGAGCTCGGCCGTGGTGCGATGGGCGTGGTCTACCGTGCCCGGGACCCGCGCATCAACCGGGAAGTCGCGCTCAAGGCCATCCCGCTTGCCGCCGAGTTCGAGGGGCGCGACCTCGAGGACGCCCGGAACAAGTTCTTCCGCGAAGCCGAGATGGCCGGCCGCCTGAGCCACGCCCACATCGTGACGATCCACGACGCGGGCGAGGACCAGGGCACGGCCTACATCGCCATGGAGCTGCTGCGCGGCCGGCACCTGGTCGACTACACGGACGCCGCCCGGCTGCTTCCCTCCGAAGTGGCGATCGAGATCGTCGCCTGCCTCGCGGACGCGCTGCACTACGCCCATCGCCAGCACGTCGTTCACCGGGACATCAAGCCCGCCAACGTGATGTACGACGCGCCGAGCGGCGAACTTAAGATCACCGACTTCGGCATCGCCCGCCTCACCGACAGCACCCGCACACGCACCGGCGTGGTGCTCGGCACGCCCTCGTTCATGTCCCCGGAGCAGCTGCAGGGCCGCCCGGTCACCGGCAGCTCCGATCTCTTCTCGCTCGCGGTCACCGCATTCCAGCTGCTCACCGGGCAGCTCCCGTTCCGGGCCGACTCGATGCCCGCGCTGATGGTCAAGATCGCCACCGAGCCGCACCCCCGGATCCGCGCGCTGCGGCCCGACCTGCCGGCCGGCATGGACGAGATCTTCGACCGGACGCTCGCGAAGAAGCCCGCGGACCGGATCGAGAGCGGCGCGGCGCTCGCGCACGCGCTGCGCGTCGTGAACCCGCACGGCAGGCTCTGAGCATGCACCTGCGTGGGAAGCTGCGCTGCGTCGGCGTGAGCGACACCGGGCGCATCCGCGAGCACAACGAGGACACGATCGGCACCGACGCGGACATCGGCCTCGTGGTGCTGGCCGACGGCATGGGCGGGTACAAGTCCGGCGAGGTCGCGAGTGGCATCGCCGTGCGCACGGTGCTCACGCTCCTGAAGGAAGGCCTCGAGCGCGAGGACCTCTCGGTGCGCGATCCCGAGTCCGGCCTGTCGCGGCCGGGCATCCTGCTCCGCGACGCGATCCACCGCGCGAACAAGATCATCTACCAGACCGCCCGCACGCAGCCGAACTGCGAGGGCATGGGCACGACGGTCGTCACCGGCCTCTTCTACGACGACAAGCTCACGATCGCGCACGTGGGCGACTCGCGGCTCTACATGCACCGCAACGGCGAGTTCCGACAGGTCACGCAGGACCACTCGCTGCTCCAGGAACTCGTCTCGAGGGGCTTCTACACACCCGAGGAGGCCGGCCGGGCAGCCGCCAAGAACTACGTCACACGGGCCCTCGGGGTCGAGCCCACGGTCGAGGTGGATGTGACGGAGGTCCCGGTTCTCAAGGACGACCTGTTCCTGCTGTGCTCGGACGGCCTCTCGGACATGGTCGAGGACGAGGACATTCACTTAACCATCAGTACCTTTGGTGGTAACCTTGAGACGCTCGCCAAGCAATTGATCGTCCTAAGCAATGACAACGGCGGGCGGGACAACGTCTCGATCGTGCTGGCCCGGGTGCTCGAAAGCTTCCCGGCGAAGCGCAGGATGATCGACCGTATCCTCGCCAGGTTCGCGTAGCAGGGAGACCGGGCACTCATGGCACGACTTGTTCTCAGCCTCGACGGGCAGTCGCTCGCTGAATACAACATGAGCAAGGAGCGCTACACGATCGGGCGCCTGCCGGACAACGACATCCGGATCGACAACGCCGCGGTCAGCGGTCACCACGCGCTGATCATCAACATCCTCAACGACTCGTTCCTCGAGGACCTGAACAGCACGAACGGCACCTACGTCAACGGCAAGATCATCAAGAAGCACGCGCTGCAGCACGGCGACGTGATCACGGTCGGCCACCACACGCTGCGCTTCGTCGAGAACGAAGCCGACGAGCCGGCCGACGAGTTCGAGAAGACGATGGTGATCAGCCCGCGCGACGCGAGCCGGATGAACATCCCGGCCGCGGCTGCGCCGCCGCCCGCGCCGGCGGCCCAGCAGTACCCGAACAACACGCTGCCGAAGGCCCGGCTGCAGGTGCTCTCCGGCCAGTTCGCGGGCCGCGAACTCGAACTCGTGAAGACGCTCACGACGCTCGGGCGCCCCGGCCTGCAGGTCGCCGCGATCACCCGCCGGTCCGACGGGTTCTACATCGTCCACGTCGAGAGTGCGCAGGACGGCGACTTCCCGCTGCTGAACGGCGCACCGACCGGCCCTCAGGCCCGCCGGCTGCAGGACAACGACGTCGTCACGCTCGCCGGCGTGAAGATGGGATTCTTCGAGAGCTGACGCCGCGTCAGCGCGTGGCCCGCGCCACGCGCGGGCTCACCCGGCAGGTGAGTTCATAGGCGATCGTGCCGGCCGAGCGCGCGACCTCCTCGACCGCGAGTCCTCCCCCCCAGAGCCCGACCGGGTCGCCGGGCCGCACCGGCGGCAGGTCCGTCACGTCCACCGTGAGCATGTCCATCGACACGCGGCCTGCCAGCGGTGCCCGCTGCCCGTTCACGAGCACCGGGGTCCCGGCCGGCGACGAACGCGGGTAGCCGTCGCCGTAACCCGCGGCGACGACGGCCACGCGCGACTCGCGCGCGGCGCGCCAGGTCCCGTTGTAGCCGACCGTCTCGCCCGCGCGCACGGTCCGCACCGCGAGCACGCGGGTCTCGACCGACATCACGGGCCGCAGCCCGAGCCCGGCCCCGGTCCCGGTGGCGCGCGGCGTGATCCCGTAGAGCATGATGCCCGGACGCACCCAGTCGGCGCGGGCCTCGGGCCAGTCGAGGATCCCCGCCGAGTTGGCCAGGCTGCGCGGGCCCGCGAGGCCCGCGGTCGCCCGGGCGAACGATTCGAGCTGGGCCCGGGTGAGCGGGTCGCCGGGCTCCTCGGCGCTCGCGAAGTGGGTCGCGAGCACCGGGTCCGGCGCGATGCCGGGCGCCCGCCGCAGGCGGGCGTGCGCATCCGCGTACGCCTCGGGCCGCAGGCCGAGACGGTTCATCCCGGTGTCGACCTTGAGCCAGGCGTGCAGCGGGGTCGTGCCGTCGCGCTGCTCCAGCATCTCGAGCTGCTCGAGGCTGCAGACCATCACGTCGAGGCGGGCCTGCCCGGCGGCCGCGAGCTGGTCCGGGTCGAGCACGCCCTCGAGCAGCAGGATCCGCGATTCGATGCCGGCGGCCCGAAGCGCGAGGGCTTCGTCGAGGCGCGCGACGCCGTAGGCGTCCGCGCCGTCGAGCGCGCGCGCGACGGTCTCGAGGCCGTGGCCGTAGCCGTTCGCCTTGATGACGGCCATGACGCGCGAGTGCGGCGCGTGGCGGCGCACGCAGGCCAGGTTGTGCCTGAGCGCGGCCGTGTCGATGGTCGCCCGGATCGGGGTGTGCATTTGGCGGGGCCGCCGGCGCTCAGCCGCCGTAGTCGTAGTCGCCGGTCGCGAGGTTCTCGAAGCGCGTGTACTTGCCGAGGAACGTGAGGTGCACCTCGCCGGTCGGGCCGTTGCGCTGTTTCGCGACGATGATGTCCGCGATGCCCTTGCGCGGCGTGTCGGGCTCGTACACTTCCTCGCGGTAGATCAGCATGATCAGGTCGGCGTCCTGTTCGATCGCGCCCGATTCCCGCAGGTCGGACATCACGGGCTTCTTGTCGGTCCGCTGCTCGACGCTGCGGTTGAGCTGCGAGAGCGCGATCACCGGCACCTTCAGTTCCTTCGCCAGCGCCTTCAGCGAGCGCGAGATCTCGGAAATCTCGGTCGCGCGGTTCTCGCGGGTGCCCGGGACCTGCATCAGCTGCAGGTAGTCGACGACGATGAGCCCGAGCCCGCGCTCGCGCGAAAGCCGGCGAGCCCGCGCGCGCACCTCGGTCGGGGTCAGCGCGCCGCTGTCGTCGATGAACACCGGCGCGGTCTTCATCTGCGCGATCGCGCTGTTGATCCGCGCCCAGTCCTCGTCACCGAACATGCCGGTGCGCAGGTGGCTCTGGTCCACGCGACCGAGCGAGGAGATCATGCGCATCGACAGCTGCTCGCGCGACATTTCCATCGAGAACACGGCCACCGGCACATTGGCCGAGATCGCGGCGTTCTCGGCGATGTTGAGCGCAAACGTCGTCTTGCCCATCGACGGGCGCCCCGCGACGATGATGAGGTCGCCGGGCTGCAGGCCGGCCGTCATCCGGTCGAGGTCGGCGTAACCGGTCGAGATGCCGGTGAGCTGCCCCTGGTTCTCGTGGAGCATGTCGAGCCGGTCGATCGTGTCGCCGAGGATGTCCTTCAGCGCGACGAACCCGGAGCCGGTGCGCCGGCCCGACTCGGCGATCTCGAACACGCGCCGCTCGGCGTCGTCGACCAGTTCCTTCGCCGAGCGTCCCTCGCTCGCGTAGGCGCTCGCGGCGATCTCGCCGCTCACGCGGATCAGGTGCCTGAGCAGCGCGCGCTCGCGGACGATGTCCGCGTAGGCGCGGATGTTCGCGGCGGTCGGCGTGTCGCGGGCGAGGCCCGCCAGGTAGGCGAGCCCGCCGGTCTCGTCGGCGAGCCCCTTGGCCGCGAGGTACTCGGCCAGCGTCACCGCGTCGGCCGGCTCGCTGCGGGCCGCGAGTTCCGCGATCGCGCCGAAGATCTGCTGGTGGTCGCGGCGGTAGAAGTCGTCCGCGGTCAGCCGGTCGGCGATCGCGTCCCAGGTGCTGTTGTCGAGCAGCAGCCCGCCGAGCACGGCCTGCTCGGCCTCGACCGAATGGGGCGGCACGCGCAGCGCGTCCGCGTCGGTGACCGGCCGCAGTCGCCTGCGACCCCGCCCGTCGGCCGTGTCCTGGTCCATCGCCGTTGGCCGCGGCGAGGAGGACTATTCCTCGCCGACCACGTCGACCGGCAGGTCGACGACGACGTCCGAGTGCAGGTGCAGCTTGACGTGGTGCTCGCCCACGACGCGGATCGGGCCCGAGTGCAGGCGCACTTCGGCTCGCTCGACCTTGTGACCGGCGGCAGCGAGCGCCTCGGCGATGTCGGCCGTGCCGATCGAGCCGAAGATCTTGCCCTCGCCGCCCACCTTCGCGTGCAGCTTGAGCCGGAAGCCCTCGAGCTTCGCGGCCCGGCCGGTGGCGCCCGAGAGTTCCTCGGCGGCCGCCTTCTCGAGCTCGGCGCGACGCTCCTCGAACTTCTTCAGGTTGGCGGCCGTGGCGAGCGCCGCCTTGCCCTGCGGGAGCAGGTAGTTGCGGCCGTAGCCCGGCTTCACCTTCACCTTGTCGCCGATCTTGCCGAGGTTGGCGACCTTCTGCAGCAGGATGACTTCCATCGTAGTGTTCCTCGATCGATTCCAGTCCAGGTTATCAAGCATTCTGCGCCCGCACCCGCGAGCGCAGCCAGTTGTCCACGAATCCCCAGGCCGCGAGCACCGGCACCATGATCGGGGCCACCAGCACCAGCAGCGCATAGATCGCAACGAGCCAACCGGCCGCGAGGCGACCCATCGCCTTGTAGCGATGCGCGGCCGCGAGGCCCACCAGCATCAGCGCGCCGAGGAAGATCCGCTCGAGATCGTCCACCAGCGGCCGGTCCGAGAACGCCGACAGGCCGATCATCACGGCGCCCGCGGCGCCGAGCACCAGGCCCAGCCGGATCTCGCGGAACTCCGCGCCGAACCGGCCCGCGTGCTCCGGCAGGGTCTCCCACCAGCGCGCCAGGAACAGCGCGCACATCGCGAGCAGCATCGTGAGCGCCGTCACCCACCCCCACAGCGTGCGCGCCAGCGCCTCGATCAGTCCGTCCTGCTCGAGATCCATCGGCAGGCCCTGTTTCTGCATTTCCTGCGCGAGGTCGCGCACGAACGGCAGCCAGAACTGCGCCGGGTCGCCGAGCGACAGGTGCAGCAGCACCAGCATCGCGAGTCCCGCCAGCACCGCCGCCTGCAGGCACACGGTCAGTGACCCGGACCGCGCGTAGACCAGCGCGAGTGCGAACGGGGGCCCCAGCACCCAGGCCGCGTAGACGAGGCCCACCGGCACCGGCCGCCCGAACGTCCACATCGCGGCCGTCAGCAGCACGGTCGCCCCGAGGCCCACGGCCGCTCCGACCCGCTTGCCACGCTCGAGCAATACGAGCGCGGGCACCGCACCGGGCAGGAAGAACGCAAACCCGAGCCCGAACAGCGGCAGCAGGCCGAGCAGGCCGGTGACGATCACCGCACCGCCGGGATGCTCGGCAAGCCAGCTGGCGAACGACCTGTTCATGGGCGCCCGGCGGTCGACCCGCCGGCGCTCCGTCGATCAGTGCTGGTCCGTGTACGGCAGCAGCGCGAGGAACCGCGCACGCTTGATCGCGAGCGCGAGCTGGCGCTGGTAGTTCGACCGCGTGCCGGTGATGCGGCTCGGGACGATCTTGCCGGTCTCGGTGATGTAGCCCTTCAGCGTCGCGAGGTCCTTGTAGTCGATCTGCTCGACGCCCTCGGCCGTGAACTTGCAGAACTTACGGCGACGGAAAAAACGTGCCATGGGTCACCCTGTATTCGTTGCGTGTGGTTGGACGGAGGCTCAGGCCGCCGACGCTTCGTCGCTGCTCTCGGGGAGGCTCGAATCCTCGCCCCGCCCGCCTTCCTCGGCGGCCTTCGCCATCGGCGAGGCCTCGGTCACGGCGGCCGGCATCGACACCACCAGGTTGCGGATCACCGCGTCGCTGAAGCGGAACGCGCCGGTGAGTTCCTCGAGCGTCTTCTGGTCGCACTCGATGTTCATCAGCACGTAATGCGCCTTGTGGACCTTGGCGATCGGATACGCCAGCTGGCGACGACCCCAGTCCTCGAGGCGGTGGATCGCGCCGCCACCGGCGGTGATCATCCCGCGGTAGCGCTCGATCATGGCAGGGACCTGCTCGCTCTGGTCAGGGTGGACCAGAAACACGACTTCGTAATGACGCACTGTCCAGTGCTCCTTTCGGTTGATGCCACCCGGAAGCGTGAGCCACGGTGCGGCAAGGAGTTGCACGAAACCCGCCGGTCGTGCGGACCGTCGGGGGCCGCACATGGTAGCGGAAGTGCCGTCCGGGCGGAAGTCCTGCCCGGTCAACGGGTTCCGGGCGCCCGGGCGGGTCCGGCCGCCGTGCCGGCCTCAGCCCCGGTGCTTCGCGGCCGGCGCACGACGCTGCCGGACGGCCTCGAAGAGCGCCACGCCGGTCGCGACCGAGACGTTCAGGCTCTCGACGGCCCCGGCCATCGGGATGCGGACCAGTTCGTCGCAGCACTCCCGGGTCAGCCGGCGCATGCCCTCGCCCTCCGAACCCATTACGAGCGCGGTCGGGCCCCGGAGGTCCAGCTCGTAGATCGATTTCGTCGCCTCGCCGGCCGTGCCGATGAGCCAGACCCCCCGGTCCTTCAAGTCGCGCAGCGTCCGCGCGAGGTTCACGACCTGAACGAAGGGCACGGTCTCGGCCGCACCGGCCGCCACCTTGCGCGCGACCGGCGTGAGCCCGGCGGCACGGTCGCGCGGCGCGATCACCGCATGCACGCCGGCGCCGTCGGCCGAGCGCAGGCACGCACCGAGGTTGTGCGGATCCGTGACGCCATCGAGCACGAGCAGGAGCGGCGCCGCGCCTGCCGCCTCGAGCGCCTCCTCGAGCTGGGTCTCCGGATCCCCGCTCCGCGGCGCGAGTTCCGCGACCGCGCCCTGGTGCCGCTCGCCTTCGGCCAGCCGGTCGAGCTGGGCCGCGTCGGCCGTCGCGACCGCGACGCCGGCCCTCGCTGCCAGCGCCCTGAGCTCCGCGACGCGGCCCGCATCACGGCCGCCGACGAGCAGCACGCGCCGCACGCGGCCGGGACTCCGCTCGAGCAGCATCCGCACCGCGTGCAACCCGTAGGCGACCGAGGCCGTCATCGCCGTCGCCTCTGCGCATTGCGTGGCCGACGACCACGCGGCGACGCATCGCCCGTGGCCGCGAGTTCGAAGTCCACGCGCCGCTCGTCGAGCGACACGTTCGTGACGCGCACGCGCACCCGGTCGCCGAGCTTGTAGCTCGTCCCGGAACTCCGGCCGACCAGCCGGAAGCCCGAACGGTCGCGGGTGAAGTAGTCCTGGCCCAGCGCGGAGACGTGCAGCAGCCCGTCCACCTGCATCCCCTCGAGCTGCACGAAGAGGCCGAAGTCGACGACGCCCGAGACGATCCCGTCGAACTCCTCGCCGATGCGTTCCTGCATGTAGAAGGCCTTGAGCCAGGCGACCGCGCCGCGCGTCGCCTCGTCGGCGCGGCGCTCGCGGAACGAGCAGTCCTGACCGAGCAGCGGGAACGCACCGTGCCACTCGACGAGTTCGGCCGGGTCGCCGCCCCTCAGCACCTGGCGGATGCCGCGATGCACGACCAGGTCCGGGTAGCGGCGGATCGGCGAGGTGAAGTGCGCGTAGTGCTCGAGTGCAAGCCCGAAATGGCCGATGTTGCCGGGCTGGTAGACGGCCTGCGGCATCGCGCGGATCACGGCGGTGGAGATCAGGAGCGCGTCCGAGCGTTCGCCGAGGCCGGTGAGCAGGTCGCGCAGGTGCTGGGGCGTCACGTCCTCCGGCGCCGGCAGCCACAAGCCGAATTCCCGCAGGAACTGGCGCAGCGTCTCGAGCCGGTCCTGCTCGGGCAGTCCGTGGACGCGATACAGCGTCGGCACGTGGTGGCGGTCGAGGAAACGGGCCGCGGCGATGTTCGCCGCGATCATGCACTCCTCGATCAACCGGTGCGCATCGTTGCGCGGATGCTCGACGAGTGCCGCGATGCGGCCGTCCTCGTCGAACTTGAGCTTGAGCTCGGGCGTGTCGAGCTCGAGCGCGCCACGCCCGGTGCGCTCGCGCAGGAAACTGCGGTACACGCCGTGCAGTGCCGCGAGCCGCTCCCGCAACCGCTCGAGCCGAGGCGGGTGCTTCGCGGACGGGCGTTCGAGGAATTCGCCGACTTCGCGATACGTGAGCCGGGCGACCGACCTCATGACGCCCTCGAAGAACCTCGACCGGGTGATGCGCCCGTCGTCCGCGACGCGCAGCTCGCAGGCGAGGCACAGACGGTCCTGGTCGGGCACCAGCGAACACAGCCCGTTCGAGAGCGCCTCCGGCAGCATCGGCAGCACGCGGTTCGGGAAGTACACCGAGGTCCCGCGTTCCCGTGCCTCGGCGTCGAGCGCGCTGCCCGGGCGCACGTAGTGCCCGACGTCGGCAATCGCGACGATGACGCGCCAGCCGCCGCGCGTCCGCTCGCACCAGACCGCGTCGTCGTAATCGCGTGCGTCCTCGCCGTCGATCGTGACGAGTTCGAGGCCGCGCAGGTCCTCGCGTCCGGCGATCGCGTCGGCCGGAATCGACGCTCCGTACGCGTGGGACTCCGCGAGCACCGCCGCCGGGAACTCGAATGGCAGCCCGTGCGAGTGGATGGCGATGTCGGTCTCCATGCCCGGCGCGCCGTGGTCGCCGAGGACCCGGGTGACGCGCCCGACCGGCTGGGAACTGCGGCCCGGCTGTCGGGTGAGCTCGACGATCACGACCTGGCCCGGCTGGGCCGCGCCGATCCCGGCCGACGGCACCAGCACGCGGTGCGTGATCCGCGGATTGTCCGGCGTGAGCCAGGCGACCCCGGCCTCCACGTTGAGCCGGCCGACCACCTCGCGCGTGCGACGCTCGAGCACCTCGACGATGGTGCCCTGCGGCTTGCCGCGGAACCGGGCGCCCTCGATCCGCGCGGCCACCCGGTCCCCGTGCATGACCTCGCGCATCTGCTGGGCCGGCAGGAACAGCGACGCGCTGCCATCGTCCGGATTGAGCCACCCGTCGCCGCTGCGCTGGGCCTGCACCGTGCCGACGACGAGCCCCGGCAGCTGCTCCCGGAGACAGTACTGTCCGCGCCGGTTCTGGACCACGTCGCCGCGCTGGACGAGCCGCTCGAGTTGTTCCGCCGCCGTGGCACCGGCGACCGGGCCGAGCGCGTCCGCCACTTCGACGGCGGACAACGGCCGTCCGGCGCGCCGCAACGCCTCGATCACCGGGGCCGCCGGCGACTGTGCGGGCCGCGCGTGGGCGCGCGTCCGCTCCGCGCCCGGGCGTGCCGGTGCGGGTCTTCGATTTCGGGTTCTCTTCATGGGATCAGTGGCCGGCTCACGCCGGCCGTTCCTCACCAGCCTCGGCCGGTATTCGTTGACAGTCCCCGGGGGCGCCAGTAAATTGCGCCACCTTCCAGCCGGCCCCGGGGCCGAGCCGCGACCGATGCCCAGGTGGCGGAATTGGTAGACGCACTAGTTTCAGGTACTAGCGGGTAACACCGTGGAGGTTCGAGTCCTCTCCTGGGCACCACCCCTCCGGGGTCAAAGGGATCTCGAGATCAGTTCCTTCATGATCTCGTTCGTCCCGCCGTAGATCCGCTGCACGCGGGAATCCGCGAACATCCGGCACACGAGGTACTCGTTCATGTACCCGTAGCCGCCGTGCAGCTGCACGCATTCGTCGATCACTTCCTGCTGGGTGTCGGTCACCCACCACTTCGCCATCGCCGCCGTCTCGGTGTCGAGCCGCCCGGCCACGAGGCGCTGGATGCAGTCGTCGACGAACGTCCGCGCGACGCGGGTCTTCGTCGCCACCTCGGCGAGCTTGAATCGCGTGTTCTGGAACGACGCGATCGACTGCCCGAACGCCTTGCGCTCGTTCACGTAGCGCAGCGTCTCGGCGACCGCGCCTTCCATCATGCCGACCCCGCCGACCGCGATCGTGAGCCGCTCGTACGGCAGGTCGCCCATCAGCTGGTGCATGCCCTCGCCCTCGGCGCCGCCGAGCAGGCAGTCCGCCGGCACGCGCACGTCCTCGAAGAAGAGCTCCGCGGTGTCCTGCGCGGTCATGCCCATCTTGTCGAGCACGCGGCCGACGCGATAGCCGGCCAGCCCCTCGGTCTCGACCATGATGATCGAAAGTCCGCGCGAGCGGTCGGACGGGTCGGTGCGCACGACCAGCATCAGGATCGTCGCGATCGATCCGTTCGTGATGAAGATCTTCGACCCGTTGATCACGTAGTGGTCGCCGTCGCGGACCGCGCGGGTGCGGATGCCCTTCAGGTCCGAGCCGGCGCCGGGCTCGGTCATCGCGATCGCACCGATCAGCTCGCCGCCCGCCATGCGCGGCAGCCAGCGGGCCTTCTGTTCGGGCGTGCCGTAGTTGAGCACGTAGTGGGCCGCGATGCTGTGCACGCCCTGGCCGAAGCCGGAGATGCCGCGCTTCGCGAGCTCCTCGTAGAGCACCGCCTCGTGACGGAAGTCGCCACCACCGCCGCCGTGCTCGGCCGGCACGTCCATCAGCAGGAAGCCCGCCTCGCCGGCGGCGCGCCAGGTCTCGCGGTCGACCCGGTGTTGCGCGCGCCAGCGGGCCTCGTGCGGCACCATCTCGGTCTCGACGAAGCGCGAGACCGCCTCGCGCAGCATCCGCAGGTCGTCGTCCATCCAGGGGGATTCGTAGGGCTGCATCACGGTCGCGGGCTCCGCGGGGTCACTCGAAGGGGTTGCGCAGGATCATCGTCTCGGCCCGGTCGGGACCCGTCGAGATGATGTCGATCGGGACGCCGGCCAGCTGCTCGATCCGCGCGAGGTAGCGGCGCGCGTTCAGCGGCAGCCGGTCGAATTCCGTGATGCCGCTCGTCGGTTCCGACCAGCCGGGCAGCGACTCGTAGACCGGCTCGCACTCGGAGTAACGATGGGGAAGCAGCGGCGGATTCTCGCGGATCTCGCCGTCGATCCGGTAACCGGTCGCGATCCGGATCGTGTCGAGGCCGTCGAGCACGTCGAGTTTCGTGACGCCGAGGCTCGAGAGGCTGTTGTGCAGCACCGCGCGACGCAGCGCGACCGCGTCGAACCAGCCGCAGCGACGCGGCCGGCCGGTGACGGCGCCGAACTCGTGCCCGACCTTCGAGAGGTGCTCGCCCGTGCCGTCGAAGAGTTCCGTCGGGAACGGGCCCGCGCCGACGCGGGTCGTGTAGGCCTTCACGATGCCGAGCACCCGGTGGATGTCGCGGGGGCCGAGGCCCGTGCCGACCGCGGCGGCGCCCGCGATCGTGTTCGACGAGGTGACGAACGGATAGGTGCCCACGTCGACGTCGAGCAGCGCACCCTGCGCCCCCTCGAACAGCAGGTTGCCGCCGCGCCGCATCTCGTCGCGCAGCCACTCCGTGACGTCGGAGACGAGCGGCAGGACCCGGTCCGCCTGCGCGAGCAGGTCCTCGAGCACGCGCTCGAACTCCACCGGCTCCGCACTGAAGTAGCGCGACAGCACGAAGTTGTGGAAGTCGAGGATCTCGCCGAGGCGTCCGGCCAGGCGCTCCCGCTGGAACAGGTCCGCGACGCGCACCGCGCGACGGCCGACCTTGTCCTCGTAGGCGGGCCCGATGCCGCGGCCGGTCGTGCCGATCGCGTTCTCGCCCTTGGCGCGCTCGCGGGCGCGGTCGATCGCGATGTGCGACGGCAGGATCAGTGCGCAGTTGGGGCTCACCTTGAGCCGGTCGTAGACCGGCACGCCCTTCTGCACCAGCGCGTCCGCCTCCTTGAGCAGCGCCTCGAGCGAGAGCACGACGCCGTTGCCGATCAGGCACTGCACGCCGTCGTGCAGGATCCCGGACGGGATCAGGGACAACACGGTCTTCTGCCCGCCGATGACGAGCGTGTGTCCCGCGTTGTGGCCGCCCTGGAATCGCACCACCGCGGCGGCACGCTCGGTCAGCAGGTCGACGATCTTGCCCTTGCCTTCGTCGCCCCACTGGGCGCCGATGACGACGAGATTGGTTGCCATGTGGAGATTTCCGACGTCGGGTCAGGCGGCGCCGCCGGCGCCACGCACGAAATAGAGGAGCACGGCCCCGGCGACCATGCAGGCGAGTCCGACCATCCTGAGCACGGGCTCCGGCAGCCCGGAGATCCGTCGCAGCGCTTCCTTCATCCCGGCCGGGTTCACGAACGGCACCAGGCCCTCGAGCACGAGGTACAGGGCGAAGGCCGCCCACAGGTCGCCCCACTGCACGGGCCGGCGCCGGCCGCGGTCAGCGGCCGGCCTCCTTGAAGTACTTGAAGAACTCGCCGTCCGGCGTGATCACCATGACGTCGCCCTGCTTGCCCGAGAGCGACTTCCGGTACGCCTGCAGCCCGCGGTAGAACGAGTAGAACTCCGGGTCCCGGCCGTAGGCGCGCGCGTAGATGTCGGCGGCGGCCGAGTCTCCCTCGCCCTTCACCTTCTCGGCGTCCCGGTAGGCGTTCGCGAGGATCTCGGTGCGCTCGCGATCGGCCTCGGCGCGGGTCTGTTCGGACACGGCCGAGCCCTCGGCGCGCAGCTGCGCGGCCTGGCGGGCGAAGTCCTGGCGCATGCGGTTGTAGACCGACTCGCTCACCTCGTCGGGCAGTTCGATGCTCTTCACCCGGACGTCGATCATCGTCATGCCGAGCCCGCCGACGTTCTTGCCGGCGATCTTGAGCACCTCGCCCAGGAACTCGCTGCGCTCGGCCGAGACGACCTGCTGGATCGTCCGGCGCGCGATCACGCCCTTCAGGCCGTCCTTGACGATTTCGCCGAGCCGGCGCGCGGCCACTTCCTCGCTGCCGCCCGCGGTCGAGATGTAGTAGCGCGACACGTCGCTGATGCGCCACTTCACGAAGAAGTTGATCTTCAGGATCTTGCCTTCGCTCGTGAGGAACTGCTCGGCCGGGTAGTCCTCGGTCAGGATGCGCTTGTCGAACTTCCGCACGTTGTTCACGAGCGGCGTCATGAAGTGCAGCCCCGGCGCGTAGTCGGAGTTGACGATCTCGCCGAAGCGGAACTTGATCGCGAGCTCGGTCTCGCGGACCGTGAATGCCGCCATCGACAGCACGAGGGCCGCGAAGCCCGCCAGGATCACCGCCAGGTAGCCGCGACCGCTCATCAGCGTGACCCCCGCTGCCGGAGTGCATCGACCGTCGGCTCGTCACCGGCCGGCTCGGGCGCCGCCTGCGCCGGCTGCGCGCCGGCCGGGAGCTGGCGCTGCTGGTCGAGCGTGGGCGTCGGGGCGCGACGCTCCATCAGCTTGTCGAGTGGCAGGTAGATCATGTTGCCGGTGCCCTTCGTGTCGACGAGCACCTTGTTCGTGTTGCCGAGCACTTCTTCCATCGTCTCGTAGTAGAGGCGCTGCCGGGTCACACCGGGCGACCGCTTGTAGGCTTCGGCGAGCTGCACGAAGCGGGCGGCCTCACCCTCGGCGTCCGCGACGACGCGCGCCTTGTAGGCCTGCGCGTCGGCCGACTGGCGGGCGGCGAAGCCCTTGGCCTTCGGCAGGATGTCGTTCGAATAGGCCTGCGCCTCGAGCGCTAGCCGCTCCTTGTCCTCGCGGGCCTTGATCGCGTCGCGCTGCGAGGTCTGCACCTGCTCGGGCACGCTGACGCCCTGCAGGTTCACGGTCGTCACCTCGATGCCGGTCTTGTAGGCGTCGAGCGTGCGCTGGATCAGTTCGCGGGTCTTCGCGGTGATCTCCTGGCGACCGGCCTCGAGCACGAAATCGAGGTTGCTCCGTCCGACGACCTCGCGGATCGCGCTCTCGCTCACCTCGCCGAGCGTCTCCTCTGGCGTGCGGACGCTGAACGCGTACTGCACCGGCTCCGCGCGCCGGTACTGCACGGCGAAGTTGATGTCGACCAGGTTCTCGTCCGAGGTGAGCATCCGGGTCTGGTCGCTGAACCCTTCGACCGACTCGACGTTGACGATCTGGCGCGCCTCGATCGGCCACGGGAGGTGCCAGCGCAGGCCGGGCTCGGTCGTCTCGACGTACTTGCCGAACCGGGTGACGATGCCCCGCTCCGCCGCATCGACCACGTAGACCCCGGTCGCAGCCCACACGAGCAGCAGCACGACGACGACCGTGCCCACGCCGAAGCCGCGCATCGCGGCGTTGCCGCCGCCGGAGTCGCCGGAATCACCGCCGCCGCCGAACATGCCGGAGAGTTTCTTCTGCAGGTTGCGCAGCGCCTCGTCGAGGTCGGCGGCTCCCTTGTCGGGGCGGTTGCCCCAGGGATTGCGGTTCCTGCCCGGGTCATTCCAGGCCATGGGACTCAGTTACTCCCGATTGCGTGCGGTCGGTGGTCGAGGGAAGCGCCCGAAGCCTCGGTCTCCGCCGGGAGGGCGGGTTCCGGAGTGGCGCGTCCCGGGGATTGTAGGAACCCCCCTGCGGGGGCACAAGGCTCGATTGCGGGCGGGACGTCGAGCCCCGCCTCCCGGCAGATACGCTCGAGATCCCGTGCCGGCAGGCTCACTTCGAGTTCGATGGCGCCGTCGTCGAGCGGGCGCTGCGCGATGACCGCCCCCGCCGAGTGCAGCCGGGCCCGCGCGCGGCCCGCGCGGGGCGGGATCACGATCCGGCAGTGGTGCAGGTCGGTGCCGAGCTGCCGGTGCAGGCAGGCGAGCAGTTCCTCGACACCGGCACCGCTCTGGGCCGACAGCCAGAGCCGGTCCACGCGTCCATCGGCGTCGACCTCGACGTGCGGTGGCTCGCCGGAACGGTCGATCTTGTTGTAGATGGCGACCTGCGGGAGTGCGTCGGCCCCGATCGAGGCGAGCACCTCGTTCACCTGGGCGATCCGCTCGGACCGCTCGGGGTCTGCGGCGTCGATCACGTGCAGCAGCAGGTCCGCCTCGCGGGCCTCCTGCAGCGTGGAACGGAACGCCGCGACCAGCTCGTGCGGCAGGTCGCGGACGAAACCGACCGTGTCGGCGACCGCGACCTCGAGGCCGGGGGCGAGCCGCAGTCGCCGCACCGTCGGGTCGAGCGTGGCGAACAGCTGGTCGGCCGCATAGGCACCGGCCGAGGTCAGCCGGTTGAAGAGCGTGGACTTCCCGGCGTTCGTGTAGCCCACGAGCGCGACGGTCGGCACCGCGTTGCGCCGACGTTCCTGGCGCGTGGTCTCGCGCTGCACGAGCACCTTGTCGAGCCGGTCGTTCAGCGTCCGGATGCGCTTCGCGATCAGCCGTCGGTCGGTCTCGAGCTGCGTCTCGCCCGGACCCCTCAGGCCGATGCCGCCCTTCTGCCGCTCGAGGTGCGTCCACCCGCGCACGAGACGCGTCGACATGTGCTCGAGCTGGGCGAGCTCGACCTGCAGCTTGCCTTCGAACGTGCGGGCCCGCTGGGCGAAGATGTCGAGGATCAGGCCGCTGCGGTCGAGCACGCGGCAGTTGAGTTCCTTTTCGAGATTTCGCTCCTGGCCGGGCGACAGCGCGTGGTCCACGACGACGAGGTCGGCGCCGAGCGCGACGAGCCGCAGGCGCAGCTCCTCCACCTTGCCGGTCCCGAGGAAGAACCGCGGCTCCGCGTGCTTGCGGGTCGCCGTCATGACCTCGAGCACCTCGGCGCCGGCCGAACGCGCGAGCGCGACGAACTCCTCCACGCGGTCCGGGTCCGGTGCGTGGCCGATTCCGACGCAGACGAGGATCGCGCGTTCGCCGCTGCCCGGTCTATCGAACAATGGGTCCTGGTTCCGCCCCGCGGGGCGCCTGGGGTCAGGCGGCCGGGGCGTCCTCCGGCGGCAGTTCGTCGTCGCCCATCGGCAGGCGCACGTTGCGGGCCGGCACGATGGTCGAGATCGCGTGCTTGTAGACCATCTGGCTCACGCTGTTGCGCAGCAGGACGACGAACTGGTCGAACGAGTCGATCTGGCCCTGCAGCTTGATGCCGTTGACCAGGTAGATCGAGACGGGAATGCGCTCCTTCCGCAGCGCGTTCAGGAACGGGTCCTGCAGCGATTGGCCTTTGGCCATGGTCCGGAACTCCTTATTCTTGGTCTGCCAGTGCCCGCGCCCGGCTCTTCCTTGAATCGTCGCCACGGCGACGCCGAATCCAGCGGGGATCGCGGTCATCCTAGCACAGCGCCCCGGCCCTTCAGTCGGGGGTGGCCGCAGCCACGGCACTGGATATTGGCGCAAGTTCCTGACTTTCAAGGCTGCGCA
Source organism: Steroidobacteraceae bacterium (assembly GCA_046347155.1). Lineage (GTDB taxonomy): Bacteria > Pseudomonadota > Gammaproteobacteria > Steroidobacterales > Steroidobacteraceae > RPQJ01. The sequence goes on along the minus strand of JAXMGT010000002.1, from coordinate 1,087,218 downwards.
GCCAATGGACCGCCGGGTCGCCGTTGGCCCAGGTGAGCTGGCGCTTGGCCAGGTTCCGGGTCGCCTGCCGGGCCGCGGCCACCGCCGACGTGAGGTCGCACTCCCCCTCGAGGTGCGCCCAGAGCTGCCGGTAGCCGACCGACCGTAGCGACGGCAGGTCCGGCTGGAGGTCTCCGCGAGCCCGGAGCGAGCGGACCTCGTCGAGCAGTCCCTCGGCCATCATCTCGTCGAAGCGCCGGTCGATACGCCGGTAGAGTTCCTCGCGCGACACCGGCAGCAGCATGAATGCGACGAGCCGGTGCGCGGCCGGCTCGGCGAGCCGCTGCAGGTCGGAAATCGGCCTCCCGGTGAGTTCGAGCACCTCGAGCGCGCGCTGGATGCGCTGGCCGTCCGCCGGCTGGATCCGGGCCGCGGCGGCCGGATCCAGGCCCGCGAGTTCCGCATGCAGCCGCGGCCAGCCCTCCGCCGCCGCACGGGCGTCGATCCGGGCGCGGACGGACGGGTCCGCCTCGGGCAGCGGCGCGATCCCGTCCCGCAACGCCTTGAAATAGAGCATCGTACCGCCGACGAGCAGCGGCACCCGTCCTCGGGCGCGGATCTCGTCGATCAGCGTCGTGGCCTCGCGGCGGAACCGGCCGGCCGAATAGCGTTCGGCCGGGTCGCAGACGTCGATCAGGTGGTGGGGCACGCGTGCACGGACCTCGCGCGTCGGCTTCGCCGTGCCGATGTCCATCCCTCGGTAGACCTGCGCGGAGTCCACGCTGACGATCTCGACCGGGTGCCGGCCGGCGAGTTCGAGCGCGAGCGCCGATTTGCCACTCGCGGTCGGGCCCATCAGCAGCACCGCGTCCGGCCGCGGGTCGCCGGACGCGCTCATCGGCCGCGCAGGAACAGCCGGTCCAGTTCGTCCATCGAGACGAAGGACCAGGTCGGCCGGCCGTGGACGCACTGGTCGGCGCGCAGCGTCGTCTCCATCTCGCGCAGCAGCGCATCCATCTCCGGCACCGAGAGTCGGCGGTTCGCACGCACGGCGCGATGGCAGGCCATCGTGCCGAGCACGCGCTCGAGCGACTGTCGTGCGCCACCCGCGCCCTGCTCGCGCAGGTCCGACAGCAGGTCGCGCACGAGCGTCGCGGCGTCCGCGCCCGTGAGCAGTGCCGGCATCGACCGGACGACCACCTGGGCCGGCCCGGAGCGCGACAGCTCGAGGCCGAGCGCCGCGAACGTCGAAGCCTGCGCCTCGGCTTCGTCGGCATCGGCGACCGAGACGTTCACGGCCACCGGCACGAGCAGCGGCTGCGAGGCGACCCGCTCCGCCTCGAAGGCGGCTTTCAGCCGCTCGTAGGTGGTGCGCTCGTGTGCCGCGTGCATGTCCACGAGCACGAGCCCGTGCCGGGCCTGCGCCAGGATGTAGACGCCGTGCAGTTGCGCGATCGCATGGCCCAGCGGGTGCTCGTCCGTCGCCGCGGAATCCGGCTCGCCGGACGGACCGACGCCGGCGGGACCGGGAGCCACCGTGGCGTCGTGCCCGGACGCCGCCCCGTCGTGTCCGAACGGTCCCGACGGCTCGCGCACCGCGTCGTCCGGGCGACCCCTGAAATCGAATGCCGCGACCTGCGGCCCGCCGCGTTCCGACGCGCCGGCGAATCGCGCCGCCGGGATCGCGACCGCGGCCGCCTCGGCCGGACGCGACTCCGCGAGCGCGCGTTCGACGGTCCTGAACAGGAAGTCGTGCACGAGCCCCGGTTCGCGGAAGCGCACTTCGAGCTTCTGGGGGTGCGCGTTCACGTCGACGCGGGCCGGATCGACGTCGAGGTACAGCACGTAGGCCGGCTGCCGCCCGTGGTAGAGCACGTCGCGATAGGCGAGCCGCACCGCGCTCGCGACGAGCTTGTCGCGGAGTGGCCGGCCATTCAGGAAGAAATGCTGCTGGTCCGCCTGGCTGCGTGCGTAGGTCGGCAGGCAGAACCAGCCGCGCAGCCGCAGGCCCGCGCCCTCATGGTCGAGCTTCAGCGCGTTCGCGACGAAGGCTTCCCCGAGGATCGCGGCGACCCGCGCGTCCTCGGCCCGCTCGCCGCGTGCCGGCGGGTGATCGGCCAGCGTGCGTCGCGACGACGACAACCGGAAGCCGACGTCGAAGCGGCTGAGCGCCAGCCGCTCGAGCAGGCGTTCGACCTGCCCGAGTTCGGCGCGCTCGGAGCGCAGGAACTTGCGGCGCGCCGGTACGTTGAAGAAGAGGTCGCGCACCTCGACCGTGGTGCCCGGCGGGTGCGCCCGGGGCTCCGGCGGGCTCAGCACGCCATCGAGCGCCGAGATCGCGGTCGCGACGCTCGCGTCCGCGGTGCGCGACACGACGCTCATCCGAGACACCGAGGCGATGCTCGGCAGCGCTTCGCCACGAAATCCGAGCGTACGCACGGACTCGAGGTCCTCGATGCGGCCGATCTTGCTCGTCGCGTGCCGCGCGAGCGCGAGTGGCAACTCGGCCGCCGCAATTCCGCTGCCGTCGTCCCGCACGCGCACGAGTCCGGCGCCGCCGCCCTCGACCTCGACCTCGATCGAGCGTGCTCCTGCGTCGAGGCTGTTCTCCACCAGCTCCTTGATCACGGACGCCGGGCGCTCGACCACCTCGCCGGCGGCGATCTGGTGGATGAGTTGCTCCGGCAGGACGCGGATGGTCATCGGGGACTGCGGTCGGCCGCGGGGCCGCGAGGATAGCAGAGCCCGGGGGCCGGGACCCCGCGGCGGCCGCCCGGGCCACCGGGCCGGCCGGGAACGAGCCGGTTCAGCGCTCGGCGAGCGTCTGCGCGTTGCCGCCGCCACCGCCCCGCTGCCGCTCGACGATCGCGGCGACCTTGGTGCCCGGCGGCGGGCGCTCGTAGAAATAGCCGCGCACGCCGTCGCGGATCGCCTCGGCGATCTGCTGCTGGGTCTGCGGGTCGCGGAGCCGTCGCTCGTCCCCCGCGTTCGATATGAACGCCGTCTCGACCAGCATCGACGGGATGTCGGGCGACTTGAGCACGACGAATCCCGCGTGCTGCACGCGCTGGCGGTGGACGGTGACCACCCGGCGCAGAGACGCGAGCACGCTGTCCGCGGCGTCGACGCTGTTGCTGATCGATTCCTTCTGCGTGACGTCGAGCAGCACCGAGGCGAGCGCATCGTCCTTGTCGTCGAGCGACACGCCGCCCTTGAGGTCCGCCGCGTTCTCGCTCTCCGCCAGCCAGCGGGCGGCTTCGTCCGAGGCGCCGCGCAGCGAGAGCACGTACACCGACGATCCGCTCACGTCGCGGTTGCGCACCGAATCCGCGTGCACCGAAACGAAGATGTCGGCGCCGAGTTCGCGCGCCTTGCGGGTGCGGCCGCCGAGCGTGATGAAGTAATCGCCGTCGCGGATCAGCACGGCGCGCATGCCCGGCTCCGCGTTGATCGCCGCGGCAAGCTTCTTCGCGATCGCGAGCGTGACGTCCTTCTCGCGCGTGCCGTTGCGGCCGAGCGCCCCGGGGTCCTGGCCACCGTGGCCCGCGTCGACGGCAACGACGATGTCCCGGCCGTTCGCGTCGGCGCCGGCGAGTCGCTTCACGGGGGCGGCGTCGACCGGCTTCGCCGCGATCGCGGACGCACCGGCGGCGAGCACCTCGGTCGAGCCGGGCGCGGCGGCCCGTGCGGGTGCGGCCGTCGAAGCCGGGGCCGGCAGTTCGACGACGAGTCGCGGGCCCGTCGCACCGTCGGGCCCGACCGAGAAACTGCGCATCGCATGCGCGGCGTCGAGGTCCATCACGAGCCGGAGCGCGCCGCCCGCCTGCGGCCCGGCGCGCACGGCCTTCACCGGACCCTGCCCGTCGGGCAGCGGCTTGCGCGCCGCGAACTCGGCGTTGTCGAGGTCGATGACGATCCGGTCCGGGTTGTCGACCGAGAAGACGTTGACGCCGGTCGGCGCACTCAGCTCGATTACGAGGCGCGTGCCCTCGGGCCCGGACCAGAGGCGCACATCGGTCACGCGGGTCGGCGTCCCGGCCGACGCCGCGGCGGCGCCCAGCGCGGCAAATGCCAGCAGGGTCGCGGTGAGCTTGGCCGGTCGCGCGGGCATGCGACGTAATCTAACCCGGACGCCCGGGATAATTCAATGAAATTATGAAGATACGTGATCTTCGTCAGGCTATGGACGAGGGAAACGCCGCAAGTACCCGCTCTCCGGCCGCACTGTGCGCCAGAAGTTCCACCACCCGTCCGCCGTCCCGGTACTCGAGCCCGACCACCAGGTCGGCCGCGCCGAGCCGATCGCCGGCTTTATCCGGCCACTCGACCAGCACCAGCGACCGTGGCGTCATCAGGTCGCGGAGTCCGAGGTCGTCGAGTTCCGCGGGGTCGCGCAGGCGATAGAGGTCGCAGTGATTCACGTCCCGGTCCGCGAGGCGATAGGGCTCGACGAGCGTATACGTCGGGCTGCGCACCGGCCCCGGGTGGCCGAGCGCCGCGAGCAGGCCGCCGACCAGCGTCGTCTTGCCGGCCCCGAGGTCGCCGCTCAGCGTCACGAGCAGCGGGCCGGGCTCACGGGCCAGCACGAACGCGTGCGCGAGCCGCGCGCCGACCGCGCGCGTCGCGTCGGCATCGGCGGCGTGCAGCCTCATGCCGGGTTCACGCAATGGCGCAGTTCGGCGATCACGTCGCCCGCCAGCATCCCGCGCACGCCTCCGCGTGCGGCGAGATCACCGGCGCGCGCGTGCACGTACACGCCCGCAGCCGCGGCGAGTGCGAGGTCGCCGCACTGTGCCGCGATCCCGGCGATCACGCCCGTGAGCACGTCACCCGTCCCGGCCGTCGCCATCCCCGGATTGCCGAGCGTGCACAGCGCCGGCGCGCCGTTCAGCGGCACCACGAGCGAACCGGCGCCCTTCAGCACGACGGTGCCGCCGTAGCGCGACTGCAGTTCGACGGCCGATTCCATCCGGCGCGCCTGGATGTCCGCCGTCGAACGCTCGAGCAGGCGGGCCGCCTCGCCCGGGTGCGGGGTCAGCACCCGGTCGTCACGGCGTTGCGGTGCGAGCGCGAGCAGGTTGAGCGCGTCCGCGTCGACGACCTGCGGCTTGCTGCTCGCGAGCACGGACGCGTGGATCGCCCGTGCCCACTCCGACTGTCCGAGGCCCGGCCCGACCGCGACGACGGTCGCCCGCTCGAGCGCCGCCTCGAGCGCAGCGGGCGTCTCCGCGGCGACGCACATGAGCTCGGGTCGTGCCGCGACGGCGGCCAGGTTCGACGGGTGCACGGCAAGCGTGACGAGGCCCGCGCCGGCGCGCAGCGCGGCCGTGCCGGCGAGCAATGCCGCGCCCGGCATCCCGGGCCCGCCGCCGACGACGAGCACGTGGCCGAATCGCCCCTTGTGCGCCTCGCGGTCGCGCGGCGGCAGGGCAGCCGCGATGACGTCCTCGCCGAGGATGCGCATGACCGGGTCGGTGTCCGCAAGCGCGGCCGGCGGCACGCCGAGATCGTCGAGCAGCAGGCGGCCCACGCATGCGGGACCCTCGGCCACGTGGCAACCGACCTTGTGTGCGAGGTACGTGACCGTCAGGTCCGCGCGCACGGCGACACCGTGCGGGCGTCCGGTGTCCGAATCGAGTCCGGACGGCATGTCCATCGCGAGCACCGGGCGACCGCGTGCGTTCACGGCCTCGACGATCGTACGCGCCTCGCCGTCGATCTCGCGGGCGAGGCCCGTGCCGAACATCGCATCGACGACGACGTCGCAGTCGAGCACCGCGGGGCCCCAGGGCGTCGAGCGCCCGCCCGAGTGCGCATAGTCCTGCCAGGCGCGCTGGGCGTCGCCGCGCAGCGCCGCCGGGTACCCGAGCGTCACGACGCGCACGTCGAGCCCGCGCTGGCGCGCCAGGCGGGCGAGCACGAGCCCGTCGCCGCCGTTGTTGCCCGTGCCGCACAGCACGGCGATCGAGCGCGCCTCCGGCCACGCGGCGACCAGCGCGTCGAGCGTCGCGCGCGCGGCGCGCGTCATCAGCTCGTAGCCCGCGATCCGGAAGTCGGCGATCGCGCGCCGGTCGAACTCGCGCACCTGGGCCGCGGAATAGAGGGCAACCGACTGCGCGTTCATGGCCGCATTATACTGGCCGCCCTCCCCGACCCCGCCCGCGGATGGCCCCGACGCTCGACCCCGCACGACTTGCGTCACAGGTGAAGGCCTGGGGACGCGAACTCGGCTTCCAGAAGGTCGGGATTGCCGGCGTGGACCTGCCGGAGGACGAGGCGCGCCTGCTCGCGTGGCTCGCCGAGGGCCGTCACGGCCACATGCACTACATGGGGCGCCACGGCCGGCGTCGCGCGCGCCCCGCCGAGGTCGTGCCCGGAACGCTGCGCGTGATCTCGGCGCGCATGGACTACTGGCCCAGCGGCGTCGACCCGCAGGCGGCGCTCTCGATCCCGGACATCGCCTACGTCTCGCGCTACGCGGTCGGACGCGACTACCACAAGGTGCTGCGCAACCGGCTCGCGCGCCTCGCCGACCGCCTCGCCGAGGCCGTCGGCGCGGCCGGGTACCGCGCGTTCACGGACACCGGCCCGGTGCTCGAGAAGGCGCTCGCGCGGGACGCCGGGCTCGGCTGGATCGGCAAGCACACGAACCTGCTCGATCGCGAGGACGGGTCGTGGTTCTTCCTCGGCGAGGTGTTCACGGACGTGCCGCTGCCGCCCGACGCCCCGGTCACGAACCATTGTGGCAGCTGCACGGCCTGCATCGATGTCTGCCCGACGCGCGCGATCATCGCCCCGTACGAACTCGACCCGCGACGATGCATCTCCTACCTGACGATCGAGCACGAGGGACCGATCCCGGAGGAGTTCCGCGCCGCGATGGGCAACCGCATCTACGGCTGCGACGACTGCCAGCTCGTCTGCCCTTGGAACCGGTACGCGAAGCGCGCCGTCGAGCCGGGGTTCCACCCGCGCAACGGCCTCGACGCGCCGCGGCTCGTGGACCTCTTCTCGTGGACCGAGGCGGAGTTCGTCGAGCGCCTGAACGGCAACGCGATCCGCCGGATCGGCCATGCCCGCTGGCTCAGGAACATCGCGATCGCGCTCGGCAATGCGCCGCCGACGCGCGAGATCCGCGCCGCGCTCGAGCGACGCCGCGACGACCCGGACGCGGCCGTGAGGGATGCAGTGGGCTGGGCGCTCAGCCGAGGTCGCCCGTCGCCCGGCACTGCAGGTTGTCGATCAACCGGGCACGACTGAGACGGGCGGCCGCGAGCACGACGACGTCGACGTTGCGGCCGTGCGGCCGCGCGAGCGTGCCCGCCATCCGCACCTCGAAATAGTCGGCGCGGAATCCGGCGGCGCCCAGCGCCGCGAGGCCCTCGCGCTCGATGCCGGCGACGTCGTTGTCGCCGGACTCGAGGCGGCGACGCGCACGGTCGAGCGCGCGGTAGAGGGCCGGCGCCCGCGCCCGTTCCTCGGGGTCGAGGTAACGATTGCGCGAGCTGAGCGCGAGGCCGTCCTCGGCCCGCACGGTCGGCGCCCCGACGATCCTGACCGGCAGGCACAGGTCCTCGACCGAGGTCCGGATCACCGTGAGCTGCTGGTAGTCCTTCTCGCCGAAGATCGCCACGTCCGGCTGCACGAGGTTCAGGAGCTTCACGACCACGGTCGCGACGCCCTGGAAGTGTCCCGGACGGAACCTGCCGCACAGGATGTTCGAGAGTTCCGGCACGTCGACGAGCGTGCTCCCGGTCGAGCCCTTCGGGTACATCTCCTCGACGGTCGGCAGGAACAGCACGTCGGCGCCGAGCTCGGTCAGTAGCGCCTCGTCCTCGGCGGGCGTGCGCGGGTAGGCGTTGTAGTCCTCGTTCGGGCCGAACTGGAGCGGGTTCACGAACACGCTCGCGACGACGCGCCGGCCGTGCGCGTGCGCGGCGGCGACGAGGCTCGCGTGGCCCGCGTGCAGGTTGCCCATCGTAGGCACGAACGCGATGCTGTCACGGGCGATGCGCCAGTCACGCACGACCTCGCGCAGTTCCGCGATGCTCGTGATCGTCCACATGGCGGTCTAGAAACAGTGCTCCGGCGCCGGGTAGGCGCGGGACTTCACGGCCTGCACGTAGGACTTGAGCGCCGCGAGCGGGCTGTCGTGGCCGGCCATGAAGTTGCGCACGAAGCGCGGCTTGCGCCCCGGCGTGATGTCGAGCACGTCGTAGAGGACCAGGATCTGGCCATCGGTGTCCGGGCCCGCGCCGATGCCGATGACCGGGACGTGCAGCTCGGCGGTGATCTCCTTGCCGAGCGCCGACGGGATGCACTCGAGCAGCACGATGTCGGCACCCGCGTCCTGGAGCGCCTTCGCGTCGCGGCGCATCTGGTCCGCTGCAGCCTCCTCGCGCCCCTGCACCCGGAACCCGCCGGTCTTGTGCACGGACTGCGGCTTGAGGCCGAGGTGCGCGCAGACCGGGATGTCGTGGCTCGCGAGGAACTCGACGATCTCGACCTGCCCGGCGCCGCCCTCGAGCTTCACCATCTTCGCGCCGCCCTCCTGCATCAGGCGCACCGAGTTCTGCAGCGCCTGCTCCCTGGACGTGTAGGTCATGAACGGCATGTCGGCCATCAGGAACGGCCGCGACAGGCCGCGGGCCACCGCCTTGCAGTGGTAGATCACGTGCTCGAGCGTGACGGGCACCGTCGTGTCGTGTCCCTGGATCACCATCCCGAGCGAGTCGCCGACCAGCACCACCTCGGCGTCGCACTCGTCGACGAGCGCCGCGTAGCTCGCGTCGTAGCAGGTCAGGCTCGCGATCTTGTCGCCCTCTTCCTTCATCCGGCGGAGGGTCGCGACGTTCACCGGAGGGCGGGCCGAGCCGCGCAGCTGCAGTTGTGTGTACATGGGGCGGCCTCGAGGGAGCGGCAAGGATGAACGAGCCGCCGGGAAACATCAACGCCGGGAAATCCCTGCGGCCCGGGGTCGCGGGAGCGCCCCGGAAACCTGCGCCGGATCGCTAGATCAGGCTCTTCATCGGGTTGAAGTAGTGCCGTCCCCTGCGCTCGCGCACGACTTCGGCCAGCAGGCCCTCGTAGTCGCGCTCGTTGCCCACCGGGTCGATCTCGGCCGCGTTCACCGTGAGCACCGGCGCCGCGTCGTATTCGAGGAAGAACCGCGCGTAGGATTCGGCGAGGCGCTCGAGGTAGCGCCGCTCGATCGCCTGCTCGTAGGCGATGCCGCGCCGCGCGATGCGCTCGACGAGCACGTCGACCGGCGCCTGCAGGTAGACGACCAGGTCCGGCACCGGCGCGTCGATCGCGAGCCGCGCGTAGACCTGTTCGTACAGGCCGTACTCCTCGTCGTCGAGCGTGAGCCGCGCGAACAGCCGGTCCTTGTCGAGCAGGTAGTCGGCGACACGGACGCGCTGGAACATGTCGTGCTGCCGCAGGTCCTGCAGCTGCCGGGCGCGCTGGAACAGGAAATGGAGCTGCGTCTGGAACGCCGCGGCGCGGGGGTTGCGGTAGAAGCGCTCGAGGAACGGATTCTCCTCGCCCTGCTCGAGCACGAGGTCGCTGCCGAAGCTCGCCGCGAGCCGGCGCGCGAGGCTCGTCTTGCCGACGCCGATCGGTCCTTCGACGACGACGTAGCGGTGCGGCGTCTGCACGACCGCGGGTTCCCCGGCACCGGGCGTCTGGGTCATGCGTCGATCCTGTCGAGTCCCGTGACGACGAGCCGCGATGCTAGCGCACGGACGCGCCCGAGGCCCGGGACGTCGAGGTCAGGCGCGATGTCGCCGAGCGGCACCAGCACGAACGGGCGTTCCGCCAGTCCGGGGTGCGGGACGCAGAGGCCGGGCTCGTCCACCCGCGCCGTGCCGTGCACGAGCAGGTCGAGGTCGATCCGGCGCGGTCCCCAGCGCACGGTGGGCGCGGCCCGGCCGAGCGTGCTCTCGAGGGACTTGAGCGCATCAAGGAATGCGCGCGGCGGGAGCCGGGTCAGGAGTCCTGCGACGGCGTTGACGAAATCGGGCTGGGCCACCGGTCCGAGCGGGGCCGACCGGTAGAGCGACGAACACGCAACGAGCCTGGTGCCGGGGAGCGTGCCGAGCGCGGAGAAGGCGCGCCCGACCTGCGCGCGCGGGTCGTCGAGGTTCGAGCCCAGGGCCACGTAGGCCGGCGTCCAGGTCGGCCCGCTCACGGTCCGGCCGTCAGCCGGACCGGCGTCGTCGCCGGCGGCGGGAACGCGGGCGCGACGCGTCGTCGGCGTCGCGCGGCTGGCGCTCGACCTCGGCGATGCGCTCCTCGGGCGAGAGCTCCTGCAACCGGGTCCACCAGTCCGCGACCTCCGGGGCGACCTCGCCCGAGGCCGCGCGCAGCAGCATGAAATCGTACGCCGCGCGGAAGCGCGGGTGCTCGAGGAAGCGCGCGGCGCGCCGGCCCGAGCGCCGCTCGAAACGAGGCTGCATCATCACGATGTCCTGCATCGGCAGCGAGAAGCGCTTCGGCAGCGCGATTCGCCGCAGCTGCCGCGCGATCACCGCGTCGCAGGCCGGGCCGAGCACGGCCGGGTCGTCGGGCAGCGGGCCGCGCGGGAAGCCCGCCTCGCGCAGGATCGCCGGCCACAGCAGCACCGCGAACAGGAACGTCGGCGTGACCGACTTGCCCTCGCGCACACGGTCGTCGGTGCCCGCGAGCCCGAGCTGCACGAGCCGCGCGGCCGGCGAGTCGGGCGCCTCGTTCACGGCGGCCACCACGTCCGGCATCAGGTGCGACAACAGGCCGAGCCGCGCGAGCAGGTTGCACGACGCGCCGGCGGAACCGGCGAGCATCAGCTTCATCGTCTCGTCGAAGAGCCGCGCCGGCGGCACGCCGTCGAGCAGGTAGGCGAGCTTCGGCACCGGCGCCTCGGTCGCGGGCGCGAGCGTGAAGCCGAGCTTCGCGGCGAATCTGGCCGCGCGCAGCATGCGCACCGGGTCCTCGCGATAGCGCGTCTCCGGGTCGCCGATCAGCCGCAGCACGCGCGACTGGGCGTCCGGCACGCCGCCGACGTAATCCCAGATCGAGTAGTCCTCGATGTTGTAGTAGAGCGCGTTCGCGGTGAAGTCGCGGCGCCAGACGTCTTCCTCGATGCTGCCGTAGAGGTTGTCGCGCAGGATCCGGCCGTGCTCGTCCTGCACGCGCGAGCCCGGCTCGTCCACCGCGTGGTCCTCGTCCACCTCGGTGTGCGCGGCGCGGAACGTCGCGACCTCGACGATCTCCTGCCCGAAGCGCACGTGCGCCAGGTGGAAGCGCCGGCCGATGAGCCGGCAGTTGCGGAAGAGCTTGCGCACCTGCTCGGGGTGCGCGTCGGTCGCGATGTCGAAATCCTTCGGCGCGATGCCGAGCAGCAGGTCGCGCACGGCGCCGCCGACCAGGAACGCCTGGTAGCCGCCCTCGCGCAGGCGATAGAGCACGCGCAGCGCGCTCGGCGAGATGTTCGCGCGCGAGATCGGGTGATCGGCGCGCGGGACGATGACCGGTTGCGGCGGACCGCTCGAGTCAGTGCTGGGGATCGGGAACAATTCGGCGATTCCGCTGGACCGTGGCAAACGGCTGCGTATAATACGCGGCCTCGCGCGGACCCCGTTAGTCCGCCGTCCGGCCACGCTCCCATCGTCTAGAGGCCCAGGACACAGCCCTCTCAAGGCTGGTACGAGGGTTCGAATCCCTCTGGGAGCGCCATCCCTCGGTCCGTCCCCAGTCGCGCCGGTCGTCGGCGGCGACCCCGAAGACGTACATCACTTGCGCGAACTGCGGTTACAGTAGCCGCGCCCGGGCGCCGACGCGTCCAGGGCGGACTTGCGACGCGGGCGCCAATGACCGAACCGAGCGAGACTTCGAGGACGACGGACGCGCGCGCCGACAACCAGCGGCCGAGCGCGTTCCTGAGCTATGCGCGCGCCGACAAGGCGACGGCCGAATCGCTCGCGCGTGCGCTCGAGCAGGCGGGCCTCTCGGTCTGGTGGGACCCGATGCTCGAGGGCGGGGCCGAGTTCGCGCGCAGGATCGAGGCCGCGATCGGCACGGCCGATGCGGTGGTCGTCGCGTGGTCGGCGAGTTCCGTCGGCTCCGACTGGGTGCTCGACGAGGCCGCGAAGGGCCGCGATCTCCGCAAGCTCGTCCCGGTCTCGATCGACGGCACGGAACCGCCGATGGGCTTCCGTCGTTATCACACGGTCGACCTCGCCCAGTGGTCCGGCGACCCGGGCGCCGCGGAGGTTGCGGCGATCGTGCGCGGCGTTGCCGCGCTCGCCGGCGGCGCCACCGTCGACGCGCCAACCGCAGGACGGCCGCCCGCCACGGACGCCATCAGCCGGCGCGCGCTGCTGGCCACGGGACTCGGTGTCGCGGCCATCGGCGCCGGCGGGGCGTTTGCGTGGCGGCGCGGCGCGTTCCGGCGCTGGTTCGGCCCCACGGGCAACAGTGTCGCGGTGCTGCCGTTCGACAACCTGAGCGGCGATCCGTCACAGGACTATTTCTCCGCCGGTCTCGCCGAGGAAGTGCGCGCGACGCTCGCGCGCAATGCCAGGCTGCAGGTGATGGCGCAGGCCTCGTCCGCGACGTTCGCCGGGAGCCACGAGGACGCCGAAGGCATCGCGGCCAAGCTCGGCGTGTCGTACCTGCTCACGGGCAGCGTGCGTCGCTCGGGCGACGTGGTGCGGGTGGCGGCGGACCTGATCGACGGCGGCACCGGATTCAGCCGGTGGTCGCAGAGTTTCGACCGCCGGATCACCGACATCTTCGCGGTGCAGAGCGAGATCGCCGCGACGGTGGCCGAAGCGCTGGTCGCGCGGGTGTCGGCCGACTCGGGAGCCATGACCGCGATGTCGAACCCGGACGCCGCCGGCAGCACGTCGAACATTTCCGCGTTCGACGCCTACCTGCGCGGCCGCGCACTCTACGACCTGAGCGCCGACGAGGCCTCGGAGCGTGCCGCACTGGCCCAGTTCGACGCCGCGATCGCCGCGGACCGCAATTACGCGGCGGCCTGGGCGGCCCGGGCCCGCTCGCTCACCGCGATCGCGAACCAGTACGCCGCCGTCGGCCAGCGCGAGGGCATGTACGACGAGGCGATCGCGTCCGCGGAACGCGCGATCGCGATCGCACCGGACCTGGCCGACGCCCACTCGACGCTCGGTTACACGCTGTTCCAGGGTCGCCTCGACGCGCGGGCGGCGCGGGCCCCGTTCGAGCGCTCGCTGCAGACGGGCGCCGGCGAGGCGACCGTGCTCGCCCGCTACGCACAGTATTCGGCGCGCACCGGCCGCGTCGCCGAAGCCCGGTCCGCGATGCGTCGCGCGCTGCCGCTCGATCCGCTGAACCCGCTGATCTTCCGCGCGTCCGGCTCGATCGAGTACGCGGCCCGCGACTACCAGGCGTCCATCGGGCCGGCCCGCCACGCACTCGAGATGAACCCGCGCCTCTCCCGGGCGCACGCCGCGATCGGCGACGCGCTAGCGATGCTCGGGCGTCCCGACGATGCGCGGACCGAGTACCAGGCCGAGCCGGTGGCGGACTTCTCCCTCGCCGGGCTCGCGATCGTCGAGCGCCGGCTCGATCGCCCGGCGGACGCGGACCAGGCCTACGCCAGGCTGGTCACCGAGGTCGGCGACCGGGCGCTCTACCAGCAGGCCCAGGTGCTCGCGCAGCGGGGTGACACCGACACGGCCCTCGACCGGCTCGAGGAGGCCCGCCGCCTCGGCGACTCGGGCCTCATCTATGCCCGGAACGACCCGTTCCTGGACCCGGTCCGGAGCACCCCCCGCTTCGTGCGCCTGTTGCAGAGCATCGGCTTCGACTAGGATAGCCGGCGTTTCGTTGATCCCACCTTCCAGACAAACAGGGGAATTGCCGACATGAACAAGGTCACCACTTCGATCGCCGTGCTCGCCGCTGCGCTGCTCGTCGCCGCCTGCGCCAAGAAGGAAGAGGCTGCTCCGGCCGAGGCCGCTGCCGACGCCGCCGTTGCGACCGAAGCCGCGGGCGACGCCGCCGCCGATGCCGCTGCCGCCGCCGACGCGGCCGCTGCTGCCGCCAGCCCGTCCGCCACTGCTGCGGCCCCGGCCGACTCGTCCGTGGCCCCGGCCGACGCCGCCGCCGTGCCGCCGGCCAGCACCGATGCCGCCCAGTCGGGTGGCGACAAGGTCAGCCAGTAAGCTGCGACCGAACGCTGCTGCACGCAGCGAGGCCGTCGCCCGGGTCCCGGGCGACGGCCTTTTTCGTTTCTGCGGGCGGGACGACTACGGGTAGCTGCCGCGCGACGGGTCGATCTTCATCGCCGCGTCGATCCATGCCAGATGGCTTTGCACGCGGGTGAACACCGACGGCTGCCCATCGCCGGTGCAGCTGTTCTTGCCCCAGCTTACGAGGCCGACGAGCTGGGCGGGCCGCTGGCTGCCGAGGATCACCGGGCCGCCACTGTCGCCGCGGCAGGTCTTGGCCTGGGCCCGCGCCGCGCACATCACGGTGTCGTTGATCCGCTCGGGCTCGTAGCCCGGCCGGGAAATGCACAACTGCTGTGGCACGACGTTCAGGTCGACCTTCAACGTGATCGCGCTGAATGACTTCGGCGCGTCCTCGGTCATCCCCCAGCCGATCGCCGTCACCTCGGCGAGGTCGCTGACGCGCGAACGGTAGATCTGGATCGGTTCGACGCGGGCGCCGCCGGAGGGCCGGCGGGTTTCCGCATCGGCCTTGATGTGCACCAGGCCGATGTCGTTCGCATACATGTTCGGCGGGCCGTTCGGCACCGGGCGCTTCTGGTATTTCGAATTCATCACCCAGCGGTCGACCACGTAGGTGGCGCCCTGCTCCGCCCCGAGGTCGCGGACGCCGAGCCGCACGCGCCAGCCGGCCTCCTTGTCCTCGATGATGTCGAGCACGCAGTGCGCCGCGGTGAGCACCCATTCGGGCGAGATCAGCACGCCGCCGCAGTTGTGCTGCGCCCGCCACAACGGCTCGTCGCCCTTCGGCTTCGCCTTCGACCGGTAGATCTGGGCCTGCCACGGCGTGCGGCCCGGCTCCACCGGCCGGCCCCCGTAGGAATACGGCGTGTCCTTGCCACCGACGCTCGCGGGCTTCGTGCCAGGCGGCGAGCGCCGCACGATCGGCACGCCGGTCGAGCCCGCCTGGTCGCCGACCCGGCCCGGCGCTGGGCGGCCGGCCGCCGCGGCGCCCGCGACCGGGCGACCCGGCGCCGACGCCACTGGCTCCGGCTCGATCGGTGCCACCTCGATCACCTGCCACGCCAGGCCGCCCGGATCGAGCGTCGTGTCCGTCGGGAGCGGGTCGTTCGTGTCGTCGTCCGACGGCGGCGGCGCCCAGTCCTGGGTCATGAACTGCGCGGCCTCGAACTGTTGCCGTGTCTCCTCGGCGGCGAGGACCTCGGCGGCACTCGCGCCGTCGCCAGCAGCGTCCGCGGCCGCATCGGCTTCGTCGGCGGCGTCGTCGTCCGCGGCCGCGTCGTCGGCCGAGACATCCACCTCGTCGTCCGAGTCATCCGCCGGCGCTTCTTCGTCGTGCGAATCGGCCGGCTCGTCGGCCTCGTCGGTCGCCGCCGCATCCTGCTCGGCCTGCTCGACCTCCGGGTTGCCGACCGCGGCCGGATCGACGGGGTCGGCCTGGTCCGCCGCAATCCCGGGGTCGGGCGGTTCCTGCTGCGCGTGCGCCCGGTGCGCCGGCAGCAGGACACCGGACGCGAGGCACGCCAGCAGCGGAACGAGGAGGGCCATGGGTCCGCGCATCTGCATGTTCCCCTTGCGCGCCGGTTCAGCCGGCGCGGTGCCTGCCGAAGACGAAATAGGCCAGCACGAATCCCGCTGCGACCAGCAGGCTCATCCACAACTGGCTCGCGAGGTCCGGCGCGAGGCCCATGAACACCATGATCGCGACCAGTGCTGCAACGGCCAGGAGCGTGCCCCACGGGTGCAGCCACATCCGGATCTGCAGCTTCTCGGGCGCGCTGGCCTCGAACTGCCGCCGCAGCCGGAGTTGCGCCGCGCAGACGAGCAGGTACAGCAGCATCATCGTCACGCCGGAGGAATTCAGCAGGAAGCTGAACACGGTGTCCGGCGACAGCCGCCCGGCGGCCAGCGCACCGTAGCTGAACAGGCTCGCGACGATGATCGCGCGCGCCGGCACCTTGCGCGAATTGACCTGCACGAGCCACTGCGGCGCATCGCCGTACTTCGCGAGCCCGAACAGCGCGCGCGAGGTGACGTAGAGCCCTGAGTTCAGGCACGACAGCACCGCGACGAGCACGACCGCGTTCATGATCACGTGGGCGCCGCCGTATCCCATCCGCTCGAGTGCCGTGGCGAACGGCGAAATGCCCGGCTCGATCTCGTTCCACGGCACGACCGCAACGAGCAGCAGCACCGACAGCACGTAGAACACCAGGATCCGCACCGTCACGGACACGGTCATCCGGGAGATCGTCCTCGCGGGCTCCTCGGACTCGGCGGCCGCGATCGTCGCGATCTCGGCGCCGCACATCGAGAAGATCGTCGCCGTGACGCCCGCGAGCACGACACCCCAGCCGTTCGGCGCGAACCCGCCGTGCGCGGTCAGGTTGCCGAAGGTCTGGCCCGTCGCCGAGGTGAACCCGAGCGCGTAGGCCCCGGCGACCAGGATGAACACGACGATCGCCGCGACCTTGATCGACGAGAACCAGAACTCGAACTCGCCGTAGGAGCGCGCCGACAGCAGGTTCACCGCGGTGAGGATCGCCATCAGCGCGACGCCGACGACCCACACGGGCAGCATCGGGAACCATTCGCTGATGATCTTCGCGCCCGCGATCGCCTCGATCGCGACGACGACGACCCAGAAATACCAGTAGAGCCAGCCCGAGATGAACCCGGCCAGGTGCCCGAGCCCGACCCGCGAGAACTCGGGGAACGTGCGCGCACCGCCGACGGCGATCGCCATCTCCGAGAGCATCCGCATCACGAGCAGGATGATGAACCCGGCGATGGCGTAGGACGCGACGGCCGCAGGGCCGACGGTGCCGATCGCCGTCGACGAGCCGACGAACAACCCGGCGCCGATGATCCCGCCGATCGCGATCATCGAGACGTGCCTGGAACGCAGGCTGCGACTCAGTTCCGCGCCGCCACTGATCTCGGTGGCCACGGCTTCTGCAATGTGGGTCACGCTGCACTCCCCCCGGCGGACTGAGGTCCGCGTCTCGTTGGGGGCGGAGCATAGCGCCGACGCCCGCCGCGCACACCCTTGACGCCGCGGCGCGAACGCGGGACAAACGTCCCGAGCAACCCGCGAGGCCGCCCCGTGAGCCGGATCCGAGCCTATTCGATCGCCGCCCTCGCCGCACTGGCCGTCGTGGTCGTCGTCGCCGCCGTGCGTACGGCCGCGTACGAACCGCCCGCCTCCGTGGACTTTGCCGGCGTCGCGCTGGCCGACGCGCCAGTGCCCGACACGGCCCGGGCCGCAGCCCACCTGGCCGAGGCCGTGCGGATCCGCACCGTGAGCCACCAGGACCCGGCCGACAACGACTGGGCGGAGTGGGACCGGCTGCACGCCTGGCTCGCCGCGACCTACCCGGCCGCACACGCGGCGATGCAGCGCCAGGTCTTCCAGGGACGCACGCTCGTGTACACGTGGCCAGGCTCCGATCCGTCGCTGGCCCCGTTCGTGCTGATGGCACACCAGGACGTGGTTCCGGTCACGCCGGGCACCGAAGGCGACTGGAGGCACCCGCCGTTCGACGGTGTCGTCGCGGATGGCGCCGTGTGGGGACGCGGCTCGGTGGACGACAAGGGATCGCTCGTCGCGATCTTCGAGGCCGTCGAGGCCCTCGCCACCTCGGGCTACGCGCCGCACCGAACGCTCATCGTGCTCGCCGGCCACGACGAGGAGGCCGGCGGCGGCGGCGTGCGGGCGGTCGCCGCCGACTGGCGCCGCCAGGGGCTCGCAGCCGAGTTCGCGCTCGACGAGGGCCTCGCGGTGGTCGCCGACCTGCCGCTCGTGAACCGGCCGGCCGCGCTGGTCGGCGTCGCCGAGAAGGGATATGCGACGCTCCGCGTGACGGCGCCCGCGCTGGGCGGGCATTCCTCGGCCCCGCCGCCCGAGACCGGCGTCGAGACGCTCTCCAAGGCCGTGCTCGCGATCAGCAACCGCCCGTTCCCGATGCGGTTCCGGGGCCCGGCCGCCGACATGGTGCGCACGCTCGCGCCGGACGCCGGGCTCGCGGTGCGCGTCGCGGCGGCGAACACCTGGCTGTTCGAACCGCTGCTGATCTGGAAGACGGCGGCCACGCCGGCCGGCGCCGCGACGCTGCACACGACGATCGCACCGACGATGCTGCGGGGCAGCCCGAAGGAGAACGTGCTGCCGCAGGACGCGACCGCATGGATCAACTACCGGATCGCGCCACAGGACAGCGTCGCGTCGGTCATGGCGCGGGCGAAGACGGCGACCCGCCACCTGGACGTCGAGCTCGCCTGGGCAGGCCCGGCGTACGACCCGTCGCCGGTCTCGTCGATCGACTCCGAGGCCTGGCGCATCATCGGGGCGCTCGCCTCGGACGGCGGACGCGTGCCGGTCGCGCCGGCACTCGTGACCGCGACGACGGATTCGCGGAGCCTCGCCGGGATCGCTAAGGACATCTACCGGTTCCAGCCCCTGGTGGCCTCGATGCACGAATTCGAGATGATCCACGGGACGAACGAGCACCTGACGCTCGAGAACCTCGAGCGCATGACGACGTTCTACGGACGACTGATCGCGACCGCGGGCTCGCGCTGACGCCGCGGGGTCAACTCAGTCGGACGATGTCCTCCTGGCCGACCGAGCGCTCGCGGTACATCAGGATCCACTGCGCATGCTCCTCGAGCGAGGCTTCGCCGAGCGCGCGCAGCACGCCCCGGCGCTCGTCGTCGGTGTCGGCGAGCGCGATCCGACGGGCCGCGTTGCGGAAGATCCGGCTCATGAACTGGTACTGCTTGATCAACTCCGCCTCGGCGATGCCCTTCGCGTAGGACTGCCGCACGCCGACCGCGAGCAGCACGCAGCCCATCCCGTAGACGAGCGGCGTGCGCACCTCGTCCGGCACGCCCGAGCCGACGAACATCAGCACGAGCAGCGTCGCAGCACTCACCCACAGGCCGATGCGCCCGATGCGCTGCGTCGCCTCGGACTGCAGGACCCGCTCGGTCGTCTTGCGCCGGTAGTAGCCGAGCTGCCCGCTCGCGTCGTCGCCGATCCACTCGCGCACGACCCAGGCGAGCGCCGCCGGGTCCGGGCGGCGGTTCGCGTCACACTCGGTACCGGCGACGCGCATCACGTTGCGGATCCAGCCGAGCTCGGGGTCCTGCATCTGGAGGAAGTTGTCGTGGGCGTACTTGGTCGCGCTGCCGGTGCCGACGGCGGCCGCCGCCCAGTAGAACTGCACCCGGAGCCCCTCGGCGAGTGCCCGGTAATCGAGGTACTTGCGGTGCCAGGCGCCTCGCCGCGCCAGGTGGTTCATGCCGCTCGCGCCGACCATCAGCAGCAGCACGGCGAACAGGAACGCGCGCGTGGACCAGAAGTCCGTGTAGGTCACGTACGCGATGCCGGTGAGGAACACGCAGCTGTGGCTCACCCGCAGCGTGCGCATGAAGAGCTTCTGGTAGCGCATCGCGAGCCAGTCGGCGGCGCAAAACACCCGGTCCACGTCGCGTACGCCGGCCGGCAGCACCGAGGCGCCCTCGCCGGCCACGAGCGGCCAGCTCCCCTGGTCGATCTCGCTGGCATGTGCGCGCGCCTCGCGCCCGAATTCGCCGGCCCGCTCGAAGACCCGGCGATAGCGCTGCGGCAGGTCGCGGGTGCGCGGCTCGGTCGCGTCGGTCGTGTACCAGGACACCGAGAGCGGCTCGAGCCCGTCGGCCGGCGCGCCGCCCGGACGATTGCGCGAGACGACGATGTGGTAGACAAGGTCGCTCTCGTCGCCCGTCAGCGCGAGCCGGTGCGACTGCGCCTGCGCGCC
The DNA here is from genome assembly GCA_046347155.1 of Steroidobacteraceae bacterium. Taxonomy (GTDB): domain Bacteria; phylum Pseudomonadota; class Gammaproteobacteria; order Steroidobacterales; family Steroidobacteraceae; genus RPQJ01. The sequence goes on along the minus strand of JAXMGT010000002.1, from coordinate 1,067,222 downwards.
GAAGCCCGGCATGTAGTCGTGGTGGTGGAAGTGGACCACCTGCGCAGTGCCGCCCAGGCGCGTCGACGGCTTGCCGTCCCACAGCGCGAGCAGGATGTGGCAGTGCGCGCACATGAAGATGCCGCCCTGGGCGTACTGCATCGCGCGCCGGGCCTGCGCGTCGGTGTCCGGCGGCGCCTGCACGGCCGGGAGCTCGTACAGGTCGACGGCGGCTGCGCAGAGCCGGTCGAACTCCTCCCGCGAGCCCGGCGCGACGAAGTCGCGCGCATACTCGTCGCGCGCCATCGGCAGCGCCGCGACGATGTTGAGCCCGAGCGCGAGGGCTTCGTGCGCGACGAGCCGGTCCGCCCCCTCGGCGAGGGCCGACATCACGAGCACCGCGCGGTGGGGGTAGGCATCTCGCAGGCCGGCGAGCAGCCTGTTCACCCGCGCCCGGATCCCGGGCACTTCCTCCGGCACGAGGTCGCGGTGCCCGGTCACGGCCACGACCAGCGGCACGGCGAACGCAGCACGGTCCCCGGTCCCGCGCTCCCCGGTCCACGGGTCGAAGCCCGTGGGCGCCTCCGCTGCATCCTGAGCCGTGGTCATGCCGGGCCCGACCATACCGAATCCGCGAACGGGCTGCACGGCGGCCGTCCACCGCGCGGACCCCGCCCCGGGGCGGGCGCGTCCGGCACCGTACCGCGAACCGCGTCGCAACACTCGCAAGCAATCGGCCGACCCCGTCACGCCGGCGGCCACCCGCACATAAAATCCCGCCGATCGCACGCGCGACGCCATGACCACCTCGCACGACAGACTCCGCCAACTGCTCGAACGCTGGCAGGCCAGTGTCGACCGGCACACCCGCTACCTCGCGCTCGACGACGCGGCGTATGCGGCGGTCGAGGACTGGCCGAAGCACCAGCGCCCGGCGCGCTGGGTCGTCGAGCACGCCCGCGAGCGGCTCGCCGAGCTGCGCCGGATCGCCGATGCGCGCCGCGAACGCGGCGACGGCGAGTTCGCCGATGCACTCGAACAGATGGCGTTCCTCGCGAACCTGGTGGGCGCAGAGCACGTCGAGCGCCACATACCGCTCGCGCGGGGCGGGAACACGGACACCGAGCCGACCGTCGTCGCACCCAAGCCCGCGCGCAGCGCGCCGCGGACGGCCGTTGCGGCGCCGGCGAGCGGGCCGGCGCGGTCCACGGCCGGGACCGTCGCCGTCGCGGCGCCGCCACCGGCGCGGCCGGCCCCGGCCCGACCGCGCGCCGACAAGGCGACCGCGCGACCCCGTACCGACAAGGCGCCCAAACCGGACCGTGCAGCCGCCCAGGTGATCGCCGACGCTGCGCGACTGCTCTCCTGGGGTCGCGAATGGCCGCAGCTCGCCGGCCTGATCGCGCGAATGGCCGACCGGCCGCCCGAGCCCGAGGTCTGGTCCATCCTGCGGACCCACCGCTCGACGATCGTTGCCCGGGCACGCCGCGCCCCGGAATGACGCCGGCGCACCGGACCCGGGCGCCCGTGACGACAGGCGGTGACGTGCGGTAACGTCCGCCCTCCGTCAACGTCCTACCGGAGGATCCCGAGTCCATGCCGAACCAGCACTCCGGCGCGGCCCTGCCGCGCACCCTCGTCGCCGTCGCCCTGGCCCTCGTGGCCGCCGTGCCCGTCCGCGCGGACGCGCCGCCCTCGCGCGCCGACCAGCTCGTGACCTACCGGAAGGCGCTGTACCAGGCCGTCGCGTGGAACGTGCGACCGATGGGCGGCATGGCGAGCGGCAAGGTGCCATTCGACGCGAAGGAGTTTGCGCAGCGCGCGACGAACGTCGCCGAGCTGACGCCGATGCTCGCCGAGTCGTTCCAGCCCGACTCCCGCCAGGCCTCGTCGACGAAGCTCAAGTCCGACGCGTGGGCGAACAAGGCCGACTTCGACTCGAAGCTGAAGGCGCTCGTGGACAGCAGCGCCGCGCTCGCGGCCACCGCCAAGGGCACTGACGCGGAGGCGACGAAGAAGGCATTCTTCGCGCTGACCGACACCTGCAAGTCCTGCCACGACAAGTACAAGGCGGACTGAGTCACCAGATCGCGATTTCGGCCGGGGGCGCCGCGCGCACGGCCAGCGCGAGCGCCCCGGCCACCATCGCCGCGAGCGCGATGGCAAGCCACGTCCGTGACCCGTCGATCGCCTCGTCCGGGGCGACCTCGGTCGCCGGACGTCGGCCGTCGATCATCGCCCGGACCAGCCGGCGCCCGCGCGCAAGTGCGTACCAGGCGATCGCGGCGAGGTGCAGCCCGACCAGCCCGAGCAGGAGCTTCGAGTTCCAGGCGTGCACGGCCGTGAGCCGGTTGCTCGCGGCCGGCGTGATCCAGCCGTAGAAGGGTCCGGTGTTCGCGATCTCGTCGTTCGCGCAGAGCCCGGTCAGCGCCTGCACGGCGACCACGGCCAGCATCGCGACCACCGAAAGCGCGGCGAGCGGCGAATGCCCCGCGCCCGCGACGCGGCCGCGGCCCGCGAGCTGGGAGAGGACCGCCCGCGGCCCGCGCACGAACGAGGCGAAGCGCGCGTGCCGCGTGCCCACGACGCCCCACAGGATCCGGAAAGCCACCGTCACGAACACCGCGTAGCCGCAGGCACGGTGCCAGGCGAACCAGGCCGTCCCGGCATAGTGGGTCGCGAACGCGCCCGCGACACCGGCGACGAGCGCCCAGTGCGCGACGCGCACCGGCAGGTCCCACACGAGCCGCCGCCCATCGTCCTTCGCCTCGATCGCCCGCACCGGTCACCCCACTCCCGCGGTTTTCGGCCCGCGATTCTAGCAATGCGCGTGACTCCGGCGCGGGGCTGCCGTAACGTGCCACCTCACGACCGCGCCCCGCCGGACGACGACACGCCATCCCATGACCTCGGGCCTGCTGCGCCGACTCGGCGCCCTCCTCTACGACACGCTGCTGCTCGCGGCGCTGCTGATGATCGTCACCGCGTGCTTCCTGCCGATCACCGGCGGGGAGGCGATCACGCGGGCCTCGAACCCGACGCTCGAGTGGATCTATCGTCTCGCGCTGCTCGGTGTCGTCGTGGCGTACTACGGCATTCCCTGGACGCGTCGCGGCCAGACACTCGGGATGGCGACCTGGCGGCTGCGCGTCGAGCGCGACGACGGTTCGCTGCCGGCGTGGGGCGACGTGCTCCGGCGCCTCGCGGCCGCGTTGCTGTCATTGCTGCCGGCCGGGCTCGGCTGGTGGTGGATCCTCGTCGACCGCGACCGGCGCGGCTGGCACGACCGGCTGTCCGGCACGCGCGTCGTCGTGCTGCCGAAGGCCGCCCGGCGCCCGCTCAGCGGGCCCGGACCAGCAGGACCGTCGTGAACACGAAGAGCAGCGCCGTCGGCAGCCAGCCCGTGAGCAGCGGGCTCAGGCCGAGGAACTGGCCGCTGTTCTCGAGCGTCTGGCTCAGCAGCACGAATCCGGCGCCGATCGCGATGCCGATCACCGTGCGGGCGCCCTGCCCCGTCGAGCGCATCGGCCCGAGCGCAAAGGGCAATGCGAGCATCAGCACCAGCATCAGCGCGAAGTAGCGCGCGATCCGCGACCACAGCGCGATTTCGAAGCGCGACGCATCGAGGCCATTGCGCCTGAGGTGCTCCACGTAGGACGCGAGGTCGCGCAGGCCCATCACGTCGGGCTCCACGACCGCGAGCCCGAGGAAGTCCGGCGAGAGGTCCGAATGGAATTCCTCGACCGGGGCACGGCGCGCCGTCGTGCCGCCGGGACCAAAGCGCGTCTCGGCGTAATTCTCCAGTTTCCAGCCCTTGCCCTGCTCGACGCTCGCGGCATCGGCCGTGCCGGCGCTCGTGAGCGTGCGGCCTGGCCCGAACCGATAGACCTGCATGCCGCCGAAGCGGGCCTCGGCCGACTGCTGTTCGACGCTGATGATGGCGTCGCCGTCGCGCACCCAGGCGCCGCGGCTGCCGGCGAAACTGAACTCGTTGTACTTGCTGAACACCTTGACCTGCCGCCCGTACTTCTCGAGCGGCGGAGCGACGAACTCGCCGATGCCGGCCATGACGGCGGCGAGCACCAGTCCCGCGACGGCGAGCCAGGCGCAGAACCGCAGCGTCGTGACGCCCGAGGCGCGCATGACGACGAGTTCGCTGCCGCGCGCGAGCGTGCCGAGGCCGAGCATCGCCCCGATCAGCGCCGCAACCGGCAGCAACTGGCAGGCGAATGTCGGCAGGTTGAACGCGACGTACGTGAGCGCCTGGGCGGCCGTGTAGCTCCCGGTGCCGATGTCGTCCTGCTCGTTGATGAACAGGAACAGGGCGCCGAGCACCAGCAGCACGGCGAGCACGAGTGCCGTGTAGCCGAACACGATGCGAAGCACGTACCGGGCGAGGATCGGCACCTCAGCCTCCCCGGCCGCGGCGCCACAGCGGTCCGGGCCGCTCGTCGCGCCAGATCAGGAATGCCGCGAGGCACACGGGCAGCAGGTGGACCCACCACATCCCGAGCGCCCCGCCCGCGCTGCCCTTCTCGATCCACACGCGCACCGCGGCCACTAGGTTCGAGTAGGCGAAGTACGCGAGCACCGCGTACCCCACGCGCGCGAATCGCCCCTGCCGCGGGCGCAGCTTCGAGAGCGGGACGGCGAGGAACGCGAGCGCGAGGGCCATCACGGGCACGGCCGTGCGCCACGCGAGTTCCGAGCGGTCGGCCGCCTGGCCCGAGCCGATCAGCTCGGCCGTCGGCTTGAGCGACAGCTTGTCGCTCTTCGACTTCACGTCGGGCAGGCGCACCGGTATCCCGTGCTCCCGGAAATCAACCTCGCGCCATTCGAGCTCGCCCGGCACGCCCTCGTAGCGCCGGCCGGAATGGAGCACGAAGAGCTGCTCGGCCTGGCCCGCGCCACGCTGCTCGGCCCGGTCCGCGACCGCGATTTCGACGCGGTCGCCGATGCGCCGCTGCACGAACACGCCCTCGAGCTGCCCGTCGTCCCGCACCTTCTCGGCGTAGAAGACCACGTCGCCGCCGGCAAACGTGCGGAACCGCCCGGGCTCCAGCGCACCGAACTGCGCCGCGCGCAACGCCTGGACGCGCAGGTCCTGCGCGCGTTGCCCGGCCGCCGGCACGACCCGGTACGAGAGGACGCCGAGCAGCACCGCGACGATGATCGAAACCACGGCGACCGGGCGATAGACCCCGGCCGTTCCGACGCCGCAGGCGGCCATCGCCGTCATCTCGCTCTCGTGGTACAGGCGCCCGAGCGCGAGCACGACGCCCAGGTAGAGGCCGATCGGCACCAGCACCGTGAGCTGCTGCAGCGTCGTGAGGCCGATCAGGCTCAGGACGACCGAGCCTGGGAACCCGTTCTGCACCGCCTGGCCGAGCACCCGGGCGAGCTGGTTCGACAGCAGGACCATCAGCAGCACGCCCGTGACCGCGACGAACGTCCAGGTCACCTCGCGCAGCAGGTAGCGGTCCAGCCGGTTGAGCACAGGTCGCGGCTCCGAGCGGGAAACGGTAGACTCCGGCGTCCGTCGGCGCGGGCCGGGCCAGCCCCGGCGCTCCCGAGTCCGGCGGCACCGGGCAAGTGTAGCGGTCGCCCGAGCCCGGCCACCAGCCGGGCGCGTGGCCCCCGTGAACCCAGGGACCTGACGCTCGACCAAAAAGGGAATAAGAATGCGATTCAACGTCGTGAGCGGATCGCCTGCCCGCAGCCGCACGGACTGCGCGATCGTGGGCATCTACGAATCCGGCACCCTCGGTGCCGCGGCCGGCCAACTCGACGCGAAGCTCGGGGGACGGATCGCCCGCCTCGCGAAGCGCGGTGACCTGCGCGGCAAGGCCGGCGAGACGACGCTGCTCGACGTGGACGGCGGCCCGGCGGGCCGGGTGCTTCTCGTGGGCCTCGGACGCAAGGACAGGCTCGACCGCAAGGGGTACAAGAAGGCGCTTCGCGCCGCGGCCTCGGCCGTCGCCCGCTCGGGCGCCCGCGACGCCGTGAGCTACCTCTCGCTCGAACCGGTCGCGCACACGGACACCTACTACCGGGCCCGGCTCGCCGCGGAATCCGTGGGCCATGCGCTCTACCGCGTGCCCGCGATCCGCAGCACGCGGCCGGCGCCGGCGCCGGCGTTGCGCTCGTTCGGCGTCGCGGTCGCCTCGAAGAGCGAGGTGCGCGAGGCCGAGCGCGGGCTCGCGCACGGCCGCGGCATCGCGCTCGGCAGCGCGCTCACCCGCGACCTCGCGAACCTGCCCGCCAACGTCTGCACGCCGAGCCACATCGCCCAGCGCGCACGCGAACTCGCGCGCGAGTACCGGGGCATCCGGGTCCAGGTGCTCGGCGAGCCGGAACTGCGCCGGCTCAAGATGGGATCGTTCCTGTCGGTCACCGCGGGCACCGACGAACCGGCGCGACTGGTCGTGCTGCGCTACAACGGCGGCGGGCCGCGCCAGGCGCCGGTCGCGCTCGTCGGCAAGGGCGTCACGTTCGACAGCGGCGGCATCTCGCTCAAGGACCCGGTGGGCATGGACGAGATGAAGTTCGACATGACGGGCGCCGCGAGCGTGCTCGGCGCCATCAAGGCGGCCGCCGAGATCGGCCTGCCGGTCAACATCGTCGGCGTGATCCCGGCCTGCGAGAACATGCCGAGCGGCCGCGCGACGAAGCCGGGCGACGTCGTGCGCAGCATGTCGGGCCAGACGATCGAGGTGATCAACACCGACGCCGAGGGCCGGCTGATCCTCTGCGACGCGCTGACCTACGCCCGCCGCTTCAAGCCATCCGTCGTGATCGACATTGCCACGCTCACGGGCGCCTGCGTGATCGCCCTCGGCGCGCACCTCTCGGCCGTGATGAGCAACGACGACGAACTCGCCGCCGAACTCGAGGAGGCCGGTCGTCGCGCCGAGGACCGCGCTTGGCACATGCCGATGGCCGAGGAATACCACGACCAGCTGAAGAGCAACTTCGCGGACTTCCAGAACGCGTGCGGTCGCGAGGGTGGCGCGATCACGGCGGCCTGCTTCCTCGCGAAGTTCACCGACGGCCTGCGCTGGGCGCACCTCGACATCGCCGGCACGGCGTGGCTCGGCGGCGCACAGAAGGGCAGCACCGGTCGCCCGGTCCCGCTGCTCGTCGACTACCTGATCCACCGCGGCGCATCGTGACGGGGGCCGCCGCAACCAAGGTCGACTTCTACGTGCTGGGCGCCGCCGACGCCCGCTCGCGACTCGTGACGGCCTGTCGGCTCGCCGAAAAGGCCTACGACCAGGGATTGCGGGTGGCGGTGCGTGCCGCGAGCCCGGCCGAGGCGGCCGAGCTCGACGACCTGCTGTGGACCTTCAGCGACCGCAGCTTCGTCCCGCACGGCACCTGGCCCGCGGAGCCGGCGTTCGCCACCTCGACGCCGGTGCTGATCGGCACCGGCACGCTGCCGGACTCGCACCGCGACGTGCTGGTGAACCTCGCGGGCGAGGCGCCCGCCGACGCGGCCCGCTACGCCCGCGTCTGCGAGATCGTCGCGGCCGACGAGGAATCGCGGCGCCGCGCCCGGGTGCGGTTCCGCGCCTACCGGGACTCCGGGCTCGAGCCCGCGACGCACAACCTCTCCGCGAGGAGCGACCCATGAATCGCGCGATCGACACGATCCCCGTGCTGACCGACATCGTCGAGGACGGCCTGCACGAGGTTCCGCCGGGCGACCGGGCCGGGGCGTTCCTGCACGAGATCGAGGCGCACCTGGTCGCGGCGATCCACGAGCACGCCGACGAGCTCGTGCACAACGCCTGCCGGGAGATGGAGGCGCTGCTGCTCGAGCAGGTCTCCGACCGGCTGCGCGAGCAACTGCCCACGCTGATCGCCGGCATCATCGAACAACACTTCCGCGGACCGACCGGGACCGCCTGAGCACGGATGGACAAGAGCTACTCACCCCGCGACATCGAGGCGCGCATCTACGAGCGCTGGGAATCGAACGGCTGGTTCGCCCCGGACGGCGACGGCGCGCCCTACTGCATCATGATCCCGCCGCCGAACGTCACCGGCACGCTGCACATGGGCCATGCGTTCCAGCACACGCTGATGGACGCGCTCACCCGCCTGCACCGGATGGACGGGGACCGGACGCTCTGGCAGCCGGGCACCGACCACGCCGGCATCGCGACGCAGATGGTCGTCGAACGGCAGCTCGAGGCCGAAGGGCGCTCGCGGCACGACCTCGGGCGCGAGGCGTTCGTCGGGCGCGTCTGGGAGTGGAAGGCCCAGTCCGGCGGGACGATCAGCCGGCAGATGCGCCGGCTCGGCGACTCGGTCGACTGGACCCGCGACCGCTTCACGATGGACGAGGGTCTCTCGAAGGCCGTCACCGAGGTGTTCGTGCGGCTGCACGAGAAAGGCCTCATCTACCGCGGGCAGCGGCTCGTGAACTGGGACCCGGTGCTCCACACGGCGCTCTCGGACCTCGAGGTCGTCTCGGAGCCCGAGGCGGGCCACCTCTGGCACCTGCGCTATCCGCTCGAGGAAGGCTCGGGCCACGTGGTCGTCGCGACCACGCGACCGGAGACGATGCTCGGCGACGTCGCGGTCGCGGTGAACCCCGCCGACGAGCGCTACCAGCACCTGATCGGCCGCAACGTGCGCCTGCCGATCACCGGCCGGCTCGTGCCGATCATCGGCGACGACTACGCCGACCCGGCGTTCGGCAGCGGCTGCGTGAAGATCACGCCGGCGCACGACTTCAACGACTACGAGATCGGCCGGCGACACGGCCTGCCGCTCGTCAACGTGCTCACGGCCGACGCGGCGCTGAACGACGAGGTGCCCGAGGGCTGGCGCGGGCTCGACCGGTTCGAGGCCCGCAAGCGCGTGGTCGCCGAGTTCGAGGCGCTCGGGCTGCTCGAGAAGGTCGAGCCGCACACGCTGCCGGTGCCGCGCGGCGACCGCTCGGGCGCGGTGCTCGAGCCGTGGCTCACGGACCAGTGGTACGTGCGCATCGCGCCGCTCGCCGAGCCCGCGATCGCGGCCGTCGAGGACGGCCGCATCCGCTTCGTCCCGGACAACTGGGCGAAGACCTACTTCCAGTGGATGCGCAACATCCAGGACTGGTGCATCAGCCGCCAGCTCTGGTGGGGCCACCGGATCCCCGCATGGTACGACGCCGACGGAAACGTCTACGTCGCCCGCAGCGAGGCGGACGCCGGCGCGCAGGCACGCGCGAAACACGGCCGCGATGTTTCGCTCAGCCGCGACGAGGACGTGCTCGACACCTGGTTCAGCTCGGCGCTGTGGCCGTTCTCGACGCTCGGCTGGCCCGAGGCCACGGCGGAAGTCCGCTCGTTCTACCCGAGCACCGTGCTCGTGACCGGGTTCGACATCATCTTCTTCTGGGTCGCCCGGATGATCATGATGGGCCTCGAGTTCGCCGGCGACGTGCCGTTCCGCGAGGTCTACATCACCGGGCTCATCCGCGACGAGCACGGCAACAAGATGTCGAAGTCGAAGGGCAACATCATCGACCCGCTCGACCTGATCGACGGCATCGACCTCGAGGCGCTGGTCGCGAAGCGCACGAGCGGGCTCATGCAGCCGCAGATGAAGGCCTCGATCGAAAAGGCCACGCGCAAGCAGTTCCCGCAGGGCATCCCCTCCTACGGCACCGACGCGCTCCGCTACACGTTCGCGTCGCTCGCGACGATGGGCCGCGACATCCGCTTCGACCTCGGGCGCATCGAGGGCTACCGCAACTTCTGCAACAAGCTCTGGAACGCCTCGCGGTTCGTGCTGATGTCGGTCGGCGAGGACCGCGCGGCACTCGAGGGCGAGGCCCGGGCGTCGGTCGCCGACCGCTGGATACGCGGCCGGCTCGGCGTCGCGGTCGCCTCCGTCCGCGAGCAGATGGCCGGTTACCGGTTCGACCTGGCCGCGCAGTCCGCCTACGAATTCGTCTGGTACGAATTCTGCGACTGGTACCTCGAGCTCGTGAAGCCGGTGCTGCAGTCGCCGACGGCGGCCGAGGCCGAGAAGCGCGGCACGCGCCGCACGCTCGTCGAGGTGCTCGAGGGGACGCTCAGGATGCTCCACCCGTTGATGCCGTTCATCACCGAGGAGATCTGGCAGCGCGTCGGCCCGCTCGCCGGTCGCGACGGGGCGACGATCATGCGCGAGCCCTACCCGCGCGCCGATTCGTTCCCGTCCGACCCCGAGGCCGAGCGGCAGGTGGCCGCCCTGAAGGCGGTCGTGCTCGGCGTCCGGCAGATCCGCGGCGAACTCGACGTGCCGCCTTCCCGGGCGACGCCGGTCTGGGTCCGGACGGACGTCGCCGGTGACGCCGCGGCACTCGAGGCGCTCGGTCCCACGCTTGCGCGGGTCGCGAACCTCGAGTCCGTGACGGTCGTGGCCTCGGAAGCCGACCTGCCGCCCTGCGCGATCGCGATCACGGACGGCCGCACCGTGCTCGCTCCGTTCTCGCGCCTCGTCGACGACCCGTCGAGCGAGGTGGCGCGACTCGCGAAACGCGCCGCGAAGGCCGAGCAGGAACGTGACCGCGCCGCGGCGAAGCTCGCGAACGCGAACTTCGTGGCGAACGCGCCACCCGAGGTCGTCGAGCAGGAGCGCGGCCGGATCGCCGAGTTCGAACGGCAGCTCGCGCAGCTAGCCGAGCAGCGCAGGCGCCTCGAGGCGCTGTCCGCGGGGGCAACGGCGTGAGCGGTCCCGACGTCGCGATCGATCGCATCGACGCGGCGATCGCGGCGCTCGACGGCATCATCCTCGGCAAGCAGCAGCAGGTGCGGCTCGGCCTCGCCTGCCTGTTCGCGCGCGGCCACCTGCTGATCGAGGACATCCCGGGCGTCGGCAAGACCACGCTCGCGCACGCACTCGCCGCGGTGCTCGGGCTCACGTACCAGCGGATCCAGTTCACGAGCGACCTGCTCCCCGCCGACATCACCGGCGTGTCGGTGTTCGACCCGGAGAGCGGCCAGTTCCGCTTCCACCGCGGACCGGTGTTCGCCCAGCTCGTGCTCGCCGACGAGGTGAACCGCGCGACGCCGAAGGCGCAGAGCGCGCTGCTCGAGGCGATGGAGGAACACCAGGTCACCGCGGACGGCACGACGTACCCGATGAGCGAGCCGTTCTTCGTGGTCGCCACCCAGAACCCGGCCTACCAGGTCGGCACCTACCCGCTGCCCGAATCGCAGCTCGACCGATTCCTGATGCGCATCGATCTCGGCTACCCGCCCCCGTCGCTCGAGCGCGAGCTGCTCACGGGCGCCGACCGCCGCGACCTGCTGTCGACGCTCGGCCCGTCGCTCTCGCCGCAGCAGCTCCTGCGCGTGCAGGCCGAAGTCCCGCGCGTGCACGCCTCGCCGGCACTGCTCGACTACGTGCAGGCGGTCGCGCGATGGACGCGCGATTCGGCCGACTTCGAGGCGGGACTGTCGCCGCGCGCGGTGATCGGCCTCCTGCGAGCGGCGCAGGCCTGGGCCTGCATGCACCGCCACACGGGCGTGCTGCCGGAGGACGTGCAGGCAGTGCTCCCGGCCGTCGTCGGCCACCGGCTCGCGCCTCGCGACGCGACGCGCTTCCGGGACGCTGGGGAGATCGGCCGGCACGTGCTCGGCTCGGTGCCCGTGCCCTGACCGGGATGCAGACCGACCCGCGCCGCCTGCGCGCACGCCTCGAGGCCCGGATCGGCGCCTGGGTCCGCCGGCGGCAGGGACCCGACCGGGACCCGGTCCGGCTCGTTCGCGGACGGCTCTACATCCTCCCGACCCGGCTCGGCATCGCCTACGCCGCGATGGTCGTGGCGATGGTCGCGGGTGGCCTCAACTACGGAAACAACCTCGCGCTCGGTCTCGCGTTCCTGCTCGCGAGCCTCGGTCTCGTCGCGATGCACCACTGCCACGCGACGCTGGCCGGGCTCGAGGTGCGGCTGCTCGGGACCGTGCCGGCGCACGTCGGCCAGCAGGTCCGATTCCGGCTGCGGCTCGACGGCCGCTCGCCCCACCCGCGGCCTCAACTCGAGGTGTCCGCGGACGGCACAGCGACGGACGTCGTGGACGTCGGCGCGGGCGAAGCCGCCGAGGCAATGGTCGCGCGGCCCGCCCTGCGCCGCGGACGCCTCCCGCTCGAACGCTGCATGATTGCGACCCGGCACCCGCTCGGCCTCTTCCGCGCGTGGGCCGTACTGCACCCGGACTACGAGTGCATCGCGTGGCCGCGTCCGGCGGAGCGCGGTCGGCCGCCGCCGGGTGTGCGGACCGACACCGGCGGCGCGCAGGACCGCGCGCGCGGCGACGACGACTTCGCGGGCCTGCGCCCCTACCAGCCGGGCGACCCGCGAAGCCGGATCGCGTGGAAGGCCTACGCGCGCGGCCAGGGCCTGCACGTGCGCCAGCTGGCCGGCACGGACGTCGTCTCGCACGTGTTCGACTGGGACAGCCTCGAGGGCCTCGACGCCGAGTCGCGCCTCGCGCAGCTCACGCGCTGGGTGCTGGACGCACACGACGACGGCGAGGCCTGGGGACTCCGGCTGCCCGGCTTCGAAGTCGAGGCGAACCTGGGCACGGCGCACCTGCAGCGATGTCTCGACGCACTGGCGTTGCACGGGGAGGACCGGCGTTGATGACTGCCGCGCCGGCACGGCTCCGGGGACTCGCGGGCGTGCTCGGCGCACTCGCGGTGGCGGCCGCGGTCCACGCGACGAGCCTGCCGGGCTGGGTGACGCTGGTGCTCGTGGCAGCGATCGCCTGGCGATGGAGCGCGGACCGGCGCGGCTGGCCACTGCCGCCAGCCTGGCTGCGGCGCGCGATCGCGATCGCCGCGCCGGTGCTCGTCGTCGCGTCGTTCCGTACGCTGAACGGCCTCGAGGCCGGAACGACGTTCCTCGTGCTGATGGGTGCCGTGAAACTCCTCGAGACGCGCGCGGCGCGCGACCTCACGGTGCTGGTGTTCATCGCGCTGTTCCTGTTCTACGCCGCGCTGCTCCGCGACCAGCGGATCGTCGCGCTGCCCTGGGCGCTGGCCGGCACGCTGTTCACGGTCGGCGCGCTGGTGCGCGTGCACGCCGGCACGGCCGGCGACGACTGGCGGGTCGTGGCCCGGCGCACGGGCGCGCTCGCACTGCAGTCGCTGCCGCTCGCGCTTGCCCTGTTCCTGCTGTTCCCGCGACTGCCGGGGCCGTTCTGGGGCCTCGCGGCCCAGTCGAATGCCCGCACCGGATTGTCGGACGAAATCAGGCTCGGCGACGTCTCGGACCTGAGCGTCTCGGGCGAGGTCGCGTTCCGGGTCCGCTTCGACGGTCCGCCGCCGCCGCCGGCGCAGCTCTACTGGCGAGGCCCGGCGCTGCACGACTTCGACGGGCAGACCTGGCGGCGGCCGCGTGGCGAGTCCTACCCCGAACAGGCCGTCGCGCCGACCGCCGGTGCGGTCAGCTACCAGGTCACGCTCGAACCGCACGACCGGAACTGGGTGCTTGCGCTCGACCTTCCGGGCGCCTGGTCTCCGCAGGAAGCGCAGCGCGCATGGGACTACACGCTCGTCTCGCCGCGCCCGATCACGGCCGTCACGTCGTACCGGCTCGAGTCGTACCTCGTCCACCGGCCCGCATCGCCGTTGCCGAACTCGGTTCGCCATCGCGACCTGCAGCTGCCGCCCGAGGGCAACCCGCGCGCCCGCGCGCTCGGGCGGGCACTCGCCGCCCGCCACGGCGGCGACACGCGCGCGATCTCCGAGGCGATCCTGCGGCTGTTCCGCAACGGACCGTACGTCTACACGCTCGAGCCGCCGCGCCTGTCGGGAAACGTCGTCGACGAATTCCTGTTCGAGACGCGGCGCGGGTTCTGCGAGCACTACGCCTCCGCCTACACGTTCGTGATGCGCGCGGCCGGCGTGCCGGCCCGGGTCGTGGCCGGTTACCAGGGCGGCGAGTTGAACCCGCTCGGTGGCTACCTGCTCGTCCGCCAGTCCGACGCGCACGCGTGGAGCGAGATCTGGGTCGCTGGCGCGGGCTGGGTGCGCGTCGACCCGACCGCCGCCGTGGCGCCCGAGCGCATCGAGCGCGGGCTCGTCGGCGCCGTCGGCGAGGACGAACCCGCACCCGGCCGGCTGCGCCACGAGAGCGAACTCTGGCTCACGGCCACGTTCGCCTGGGACACCGTGAACGACTGGTGGAACGAACGGGTCGTGCGCTTCAACCAGGCGCGCCAGTTCGAACTGCTCGAGCGGCTCGGTGTCGAGGACCCGGACTGGCGAGCGCTCGGCCTCGCGCTCGCGGCGAGCCTCGCCGCGTTCTTCCTCGGACTCACGGCCTGGATCGCCTACGGACATCGCACGCCGCCCCGCGACTGGCCGGCCCGGCTGCACGCCCAGGTCGCCCGCCGGTTGCGTCGTCGAGGCCTCGTGCCGGGCCCGGCCGAGGGCCCGGTGGACTTCCTCGACCGCGCGGCCGTTCAGTGCCCGGACCTTGCACAGGACCTGGCCGCGATCCGCGACCTCTACGTCGACCTGCGCTACGGGCCCTCGCCGACCGCCGCGGACCTGAGCCGGCTCAAGCACCGGGTCAACCGGCTGCGGCCGTGACCGCGTCAGGTATGCTTCGGATTCCAGCAGCCGACGGACACCGCCATGTCTGACCTGAAGAAGAAGTTCGATGCCGCCGCGAAGGATGCCAAGAGCCTGAAGACCCGTCCCTCGGACGACGACCTGCTGCGCCTCTACGCGCTCTACAAGCAGGCGACCGAAGGCGATGCGTCCGGCGACCGGCCCGGTGCGTTCGACTTCGTGAACCGCGCGAAGTACGACGCGTGGGCGCGCCTCAAGGGCACGGATACCGAGAAGGCGATGAAGTCCTACGTGGACACCGTCGCGCGCCTGAAGAAGCTGGGCTGACCCGGTGACGGCGGTCGCGGCGGTCGCACTGGCCGCGGCTGCGGTGCTCGCCTGGCTGATCGGTGCGCCACTCGTGCGCGCCCGCCGCCGTCGCGCGGCGATGTCGATTCCGCTGCCGACGGCACTGCGCGCCCAGCTCGCGCGGAACGCGCCCGCGTGCGCGCGACTGCCGGCCGGCCTCGCCGCCCGGCACGAGGCGCTCACGAACGCCTTCCTCGCCGAGAAGGAATTCGTCGGCTGCGACGGGCTCGTGGTGACGGACGAAATCCGCGTCACGATCGCGGGACTCGCGAGCCTGCTGCTCCTCGGGCGTCGCGGCCACTACGAGTCGCTGCACTCGGTCCTCGTCTACCCCGGCGCGTTCTGGGTCGAGGACGAGGTGGAGGACGAGGCTGGCGTCGTCGAGCGGCGTCGCCGCGACCTGTCCGGCGAGGCCTGGGACGCGAGCCGGATCATCCTGTCCTGGGACGACGTGCTCGAGTCCGTGCGATACCCGGGCGAGGGCTACAACGTCGTACTGCACGAGTTCGCCCACCACCTCGACGCCGAGGGCCTCGGGCTCGCGACGCCCGACGGCGCGCGCCCGCGCACGCTCGGGGCGTGGTCCGCGGACCTGCAGCGGGAATTCGAGGCACTGGAATCGGCGGTCGAGCGCGACGAGGACTCGTTCCTGGACCCGTACGCGGCCGAGGACCCGACCGAGTTCTTCGCCGTGGCGTCCGAGGACTTCTTCGAACGGCCCGTGGGGCTCCGCGAGGCGCACCCGCGCCTCCACGCGCTGCTCGTCGAGTTCTACGGCGTGGACCCGGCCGGCTGGTGAGGACGGTTCAGCGACCGAGTTGCGCCCGCACGAGCGCGAGCAGCGACTGGGCGTCCTTCTCGCTCGACTCGACCATTCGCGCCGCCACTTTCTGGTTGCTGACCCAGAAGCGCAGCGCGGGCACGAGCCCCGGCGTGCCGACATAGCGGTCGAGCAATGACTGGGCTTCCGCATCGCTGATCGGCGACGGGCAGTCCGGATTGAATCCCTCGCCCAACTTGCCGGCTTCCACGACGCAATGGTCCCAGATGTAATCGGACACGGCGACCGGCGTGTATGACCGGACGATCGTCCGGTACTCCGGGTTGTACTGCACCAGGTGCGGCGAACTGGGCACCGGACCCGTCACGTAGTACCCGGCAAGCGCCTGGCTCAGCTTCCCGCCCCGCAGCAGGCCGAGGTCCCCGGCGCTGCGGAGTTCCTGGTAGGTCGTGTCGTCGATGCGATACGTGCTCAGCTGGCTGGCCTGATAGAACGCCAGCACCGTGCGCCAGCGCGAGCCGCCAACGAGATGGCCGTGGTCTGCGTAGTCGATCGCCTCCTCGCCGTAGGCGATCACGGTGTGCCAGTACTCGACCGAGGCCTGCGCCGCGCCGAGATCGTCCCTGAGATTGGCCTCGATGCGCGCGAGGTACCCGGTTGCCCGCCGCTGCTCGAGCCGGTCCGAGTTCCAGTTGCTCACCTGCGTGCCGACGAACACGCCGGCCACGACGATCGCGAACTCGATCAGGATCGCAACCCAGTTCTGGTGCGCGAGCTGCGCGGCGAGCCGCCTGAAGAACATTCCCCCTCTCCCCGTCAGCGGTGCCGGGTCGCGACCGCGAGCAGCCCGCCACCCGCGACGAACAGCACCAGGATCGAGAGTATGGCGAGCCGCGAGTCCCCGGTCACGGCCGCCGTGACGCCGACGAGTGCCGGGCCGACGATCGCCGAGGCCTTGCCGACCATGTTGTAGAACCCGAAGTACTCGGAGGACTTCTCGGGCGGCACGAGGCTGCCGTAGTAGCTGCGGCTCAGCGACTGGATGCCGCCCTGCACGAGCCCGACGGTGACCGCGAGCCCGTAGAAGTCGCGCGCGTCGTCCATGAAGTACGCGTACCCGGTCGCGGCCATGTAGACCGCGAGCGCGACGAAGATGCCGGCCGGCGCGCCGATCCGGCCGCCCAGCCAGCCAAAGGCGAGCGCGGCCGGGAACGCGACGAACTGCGTGAGGAGCAGCGCGAGCACGAGCTGCGACTGTTCGAACCCGAGCGACAGGCCGTAGTCCACCGCCATCTTGATCACGGTGTTCACGCCGTCGATGTAGAGCACGTAGGCGAGCAGGAACCAGAGCAGGTGGCGGTGACCGACGATCCCGCGCGCGGTCCTCGCGAGTTCGGCGAACGCCTGCGAGAGCATCGCGGCGAACGGCGCCCGGGCCGGGCGCGGGCCCCGCTCGTGCACGAGGAACGCGCACGGCAGTGCGAACACCACCCACCAGGCGCCCACCGAGACGAACGACCAGCGCACGGCCTCGGCCGCGCCGGCGAGCCCGAACCATCCAGGCTTCAGCGTCATCAGCACATTGACCGCGAACAGGAGCCCGCCGCCGAGGTAGCCGAGCGAGTAGCCGTAGCCCGAGACGAGGTCGTATTCGTCGGGTTCGGCCACGTGCAGCAGCAGCGAGTCGCTGAACACGATCCCGCCCCAGAAGCCGAGCGAGGCGACGAGGTACATCGCCGCCGCGGCGACCCACTGCCCCTGGCCCACGAACCCGAGCGCGACGGTGCCGGCCGCGCCGAGCACCGTGAACGCCATCAGCATCCGTACGCGCGAGCCGCCGCGGTCCGCGAGCACGCCGAGCATGGGCGCGAGCACGGCGACCGCGACGCTCGCGATCGTGCTGACGAGCCCGAGCCGGAACGTGCTCTCGGTCGCCGCGACGCCGGCGTTCCAGTACTGCTTGAAGAACACCGGGAAGAACCCGGCCATCACGGTGGTCGCGAACGCAGAGTTCGCCCAGTCCGTGAGCGCCCAGGCGACGACCGGCGGCCGCGCGAGGACGCTACGCGGCCGGGGCGAGGTGCTCACGGGTTTCCCGGAACGTGATCTCGGGCCACCGTTCGAGCGTGAGCTGCAGGTTCACGCGGGTCGGCGCGAGGTAGACGAGCGCGCCCGAGTGGTCGAGCGCCAGGTGGTCGTGGGCCTTCTGCCGGAACTCGGCGAGCTTCTTTGCGTCGTCGCAGTAGACCCAGCGGGCCGTGTGGACGTTCACGTTGTCCCAGCTCGCCTGCACCGAGTACTCGTCCTGCAGCCGGAACGCGACGACGTCGAACTGCAGCAGGCCGACCGCACCGAGGATCAGGTCGTTGTTCCGGAGCGGGCGGAACACCTGGGTCGCGCCCTCCTCGCACAGCTGGTCGAGGCCCTTCTGGAGCGCCTTCATCCGGAGCGGGTCGCGCAGCACGACGCGGCGGAAGAGCTCCGGCGCGAAGTTCGGGATTCCGGTGAACATCAGCGACTCGCCCTCGGTGAACGTGTCGCCGATGTTGATCGTGCCGTGGTTGTGCAGGCCGATGATGTCGCCGGCCCAGGCCTCCTCGGCGTGCTGGCGGTCGGCCGCGAGGAAGGTCACCGCGTCGGCGATCCGGATTTCCTTGCCGAGGCGCGTGTGGAAGAAGCGCATCCCGCGCTCGTAGCGGCCCGAGCAGATGCGCATGAACGCGATCCGGTCGCGGTGGCCCGGGTCCATGTTCGCCTGGATCTTGAACACGAAGCCCGAGAGCCGCTCCTCGCCGGCCTCCACCTCGCGGGTCGTCGTCGCGCGCGGTCGCGGCGACGGCGCGTACTCGACGAACGAAGTCAGGAGCTCGGTGACGCCGAAGTTGTTGATCGCAGATCCGAAGAACACCGGCGTCTGCCGGGCGGCCAGGTACTCCTCGCGGGAGAACGCCGGCGAGGCACCCTTCACGAGCTCGACCTCGTCTCGGAACGCCTGCGCGCGGTCGCCGAGGAACGCCGCGGCCGCCTCGCTCGCGAGCCCGTCGATCGTCGAGTGGGTCCCGGCGCGGCCCTTCTCGGCCGCCTCGTACACGTAGATCCGGTCCTCGAGCAGGTGGTAGACGCCCTTCAGCTCGCGGCCCATGCCGATCGGCCACGTGATCGGCGCGCAGACGATCCGGAGCACCTTCTCGATCTCGTCGAGCAGCTCGAGCGGCTCGCGCCCCTCGCGGTCGAGCTTGTTGATGAAGGTCATGATCGGCGTGTCGCGCAGCCGGCAGACCTCCATCAGCTTGATCGTGCGTTCCTCGACGCCCTTCGCGCAGTCGATGACCATCAGCGCCGAGTCGACCGCGGTCAGCGTCCGGTAGGTGTCCTCGGAGAAGTCCTCGTGGCCCGGCGTGTCGAGCAGGTTCACGACGCGCCCGAGGTACGGGAACTGCATCACGCTCGAGGTGACCGAGATCCCGCGCTGCTGCTCGAGCGCCATCCAGTCCGAGGTCGCGTGGCGCGCGGCCTTGCGGCCCTTGACGGTGCCGGCCATCTGGATCGCGCCCCCGAACAGCAGCAGCTTCTCGGTGAGCGTGGTCTTGCCCGCGTCGGGGTGTGAAATGATGGCGAAGGTGCGGCGTCGCGCCACTTCGTCGCGGAGCACGGTCATCGTGGGGGCCGGCCGGTCTGGAACGGGGGCGCGATTCTATCAGGCCACGGGCGGGGGCCCGTCGGCCAGCTGCAGCCTGAGCACCAGCGCGTCCTCGCGCCCCTCGTCCGCCTGGTAGTAGCCCTTGCGGACCCCGACCTGGACGAACCCGACCGACTGGTACAGCGCGAGCGCCATCGCGTTCGAGGGCCGGACCTCGAGGAACACCTCGGTCATCCCGGCGTCTCGGGACCGCTCGAGCAGCAGCATCAGCATCTGGCGACCGATCCCGCGTCCCCGCAGCCGCGTGTCGACGCAGAGGTTGAGCACGTGCGACTCGCCGGCCCCCATCGCGACGATCCCGTAGGCCGCGACCTGCGCGTCGATTTCGGCCACTCGGCACAGGTAGCCGACGCGCAGGCAGTCCCGGAAGATGCCCTCGCTCCACGGGAACGCGTAGGACGCGCGCTCGAGCGCCGCGACGGCTGGCACGTCGAACGGCGTCATCGCCCGGAACCGCACCAGACGCGCGTGGCCGTGCGACTCCGGTCGGGCGGCGCTCACGGCAGCACCGGCTCGCCACGCTCGAGGCGGGCGTAGACCTCGCGGGCCTGCAACAGGTCGAGCCAGGCCTTGCGCTTCTCGCCCGGGCTCCTGAGCAGGTAGGCCGGGTGGTAGACGACGACGAGCGGCCGCCGCGCCGCGCCGAGCGCGTGGACCCGGCCCCGCAGCCGCGCGAGCGGCGTGTCGGTGCCGAGCAGCGTCTGAGCGGCGATCCGGCCGACCGCGACGACGAGCGCCGGGTTCACGAGTTCGATCTGGCGGTCGAGGTACGGCCGGCACGCGGCCGCCTCGTCCGGGTGCGGGTCGCGGTTGCCGGGCGGGCGGCACTTGAGCACGTTCGCGATGTAGACGTCCTCGCGCCGGAGCCCGGTCGCCCGGATCATCGAGGTGAGCAGCTGGCCCGCACGGCCGACGAAGGGCTCGCCCTGCCGGTCCTCGTCCGCGCCGGGCGCCTCGCCGATGAACATCCAGCGCGCGGCCGTGTCGCCGACGCCGAACACCGTCTGGGTCCGCCCGTCGCAGAGCCCGCAGCGGCGGCATTCGGCGACGGTGGCCCGGAGTGGCTCCCAGCCGAGGCCCTCGATGGCCGCGTCCGGCGGCGCGGCCCGTGCGTCAGGGTCGGCCCGCGAGGCCGCCGGGGACGCGGCGACCGCGCGTGCGGCGGACCGGGCGGGACGCTCGGGCGACGGCGGAGCCGCGGTCGCGGGCACCATTGCGGCGGCGGGCGCGACGAGTTCCCGGCGGACGTAGACGTCGACGCCGAGCGCCTCGAGGTAAGCCGCACGCCGCGCATCCACGGTCGATCACCTCAGCCCTGCGTGGCCGGCGGCCCGCGCCGACCCCGCGTGACCCGGTGCCAGGCCCACACGAGCGGACCCGACAACGCATAGAGCCCGAACAGGCCGAAGAGCATCTCGGGCGGGCTCGACCCGACCAGCACGAACGCGAGCGGCACGAGCGCGAGCAACGCGACGGGCACGCGCTGCTTCAGGTTGAAGTCCTTGCCGCTTGCGTACGCGAAACGGCTCACCATCAGGCTGCCGGCGAGGAACGCCATGACGAACGCGAGCACCAGCGTCCGGAGGCCTTCGCGCTGCAGGTCGTTCAGCATCCAGACGAAGCCCGCGAGCACGCCCGCCGCCGACGGGCTCGGCAGGCCCTCGAAGAAGCGCTTGTCCGCGGTCGCCGCCCGGGCGTTGAAGCGCGCGAGCCGGATCGCCGCGCAGGCCGCGTAGAAGAACGTGGCGAGCCAGCCGACGCGGCCCCACACGGCCCCGTACTCGGCGATCCGCGCGACGCCCCACTGGTAGGCCACGATCGCCGGCGCGAGGCCGAATGCGACCATGTCCGAGAGGCTGTCGTACTCCTTGCCGAACTCGCTCTGGGTGTTGGTCCAGCGCGCGATGCGGCCGTCGAGGCCGTCGCAGATCATCGCGACGAAGATCGCGATGCCCGCACGGTCGAAGTTGCCGTCCGCGGCCGCGACGATCGCGTAGAAGCCCGAGAACAGGCAGCCTGTCGTGAACAGGTTCGGCAGCAGGTAGATGCCGCGGCTGCGCGGCTGCCGGGTGGCATCGCGCGGGTCCATGTCTTCGCTCGTCATGTGCGCTCGGGCGGTGGGTTCGGGCCATCATAGGCAGGGGTCGGCGCGGGCACAACGAGCGGCCGGGCCCGGGTGGCCGCTCTGCTAGAATCCGCGGCCGCCCGTACTGCGCAGAACCGGTGCCCCGATGCGACTTTCGACCTACCCGATCAACACCTTGCGGGACGTGCCCGCCGACGCCGAGGTGGTCAGCCACCAGCTGATGCTGCGGGCGGGCCTGGTCCGCCGGCTCTCCGCCGGGCTCTACTCGTGGCTGCCGATGGGCCTCAGGGTGCTGCGCAAGGTCGAGCAGATCATCCGCGAGGAGATGAACCGCGAGGGCGCGATCGAGCTCCTGATGCCGACCGTGCAGCCGGCCGAGCTCTGGCAGGAATCGGGGCGCTGGGAACAGTACGGGCCCGAGTTGCTCAGGATCGCCGACCGGCACGACCGGCCGTTCGTCTACGGTCCGACGCACGAGGAAGTGATCACGGACATCGCGCGCCGTGAACTGAAGAGCTACCGCCAGCTGCCGGTCAACTTCTACCAGATCCAGACCAAGTTCCGCGACGAGATCCGGCCGCGCTTCGGCGTGATGCGGGCGCGCGAGTTCACGATGAAGGACGCCTACTCGTTCCACCTCGACGAGGCGTCGCTTGAACAGGGTTACCAGGCGATGTACCGCGCCTACACGCGGATCTTCGAGCGGATGAACCTGCGCTTCCGCGCCGTGCGCGCCGACACGGGCAGCATCGGCGGCAACGCGTCGCAGGAGTTCCACGTGCTCGCGGACTCGGGCGAGGACGCGATCGCGTTCTCGGACGGCGACGACTACGCGGCCAACGTCGAGCTCGCCGAGGCGCTCGCGCCGGCCGGTGCCCGCCCGGCCCCGGCACTGCCGCTCGCGAAGGTGCCGACGCCGGGCGCGAAGACGATCGCCGAGGTGTCGGCGCTGCTCGGGGTCCCCGCCGACCGTACGCTGAAGGCGCTCTTCGTCGAGGGCGCCGACGGTGGCGTCGTGGCGCTGCTCGTGCGCGGCGACCACGAGCTGAACGCGATCAAGGCGCAGAAGCTGCCCGGCGTTGCCTCGCCGCTCCGGATGGCGGACGCCGAGCAGGTGCGACAGGCCACCGGCTGCGAGCCGGGTTATCTCGGGCCCGTGGGCCTCCCGGGCGGGATCCGCGTCTACGCGGACCGCGCGGCCGCGCACCTGGCCGACTTCGTCTGTGGTGCGAACGAGAAGGACGCGCACCTGACGGGCGTCAACTGGGGCCGCGACCTGCCCGAGCCCGAGGTGGCGGACATCCGCAACGTCGTGCCCGGCGACCCGAGCCCTTCGGGCCGCGGCACGCTCGGCATCGCGCGCGGGATCGAGGTCGGCCACATCTTCCAGCTCGGCCGCAAGTACAGCGCCGCGATGAAGGCCGAGGTGCTCGACGAGCAGGGCAAGTCCGTGACGATGTTCATGGGTTGCTACGGCATCGGTGTGACGCGCGTCGTGGCGGCGGCCATCGAGCAGAACCACGATGAGCGCGGGATCGTCTGGCCCCTGCCGATCGCACCGTTCCACGTGTCGCTGATACCGATCAACCTGCAGAAGTCCGAGCGCGTCCGCGAGACGGCCGAGCGGCTGTACGCGGAACTGACCGCGGCCGGCCTCGAGGTCGTCTACGACGACCGCGACGCGCGCCCGGGCGTGAAGTTCGCGGACGACGAGCTCGTCGGCATCCCGCACCGGATCGTCGTCGGCGACAAGGGCCTCGAGCGCGGTGTCGTCGAGTACAAGCCCCGCACCGGCGACGGCGCGGCCGAGGTGCCGGTCGACACCGTGACCGGGTTCCTGCGGGAGCGCCTGCGCGCCCCGCGCTGAGATGCACGCCCGAACGCCGCGGTCCGCGTTGCTTGCGCTCGTCGCCGCGACGGCGCTGTCGCCCGCCGCGGCGCGCGCGGACCGACAGATGGACCCCGAGCTGCGCGGCGTGATCGCCGCGGCGATGAAACCCGGGCAGTGCTTCGAGGACCGCTACGAGCAGGCCGTGTGGCTCGCGTACATGGAGCCGCGGCTCGGCCGCTACGTGAAGGACCCAGAGGAGCGCAGCCAGATCCTGCTGCACGTGCACTGCGAGGCGAAGCGGGTCGACCTGCCGCCGGAGCTCGTGCTCGCCGTGATGGACGTCGAGAGCCGCTTCAACCGCTACGCCGTGTCGTCGGCCGGCGCGGTGGGCCTGATGCAGGTGATGCCGTTCTGGCCCTCGCAACTCGGCATGTCGAATTCGCAGTTGATCCGGGTGGCGGACAACGTGCGTATGGGCACGACGATTCTCGGCTACTACCTGCGCAAGGAACGCGGCGATTACCAGCGCGCGCTGCAGCGCTACAACGGCAGCCTCGGCCGGCCCGACTACTCCGACCTCGTGCTCGACCGCCTGGTCACGCGCTGGCGCTACGCGCACTGAGGCGCGTTCAGCCGGTCACGAACCCCTCGGGCCGGGTGGCGGGCGCCGCAGGCTCGACCTCGACGGCGATGACGTGCGACGCGGGTGAGCCCTTCCAGAGCCACGCGCACATGGCCTCGACCGCCGCGGGCGACCCGCAGGCGAGCACCTCGACCCGGCCGTCCGGCCGGTTGATCGCATGGCCGGTGATCCCGAGTGCGACGGCACGTTCGCGGGTCGCGGCGCGATACCAGACGCCCTGCACGCGTCCCGAGACGAGACAGCGTCGCGCGATCCAGTCGCTCATGCCGGGGTCAGGGCGGCGTCGTGGGCGCCGGCTCGGCCGGCGCAGCCTTCTCGGCCGCCGCGGCCTTCTCGGCGGCCTGCCGGGCCTCGATCGCCTTCGCGCGCGCCTGGTCCGCCTGCTCCTGGGCCGCGCGGTAATCCCCCTTGCGCGCACTCGACGAGGCGTCGGACAGGAGCTTGCGCGCGTCGGCGAGCGGTGCCGGGGCGTACTTCTCGGCGCCCGCCTTCTGGGCCGCGTTGATCGCCTGCCGTGCGTTGCTCATTTCCTGCACGGGCCAGCCGGCACAACCGGCCGACACCATCGCGAGCACGGCGGCAGCGAGCAGCGGGAGGAATCGACGTGGACGCATCATGGGGTGAGAGGCACGGGGTCTGTGGCACGCTAGCAACTGCACCCTGTACCGTCAAGGTTTCGCCACGTAACATCAAGGACTTGTGTGACGGCGACACGGACTGCGACCCCGATGACGACGGTGCTGGTGCTCTACTACTCGCGCAACGGCAGCACGGCCGAACTCGCCCGCCAGGTCGCGCGGGGCGTGGAATCCGTCCAGGGCGTGACGGCCCGGCTCAGGACCGTGCCAGCCGTGTCCACCGTCGCCGAGTCGACCGAGCCCGCCGTGCCGGAATCCGGCCCGCCGTACGCGACGCACGACGACCTGCGTGACTGCGCCGGGCTCGTGCTCGGCAGCCCGACCCGCTTCGGGAACATGGCGGCGCCCCTCAAGTATTTCCTCGATGGGACCGCGTCGCTGTGGCTCGGCGGGGCGCTCGATCGCAAGCCGGCCGGGGTGTTCACCTCGACCGGGTCGCTGCACGGCGGACAGGAATCGACGCTGCTGTCGATGATGCTCCCGCTGTTGCACCACGGGATGTACATCGTCGGCCTGCCGTTCACGACCGACGCACTCAACCGGACCCGGACCGGCGGCACGCCCTACGGTGCGTCTCATTTTGCCGGCGGCCGCAAGGATGCCGCGCTCAGCGACGACGAGCGCGAACTCGCGCAGCTGCTCGGTCGCCGGGTCGCCGAGGCCGCCGCGGCCCTCGCGGCGCGGCGCTGACCGCGATGGCAACCGACGCCACGGCGCTCACGCGGCGCATCGTGTTCGCGACCTGGCTCGTGCTGGTCGCCGCCAGCCTCGCGGCCGTCGTGACGCGCTGGAGCGGGTCCCTGCTGCTCGCCGCGTGGCTGCTGCTGCCGCTCGCGCTGCCGCTGCCCGGGATCGCGCGCGGCGACCGGCGCACCCACGCCTGGGCGACGCTCTGCACCGTGCCGGGGTTCGTCTACGGGATCACCGAGTCGATCGCGAACCCGGCGGCGAGGGGCCCGGCGGCCGCGGTGCTCGCGGCCAGCCTCGTGTTCTTCTTCGCGCTGGTCGCGCACCTGCGCGCGAGCCGCCCTCAGGCGCCGGCGGGCGGCTGATCGCCGAGCACGCTGCGCAGGAACGGCACCGTCAGGCGCCGCTGCGCCGCGAGCGACGCCTCGTCGAGCCGGTCGAGCACGGCGCAGAGCGTGTGCATGTCCCGCGGCAGCCGGTGCAGCAGGTAGGTGGCACCCTCCTCCGCCAGTTCGAGGCCCCGACGCGCTGCGCGCAGTCGCAGCGCCTCGACGAGGTCGGCGTCGCCGAGTTCCCGGAGCTGGTGCACGGACGCGGCGAGCAGCCGCGAGCGCAGGTCCGGCAGCTGGAACGGCAGCGACGCCGGCGGGGCGCCGGACGCGATCAGGAGCCGACCCGGTCCATCCTGCATCAGCGTGTGCAGCCTGAAGATCGCGGCGTTCCACGCCGGGTCGTCCGCGATCGCATCGAGCGAGTCGAGGCACACGAGGTCGAGGCCCTCGCAGCCCTCGAGCCATCCGGGTTCCGCGCCGGCGGCCGGGTCGATGTAGGTCGCAGCGCCGTCGCGGGCCGCCGCCGCGGCACACGCGGCCTCGAGCAAGTGTGTCTTGCCGGAACCGTCGCGCCCCCACACCCACACGACACGGGGCATCGCGGCCGCCGGACCGGCGAGCAGCGCGACGACCTCGCCATTCGGGCCCGGCACGTAACTCTCGAACCGCGCGGTGTCGCGCAGCCGGACGCCGAGCGGCAGCTGCCTCACGCGGACCCGGCGGCCGCGCGCATGCGTGCGGCGGCGACCGCCCGCCTCGAGTAGGTGAACACGTAATCGAGGCCGCTCACGGCGGTCGTGACGAACGCGAGCGCCCCGAGCGCGACCGTGGCGGGCTCCTCCGGCAGGGCGAACGCGGGCTGTGCCACGACCGCCAGCACATAGAGGACCTGGCAGCAGGTGTTCAGCTTGCTCTGCGGCGTCGGCTGGCCGTGCAACGGGCCCAGGGCGATCCGGTAGGCAATCGCGCCCGCGACGATAACCACGTCGCGCAGCAGCACGGTTGCCGTGAGCCACCCGGGCGTCAACCCGGCGATCCACAGGCACACGAACACCGACACGAGCAGCAGCTTGTCCGCGAGCGGGTCGAGGTGCTTGCCGAGTTCCGTCGCCCAGCCGTAGCGCTTCGCGAGGAAGCCGTCCAGTGCGTCCGTGAACGCGGCGATGAAGAAGAGCGCGAGCACGGTGTAGTGGTCGCCGACCAGGATGCCATGCGCCACCGGATAGACGAGCGCGATCCGCGCGAGGCACAGCAGGTTCGGGATCTGCCGCAGGCTCATGGCGCGTACACGAAATCGACCGGCGGCGCGGTGCCCGCGGGCGGCGGGGCGAGGTGCCCGCCGAGTGCTGCGATCCGACCGAGCAGTTCGAGGTCGCCGCGCAGCGTGACCTCGAGCCCCACGGTGCCACCCGACACGTCACGTACCGTCACGGCGCGCACCAGGCTGAGCGAGGCGAGCTCGTCGAGCAGGTCCGCGTAGGCGCGCACGTCGGACACGCCGCCGATGCGCAGCGGCACGGTCGACGTCGTGCGTGTCGACGGTGGCGCATACCGCGCCGCCAGCGTGTCGGCCGCGAGGTCGGCGCCCGCACCGGGCCCACCCTCGGCGGCGGTGCCCGATCCGCCGTCGAAATACCGCCAGGTGACGGTCGTGCCGTTGCCGATGCCCGCGAGCACGGAGCGACCGGCCGGCGGCGCGGCGCTGCCGGCGACCATCGCGCGGACCTGTCCGGCCGGCACCGCCTGCACCGGCCACGCGACGGGCAGTCCACGGGCCAGCGCGGCCGCGTCCACGGCGGCCCGTTCGGGCACCCGGTCGGCCGCCGTGACCGCACGGTCGCCGCCCGCCACGGACGGCACGACCAGCAGCACCTGGGTGACCGGCCGCTCGGCGGGCCAGAACGGCAGGCCCGCCTGCTGCAGCAGCCGGTCCATCGCCGCGGGCTCGAACCCGACCTTCAGCATCCGGTCCGGCGTCGTCGAATACTGCTGCACGTATCGCGCCGGGTCGGCCGCGGCCGAGGCAATTGCGGGACGCGTGCCCGCGTCGCGCTGGCCCGAGGCGCTCACGGCCGCGGTGCGCAACGCGTCCCCGAAGGCCGCCTTGCGATCGGCCTCGGTCGGGCCGGCGAGCGGGACCGTCGCCTGGTACAGCGCGACGTCGGCACGGGCCGCCGTCGCCCCGGCGCATGCGAGGGCGCAGACGAATGCCCGGAACAGGACTCCGGGCCGGACGGTGCGTGCGGATCTGGCCATGGTGAGGGCGGACGCTCGGCGTGACCGGCGCCCGTGTAAAATACCACAGCCTCGACGCATGCCCCGGGGCCGGACCGCCCTGCGGGAGACTCATCGATGGCCGAGACGAAGCCCACCACCTATCGCGACGCCGGCGTCGACATCGACGCGGGCGACGACCTCGTCGAGCGGATCAAGCCGGCCGTGAAGCGCTCGATGCGCCCCGAGGTGCTCGGCGGACTCGGCGGATTCGGCGCGCTGGTCGAGGTCCCGATCGACCGATACCGCCGGCCCGTGATGGTCTCCGGCACCGACGGCGTCGGCACGAAGCTGCGCCTCGCGATCGAGACCGGCCGCCACGACACGATCGGCATCGACCTCGTCGCGATGTGCGCGAACGACGTCGTCGTGCAGGGTGCCGAGCCGATCTTCTTCCTCGACTACTACGCGACCGGCAAGCTCCGGGTCGAGGTGGCCGAGCGCGTGATCAAGGGCATCGTCGAGGGCTGCCTGCAGGCCGGCTGCGCGCTGGTCGGCGGCGAGACCGCCGAGATGCCCGGGATGTACGAGGGCGACGACTACGACCTCGCGGGCTTCTGTGTCGGCCTCGTCGAGAAGGACGCGCTGATCGACGGCAGCCGCACCGCGGCCGGCGACGCGATCATCGGCCTCGCCGCCTCCGGCCCGCACTCGAACGGCTACTCGCTGATCCGCCGGCTGCTCGCGATGAGCGGCGCCGGCCCGGACACGATGCTCGACGGCGTGCCGCTCTACGACCGGCTGCTCGCCCCGACGAGGATCTACGTGAAGTCGGTGCTCGCGCTGATGGCCGAGGTGCCGGTGCACTCGGTCGCTCACATCACGGGCGGCGGTCCCACCGGCAACATCCCGCGCGTGCTGCCCGACGGGCTCGAGGCCGTCATCGACGAGCGGCGCTGGCACCGTCCGGCCGTGTTCGACTGGCTGCAGCGCGCCGGCAACGTCGAGCGCGAGGAGATGCACCGGACGTTCAACTGCGGGCTCGGCATGACGATCTGCGTGCCGGGCGCCGATGCCGACCGCGCGATTGCGCTGCTCCGCGCTCGCGGCGAGGATGCGACGCTCGTCGGCGAGGTGCGCCGCGGGGACCGCGGAGTCGTGATCGAGCGATGAGTGCCCCGGCCGCGCGGGCGAAGGTCGTGGCCCTGGTCTCGGGCCGCGGCAGCAACCTCAGGACCCTGGCCGAGCGCGCCCGCGCCGGCGGACTGCCCATCGAGATCCGGGCCGTCGTGAGCGACAAGGACGACGCCGGTGCCGTCGCCTGGGCGCGCAGCGTCGGGATCGAGTGCGCGACGCTGCCGCCGCGGGCGTTCCCGGACCGCGAGCGCTACGACGCGGCGCTCGCCGCGCTCGTCGCCGGCTACGAGCCGGACCTCGTCGTGCTGGCCGGTTTCATGCGCATCCTGGGCCCCGCGTTCATCGACCGGTTCGAGGGGCGCTGCCTGAACATCCACCCGTCGCTGCTGCCGAAGCACCGCGGCCTCAACACCCACCGCCGTGCCCTGGAGGCCGGCGACCGGGAGCACGGGGCGAGCGTGCACTTCGTCACCCGTGAACTGGACGGCGGCCCGGTGGTCATACAGGCGAAGGTCCCGGTCCGGGACGGCGACGACGAGGCCACCCTTGCGGCACGCGTACTCGAGCAGGAACACCGGATCTACCCGGAGGCCGTGGGCTGGTTCGCCACGGGCCGGCTGCGCTGGGCGGAGGGCGCTGCCTGGCTCGACGACCGGCGCCTCGACGGCCCCGTGGTCGTGGACGGCCGCGATGCATAAGGCCGGCCCGCGCATCGCGCTCGCCGCGAGCCTCGGGTTCGCGTTTGCGTGCGGAACGGCCGCGGCGCAGTCGCCGACGGCGCCAGGCCCCGCCGCGGCCCCGGCCGCCGCGGCGAAACCGGCGCCGGCGACCGGTCACCTGACGGCATTCAAGGCCCGCTACCAGGCAAGCTACCGCGGCATCTCGGGCGGCCAGATCGAGCAATGGCTGCACCCGGGCACCGCGGCCGGCCAGTGGGTGTTCGAAGCCCGGGCGTACCCGAACCTGCTCGGCCGGATCGCGGTCAGCCCGGACGCCCGGCAGCGCAGCCTGATGGACCTGACACCCGCCGGCGTCCGCCCGCTCACGCTCGTGTTCGACGACGGCAGTGACTCGAGCGAGAAGGACGTCAACGTCACGTTCGACTGGGCGACCTCTCACGTGCGCGGCCGCGCGAAGGAAAAGACCTTCGACTACCCGGTCCAGCCCGGCACGCAGGACACGGTCTCCGTGCAGGTCGCGATGATCCAGGCGCTGGTCTCGGGCCAGGCGCCGACGTCGTTCTGGATCCTGAACGGCGCGAAGCTCGAGCAGTACCGCTACTGGCCCGAGGGTCGCGCGACCGTCGTCACGCCCTACGGCCAGTTCGAAACGGTGGTCTGGGCGAGCCAGCGCGACGGATCGAAGCGCGTGAACAAGGTGTGGCACGCGCCGTCGCTCGGCTACGTGCCGGTGCAGGCGATCCAGTACAACAAGGGCCGCCCCGACGTGCAGCTGAAGCTCGTCTCGCTGGAACGTTAGGTCTTCGGCAGCGTGACGCCGCGCTGGCCCTGGTACTTGCCGCCGCGATCCTTGTAGCTGACTTCACATGTCTCGTCGGACTCGAAGAACAGCATCTGCGCGACGCCTTCGTTCGCGTAGATCTTCGCCGGCAGCGTCGTCGTGTTCGAGAACTCGAGCGTCACGTGCCCTTCCCACTCCGGCTCGAGCGGCGTCACGTTGACGATGATCCCGCAGCGCGCGTAGGTGGACTTGCCGAGGCAGACGGTCAGCACGTTGCGCGGGATCCGGAAATACTCGACCGTCCGCGCGAGCGCGAACGAGTTCGGCGGGATGATGCACACGTCGCCGTCGAAGTCGACGAACGAGCCGCGGTCGAAGTCCTTCGGGTCGACGATCGTCGAGTTGATGTTCGTGAAGATCTTGAATTCGGCCGCACAGCGCACGTCGTAGCCGTAGCTCGAGGTGCCGTAGGAGACGATCCGGTGGCCGTTCGCCATGCGCACCTGGCCCGGTTCGAACGGCTCGATCATCCCGTGGGACTCGGCCATCCGGCGGATCCAGCGGTCGGACTTGATGCTCACGATCAGGTTTCCTCGACGGTGATGATCGGGGCCGCGGGCGCGCCGAGGCCCGCGACGGACAGGCGCGCCGCCGTGCGGCGGGCCATCTCGAGATAGGCGATGCCGAGCGGGCCGTCCGGCTCGGCGACGACGGTCGGGCGGCCCCCGTCCGCCTGCTCGCGGATCCGGATGTCGAGCGGCAGGCTCGCCAGCAGCGCGACGCCGTACTGGTCGGCCATGCTGCGGCCCCCGCCGCTGCCGAACACTGGCTCCTCGTGCCCGCACTTCGAACAGATGTGGGTGCCCATGTTCTCGACGATGCCGAGCACCGGCACGGAGACCTTCTCGAACATCCGGAGGCCCTTGCGCGCGTCGAGCAGCGCGATGTCCTGCGGCGTCGTGACGATGACCGCCCCGCTCACCGGCACGCGCTGCGCGAGCGTGAGCTGGATGTCGCCGGTGCCCGGGGGCATGTCGACGACCAGGTAGTCCAGTTCCCCCCAGTTCGTCTCGTTCAGGAGCTGGGTCAGGGCCTGCGTGACCATCGGGCCACGCCAGACCATCGGCTGCTCCTCCTCGACCAGGAACCCGATGGACATCACCTTGACCCCGTAGGCCTCGGGCGGGTCCATGCGCCGGCCGTCGCGCGTCGTCGGCCGGGCGCCGGGCAGCCCCATCATCCGAGGCTGGCTCGGCCCGTAGATGTCGGCGTCGAGCAGCCCGACCCGGGCACCGTCCAGCGATAGCGCCAGCGCGAGGTTCGCCGCGGTCGTCGACTTGCCGACGCCGCCCTTGCCGGAGGCGACCGCGATCACGTTTGCGATGCCGGGCAGCGGCGGCCGGCCGCCCGGGCCCGGGTGGGCCTCGGTCCGCCAGGCAACGCTGACCTCGGCCGGCCCGAGGTGGGGACGGTCCGCCAGCAGCCGGCCGACCTCGTCCTGGAGCACCGGCCGGCCCCGGGCCAGCGGGAACCCCAGTTCGATCTCGACGTGGAGCCGGCCGCCCTCGAACCGGACGGACTTCACAGCTTTGGCGTCCTCGAGCGGCATGCCGAGGTGGGGTTCGACATAATTCCCGACCACAAGGCGGGCTTCGCGGACGCGATCGTCTGTCATGAGGCGGTGGAACCAGTGGGAGAGCGGCATGGGCCGTGGACGGCGAATTGTAGCGGAATCGGGTGCACCGGTAGGCGGCGGAACGCCCCGCGGCCCGGGGCGGGCTGCATGGCATACTTCCGCGGACGCCCGCCGCCGACACCCGGCGGCGTCCGTTTGACTTAGTTCACGAGGACGCGCAGCCCGAACCCCGGACATGAGTTTCTTCACGAACATGAAGGCCGACCGCCTGATCGCCGACATCAAGGCGGCCAGCGACGGCAATGTCGACGCCGACAAGGCGCTCGACCGGCTGGGCAAGCTCGGCCCGGCCGCGATCCCGCGCATCATCGACGCGTTGTCGAACGCCGACCGGCAGGAGACCGAGGCGTTCGTGCGCGTGCTCTCGGCGCTGATCGACAACAAGTCGCTCTCCCAGGTCGTCGAGGCGCTCTCGGACGCGAACCCGCGCACCGCCGCCGCGATCGTCGCCGCGCTGTCGGCCGCCCGTGACTACTCCCCGCAGTTGCTGCTGCCGCTGCTCGACGACCCGAAGGCGCCGCGCGGACCGATCGTCTCGGTGCTGGCCGCGCAGAAGGCACGCCTGACCGCGCGGGAACTGCTCGTGCGCGCCTACAACCAGGAAGCCACGGAGAAAGCCGCACTGTTCCGGATCGTCGGCGAGATCGCCGACGAGACGCTGCTGCCCGAACTCCTGAGCCGCCTCGAGGGCAAGGACCCGATCGCGCGCACGCACATCATCAGCATCGTCTCGCGCTTCAACCGGCCCGATGTGGCCCGCGCGCTCGCCGCACAGCTCCGCGACCCGAACAAGTTCATCCGCCAGGCGGTGCTGAACGCGCTGTCCCGGATGGGCAGCAACGTCGACCCGGCCGTGATGTGCCAGCTGCTGCGCGACACGGACGTCGAGACCCAGCAGAAGGCCATCGACGCCGTGGTGCGCGCGAACCACCCGGACACGATCCAGCACCTGGTCCCCGTGCTGAAGGACGAGGACGAGAACGCCCGGCGGGCCGCGGTCGAGGTGCTGAACGAGATCGGCACGCCGCAGCACGTGAAGTTCCTGCTGCAGTCGATCAAGGACGACGACTGGTGGGTGCGCAGCCGCGCGGCCGACGCGCTCGCGAAGATCGGCGGGCCGCGCGTGATCGACGCGGCACTCGAGCTGATCCGCGACCGCGACGAGGAAGTCCGCCGCGCCGCGATCGAGATCCTGAACCAGACCAAGGACGAGCGCGCCGTGAGCCACCTGGTCGACGCCACCCGCGACGCCGACTGGTGGGTGCGCGAGCGGGCGATCGACGCGCTCGGCGAGATCGGCAGCCGCAAGGCGCTGCCCGCGCTCATCTCGATGCTCGACGCGCAGGACGAGCGGGCGCTGCCCGCGGTCGTCCGCGCCGTCGGCAAGCTCGGCGACGCGTCCCACATCGTGCGCCTGCTGCCGGTGCTCGAATCAGGCTCGAAGGAGGCGCGCGTCGAGGCGATCGCCGCGCTCGCCCGGATCACCGACGAGCAGAGCGCCGACACGGTCAGGGCGAAGCTCGAGGACTACGGCGCCACGATCGCCGACCCGACCGTCAGCCACGCCGCGCTCAAGGCGGTCGAGGGCATCGTGGCGCGATTCCCGGCCGGCGGTTCGGTGAAGGTGGCGACCGCCCGGGAGGACGTCACGCGCGGCTCGCTGCCGCGGGCCGCCACACCGCTGCCCGCCCACCAGATTGCGCCGGACCCGTCGCGCACGCTGCTCGTCGAGCGCGCCGACGTCGACACGATCGTGCGCAAGTCGCGCGAGGTGGCGCGCCTCGACATCTCGACACTCAAGCCGGGCGACGTGCTCGAGGGCCGCTACAAGTTCCTGAAGAAGATCGGCAAGGGCGCCTTCGGCACCGTGCTCCTGATGGAGGACACGGTGGTCGAGGAACAGCTGGTGCTCAAGTTCCTGAACCCGAACGTCTCCCAGGACGAGGAGATGATGAAGCGGTTCGTGCACGAGCTGCGCTACTCGCGCAAGATCACCCACCGCAACGTGATCCGCATCTACGACTTCCTGCACATCCGGGGCAACTATGCGATCTCGATGGAGTACTTCCCGTCGCACACGCTCGGGAACGAGGTGAACGACAAGCCGCTCGCGCTCTCGAAGGCGGTCCGCTACGCGACCGACGTCGCGACCGGCATGACCGTCGCGCACCAGCAGGGCATCGTGCACCGCGACCTGAAGCCCGCGAACGTGCTGATCAACGACGACGGGCTCGTGAAGATCGTCGACTTCGGCGTCGCGGCCGCCCAGCAGCAGGGCGACACGCAGCTCACGAAGACCGGCTACGTGATCGGCTCCCCGAAGTACATGGCGCCCGAGCAGATCCTCGGCAAGAAGGTCGACGAGCGGGCCGACATCTACAGCCTCGGCGTGATCCTCTACGAGATGCTCACCGGCGAGCCGCCCTACCACCGCGGCGACCACATGGCCGTGATGTACCAGCACGTGCAGGGCAAGGCCCGGCCGCCGATCGAGGTGAACCCGGAGGTCCCGCCGGGGCTCTCCGAGATCGTCATGAAGGCGATGTCGGTGGACAAGGCGCGCCGGTTCCAGAGCATGGACGAGATGCGCGCCGCGCTCGAGCACTACCTCTGAGGCCGCCATGGCGCGCATCGACTCGTTCCTGAAGCTCGGCGCATCCCAGGGGTGCTCCGACGTGCACCTCGCCGTCGGCGTCCCGCCGATGCTGCGGATGCAGGGCGACCTGATGCCGATCAAGTTCCGCGACCTCGGCGAAGCCGAGCTCGAGGGCTACGTCACCGAGATCCTCTCGAACGCCCAGAAGGAAACCTTCTCGAAGGGCCACGACGTCGATTTCTCGTACGTCTCGGCCGACGGCGCCCGCTTCCGGGTCAACGTGTTCCGGAAGGACACCGGCGTCGGCGCGGTGTTCCGGGCGATCCCGAGCGACGTACCCGCGATCGAGTCGCTCAACCTGCCGCCGGTCGTCGCGAAGTTCTGCGACTATCACCAGGGCATGGTGCTCGTGACCGGCTCGACCGGCACGGGCAAGTCGACGACGCTCGCGGCGATGATCGACCTGCTGAACCGGACCCGACGGCTGAACATCGTCAGCCTCGAGGACCCGATCGAGTTCGTGCACCGGAGCAAGATGTCACAGGTGATCCAGCGCGAGCTGCACACGCACCTGCCGACGTTCGGCGAAGGCGTCCGCGCCGCGATGCGCGAGGACCCCGACGTGATCCTGGTCGGCGAGCTCCGCGACGCCGACACCGTGCGCTGGGCGATGACGGCCGCCGAGACCGGGCACCTGGTGCTCGGCACGCTGCACACGACGAGCGCCGTGAAGACGATCGACCGCATGGTGGACGCGCTCCCGCCCGAGGAGCGCGAGCAGACGAAGAGCTTCCTGTCGCAGGGACTGATCGGCGTCGTGACCCAGGTGCTGGTTCGCACGCCCGACCTGCGCGGCCGACGGGCGATCTGCGAGGTCATGGTGATGAACCGCGCGATCGGCAAGCTGATCATGACGGACCAGTCGCACATGATCCCGTCGCAGCTGCAGACCGGCAAGGATTCGGGGATGCAGACGCTGGACCAGGCGCTGCTCGCCGCGGTGCAGGCGCGCGAGATCGACCCGGAGGACGCCTTCGGTTACGCGCAGGACAAGAAGCTCTTCACGCGCTACATCCCGGACGGCACGCAGGTGCTGAAGGCCGACGTCACGCAGGGGATCGGATGAACGCGCCCACCCCACCGCCCGCCGAGCCGGCACCGGCCAACCGGATCGACGAGTTCCTGCGCGAGGTGCTCTCGAAGAACGGCTCGGACCTGCACTTCGTCGCCGGCGACCCGCCCCGCATCCGCCTCTACGGCGAACTGCAGCCGCTGCGCGAGGAACCGCTCGGCCGCGAGTTCGTCCGGGACCTGCTCGCCGACATCATCACGCGCCGGGCGGCGCAGCGCCTCGAGGAGATGGACGGCGCCGACTTCGCCTACGCGATCCCGGGCGTGTCGCGGTTCCGCGTCAACGTGTTCAGGCACATCGGCGGGCTCGGCGCCGTGTTCCGGGCAATCCCCTCGAAGGCACTGACGCTCGACCAGCTCAACATGCCCGAGGCCGTGCGCAGCCTCTGCCGCACCAACAACGGGCTCATCCTCGTGACCGGGAAGACCGGCTCCGGCAAGTCCACGACGCTCGCGGCGATGATCGACGACATCAATGCGCGCATCAAGGGACACATCCTGACGATCGAGGACCCGATCGAGTTCGTGCATCCCCGGCGCAACTGCCTCGTGAGCCAGCGCGAGGTGGGCGTGCACAGCCCGGGCTTCGCCGACGCGCTGCACTCGGCCCTGCGCGAGGACCCGGACGTGATCCTGGTGGGCGAATTGCGCGACCTCGAGACGATGTCGATCGCGGTCACCGCGGCCGAGATGGGCATCCTCGTGATGGGCACGCTGCACACGAACGGCGCCGCGGCGACCGTCGACCGCATCGTGAACGCGTTCCCGGCCGACAAGCAGGGCCACGTGCGGACGATGCTCTCGACGTCGCTCCGCGGCGTCGTGTCCCAGCAGCTGATCCCGCGCGCCGACAAGCGCGGCCGCGTCGCCGCGCTCGAGATCCTGGTCAACACGCCTGCGGTCTCGAACCTGATCCGCCAGGGCAAACTCGACCAGCTCGAGAACACGATGCAGAGCGGCGCCCAGTTCGGGATGCGCACGATGGACAGCGCGATCCAGGAACTGCTCGACAAGGGCATCATCAGCGGCCGCGCGGCCTTCGAAAAGGCCATCAACAAGCAACGCTTCGAGCAGTTCCGGGACGCCGGCTGAGCGCCGCCCTGGACCGGGCCCCGCCGTCCGGCGGCCGCCGCGGGGCGTCGGGTGGCCCGCGCGTGGCATAATCGCCCGTCCCGCCGACCCTGCCCGGACCCATGAGCCAGCCCCGCACCCTCCTCGTCACGAGCGCACTGCCCTACGCGAACGGCGCGCCCCACCTCGGCCACGTCGTCGAGTACGTCTACACGGACCTGTGGGTGCGCTACCAGCGCCTGCGCGGCCACGACTGCCGCTACATCTGCGCGAGCGACGCGCACGGCACGCCAACGATGCTGAAGGCGCGGCAGGAGGGCATCCCGCCCGAACAGCTGATCGCCCGCTACGCGGCCGTGCAGCGGCGCGACTTCGCCGACTTCGACATCTCGTTCGACAACTTCCACACGACGCACTCGGACGAGAACCGCGAGGTCACGAACTCGATCTACCTCAGGCTCCGCGACGCCGGGCACATCCGCCGCGAGACGATCCGGCAGGCCTACGACGAGCAGGCGAAGATGTTCCTGCCCGACCGCTACGTGCGCGGCACCTGCCCGCGCTGCGGCGCCGCCGACCAGTACGGCGACAGCTGCGAGGTCTGCGGCGCCACCTACACGCCGGCCGACCTGAAGGACCCGGTGTCGGTGGTGAGCGGCACCACGCCGGTGCAGCGCGATTCGGAACACCTGTTCTTCAGGCTCGGCGACTTCGAGGCATTCCTGCGCGAATGGACCGGCGGCGGCCGGCTGCAGCCCGCGGTCGAGGCCAAGCTCGGCGAGTGGTTCGGCGCGGGCTTGCGCGACTGGGACATCTCGCGCGACGAGCCGTACTTCGGCTTCGAGATCCCGGGCGAGCCCGGCAAGTACTTCTACGTCTGGCTCGACGCGCCGATCGGCTACCTCGGCAGCTTCCTGCACTACTGCCGCCGCACCGGGCTCGACTTCGACCGCTATTGGAAACCGGGCAGCGACGCCGAGGTCTACCACTTCATCGGCAAGGACATCGTGTACTTCCACACGCTGTTCTGGCCCGCGGTGCTGCATGGCGCCGGGATGCGCGCGCCGACCGCCGTGTACGCGCACGGATTCCTCACGGTCAACGGCCAGAAGATGTCGAAGTCGCGCGGCACGTTCATCACCGCGCGCGCCTGGCTCGACCACCTGCCGGGCGAGTACCTGCGCTACTTCTTCGCCTCGCGGCTCGGCCCGGGCGTCGACGACCTGGACCTCAACCTCGACGACTTCGTCACGAAGGTGAACGGCGACATCGTCGGCAAGCTCGTGAACATCGCGAGCCGCTGCGCCGGGTTCATCGCGCGCGGCTCCGCGGGCCGGCTCGCCGGCGCGCTGCCGGAGCCCGCGCTGTACGAGGAGTTCGTCGCCGCGGGCGAGCGGATCGGCGACGCCTACGAGGGCCGGGACTACGCGGCCGCGGTGCGCGAGATCATGGCGCTGGCCGACCGCGCGAACCTCTACATCGACCAGCGCAAGCCGTGGCTGATGGCCAAGGACCCGGCGCAGGCCGCCGACGTCCAGGGCGTCTGCACGCAGGGGATCAACCTGTTCCGCGTGCTCGCGATCTACCTGAAGCCCATCCTGCCGCGGCTCGCGGCCGGCGCCGAGAAGTTCCTGATGCTCGGTGACCAGCGATGGGACGACCGCGCCCAGCCGCTGCTCGGCGTCGAGATCGGCGCCTACGAACCGCTCGCGACCCGGGTGGACGCCGCCGCGACCAAGGCGCTCGTCCTCGCCTCGTCCGAGGACCTCAAGGCCTCGCCGGCCACCGGCACGACGGCGGCCGCCGCGCCCGGCGCAACGAAGGCCGGCGCCCAGGCCGCGTCCAGGCCGGTCGCCCCGCCCGCCGCGAAGCCCGGCGCCTCGATCGCCGCGGCCGCCGTGCACGCGGGCACGCACGCCGACGGCTCGTCGAAGCTGCCGAACGTCGGCATCGACGACTTCGCGAAGGTGGACCTGCGGATCGCGCGCATCGAGTCCGCCGACCTGGTCGAGGGCGCGGACAAGCTGCTCCGGCTCACGGTGGACCTCGGCGGCGAGCGTCGCCAGGTGTTCGCCGGGATCCGGCAGGCCTACGCGCCCGAGGCGCTCGTCGGTCGCCTCACGGTCGTGGTCGCGAACCTCGAGCCGCGCAAGATGCGCTTCGGCGTCTCGGAAGGAATGGTGCTCGCGGCCGGCCCCGGCGGCGCCGAGATCTTCCTGCTCTCGCCGGACAGCGGCGCCCAGCCCGGGATGAAGGTGAAGTAGCGGGCCCGCCATGACGGACCTGCTCCTGCTGGCCCTCGGTGCGAGTCTCGTCAACGCCCACCTGCTGACCGGGGTGCCCCGGGCCTGCCCGCTGGTCGGGCTGGCCGGCCGGTTCGACACGACTGTCGCGCTGTCGCTCGCCACGGCGCTGCTCACGAGCCTGTCGCTGCCCCTGGCACTCGCGGCCGTCGCGACGGTCCCGAGGCTGCCGGGCTCGCCCGCACTGCCGATCGTGCTGCTCGAGGTCGCGCTGGCGCTCGCCCTGGACGGCTGGCTGCGCCTGCGCCGGCCGCTGCTTCGCGCGCGGCTCGGGCTCTTCCTGCCCGTCGCGGCGCTGAACGGCGCGCTTTTCGGGCTCGCCGTGCTGCCGCTCGTCCAGGGCCGCACGCCGCTCGACGCGCTCGGCGTCGTGACGGCGGCCGCCGCGATCTACGCCGTGGCCCCGGTCTGCGTCGCGGGCCTGCAGGTGCGCCTCGCCGCGGCCGACGTGCCGGTCGGTTTCCGCGGCCTGCCGCTCGCGTTCCTGACCGCGGGCCTCGTCGCACTCGCGCTCGCCGGTGTCGGCGGCTGGGCCGCCCGATGAGCGTGATCGAGTTCGCCGCGGTGGCGTCCGTGGCCGGCGGGCTCGCCGGCGCGCTCGGCACCGCGCTGCTGCGACGGATCGACCGGCTGCCGGGCGACATCGACTCACTCGCCGCACGCCTCGACGCCGTGCTGCCCCAGACGCAGTGCGGCCGCTGCACCTACCCGGGCTGTCGCCCGTACGCGGAGGCGATGGCGCGCGGCGAGGCCGGCCCGGACCAGTGCCCGCCCGGCGGCGACGACACCGCGCGCGCGCTCGCCGGGCTGCTCGGTCGCGAGGCCGGGCCCGTCGACCGCGCCTACGGCGAGGTGCGCGCCCCGTACGTCGCAGTGATCGACGAGGAACGCTGCATCGGCTGCGCGCGCTGCCTGCCGGCCTGCCCGGTCGACGCGATCGTCGGTGCGAAAAAGCGGATGCACACGGTGATCGCGGCGCTGTGCACCGGCTGCGAACTCTGCCTGCCCCCCTGCCCGGTCGACTGCATCGCTATGGTGCCGGCCCGCGCCGACCTGCCGCCGGCGGACGCCTGAGCGTCGACGTGGCCGCGCCCACCGCAGCCGGACTCGTGCTCGCGCCGAACAAGGCGCCGGCCGCCGTGCCGATCCTCGTCGCGCCGCCGCCGGCGGTCGCGGTGCTCGCGCTCGATCAGGGCAGCGGCCACGCGGCCGTGCCCGTCGTGCGTCCGGGTGACCGGGTCCGCGTCGGCACGCCGGTCGCCGTCGCCGACGACCCGCGCGCGACCGCGCTGCACGCACCGGTCGCCGGCCGCGTGGTCGCGCTCGAGACGCGGCCCACGCCCGGCGGCGAGGGCCCGTGCCTCGTGATCGAGAACGACGGCAGCGACGAACCCCACGCGCCGATCGCCCCGCTCGACGTGTCGGAGCTCGCACCCGCCGCACTCGTCGACGCACTGCGTGCCGCGGGCGTGGCCGGGCACGGGGGCGCGGCGTTCCCGACCGCGGCCAAGCTCGAGGAGGCGCGCGGGCTCGCGGCGCGGCACCTGCTCCTGAACGCGGCCGAGTGCGAGCCGTGGATCTGCTGCGACGACGCGCTGCTGCGCGCGCGGGCCGGCGAGGTGCTCGGCGGCGCACGGCTGCTGATGCGGGCATTCGAGGCCGGGCGCTGCACGATCGCGCTGCTCGACGACAAGCCCGAGGCGCGTGCCGCGCTCGAGGCCGCACTCGCGGCGTCGCCGGACGAGCGGATCGCGATCGTGACGCTGCCGGCGCGCTACCCCGCCGGCGCCGAGCGCACGCTGATCGAGGCCGCGCTCGGCACCGAGGTGCCGCGCGGGCGCCGGCCGCCGTCGGCGGGCGTGCTGTGCCACAACGTCGCCACCGCCGCCGCGGTCGCGGCCGCCGCGTGCGGCCGGCCGGTGCGCTCCCGCATCGTGACGGTCACCGGCGGCGGGGTCGCGCGTCCGGCCAACGTCGAGGCCCGCCTCGGCACGCCGATCGCGGACCTGGTCCGGCTGTGCGGCGGCTACGTCGGCGAGCCGGTGCGACTGATCGCCGGCGGCTCGATGACCGGACGGGCGCTCGCGACCGACGCCGTGCCGGTCACGCTCGCGCTCAACTGCGCACTCGTCGCGAGCCGGGCCGACCTGCCCGAGCGCGGGCCCGAGCGGCCCTGCATCCGCTGCGGCGACTGCGCGACCGTCTGCCCGCCCGGCCTGCTGCCGCAGCAGCTGCTCGCCGGCCTCGCGGCCGGCGATCCGGCGTTCGTCGAACGCCACGGGCTCGCGGACTGCATCGAGTGCGGCTGCTGCGACTACGTGTGCCCGAGCGCGATCCCGCTCACCGAGCGGTTCAGGGTCGCGCGCGCCGCGGCACGCGACGCCGGGGCGGCGCGCGGGCTGGCCGACCACCTGCGCGAGCGCTACGCCGGCCACCTCGCGAGGCTCTCGGCCACGTCGGAGGCCGAGCGCAGCGCGTTCGAGGCAGCGCGCGCCCAGGCGCGGGGACGGTCCCCGTGAACGTGCGATTCCGGGTCGCGGGCGCACCGCACGTGTTCGGCGGCTACAGCGTGCCGCGCGTGATGATGCAGGTGCTCGCCGCGCTCGTGCCCGTCGCGGCCGTGCAGGTCGCGCTGTACGGCCCGGGCCTGCTGCTGCAGCTCGCGGTCGCCGTGCCGACCGCGCTCGGTTGCGAGGCGCTCGCGATGCGGCTGCGGCGGCGCGACGCGGCCCCGGCGCTGCGCGACGGCAGCGTGCTCGTCACGGCCGCGCTCGTCGCGCTGTCGGTCACGCCCTTCGCACCGTGGTGGCTCACGGCCGCCGGCACCGCGATCGCGGTGCTCATCGGCAAGCACGCGTACGGCGGGCTCGGCCACAACCCGTTCAACCCGGCGATGGTCGGCTACGCGGCGATGCTCGTGTCGTTCCCGCTCGCGATGAGCCGGTGGCCGGTCCCCGTCGACGCCGGCGGCGCGTGGTCCGCGCTCGCCGGCCAGGCCTGGGCCGCGTTCTCCGGCACCGCGTCCCCGGCCCGCTTCGACGCCTGGACCGGTGCGACGACGCTCGACGCGCTGCGCAGCGGCCTTGCGCAGCGCTACACGATGGAAGAGATCACCGCGGGCGCCGCGTTCGGCCCGCTGGCCGGCGCCGGCTCGCAGTGGGTGAACCTCGCCGCACTCGCCGGCGGTGCCTTCCTGCTCGTGCGCGGCATCGTGCGCTGGCACATCCCGGCCGCGATGCTCGCGGGCCTCGCGCTGCCGGCCGCCGTGATGCACGGTCTCGATCCCGGCACGTACCCGGGCCCGTTGTTCGAATGCTGTTCCGGCGCCGCGATGCTCGGCGCGTTCTTCATCGCGACGGACCCCGTGACCGCGGCCGCGAGCGACCGCGGCCGCCTCGTGTACGGCGCCGGCATCGGGTTCCTGACCTGGGCGATCCGCCACTGGGGCAGCTACCCGGACGGCGTCGCGTTCGCGGTGCTCACGATGAACCTCGCGGCGCCGCTGATCGACCGCTGGACGATCCCGAGGATCCATGGCGACCGACGCTGACCGACGGCCCGTCCGCGGCCGGGCCGTGCTCGCCGCGGGCCTCGCACTCGCGGCGGTCGCGATCGCCCTGCTCGTGCACCACTGGGCCGCACCGCGGATCGCCGCACACGAGCACGCCGCGCGGGTCGCGCGACTCGCGTCCGTGCTCGGCGCGACCCGGTTCGACAACGACGTGCTCGACGACGTGATCGAGGTGCGCGACCCGGAGCGGCTCGGCACCGACCGCCCGATGCCCGTCTATCGCGCACGACTCGGCGGACGGCCGGTCGCCGCGCTGATCGAGGTGATCGCGCCCGGGGGCTACGGTGGATCGATGCGACTGCTGGTCGCCGTGCGGCCCGACGGGCGCCTGATCGGCGTGCGGGTGGTCGCCCACCACGAGACGCCCGGCGTCGGTGACGGCATCGAGCCCGGGCATTCGGACTGGCTCGCACGGTTCGTCGATCGCGCGCTCGGCGACCCGCCGGTCGGCCGGTGGGGCGTGCGTCGCGACGGCGGCGATTTCGACCAGTACACCGGGGCCACGGTCACCTCCCGCGCCGTGGTCGGCGCCGTGCGCGACGCGCTCGGTTGGTACGACGCGAACCGCACCGTCGTGTTCACCGCCCCGCCCGCACCGGGCGGCAGCGACTGAGCACGACTTTTCTCTACAATCGCCCGCATGACGACGCGCCGCGACACAGCCCTGAGCCGACCGGCGACCTGGATCCCAGTCGCGCTCGCGCCATTGCTCGCGACGGCGCCGTCGCTGGCCGGTTCGATCGCGCTGGCCGTCGCGATCCCGCTCGTCGTCCTCGCCGCCGTGCTCGCGGCCCGGGCCGCACAGGGTGCGGCGGGTGACTCGACCCGGGCCGTCGTGACCGCCGTCGTCGCGGCCGCCGTCGCGATGGCGAGCGTCGATGCGATCGGCGCGCTGCTGCCCGGGGCCGCCGGGGGAACCGCCCGCTGGCTGCCGCTCGCGATCCCGCTGGCCGCGTGCATCGCCGTCGGCGATGGGCCCGATGCATCGGCCCCGCGCACGGTCGCGACCGCCGTCGTCGCCGTCGCGGCCGCGGTCGCGGCCCTCGCCGTCGCCCGCGACTGGGCCGGCCGCGTGTCGCACGTCGCGCTGTCGCCGGCCGGTGCTTTCGTCGCGATCGGCCTCGCGCTCGCGTTCGCACAATTCCTGAAAGCGGCCCGCTCCGGCCGCGCGACGGAACGCGCGCGATGACCCCACGCCGCGTCCGCGCGATCTTCGAACGGCTGCGCGCGAAGACGCCGCACCCGAAGACCGAGCTCGAATACGCGACACCGTTCGAGCTGCTCGTCGCCGTGATCCTCTCGGCGCAGGCCACCGACAAGAGCGTGAACCTCGCCACCCGGAAGCTGTTCCCGGTTGCGAACACACCCGAGGCGATCGCCGCGCTCGGCGTCGAGGGCCTCGCGCCCTACGTGAAGTCCATCGGGCTGTGGCAGAACAAGGCGAAGAACGTCATCGCCACCTGCCAGGCGCTGATCGAACGGCACGGCGGTCAGGTGCCCGCCGACCGCGCGGCGCTCGAGGCACTGCCCGGCGTCGGCCGCAAGACCGCGAACGTGATCCTGAACACCGCGTTCGGGCAGCCGACGCTCGCGGTGGACACGCACGTGTTCCGGGTCGCGAACCGCACCGGGCTCGCCCGCGCCGGCGACGTGCGCGGCGTCGAGGACGGGCTGCTCGAGATCATCCCGGCCGAGTTCCTGCACGACGCGCACCACTGGCTGATCCTGCACGGCCGCTACGTCTGCACCGCGCGCACGCCCG
Source organism: Steroidobacteraceae bacterium (assembly GCA_046347155.1). Classification (GTDB taxonomy): domain Bacteria; phylum Pseudomonadota; class Gammaproteobacteria; order Steroidobacterales; family Steroidobacteraceae; genus RPQJ01. The sequence continues at coordinate 1,022,693 of JAXMGT010000002.1, read as the reverse complement.
ACTGCGCGCACTGCGTGATCGCGGACTTTTGCGAATTCGACCAGAAGCACCTGCCCGCGAAGCGCGGAAAAGGCTGACCCATGCCGTTCTTCCACGACCAGAACCGCTCATCGCTCCGCCGCAGCTACGTCGAGGCCTGGCGCAAGCGACGCGAGGCGCTGCCGCTCGAGCCGCTCGAGCACCAGATCGCCGACGTCGTCGAGCTGCACCCGGAATACCACCCGGTGCTCGAGGGCGACGCCGACGCGCTGCAGCGCGACTACTCGCCCGAAGGTGGCCAGTCGAACCCGTTCCTGCACATGGGCCTGCACCTCGCAATCCGCGAGCAGGTGTCGACGAACCGGCCAGCCGGCATCGCCGCTGTCCACGCGGCGCTCTGCGCCCGGCTCGGCTCGGCGCACGAGGCCGAGCACCGGATGATCGAATGCCTCGGTGAGGCGCTGTGGCGCGCGCAGCGCAGCGGGCTGCCGCCCGACGAAGCCGCGTACCTCGAGTCGCTGCGCCGGATCGCCGGCGCCACCTGAACCGATCGAGCCGAACCGGACGAGCAACGCCATGGATGAAGCTTCCAGACTCGAGGTTCCGCCCGCGATCGGCCTCATGGCCGTCGTGATTCTCGCGCTCGCACTGTGGGCGATGGGCTTCAGCCGCTCGTGCAGCAGCGACGGATGCATCGGCATCGTGTTCCCGGGCGGCGGTGCGATCATCGCGCTTGCCATCCAGCTCTTCGTGCTCGTGCCGATCCACGCCTTCCGCCGCCGGCGAAGTGGGAAGGCGCTCTACCCGTCGCTGCCGGTGTGGATCGCGATGTCCGTGGTCGCGTTCGGCCTGCCGATGGCTTTCGTGAAGTAGAGGCCGTTCGCGGCCGGAAAGACCCGAACCGGACGAACCGACAGGCGGCCCGCGGCCTTGTTGCGCCGCCGCATGCCGCCTCGCTGCCGTCAAACACCCCGACTGCCAATTGACGGAATAACGGAACGGTGGTCTAGTCGGACCAGTGACTTACGGAAGGGTCCACCCCGTTATGCGACGCGAATGCGGCATTTCGTCGGGATTTATATCGGCAGGACGCCGATTAACGTATCCGCCTAATTGGCGTTAGGCGACCTCGCCATGGAGACAATATTCCGTGACCACCTACCTAAGGGTCTGACGTTTCCGCTCGGGCTGAACGTACTTTCCACCCACGTTCCTGCCTTAACCAGCCGTAGATCGGCGGTGCTCTTCGTATGGCAATCAACTTGGGCAGCACAGCTATTCAATCCGAAGGGTGGCCCGGACGGTCAGCTCTCCATTTTGCATGTCACAAGTTACCCGCCTCGTATGCGCATCAACTCCGAGAAGGTCCGGGAGCCTGCCCCTGATTGTCAGGCCTATATCTCGCAATACGCCATCTCCTCGGAGCATCGTCGTAAGGTCATAGAGGCTTTCATTGGCAATGGCGCCGCAGAGATGTCTCGGCTTCTAGCGGACGGCATGACAGTATTGGGTGCTCGCTTTGATCTGCAAACCGGAGAGTTCGTCTTCATGTCGAAGAAGCAAGATGTCTATAACCTCCCGGTCGCCTAACAAATCGCTGCTGCGGGCGGGGACACATAAAGTGCTCGCGCGCGGACGCGCAAGCACTTCATTTGTAGGCGCGCGTCCGCGCGCGCCTACAGGCCGGCGTGCCGCCGCAGAGCTCAGTCGTTAGGCCACGCTGTGAAGCTCACGCCACCTGTAAGCGATGAACAGATCTCTGGCCTTTGCGCGGAAGCTGTCGGCCTGCTCGTTGATGGGCAGTACGAAGCCCTCGCGGCAAAGTTCGGTTACGTACTCGCCTACGGTAGAGAACCTGCGTCGGCCATAGAAGCGGACCTAAAGGTGGGGCTGTCGAACGTAGGTGCGGCTCGGCTCACCGGACCGGCCTCACTGTCATCGACCGCGGTGGTTCACCTCCAGAAGAACGACACCGGTCTGCGCTCGGCTGTTGACTTTGAAGTTCCGGCCGACAACGGTGCAACGATTCTGGTGTCGCTCGTAGTCACCGGCCAGGGCGATGAACGATACTTGTCGTTGGAGGACGTATGTGGCGTGGCCTAACCCGTCGTTGGAGCGGCCGTGACCCATAAACTGCTCGCAAAGTGGCCTTGGCGCGCGGCCGCTCAACTAGGTCGTTAGGGCGCAGAGATGCTGCAGCGTTGGGCCGATCTCTTGGCGACCCCCGAAGCAAAGATTCCTCTTGGTCTTGTTGGCGTATTGGCAACGATCGTTCTCGGCCCGATGTCGCTGCTTGGCATCTACCTGCTGCAGGGTTCAATTGTCTCGGATGCACCAGACAAGTACATGTTTCTGGGGTGGAGCGTGGTCGGTACCGTTGGCACAATCGCGATTGCCGCGGCATGGGTTCGCATACTGGTACCACGTCGTTACTTTCAGCAGTGGCCAGCTCTGAAATGGGCTACGACATTCGGGCTTTCTCTGGGCCTGGTCATTGCAGTTCTCCTGCTGAGAAATCAAGCCATGGTTTGGTTCGTAGCGCCGACAATTCCCATTGGCGTGTTTCTAATTGGCGCCACAATCGGCGAGAGGCGCAGCCTGCAAGGACAATCCAGAGAGGCAATGAATGCTGCGCCCTAACAACGCGCTCTACCGTGACGGATAGTTCCTACGGTTTGGTGGACACCCTGACCTAACGGTTTGGGGGTGTCAGATGCCGAGGCCTGGTCCAAGGACGACGTACAGGTATTCCGATCGATTCAAGGCGACCGCGGTGAAGCTGAGCGAGTTGCCGGGCGTGGCGGTTCAGGATGTGGCGAACTCTGACCTGCGGTTGATTCTTGTGACCACTTTTTCGGTGAGTTCCCATGGTAACGTTTTCCCTGGAGAACTCAGCAATGAAGAAGCGATTCACCGAAGAGCAGATCATCGGCATCCTGCGGGAAGCTGAAGCGCCCAATGCCCAGATCCGCACCGTCGTCCGGCGTCACAACATCACCGAGACGACGTTCTTCCGCTGGCGCAACAAGTACGGCGGCATGGACGTGTCGGACGCGCGGCGCCTCAAGGTGCTCGAGGCCGAGAACACCAAGCTCAAGAAGATCGTCGCCGAACAGCTGCTCGCGATCGACTCCCTGAAGGAGTTCTCGCGGGGAAAATGACATCCCCGGTGGGTCGGCGACGACTGCTGTCGATCGCGACCGGCCGGGGGTTGTCGAAGCGACGGGCCTGCGAGCTGCTCGGGCTGTCCCGGGCGGTGGCCCAGTATCGGCTGCGCCAGCCCGAGAAGGATCGGCCGGTGGTCGACGCAGTGGTCGCGACCTCGCAGCGCTTCCCGCGCTTTGGCTATCGGCGCACCGCTGCGTGGCTCGAGATGGGCGAGACCCGCGTGCGTCGGCTGTGGCGCCTCCACGGGCTGCAGCTGCCGAAGCGCCGACCGCGGCGGCGTCGCTGCGGCTCGGATATCCGTCTGCCGGGCGCCGTCGCCCCGAACTCCGTCTGGACCTACGACTTCGTGCACGACCGGCTCGCCAACGGCACCGCGCTCAAGCTGCTCTGCGTGCTCGATGAGCACACTCGGGAGTGCCTGGCGATCGAAGTCGGCCGGTGGGTCCGATCGCAGGACGTGATCCTGACGCTCTCGCGGCTCATGAAACTCTACGGGAAGCCCCAGTACCTGCGCAGCGACAACGGCGCCGAGTTCACCGCAGGTGCCGTGATGCGCTGGTTGCGGGACCAGAACGTCGGTCCCGCGTTCATCGCGCCGGGCCGGCCGTGGCAAAACGGCTATGTCGAGAGCTTCCACGGCAAGCTCCGTGACGAGTGCCTGAACCGCGAGTGGTTCCACGACGTCCGGGAGGCCCGCGTGATCATCGAGCGATGGAGGAGCTTCTACAACCACCAGCGGCCCCACAGCGCGCTCGGCTACCGGACCCCGGCGCAGGCTCGACAAGCTGGTCCAGAAGCGGCCAATATCGACGTCAGACTCACCGCCTGAGTGGTCATAAAATCGAACCGCAGGTCAACTCGCTTTACATCCATCCGTTCATGCTGTCACGTTGGCGCAAGCAGTCACGCGAGGGACGGATCGTGACGAAAGGCGTGGAGGTCGAGAAGGATGTTGCCGCCGAGTTGAAGGCGCTGCGGCGGATCAAGAAGGACTACGAGCGGCTGAAGCTCGAGCATGAGCTTTTAAAAAAAGCCATCGAGTTCACTTCGCAACGAAGGGCGAGATCTTCGAGTTCATCGAAGCACAGCGCTCGTCGTACCCGGTCCGCGTGATGTGCGAGCTGTATGGCGTCAGCCCGAGCGGCTTCTATGCGTGGCAGGCGCGGCCGCGCAGCGCCCGGGCCGTCGAGGACGAACGGCTGCTGCAGAAGATCCGCAGCACTCACGCTCGAAGCCGCAGTACCTATGGCAGCCCCAGGGTACACGAGGCGCTGCGGCGAGCTGGCGAGTCCGTCGGACGCCGGCGAATCGAACGGCTGATGCGGGAAAACGGCATCCAGGCCTGCTCTGCGCGGCTGTATCGACGTCTGCCGGGGCTGGGCCGCTTCTTCGCAAGCGTCGGCAATCGCGTGCAGGGTATCGAGATCACCCGACCGGACCAGGTCTGGGTGGGTGACGTGACGTACCTAAAGGTCCGGGGCGAGTGGCGATACCTGGCGACCGTGATGGACCGCTACTCGCGACGGGTACTCGGCTGGGCGCTGGGCGCGGAGAAATCGGCCCAACTGATGCGGCGCGCGATCCAGCAGGCGATCCGCCGTCGCCAGCCGGCACCAGGCCTGATCTTCCACAGCGACCGCGGCGTCGAGAACCTCGCCGCCGAGGTCAAGCGAACGCTGCGCCGGGCCCGGCTCGAGCAGAGCCTGAATCGACCGCGGCGCATGAACGACAACGCCCACATGGAGTCGTGGTTCAAGTCCATGAAGTCCGACATGTACCATCGGCGCCGATTCGACACCGACCACGAATTGCGCCAGGCCCTGCGGGCGTACGTGGAGTTCTACAACGAGGAGCGGCTACACTCGGCGCTCGGATATCGAGCGCCGGTTGAGTTCGAACGTCAATGCAGCTAACCAACAGGTGTCCACTTTTCCGTGGGAACTCTCCGCGCACCCGCTATAAAGTCGTTCTGTGTTAATCGCAGTGGCACGTCGCTGAATTGCGGCGTTAGACCGGACTCGAACAATATTGCTCACTCTCTCCTCTTGTGGCGGAGGGTTGGTCCAATGACATCAAGCCTGTCCGGCGCTTGTGCCTGTGGCGCCATACGATTCGACTTCGCGGAGAAGCCGATCGTTCATCTTGTCTGTCATTGCCGAGACTGCCAGCGCGCGAGCGGAACGGCATTCGCTGCGGTTCTCCTGGCCGCGACAGACACCGTCGCGTTCTCAGGCAAGGCGCCAAAAGCACACTCGATCAGATCGGATGCCGGCCGAACAGTGGAGCGGTGGTTCTGCGCGGACTGCGGGTCTCCCATTGGCCTCTTCCGACCTTCGACCCCTCAACTCATTTTCTTGCATGCGGGGTCGCTGAACGACCCTTCAGGGTTCGCTCCAGTCTGCGAGATCTGGGTGTCGCGTGCATCGCCATGGCATCCCCACTTTCCTGGTGTCCCACGCTTCCCCGAGGCTCCGCCAGACGAACTCGTTCGCGATCGTGTCGCCGCCTACTTTGAGACACGCCAGCCAAACGGTGCCAACTGACGCGGTCTAACCCGTCGTTGAATCGGAGCACCAACGGCACGGCACCTTGCCCACGAGGCGCTGTGTGCCTATCCTGCACCTCGCGGGCCAAGCGCCACGCGCCGTCGCCCGGTTAACTCCGCGTTGGGCCTCATCGCGCACATGTCCCGCCCTCTCCACATCGGAATCGTTGGCTGCTCCTACGAGGGCGCGGCACTCTGCTACAGAACGATCTGCTCTGAGGCGCAATCAGTGCTCGGAGCGCACGCACATCCGCCGGTTTCGATGCATACCTTGCCTCTCGCAGACTACGTCGCTTGCCTCGACTCCTCGGATCTCGAAGGCGTCGCTGCACTGATGCTCGACTCCGCCGAGCGCCTGGCTCGCTGCGGGGCGGACTTCCTCGTCTGCCCTGACAATACGATCCATCAGGCGATGCATCTTGTTCAGCCGAAGTCGCCACTTCACTGGCTTCATATCGCTCGAGTGGTCACAGAAGAGGCGTCGAACCGGGGCTTCCGCACGCTAGGTCTCACTGGCACCCAATGGCTCGTCCGAAGCGAGGCCTATCCGCAGGCATGCGCCGCTGCCGGGCTTACGTGCATTCGCCCCACGGATGAGCAGCGCGACCGGATGGGCCAACTCATTATGGGCGAACTCGTGCACGGGGTCTTCAAGGACCCAACCGTACGGTTCTTTCAATCCGTGATCGAGAGTTTTCGCGCGACCGGATGCGATGCAGTGATTCTTGGCTGCACGGAGATTCCTTTGATCATCAACGACGGGAACAGCGTGCTCCCAACGCTCGATTCCACGAGGCTGCTTGCTCGTGCAGCGATCCGTCATGCGTGCGGCACCACCAGCGAGGGCCACCGCCGTTCGCTGGCGCCATGAGTTCGTGAGCCGTACGCCGTTTTTGGAGCCGCTGCTCTGCTTCATCACACAGATGCATCACTTTCCGCCTGATGTCGAGTACTCGGAGTCCGGCGAAGGGCCGGCGCTACTGCTGCTGCCCGGGAGTTTTGGCACGGGATCGGGTTGGAAAGCCGTCACCGATCGCCTGAGCCAGAGCTACCGCATCATCACAACGAGCCTGCTGGGCTACGGTGCCACTGCGGAACGGCGCCCGCTTGGCAACGCGTCCATGAGCCAGCAGACGGAAGTGATCGACCGCATCATCGATCGGATTGGAGCGCCGACACACATCGTGGGCCACTCGTTTGGCGGCCTGGCGGCACTTGCGCACGCGGTCGACGGCTCGATCAAGCCCGCCAGTCTCATGCTGATTGAAGCCAATCCGCTCGGCCTGCTGAAGACGGCAGGCGAAGCCGAGTGCTATGCGATGTTCGGACGGATGACGGCCCAGTACTTTGCCGCGTTTGAGGCGGGCGACACCGAAGCGGCGCGTCACGTGATCGATTTCTACGGTGGCCAGGGAACCTTTGACGCCTTCCCGCCCAAGGTGCGCGACTACGTCGTGAAGACGACACCCTCCAACATTCGCGACTGGTCATCGGGCACCCCGTTCGAGCCGCCGCTGACGGCTTACAATCAGATTGAGGCCCCGACCCTCGTCGTGCGGGGCGGCGCGGGTCATCCCGCCATGTTTCGGCTCGCAGAGCTACTCGCCGAGGTCATACCCAACGCCCGTCTGGAGACCGTGGCGGGCGGCACCCACTTCCTGCCCGCGACGAATCCGCGCGAACTCGCCTCCATGCTCGAGGCGCATGTCACTTCTACCACGGCTTTGCGGTGATCGGTAAAGTGCCCTCCCGCGGCGCCGGCGTAATCGTGGCCCCGGCGCCCCAGCAACCAATCCGGTAAAGTCCGACCCCATGCAGAACGTCCTCGACGGCAAGCGCATCCTGGTCACCCAGTCCTCGGAGTTCATGGGGCCGGTGCTCCAGGACGTGTTCGCCGAACAGGGCGCGACCGTCGTCGCGAGCCCCGACGCCCTGACGGACCCGGAGGCCGCCGAGCGCATCGTGCGCGCCGCGGGCCACGTCGACGTGCTGGTCGCCAACCTCGCCTACGCGGCGCCCACCACGCCGGCCACCGAGGTGGACGAGACGGAATGGCGGGAGGTGTTCGCCGCGCTCGTGGACCCCCTGCCCCGGCTCGTGCGGGCGGTCGCGCCGGCGATGCTGGCCCGCCGGTCGGGGAAGATCCTCGTGCTCGGCAGCGCGTCCGCGCTGCGCGGCATGAAGCGCACCTCGAGCTACAGTGCCGCGCGGGGCGCCCAGCTCGCCTACGTGCAGGCCGTCGGCGTCGAGTTCGCGCCTCACAACGTGCAGGTCAACGCGATCGCACAGAACTTCGTCGACAACCCGACCTACTTCCCGCCCGAGGTGCAGGCCAACCCCCGCTTCCAGGACCGGCTGGCCCGGGAAGTGCCGCTCGGCCGGCTGGTCGGCGCGCGCGAGGACGCGCTGTTCGCGGCGTACCTCTGCAGCAGCGCGGCCGACTGCTTCGTCGGCCAGGTCTTTCCGGTGTGCGGGGGCTGGGTGGCGCGTTAGTCGCGCGCGCAGCGGCGCGGTTCGCACCCGCAACCGGAGCCGATCGAATGAAGAATCCAAGAAGCCCGACGACACCTCCCGCTCGCCGCACCGCCGGGCCAGCGGGCACGCCCGACTGGCGTGGCGAGGTCCTGGCGCATGTCCGCGCACTCATGCTGCAGGCCGACCCCGGCATCGTCGAGGAACGCAAGTGGAAGAAGCCTTCGAACCCGGCCGGCGTACCCGTCTGGAGTCGCAATGGCATCGTCTGCACCGGTGAAACCTACAAGACCTGCGTCAAGCTGACCTTCGCGAAAGGAGCGTCACTGAAGGACCCCGCCCGCCTCTTCAATGCCAGCCTGGATGGCAACGCGAGGCGCGCCATCGACATACGCGAAGGCGACCGTATCGACGACGAGGCCCTGACGGCACTGGTTCGCGCAGCCGTACGCCTGAACGACTCGGGCAAGGACTGATCCGTCGGAGCCGCCCGATGACGACCACCTCGCGCCGCCTGTTCGAACACGTCCGCCAGCAGTCCTGGTGGGCCGTCGGCGTGGAGCTCGCCGTCGTCATCCTCGGCGTCTTCATCGGCATCCAGGTGTCGAACTGGAACCAGGACCGCCTCGCCCGCCGCCAGGGCGAGGAGTTCACGGCCCGGCTGACCGACGACCTCCGCGAGGAGGACTGGCGCTACCAGTACCTGCTCGCCTACAACGAGGAAGTGCTGGCGAACGCGAACCGCGCGGTCGAGGCGCTCGAAGGCCGGCAGGCGCTCGACGACGAGTCGCTGCTCGTCAGCACCTACCGCGCGACCCAGTACAAGGAAGGCCTGCGCCGCCGTTCGACGTACGACGAGCTGATCGCAACCGGCACGATCGGCCTGATCCGCGACCCGACGCTGCGCGACACGGCGATGCGCGTCTTCAACATGCGCACGTTCGACAACATGGCCCAGGAGGGCCTGAACTCGCGGCTGCGCATCGCGTTCCGAATGAGCCTCCCGAACGACGTGCAGCGTGCGCTGGCCCGGAACTGTGGCGACAAGCCGATCCGGCCCGGCGACATGGCGAGCATCCACGGGACGCTCGACTACCCGTGCAAGACCGGCCTGCCCGAACCGGCCGTCGCCGAGGCCGCGGCCACGCTGCGGTCGAATCCGGAGATCCTGCCGGCGCTGCGCCTGCGCATCGCCGACGTCGAAACCCGGGTCGTCGACCTGCGCGGCAATTACCGCCCGGTGATGGAGCGCCTGCGCGCGATCGCCGAGCGGCATTGAAGGCGTACACCGATGAAGCAACGCATCCTCATCCTGGCCGCACTGCTCCTGGTCCTGCTGCTCGGCCGCGGCGCGCTGAACGGCGGGCCGGCGGGCGCCCCGCCGGCGACTGGAGCCGACGTCGCCAGCGCGTCGGCCGACGGCGGTGCCGTCTCGAGGGCCTACGCCGACCGGGCGAGCGGCGTCGAGGTGAGCGGCGCGGGTGTCGTCGTGAAGGTGCTGCCCGACGACGTCGACGGCAGCCCGCACCAGCGGTTCCTGCTCGAGCTGCCGGGCGGCCCGACCGTGCTCGTGGCGCACAACATCGACCTCGCGCCGCGCGTGCCGGGCCTCGCGGCGGGCGACGCGGTCGAGTTCCACGGCGTCTACGAGTGGAACCCGAAGGGCGGCGTGATCCACTGGACCCACGGCGACCCGGGCGGCCGCCACGAGGCCGGCTGGCTGCGGGTGGACGGCCAAACGTACCAGTAGGCCCGCCGGTGCGCGGCCCCGGCGGCCGGGAGACGGCGCGCAGCCCGAATGCCGGGGATCAGTACACGCCGGGCAGCAACCGGCGCGTCCGAGCCGCGTAGGCGCGATAGGGCTCGCCGAGCGACGCGACGAGCGCCGCCTCCTCCACCTCGATCCGCCGCACGAAGGCCCAGGTCACCGGCACGACGACGAGCGCGAGCGACAGCCAGTTGCCGACGCACACGCCGTAGCCGGCGAACGCGACGATCGCGCCTGTGTACGACGGGTGGCGCACCCAGCGGTACGGGCCGTCGTCCACGACGCGGTGGTCGTCCGCGATCGCGACGTCGACCGTGAAGAATCGCCCGAGGTGCACGATCGAGTACCAGCGCAGCGCGATGCCGAGCGCGAACAGCACGACGCCCGCGGCGTAGGCCTGCCCGAGCAGCGCCGAGTCCCACTGCGGCGCGCGGCGGGATGCAGCGATCGCCAGCGCGACGCTCACGAGGACCGTCGCCCACACGACGCGCAGCGACGAGCGGTCGGCCTTACGGGCCGTGGCGCCCGAGCGCTTGAAGAGCGACAGCGCGAACTCCGAGAGGCCGAACAGGATCCCGAGCACGTCGGCCGACGGCAGCCTCACCAGCCCATCTCCCGGCCGAGCAGCGCCTCGAGCCTGCGGTTGTGCGGCTCGAAGTACGCACGCAGCTGCGCCGCGGTCGCCTCGGCCATCGGTGGATAGCGCCGCGTGTTCCGCGCCTCGAGGTCCACCGACGTGACCGGCGCCAGCCCGAGGAATCCGAGAGCGCCGTTCAGGCCCTCGAGCGGGTCCCGGACGAAGTCCTCGAACCTGAGCACGAGTACCTGCCCGCGCGGGTAGAGCGCGAACCAACGCTCGAGCTGCTCCGCATAGCGGCCGCGCGCGAGGTAGGAATGCAGCTGGTGCTCGCGGCTCTGCGCGATCTCGCCGCGGGCGAGCCGGCCCTCGTCGTCGCCGAGTCGCGAGGGCTCGGCGGCGATCGCTTCCTCGAACGTGAGCGACTCGCGGCCCTTGTCGTGCTCGTGCCAGTAGTGCGAGTACGCGCGCTTCACCGGGTCGCGCAGCAGCACGACGAGCTTCGCCTCGGGCAGCAGCGCGTGCATGCGCGCCGGCACGGCCGGGTGGAACAGGTAGTACGGGCTCGCGTCCACGTTCAGGCCCGGCGCGCCCTCGCGGCCGAAGTGCGCGCGGTACCAGTCCTCGCCCTGGTCGTGGTGCAGGTCGAAGTAATGCACTTCCTTGCGGAGCGGCGGGATCACCCCGGGGTGCTGCACGAGGTAGCCCTGCAGCGAGCTGGTGCCGCACTTCTGGGCGCCGAGGATCACGGCACCGGGCAGCGCGCGGCGGTCCCGCCTGCGCAGCGAGAGCTCGATCCGTCGCCCCGCCTCGAGCAATCCGAGGAGCCGGAGGACGCGGGCGGTGCTGCGGTCCATGGGCGGCGCGCGGCGGCCGGCTCAGGCGGGCCGCGGCGCGGGCTTCTTCTTCGGGACGTACAGGTCGGTGATCGTCCCCTCGAACGCCTCGGCCGCGAGGCCGACCGACTCCGACAGCGTCGGGTGCGGGTGGATCGTGAGGCCGACGTCCGCCGCGTCGGCGCCCATCTCGATCGCGAGCGCGACCTCGGCGACCAGGTCGCCGGCGTTCGGGCCGACCAGGCCACCACCGACGACCCGGTGCGTCTCCGGGTCGAACAGCAGCTTCGTGAACCCCTCGTCGCGCCCGAGCGACAGCGCGCGCCCGCTCGCGGCCCAGGGGAACACGGCCTTCTCGTAGGCGACGCCGCGCGCCTTGGCGTCCGTTTCCGTGAGGCCCACCCAGGCGACCTCCGGGTCCGTGTACGCGACGGACGGGATCACCCGCGCGTCGAAATAGCTCTTGAGCCCGGCGGCCGCCTCGGCCGCCACTTTCGCCTCGTGGGTCGCCTTGTGCGCGAGCATCGGCTGGCCCACGACGTCGCCGATCGCGTGGATGTGCGGGACGTTGGTGCGCATCTGGCGGTCCACCGCGATGAACCCGCGCTCGTCCACCTTGAGCCCCGCGGCCTCGGCGTTGATCGCGCGCCCATTCGGGCGGCGGCCGACCGCGACCAGCACCTTGCCGTAGACCTGCGGCTCCGGCGCACCCGGGCCGTCGAACGTGACGAGGAGCCCGTCGGCCACCGGCTCGACGTTCGATGCGCGGGTCTTGAGCATCACCTTTTCCCAGCGCGCGGCCATCCGCTTCTCGAGCGGGCGCACGAGGTCGCGGTCGCAGCCCGGGATCAGGCCGTCGGTCATCTCGACCACGCTCACGCGCGTGCCGAGCGCCGCATAGACGGTGGCCATCTCGAGGCCGATGATCCCACCGCCGATCACGAGCATCCGCGCCGGCAGGTCGAGCTCGAGCGCGCCGGTCGAGTCGATCACCCGCGGGTCGTCCGGGAAGCCCGGCAGGCGGATCGGCTCCGAGCCCGCGGCGACGATCGCGCGCTCGAAGCTCACGCGGCGTACCGCGCCGCCCTCGTCCACCTCGAATTCGTGCGGCGACGCGAACCGCGCGGTGCCGCGGATCACGGTGACCTTGCGCTGCTTCGCGAGCGTCTCGAGGCCGCCCGTGAGCCGGCCGATCACCGCGTCCTTCCAGCGGCGCAGCGCCGCCGCGTCGATCTCGGGCTCGCCGAAGCGCACGCCGTGCGCGGCCATCTCGCGCGTCTCCTCGATCACGCGCGCGGCGTGCAGCAGCGCCTTCGACGGGATGCAGCCGACGTTCAGGCACACGCCGCCGAGCGTCGGGCCGCGGTCGATCAGCGCCACCCGGAGCCCGAGGTCCGCGGCCCGGAACGCGGCCGTGTAGCCGCCGGGACCGGCGCCGAGCACCGCGACGTCGAAGTCGCGGCTGCGCGTCTCAGGTGCGGCCGGCGCCTTCGGCGACGGCGCCGGGCTCGCGCCGGCGCCTGCCGCGCCGGCGTCCGGCATCGGCTTCAGCGGGACCGTGTCGAGGTACGGTTCACCGCCGTAGGGCTCCGGCGCGCGCACGGCGGCCCCACCCGCGCCCGGTCCCACCACGTCGACGCGGATCGTCGCGATCGGCGTGCCCTGGCTCACGCGGTCGCCCGGGCGCACGAGCAGGCTCTCGATGACGCCGGCCACCGGCGACGGCACGTCCATCGTCGCCTTGTCGCTCTCGAGCGTGACGAGCGCGGCCTCGGGCACCACCCGGTCGCCGGGCTTCACGAGCACCTCGATGACCGGGATGTCCCGGAACTCGCCGAGGTCCGGGACCGTGACGACCTGCGCGACGTCGCTCACGGGCGTGCCCCGGTGAGCGGCGTCACGCGCGGTCCTCGAGCAGCGCGTGCACGTCGGCGAGTGCGGTGCCGAGGAAGCTCGTGAAGCGCGCGGCGTCGGCGCCGTCGATGACGCGGTGGTCGTAGGACAGCGACAGCGGCAGCATCAGCCGCGGCACGAACGCGCCGTCGCGGTACACGGGCTTGTGGCTCGAGCGGGACACGCCGAGGATCGCGACCTCGGGCGGGTTGATGATCGGCGTGAAGGCCGTGCCGCCGATGCCGCCGAGGCTCGAGATCGTGAAGCAGCCGCCCTGCATCTCCGCGGCGGCGAGCTTGCCGGCGCGCGCCTTCTCGCTCAGCTGGCCGAGCGCCTCGGCGATCCCGAACACGTCGAGCCGGTCGGCGTTGCGCACGACCGGCACCACGAGGCCGTTCGGCGTGTCGGCCGCGAAGCCGATGTGCACGTAGCGGCGGTAGACGAGTTCGCCCGCGTCGAGGTCGAGCGAGGCGCAGAACTTCGGAAACGCCTTGAGCGCCTGCACGCAGGCCCGCATCACGAAGGCGAGCGGCGTGAGCTTCACGCCGCGCGCTGCGGCCTCGCCCTTCATCTGCGCACGCGTCGCCTCGAGGTCCGTGATGTCGGCCTCGTCGAACTGCGTGACGTGCGGGACGTTGACCCAGCTCGCGTGCAGCCGCGGACCGGCGATCTTCTGGATCCGTGACAGCGGCTTGCGCTCGATGGGGCCGTAGGCCGCGAGGTCCACGACCGGCAGCTTCGGCAGCGCGCTCGCCGGCGCGGCCGCCGCCCCGCTCGTGAGCAGGCGCTTCACGTGCGCCTTGACGTCCTGCTCGGTGACCCGGCCCTTCACGCCGGTGCCGCGCACCTGGGTCAGGTCGACGCCGAGTTCGCGGGCGAATCGTCGGATCGACGGGCTCGCGTGCGATCGGGAGAAGCCGGGGTCGGCCGGGCCGGCGGCCGCGGCGGGCGACGGCGGGGCCGGCGACGGCGCCGGGGCCGCGGCCGGCGGCGGCGCCGGCACCGGCGTCGCCGGTGCGCTGGGTGCCACGGCCGGTGCCGCGGACGCGGCCTGCGGCTTCGGCGCGACCGCGGCGCCGGCCGCGGCTTCGACGAGCGCGATCAGGTCGCCCTGGGACACCCGTCCGCCGCGATCCACGGCGACCTGCTTCACGACGCCCGCGGCCGTGGACGGCACGTCCATCGTCGCCTTCTCGGTCTCGAGCGTGACGAGCGTCGCGTCGAGCGCGACCGTGTCGCCCGGTCGCACGGCGACGTCGATCACCTCGACGTCCTTGTAGTCGCCGATGTCCGGGACGCGGACTTCGATGAGGTCGGCCACGCGCCCCGCCTACGCCGTCACCGGGTTTGGCTTCGACGGGTCGATGCCAAAGCGCTCGATCGCCGCCTGCACGGTCGCCACGTCGATGCGCCCCTCGTCGGCCAGCGACTTGAGCGCCGCGACGACAACCCAGCGGCGGTCCACCTCGAAGAATTCGCGGAGCTTGGCCCGCGAATCGCTGCGCCCGTAGCCGTCGGTGCCGAGCACGTGGTAGCGGCCGGGCACCCACTGGCGGACCTGGTCCGCGACCGTGCGTACGTAGTCACTCGCCGCGACGAACGGGCCCTTGTGGCCGCCGAGCAGCGTGGACACGTAGGGCACCCGCGGCGTCTCGCCCGGGTGCAGCAGGTTCCAGCGCTCGGCGTCGAGCGCCTCGCGGCGGAGCTCGGACCAGCTCGTGACGCTGTAGACGTCGGCCGGCACGCCGTACTCGGATTCGAGGATCGCCGCGGCCGCGACGACCTCGCGCAGGATCGTGCCCGAGCCGAGCAGGTTCACGCGCACCTTGCCCTTGCCGCCCGCCTGCAGCCGGTAGGCGCCCTTCAGGATGCCCGGCTCCGCGCCGGCCGGCATCGCCGGCTGGACGTAGTTCTCGTTCATGCAGGTGATGTAGTAGAAGACGTTCTCCTGCTCCGCGTACATGCGGCGCAGGCCGTCCTGGACGATCACCGCGAGCTCGTACGCGTACGCGGGGTCGTAGGCCACGCAGTTCGGGATCGTCGTCGCGACGAGCTGGCTGTGGCCGTCCTGGTGCTGCAGGCCCTCGCCGGCGAGCGTGGTGCGCCCGGCCGTGCCGCCGATCAGGAAGCCGCGCGCCTGCATGTCGCCTGCGGCCCAGGCGAAGTCGCCGACGCGCTGGAACCCGAACATCGAGTAGTAGATGTAGAACGGGATCATCGCGACGCCGTGGTTCGCGTACGAGGTGCCGGCCGCGATCCAGCTGCACATCGCCCCGCCCTCGTTGATGCCCTCCTCGAGGATCTGGCCCTTCATGTCCTCGCGGTAGTAGAGCAGCTGGTCCGCGTCCTGCGGCGTGTAGAGCTGGCCCATCGAGGAGTAGATGCCGATCTGCCGGAACAGGCCCTCCATGCCGAACGTGCGCGCCTCGTCCGGGACGATCGGCACGACGTGCGAACCCACGCCCTTGTCCTTCAGCAGGATGCCAAGCAGGCGGACGAGCGCCATCGTCGTCGAGATCTCGCGGTCGCCCGAGGAGTCGAGCAGCGGCTGGAACGCCTGGAGCGGCGGCACCGCGAGCTTCGGCGCGCTCGTGCGCCGCTGCGGCAGGTAGCCGCCGAGCGAGCTGCGGCGCTCGCGCAGGTACTCGAGTTCCTCGCTGCCCTCGGCCGGACGGTAGTACGGCACGCTCGCGATGTCGGCGTCCGACACCGGGATGTTGAAGCGGTCGCGGAAGGCCTTCAGCGCCTCGTCGTCGAGCTTCTTCTGCTGGTGCGTGATGTTCTGGCCCTCGCCCGCGCGGCCCATCCCGTAGCCCTTCACGGTCTTCGCGAGGATCACGGTCGGCTGGCCCTTGTGGGCCACGGCCGCCGCGTAGGCGTTGTAGACCTTGCGCGCGTCGTGGCCGCCGCGGTTCAGGCGCCAGATGTCGTCGTCGGACATGTTGGCAACCATCTCGCGGAGCTCCGGGTACTTCCCGAAGAAGTGCTCGCGCGTGTACGCGCCGCCCTTGGCCTTGAAGTTCTGGTACTCGCCGTCGACACACTCCATCATCAGCCGGCGCAGCAGCCCGCGCGTGTCCTGCGCGAAGAGCGGGTCCCAGCGCGAGCCCCACAGCACCTTGAGCACGTTCCAGCCGGCGCCGAGGAACGCGGCCTCGAGCTCCTGGATGATCTTGCCGTTGCCGCGGACCGGTCCGTCGAGCCGCTGCAGGTTGCAGTTGATCACGAAGATCAGGTTGTCGAGCTTCTCGCGGACCGCCATCGTGATGGCGCCGAGCGACTCGGGCTCGTCCATCTCGCCGTCGCCGAGGAAGCACCAGACGTGCCGGTCGTCCGGGGGCACGATGCCGCGGTGCTCGAGGTAGCGCTGGAAGCGGGCCTGGTAGATCGCCATCATCGGGCCGAGGCCCATCGAGACGGTCGGGAACTGCCAGAAGTCGGGCATCAGCCACGGGTGCGGGTACGACGAGAGGCCGCCCCCGCCCACTTCCTCGCGGAAGCGGCGCAGCTGGTCCTCGGTGAGCCGGCCCTCGAGGTAGGCGCGTGCGTAGATGCCGGGCGACGAGTGCCCCTGGATGAACACCATGTCGCCCGGGTGCTGGTCGTCCGGGGCCCGCCAGAAGTGGTTGAAGCCGACTTCGTACAGCGTCGCGGCCGACGCGTAGGTCGCAATGTGCCCGCCGTACTCGGAACTCTGCCGGTTCGCCTGCACGACCATCGCCATCGCGTTCCAGCGGATGTAGGCCTCGATGCGCCGCTCGAGCGCACGGTCACCCGGGTACTCCTGCTCCTGGGCCGCCGAGATCGTATTGACGTAGGCGGTGTTCGGCTTGAACGGCAGGTGCGCACCCGAGCGCCGGGTGTGGTCGATCACGCGCTCGAGCAGGTAATGGGCCCGCTGGGCTCCGTGCGTGCGCAGCACCGAGTCGATGGACTCGAGCCACTCGCGTGTCTCGTCCGGATCGGTGTCGTCCATGCCAGAGGCTTCGAACATGCTGCGGGCCCGCGGTAATGATTTGCGCGGCACGCCCTGCTAGCATGCCGACGCGCAATGATCGGCGCAGGCCCCGGCAGGGTCAAGGCAGGCACTTGGCAGATTTGCTCCCTCCCGCATCGAACGTGAAGGTCCGGGCCCGCGCGGGACGCCTCGACGCGGCGTCCCTTGCACGCGCGGACGCTGCAATCGTCGTCATCGATGCCGCGGACGCGCCGGCCGCCCTGGCCGGGCTGCCGCTCGCCGAACTGTGGAAGCGCCAGCACCGAGCGGCCCGCAAGGACGGCGATCCGCCGGTCCTCGCGGCACGCCTGCCGAACCGCCGGCACACGCTGCTCGCGGTGGGCATCACACGGCACGGCGACAGCGCGTTCCGCCGGCTCGAGCTCGCCGGCAAGCTTGCCGCGCGCGTGCTCGAGCGCGGCGTCGCGAGCGTGCAGTGCCACGTGCTCGCGACGCACGCCGACGGCTGGCGCGACGCGCTCGCCAGTGCGCTGCTCGCGGCCGCCGCACCGATGCCGGAACGACGCTCGACCCGCACCCCGCCCTGCGACCTGCGCACGATCGACGTCCACGGCGCCGGCCGCGGCGACCCGGCGCGCTGGTCGGCCGTCGCCGAGGGCAATCACCTCGCGCGCTGGCTCGCGACGCTGCCGCCGAACGAACTCGACAGCGTGAACTACCGCCGGCTGCTGCAGGCGCTCGCGCGCCGCGAGGGCTGGTCATTCCGCTTCTACGACGAGCGCGCGCTCGCCCGCGCGGGCGCCGGGGCATTCCTGGCCGTCTCGCGCGCCAATGCGCACCGCGGCGCCGGGATCGTCCGGCTGCGCCATCGCGGCCGCGGCCGTGCCCGCACGCCGCCGGTCGCGCTGGTCGGCAAGGGCATCTGCTTCGACACCGGCGGCATCAACCTGAAGTCGCAGCGCGGCATGTACACGATGCACGGCGACATGCAGGGCAGCGGCGTCGCGGTCGGCACGCTGCTCGCGTGCACCCGGGCCGGCGTGCCGCTCGACGTGGACTGCTGGCTGGCGCTCACCGAGAACGAGATCGGCCCGCGCGCCTATCGCCCGCAGGAGGTCGTGCGCGCCTCGAACGGCGTCACGATCCAGGTGGTGCACAGCGACGCCGAGGGCCGGATGGTGCTCGCCGACACGCTGGCGCTCGCCTCGCGCGAGCGGCCCGGCCTCGTACTCGACTTCGCGACGCTCACGGGCGCCTGCGTCAACGCGCTCACCGAGCGCTACAGCGGCGCGTTCACGAACCGCGAGGACCTGCACCCGGCGATCGTGGCCGCCGGCCGCGCGAGCGGCGAGCGCGTGTGGTGCTTCCCGATGGACGACGACTTCGACGGCGAGATCGAGAGCCCGATCGCCGACGTAATGCAGTGCACGATGGACTCGAAAGGCGACCACATCCTGGCTGCGCGGTTCCTCGGCCGCTTCGTCGCGCCGGGCGTGCCCTGGGTGCACGTGGACCTCTCCTCGTCCGAGCGCAAGGGCGGTCTCGCGCACGTGACGACCGACTTCACGGGCTTCGGCGTGCGCTTCGCGATGACGCTGCTCGGCGATGCCGGCTTCCTTGGGCAGCTCCGGGCCCGGGAATGACCACGCTCCGCCTGCGCCGCCCCGACGACTGGCACCTGCACCTGCGCGACGGCGCGCACCTCGCCGCGGTGCTGCCGCACACGGCCGCACGCTTCGCGCGCGCGCTCGCGATGCCGAACCTGAAGCCGCCGATGACGACGACGGCTGCGCTCGGCGAGTACCGCGCGCGGATCCTCGCCGCGCGACCGGCGGGCTCGGACTTCGAGCCGCTCATGACGCTCTACCTCACCGACCGCACGACGCCCGCCGAGGTCCGCCGCGCGCGCGAGGCCGGCTGGGTCGTCGGCGCCAAGCTCTACCCGGCCGGTGCGACGACGCACTCGGACGCGGGCGTCACCTCGATCGAGCACACCTGGCCCGCGCTCGAGGCGATGGCCGAGGCGGGACTCGTGCTGCAGGTGCACGGCGAAGTGACCGACCCGGCCGTCGACGTGTTCGACCGCGAGCACCGCTTCATCGACGAGGTGCTCGCGCGCGTCGTCGAACGCGTGCCCGGGCTCAAGGTCGTCTTCGAGCACATCACGACGCGGGCGGCCGTCGAATTCGTGCGCTCCGCCCGGGCGGGCGTCGCGGCGACCGTGACGCCGCAGCACCTGCTGATGAACCGCAACGCGATTTTCGAGGGCGGCGTGCGGCCGCACCACTATTGCCTGCCGGTGCTGAAGCGCGAGCGCGACCGCGAGGCGCTGCTCGAGGCGGCGACCGCGGACGACCCGCGGTTCTTCCTCGGCACCGACAGCGCGCCGCATGCCCGCCACACGAAGGAAGCGCCCTGCGGCTGCGCGGGCATCTACTCGGCGCACGCGGCGATCGAGCTCTACGCCGAGGCGTTCGATCAGGCCGGCCGGCTCGGCCGTCTCGAGGCCTTCGCGTCGGAGCGCGGCGCCGACTTCTACGGCCGGCCGCGCAACGACGGGTTCATCGAACTCGTGCGCGAGCCGTGGACCGTCCCGGCGAGTTACCCGTTCGGCGGCGACGAAGTCGTGCCGCTGCGCGCCGGAGGCCAGGTCGCATGGCGACTGACGAGCCGCTGAACGACGAGCCGGGCGAACCGAGCGGCGACCTCGAGCCGGTCGGCATCGCGAGCCGGTTCCGCGGGTTCCTGCCCGTGGCGCTCGACGTCGAGACCGGCGGGTTCAATGCCGCCACCGACGCGCTGCTCGAGGTCGCGGCCGTGATCATCGAGATGACGCCGTTCGGCGAACTGCGGCCCGGGCCGAACTTCCGCTACCACGTGCAGCCGTTCCACGGCTCCCGGATCGACCCGGCGTCGCTCGCGGTGAACGGCATCGACCCGCACCACCCGCTCCGGCCCGCGATGCCCGAGAAGGAGGCGCTGACGCAGCTCTTCCGCGAGATCCGCAAGGCCGTGCGCGACACCGGCTGCACCCGCGCGGTGCTGGTCGGGCACAACGCGTCGTTCGACCTCGGGTTCCTGAACGCCGCGGTCGCGCGCAACGACATCAAGCGCAACCCGTTCCACCCGTTCTCGAGCTTTGACACGGCGACGCTCGGCGGCGTCGCCTACGGCCAGACGGTGTTGTCGCGGGCGGTGGCGGCGGCCGGGCTCGAGTGGAACTCGGATTCGGCCCACTCGGCGATCTACGACGCGGAGCGGACCGCGCAGCTCTTCTGCGCGATCTGCAACCGCTTCCGCTCGATGTACGAGGACGCCCTCGCGAAATAGGGGTCTGACCCCTACGAAAATAAAAGGGACGGAGTCTTGCGGCGCAAGAGTCAGGTCGCGCCGGCCTCGGTGAGCAGCGTCTTCAGTTCCCCGCTCCGGTACATCTCGGTCAGGATGTCCGAGCCGCCGATGAGCTCGCCCTGCACGTAGAGCTGCGGGTAGGTCGGCCAGTTCGAGTAGCGCTTCAGCGCCTCGCGCAATTCCGGGTCCTCGAAGATGTTCACGGCGGTGAACTTCGCGCCGCAGGCCTCGAGCGTGCGCACCGCGGATGCGGAGAACCCACACTGGGGGAAGTCCGGCGTGCCCTTCATGTAGAGCACGACCGGGTTCGACTTGAGCTGGTCCTGGATGCGCTGGATGACGTCCACTGTTTCACCTCGTGGCCGGGCTGCCGGCCGTCGTGCGCGCCGTGGCGCGCTCTGCCTCGAGCCGCGCGATGACGGCCCAACGTTGATTCGCATTCATGCGCCCCCAGCCCGCGATCTCGTCGATCGTGCGGCCGCAGCCGGTGCAACGCCGGGCGCTGTCGAGCACGCACACGTTGATGCAGGGCGACGGCGGTCCGAGCGATTCCAATGGGGCCTCGGGCGGTGGCGCGGGGGCGTTGAATTATGCGGGGGTGTCGCCTATTCTTCAAACTCCGTGCGACAGGTTCTCATTTCCCGCAAGTACCTGTCCAGAAAAGCTTTTTCACCCTTCGGAGGACTTCCATGAACCCACTCAACACGGTGCGCGGCGCCATTACGACCGGTTTCGTCGTCGCGCTCGTCGTCACGTTCCTGATCGCACCGACGGGCTTCATGGAACTCGGGCTCGCGCGCTGGTTCCACATCCTCTCGGGCGTGATGTGGATCGGCCTGCTCTGGTACTTCAACGTCGTGCAGGTCCCGGCACTCGCGGACGCCGCGGCCGACAAGGGCGGCCCGGGCGGCGCCGGCATCTCGAAGTACGTGGCGCCCCGCGCTCTCCTCTGGTTCCGCTGGGCGGCCGTCGCCACGTGGCTCACGGGCGCCTGGTACCTCGCCCGCTCCGGCAACCTGGCCGGTGCGTTCACGCTCGGCTCGATGGGCGACGCGGTGAACTACTACCAGCTCATCATCGGCATCGGCGCCTGGTTCGGCACGATCATGCTGTTCAACGTCTGGGTGTTCATCTGGCCGAACCAGAAGAAGGTGCTCGGCCTCGTGCCCGCGACGGACGCCGAGAAGGCGGCCGCCCGCAAGACGGCCCTCTACGCCTCTCGCACGAACTTCGTGCTGTCGATCCCGATGCTGCTGTGCATGGGCTCGGCGACGCACGGCCTGCCGTTCTGACGACACGGGGCGCCGGGGCGATGACTGACGCGACCGCGGCAGCACCGCCCCCGGACCTCGCCGACCAGGTGGCCCGGGCCCTCGCGGAGGACGTCGGCACCGGCGACCTCACGGCGGCGCTCGTGCCGGCCGATCGCACCGGTCGGGCCACCGTGATCACCCGCGAAGCGGCCGTGCTGTGCGGCCGCCCGTGGGTCGACGAGGTGTTCCGGCAGCTCGATCCCCACGTGCGCATCGAGTGGGTCGCCGCCGAGGGCGCCCAGCTCGCGCCGGGCCAGCTCCTCTTCCGGCTCGAGGGCCCGGCACGTGCGCTGCTGACCGGCGAACGCACGGCACTCAATTTCCTGCAGACGCTCTCGGGCACCGCGACCGCCGCGCGCCGTTATGCCGCCGTGCTCGAGGGCCTGCCCTGCCGGGTGCTCGACACGCGCAAGACGCTGCCCGGGCTGCGCCGCGCGCAGAAGTACGCGGTGCGGGTCGGCGGCGGCGCGAACCACCGGATGGGCCTCTACGACGGCATCCTGGTGAAGGAAAACCACATCATGGCCGCCGGGTCGATTGCGGCCGCGGTCGCGGCCGCCCGCGCGCAGGGCGCGACGGTGCCGGTCGAGGTGGAAGTCGAGACGCTCGGCGAGCTCCGCGAGGCGCTCGACGCCGGCGCCGACATGGCGCTGCTCGACGAGTTCGGCCTCGACGAGCTGCGCGCCGCGGTGGCGATGAACCGCAGCCACCCCCGCGGACCGATGAAGCTCGAGGCCTCGGGCAACGTGACGCTCGAGACGCTGCGATCGATCGCGGAAACCGGTGTCGACTACGTTTCGGTCGGCTCGCTCACGAAGCACGTGCGCGCGGTCGACCTCTCGATGCGGTTCCAGTTCGGCTGAGGGGACATTCTCGATTTCCGGCGCACGGTTCCGGTGCCGACCGGGAATCGAGAATGTCCCCTAGCTGTTCGCGGCGACCTTGAACACCCGCTGCGGCGAGGCGATGCCGTAGCCCTGCGCGTAGTCGACGCCGAGGCTGCGCAGCATGTTGATGATGTCGGCATTCTCGGCGAACTCGGCGATCGTCTGCTTGCCCGTCAGGTGGCCGATCTCGTTGATCGACCGCACCATCTCGCGGTCGATCGGGTCGTGCAGGATCTCCTTGACGAAACTGCCGTCGATCTTCAGGAAGTCGACCGGGAAGTGCTTCAGGTAGCCGAACGACGACAGGCCCGTGCCGAAGTCGTCGAGCGCGAACCGGCAGCCGTACTCCTTCTTCAACGCCTCGATGAAGCGGTTCGCCTGCGAGAAACTCGCGATCGCCGCCGTCTCGGTGATCTCGAAGCAGAGCTTCGAGCCGTCGATCCCGCTGCTGCGCAACGCACGCTGCACGAACGGCAGGAACTCGGCGTCGCCGAGGCTCTGGCCCGAGAGGTTGATCGAGCACATCGCGAGCCGCTCGCGCTCGTCGGCCTCCGAGACCAGCCAGCGCAGCGCGTTCTCGATCACCCAGCGGTCGATCTGCGGCGTGATCCCGTAGCGCTCGGCCGCCATGATGAAATTGTCCGGCGAGACGATCTTGCCGGCCTCGTCGCGCATCCGGAGCAGCAGCTCGTAGTGCGCACCCGGGTCCGCCTTCTGCAGCGGCTGGATCGTCATCCGGTACAGCTCGAATCGCGATTCCTCGAGCGCGGTGTTGATGCGCGCGGCCCACTGCATCTCGCGGCGGCGGCGCATCAGGTCGATGTCGTTCTCCTGGAACGAGTAGACGCGGTTGCGGCCCGCCTCCTTGGCGGCCGCGCAGGCGCTGTCGGCGGCCTGCAGCAGCGCGGCCACGTCCTCGCTGTCGCCGGTGATCGGCACGACGCCGAGGGAGCAGCCGAGCCGGAACGTGCGCTCCTCCCAGACGAACTTGTAGTTGCGGATCGTCTCGCGCAGCTGGTCGGCCATCGCGAGCGCCTCCTCGAGAGTGCAGCTCTCGAGCAGCAGGCCGAATTCGTCGCCGCCGAGCCGGGACAGCGTGTCCCGCCATCGGATCTTCGTCTTGAGCAGCATGCCCACCTGCCCGAGCAGCGCATCGCCGGCGCTGTGCCCGCAGGTGTCGTTGATGATCTTGAACTGGTCGACGTCGAGGTGGCAGAGCGCGTAGGAGGTCTCGCGGGCCTTCGCGCTCCTGAGTGCACGCTCGAGGCGCTGCTCGAACTCGCGGCGGTTCACGAGGCCCGTCAGTATGTCGTGGCTCGCGTGGTAGGAGAGCTTGCGGTTGAGCTCGCGGCTCTCGCTCACGTCGTGGAACACGAGCACGCCGCCCGAGACGGCGCCCGAGCCGTCGCGGATAGGCGCGGCGGTGCTCTCGATGTACATCTCGTTGCCGTCGCGCTTGATCAGCAGCGTCGGGCGCACCGACTTGATGGCGCGGGTGCGGCGGATCGCCACCGACAGCGGGTTCTCGAGCGGCTCGCAGGTCTCCTCGTGGAAGCCGCGGAAGATCTCGTCGATGTGCTTGCCCTGCGACTCCTCGAACTTCCAGCCCGTGAGTTCCTCGGCGACCGGGTTCAGGTACTCGACCGTGAGCTTGCCGTCCGTCGTGATCACGCCGTCGCCGATCGACTGCAGCGTGATCTGCGCGCTCTCCTTTTCGCGGAACAGCGCGTCCTCGTAGAGCTTGCGCTCGGTGATGTCCCACTCGACGCCGACCAGCCGGCGCAACCGGCCCTCGCCGTCGACGCGCGCCCGCGCGCGGCTCACGACCCAGCGCCACTCGCCCTTGCAGTGGCGCATCCGGTGGACGCTCTCGAACATGCGCGTCTTGCCCGCGATGTGCTCGCGGATCATCGCCTGCACGCGCGCCTTGTCGTCCGGGTGGACGAGGCGCCGCCAGTCCGGCGTGATGTGCGGGTCGTGCTCGTCGAAGCCGAGCATCTTGCGCCAGCGCGGCGAGAACCACACCGTGTTGTTCTCGACGTCGAAGTCCCAAAGGCCGTCGTTGGCCGAGTTCATCGCGAGCTCGGTGCGCTCCTCGAGGCGCGAGAGATGACGGTGCACGCGCAGCCGTTCGAGCCCCGTCGCGAAGCTCGCGCCGACGAGCTTCAGCATCAGGTGCAGGTTCGCGTCCCAGCCGTCGCGCGGCTGGGAGGAGAAGAGCCCCATGTAGCCGCACACGCGGCCGTTGAGCGACAACCCGCAGATCAGCGCGGAGCGGATCCCGAGTTCGGCGAACCGCGCGGCGTCGGTCGCGAGGTCGCGCCGCGGCGCGCGCGTGTCGCGGATCTCGAGCAGCCGGAGGTGGCCGAGGCGGCGGGCGACGTACGGAATCCGCTCCAGGTCGTCGCCCTTCATCACCTGCGGATCGAACGGCGCGAAGAGTCCCGTGGCGCTCGCCACGCGCTCGACCAGCGTCATCTCGGGATTGAACAGCGCGATGCCGATCGCGTCGACGTCGATCGCCTCGCGCAGCGCGTCGAGGTTGCGCTTGACGCAGCTGTCGCCGCCTTCGCTCGTGAGTGCCTGGAAATCGACGGCGACCTTGGTGGCCAGCACGTCGAGCCCGACGGTGGGACGGCCTCCGTTGCCGAAGACGACCTGCGTGGAGAGGAAGTCAGCGCCTTCCTGCTCGCCGTCGCGTTCGGTTTCGGAACTGCCCATCGCGTTGTCTCGGGCCCCCTGTGGCTTTATCGGCACAGTCTGACGCGGCTTGATTTTTCCCGGCTCGGAACTGCTCCACAGTTCGGAATGTCGCGCCGGCCGCGGGTTGCGGCGCATTCTGACACACGCAATCAGGAATGCAAGCTAACTCCCTGTATTTACTGAGACATCAGCCGGCACGTAAAAACGGACCGCCGCGGGATTCCCGGCGCGCACGCAGCGCGGGTCGGGCGTCCCGGTCACGAGGAACCAGTGCTGCTGGTTGGCCTTGCCGAGATCGACGGCCGGCAGGTCCCCGAAACAGATCGCGCGCACGCGCTTGTCCATCACGAGGGCTCGCGCCGGGCTGCCCGACAGCCAGAGCGCCGCGTCGGCCGCCTCGCCTTCCTTGTCCCGCCACCGCGCGTGCCCGAAGTTGTAGACGGGCCGGCGGATCTGCAGCAGGTATTGCTCCTTCGGCTGCACGAACGCGAGTTCTGCGAGGCCGGCGCTCGCCCGTTCGACGCGGGCCGTGAACGCGCGCGCCGAGCGCACGTCGTCCATGCCGGGGTAGACCACCGTGCCCACGAACACGAGCACCGCGGCGAACACGCCGCCGTACGCGAGCCAGCCCTCGCGGACGCGCGTCACCGCAAGCACGGCGACGCAGGCGAGCGCGAGCGCTGAGAGCGGCAGCAACGGGCGCAGCCCGTAGACCTTCGCGACGTGGTCGGCCCGGTCGGGCCGCACGGCCAGCACGACGACCGAGGCGACCGCGACGAACGTGAGCAGCGCGGCGAGGCCGAACGCCAGCCGGCGCGGCCCTCGCGCGCGCAGCAGCTCCGGCAGCCACGCGCCGGCCGCCATCGCGAGCGCCGGGACGGCCGGCAGGATGTAGAGCGTGCGCTTGCCCGCGCTCACGGTGAAGAACAGCACGACGATGGCGACCCACGCGAGCAGCACCGCGACCAGCGTGTCGCGCTCGCGGAGCGCGGCGCGCCAGCGCGGGACGAGCCACGGCGTGAGCGCGATGAGCGGCAGCCAGTAGAGCGGGATGATCCGGACGAAGTAGTAGTAGAACGGCGCGTGGTGGTGCCACGCGTCCGCGTAGCGGGTCACCGTCTGGTGGAACAGGATCTCGTTGCGGTAGGCGAGCAGGTCGCCGCCCGCCGACGAGGCGATCATCATCGGGACGAACCACACCCCGATCGCGAGCAGCATGCTCGCCGCACCCGCGAGCCCGAGCACGCCGATGCGCGGCACGGCCGCCCGCCAGCGCCGGCGCACCAGCACGGCGAACGGCAGCAGCGCGAGCAGCGGCAGGAAACCGACCCCCTTCGTGATGACGCCGAGCCCGGCCGCGGCCCAGCCGAGCAGGAACCAGCCCTTCGCCGGCCCGAGGCACAGGTGCCGGAGCAGGCCGTAGAGCGACAGCGTCGTGAGGAAGCACAGCACGCCGTCGATCTGCGCCTGCCTCGCCTGCCAGACGAACTGGAACGTGACGAGCAGCACGAGGCCGGTCGCGAACCCGGCCTCCCGACCGCGCGCGCGCCGCACCAGGTCGTAGGCGAGCAGGACCGTGCCGAGCCCGCCGAGCAGCGAGGGCAGCAGGAACCCGACGCGCAGCGACCCGGTGAGCGCGGTCGCGGCGGCCACCAGCCAGAAGAAGAACGGCGGCTTGTCCGCGTAGAGGTCGCCGCCGATGCGCGGGAACAGGAAATCGCCCGAGCGCAGCATGTCCTGCGCGACGAGCGCGAACCGCGGCTCGTCGGGCGGCCAGGGGTCGCGGAACCCGAGGCCCGTGCCCATCAGCAGCAGCCCGAGCGCGAGCAGCCACAGCACGTCGACGAGGCGGTCGCGGGCTCCGTCGCGTCCCGGGCGCAGCAGGCGATCGATGAGCGTCGGCGCGGCGGGCGCGTCGGACGCGGCCACTCAGGTGTCCTCGGTGACCGGGACGCGACGGGAAGCGCGCCGGATCAGCCACATCACGCCGAACAGGTCGACGATGCCGACCCACAGCCGGTTGTGCAGGCCGTACTTCGACGTGCCGCGGGTGCGCTCGCGGTGATTCACCGGCACCGAGGTCACCGTGTAGCCCTCGCGCTGGAACAGCGCGGGCATGAACCGGTGCATGTGGTTGAAGCGCGGCATGTCGACGAACACGCCGCGGTCGAACACCTTGATGCCGCAGCCGGTGTCCGGCGTGCCGTCCTTCAGCAGCCCGCCCCGCACGCCGTTCGCGACCCGGGAGGAGAGCCGGCGCAGCCAGGTGTCGCGTCGCGTGGTCCGGTTGCCCATCACGAGCCGCAGCCGTCCGCTCGTGTCGGCCTGCGCCGTCTCGAGCAGCTTCGGGATGTCGGCCGGGTCGTTCTGGCCGTCGCCGTCGAGCGTGGCGATCCAGCCGGCGCGCGCGGCGCGGACGCCGGTGGCCACCGCGGCACTCTGGCCCGAGCGGACCGCGTGCCTGAGGATCCGGATCTCGGGCAGCCCGGCCGTGCGGGCGGCCCGCAGCGCCGCGACGGTTCCGTCGGTGCTGCCGTCGTCGACGAAGATCGTCTCGAACGCCCAGCGCCCGGACAGCGCGGCGTGGATCTCGCGGGCCAGCGGCTCGACGTTGTCCTGCTCGTTGCAGACCGGGATGACGACCGAGACGTCGACCGTCCCCGTCGGGCTCGTGACCACTGGATCAGCCAATGTGCGGACTCCGCAGTGCGGGGCGCTAGTATAGTCGCTTCGCGCCGGGCCTTGCCCGGAGCCCCGCGCGCCACGGAACACGCTTTTGGAACCCGGCCAGGACGAACCCCGCAACACGATCTACCGCAAGGTGAGCCGCGGCAAGCGACGGCTCACGCGTGGCCGCCTGCTGCTCTACCGGGTCGCGGTCGCGATCGGTTACCGGATCGGGCGGTTCTGGTGGTGGTCGACCCGGATGCAGCCGGCGCTCGGCGTCGAGGCGGCCCGCGCGGCCGTGCGCCAGCACGGGGCCGTGATACCGGCCTTCTGGCACCAGCACCTCTTTTACGGAGCGCGCGCGCTCGTCGACCTCGAGCCGGACGGCCTGAAGCCCGGGTTCCTGATCAGCCCGTCGGTGGACGGCACGGCGCCCGCGTTGCTCGTCGAGCGCATCGGCGGCCACGTGATCCGCGGCTCGTCGACGCACACCGGCGCGCGCGCGCTGAAGGACTTCTACGACCTCGTCGTGAAGCAGAAGGTGTCGCCCGCGATCACGCCCGACGGCCCGCTCGGGCCGCTGCACGAGTTCAAGCCCGGCGCGGTGCTGCTGTCGCAACTCACGGGGCGGCCGATCATCCCGATCAGCGTCGTCGCGGCGCAGACGTTCCGGTTCCGCACCTGGGACCGGTTCGAACTGCCGCTGCCCTTCACCCGCGTGCAGATCGCCTACGGCGACCCGGTGCAGGTCCCGCGCGTCGTGAATGCCGAGGGGCTCGCCGGACTGCAGCGCGAGATGGCCGAACGGCTCGAGGCGCTACGGGCCCGGGCGCGCGAGGCGCTCGAGCGACGCGGTCACTGAGAGGTCCACCGGCTCGACCTCGACGCGGCTGAATCCGCGTTCGCCCGCGATGCACGCGACGACGCCGGGCCCGAGGTCGACGGGCACGATCCGGCACGTCATCCCGGCGACGGCGCCGGACCCGAGGTCCTCCGAAACGACGACGTCCGGTGACGCGCTCAATCCGAGCCCGGCCGCCTTCAGCACGGCCTCGACGGCCGTCCAGCGCTCGAGGCGCGCGCGGCTGCGGCCCCGCGCCTCGACCTCGACGTCGAGGCCGACCTCCCCCGTCGTGACGAGCGCCACTGCGACGACGTCGCCCGAGTGGGACACGCTGAACGACGGGCCGCCCGACAGCCGGGGCTTGCCGTCCTGCGGGAACTCGATCTCGGCGGCGAGCACCGGCCGGCCGACGAGTCGGCCGAGGCCCTCGAGTGCGAGCGCGACGCCGGCAAGCCCCGACCGCCGCCCGGTCCCGCTGCGTCGCTCGTAGAGCGCACGGCGGCCGTATGGCAGCGTCCCGAGCAGCCGTCCGAGCCGCTCGTCCGATTCGGGCCCCACCCGCGCGTGCAGCACCAGTGCGCGATCCATCCCCGGATTGTGGGTTCGTGCAACCGCCCCCGCAATTCTGGGAGAATTCGCCGCCAGCCCACCCGCCGGACCCGCCATGACGATCAGGTACGAGACACTGCCCGAGGCCCTCGACGCCCGCAGCCGCGGCACCGCCACGATCGGCTACCTCGAGGGCGAGAACGCCGAGAAGACGCTGCGCCTCGCCGACCTGCGCCGTCGCGCGCTCGGCATCCTGCGCCACCTGCAGGACCTCGGGGCCCGGCCCGGCGACACGCTGATCCTGCACGTCGCGAGCAACGAGCAGTTCATCGACGCGTTCTGGGCCTGCCTCTATGGCGGGATCGTCCCGGTGCCGGTGGCGCCGGGCATCAGCGACGAACACAAGCACAAGCTGCTCAGGATCGCGCGCCAGCTCGGCACGCCGTGGCTCTACACGGACCGGAAACTGCGGGAACGGTTGGCCGGGTTCGCCGCCGAGGCAGGCGCCGCGGACGCGTGGTCGGGCATCGCGGCCCGCTCGTTCCTCGTCGACCAGCTCGACGACATCTCGCGCGAGGGCACGCCCGCGAAGCTCGACCGCGACACGCCGGCGTTCATCCAGTTCTCCTCCGGTTCGACGAGCGAGCCGAAGGGCGTCGTGCTGACGCACGGCAACATCCTGCACAACGCGGACGCCGTCGAGAAGGCGGCCCGGCTCGACGAATCCGACGTGTCGCTCAGCTGGATGCCGCTCACGCACGACATGGGCCTGATCGGCTTTCACCTGATGATGGTCTACACGGGCACGCGGCAGTACCTGATGCCGACCGACCTGTTCGTGCGCCGCGCGCTGCTGTGGCCCCGGTTCGTGTCGGCGAAGCGCGCGACGCTCACGTCCTCGCCCAACTTCGGCTACCGGCACCTGCTCAAGGCGCTCGGCGACAAGACGCTCGACGGCGTCGACCTCTCGAGCGTGAAGCTGATCTTCAACGGCGCGGAGCCGATCTCGATCGAGCTCGCCGACGAGTTCCTGGACCGGATGGCGCCCTACGGACTCCCGCGCAGCTCGATGTTCACCGTGTACGGTCTCGCCGAGGCCTCGCTTGCGGTGACCTTCCCGGAGCCGCGGGCGCCGATGAAGCACCTCACCGTCGACCGCCGCTCGCTCGGGGTCGGAATGGCCGCGCGCCTCGTCGACGAGGCCGACCCGATGGCGCTCCGGCTCGCCTGCGAAGGCCGGCCGATCCCCTACTGCGAGGTCCGGCTCGTCGACGACGCGGGCGCCGAGGTGCCCCCGGGCCACGTCGGCCACGTGCTGATCCGCGGCGGCAACGTCACCCGCGGCTACTTCCAGAACCCGGAGGCCAACGCCGAGCTCATCTCGCCCGACGGCTGGGTCCGCACCGGCGACCTCGCGCTCTGGCACGCGGACGAGCTGCACGTCACCGGCCGGTCGAAGGAGATCATCTTCGTCAACGGGCAGAACTACTACCCGCACGACCTCGAGATGATCCTGCAGGGCCAGCCGGGCCTCGAGCACGGCAAGGTCGCGGCCGCAGGCGCGCGCAGCCCCCGCGCGGCGACAGACGAACTCGTGCTGTTCGCCGTCCACCGCGGCGAGATGGCTGATTTCGTCGGCGTCGCGGCGAAGGCGATGCAGCTCGTGAACGAGCACGCCGGCGTCGAGGTCGCGCGCGTGGTGCCGATCCAGCGCATGCCGAAGACGACCAGCGGCAAGGTGCAGCGCAACGCGCTGGCCGAGGCCTATTCGAACGGCGAGTTCGACGCCGAGCTCGCGGCATTCGACGCGGCCTGGGCCGCCGCGCACGGCGGCGGCCGCGCGGCGGCCGGCGACGTCGAGCGCCAGCTCAAGGGCATCGTGGACGACGCGCTCGCGGGCAAGCACGTGGACGTGGACGAGAACCTGTTCGAGGTCGGCGCGAGCTCGCTCACGCTGATCGAGATCCACGAGAAGATCGACGAGCTGTGGCCCGGCCTCGTGGACCTGACCGAGCTCTTCGACCACCCGTCCGTGTCCGAGCTGGCCCGCCACATCGAGGGCAAGCTCGCCTCGGCCGGCTGATCCTCAGCGGCGCAGCCGGTCGAGCCCGAACATCGCGGTCATCCGGCGGTCGAACGCCGCGGCCGGCAGCAGCTTCTTGAGCAGCGGCACCCGGGTGCTGTTCACGCCGCCCCGGATCACGCGCGGCGGGTCCCGGCGCAGCAGCGCCGCGGCGACCGGCACGACGAACGCCTCGGCCGGCGTCGCGTTCTGCTGGCCCGCCTGCGCCCTCGCGCGGATGCCCGCCTCGACCGGCCGGTACAGCGAATTCTCCGGCAGGTGGATCGCCGCCTCGGCGTGGTTGCCGAACGCCGAGCGGATCCCGCCCGGCTGCACGCACACGACGCGGATGTCGAACGGTTCGAGTTCCATCCGGAGCGCGTCGGTGACCGAATGCACGGCCGCCTTCGACGAGCAGTAGGCCGCGGCGAACGGCGTCGTGAAGAGCCCGACGATGCTGCCGACGTTCGCGACGGTGGCCCAGCCCTCGCGGGCGGCCGCGGCCCGCAGCAGCGGCAGTGCGAGCGCCGTCACGCGCGCCGGGGAGATCACGTTCGTCTCGTACTGGCGTCGCAGGTCCTCGCGCGAGAGGTCGACGACGGCGCCCACCTGCGAAAAGCCCGCGTTGTTCACCAGCACGTCGAGCGTGCCGGCCTCGGCCTCGACCCGAGCGAGCGCGCGGCGGACCGAGTCGTCGTCGTCCACGTCGAGTTCGAGGCCCGTGACGCCGTCGGCCTCGAGCGGCGCCAGCGTCGCGACGCGACGGGCCGTCGCGTAGACGCGCTGGCCGCGCTTCGCGAACTCGCGGGCAAGCGCGGCGCCGATGCCGCTCGAACAACCGGTGATCAGGATCGTCTTCGACATCGGTGTCTCCTTCAGGCGTCGCCGCCGGCATAGAGGTCGCGCGTGAGCTTCCAGCGGCGGTGCGACCACCACCATCCCGCCGGATCGCCGCGTATCCAGTCCTCGAGCGCGCGCGCGTAGCGCGCCGTGATCTCCCCGGTCGGGAGCTTCTCACCGGCCTCGCAGAGCGGCACGCACTCGAGCTCGTAGCGCCCGCGGGCCACCCGGTGCATGCGCACCATCACGACCCGGGTGCGCAGCGCGCGGCCGAGCAGTTCCGGTCCCATGAAGAACGCGGTGTCCTGGTTCAGGAACGTGCACCAGTGCTTCTCGGGGCTCGTGCGCGGCACCTGGTCGGCAATCAGCCCGACGGCCGCGGCGGCGCGGAACGTCGCAAGCTCGCGCAGCACGGACTTCGCCGGCACCAGCCGTGCCCCGAAGCGGGCGCGGCGGCGGTTCAGCCAGGCGTCGACGCGCGGGTTGCGCCCGGGCTTGTAGAGCCCGATGAACGCGCCCGGGTACTCGACCGCCATGCGCTGCAGCATCCACTCGAAGTTGCCGTGGTGTGCGCCGACGAGCACGAGCGGCCGTCCGTCGGGCGAGCGCTCGAGCAGCGCCGGGTTGCGCACGACCATCCGTGCCCGCACCTCGGCCTCGTCCATCGCGGTTTCGTAGAGCGTCTCGCCGACGAGCTCGCCCTGGCGGCGCGCGAATTCGCGCTCGACGCGCCCGACCGTCGCGTCGTCCCAGTCCGGGAACGAGCGGCGCAGGTTGCCGCGGATGACCTCGCGCCGCAGCCCGAGCAACCGATAGCCCAGCCAGGCGACGAGCGCCCCGACCGCGTAACCGAGTCGCAGGCGGAGCGGCTCAGTCATAGACCCGTCGCGCGCGCTTCCAGCGGTTGTAGGCCCAGAAGTACTGGGCCGGCTGGGCGCGGGCCGTCGCCTCGACCGCCCGCACGTAGGCCTCGAGCGTGCGCTCCGGGTGCGGGCGCTCGCCCGGTTCCGTGAGCGGCACGTAGCGGGCGACGTAGTGCCCGCGGCTCACGCGGCGCATCGCGATGTAGATGGGCTGGTAACCCATGCGGGCGCTGATCCAGCCGGGCCCCGCGAAGAAGCCGGTCTCGGTGCCCATGAACTCGATCCACAGCTGCTGCTCGTTCGAGGCGGCCGGCGACTGGTCCGCGACCAGCGCGATCAACCGGGCCGAGCCCCGCGAGGCGAGCAGATGGTTCACGACCTGCTTGGCCTCGACCATCGTCGCCCCGAACCGGCTGCGCAGCCGGTTCAGCTCGACGTTGGCCCGCTCGCGGCTCGCGGGCTTGTAGGCGGCCGTCAGCCCGACGCCGAACGCGGTCGAGCAGCGCAGCAGCAGCCACTCCCAGTTGCACTGGTGCGACGTGAGCAGCAGCACCTTGCGCCCGGCGGCGAGCGCCTCCTCGACGATCGCGGCATTCTCGAATGCGACGCGCCGGACGAGTTCGTCACGGCCGATGCGCGCGCCGTGGACGGACTCCGCCACCAGTTCTCCGAGGTACGAATAGAACTGCCTCGCGGTGCGCGCCCGCTCCGCGGCCGACGCAGCCGGCAGGCAGCGCGCGATCCCGTCGTCGACGTATCGCCGTCGCCAGCCGACCACCCGGGTGACGAAGGCCAACGCGCCGAACAGTGCGTAGAGCACCGGCAACGGCAGCAGTGAGAGGACCCGCAGCACGGATCAGTCGCGGCAGCCGGCGGCGGCCGGTCGGTCGGGCACGGGCGTGCGGGTACGGGGCATCGGCGGATTGTACAAAGCGGGCCCGGCCGGGGGGCGCGGCACGGCGGCACGCGGGGCGCGCGCGCCGTGGGACCTGGATCGGGCGGGAATGGTGCCGGAGGAGGGACTCGAACCCCCGACCCGCGCATTACGAATGCGCTGCTCTACCAGCTGAGCTACTCCGGCGGGAGGGGCGCGAAGTATACGGATTCGACCGCGACGCGGGAAGGTCCCGCGACCCCCGGGGAGCCCGGGACGTCAGGCCGCGCGGCGGCGCAGGCGGATCACGACCTCGACCCCAGCGACTTCCATGCCCGGGGGCGGCGTCGGCAGGGCCTCGATGCGCAACGCGTCGGGCGGGATGTCGGTCATCTCGCCCGTTTCGAGGTCCTGGAAGTGGTGGTGCGGGACGACCATCGAGTCGTACACGCAGCGCTCCGGGTCGACGTGGATCGGGCGCAGCAGGCCGTGTTCGACGAACAGCTTGAGCGTGTTGTAGACGGTCGCCTTCGAGACACGGCCCGGCGACTGACGTAGCGCTTCCTGGATTTGTTCGGCGGTCAGGTGCCGCGGGCGGTCGAGCAGCATCTCCGCGATGCGCAGGCGCTGCGACGTCGGCCGCACGCCGTGGCGCTCGAGCAATTCCCGGGCCCGGGCGACCGGGGTACCGGCAGTCTGGCCGTCGCTGGACATGGTCCGGGATTATACGTCCGCGGCAGCCGCTGGCACGTTTCTGCGGAAAACCGCTAGAAATCGAGGCTGAACCGAGACCCCCGGCGCCCTACCCTCCGCCCCGGACATCGCACTGGAGGGGCCATGGAACGGCCGGCCGGGCACACGCTGCCTGAACTCGTGTTCGTGCTCGCCATCGTGGCCGGGCTCGCCGGCTGGGGTGTGCCGGCGTTCCAGCGCCTGCAGCGCGAGGCGGCGCAGACCGCGGCCGCCAACCTGTTCCTGCAGGCCGTGCACCATGCGCGCGCCGAGGCGGTCAAGCGCAACGCGGTCGTGAGCCTGTGCCCGAGCCTCGACGGCGGCACCTGCGCGCCGGCCGTCGACTGGGGACGCGGCTGGATCGAGTTCGTGAACACCGACCGCGACTCGCCGGCCGTCCGCGACCTGGGCGAGGAACTGCTGCAGGCCTACCCGGGGCGGCGGCAGGGTTCGATCGTCTCGAACCGCACGACGCTCTCGTTCCGGCCCTACGGCCAGAGCGGCGTGACCGCGACGGTGACCTTCTGCGACGACCGCGGCAGCGCCGCCGCACGCGCCGTCATCATCAGTCAGTCGGGCCGACCACGACTGTCGACCGAGGCCGCCTCGGGCGGGCCACTCACGTGCGCCTGAACGCCCCCGGCAACCCGGGCCGAACGGCGGCCGGGTTCGGCCTGGTCGAGGTCCTGGTCGCCTCAGTCGTCCTCGCGGTCGGCCTGGTCGGCGGCCTGCTGGCGTTGATCGGCGGCGTGCAGGCCATCCGCCACGCGCTGTTCGCCTCCGCGGCCGTTCGCCTCGCCGCGGACCTCGGTGAGCGGATCCGCGCGAATCCACAGGCCGGCGACGCCTACGCCCTCCCCGCGGACCGCGCGCAACCGAGCCCTGCCAATGACTGCTTTGCCGCGCACTGCGACCCGGCCGCACTCGCGGCCGCGGACCTGTACGCGTGGCAGCAGTCCGTGCAGGCCACGCTGCCCGGCGCACGCACCACCGTTCGCGTGACCGTGGCGGGCGGCGTGCCGCGCTACACGATCGCGCTCGAGTGGAGCGACGGCGGCCGCGCCCCACGGCGTCACAGCTCGGTCGTCGCGCCATGATCCGTCCACGCGGCTACGGGCTGGTCGAACTGATGGTCGCGCTGGTGCTCGGCACGTTCATCGTGACGGCCGCCCTGCGCGCGTACGATGCCGCACGCAACGCGCGTGCGTCGCTCGATGCCCGCGCGCGCCTGCACGAGACGGCCCGCCACGCGCTCGACCTGGTCGCGGCCGACGTCCGGATGGCCGGCCACTATGGCCTCGCGGGCTCACCGATCGACGTCGACCCGACACTGGCTTTCCCGGCGAAGTGCGGCGGCGCGGGCTGGGTGTCGGCCGTCGACCGCGCCGTCGACGGCGTGAACAACCGCTACCTCGCGCAGCCGAACTGCGGCGCCTCGGGCGGTGGCGCGATGCCGGGGACGGACGTGCTGGTCGTGCGGCGCGCGAGCGCCGTGCGGATCGAGCCTCAGCGCCCGACCGTCGCCGTGCCGGACCGGTCACGCGTGCTCGTCGTCACGAGCCGCACGGGTGGCCGCCTGTTCGTGCCCGCGCAGATGGGCAACGGGATCCCGGACGGCTACGCGACCGCGGACGTCGCCGGGCAACCGCCGCTGGCCGACACCCGCGCATTGCTCGTGCACGCGTACTACGTCAGCACGGGCTCGACCGGCGCCGCCCGGACGCCGGCGCTGCGACGCAAGCTGCTCGTGTCCGGTCCGGACGTGAGCGACGAGGAGGTCATCGGCGGGGTCGACGACCTGCAGGTCCGCTTCGGCCTCGACGACGACGGGGACGGCAGCGTCGATCGCTACGTCGAACCGGGCACGCAGGGCGCGGCGAGGCCGCGCTCCGTCGTCGTGTGCCTGCGCGTCGTGTCGGATGCACGCGATCCGGCACTCGTCCGGCAGTCGCTGCCGCCCTGTGGCGACCGTCCCGCCTCGGTCACGACCGACCGGCGGCCCCGACTCGTCGCGACGCGCACCGTCGCGCTGCGGAACGGGCGGCCGTGAACCGCCGCCGGCAACGCGGGGTCGTGCTCGCGATCGTGGTCATGCTGCTCGCGATCGTCGCCGTGCTGTGCTCGGCCGGTCTCGCGACCGCGGCACTCGACCTGCGACTGGCCGGCAACGAGGCCGACTGGCAGCGCGCGTTCGACGCAGCCGAGGTGGCCATTGCCGAGGCGCTGCGCTCGGCCGACCTGTCGCCCGCATGGACGTACGCGCGACCGAAGGTCGCTGGAACCGCACGCTGCACGAGCGCGGACTGCGATGCGTGGAGCTACCGGCTCTGGTACGACGGCGAGGCCGACCCGCCGGACCCGTCGGATCGCGAGGCCGGGCTGCGGGCGCACCATTTCGTCGTCGAGTCCGAGGGTCGCGCCGGACGTGGCGCATCGGTGACGCTGGTCCAGGGGTTCTACGTGCTGACGCCCGATCCGCCGCCGCCCTTGCTGTCCCCGCCGTGCCCGGAGCCCTGCCTGGCCGCCGGGCCGTTCGGGCCGCGCCGGACGTACTGGCGACAGGTCGGGGCGGAATGACGCGACGCGGGCGCGCCGCTCAGGTGCCGCTCGGGCGCGTCACCCGGAGCTCGCGCGGCAGCGCGAACACGACGCTCTCCTCGCGTCCGACGACCTCGTCGGCATCGCGGCCACCCCACTCCCGCAGCCGGGCGACGACCCGCTGGACGAGCAGTTCCGGGGCGGACGCCCCGGCCGTGACGCCGACGCACTCGCGGCCCTCGAACCAGGCGCGATCGAGGTCGTCCGGGCCGTCCACCAGGTAACCGGGGATCCCGGCCTTCTCGGCGATCTCGCGCAGCCGGTTCGAATTCGAGCTCGTCTGCGAGCCGACGACGACCACGACGTCGCAACGCTCGACGAGCGATTTTACGGCGTCCTGTCGGTTCTGCGTCGCGTAGCAGATGTCTTCCTTGCGCGGCGTCGCGAGCGTCGGGAAGCGGCGGCGCAGCGCCTCGAGCACGTCCGCCGTGTCGTCGACCGAGAGCGTGGTCTGCGTGACGACGCCGACGTGCTCGGGCGAGTCGACGACCAGGCGTCCGACGTCGCTCGCGTCCTCGACCAGCGTGATGCGCCCGCCCTGCGCGGCGTCGAACTGGCCCATCGTGCCCTCGACCTCCGGGTGCCCGGCGTGGCCGATCAGGATCACCTCGCGGCCCTCGCGCGCGAAGCGTGCGACTTCCATGTGCACCTTGGTCACGAGCGGGCAGGTCGCGTCGAACACGCGCAATCCGCGTCGCCGCGCCTCGTCCTGCACGGCCTTCGAGACGCCGTGCGCGCTGAAGATCACCGTCGCGCCGTCCGGCACCTCGTCGAGCTCCTCGACGAACACCGCCCCGAGCCCGCGCAGGCGGTCGACGACGAAGCGGTTGTGCACCACCTCGTGCCGCACGTGGATCGGCGCCCCGAACAGCTCGATCGCGCGCTCGACGATGTCGATCGCGCGGTCCACGCCCGCGCAGAATCCCCGCGGGTTGGCGAGCAGTATCCTCACGGGCGGCGCTCGCGGAACGCGTCGAACAGCACCAGGACCGCGCCCACCGTGATCGCGCTGTCGGCGACGTTGAAGGCCGGGAAGTAGGCCTCGTTCCAGTGCACGTGGATGAAGTCGACGACGTAGCCGTGCAGCACCCGGTCGATCGCGTTGCCGATCGCCCCGCCGAGGATCAGCGAGAGTGCGAACGGCAGCAGCTTGTCGCCGCGGGGCGCGCGCCAGATCCAGGTGACGAGCGCGACGCTGATAGCGACCGCGAGACCGATGAAGAACCAGCGCTGCCAGCCCGAGGCGCCGGCGAGCATGCTGAACGCCGCGCCCTTGTTGTGCAGCAGCGTGAAGTCGAGCACCGGCAGCACCTCGACCCGCTCGTAGAGGTCGAAGAAGCGCGTGACCAGGAACTTCGACGCCTGGTCGAGCGCGACGACGGCGACCGAGAGCCAGAGCCACGCCGCCGGGTGCGTGCGCTGCACCGCCGCCAGCGGGCTGCCCGGGTTTTCCGCCCCGGCCATCACGCGTATCTCCGTGTTTCGCCGGGGCCGTCCACGTTGGACGCACAGCGGGAACAGAGCTCCGGGTGCGCGGCCACGCTGCCGACATCCTCGCGCCTGTGCCAGCAGCGCACGCACTTCGTCGCGTCCGTCGGCCGCACGGAGACCCAGAGGCCGGGTGCACCGTCCACGCCGGCGGCGACGGCGTCGTCGGGCCGCGACGCGGCCTCGCGCACGGCCGCGCCGGAGGTGATCAGCACGAAGCGGAGTTCGTCGCCGAGCGCCTCGAGCGTGGCCCGTGTGGCGGGCTCCGCATACAGCTCGACGACCGCGTCCAGCGGTGCGCCGATCGCGCCCGCGACGCGCAGCCGCTCGAGTTCGCGCAGCACGGCCGAGCGGGCCGCGAGCACGGTGTCCCAGTCGATGGCGGCCGGCGTCGCCGCCGCGGGCAGCGTGACCCACGTCGCGTGGAACACCGACTCGGCCCGCGCGCCCGGCAGGTGCCGCCAGATCTCCTCGGCCGTGAACGACAGGATCGGCGCAAGCCAGCGCGTCATCGCCTCGGCGATCCAGTGCATCGCCGTCTGCGCCGACCGGCGCGGGTGGCCGCCCGCGGGGGTCGTGTAGAGCCGGTCCTTGATCACGTCGAGGTAGAAGCCCCCGAGATCGACGACGCAGAAGTTGTGCACCTTCTGGTAGATCAGGTGGAACTCGAACCGGCGGTAGGCCTCGACGACCTCGCGCTGCAGCGCCGCCGTGCGCTCGACCGCCCAGCGGTCGAGGGCGACCATCCCGTCGACCGGCACCGAGTGCACGGCCGGGTCGAACCCGGCCATGTTGCCGAGCAGGAACCGCGCCGTGTTGCGCAGCCGGCGGTACGACTCCGACGCGCGCTTCAGGATCTCGCCCGAAACCGCGATCTCGTTTGCGTAGTCGGTCGAGGCCACCCACAGCCGGAGCACGTCGGCCCCGAGCGTGTCGACGACCTTCTGCGGCAGGATCACGTTGCCGAGCGACTTCGACATCTTCCGGCCCTTCTCGTCCACGGTGAACCCGTGGGTGAGCACGGCCTTGTACGGCGCGTGGCCCTTCTGGGCGACCGAGGTGAGCAGCGACGAATGGAACCAGCCGCGGTGCTGGTCCGATCCCTCGAGGTACAGGTCGGCCGGCGTGCGCACCTGCGGGAAGATCGTCGACACGCAGTGGTGCGAGACGCCCGAGTCGACCCAGACGTCCATGATGTCGGTGACCTTCTCCCAGTGCGCCGAGTCGTCGCCGAGCAGCGCGGCCGGGTCGAGGTCGAACCAGGCATCGACGCCGCCCTGTTCGACGAGGTCGGCGACGCGCTCGACCAGCGCCGGGGTGTCCGGGTGCAGCGCGCCGGTCTCTCGGTGCGTGAAGAGCGCAAGCGGCACGCCCCAGGTGCGCTGGCGCGAGATGCACCAGTCGGGACGCCCCTCGATCATGCTGTAGATGCGCTGCTCGCCCCACGCGGGCGTCCAGGCGACCTTGCCGATCTCCTCGAGCGCCCGCGCGCGCAGGCCCGCCTGGTCCATGCTGATGAACCACTGCGGCGTCGCGCGGAAGATCACCGGCGTCTTGTGCCGCCAGCAGTGCGGGTAGCTGTGGCGGATCGGCTCGTGGTGCAGCAGCGCACCGCGCTCCGTGAGCACCTCGATCACGTGCTTGTTGGCGTCCCAGACCTTCTCGCCGGCGAACATCGGCGTCGCGGGCAGGAATCGGCCGTCGCCGCCGACCGGATTGTCGACCGGGAGACCGTACTCGCGGCCGAGCACGTAGTCCTCCTGGCCGTGCGCGGGCGCCGTGTGCACGGCGCCGGTGCCGGAGTCGGCCGTCACGTGGCTGCCGAGCGCGACGGGCACCTGCCGGTCGTAGAACGGGTGGCGCAATGCCATCCGGTCGAATGCCACGCCCTTCGCGCGCGCGAGTTCGCGGTGCGAGGCGATGCCGGCGCGCGCGAGCACCGAGGCCGCGAGGTCGGCCGCGACGAGCAGCAGTTCCTCGCCCCGCCCCGCGTCGACCGCGAGCAGCACGTAATCGAACTCCGGGTGCAGTGCGACGGCCTGGTTCGCCGGCAGCGTCCACGGCGTCGTGGTCCAGATCACGACGCTCGCGCGACCATCGGGCAGCGACGCGAGGCCCGCCCGGCGCGCGAAGTCCGCGCGGTCGACCACCTCGAAGCGCACGTCGATCGCCGGCGAGGTGCGGTCCTCGTACTCGACCTCGGCCTCGGCGAGCGCGGAGCGGCAGTCGAGGCACCAGTGCACGGGCTTGTAGCCCTTGTACAGGTGGCCGTTGCGGATGATCCGGGCGAACGCGCGCAGCTGTTCGGCCTCGTAGCGCGGCGCGAGCGTCAGGTACGGGTTCGACCAGTCGCCCATCACGCCGAGCCGGATGAAGTCCCTGCGCTGCAGGTCGACCTGCTCGAGCGCGAACTCGCGGCAGGCCTGCCGGAACGCGCGGGCGTCGAGCGCCTTGATCTCGCGGCCACGCGTCTTCTCGACCGCGTGCTCGATCGGCAGGCCGTGGCAGTCCCAGCCCGGGACGTACGGCGAGTCGTAGCCGTCGAGCGTGCGCGCCTTGACGATGACGTCCTTCAGTATCTTGTTGACCGAGTGGCCGATGTGGATCGCACCGTTCGCGTACGGTGGGCCATCGTGCAGCACCCAGGCCGGGCGGCCGGCGGCGAGGTCGCGCAGCTTTTCGTAGGTGCGGTTCGCCTCCCACCAGGCCAGCATCTCGGGCTCACGGCGCGCGAGGTCCGCCTTCATCGGGAAGGCGGTCTCCGGGAGATTGATCGTGTGCTTGTAGTCAGCCATTCGGGACCGGACCGGGGATCAGTGGGGCCACGCTCGGCGCGCGGCATGCAGAACCCCCGATTCTGACGGAATCGCGGTCCTTTCTCCACGGAAAACAGGGGTCAGACCCCTGCCGGCCGGGTAGGGGTCTGACCCCTACCGTATGAAATGGGACGGGCTCCCCAGCACCTCGCGGGCCTCGGCGGCGTCCCGGTGCATCTGCTCGACGAGCGCGTCGAGGGACTCGAACCGCCGCTCGTCGCGGAGCCGCCGGACGAAGTCCACGTCGAGGTACTTCCCGTAGAGCTCGCCGTCGTAGTCGAACAGGTGCACCTCGAGCAATGGCTCCGTACCGTCGATCGTCGGCCGCGTGCCGAGGCTCACGACGGCCGGGTGGTCGACGAGGCCCGGGCCGCTGACCCGGACGGCGAACACGCCCCACAGCGGCACGACCTTGCGGTGCAGCGCCAGGTTGGCCGTCGGGTAGCCGAGGCGCCGGCCGAGCTGCTGCCCGCGCCGGACGCGGCCGGCCATCCGGTACGGACGGCCGAGCAGGTGCGCCGCGCGCGCGAGGTCGCCCTGCCCGAGCGCCTCGCGCACCAGCGAACTCGAGACCCGCTC
The DNA here is from genome assembly GCA_046347155.1 of Steroidobacteraceae bacterium. Lineage (GTDB taxonomy): Bacteria > Pseudomonadota > Gammaproteobacteria > Steroidobacterales > Steroidobacteraceae > RPQJ01. Next base: position 980,331 of record JAXMGT010000002.1, on the reverse strand, counting down.
GCCGTCGAGCAGGAAGCGGCCGACCTCCTCGACGCCGTAGCCGTACCGCCCGCCAGCCGCGCGCAGCGTGTCGATGTTGCCCTCGCGGCGCCGCGCGTAGTGGAAGTCGTGCCCGACGACGACGTGCCGCGCGCCGAGGCCCGAGACGAGCAGCCGGTCGACGAACTCGTCGGCGCCCATCGATTGCATCCGTCGGTCGAACCGGAGCACGACGACGCGTTCGACGCCGTACAGCGGCAGCGCCTCGAGCTTCTCGCGCAGCCGCATCAGTCGCGCCGGCGCCGACGCGCCCTCGAAGTACTCGCGGGGCGTCGGCTCGAACGTGACGACGGTCGCCGGCAACCCGCACTCGCGCGCCCGCGCGGTGACGGAGGCGAGCATGTGCTGGTGGCCACGGTGCACGCCGTCGTAGTTGCCGATCGTGACGACCGAGCCCCGGTGCTCCGGGCGCAGGTTGGCGAGGCCGCGGACGAGTTCCATGCTCAGGGCGCGACCGGCCGGACGCGCAGGTCGCCGAGGCGCATCCCGAGCGCGAACAGCGTCGCGAAGTAGACGGCCGCGCCGCCCGCGACCAGCACCAGCGTCCACTGCATCCGCACCAGCGTCCGCATCGCCATCCACTGCTCGGTCGTCCCGGCCACGAACCACAGGAAGAGCCCCATCGTCACGAGGCCGCACGCCACCTGCACGAGCGTGCGACGCCAGCCCGGGGCGTGCCTGAGCGCCCCGTCGCGGCGCAGTCCGTGGTAGAGCTGCCAGGCGTTGTACCAGGCCGAGATGCCGATGTTCAGCGCGAGCAGCGCGTGCAGGCCGGGCCGGTTGCCCCAGAGCGCGAGCGGCAGCACGACGACCAGGTTGAGCGCCATGTTCACCGCGAGCGCGCGGATGCCGATCTTCATCGGCGTGCGCGTGTCCTGGCGGGCGAAGTACCCGGGCGCCAGCACCTTCACGAGGCTGAAACCGAGCAGCCCGCTCGCGAAGGCCGCGAGTGCGAGCGCCGACATCCGGACGTCCTCTGCACTGAACTCGCCGTAGTGGAAGATCGCCACCGTGAGCGGCCCGGCGAGCACGATCAGCGCGACCGTCGCCGGGGCGACGACGACGACCGTGAGCCTGAGCGCCCAGTCGAGCGTCGCCGCGAAACGCTCCTGCGACTGCGCCGAGTGGTGCGCCGAGAGTCCCGGCAGGATCACCGTCGCGAGCGCGACGCTGAACACCCCGAGCGGGAATTCCATCAGCCGGTCGGCGAAGTAGAGCCACGAGATGCTGCCGGTCACGAGGAACGAGGCGATCAGCGTGTCGAGCAGCAGTGCGACCTGCGACACCGACGAGCCGAACACGGCGGGCAGCATCAGCTGGCCGATCTTGCGCACGCCGGGGTGGTCCCAGCGCCAGCGCGGCCGCCTGAGCAGCCCGAGCCGGACCATCGACGGCAACTGGAACGCGAGCTGCACGGCGCCCGCGACGAACACGCCCACGGAGAGCACGACGCCGGGCCGCTCGAAACGCGGCGCGATCCAGGCCGCGAACACGATCATCACCAGGTTCATCAGCGTCGACATCAGCGCCGGGACGCTGAAGCGCTGGTAGCTGTTCAGCACGCCCGAGGCGAGCGCGGCCAGCGAGATGAAGAGCAGGTACGGGAACGTCCAGCGCAGCATGTCGATCGTGAGGTCGAACTTGCCCGCGTCGGCGCGGAAACCCGGCGCGAACACCAGCACGAGGACCGGTGCGGCGACGATGCCCACGATCGTCACGACCGACATGAACCACGCCATCGTGCCCATCGCGCCGTCGACGAGCTCCCGGACCTCGTCGTGGCCGCGCTGGATCTTGTATTCGGAGACGACCGGCACGAAGGCCTGGGAGAACGCCCCCTCGGCGAACAGCCGGCGCATGAAGTTGGGTATCTTGAAGGCGACCAGGAAGGCGTCCATCAGGACGCCGGCGCCGAACATCCGCGAATAGACCATGTCCCGCAGCAGCCCGGTGACCCGGGAAAGCAGGGTCAGGCCGCCGACGATGCTGGTGCTGCGGAAGAAGCCGCTCATGCGGGGGCGAACTATACGGGAACGGGGACATTCTCGATTTCCCGGGTCCGGAATCGAGTATGTGCCCTCCCTTGACCTGCGGGAGCTTCGCCGCCAAAATATGCGGCTCTTTGACCGACCCCGCCGGCCTCGACGCCGGCCCGCAGGAGACCGATTCCGTGGCGAACATCAAGTCCGCAGAAAAGCGCGCCAAGCAGGCCGTGAAGCGTCGTGCCCAGAACATGGCGGCCCGTTCGCGCCTGCGCACCTCGATCAAGAAGGTGCTTGCCGCCGTGGACGCGGGCGACAAGGCCGCGGCCACCGCCGCGTTCAAGGCCGCGCAGCCCGTCATCGACACGATGGTGTCGAAGGGCATCATCCACGCGAACAAGGCCGCCCGGCACAAGCGCGAGCTGAATGCCAAGGTGAAGACGCTCGCGGCCAAGTAAGCGCCGCCCGACGATTCCTGGAAAAGCCGGCCCCCGGGCCGGCTTTTTCGTTTCCGGGGCCGGCGCAGGCGGGTGACGCGGCCGGCCTACTCCGCCGGCTCCCCGGCCGCGATCCCGTCGAGCCGCCGCATGATCGCCTGGCACAGTTCCACGGTCCCGGTGCGGGTCGCGCCCGAGATCCGGAACACGGGCCCCTTCCAGCGCAGCCGGCGCACGATGTCCCTGCAGCGCTTGTCGGCCTCGTCGGGTGGCATCAGGTCGAGCTTGTTCAGCACCAGCCAGCGTTCGCGTGTGGCGAGCTCCGGACTGAACTTCTTGAGCTCCGCGGCGATTGCCCGCGCGTCCTTGACCGGGTCGGCGTCCGGATCGGGCGGCGCGATGTCCACGAGGTGCAGCAGCACGCGTGTCCGCTGCAGGTGCTTCAGGAACCGGATGCCGAGCCCCGCCCCTTCGGCCGCGCCCTCGATCAGTCCCGGGATGTCGGCCATCACGAAGCTCTTGTGTTCGCCGACGTACACGACGCCCAGGTTCGGGTGCAGCGTCGTGAACGGGTAGTCTGCGATCCGCGGCCGCGCCGCGGAGACGACGCTGATCAGCGTGGACTTGCCGGCGTTCGGCAGCCCGAGCAGGCCCACGTCCGCGATCAGCTTCAGCTCGAGGCGCAGCTCGCGCTTCTCGCCCGGGTAACCCGGCGTCGCACGGCGCGGCGTCCGGTTCGTGCTGCTCTTGAAGTGCTGGTTGCCGAGGCCGCCCTTGCCTCCCCGCGCGACGAGCACCCGGTCGCCGCCGTGCGCGAGGTCGCCGAGCACCTCCTCGGTGTCGACGTCGTAGATCACGGTACCGACCGGTACCTCCACCTCGAGGTCCTCGCCACCGCGGCCGCTGCAGTCGGCGCTGCCGCCCGGTTCGCCGTTCTTCGCCTTGAACGTGCGCTGGTAGCGGAAATCGGCCAGCGTGTTGAGGCCCGCCCGTGCGACGAGCCAGACGCTGCCGCCGGTGCCGCCGTCACCGCCGTCCGGGCCGCCGAACGGGATGAACTTCTCGCGGCGGAAGCTGACCATGCCGCGGCCGCCGTTGCCGGCGTTGACCTTGATGGTGGCTTCGTCGACGAATTTCATGACCGCACCGCAGCCCGCCCCGGGCGTTACACGCTAGTACAAGACGCCGGGCCCGCAAAAGCAAAGGCCCCGGGGGTGCCGGGGCCTCGCTCGCGCAGGCGCGGAAACGGCCTCAGTTGGCCGGATCGACGCTCACGTGGACGCGCTGGGCGACGCCCTTGCGCCGGAAGCTCACGACGCCGTCCGTCAGTGCGAACAGCGTGTGGTCCGTGCCGATGCCGACGTTGTCGCCGGCCCGGTACTGCGTGCCGCGCTGGCGGACGAGGATGTTCCCCGCCACGACGCGCTGGCCGCCGAACTTCTTCAGACCGAGGCGCTTGCTCTCGGATTCGCGGCCGTTCTTCGTGCTGCCGCCTGCCTTTTTGTGTGCCATGGCTGTGCTCCTCGAGGCGCGCGGATCAGCCCGCGATCGCCGTGATCTTCACGTCGGTGTAGGGCTGGCGGTGGTTGCCCTGCCGCAGGTAGTGCTTGCGGCGGCGGAACTTCACGATCCGCTTCTTCTCGCCCTTGCCGTGCTTCTGCACGGTGCCCGTGACCTTGCCGCCCGCGAGGTAGGGCTTGCCGACCTTCACGTCAGCGCCCTGGCCCAGGACCAGCACCTTGTCGAATTCGACGGCAGCGCCCGGCTCGGCCGTGAGCTTCTCGATCCGCACCACGTCGCCTTCGGCGACGCGATACTGCTTGCCGCCCGTCGCAATGACCGCGTACATGACCTTCACCACTCCATAGGGGCCGGGGATAGGGGCCCCGGCAGAAAGACGCGGGAGTTTACGGGTCGCGCCCGGACAAATCAAGCGCTTAGGGCCATTCCGCCATTCCCAGGCCCCGGCCGGCCGGGTACCATGCGCCGACTTTTACGGGGAACCGACGCAGGAATGCAACTCGAAGGGATCAGGGCGCCGGTCACCGAGGACCTCAAGGCCATCGACCGCGTCGTCGTCGACCGGCTGGCGAGCGACGTGGCGCTCGTGAACCAGGTCTCCCAGTACATCATCGGCGCGGGCGGCAAGCGCCTGCGGCCGCTGAGCGTGGTCCTCGCGGCCCGCGCCTGCGGCTACACGGGCGACCGGCACGCGGTGGCCGCTGCGATCATCGAGTTCATCCACACGGCCACGCTGCTCCACGACGACGTCGTGGACGGGTCGGACCTGCGCCGGGGCCGCGAGACCGCCAACCACGTGTTCGGCAACCAGGCGAGCGTGCTGGTCGGCGACTACCTCTACTCCCGCGCGTTCCAGATGATGGTCGAGCTCGGCAACCTGCGCATCCAGGCCGTGATGGCCGACGCGACGAACACGATCGCCGCGGGCGAGGTGCTGCAGCTGATGAACGCGAACGACCCGGACACGACCGAGGAACGGTACTTCGAGGTCATTTACCGCAAGACGGCCAAGCTGTTCGAGGCCGGCGCGCAGGTCGCCGCGATCGTGGCCGGCGCCACGCCCGAGGTCGAGGCCGCGATGGTCGCGTACGGCCGGCACCTCGGCACCGCGTTCCAGCTCGTCGACGACTCGCTCGACTACCACGCCGACCGCGACCAGCTCGGCAAGAACCTCGGCGACGACCTCGCCGAGGGCAAGCCGACGCTGCCGCTGATCCACGCGATGAACCACGGCTCGCCCGAGGTCGTGGCGCTGCTCCGGCGCGCGATCGAGGGCGGCGGGCTCGACGAACTCGAGGCGGTCACCCGCGCGATTGAATCGTCGGGGGGCCTTGAGTACACTGCGCGGCTCGCGCGGCGGGAGGCGGACCTCGCCAAAGACGCCCTCAGCCGGCTACCCGAGTCGGCGTACCTGGGGTCGCTGCGCGGACTGGCGGACTTCGCGGTCGGTCGCTCGTACTGACCCCCAAGCCCGGACGACGGAGCGGGATGTAGCTCAGCCTGGTAGAGCACTACGTTCGGGACGTAGGTGTCGGAGGTTCAAATCCTCTCATCCCGACCAACCCGGGCCCCGGACGCGGCCCCGCCCCCCTTGCTGCAGCCCGCAGCCGAACCATCTAGAACAAGGTGCTCACGAACCAGCCGGCGAGCAGCGCACTCGTGCAGATCGTCCAGTCGAAACCGGGGCCTCGCCAGCGGGGCGACACGTGGTACCCGATCCAGAACATGATGCGCCCGGCGCACCAGACAGCGACCGAGATCGGCAACAGCCTGAACTCGCCGGCCGGCAGCCTGACCGAGAGCGCGAGCACCAGCGGGACGAATACCCAGCTCTGCTCGACCGTGTTGGTCAGCACGCGCTGGTTGGTCCTGAACCGTTCGCTCTCGGCCCCGAGGCGCGGGTCTTCTGCCCCGACCGTGTCGAACAACCTGAAGCACGCACAGATCATCGCGAGCGTCACGAGGGCCGGCACCGCGCACAGCGTGAGCGCATAGTCGATGCGCCCGGCGGGCGGCACGCTGGGCTCGGGCCACGCCACCCACGCGCAAGCGACGACGATTGCCCAGGTGATCGCCCCGGACGTCACGATGGCGATCGTTGCGCGGCGCGCCCGCAGCCATCCGGACGGGCCTCCGCCGGTGTCGCCCGCGTTCACCATCGCCTCCGCCCAGCCGCTCGCACAGGGTCGATCATCGATGCCCCCCTCCGGACCTCCGCGCGCGCGGTGCGACCACCCTCTCCGCGGCACTCGGGCGGCGGTATCATCCGCCCTGCCGGTCCGCCACGTCGAGCGGGGCGGCACCCCCCCAACTCACCACGCAAGGAAAGGATATGTTCAAGAAGAACCTGCTGGCACTGGCAGCCACGGCCGCCCTGCTGCCCGTCGTCGCATTCGCTGCCGACAAGCCGATCACGAAGAGCGGCACCGTCGAGGTCAAGGCGACTGTCGTCGCGGTCGACCTGAAGACCCGTGACGTGACGCTGAAGGGCCCCGAGGGCAAGACCTTCGTCGTGCAGGCCGGCGACGCCGTCCAGCACCTCGACCAGGTGAAGCCGGGCGACGTGGTCGTCGTCGCCTACACCGAGTCGCTCGCGTTCCAGGTCGTCCCGAAGGGCGAGAAGCCGCAGGGCGTGAGCGAGTCCGCGAGCCTCGGCGCCGGCAGCGGCAAGGTCGGCCGCACGGTGACCAGCTACTTCAAGATCGACGCGTACAACGTCGACACGCACCTGCTGTGGGGCACCACGGCCGACGGCATCACGCAGTCGATCACGGTGCACGACCCGGCCGCCCAGGCGAAGCTCGCCAAGCTGCCCTCCGGCACGGTCGTCCAGGTGACCTACTCGGAGTCGCTGGCCGTCAAGCTCGAGAAGGCGAAGTAATACCGCGGCGACCGATGCCACCGGCCCTGGGGCCGGTGGCGTCGGCCGGCCCGGGCCGGTCCCGATCCTTGCCCGGGGTCACGAAAAATACTGTGGTCAAATCGGACCACGTTGACGTAGGATGATCCCAAGCGCACCGGCCCACACCCGGCTGCGCACGGGTCTCCGACACGGCCGTCGGAAAACGGGCAAGGATGCCCTCCGACCCGCCGGGCGCTAGCGGCCCCAGGCGTCCCCGAACACCCGCAGCAAGTTCGCACCGAGCAACTTCTCGATCCGGGCCGCCGTGTGCCCCCGGTCGGCGAGCAACTCGGCCAGCGTCTCGAGCCGGCGAGCCGTGTTCAGGTCGCTGGCGAACAGGTAGCCATCCTCGGTCTCGCCCGGCGCCGCGATGCCGGCCGCCTTCCGGTCCTGGACGTTCTTTCGGTAGGCCTCGACGAACTCCGGTGTCAGGGCCACCGGGGACAGCGTGCCGTCGGTGCCGATCGCGACGTGGTCCTCGCCGCAGACCTGCCACGCGTGCTCGACGTGCGCGACGACGTCGCTCGCCCGCGGCTGTCGCCCGCCCGCGAGGTAGGGCATCACGTAGATGCCGGCCACCCCGCCCCGCTCGGCGAGCTCCCGCAGTTCGGCGTCGGTCCGGTTGCGCGGGTGATCCGCGACGGCCGCGCAACCCGTGTGCGTGAACGCGACCGGCTTCGAGGACGCGCGGATTGCGTCGAGCGCGGTGCGCCGGCCGCAGTGGCTCAGGTCGACGAGTATCCCGAGTTCGTTCATCCGCGCGACCGCCGCCACGCCGTCGCGGCTCAGGCCCGCGTCGGCCGGTTCCATCGAACCGTCGCCGAGCAGGTTGCGCCGGTTGTAGGTGGGCTGGATCACCCGGATCCCGAGCTGGTGCAGCGCCGTCATCCGCTCGAGATCGTCCTCGAAGCTCACGCCGTCCTGCAGGCCGTAGACGAGCCCCAGCCGGCCGGTGCGCTTCGCCTCGCGGATGTCGGCCACCGTGCGCACGCGCGCGAGCACGTCGGGGTGGCGGTCGATTTCGCCTTCCCAGCGCGCGATGTCGCGGACGATGCGTTCGAAGGCCGCGAGCGGCGCCTCGTTGCCCACGCCGCCGACCGTGAGGTTGCAGGCCGTGAGCCCGGACGCACGCACGTCGGTGAGTTCCGCCGCCGAGAGCGGTGCGCCGAGCTCCGTCTGCTGGCCGCCCGGCCCGCCGAGGCCGTCGATGACGATTGCGCGGGCATACAGCGCATCGACCGGGACGCCGGACGCCGCGGCCGCCCGTGACTCGAGCCCGGCCGCGATCGCGGCGGCCAGTCCACAGAACTCGCGTCGATTCACGTCGGCCTCCCCGGCTGCGCCCGCCCGCGGGTCGCGAGCAGGAAGAGTAGCGCGCCGACGCCGAACATCGCACCGGTCGCGAGCCAGTCGACGAGCTTCACCTGGGACAGCAGGCCCAGGCAGACGGCAGCGGCCAGCAGCGGGATCGCGTGACCGCCGGGCAGCCTGAGCACCTCGACCGGCGCACCGCGGCGTCGCCGAACCGCCGGGATCGTCGAGACGCAGGCGAGGTAGATGAGCGTGCGCGCCACGACGCTCAACCCGGCGAGCCAGGCGAACGTGCCCGCGGCCGCGAGCGCGAACGCGGCCGCGCCGAACGCGACGATCGAGAAGGCCGGCGTCCCGAAGCGCCGGGACACGCGACCGAATGCGGCCGGCAGTCGTCCCTCGGCCGCCAGCGCGTGCGTGATCCGCGGCGCCGAAAAGAGCGAGCCGGAGAGGTTGCCGCCGATCGACGCGACCATGCCCGCCATCATCAATGCCGCCCCGGCCGGGCCGGCCACGGCGGCCGCGACCTCGACGAGCGGTCGATGCGCCTGCGCGAGCCCGGGCAGCACGGCGAGCGACACGAGCTGCAGCGCCGTGTAGAGGACCGCGACCAGCGCGATCGACCACGCGAGCGCGCGCGGCAGGTGGCGGCGCGGGTCGCGCGCCTCGCCCGCCGGGACCAGCCCCGACTCGAACCCGACGTAGGCGTAGAAGACGAGCAGCAGCGCAGCCCCGGCATTCGAGATGTCCGGGCGGGCAGGCACGAGGCCCGAAAGCATCTCGCCGGGCAGTCGCACGAGTCCCCAGGCGACCAGTCCGACGAGCGGCAGGAACTTGAGCAGCGTGAGCACCGCGAGCGAACCCATCGCGTTGCGAGTGCCCGCGACGGTCACACCCGTGAGCGCCGCGCACACGCCGAACAACAGCGCGAGCCGGACCCCGGGCGCATCGGCGTCGGGCCAGAAATACCCGACGGCGCCCACCAGCACGACCGCATTCGCGGCGAATGCGGTCAGCCGGCCGATGTAGAGCGCCCAGCCGGTCAGGAACCCGGCGACCGGGCCGTACACGGCGGAGGTGTAGCGCACCGGGCCGCCGCTCGCGTCGTAGTGGCTCGAGAGCTCGGCGAACGACAGCATCACGGGCAGCATCAGCGCCGCGCACGCGAGGAACAGCCACGGGGATAGCCCGCCGGCGAGACGGGCGGCCTCGCCCGCGAGCCCGAAGATGCCCGCGCCGACGATGCCGTTGATGACGAGCATCCACAGCCCGAGGCCCGACAGCAGCCGCGGCAACGACGGTGCCGCGGCCGGCGCGACTTTAGATTCCATCTATCGAGCCGAATCGATCAATTGATTGGTCACCGGTGCGGGCCCGCCGCAGGATAGCACCGTGACTGACCGACACGGAGCACCCGCCATGGCCAACCCACGCACCAACGCACGAGTCATCGACATCGGCATCGGCGAACGCAAGCGCGAGCAGATCGCCCGCGGTCTCTCTGCGCTGCTGGCCGACAGCTACACGCTGTACCTGATGACCCACAACTTCCACTGGAACGTCACGGGCCCGCAGTTCAACAGCCTGCACCAGATGTTCATGCAGCAGTACACCGAACAGTGGCAGGCGCTCGACGTGATCGCCGAGCGCATCCGCGCGCTCGGGCACGCGGCCCCGGGCACCTACCGCGAGTTCGCGAAGCTCGCGTCGATCCGCGAGGTCGACGGCGTGCCGAAGGCGACCGACATGGTCCGGCACCTGGTCGCCGCGCAGGAGGCCACCGCGCGGACCGCGCGCAAACTGTTCCCGCTGGTCGGGAAGGCCAACGACCAGCCGACCGCGGACCTGCTCACGCAGCGGCTCGAGGTGCACGAGAAGACCGCGTGGATGCTGCGCAGCCTGCTCGACGAGTGACCGCGGTCGCGTGGTTCAGGGCGGCGTGAGCCGCTGGTAGGTCGTGCCGTCCAGCACCAGGTCGCCGCCGGTGATCGCGAACGCGATCGGCGACGTGCCGTAGGAGGAGTAGCCGGCCGTGCCATTCGTGTCGACGAACCCCGGGATGCCCGGCGACGGCGTCGAGCAGTTCGGCGACGCCGGGTCCATCACGAGGTCGCCGCCGGCGTAGCTCGTCACGGTGCCGCACGAGGTCTCGATCCCGGCGAGGTAGCCGTCGTCGTGCCCGGCCGGGCTGCGCTGGGTCTCGAGGTAGATGGTGTAGATGTCGTTGCCCGCGGCCGGTCGGAACATCGCGAGTTCGCGCCGGTAGGCATCGGGCCATGCGCCGACGAGCGTGCCGGCCGTCTCGTCGGCCGCGACGAACTGCACCGTGCCGGTGCCGGTGACGAGCGTGAGCAGCGTGTTGCTGCCGGTACCGGCGACCGTCATCGTCCCGTTCGCCTGCGAGCTGCCGTTCCACAACCCGCAGCTGCCGTTCGTGTCGACGACGGCCGAGCGGATCTCGAACGCACCGGTCGTGGCGCTGTAGCGGTACACGCCGTACTCGACACCGTTGCCCTGCGACGCGCCACAGAGCGGATCGTTGGCCACCGACCCGAACACGTACACGCCGTCGGCGAAGAGCGCGAGGTAGTAGTTCTGCGTCGACGCCCCGGAATAGAGCGCCGTGTAGGCCCCCGAGAGCGGGCTCGTCGTGTTGTTGATGCAGCGGACCTCGACGTCGTCCACGTTCGCCGAGTTGACGATCCCGTGCGCCTTCTGGATCACGCAGGTCTGCCCGGCCGGCTGCGCCGTGATGCCGACGTCGTAGGTCGCGGTGCCCACGACGCCTGCCGGCAGCGTGAACGCCGTGTCACCCGAGGCCGGCGTCACGACGTTCGTCGCACCGGCCTCGATCCTGAGGCCCGTCCCGGCGAGGCCGCTGATCGTGCCGCCGATCGTGTAGGTCGTCTGGGACACGCAGGTGACCGTGACATTCGACACGTTTGCGGTCGCCGTGCCGATGCCGTTCGTGACCGAGCAGACCTGCGTCGCCGGCTGCGTCTTGACGGTGACCGCGTACGGCGAGCCGCGCGCCACCAGCGTCGCGAACGTGAATCCCGAGTTACGGGTGAGCGTGAGGTCGTCGGCACCGTTGTTCTGCAGGACGACCGTTCCCGTGAGCCCGCTCACCGTACCGCCGATGCTGTACATCGTGGGGCCGTTCCCGCCGCCGCCACCGCCACAGGCGCCGAGTGTCAGCGTCACGGCGACCAGCGCCAGGCGACCGGCGCCGCGCCGGCCGTTCATTCGGTTGCTCATCGTCGTGCGCTCCTGCACCCGGTCGGCCGGTTCCCGCCCTGGGCAACGTCCGCCCGGGCTCCGCGGTCTTTGTCGTCCACTCCGGCGCCACTGTCAATCGGGGTTGCCGGGACCTGGATCGGGTCCACGCGCCCCGCCCGGCACGTTGCCGGGCTCGCCTGCGGTACAGTCACGGTTTCCACCCTCGACGGGCCCCGAACGCACGACCCATGACCGCAGCCTCGGCACGGATCATCGACGGCAAGGCGAGCGCGGCGCGGCTGCGCGCCGCCGTCGCCGGCCGCGTCGCCGAACTCGCGGGACGCGGCATCGTACCGGGACTCGCGGTCGTGCTGGTGGGCGACGATGCGGCCAGCGCCGTTTACGTGCGCAACAAGCACCGCGCGACCGTCGAGGCCGGCATGCGCTCGTTCGAGCTGCGGCTGCCCGCGAGCGTCACGGAATCCGAACTGCTGGCGACGGTGCGGCGCCTCGACGACGACCCGGCCGTGCACGGGATACTGGTGCAGCTGCCGCTGCCCGCCCACATCCGGGAATCGGCGGTGATCGATGCGATCGACCCGGCCAAGGACGTCGACGGGTTCCACGCGACGAACGCGGGACGGCTCGCCACCGGTGGTGTGGGGCTCGTGCCCTGCACCCCGCTCGGCTGCCTGCGCCTGCTCGGGGAGTACGCGGGCGACCTCGATGGGCGCAACGCACTCGTGATCGGGCGCTCGAACATCGTCGGCAAGCCGATGGCCCAGTTGCTGCTGCGCGCAAACTGCACCGTGACGATCGCCCATTCGAGGACGCGCGACCTCGCTGCCGAGTGCCGCCGTGCGGACATCCTGGTCGCCGCGATCGGTCGGCCCCGGTTCGTCCGCGGCGAGTGGATCAAGCCCGGCGCCGTCGTGCTCGACGTCGGCATCAACCGCGTCCGCGTCGAGACGCCGGACGGACCCGCCGACCGGCTGGTGGGCGACGTGGACTTCGACGCGGCGGTCCGGGTGGCCGGCGCGATCACGCCGGTGCCGGGCGGCGTCGGCCCGATGACGATCGCCTGCCTGCTCGAGAACACGCTCGCGGCGACGCTCGCTAGACTGGTGCCCTGACCCGGCCCGGCGCTGCCCCGTGCGGCGCCGGGTTGTCCCGACCACGCTTTCGATCCCGGAGCCCCGCATGACCCAGACCTGCCAGCGCATCGTCCTCGCGAGCCGCCCGACCGGCGCCGTGACACCCGACAATTTCAGGCTCGAGACCGTGCCGGTCCCGGAACCGGCCGACGGCCAGCTGCGCGTCAGGATCCACTACCTGTCGCTCGATCCCTACATGAAGGGCCGGATGATGGAGTCGCGCTCCTACGCGCAGCCCCAGCCGATCGGCGAGACGATGATCGGCGGGACGGTTGGCGTCGTGGACGCGTCGCGCCATCCGGGGTTCCAGTCCGGCGACGTGGTCGTCGGCATCCAGGGCTGGCAGGAATACGCGCTGTCGGACGGAACGATGCTCCGCAAGGTGGACACGAGCCGGATCCCGATGTCGGCGTACCTCGGCGTGCTCGGCATGCCGGGTGTCACGGCCTGGTACGGGCTCAACCGCATCTGCGAACCGAAGGCCGGCGAGACGGTGCTCGTTTCGGCCGCGAGCGGCGCGGTCGGCAGCGCGGTCGGCCAGCTCGCGAAGATCAAGGATTGCCGCGTCGTCGGCATCGCCGGCGGCTCGGAGAAGTGCGCCTACGTGAAGGACGAACTCGGCTTCGACGCCTGCATCGATCACCGGGAGCATCGCGACCTCAAGTCCATGGCCCGGGCGATCCGCGAGGCGGCACCGGACGGCGTCGATGCGATCTTCGAGAACGTCGGCGGCGTTTGCCTCGACGGCGCGCTCGCAAACGTCAATCCGTTCGCCCGGGTCGCGCTCTGCGGCCTGATCGCGGGATACGAGGGCGAGGACATCCCGATCCACAACGTGCGCAACCTGCTCGTGATGCGGGTGAAGCTGCGGGGCTTCATCGTCAGCGAGCACCCCGAGGACTGGCCCGCCGCGATGAAGGAACTCGCGGCGGGCGTCGTCGGTGGCCGGATCCGGTACCGGGAATCGATCGCCGAAGGGCTGGCCGCGGCGCCGGAGGCGTTCATCGGGCTGCTGCGCGGACGCAATTTCGGCAAGCAGCTCGTGAAGCTCGCGTGATCCACCCGGCCGCGACGGTCGTCCTGTTGCGGGAGCGTGAGGGACGCCTCGAGACACTGCTGATGCGGCGACGCGCGACGCTCGGCTTCCTGGGCGGCATGTGGGTGTTCCCGGGCGGACGGATGGAAGCGTCCGATGCGTCGCCCGGCGCGGCCGCGCGCGCACACCGGTCGACCGCGACCGGGCGGCACGGACTGCTGGACGCGGACGGACGCCCGCTCGACGACGACGTTGCGCTCGGATACGCCCACGCCGCGTGCCGCGAGGCCTTCGAGGAGGCCGGCGTGCTGCTGGCGCGCGACGCGGCGGGCCGACCCTGCGGCGCCGAGCTGGCGGGTCGACTCGCGCCGGAGCGCGCGCGGGTCACGGCCGAGCCCACGGCGTTCGTGCGCATGCTCGAGGCGCACGACCTTCGGCTCGATGTCGACGCGCTGTGCTACTGGTCGCACTGGATCACGCCGTCGGCGGAACCGAAACGGTTCGACACGCGCTTCTTCGTCGCCGCGCTGCCGGACGGCCAGCACGCGAGCGCGGATCTCTCGGAGCTCACCGAGCACCGCTGGATATCGCCGGTCGACGCGGTCGCCGAATGCGAACGGGATGCGCTGCGCATGGTGCCCCCGACGCTCTACACGCTCGAGGACCTCGCGGAGTGCCACGCGAGGCACGGTACGCTCGCGTCGATGCTGGCCGCCGAAGCCGGACGCGCCGCGCCGCCGGTGATGCCTCGGATGGTGATGACCCCGGGCGCCGTCGACGTCGTGATGCCCTGGGACGCGGGCTACGACGCGCTCGACGGCGAGGGCCCCGGGTACGCGGGCGCGTGGCCGGACCACCTGGTCCGACGGCGCGGCCGGGTGACGCTCGGGCGGCCGGCGACCGGCCACCCTTGACGACGCGGCCCCGGACGCCGGAGGCGACCGGGGCCGGAGCGACCACGCACGGGGCGTCGCGCTACTTCGCGGGTTCCTGGCCCGGAACCAGGCCCTCGACGGCGTCCTTGGCCTTCTCGAACAGGTCCCGGGTCTGCTCGACGACGGCAGCCGCGGAGGTCGCCGCGGTCTCCTGGGCTTTCGCGACCGCGGCCTCGGCCTGATGGGCCGTCGCCGCCGCCCGCTCCTTCGCCGCCTCCACGGCCTTCGAGACCGAGGACTCGGCGCGCGCCGCGGACTTCGCGATCTTCGTCTCGGCGCGGGCGACCGCCTTCTCGGCTTTCGCGACGGCTGTCCGGGCCTTCGGCGGCAGCTTCTTCACGGCCTTGCGGACCGCCGCGCGCGCCTTCGTCGGCGCCTTGCGGACGGCGACCTTTGCCGCGGCGACGCGCTTTCTCGCGGCGGGCGGCGCCTTGCGCAGCGCCTTCCTGATCGCTTCCTTCACCTTCGCGATCCGGCCCTTGGCCTTCGCCGCGACCTTGCGCTTCGGTGCCCTGGCGACCTTCTTCTTCCCGGCCGCTTCCTTCTTCGACTTGCGCTTCAGGTCGGCACCGTGGGCGCGCTTGTAGGTCTGGATGTCGGTGATGCGCCCGCGCGCGTCCCGCTTGGCGTACAGCTTGGTGCCCTTGCTGCTGCGGTGCGTCGTGCGCCGCGCCTTCTTCCTGGCTGCCATGGAAATTCCTCGCTGTTGGGTGGCGCGGCGACGGCCGCGCGCGGACCGTACTCCGGGACGACGCTAGAGCAGCGTCGCGCGCGAGTCAACCCGGGGAAATCCGCTCAACCCGACGCCTGCAGGCCCTGCGAAATCCCGCTGACGGAGGCGATCAGCGCGTCCTGGAGTTCGCGGTCCTGCCGGCCACCTTCGCGCCATCGCTGCAGCAGGTCGACCTGCGCGAGATGCAGCGGGTCGACGTACGGATTGCGGAGACGGATCAGGCGCTGCAGCGTGGGCTCTGAGTCGAGCAGCTGCGCCTGTTCCTTGATCGAGAGCACCTTCTCGACCGTCGCCCGGTACTCGCCCTCGAGCACTCGCGCGAACCTCGCGTGCTCCGGGCGGGCAAGCTGCTGGTAGAACGCCGCGACGCCCATGTCCGCGCGGGCCAGCATCGTCTCGACGTCGTCGAGCAGCGACTCGAACCAGGGCCACTCGGCGTACATTCCGCGCAGCACGCCGATGCCGGCCTGCTCGATCGCCGCCGAGAGGCCCGCATTGATGCCGAGCCAGCCCGGCACCATGTGCCGGCTCTGCGACCAGGCGAATGCCCAGGGGATCGACCGGTAGGACTCGACGCCGCCGCCCGCGGCGCGCACGACCGGCCGCGAGCCGATCTGCATCCGCTCGATCACGTCCACCGGCGTGACCAGCTGGAAGTAGTCGAGGAACGAGGGATCCTCGTGGACGATCGCACGGTAGCTCGCGCCCGCGGCCTTCGCGACGACTTCCATCGCCTCGCGCCAGCGTGGCTCGACCGGCCGGCCGGCCCCGACGCCCGCGGTGGCCAGCGTGACCGCGCTCACCGCGCGCTCGAACGTGCGCATCGCGATCGGCCGCAGGCCGTAGCGGTCGCGGATGCTCTCGCCCTGCTCCGTGCTGCGCAGGCTGCCGCGCAGCACGCCGGGCGGAAGTCCGCGCACGAGCGCCTCGTCCCGGCCGCCGCCCCGGCTGATCGACCCGCCACGGCCGTGGATGATCTCGATCCTGACGCCGCAGGTCCCGCACGCCTGGAACATCGCCTCCTGCGCCCGCCGCAGCGCCCAGCGCGACGCGGCGATCCCGACCGACTTGTTGCTGTCCGAGTAGCCGAGCATCACGATCTGGCGCTGGCCGCGCGCCTGCAGGTGCGCCCGGTACACCGGCACGTCGAGCAGCTGCGCGACGATCGCCCCGGCGTCCTCGAGCGACGAGGTCGATTCGAGCAGCGGGGCCACGTCGAGCGGCACCTCGCCCGACGGACCGGCATAACCGGCCCAGCGCCCGAGGAGCAGCACGCCGAGCACGTCGTCCACCTGCCGGGCACGACTGACGACGTACGAGCCGACGGCGCGCTCACCGTATCGATTGCGGCAGAACTCGATCGCCTCGAACACCCACAGCGCGCGCTTGCCGGCGGGCCCCGGGTCCCCGGCCGGCGACTCGTCGCTCGCGAGCGCCTCGGCGAGCCGTGCCGCGCGGTCGGCCGGTGACTTCGAGGCCCAGTCGGCCTCGCCGAGCACGGTGCCCACCACGTCGCGGTGGAGATCGGCGTTCTGCCGCACGTCGAGCGTCACCAGGTGGAAGCCGAACGTGCGGACCCGGCGCAACATGCGCCTCACGTAATAGAGCCCCGCGTGCCGGCCGCGATTGGCCGCGAGGCTGTCGGCGATCAGCTGCAGGTCTTCCTCGAGCTGCTCGACCCTGTCGTACTGCCCGGACCGCCCGTCGTAGGTCGCACGCAGGCGTTCGGCGACGAGCCCAAGCAGCACCCGGTAGGGCATCCGGTCGTGGCTCGCGGGCGTCGTGCTGCGCGCGCCCGGCACCAGGTTCCGGTAGGCCTCGATGCGCGCGTTCACGGCCGTCGAGATGGCAACCCGGTTCTCGCTCTGGCTCAGTTTCTCGGCGAGCGACAGCGCCTCGCGGAAATAGCGGTTCACGATCAGCTGGTGGTGGCGCTGGCAGCTCTCGCGGATCGTCTTCGCGTGGACGTCGGGGTGGCCGTCCATGTCGCCCCCGACCCAGGATCCGAAGCGCAGTATCGTCGGCAGGTCCACCGCGTCGGCCGCGACCCCGTACACCTTCTCGAGGCAGGCCGCGACCTCCTCGTAGAACGCCGGGATGACTTCGTAGATCACCTCGACGAGGAAGAACAGCACGTGCTCGCGTTCGTCGGCGACCGTGAGCCGGTCGCGCGAATTGCCCGCCGTCTGCCAGCCGGTCGTGAGCTCGGTGCGGACCCGTTCGACGGTCGTGCGTCGCTCGGCCGGCGTGCAGGACGGGTCGAGCCCCACGAGCATCAGCCGGGCGACGCGCTCCTGCATCCGGAGGACCGTCCGGCGCGTGGACTCGGTCGGGTGCGCCGTGAAGACGGCCTCGAAGCTGATCCGGCCGAGCAGCTCGAGCACCGACGTCAGGTCGAGGCCGGCCGCCTTCAGCGATGCGAAGCACTCCTCGAGACCGCCCGGCTGCGCGGTCGTCTCGTCGCCCTGGTACTGGCGGCGGCGGCGCACCCGATGGACCTTCTCGGCCGTGTTGACCACCTGGAACCAGGCGGTGAAGGCCCGGATGACGTCGCGGACCTGCGCCGCCGGTCGGCCCTGCGTGCGCACGACCAGCGCGACCGTGTCCTCGGCGTCACCCTGCCGGCGGCCGATCGCAGCCAGCCGGTCGCCCTCGACGAGGTCGAATATTGCATCGCCGCACTGGTCCCGCACGACGCCGCCGACGACCCGGCCGAGCGCGTGCACGTCGTCGCGCAGCGACGCGTCCTTGGTCGGGAAAAAGATGCCTTTGCGGGCCATGAGGCCGGGTCGGTGGGGTCGGTCGTTGGGGGTGCGGTCGTCGCCGTTCAGCGGTCGCGAGGATCGGCCATCGGGCCGCCATCGTAGCAGAGTCCCCACGGCGGCCACTGTTGGCGCGGTGCAACAGGCGGCGGCCGGTCGTGCACCGGAACGGCGCGCCCGTTCGATTCCACGGGCAATTGTCCGGACAGGTTGCGGGTGGTATGTTCGCGACGACCGCTCGCTCGAGGCAGGGCGCGGCACAACGCACAGGGGGTTCCATGAAGCTCGGCAAGTCTCGGCTTTTTGCGCTTGCGGCTGCGCACAGCGCTGCTCTGCTCGCCGTTCCCACCGTCCTGCAGGCCGCGGAACCGACCGCGAACTCGGGACAGCTCGAGGAAGTGGTCGTCACCGCGCGCCAGCGCGAGGAATCGATCCAGGACGTGCCCGCGTCTATCACCGCTTTCACCACCACCGACATCCAGCAGGCCGGCATCGACCGTCCGCAGGACTTCATCGCGCTGACGCCCGGCGTCTCGGGCGTGCAGACGGCCGAAGTGGGCGACCTGCAGGTGAGCATCCGCGGCATCAACACGGGCCGCGACGCCGAGACGAACTTCGCACTCGTGATCGACGGCATCCTGCAGACCAACCCGAACGCGCTGAACCAGCAGCTGCAGACGGTCTCGCAGATCGAAATCCTGAAGGGGCCGCAGGGCGCGCTCTACGGCCGCAACGCGGTGGCCGGCGCGATCATCGTCACGACCCGCAAGCCCGGCGACGCGTGGGAATCCGAACTGCACGCAGGCTACGGCACGTCGAACTCGTACAACGGCAGTCTTTGGACCGGCGGCCCGGTCAGCGACGACGTGAAGGTCTCGCTGGACGCGTACTACAACCACACGGACGGGCAGTGGAACAACGCGTACCTGAACTGCAACGACTGCGTCGACTTCATGACCGAGTACGGTGTCCTCGGCCGCGCGCTGTTCAAGCTCGCCGGCGGCGACATGGACTTCAAGGCACGCTGGTCGACCGTCGACTCGGGCGCGATCAACTTCAATGCCTCGATCGCGCTGTCCCAGGTGTCGCAGTTCGCGGGGCCCGATTTCTACCAGGACCCGAATGCGCACAATTTCAAGTACATCAACAACGTCAAGCCGCAGAACGAGCAGGACAACACGAACCTCTCGCTGAAGGGTGACTGGGACGTCGGCGTCGGCACGCTGACTGCGTGGATCGCCTACAACGACCAGACCAACTTCTTCCTGACCGACGGCACGAGCGCGGCGTTCAACCTCTACACGTTCAACGACCCGCTGAACCCGGCCCAGGCGGCCACGACCTGCCAGCAGACGAACGACGCCTACCTGGCCGGCACGGCCGCCGGCAACGACCCGGGCTACCAGCCGCCGTTCTTCGGCCTGCCGTCGAACATCTGGTTCCAGGGCACGAACGGCTCGGGTTTCCTGCCTCCGTACGGACCGACCACCTGCGACGGCTACCAGTACCAGGTGCGCAACCAGACCGACACCAGCATCGAGGTGCGCCTCACCTCGAACGACCAGGACGCGCTGCGCTGGCAGGGCGGCATCTACTACGCGGACATCAACCGCGACGTGGTCGTCTCGCAGGGCTCCGACCTCGGCGACGGCTTTGCGAAGCGCGCGTTCGTGTCTTCGGCCGGGCCGAACCCGACCGACCTGCTCTACAACGACACGTTCGACAGCACCGTGTGGGCCGGCTTCGGCCAGCTGGCCTACGACGTCACGGAGAGCATCGAACTCGCGTTCGCGCTGCGCTACGACGACGAAAAGCGTTCGGTGAACAACAACGTGCCGACCTGCGTGGGCACCGGCACGGACTGCCGCGCGCAGACGTTCGGGTTCAATTTCTACTCGAATCCGTACATCAACCCGGCCTACACGGCGAACCCGACCTGGGCCACCACGGGCATCCCGAACCGCAGCCGCAGCTACAACCAGTGGCAGCCGAAGTTCTCGGCCAACTGGGACGTGACGGACGAGTGGACGCTGTTCGCGTCCTACGGCTACGGCTTCCGCAGCGGCGGCTTCAACTCCTCGGGCAGCGAGGCGACGATCGAGCAGGCCTACGGCCTCGCCGGTTCGACGCCGCTGTGCCTCGGCGCCGGCACGGGCTTCGGCGGCCTGTTCCCGCCGGCCTGCGACGCGAACTCGACGATGAACATCACGGACGTCAAGGACGACTACAAGAAGGAAGTGTCGAAGGCCGCCGAGGCGGGCTTCAAGTCGGTGCTGTTCGACCGGACGCTCGCCTTCAACGGCGCGCTGTTCTACACCGACGTCGACAACATGCAGTTCTTCAACTTCTTCGCCGGTCCGTTCGGCCTGCTCCGCGCCGTGACCAACATCAACAAGGTCACGATCCAGGGCGGCGAACTCGACTTCCAGTGGCGTGCGACGGACGGCCTCTCGCTGTTCGGCGGCTACGCGTACACGAACGGCAACATCGACAAGTACAACGGCCGCCCGTACACGAAGGGCAACGAGGTGCCGTACGCGCCTAAGTACACCGGCACGCTCGGCGCCGAGTACGGGTTCCCGGTGGGCGACGGCCTGCAGCTCGTGACGCGCCTCGACGGCACATTCGTCGGTGAGACCTGGTTCCACCCGGTCCAGGGCGAGACGGTCCCGAACCTGTTCGGCTACTTCGGGTTCGGCCAGGGCACGTACGACAAGCAGAAGCGCGACGCGTACGCGACGCTCAACCTGCGCATGATCCTGCAGGCCGACAAGTGGTCGCTGACGGGCTGGGGCCGCAACATCACGGACACCGAGTACCTCGCCGAGATCATCCCGGCGCCGGAATTCGGCGGGTCGTTCATCCACAACGCACCGGGCGCGTCCTGGGGCCTCGAGGTCGGCTACAAGTTCTGACGAACCGGGGACAGTCCCCGCAGGGGACTGTCCCCTTCGACCTCAACCTGAAGGGCAGCCTCTCCGGAGGCTGCCTTTTTTGTTGTGAGGAAAAGGGACAGTCCCCTTCGGGGACAGTCCCTGGGCGGGGGCAGGCCCTAGGCGGGTTCCCAGCCGTCGGCGCCGCGTCCCCAGGACCGCCGGAGCGACTGCGAGTAGGCGTAGCGCTCGCCCGGGTGCTCGGAGACGGACCACTGGATGAAGTCGCCCGCCTCGTCGAGGTAGCGGCGGACGACGGTCATGCTCGGGCTGCCGGGCTCCACCTTCAGCACCGCGGCGGCGCAGTCGGGCATCGGCCGGGCCAGGATGTCCACCGTCACCTCGGCCACGTGGACCCCGTGCCGGCGCTCGACCAGTTCGTACACGAGTTCGCGGCGGCGGCCGACGAGTTCCGCGACGTCCGCATAACGCGGTCGCAGGTAGAGGTCCAGGCTGCAGATCGGCGGCTCGTTGCCGGGCATCCGACGCACGGCGCTCACCCGCCTCCATCGCGACCCGGCGGGCACCCCGGCCAGCCGCGCGAGGCCGGCGTCGGCGGTGACGCCGGCGACTGCAGTCACGGCCAGCCGGCTGCCGTTCGGGTACTGCAGCAGTTCCGCCGGACTGCGAACCCGGTGCACATAGGACCGCACGGGATCGGCCGCCAGCACCCGGGTGCCGATGCCCCGCCGCCGCTCGATGAGGCCGAGTTCCTCGAGTCGGCGCAACGCGTCCCGGATCGTGTGGCGGCTCGACTGGTACTCGTCCATCAGCGTGAGTTCGCCGGGCAGCGTGCTGCCGGGCGCCAGGTCCCCGCGGCGGATCCGGCCGATCAGGTCCTCAGCGATGTCGGCGTAGCGCGGCATTCCCTCACCCCCGCCCTGACCGTCCCCGGCGACCCTGCCGGGCCGCCCCAATTGTCCGGACATTTGCCCGATGATATACAGGCACATCGACCGGCGCAGCCGGTCCATCGCCAGGTGTCACCCCATGGTCCAGCAGTTTACTCCGGTCGGGGGCAGGCGTTTCCGGGAGACGTTCGGCCGCAGCTTCGAGGACTTCGCGGTGGGCGACGTCTACGAGCACCGCCCCGGCCGCACGATCACGCAGGCCGACAACGTCTGGTTCACGCTGCTCACGATGAACACCCACCCGCTCCACTTCGACGAGGAGTATGCGCGGGCGAGCGAGTTCGGCCGCTGCCTGGTCGCGAGCCCGCTCACGGTGGCGATGATGGTCGGCATGAGCGTCACGGACGTGAGCCAGCGCGCGATCGCCAACCTCGGCTGGAAGGAGATCCGGCTGACCCACCCGCTGTACGTCGGCGACACGCTGTACGCCGAAAGCGAGGTGCTCGAGGTGCGCGAGTCGAAGAGCCGGCCCGAGGCCGGCGTCGTGACCGTGCGCACGACGGGCCGGAACCAGAAGGGCGACGTCGTCTGCGTCTTCGACCGCACGATCCTGGTGTCGAAGCGCGGGCACGGCGTCGAGGAACGGATCGGCTACTGAGCGGAGGCGCACCGATGAGCACTACGACGCGCACGCAACGCGAGACCGCCCCGCCCGACGTCGAGGCCCAGGTGCTCGACACGATCGACCGGTGGGTCGAGAAGGAGGTGCGCCCGATCGCGCGCAAGTTCGACCAGGCGGACGAGTACCCGCACGACCTCGTCGAGCAGATGAAGGAGCTCGGCCTCTTCGGCGCGACGATCGGGCAGGAATGGGGCGGCCTCGGCCTGTCGGCGTCGACGTACGCGAAGGTCGTCACGCGCATCGCCCGCGTCTGGATGGCGCCGACCGGCATCTTCAACTCGCACCTGATCATGGCCGCCTGCGTCGAACGCAACGGCACCGAGGAGCAGAAGGCGCGCTACCTGCCCCGCTTCGCGGCCGGCGAACTGCGCGGCGGCATCGGCCTCACGGAGCCGAACGCGGGCACCGACCTGCAGTCGATCCGCACGGTCGCCCGCCGCGACGGCGACGACTACGTCGTGGACGGGACGAAGACCTGGATCACCAACGGTATCTACGGCACCTGCTTCGCCGTGCTCGTGAAGACGAACCCGGCGGCGCAGCCGCGCCACGCCGGCATGAGCATGTTCGTGATCGAGAAGGGCGACGGCTTCCGGGTGGGCCGCAAGCTGAGGAAGCTCGGCTACCGCTCGATCGACAGCGCGGAACTCGTGTTCGAGGGCTGCCGGGTCCCGGCCGCGAACCTGGTCGGCGGCGCCGAGGGCCGCGGCTTCCACCACGCGGTGGGCGGGCTCGAACTCGGGCGCATCAACGTCGCCGCGCGCGGCGTCGGGCTCGCGGCCGGCGCGCTCGACGAGGCGCTCCGCTACGCGCAGCAGCGCGAGACCTTCGGCAAGCCGATCGCACAGCATCAGGCGATACAGTTGAAGCTCGCCGACATGGCGACGCGCGCAGAGGCGGCGCGCCTGCTCGTCGAGCAGGCGGCCCGCAAGTACGACACCGGCGAGCGCTGCGACCTCGAGGCCGGGATGGCCAAGCTCTTCGCCTCCGAGGCGGCCGTCGAGAACAGCCTGGAGGCGATGCGTGTCTTCGGCGGCTACAGCTACTCGGTCGACTTCGACATCGAGCGCTACTACCGCGACTCGCCGCTCATGTGTATCGGCGAAGGCACGAACGAGATGCAGCGCGTGATCATCGCGAGGCAGCTGGTCGAGAGGAACCCGGTGTGAGCCCCGCGCTGCCGCTCACGGGCCTCCGGGTCCTCACGTTCGAGAACTTCGGCGCCGGGCCGTTCGGCTCGCTGTACCTCGCCGACCTCGGCGCCGAGGTCGTCAAGATCGAGAGCCGCGAGCAGGGCGGCGACGCGACCCGCTCGATGGGACCGTTCTTCCTCGGCCCGCACGACAGCCACTTCTTCCAGACGTTCAACCTTAACAAGAAGAGCGTCGCGCTGAACCTGAAGCACCCGGCGGGACGCGCGGCGTTCCAACGGCTCGCGCGGACCGCGGACGTCGTGATGAACAACCTGCGCGGCGACCAGCCGGAGAAGCTCGGGCTCGACTATGCGACGCTCGGGCCGGTGAATCCGAAGCTCGTGTGCGCGCACCTCTCGGCCTACGGGCGCGACAACGAACGCCGCGGCTGGCCGGGCTACGACTACCTGATGCAGGCCGAGGCCGGCTTCCTGCACCTGACCGGCGAGCCGGGCACGCCGCCCGCGCGGATGGGGCTGTCGATCATCGACTACATGACCGGGATCACGACGGCGACCGCGATCCTCGCGCGGCTCGTCGGCGTCATGAAGACGGGCCGTGGCGGCGACGTGGACGTCTCGCTCTTCGACGTGGCGCTGCACCAGCTCACCTATCCGGGGAACTGGTACCTGAACGAAGGCCATCGTACCGAGCGCCTGCCGCGCAGTTCCCACCCGTCGGCCGTGCCGGTGCAGCTGTTCCGGACCTCGGACGGCTGGATCTTCGTGATGTGCATGACCGAGAAGTTCTGGCAGGCTCTGGTGGCCGAACTCGGTCGGCCCGACCTCGCGACCGACGAGCGCTACGCGACGGCCACCGCGCGTCGGGCGCACCGGGACGAACTCACCGCGCTCCTCGATGCGGAATTCGGCCGGGCGACGACGCGCCACTGGCTCGACCGGCTGCAGGGCCAGTTGCCTGCGGCACCCGTGTACGACCTGCCGCAGGCGCTCGACAACCCGTATGCGCATGCAATCGGGATGGTGCGTACGCTGCCCCTGCCGGCGCGCGCGGACTTCCGGGTGCTCGCCAATCCGATCAAGCTCGACGGCGAGAGACTGCCCGCCCGACCGGCGCCCGGGCTCGGCGAGCACACGGACGCACTGCTGCACGAAGCCGGCTATGCGGAAGACGAGATCGCCGCGCTGCGTGCCGAGGGGGCCGCCGGATGAAGCTCGAGGGCCTGCGCGTCATCGACCTGTCGCAGTTCCTGCCGGGGCCGCACCTGTCGCAGGTGCTCGCCGACCACGGGGCCGACGTGGTCAAGATCGAGCCGCCCGGGGGCGATCCGGGCCGGCACATCGGCCTCGCCGAGCAGGGCCACACGGTGTTCTTCCGGAACCTGAACCGCGGCAAGCGCAGCGTGTGCCTGAACCTGAAGCAGCCGGCTGCGCGCGAGGCGCTGGGGAAGCTCGTCGACGGCGCGGACGTGTTCCTCGAGGCGTTCCGGCCCGGCGTCGCCGAACGCCTCGGCTTCGACTATCCGACGCTCGCGGCCCGCAACCCGCGGCTCGTCTACTGCTCGCTGACGGCGTTCGGCCAGAGCGGCCCCTACCGCGACCGGCCCGCGCACGACCTCACCTGCGAAGCCTATGCGGGCATCGTGAGCGTGAACCTCGGCAACGACGACCAGCCCGCGATGCCGCCGGTGCCGGTGGCCGACTTCGCCGCGGCCTCGATGGGACTGGCCGGCGTGCTGATGGCGCTCTATCGACGCGAGAAGACAGGACGGGGCGACCGGATCGACATCTCGATGCACGACGCGGCGCTCGCCTGGCTGCCGAATGCGCTCGGCACGGTGTTCGCCGAAAAGCGTCCGCCGGTGCCGAAGCATGAACGCACCTGGGGCGGCGGCGCGTTCTACCGGATCTACCGCACGAAGGACGGGCGCCACGTCGTGCTCGGCGGGCAGGAACCCAAGTTCGTCCGCAACCTGCTCGAAGCCTGGGGCCGCCCGGACCTCGTCGAACCCTGCGAGCGCGGCCCAGGGCCGCACCAGCAGGCGGTCGTCGACTTCCTGCAGCAGACCTTCCTGACGCGCACGCGCGACGAGTGGGCCGACTGGTTCCGCGGGCGGGACATCTGCTTCGCGCCCGTGAAGGACCTGCGCGAAGCGTTTGACGACGAGCACGCGCGTGCGCGCGGCATGCACCTCGTGGACGGGCTCGGCCAGGAACACGTCGGGCTCGCGATCAAGTACGAGTCCGAACCGGGCCGGCCCGACTTCGCACTCGCACCGGTCGGCGCGCACACGACCGAGGTGCTCCGCGAAATCGGCTACGACGACGCGGCGATCGCCGCGCTCGGGAGTGCCGGCGATCGCTGATGCCAGTCCGTCACGCGCTGGTAGGCGTGCGACACGCGCAGCAGCAGCGCCTCGTCGAACGGCCGGCCGGCGAGCTGGAACCCGACCGGCAATCCCGTGGCTCCGAATCCGCAGGGCACCGTGATCGCGGGCAGGCCGAGGTAGTTGAACGGCGCCGTGCACGGCACCAGCGCCGCGAGCCGGGCCCACAGCGCGGCGCCGCCACCGACGTCGGTTTCCTCGATCGTCGGCACCTCGATCGCGAGCGTCGGCAGGAACATCGCGTCGCAGCCGTCGAATACGGCAGACACGAAGCGCCGCAGCAATGCCGGGCGCAGTCGCTGGGCCTCGGCGTACGCGTCGTCCGGGATGCCGAGGCCGGTCGCGGCGCGGACCCGCACCTGCGGCGTGTAGCCCGCGGCGTGTGCACGCATCCACGCGCGGTGGATCGCCCAGGCTTCGGCGTACACGAGCACCCGGCTCAGTTCCGTCAGAGGCACCGGGTCCGGCACGTTGACCCGGGTGATCGTCGCGCCCTCGCGTGCGAGCGTCCCGAGCGCGGCCTCGAGCGCGCGCTCGACGCCGGGCGCCAATCCGTCCATGTAGTGATGGGAAGGCACGCCGATCCGGAGTCCGCGCAGGCCGGCGCCGAGGCCGCCGGCGAAGTCGGGCACTGGCCGGCGGCTCGAGGCGGGATCCCGCGCATCGTGCCCGGCGACGACCCCGAGCAGCAGCGCGATGTCGCGGGCCGTGCGCGCAAAGAGCCCGGGCACGTCGACGCTGGGTGACAGCGGCATCATCCCGGCGCGCGTGACGCGACCGTAGGTGGGCTTCAGTCCCACGACACCGCTTGCGGCGGCCGGCAGTCGCACCGACCCGCCCGTGTCGGACCCGATGCTGGCCGCGACGGTCCGGGTGGCGACGGCGACGCCGCCTCCGCTCGACGAGCCGCAGCTTACGTGCGCGGTGTTCCAGGCATTGCGGCAGACGCCCGTGTGCGCATTGTGGCCCGTGGGCCCGAGTGCGAACTCGGCCATGTTGAGTGCGCCGAGTTCGAATGCGCCGGCCGCGTCGAGGCGCGCGAGCACCGTCGAGGGAACGCCGTCCGGAGGCATCGGCACCCGGGAACCCATGCCGGCGGGCCGGCCGGGTCGCTGGAACATGTCCTTGTGCGCGAGCGGCACGCCGTGCAGCGGCCCCATCGCCCGACCGTGGGTCCTCGCCCGGTCCGCGGCGTCGGCGGCGGCGCGCGCCGCATCCGCGTGTACGGCCACGTAGGCATTGACGTGCGGCTGCCAGCGAGCGACGCGGTCGAGGCTGGCCTCGACGAGTTCGCGACTCGACACCCGGCCGGCGGCCAGCGCTGCCACCTGCTCCGCGAGCGTGAGGTCGGCCGGGTTCACGCGATGTCCCGGGCCAGCGACTCGAGCACGCCGAGGAAAGCCTGTCCGGCATCGACGGCCGCGGCCGGCGTCGCGTCCGGTCCTCCGCGCTCGAGCGCGGGCGCCGCCGCCAGTGCGAGCGGGATGGCGCCGGTCGCCGCGGCCGCGCCGGCTGCGATCCGTCGGGCGACGTCCTCGTCGACCCAGGCCTGCCCCTCGTGCGCCGCCCGCGCGAGCACGGCATCGACACCCGGCGGCGACGCGCTCACGCGCCGTCCATCGGTGAACGCAGGTCGATCACGAGCGACCAGTGGCGGCCTTCCCGTCGCCACACCCGTACGTAGGCCGCCTTCGGTCCGCCGCCTGCGGCCTCGATCGTCCCGTACGTGTACCCGAGGTCCGACGACCCGTCGCTTGCGTAGTCGCGGCGCGCTGCCGTGCCCGCCGCGAACGCAGCATCCGTCTCGACGGGCAGCGTCGCAATCGCGGCGTCGTCCCGATACGCGACCGCGGATCGTGCCGCGACGTCGGACAGCGCGCGCCCGAGCCCCTCGTCGTGGATCGCCGCGTTCAGCCGATCGTCGACCTCGCCGAGCGCCGGCGCGCGGTCGCGCCTCGCACACTCGCGCGGCGTCGCGGGCGACGGCAAGGCTGCGTACGCGGCGGCGAGCACCGTGGCCGCGTCGTCGCGCGCCGGGTGATCGACGCCATTGTCGAGCACGAGTTCCCAGCCGCCGTCGGCGCCCGGTTGCCAGATCGACAGGTAGTCGCCGGTGGCCACGACCGAACCTTCCGCCGTCGCGTAGGTCCAAGGTCCCGTGGTCACGACCAGCCGTCCCGCACAGTCCGCGATCGCCGCCGCCGGCGACCACGCGAGCCGCCCGTCGCCGCCTTCGTGCGTATCCATCCATTCGTGGCCACGGACCGGGCCGGGCCGGAACAGGATGCCGTCCGGCGCGAGCACCTCCTCGAACGCGGCGCGCTGGCCCCGCTCGGCTGCACGTGCCGCGAAGGCGGCATCCGCCGCGAGCGCGGCGTCGGCCGGCGCCGACGCATCGGCCGCCGGCTCGCCCGCCGAGGCCTGCGCAACCGCCGCAATCGCAGTGAACACGATCGAAACGAACCTGGCCATGAGCCCTCCGCGCGCCGCTGCCCGCGCGAGCATAGCGCGGCGGCCACGGCCACGCGCGGCGGTATTCTGTTACAGTCCGCGAATTCCCCACCACTCGACCCACGAGCGAACATGAAGAGATTCATCGCCCTGCTCGCCTGCACCCTCACCCTCGCCATGCCCGGTCTCGCGTCGGCCGACGACAAGACCGACAAGCGCCTCGTCGAAGCACGTGAGGTCCTCGAGAGCTTCACCGGACTCGAGGAAAAGGGCATTCCCGGCTGGATGCTCGATCGCGCCTACGGAATCGTCGTCGCGCCGAACGTGTTCGAGATCGCGGTCGTCGGCGGCGGACGGGGCGGACGCGGCGTGTTGTCGGTGCGCAACCCGGACGGCAGCTGGTCGAATCCGGTGCTCCTGAACCTGTACGGAGGCAGTTTCGGCTTCCAGTTCGGCATGCAGATGACCGACGTCGTGCTCGTGCTGATGTCGCGCAAGAGCGTCGAGGGCATCAGCGGCGGCAAGTTCACGCTTGGCGTCGACGCGAGCGTCGCGGCGGGCCCGGTCGGGCGCACGGCCTCGGCGAATACCGACCCGATGCTGAAGGCCCAGGTGCTGTCGTATTCGCGCAGCGAGGGCGTGTTCCTCGGCGTCGCATTCGAGGGCACCGTCATCGCGGTCGACGACACGGCCAACGCGACGGTGTACGGGGTGTCGGACATCCTCGCGTCGCAGGTACTCGCCGGCAACATCGGCACGCCCTCGGCCACCGCGGTCGCATTCAGGGATGCACTCACGCAGGCGACGACGAGTCCCGCCCAGGCCGCACCGGCGGCCGCGGCCACGCCGCCCGCTGCGCCGGCGCCGGCCACCGGTCCGGGCGCAATCGTCGAGACGAAGACATTCCCGATGGAAGACCCCGCCCCGGGCGCACCGCCGCCGCCCTGACCGGCCGACCGGCCGCGGCTCAGTCAGCGCGGGCCGTCGTCCTGCAGCAGGCCGTGGCCGCACGGCACGCCCGTGCCGCCGAGGCCGCAATAGCCGTTCGGGTTTTTCGCCAGGTACTGCTGGTGGTAGCTCTCGGCGTAGTAGAACTCCGTCGCCGGGACGATCTCGGTCGTGATCGTCCCGTGGCCGGCCGCCGTGAGCCGCGCCTGGTAGGCGTCGCGGCTGCGCAGCGCGAGCTCGCGCTGTGTATCGTCGTGGTAGTAGATGCCCGAGCGGTACTGCGTGCCGACGTCGTTGCCCTGGCGCATACCCTGCGTCGGGTCGTGCGATTCCCAGAACACGCGGAGCAGGTCGGCATAGCCGATGCGCCCCGGCTCGTAGACGACGAGCACGACCTCGTTGTGCCCCGTGTAACCCGTGCAGACCTCGTCGTAGGTCGGGTTCGGCGTGAGCCCGCCCGAATAACCGACGGCGGTCGTGTAGACGCCTTCGAGCGTCCAGAAACGCCGTTCGGCGCCCCAGAAGCACCCGAGCCCGAACGTCGCGCGCCGCGAACCGCCCGGGAAAGGCGCGACGACCCGCCGGCCGTGGACGTAGTGGCGCGGCTCGACCGGCATCGGCTCGGCCCGTCCTTCGAGCGCCTCGCCCGGGGCCGGCATCTCGAGTGTGCGTGTGCGCCAGAACGACATCGGTGGATCCTCAGCGCGCCTTGAGGGCCCCGGCGAGCCCGGTCCAGATCGCGGGATCGGCCAGCACGACCGAGAGCCCGTCGATGATGAACTGCACGCCGATGCAGATCATCAGGAATCCCATCAGCCGGGTGAGCGCGACCATCCCGGTCGCGCCGAGCAGCCGGTTGAACTTCTCGGCGGCCCGCAGCACGAACCACGAGATCAGCGCGATCGCGAGGATCGCCGTGGCCACGCCGGCGAAGTCGGCGATCCGGTCCCAGCCGTGCTTGGCGCTCGCCTGCGAGGAGAGGCTCATCACGACGGCGAAGGTGCCCGGACCACTCAGGCCGGGCATCGCGAGCGGCGTGAACGCGATGTCGTGGCGGATCTCGCCGGGCTCGCGCCCCTTGCCGCCGCCCGCGTCGGAGCCCGGGAACAGCATGCCGAAACCGAGGAACGCGAGGATCATCCCGCCGGCGATCCGCATGCCCGGGATCGAGATGCCGAAGAAGCTCATGATCAGACTGCCGGCGACCAGGAAGCCGGCCATCAGCGCAAACGTATAGACGCACGCGCGCCGGATCTGGCGCAGCCGCTCCTGCTCCGGCAGGTGCGAAGCCACCGAGATCACGAGCGGCACGGCACCGAGCGGGTTCACGATCGGCAGGATCGCGAGCAGTGCGCCCGCCGCATAGCCGAGGTAGACGGTCAGCAGCTTCATGCCTGCGGATCCCCCCGAGGCGCAGCCCGGTTGCGCCGCGCGCTCAGGAGCGCGCCGGATCGAGGCGCTCGAAGTCGAGCGCCGGCGCATCACCCGGTCTGAAGTACACGTAGCGCCCGCTCATTGCGTCGAGCGCGCGCTCGCGCTCGAGGCGCGTCGCAAACCAGTGCTCGCGGTGCCATTCCGTGCCGACCAGCGCGCCGAACGGGTCGTTGCCACGCACCTTCACGCGGATGCCGTACGGCCGCGACTCGGGCAGCGGGGCTCGGAGGTTGTGTTCCTGGCAGATGCTCATGGCGTGGTGCGCGTGCGGGGAAACGGGCGGCGATCTTACCCCGAACCGCGCCCCTGCGTCGCTCAGAAGGTCTTCCCGAGGATCAGGTAGAACGCGGCATCTCCCTCGGACAGGCCCCCGGCGAGGTACAAGGGTCCGAACGGCGTCTCGGCCGCAAGGAACACGCTGCCGGCCGTCTTGAGCCGTCCCCAGTCGACGTCCTGCTTGGTTGCCCACGCGTTGCCGGTCTCGAAGCTGGCGCCCAGGTAGGCCGGGAACTCGAAGAGTCCGGTGCCGCCGCGACTGATCCGCCGGTAGCCGATCAGTCGCGCGATCCCGTACTGCGTGCCGATCAGCGAGTCGACCGGCTGGCCGGAGAGGTTCAGGAATCCGCCGAGCGTGAACAGTTCCTGCGGCGAGACCACGCGATTCTCGGTCGCCGAACCCCAGTCCATCGACAGCACGAGGCTGTTGCGGTCCAGGCTGCGCGCGATGATCCACGACGCCGCGAGGATGTTCGCGTTCGCCGACGCGCCGAGCGCCTCGTTCTCGGACTGCCAGCTCGCCCGGAACGCCTGTCCGCGCTTCGGGAAGTAGGCGCTGTCGAGCTTGTCGTAGCCGAATTCGACGAACGCGGCGCCCAGGTCGAACTCACCACCGGGCACGACGGGCTCGCCGACCATCAGGTGCGTGCTGCCGGTGCCCCGGCGGACGCCGACACGGACCTCGCCCCAGCGCGCGAGTTCGGCGCCGACCGCGAACAGGAATTCCGTGTCGCGGACCCGGTATTCCGCGACGCGCCGGCCGTTCTGGACGATCTGCAGCGTCTCGAGGTCGTAGCGGAACGCGGGCGCCACGAAGAAGTCGGTCGTGAGCGACAGCGGCTGGAACAGCTCCGTGTAGAAATGCGGGTCCTCGCCCAGCTGCCCGTCGAACAGCAACTCGCCATCGAGCCGGTTGACGCCCGTCATCAGCAGCCTCGCGCCGGCGTTCGCGACGGTGCCGCCCTCGTAGTCGCTCTCGATGCTCATCCCGAATCGCAGGAAGTTCGGCCCCCAGCTCTTGCGCCGCATGTCGATCTCGAGGCCACGCTCGCCGTCGTCCGAGACCACCCGGTAATCGACGGCCTCGTAGCGGTCGAGTGCGTACTGGTCGTAGGCGCGTTCCTGCAGTTCCTTCGTGTCGAGCGGCCGGCCGGCCATGTCGCCGAACACCGCCTGGATGCGCGGCGCGTCCTCGGACGAGTGCGGACCGGCGCGCACGAACGCGACCTGGACGTTCGGGTCGGCGGCGCGCGCACGTGCGGCGACCCACTCGCCGTACTCGGCGGCCGGCAGCGCGAGCGCCTCGAGCCGGGCGTGCTCGTTCTGTGCAGCGACCTCGCCGGCCACCATCACCTGCGCCATCTTGCTGAAGTCGATCGAGGTCATCCGACCCAGGTCCGGCGAGACGAGCACGTCGTCGGTCCGGAGTGCCGCGAGCGACGCCTGGGTGCCGCGGCGGACCATGATCGCGATCATCTGGTTCGTCACGTCGAGCGGCGACTCGAGTCCGGCGCGCGTGGCGAGCGGGAAGCTCACGTCGACGGCGATCACGATGTCGACGCCCATCTGTCGCGCGAGGTCGACCGGCAGGTTGTCGACGAGCCCTCCGTCCACCAGCAGCCGGCCGTCGATCTCGACGGGTGCGAGCACACCGGGGGCCGACATGCTGGCGCGCAGCACCGTCGCGAGGTCGCCCGAGCGCAGCACGACCGGCTCGCCCGTCTCGAGGTCCGTCGCGAGCCCGCGGAACGGGGTCGGCAGCCGGTCGAAGTCCCGGACGTCCGCAACGCGCATCGTCGCAGTGCGCAGCACCTGCGTGATCTTCTGGCCCTGCAGCAGCCCGAGCGGCAGCACGACGCCGTCGTCGGTGTTGATGCCGAGGCCGCCGGTCGCGAGGAAGCTGCGATCGTCCTGCTTGCGGCGGTAGACGAGGTCCTTGCGCGGCGTGCGGTCGCGCAGCAGGTCCTGCCAGTCGAGCGACTGGAACACCTGCTCGATCTCGTCGCCGTCGAGTCCCGCCGCGTAGAGCCCCCCGACGACCGCGCCCATGCTGGTGCCGGCGATCGCGTCGATCGGCACGTGCATGCGCTCGAGCGCGCGGATCACGCCGACGTGGGCCGCGCCGCGCGCGCCGCCACCACTCAGCACGAGCCCGATCCGGGGCCGCTCCGGCGGGGCCGGTGTCGCGGCCGTGTCGTCGGCCCGGGCGTCGGGGGCTGCGGTGAGAACGGCGACCGCGAGGGCCGCGAGCGCGAGCGTACGGATGTGCATCGGGTTCGCTCCGGAAGCGTGCCGGCGATGGTAGCAAACGGGCCTCGGCGCACCGCCGTCGGTTCGACGATAATCCCGCTCCCGACCAGCCACGCGATGACACCGCAGCCGATGCCGCCCGCCCCGACCCCGCGACGACGCCTGGCGATGCTCGCATGCGCCGGCGGGCTCGCGTCGACGTCGGTAGCGGCCGACCCGGCGCTTCCGCTCGAGCAGGTGGTCGTCACCGCGACGCGCCGCCCGGAGCCGACGCTCGACGTGCCGCTCAGCATCGGTCGTGTCGGCCCCGCCGATCTCGAACTCGTCGGCGCGACTCACCACGCCGAAGTGCTGAACCGGCTGCCGGGGGTGATGATCCAGGAGGGCAGCGGCCAGGAGAGCCTCACGTCGATCCGTTCACCGGTGCTCACCGGTCCGGGATCCTGCGGCGCGTTCCTGTTCCTCGAGAACGGCGTGCCGGTGCGGCCGGTCGGCTTCTGCAACGTCAACGTGCTCTACGAGGTGAACACCGAGCAGGCGCAGGCCGTCGAGGTGCTGCGCGGCCCGGGCAGCGCGCTCTACGGGTCGAACGCGATGTTCGGCACGGTCAACGTGCTGCAGCCCGCGCCATCCGAACGCCCGCGTGCCGCCGCCGGCATCGAGTTCGGGCCGTGGGACTACTGGCGGGGCACCGTCGAAGGCCGGACCGCGATCGCGGGCACCGATCTCGGCGGCGCCGGCTTCCATGCGCACGACGGCGGCTGGCGCAAGGACTCCGGCTACGACCTGTACAAGCTCAACGTCGGCGCGGCCGGCGACTGGGGCGGCGTACGGTCGCGCGTCGACTTCGCGGCGATGGACCTGGACCAGGAGACGGCCGGTTTCATCACCGGCAAGGACGCGTACGAGGACGAGTCCATCGCCCGCACGAATCCCACGCCCGGCGCATTCCGCCGGGCGAGTGCCTTCCGGCTCACCGGAGTCTTCGAACCCGAGGTCGACGGCATCGACCAGGTTGCGCTCAGGCCGTTTGTCCGGGCGTCGCGCACCCGGCTGTTGCAGCATTTCCTGCTCGGGCAACCGGTCGAGTCGAACGGCCAGGAAAGCGGCGGGCTGCTCGCGTGCGCAGGCTGGAACGACCTCGCGGGGTGGTCGCTGATCGCGGGCGCGGACGCCGAGTTCGGCTACAGCTGGCTGCGCGAGTACCAGGACCAGCCGACCACCGGCGGCACGCCGCCTCAGAACGCGATCCGCCCGGCCGGCCTGCACTATGACTACGACGTGCACTCCTCGGTGCAGTCGCTGTATGCGCAGGTCGAACGGCGCTTCCTCGAGCGGTTGCGGTTGAACGCCGGGCTGCGCGCCGAATGGGTCACCTACGACTATTCCAACCGGATGCTGGACGGCAACACCGACGATCAGGGCGTACCCTGCACGCCGGCCGGGTGCCTCTACAGTCGCCCGGCCGACCGCACGGACCATTACTCGAACTGGGCACCGAAGCTCGCCGTCTCGTGGGATCTCTCGACCCGGCTCGTCGCCTACCTGAACGGCACGCTCGGGTTCCGGCCGCCCGAGATGACCGAACTCTACCGGCTGCAGCGCACACAACGGGTCGCCGACCTGTCGCCCGAGCAGTTGCGCTCGATCGAACTCGGGCTCAAGGGCGACTACCCGACGGTCGCGTTCGAACTGGCCGCGTACGACATGGACCGCAGCGGCGTGATCCTGCGCGACGCCAACGGCGAGAACGTCTCGAACGGCCGTACTACGCACCGCGGTGTCGAGTACGACCTGCGCTGGCGGCCGGTGCCGACGGTCGAGATCGCCGCAGCCGGCACCTACGCGCTGCACCGCTACGGCTTCACGCGGCGCGCAGACGGCGGCGAGCGGATCGAGCGCGGCAACGACATGGACACGGCGCCGCGCGAGACGGGGCGCTACGGAATCGAGTGGCGACCGACCGGAGCGCTCGCGTTCGAAGCCGAGCTGATGGTCGTCGGGCCCTACTGGCTCGACGCGGCCAACGAGCACCGCTACGGCGGCTACGAACTCGTGAACCTGCGGGGTCTGTGGCGGTTCGCGCCGGAGTGGACGGCGGCACTGCGCGTCACGAACGCGCTCGACGAGCGCTACGCCGCCCGGGCCGACTACGCGTTCGGCACCTATCGCTACTTCCCGGGCGAGCCTCGCGCGATCTATGCGGAGCTCGGCTGGCGGCTCTGAGCGTCAGGCGACCTGGCGCAGCGATTCCCAGGCGCGGGGCGCCTTGCCGCGCCAGTGCAGCCGGGCCGCGAGCGCGGCCACTTCGCCGACGACGACGAGTGCGGGCGACTCGAGCCGGCCACGGGCGGCAAGATCGGCGAGATCGTCCAGGCGCGCGACCGTGACGCGCTGGTCCTCGCGGCTCCCGTTCTCGATCACGGCGACCGGCGTCGACCCGGCACGGCCGTGCGCGACGAGTGCGGTGGCGAAAGCGCCGAGACCGGCGACGCCCATGTAGAGGCAGAGCGTCTGTCGGTCGGCCGCCGCTGCCTGCCACGCCCGGGTGTCCCACCCCTCGTGGTCGTGCGCAGTGACGAATCGCAGCGACTGCGCGTGGTCGCGGTGCGTGAGCGGGATGCCGGCGTACGCGCCACAGGCCAGCGCCGCCGTGATGCCCGGGACCACCTCGTACGGTATCCCGTGCGCGACGAGGCACTCGAGTTCCTCGCCGCCGCGGCCGAACACGAACGGATCGCCGCCCTTCAGGCGCACGACGCGGCGGCCGGCGCGCGCGTGCTCGACCATCAGTTCGTGGATGCGCTGCTGGCTGACCGACTCGCCCCTCGCCCGCTTGCCGACCTCGACCAGCGTCGCGTCGCGACGCGCGAGCCCGAGCACGGCTTTCGACACCAGCCGGTCGTGCAGGATCACGTCCGCGTCCTGCAGCGCGCGCAGCGCCTTGAGCGTGAGCAGTCCGGGATCGCCGGGGCCGGCGCCGACGAGCGCCACCGACCCACCCGCCGGTGCCGCGCCAGCCAGGCTCGAGGCGATCCAGCGTTCCGCGGCCGCCGCATCGCCGCGCCTCAGGTGCGCGGCAGCCCCGTCACGCACGGCCGACTCGTACCAGCGCCGGCGCCGCGTGACATCGGGCAAGGCCGACCTAACCCGCGTCCGCCAGCGCTCGAGCATCCGCGCGAGCGCACCGACCGACTCGTCGAGCACCGTCTCGATCCGTTCCCGCACCTGGCGCGCGAGCACGGGCGCCACGCCGCCGGTCGACACCGCGACGACGAGCGGCGAGCGGTCGACGATCGCAGGCACGATGAAACCGGAGAGTTCCGCGTCGTCGACGACGTTCACGAGCAGGCCGCGCGCGCGGCCCCCGGCCGCGACGCTCGCGTTGACGTCGCGGTCGTCCGTTGCGGCGACGGCCAGCACGACACCGTCGAACTGCGATTCATCGAAGGCCGTGCCGGCGTGCTCGACGGTGCCGTCGCCATCCAGCGGCTGCGGGTGCACGGAACGCGACGCCGCCGCGAGCGCGGCGGTCAGTGCGGGTGCGACGACGCGCACGCAGGCTCCGGCCGCGACCAGCAGCCGCACCTTCCGCTCGGCGACCTCACCCCCGCCGACGACCAGCACCCGGCGGCCCCGCAGGTCGGCGAACAGCGGAAAGTACTTCACGTCAGCCCTCGAGACCGTGGATGCCGCATTCGCGCTTCAGGCCGAAGAAGCGGGTCGCCTCGGCGTCGCCGGCCTCGGCGAGCGTGCGGGTCGTGTGCCAGTCGCCGATCGACACGTAACCCTGGTGCCAGAGCGGGTGGTACGGCAGCTCGTGGCGCTTCAGGTACTGGAAGACCTGGCGGTCGGTCCAGTCCACGATCGGGTGCACCTTCCAGCGGCCGTCCCGGAACTCGAGCGGCCGGACGCCGCTGCGCGTGCTCGACTGCTGGCGGCGCAGACCGGCGAACCACGTGCCGACGTCGAGCTCGGAGAGCGCGCGCTGCATCGGCTCGCCCTTGCGCAGGTCGTTGTAACGGTCGATGCCCTCGACGCCCTGCTCCCACAGGCGGCCGTGGCGGGCCTCGAGCCAGGCCGGCGACACCCGCGGCTGGTAGACCTTCAGGTTGAGCCGCAGCTTCAGCACCAGTTCGTCGACGAAGCGGTAGGTCTCCGGGAACAGGTAACCGGTGTCCACGAGGATCACCGGCACGTCGGGCAGCGCGCTCGCGACCAGGTGCAGCGACACCGCGGCCTGCGCCCCGAAGCTCGACGACAGTGCGTGCTGCCCGGGCAGCTGCTCGATCGCCCACTGCACGCGGGCCGCCGCGTGCATGCGCTCGAGCGCCTCGTTCACGTCGGCGAGGTAGCGCGGTTCGGCGGCCGCGCGCGCCGGATCGAAAGCGCGAGTGCTCATGCCCGCCCCCCCGCGACGCCGACGAGACCCGTCCGTCGCGCGTAGTCGCCGAAGCGCTCGCCGGCAACGCGTTCCGCGGCCCAGCGGGCGAACGCTGCGTCGAGCGACGCGAGGATCGCCGGTTCGTCTGCGTTCTCGAGGTACAGCGAATTCAGCCGCTCGCCCTTGCCGTCGCCACCGAGGTAGAGGTTGTAGCGCCCCGGCGCCTTGCCGATCAGCGCGACCTCCGCGAGGTACGGCCGCGCGCACCCGTTCGGGCAGCCCGTGATGCGCAGCGTGAGCGGTTCGTCGCCGAGCCCGTGGGACGCGAGCAGGTTGCCCACCGATGTCGCGAACGGGCGCAGGTAGCGTTCGGCCTCGGCCATCGCGAGCGGGCAGGTCGGCATCGCGACGCAGGCGAGCGCATCGCGGCTCACGGGCCGCGCCCGCAAGTGTTCATCGAGGCCGTAACGAACCACCAGCGCCTCGATGTAGCGGCGCTCGCTCGGCGCGACGCTGGCGATCACCAGGTTCTGGTTCGGCGTCAGCCGGAAGTCGCCCCGATGCACCCGTGCGATTTCGGCGAGCCCGGTCAGCGCCCGCGAGCCCGGACCGTCCGCGATCCGTCCGGCCGGTATCCGGAGGGTCAGGTGGTGGCGGCCATCCGCCCCCTCGGTCCAGCCGAACCGGTCGCCGCTCGAGGTGAATTCGTATGGGCGCGCCGGTTCAAGCGCGAAGCCCTGGCGACGCGTGATCTCGGCGACGAACCAGTCGAGGCCGCGGTCGTCGATCGTGTACTTGAGGCGGGCGTGCTTGCGGTCCGTGCGGTCGCCGTAATCGCGCTGCGTCGTGACGACCGCCTCCGCGACCGCGAGCAGCTGCTCCGGCCTCAGGAACCCGACCACGTCGGCGAGCCGCGGGTAGGTCGCCGCCTCGCCGTGCGTCGTGCCGAGCCCGCCGCCGACGGTCAGGTTGAATCCGGCGAGTTCACCGTCCTCGACGATCGCGATGAACCCGAGGTCCTGCGCGAAGACGTCGACGTCGTTCACTGGCGGCACGGTAATCGCCGCCTTGAACTTGCGCGGCAGGTAGGTCGGGCCGTAGACGGGCTCGGCCTCCGGCGTCCCGGCGACCTTCTCGCCGTCGAGCCAGATCTCGTGGTAGGCGCGGGTCCGGGGCAGCAGGTGCTCCGAAAGCTTCTTCGCCCAGCCGTAGGCGACTGCGTGCGCACGCGACTCGACCGGGTTCGCGCTCGCGAGCACGTTGCGGTTCACGTCGCCGCAGGCGGCGATCGTGTCGATCAGCGTGGCATTGATCGCGGCGATCGTCGCCTTGAGTTCGGTCTTGACGACGCCGTGGAACTGGAAGGCCTGGCGCGTCGTCAGCCTGAGCGTGCCATTCGCGTAGCGTCGCGCGATCCCGTCGAGCGCGAGCCACTGGGCCGGGGTGCACACGCCGCCCGGCAGCCGGGTGCGGATCATGAAGCTGTACGCCGGCTCGAGCTTCTGGCGCCGCCGCTCGTCACGGACGTCGCGGTCGTCCTGCTGGTAGCTGCCGTGGAACTTGATCAGCGCGAGATCGTCCTCGCGCAGGCCACCCGTCACCGCGTCGGCGAGGCTCTCGACGAGCGTCCCGCGCAGCAGCCGGCTGCCGGCCTTGATCCGTTCGACCGCCGAGGGTTCACCCATGGTCAGTACACGTCCCGGAGATAGCGCTGCTCGTCGGCCAGGCGTCGCAGCCAGGCTTCCGCGGCCGACCGGTCCATCCCGCCGTGACGCTCGACGACCTCGACGAGCGCCGCGTGGACGTCCGGCGCCATCTGCTCGGCGTCGCCGCAGACGTAGAGGCTCGCGCCGCCGGCGAGCCAGCGGTGGATCTCGGCACCCGCCTCGCGGATGCGGTCCTGGACGTACGCACGCGGAGTTCCGCGGTCGCGCGAGAACGCGAGGTCGAGCCGCGTGAGCTGCCCCCGCTTCAATGCGTCCTGCCACTCGGTCTGGTACAGGAACTCGCTGTCGAAGTGGCGCGCACCGAAGATGAGCCAGCTGCGACCCGTCGCGCCCTGCTCCGCGCGGTGCTGCACGAAGCCGCGGTACGGCGCGACGCCGGTGCCCGGGCCGATCATGATCACGTCGCGCGAGGGGTCGGCCGGCAGCCGGAAGCGCTCGTTCGACTCGATGAACACCCGCACGGTCGCGTCGTCGCCGGTCAGTGACGCGAGGTGCGTCGAGGCCGCGCCGTGCCGGCGCGCACCGTCGGACTCGTACTCGACGACGGCGACCGTGACGTGCGCCTCCTCGCCCACGACCGAGGGGCTCGAGGCGATCGAGTACAGCCTGGGCGCGAGTGGACGCAGCGCCTGGACGAACTCGGGGGCCGTCCACGCGGCTGGCCAGCGCTCGAGCACGTCGACGACCTGCAGGTCAGTGAGCAGCCCGCGCAACCGGCTCTCGCCGCCCGGCTCGAGCGCGGATGCGAGCCCCGGATCCGCGGCGCGGCGTGCGTGCTCGGCGAGGAACGGTCGGGTCAGCCGCGTAACCTCGCGGTGCGACGTCAACCACTCGGCGAGGGTGCGCGTCACGCCGTCCGACTCGACCGGCGTCGAGGCGTCGAGCGCGAGCGCGGCGATCACCGCGGAGACGACCGGCGCCGGATTGTCGTGCCAGACGCCGAGCGAATCGCCGGGCTGGTACGCGAGACCCGACCCCTCGAGCGAGATCTCGACGTGCCGCACGTCCCTCGTCGCGCCGCGACCGGTGATCCGCTGGTTGCCGAGCACGCGGGCGACGAACGGCTGCTCGCGCGTCCACTGCGGCGCGGCCGGCACCGGGCGCAGCCGGGTGACGGTGGCCACCTGCGGCGCACCGAGTTCCTCGCGCGCCCGGGCCACCAGTTGCTCGACCCACGGACCGGCGAGCCGGTCGTAGTCGAGGTCGCAATCGACCCGCGCGACCAGCCGCCGCGCACCGAGCGCGGACAGCCGCTCGTCCACCTGGCGCCCGGTCTCGCAGAATTTCGGGTAACTCGAGTCGCCAAGCGCGAGCACCGAGTACGCGAGTTGCTCGAGGCGTGGCGCACGCTTCCCCAGCAGGTGCTCGACGAACGAGCGCGCGTCGTCCGGGGGATCCCCGTCGCCCTGCGTGCTCGTGACGACCGTCAGGTAGCGCTCGCGAGGGAGGTCCTTCAGCGGGTACTCGCGCGCCGCGTAGACGCGCACGGCGAGGCCGGCGGCCTCGGCGGCGCGGGCGAGACGCTCGGCGACGCGCTTGCTGTTGCCGGTCTGCGAACCGTAGACGACCGCGAGCCGCGCCACCGGCTCCGACCTTGGCACCGGTGCCGCGGCCGGGATCGCCGCGGCCGCGAGGCTGGAAGACTCCTGGACGACCGCGCCATCCGCCCCGCGGGCATAGGCGACGCCGGCCGCAAAGCCGGACAGCCAGTGCAACCCGGCCGGATCGAGCCCCGTCACGACGCGCTCGAGCAGCGCATTGCGCTCCGGATCGAGCGGACTCAGCGGCACGGCGGCGGACGTGGAACTCATGGCACCCCCTCCCGGCGGGTATGGGTGGGGATGCTAGGGAGGAGACCGGCCCGGGTGGAAAGGCCGGTTGGTTATCTGGTCATGTCCCCGACCCGAAACGCCTCAGCGCACGACCAGGGCCACGTGATCCAGTTCGCGCCCGGACGCATCCTCGAGCACCAGCCGGTGCCGGCCGGCGGTCGGCTTCCAGAGCAGCGTGCGGCTCGCGGGACCGAGCACCGTGTCGCCGATCCGCAGTCGCAGGCCGCTCGGATCGCCACTCACCTCGATCGCCACGCGCTGCCGGGCGGGCGGGATGTCCGGGTCCAGTGCGATCGTCGTCCGGTCGACCGGTCTGCGGATGCGCGCGAGCGCGCGGTCGGGCGTGACGATGCGCACGCGC
The DNA here is from genome assembly GCA_046347155.1 of Steroidobacteraceae bacterium. Lineage (GTDB taxonomy): Bacteria > Pseudomonadota > Gammaproteobacteria > Steroidobacterales > Steroidobacteraceae > RPQJ01. Next base: position 938,631 of record JAXMGT010000002.1, on the reverse strand, counting down.
TCCGTCTCGGTCCCGGCCACGAAGTACTCGTTGCGCGGCGCCTCGACGTCCTGCTCGAACCGGATGCGCGAGCTCACGACCCGCGGCGGTGGCCGGACAGGTCCGTCGACGGCGCCGCGATGCAGCTCGGCCATCAACTCGCTCCACACGGGCGCCGCACCGGTGACGCCGCTCACGTCGTGCATCGGGTCGCCCTCGAAATTCCCGATCCACACGGCGACCACGTAGCGCGGGCTGAAGCCGATGCACCAGTTGTCCCGCATGTCCTTGCTGGTGCCGGTCTTGACCGCACTGCGGTGCGTCGTGTCGAGCAGGCTGCCCGGGCCAAAGGTCAGTGCACGTGCGGCCGGGTCCGACAAAATGTCCGTGACGACGTAGGCAGCCGCCGGGTCCAAGACCTGGCGTTCCGCGACCTCCGGCGCCGCTCCCGTCACGCGCAACGGCGACCAGCGCCCGCCGCGCGCCATCGCGCGATACGCCTGCGCCTGCTCCCACAGGCTGACCTCGGCGGAGCCGAGCGCGAGCGAGTAGCCGTAGAACTCGCCGTCCTGGACGATTGCGTCGTAGCCGAGGTCGGACAGCCGCTGCCGGAACGGCTCGACGCCGGTGAGCACCAGCGCGCGAACCGCCGGCACGTTGAGCGAATTCCCGAGCGCCGTGCGTACGCTGACGCGCCCCTTGAAGCCGCGGTCGTAATTCTGGGGAATGTAGAGGCCGCCCGCGGTCGCGAGGTCGATCGGCGAATCGTCGAGCAGCGAAGCCGCCGTCAGGTAGCGTCGCTCGATCGCGAGCTCGTACAGGAACGGCTTCAGCGTCGAACCGGCCTGGCGATGCGCGCGGATGCCGTCCACCGATTTCGCACGCGAGGTGCCGGCGGCCGAGGCCACGTAGGCGAGCACTTCGCCCGACTGGGTGTCGGCGACGAGCACGGCGCCATCGCGGACGTTGCGGTCGGCCACGTCGCCGAGCTGGCGGTCGAGCGCCTGGGTCGCGAGGCGCTGAAGGTCGGCGTCGAGGGTGCTGCGCACGCGTTCGCCAGGCCGGCGCAGCAGTTCGTGCGCGAGCTGCGTCGCGATCCGCGGCGGGACGATCGGTGCGCGGCCAGCCACCAGCATCTGGTCGGCCACGGCGCGCAAACGGTTGCAGTCCGGGGCCTGCGGACGTTGCCCGGCCCGGCGGCACGCGCGGCGTGCCACCGCGTCGGGCGCGGCATTCGGCGCCGGCAGCAGCGCTGCGATGACGGCGCTATCCGCGGCATCGAGCGACCCGGGCGTCCGTCCCGCCAGCTCCGTCGCCGCTGCGTCGATGCCCCGGATCTCGCCACGGAATCCGGCGAGGTTCAGGTAGGCCTCGAGCACCTGGGTCCGGCTCCAGCGACGCTGCAGTCCGCGGGCCACCCGCACCTGCTCGAGCTTCCGGTACCAGGCCGGACCGGAAGGCACGCGGCCGCCCGGCAGCAGTGCCGCGACCTGCATCGTGATCGTGCTGCCGCCCCGGCGCCGGCCATGCTGCAGCGTGTCGCGCAATGCACCGGCAACGCCGATCCAGTCGACGCCGCCGTGCTCCCAGTAGCGATGGTCCTCGGCCGCCACGACGGCCTCGACCAGCGCCGGCGACACGTCCTCGAGCGGCACCCAGTCGCCGCGGCGCACCTTCATGTCCAGCCGGACCCGGTCGATAACCTCGCCGTGCCGGTCGAGCAGCACGCCGTCCGACGGCACCCATTGCGCACGGACGGACTCGAACGACGGCACGCCGGCCGGCCAGAACAGGTACCCCGCCCCGGCGGCAAGGACCGCGACCAGCGCGATCGCGAGGCGACGCAGCATCGACACCCCGGGCCGGCCGCTCATCGGCGCTCGATCACGAAATCGGCATTCGGCGAGATCGCATGCCAGTCGGGCGCGTACATGGCCTCGACGCGCGTCGGCGGCAGGCCGAACGTGCCGGGATTGTCGAGCCGCATCGTGTACTCGAGCCGCCACTTGCCCTTGGGCACGTAGCGGTAGTAGGCGCGGTACTCGCCCTGCCGCTGCTCCGTGTACGCGAGCCAGGCGTAGCCGCGCCGCGACTCACCGCGGGTCGCGGCACCGGACTGCCCGCCGAGACCGTTGCCGAGCAGCGTCGCGCCGGCCGGCACAGGGTCGGCGACGACGACCCAGGTCTGGTCGGACTGCGCATCGAGGTCGAGCCGCACCCGGACGATGTCGCCGCGCGTCCACGCATCCGGCCGGGCCCGCTCGACGGCGGACACACTGCGCGTCACGCGGAATCCGGCGCCGAAGGCTCGCGTGACCGGCACCGCCGCCCGGGTGCTCACGAGCGCCCACGGCTTCCCGCTGCCGTCGTGCCGCACGCCGAGGTCCGCAGGGCCGTCCGGCCACGGCAGTTCGACCGGGGCATCGTGCCCGGGCAGCGGCCAGCGGACGACGCGCTTCCGGCCGCCGAGTTCGACCGTCGAGGTGCCGGTCACCGGCGTGGCCTCGAACTTCGCGGAGAACCGTCCCACCGCGATCGTGCCCCATGCGTTCGCGACCGTGGTGCTCCAGTGGCCGCGCAGCTGGCGCGCGAGCAGGCCGCGCACGAGCCGCGGCGAGTCGACGCTCCAGTTTCTGTCGTCGAGCGATGCGATGACGATCCGCGCGGCATTCGCGTCGGTCGAGGACATCAGCCACCAGAGCGCGTCGTCGCGCTCGGTCGAGAAACCGATGCGGGATCCGCCGAACGTGACGCGGGAGCGCAGGATGCGGCGCGCCTCGTCCACGCGCTTCGCGTTCATCGGTATGTCCCGCACGCGCGTCAGGATGTCGAGCCAGTCGAGGACCGCCGACGTGGGCCAGCGATTCGGCTCGATGTCGATCGCATCGAGCATGCCGGCGTCGGCCCGGCCGTAGCGGGCCAGCGCCGCGATCGCGCCCAGCCTGCGCACCGCGAGGTCGGCGGTCGGCAACGCCGAATCGCGTGGGTATCGCCCCGACAGGAATCCCGTGAGCCCGTCGAGCATCGCGTCCCGGGTCGCGTCCGGGATCCGGCGACCGGCGACGTCGGCGATCGTGAGCACGTAGGCGGTCAGCACGTCGTCGCCGGGCAGCGAGCCGATCGGGAAGTAGCGCAGCAGGCCGGCCCGGTCCATGTACGCCGGCACGCCGGCCATCACGGAGTCCCAGCGGGCCGGCTCGCCGAGCGCCAGTGCGACCGAGACCCGCTGCTCGATGCAGGTGTACGGATACGCGGCCATGTATTCGCGCACCCCGTCGAGGCCGTCACCAAGCGTCGCCTGCAATGCGACCTCGACGCCGCCCCGGCCCGGTTCCGCGCGTTCCGGCCGCGCCACGGCCACGCGCCAGCTCCGGTCGACCTGTGCGAGCGTCGCCTGCTGGGTCGTCACCGGTACCTTGACGTCGACGACCTGCGACAACGACAGCCGGTCGGCCTCGCGGCCGGCTGCGTTGCGCGCGGTCACGTCCCACGCGAGGCGGTCGGCCGTGGCCGGGGCCGCAACCTCCCACCAGACGTCGCGCGCCTCGCCCGGCGCCAGTTCGACGACGCGCGGCGGCAGTCCGCGCGCCGGCGCAGGGTTCAGGCTTGCATCGAGCGTCACGCGCTGCGGCGCGCCGGTCGTGTTGCGGACCGTGAACGTCGCCAGGTACTGGTCCCCGCGCCGCACCACCGGCGGCAGGCCGGACATCAGGATGATGTCCTGCGAGGTCGTGATGTCGGCGCTGCCGGTGCCGAAGTACCGTGCACCCCCGCTCGCGACGGCGACCAGCCGGAACGTCGTCAGCGAGTCGTTGATCGGGACGTCGACCCGGGCCGCACCGTCGGCGCCGACCTTCACGCGCGACTGCCACGTGAGCAGTGTGTCGAACGACTGGCGCGCGCGCGACCGTCCGCCACCGCCCCCGTGCGGCACGGCCTTGCGACCGTGGTGTCGCTTGCCGACGACCTGCGACTGCGCGGTATAGGTTTCGACCTCGAGACTGCGCTCGCCCATCATCGCGGCGAGCAGGTCCCAGCTCCGGTTGGGCGCAAGTTCGAGCAGGCCGGCGTCGACGGCCGCGAAGGCCACCTCGGTGCCCGGCGGCAGCGCGCCGCCGTCGGCACGCCGGACCTGCACGTCCACCTGCGCGCGCTCACGCACGCCGTAGACGCTTCTTGACGGGCGGACCGTGACGTCGAGCCGGTTCGGCTTCCAGCCGACCCGCAACGCGGCCAGCCCGAGCCTGAACGCCGGCTTGTTCAGGTCGACGAGTGCAGTGACGCCGTCCTCCGGCTTCAGTCGCGGGTCGTCGGGACGCGCCACGCGGCCGCGGACCGCGAGCACGGACACGTAGACATTCGGTGCGTCGGCGTCCTCGAGCGTAACGTCCACGATCGGCGACCGGCCGTCCAGCGGCTGGACGAACCCGCGCAGCACGCCTTCGCGCTCGACCGTGACGAGCGCCGTCGCGCGGCGGAACGGCATCCGCACCTGGAGCCGCGCGGTACCGCCGGCCTCGTACTCCTTCTTGTCCGGCGTCAGGTCCATCCGGTCCGACGACCCGCCGTCGAACCACCAGTCGTCCGGGCCGGCCACCCACATCGAGCTCGTGGCGCCCGCGGAGCGGCCCGCGTCGTCGCGGGCCTCGGCGCGCATCAGCACTTCGCCGGACACGCCGGGGGCGACGTCGCAGCGGACGAGGCCGCTGTCGTCGGTCGTGCCCGTGCAGCCGACCGGCAGTTCTTCGACCTCGGAGACGCGCTCGTACGCGTAGAAGCCGCCGACCAGGCGACGCCGATACCAGTAGGACTTCGATGTGTACAGGTCGACCTGCACCGGCCGGCCACGCAACGGGCGACCCTCGAGATCCAGCACCACGACCCGGAAGCGAAGCTTGCCCGGTTGCGCGACCGACCCCTCCCCGCGCAGGCCGACCGCGATCGCCGACGGGCTCAGGCGCACGCGCCCGGTCGCCGTCAGCAGCTCGCCGTTCGAATCCGGGTACTCGAGCTCGGCCGTGAGCACCGCCGCCGCATCGAGGTGCGACGGGGCCGGCACCTCGACCCGCACTGCGCCGCCGGTCCCGAGCGTTAGCGTCTGCGACCTCACGCGGAGGCCGGCCGCGTTCACCGCGGCGCCGGCGTCCTCGTCCCCGCCGTCCTCGTCGTAGCGTTCGTCGTCGGCCGCGATGCCGGGCGTCGGCACGTCGCCGCCGAACCGGTAGTCGCGGTAGTTCTCGAACTGCAGCGGCGCCGGCTCCACGTAGGTGCGCAGCGTCACCGGCAGGCCGGCCGCACCGCCGCCCGACAAATAGGAGACCTGCAGGTCGACCGGCACCGTCTTCGGCAGCGGCAGCGGGCGGGGCGGGCCCGACACCCGCGCCTGCATCGTCGGGACCCGGAACTCCTCGACCCTGAACGTGCCCGCCTGCTGCAGGCGGCCCGACGCGTCGGCGACCTCGACACCGTAGGTGCCGCGTGCGGCGCCCGTCGGGATCGCCCACTGCTGCGTCCCGATGCCCGAGGCATCGAAGGCGACGTCGGACTCGTAGCGCTGGTCGCTGCCCTGGTGCGAGATCACGACCTTTCGACTGCGGGGCGCGTCGCCGTCGATGGTCACGCCGGCGCTCACGTGCCGCCGGAGGTAGTGCTTCATCGAAACGGTCTCGCCCGGCCGGAACAGCGGCCGGTCGAACACCGTGTGGTACATGTCCGGGTCTTCGCCGTAACCGCCGTGCAGTCCGAAGCTCCAGCTCGAGATGCCCGCGTCCCAGGTCGTCAATGCGAAACTGAAGTCGTCCCCGAGCCTGGCCAGCGCGATCAGCGGGTGCGAGTCGGCGCTCCCGCAGCCGCCGTACGACCGCGGCGAACCGAGGGACGTCGCGACGTTCGCGATGCCGTCGCGACCGGTCCGTCCGGTCCAGCGCACGCGGCCGTCGCAGGCGTCCGCGACCTCGACGAGTGCGCCCGACACCGGCTTGCCGTTGTCGAGACGGGTCACCCAGACCAGCGACGACTCCCGGCCCCACTTGAAGTGGACCGCCAGGTTCGTGACCAGCGCGGCCGTCGCAACGTAGCGGGTCTGGCCGCTGCCGAGCAGGCTCTCGCCGAGGCGCCGGCTCGACAGTTCGACGACGTACAGCCCCGTCGATGGCAACGGGATGCCGACGACCTCGAAGGCCTGCGCCCCGGCTGGCTTCGGCACGGTGAATTCCTGGACCGCCGCTTCCCCGGAGAACACGGGAACCGACCCCGTCGTTTCACGCCAGCGCCGGTTATTGCCGTCTTCGTCCTCGACCCATTCGCCACTCGGCCGCATCGCGCCGTCCACGCGATTGAGCCAACCGAGGATCGCCTGCGGGTCGGCACCCACCCTGAGCATCCTGGCCGGGACGCCCGCCGTCGCGCCCGGGGCCGCCGCGTCGAGGTTGCGCAACGTGACGGGCAGCACCGCGCCGCCCTGCGCCTCGAGGATGCCGAAGGTCCCGGAGAACTTCGCGAGTGGCGGCGCGGCGTCGACGCGCAGGTCCAACGGGAACCTCGACGCATTCGAGAGCGGGCGCCCGGCGTCGTCGTGCAGTCCGGGCGGCATGATCACCTTCGTCACGGCCTGCTCGGCGAACGGGCCCGTGAAACGGACCCGCTCGAGCATCGGCGCCTGGTCGCCTTCGATGGGGGTGGGTTCGAACACCCGTCCGCCGGACTCCAGCCGCACGGCCAGCGCGAGCTCGCGCGGCACCGGCGCGTTGAACTGCACTTCGATCGGCGTCATCGGCAGGCAGCCGGCGCTGGCGTTGGCGCGCGTGCACTCGACGCGAGCGGCGAACGCCGGCCGGACCTGGTAGGCGATGCGCTGGACGACCGACGTCGCCAGGCCGTTCGGCGACGCCACGCCGGGACCCCAGGCGACCTGGACCTTCGCATCGGGGGGCAGGGGCCGCGCGCAACGCAGCACGACGATCGTGGCTTCGGCCTCGCGCATCCGGGCGTCGGTGACCCGCGCGTAGGACACGTTCGCATCCTTCCAGAGCAGCGCGTAGTACGCGTAGCCGAGCCGGCGGCGCTGGGCGAGCACGGCGTCCCGTTCGGCGCCCCGCACGATGCGCACCGGCAGCGCCTCGGCCAGGCCATCGACCACGCAATGGACGTGGTCCCGGATCGACGCCTCGTTCACCGCACCGTCGAGCTTGAACAGGAAGGCCTGGTCCTCGTCGACGTCCGTCGACCCGTCCATGGGCAGGCTCGCGACGATCGCCGGCCCGCCGGTGTCGAATCGGAAAGCGCCGCGTGCGGTGACCGGTGCGCCGGCGAGGTCCGCGAGGCCGCGTCGCAGCGTGAACCGGCAGCGGACGCCGGACGGCAGGTCCGCGTCGAAGTCGTAGACCCAGTTGTACCCGTCGACCCAGCGGCCCTGCCCGGCCGGGCTGCAGTCGACGTCGAACGGGGCACGGGCCTCCGTGTCGCCGAGCGCGATCATCGGCGTCTGGAACCGGGCCCGAACCTGGCGCACCTTCTTGACGGTGCCCGTGGGGGAGAATTCGCCGAACCGGACGGGGTTCGGTGCGGCGGGCTGCGACGCCGCCGCCGTGGCGCCGCCCGCGGCCGGGGCGACGGGAGCAGGCGCGGAGCGCGCGGCCAGTGCGGCCAGCGCGGCGAGCGCCGCGAACACCCAGGTCGTCCGAGCAGCCATCATGGGGCGCCTCCTGCGCAACCCACTCCCGCTCGCGAGCATAGCAACCGGCGAGGCCGGGCGGTGCCCGGCCCCGCGGTCGTCAGGCCGGGAAGAACTCGATCGGCTTCGTGGTCGTCATCGTCGCGACGTCCTTGTCCTCGAACCGGAACATCTTGACCCGCGCGACGAGCTTGCGCTCGAGGTCCGGGTCGTTGAGTTCGCTCGAGACGATGTGGCAGTCGGTCACCTCGCCCGACGGCGCGATCGTGACCTCGAGCACGACCTTGCCCTGCAGGGCCGGGTTGTCCCGCAGCGCGCGGCTGTAGATCGAGTAGATGGCCGACTTGTTGCGATCGAATACCAGTTCGATCTCCTCGCGCGTGCGCGCCGCCTTGGCGCTCGAACCGGAGCGACGCGCCTCCGCGGCCGGCGCGGCGGCCGGGCCGCCGCTGACCTCCGCGGTCTTGATGCCCTTCAGCCCGGTCGTGCCGCCACCGAAGCCGTGGCTCGCCTGGCCGACCGTGATGCCGCCACTGCCCTGCCCGGTGTTGGCCGTGAGCAGCGCCCGGTCGACGCGCGTCTTGTTGCCGGTGCCGGCATTCAGCGGCTGCGCATCGGTCGGGTTCTTCACGTCGATGTCGCGAAGTTCCTGCAGCTGGTCCGCCAGCGCGAGCAGGCCGGACTGCGCGGCCTTCTTGCGCGGGTCGGGCTTCGGCACCTCGCGCGCGACCGGCGCCGGCGTCTCGACCGGGCGCGCGACGCGCGGCGTCTCGACCGGCACCGGCGGCGGCTCGACCTTGGGCGGCGGCTTGGGCTGCTCGAGGATGAACTCGACGATGCGCTCCGGGACCGCCGGCGGCGCGACCTCGTCGCGCGGGCGCTCGGGCAGCAGCGGGATGACGATCCCGAAGCCGATCAGCAGCCCGAGGGCCGCGCCGATGATGCGCCGGAGGCGGCGCTCGTCGGCCGGCGTCGGCGTCCAGGGCAGTTCGTAGAGGCGGTAGTTGACCGCGTTCGCGACGCTCATGTGCCTCGTCTCCTCAGGCCCCGATCCGCGACGCGAGCGCCTGCTCGCGCTCGACGACGGCCAGCGACACCTTTGCGTAGTCGGCGGCCGAGCAGCTCGCGACGACCTTCTTGAGGACCGTGTACGGCAGCGACTTCTCCGCCATCACCGTGACCTCCCGACGCCCCTCGGCGCCCGGCAGCAGGCTCGCGGGCTGGGCGGCGAGCGCCGCGCGCAGGGGTTCGATGACGTTCTGCGCGGAGCCGCCGACGTCGGCCACCGAGACCACCGCCTGGCCGTTCACGTACAGCATGTCGCGCGTCACGGTCACGAGCGTCGTCTCGCGCGGCTTCTGAACGGACACGGACTGCGGGATCGCGATGTTGCGTGTGTTCGGCAGGATCTCCGTGTCCGCCGTGTGAACCAGCAGGTACACGACGAGGATCGTGAGCATGTCGATCATCGGCACGAGCGCGAGGGGCCCGTGCCCACCCCCGCTCTTGCCGTGACGCGCGTGTCGCTTCAGGCCGGTGCGTATCATGTCGGTGCGTCCCCAAGGGAGATGCGCGGGAAGAGCGGCGTGCTGGTCACGTGCGGCCCGTCGACCTGCTGCCGTGCCCGCACGGCGTCCATCACCTGGACGATCGTGTCGTAGTCGACGTTCTCGTCGACCAGCATCGTCGCGCCGTCCACGGTCGGGTAGCGGCCCTTGATCTCGGCGAGCACCGCCGAGAGCCGGACCACGTCCTGGTTGCCCCGCTCGGTGAGCGGAACGGCCGCGAGCACGCCGGTGCCACGGTCGGCGACTTCGATGCCGGTGCGGCGCACGATCACCTCGAGTTGGAGCGCGGGCGGCGTCGAGTCTGCACGGGCCCCCGGGCCCGGCAGGTCGAGCTCCAGCACGCTCGTCTTCGAGAACACGGCCGAGAAGATCAGGAAGAACGTCAGGATGGTCATGACGTCCAGCATCGGCACGATGTTCAGGTCGTTGCGACCCCGGTAGCGCGCATGGTTGCGCTGCTGCCGGCGCGCCAGCGTCGAGTTCTTCATGCGCGTGCCGCTCCGGCCAGCGCCTCGCGCGCACGGGCCCGCGCGATCACGGCCGAAGCCTCCGCGTCCTCGATCCGGTCGGCGGCCGGGTCACGGCGCTCCGTCACGGCGTTGAGGAACTTGACCGAGGCCACCTCGAGGCTGTCTACCAGCTCCGTGGTGCGGGTCTCGAGGTACATGTGGCACAGCAGCAGCGTGATCGCGAGCCCGAGGCCGAGCGCCGTGTTGTTCATCGCCACCGAGATGCTGGCCGAGAGCAGCGCGGCCTTTTCGGACGGGTTGACGGCCGCCACCGCCGAGAAGGCGTTGATCAGACCGATCACGGTGCCGAGGAGGCCCATCAGCATGCCGATGTTGGCAAGCGTCGCGAGGTAGTGCGTGCGCTTCTCGAGCCGCGGGATCACCTCGATCAGGCTCTCCTCCATCGCCTTCTCGATGTCGTCCCGGCGACGGGCGGTCGAGATGCGCGTCAGGCCGTAACGCATGATCGTCGCGAGCGCGGAATCCGTGGCGCTCGCCACTTCCATGGCCTTGCGGAAGTTGCCCGCCTGGATCAGCGGGGCGAGCTCGGCCCACAGCGCGCGGTTGCCGCGCTGGACCTTGCTCAGGTAGATGAAACGCTCGATCGCGATCGCGAGGCCGATCGCGAACACGGCGGCGATGGGATACAGGAACACTCCTCCGTTCCTGAAGAAGGCGACTACCAGGTCTATGGCGTTCATGGCTGCTTGACTCCGGGGGAAGTACTGTTGGTCGTTGCAATGTCCGGCCGTGCCGGGGTGGTCAGGTCTCCGAAATAGGAGACTTCTCGTCGGAACTCGTCGCGGTCGATCGGCGAAAGCACCTCTTCGACCAGGCTGTTCATCGGGCGGTCCGGGCCGGCGGGCGGCTCGGCGTCCTTCCACGGCACGATGCTCATCACCTTCGGCAGCTCGCGGTTGCCGGTGATCGAGGTCGAGTCGAGGTCGAGCCGGTCGTGCGCCTTGGCCACGGACGCGGTGCGCGCGGCCGGGGCCGGTGCCGGGGCGGCCGGCGCGGGCGACGTGTGGGCGGCCGGTGCCGCCGAGGCGCGGTCGATCGGCGTCGGCTCGGCTGCAGGCGACGCAACCGGGGACGCGAGCAGCGCGATGACGACGGCGCTACGCAGGGATCGCTTCATGGCTGGGTCTCCGCCGTGCGCTGCACCTGGCCGATGCGCGTGCGCAGCTCGACGAGCCACGGCCCGGTCTCGGGATCGCTGCCGCCCGTCAGCTGCTGGTATCGCTCGTAGTGCGGCAGCGCGGCCGCCGGGTCGTCGAGATAGAGATCGAGCAGGATGCCGAGGTTGCGTTCGGGCGTCGGGTGCCCGGGCGAGCCGGCGATCGCAGCCTCGTACGCGGCCTGCGCCTCGGCGAAGCGCCCGCTGCGGCGGTAGGCGACGCCCTGCAGGTTGCGCGCGACCGCGTTGGCCGGGTCGAGCGCGAGTGCGGCCTGGGCCTGCTCGATCGCCGCGTCGTCCTTGCCCTGCTCGAGCGACGCGAGTGCGGCCGCGATCGAGGCCAGCGCCTCGGGCGGGGTTCCCGGCGCGGCGTCGGCCGCGTCGAGCCGCTCCTGGCGCTGGTAGCGCGCGGGCTTCATCTGCGCGAGCGCCGAATAGCTCTTGATGACCCACTCGTCCCAGGTGCCGGTCGCGGCACGGTGCGCGTTGGTCGCGTGGATGCCGATCGCTTTCTCCTCGAACGGGTAGGCCTGCTCCTCGAGCAGCAGGTCGTACTGCTCGAGTTCCTCGGCCGAGAGCCCGGCCGGCCGCTGCGAGGCGAGCAGCGCGGCACCGAAGTCGCGGTACAGGTCGGCCATGGCCCAGGTCGCCTCGGTCGTGACGCCGGCAACGCCGTAGTCGGCCGCACGGGACCAGGCGGCGAGTGCGGCCTCCATCGCCGTCTTGCGTCGTGCCAGCGAGCGATCGAGCGGCGCGGTGAGCGCGACCGCACGCGCGGCTGCGTCGAGCGGCTGCGCGAGCTGCAGCGAGGCCTGGGCGGCGAGGAAGCGCGTGCGGTCGGTGCGCGAGGCGCCGGCGGCCGCATCGGCTGCGACGATCTCCTCGAGCCAGTGCGTGGTCTCGGCCTGGTTGCCGGCGGACGAGGACAGCAGCGCCAGTTCCTGGCGTGCCTCGATCGCCGCGTCCACCGGGGTCGGGAAGCGCGCGACGTACGCCGTGTACGCCCGGGTCGCCCCGGCCGCGTCGGACGACGCCGCGTAGAGTTCGGCGGCCTGCCACAGTGCCGCGCGACGGACGTCCGCCGGCTCGGCATCGCGGGCCGCGATGCGCTCGAGTTCGACGGCGGCGTCGTGGCCGCGACCGCCCTCCTGGTAGACGACCGCGAGCTTGCGGGTGACCTCGGGCTGCAATTCGTCGTTCGGGTAGTCGGCGCGGAAGCGCTCGAGGACCTGGGCCGCGCCGGTCCAGTCCTTCGAGGCGATCAGGAGCGTCGCCGCGTCGTACTGCCCCTTCGCGGCGGCCGGCGACGTCGGCGCGACCGTCGCGACGCGCAGGAAGTCCTGCACGGCGCCGGCCGGGTCGCCCGCCTGCTGCTTCGCCTCGCCCTGACGGTACACCGATGCCGCGAGGCGCTCCGAGATCTCGCCGGCCTGCGGGTCACCGGCCGGGATCCGGGACGCGAGTTCGGCGTAGGCATGCTCGGCGTCTGCGTAGCGACCGTCGTCGAACCAGGTGTGCGCGAGCACCGTCCAGGCGACCCGCTGCTGCTCGGGCGTGGCACGCGGGCCGAGCGCGAGCACCTGCTGCGCGACGGACTCGGCACGCAGGCGGTCGCCCGCGTCGAACAGCGTCTTCGTGGTGCGCGTCAGCACCGCCGGCGTCTCCGGGTGGTCCGGGAACGCCGCGGCGAACCGCAGCGACGAATCGATCTCGCGGGCCTCGAGCGGCGCCCGCGCGGCCTCCGGTGCCGCCGCGGCCGCCTTGTCCCAGGCGACGAGCGCGGCGTAGCCCGCGCGCGCCGACTCCGGATTCGTCGGGTACGAATACGCGGCGCGCTCGTACTCCGGTGCGGCCTCGTCGTAGCGGGCGCCCTCGAACAACAGGTCCGCGAGCAGCAACCGCGTGGCCGGCGCGGCCGGCGAGGAATCGAAGCCCTCCAGGTACGCGCGGTACCAGCGCACGGCGACGTCGCGGTCCGCGGCCGACCCCTTCTGCGCGAGCGCGTGGTGGTACTGCGCCAGGTCGAGCAGGCTCGCCTGCACGGCCGAGCTGACCGCCGGGTTCAGGTCGTCCGCGTGGACGCGCCAGTACTCGCTACCGGGGCCGTACTGCTCGACGAGCTGACGCTTGCCGTCGAGCACCAGGCTCGCGAACCCGCCGCGCGCGTAGGCGTCGGTCGCGCGCACGATCATGAGCGGCGCCTCGTCGTCCATCGGCCGGCGCGACGCGTAGGCCCGGTAGGCCTCGGCGGCGTCCTGGTAGCGTTCCTTTTCGACATACAGGTCGCCGAGCGCCGCGTACACCCGGGCTTCGTACGGCGCCGGGCCGTGGCGATCGAGCGCCGCCTCGAGCGTCTTCGGTCCCTCGTCGCTCGCAAACGTGATCGCGAGCGCCCGAAGCGCGTCGGACGTCAGTTCCTGCTCGGGCCGCGACAGGTCGGACTGCGACCGCACCCGCCCGTCGTGCACGAGCACCGTGTCGAGCAGCGTCAGGAACACGGCCTCGCTCTCGACGTCCTGTGACTGCTTGAAGAGCGCCCAGCCGCGCTTGTACACGGCCTGCACGTAGAACTCGGAGGTCGGCCCGAGCGCCTGGACCGCCGCGTACGCCTGCTCGGCATCCGCGTAACGGCCTTCGCTGAAGAACACTTCGCCGCGGCGGAACTGCGCCTCACCGTAGTGCGCACCGGTGGGGTAGCGCGCCGCAAGCTGGTCGAGGGCCGCTCGCGCCCCGTCGGTGTCGCCGAGGCTCTCGCTGGCCCGCGCCAGCTGGTAGAGCACCGCGTCGGCCCCGGCCACCTGCGGCTGCTCGGCGAGCAGCTGCCGGTAAGCCGCCACGGCCTCGCGGGCCGCTTCCGCGGCGGCCGGGGATTCGGCGCCCTGGTCGGCGCGCAGCGTCTCGGACTCGGCGAGCCTCAGGTCGCCCAGCCGGCGCAGCGCCTGCGCGCGGAGCGCCGGATCCGTGTCCGGGATGCGCAGGAACTCCTCGTAGCTGCGCGCGGCCTGCCCTGCCTCGGCCTCGACCGCGACCGCACGGTCGACCGGCGCCGCTCGCGTGCCGAGGTCGCCGAGCGTGCCGGGCTCGGACTTGTGCGCGGCATGCACGGGCGCCACCGCCGCGAGGCAGGCGAGCACCGCCGCGAGGAGCCGGCGGTTCACCGGTTCACCCCGGCCGTCGCGCCGTCGTAGATCGCCGCGAGCGCGAACTGCGCCTGCGTCGCGTAACTCGCGAGCCGGCGCTTCTGGGACTCGAGTTCGTCGACGGCGATCGCGACCAGCACCCGCTGCTGGGCCGCGGCGGCGTCGTCGATGCGCGGGCCCATCTGCTGGACGCGGGCCGCCATCGCCTGCACCTGGTTCGCATAGCCGGCGATGCTCTGCGGCGCGCTCGCGCTCGCCGCGTCGACCTGCTCGAGGCCGCGGCGCGCGTCCGCGAGCAGCGCGCCGGTGTCGCGCAGGTCGTTCCTGAGCGCACGCATGCGCTGCTTGAAGTCGGCGTCGAGCTGCCACATCAGCACGCCGCGCAGCAGGCGCGCGCGCTCGAGGAGTTCGTCGCGCTGGTCGCCGTCCGGCAGCGCCTCGATCCGCGCGAGGTCCGACTCGAGCGCCGCCCAGGCCGCGGCCTGCTCGGGGCTCGCAAGCGCCGCGACGTCGCGGTTCGCGTCGACCTCGCGTGCCTGCGCCTCGAGCGCCGACTGCCGGGCGGCCAGCCCGTCGAAGTCCGTCGAGTCGAGCAGCGCTCGGCGGCGCGGCTCGCGCTGCTCGGCGGCCAGCTGGCGGGTCACGACCATTTCGTCGAGCGCCTCGAGCGACTGGCCCCAGCTCGCGAGATTGCGCTGCATGATGCGCAGGTCGCGGTAGTTGCGCAGACCCTCCTGGAACGCGTGCGAGGCGAGCAGGTGGTAGAGGTACCGGGTCTGCGGCGCATCGGGCACCTTGCGCAGCTGCCAGGCCCAGCCCATCGGGTCGTCCGGCGGTGTCGCCGCGAGCACCGAGTCGAGGAAGCCGTCCCGGCGGATCGCCGCGATGGACTCGTCGAGCCGGCGGCTCTCGTCCACGTAGGCCTGCACTGCATAGCGATACTGCTGTGCGGCCTGGCCGTTCGAGGCAAGTTGCGCGTAGGCATACGGGACCGCGAGGTAGGACTCCTGCACGGCGGCGTCGAGCAGGCGGCCGTTGCGCAGCTCGAGCCAGGGCACGAGCGCACGATCGGGTTGCTTCGCGTCGGCCTCGGCCCAGCCGAGCCCGAGCAGCGCCTTGTTGCTGTACGGCCCCTGCAGGCGCACGCGCGAGAGCGCGCTTGCCGCAGGCTCGGCGGCGCGCTGCTGCAGCAGTGCGTACCCGAGCGACAGGTTGGCGCGGTCGCGCAGCGAGCGCTGCTCCTCGTTCGTCGCCGTCATCGTGCCGACCGCGGCGAGCCACTGCGTGCCCTGCGCGAAATTGCCGGTGCGGACCAGCGCAACGCCGAGGTTGTAACGCGCGTACGGGGCCCAGTCGTCCTCCGGCCCCGCCTTCTGGAGTTCGGAGGCCGCCTCACCGTAGCGGCCGAGCGCCATCAGGACGTTTGCGACCAGCAGCCGCCGCTCGGACTCGAGCTTGCCCGGCAGCGTGCCCTTGATCAGGCCGAGGTCGCGCAACGACTGGTCGTAGTAGCCGCGCTGGTAGCCGATCCGGGCGAGGTAGAAGCGCGCGCGGTCGCTGACCGACTGCGGCACGTTGCCGCCGAGCAGGCGGTCGAAGATACGGGTCGCCTCGGCGTGCAGCCCGAGCGACAGGTACAGGCCACCCGACAGCAGTTCGGCCTCCGCGCCCTGGTTCGGCAGCCGGCCGAGGTCGCGTGCCGCCTCGAGCCGTACGAGCGCGCCGAGGTAGTCGTCCTGGTAGTAGTGGAACAGCACGTCGCCGTAGTCGAGGTCGCGGATCCGGGTCGGCGGCGGACGGTCGTCCGGCGTCGACGCGACCGCCGCCTGCGCCGACGCCGAGAGCACGACGAGCACCGCCGCCCCCAGGCAGCGGCGCCTCGTCGCTTGCGCGCGGCGTGACGATTCGAGCATCACTCCCCCCGTCGCCAGCTCATTCCCACTGGCGCACGACGAACTCGGGCTGCATCGCGGACGCCTTGTCCGTGATGCGCAGTTCGACGTACTTGGCGCCGACCGTCTTGTCGAACGTCAGCGTGGCGCCGCGACGGTAGTCCACGTCGTGCGGCCCCTTGCCCGTGAAGAACGCGACGAGCTCGTGCGGCCCGGCCTTCAGATTGCCGATGTAGAGCTTCTGCACGCCGCCGCGGTGCAATGCCTCGATCTCGCGGGTCGTGTACAGGTAGTTCGCCACTTCCTTGTCGTCGAGCTTCAGCGTGACCGAGTCGAGCTGGAAGAACGTGCCGGTGTTGACCGACAGGAACACCGCGACCTGCGTGCTCGCCGGGTAGAGGATCTCCTCCTCGAGCTTGAACAGGTCGCGGTTCAGCGCGACCAGTTCCTTCTTGAGGGCCTGCACGTCCTGATCGACCCCGCGGGTCGCCGCCGCCGGGTCGGCCGCTGCCGGGTCGGCCGGCGCCGGAGCGGTGGCGTCGGCGACCGGGGCGACCGCATCGTCGGCGCGGGTCGCGCCGGCGACCATCAGCCCCCCCGCGACCAGGAGCGAGCAGAGGAAAACGGCCCGCAGGCGGCCGGCGTCGCGATGCATCGGGAAACTCATGGGCGGGCCTCCGCGGCGAGCCGTTCGATCTCTGCCCGCGGCGCGGGCGCATCCGTCCAGGCGCCGATCACGACGCCGTCGCGGTCCAGAATCAGTGTGTAAGGCAGTGCATCCACGTCGTAGAGGCGCCCGACCTGCTGACGGGCGTCGACGAGCATCGGGTAGCCGAGGTCCATCGAGCGGGCTGCGCTCGCGACGCGGCGGGCGTCGCCGTCGAGGCTGATCGCGAGCACGACCGGGGTGGCGCCCTGCGGGTCGGCCGGCAGGCCCTTCAGCGCCTCGAGCGCGGCCTCGCAGCCGCCGCACCAGCTCGCCCAGAACGAAATCACGACGACGTCGCCGCGATACTCGGCGAGGCGCAGGTTGCGCCCGTCGGTCGCCTTGAGCACGAAATCGGGGGCCGTCGCGCCGACCTCGACGGCCGGCGCGGCCCCGGCCTGCGGGGCCGCGGACAGCGCGAGGGCGAGCACGGCCAGCGCCGTGGCACCCCTGCTGTGCGCACCTCGGACGGTGCGCGATGTCGTTACGAACGATCGCATCCTGGCAACCCCGCTGTCGTGGGCAACGCCCTTAGACCGGAAGCTTTGCGTCCCCGCCTTTCGGCGGGTTTGCCTTTGTTCAGTCGCGGGTCATCGTTGACGCGGGGCCACGTACTGTCAAGGAGCCGCAGGGCGACAAGCGGCAGTGCGTCACAGATTGGGAGCAGGCGCCGCCCGGCGCCTGCATTCAGCCGGCGGGCGCGATCCCGGGCGAAAAGTAGAGGCGGCCTTCGGCGTCGACGATCACGGCGTCCACGTCGCCGACCCGGGCCAGGTACTCCATTCCCCGCTCGACGCCGAGGATGAACACGGGCTTGGTCAGTCCGTCAGTGTGCGTCGCGGACGCGCCGATGATCGTGACGCTGCGCACCGACGACGGGGAGTGGCCGGTCCCCGGCACCAGGATGTGGTGGTGTCGCACGCCCTCGTGCTCGAAGTACCGCTCGTAGTCGCCGGACGTGGACACCGCCTCGTCGACCAGCGGAAGCCGGGTGACCACGGCTCCGTCGCGGCGCGGATCGCGGATCCCGACGACCCAGGGCTTGCCGAGCCGGTCACCGACCAGCCGGGTATCGCCGCCCGCCGTGACCATCGCGTGACCGATGCCGAGCGAGCGCAGGATCTCCGCTCCCCGGTCCACGGCCCAGCCCTTCGCGAAGCCGCCGAGGTCGATACGCATGCCGGGCCGGTGGAAGCGGATCGTGCACCGCTCACGGTCGACCTCGACCTGGCGGTAGTCGACCGCTGAAAGCGCGGCCTCGATCTCGGCTTCGCTCGGTCGCCGACCCGCGCGGTAGTCGTAGAGGTGGCCGACACTTGCGTAAGTCACGTCGAACAAACCGTCGCTCAGCTTCGAGTACTCGAACGACTTCGAGACGACGTCGATGATGTCGGGGTCCACGACGACCGGGTGCTCGTGGGCGTGGGCGTTCACCTGCGAGAGCTGGCTCTCCGGCTTGTAGGTGCTCATCAGCCGGTCCGTGCGGTGCATCTCGGCGATCACCGAATCGATGCCGTGCCGCGCGATCTCCGGATCCGTGCTCCACAGCTGCACGGCGATCCTCGTGCCCATGATCGCTTCTTCGCGCTCGTACCACCGGCCGTCCATGTCCACCTCGCTCAGGGACGCGGCGACGCCGAGGCGTCGGCATAGAATCGCTGCATGAACCCTCGCACGGCCGCCAGCGCCTCGTCCGCGGGCAGCAGCCGGTCGCGCACCAGCAGCGAGGCCACGTCGGCGATCGTGCGACGGCCGTCGACGAGCGACGCGATGTAGCCCTGCACGCGGAGCGCGAGCACGTGTGCCTCGACCTGCGGGGTCATCGGCAGCGCCGCATCGGCGCGCTCGAGCCAGGCCGGCGCGTGACGTCGCGGGGCGGGCACTGGTACCCGCGTCCGGACGCGCGCCGAGAACGTCACGACCCGCTCGAGTCGCGCGTGGCGGCTGGCCGGCGAAGCGAGGTACGGCACCTGCTCTTCGCGGACCTCGACCTCGTCGAACCCGGCCGCCGCGAGCAGGCCCGGCAGTTCGTCGGCCGCATGGCACGCGGCGGGCGCGTGGTTCTGGAAGAAGAAGGAGCCGCTGTTGACCCACCGTCCGCCCGGCGCGAGCCAGTGGTTCACGCGGGCGGCGAACGTCGCGAAGTCGTCGTCGATGACGTCGACGAGCCAGTGGGTGACCACCGTGTCGAACGACGCGGCGGCGAACGGCGGCGCGGTGACGTCGGCGAACACGGGCCACAGCCCAGGGGCCGCCGGCGCCGGGGCCTCGAGCGTGCGCAGCAGCGCCTGGCTCTCCGCGTCGCGCGGGGCGATCGGGAACTCGTGCAGCCGGACGTGCTCCCCGCGCCAGATCCGGGCGGCGGCGGCCAGCATCAGCGGGTTCAGGTCGGCGGCGACGGTCAACGCCGGGCGACGCAGTCCGTGCAGGTCGTACGCGAGACGGCCTGCGCCGCAGCCGGGCACCAGCATCCGGCCCACCGGGCCCGGGCCGAGCGCGCGGTCGATCGAGTCGAGCGCCGCCGCGTTCTCGGCGTCGCCCCAGCACCAGTCACGGTGCAGGTTCGCGTAGTAGCTCGTGAGCGACTGGCCCGGAGGCAGCGCCGCCGCGACGGCCCGATAGGCCTCGGGCGCGGCCGCGGACTCAGTGACGCCGAGCGGCGCCAGCAGTTCGGCCAGCCGTCGCGCGTGGTCCGCGCAGGCCTCGGCCAGCAGCCCGAGCCGGCGGCGTGCGCCGTCCGTCGCGGCCGCATCGAGTGCGGCCCGGTAGAGCGTGGACTGGGTCGCCAGCGCCGACACGTGGGCACGCAGCTGGGACCGCCAGGCGCCGAGCGTGTCGGCGGCGGGCGAGACGAGCCAGGGAATGCCGTCGAGCGTCGGCCAGGTCGAGCCGCAACCGGTGCAGCCGACGGCCTCGCCGGGCACGAGGCGGCCGCCGCATTCGGGGCAGCCGAGCAGTGGCCAGGGGTCGTGGGTCACTGCCGGCGTCACGATCCTCCGTCAGCCGATGCGGCCGTTCACGATCGGTTCGAATGCGATCAGGCTGTCCTGGAGCGCGGCCGAGCCGAGTCCGTTCGTCGGGAACTTCTGCCCGAACTGCCCCTGCTCGCCATGCAGCGCCATGTAGTTGAGCGCGACCGTCTCCACCAGCAGGTTCACGTTGTTCGCCGCCGGGCTCGACGCGGTCTCGACCGACGCGTCGGGCCGGAAGTAGCCGATCTGCTGGTGGCGCGCGGTGCCGCCGGCACCGGTGCTGAGGAGCTGTGGGCGTCCCTGCGGGTTGTACACGAGGAAGAACGAGGCGGCCGTCGACTGGTTGTCGCTGGTCCACATGAACTTGCCACGCCCGTCGACCGAGTCGTCCACCTGCCCGTCCGCCGAGATCGACCCGTCCGAGAACACGTAGAGCATCAGCGGTACGCCCCGGCGCGCGGCGTACTCGAGGCAGGCGCCCATGCAGCGCCCGGCCCGCAGGTCGCGCAGCTCGCCCGTCGAACGTCCCTGGCCGTGGTAGTCGTAGCCGCCCATCGTGATCGTGCCGGCGCCCGCATAGCCCGAGATTACCATCTTCATGACCGCGGCCGTCTTCTGGAACTCGGCGTCCGAGTCGTACTCGGCCCGACTGAAGATGCCGCCCGACCCGACGATGTCCGGGTCGAGCTCGGGATTGAGGCTGCTCGGGTTGCCGAAGCGGTCGACCACGTCGGCCGCCTTCAGGTAATTGCAGGAAACGAGCTCCCGCACGACCTCGTCGCGCGTGACGGTGACCTTCTTCGGGTCCATCCACGGCTGCTTCGGGTCGACCATCTGCATCTTGCGCGCGCTGATGCGCTGGACGGCCTCCATCACGGCGACCGTGTCGTCGAGGCTGAGCAGGCTCGCGAGCTGGCCCGTGTCGACGAAGCCGGTGACGTCGCTCGCGCGGTCGACCTTGGTCGGCCGCACGGACAGGTCGATCAGGCCGACCGGAGCCGCCGAGTTTCCACCGGAATCCGACGCGCGCGAGCCGATCAGCGTCGCGAGCGACCCGCTCGCGCCGGCACGGTAGATGCCGTACATCGGGTTGTGCGGGTTGTTGCCCGTGTCGTTCTCGGAGCGCGCCGCGATCACGGCGCCGTTGATCGAGGCGGCCGTCGCCGGCGACACGCGATCGAGGATCCCACGCAGGAACGCGCTGTCCGAGTGGAACGCGAGGCCGAGCGACGAATCGGTGAAGCTGGTGCCGGTGGCCGGATTGGTCAGCGACGGGACCATGTCGCCCGGCAGGCCGAGCTTCCCGTAGCCCGAGGTCGTGAGGAAGTCGAGCTGGCCGCCCGGGCCGCCGATCAGCACGTTCGAGCCGACCATGTTCGCGCCGCCGGCCAGGTCGATGCAGATGAACGGGATCTTGCCCGCCCCCTGCACGTCGATCCCGCAGGTCGCGCGCAGCGCCTGCAGGTCCGGGGACAGTGCCGCCATCGCGTCGCGCGGATTCGCGAACAGCCCGAAGACGGTCGGTGCGACCACCGTGCCCAGGCCCGCGGTCAGGCCCTGTGCGATGAAGTCGCGCCGCGTGACCGGGCGCTTGTGGACGCCGTCGTGGCGGATCGGTTCGTCCGGCGTGAGGCGGCGCGGACTCTTCCTGCGGATGATCATCGTTGTGTCTCCTCGCGCCCGTTCACTCGATCAGCGTGACCGCGCTGCCGAGCAGCGCAGCGCAGGTTGCCTTGACGACGATGGGCGTGCGGCCGGCCGGGCAACTGGCGCCGCACGAGGTGAGCCGCGTGACCAGCGAGTCGAGCTCGCCGCGCACGGCGGCCGGGTCCGGGTCGTCGGCCAGGTTCGCCCTCATCATGTGCCCGACCAGCGAGTCGAGCACGATCGCCCGGCCCGCCGGCGAGAACGCCACGGACGGTGCGGCCGAGAAGTCGAAGCCCGGGAAGTACTGGGCACGCGCCGTCGTGTCGTCGACCAGCGCGTTGCAGTACTGGATCGAGAGCTGCGCGATCGCGACCGGGTGGCCGGAGACGAACGTGTCGATGCTCTCGACGGTGGGCAGCGCCTGCTTGACGGTGTCGAACGTCGACTGCACGGCAGGCGTCTGCGGGCTGACCCCGGTGAGCACCGACATCGTCGAGTTGATCTCGTCGAACGCGCGGATGCCGATGTCCGGCGGCCGGCGCACGTCCGCCGGCGGCGCCGGAGCGAGCGGCACCGGGTCGAGGCGCACGTTCGTGTGCGAACCGAGCACGTCGAAGGTCAGGAAGAACTCGTCCGCGTCCGGGCCCTTCTGCAGCCCGATCACCGTCCCGATCGACGACAACGGCTGGCCGAGCGGCCCGTAGTTCGAGTCGTCGATCGTGGTGTCGAGCGTGCGGTAGGCCTGGCCGACCTCCGGCTCAGCGCCGTTCTCGCCGATGCGCATGCCCTTGATCGGGATGCTGCCCGGGCGGGCGGCCGGATCGAGGCTGATGAATGTCGGCTTGTTGAACAGGTAGCTGTAGCTGTCGTACTGGCTGACCTCGAACATGATGTACGCCTGAGGCACGTTCACCAGGTGGCTCACCGAGAACAGCAGGTAGTACTTCTCGCCCACGCCGGCGTCGAAGTTCTTCCGTATCTGCTCGGGCGTCAGCGCGCGGTTGTAGATCGCCACGAGACGGTACACGCCCTGGAACTGCCGGTTGTTCGAGACCTCGTTGCCGAGCACGAACGCGAACGTGTCGTCCCAGTCCGCGATCGCGCCGGCCGGCGCCGGGTCGGCGTCGCCGGTGTACACGCCGTTCACGTAGATGCGTCGGCCGTTGACCGGGTCGTAGGTCGCCACCACGTGCTGCAGCGTCGCCTGCAGGTCCTCATCGGCGGCCGCCGTCGTGAGCTTGGGCTCGCCGTTCGGGCCGGTGCCGGGACCGCGATTCAGGAAGTCGTAGCTGTAGAGCGTCTGGCCCAGCGTGAAGTTGCGGGCATCGACGCCGCCGGAGTACGAGACGATGCGCGCGTCCTCCTGCGTCACGTTGCCCGGGGCCACCCAGGCCTCGATCGTGTACTCACCGGTCGAGCCGATCAGCGTCGCGAGCTTGCGGCTCGAGCTCGTGGAGCCCTGGGCCTTGCCGCCGCGGACATTGATGCCCCAGCCGCCGACCCAGGTGACGTCGCCGGAGAGCGTCAGGTTGAGCGCCGGGTTCACGCCGCTCGTGTCGTAGGCGACGCTGCCCTTGCCGGTCTTGAACTCCCAAAGCGCGATCGTGTTCGCGGTGTAGCGGTTGCCGCCGCTCGCGACCACGCCGTCGTACAGCTTGAGCGCCTTCGACAGCACGAGCGAGGGGTCGACCTGAGCGAGCGGCACCTGCGAGGCGAAAGCGGCGATCGCCGCCTCCATCTCGTCGGAATCCGCGGCGCAGTCGCTCCAGCAGTTGTGGAATTCGTTGCGCAGCCGGACGACGAGTCGCGAGCGCGCCGGGTCGTCGAGGTCGATCTTGACCTTGGCCGCGGCGTAGGCCTCGTCCACGTCGGCCGACGCGAAGTACGGCGACTGCGGGCTGGCCGCCGACGGCGAATGGCAGCGCGAGCAGTACTGGCGCACGACCGGGTAGACGGTCGTCGAGAAGAGCGCCGGGCTCGCCGGGAACGCCTTGCTCGCGCCGGGGTCGAGCAGCGGCGGCGGCGTGAGCACCACGCCGGTGCTGCCTCCGGCCGCACTGCCGGCCCAGGCCGTGATCCAGGTGGTCAGGATGTCGGCGCACGCGTCGGGGCTCGCGAGCCAGCAGTTGTGGCCCCCGGCCACCTTCTGGACCATCCGCGAGTCGCGGGGCGACGCCAGGTTCACGACGGTGTTGGCCGCCGCGTACGCGAGGTTGATGTCGTCCTTGCGGACGAACTGCGGGGCCTGCCCGCCCTCGACGTGGCACTTGCCACAGCGGTTGTCGGCGCGCAGGTTGTCCCAGACGTTGATCTTGAACGCCTGCACGTCGGCCGTGGACGGCGGCGGGCCACTGTAGGCCTGCGGCGTGCCGCCCGACGTGTTCGGGTTCTGGACGGTGTCGGCACCGCCGCCGCAGCCGCCGACGGCGACCAGCGCCGTGAGCAGCACGGCGCGCGGCGACCAGGTGCGAAGGAAGTCGATGTTCATGGCTCCCCCTAGTCGCCCATGCAGTAGGCGGCGGCGTCGGCGAACAGCTGTTTCATCCGGTAGCCGCCGGACCTGAACGAGCTGGTCATCGACTGGATGCGCGCGCGATCCTGCGCGTCGCTCGGGTCGCGCAGGCACACGGTCTTGAAGACCTTGCGCGCCTGGCAGCCGGCGAACGCGTCCGTGTGCGAGAGCTCCATGCCGAGCGACTTCGCGCCGGAGCCGCTGCCGGGCAGCGCGGAATCCCAGCCGAGCAGCGAGTTGCGGCCCGCCCGCCAGTAGTTGTTCCAGTGGTCGTCCGGCGTCGAGTAGCCGGCCGGGAACGTGTCCTTGTTGTGGAAGTACTTCGGCCGCACGACGCCGGCCGTGTAGACCACCCGGCCGGCCTGCTCGTCCCAGTCGTGGTAGGCGTAGGCCTGGACCATCGGGTCCATGCCCGAGTGGCAGCCGATGCAGTTGTTCAGGAAGATCCGGCTGTCACCGCCGGGACTGCGGCTCACGTCCTGCCGGATCCGGTCCGGCGGCCGCGTGGTGTCCATCACCTGCTCGAGGTCCGTGCACAGGTGGTTGATCAGCGTGTAGCGGAACATCGCACGGTTCGTGCCGGCGACGAAGAACGACTGGGCGGCCGCGCGCGAGGTGATCACGCCCGACGTCGCCTGCGGCGGCAGGCCCGACAGCGAGGACTGCGTGGTCTGCACCAGCGAGTCCTTCAGGTTCGCGCCGCGGCGCTCGAGTTCGGCGTAGTGGTCGTTCGAGGTGGGTGAATACGGCGGCACCCCCGACACGCCCTGGCCGACGTACAGGATGTCGTCCCAGAGCACGCGGTCGAAGCTCACGTCGTCACGGACCATCCCGATGACGGTGGCCACGTAGTCGTTCAGCGGCGCGAACACCGTCTGCTCGCGGTTGGTCCACGGCATCGCGAAGTTCTTCAGCGTGACGTCGTAGAACGCCCGGTTCTGCATCGCCACGTAGGCGGCATCCTGCGGCCGGCCCGCCGCCACGTCGGCGGCCATCTGGTCCAGCACCGCATCGCTGGGCGGCACGCCCGCGATCCGGTCGTGTATGCGACGCGCCTGCGTGCGCGAGTCGGCCAGCGCGGCCGTCCCCGTGAGCGCGACGAGCGCCGCGCATGCGGCGATGATCGCCGCCCGCGAGCGATGACTGCGGTTGCCCGCAGGCCTTGCGTTGCGCATCTCGACTCCCCCCGACCGATACCGCCGGTCGCGTGGAATGGGAATCTGTGCGTTTCCCGGCGAAACGCCAAATGCGTCGCGCACCTTTGAGAAGCGGGTCACGAATACGGGGCGGAAAGCTGGTGTGGCGGCGTGCATATGAGAAAAAAGCGCCCGATGCGGCGGGATATGCCGCCTGTGACGGCCTCAAGGGGGTCAACGGGATGCTGGTGGTCAACGACGTGTGCGCAAGGGTCCTGCGCCTTGCCCGGCCTGCAGTGCTGATCGCCGTCGCCGCCGCGGTTGCGAGCGGCTGCGGCGGCGGCGGAAGCGTCGGCGCGGGCGGCGGCCAGGACCCGGACCCGATCGTGCTCGACTTCCCGATTGCATACGTGAAGCGGCCGGTGCCCGTCGGGGCGGCGATGCAGCACGATGCCCGGGAGCTGCTCGAGTTCGAGCCCGGCGGCGACCTCTGGGTGCGCGACCGGGCGTCGCCCTCGGCGAACGAACGCAACGTCACGGCCACCGTCACGCAGGGCCTCGGGGACGTGCGCGACGTCGAGCCGTCCTACGACGGCACCCGGCTCGTGTTCGCGCTGCACCGTCCCCTCGTCGACGGCCTCGACCCGGACCTGCAGCCGACCTGGGAAATCTGGGAATACGTGCTCGCGACGAACGACCTGCACCGCGTGATCCAGTCGGACACGGTGGCGCTGCAGGGCAACGACCTGGCGCCGCACTACCTGCCCGACGGGCGCATCGTCTTCAGCTCGACGCGCCAGCGGCAGTCGAAGGCCGTGCTGCTCGACGAGGGCAAGCCCCAGTTCGACGCGCAGGACGAGAACCGCAACGAGCCCGCGTTCGTGCTCCACGTGATGGGCGCGGACGGCGGCAACATCCACCAGATCTCGTTCAACCAGAGCCACGACCTCGATCCGGCCGTGCTCGACGACGGTCGCATCGTGTTCAGCCGCTGGGACGCCGCACCTGGCCACGACGAGATCGGCCTCTACACCGTCCGCCCGGACGGCACGGGTCTCGAACTGCTCTACGGCGCCCAGAGCCACGACACCGGCACCGACGGCACGGAGATCCATTTCCTGTCCCCGCGACCGATGTCGAACGGCCACCTGCTGGTGCAGGCCGAGCCGTTCGAGGCGCCGGAGCGCGGCGGTCTGCTGCTCGACGTCGACACGGCCGCCTACGTGGACATCACGCAGCCGACGCTCGCGAACGCCGGGCTCGCGGGTCCCGCCCAGGTGGCCGCCACGCCGAACGACGTGCGCACGATCGACGGCCCGTCGCCGGGCGGACGCTTCCAGTCCGCGTTCCCGCTGCGGGACGGCACCGGGCGCCTGCTCGTCACGTGGACCCAGTGCCGCCTGCTCGAAGGGACCCAGGTCGTGCCCTGCACGGCCGATCGGCTCGCGGCCGCGTCGCCGGTCGTCGCGCCGCCGCTCTACGGCGTGTGGATGTTCGACCCCGGCAACGGCACGCAGCTCCCGGTGATGAAGCCCACCGAGGGCACGATGTACACCGAGGTCGTCGCGCTGCAGCCGCGAACGCTGCCGGCCGTGATCCTCGACCGCGTCGCGGGCGTGGACTTCGACGAGAACCTCGAGGCCGAGGGCGTCGGCATCCTCGACATCCGCAGCGTCTACGACGTCGACGGCGTCGACACGGCGCCCGGCGGGATCGCGGTGCTCGCCGACCCGGCCCGCACGCTGGCCGCGCAGCGCCCGGCGCGCTTCCTGCGGCTCGAGAAGCCGGTCAGCCTGCCCGACCGCGACGTGCTCGACTTCCGCAACAGCGCCTTCGGCGTGACCTCGGCATTCGGGATGCGCGAGATCCTCGGGTACGCGCCGGTCGAGCCCGACGGCTCGGTCCGCGTCAAGGTCCCGGCGAACGTCGCATTCGCGATCTCGATACTCGACGCCGACGGGCGACGGATCGGTCCGCGCCACAACAACTGGCTGCAGATCCGCGCCGGCGAGGAGTTGCGCTGCAACGGCTGCCACGACCCGCAGAGCGGGCTTTCGCACGGCCGCACCGGTCTCTTCGCCAGCGTGCACGCCGGCGCGACGACGACCGGGCTCCCGTACCCGAACACGAACCCGGCGTACTTCGCCGATTTCGGCGAGACGATGGCCGAGGTCCGCACGCGGGTCAGCTGCCAGACCGACTGTGCCGACCTGCGCCCGTCCACCGCCGTCGCCTACGACGACGTCTGGACCGACCCGGTCGCGGCCGGCCGCGCCCCGGACGCCTCGTTCGCCTGGCGCTACAGCGACCTGTCGACGCCCGCGCCCACGACCAGCGACTGCATCACCGCCTGGAGCTCGGGCTGCCGGATCACGATCCACTACGAACGTCACATCCACCCGCTGTGGAGCCTGCCCCGCGTGCGCTTCGCCGCCGACGGCGTGACGGTCCTCTCCGACGACACCTGCACGAGCTGCCACACCAGCCGCACCGCGGCCGGCGCCGTGCAGGTGCCGCCGGGCCAGCTCGAACTGACGGACGGGCCGTCGACCGACGAGCCGGACCAGTTCGCGGCCTACCGCGAGCTGCTGGCGACCGACGCCGAGCAGGAACTCGTCGACGGCGTGCTCCGGGACCGGCTGGTCCAGGTCGGCGTAGACCCAGTCACCGGCGACCCGCAGTTCGCGACGGTGCCGGTCGCGCCGTCGCTGCGCGCGGGCAACGCGCGCGGATCGACGGCGTTCTTCTCGCTGTTCGCCCCGGGCGGCACGCACGCCGGGCGGCTCACGCCCGCGGAGCTGCGCCTGGTCGCCGAATGGGTCGACGGTGGCGCCCAGTACTGGAACGACCCGTTCCTCGCACCGGTGAACTGACTTGAGGCGCGCACGCACACTGGCCCTGCTCGCCGCGCTCGCGGGCGCCCTGTTGGGCGGGGCCGCCGGCGCCGCCGAGATGGTCGTCGTGCAGGACCCGTACATCGACCTGCACAGCGGCCCGGGGCGCGGCTACCCGGTCACGCAGGTCGTCGGGCGCGGCGGCGAGGTCGAGCTTCTGCGTCAGCGCACCGATTGGATCAAGGTCAGGACGGACCGCGGTTACGAGGGCTGGGTGCACCGCGACCAGCTCGAGCGGACGCTGACCGGCGAAGGCGACGAGGTGAAACTCGCCGGCCCCGCGCCGGATGCCCGGACATCGCACCGCTGGGAGGTCTCGGTCTCGGCCGGCGACCTCGACGGCGCGGACACGATCATGGTCTCGGGGGCCTACATGCTCACCGAGTCGCTGTATGCGCGGGCCGACGTCTCGCAGCTGCTCGGCGAGTACTCGACCGGCTGGATGGGCACCGTCGGCGTCGGCGACATCCTGTTCCCGGCGTGGCGCGTCTCTCCGTTCGTCACGATCGGCGGAGGCGTCGTGTGGGTGGACCCGAATGCGACGCTGGTGCAGTCGCCGCAGCGCACCAGCAGCGTCGCCTACGCCGGCGCCGGGTTGCGCGGCTACCTGAGCGACCGCTTCCTGATCCAGGCCGAATACCGCGAATACCTGATCATGCTCGACACCAACGACAACGAGGTCACCAGTCAATGGACCGTAGGCTTCACGCACTTCTTCTGAACGTCCTGGTGCTCGGCGGCACCGCGGGCGGCGTGTCGCCGGCCCGTGCCGACGACGTGCTCGCCGCGCCCGCCGATACCCCGGAGGTGGTCGAGCCGCGCGTGCACCGGCGCAACGTGACGGTGCCCGCGATCGACAACGAGAACTTCGAGGCCGGGCTGTTCATCGGTGCAGTCAGCATCGAGGACTTCGGGACCGGATTCCTCTACGGCGGGCGGATCGCCTACCACTTCACCGAGGACCTGTTCGCCGAGGCGACCGTCGGCAGCTCGAAGGCCGGCACGACGAGCTACGAGGACCTGAGCGGTTCCGCGCAGCTGCTGACGGACAGCGAACGCCAGTACACCTACTACGACCTCGCGATCGGCTGGAACGTGCTGCCCGGGGAGGTCTTCTTCGGTTCTCACCACGCGATGCCGGCGGCGCTGTACCTGACGTTCGGCGCCGGCAGCACGCGGTTCGGCGGCGACGACCACTTCACGCTCACGCCCGGCGTCGGCTACCGGCTGCTGCTGAACGACTGGCTCGCCGTGCACGTCGACGGGCGCGACCAGCTGTTTGGCAGCGACCTGCTGGGCAAGGACAAGACGACCCAGAACCTGCAGTTCAGCTTCAGCGTGACCGCATTCTTCTGACCCGGAGCCGACCGATGCGCACCTCCACACGTCTCACCGTCGTCGCCCTGCTCGCGGCCGCCGCCTCGATCGCCGGTGCGGCGACCCCCGACTTCACGCTGCCGGCACGCTCCGGCGGCACGCTCAGCCTCGACTCGCTGAAGGGCCAGGTCGTGATGGTCAACTTCTGGGCGACCTGGTGCGGCCCGTGCCGGCAGGAAATGCCGCTGCTCGAGCAGATCCAGCAGAAGTACGAGCCGCTCGGGTTCACGGTGGTCGGCATCAACGTCGAGCCCGACAGCGCGGCCGCCCAGACCTGGCTCAAGGGCGTCGGCGTCACGTTTCCGATCCTGTTCGATCGCGAGAACACGGTCGCCGCGTCGTTCGGCGTCGAGGGCATGCCGAGCACGGTGTTCATCGACCGCAACGGCACCGTCCGCTACGTGCACCGGGGTTACAAGCCCGGCGACGAGGCGAAGTACTCCGACATGATCCGCAGCCTCGTCAAGGAGTGAATCACATGAGCGCCCGTCCGATCATCGGCGTCGCCGCCCTGCTCGTGCTGACCGGCTGCAGCAGCGTCGAGCCCTGGGTGAAGCCCTACGAACGGCAGAACTTCGCCGACCTGATCATGGCCGCGGACCGCGACCCGGTCTCGCTCGCCTACATCGACCACGTCTACGAAGCGCGGGAGGGCGCCCGTGGCGCGCTTGGCGGGCACGGAGGGGGCTGTGGCTGCAACTGATCACAAACTCGCGGCACTCGCACCGGTTGCGCTCGCGACGATCGGGCCGGCCGCCGAGGCGGCCACGCTGCCCGACGACCGCGCGGACGCGCTCTACCACCTGTACGACGGCGGCGGCGTCACGGTCGACGGGCCGTCGATCATGGTGCGCAAGAAGATCGGCGAGAACTACTCCGTGTCCGCGAACTACTACATGGACATGGTGTCGAGCGCCTCGATCGACGTGGTCACCCAGGCGAGCCCGTACAAGGAGACCCGCCAGCAGGTGGGGGTGTCCGTCGACGCACTGTACGGTCGCACGCAGTACTCGCTCGGCTACGTGAACAGCGAAGAGAACGACTACACGGCGAACACCGTCGCGTTCGACGTGAGCCAGGCGATGTTCGGCGACCTCACGACCGTGTCGTTCGGCTTCAGCCGCGCCTGGGACGAGGTCCGCCGCAACGGTGACCCGGGATTCAAGGAACCGGTCGACCGATGGGACTACCGCTTCAGCGTCTCCCAGATCGTGACGCCCAAGCTGTCGCTCGAACTCGCCTACGAGGCGATCAGCGACGAGGGCTACCTGAACAACCCGTACCGTTCCGCCCGTTACGTGGACACTGAAGTCGCGGCCGGCTACGCGTGGGAACCCGAGGTCTACCCGCACACGCACACGAGCAACGCGGTGTCGCTGCGCGGGGACTACTTCCTGTGGTACCGGGCCGCGATCCACGGCATGTACCGGTTCTACTCGGACAGCTGGGGCGTCACCGGCAACACGTTCCGGCTCGGCTACACCCACCCGATCGGCCAGAGCTGGATCCTCGAGGCCGACTACCGCTGGTACGACCAGACCAAGGCCGACTTCTATTCCGACCTGTTCCCGTACGCGGACTCGCAGAACTTCCTCGGCCGCGACAAGGAACTCAGCACGTTCCACAGCCAGATGCTCACGTTCGGCGCGACCTGGAACCTTCCGGCGAGCGACTGGAAGTGGGTGCAGCGCTCGACGCTGAACCTGTTCTACGACTACGGGCTCTGGAACTACGAGGACTACCGCAACGCCAAGGTGCCGGTCCCGCCCGAGCAGCAGCCGCGCTACAGCATGAACGCGAACGTGCTCCGGGTGTTCTTCTCGGTCTGGTTCTAGCGGGCGCGGGCGCGCCCCGCGGGCACCTGCTGCGTGATGCAGTGGACGTTGCCCCCGCCGAGCAGGATTTCCCGGCCCGGCACCCCGACCACCTCGCGGCGCGGGAAGAGCTCCCGGAGCTTGCCGAGCGCGGCGCCGTCGCGCTTCGGGTCGAGCAACGGGACGACGACCCGGCGGTTGCCGAGGTAGAAATTCACGTACGAGCCCGCGAGCCGGGATCCGGCCCGGCGGGGTTGCGACCCCTCGACCTCGTCGACGCCGCGGGCCTCCTCGCGCGTCATCCGGAGCGGCCCCGGCTGCACGAGTTTGTGCACGGTGAACCGGCGGCCGCGCGCATCGCGGGCCTGCATCAGCCGTTCGAGCGCGTCACGGGAGATTTCCCACTGCGGGTCGCTGCGGTCGTCGGTCCAGGTCAGGACCACCTCGGCGGGCTTCACGTACGCGCAGAGGTTGTCCACGTGCCCGTCGGTCTCGTCGAGGTGCACGCCCCGCCCGAGCCACACGATGGCCTCGACCCCGACGTAGCGACGCAGCAGCGCCTCGATGCGCTCGCGGGTGAGGTGCGGGTTCCGGTTCCGGTTCAGCAGGCACTCCTCGGTCGTGATCAGCGTGCCCTGCCCGTCGACGTGGATCGCACCGCCCTCGAGCACGAACGGCGCGCGGTAGCGGTCGCGGCCCTCGACCTCGAGTACCTTCTGCGCGACCGCATCGTCGCGGTCCCAGGGGAAGTAGATGCCGCCGTCGAGTCCGCCCCAGGCGTTGAACCGCCAGTCGACGCCGCGGACGCCGCCGCGGTCGTTCACGACGAACGTCGGGCCGACGTCGCGCATCCAGGCGTCGTCGCTCGCGAGTTCGACGACCCGGACGGCCTCGGGCAGCCGCCGGCGAGCGTTCAGGAATTGTCCGGCAGAAACGCCGACCGTGACCGGCTCGCTGCCGGCGATCGCAGTGGCGACCGCCACGAAGGCCGCCTGGGCCGGCTTGGCGCCGAGGCGCCAGTTGTCCGGGCGCTCGGGCCACAGCATCCAGCAGCCGGCATGCCGCTCGAATTCGCCGGGCATCCGGTAGCCGTCGCGCCGGGGATCGCTGGCCAGGGTACGCGTCATGGGACTCCTCGCTGTCGGTGCGCCGGGTCGCGCGCTCAGAGCCGGGCGCGACCGAGCCTGAGTGCGTTCGCGATCACGCTGACGGAACTGAGCGACATCGCGGCCGCGGCCAGCGCCGGCGCGAGCATCAGACCCGTCCAGGGAAAGAGCACGCCGGCCGCGACCGGCACGGCGACCGCATTGTAGCCAAAGGCGAAAAGCAGGTTCTGCCGGACGTTCCCGAGCGTCGCCTCCGCCAGTCGTAGCGCGCGCGGGATCCCGGCCAGCTCGGAGCCGATGAGCGTGACGCCGGCGGCCTCGCGGGCGACGTCGGTGCCGGACCCCATCGCGATGCCGACGTCTGCCGCCGCGAGCGCCGGCGCGTCGTTCACACCGTCGCCCACCATCGCCACGCGGGCCCCGGACTCGCGCAGGCGACGGACGACGTCGGCCTTGCCTTCGGGCATCACGTCCGCGTGGAACGTGTCGATCCCGACCAGGGCCGCGACCGTGCGCACGGACGCCGCGTGGTCCCCGGACAGCAGCACGACCGGGAGCCCCATGCGCTTCAGCGCCTGCACGGCCTCCCAGGCATCGCTCTTCACCGGGTCGGCGATGCCGACGACGCCGAGCGGCAGTCCGTCCACGGCGACGAACACGGTGCTCTGGCCGAGTTCGCGCAGCCGGTCGGCCTCGCACTCGAGCGGTCCGACGTCGATGCCGCTGTCGGCCATCAGCCGTGGACTGCCGACCAGAACCTTTCTCATCTGCACGACGCCGCAGGCGCCGGCGCCGGGCCGAGCCTCGAAGCCGTAGCTGCGACCGAGTCGCAACCCGGCCGACTGCGCGCGGCGCACGATCGCGGCCGCAAGCGGGTGCTCGCTCGCCTGCTCGAGGCTCGCGGCATAGCGGAGCAGTTCGGCCTCGGGCACGCCGTCGACCGGGATCACCGTCGCGACCTCGGGATGCCCCTGCGTCAGCGTCCCGGTCTTGTCGAGCACGATCGTGTCGACGCCGTCGAGCGCCTCGAGCGCCGCGGCGTCGCGGAACAGGATCCCGGATCGCGCGCCGCGCCCCATCGCGACCGTCATCGACATCGGGGTCGCCAACCCGAGCGCGCACGGGCAGGCGACGATCAGCGTGCTGACCGCGACGACGAGCGCATGAGCGAGCCTTGGTTCCGGGCCCACCCACGCCCAGGCGATCGCCGCGAGCACGGCGACCAGCACGACGACCGGCACGAACCACGCGGACACCCGGTCGGCCAGTGCCTGCACCGGTGCGCGGCTGCGCTGGGCCTCGGACACCGCCCGGACGATCCGGGCAAGCGCCGAGTCGGCGCCGACCCGCGTCGCGCGGAGCACCAGCGCAGACGCGCCGTTCAGCGTGCCGCCGGTGACCGCATCGCCAGGTCCTTTCTCGACCGGCATCGACTCGCCGGTCACCATCGACTCGTCGACGGTGCCCCGCCCCTCGATCACCTCGCCATCCACCGGCACGCGCTCGCCCGGCCGCGTCCGCAGCCGGTCGCCGGGCCGGACGGCCTCGAGCGGGACCTCCGCCTCGGTGCCGTCGTCGGCCAGCCGGCGGGCGGTCGCCGGCGAGAGGTCCATCAGCGCCCGCAGCGCAGCGCCGGTCTTTGCGCGGGCGCGCAGTTCGAGCACCTGCCCGAGGAGCACCAGCGTCACGATCATCGCCGCGGACTCGAAGTAGAGCGCCGGCGCCCCGCCGTGGCGGAACTCGTGGGGGACGGCAGACGGGAACACGGTCGCGAACGCGCTGTAGCCCCAGGCGACGACGACGCCGAGGCCGATCAGCGTGAACATGTTCAGGTGCCGGCTGACGATCGACCGCGCGCCGCGCTCGAGCAGTGGCCAGCCGCACCACGCGACGACCGGCGTCGCGAGCAGGCACTGCATCCACGCACCCGTCCCGCCCGCGCCCGGCATTGCCGTCCACCCGAGCATCGCCGCCATCGCGTGGCCGAACAACGGCAGCGTGAGCAGCAGCGCGATGGCGAACCGTCGGCGCATGTCGGCGAGTTCGCCATCGTCGGTCGACGCCGCGGGCACGGCCGGTTCGAGCGCCATGCCGCAGCGCGGGCACGCGCCCGGCACGTCCGAACCGACGCCCGGGCACATCGGGCACACGTAGCGCGCCCCGGCGGGCGCGATCGGCACGGCCGGTGCCGCCGCGTCGCCCGATTGCGCGTGGCAGCAGTCATGCACGGGCGGCGGTGCCGCGTGGCAGCAGCCCGGCGCGTCGCCGCCGGGCTTCGTCGGTTCGCTCATCGCGTCATTCTAACTCCGACCGGAGCCCGCGACCGTTCACGAGCAGGTAGATCGCCGGGATGATGATCAGCGTGAGCACCGTCGCCGAGACCATGCCGCCGACCATCGGCGCCGCGATCCGTCGCATCACCTCCGACCCGGTGCCCGACCCCCACATGATGGGCAGCAGGCCGACGATGATCGTGATCACGGTCATCAACTTCGGGCGCAGCCGCAGCAGCGCGCCTTCGACGATCGCGTCGCGCAGGTCCTTCCGGGTCGGCGCGCGGCCGGCGGCACCGGCGAGCCGTCGCCGCTCGGTCCACGCCTGCTCGAGGTACATGACCATCACGACGCCCGTCTCGGCCGCCACGCCCGCGAGCGCGATGAACCCGACCGCTGCGGCGATCGAGAGGTCGTAGTCGAGCAGGTACAGGAGCCAGACGCCGCCGACCAGCGCGAACGGCAGCGCGCCCAGGATCAGGAGCACGTCCCTCGCGTTCCGGAAGTTCAGGTAGAGCAGCAGCACGATGATCGAGAGCGTGAGCGGCACGACGACCTTGAGCCGCGACATCGCCCGCTCGAGGTACTCGTACTGGCCCGACCAGCCGAGGCTGTAGCCCGGCGGCAGCTTGAGGTCCCTGGCGATCCGCGCCTTCGCGTCCCGGACGTAGCCGCCGAGGTCGCGGCCCTGCATGTCGATGAAGACCCAGCCCGACGGCCGGGCGTTCTCGCTGCGGATCATCCCCGGGCCATCCGCGATCTCGACCCGGGCGACGTCGGCGAGCGTCACGTTCGCGCCGGTCGGCGTCACGATCGGCAGGTCGCGCAACGCCTGCAGCGAGTCGCGATAGTCCTGCGGGTAGCGCAGGTTCACCGGGTAGCGCTCGAGGCCCTCGACGGTCGTCGTCACCGTCATGCCGCCGACCGCGCTGCCGACGATGTCCTGCACGTCCTTGATGTTGAGGCCGTAACGACCGGCCGCCACGCGATCGATGTCCACGTCGACGTACCGGCCGGTCGCCGTGCGCTCAGCGTAGACCGAGGTCGTCCCGGGCACGTCCCGCACGATCCCCTCGATCCGGCGGCCGAGGTCCTGGATCACGCCGAGGTCCGGGCCCATGATCTTGATGCCGACCGGCGTGCGGATGCCCGTCGCGAGCATGTCGATCCGGGTCTTGATCGGGTACACCCACGCGTTCGAGACGCCGGGGAACTTCACCCGCGCGTCGAGCTCCGCCTTGAGCTTCTCCGGTGTCATGCCGGGCCGCCACTGGTCGCGCGGCTTCAGCTTGATCACGGTCTCGAACATCTCGATCGGCGCCGGATCGGTCGCACTCTCCGCCCGCCCGGCCTTGCCGAACACGCGCTCGACCTCGGGCACCGTCCGGATCAGCTTGTCCGTCTGCTGCAGCAGCGCCCTCGCCGCGTCCGTCGAGAGCCCGGGCATCGTCGTCGGCATGTAGAGGAGATCGCCCTCGTCGAGTTCCGGCATGAACTCCGTTCCGAGCCGGGAGGCCGGCCACAGCGTCGCGACGACGAGCACCGTCGCCGCGCCGGTGACGACCCAGGGCCGCCGCAGCGCCAGCTGGAGGAACGGCCGGTAGGCGGCCATCGTCGCGCGATTGACCGGGTTGGCCGCCTCGGGACGGATCCCGCCACGCACCAGGTACCAGATCAGCACCGGCACCAGCGTGATCGACAGCACCGACGCCCAGACCATCGCGTAGGTCTTCGTGTAGGCGAGCGGCGCGAACATCCGCCCCTCCTGCGCCTCGAGCGTGAACACCGGCAGGAACGACAGCGCGACGATCATCAGCGAAAAGAAGAGCGACGGCCCCACCTCTCGACAGCCCGCGTAGATGGCCTCCATCCGGCCCGACTCGCCGGGCAGGTGCTCGAGCTTCTTGTGGACGTTCTCGATCATGACGATCCCGGCGTCCACGAGCGTGCCGATCGCGATCGCGATGCCGCCGAGCGACATGATGTTGGCGTTGATCCCCTGCAGCCGCATCACGGTGAACGCCGAGAGCACCGCGATCGGCGTGACGATCACGACGATCAGCCCGGAGCGCGCGTGGTACAGGAAGATGAAGCAGACGATCGCCACGACGACGAACTCGTCGACGAGCTTGCGCTTCAGGTTGTCCACCGAACGCTGGATCAGCGCCGAGCGGTCGTAGGTCTCGACGATCTCGACGCCGGCCGGCAGGCCCGAGCGCAGCTCCTCGAGCTTGCCCTTGACCCGGAGGATCGTGTCGCGCGCGTTGTCGCCGTTGCGCATCACGACCACGCCGCCCACCGCCTCGCCTTCGCCGTCGAGCTCGCCGATCCCGCGGCGCATTTCCGGGCCGATGCGCACCTCGGCCACGTCCCGGAGCAGCACCGGCGTGCCGCCCTTCGTGGCCATCACCGGGATGCGCTCGAGGTCGGCGACGCTCTTCACGTAGCCGGTCGCGCGGACCATGTACTCCGCCTCGGCCATCTCGACGACCGAGCCGCCGATCTCCTGGTTGCCGTTGCGGATCGCCTGCTCGACCATCATCAGCGGGATGCCGTAGCCGCGCAGGCGTATCGGGTCCACGACCACCTGGTACTGCTTGACCATGCCGCCGATCGTCGCGACCTCGGCCACGCCGTCGAGCGCCTGGAGCTCGAACTTCAGGAACCAGTCCTGGATCGAGCGCAGTTCGGCGAGGTCGTGCCTGCCGGTGCGGTCCACGAGTGCGTACTGGTAGATCCAGCCGACGCCGGTCGCGTCCGGGCCGAGCGCCGGCCGCACGCCCTCCGGCAGCCGCGCGGCCGCCTGGCTCAGGTACTCGAGCACGCGGGAGCGCGCCCAGTAGGGGTCGGTGCCGTCCGCGAACAGCACGTTCACGAACGAGTCGCCATAGAACGAGTAGCCGCGCACCGTCGTCGCGCCGGGCACCGAGAGCAGCGCCGTCGTGAGCGGGTACGTGACCTGGTCCTCGACGACGCGCGGCGCCTGCCCCGGGAACGGCGTGCGCACGATGACCTGCACGTCGGAGAGGTCCGGCAGCGCGTCGACGGGCGTGCGCAGGAACGAGTACGCGCCGAGCGCGGTGAGCATCGCCGCGAGCAGCAGCACGAGTCCCCGGTTCGCGAGCGACGCGCGGATGATCCAGTTGATCATGGTGCCCCCGGTCAGTCCTGCAGGCGGCCGAGGCCGCTCCTGAGGTTCGCTTCCGAGTCGAGCAGGAACTGGCCCGAGACGACCACCTGCTCGCCCGCCTGGAGCCCGTCGAGGATCGCGACGCGATCACCGCTCTCGGCACCCGCCGTCACCTTGCGCGCGACGAACCGGCCCTCGCCCAGCGCGACGACGACTCGGTCCTCGCGCCCGCCGCGGATCAGTGCGCTGCGCGGCACGTTCACGACGTCGGGACCGGACCCGGCCCCGAGGCTCACCGACGCGAGCATGTTCGGCCGCACGGCGGCGGGCGGCTCGGAGAGCGTGATGCGCGCCTTGACGGTGCGGGTCTCGGCGTCGAGCTCCGGGTAGACGTAGTCGAGCCGGCCCGCCACCGGCTGCCCGGGCAGCGACGGGAAGCGGATCTCGGCGGGCACCCCGACCCGGAGCGCGCCGGACTGCGATTCGGGCACTTCGGCGATGACCCAGAGGCTGCCGAGTTCGGTGATCGTCATCACGGGCATCTGCGCCGTCACCATCGCGCCTTCCTGCACCTCGAGCTGCGTGACGACGCCCGAGATCGGCGCGTGGAACGGCACGCGGCCGCCGCCCGCGCCCGGGCCGATCCCGAGCGCCTTCAGCCGGTCGCGCGCCGCGTCGACGAGTTCGCGGTTGCCGATCTGCTCGGCGTCGCGATACTCCTGCTGCGCGGCATCGAGCATCGGCGAGTAGAGCGAGAAGAGCAGCTGGCCCTGCTTGACGGTCTCGCCGACCGCGCGCACGGCGAGGCCCTGCACCCAGCCGTCCGCGCGCGCCCGCACCTGCTGCACGCGCCGCTCGTCGAACCCGACGTAGCCGACCGTCTCGATGCGGCGGTCGAGCGCGCCGGAGACCGCGGCCTCGGTCCGCACGCCGAGGTTCTGCACCACGGCGGGCGATATCGTCACCTCCGCGCCGGTGTCCTCGGCGTAGACGGGCACGTAGTCCATGCCCATCGAGTCCTTCATCGGCTTGTCCGACCGGATCGTCGGGTCCATCGGATTCCGGTAGTAGAGCGGCTTCCGTTCGGCCGCCTGCGCCGGCTCCGTGGTCGGGGCGGGCGACGGCGGGGCCTCGCGGGCGCAGCCCGCAACGAGCGCAACCAGCAGTATCGGGAGGAACCTCATGGCGTTTCTCCAGCCAGGTAGTCGATTTCGTATTGCGCCTGGGCTCGGTCGGCCGCGATCCGCAGGTGCTTGAGCCCGGTCTCGAGCGCGACGCGGCGCGCCTCGACGACCTCCTCGAACATCGCGCGGTTGCCGCGATAGGCGAGCAGCGCCGCCTGCACCGTCTGCTCGGCGAGCGGCAGCAGGTCGGTCTCGTAGTAGCGTTCGAGTTCCCCGGTCCGCTCGACGGTGTTCCAGGCCTCGGCGAGCATCCCGCGCATCTCGCGTTGGTGGTCCGTGTGCATCTCGTGCAGGCCGTCGGCCTCGGCGCGGGCCGCGTCGACTTCGGCCGAGGTGCGGCTGCCGCGGAAGAACGGCAGGTCCACGCTCACCATCGCGGTGACCATGTCGGGCCGGGGCTTGCCGTCCATCTCGCCGCCGCGGAACCCGTAGCTCAGGTCGAGCATCCAGCCCGGGCGCGTCGACTGCTCGGCGAGCTCGACGCCGGTCTGCGCGGCTTCGATCCGGCGCACGTAATCCTGCTGCGCGGGGTGGGCCTCGAGCCGCGCCTCGAGCGTCGCGAGCGGCGGCGGGTCGGCGCGCGCCGGCAGCGCGAACGGACCGGCGCGTGCCGCGTCGTCCTCGCCGAGCCAGCGCGCGAGCTGCGCGCGTCGCATGGCCGCCTCGCGATCGAGGTCGAGCTGCTGCTCGCGCAGCATCGCCACGTCGAGTCCGGCCTGCAGCAGGTCGATCTGCCGGCCCTCGCCGGAGGCGTACCGGGCACGCGCGGAGTTGCGCAGCTGCTCGACCCACTGCACCTGGCCGTCGACGAGTTCGCGGGCGGCCGCGATCCAGGCGAGCTCGACCCACACGCGACGCACCTCGCGCTGCACGACGCGGCGGCGGTCCTGCGCGGCCGACTGCGAGGCGGTCGAGATCTGCTCCATGCGCTTCTGCGCGAGCGAGCGGGTGCGGCCGGACGGGAACTCCTGGCTCACGCCCACCTCGACCATCGTCATGTCCTCGGCCGTGAGGCTCCAGTCGTTGACCGGAACGTTCACCGCGCCGACGCGCAGCCGCGGGTCCATCAGCGAGCCTTCGGCGACCGCGCGCTGGCGCATGCCGGCCGACTCCGCCGCGAGTTGCGCGAGCACCGCGTCGCGCTGGATCGCGACGCGCTCGGCGTCGGCGAGGCCGAGCGTCGGCCCGCCATACGCGCCGGACGATGCGAGGCCCGCCACGAGCGTCGCAAACGGGATCAGTAGAGTTCGAATCCACCGGCCTGTGTCAGGCGCCGGGCATACCTGTGCCATGCGAGTGCCTCCCGGGCAATGAGGGAAATCGGCGTCCGGTGCGGACGCAAACCCGGGAGCGCGCTACTCGAGGTATCGACAGAACTGGAGCGGGAGGGGGATCCGGGGCGGGTCGGCGACCTGAGGCCCCTCGACACGCAGCCGCACCGGCACGACACCGGCCGGCGCGAGCACCTCGGTCGGCGGCAACACGACCGCCAGCGCCGAAGCCGAGCGCCCGTCGGCCTGCGGCTGGTGCGGATACGCGCACTGGCCGCCGTGCGCGACCGTGCCGCCGTCACCCAAGGTCGGGCAGTACGGGCAGTGGTTCGCGCAGTCGGGCATCGACGGCGCCGCCATCGCGCAGGGCACGACCGCCGCCTGCAGCCACGCGACGCAGAACAGCGCAAGCACGACCCGGGCGAGCGAGCGCTCGTGACGCCTCACCCACTGCAGTGCACGCTCGAGACCGTGGCGGTTCATGACGTTGGGACCCTAACGCGAAGCGGCCGGGGTGGCAAGGAATCGGCACCCCGTATTCGCCGAAATCTGCGGAAAGCCACCAGGAATCGGCGAGAATCCCCGCCGATGCCCCGCCTCCCCCTGCTCCCGCTGCTCGTCGTCGCCTCGGGGCTCCCGGGCTGCGCCCGTGTACCTGCCGAATCCGCCTGGCTCGATGCGCCCGTCGCCGTACCGGCGCCGGCGGCGGCCGGATCACGATTCCCGAGGCTTGCACAGGACGCCGCGGGCCACCCGGTCATGAGCTGGCTCGAGCCGGACGGCCCTGCGGTGGCGCTCCGATACGCGCGCTGGCGGGACGACGGCTGGAGCCCGGCGCGGACCGTCGCGCGCGGCACGGACTGGTTCGTGAACTGGGCGGATTTCCCGTCGGTCGTCACGGACGGGCAAGGGCACTGGGCCGCGCACTGGCTCGAGCAGGTTCCGGGCGACGGGTACGCATACGGCGTTCGCCTCGCGACGAGTGGGGACGGCGGCACGTGGTCCGCGCCGTGGACACCGCACGGCGATGGCACGCCGACCGAACACGGATTCGTGTCGCTGTTGCCGTGGCATGGCGGCTTCGTTGCCGTGTGGCTGGACGGGCGTCACACCGGCGGCAGCCACGACCAAGGCGACGGAAACGCCGGCGGCATGACCTTGCGCAGTGCGACGATCGATGCCTCGGGCCGGCAGGCCGGGCCCGACGTCGAACTCGACGGACTCACGTGCGACTGCTGCCAGACCGGCGCGGCGCTCGCCGCCACGGGACCGGTGGTCGTGTATCGCGACCGCGGCGCCGACGGGACGCGGGACATCTCGATCGTGCGGCTCGAGGCCGGCCACTGGAGCGCGCCCGCCCCGGTCGCACGCGACGGCTGGGCGATCGATGCCTGCCCGGTGAACGGGCCGGCCGTCGACGCGGACGGCAACACCATCGTGGTCGCGTGGTTCACCGGCGCGGGTGGCGCCCGGGTGCGGGTCGCGTTCTCGCGGGACAGCGGCCGCCACTTCGACGCACCGGTCGACGTGGACACCGGTCGCGTCGAGGGGCGGGTCGACGTCGCCTTGCTCGAGGACGGCCGCGCCGTCGTGAGCTGGCTGCGCGGCGCGGGCGACACGGCGTCCCTGCTCGCCCGTCCGTACACGACGGACGGTCCGGCCGGTCGCGCCGTCGAGGTGACGCGCGCCGACGCGTCGCGGGCCGGCGGCTTCCCACAGGTCGCGCGAGCCGGCGAGGCGCTCGTGTTCGCCTGGACGGAGTCCGGGCCGGCGCCGGCACTGCGGACCGTGACCGCGCGCCTGCGGTGAGGCGCCGTGGGCGGGCCCGGTGACGCCGGGCCTGTGCTAGGATTCCGGCCCGCGATTTCCCGCCATACAGCGCACTTCCCGGAGCTCGACCGATGGCCAGCCAGCTCAAGCTCGACGTGCCCGCCGAGGGCCAGAAGATCACGATTTCGAATGGTCGCCTGCAGGTGCCCGACCGGCCGATCATCCCGTTCATCGAGGGCGACGGCACGGGGCCGGACATCTGGCGCGCCTCGGTGCGCGTGCTCGACGCCGCGGTCGCGAAGGCCTATGGCGGCAAGCGCAAGATCGAGTGGATGGAGGTCTACGCCGGGCAGAAGTCGAACGACCTCTACAACACCTGGCTGCCGGAAGAAACCGTGCAGGCCTGCCGGGACTACCTCGTCTCGATCAAGGGACCGCTCACGACGCCGATCGGCGGCGGCATCCGCTCGCTGAACGTCGCGCTGCGCCAGA
Organism: Steroidobacteraceae bacterium; assembly: GCA_046347155.1. Classification (GTDB taxonomy): domain Bacteria; phylum Pseudomonadota; class Gammaproteobacteria; order Steroidobacterales; family Steroidobacteraceae; genus RPQJ01. The sequence continues at coordinate 896,410 of JAXMGT010000002.1, read as the reverse complement.
TGCTCGACCTGTACGTCTGCCTGCGCCCGGTGCGGTGGTTCAAGGGCGTGCCCTCCCCGGTCAAGGCGCCGGACAAGGTGGACATGGTGATCTTCCGGGAGAACACCGAGGACATCTACGCCGGCATCGAGTTCGAGGCCGGAAGCGCCGAGAACGAGAAGTTCAAGGCCCTCTTCAAGGAAGCGTTCCCGAAGCTCTACGCGAAGATCCGCTTCCCGGCGACCTCGGGCATCGGCATCAAGGCGGTGTCGGCGGAGGGCACCGAGCGGTTGATGCGGGCCGCGATCCAGTACGCGATCGACAACAAGCGCAAGAGCGTGACGATCGTGCACAAGGGCAACATCATGAAGTTCACGGAAGGCGCGTTCCGGAACTGGTGCTACGCGCTGGCCGAGCGCGAGTTCGGCGCGCACACCTACACCTGGGACCAGTGGGAGCGCACCCGCGCCGACCAGGGCGAGAAGGCCGCGAACGCCGAGCAGGACGCCGCGAAGAAGGCGGGCAAGGTCATCATCAAGGACGCGATCGCCGACATCACGCTGCAGCAGGTGCTCACGCGCCCCGACGAGTTCGACGTGATCGCGACGATGAACCTGAACGGCGACTACCTCTCCGACGCGCTTGCGGCGCAGGTCGGCGGCATCGGCATCGCACCGGGCGGCAACATCAACTACGTCACCGGCCACGCGGTGTTCGAGGCCACGCACGGCACGGCGCCGAAGTACGCCAACCTCGACAAGGTGAACCCGGGCTCGGTGATCCTCTCGGGCGAGATGATGCTGCGCTACCTGGGCTGGTACGAGGCCGCCGACGCGGTGATCACCGCCATGGACCGCACGATCGGCCAGAAGACGGTGACCTACGATTTCGCGCGACTCATGGAAGGCGCGACCGAGGTCAAGTGCAGCGAATTCGCCGACGCGATGATCCGCAACCTGTAGCCCGAAGGGCGCCCGGACCGGCAGGACCGTCTTGAATCCCGTGGTCGTCAGGGCGCGCACGCGCGACGAACTGATCCGCGACTGCGCGCAGGCGCTCGTGGATGCGTTCGGCGACTACAACGCCGAATTCCGCGCGATCACGCAGCGGGCCCGACGCCGCTTCGAGGACCGCGACTGGAAGGGCAGCCAGCGCGACGCGGTCGAGCGAATCGACCTCTACCGGAAGTACGTCGCCGGCGCGGTCGAACGGATGCGGCACGAGCTCGGCGAGGAGGTGCACGAGCGGGCGGTCTGGTCGAGCATCAAGCGCCGGTTCGCCGAGATCATCGACCCGCTGCCCGACAGCGAGTTCCCGAAGACGTTCTTCTCCTCCGTGACCCGTACGACGTTCGACACCGTGGGCGTCGACCCGGCCGTCGAGTTCGTCGCGCTCGACATGGACCCGCTCGGCAGCGTGACGACCCACGTCGAGACGCAGGTCTACCAGAACCGCGGCTCGGTCGACCTGCTGGTCGAGGAACTGCTGGCGGACTTCCGCTTCCGGACGCCCTACCGCGACTTCGACCTCTCGGTGAAGCGGGTGAGCGACGAGATCAAGGCCGCGCTCGACTCGACGGGCGAGCGGCGCGTGATCGAGAAGCTCGAGGTCATCAAGGAAGTCTTCTACCAGATGACCCGCGCCTACCTGGTCGGGCGGCTGGGCGGCCGCGGCTGGTCGCTGCCGTTCGTCGTGGCGCTGCGCAACCAGGAGAGCGGGGTCGTCGTCGACGCGATCATGCTCGACGAGTCGAGCGTGAGCGTGCTGTTCAGCTTCACGCGCTCGTACTTCCACGTCGACCTCGCCCACGTCGGCGAAGTGGTCAAGTTCCTGAAGGAGATCCTCCCCCGCAAGTGGGTGAGCGAGCTCTACACGGTGCTCGGCCGCGCGAAGCAGGGCAAGACGGAGCGCTTCCGGGAGCTGCTGCAGCACCTCCAGGTGTCCCAGGACCAGTTCGTCCTGGCGCCCGGCGAGAAGGGCCTCGTGATGGTCTGCTTCACGTTGCCGTCGTTCGACGTCGTGTTCAAGCTGATCCGCGACCGCTTCCCCTACCAGAAGAACATCCAGCGCCAGGACGTGCTCACGAAATACGACCTGGTGTTCAAGCACGACCGCGCCGGCCGGCTCGTGGACGCGCAGGAGTTCAAGCTCGTGAAGCTGCCCCGGGCGCGCTTCTCGCCCGAGCTGATCGAGGAACTCACGACCGAGACGGCGAACACGGTCCACGAGGAGGGCGACGACCTCGTGATCGGCCACATGTACGTCGAGCGGCGGATGACGCCGCTCAACCTGTACGTGCGCACGGCCTCGCGCGAGCAGGCGATCCGCGCCGTGCTCGACTACGGACAGGCCATCCGCGACCTCGCGGTCACGAACATCTTCCCGGGCGACCTGCTCCTGAAGAACTTCGGCGTCACCCGACACGGGCGCGTGATCTTCTACGACTACGACGAACTGTGCCTTGTGACCGACTGCCGTTTCCGCGAGATTCCGGAGGCGCAGCACGAGGAGGACGAGATGCGGGGCGAGACCTGGTACTACGTCGGCGACGCCGACGTGTTCCCGGAGACGTTCATCAACTTCCTCGGGTTCGACCCGGAATTGCGGCAGGTGTTCATGGACGCGCACCGTGAAATCCTGACTGCCGAGTGGTGGCGCGGCATACAGCAGCGGCTCCGGGAAGGCGACGTGCTCGAGGTCCTCCCCTACCACCGCCACCGCGTCCGCGTGTTCAGCAGCCTCGCATGAGCACGACCCGATTCCCGCCCGTCTGGCTCGCTGCGCTGCTCGTGGTGCTCGCCTTCGCGTTCCAGGGGACCCGCGCGATCTGGGAGCCCGACGAGGGCCGCTACACGACGACGGCGCTCAACATGATCTCGAGCGGCGACTGGATCGTCCCGACGATCGACGGCGAGCATGCCCACCTCACGAAGCCGCCGATCACCTACTGGGGCATCGCGACCGGCGTGCTGCTGCTCGGGCAGAACGAATGGGGCGCGCGCCTGTCCGGGGCGCTTGCATTCATCGGGACGGGGCTGCTGGTGTTCGGGCTCGGCCGGCGCTTCTGCCCGGCGAAGCCCTGGCTGCCCGCGGTCGTCTATGCGACCTCGCTCGCGCCCTTCATGGCCGCGAACGTGGTATCGACGGACGTGGTCCTCGTGTTCTTCGAGACCGCGGCGATGTACGCGTTCGTGCGCGCGTTCCCGGTCTACGGCGAGCCCGACCGACGCTGGGTCCGCGCAATGTGGACCCTGTGGGGCCTCGCGTTCATGACCAAGGGCCCGCCCGGACTGCTGCCACTGCTCGCGGTGGCCGCGATGTTCGCCACCTCGCGGCGGCTGCCGGTGCGGCGGCTGTTCGACCCGATCGGCCTGCTGGCGTTCGCCGTCGTCGGGTTCACGTGGTTCGCGGCGATCGTCGCGCAGGACCCGTCGCGGCTCGGGTACTTCGTCGGCTACGAGGTGTACGACCGGGTGTTCACGGCCGCACACGACCGCAACGCCGAGTGGTACGGCGCGCTGCTCGTCTACCTGCCCGTGTTCCTGTTCGGGGCGCTGCCCTGGTGGCCGCTCGCGCTTGGCGCCGCGGGCGGCCCGCGCAGGGCCTGGCGCGAGTTCCGCGACCGGCTCGCGGCCCGCGACCCGGACTGGCTGCTGCTCGCGTGGTGGCTCTTGCTGCCGCTCGCGATCTTCTGCCTGGCGCGGTCGCGGCTGCAGTTGTACGTGACGCCGCTGTTCGTCCCGCTCTCGCTGATGATGGCTCGTCCGCTGGCGCGCTGGCCGTGGCTGCAGGCCCGGCGCCTCGCGCTGGTCGCCGGCGCCACCGCCGCGGGGCTCGTCGCGCTGAAGGGCGTGGTCGGTCACGTACACGCGGGCCGCGACGCGCGCGCGATGGCCGAAGCGTTGCGGCCGGTGGTCGAGGCCCGCGGGCTCGACGAGATCGTGTTCGTGAACATGCGGCCGTTCTACGGCATCCGCGTCTACCTGCCCGTCGAGGTCGAGGGCGTCCAGATCAACGAGCATCGCTGGGACTATTCGAAGTTCGTCGCCGAGGAAGACCTCTGCGACGAACTCGCGATGCGCGAGAACAGCGTCTACGCGATGAAGCAGAGTCGCGGCCAGAAGTTCGAGGACGCCGTCCGGGCCTGTGACGGCCGCACCGCGACCCAGGTCGGCCACTTCGAGGCCGACGGCAACAAGATCGTGCTGTACCTCGTGGAGTGACCGCAACCGACCGGGAGGAAGTCATGCGCAGGATCGCCTCTTGCCTCGCGTCGACGACGCTGCTGCTGTTCGCCACGGCCAGCCTCGCCCAGGACTCGAACATCCTGTTCCCGGTCCCGGAACTCGAGCGCATGCTGGCCTACGACCCGTTCACGATCGTGAGCGCGGAGATCAGCCGGCCGAAGGCCCGCGGCGACATCACGCTGCGCGCCGAGGTCTCGTTCGACGGCCGGCCCCCGATGCGGGTCAAGCTGCGCAAGGCGGAGCCCGGCGCCGATTCGTTCAACAACGAGCCCCGCTACGACCTCGCGGCCTACAGGCTGCAGGGCCTGTACCTCGACCCGCCAGAGTACGTGGTGCCGCCGACGGCGCTGCGCTTCGTGCCGCTCGCGGAGTTCCAGCGCTACTCGAACGACGTCCGGCCGACGTTCAAGGGCGCCGGCCAGGTGCTCGCGGTGGTCCAGTACTGGCTCCAGGACGTGAAGGTCGTCGAGGACGTCTACTCGCCGACGCTCTACGCGACGGACCCGACCTATGCCCGGCACGTCGAGCAGCTGAACGTGCTCACTTGGCTGATCGACCACGGGGACTCGAACGTCGGCAATTTCCTGATCGGGCGCGCCGCGCAGGGTCCGAAGGTATTCTCGGTGGACAACGGCGTGGCGTTCGCCTCGGGCGGGAGTGATCGCGGCAAGCTGTGGGACCGCATGCGCGTCGCGAGGCTGCCGGCCGACACGGTCGCACGGCTGCGCTCGATCACCCGCGAAAACCTGGACGCCAGTCTCGGCGTGGTCGCGCAGTGGCACCTCGACGGCGACCACTTCGTGCCGGTGCCGCCCGGCGCCAACCTGTGGCTCGCGCGCGGCGTGCGCCGCGAGGGCGACGACCTGCAGATGGGCCTGACCGCGGCCGAGGTCGACAAGGTCTGGAAGAACCTCGAGCGGCTGCTCCGGATGGTGGACGACCACGAGATCACGAGCTACTGAGGCGCCCATGAGCAACCCCCGACGCTGGATCGTCCGCTGCTGGGCCGCAGGCTCCGCGGCACTCGCGCTGCTGCTCGCCACCACGGCGTCGTCGCCGGCCGCGGCGGCCGACGCGCCGCAATTCGAGTGGAACGGTGTCGAGCGCGTCGTGGCGTTCGCCGACGTGCACGGCGCCTACGACGAACTCGTCGCGCTGCTGCAGTCGCAGGGCATCGTGGGCGCAGACCTGCACTGGGCCGGCGGCCGCACCCATCTCGTCAGCCTCGGCGACCTGCTCGACCGCGGCGATGACTCCCGCAAGGTGATGGACCTGCTGATGCGGCTGCAGCAGGAGTCAGCCGCCGCGGGCGGCCAGGTGCACGTCGTCGTCGGCAACCACGAGGCGATGAACGTGCTCGGCGACCTGCGTTACGTGAGTCGTGGCGAGTACGCGTCCTACCAGGCAGACGAGGACGCGGCGGAACGGGACACGCGTCGGGCCGAATGGCTGGCCCGCGACCCGGGACGCACGGCCGCGGACTTCGACCGCCAGTTCCCGCCCGGGTACTTCGGGCACCGGCGCCTGCTCGGCCCGGACGGGCGTTACGGCCGCTGGATCCTCGCCCAGCCCGTCATGATCCGGGTGAACGACGCGGTCTACCTGCACGGCGGCCCGTCGCGGCTGCTCGTGGGGCGCGACGTCGCCTCGATCGACCGGGACTATGCCGCCGCATTCGCGAACTACGTCGCCGCGGAGTCGGCTGCCCGCGGCGCGGGACTCGTGCAGTTCGAGGATCCGTACGCCCGTCGCCCGGACCTGGCCCGAGCGCGCCTCGCGGCGATGCCCGAGGGCCCGGCCCGCGCGGCGGCCGCCCCGCTGGTCGATCGACTCGCGGCGGCGGACGACGACCCGATGCTGAACGCGACGGGCCCGAACTGGTACCGGGGCACGGCGCTCTGCAACGAGTGCGCCGAGGCGGACGTACTGCAGCCATTCCTGGCCGGCGCCGGCGCGAAACGTGCCGTGCTCGGCCACACGGTCGCCCGCAATGGGACGGCTGTGTCGAGGTTCGACGGGACGGTCGTGAAGCTCGACGCAGGCATGAACGCCAGGGTCTATCACGGTCGGCCCGCGGCGCTCGTCTCGGACGCGGCCGGCGTGCGCGTCGCCTACGCGAACCCGACCGTGCCCGCCGCGCCGGTGCCGGCCGAGCCGATCCACGTCAGCTCGGACGACTACGACGAGGACACGGTCGCAGCCATCCTGGCCGGCGGCACCGTCGAGACGCTGCAGGCCTGCGGACCGGGCGTGCTGCGGGTGCGCGTCACGCAGGACGGCCGCAGCGTGCAAGGACTCTTCGAGGCCGTGCCGGACGACGTGGTCGGCCGCGAACTCGCGGCCTGGCAACTCGACCGCAGGCTGCGCCTCGGCCTCGTGCCGGCCACCGTGGCGCGGGACGTTGGCGGCGCCCATGGCGTGCTGCAAGCGCGGCCCGCGGACTGGGCCAGCGAGCGCGACCGGCAGGCCGTCGGCGCCGGCCAGCGCGCGCCCTGGGCCTGCCAGGCATTCGGCGTCGCCCCGCGCGCGGAGCCGCAGCGGCGGCCGGCCGGCGCCGAAGCGGTGCCCGAGCGCCTGCCGACCGGCGGCTACTGCGACGTCGCGGCGCAGTTCCAGCTCGCCTATGTGTTCGATGCGCTGATCGGGAACCAGGGCCGGACGCTCGATCGCTACCTCTACGACATCGACCCGCAGATGCAGTGGCGGGGCCTGTCGCTGCTGCTCACCGGACACGGCAGTGCGTTCGGCACCGGCACCACGCTGCCGCCCGCGCTCGCGGCCGAAGTCGCGAAGAGCGGGCCGGAGATCCGCGCGCGGCTCGCCGCGCTCGACCGCGCGTCCGTCGAATCGGCCATCGGCGCCTGGATCGGCCCGCGCGAGGTCTCCGCGCTGCTCGACCGGCGCGACCGGATCCTCGCGGCCGCGAAGGCCGGCCCCGGTCGCTGACCGATCAGCCGATCGCGATCGAGCGCCGCACGACGAAGCGGCTCGTGGCCTCGAGCCCGTCCACGTCGGTCGCGACCACGACGACGGTGAGTTCCTCGGTGCACCCGTGCGGCGCCCGGCAGGTGAACCGCCGCCGGCGCGCGTCGAAGCGCAGCCAGCGCGGCAGCGGCCGTCCGTCCGCGCAGCGGGCGTGCAGGTACAGCACGTCGCCCGCGTCCTCGTCGTGGAACGCGTCGTCGGCCACCGCGTGCTCGACGGGCCGCCCGGGCTCGTAGTGCAGGTCGCCGATGGGCCGGCCGGGTTCCGGCGCGACGTTGAACACGTTGTCGCGCGCCTTGCGGGCGAACTCGCGGCCGATCGCCACCGCGAGCCCGATCCAGACGATCGCGAGCAGCAGGTTCAGCGCGGCGAACGTCGGTGCGGACCAGTTGAGGACGTTGAGCCCCAGGTAGACGACGCCCGCCTGGATCACGTCGCCGATGCGCCAGTAGAACGTGTCGATCGCGGTCTTGCCCTCGTACTTCGAGTCCCGGTCCACGGGCAGGAACAGCGCCTGCCGCGTCGTGTTCATCAGCGAGTAGTCGGTCGCGTTCTCGACGATCTTCACGAGGCGGATCAGCGTGAAGATCGGCACGAAGCCGACGAGCATCGGCGACAGGGCCAGCAGGCCGTAACCGATCGCGACGACGACGGGGTGCACGACGAGCGCGCCGCGCACGCCGACGGCGCGGTAGATGCGCGCGACCAGCAGCAGCTGGATCGCGAGCCCGGTGACGGTCACCCAGAACTGGAAGTTCCCGTAGAACTGGGCGATCAGCACGCCGGCATCGAGCGCGCCGCCGCTCCGGGCCGCCGCCTGCGCGGCGTCACGCTGCACGTAGTCGGCCAGGATGAATTCGCCGGTCGTGTTGATCCAGTTGAGCAGCACGACGAGCAGCGCGACGAGCAGCAGGTAGCGGTCGCGCAGCACGAGACCGATGCCGCCGAGCAGCCTCGGCACGGGCCGCCCGTGCTCGACCGCCGTGGCGCGGGAGCCGTCCGGTACCCGGGCCCGCTCGGGACCGATCAGCCAGAGCGTGCCGAGAAGCAGCGCGGACGAGGCCACCATCATCCCGACGGGCGTCAGCGCGGCGACCGTGAGTTGCGCAGCCTTCGCACCGGCGAGCGCGCCCAGGTTCGCGCCGACCATGATCGCCGGGAACAGCCGCTGGCCGCTCTTCAGGTTGTAGCAGTCTGCGGCGAACGCCCACAACTGCGCGACGACCATCACACCGTAGATGCTGGCCCACACGAAGAACACGAACGCGACCGGGACGCCGTGCGCCACGGCGACGGCGAACACCAGCAGGTTCGCCGCGAAGAAAACCGTGACCGCCTTCAGCAGGCGCTCACCGTCGAGGCGGCGGCGGACCAGTCCGTAGACCGGCACGACGACCATCAGCACCAGCGCCGTGACGGCGACCCCGTAGGCGCGCACCTCGGCCGAGTAGGCCGAGAGCATCAGCGCCTCGCGCAGCGCCTTCATCGCCTGGTAGGAGAAGAGCATCAGGAACGCGTGCGCGGCGAACAGCAGCACGCCGGGGCCTTCGCCGGGACGGATCCGCGTCACCAGCGACAGCGCACGCTCCGCACGGCCGAGCCCGGAACGATCGACCAGCATGGCTGCACCGGGCGGCGGCAGAGGCCGCGCGCCCTCCCCCTGTTCAGCCGATCATAGCAGCGCGAGCGCCCGTTCGAGGTCCAGGACGAGGTCGTCGGCGTCCTCGATCCCGATCGACAGCCTGACCGTGCCGGGCCCGATCCCGGTCCAGGCCGCCTGTTCCGGCGTCAGTCCGCGCGGTTGCTGCAGCGCAGCCGGCACGACCAGCGATTCGGTGGACCCGAGGCTCGCACTGATCGAGAAGAGCTGCAGTCCCTCGGCGAACCGGGTCGCCGCGTCGGTGCCGGCCGCGACGTCGAAGCTCACGACTCCGCCGCAACCGTCCATCTGCGAGGCCGCCAGCGCATGCCCCGGGTCGCCCGGGAGCCCTGGGTAGCGGACCCGGGCGACCGCGCGGTGCCCGGCCAGGTATTGCGCGACGCGCAGCGCGTTCGCACACTGCCTTTCCCAGCGCACGAAGTACGTGCGCAGCCCGCGCTGGATCAGGAATGCCGCGTGGGGATCGAGCGTGGGTCCCAGGTGGATGAATTCTCCGCGCATCGCGTCGACGAGTTCGGCGCGCCCGATCACCGCACCGCCCATCACGTCGCCGTGTCCGGCCGCGAACTTGGTCAGGCTATGTGCGTAGAGATCCACGTCGAACTGTCCGTGGTTGTGGACGCCCGCCAGCGTGTTGTCGAGCAGCGTGAGCGCCCCGTGCGCCCGCGCGGCCGCGGTGATCCGCGCGAGGTCGGCGACCTTCAGCACCGGGTTCGTCGGCGTCTCGAACACCACGACCCGTGTCGGCCGCGAGGCGAGCGTGCGCTCGAGCGCGCCATGGTCGTCCATGTTCAGCAGCGTCGAGTCGACGCCGTAGCGCGCGAGCGTGCGGCCGACGAACATGCGCGTCGGCACGTACGACTCGGCGAAGTGCACGACGTGGTCGCCCTGCCTCAGCAGGGCGAGCAGCGCCGAGGTGATCGCCGCCACGCCCGACGCGGTCAGCAGGCAGGCATCCCGGCCCTGCAGTTCGGCGAGGCTGCGCTCCAGCTGCTCGAGCGTCGGGTTCGAATCCCGGCTGTAGTAGTAACCCTCGCGACGCCCGCCGAAATACTCGAGCGTCTGGTGCACGTCGTCGAACGAAAACTTGACGCTCTGGTGGATCGGCGCGACGAGCGGCCGGTTGTCCGGCGGGACCGGGGCTTCGGGCGGATGGACGACCCGGGTGCTCTTCTTCATGCCAGTTCGAACCGGTCGGCGTCGAGGTGGGCCGGGAAGCTCGTCCGGTAGGCCCGGAGCGACTCGAGGTCCAGCACGGCGGTCTCGACCCGATCGCCCCCGCCTTCGCTCGAGATCGGCTGGCCGAGGAAATCGAGCACCACGCTGTCGCCCGCGTACGTCGCGCCGTTGCCGTCGCGGCCGATCCGGTTCACCGCGGCGACGTAACTCAGGTTCTCGATCGCACGGGCCCGGAGCAGCGCCGCCCAGGCGTGCGCCCGCCGTGCCGGCCAGTTCGCGACGTACACGAGCAGGTCGTAGTCGCCGCGGCTGCGGCTCCACACCGGGAACCTGAGGTCGTAGCAGACGAGCGGGCAGATGCGCCAGCCACGGTGCTCGACGACGAGCCTGGACGCGCCGGCCGCGTAATGCTGGTGCTCGCCGGCCATCCGGAACAGGTGGCGCTTGTCGTAGTGCGCCAGGGTGCCGTCGGGGCGGGCCCAGAGCAGCCGGTTGTAGCAGGATTCCCCATCCCGGATCACGACGCTGCCCGTGATCGCACAGCCCGTCGCGGCCGCCTCCTCCCTGATCCAGCCGACCGTCGGGCCGTCCATCGTCTCCGCGTGGGCAGCCGCCTCCATCGTGAATCCGGTCGAAAACATCTCGGGCAGCACGATGAGGTCCGTGTGCCCGGCGAGCCCGCGGAAGTGCGAGGCCAGTCGCCGGCGGTTGGCCTCCGGGTCCTGCCACGCGAGGTCGGACTGGACGAGGGTGACGCGCAGGTGTGCAGTCATCGTGCGAGCCTCCGTAATCGCTCGCCGGCCGCGTCGAGCGTCGCCTCGTCCTTGGCGAAGCAGAAGCGCACGAGCCGCCGCGGTGCAGAGTGACGGGAGAATACAGAAACCGGGATCGCCGCGACGCCGATCTCGCGGGTGAGCCAGCGCGCGAACTCGACGTCCGGCACGTCGCTGACGGCCGAATAGTCCGCAAGCTGGAAATAGGTGCCGGCCGACGGCGTCGCCGCGAGCGGCGTCGCGGCCAGCAGCCGGCAGAACCGGTCGCGCCTCGCCTGGTAGAAGCCGGGCAGGCCGGACACGTGCCCGGGGCACTCGACCAGAAAGTCGGCGATCGCGGCCTGCATCGGCGTCGAGACCGCGAACTGCACGAACTGGTGCACCCGCCGGAATGCCGCCGTGAGCGCCGCGGGCGCCACGCAATAGCCGATCTTCCAGCCGGTCGCGTGCAGCGTCTTGCCGAACGACGAGACGACGAACGCCCGCGCAGCGAGTGCCGGACGCGTGAGCAGGCCCGCGTGCGCGTGCCCGTCGTAGACCATGTGCTCGTAGACCTCGTCCGACAGCAAGAGCAGCGGCGTCGCCTCGAGCAGCCGCTCGAGCGCGTCGAGGTCGCCGGCCGACCAGACGGCGCCGGTCGGGTTATGGGGTGTGTTGACGACGAGCAGCCGGGTGCGCGGCGTGACGGCGTCGCGCACGCGATCCCAGTCGACCGAGTGGTCGTCCGGGCGCAGCGGCACGCGCACCGTGCGGCCGCCGGCCAGTTCGACGGCCGGCTCGTAGGAGTCGTAGGCGGGCTCGAGCACGATCACCTCGTCCCCCGGGTGCACGACCGCGTGGATCGCCGCGAACAGTGCCTCGGTGCCACCCGACGTGATCGTGACGTCATCCGCCGACACCCGGGCACCGTACAACCGGGCCGCCTGCGCGGCCACCACGTCGCGCAGCGGTTCCCAGCCCGGCATCGGCGCGTACTGGTTGCGACCCGCCCGCATGTGCGCGACGACGAGGTCGACGAGCCGCGGCGGCGGGTCGAAGTCCGGGAATCCCTGCGACAGGTTGATCGCGCCGCACTCGGCCGCGAGGCGCGACATCACCGTGAAGATCGTCGTGCCGACGTTCGGCAGCTTCGGTTCGAACGCGGCTGCGGTCATCTTCGGCGGCACGCGTGATCCGCACTGGTCGCGTTCCGGGAGGCCGTCGCGCGGCAGGGACGCCGCGCGCGAGCCCCCAGGGATGGGTTCACGGCGTGCCTCCCGGGACGCGACCGGCGCGGATCACGTGCGAGAGCAGCCCCGCGCCGCCCACGTCAGAGCGTCGCGGCGGCCATCGCCGCGCCGATGATGCCCGCCTCGTTGCGGAAGTGCGCCGGGACGATCCCGGCACGGCTCCGGAGCAATGGCCCGAAATGCTCCCAGTTCTCGGTCACGCCGCCGCCGATGATGAAGAGGTCCGGCCACAGGAGCGCGTGATAGGCGGCGAGCACGTCGTTCACGGCCTCGGCCCATTCCGCCCAGCCGAGCCCGCGATCGGCCTTCACCTTCGCCGACGCCCGGTGCTCGGCTTCGGCGCCTCGCACTTCGAGGTGCCCGAGTTCGGTGTTCGGCAGCAGCCGGCCGTCCACGAAGATCGCCGTTCCGATGCCGGTGCCGAGCGTCAATACCATCACGGTGCCGGCGCAGCCGCGCCCGGCCCCGAGCGTCATCTCCGCGACGCCCGCCGCGTCCGCATCGTTCAGGAACGCCACCCGGCGGCCGAGCCGCGCCTCGAGCAGCGACTGGGCGTTGGTGCCGATCCAGCGGGGGTCGACGTTCGCCGCCGTCCACGCCGTCCCCTGCTTTGCGACGGCCGGGAACGCGAGGCCCACCGGGCCGGTCGACGGCAGCTCGCGGGACATCTGCGCCAGCTGGTCGATGACGTCCACCGGCGCCGCGCCCTCGGGCGTCGGCCAGCGCAGCACCGGCCCGGCGATGGTGCCCGTGTCCGGTTCGACGATGCCTGCCTTCACGTACGATCCGCCCACGTCGAACGCGAGCACCGGGGAATCCAGGGTCATCGGCTCAGCCCTTCTTCAGGCTCTCGATCATCTGCTGGTTGGCCGCGAGCGCCATCTGGGCGTCGCGGTCGCGGGCCTTCTGCTGCCTCGACATCGTGATTCCGGCGATCGTCACGCCGATCGCGACGATCAGCACCAGGATGGTCGCCAGCGCATTGACGTCGGGGCTCACGCCCAGCCGGACCTTCGAGTAGATCACCATCGGCAGCGTGCTCGAGCCCGGGCCCGCGACGAAGCTCGTCGTCACGAGGTCGTCGATCGAGAGCGTGAACGCGAGCAGCCAGCCCGAGAGCAGCGCCGGCGCGATGATCGGCAGCGTGATCAGGAAGAACACCTTGGCCGGGCGCGCGCCCAGGTCCATCGCCGCCTCCTCGAGCGAATCGTCCATCTGCGCGAGCCGCGACTGCACGATGACCGTCACGTAGGCCATCGTGAACGTGATGTGCGCGATCACGATCGTGGTCATCCCGCGGCCGGCCGGCCAACCGATCAGCTGCTCCATCGCGACGAACAGCAGCAGCATCGACAGGCCCGTGATCACCTCGGGCATCACGAGCGGCGCCGTCGTGAGGCCGGACAGCAGCGTGCGCCCGCGGAACGGCCCGAAGCGGGCGAGCGCGAGGCCGGCGAGCGTGCCGAGCACGACGGCGAACGACGCCGTGAGCGCGGCGATCTTCAGGCTCAGCCACGCGCCGTTCAGGATCGGCCCGTTGTGCATCAGCTCGCCGTACCACTTGGTCGAGAACCCGGCCCACACGGTCACGAGCTTCGATTCGTTGAACGAGAACACGATCAGCGACACGATCGGGATGTACAGGAACGAGAACCCGAGCACGAGCGACGTGAGCCGGAACCACGAGCGACCCTGGTTCATCGGTGCAGCCCCCCGCCCGCCTCGGCGTCCTGCGCGCGCTGGTAGTACATGATGGGAATCACCAGGAACATCAGCAGCGCGATCGCCACCGCGGCCGACACCGGCCAGTCGCGGTTGTTGAAGAACTCGGTCCACAGCACCCGGCCGATCATCAGCATGCCCGGGTCGCCGAGCAGCGACGGGATCACGAACTCGCCGACCGCCGGGATGAACACGAGCAGGCAGCCCGCGATGATCCCGGGCATCGAGAGCGGCAGCGTGATCTTGTAGAAGGCCTGCCAGGGCTTGCAGCCGAGGTCGGCGGCCGCCTCGAGCAGCGTCAGGTCCATCTTCTCGAGGTTCGCGTAGAGCGGCAGGATCATGAACGGCAGGTACGAATAGACGATGCCGATGTAGACCGCGAGGTCGGTCTGCATGATCACGAGCGGCTCCTGGATCACGCCCATCGAGATCAGCATGTTGTTCAGCAGGCCGTTGTTCTTCAGGATGCCGATCCAGGCGTACACGCGCAGCAGGAACGAGGTCCAGAACGGCAGCACCACGAGCAGCATCAGTATGTTGCGGGTGGACGGGTTGCTGCGAGCGATCGAGTAGGCGATCGGGTAGCCGAGCAGCAGGCAGAAGAACGTCGAGATCAGCGCGACCTTGATCGAATTCAGGTAGGCCTTCCAGTACAGGTCGTCCTGCACCAGGAACATGTAGTTACCGAGGTTCAGCTTGACCTCGACGACCTTTTCGCTGGCCCAGTTGAGCAGCGGCTCGTACGGCGGCATCGCGATCACCGCGGTCGAGAAACTGATCTTGAGCACGATCACGAACGGCACGAGGAAGAACAGCAGCAGCCACAGGTAAGGCACCGAAACGACGGCGCCCCGGCCGCTGATGCCGAATCGCTTCAGGAGCCCGCTCACTTGGTCACCACCACCGGGCTCTCGGCGTGCCACGAGAGGTACACGCGCTCCTCCCAGGTGATCCGGTCCTCGGCGTGCCGGTAGACGTTCGGCTGCGTCACGCGCACGAGCTTCCCGGAATCGAGCTTCACGATGTAGATCGACATGTCACCCATGTAGGCAATGTCGCGCACCGTGCCCGCCGCCCAGTTGTCGGGCTCGGTGGGCTTCTCGCGCCCGATGTTGATCTTCTCCGGACGGATCGCCGCCCAGACCGTGGCGCCCGGTGCCGAGCTCACGCCGTGGTCGACGTAGATCGGCGCCTCGAGGTCGTCGCAGCCGATCCGGACGTAGGACGGTTCGTCCTCGGTGAGCGTGCCTTCGAACGTGTTCACCGAGCCGATGAACTCGGCGACGAACCGCGAATTCGGGTACTCGTACATCTCGCTCGGCGTGCCGACCTGGACGATCTCGCCGTGGTTCATCAGGCCGATCCGCGAGGACAGCGTCATCGCCTCCTCCTGGTCGTGCGTGACGACGATGAACGTGACGCCGAGCGTCTCCTGGATGTTGATCAGCTCGAACTGCGTGTGCTCGCGCAGCTTCTTGTCGAGCGCGGCGAGCGGCTCGTCGAGCAGCAGCAGTTTCGGCCGCTTCACGAGCGCCCGGGCCAGCGCGACGCGCTGGCGCTGCCCGCCCGAGAGCTGGTGCGGCTTGCGCTTCGCGAACTGCCCGAGCCGGACGAGTTCCAGCATCTCGCCCACGCGCTTCGCGATCTCGGGCTTCGCGACGCCTTCCTGCCGGAGTCCGAACGCGACGTTCTGCTCGACCGTCATGTGCGGGAAGATCGCGTACGACTGGAACATCATGTTCACCGGGCGCTCGTACGGCGGGATCGTCGTCATGTCCACGCCGTCGATGAAGATCCGGCCCGCGGTCGGCCGCTCGAACCCGGCCAGCATCCTGAGCAGCGTCGTCTTGCCGCAGCCCGAGGCGCCGAGCAGGCAGAAGATCTCCTTCTTGTAGATCTCGAGCGTGACGTCGTTGACGGCGACGAAGTCGCCGAACTTCTTCGAGACGCGCTCGATCCGTACGTAGGGCTTCGCGTCCGGGTCGGTCCACGGCTCGAACTTGGTCTGGGTCGCGCGCGGTGATGTGGCCATGGGATCTCGGTGTCGTGTGGTTCCGGGTGCGTCTGTACGGTCACTTGCCGGTCGTGAACCGCGTCCAGGCGCGGTTCAGTTCGCGGGAATAGGCGGCCGACTTCGCGAGGTTGGGCTGCAGGCGTGCCTTCGTCGCGTCATCCGGGTAGATCCCGGTGTCGTTGCGCAGTTCCTCGGCGACCATCGGCGTCGCCTTCGCGTTGGCGTTCGCGTACTTGACGAAGTTCGAGTTGCGGGCGGCGACGTCGGGTCGCAGCAGGTAGTCGATGAAGAGGTGCGCATTGACGGGGTGGGCCGCGTCCGCCGGGATCGCGAGCGTGTCGAACCACATGAGCGCGCCTTCCTTCGGGATCGAGTAGGCGATGTCCACCGGCTTGCCGGCCTCGGCCGCCCGTTCCCGCGCCTGGAGCACGTCGCCGCTGTATCCGACCGCAATGCAGAGGTCGCCGTTCGCGAGCCCCTCGATGTACTGGGAGCTCGAGATCTGCCGGATGTACGGCCGGATCGCGAGCAGCTTCTGCTCGGCGAGCCTGAGGTCGGCCTCGGACTCGCTGTTCGGGTCCTTGCCCAGGTAGATGAGCATCGTGCCGACCATGTCGGTCGGGTCCTCGAGCACGGACACGCCGCAGTCCTTGAACTTCGAGACCACCGCGGGATCGAACACCAGCGCCCAGCTCGACACCGGGGCGTCCGGCATCCGCTTCTTCACGGCCTCGACGTCGTACCCGATGCCGGTCGTGCCCCACATGTAGACGACCGAGTGCTCGCCGCCCGGGTCGTGACGGACCGCGCGGGCAACGAGTTCGGGGTCGAGGTTCCCGAGGCCCGCGAGCTTCGACTTGTCGAGCGGGGCGAACACGCCCGCCTTGACCTGGCGCTCGAGGAAGTACGCACTCGGCACGACCACGTCATAGCCCGAATGGCCGGCGAGCAGCTTCGTCTCGAGCACTTCGTTCGCGTCGAAGACGTCGTAGTTGACCCGGATGCCCGTCTCGCGGGTGAAGTCCTTGAGCACCCCGGGGTCGATGTAGTCGGACCAGTTGTAGACGTTGAGGACCTTCTCTTCGGCGCCCGGCGCGCTGCCGGTCGGCCCGGCCGCACCGGCCGGTGGACCGGCCTTGTCGCCGCAGCCGGCCGCGAGCAACACCGCGGCCGCCACGATCGAACAGGTACGCAACGTGCTGGTCATCGATGTCCCCGGGGTCCTGCGCCCGGCGCGGCTCTGCGGAGCGCCTCGGCAGCCCCCCGGTTATAGCTCACCGGCGCCGCGATGGGTAGGTCGCCCTCCGCCCGAAACGAGGCGGGGCGGCCGGAATCGCTCCCGGCCGCCCCGCGGGCGCTCAGGACGTCGGTCCGGTCACTTGCCCGTCATGAACCGCGTCCAGGTGCGGTTCAGCTCACGGGTGAACTCCTGCGACCGGGCCAGGTTCGGGAACAGCTTGGCCATGACCTCCGGCGGCGGGTATACGCCCGGGTCGTTCTTCACGGAGGGGTCGAGGTACTCGACCGAGGCGGCATTGCCGTTCGCGTAGTGGATGAAGTTCGAGTTCGCGGCGGCGACCTTCGGCTCCATCATGAAGTTGATGAAGGCGTGCGCGTTCTTCGGGTGCGGCGCGTCGGCCGGGATCGCGTACATGTCGAACCAGATGATCGTGCCGTCGACCGGAACGGTCATGCCGATCTCGACGCCCTGCTTCGCTTCCTCGGCGCGGCTCTTCGCCTGCAGGATGTCACCCGACCAGCCGAGCACGAGGCACAGGTCGCCGTTCGCGAGCGAGTCGATGTACGGCGAGCTGTTGATCGTCTTCACGTACGGGCGGATCTTCATCAGCGTCTGCTCGGCGAGCTTCAGGTCGTCGAGGTTCTCGCTGTTCGGGTCCTTGCCGAGGTAGGCGAGCACGACGCCGACCACCTCGTCCGGCGCGTCGAGGATCGAGATGCCGCAATCCTTGAACTTGGACGCCCACGCCGGGTCGAACATCACCTTCCAGCTGTCGAGTGGCGCGCCGGGCGCGGCCGCCTTGACTTTCGCGACGTTGTAGCCGATCGCGTCGGTGCCCCACATGTGGTTCACCGCGTACTGGTTGCCCGGGTCGTGCTTCGCCACGCGCTCGAGGATATTCGGGTCCAGGTTCTTCCAGTTCGGCAGCAGCGAGCGGTCGAGCTTCTGGAACACGCCCGCCTTGATCTGCAGCTCGAGGAACGAAGCGGAGGGCACGACCACGTCGTAGCCGGTGTTGCCGGCCAGGAGCTTCGTCTGCAGGACCTCGTTGTTGTCGAAGACGTCGTAGTTGACCTTGATGCCGGTCTGCTTCGTGAATTCCTCGAGCATCTTCGGGTCGATGTAGTCCGACCAGTTGTAGACGTTGACGACCTTCTCCTCGGCGGCGGCCGCGGCAGGTGCCTGCGCGGCATCACCGGCCGGTGCCGCCTCTTCCTTCTTGCCACACCCGGCCAGCGCGACCATTGCAGCCAGGCCGACGAGGCCGGCGCGGAAGAACGTTTTCATCGTCGTTTCACCCTGCTGAATTGTGGAATGAGGGAAGCCGCGGCCCGCGGGCCGCACGTGGGTTCATGTATAGCGCACCGCACACGCCCCCGACAAGGAAGGCGCGGCGGCCCGGCGAGACCCTCAGATCCGTCCGTCGGCCCGGCAGCGCTCGAGCGTCAGGTCGAGGCAGCGCCAGGCCTTCTCGGCGAGCTCGTCGACCTGCTCCCGCGAGATCACGAGCGGCGGAGCGATGATCATCGTGTCGCGGACGGCCCGCATGATCAGGCCGTTCTGGAAGCAGAAGTCGCGGCAGATCGTCCCGACCTCGCCCCGTTTCTCGAAGAACTGGCGCGTGGACTTGTTCCGGACCAGCTCGAGCGCCCCGATCAGGCCGACCGAGCGGGCCTCCCCGACCAGCGGGTGCTCGGCGATCTGCCGCCACTTCGCCGCCAGGTACGGCCCGGTCTCGTCCCGGGTGCGCTCGACCAGCTTCTCCTGTTGCAGGATGGCCAGGTTCACGCTCGCGACCGCGCAGGCGGCCGGGTGGCCCGAGTAGGTGTAGCCGTGGGCGAATTCGCCGCCCTTGTCGATCAGCACGTCCGCGACCCGGTCCGCGACCATCACGCCGCCGATCGGCAGGTAGCCTGAGGACAGGCCCTTGGCGATCGTCATCAGGTCCGGCCGGATGCCGTACAGGTTCGACCCGAACCAGTGGCCGGTGCGACCGAAGCCGCAGATCACTTCGTCGGCCACGAGCAGGATCCCGTGGCGGTCGCAGATTTTCTGGATCTCCGGCCAGTAGGTCTCGGGCGGGATGATGACGCCCCCCGCGCCCTGGATCGGCTCGCCGATGAACGCGGCAACCCGGTGCGCGCCGAGCTCGAGGATCTTCTTCTCGAGCTCGCGGGCCGCCTGGAGGCCGAACTCGGCCGGCGACAGGTCGCCGCCCTCCCCGTACCAGTACGGCTGCGGGATATGGACAATGTCCGGGATCGGCAGGCCGCCCTGCTCGTGCATGAACGCCATGCCGCCGAGGCTGGCGCCGGCCATCGTGCTGCCGTGGTAGGCATTCTGCCGGCTCACGATCACGTTCCGGCCCGGCTGGCCCAGCAGGTCCCAGTACCGGCGCACGAGGCGCACGACCGTGTCGTTGCCCTCGGAGCCCGACCCGGTGAAGAACACCCGGTTGAACTGTGGCGGCGTCAGGTCCACGAGCTGCTTCGCGAGCTCGATGGCGGGCGGGTGGGCGGTCTGGAAGAAGCTGTTGTAGTAGGGCAGCTCGAGCAGCTGGCGGTACGCGGCCTCGGCGAGCTCCCGGCGACCGTAGCCGACGTTCACGCACCAGAGGCCCGCCATCCCGTCGAGGATCCGGTGGCCCTCGGAATCGTAGAGGTAGCAGCCCTCCGCCTTCACGATCACCCGCGCGCCCTTCGCGTGCAGGGACTTGTAGTCCGTGAACGGGTGCAGGTAGTGCTGGCGGTCGAGCGCCTGCCAGGCGGCGGTGGTGCGTTCGGCGACGTACGGCGTGGTGGGCATGAGGGGTGGGGGGCGGGGGTTAGGGGTTAGGGGTTAGGGGTTAGGGGTTAGGGGTTAGGGGTTAGGGGTTAGGGGTTAGGGGTTAGGGGTTAGGGGTTAGGGGTTAGGGGTTAGCGGTTAGCAAGAGATCGCAAGAGTGAGCCGTGAGCAGTGATGTGTGCACCACCCTCCGCCTATCCCCTATCCCCTATCCCCTAACCCCTATCCCCTTCCTCACACATTGAGCAGCAGGTGCTCGCGCTCCCAGGAGCTGATCACCTGCAGGAACGTGTCGTGCTCGCTCTCCTTGACTGCCGTGTACGCGAGCACGAAGCGCTCGCCGAGCAGGTCGACGAGCTGGCGGCAGTCGCGGAGGCCGCGCACGGCTTCCTCGAGGTTGCGGGGCAATCCGAACGGCAGTTCGTAGGCACTGCCCGTGACGGGCTCCGAGGGCTTCAGGCCCTCGAGCATCCCGAGGTAGCCGCAGGCGAGCGACGCGGCGATCGCGAGGTACGGGTTCGCGTCCGCGCCGGCCAGCCGGTTCTCGATCCGGCGATTCTCGGCGTTCGAGATCGGCACCCGCAGGCCCGCCGTGCGGTTGTCGTAGCCCCACTGCGTGTTGATCGGGGCCATGTGGCGCAGCATGATCCGGCGGAACGCGTTCACGTTCGGCGCGGCCAGGCACATCGCCGAGGGCAGGTACTTCTGCAGGCCGGCAATGTGCGCGAAGAAGAGTGCGCTCGGGTTGCCGTCCTTGTCGCTGAAGACGTTCTTGCCGGTCTTCGTGTCGACGACGCTCTGGTGGATGTGCATCGCGCTGCCGGGCTCGCGCGCCATCGGCTTCGACATGAACGTCGCGTACATCTTGTGCCGGAACGCGGCCTCGCGCGCCGTCCGCTTGAACATGAACACCTGGTCCGCGAGCGACATCGCATCGCCGTGGATCAGGTTGATCTCCATCTGCGCGGCGCCGTCCTCGTGGATCAGCGTGTCGATCTCGATTTCCTGCGCCTCGCAGAACGCGTAGATGTCGTCGAACAGCGGGTCGAACTCGTTCACCGCGGCGATCGAGTACGACTGCCGGCCGATCTCCGGGCGGCCCGAGCGGCCGACCGGCGGCTTGAGCGGGTAGTCCGCGTCGGTGTTCGGCTCGACCAGGTAGAACTCGAGCTCGGGCGCCACGATCGGCTTCCAGCCCTTCTGCGCGTAGAGGTCGAGCACGTGCCTGAGCACGTAGCGCGGTGCCATCGTGACCGGGCGGCCGTCGTGGTAGTAGCTGTCGTGGATCACCTGCGCCGTCGGCTCGGCGGCCCACGGCACGACGCGCGTCGTGGCCGGGTCGGCCTTCAGCACGATGTCGATCTCGGACGGGCTGATCGCGCGGTCGTCCTCCGGGTACTCGCCGGTGACGGTCTGCAGGAAGATGCTCTCCGGCATCCGCATGCCCTCGTCCTCGGCGAACTTCACCGCGGGCATCACCTTGCCGCGGGCGATGCCGGCCATGTCGGGCACGATCGCCTCGACCTCCGAGATGCCGTGCTCCTTGAAGAACTGCTGGATCGGGGTACTCATGGTCACTTTCCTTTGGCGTGCGCCCGCGCCGCCTGTCCGAAGGCGGCGAAAAGCGCGCGCGAGAACGGGTTCTGCATCACCTGCCACTCGGGGTGCCACTGGACCGCGAGCGCGAAACCGGGGGCCTGCCGGACGCTGAAGCCCTCGACGAGCCCGTCCGGCGCGTGCGCCTCGGCGAAGAGGCCGTCGCCGAGACGCTCCACGCCCTGCGAGTGCAGGGAGTTCACGGTCGCACGGTCGCCGCCGGCGATCCCGTGCAGCACGCCGCCCGGCACGAGCACGACCTCGTGGGCCGGCGCGTACTGGACGTCGAGCGGCTGGTCCTTGTCTTCCCGGTGGTCGAGCTTGCCGGGGATCTCCTGAACCTTCTGCCAGAGCGTGCCGCCGTAGGCGACGTTCATCTCCTGGAAGCCACGGCAGATCGCGAAGAGCGGCATGCCGCTCGCGACCACGCGCGGGATCAGCGGCAGCGTCGTCGCGTCGCGGTGCGGGTCGTGCAGCGTGCCGGGGTCGCTCGGCGGACCCGCGTAGCGGGCAGGCTCCACGTTCGACGGGCTGCCGGTGAGCAGGATGCCGTCGACGCCGGCCAGCACGTCGCCGAGGTCGACGTCGTCCCCGAGCGCCGGGATCAGCACCGGCACCGCGCCGGCGGCCTCGGCCACCGCGCGGATGTACTTCTCCCCGACGCAATGGAAGGGGTGCGGCCCGAGGATACGGCGATCCGCGGGAATGCCGATCAGAGGTTTGCGCTCAGTCACGTTTAATATCCTAGACAGCCCGAACGGGGCTGCCGGACGACTGCGGTAATGATTAAACCACAGGCGCGGGGGGCGAGTCTCCGCGCAGTGCAAAAAATAGGTCAAAAATCAGCCAAAACAGCCAGTTGCGCCCGGACGCGGCGATTCTCCACGGCTTGCCGCCGGCTTCGTCCAACGGCTATGCTCCGGAGCCTCACGACGGCACTCCGTCGCTAAATCCTAAACAATCGGGGGAGCCCATGCCGCAGATCGCGGACTACCAGAAGGCGCGCGCCTGGCTCGCCGGCCACGGCGCCGTCCGTGCCGTCGACCTGCTCCTGCCCGACCTGATGGGCATCCCGCGCGGCAAGCGCGTGACGGTCGCCGAACTCGAGGGCGTGCACCGGCACGGCCTGCTGCTGCCGGCCTCGATGTTCGCACTCGACGTGCTCGGCGGCACGGTCCAGTCGACCGGGCTCGGCTTCGACGAGGGCGACGCCGACCGTGTGTGCCTGCCGCTGCCCGATACGCTGGCGCCGGTGCCGTGGCTCGGCGAACACGTGGCGCAGATGCAGGTCGCGATGTACGAGCACGACCGGACGCCGTTCTTCGGCGACCCGCGCCACGTGCTCGAGAACGTCGTCGCGCGATTCCGAGAGCTCGGGCTCCGGCCGGTCATGGCCGTCGAGCTCGAGTTCTACCTCGTCGACCGCGAGCGCACGGTGGACGGGCGCGCGCAGCCGCCGCCGCAGCCGCGCAGCGGCCGGCGCGAGGACAAGACCCAGATCAACTCGATGTCCGAACTCGACGAGTACTCGGACGTCATCGCGGCGATCGGCGAGGCCGCGGCCGCGCAGGACCTGCCGACCGGCACCGTGCTCGCGGAATACGGCCCCGGCCAGTTCGAGGTGAACCTCCACCACGTCGACGACGCGCTCGTCGCCTGCGACCACGCGATCCGGCTCAAGCGCCTCGTGAAAGGCGTGGCACTGACGCACGGCATGGAGGCGACGTTCATGCCGAAGCCGTACCGCGACCACGCGGGCAGCGGCGCGCACCTGCACGTGAGCCTCGTGGACGACGCGGGCCGCAACGTGTTCGCGGCCGACGACCCGGCCGGCAGCCCGCTGCTCAGGCACGCGATCGGCGGGCTAGCGGCCACGATCAACGATGCGATGGCCGTGTGCGCGCCGACGGCGAACTCGTACCGCCGGTTCCAGCCCGAGGCCTACGTGCCGCTGAACCCGAGCTGGTCCGTGAACAACCGCGGCGTCGCGTTCCGGGTGCCGCACGGCCCGCCGGCCAGCCGGCGCGTCGAGCACCGGGTCGCCGGCGCGGACGCGAACCCGTACCTGCTGGCGGCGGTCGTGCTGGCCGGTATGCACCTCGGCCTCACCCGCCGGCTCGACCCGGGCCCGGTGCTCGCCGGCAACGCCTACCGCGACACGCGCCCGACGATCCCGCTCACGTGGGCCGAGGCGCTCACGGCCTTCGAGCGGAGCGAGTTCGCGCGCGACTACCTCGGCGAGCGCTTCTCGACGCTCTACGCGCGGACTCGGCGCGGCGAGATGGAGGACTTCGCGTCCTACGTCACGCCGCTCGAGTACTCCTGGTACCTGACGACGAGCTGACCATGGAACACGTCGACTCCTACTACGCCGCGTCCGCCAACCCGTCCCCGAGGCTCGAGCCGCTCCGCGGCCCGGTTTCGGCCGACGTGTGCGTCGTGGGCGGCGGCATCGCGGGCTGCGCGACCGCACTCGAACTCGCCGAGTGCGGCTACAGCGTCGTGCTGCTCGAGGCCGAGCGGATCGGCTGGGGCGCGTCGGGCCGCAGTGGCGGACAGGCGATCTTCGGCTACGCGGCCGGCCAGGACAAACTGGTCGCCCAGGTCGGGCGCGAGTGCGCGCGCCGGATGTGGGACGTGACGGTCGAGGCGCTCGACTACGTGCGCGAACGTGTCGCGCGGCATTCGATCGACTGCGACCTGCAGTGGGGACAGGCGCACCTGGCCGTGAAGCCCCGACACGTCGACGAACTCCGGGGCTGGCAACGCGAGCTCGAGGACGATCTCGGCTACCGGTCGCTACGCTGGCTCGACCGCGACGCGACGCGCTCGCTCGTCGCATCGGACCGCTACCACGGCGCGCTCTTCGACTCGCGCAGCGGCCACCTGCACCCGCTCAACTACACGCTCGGCCTCGCGGCCGCGGCCCGCGCCGCGGGCGTCCGGATGTTCGAGGGCAGCCGTGTCACCGGGATCGCGCACGGCGACCCGGCCACCGTGCGCACCGGCGCGGGCGAAGTGCGCGCGCGCCACGTGGCGCTCTGCTGCAATGCGTACATGGACGACCGCGTTTCCCGGAAGCTGCGCAACCGGATCATGCCGGTCGGCACCTACATCGTCGCGACCGAGCCGCTCGGCGAATCGCGGATCCGCTCGATCCTGCGCGAAAACGTCGCCTGCAGCGACGTGAACTGGGTGCTCGACTACTTCCGCTGCTCGGCCGACCACCGGATGCTGTTCGGCGGGCGCGTGAGCTACTCCGGCCTCGACCCGCTCGGCACGGCGCGGGCGACGCGCGCGCGGATGGTGCGCGCGTTCCCGCAGCTCGCCGACGCGAGAATCGACTACGCCTGGGGCGGACTCGTCGACATCACGATGAACCGCGCGCCCGACTTCGGGCGCATCGCGCCGAACGTGTACTACGTGCAGGGGTTCTCGGGCCACGGCATCGCGCTCGCCGGGATGTCCGGGCGGCTCATCGCCGAGGCGGTCGCGGGCCAGGCCGGGCGCTTCGACATGTACTCGAAGATCACGCACCACGACTTCCCGGGCGGCAAGGTGCTCAGGATGCCGGCGCTGGTGCTCGCGATGGCGTGGTTCCGGCTCCGGGACATGCTCTGAGCCGACCGGCGGCCGGTCAGCCCGGCGCCGACGCCGCGTCGCCGGCGCAGACCGCGCCGCTGGTGCAGGTCTCGTGCACGACGACCTTCGACAGCTGCGGCAACGACGGCGCGAGTTCGCGCCAGATCCAGCGCGCGAGGTGTTCGCTGGTCGGGTTCTCGAGCCCCGGCACGTCGTTCAGGTAGCGGTGGTCGAGCCGCTGGAACAGCGGTTCGAACGCGGCTTTCACGTCGGCGAAATCCATCACCCAGCCGAGGCGGGGGTCGAGCGGGCCGGACACGTGGATCTCGACCCGGAACGAGTGCCCGTGCACCCGCGCGCACTTGTGCCCCTCGGGCACGTTGGGCAACCGATGGGCGCTCTCGAGCGTGAAGGTCTTGAAGATGTCCACGGGGTCAGGTCGTGCTGCGCGGGGGCGACAGGATGGGGCCTCGGCCGGCCGATGTCGAGTGCTGCGGTGCGGCAAAACGGCCTCCCGACTGCTAAGCTCCGGCCATGACGATCGGTGAGATCCTCGACGGGCTGCGGGCCGACGGCGACGCCCGCGTCGTCCACGTGCCGGCCGACTGGGCCCAGGGCCGCACGATGTTCGGCGGCCTGCAGGTGGCGCTCGCGCTGCGCGCGATGCGCGATGCGATCGAGGCGACCCGCGGCGTGCCGCTCAGGAGCCTGCACGCGACGTTCGTGGGACCGGTGGCGGCCGGCGCCGACGTGCGGCTCGTGCCCCGGCTGCTGCGTCGTGGACGCTCCGCGACCCACGCGCACTGCGACCTCGGGTCGGGCGGCGAGGTCGGCTGCGTGGTGACCGCGATCTTCGGGGCGCCCCGCCCCTCGACGATCTCGATCGAGGCCCGGAAGGCGGACTCGAGCGTGGACCCCGAGGCGCTCGCCGACGCACCTTGCGTGCCGGGCATCCACCCGGCCTTCCTGCGCCACGTCGAGATGCGCTGGGCGGCCGGACGCCCGCCCTACATGGGTCACGACGAACCGAGCTCGCTGATCTACGTACGGATGCGCGACCGGCGCTGCACGGCCGAGGAAACGCTGATCGCGCTCGCGGACTCGATCCCCACCCCGGCGCTGTCGATGCTCGCGACGCCGGCGCCGGCGAATTCGCTGAACTGGATGTTCGAGATCCTCGGCGACCCGGGGCGGCTGGACCGCGACGGCTGGTGCCCGATCGCCACCGAGGTGCGCGCGGGCTGCGATGGCTACCTGAGCCAGACCTCGATCCTGTGGGGCCCGGACGGCCACGCCTACACGGTGAGCCACCAGACCGTCGGCATCTACGGCTGAGCGCCTTCAGCGCGGCGTCAGCAACCACGCCGCGTGGATCCGCGGATTGCGCTTGTAGTCCTCGGGGATCGTCGAACGCGTGATGTCCTCGACACGGAAGCCGGCGAGCGCGGCCGTGTCGAGCCTGAAGCGCTGGTAGTTGTTCGAGAACAGGATCGTGCCACCGGGCTCGAGCAGTTGCGCGACGCGCTCGAGCAGGCCGACGTGGTCGCGCTGCACGTCGAAGCCCTGCTCCATGCGCTTCGAGCGTGAGGTCGTCGGCGGGTCGAGGAACACGAACCCGTAGCGGCCACGACCCCGGGCGCCCTCCTCCTCGAGCCAGGCGAGGCAGTCCGCCTGCACGAACCCGTGCTGCGGCCCCGCGAGCCCGTTCAACGCCAGGTTGCGTTGGGCCCAGTCGAGGTAGGTCCGCGACATGTCCACCGTCGTCGAACCGGTCGCACCGCCGCCGGCCGCGTGCACCGTCGCCGTGCCCGTGTAGGCGAAGAGATTGAGGAACCGGCGACCGGCCGCGAGTTCGCCCACCCGCTGCCGGGTGATCCGGTGGTCGAGGAAGAGCCCGGTGTCGAGGTAGTCCGTGAAATTCACGAGGAACCGGTAGCGGCCCTCGCGCACCCCGTGGAACCGGCCCGACTCGCCTTCCTTCTCGTACTGCCCGCCCGCGCGCTGGCGACGCCGGACTTTCAGCACGATCCGCTCCTGGGGCAGCCCGAGCACCCCGGGCAGCACGGACATCGCCTCGTCGCGCCGGGCGCGCACGGCCTCGCGCTCGACCGTCGGCGGCGCCGCGTACTCCTGCACGCAGGCCCAGCGCTCGCCGTTCCCGTACAGGTCGATCGCGAACGAGTACTCGGGCATGTCGGCGTCGTACGCACGGAAGCAGGCGACGTCCTCGCGACGTGCCCAGGCCTCGAGCCGCTGCAGGTTCTTGCGCAGCCGGTTCGCGAACATCTGCGCGCCCGGGCGCGTGCGGGCCGCCTCGAGCCTCGCTGCGCGCACGGTCGCCGGGTCGGGCTCGACGGCGTCGGGGCCGATCTCGAAGCGCAGCAGCCGGCACTCGATCGCGCCGTTCAGGAACGTGTGGCTGCGGTGCGCCCGCAGGCCGAGCGCGCGCCCGAGCGGCGGGTTGCCCGTGAGCACGCCGCAGGCCCAGCCCTGGAAGTTCGCCAGGAGCGAGCGGCCGAGCGCCTCGTAGATCGGGCCGAGCGTGCGCTCGTCCTCGAGGCGCGCGCCGTACGGCGGATTCACGACCACGAGGCCGCGGGCTGCCGTCATCGGTGCGAGCGAGGCGACGTCCCGGCGCTCGAACACGAGGTGTTCGCCGAGCCCAGCGCGGTTCGCGTTCGCGATCGCCGCGCGGATCGCCGACTGGTCGCGGTCCCAGCCGCGGAACCGGCCGGGCGCCAGCGCCGCGAGGTCACGACGCGCGAGCGCCGCCTCGCGCATCCGCTGCCACGCAGCCGCGTCGTGGCCGGGCCAGCGCTCGAACCCGAAGCGACGGCGCAGCAGCCCGGGCGCGATCCGCGCGGCCATCAGCGCCGCCTCGATCACGAACGTGCCCGACCCGCACATCGGGTCCGCGAATGGCGCGCCGTCGGCCGCAAGCGCGGACCAGCCGCAGCGCGCGAGCAGCGCGGCCGCGAGATTCTCCTTGAGCGGCGCCTCGACGATCGACTGCCGGTAGCCACGCCGGTGCAACGGCTCGCCGCCCAGGTCGAGCGCCACGTCGGCGTGCGTGCGCGCGAGTCGCAGGCTGATCCTGAGGTCGGGGTCGTCGAGGTCCACGGACGGTCGCTCGCCCGTGCGGTCGCGGAACCGGTCCACGACCGCGTCCTTGGCACGCATCGCGGCGAATTGCGTGTGCCGGATCCACGACGGACCCTCCCCGACCACGTCGATCGCGAGCGTACCGGTCGGACGGAGGTGGTCTTCCCACGGGATCTCGCGCAGCGCGGCATACATCGCGTCGGCGTCGGCGAGCGTCACGCGGCCGATCGAGAGCAGCACGCGGCTCGCCGTGCGCGACTCGAGGCACGCGAGCCAGCCGTGCTCGAGCGGTCCGTCGAACGCGACGCCGGCCGGGTGCTCGCGCGTCACGTTGATCCCGAGGGCCGCGAGCTCGCCCGCGAGCAGCTCCGGGACGTGCCGCGGGCAGGCGGCGAAGAATGCGCGGGTCGCGGCGGCCTCAGTCATCGGCGTGCACCGGGCGCTCCAGGCTCACGACGTCGCGGGCCGTCGCCCGCTCGAGGCAGCGGGCGACGATCCGGTATCCGTCCGGGTCGAACGCGGCCGGCGCGCCGGCCCCGCGCAACAGCGCCGCGATGCCGTCCGCATCCGCCGCGGTCCCGAGGTGCCGCCAGCGGTCGACGACGTGCAGCACGGGCTCGCCGGCCGGTCCCGGCTCACGAAGGCCGATGGGCCCCGGGAACGGCCACGGCCGCAACCTGAGCGGCGCGAGCGCGAGGCGCACGCGGGCGTCGTGCAGCGCGAGCGGCTCGCGGCCCACGCAGGCGCCGCGGCACCGCCCGACCTGGAGGCCGAAGCAGGACCCCTCGCCGCGCTCGCGGCCGAGCACCTTCAGGCACAGCCCGGCCTCGCGCGCCTTGCCCTCGACGGCGCGCCACGCGTCGCGTTCGGTCCGGAACGGGCCGTAAGCCTCCGCGTCGGCGGCGAGGTCGTCTTCGCCGAGCGTCGTCACGCGCGGCCGGAGTGCGCCGTCCTTCGACTCGAGCCGCACGCACAGCACTTCCTCGGCCCGGCGCAGCCGGCGATTGGCCGTCGGGGCGAGCTCCTTCACGAGCCGTGACTCGAGCAGCAGTGCGCCGAGTTCGCCGCCAGTCTCGACCCACTCGACGGCACGCACCTGCGCCGCAAGCTTCGCCTCCTTTGCGTCGCGGTGACCGGCCGCGAAGTGCGATAGCACGCGACTGCGCAGGTCGCGGCTCTTGCCGACGTAGACGGGCACGCCGCCCTCGCCGCGGAACAGGTAGACGCCGGGCCGCTCGGGCAGTTCGTCGGCGAGGTCCGGGGGCAGGTGGGGCGGCAGCCGCGTCTCGCGCGCGAGTTCGGCGATCGCCGCCTCCATCCGCTCGACGCCCGCCTGCGCCTCGAGCGCCGCGAGCAGCGGCGGCAGCACCGCGGCGTCGCCGAGCGCGCGGTGGCGATCGGCGCATTCGAGTCCGTGTCGTTCGATCAGCGCGTCGAGGTTGTGCCGACCGGGCGCGTCGTGCAGCGCGCGCGAGAGCCGCACCGTGCAGAGCAACGGCGCCGCGAACCGCTCGCCGAGCCGGCGGAACTCGTTGCGCACGAACCCGTAGTCGAAGCGCGCGTTGTGCGCGACGAAGAGGCGTCCGTCGAGCCGTCGCCGCACCTCGTCGCGGATCTCCGCGAACGTCGGCGCGCCGGCGACCATGTCGTTCGTGATGCCGGTGAACGCCTCGATCGAGGGCGGGATCCGTCGTCCCGGGTCGACGAGGCTGCTCCACTGCTCGACGACGACGCCACCGTCGAGCAGCACCACGCCGACCTCGATGATCCGGTGCGACTCGGCCGTGCCGCCGGTGGTCTCGAGGTCCACGCAGGCGACGGGCCCCGTGAGCGACGGGGCGGCGAGCATCACGGCGGCGGCGCGCATCGCAGCGAGGGCGTCAGAGCGTGCCGTCGCCGTCGAGCGTCATGATCGGGCCGTAGAGCTCGGGCCGGCGGTCGCGGAACACGCCCCAGGCGTGTCGCTGCTCCCGGGCCGCGTCGAGGTCGACCGTCGCGACGAGCACCGCCTCCGACGACCGGTCCGCCTCGGCCAGCTTTGCGCCGGTCGCGTCGGCGATGAACGACGATCCGTAGAACGTCATTTCGTATTTCTGCCCGCGCTCGACGCCGATCCGGTTGGAGGCCACGAGCGGCATCACGTTCGCGGCCGCATGACCCTGCATGCAGCGCTGCCAGTGGTCGCGGGAGTCGATCGAGGCGTCGTGCGGCTCGGAGCCGATCGCGGTCGGGTAGAGGAGCACCTCGGCGCCCATGAGCGCCATGCAGCGCGCGGCTTCCGGGAACCACTGGTCCCAGCAGATCCCGACGCCGAGCGTGCCGTAGGCGGTCGGCCAGACGCGGAAGCCCGTGTCGCCCGGGGAGAAGTAGTACTTCTCGTGGTAACCCGGGCCCTCCGGGATGTGCGACTTCCGGTACACGCCGAGCACGGCACCGTCCGCGTCGATCATCGCAAGCGAATTGAAGTACGCGTTCCGGGCCCGCTCGAAGAAGCTGAACGGCAGCACGACGCCGAGCTCGCGGGCGAGCGAACGGAAGCGTTCGAGCACCGGATTGCCCTCGACGGGCCGGGCGAGCGCAAAGTGCGAGGCCAGGTGGTCCTTGCAGAAGTACGGCGTCTCGAAGAGTTCCTGCAGCAGCACGACCTGCGCCCCGCGCGCGGCCGCGGCGCGGGTCACCCGCTCGGCGGCATCGAGGTTGGCGGCGGCGTCGGTCGAGCAGGCGAACTGGGTCGCGGCGACGGTGATCTTCATGGGCGGTACCGGGCGGACGGGGCGGAGCGCCGATTGTAGCCGACCCGTCCCGGCCCGACCGACGGGCTCACTCCATCGGCCGGCCGGTCAGCTGCCAGTAGATCAGGGAGGCCGGGACCATTCCGGCGGCGTTGAACTCGTCGAAGAACCGCCGCATCGTGAACCCGTCGCCGAGCTGGCGCTTGCGCTCGGCGATCGTGCGCTCGATCAGGTACTTGCCGGTCACGTAGCTCGTGCCGTAGCCGGGCTGGCGCAGGTAGAGCTGCTGCTCGAACCCGAGCAGGTCGAGCTCGGGGTGCATCCACCCGCGCGGCGTCCATTCGACCTGGAAGGCCTTGGCCTCCGCAAGGTCGAATCGGTTTGCCTGTGCATAGAGCGCGGCGAGGCCGCGCGCGCAGCGCTGCGCCAGCATGATCCAGACGATCTCCCGGGCGCGCGGATTGTCGTCGTAGTAACCGGCGTGGAGGATCACCTCCTCCATCGCCGTCGCCATCCCCTCGGCGCGCGTGTCCCAGGCGTTGTAGAGCCACGCGGTGCGGCGGATCGGGCTCGGGTTCGGGCGGCGCACCAGCCACTCGTGGTCCATCCAGTGGTAGAAGTGCGCGTACAGCGTGATCGGCTCGAGGTGGCTCGCGATCGAGAAGAAGTTTCGGCTCTCGGGCGGGACGTACGGGTCGATCCGTCGCCGCAGCGCCGGGTCGATGTAGTCCTGCACCTCGATCAGGTTGCGCGCCTCGAGGAACGCGAGGTACTTCGTGATCGCCGCATTCGCCCGACGCGCATGGTCGGCCGCGTCCGCCGACGGCACCAGTTCCGGGAGCCCGCGGTTGCGCTCTTCCTCGAGCGCGAGCGAGGTCCACGCCCGGGCGAGTTCACTCCTGAGCAACGTGACCTCCTCGGCCCAGCTCATCGGCACGAGGTGCACGTTGCGCAGGTTCCACTCGTAGGCCTCGATGCCGACGCCCGAGGGGCCGCGCTTCTTCGGCGCCTCGGCCTCGAGCCACTCGACGAACGCCCGGGTCGCGGCGAGTGCGTCCGCCACGGCGGCCCTGAGTCCCGGACCCGCACCTTCGACGCGCCGCCCGAGCGCCTGCAACTCGTCCGCCTGCTTCCTCATCGTGCCGGTGCCGGTGACCCACAGGTCGCGGGCATCGCCGGTCAGGTTGCCACGCGCCTGCGCGAGAAACGGGGGGATGACGCGCAGGCCGGCCTCGAGCCGGGCCTCGGCGGCCGCGTCGAGCGGGAACGAGTACTGCCACAGCTCGACGACCGCGTGGTTCGTCGGGCCCTCGTGCTCGGGCGTGTCGCTCTGCTCGGTCCAGACCACCTGGTACCAGGCGGGATCGCGCTGCCAAGGTCGCAGCCAGCGCAGTTCGAACTCGAGCCCGTTCATCTGCGCGCGGACCAGGTCGTGGTCGATGCGTTCGGCGACCGGCCACCGCGTCGCGTCGATCGCGGCCAGGCGCGCCTGCAGCGCGCGAAGCCCTTCCGCGCGCCGCGACATCGCCCCGGGCGTGTAGTCCGGCGCGCCGTCCCTGAGCGCCGGCCGTTCGAACGCGCGCCACTCGTTGTACAGCGAAAGCAGCTGCCCGTAGTCGCCGGCGCCGCGTGCCTGCGCGCTCATTGCGAGCACCCCGAGTCCGATCCAGCGGATCCAGCGACCCGCGATGCGCGATGTCCCATGCATGCGTTCCCCCCGACCCCGATTTCCATCGGCGACACGCTGCCCGACCCGCCGCGCCCGGTCAACGACCGAGCACCGCGAGCACGTGCCGGGCGATCACGGACTCCTCGTCGGCCGGCACCACCCAGGCCGACACCGCCGAGTCCGGCCGGCTGATGCGGGGACCGTGCGCCCGATTCGCCGCGTCGTCGAGCCGCAGTCCGAGCCAGCCCGCCGCCTCGCAGATGCGCGCGCGGAGCAGCGGCTGGTGTTCGCCGATGCCGGCCGTGAATACCAGCGCGTCGAGTCCGCCGAGCGCCGCCGCAAGCGAGCCGATCTCGCGGCCGGCGCGGTACACGAACAGGTCGAGGGCGAGCTTCGCCTCGGGTGCGTCGCTAGCGAGCAGCACACGGACGTCCGCCGAGATCCCGGACACACCGAGCAGGCCGGAACGGTGGTACAGCAGCCGCTCGAGGTCGCGGGCCGCGTAGCCGTGCCGGTCCATCAGGTACAGGAGCACGCCCGGGTCCAGCGCGCCGCTGCGCGTGCCCATCGGCAGGCCGTCCACGGCCGTGAATCCCATCGTCGTCGATACGCTCCGCCCCGCGGCCATCGCGCACATGCTCGCGCCGTTGCCGAGGTGCAGCGCGATCGTCCGGCCGGCCGCGGCGCGCGGGTCGAGGGCCGGCAGCCGTGCCGCGACGTGCTCGTAGGAGAGCCCGTGGAAACCGTAGCGGCGCACGCCTTCGGCCGCGTAGGCGAGCGGCAGCGCATAAAGCTGCGCGATCTCGGGCACCGTGCGGTGGAACGCGGTGTCGAAGCAGGCAACCTGCGGCAGGAGCGGGAACCGCGCCGCCACCGCGCGTATGGCCGCCAGGTTGTGCGGCTGGTGCAGCGGTGCGAGCGGCACGTAGGCATCGAGGCGGGCGAGCACCCCGTCGTCGATCCGGGTCGGCGCGGCGTACTCCGGGCCGCCGTGGACGACGCGGTGGCCGACGCCGATGCACCGGTCGAGCGAGTGCCGATCGTCGAGGAACTCCACGACCGCACCGAGCGCGACCCCGTGATCGAGGCGCGCCGTCCCGAGCCCGCGGTCCGCCAGCGTCTCGGCGCCGCGCCACACGACGAACCGGACGACGTCGCCGACGAGCGCGACCTGGCCGGCGAGGTCCCGTGCGGGCCCATCGGGCCCGAGGTCGAACGTGCAGAACTTGACGCTGGACGAACCGGCGTTCAGGACGAGCAGCGATCCGCGTTCGCTCATGTCGCAGGACCGGCGGCCGGCGCCGTCGCCGCGCGGCGCCGGTGCGCCAGCAGCTTCGCCACCGCGGCCGACCCGATCCGCATCCGGACGTTGTCCGCGCGGCTGGTGAGCGCGACCGGCACCCGTGCGCCCACCACGATGCCGGCACTGTCCGCACCGGCGAAGTACTGCAGCTGCTTCGCCAGCATGTTCCCGGACTCGAGGTCGGGCACCAGCAGGACGTCCGCCCGGCCCGCCACCGCCGAGTGGATGCCCTTGGCACGCGCCGCGTGCTCGCTCACCGCGTTGTCGAACGCGAGCGGTCCGTCGAGCACGGCGCCCTCGATCTGGCCGCGATCGGCCATCTTGCAGAGCGCCGCCGCGTCGAGTGTCGAGGGCAGGCCCGCGCTCACGGTCTCGACGGCCGAGAGGATCGCGACCCTGGGCAGCTCGATTCCAAGCGCGTGGGCGAGGTCGATCGCGTTGCGGACGATGTCGGCCTTGTCCGACAGCGTCGGATCGATGTTGATCGCCGCGTCGGTCACGAGCAGCATCCGGTCGTAGGCCGGGATGTCCATCACGAACACGTGGCTGACGCGCCGGGCCGTGCGCAGGCCCGTGCCGGCCGCGACGACGGCGTGCATCAACTCGTCGGTGTGCAGGCTCCCCTTCATCAGCGTCTCGACCTCACCGGCGCGCGCGAGCGCGACGGCCGCCTCGGCCGAGGCGTGGCTGTGCTCGGTCGCGACGATGCGCAGGCCCGCGAGGTCCGCGCCCTGCGCCGCCGCGACCGCGCGGATCCGGCCCGGCGGCCCGACCAGGACGGGCACGACGAGGCGCCGCTTCGCGGCCTCGAGCGCGCCCATCAGCGAGTCCGCGTCGCAGGGGTGCACGACCGCGCAGGTCACGGGCTCGAGCGGCTCGCAGCGCGCGAGCAGCTTCGCGAACACGTCGTGGCGCCGCAGGTGCACCTCGGAGGTCGCGAGCCCCGAGTACTCGAGTCGTTCGGTCGGCACCTCGACGACGAGCGTGCCCGAGAGCCGCCGATCGCCGCCGGCACGCACGTCGGCCTCGAGCAGGGCCTGCCCGGTGCCGGCACGCTTCTCGCGCACCGTGACGCGCGCCGAGAGCACCTCCCCGGCGCGGATCCGGCCGGCGAACTCGAACTGCTGCGAGACGATGCGGCTGCCGGGCCCGGGCAGGCGACGCTCGACGAGGCTCGAGACCAGCGCGACGGCGCCGACCGAGTCGACGCTGGCGCCGCCGGCGTCGCCCTCGACCGCGGGCACGACCTCGCCGGTCACGATCAGCAGCGCCTCGACCTCCGCGCGGGTGAGCGCGCGCTCGACGGTCACGGTCGCGCCGGGCGCGATCTCGTCGAACGTGACGTTTCGGTACTCGTTCAATTCGGCGACCGGCTCAGCTCAGGTCGATCCACGTGGTCTTGAGTTCCGTGTACTTGTCGAACGCGTGCAGCGACTTGTCACGGCCCATGCCCGACTGCTTGTAGCCGCCGAACGGAACGGTGATGTCGTCGGCATCGTAGCAGTTGACGTAGACCATGCCGGCCCGGAGCGCGCGCGCGATCCGGTGCGCCCGCGTGACGTCGCGGGTCCACACGGCCGCCGCGAGGCCGTAGTCGACCGCGTTGCCGACGCGCACCGCCTCCTCGGCGTCCTTCACGGTGATTGCGGCGAGCACCGGCCCGAAGATCTCCTCGCGGGCGATGCGCATCGTGCCCGTCACGCCGGCGAACACGGTCGGCTCGACGTAGCAGCCGCCCGTCTCCTCGCGCACGCGACGGCCGCCGGCGAGCAGCTCCGCGCCGTCCTCGCGGCCGGCGTCGATGTAGCGCAGCACGGTGTCCATCTGCACGCGGTCGACGATCGCGCCGAGCCGGGTGGCCGGGTCGAGCGGATCGCCGGGCACGAACGCCCGCGCGGCCGCCGTCACCTTCTCGAGCACCGCGTCGCGTACCGGCGCCTCGACGATCAGCCGGGAGCCGGCCGAGCACATTTCGCCCTGGTTGAAGAAGATCGCGGCCGCCGCCGCGGCCGCCGCTCGATCGAGGTCGGGGCAGTCCGCCAGGATGATGTTCGGCGACTTGCCGCCGCACTCGAGCCACACGCGCTTCATGTTCGACTGACCGGAGTACTGCAGCATCAGCTTCCCGACCCGGGTCGAGCCCGTGAAGCCGACGCAGTCGACGTCCATGTGCAGCGCGAGCGACTGGCCCGCCGTGTGGCCGTAACCGGGCAGCACGTTGAACACGCCGTCCGGGAGGCCGGCCTCGGCCGCGAGCGCCGCGAGCCGGATCGCCGTGAGCGGGGATTTCTCGGACGGCTTCAGGATGAACGAATTGCCCGCCGCGAGCGCCGGCCCGATCTTCCACGCGGCCATGATCATCGGGAAGTTCCACGGCACGATCGCCGCGACCACGCCGACCGGTTCGCGCGTGATCAGCGCCAGCGCGTCGTGGGCCGTGGGCGCGACTTCGTCGTAGACCTTGTCGACGGCCTCGGCGTACCAGGCGATGCAGCGCGCGGTCGAGTTCACGTCCACCGCGAGGCTGTCGCCGATCGGCTTGCCCATGTCGAGCGTCTCGAGCAGCGCCAGTTCGTCGCGGTGCGCGAGTATGAGTTCGGCGAACCGGAGCAGCACGCGCTTGCGCTCGCGCGGCGCGAGCCGCGACCAGACGCCGCGCTCGAACGAGCGTCGCGCGGCGGCGACCGTGCGATCGACGTCGGGTCCGTCGGTCGACGCGACCTTCGCGAGCACGCGGCCGTCCACCGGACTCACGCAGTCGAACGTCTCGCCCGAGGCCGCGGGCACGTAGCGGCCGTCGATCCAGGCCCGCCATTCGGGCGTGAGGTCGCGCGCACGGGCGCGCCAGTCGATCGTCGTTTCGTTCATGGTTGGACTCAGAAGGTGGGTGGCGTGCTGGCGGAGACGATCTCGCAGGCCTCGGTCCCGGTGTTGCGGAACCGGTGCGGGATCGCGCTCGTGAAATAGTAGGCGTCGCCGGGCCCGAGCTGGCGGGTCTCGCCGCCGACGGTGAGTTCGATGCGGCCGCTCACGACGACGCCGCCCTCCTCGCCCTCGTGTCGAAGCATCTCGGCGCCGGTGTCGGCGCCCGGCGCGTAGCGCTCGTGCATCACGGACATCGCGCGGTTCGGCCGCCGGGCCGCGACGAGCCGGAGCGCCACCTCGGCGTCGCCGAGGTTGGTGAGTTCGTCGCCGCGGTAGAACACCTGCGGGCTCGCCGAGAGGTCGAGCGTGAAGAACTCCGCGATCGACATCGGGATGCCGTCGAGCACCTTCTTGAGCGAGCTCACGGAGGGGCTCACCCGGTTCTGCTCGATCAGCGAGATGAGCCCGTTCGTGACGCCGGCCCGCTTGGCGAGCTCGCGCTGCGACAGTCCGTAGATCATCCGAACGGCGCGCAGGTGCGCACCGACATCCAGGGTCATGTCTGCCACGGGGTGTTCAATATCCTGCACACGGAACGCGTAAGTGCCCGGAGTTTTGGCCTCATTTGAGGGCGGTGTCAATTTTTCTTATCATCGGGCGGCCAACCGGCCACCTACGCAGGGACACACCATGTCCGCCCAGCACCCGCTCGACCGCGACGAGCTCGAAGCCTTCTGGATGCCGTTCACGGCCAACCGACAGTTCAAGGCCAGGCCCCGCCTGCTCTCGAAGGCGCAGGGCATGCACTACTGGACCCCGGAGGGCCGGCAGGTGCTCGACGGCGCGGCGGGCCTGTGGTGCGTCAATGCCGGCCACGGCCGGCGCGAGATCACCGAGGCCGTGAGCCGGCAGATGGCCGAGATGGATTTCGCGCCGGTGTTCCAGATGGGACACCCGCTCGCGTTCGAACTCGCGAACGACGTGGTGCGCTGGCTGCCCAGGGGACTCGACCACGTGTTCTTCACGAACTCGGGCTCCGAGTCGGTCGACACGGCGCTCAAGATCGCGCTCGCCTACCACCGCGTTCGCGGCGAGGGCACGCGCACGCGGCTGATCGGCCGCGAGCGCGGCTACCACGGCGTCGGCTTCGGCGGCATCTCCGTCGGGGGCATGGTGAACAACCGGAAGTTCTTCGCCGCGCAGCTGCCCGGCGTCGACCACCTGCCCCACACGCACGACCTGGCCCGCAACGCATACACTCGTGGCGAACCGGAGCACGGCGCGAGCCTGGCCGATGAGCTCGAGCGGCTCGTGGCGCTGCACGACGCGAGCACGATCGCGGCGGTGATCGTCGAACCCGTCGCCGGGTCGACCGGCGTGCTGATCCCGCCGAAGGGTTACCTGCAGCGGCTGCGCGACATCTGCACGAAGCACGGCATCCTGCTGATCTTCGACGAGGTGATCACCGGGTTCGGCCGGATCGGCGCGCCGTTCGCGGCCGAGTACTTCGGCGTGACGCCCGACATGATCACGATGGCCAAGGGCCTCACGAACGGCTCGGTGCCGATGGGCGCGGTCGCCGCGAAGAAGGAGATCTACGACGCGTTCATGCAGGGTCCCGAGAGCGCGATCGAACTCTTCCACGGCTACACGTATTCGGCCCACCCGATCGCCTGCGCGGCCGGCATCGCGACGCAGAGGATCTACCGCGAGGAAGGGCTGCTCACGCGCGCCCGCGAGATCGGCGGGTACTGGGCCGACGCCGTGCATTCGCTCAAGGGGCTGCCGCACGTGATCGACCTGCGCAACCTCGGGCTCATCGGCGCCGTCGAACTCGAGCCGATCCCGGGCAAGCCGGGCGCGCGCGGCTTCGACGTGTTCGTGCGCGCGTTCGAGAAGGGACTGCTGGCCCGCGTGACCGGTGACATCATCGCGTTGTCGCCGCCGCTCATCATCGAGCGCAGCCACGTGGACGAGCTCGTCGGAAAGCTGTCCGAGGCGATCCGCGAAGCGGCCTGAGGCTGCCTCGCCCGCGCGGCACCACCCCGATGCCCAGATGAAAACGCCCGGCCTCCTTGCGGGGGCCGGGCGTTCCGTCGTCCGGATCGCGTCAGGCGACGCGGTCGGTTACTCGTCCTTCTTCCACGGGAACGTCGTGGAGACCTGGAAGATCGCCCGTGCCTCGGACGAGAAGATGTCGTTCTTCGTCTGCTGGTACGTCTTCAGGTCGTCGCCGTCCACCCACTTGAGCGACATGTCGAAGTGGCCCCACGTGTAGGTCACGCCGACCGACCAGTCGTAGTAGCTGCTCTGGCCGAACGCGGCCTTGATGCCGTCGCCGTTCGAATAGCCGATGTGGCCCACGAGGCCGAAGTTCGCCGGCAGTTCGTACGTGGCGTTGCCTTCGTAGTAGTGCTCGTTCTTGCCGTCGATGCCGGCGTAGTCCCACGCGTACCAGGCCTTCGCCTCGAACCACTTCCAGCCGAGGCTCGCGTAGGCCTCCGGATAGTTGGACGAGCCCGCACCCGAGTACGTGTAGTAGACGAGACCGAGGTCCCAGGTGACGTCCTCACCGCCGCCCCAGCCACCGTAGACGTCCACCTCGAGGTTCGGGTCGCCCGGACCCCAGTCGACGTTG
Source organism: Steroidobacteraceae bacterium (assembly GCA_046347155.1). Taxonomy (GTDB): domain Bacteria; phylum Pseudomonadota; class Gammaproteobacteria; order Steroidobacterales; family Steroidobacteraceae; genus RPQJ01. Next base: position 857,111 of record JAXMGT010000002.1, on the reverse strand, counting down.
CTGGCCCAGACGCCGGCGTAGAAGCCGGTGTCGGCGGCAAAATCGAGGCTCCCCTGCAGGGCCGGTCCCTGGGCCGTCTGCGTGACGCCGCGGAAGTCGTAATCGGTGACGCCGGTGACCGTCGCACTGAACTCGCCTGCGTTGGCCGTCGCACCCGCGCCGGCGAGCACGATCGCCGCCATGCCGTGACTCAGTTTCATGTCAGTCCCCCGTTGCAAAAAAACAACCAGAACGATGGGCGAATGGCCGGAGTGTACCAGAAGGGAGACAAGTTCCATCGCCCCGGGATGCACTGCAGCACACCGTAGCCGTAAGCACGAACCGTGCCATGCGCGCGGGCGCAGATTCATGCCGGATCGGGGCCGGTCGAGGCACCGCGACGGTGCGACCCGCGACGACCCGCGCACCGCGGCCGTGCAGCGGGACTCAGCCCGCGGGCGGCTCGTAGATCGCGTAGAACTTCCGGGCCGGCTCGAGCACCTCCCAGACGCCGCGGAATCCGGCGGGCATCACGAAGCAGTCGCCGGGGCCGAAGGTCCAGCTGCGACCGTGGTCGTCCGAGATCCGGACCCGACCCTCGGTGAGCACGCAGGTCTCGTTCTCCGTGTACGCCACTCGCCAGGACCCGACGCCGCTGCGCCAGATGCCCGAGTAGAACCGTCCGGTGTCGTCGGCATACAGGTTGCGGACCCGCTGTCCCGGCGCCGGACTGCCCGGCAACAGGCGCGTCGGATCCAGTTCGAGCGGTTCTTCGTGGCCGTGGAACTCGTCCACCGTGACGACCTGGGGACCCGTCTCGCTCATCGCAGTCACCTCGTGCCTGGGCGGCCCGAGCCTAGCACGGGCGGTGCACGGGCCGCTTCGCCGAGGCGAGCGCCTCGATGACTTCCCGGTCGCTCGTCTGCTCGAAGTCGACGTACCACTGGCCGACGGAGTCGAACGACCGAGGCGCCGCGAGGCAGCAGACCTCGTCGGCCAGCGCCGCGATCCGCGCACGGGCGTCGTAGGCGGCCACCGGCACCGCGACGACGATGCGGCCCGCCCCGAGCGCCCGCAGGGCCCGGATCGCGACCTCCATCGTGGCGCCGGTCGCGAGGCCGTCGTCGACGACGACGACCGTGCGCCCGCCCACGGCGAGCGGCGGGCGCCCCTCGCGCAGCACGCGTTCGCGTCGCTCGAGTTCGAGCGTCTCGGCACGCGTCACGCGCTCGAGCACGGTGTCCGGCTCGCGCAGCGACGCGACGACGCCTTCGTTCAGCACGCGGACCCCGCCGGAGGCGATCGCGCCCATCGCGAGTTCGGGCTGGCCGGGCAGCCCGAGCTTGCGGACGACCAGCACGTCGAGCGGCAGGCCGAGCGTGCGGGCGATGCCCGCGGCGACCGGGACGCCGCCGCGCGGCAACCCGAGCACGATGGCGTCGGACGGCAATGCGTAGTCGCGCAGCACCCGGGCGAGCTCCCGGCCTGCGTGGGCGCGGTCCTCGAAGCGGTCGTCATCCATGATCGTTTCCCGGCGCTGGCCGGCGCCGTCCATGCTGGCTCCGGCCGTCGCGCGCGTCATGCGCGCATTTACCTAGCCCCGTGGCTCGAGCTCGCGCAGTGCGACGACTGAACCCCCGTGCTCGATCCGGCGGATCGCCTCCGCGTAGAGGGCGGAGGCCCCGAGCACTCGCACCGTGCGTCCGCCTGCGTCGATCCGTGTCGGCAGGATCGAGTCGGTGACGATGAGTTCGTCCGGTCCGTCCGGACCCAGAAGCTGGCGGGACTCGGGCACGAACACCCCGTGCGTCGCGAACGCGGTGACCGAACCGGCGCCGGCCGACCGGCAGGCGCGCACCGCGCGCATCAGCGTCGTGCCCGCCGCGACCAGGTCGTCGACGATCACCGCGTGCGTGCCGGCCACCGGCCCGATCACGCCGTCACCGCCGCTCACGACGCCGCTCGCACGGCGCTTCTCGATCACCGCGAAACCGGGCTCGACGCCCGTGCGCGCCGCGACGAGTTCCTGCACGCGTTGCGCCCGCTTGGCGCCGCCGAAGTCCGGCGAGACGATGCAGACGGGAGCACCCGGACGGTTCGCGGACAGGTGGTCGGCCAGGAGCGGTGCGGCCTCGAGATGGTCGACCGGGCAGCGGAACGCGTTCTCGAAAGCGGCCAGGTTGTGCGCGTCGAGGCCGATCACGCGGTCGGTGCCGACCGCCTCGACGAGCTGCGCGACGTAACGCAGCGTCACCGGGTCGCGCTCCTTCGTGCGGCGATCCTTGCGCGCGTAGGCCAGGTACGGCACGCAGGCCGTGACCGTCTCGGCACCGGCGTCCTTCAGGCAGGCGACCAGGAACAGCAGGCGGCAGAGCCGGTCGTTCGCACTCGCCGTGGCGTCGCCCGCGAGCGACTGCACCACATAGGCCCGGCGGCCGCGCACCGAGACGAGCGGCCTCGCCTTGTCCTCGCCGCTTTCGTAAGAACGCTCCTCGAGCGGGGCGAGCGGCACGCCGAGCGCGGCGGCAACCCGCTCGCCGAACGGACGCGTCGCGAGCGGCGCGAAGACCAAGGGTCCCGTCACGGCGCCCCGGCGTCCCGCCGCGACGGCCGGTTCACGACAGCGTCTCGCGCCGCTTGTCCTCGTTGCGCAGGTTGGACATGCGCTGCTGCAGCTGCCGCTTGGCGGCGTCGAACGCGTCGCGCAGCACGACGTAGACGTCCTCGTGGCCCGGGCGGTCCGGGCGTTCCATGTCGACCACCACGTCCTCGCCCGGCAGCGCCAGCTGCACCTTGACGTTGAAGACCTTGCCCTGGTGATGGTGCCGGTGCGGCGAATCGACGACCACGCGACAGGAAGTGATCTTGTCGCTGAACACGCCGAGGTGGTTGGCGAGCTCGCGCACGCGCGTCTCGACGGCGGCCGAAGTTTCCATGTGGCGGAAGGTGATCTGGACAGGAATGGTCACGATGGTTGCCCTTCTCTTGCTGATCGAAAGGTCGGATTCATTCTCCGACCGGGCCCGCGTGCGGCCATCAGTATTGCACACGGGAACCCGCGTCCACGCACCAAGGGTACACTTGCGGGAAGGCCGCGGGTCAAGCCCGAAATGTCCGCGGAACGCCGAACTGGAATCGCGGTCCCATGCCTATGCCGGACCCCGCCCCGCAGACCGTCGAGACGCCGGACGATGACCGGGCACTGGCCGCGGCGCTGGCCTCCCCGCGGGCCTGGCCGCACGCCGTCGACGCACCGGTGCGCGTCGTCGAGACACACATCTCGCGCGTGTACCTGACCGGGCCGTATGCCTACAAGGTCAAGAAACCGCTGCGTCTGCCGTTCCTCGACTACGGCACGCCCGAGCGCCGCCGGGCGTACTGCGAGGAGGAACTGAGGCTCAACCGACGCACCGCGCCGGACCTGTACCTCGGCGTATCCGCGATCGCCGGTACGCCCGGCGCGCCCCGGGTCGATGGCGACGGCCCCGCGTTCGAGCACGCGGTGCGCATGCGGCAATTCGACCCGGGCGACGCACTCGACGCACTCGTGGACACCGGGCGGGTCGCAACGGCGGAGATCGCGGTGCTCGCGCGCGACATCGAGCGCTTCCACGCCGCCGCGGCCCGCTGCCCGGACGGCGCCCCGTACGGCACGCCCGACGAAGCCGGCCGCATCGCGGCCGACAATCTCGCGGACCTCGCCGCGGCCGGCGTGGCGGCCACGACGACGCTCGCGTCGCTGCACGCCGGGCTCGACGTGGAGTTCGCACGGATTCGCGCGCTGCTCGGCACGCGCCGTGCGGCCGGACGGGTGCGCGAGTGCCACGGCGACCTGCATTGCGGCAACGTCGTTCGATGGCAGGGGCGCCTCGTGGCGTTCGACGGCATCGAGTTCGATCCGGCGCTGCGCTGGATCGACGTCGCGAACGACGTCGCATTCCTGAGCATGGACCTGGCGGAACGCGGGCGGGCGGACCTGCGCCGAGTACTGCTGCAGGCGTGGTTCGACGCGGGCGGCGACGCATCGGCATTCGACCTGCTGCGCTACTTCGAGGCCGGCCGCGCGCTCGTGCGCGCGAAGGTCGCCGGACTCCGGGCGCGGCAGCCGGGCGGTGGCGCCGTGCACCGCAGCGCATCCGAATGCTACGTCCACTGGGCGCTCTCGAGGCTGCAGCGGTCCCGACCCCCACTGCTCGTCACCTGCGGCTATTCGGGTTCCGGGAAGACGTGGCTCGCCGGGCGCCTCGCCGCGGCACTCGATGCGCTGCACCTGCGATCCGACGTCGAGCGCAAGCGGCTCGCGGGCCTCGGGCCGCTCGACGATTCGCGTTCACCGCAGGACGGCGGCATCTACACCGTCGAATTCAACAACCGCACGTACGAAAGGCTCGGCGCGTGCGCGACGTCGGCGCTCAGCGGCGGCATGCCGGTCGTCGTCGATGCGGCCTGCCTGCGCCGGGACGAGCGTCGCGCGCTGCTCGCGATCGCGGACGCGATCGGCGCCCCGGCCGCGCTGCTGCATTGCGTGGCGCCGGAGGGCGTCCTGCGCGGGCGCATCGCCGCCCGTGCACGGGAAGGCGCCGACGCCTCGGAGGCCGGCCTCGCCACGCTCGCGCGACAGCCCGGCTACTGGGAGCCGTTCGACCCCGGCGAGGCCGGGCGCGTGGTCGTCGTCGACACGACCGGTCCCGACCCTTCCGGGGACGCACTCACCGCGCTCGCCGGCGCGGGCATCGCCTGAACCTCACGGGGACGCCGGCTTCTCGACCCAGACGTTGCACGGCGCGCGGTCGAGCACCGCTTCGGCCGTGCTGCCGACGAACCAGCGCTCGAGCCGTCGCCGCGAGACCGCACCCATCATGAGCAGTCCAGCCCCGAGTTCGCGCGCCGTCGCGACGATCTCGTGCGCCGGCGCGCCGACGCGGAGGTGCAGGCGTTGCCGGGAAACACCGCGCTCCGCGGCGAGCCGTTCGCAGGCGGCCCGGGCGAGGGCCAGCGATTCCTCCGGTGGCGGCACGGCGGCGGCCGCGACCCATACGTCGCCGACCATGACGACCGGCGCCGGCAGCGCCGCGACGTGCAGCGCGTGGAGTTCGCCGCCGAGCAGCGTGGCGAGCTCGGTGCCGCGACGCAGGAGCTCGACGTCGAGTGCGGCGGGCTTGTCGTGCGCGTGCATCGGGTCGACGCAGGCGAGCACCTTCGCACCGCTCAGTCTCGCCGGGTCCTTCACGAGCAGCAGCGGCACCGGGCAATCGCGGATCAGGTGCCAGTCCGACCCGGTGAAGATCGTCCGCTCCACCCGGCCGTGGTACTCGGTGTGCTTCACGACGAGGTCCGGCCGGGTCGCCGCCACCCTCGCGAGCACGACCTCGTGGAAGGGCGAGCCCCACAACGCCTCGCCGAGTGCCGTGACGCCGGCCTCGGCCGCGGCCTGCACGTAGCGCCCGAGCATTGCGCGCCGCGCCGCGAGCACGGAGTCGTGGAATTCCTGCAGCGTCGCCGTCATCGGCTCGAAGTAGCCGGCGTGCAGGTCGTGGTACTCGGTGGCGAGCAACTCGAGCCGCGCACCGGTCGCCCGCGCGACCAGCACCGCGGCGTCGAAGGCCGGCTGGGCCCCGGAGCCCGGGTCCATCAGCACGAGGATGTTGCGGAGAGCGCCCATGATCGCCTCCTGGCGCGCGGTTGCGCCGCGGTCCGACGTCCCGAGCATAGCTCCACCCCGGCGCTCGCCGGGCGCGATCCCCGGCCGGCTTCTACCTAGCGGCCGTCGCCCGATCGGGTAAGCTCGCGCCATCCGTCCCGAGTGCCCTACCCATGAAGCACCTGATCGCCAGCCTGCTCCTCGTCCTCGTCGGCGCCACCTCGGCCGCCGACACGCCCCGCGCCGAGGTCGCGGGCTTCCGGTACGTCAGGACCGTCGGCGCCATCTCCGAATACACGCTCGAATCGAACGGGCTCACGGTGCTCGTGATGCCCGACCACTCGGCGCCGGTCGTCACGTTCATGGTGACCTACCGGGTGGGCTCGAGGAACGAGGTGACCGGCACGACCGGCGCCACGCACCTGCTCGAGCACCTGATGTTCAAGGGTTCGCCCGCGTACAACGACGCGAAGGGCAACAGCGTCAAGCAGTACCTCGAGACGGTCGGCGGCATGTACAACGCCACGACCTGGTACGACCGCACGAACTACTACGCGGTGGTGCCGAAGGACGCGCTCGAGGGCTACGTCGCGATCGAGGCCGACCGGATGCGCAACCTTTCGCTCGACGAGAAGGACCGCGAGAGGGAGATGACCGTCGTCCGCAACGAATACGAACGGGGTGAGAACGACCCGCAGGAGGCGCTCGACAAGGCGATCTTCGCGGCGGCCTACATTGCGCACCCCTACCACCACAACACGATCGGCTGGCTGAGCGACATCGAGAACGTGCCGATCTGGAAGCTGCGCGAGTTCTACGACACGTTCTACTGGCCGGACAACGCGACCGTGACGGTGATCGGCGACGTCGAGCCGGCCGCCGCCCTGGCGCTCGTGAAGAAGTACTACGCGGCCTGCCCGCGTTCGCCGAAGCCGATCCCCCAGGTCTACACGGTCGAGCCGGAGCAGCAGGGCCCGCGACGCGTGACCGTGAACCGCGCAGGCGAGATCGGCGTCGTCGGCATCTCGTGGAAGAGCCCGTCCGGGCGCGACGCCGACTACCCGGCGCTCGACGTGCTGGCGACGATCCTCGGGAACGGCAAGACGAGCCGCTTCTACCGGGCGCTCACCGACCGCAACCTCGCGCTGCAGGTGAGTGCGAACGCCGGCTTCCTGCACGACCCGTCGCTCTTCCAGGTGTATGCGTACGTGGCCCCGGGCGTCGGGCACGCCGAGGTCGAGAAGGTGCTGAACGAGGAAATCGAGCGCCTGCGCCGCGACGGCGTCACCGACCAGGAGGTCGCCACCGCGCTCGCGAAGTACGAGTCGGCCACCGCGTTCGCGCGCGACGGCTCCTTCTCGATCGCCTCGGTCCTGAACGAGACGATCGCGGCCGGGGACTGGACGCTCTACTACACGATCGACGATGCGACCCGGCGGGTCACCGCCGCTGACGTGAAGCGCGTCGCGAACACGTATCTCGTGGCCGATCACGGCACGACCGGCTGGTTCGTCCCGACGTCGGATGCCCCCGCCGCCCCGCCCGCCCACTAGAGGCCCGCGCCCAATGACTGCCATGACCAGACGGTACTTCCTCGCCTTCGCCTGCGCCGCAAGCCTCGCCGCCGGGACACCCGCCCGCGCCGGCGTCGCGAACGACGCGGTTCGCATCGACATCGGCGGCATCGACCTCGTCGTGATCCGCACCGACGTCAAGGACGTCGTGACGCTCGCGGCGTCGCTGCGGGCCGGCGACGACCGGAGCCCCGCGGACAACTCCGCGATCGCGACGCTCACCGGCGAGATGCTCGACAAGGGCACGACCCGCCACGACAAGTTCGCGATCGCACAGACGCTCGGCGGCGTCGGTGCCCGCCTCGGGTTCGGTGTCGGGTCGAACACGCTGTCTGTGTCGGGCCGCAGCCTGTCGCGCGACCTTCCGCTGCTCGTGTCGCTGATGGCCGAGCAGCTGCGCGAGCCCGCCTTCCCGGAGGCGGAATTCGCCAAGCTCAAGAAGCAGATCGACGGGTCGCTGCGCGAGCAGATGCAGGACACGGACTTCCGCGCGGACGACGCGTTTTCCCGCGCGGTGTTCCCGCCGGGACATCCGAACCGCTCGCCGACGCCCGAGCAGTTCCTCGCCGACGTGGGCACGGCGACGCTCGACCAGCTCCGGCAGTTCCATGCACGGTACTACGGACCGACCGGGATGCGCATCGTGATCGTCGGCGACGTGGACCCCGCGGTCGCCGGGGCCGAGGTCCGCAAGGCATTCGCCGGCTGGCAGGGCGGCTCCGTGCCGCCCCCGGCGGCCCTCGCGCCGGCGCTCGCGAAGCCCGCGGCGGTCGCGATCGAGATGCCGGACAAGACGAGCGTGAGCGTGCTGATCGGGCAGCCCACCCGGCTGCGCTACGCCGACGCCGACACGCTGCCGCTCAGCGTCGGCACGCGGATCCTAGGCAGCGGGTTCACCGGCCGCCTGATGAGCACCGTGCGCGACAAGGAGGGCCTGACCTACGGGGTCGGCGCCGGCATCGGCGACGACACGTACGCGGACGGCTACTTCGAGGTGTACGCGACGTTCGCGCCGGGGCTGCTCGAGCGAGGCATCGTCTCGACCCGTCGCGAGCTCGAGCTGTGGCACGCGAAGGGCGTGACCGCCGGGGAGCTGGCGCGGGCCAAGACGCGCACGGCCGGATCCTACGTGGTCGGGCTCGCGACCAGCGCGGGCCTCGCCGGTGTCGTGATGCGCACGCTCGAGGCGGGCCTGCCACTCGAGTACGTGGACCAGTACCCCGACCGGGTCGCCGCGCTGACGCTCGACCAGGTGAACGGCGCGATCCGCCGCCACCTCGATCCGTCGAAGATGGTGCTCGTCGAGGCCGGCACGCTGCCGGCCGCGAAACCGGCGCAGCGCTAGGGCGCGCCGGCCCGCGACGGGCGTCCGTCGGCCGCCGCGCCGGCGTCCGAGAGTTCGCCCTCCCACTTCGCGACGACCGCGGTCGCGATCGAGTTGCCGACGACGTTCGTCGCGCTGCGGCCCATGTCGAGGAAGTGGTCGACGGCCAGGATCAGCAGCAGCCCGGCCTCCGGGATGTGGAAGAACGCGAGCGTCGCGGCGATGACCACCAGCGACGCACGGGGCACGCCGGCCATGCCCTTGCTCGTGACCATGAGCAGCAGCAGCATCGTGAGCTGCTGGGCGAGCGTGAGCTCGATCCCGTACGCCTGCGCGATGAACAGCGTCGCGAACGTGCAGTACATCATCGAGCCGTCGAGGTTGAACGAATAGCCGAGCGGCAGCACGAAGCTCGCGATCCGGTTCGAAACGCCGAAGCGCTCCAGCCCCTCGAGCGTGCGCGGGTAGGCCGCCTCCGAACTCGCGGTCGAGAACGCGAGCAGGATGGGCTCGCGGACCTCCCGGACGAGCCGACGCACGCGGGCGCCGAGCACCAGCGCGCCGAGCCCGATCAGCACGGCCCAGAGCAGCGCGATCGACAGGTAGAACGAGCCGATGAAGCGCGCGTAGGTCGTCAGGATCCCGAGTCCCTGGGCCGTGACGGTGGCGGCGATCGCGGCGAACACCGCGACCGGCGCGACCATCATCACGTAGCCGGTCACCTTCAGCATCACTTCGGCGATCGCGGCGACCACGGCGGCGACCGGGCGTCCCTTCTCGCCCACCGCCGCGACGCCGGCGCCGAAGAACACCGAGAAGACGACGATCTGCAGGATCTCGTTGTTCGCCATCGACTCGGCGACCGACTTCGGGACCAGGTGCGTGACGAAGTCCTTCAGCGTGAGCGTCGTGGCCTTCACGTCGACCGCGGCGTCGGCGGCCGGCAGCGGCAGCGCGAGCGACGCACCCGGCGCGAGCAGCGTGACCATCACGATGCCGAGCAGCAGCGAGACGACCGACGCCATGATGAACCAGCCGAGCGTGCGCAGGCCGACCCGGCCGAGCGCCGTCGTGTCCCCGAGGTGGGCGATGCCCATCACGAGCGTCGAGAAGACGAGCGGCGCGATGATCATCTTGATCAGCCGCAGGAACACGTCGGTCAGGATCGAGAAGTAGCCGCCGATGCGGGCGAGCGTGTCGGGATCGGCCACGGTCCTGTTCAGGAGCCAGCCGACCAGGATGCCGAGCACCATCCCGACCACGATGTACGACGTGAAACGCTTGGGCAACGCAGGCTCCCGATGGAACGCCGGAGCCGGCACTGTGCCGCGTCGGGACGGCGGACACAACGACCGTCGCCGCGCGGCGGTCGGGAGAGAGTGGTGGTGAGGGGGAGAATCGAACTCCCGACCTAGGGGTTATGAATCCCTCGCTCTAACCGTCTGAGCTACCTCACCACGAGGGGGGCCGAATTCTCCGGGCGCGGCGCCCGGCAGTCAAGAAAGCGGGGACATCCCCGATTTCCAGCCGCCGGCCGACCGACACCGCAGCGCACGACTGGAAGGCGAGCATGTCACCTACACGTTGAACCGGAAGTGCATCACGTCGCCCTCGCGGACGACGTACTCCTTGCCCTCGAGCCGCATCTTGCCGGCCTCCTTGGCGCCCTGCTCGCCCCGGCAGGCGACGTAGTCGTCGTAGGAGATCACTTCGGCCCGTATGAAGCCCTTCTCGAAGTCCGTGTGGATCTCGCCGGCCGCCTGCGGCGCGAGCGCCCCGAGGTGCGTCGTCCACGCCCGGGCTTCCTTCGGGCCGACCGTGAAGAACGTCAGCAACCCGAGCAGGTGGTAAGCGGCACGGATGACGCGGTCGAGGCCGGGCTCGTGCAGCCCCAGTTCCTCGAGGAACGCCGTGCGGTCGTCCGCATCGAGCTGGGCGATCTCGGCCTCGATCGCAGCGCACACCGGCACGACGTCGGCGCCCTCCTCGGCCGCCCGCTTCGAGACGGCGTCCAGGTACGGGTTCGCGGTGAACCCGTCCTCGGCGACGTTCGCGACGTACATGAGCGGCTTCATCGTGATCAGGTGCAGCTCGCGCAGCAGCGGCCGGTCGGCCTTGTCGATCGCGTACGTGCGCGCTGGGCGCCCGCCGTCCATGTGCTCGCGCAGTCCCTTCAGGATCTCGCGCAGGCGGATCGCGTCCTTGTCGCCGGCCTTCGATGCCTTCTCCGCGCGCACGAGCGCACGCTCGACGCTCTCGAGGTCGGCCAGGATGAGTTCGGTGTTGATCACGTCGATGTCGGCGATCGGGTCGATGCGCCCGGCGACGTGCACGATGTCGTCGTTCACGAAGCAGCGCACGACGTGGGCGATCGCGTCGGTCTCGCGGATGTGGGCGAGGAACTTGTTGCCGAGCCCCTCGCCCTTCGACGCGCCGGCGACCAGGCCCGCGATGTCGACGAACTCGACCGTGGTCGGGATGATCTTCTCGGACTTCGCGATGTCCGCGAGCTTCGAGAGCCGGAGGTCCGGCACCGGCACGACGCCGACGTTCGGGTCGATCGTGCAGAACGGATAGTTGGCGGCCGCGGCGTTCTGCGCCTGCGTGACCGCGTTGAACAGCGTGGACTTGCCGACGTTGGGCAGCCCGACGATCCCGCACTTGATGCCCATCAGTCGCCCGCCTTCGTGTGCAGTGCGTGCATGGCTTTCTCGGCGCCGTCCCGCACGAAGACCGGCAGCACCTCGAGCGCGGCACCGACCGCCTCGACGATCGCCGACTCGTCCGCCGGCGCGGCGCGCTGCAGCACGTAGTCGATCACCTGGTCGCGGTGCCCCGGGTGGCCGATGCCGAGCCGGAGACGCCAGAAGTCGGCGCCACAGTGCGTGATCGTGTCGCGCAGCCCGTTGTGGCCGCCGTGCCCACCGCCGAACTTGAGCCGGGCGGTGCCCGGCGGCAGGTCGAGTTCGTCGTGAACGACGAGCACCTCGCCGAGCGGCGCCTTCGTGTAGTCGACGAGCGCGCGCACGGCGATGCCGCTGCGGTTCATGAAGGTCTGCGGCTTCAGCAGCGTGACGTCATGGCCGTCGAGCGAGATCCGCGCGATCTCGCCCTGGTAGCGCGCGTGGCCACGGAACTGCGCGCCGTGGGCGCGCGCGAGCGCGTCGACGAACCAGTAGCCCGCGTTGTGGCGCGTGAGCCGGTGCTCCGGCCCGGGATTCCCGAGCCCGACGATGATGGAGAGCGCGTTGCCTGCCATGGGTGCGTCCCGAAAAAGACCGGGCCGCCCGGGTGGGCGGCCCGATCCAGCCGGCCGTGAGGCCGGTTACTTCTTGGCGTCCTTCTTGGCCTCGGTCGCCTTGGCGTCGGCCGCAGGGGCCGCGGCCGTGGCGCCCGTCGCGCCCGCAGCCACCGCTCCGGCTTCCGCCGCAGGCGCCTCGACTTCCTCGGCGCGCGCGTGGTGCACCGACACGACCGGCGAGTTGCGGCCGTGCGAGAGTTCGAGGATTTCCACGCCCTCCGGCACCTTGAGGTCCGCGAGGTGGAGCATGTGGTTGAGCTCGAGTCCCGACAGGTCCACGTCCACGTACTCGGGCAGGTCCTTCGGGAGGCAGCTCACCTCGATCTCGTTGCGCAGGTGCGAGACGACGCCGCCCTTCTTCACGCCCGGGGCCGCGGCCTCGTTCTTGAAGTGGAGCGGGATCGAGATGCGGATCTTCTCGTCCTCGAGCACGCGCTGGAGGTCGACGTGCAGCACGGCGTTCTTCGCCGGGTGGCGCTGCACGTCCTTCAGGATCGCCGCCTGCGTGACGTCGCCGACGCGCAGGTTGATGATCGTCGAGTAGAAGCGCTCGTTGTCGAGCATCAGCATCAGCTTCGTGTGATCGAGCGCCAGCGGGCGCGGATCACGGTGGCCGCCGTACAGGATGGCGGGCACCTTGTTCTCGTGACGCAGGCGGCGGCTCGCACCCTTGCCCTGCGCGTCACGGAACTCGGCCGTGAGTTCGAAAGACGTCTTCATGTGGTTCTCCGTTGATTGCCAATCACCCGTCCACCCGCGACCAGGCAGGACGGCTCCAAAAAATCAGTCGATGTACAGCGAGCTCACGCTCTCCTCGTCCCGGATCCGGCGCATCGTCTCCGCGAGCAGGCCCGCCACCGTGAGCTGGCGGATCTTCGGGCACGCGCGCGCGTTGTCGCGCAGCGGTATCGTGTCCGTCACGACCAGTTCGTCGAGCGCCGACTCCGCGATCCGGTCCACCGCGGGGCCCGAGAGCACCGGGTGCGTGATGTACGCGGCGACGCTGCGCGCGCCGTGGTCCTTCAGCGCCTTCGCGGCCTGGCACAGCGTGCCGGCCGTGTCAACCATGTCGTCGACGAGGACGCAGCTCTTGCCCTCGACCTCGCCGATGATGTTCATCACCTCGGACACGTTCGCCCGCGGGCGGCGCTTGTCGATGATCGCGAGGTCCGCGTCGTCGAGCCGCTTCGCGATCGCGCGGGCGCGCACCACGCCGCCGACGTCCGGCGACACGACCACGAGGTCGGCGTACTTGCGCTTCCACACCTCGCCGAGCAGCACCGGCGACGAGTACACGTTGTCCACCGGGATGTCGAAGAATCCCTGGATCTGGTCGGCGTGCAGGTCCACCGTGAGCACCCGGTGGACGCCGACGCCGGCCAGCATGTTGGCCACCACCTTCGCAGTGATCGCGACGCGCGTGGCGCGCGGACGGCGATCCTGGCGGGCGTAGCCGAAATACGGGATCACCGCGGTGATCCGGCCGGCCGAGGCGCGACGGCACGCGTCGACCATGACCAGCAGTTCCATCAGGTGGTCGTTGGCCGGCGGGCACGTCGACTGGACGACGAACACGTCGCGGCCGCGCACGTTCTCCATCAGCTCGACGGTCACCTCGCCGTCGCTGAAGCGCCCGACGTGCGCACGGCCCAGCGGCACCTGCAGGTAACGGGCGATGTCCTGCGCGAGCTGCGGGCTCGCATTGCCCGTGAACACCGCCATCGTCCGGCCTTCCATCGGTCACTCCCGGAAAAAGGGGTCAGTCACCTTTTTCCTCACGCAGCCATCGAAGTCCGGCCCCCGACGAAGGCGCACGGCCCTCGGTCGGTTGGCTGGGGTGGAAGGATTCGAACCTCCGAATGGCGGGATCAAAACCCGCTGCCTTACCGCTTGGCGACACCCCAGCGCATTCGTCGGCGACCGGTCTCAGGCGCCCCCGGCCCGCTCCGCGTCGAGCCGTGCGGCGAGCGGCGAGCGGTTGAGGCCCCTCACGGCCCAGCCGGTCCAGCGCGCCGGCAGCCCGGCGAGCACGTCCCGGGCTGCCTGCCGGTCGGCCACCGCCGCGTACACGCAGGCACCGGTGCCGGTGAGTCGCGCAGGCGCACGTCGCCCCAGCCAGTCGAGCGCTTCCGCCACCACCGGAAAACGCCCCCTGACGACCGGCTCGCAGTCGTTCCGCCCACCCGTCGTCAGGAAATCGCGAATTGTGATGGTGGGCGAATCCCTTGTCAATTCAGGCGCTTTGAAGACTTCGGAGGTCGGCACGGTCGCGTCGGGGCGGACGAGCACGTACCAGCGCTCCGGGAAGCCGGTCGGGGTCAGCCGCTCGCCCACGCCCTCGGCCCAGCAGGCCTCCAGGCCGACGAAGACCGGCACGTCGGCCCCCAGTTCGAGCCCGATCCCGGCCAGCCGGCCGGCGGGCAGCCCGAGGCCCCAGAGGTGGTTCAGCGCGACGAGCACGGTCGCGGCATCCGAACTCCCCCCGCCGACCCCGCCACCGATCGGCAGCTGCTTCTGGACCTCGATTGCGACGCCAAGCCGGTCCGGCCCGGCAAGCCCGGCCAGGCGCCTCGCCGCGCGGACCGCGAGGTCGGCCTCCGGGGGCACGCCGGGCACGTCACCCAGCCGTTCGATCACGCCGGGCGGACGCCGGTGGAAGCGGATGTCGTCCGCGAGGTCGATGAACTGGAAGGCCGTCTGGAGCAGGTGGTAGCCGTCCGGCCGACGCCCGACGACGTGCAGGAACAGGTTCAGCTTGCCGGGCGCCGGCCAGGGCTCCGGGCCCCCGAGCAGCCCGTCGGGAGACGACGCCTCGACGCTCATGGCGCGCCACCGGATGCGCTTGGCGGGCCCCAGCGGTCGACCGTGACCTTGAGGCGGACGGCGCCGGACGACGCGGTGAACCGGGCCGGCAGCGAGACGCCGCCCACGGTGCGGAACGCTCCGTAGCCGACCCGCCAACCCGACTGCTCGATCGTCCGGAACGGGTCGCCGCCATCGGTGGCGACCGTCGCCGGGCTGCCGGGCGCCGGCAGCCCGAGCATCCAGTAACGCAGCTCATCCCACGGAACGTCGGTGCCGAGTCGCTCCTGCAAGTATCCGCGTGTCGCCTCGGGACCGAGCTCGCGCCCCCCGGCGTCGACGACCGAGGGCTCGCCGGCGGCAATCGTCACCTGCATCGCGCCGGCACCGAGCGGCCCCGCGAGCGTCAGCGCGCTCACGTCGCCGACCTGCCGCCATTCGAACGAGCCGCTGCCCCCGGTACCGCCGGCGGCGACTGCCATCCGGCCGCTCGCGACCCAGGACTGGAATGCGGCCGGGTCCGGCGCCACGTAGGGCACCACGACGGGCGGCGTCCCCACACACCCGGCGAGCGCCACGCTGGCGAGCAGTGCCGCGGCGGGACGCATCGTCACTGGCCGGCGCGGCCGAGGCGTTCCTCGAGGGCCTTCGAACCCGGGCTGCGGGCGAGCGCGTCGGACCAGGTCTTGCGGGCGGCCGTGTGGTCACCGATCGACCACTGCACCTCGCCGAGGTGCAGCGCGATCTCGGGGTCCGGGTCGCGGGCATAGGCGCGCTCGAGGTACTCGAGCGCCTTCGGGTAGTCCTTCTGCCGGTACAGCACCCAGCCCATGCTGTCCTCGACCGCGGCGCTGTCCGGCGTCTGCGCGAGCGAAGCCTCGATCAGCGCGCGCGCCTCGGGCAGGTCGCGGTCCTGGTCGGCCAGCGTGTAGCCGAGCGCGTTCTGCACGACCGGATCGCCGGGCCGGTCGGCCAGCAGCTGGCGCAGCTCGCGCACCGAGTCCGCGCCCCGCCCCATGCGCTCGTACGTGAACACGCGCGACAGGTGCAGGTCGAGCACGTCCGGGTACTGCGCGACGCCGGCGTCGAGCACCTCGAGTGCCCGGGGCTCGTTGCCGAGCGAGGTCGCGAGCGCCGCACGCGCGATGGCAACCTGCGGCCCGAGGTCCGGGTGCGCCCGCCCGAACTCCGCGAGCCGCGCGAGGCCCGCGTCGAGCCCGTCCTTCTTCGAGACGAGCACGGCCAGGCGCTGCTGCGCGGCCATCGCCTGGTCGCCACTCGTCACCTTCGAGTAGTAGCGCAGCGCCGTCGCATCGTCGTTGCGGCGGTCGGCGATCACGCCGAGGTAGAAGATCGCGTCGTACGACTGCGCGCCCATCGACAACAGGGACTCGAACCGGGCCGCCGCCGCCGTCAGGTCGCCGGCGTCGAGGTCGAGCAGGCCGAGCGTGCGCACGGCCGCCGGCAGCACGGAGTCGCCGGTCGCGTAGGGCGTCAGGATCGCGCGGGCCTCCTGGTCGCGGCCGAGCGCCGCGAGCACGAGCGCGTACTCCATGTGCGTGGCGACGTCGGCTTCCGGCGCGACGGCGAGGTCGCGCGCCATCGCGAGGCCTTCTTCATCGTGGCCGCGCGCGATCAGCGTGCGCGCGAGCAGCAGCCTGGCCGGGACCCAGTACGGCGCGAGCCGCACGGCCTCGCGCGCCGACGACTCGGCGAGCGCGTAGTTCTCGGAGCGCAGCGCGGCGTTCCCGAGCGCGTCGTGGCCCTCGGCAACCTTGGCGTCCTTCGCGACCAAGCGGCGGAATACCTCGGTGACGTCCGGCGCCGTGCCCTCGCCCATCACGACGGGCAGCAGCGCGACGTAGCCCGCCGCCGGGCTCACGTAGGCGCTGCCGATCAGGTCGGCGAACTGCGCGGTGGCCTCGTCGAGGCGGTGCAGGCCGAGCGCCGCCACGCCGGCGTAACGGCGGGCGGCCTCGCTCGACGGATTGATCTCGAGCCAGCGCCGGGCGGCGAGCAGCGTCTCGTCGAGCTGGTGGTTCTCGTAAGCGAAGCGACACGCCTGCTCGGCGACGCCCTCGTCCGGGGAGGCCTCGGCGGCCTGGCGGAAGGCCCGGGCCGCCGCCGGCAGCTCATCGCGGGCCAGGGCCTGCTCGGCCTGCGACAGCAGGGCGTCGGCCGTCGGCGCGGCCGGCGCCGGGCCGGTGTCGGCGAGGACCGGGGACGAGGCCAGCAGGGCCACTGCGACGAGCCGGGCGCGCATCAGGGATTTCCACATGGTCCCCGAACTATAGCGGAAACGCCTGCCGCGCTTGTGTTGCCACCGGCCTTACTTGAGAATTTCGCGATTTTCCCCAACCGGTACCCGGATGTCCCTCGTCGTCGTCGGCATCAATCACCGCACCGCGCCCGTCGAGGTGCGCGAGCGCGTCGTGTTCGAGCCGTCCCGGATGCCCGAGGCGCTGCGCGAACTCGCGACGCTGCCCGACGTCCGGGAATCCGTCATCGTCTCGACCTGCAACCGGACCGAGATCTACTGCGCCACCGGCGACGGGGCCGGCGACGTCGGTGACTGGCTGCAGCGATACCACCAGCTCGGGACCAGCATCCACCACTGCCTGTACCGCCACGCGGACATGCACGCCGTCTCGCACGTCTTCTCGGTGGCCGCCGGACTCGACTCGCTGGTGCTCGGCGAGCCGCAGATCCTCGGGCAGCTGAAGGACGCCTACCGGACGGCACAGGAGGCCGGCACGACCGGCCCGATGCTGAACCGGCTGTTCCAGGCGGCCTTCTCGGTCGCGAAGCGCGTCCGCACCGAAACGGAGATCGGCGCGAACGCGGTCTCGGTCGCCTACGCGGCCGTCCGGATGGCGAAGACGGTGTTCTCGAGTTTCGAGAACCGCACGGCGCTGATGGTCGGCGCCGGCGAGACGATCGCACTCGCCGCGCGGCACCTGCACGCGGACGGACTGCGCCGGATGATCGTCGCGAACCGCAGCGTCGATCGCGCACGCGAGCTCGCGGCGGAGTTCCAGGGATTCGCGATCGGCCTCGACGAGATCGCGAACCACCTCCGCGAGGCGGACATCGTCGTCGCCTCGACCGCCAGCCCGAACGCGATCATCACGCGGGCAATGGCCCAGGACGCGCTGCGCGCCCGCAAGCGCCGGCCGATGTTCATGGTGGACATCGCGGTGCCTCGCGACATCGAGGCCGAGGTCGCGGAACTCGAGGACGTGTACCTGTTCACGATCGACGACCTGCAGTCGGTCGTGAACGAGAACATGGAGGGGCGCCGCCAGGCCGCGCGCCAGGCGGGCGAGCTGATTGCCGGCGAGGTGGACCGCTTCGAGATGCAGCTGCGGACCCGCGACGCCGCGCCGACGATCCGCCGGCTCCGCAACCAGGCCGAGCAGGCGCGGCGCCACACGCTCGACCAGGCCCGCCACATGCTCGCGGCCGGACGCAGCCCGGACGACGTGATGGAGTTCCTCTCCTCCACGCTGACCAACCGGCTGCTGCACGCGCCGAGCCAGCGACTGCGCGAGGCCGCCGAGACCGGCGACGGTTCGATCATCGAGACGATCGCCGACATCTACCACCTCGACCACGACTGATGAAGGACTCGATCCGTCGCAGGCTCGAGAAGACGGTCGAGCGCTTCGAGGAGGTCGGTGGCCTGCTCGCCGAGCCCGACGCGGCGGCGGACACCGGGCGGTTCCGCGATCTCTCGGTCGAATACGCCCGGCTCGAACCCGTCGCATCGCGCTACCGCGCCTACGTCGCGCTCGAGCAGGAGCGTCGCGCCGCCGAGGAGATGTCCGCGGGCGGCGATCCGGAGATGCGCGCGCTCGCCGAGGAGGAACTGCGCGACCTCGACGACCGGCTCGGGTCCGAATCGGCCGAGCTCGCGCGGCTGCTGCTGCCGCGCGACCCGCGCGACGAGGGCAACATCTTCCTCGAGGTCCGCGCCGGCACCGGCGGCGACGAGGCGGCGATCTTCGCCGGCGACCTGTTCCGGATGTACGTGCGCTATGCGGAGCGCCAGGGCTGGAAGGTCGAGGTGCTGAGCGAGAACCCGGGCGAACACGGCGGGTACCGCGAAGTGATCAGCCGCGTCGCGGGACGCGGCGTGTACTCGAGGCTCAAGTTCGAGTCCGGCACCCACCGCGTGCAGCGCGTGCCGGCCACCGAGGCGCAGGGACGCATCCACACCTCGGCCTGCACCGTCGCGATCCTGCCCGAACTCGACGAGGTGGACGACGTCGCGCTGAACCCGGCCGACCTGCGCATCGACACGTACCGGTCCTCGGGTGCGGGCGGCCAGCACGTGAACAAGACCGATTCGGCGATCCGGATCACCCACCTGCCGACCGGCATCGTCGTCGAGTGCCAGGACGAGCGCTCCCAGCACAAGAACCGCAGTCGCGCGATGGCGCTGCTGCGCGCGCGACTGCTCGAAGCCGAACAGCAGAAGCAGGTCGCACAGCAGGCGCAGGAGCGCCGGCTGCAGGTCGGGTCCGGCGACCGCTCGGAACGGATCCGCACCTACAATTACCCGCAGGCGCGCGTGACCGACCACCGGATCAACCTGACGATCTACCGCCTGGCCGCCGTGATGGACGGTGAGCTCGACGAGGTCATCGGCCCGCTGCAGCAGGAGTGGCAGGCCGAGCAGCTCGCGAGTCTCCAGTGAGCGTCGGCGACCGGCCATGCCGACCGACATCCGCACGCTGATCGACGAGGGCGCGGCGCGGCTCGCCCGCCGGGGCGACGACCCGCGGCGAGACGCCGAGATCCTGCTCGGCGCCGCGCTCGGCCTCGGCCGGGCGCAACTCTACGCGCGGATGGACGAGGTCGTGACGGACTGCGACGCGACGGATCGTTACGAAGCGCTCGTGACGCGCCGGGCCCGCGGCGTACCGGTGGCGCACTTGCTCGGCGTGCGCGAGTTCTGGTCACTCGCACTCGCGGTGACGCCCGCCGTGCTCGTCCCGCGGCCCGAGACCGAACTGCTCGTCGAGCGCGCGATCGCCCACCTGCCGCCCGGCGTCCCGCTCGACGTGCTCGACCTCGGGACCGGCAGCGGTGCGGTGGGGCTCGCGATCGCGAGCGAGCGGCCGGCCTGCCGGGTCGAGTGCAGCGACGTCTCGCCGGAGGCGATTGCGGTCGCGACGCGCAACGCCGGCACGCTCGGGCTCGCGAACGTCCGCTTCCTGACCGGCGACTGGTTCGCACCCTGCGCCGGCCGGCGCTACGACCTGGTGGCGGGCAACCCGCCCTACATCGCCGACGGCGATGCACGCGTCGCGCCGGACGTCCATCGGCACGAGCCGCAAATCGCACTCTACGCAGGACCCACCGGACTCGAGGCGATTGCGCGGATCGTCGCCGACGCGCCCGCGCACCTGCGGCCGGGTGGCGTGCTCGCGCTCGAGCACGGTGATCGCCAGGGCCCGGACGTGCGGCAACGGCTGGCCGCGGCCGGGTTCGTAGACGTCGCGACTTACCGGGACCTGGCCGGGCTCGAACGCTGCACCGAGGGTCGCCGGCCGCGCTGAGCGGCCTCACTCGCCGGCGAGTGCGCGCCGACGCAGCTTGCCCGATGCCGTGCGCGGCAAGTCGGCGCGGAACCGGTATTCGCGTGGGCACTTGTAGCCGGCGAGCAGGGCACGGCAGTGGGCGTCGAGCGTCGCGGCATCGAGCGGCGCGCCGTCGCGCGGCACGACCCAGGCCACGACGCGCGCACCGAGATCGGGGTCCGGGATGCCGGCCACGCCGGCCTCGGCGACCGACGGATGCTCGTGCAGCGCGGCCTCGACCTCGGCCGGGTACACGTTCTCGCCGCCGCTCACGACGAGGTCGTCCCGGCGGTCGCAGACCGTGAGCGCGCCGTCGGCATCGAGTGCGCCGAGGTCGCCGGTGTGCAGCCAGCCGTCGGCGAGTGCGAGCGCCGTCGCCTCGTCGTCGTGCAGGTATCCGCGCATCACGGTCGGGCCCTGGACCAGGATCTCGCCGACCTCGCCCGGCCCGGCGTCCCGTCCGTCGACGTCGATCCGGACGGCGACGTCGGGCAGCGGCAGCATCGGGCGCGGACGCGTCGCGCCGCGCCGGGGCGGGCTCGCGGTCGCCACCTGCGAGGCGGCCTCGGTGAGCCCGTAGGTCGGACACACGGGCCAGCCCGCCTCGAGCGCGCGACGCACGAGCGATGGTGCGGCAGCCGCGCCACCGAGCAGCACGACGCGCAGCGCGGCCGGCGCCGCGCGGTCACCGCGGTGTTCCAGGAGTCGCGACAGCATCGTCGGCACCAGCGACACGCCGGCGACGTCACCCGCATCGAGCGCGTCGCCCACGGCCGCCGGCTCGAAACGCGGCACGAGCCTGAGTGGCGCGCCGAACAGCAGGCCGCGCACGAACATCGAGAGCCCGCCCACGTGGAACATCGGCATGCACGCGAGCCAGCGCTCCGCGATCGCGTCGCCCAGCGGCGCCGAGGCCGCGAGTGCACTTGCAGCGAAGTTGCTCCAGCTGAGGCACGCGCCCTTCGGTCGGCCCGAGGTGCCCGAGGTGTAGAGCACCGCGAGCGTCGCGTCGTCGGCCGCCCGCGCCCCGGGCAGGTCGTCGGGATCCACCTCGACACCGTCCGTCACCGGCGTTCGTGCGAGGACGACGCCCGGGCAGCGGCGTGCGACGTCGTCGAGTCGCGGGTCGTTCGCGTCGCAGACCAGGAGACGGACGCGCGCGTGATCGAGCTGGCCCGCGATCTCGACCGGGGCGAGTCGCCCGTTCAGCGGCAGCACCGGCCGGCCCGCGAGCGCAACGCCGGAGAACCACGCAAGGAACTCCGCGTCGCCGGGCAGCAGGAGTGCGACCGGTGCGTCGTCGTCGGCCGCGTGGTCGAGGATCCAGCGGGCCGCCCGACATGCGCGTCCCGCGAGCATCGCGTACGACCAGGCGCCCTCGGCGGACTCGAGCGCCGGCGCCCGCGGGGTCATCCCCGCGCGCGAGAGCAGCGTGAGACCGAGACTCACGGCATCACCCCGAGGCCCGGCGAGACCGGGACCCGGACCATGCCGCGGACGGCGTCGACCGGCGCGGCGACGTCCTCGGCGAAGAGTCCCGCCGTGCCGAGCCCGTGGATCGCCGCCGGGTCGGCGGCGACCGCGGCACAATGAAGCGCGACGTGTGCGCCCACGGCACTTTCCATCGCGTGCGTGAACACCACCTCGACCCCCGCAGCCCGCGCGCGCGCGGCCACCTCGAGTGCGCGTCGCGGACCGCCGAGGAACGCGGGCTTCAGCACCAGCACGTCGGCGGCACCGGCCTCGACGGCGCGCAGCGCCTCTGGCCCCGTCGCGACCGACTCGTCGAGCGCGATCCGCACCGGCGCGCGGCGCCGCAACCCGGCGAGCGCGTCCAGCGCCTGCGCGGGCAACGGCTGCTCGACGAACTCGAACCCGAACGGCGACAGCCGTTCGAGCGCGTCGGCGGCGGCGTGCGCGTCCCAGGCGCCGTTCGCGTCGCCGCGCAGGCGCAGCTGCGGACCGAGCGCCTCGCGCGCGGCGCGCGCCCGCGACACGTCCTCGTCGATCGTGCCGAGTCCGAGCTTGATCTTCGCGGCGCGGTAGCCGGCCGCACGGGCCGCCGCGGCGGACTTCCGGACCGCCCCCGGCGTGTCGCCGCCGAGCAGCGCGTGCGTCGCGACCGCGTCGAGCGCACCCGGCCCGCCCGGCTGGACCGCGCGCGCGAGCGAGCGCGCCAGCGGTTCGCCCGCCCGGCGCGACGCCAGGTCCCAGAGCGCGCCCTCGAGTGCCGCGCGGGCCGCGGGCGCGCCGCGGAGCCGGGCGTCGATCGCCGGGGACGCCGCATCGGGCTCGAGGTCGAGACCGGCGACGAGCGCCGCGACGTCCTCGAGCGCGGCCTGCGCCGAGTCCACGTCCTCGGTGCCGAAGCCCGGCCACGGCGCCGCCTCGCCGTGTCCGGTGTGGCCCTCGGCATCGGTCAGCGCGAACAGGACCGTGTCGCGGACCGTCGCGACGCCGCGGGCCGTGTGCACGGGATGGCGGAACTCGAGCCGGACGCGGCGGACCGCGGCGCGAGACACCCTCACAGCGCCAGTCCGACCGCGAACAGCACCCCGAACACGACCTCGAGGCGCGCGGTCTGCACGAGGCAGCCGTTGAGCGAAAGGCCCGTTTCGTCGCGCATCCTCCGGACCAGCCTGAGCGCGAGCGGGAGCGATGCCCACGGCAGCAGCGCCCACGTGCCCGAGCGCCCGGCGAGCACCAGGTACACCGGCACCAGGTAGGCGACCGCGACCAGCAGCGCGTAGTAGCGGCGGGTCGCGGCGTCCCCGAGCCGCACGGCCAGTGTCAGCTTGTTCGCGCGACGATCGGTCTCGATGTCCCGCAGGTTGTTCACGACCAGGATCGCGGTCGCGAGCGCGCCCACCGGCACCGACGCCCACAGCGACAGAGCCGACACCGCGTGCGCCTGCACGAAGTAAGTGCCCGTCACGGCGCCGAAACCGAAGAACACGAACACGCTCAGGTCGCCGAGACCAAGGTAGCCGTAGGGCTTCGGCCCACCGGTGTAGAGATACGCCGCGGCGATCGACAGCAGGCCGAGCGCCATCACGGGCCAGCCGGCGACCCAGGTGAGGTACAGCCCGGTGAGCATCGCAGCGGCGAAGGCGAGCCACATCGCGCGCTTCATCTGCGCGGCCGTGATCCAGCCCTGCTGCGTCGCCCGCTGCGGGCCGAGGCGCTCCTCGGTGTCGGCCCCGCGCTCGAAGTCGAACACGTCGTTGGCGAAGTTGGCCCCGACCTGCAGCAGCGACGCACCGGCGAGCGCCGCGAGCGCCGGTCCGGCTGCGAACGCGCCGTCGGCCCACGCCGCGCCGGTGCCGACGAGCACGGGCGCCGCGGACGCGGTGAGCGTCGCGGGCCGTATCGCCAGCCACCATGCCGAGCGGGCGCTTACGGTCGCCATGGGAACCGCGAGAAGTCCGGCGGGCGCTTTTCGTTGTACGCGTCCCGGCCCTCCTGGGCCTCCTCGGTCATGTAGAAGAGCTGTGTCGCGTGCCCGGCGAGTTCCTGGATGCCGGCCTGCCCGTCCAGCTCCGCGTTGAACGCGGCCTTCAGGCAGCGGATCGCGAGCGGGCTGTGCTGCAGGATCCTCCGCCCCCAGGCCACCGCGGTGGCCTCGAGTTCTGCGAGCGGCACGACCTTGTTCACGAGGCCCATCGCGAGCGCCTCCTCGGCGTCGTACTGTTCGCACAGGTACCAGATCTCGCGCGCCTTCTTCTGCCCGACCATCCGCGCGAGGTACGAGGAGCCGAACCCGCCGTCGAACGATCCCACCCGGGGGCCGGTCTGGCCGAAGCGCGCGTTGTCGGCCGCGATCGTCAGGTCGCAGACGACGTGGAGCACGTGGCCGCCGCCGATCGCGTAGCCCGCGACCGCCGCGATCACCGGCTTCGGCAGCGAGCGGATCTGCCGCTGCAGGTCGAGCACGTTCAGGCGCGGCACGCCGTCGTCGCCGACGTAGCCCTCGTCGCCGCGGATGCGCTGGTCGCCACCCGAGCAGAACGCGAGGTCGCCCTGGCCCGTGAAGATGATCACGCCGATCGTCGAGTCCTCGCGCGCACGGGAGAACGCGTCGATCAGCTCGAACAGCGTCTTCGGCCGGAACGCATTGCGGACCTCGGGCCGGCAGATCGTGATCTTCGCGAGGCCCCCGTCCTTCTCGAAGCGGATGTCCTCGTAGGTGCGCACCGGCTGCCAGTTCGGCGGGACGGCGATGCGTGTGGTGTCGATCATTGCTCGGTCTCCTGAGGCGGGATCTCGGATTCGGAATGCGGCGTCGTCCGCCGCAGGAATTCGCGGACGGCGCGCACGACGGCCGCCGGCTGCTCGAGGTGCGCCGCGTGACCGGCGTCGGGGATCTCCCGGACCTCCGCGGACGGCAGCCTGAGCGCAAGGTCGCGAGCGTGGCCGACGAACGCCTCGTCGAGGGCGCCGGCGACGAGCAGCGCCGGCGCAGTCACGCGCGGCAGCGCATCGAACAGCGGTGGCTGGGCACCCGGGCCGAGCCGGCGCAGGCTGTCCGCGAGTTCCCGTGCGTCCTGGCCCAGGCGCACGCGGCGTTCGCGCTCCATCGCATCGGCACCGAGCCGCTGCAGTGTCGAGAACATCGGCTGCGCGAGCCACGAGTCGACGAAGGCCTCGACGCCGTCCGCCTCGATGCGTCCAGCGAGGCGCTCGTCCGCGAGGCGGCGGGCCTCCCGCTCGCCCGGGTCGGCGATGCCTGCACGGCCGCCGATCATCACGATCGAACGGACACGTTCCGGATGATGCACCGCACAGCCGAGCACGAGCCGCGCGCCCATCGAGTAGCCGAGCCAGTCGGCGCTCGCGTGGCCGCAGGACTCGAGCGTCGCGACGAGGCGGTCGAGCGTCCACTCGAAATCCCGGCCGTCGTCGCGCCACGCGCCGGGCGAGTGGCCGTGGCCGGGCAGGTCGGGCGAGATCACGGTGCGCAGGTCCGCGAGTGCGTCGGCGAGTCCGTCGAGCGAGCGACCGGTGCCGGTGTAGCCGTGCAGCATCATGAGGGCCGGTCCGCGTCCGCGCACGACCGCCTGGAGCCGCTCGCGGTTCACCGCCCTGCCCCGCCCCGCAGCGCATCGGCGACGGCCGAGTGCACCGCGCGGTGGAACGCCGTGTTCGCCGCCCGGTCGAGCGGCACCTCGATCAGGTGGCGACCGCCTGCCAGCGCGCGATCGAGCGCCGCTGCGAGACCGTCGCCCCCGTCGACACGCACGGCGTCCCAGCCGAGCCCTCGCGCGAGTGCAGCGAGGTCGAGGCCGTGCGGCACGGCGAAGAGTTCCTCGAAGCGCTCGCGCGGGATCCGTTGCGCGACGGCCAGGTTCTCGAAGATCCCGCCGCCGTCGTCGTTCGTGACGACGATCGTGAGGTCGGCCGCACGGACGCGGCCGGCGAGCAGCCCGCCGACGTCGTGCAGCAGCGCGATGTCGCCGCACCAGAGGACGACCGGGCCGCCGCCCGCCGCCGCCGCTCCGAGCGCGGACGACACGAGGCCGTCGATGCCATTCACGCCGCGATTGACGAGCACGCGCAGTTCGTCCGCGCGCGGACCCGCGTATCCGTCGACCTCTCGGATCGGCATGCTGTTCGCGACGTAGAGGCTCGCGCCGGCCGGCAGACGCGACCACAGTGTGCGCGCCACGTGCGGCGCGAACGACGACGGCGCCGAGCCGAGGCAACGGTCGGCCGCCGCGAGTGCGGCCCCGGATGCACGTTGCCAGCCGGCGAGCCAGGCGTCGTCGCCACGACCGCCGCCCTGCGCGGCCGCGATGCAGAATTCCGCGGCCGTCATCCGCAGGCTGCGCGTCGCGCGGTGCTGCGGGTCGCGGAAGCCGTCGGCCGGGTCGACGAGCCAGACCTCGGCGCCACGGTGGGTTGCGATCCAGCCGGCGACCGCGGCGCTCGTGGGCGGGGCACCGATGCGCACGACCAGGTCGGGGCGCAATTCCGCGGCCAACCCGGGCACGCGCAGCATCAGGTCCGCACCGTGCACCAGCACGTCGTCGAGGCCGCCGCCGGCCCGCAGTCCGGACCCCGGGTCGGCAATCACCGGCCAGCCGCGCGCGCGGGCCGCGGACCCGGCGGCCACCGCGAGTGCCGGGTCGTGCACGTCGGGCCCGAACACCAGCACGCCGCGCCCCGGCAGTCCGTCGATCGGCGACGGCGGCGGACCCGCGACCGGCCGCAGCGGCACGCGCGACGCCGGTTCGACGCGGGCGTCGACGGGCGTGCCCGAGGCCGGCAGCAGCGGTTCGCGGAAAGGCAGGTTCAGGTGCACCGGTCCGGGCGCGGGGCCGGTCGCCGCGGCGATCGCTCGCCGCGCGAGGGCCCGCGCGTAGTCGAGCTCGCCCTCGCGCTCCGACGGACACGGCGATTCCTCGCTGTGGCGCGTGAAGCCGGCGTACAGGTGGCGCTGCTCCATCGTCTGCGGCGCACCCCAGGCACGCAGCTCCGGAGGACGGTCCGCCGTCGCGACGACGAGCGGCACCCGCGACTGCGACGCCTCCGCGACGGCCGGCAGGAAGTTCGCACCGGCCGTGCCCGAGGTGCACACGAGCAGCACCGGGCGGCCCGAGGCCCGGGCGTGCCCGAGCGCGTGGAACGCCGCCACCCGTTCGTCGACGAGCACCGCGCGCGGCAGGTCCCCGCAGGCCGCGACCGCGAGCGCGAGTGGCGTCGAGCGCGACCCCGGGCACAGGTAGGCGGCGGCCAGCCCGCGCGCGCGAAGTTCGTCGACGAGCGCGCCGGCGAACGCGAGGTTCGCCGCGCCGGTGTCCGGGCGATCGGCCGTCACGGCGCACCCCAGAGCAGCGGCCCGAGCACCGCACGCAACTTCAGTTCCGTCTCGGTGTACTCGGCCGTCGGGTCGGACCGCGCGACGATCCCGGCGCCGGCCCACGCGGTCGCGAAACGCCCGCGCAGCAGCGCCGAGCGCAGTGCCACGGCGAATTCGCCGTCGCCGTCCGAGCGCAGGTAACCCACCGGACCGGCGAACCAGCCGCGGTCGAACGATTCGTGGGCGGCGAGCCACTCGAGCGCGGCCGGGCCCGGCACGCCTCCGACGGCCGGCGTCGGGTGCAGGCGGTCGACCAGCTCGAGCAGCGACGCCGGCGCCACGTTCCGGCGCCGTGCGCGGATCGCCGTGCAGAGGTGCTGCACGGTGCGGTTGCGCACCAGCGTCGGTTCGCCGGCGACCTCGACGTCGTCGCAGCACTCGCCGAGCACGGACTCGATGTGCCGGACGACGAAGTCGTGCTCCGCGCCGTTCTTGCTGCTGTCGCACAGCGCTGCGCCGAGCGCCTGGTCGGCCGAGCGCGACGCGCCGCGCGGCGCGGTGCCCGCGAGCGCGGCCGTCTCGACGAGCGCGCCTTCGACGCGGACCAGCCGCTCGGGGCTCGCGCCGAGGAACACCGCGTCGCCCCGACCCACCGCGAACAGCGTGCAGGTCGGGAACCGCTCGCGCAGCGCGACGAGCCACGCCACCGCATCGATCGCCGAGCTGGCCGCGACGTGGACTTCGCGCGCGAGCACGACCTTGCGGAAACGGCCGGCGCGGATTTCCCGCAGGATCTCCTCGACGCGCCCGCGGTACGGCCCGGGCCCGCCATTGCAGATCTCGACGATGCCGCGAACGGCCGGCACGAGCGCCGGTGCGCGGGGCTGCAGCGATTCGTGCCGGCTGCCCGCGAGCGCGTCGCGCACGCAGCGACCGTCGTCGAGCGAATACACGAGTTCGGGCAGGCACAGCTCGGCGTTCGGGAACCCGTCCCAGGTCTCCCCGGCGGGCCCGGTCGGTGCGAATGCGAATCCGGCGAACAGGTGCCCGAGTCGCGGGCCCGCACCGGACCAGCGCAGGCGGTCGAACAGGGCCCGGGCCGCCTCGTTCGCGGCACGGAAGCGGTCGGCCCCGGAGAACTCGAGCCTCGCGGCCGCGCCGACGCCGACGCGGAACCGGCCGGCCGACGGCTGCTCCCAGTAGTACCGGGGGGCGGTCCCGGCGGCCGCGAACACCTGGAGCGGGTCGACACGCACGCAGGGATCCGAGCGGAAGTCGAACGCGGGCTCGCGGTCCTGCGACCGCCCCGTGGCCACCCCCGACATCGCCGTGCCGACCCTGTACAACGCGCGCATCCCCAGGCGCCGGCGACACGGGTCTGCGCCCGGTCCGGCGACCGCCCGACACTTTAGGCGTGACATCGGGTTGGCGTCCATTCACTATTGCCGGTCGCGTACGGCCATCCGTGGAAACCACAATGATTCGTTTCGAAACCACCCTGGGCAACTTCACCGTCGAGCTCTTCGAGCAGGACGCGCCCGTTTCATCGAAGAACTTCCTCGACTACGTGGACGCCGGCCACTTCGACGGCACGGTGTTCCACCGCGTGATCCCGGGCTTCGTGATACAGGGCGGCGGCCTGACGGCCGACATGCGCCAGAAGCAGACACGCGCGCCGATCAGGAACGAAGCGGACAACGGACTCAAGAACCGGCGCGGCACGCTGTCGATGGCGCGCACGAACGACCCGCACAGCGCGACCTCGCAGTTCTTCGTGAACCTCGTGGACAACGCGTTCCTCGATCCGGGCCGCGGCGGCGCGGGCTACGCGGTGTTCGGCCACGTCGTCGAGGGCATGGACGTGGTGGACAAGATCGCCGCGGTCAGGACCGGCAATCGCGCCGGCCACCAGGACGTGCCGCTCGAGCCGGTCGAGGTGAAGAGCGCGACGCGAGTCGCCGGCGGCTGAGGCGCACGCGGTGGCGCGGGCCCGCGGCTGGCGGCGCGTGCTGCGCGCGCTCGGGATCGCGTTCGCGGCCTGGGCGGGCGTCACGGTGCTCGCGGTCGTCGCGATGCGCTGGCTACACCCGCCGATCACCGCGTTCATGATCGAGAGTCGCATCGCAGCGCTGTTCGACGACAAGCCCTACTCGTTCGGCTACGAGTGGCGGGACTGGGACCGGATCTCGCCCAACGCGGCGCTCGCGGTCGTGGCGGCCGAGGACCAGCAGTTCCCGTACCACCACGGCTTCGACTTCAAGCAGATCGACAAGGCGCTCGCGGACCGGGAGCGCGGCCGGCGCGTCCGCGGGGCCAGCACCATTTCGCAACAGGTCGCCAAGAACCTGTTCCTGTGGCCGGGCCAGAGCTGGTTCCGCAAGGGGCTCGAGGCCGGCATCACCGTGCTGATCGAGCTCGCGTGGCCGAAGCAGCGCATCCTCGAGGTGTACCTGAACGTCGCGGAGTTCGGTCGCGGGACCTACGGCGTCGAGGCCGCGAGCCGTCGCTACTTCCACAAGGACGCCTCGCGGCTCACGCGCTCCGAGGCCGCGCTGCTGGCCGCGGTGCTGCCGGCGCCCACGCGGCGCCACGCCGATTCGCCGTCCGGGTACGTGCGCCGACGCCAGGCGTGGATCGAGCGGCAGATGGCCTCGCTCGGCGGCACCGCGTACGTGAGCGGGCTGGACTGACCGGCGCGCACCGATGACACGCACGCGCATCGCGATCATCGGCGGCGGGCACTCCGGCCTCTGCATGGGCATGCTGCTCAAGCGCGCCGGTATCGACGACTTCGTGATCCTCGAGAAGGCCGCGACGCTCGGCGGCACCTGGCGCGAGAACACCTACCCGGGCGCCTCGTGCGACGCGCCCTCGTTCCTCTACAGCTTTTCGTTCGCGCAGAAGACGGACTGGAGCCGGCGCTTCGCCTGGCAGCCGGAGCTGCTCGCCTACGCGGCCGAGTGCGCGGTCCGTCACGGGCTGCTGGCGCACTTCCGGTTCAACGCCGAGGTGCGCGAGACGCGCTGGGACGACACGGCCGGCCGCTGGCGCGTCGAACTCACGGACGGCGCGTGTGTCGACGCGCAGTTCGTCGTGACCGGCGTCGGGCAGCTGCACCGGCCGTCGATCCCGGACCTTCCGGGCCGCGACGACTTCGCCGGTCCGCAGTTCCACTCGGCCCGGTGGGACCACGGCATCGACCTCACGGGACGGCGCATCGCGGTCATCGGCAACGCGGCGAGCGCGGTGCAGTTCGTGCCGCAGGTGGCGCCGCTCGCGGCACGGCTCACGGTGTTCCAGCGGTCGGCCAACTGGCTGTTGCCGCGCAAGGACCGTCTCTACAAGCCGCGCACACACCGGATCTTCGGCCGCTGGCCCTGGCTCGCGAAGTTCTACCACGACTGCCAGTGGTTCTTCTTCGGCGAGGTCGTGCTCACGCCGCTGATGAAGCGGCGGCAGCCGATGCAGGCGGTCGTGCGCCTGAGGTCGCTGATGCACCTGCGACGCCAGGTGCGCGACCCGGCGCTCAGGGCGAAGCTCGTGCCGGACTATCCCATCGGCGCCCGCCGCGTGCTGTTCAACGACGACTACTACCCGGCGCTCGGTCGCGACAACGTGCGCCTCGTGACCGACGCGATCGAGCGGATCGAGCCTGAAGGCGTGCGAACCCGGGACGGCGAGCTGCACCCGGCCGACGTGATCGTGTACGCGACCGGCTTCAAGGCGACCGAATTCCTTGCCCCGATCCGCGTCGTGGGCACCGGCGGCCGGGAACTCGCCGGCGAGTGGCGGCACGGCGCGCACGCCTACCTCGGCGTGACCGTGAGCGGCTTCCCGAATTTCTTCATGCTGTACGGCCCGAACACGAACCTGGGCCACAACAGCATCCTGGTGATGATCGAGGCGCAGGCGGACTACGTGGTCCAGGCCATCCGGCTGATGGACGGCCTCGGCCGCACGCGGATCGACGTGCGCCGCGAGGTGATGGACGGGTACAACCGCCGGCTGCAGGCCGACCTTGCGAAGTCCGTGTGGGCCGGCGCGAAATCGAGCTGGTACAAGCTCGAGGACGGTACGATCACGAACAACTGGCCCCACAGCACGATCCGCTACCGCAGGCAGATGCGCGAGGTCGTGCCGGGCGACTACGAGATGCGCTGACCAGCGGACGGACGCCGGTCACGCCACGAGCATGAACCTGCGGGCGCGCGGAACTTGTCGCGGCCCGGTGACTCGAAACCGATGAAACTCCGAGGGAGGAAACCCCGATGCGCAATGACGCCCGAATGACCGCCCCGGCCCTGCTGGCCGGCCTCGTGACGCTGGGACTGGCGGGCTGCGGCAAGTCGACGCCGGAGGCCGCGGCGCCGCCGGCGGCCGACCTGGCCGAGGTGCCCGCGGCCGCCGTGCCGCCCGCGCCGGACAAGGCTGCGGAGCAGGCCGCGGAACAGGCTGCGGCACTGGCCGCGAAGGAGCAGGAGCTCGCCGACCGGGAAGCCGCGCTCAAGCAGCAGGAGATCGAGGCCGAACTGCAGAAGCGTGAACTCGAGGCGCAGGCTCAGCAGCAGGCTGCGGCCGCCGCGGCCGCGAAGAAGGCGGCGGCCAAGCCGAAGCCCGCGCCAGCCCAGGTCGCCGCCGCGCAACCCGCGAAGCCGGCGGCACCGCCGCCCCCGCCGCCGCCGATCATCGTGCCGGCTGGCACGCCGCTCTCGATCACGGTGACCTCGGCCGTGTCGACGAAGACCGCGGCCGTCGGCAACCGGATCCAGGGCCAGCTCGCCTCGGACGTCGTCGTCGGCGGACGTCGCGCCGCAGCGGCCGGCACGCCCGTCAGCGGCGTGATCACGCAGGTGGTCTCGGGCAGCAAGAAGATCGGCGGCACGCCGGTGCTCGCCGTGAACTTCGACACGCTCGACCTCGGCGGCCGCGCGATCGCGATCGGCGCGCCGTTGTCCGTCCAGGGCAAGAGCGACACCGCGAAGGACACCGCGAAGGTGATCGGCACCGGCGCCGCGGGCGCCGTGATCGGCCACCAGATCAGCCACAAGAACGGCGCGATCGTCGGCGGCATCCTCGGCACGGCGGGCGGCCTCGCGATCGCCCAGAAGACGGGCGGCGAGGTCGAGATCGCCTCCGGCACCGTCGTGAACGTCACGCTCACGAACGGCTTCGAGGTCGCGGGCAACTGATGCCCGCGGCGCGGCGGACCCGCCTCAGGCGGCGTCCGCCGCGGCTTCGTAGCCGATCACCGGGGCGAGCCAGCGCTCGGCCTCCGCGACCGTGATGCCCTTGCGGCGGGCGTAGTCGGCGACCTGGTCCGCCTCCACCTTGCCCACGGCGAAGTAGATCGCCTCCGGGTGCGCGAAGTACCAGCCGCTCACGGCGGCCGTCGGGTGCATCGCGTAGCTCTCGGTGAGGCGGATCCCGGCCGCGTGCTCCGGGTCGAGCATCCGCCAGAGCGTCGCCTTTTCCGTGTGGTCCGGGCATGCCGGGTACCCGGGCGCCGGGCGGATGCCCCGGTACTTCTCGCGCACGAGGTCGTCGTTCGAGAAGCGTTCGTCGGGTGCGTAGCCCCAGAACTCGCGCCGCACGCGCTCGTGCATGCGCTCGGCCAGCGCCTCGGCGAGCCGGTCCGCGAGCGCCTTCAGCATGATCGCCCCGTAGTCGTCGTGCCGTGCCTCGAACTCCCGCACCTTCTCGTCGAGACCGATTCCGGCCGTGACCGCGAACGCGCCGATCCAGTCGGCGACACCGCTGTCGCGAGGCGCGATGAAGTCCGCGAGAGCGTAGTCGGGCTGGCCGGCCGCCTTCGGCTTCTGCTGCCGAAGGTGGTGGAGCCGCCACGCGACCTCGCGTCGCGTCTCGTCCGCGTACACCTCGATGTCGTCGCCCGAGCCATTGGCCGGGAAGAAGCCGATCACGGCCCGCGCCTGCAGCCAGCGCTCCGCGATCAGCTGCTTGAGCATCCGTCGCGCGTCCGCGTAGAGGTTGCTCGCGGCCTCGCCCACGACCGGGTCGGTGAGCACGTCCGGGAACTTGCCGGCGAACTCCCAGGCGTTGAAGAACGGCATCCAGTCGATGTAGCGGACCAGTTCCTCGATCGCGACGCTGTCGAACGTCCGGACGCCCGTCATCCGCGGCACCGGCGGCCGGTAGGCGGACCAGTCGCAGCGCCAGCGGTTTTCGCGTGCGTCGGCAAGCGGGAGCGCCGGCGCACGCTGACGCCGCCCGCGGTGCAGGTCGCGCTTGGCCGCGTGCTCGGCCTTGAGCCGGCGCGTCGCCTCCTCGCGGCCCTCGGGCGTCACGAGCGCCTGGCACACGCCCACGGCCCGCGAGGCATCCTTGACCCAAGCAACCGGGCCCTGGTACTCCGGGTCGATCTTCACGGCCGTGTGCGCCGGCGAGGTGGTCGCGCCGCCGATCAGGAGCGGCACCGCGTAGCCCTGGCGCTGCATCTCGCGCGCCACGTGCACCATCTCGTCGAGCGAGGGCGTGATGAGCCCCGAGAGTCCGATCATGTCGGCGCCCTCGCGCCGGGCCGTCTCGAGGATGCGTTCGGCCGGCACCATCACGCCGAGGTCGATCACCTCGAAGTTGTTGCACTGGAGCACGACACCGACGATGTTCTTGCCGATGTCGTGGACGTCGCCCTTCACGGTCGCGAGCACGATCCGGCCGTTCGAGTTCGAGGCGGCGCCCGCCTGCTTCTCCATGTACGGGATCAGCTGCGCGACGGCCTTCTTCATCACGCGCGCCGACTTCACGACCTGGGGCAGGAACATCTTGCCGGCGCCGAACAGGTCGCCGACGACGTTCATGCCGTCCATCAGCGGGCCCTCGATCACCGCGAGCGGGCTGCCGAGCTCGACGCGGGCGAGGTCCGCGTCGGCGGCGATGTGCTCGTCGATCCCGCGCACCAGCGCGTGCTCGAGCCGCTTCGCGACCGGCCACGAGCGCCAGGCGTCGTCCTCGACGCGCTTCTGGCCGGCCTCGCCGCGGTAGCGGGCCGCGATCTCGAGCAGCCGCTCGGTCGCGTCGGCGCGGCGCGCCAGGATCACGTCCTCGACGCGCTCGCGGAGCTCCGGGTCGATCTGCTCGTAGATCGCGAGCTGGCCGGCGTTCACGATGCCCATCGTCATCCCGGCGCGGATCGCGTGGTACAGGAACACCGAGTGCATCGCCTCGCGCACGGGCTCGTTGCCTCGGAACGAGAACGACACGTTGCTCACGCCGCCGCTCACGAGCGAGTGCGGGCAGGCCGCGCGGATCCGCGCCGTCGCCTCGATGAAGTCGAGCGCGTAGCGGTCGTGCGCCTCGATGCCCGTCGCGACCGCGAAGATGTTCGGGTCGAACACGATGTCCTCGGGCGGGAACCCGACCTGCTGCGTGAGCAGCGCGTAGGAGCGCCGGCAGATCTCCACCTTGCGCTCGACCGTGTCGGCCTGGCCCTGCTCGTCGAACGCCATCACGACGACCGCGGCGCCGTACGCGCGCACGAGGCGCGCCTGCTCGAGGAACGGCCGCTCGCCCTCCTTCAGGCTGATCGAGTTGACGATCCCCTTCCCCTGCAGGCACTTGAGTCCCGCCTCGATCACGGACCACTTCGAGGAGTCGATCATCACCGGCACGCGGGCGACGTCGGGCTCCGCGGCGACCAGGTTCAGGAAGCGCACCATCGCGCCCTCGGAATCGAGCATCCCCTCGTCCATGTTGACGTCGATCAGCTGGGCCCCGTTCGCGACCTGCTGCCGGGCGACGTCGAGCGCGCCCGCATAGTCCTCGGCCTCGATGAGCCGTCGGAACTTCGCCGAGCCCGTCACGTTCGTGCGCTCGCCGACGTTCACGAACAGGCTCTGCGGGCCGATCTCGAGCGGCTCGAGGCCCGCGAGCCGGCAGTGTGGCGCGGCGACCACCGGGCGGCGGGGCGGCAGCCCGGCGACCGCTCCGGCGACGTGGGCGATGTGCTCCGGCGTCGTGCCGCAGCAGCCGCCGACCAGGTTCACGAAGCCGCTCGTCGCGTAGTCGCGGATCAGCGACGCGGTCTCGCAGGCCGTCTCGTCGTATTCGCCGAACGCGTTCGGGAGTCCCGCGTTCGGGTAGGCGCAGACGTGGGCGTCGGCGATCCTCGCGAGTTCCTCGACGTAGGGGCGCAGCTGCTTCGCGCCGAGCGCGCAGTTGAGGCCGATGATCTCGGGCCGGGCGTGGCGCACCGAATACCAGAACGCCTCGACCGTCTGGCCGGAGAGCGTACGGCCCGAGGCATCGGTGATCGTGCCCGAGACCGCGATCGGCAGGTCCACGCCCAGCTCGTCGAGCACCCGGCGCACGGCGAAGAGCGCCGCCTTCGCGTTCAACGTGTCGAACACGGTCTCGACGAGGATCAGGTCCACGCCGCCCTCGACGAGCGCGCGGGTCGCCTCGCCGTAGGTCGCCGCGAGTTCGTCGAACGTCACGTTTCGGTAGCCCGGGTCGTTCACGTCGGGCGACAGCGAGGCCGTGCGGCTGGTGGGCCCGAGCGCGCCCGCGACGAAGCGCGGCCGCCCGGTCTTCGCGGCGACCTCGTCGGCCGCGCGGCGCGCGATCTGCGCGGAGGCGAGGTTCAACTCGCGCACCAGCGCCTCGGTGCCGTAGTCGGACTGCGACGGCGCGCTCGCGTTGAACGTGTTCGTCTCGACGATGTCCGCGCCCGCCTCGAGGTAACGGCGGTGGATCTCGCCCACCACCTCCGGGCGCGTGAGCGACAGCAGGTCGTTGTTGCCCTTCAGGTCGCGCGGCCAGTCGCGGAAGCGCTCGCCGCGGTAGTCGGCCTCGCCGAGCCGGTACGACTGGATCACGGTGCCCATCGCCCCGTCGAGCACCAGGATGCGCTCGCCGAGCAGGCGACGGAATTCGCGGACGCGGTCGGCGCGCAGCACGGTCAGGCCCCGACCGCGGCGCGCACCGGCGCCGGGCGCACGCCGAGCGCGTGGCAGATCGCGTAGGTCAGTTCGGCGCGGTTCAGCGTGTAGAAGTGGAACTCCTGCACGCCTTCGTCCTGGAGCCGCCGCACCTGGTCGATCGCGACGCTGGCCGCGATCATCCGCCGGGTTTCCGGGTCGTCGTCCAGGCCGTCGAAGCGGTGCGCGAGCCAGTCGGGGACGCTCGCGCCGCACCGCTGGGCGAACCTGAGCATCTGCGGGAAGCGCGTGATCGGCAGGATGCCGGGCACGAGTTCGGCGTCGATCCGACGCGCCGCGCAACGGTCGCGGAAGCGCAGGAAGGCGTCCGTGTCGAAGAAGAACTGCGTGATCGCACGGGTCGCGCCCGCGTCGATCTTCGCCGCGAGCCGGTCGAGGTCGAACTCGGCGCTCGGCGCCTCCGGGTGCTTCTCCGGATAGGCCGCGACCGAGATCTCGAAATCGCCGACGCCGCGCAGGCCGCGCACCAGGTCCTCGGCGTAGGCGTAGCCACCTTCGACGGGCCGGTAGCCGCCTTCGCCCGCCGGCGCGTCGCCGCGCAGCGCGACGATGTGGCGGATGCCGGCCGCCCAGTACTGTCGCGCGACGTCGAGGATCTCCTCCCGGCGCGCGCCCACGCAGGTGAGGTGCGGTGCCGGCGTGAGCGTGGTTTCGCGCAGGATCCGCGACACGACGTTGTGCGTGCGTTCGCGCGTCGAGCCGTCGGCGCCGTACGTCACCGACACGAAACGCGGCGCGAGCGGCGCGAGGCGCTGGATCGACGCCCAGAGCGTGCGCTCCATCTCCGGGTCGTTCGGCGGAAAGAACTCGAACGACACGAGCACGGGCCGGCGCGCGGCGGACGCGCGCGTCTCGACGGTGGCAGGGGATTGCGTCTGGTTCACTCGAAAACTCCTGCAGGGCCGCGCTCAGGCGGCCTGCTCCACGCCCGGTGCCGTCGCGGTCGCGACGAGCACGTGTACAGACCCGGCGTCGAGCGGACGCAGCCGCCCGCACGCGAGGCCCGCGTCCGCGATCCACCCGCGCAGCGCCGCGAGCGGGTTCACCGCCGGCATCGCCTGTGCGAGCGCTTCGTAATCCTCGACGACGACCAGCGTGCCGCCCGGCGCGAGCAGCCGCACGGCGGCCACGAGCAGGTCGGCGCGCCGCGGCTCGGCCGCGAGCAGTCGGTCGAGCACGACCGCAACGTGACCGGCCGGGGATGCGTGGACCGACCTCAGGTCGCCGTGCTTGAGCACGCAGTGAGCGAGTCCATGGCCGTGCAGGTGTGCGCGCGCCCGCTGGACCTCGGCGCGCGAGGCGCTGACGCCGATCGCACGTCGCGACCGTGGTGCGAGTGCGGACAGCATCTCGGCCGGCGCCGGCCCGGCGTAGGCCAGCGTGTCGCACCCCTGCTCGCCGAGATCACGGGCGACGGCCGCCGCGAGTTCCGCACCGACGTCGGCACCCGCCGGCGCAACACCGTCGGCGCCGGACGCGCGCGCGGCCAGCAACGACGTCGCCCGCTCGCGATCGAGCGCCACTTGCGGGTCGGCCGGGTCGAGCAGCGCGAGCAGCGCGCGGGCGTACTGCGCACCGCCCCCCTCGGCGGGCAGCCGGTGGTAGACCCAGTGCTGCTCGCGAAATCGCTCGAGCAACCCACCCTCGGCCAGGAGCTTCAGGTGCCGCGACACGCGCGGCTGGCTCTGCCCGAGCAGCGTCGTGAGCTCGGACACCGTGAACTCGCCGAGCGCGAGCACCGCGAGCAATCGCAGCCGGCTCGGCTCCGACGAGGCGCGGAGGCTGCGCAGTAGCTGTTCATACGGTTGGGCCATGGATTGCAAATATAACGAAGTCTTTATATCAATGCCAGTGAACCTCCCAGGGCGGCGCAATGGCCCGCCGCGGCTCGGGTTCGCCCCGCAAGTTGTTATCATTGCTTGGATTTTGGTCACGCAGCCCCGCGCTGCCCGTCCCGGATGCCGCGCCCAGCCGACCCGCACCAAACGCCGACCGACCGCCACCCCGTCACCGCCCCGTTCGGTCGCGCCGACCTCGAGCGCGGCCCGAAGCGTCGCCTGAGCGAAGGGCGCTGGGCGAACGCCGTGCTCTATCGCTACGAGCGCGAGGGCCAGTCGTGGGTCGTCAAGGACTTCTCGTCGCGCGCATTCCTGGTCCGGAACGTGATCGGACGGTTGCTCGTGCGCCGGGAGTTCGGC
The DNA here is from genome assembly GCA_046347155.1 of Steroidobacteraceae bacterium. GTDB lineage: Bacteria > Pseudomonadota > Gammaproteobacteria > Steroidobacterales > Steroidobacteraceae > RPQJ01. The sequence goes on along the minus strand of JAXMGT010000002.1, from coordinate 818,951 downwards.
TGGCTGCGGCGAGTCGACGGATTGCCGGGCGCACCGGCCGGCGCGTTCAGGATCGACGCGCACGCGCTCGCATACCGCTACGTGCCGGGCACGAGCCTGCGACTCACCGCGGCCGCCGCGCTGTCGCCGGAGTTCTTCCCGGCGCTCGAGCGGGACCTCGGCGCGCTCCACGAGCGCGCGCGGGTCGTCCACCTCGACCTGCGCAACGCGCACAACATCCTCGTGACCGACGACGGCCAGCCGGCGCTGCTCGACTTCCAGTCGTGCGTGTCGACCCGCTGGCTGCCGTCGCGGCTGCGCCGCTTCCTCGAGCGCATCGACCGCGCCGCGATCTACAAGCACTGGGCCCGCAAGTCGCCTGCGACGCTCGGGCCCGACCGCACCGCGGCGCTCGCCCGGATGAACCGGCTGCGCCCGCTGTGGGTGCTGCGCGGGTATATTGGCGCCGGTCGCGACGACCGGCATCGCCCCTGATCACCCGTATTCCAACGAACCGGAGCACCCGTGCTGGACGCCATCCATCGGCTCTTCAACCACCCCACGCTGCGCAAGATCCTGGTGCGGAGCCGAGTGCTGCTCGGCATCGGTGTCGTGGTGCTGCTGCTCCGCTACTCGAGCCCGCACTGGATGCTGGCGGGCTTCCTCGTGTCGATGCTCGGCGAAGCGATCCAGCTCTGGTGCTTCGCGTCGCTCGACAAGGGCCGCACGCTCGCCTGCAACGGGCCGTACACGATGGTGCGCAACCCGATGTACCTCGGGCGTTTTTTCATCATCCTCGGGCCGCTGATGCTGCTCGACAGCGGCTGGCTGCTCGTCGCCTACACGGTCGTCTACTGGTTCTACATGGTCAACCGGGTGAAGCGAGAGGAGGACTACCTCGTGGGCGCGCTCGGGGCGCCGTACGAGGAATACCTGCGCACCGTGAACCGGTTCCTCCCGGGTGCTCCGCTGCCCGGGCAGGCCGTCGCGTTCTGGGACTGGAAGCTGCTGCGCCAGAACCACGGGCCCGCGAACCTCGTGGCCACGCTCGCGTTCTGGGCCGTCGCCTGGGGCTGGCTCGCATATCGCGCGGTCTGACCGCGCGCCCGCGCGGCTCAGTGCACGCCGCGCGGTCCGTCCGGCGCCGGCGAAAAGATCACGCCGGCGTCCACCGCGTCGAAGCGGTAGCTGCGGCTGCAGAACTCGCAGCGCACGTCGACCGCGCCGTGCTCGGCGAGGATCGAGTCGACCTCCTCGCGCCCCAGCGAGCGCAGCATCGCCTCGACCCGCTCGCGCGAGCAACGACACCGGAAGAACACCGGCGCCGACTCGAACATCCGCACGTCGTCCTCGGCGAACAGCCGCCTGAGCAGCTCGCGATCGCCGAGCCCGGCGAGTTCGGGGCCGGTGACGGTGCCGGCGACGAGCTGGATCCGCCGCCAGGCGTCCTCGAGTTCCTCGTCGCTGATCCCGCCCGCGCCCGACTCGGTCACCGAGGCCGGGCGCGACGACACGGGCAGCCGCTGCAGGAGCAGGCCGCTCGCCTGCTGGCCGTCGGCCATCAGCCACAGCCGCGTCGGCAGCTGCTCGGAGCTCTCGAAGTACTCGCGCAGGCAATCGCTCATGCTGGCGCCGGACAACGGCACGACGCCCTGGTAGCGGCGCGCGACGTCCTCGCCCTCGATCGTCACGGTGAGCGTGCCGTCGCCCGACAGCTCCCGCAGGTCGCGCGTGGCGGGCACGTCGCCGTGGCGCGCGACGGCGCGCACCGCGAGGCCGTCCGTGCACTCGACCAGCATCAGGCGCATCGGGCCCGACCCGCGCAGCTGCAGCGACAGCTGGCCGTCGAACTTGAGCGTCGAGGCGAGCAGCACCGACGCGGCCACCGCCTCGCCGAGGCTGTCGCGCACCTCGACCGGGTATTCATGCAGGTCGAGCATCGCGCGCCACGCGGGCCCGAGGTGCACGAGCTGCCCGCGGAACGGGTAGCGGTCGAACACGAAGCGGCGCAGCGTGTCGGCGTTGCGCATCGTCAGGCCACGCGCACCGGGATGCCGAGGTCGCGGATCCGGGCCGCCCACTCGGCCGGCGCCGTGTGGTGCACCGACGTCCCGTTCGAGTCGACCGCGACGGTGACCGGCATGTCCTTCACCTCGAACTCGTAGATCGCCTCCATCCCGAGGTCGCCGAACGCGACGACGCGCGAGGCGCGGATCGCCTTCGAGACCAGGTATGCCGCACCGCCCACCGCCATCAGGTAGGCGGCGCGGTGGCGGCGGATCGACTCGATCGCGACCGGGCCGCGCTCGGACTTGCCGATCATCACGAGCAGCCCGGTCTTCTCGAGCATCAGGTCCGTGAACTTGTCCATCCGGGTCGCCGTCGTCGGGCCCGCGGGACCCACGACCTCGTCGCGCACCGGGTCGACCGGGCCGACGTAGTAGATCGCACGGTTCGTGAAGTCGACGCCCTCGGGCAGCCCCTGCCCGCTCGCGTACAGGTCGGCGATCCGCTTGTGGGCGGCGTCGCGGCCCGTAAGCATCCGGCCCGAGAGCAGCAGCGTCTCGCCCGGCCTCCACGACTCGACCTCGGCGCGCGTCAGCGTGTCGAGGTCCACGCGGCGCGACCCGGCGCCCGCGGTCCAGGTGACCTTCGGCCAGTGCTCGAGGGACGGCGGCTCGAGGTGCGCGGGCCCCGAGCCGTCGAGCACGAAGTGCGCGTGCCGCGTCGCCGCGCAGTTCGGGATCATCGCGACCGGCTTCGAGGCGGCGTGGGTCGGGTAGGTGCGGATCTTCACGTCGAGCACGGTCGTGAGCCCGCCGAGCCCCTGTGCGCCGATGCCGAGCGCGTTCACCTTCTCGTAGAGCGAGAGGCGCAGCTCCTCGAGTTTGTCGGACGGGCCGCGCGCGATGAGCTCGTGCATGTCGATCGGGTCCATCAGCGCTTCCTTCGCCATCAGCATGGCCTTCTCGGCCGTGCCGCCGATGCCCAGCCCGAGCATCCCGGGCGGGCACCAGCCGGCGCCCATCGTCGGCACGGTCTTCAGCACCCACTCCTCGATCGAGTCGCTCGGGTTCAGCATCACGAACTTCGACTTGTTCTCGGAGCCGCCGCCCTTCGCGGCGACCGTGACGTCGACCGTCGAGCCGGGCACCAGCTCGACGTGCAGCACCGCGGGCGTGTTGTCCCTGGTGTTCCTGCGCGCGAACACCGGGTCGTCGACGACCGAGGCGCGCAGCCGGTTGTCCGGGTGGTCGTAGGCGCGGCGCACGCCCTCGTTCACGAGCTCGGCGAGGCTGCGCGTCGTGTCCCAGCGCACGTCCATGCCGACCTTCAGGAACACGTTCACGATGCCGGTGTCCTGGCAGATCGGCCGCCGGCCCTCGGCGCACATGCGCGAGTTCGTCAGGATCTGCGCGATCGCGTCCTTCGCGGCCGGCGACTGCTCGCGCTCCCAGGCCCGCCCGAGGTGCTCGAGGTAGTCGACCGGGTGGAAGTACGAGATGAACTGCAGTGCGTCGGCGACGCTCTGCACGAAGTCTGCTTCACGAATGACGGTGGGCATCGGCCGCGGCCTCGCATCCCCGCCGTGTCCGTGGTGGGCCGCCCCGGGGATCCGGCGGCCCGCCACCCGCGGCGTCAGCCGGCGAGCTTGCGCTTCAAGAGCTCGTTCAGCTGGGCCGGGTTCGCCTTGCCGCCGGTCGCCTTCATCACCTGGCCGACGAAGTAGCCGAACAGCTTGTCCTTGCCGGCCCGGTACTCGGCGAGCTGGCCGGGGCTCTTCGCCATCACCTCGTCGATGGCCCGCTCGATCGCCGAGGTGTCGGTGATCTGCCGCAGGCCCTTGGCGTCGATGATCGCGTCGGCGTCGAGGCCCTCGGTCCACATCGCCTCGAAGACTTCCTTGGCGATCTTGCCGGAGATCGTCGAGTCGACGATCCGCGCTAGCAGCCCGGCGAGCCGGCCGGCCGCGATGCGGCTCTGGCCGATCTCGAGCGTGTCCTTGTTCAGCGCGCCCGAGAGCTCGCCCATCACCCAGTTCGCCGCCAGCTTGTGCTGCCCGCCGCCGAGCGCGGCGACCACCGCCTCGTAGTAGTCGGCGAGCTCGCGGCTCGAAGTGAGCACGCCGGCGTCGTAGGCCGTGAGCCCGTGCTCGCGCACGAAGCGCGCGGCCTTCTCGTCCGGCAGCTCGGGCAGCGTCGCTCGCACGGCCTCGATCGTCGCGTCGTCGATCGCGAGCGGCAACAGGTCGGGGTCGGGGAAGTAGCGGTAGTCGTTCGCCTCTTCCTTGGAGCGCATCGAGCGGGTCTCGCCGCGGTCCGGGTCGTAGAGCCGCGTCTCCTGTACCACCGTGCCGCCGCCCTCGATCAGCTCGATCTGGCGCTCGACCTCGTAGTTGATCGCGCGCTCGACGAAGCGGAACGAGTTGACGTTCTTGATCTCGGCACGGGTGCCGAACTTCGCCTGGCCCTTCGGCCGCACCGAGACGTTCGCGTCGCAGCGGAACGAGCCTTCCTGCATGTTGCCGTCGCAGATGCCGAGGTAACGCACCAGCGTGTGGATCTTCTTCAGGTACGCGACCGCCTCCTTCGCCGAGCGCAGGTCGGGCTCGGAGACGATCTCGAGCAGCGGCGTGCCGGCGCGGTTCAGGTCGATGCCGGAGAGGCCGTGGAAGTCCTCGTGCAGCGACTTGCCGGCGTCTTCCTCGAGGTGCGCGCGGGTGATGCCGACGCGCTTCACGGTGCCGTCGTCGAGCAGCACGTCGAGCGCGCCGGAGTGCACCACCGGCAACTCGTACTGGCTGATCTGGTAACCCTTCGGCAGGTCGGGGTAGAAGTAGTTCTTGCGCGCGAACACCGAGCGGCGCGCGATCGTCGAGCCGGTGGCGAGTCCGAACTTGACGGCCATCAGCACGGCATCGCGGTTCAGCACCGGCAACACGCCCGGGTAGCCGAGGTCCACGAGGTTGGCCTGCGTGTTCGGCGCCGCGCCGAACGCGGTCGACGAGCCGGAGAAGATCTTGCTGCGGGTCGCGAGCTGGGCGTGGATCTCGAGCCCGATGACGGTTTCCCACTCCATCACGCGTACTCCGCCGGCAGGCGCCGGTGCCAGTCGGTGAGCCGCTGGTACTGGTGCGAGGCCGCGAGCAGGCTCGACTCCGAGAAGTGCGGGCCGACGAGCTGCAGGCCGACCGGCAGTTCGCGGCCGCCGTCGGTCACGAACCCGCAGGGGATCGAGATCGCCGGCAACCCGGCCAGGTTCGCGCCGATCGTGTAGATGTCGTTCAGGTACATCGTGATCGGGTCGCTCGTCTTCGCGCCGAGGCCGAACGCCGCGGTCGGCGCCGTCGGGCCGATCACCATGTCCACCTCGGCAAACGCGCGCGCGAAGTCGGCCGCGATCAGCTGGCGGACCCGCTGCGCCTTCAGGTAGTACGCGTCGTAGTAGCCGGCCGACAGCACGTAGGTGCCGGTCATGATCCGGCGCTTCACCTCGTCGCCGAAGCCCTCGCCGCGCGAGCGCTTGTACAGGTCCATCAGGTCGCGCGGCTCGTGGCACCGGTGGCCGTAGCGCACGCCGTCGAAGCGCGAGAGGTTCGAGGAGCACTCGGCCGGCGCGACGACGTAGTAGGTCGGCACCGAGAGCGGCAGCGCCGGCAGGCTCACCTCGCGGACCAGGGCGCCTGCCCCGCGCAGGGCGTCGATCGCGTCTTGCACGCGCCGGCCGACGGCCGGGTCGAGCCCCTCGCCGAAGAACTCCCGGATGATCCCGAGGCGGAGCCCGGCGAGCGGGCGGTCGAGTTCGGCCGGGTAGTCCGGGACCGCACGGTCCACGCTCGTCGAGTCGCGCGTGTCGAACCCGGCCATCGCGCCGAGCAGCAGCGCCGCGTCCTCGGCCGAGCGCGTCAGGACGCCGGCCTGGTCGAGGCTCGAGGCGAACGCGATCATCCCGTAGCGGGACACCCGCCCGTAGGTGGGCTTGAGGCCCGTGAGGTTCGTGAGCGCGGCCGGCTGGCGGATCGAACCGCCGGTGTCGGTCCCGCTCGCGGCCGGCGCGAGGCCAGCGGCGACCGCGGCGGCCGAGCCACCCGAGGAGCCGCCCGGCACGCGCGTCGTGTCCCAGGGGTTCTTCACCGGGCCGAACCAGCTCGTCTCGTTCGACGAGCCCATCGCGAACTCGTCCATGTTCGTCTTGCCGAGCAGCACCGTGCCCGCGGCCTTCCAGCGCTCGACGACGGTCGCGTCGTAGGGCGAGACCCAGTTCGAGAGCATCCGCGAGGAGCAGGTGGTCAGGATGCCCTCGGTGCAGAAGATGTCCTTGTGGGCGATCGGGACCCCGGTCAGCGGCCCGCCCTCGCCGCGCGCCAGGCGCTCGTCGGCCGCCCGGGCGTCCGCGAGCGCGCGGTCGGCCGTGACGGTGACGAACGCGTTGAGCGCCGGGCCGAGCCGCTCGATCCGGCCGAGGAAGTGCAGCGTGAGGTCGAGGCTCGAGTACTCGCGGGCACGCAGGCCCCGGGCCATCTCGGCGACGGTGAGGGTGTGCAGCGACATGGCGGTCACTCGATGACTTTGGGCACCAGGTACAGCCCGGCGGCGACGGCCGGCGCGTTCTGCTGGTAGCGCTCGTGGCGGTCGGTCTCGGTGACCTCGTCGGGCCGGAGCCGCTGGACCTGGTCGGCCAGCGGGTGGGCCATCGGGGCGACGTCGCCGGTGTCGGCGCCGGCCAGCTGCTCGACGAAGTCGATGATCCGGGACAGGCTGTCGACGTAGACCGGCATCTGCGCCTCGACGATCTCGAGGCGCGCGAGGTGGGCGATTCCCTCGACCTGGGCGCGGGTGAGACTCATGGAACTGCGGGCTGACGCTCGAAAAAGTCAGCCTGAAATCATACACGTCGCCTTGCCGAAAGTCCTGACAATGGTTAAATTGCCGCCACTTCCGCGCGTCCCCGCGTGGCCCTCCTCCCCTGCCAGTTTTCCCAGATGTTCAAGAAGCTTCGCGGCTACTTTTCCAACGACCTTTCGATCGACCTCGGCACCGCCAACACGCTCATCTATGTCCGCGGCAAGGGCATCGTCCTGAACGAGCCCTCGGTCGTCGCGATCCGCGAGGAACCCTCGCGCGGCGGCAAGAAGATCGAGGCGGTCGGCACCGAGGCGAAGAACATGCTCGGCCGCACGCCGGGCAACATCACGGCCATCCGGCCGCTGAAGGACGGCGTGATCGCCGACTTCACGGTCACCGAGGAGATGCTCAAGTATTTCATCGGCAAGGTGCACGGCAACCGGATGATCCGCCCGAGCCCGCGCGTGCTCGTGTGCGTGCCCTACGGCTCGACGCAGGTCGAGCGCCGCGCGATCCAGGAGTCGGCCGAGGGCGCCGGCGCCCGCTGGGTGCGGCTGATCGAGGAACCGATGGCGGCCGCCGTCGGCGCCGGCATGCCCGTGCACGAGGCGCGCGGCTCGATGGTGCTCGACATCGGCGGCGGCACGTCGGAAGTCGCGGTGATCTCGCTGAACGGCATCGTCTATGCCGCCTCGGTGCGCATCGGAGGCGACCGCTTCGACGAGGCGATCATCAACTACGTGCGGCGCAACTACGGCATCCTGATCGGCGAGGCGACCGCGGAGCGCATCAAGATCGAGATCGGCTCGGCGTACCCGGGCCAGCAGGTGCGCGAAATCTCGGTGAAGGGCCGCAACCTCTCCGAGGGCGTGCCGCGCAGCTTCACGCTGAACTCGAACGAAATCCTCGAGGCGCTGCAGGAACCGCTGCAGGGCATCGTCGGCGCGGTGAAGGCCGCACTCGAACAGACCCCGCCGGAACTCGGTTCCGACGTCGCGGAGCGCGGCATCGTGCTCACCGGCGGCGGCGCGCTGCTGCGCGACATCGACAAGCTGCTGATGGAGGAAACCGGCCTGCCGGTCGTCGTCGCGGAGGACCCGCTCACGTGCGTGGCCCGCGGCGGCGGCAAGATGCTGGAGCTGATCGACGAGCACGGCCCGGGCCTGTTCGGCCTGGACTGATCGCGGGCGCGCTCGCCCCTCCGCCAACGTGGTCGAACTGAGCCACGATTCGCGTCCCATCATCGGTCGGGGTCCGCCGCTCGGCGCGGCGTTCATCACGCTCGCGGCGGTGTCGATCGGCCTGATGGTGGCCGACGTCCGCTATGACCAGCTCGGGCGCATCCGCGGCTGGCTCGATTCCGCGGCCCACCCGCTGCAGGTCGCGATCGACCTGCCGTTCCGCGCCTGGGACTGGCTCACCGGTTCGTTCGCCGACCGCGACCGACTGCGCCGCGAGAACCTGGAACTCACGACCCGGCTGCGATTCGCCGACCTGCAGCTGCAGCGATTCGAGGCGCTCGAGGCCGAGAACGCCCGGCTGCGCGAGATGCGCTCGAGCTCGGCGGCCGTCGCGAAGCGCGTGATGGTCGCCTCGATCATGAACGTGGACCTCGACCCGTTCCGTCACCGGGTGCTGCTCGACCGCGGTGCCGCGGACGGAGTCTTCAAGGGCCAGGCCGTGCTCGACGCGCACGGGATCTTCGGGCAGGTGGTCCGCGTCAACGCGCGCACGGCCGAGGTGATCCTGATCAGCGACGCCGAGCACGCGATCCCGGTCCAGTCGAACCGCAGCGGCGTGCGCACGATCGCGGTCGGCACCGGCGACCCCGACCGACTGTCACTGCCGTTCGTGACGGTCGACTCCGACATCCGGAAGGACGACCTGCTCATATCGACCGGCATGGGCGGCGTGTTTCCGCCCGGCTACCCGGTCGCACGCGTGAAACAGGTCGAGCGCTCCGCAAAGGCCACGTTCGCGATCGTCGAGGCGGCGCCCACCGCGTCGCTCGACCGCGACCGCGAGGTGCTGCTCGTATGGTTCGACGCACCGGCCCCCGGCACGCCGGTGCCGCACGTCGACGAGTCGCCGCCCGGGACCCGTCCCTCGGGCGCGCCGCCGGGGAACGTGCCGGCGGCGGTGGCCGCCGGCAATGCGCCGGCCGCCGCTGCGGGCACGGCCACGGGCACCGCGGGCGCGGCGACCGGCGGCGCGACGTCGGCCGCGCCCGCGTCGACACCGGGCCCGGCCGTCCCGCCGCCCGGGTCGCATGCCGCGGCACCGGTCGCGGCGCCGCCGGCAGCGGGCGCGGCCGCCGCAACACCCGCGACGGGGCCGGAACCCGCGCCCACTGAATCGCGCCCGGACGCCAGCCCGGGCACGGCGCCGACGTCGACGCCCGCGCAGGCGCCGGACGCAACCACCACGCCGCCCGGGGGCCGACGATGAGTCGCGGGCTCGCCGGTCGCCGCGTGATGTACTGGGTGAGCGTCGCCGCCGCGCTCGCGCTCGCGATCGTGCCGCTGCCCCGCTGGCTCGACGCGGCCCGGCCCGACCTCGCGCTGCTGCTCGTCGTCTACTGGGCGCTCACGAGCCCGCGGATCGCCGGACTCGGCTATGCCTGGCTCGCCGGGCTCTTCCTCGACGTGCTGCGCGGCCAGGTGCTCGGCCAGCACGCGCTCGGCTTCCTGATCGTCGCATTCCTCACGCACCGGCTGCAGCTCCGGATGCGGATGTACCCGATCCCGCAGCAGGCGGCCGTCGTGTTCGCGCTGCTCGGCATCTACCACTTCCTGATCTTCTGGACCGACGGACTGGCCGGGCACGGCTACGCGGGCTGGGACCGCTGGCTGCCCGTGTTCACCGGCGCGCTGCTCTGGCCGATCATCGTGGCGATCGGCGACACGCTGTCGCGCCGCGCGCGCTGACGGACCGGCGATGGCGCGCGCCGTCCGACTGAAGGACCACTGGGCAGAGCAACGGCTTTTCGGGCGCCGCGTGTTCGCCGCGACGATCGTGATCATCGTCTGCGTCGCGGCCCTCGCGGCGCGGCTCGTGTACCTGCAGGTACTGCGCCACGAATACTTCAGCGACCTGTCGCAGGGCAACCGCGTGCGCATCGACCCGATGCCGCCGAGCCGCGGGCTGATCCTCGACCGCAACGGCGTACCGCTCGCGCTCAACCGTCCCGCCTACCAGCTCGAGGTCACCCGCGAGCAGACACCCGACGTCGGGGACACGCTGAAGCGGCTGGTCGCGATCGGACTGCTGCCGGCCGAGGACCTCAACCACGCGCTGAAGACGATCCAGGCCCGGCGCAGCTTCGAGTCGGTGCCGGTGCGGCTGCAGCTCGACGAGGAGGAACTCGCACGCTTCGCCGTGCATCGCCACGACTTCCCGGGTGTCGAGGTGCGTCCCCGACTCACCCGCTGGTACCCGCTCGGCGGCACCGGCGTGCACGCACTCGGCTACGTCGGGGCGATCAGCGAGGCGGACGAGAAGCGCATCGACGTGTCGAACTACGCCGGCACGACGCTGATCGGCAAGCTCGGCGTCGAACGCGCCTACGAAGATGAACTGCACGGCGAAACGGGCTACCAGCAGCTGCTCGTGAACGCACAGGGCCGCCACGTCGAGCAGGCCGGCGCCCTCGAGGCTGGTCTCGAGCACCGCGAGCCCGTGGCCGGCAGCGACCTGTACCTGACCGTGGACGCCCGGGTGCAGAAGGTCGCCGAGGAGGCGCTCGCCGGACAGCGGGCCGCGGTCGTCGCGATCGATCCCCGCAATGGCGACGTGATCGCGTTCGTGAGCACGCCGACGTTCGACCCGAACGCGTTCGCGCGCGGGCTGTCGCACGCCGAGTACGCCGCACTCACCGAGGACATCGACGTCCCGCTCTACGACCGGGCGCTGCGCGGCGAGTACCCGCCGGGCTCGACCGTGAAGCCGATGGTCGCGCTGGCCGCGCTCGAGTACGGCGTCGCCGAGGCCGACGAAACGCGCTTCTGCCAGGGCTACTACCAGCTGCCCCACGACAGCCACAGGTTCCGCGACTGGAAGAAGGGCGGCCACGGCACGGTCGACATGCATTCCGCGATCGCGCAGTCCTGCGACACGTATTTCTATGCGATGGCCGAGCGCCTGGGCATCGACCGGATGCACGACTTCCTGGCGAAGTTCGGCCTCGGCGCGAAGACGGGAATCGACATCGAGGGCGAGCGCAAGGCGCTGCTGCCGTCGCGGCAGTGGAAGAAGGGCGCCTTCAAGCGCAAGGACATGCAGGTGTGGTTCCCGGGCGAAACGCTGATCACCGGCATCGGGCAGGGCTACATGCTCGTGACGCCGCTGCAGCTCGCCCAGGTGGCCGCGACGATCTCGATGCGCGGCGAGCGCTACGAGCCGCGGCTCGTCTCGAAGATGCGCGACGCGCGCACCGGCGAGGTGAAGGTGCTGCCGCCGAAGCCGCTGCCGAAGGTCGAGGTGAGCGACCCGGCACACTGGGACACGATCATCGGCGGCATGGTCGGCGTCACGAACGACTGGAACGGCACGGCGCGCCGCGTCCAGGCCGGCGCCCCGTACCAGATCGCCGGCAAGTCCGGCACCGCGCAGGTGTTCGGCCTGAAGCAGAACGAGAAGTACAACGAGTCCCAGGTGTCCGAGCGGCTCCGCGACCACGGACTCTTCATCGCGTTCGCCCCGGCCGACGACCCCAGGATCGCGGTCGCCGTCGTCGTCGAGAACGGCCGCAGCGGCAGCGGCACGGCCGGTCCGATCGCCCGCAAGGTGATCGACGCCTACCTGCAGCCAGACGCCACGGCGGCAGTCGCGACGCCAGCCGATGCATCACCACCGGCGGGTGCAACGCCGAACGGAGCCCCCGGTGCCGCGCCCGGGGCCACACCGCCCGCCACGCCACCCGCAGACCCGGGAGTGACCGAGGAATGAGGCAGGACATCGCCGGCCCCGGATACTCGAGTCGGGCCCAGCGCACGCTGACGCTGACGGGCCGCCTGCTCGAGGCGCTGCACCTGGACGGGCCGCTGCTCGCGGCAGTACTCGCCGTGTGCGTCGCCGGGCTCATCGTGCTCTACAGCGCCGCGGGCGAGAACATCGGCGTGTTCCTCGGCCAGGCGGCCCGCGTGGGCCTCGGCCTCGGCGTGCTGGTGCTGGTCGCGCAGGTGCCGCCGCGCCTGATGCGCGTGGGCGCGCCCTGGCTGTTCGGGCTCGGCGTGGTGCTGCTCGTCGCGGTCGCCGTCGTCGGCGACGTTTCGATGGGGGCGCAGCGCTGGCTCGACCTGAAGGTCGTGCGGTTCCAGCCGTCGGAGATCATGAAGCTCGCCGTGCCGCTCGCCTGCGCCTGGTACCTGCACGACCGCCCGCTGCCGCCGGATCTGCGCACGGTCATCGTGGTCGGCGTCGGCGTGCTCGTGCCGACGCTGCTGATCGCCGAGCAGCCCGACCTCGGCACGGCGCTGCTCGTCGCGGCAGGGGGCGCGCTCGTCGTGCTGCTCGCCGGGCTGCAGCTGCGATACATCTTCGGGCTCGGGGCACTGGTGCTGGCAGCGGTGCCGGTCGCCTGGCACTTCATGCACGACTACCAGCGCAAGCGGGTGCTCACGTTCCTCGACCCGCAGAACGACCCGCTCGGCGCCGGCTACCACACGATCCAGTCGCAGATCGCAATCGGGTCGGGCGGGCTGTTCGGCAAGGGCTACATGAACGGCAGCCAGGCCCAGCTCGATTTCCTGCCCGAGCGCTCGACCGACTTCATCTTCGCCGTGATCGGCGAGGAATGGGGCCTCGTCGGTCTCGGCGTGCTGATCGTGCTCTACCTGTTCGTGATCGCCCGCGGCCTCTACATCGCCGTGCAGGCCCAGGACACGTTCTCGCGCCTGATGGCCGGGGCGCTCACGCTCACGTTCGCGGTCTATGTCTTCGTGAACAGCGGAATGGTCGCAGGACTGCTGCCGGTGGTCGGCGTGCCGCTCCCGCTCGTGAGCTACGGGGGCACGTCGCTCGTGACCCTCATGGCCGGCTTCGGTATCCTGATGTCCATCCACTCCCGGCGGAAACTGGTCTCGACGTGACGACGCGACTCCCGCGACAGCACCTGCCGCGACCGTACGCATTGCTTGCGACCGGGCTGCTCGTCGCGCCCGGCGCGCAGGCGATCGACGCAACCCGCGAGGACGTCTCGGGCTTCATTGGCAGGATGAGCACCGAGCACGGCTTCGACGCCGCCGCGCTCGCGGCCGTGCTCACGGACGCCCAGTCGAACCCCGACATCCTGTCGCGGATCTCGAAGCCCGCCGAGAAGACGCTCACCTGGCAGGAGTACCGCGCCCGCTTCATCACGGAGCGGCGCATCAGCCGGGGCGTCGCGGTCGCGAATGCCCAGGCCGCGGCGCTCGATCGCGCCGCCACGGCGGGCGTGCCGGCGAACTACCTGCTCGCGATCACCGGCGTCGAGACGTTCTATGGCGAGGTCACCGGGAAGTTCCGGGTCGTCGACGCGCTCGCGACGCTCGGCTTCGACTACCCGCCGCGCAGCCCGTTCTTCCGCGGCCAGCTCGAGGAATACCTGCTGATGACCCGCGAGGAATCCCTCGACCCGCTCGTGCCACTCGGCTCCTACGCCGGCGCGATGGGCATCCCGCAGTTCATGCCCGGCAGCTTCCGCGCCTACGCAGTCGACGGCGACGGCGACGGCAAGCGCGACCTGTGGAACGACTGGAGCGACGTGTTCGCGAGCGTCGCGAACTACCTGCTCAAGAACGGCTGGAAGCCCGGCGAGCCCGTGATGGCGCCGGCCGACGCGTCGGCCGCGAACCTCGAGGGACTTCCCGCCGACAAGCTCACGCCGAGCGAGACGGTCGGCTCGCTGCGCGCGCGCGGCGTGCGCTTCCAGACCACGCTGCCCGACGACGCGCCGGCCGTGCTCGTACCGCTCGTCGTCGACTCGGGCATCGAGTACCGGGTCGGCTTCCAGAACTACTACGCGATCACCCGCTACAACCGCAGCGAGCTCTACGCGAGCGCGGTCAACGACCTCGCCGAATCCATCGCAGCGGTGCACCGCGCGCCGCCGCCCCCGTTCAGCTCCGGGCCGGCCGCCGATGCGCCCGCACCCCCCTCCACCGAACCCACACCCGGCAGCCCGCAATGACACCCACGCACGCCACACGCACGCTACTTTTCGCCGCACTCGCCCTGCTCGCCGCCTGTTCGAAGGAGGCGCCGCCGGCTGCTGCCCCGCCCGCCGCCGCCTCGGCCGCGGCCGCCGCGAGCGCGCTGCCGCCGCTGCCCTCGCCGCCCGAGTTCAAGTCGCGCGCCTACGTGCTCGTCGACGCCTCGAGCGGCCGGCAGCTGGCCGCGCTCGAGGCCGACTCCCGGCAGGAGCCGGCCAGCCTGACGAAGCTCATGACCGCGTACGGCGTGTTCCACGCGCTGAAGGACGGCCGGATCAAGCTCACGGACATGGTCACGATCAGCGAGCACGCCTGGCAGCAGGAAGGCTCGCGGATGTTCGTCGAGGTGGGCAAGCAGGTCTCGGTCGAGAACCTGATCCAGGGCATGATCGTGCAGTCGGGCAACGACGCGACCGTGGCGCTCGCCGAGCACGTGGCGGGCACCGAGCCCGCGTTCGTGCAGATGATGAACGCCTACGCGAAGCAGCTCGGCATGGCCGGCTCGCACTTCATGAACGCGGCCGGGATGCCCGACCCCGAGCACTACATCACGGCCCGCGACGCCGCGACGCTCGCCCGGGCGGTGATCAACCAATACCCCGAGTACTACAAGTGGTACTCCCAGAAGGAGTTCACCTGGAACGGGATCACGCAGCAGAACCGCAACGGGCTGCTGTGGCGCGACCCGAGCGTCGACGGCGTGAAGACCGGCCACACGGAGACGGCCGGCTACTGCCTGATCGCCTCGGCGAAACGCGAGGGCATGCGGCTCGTCTCGGTCGTGCTCGGCACCGAGTCGATGAAGGCGCGCGAGGACGCGAACGAGGCGCTGCTCAACTACGGGTTCAACTTCTACGAGACGAAGCGCATCTACGGCGCCGGCCAGCCGCTCACGACCGCCCGCGTCTGGAAGGGCGCCGCACCCGAGGTCGGACTCGTGCTGCACCAGGACCTCTCGATCACGGACCGCCGCGGCCACACCGGCAGCGTGAAGGCCGAGTTCGAGCTGCCGGCCCACCTGGTCGCGCCGCTCTCGGCCACGCAGGCCATCGGCAAGGTCAAGGTGACGATCGACGGCCAGCCGGTCGCCACCTACCCGCTCTATCCGGCGCAGGACGTTGCGGCCGGCGGCATCTTCCGCCGCACGATCGACACCGTGCGGCTGTGGTTCAACTGAGGTGCCGGCCATGAACGCCGTGCCCGGCACCGTCGACCGCCGCCGGTCCAACTAGCATGGCCGCGCCCTACCCGACCTGCTACCTCGACGGGCGGTTCCAGCCGCTCGCCGACGCGCGCGTCTCGCCGCTCGACCGCGGCTACCTGTTCGCCGACGGCGTCTACGAGGTGATTCCGGTGCACCGCGGCCGGCCGTTCCGGATGCGCGAGCACCTCGATCGCCTCGCCCGCAGCCTCGACGAAGTCCGGATCGCGAACCCCCACGACCACGCCGGCTGGGCCGCGATCGTCGCGCGGCTCGTCGCCGAGGCCGCCGCCCCCGAGCAGCTGGTCTACCTGCAGGTGACGCGCGGCACCGAGTTCGGGCGCAACCACCTGTTCCCGAAGGACGCGGCACCCGTGGTGTTCGCGTTCTCGGGCCCCTACCCGGTTCCCTCGGCCGCGACGCTCGAGCGCGGGCTCGCCGCCGTGACGCTCGAAGACATCCGCTGGGACCGCTGCGACATCAAGTCGATCGCGCTGCTCGGCAACGTGCTGCTCCGGCAGCAGGCGGCGGACCGGGGTGCCGACGAGGCGCTGCTCACGCGCGACGGCCTGCTGCTCGAAGGCTCCTCCTCGAGCGTGTTCCTGTGCGTCGGCGGCACGCTGATCACGCCGCCGAACAGCCACCGGATCCTGCCCGGCACCTCGCGCGACGCCGTGCTCGAGCTCGCCGAGGGATGGCTGCCGGTCGAGGTCGCCGAGATCGACGTGCGGCAGCTCGAGGGCTGCGAGGAAGTGTGGATCGCCTCGGCGGGACGCGGCGTGTTGCCCGTCACCCGGGTCAATGACGCGCCGGTCGGCGACGGACACCCCGGCCCGTTGTGGTCGGAGATGTACGCCCGGCTGCAGCGCCACCTCGACGACATCGCGGCGACGGCGGAGCTCTGACGATGGCCGAAGATACGCTGCTCGAGTTTCCCTGCGACTTCCCGATCAAGATGATGGGCGCCGCGACGGACGAATTCCGCAGCCTGGCGCTCGGGATCATCGCCCGGCATTTCGGCACGCCCGACCCGGCGAAGATCGAGGAACGACCGAGCAGCGGCGGCAAGTTCCTCGGGCTCACGGTCACCGTGCGCGCCGAGAGCAAGGCGCAGCTCGACGCGGCCTACACCGAGCTCACGTCCTGCCGCCAGGTGCTCGTCGCGCTCTGATCGGGCATGGGCAGCCCGAGGGCCGCGAGCAATCGGGGCGCGAGCGCGTCGGCGACCTCGCCGACGTCCGACGGGCCGCCGAGCCCGCTCACCTGCACCATCTCGAGCCCCGCGTAGCCGCAGGGGTTGATCCGGCGGAACGGCTCGAGGTCCATCGCGACGTTGAGCGCGAGCCCGTGGTACGAGTGGCCGCGCTTGATACGCAGCCCCACGCTTGCGACCTTGCGCCCGCCGACGTAGACGCCGGGCGCGTCGCGACGTCCCACCGCCTCGATGTTCCAGCCGGCCAGCGTGTCGATGATCGCGCGCTCGATGCCGGTCACGAGCTGGCGCACGCCGAGCCCGGCGCGCGGCAGGTCCACCAGCGGGTAGACGACCAGCTGCCCCGGGCCGTGGTAGGTCACCTGGCCGCCGCGGTCGATCTGCACGACCGGGATGTCGCCGGTCGCGAGCAGGTGCTCGGGCTTCGAGTTCATCCCGAGCGTGAACACCGGCGGGTGCTCGAGGAACCAGAACTCGTCGGGTGCGTCGTCGGGGCGGGTTTCCGCATGGCGCTGCATCGCGCGCCAGATGGGCTCGTAGTCCACGCGACCGAGCCAACGCAGCCGCGGTGCGGGTACGGCGACGGGGGCGGTCGATTCCAGTTCGGCGGACATGCGCCTTGCGCGCTCGGGCGTCAGCGGGCCACGCCGCCCGTGCCGAGTCCCGCGTTGTTCCGGGCGAGGGCCTGCTCGGCACGGTAGCTCGAGCGCACCAGCGGCCCGGCCACGCACTCGACGAACCCGCGCTCGAGCGCGGCCGCGCGGTAGACCTCGAACTCCTGCGGCGTCACGTAGCGCTCGACCGGCAGGTGGTTCACGGTGGGCCGCAGGTACTGGCCCAGCGTGAGCAGGTCGACACCCGCGCGGCGCAGGTCGTCCATGGTTTCGAGGATCTCGGCATCGGTCTCGCCGAGGCCGAGCATCAGGCTCGTCTTCACGAGCACCGACGGGCGGTGCTTCTTCGCGTGGGCGAGCACCGTGAGCGTCTGCTCGTAGGAGGCGCGCGGGTCGCGGACCGGGTGCGTGAGCCGCCGCACCGTCTCGACGTTCTGCGCAAACACGTCGAGCCCGCTGTCGACGACCGTCTCGACGTCGTCGAGCACGCCTTCGAAGTCGGGCGTCAGCGCCTCGACCGCGGTCTCCGGGTTGACCCGCTTGATCGCGCGCACGCAGGCGGCGAAGTGCCCGGCGCCGCCGTCCTCGAGGTCGTCACGGTTCACCGAGGTGAGCACGACGTACTTGAGGCCCATCAGCTGCACGCTGCGCGCCGCGTTCTCGGGTTCCTGCTCGTCGAGCCAGCCCTGCGGGTTGCCGGTGTCCACCGCGCAGAAGCGGCAGGCGCGCGTGCACACCTCGCCCATCAGCATGATCGTCGCGGTGCCAGCGCTCCAGCACTCGCCGATGTTCGGGCACTTGGCCTCCTCGCAGACGGTCGCGAGCCGGTGTTCGCGCACGGTGCGACGAACCTCGTCGAAGCCCTCGCCGCCCGGCATCGGGGCGCGCAGCCACGCCGGCTTGCGTCCGGACGGCAGCGGCGCCGAACTCGCACGGGACTTGATGCCGTCCTTGATCGCGGTCGTACCCTGGCTGGTCACGTACTTCTCGCCGCTGCGCGGCGGCGCGGCGACGACGGGGATGTCCTTCAGGCGGGTCATGCCGCCATTCTAGCGTGACGCGGCACGGGTCGCCGCCGGGTGTCAGCCGACCGTCAGGTGCGCGAGACACCCCGTTTCGGCGAGCAGCGGTTCGAGGCGGCGGCGCGCCGGCTCGTCGAGCGCCCGCCAGCGCTCCTGGATCTCGCGCCAGCACTTGCCCTGGTACCGGAACGCCGGCTGGACGAATGGGTGGCCGTCGATCGTGAGCGCCACGGCCGCTTCGCCCGCCGCGAGCGCGCGGGCGTTGGCCGCGAGGAACGGCAGGTAGACCCGGCCGACCATCCCGAGCAGCGCACGCTGCGCCGGCGTGCCAACCGGCGACGTCGCCCACTCGCCCTCGACGCCCGAGGCGTCCGCGAGCCGGGCCACCCAGTTTTCGACGGCGGGCGCCCGCGCGCGCACGACTGACAGTGGCCACGGGTCGAGCACCAGCTGCGAGAGCTGGCCGTAGAGCCCGAAGTCCGCGAGCGACGGTCGCGACCCGAACAGGTAGCGCGCCGGGCCGCCAAGCTGCTCCATCGCGCGTAGCCATTCGATGAAGTGCGCCTCGAGCAGCGGCCCGTTCGCGGGCCCGCAGCCGACCAGGTCGCGCCGTCCGCGCTGGCGCTCGTAGAACGTAGAGATTGCCGCCTCCAGAGCCTCGCCCTCCAGGTCCGGGCGCACGTCCGTCACGACGAAGTGCGCACCCCAGCGCGACGCCTCGGCGTCGTGCCAGCGGTAGTAGAACATCAGTTTCGTGCACCACTCGTCGGCGAAATCCTCGATCAGGTGCGAGAGGAACGCGACCGCCGGGTCCGGCGGCACGATCGAGCGCACGCCCGGGTGCGCGGCCTCGAGCGAGTGCGCGAGCGGCGTCGAGTCGCACTCGAACGTCGCGGCGCCTGGCCGCCGCAGCATCGGCATCAGCCTGAGCGCGCCCGCCTCGTCGGCCGGCAGCGACACCGGATCGGCGACCCGCCAGACGTACGGCAGCCGCCGATATCGAAGGATCGCCAGCAGCTTCAACGTGTAGGGAGAACCGTTCGCGCCGACGATCTCGTAGGCGGCGGTGGGACGCACGGAATCACTCAATGTTCGGCTCCACGAGCGGTCGGCATCGGGCACGGCGAGTGTAACCAGCGCCGCAGGCGCGCTGATAGACTCGCCCGATGAACTGGTGGTTGCCCCTGCTGCTCGTGCTCGGCGTCGGCGCAATCATCGCCGCGATCCACTACGGTGCGATGCGCTGGCTGGCGCGGCAGTCGGAACCGGAAGCCGCCGAAGAAGACAACTGACCAACCCTGCGTCGCGTCGCGTGCCGTCCATCGGCCTGCGCGCTCCGCGGGTCGCGTTCAGTTTCGCTCCGGCCCCAGCGTCCACGGATAGCCGGCCCTGGCCCGCTCGTACCCCAGCTGGAAGAGCTTGCGCATGTAGACCGGGTCGAACTTCTCGGTCGGCTCGGCCGTGAACGACGACGGGATGTAGGCGAGGTGGAAGTTCAACCCGTCGCGTTGCGTGAGCAGGTAGATCTGCGCGAGGTCTCCAATCCCCTGCGTGCGGATCAGCGAATCGACCGAGCGCATGAGGATCGGGACGACCCGACGCGGCACCGTCTCCCAGGGCAACAGGTCGCGCGAATTGTTGATGACGTACACGTCGGCCCGCCCCTCGATGCCGAGCTTGCGTTCGACCGTGCGCCAGTCGAGACCGGAGGGGTAAATGAACACCTGCGCCGTCACGCCGCCGTCGACGTGCATCTCCTGGTAGATGCGCCCGCGGGCTTCGACGTCGAGCATCACCGGCGGAAAGATGCCGGGTATCGACGCCGAGGCGAGCAGGATGTCGTGGATCAGCTTCTTCGCGCTCGGCAGTCCGCTGGCCGCAATGCGCGTTATGTTCCACGTCACGGGCCGTGCGGTGTCGAGGTCGGTCGTGCCGATGAGCAGCGAACGGCCGCGCGCCGACTCGGCGGCGAGTTCGGCGATCACCGCGTCGTCGACGTAACGCTCGAGCAGCGTACGCAGCGGCGCCGAACTGGCGGCGGAGTCGTTGCGAACGATGTCGAGCAGGCTCCGCCGCTCGACGATGTCCCGGGTCGACGTCTCCGTGTAGAGGCGCTTCAACGTCGCGTCGTACTTCGGACCCAGGAACGCGAACGGCGCGATCAGCGCACCCGTGCTGACGCCCGTCACGATCGTGAACTCCGGCCGGTTCCCGTGTTCCGTCCAGCCGACGAGCAGGCCGGCGCCGAACGCACC
Source organism: Steroidobacteraceae bacterium (assembly GCA_046347155.1). GTDB lineage: Bacteria > Pseudomonadota > Gammaproteobacteria > Steroidobacterales > Steroidobacteraceae > RPQJ01. Next base: position 798,632 of record JAXMGT010000002.1, on the reverse strand, counting down.
GTCCGAGCCGCCGCCCGAAAGCGCGAGGTACGCGTGCGGGCGGTCCATGATGCCGCCGTAGTTGGCGGCCAGCTGGGCGCGGTCGAGTTTCTCCCAGCTGTCGAACCCCGGCGGGCGTTCGTCGCCCCAGTAGCGAGCACCGGGGATGCCGGGAACCCGGGCATCCTCCGCGTAGTCCTGCGGAAGCGGATCGAGCCGCGTAGGTGCGGCGGTGCAGCCGGCCAATACGGCGGCGAAGAACACCAGCAGTGGTCGCATGGGCATCATCGTCGAGTCGCAGCAACCGCGCCCTGCCGATCCTCAGCGGGACCGCTGGGTCAGGCCGTATCCCTGGCGCGGCGGTAGTGTACCCACGCCCAGCCGAACAGCGTCATCACGAAAAGCGGGTACGCGTTGAAGGGCAACGGCTTCGAGAGCGGCGTGAGCGCCGTACCGCCGAAGATTTGCAGCGCGACGATGGCGAACATCACGGACGCGATCGCACCCGTGGCTCTCACGAACATCGGCATGAACGGCGTGGCGCTGACCAGCGCCAGCCCGGCCGCCCAGAGCCCGACGCCCGCACCGAACGACGGCGAGCTGGCCGCGAGGTCCATTGCGGAACTCGAAACGACCAGGGTCTGGCCGGCCACGAACGTGAGGAACCCGGCCGCCAGCAGCTCGTTGCCCCGCTTCAGGTGGTGCACCGCGAGCAGGAGCGCGCCCATGACGAGCGCCGTGCCGTCGAGACCCCACGCAATGCCGCGGACAGGCGGCGGTGCGAAAGACCCGGCGAGGCCCAACAGGCCGCCGACCACCAGGCAGGTTGCGGCGAAGGTGGCCAGTCGATGGTTATTCATTTCGAAGCACTCCGGGTCTTGGCGAGCGATTCACATACTGCGGGCATTGGGCTAATGGAGTCTGACAGTCGGCTTTCGACCCGGAGCGGCCAGCGAGAAGTTATGAGCGTGAACGAGCCGCGCCTACGATCGCCAGTGCAAGACCAAGAACGCCCGAGGAGTAGGCCCAAGCGCTTCCGATGCCAGCCTTTACGTGAAGTTGCCACAGGATGAGTGCCGCGATAAACAACAACAGGCCCACCGTCTCCATCGCGCCGAGTGACCTGTTGTTCGCGCAGTAAAGCCGCCCGTCATCTCGGTTCGCCCACCTACGCAGCCGCGTGAAAGTATCCATTTGTTCCCCGCGCTGAACGTCCGTTCCTGGCCGTTAACGGACATCCGCCCTGCGCCCGATCGGCGCACTCTTGCTGCGCCGCAGCGCTTCCGTTGCGTATCCGAGCGGCCGATCTTGCGGCCAACGATAACCCCGTGACCTGTATCGTGCACGCTATGGCCGTAACGGGCCACCAGGACCCGCCGCGCGTGGAGACTCGACGATGATCCGCAAATCGCTTGCCGCCCTGGTTCTCGCGCTCGCAATGGGCAACGCCCTGCCGGCGCCTGCCCCGACCACTGCACCGGCGGCCGAGTCGGCCAACGTCACGCAGGTGTGGCAGCGCGAGGCCGAGTACTGGCGCTACGTCGCCGCCGGCGACGTCGAAAACTACGTCACGCTCTGGGACGCGCGCTTCATCGGCTGGCCCTGCGACCAGCCGCACCCGCTCGGCAAGTCCGGGATCGGCGACTGGGTGCGCAAGATCCGGGACGAGCACATCAAGGTGGATGCCAACCTGGTGCACGAAGGTGCGCAGGATTTCGGCGACGTCGTCGTCGTCCACTACCGCTTCACGCGCGTCGACACCTACCCGGACGGCCGCGTCGAGGGCCAGGGCCGGGAACGCAAGATCACGCACACGTGGATGAAGGTGGGGCCGGACTGGCTCATCATCGGCGGCATGTGCGGCGACCTGGGCTCGGCGTCGAACTGACGACGCGACCGCCGGATTCACGGGGAACAATGGGGCCCGCCGTCGCACGAACCCGGCGACGGCCGCTCACCCGCCCGACGATCGACCCGAGAACAGCTCGGACAAGCCGCCGAAGTCCGACGGCTCGGTCGTCGTACTGAGGTAGTCCTGGAACTGCGCGGAGTACGCGTTGTGGCGGCTCGGCCACCAGACCTCGCGCACGCCCCTGCTGTGATAGAACTTCCGGACACCGCGCTCCCAGCCGACCCACTGCTCGTGGTCGAGGATGCCCTGCCGCTGCTGGTACCAGGCGTTCTCGCTGAGCTTGAAGAACGAAAACAGGAAATAATGGGAAATGATGCGCTCTTCCCGCGTTGCCGCAGACCAGTCGGCCAGGGTCCGCTCGAGTGCCGACCCGACGGCCGGGGACTCGATCGCGGGCACGTTGATCGCCGCGATGCCGGCGGCCAGCGAATCGACCGCCACGGCCCTCTGCGACCGCGTGTTCTGGCGTATCGACACGATCAGGATGACGAGCGTCACGATCACGCCGACGGCGTTCAGGATCTCGGCCAGCGCCGCGATGTCATTGAGGTTCATTGAACCACCCCCGGCGTCGATGCTACATCACGACGTTGGCCGGGGAGCAAGCCATCGCGCCGGCGGCGCACGCTCCGCCCCGCCCTGCCCGCGATCCGGTCGCCGCCCGGCCCGCACGGCCGTGACGTGGAGGCAGAGGTGACGTCTGACGTCGTCCGCCGGGCACAGCCGGGCGACGCGCGCAGCCTCGCCGAACTCGCCGAGCGCGTCTTCCGCGAGGCGTTCGCAGCGGTGAATACGCCGGAAAACATGGCGCGGCACTGCCGCGACAGCTACGGCGAATCGATCCAGGCCCGCGAGATCTCGGACCCGCGACGCGCGACTTTCGTCTGCGAGCGGCACGGACGGCTGGTGGGCTACGCGCAATTGCGCTGGGGCCCGCCGCCGCGGGGTGTCGTCGGCTCGGCGCCGGGCGAGATCCAGCGTCTCTACGTCGCGGGCGAATGCCACGGGCGAGGCGTCGCGCAGCGGCTGATGCAGGCCTGCCTCGATGAACTCGCCGCCCGCGGTTCGGACGTTGCGTGGCTCGGCGTGTGGGAGCACAACCCGCGCGCGATCGCGTTCTATGGCAAGTACGGCTTCGTCGCGGTCGGCGAACAGGTGTTCCCGGTGGGCGACGACCCGCAGCGCGACTTCGTGATGGCGCGACCGGTGGCGGGCCGCCCTGCCGACGCGCGCTCGCCCGACGCTCAGCCGCCCGGCACGTAACCGAGCGGCGCGGTCGGGCCGAGCGGCAGCCCGGTGAAGAACCACAGGACCAGCAGCGCGGTCCACGCGGCTCCGAGCGCCAACGAGTACGGGACCATCAGGGAGATCAGCGTGCCGAGGCCCGCGGCCGGCCGGTAGCGCTGCAGCACCGCGAGCACGATCAGCATGTAGGAATTCAGCGGCGTGACGATGTTCACGACCGAGTCGCCGATCCGGTAGGCCGCGGTCGTGAGCTCCGGGCTCATGCCGACGATCATGAACATGGGCACGAAGATCGGTGCGAGCACGCCGAACTTCGAGAGCATCCCGCTCATCGCGAAATCGCCGATTATCACCACCAGCACGAACAGCACGATCAGCAGCGGGATCGGGAGCGCCGCGTCGTAGAGCAGTGCACCGCCCGCGTAGGCGATCATCCGGTCCATCTGCGAGTACGCGAAATAATTCACGAACTGCGCGAGGAAGAACAGGATCACGAGCACCGGCACGATCGAGCGGATGCCGTGGTTCAGCGCTGCGACGAAGTCCGCCTGGCTCTTGAGCGCCCCGGTCATCCGGCCGTAGACGATCCCGGGCAGCAGGAACGCGAGCAGGATCATCGGCACGATCACCTGCGACCAGCGCGGCCCGGGCGACTCGACGAGCCGTCCGGCGCCGTCCGCCACCACGGTCAGCGGCTCGCGTGCGAGCGCCGTTGCGTCCTCGGCGACGACCGCACCGGCCGGCGCGACCTCGACCGGCTGATGCAGCAGCACGCGGCCGTTCGCGAGCGTCGGCTGTCCGGGGCCGTGCAGCGGCGACCCCGGCGCCCAGATCAACACCGCGAACACCGCGAGCACGCTCGCCATCGTCGCGAGCGACCAGCGCAGCGCCCGACGTTCCCCCGGCGCGAGCGTCATGTCCACGGCCGCGCCAACGCCGGTTCGGGCATCGCCCGGGTGCAGCCGCGCGAGGCGCGGCTCGACGACGCGGTCGGTCACCCACCAGCCCGCCGCCGTCACGACCACCGCCGAGACCGCCTTGAAATAGAAGTTGTGCAGGATCGTCACCGAGTAGGACGGGTCGACGACGTGCGCGGCTTCCTGCGCGAAACCGGTGAGCACGCCGTCACCGCCGGTCGGGAACAGGCCCCCGCCGAAGCCACCGGCCACGCCGCAGAACGCCGCCGCGAGTCCGGCGACCGGGTGTCGGCCCGCCGCGAGGTAGAGCGCCGCCGCGAGCGGGGGCAGGATCACGTAGCCGGCGTCGCTCGCGATCGAGCTGTTGGCGCCGATGAACACGATCACCGGGGTGAGCAGCCGCGCCGGCGTGACGATCGCGAGCTGGCGCATCAGCGCAGAGAAGAACCCGAACTTCTCGGCGAGGCCGATGCCCAGCATCGACGCGAACACCAGCGGCAGCGCCGGCATCGCCGCGAAGTTGCGGAGCATCGACGAAAACATGAAGTAGAGCCCGTCGGCCGTGAGCAGGCTGCGCGGCTCGATCGCCGCTCCGGACGCGACCAGCGAGATGCCGAGGCCGTCGGGCCCGTTCGCGACCACCGGCTTCAGGGGCTGCACGGTCCACCCGAGGGTGGCACCCAGCGCCGACGCGAGCACGACGATGAACGCGAGCCAGCAGAAGAGTATCGGCGGCTCGGGCAGCCTGTTGCCGAGCCGCTCGATGCCGTCGAGCAGCGATGCACGGGGACGATCGGGCATGGCCGGATTATCCAGTCGGCCCGGGTGCCGGACAATTGCACACGACCCCCTGGGCGCTTTTTTTCATCCGTTTTTTCCTGCGGATGGGTCTTTGTTTGTCTGCTTTATGTCAGCGAACGAACCCTGCATCATCCGCGCCTCCGATTCCTACCCAGGTTGCAATCGTGTTCCACGCGCTCGGCTGGTCGCTGGTCCTGATGGTGCTGCTGCTCTGGTCGCTCGCGGCCTGGGCACTGCACGCGGTCGTGACCTGGACGGCCGCGAATGCCGGCGCGCTGGCCGACGGCACCGCCGCGGCTGCGACGCTCGGCATCCCGGAGTGGCTGGCGCCGTGGGTCCCGGCCGAACTGGCCACCGCGGTCACGGCGTCACTCTCGGCGCTGGGCCCGGTCGTCGACGGATTGCTGGCCCTCGCGCCCACGCTGGCCGGAGGGTTGTCCGCGTTGATCTGGATGGTGTGGGGCGTCGGCACCCTGGCGCTGCTGGTGCTCGGACTGTTCGGCGGTCGATTACTCGCCGGCCTGCGTCGCCGCGCACCGGCCGGCGCACTCCCTTTCACGACCTGACCGGCGAGGCACTCCATGGAAACGCTGATCGGGTTCCTCGCCGCCGACTTCCTCGGCAAGCCCGCCTGGGCGTGGCTCGCGTTCGTCGGCATCGTCGTCACGCTGCTCGCGTTCGACCTCGGCGTGCTGCACCGGGACGACCACGAGATCGGGATCCGCGAAAGCCTGCTGCTCTCGGGCGGCTACATCGCGGTCGCGCTGGCATTCGGCGCCTGGGTCTGGTGGTACATGGGCGTGCAGAGCGGCATGGACTTCTACACGGGGTTCATGATCGAGAAGTCGCTCTCGATGGACAACGTGTTCGTGATCGCGCTGATCTTCAGCTTCTTCGCGATCCCGCGGCAGTACCAGCACCGCGTGCTGTTCTGGGGCATCCTGGGCGTCATCGTGCTGCGCGCGATGATGATCGCGCTCGGCGCCACGCTGGTCAGCGAGTTCAGCTGGGTGCTGTACCTGTTCGGCGCGTTCCTGGTCTTCACCGGCATCAAGATGTGGGTGATCGCGGACCACATGCCCGACATCGCGAACAACCCGTTGCTCCGGTTCCTGAAGCGCCACATGCGGCTCACCGACGGGCTGCGGGGCAACGCGTTCTGGGTGCGCGAGCGCGACCCGGCGACCGGCCGGCTCGAGCGCCATGCCACGCCGCTCTTCCTCGCACTCGTGCTCGTGGAGTTCGTGGACCTCGTGTTCGCGGTTGACTCGGTGCCGGCGATCTTCGCGATCACGACCGACCCGTTCATCGTCTACACGAGCAACATCTTCGCGATCCTCGGGCTGCGTGCGCTCTACTTCGCGCTGGCCGCGATGATCCACCGCTTCACGTACCTGAAGTACGCGCTCGCACTGGTGCTCGTCTTCATCGGGGCGAAGATCTTCCTGGTCGGCATCGTCGGCAAGGTGCCGGCGGCGATCTCGCTGACGGTGACCTTCGGCCTGATCGCGGGCGGCGTGCTGGTGTCGCTGTGGAAGACCCGGGGCACGCGCCCCGGCCGGGCGCAGACGGCCTGATCAGCGTCGCCTCGACGGGAACAACGTCATGAGCGCCACCTCGCGGGGCCCCGGCACGAGCTCGAACGCCTCGCCGGCCGACAGTCGGCCGGGGCGGTCCACCGCGAGATAGAAGCCGCTGTAGCCCGTCTCGATCATCTTGCGCGCGGCCTGCGGGTCGCCGAAGTGGGCGACGAACTTGTAGCAGGGGCTGCGCGGCTGGGTCACCCGCAGTTCGCAGCCGGCGAACCGCAGCACGTCGCCGACGTACAGCTCGCGCTCGAGCAGGCCCGTGACGGTCAGGTTCTCGCCGAGCGCGCCGTACGGCAGGTCCGGGTCGAGCCCGATCTCGCGCCGTTGTCGGCTCCAGTATGGATAGTGCTCGACCGGGTACGCGTAGACGGCCTTCGCGAGGCCGCCGTGCACCGTGAGGTCGGCCTGCTCGTCACCTTCGAGTCCGAGCGGACGCACGTTGACCGCGCCGCCGGCGGCGTGCTTCACGATTCCGGTCATCACCTCGCGACCGCCCGCGACCAGCGGCGCGACCCGGCCGACCTGCACGCCGAGCACGCGCGTTGCGGGGCGTTCCACGGTCATCGGGGACCTCTCGTCGGGCGGGGGCGCATGCGCATCAGGGATCGTCCGCTCGTCGGGGCCTGGCGACCCGGGACCCCATGGTAACGTACGGTGCACCGGCCGCCGGCCGACGCCAACGGGATTGTCGTGCGCACACCCACCCTCGCCGCGAAGTCGCGCGCGACGCACAGGATCGCGGCGCGGGTTGCCCGCACAGTCCTCGCACTCGCGCTGATCGCAGTCTCGGCGCCTGCGTTCGCCGGCTACACCTACGTCCGGGCCGACACGATCCCGGCGTCGGCGCGAATCGAGCCCGGGGCGCTGGTCGCGCTGCTCGATGCGCCCGCGAACGAGCGCCCGCTCGTGCTGCAGGTCGGCGCGAAAGTGCTCTACGACCGCAGCCACGTCCCGGGTGCCGAGTACATCGGGCCCGGCGAGGACGATGATGGGATCGCCGCGCTGCGCGCGCGGGTCACGAAGCTGCCGCGTTCGACATTCGTCGTGATCTATTGCGGCTGCTGCCCGTGGGACCACTGCCGCAACGTCGGCGGCGCCTGGGCGGCGCTCGCCCGGCTCGGCTTCACGAACGTGAAGGTGCTCTACCTGCCTTCGGACTTCGACAGCAACTGGGTGGACCTCGGCTACCCGGTCGCGCGCGGCGACGCAGTCACGACGCCGCCCTAGGCCACCGGCCGGCCGTCAGCCTCCGCCGCCGTCCTTCTTCCCCGCCGGGCCGGGCGGCAGCGGCCAGACTTTCGACAGGCTCCAGGCCACGACGATCCCGACGACGCAGCCGAGCAGCACCTGCCCGACCCGGTTCACGCCGAGTTCCATGCCGGCCATGCGCGCGTGATGCTCGAGCCCGCCGGCGATGACGATCGCCGCCGTGATCGGCGCCTGGCGCCACATCGCCGGGATCCGGATGACGTACGTCGAGATCAGCACCGTCACGGCCATCGCGAACGGCATCTCCCAGTGCGAGTGTCCGACCGCGATGAACACGAGCCCGACCGCGCAGCCGAGCAGCGTGTTCAGGATGCGGCCCCAGAAGGTCTGCAGCGCCTGGGTCACCTGCGGGTCGCTGGTGGCCACCATCGAACTCACGGCCCAGATCGGGCTCGTGTCGCCGAGGTAGCCGACGATGAACCAGAGGATCGTCGAAGAGATGAACAGGCTCACGGCGTAGTGCACGCCGCGCAGGTCGTCGGCGCGAAAGCGCTGCCCTGCGTTCACGGCGCCACCGACGCCTGGCCCGGCGTCATTCGTGCGCCTGCGGCGCGTTGCCGTGGAGACGGTAGACCATCGCGGTCTTCGTGGCGCCGAGGTAGAGCCAGTCCGCGCCGATCTCCTGCAGCCGGATGAAGAACCGGGCGCAGCGGTCGCGGGCCTTGTCGTGCACCTCGTCGCGCTCCTTGAACTTCACCTGGTAGGCGAATTCGCCGACGAGCGGCTGGTGCTCACCGCGCGTGCGCCACAGCGCGACGTTCGCGTCCGCCGTGACGCCCTTGCCGAAGTCGAGCGTGCCGAGGTCCTGCAGCACCTCCTCGACGATGGTCCGGTTCACGAGCTCGACGTGGCCCTTGCGCGAGGGCCAGAGTGGCCCGAGCGCGGGGAACACCTCGACCACGTTCGCCATCGCCAGCCGGTCGCCCTCGGGGGCGTGGCTGAGCGGGAACTGCACGTTGTGCGAGAAGAGCAGCCGGTAGCCGCCCACGCGGTCCTTCAGCGGCAGCGCCTCGGCCTTGAACTTGATCTTGTAGGCGCCCGGTATCCGGGGCCGCACGTCGAGCTCGGCGGCGCGCTGCTGATCCGGGTGGCGGAACTTGAAGACGACTTCGGGTTCCTCCACCGGGAAGCCGTCCTCGAATCGCACGCGCCGGCGCAGGATGTAAGCATTGTTGTAGAGCCGGAAATCCTTCGAGTCGAGGAACATCACCTCGCGGATGGCCGGCCGCGATCCGCGCGCGGGCTTCTGGTCGAAGTCGACGCCGCAGTCCTCCGCCGCACGCGCAACGAGTTTCGCGTACTTCCTGAAGCCCTTCGGCGACGTGAACTCGTTCGTGCGCAGGATCAGCTTGCACTCGAGGTACTGGATGTCGTCTAGCGGCAGGCCGTCCGCGTAGTGACCCGGCTTCAGCGCGGCGACGCGTGCAGCGCGCGGCGGCGGGGCCGGCTTCGCGGTCTTGCGGACCGCGGCCTTGCGGGCGGCAGGTCTGCTGCGGGCGACGGGCTTCTTCATCGTGGCGCTCCTGGGCGTGCGACACCGCCGGTCGCGGGGCATCGCACCCGGGTCGGCCGCGCCGGCATTCTGCCGCAAGACCCGCGAAGGCGCGTGTCGGGGTGAGTCAGTGACGGGTTGCCGTGAGCGCCGGGCTGCCGGCCCAGCGCCGGATCGTGCCGCCGGAACGGACGACCGCCTCGCCGAGCGCCTGCAGCGACTCGAGCGCGGCGGGCACGCTTGCGTCCGGGACGACGGCCCGGAGCGTGAGCCACGCCTCGCCGAGGAGCCCGGCCTGCAGGCAGGCGACCGCGTGCAGCGCGTGCGCCTCGAGGCGGTTCAGGCGCCAGCAGCCGAGCCGCCGGCTCGCCGGGCAGTCGAGTTGCATCGGGCAGGCCGCGCAGACGAATTCCCGGAGTGCCGGCAGCGCATCGGGCATCCCGGCGCGGGAGAACGAGTCGGTCAGGCACTCCTCGGCGAACTCCGCGTCGTCCTGTGCCGACGTCCGCCACCGGATCGCCCACACGAGGAACTGCTCGGCACCGGACAGGTCGCAGATCGAGACCTCGGCGCAGCGGGCCAGGTCGCGGCCGGGCGGGCCGGGCGGCGGGGATACGGACGGGTACTCGGCCATGACGGGACGGTCCTCGGGTGCCTGTGCACGGTGACCCCACCCTGCCCGAACCCGGGCCGGTTGTAAATAGGAATGATTCCTATTTAGTACGTAGTAACCGATCCAGCTCGGCCAGGCGGTCCGGGGTCCCGATGTCCATCCAGACGCCCGGGTGGACACGGGCCCCGACCCGCCCCTGGCGGGCGGCCGCACGGAGCAGCGGCGCCAGCTTGAACACGCCGTCCCGGCACCCGTCGAAGAGTTCCGGCCGATAGATCCCGACGCCCGAGAACGTCAGCCGTTCCGCGTCCGGCCGGGCGTCCTCGACGACCCGGCCGCGCTCGATCACGAAGTCGCCCGTCGGGTTGTGGTCCGGGTTCGGCACCAGCACCAGGTGTGCCAGGTCGCCCGGGGCCAGGGCCTCGCGCAGTGCGCCATAGTCGATGTCGGTCCACACGTCGCCGTTCAATACGAGGAACGGCGCGGGTCCGAGCAGCGGCAACGCCCGGAAGATTCCGCCACCCGTCTCGAGCGGCTCGGGCCCCTCCTCGCTCCAGGCGATGCGCACGCCGTGCGCTGACCCGTCGCCGAGCGCCGCCCGGATCCGCTCGCCGAGCCAGGACAGGTTCACGACGATGTCGTCGAAACCGGCCGCGCGGAGCGCACGCAGGTGATGGACGATCAGCGGCGCGCCGCCGGCCTCGAGCAGCGGCTTCGGCCGCTCGAGCGTCAGCGGCCGCATGCGCTCGCCGCGCCCGGCCGCGAGCACCATCGCCTTCATCGCGGGTGCGTCCCGAGGCTCGCGATCACCGCGGGCAGCACGCGCTCGCGCACCTGGCGACCGAGCGGCGCGAGGTCGGCGTGGCGGTCGCAGGCGTCGGCCACGTAGCCGAGCGTGCGCGGCACGTCGGGCAGGTAGCCCGGCTTGCCGTCGCGGTGCCAGAGCCGCGCGAAGATGCCGGCCGCCTTCAGGTGCCGCTGCACGCCCATCAGGTCGAACCAGCGCAGGAATTCAGTCTCGTCGGCGCCGGTGTCGAGCCCGGCGGCGTCGGCACGGCGCCGGAACTCGAGTGCCCAGCCGCGCACCAGCGCGGGCGGCCACGCGATGTAGCAGTCGCGCAGCAGCGAGACGAGGTCGTAGGTGATCGGGCCGCGCACCGCGTCCTGGAAATCGAGGATTCCCGGGTTGTCGCCCGGGCACACCATCAGGTTGCGCGAGTGGTAGTCGCGGTGCACGAACACCTGCGGCTGCACGAGCGCATTCTCGACCAGCGCGTCGAACACCGCGCCGATCGCCCGGGACTCGGCAGCGTCCATCGCGACCCCGAGGTGCCGCCCGAGCAGCCAGTCCGTGTAGAGGCTGATCTCGAAGCGCAGCAGTTTCTCGTCGTACGGCGGCAGCCGCTTCGCGTGCTCGACGCCGTGCGCCTGGATGCGCACGAGCGCGTCGATCGCCGCGAGGTAGAGCGGCGCCGCGCGCGACGCGTCGTCGAGTGCCATCCGGTACGTGACCGACCCGAGGTCGGTGAGGAGCAGGAAGCCCTCCTCCGCATTGCGCTCGAGCACGCGCGGTGCATGCACCCCGATCTCGCCCAGCATCCGGGCCACGTCGAGGTAGGGCACGACGTTTTCCTTGTCCGGCGGCGCGTCCATCACGACCTGCGTACCCTCCGGACGGCTCACCCGGAAATACCGGCGGAAGCTCGCGTCGGCCGATGCCGGCGCAATCGTCATGTCGCGGTAGCCCAGCCCGGCCTCGAGCCAGTGGCGCAGTCGGTCGAGCCGGGGGTCGTCTCGGCGGGGTTCGGTCAAGGGGGGCCTCGGAAGGTCGGCTGGGAGCGGGCCGCGCAATTATAATCACTGCGATGAAGCCGTCGGCCCGCATGGAGTCCCGCTGGCGACGGCTGCTCGTCGCGCTCGCGATCTGTCCGGCCGCCGCGCTGGCCGAGACGCCGCCCGGCGCCGTCTGCGAAGTGCCCGTCTCGACCGACCCGCGCCTCGACGCGCTCCGGGCCGCCGATCCGGACGACCCGAACATCGACATCACGAGCGACACCGGCGACCTATCCCGCGCCGGCGACGCGGAGCTCCAGGGCAACGTCACGATCCGGATGGGCCAGCGGCTCGTCAGCGCCGACGAGGCGACCGTGGACGCGAAGAAGCGCAGCGTCACGGTGAACGGCAAGGTCGAGTACCTGGACCCGACGATCCACGTGACCGGCCGCGACGGCACGTTCGAGCAGGGGGCCGGCCAGTTCGAAGGCGCACACTTCGAACTCGTCGACGGCACGGGCCGGGGTTCGGCACAGTCCGCCACGCTGCACGACCAGACCAGGCTCGACCTCGAGGTCGTCCGCTACACCGTGTGCCCGCCGGGCAACGAGGACTGGCTGATCAAGGCCCAGGAGATCTCGCTCGACCAGGCGTCCAGCACGGGTACCGCGCGGGACGTGCGGCTCGACTTCAAGGGCGTGCCGATCCTCTACACGCCGTGGATATCGTTTCCGGTCGGCGACCAGCGCAAGACGGGCCTGCTGTTCCCGGCCTTCGGGAGTGGCGGCCAGACCGGCACGCAGGTGGTCGTGCCGTTCTACTGGAACATGGCGCCGAACTACGACTCGACGCTCACGACGCGCTGGTTCTCGGCCCGCGGGTTCCGCTTCGACCCGGAATTCCGCTTCCTGACCGACCGCTCGAAGGGCGCCTTCAACGCGCAGTACCTGCCTCACGACACCGAGCGCGGCGACGCCCGCGGGCTCTTCGAGCTCAAGGACACGACGAACTTCACCCCGCAGACCCGGCTGTACCTGAACGGCGCGTACGTCACCGACAACAGCTACTTCGAGGACTTCGGCGTCGGCTTCGAAGGCACCAGCGTGATCTTCCTTCCGCAGGAAGCCCAGGTCCGGAGCAACTTCGAGCACTGGTCGCTGTTCGGCCAGGTGCAGAACTTCCAGGTCATCGACAACCAGCTGGCCGACGACGAGCGACCCTACGCGATGCTGCCCCAGCTCGTGGCGGCCGGCACCTGGCGCAACCTCTGGCACGGCGTCGGCGCCGAGTTCGATGCCGAGGCAGTCAACTTCTACCGCAGCCTCGGGCCGACCGGGACGCGGCTCGACGCCCAGCCCGCGGTCACCTGGGGCGTGGGCAACAGCGGCGGCTACGTCGATGCGACGGCCGCATGGCGCTACACGGCCTACTGGCTCGGCGACACGACCCCCGGCACGGACACGACGCTCACGCGCTCGCTGCCGGTGCTGAGCGTCGACTCGGGCTTCGTGCTCGAGCGCGCCGCGGGCTCGAAGGACCAGCGTCTCCAGACGCTCGAGCCGCGCGTGCAGTACGTGTACGTCCCGTACCGCGACCAGAACGACATCCCGATCTTCGACACGGACCAGCCGACACTCAACATGGTCGAGCTGTTCCGCACGAACCGTTACGTCGGTGCCGACCGCGTCGGCGACGCGAACCTCGTTTCGGCAGGACTCACGACCCGGATGCTCGACGCCTCGACGGGCCAGCAGTACCTGAGCGCGACGGTCGGGCAGGCCTACTACTTCTCCGAGCCACGCGTGACGCTGCCGGGCGAGGCCGCGACGAACCGCTCCTCCTCGAACCTGATCGCCGAGATCGAGCTCGACGCCTTCAAGTACTGGAGCGGCCGCTTCGCTTACCAGTGGGACCCGGACCAGAACCAGACCGAGCGCACCGAGTTCGGGGTCCAGTACCGGCCGGCCACCGACAGCGTCGTGAACGCGGCCTACCGTTACCAGCGCGACCTGCTCGAACAGGTCGACGTGTCGGCCGCCTGGCCGATCGGCGAGCGCTGGCACGGCTTCGCGCGCTGGGTCTACTCGATCTCCGAGAACAAGACGCTCGACCAGTTCATCGGCCTCGAGTACCAGTCGTGCTGCTGGGCCGTGCGGGTGATCACGCGGCGGTTCGTGAGCAGCCGCACCGGCGACTCCGACACCTCGATCGGCTTCCAGCTGGAACTGAAGGGACTGTCGAGTGTCGGAGTGGACAACGAATCTTTCCTGCGGGACGCGATTCGTGGATACTCGCCGGTTACGTCGACCCCCCAGCCCTGAGATACCCTTGATTTACAAGCGATTTCTGGCCGCGGCCCTGCTGCTCGCGGCGACCCTGGCCGTCGCACAGCAGCCGCCTCCGGGCCCGCCGCCCGGCGACCTCGGGCCGATGCCTGGGCCGACGGCTGCGCCGGCGGCGGCGGCGCCCGCCGCGGCCGCCAGCCGTGGGGTGTCGCTCAACCGTGTCGCCGCGGTCGTGAACGACGGCATCGTGCTGCAGAGCACGCTCGACCAGCAGGTCCAGTCGATCACGAACCGGCTGCGCCAGGCCGGCCAGCAGGTGCCACCGGCCGACCTGCTGCGCCAGCAGGTGCTCGAGCGGCTGATCCTGCAGCAGCTCCAGCTCGAGCGCGCCGAGCGCGGCGGGATCCAGGTCCCCGACGAGCAGCTGAACCAGGCGCTCGCCGAGGTCGCGGCCCGCAACAACGTGAAGTTCAGCGATCTGCCGGCCGCGCTCGAGGCCCAGGGCATGGACTACCGCGTCTACCGCGAGGAGGTCCGCAAGGAGATGATCCTTGGCCAGCTTCGCCAGCGCGATGTCTACGCGCGGATCTACGTCTCGCCGCGCGAAGTCGACATGTGCGTCCAGAAGGAACTCGCGTCGCCCGAGGACCGGGTCGAGTACGAGTTCTCGCACATCCTGGTCGCGATCCCGGCCAACGCGACCGAGCAGCAGGTCGAGGAACGGACCGCGCGCGCCCAGAGCGTCTACGAGCGGGCGAAGAAGGGCGAGGACTTCGCGGACCTCGCGATTGCCTACTCCGACGCCGGCACGGCGCTCGACGGCGGGTCGCTCGGCTGGCGCAAGCCGAACCAGTTGCCGTCGGTGGTCGCCGAGCTCGTCCCGAACATGAAGGCCGGCGACGTGAGCGAGATCATCCGCACGCCGAGCGGCCTCAACATCTTCAAGCTGGTCGAGACGCGCAGCTCGCAGCCGGCGGCGCTCATCTCGCAGGTGCACGCGCGCCACATCCTGATGCAGACGAACGCGATCGAGGACGACGAGACGGTTCGGCAGAAGCTCGAGCGCATCCGCGAGCGCGTGCTGAAGGGCGAGGACTTCGCCGCGATCGCGGCGGTGTCGTCGGCGGACCCGGGCTCCGCGACGCGCGGCGGCGACCTCGGCTGGACCGGCCCGGGGACGTTCGTGCCGGCCTTCGAGCAAGTGGTCGACAAGCTCGAGATCGACCAGATCAGCGAGCCGTTCAAGACGCAGTTCGGCTGGCACATCGTGCAGCTGCTCGGGCGTCGCACCTACGACGCCTCCGAGGACACCGTGCGCAACAAGTGCGTCGGCCAGCTCCGCGAGGCACGCGCCGACGAAGAGGTGGAGCTGTGGCTGCGTCGCCTCCGCGACGAGGCCTACGTCGAATACCGCCAGTGACCGGTCGCGACCGCCTGCCGACGCTGGCGGTCACCTCCGGCGAACCGGCGGGCATCGGCCCCGACCTGTGCGCGGCGCTCGCCACGCAGCGGCCCGCTGCCCGTGTCGTGCTGATCGGCGACCGCACGGTGCTCGGCCGCGCACGTGGCCACCGCGCGCTCGTCGACGGGCTGCCCGCCTACGACCCCGCGGCACCCGCCCGTCGCCGGGTCGAACTGCTCGACGTCCCGCTCCAGGCGCCCTGTCGCGCGGGCCGGCTCGACCCCGCGAACGCTCGCTACGTGCTCTCGATGCTCGACCGCGCGGCGGACGGCTGCCTGGCCGGCGAGTTCGACGCGATGGTCACGGCGCCGGTGCACAAGGGCGTCGTGAATGACGCCGGCATCCCGTTCACCGGGCACACCGAGTACCTGGCCGCGCGCACGGGCGCGGCGCGCCCGGTGATGCTGCTCGCCGGCGGCGGGCTGCGCGTCGCGCTCGCGACCACGCACCTGCCACTTGCCGCGGTGCCGGCGGCGCTCACGCCCGAGCGCCTCGAGTCCGTGCTCCGTATCCTCGACGGCGACCTGCGGCGGTCGTTCGGCCTCGCGCGTCCGCGCCTCCTCGTGTGCGGGCTCAATCCGCACGCGGGCGAAGGGGGGCATCTCGGCCGCGAGGAGATCGACGTGATCGAGCCCGTGCTCGCGCGCCTGCGCGACGACGGGCTGCGGCTCGAGGGCCCGGTGCCGGCGGACACGGCCTTCCTGCCGGCGCGGCTCGCCGGGATCGACGCGGTGCTCGCGCTCTACCACGACCAGGGCCTGCCGGTGCTGAAGCGCGCGGCGTTCGGCCATGCGGTCAACGTCACGCTCGGCCTGCCGATCGTGCGGACCTCGGTGGACCACGGCACGGCCCTCGACCTCGCGGGCACGCGGCGCGCCGACCCGGGCAGCCTGCGTGCCGCGCTCGCACTCGCGGTGGAGATCGCGCGGGTGCGCTCGCGACGCAAGCCATGACCCGCGCGAAGAAACGCTACGGACAGCACTTCCTGCACGACCGCGGCACGATCGACCGCATCGTGCGGGCGATCGACCCCCGTCCGGGCGAGCGCATCGTCGAGGTGGGGCCCGGCCGCGGTGCGATCACCCGCCCGCTGCTCGAGCGGGCGGGCCGTGTCGACGTCGTCGAGATCGACCCCGACGTCGTGTCGCCGCTCGAGGCGCGCTGCGCCGGTGCCGGCGAACTCGCCGTGCACCTCGCCGACGCACTTGAATTCGACTTCCGCGCGCTGCGCGGCGACGGTCCCAAACTGCGCCTCGTGGGCAACCTTCCCTACAACGTCTCGACCCCGCTGCTGTTCCACTTCCTCACGCAGCGCGACGCGATCGCGAGCATGCACTTCATGCTGCAGAAGGAAGTCGTCGTCCGGATGGCTGCCGCCCCCGGCGGCAAGGACTACGGCCGTCTGACCGTGATGCTCGCGCCCTGGGTGCGGGTCGAGCCGCTGTTCGACATCGGCACCGGTGCGTTCTCGCCCCCGCCGAAGGTGGTTTCCACGTTCTTCGCGCTGCACCCGCTCGACGCGCCCCCGTTCCCGCTCGGCGACCCGGCCGCCTACGCGCGCGTCGTGTCGGCGGCGTTCTCGCAGCGGCGCAAGACACTGCGCAACGCGCTCGGCGGGCTCATGGACGCCGAGGCGATCCGCTCGGCCGGCGTGGACCCGGGCGTGCGTGCCGAGACGCTCCCGCCGGCGGCATTCGCGGCACTCGCCGCACGGCTCCCCGGCTGAGCCCGCGGGACGGCCCCGCCGCGTAGCGCCGGGCGCGATTGGTGCCCTCTGGCCGCGGCCCTATAATCGAAGCGGGACCGTCCCCGGACCGCAGGAGAACGCGATGGGCGACTACCGGAACCTGCTCGTCTGCCTCGACCTCACCGACGACAGCGAAAGGATCGTCGAGCGCGCCAGGGCGCTCGCCGCGCTCACGGGAGGAAGGCTGACGCTGCTGCACGTGGTCGAGTACGTGCCCGTCGAGCCGATGGGCGAGGCACTGCTTCCGGCCGTGCAGATCGAGGCCGAGCTGGCCGAGCGCGCCACCGCCCGGCTCGCCGAGGTGTCGGCGAAGCTCGGGCTCGGCGATGCCGAACGCCTGGTGCTCACGGGCAGCATCAAGGCCGAAGTCGTGAGGGTCGCGCAGGAAAAGGGCTGCGACCTGATCGTGATCGGCAGCCGCGAGCGGCACGGCGTCTCGATCCTGTTCAACTTCACCGAGGACACGGTGCTGCACGCCGCCCCCTGCGACGTGCTGGCCGTCCGTCTGGCGAAGGGCTGAACCGGTGTCCGGCGACGGGAACCACCGGATCCGGGTCGACGTGAGCACCAGCTACGTCGAGGACCAGTCGAGCCCCGGCGACGGGCGCTTCGTGTTCTCCTACACGATCACGATCCGCAACGAGGGCTCCGTGCCGGCCAAGCTGCTCACGCGGCACTGGATCATCACGGACGCGAACGGCAAGGTGCAGGAAGTCAACGGCGAGGGCGTCGTCGGCGAGCAACCGCACCTGCAGCCCGGCGAGGGCTTCCGCTACTCGAGCGGCGCGATCCTGGAGACGCCGGTCGGCGCGATGCAGGGCAGCTACCGGATGGTCGCGGACGACGGGCGGCACTTCGACGCCCCGATCGCCCCGTTCCGGCTCGCGATGCCCGGCCTGCTGCACTGACCCCGGATGGCGACCTGGGCCATCGGCGACGTGCAGGGGTGCGCCGCCGAGCTTGAGGCGCTGCTCGACCGGATCGGATACTCGCCGGCGCGCGACCGGCTGTGGTTCGTCGGCGACCTCGTGAACCGCGGCCCCCGCTCGCTCGACGTGCTGCGGCTGCTGTGCGGGCTCGACGACTCGGCCGTCGTCGTGCTCGGCAACCACGACCTGCACCTGCTGGCGCTGGCCCGCCACGGCGCGCTGCGGGAGGGAGACGCAGCGCTCGCGCCGGTGCTCGCGGCCCCGGACCGCGGCCGCCTGCTCGATTGGCTGCAGTCGCGCCCGATGCTCCACCACGACGAGGCGCTCGGCCTGACGATGCTGCACGCCGGCGTCCCGCCCCAGTGGGACCTCGGGCTCGCCCGGCGCTGTGCGGCCGACCTCGAACGGGTGCTGCGCGGCGAGACGAGCGGCGCCTTCTTCGACGCGATGTACGGCAACCAGCCCGACCTCTGGAGCGACGATCTGGCCGGCATCGACCGGCTGCGCTTCACGGTCAATGCGCTCACGCGGCTGCGGGTCTGCGACGCCGAAGGCCGCATGCTCCTGAAGCTGAAGGGCCCGCCGGCGCGGCTTCCGGCCGGCGCGATGCCGTGGTTCCGGGCGCCGGGCCGGCGCACGGCCGCGGCACGGATCGTCTGCGGCCACTGGTCCGCACTCGGCTATCACGACGGCGACGGGATCCTCGCGCTCGACACGGGCTGCGTGTGGGGCGGTCCGCTGACGGCACGCCGGCTCGATGCCGCGGGCGACCCGGTGCGGGTCACGAGCGGACAGCCGGTCGTCACGTTCGACGACTGAGGCGACTCAGCCGGCCGGGGTTTCCTCCGGCACCAGCACCTCGATCGACAGGCGGATGATGTTGTTGTCGAGACGGTGGTAGGTGCACGCCATGTGGTCGTCGACGACTTTCGCGCCGAGCGGCTTGAACACCTGGTCCCGGAGCTGCTGGACCAGCTCGCAGTCGCCGGGCTGCAGCAGCCCGCGGGGGCTGTCGCGCAGGTCGATCCGTCGCGTCACGGCCCGGAACGGCGCAGTGGTTGCCTCGACGGGGCCCTTGGCACCGCCGGCGCGGGCCGCGATCGCCTGCTGTTCGGCCTGGCGGCCCGCCTCGTCGAGCGTCGCGGGCGTCGCCGCGACTGCGCTCGCCGCCGTGATGTCGAGCATCGGGGTCCACTCGGCGCCACGGCGCGGGTTGAAGCAGGCGCGCGGCTGCACCGTGTAGCCGGGGCGGGCCCCGATGGCGGCCAGGATCTGCTCCACCTTGATCGCGAGCCCGTCGCACGAGTACCAGGCCGTGCGGGCCGAGTAGACGAAGCTCAGCTTGCGCTCGATCCACACCGCCTCGACGGCACCGGGCGCGTCGGCGGCACCGGCGGCCTCGCCGGCCGGTACCGCGGGCGCGGCGGCGGCCGCAGCCACCGCACGGAACGCCAGCACCGCGATCAACGCCATCCGTCCGTATCGCATCGCATGCTCCCGCCCCGCCCGGGGGCCTCGCGTATATACTGCCACGCCCCGCGAGGAGCGCCCATGCACGACCTGACCCAGGGCTCGATCCGCCAGCACCTCGTGCGGATGGCCGTGCCGATGGCCGTCGGCATGCTGATGCAGACGCTCTATTTCCTCGTCGACCTTTACTTCGTCGGCCGGCTCGGCGACGCGGCGCTCGCCGGCGTCGGCGCGGCCGGCACGCTGACGATGATCGTGATCGCGCTCACGCAGGTGCTCGGCGTGGGCACCGTGGCACTGATTGCGCAGGCAGTGGGCCGCAAGGACCCTGTCGACGCGAACCTGGTGTTCAATCAGTCGCTCGGGATGTCGGCGCTGTGCCTCGGCGCGACCCTGGTGGGCGGCTACGCCGCCGCCGGCGCGTACATGGGCTCGATGGGTGCCGACGCCGCGACGGCCGAGGCGGGCCGCACCTACCTCGCCTGGTACCTGCCCGGGCTCGCGCTGCAGTTCGCGATGGTCGCGATGGGCTCGGCACTCCGGGGGACCGGGATCGTCAAGCCGACGATGGCCGTGCAGATGATCACGGTGCTGCTCAACATCGCGCTCGCGCCTGTATTCATCGCCGGCTGGGGCACCGGTCGCCCGATGGGCGTCGCCGGCGCGGGTCTCGCGAGCACCGTCGCGATCGCAGCCGGCGTCGTCGTGCTGTACCTGTACTTCCACCGGCTCGAGAAATACGTCCACGTCGACACCGCGCAGTGGGCGCCGCGACGCGACGCCTGGCGGCGCATCCTCGCGATCGGGCTGCCGGCCGGCGGCGAGTTCCTGATGATGTTCGTGATCATGGCGGTCATCTATGCGGTGACCCGCGGCTTCGGCCCGGACGCGCAGGCCGGGTTCGGCGTCGGCTCCCGGGTGATGCAGGCGATGTTCCTGCCGGCAATGGCGCTCGCGTTCGCGATCGCGCCGGTCGCCGGACAGAACTTCGGCGCCGGGTTGCGCGAGCGGGTCCGCGAGACGTTCCGGACCGCGCTCGCGATGAGCGTCGGGTTGATGGTCGTGCTCACGGTGGTGTCGAAGCTCTGGCCGGCACCGCTCGTGTCCGGGTTCGCCGAGGACCCGGCCGTGGTCTCGATGGGCGTTCTCTACCTGACCGTGATCTCGTGGAACTACGTCGCGTCCGGGATCAATTTCTGCTGCTCGGCGATGTTCCAGGCGCTGGGCAACACCGTACCGGCGCTCATGAGCAGCGGAAGCCGGCTCGTCACGTTCGTGCTGCCGGCGGTGTGGCTCTCGACGCGGCCCGGCGTGCGCATCGTGGATTTCTGGCACCTGTCGGTCGCGAGCACGGCGCTGCAGGCGGTCGCGAACCTGTTGCTGCTGCGCTCGCTGATGCGGCAGAAACTCGGCGGGGCCGGTTGAGGTGGACACGCTCGAGACCGCCCGGCTGTGGCTGCGGCGCCCGACCGCGGACGACGCGGACTTCCTGCTCGAACTGCTGAACGACCCGGGCTTCCTCGAGCACATCGGGGACCGCGGCGTGCGGGACCTCGGCGCAGCCCGTGCCTACGTCGATACCGCCGTGCTCGCGAGCTACGAGCGGCACGGCTACGGGATGAGGGTGGTCGTGATCCGGTCGACCGGCGAACGCGCGGGGCTCTGCGGGCTCGTGCGACGCGACTGGCTCTCACACACCGACCTCGGGTACGCGTTCCTGCCCGCGTACCGCGGCCACGGCTACGCGGAGGAAGCCGCGGCGGCCGTCGCGGCCGACGCATTTGGCCGCCTCTCGATCCCGCGCCTCGTCGCGATCGTCTCGCCGGCGAATGGCCGCTCGATGGCGCTGCTCGCGAAGATCGGATTCACGCCCGCCGGCGAGGTGAGCGCGCCGGGCGAGTCGAAGGCCCTCAGGCTGTACGCGCGCGACGCCTGAGCGTGACGTAGGCGTGGGCGTGCGCGTGGCGCTCGTCGGCCGGGTGCTCCTCCCGTGCGACCTCCTCCCAGCCGGCCGGATCGGGCCGCGGGAAGTGCGTGTCGGCGTCGACCCGCGCGTGCACCTCGGTGAGGTGGATCGTGTCGGCGAGCGGCAAGGCGAGCCGGTAGATCTCGGCGCCGCCGATCACGCAGACCTCGGGGACGTCACCGGCCTCGGCGAGCGCCGACTCGAGCGACCGGACCACCGCGCACCCGGGCAGTTCGAGCCCCGCGGTGCGGCTCACGACGATGTTCAGGCGCCCGGGCAGCGGACGGCCGATCGAGTCCCAGGTGCGACGGCCCATCACGACCGGCTTGCCCATCGTGAGTGCCTTGAAGCGCTTCAGGTCGTCGGGCAACCGCCAGGGCAGCGCCCCGCCGAGCCCGATGCCGCCCGCCTCGTCGGTCGCGACGATGATCGAAACCGACGTCACCGGCGCGTCTTGCCCCGCCGGACGGCCCGATCCTCGCGCGCGCGCCGGCCGGCGCGCCCGTTCTTCGCCTTGCGGCCACCGCCTGCGCCGGCCTTCTTCTTCCCACGCCGTTTCGCACGCGCGCGCTTCGCGGCGTCGACGGGCTCCTCGGCCAGCATCGTGCCGCGGCAGGCCTTCGCGCCGCAGCGGCAGGCGTAGTTGGCGAGTTCGTCCGGGTCGTCCGTGGTCTCCCACGTGAGCCCGTACTCGTAGCCGAGTTCCTCGCCCGTCTCGATGTCGCGCAGCGACTCGATGTACACGCGGCCGCCCTCGATCACGGTGTCGCAGTTCGGGTCGCAGGAGTGGTTGATGTAGCGCGCGTCGTTTCCGTCGACGCCGGCATCGATGACGATCCGCGAATTGACGACGAACAGGAACGTGTGCCCGTCGTCCTGGCCCTTGGCCGCGTAGCGGTCGTCGGCCTGCTTGTGCGTGATCCGCTCGCCGAGGTACTCGACGATCCGCGTGCCCTTCGGGATCGGCCGCGCGGCGTAGACGCCGCGGCCGTGGATGCCGGAGCGGCGCACCTCGAACAGCGACTCGATGCCGTTCGGGGCCGCGCGGTTCGCGTGGCGCATGTGCGGGTGGTGGCTCGCCCCGGCGGGCTGGCGCGGGGCGGGTCGGCGTTCGGGCTTCTTCATACGGCGATCGGGGCCTTGATGGCGGGGTGGAACTGGTAACCCGTGACCTCGAAGTCCTCGTACACGTAGTCGAAGATCGTCGGCGGGCGGCGCTTGATCGTGAGTCGCGGCAGCGGCAGCGGTTCGCGCGTGAGCTGCAGCCGGGCCTGCTCGAGGTGGTTGACGTACAGGTGGCAGTCCCCGCCGGTCCAGACGAACTCGCCGGGCTCGAGGTCGGACTGCTGCGCCATCATGTGCGTGAGGAGCGCATAGGACGCGATGTTGAACGGCACGCCGAGGAAGATGTCGGCGCTGCGCTGGTAGAGCTGGCAGGAGAGCCGGCCGTCGGCGACGTAGAACTGGAACATCGCGTGGCAGGGCGTGAGCGCCATCCGGTCGAGTTCGCCCACGTTCCACGCGTTGACGATGATCCGCCGTGAGTGCGGATCGCGACGCAGCAGGTCGATCGCCGTGCGGATCTGGTCGTGGGTCCGGCCGTCGGCGCCCTGCCAGGAGCGCCACTGGACGCCGTACACGGGCCCGAGCTCGCCCTCGGCGTTCGCCCACTCGTCCCAGATCGTGACCCCGTGCTCGCGCAGGTAGCGGACGTTCGTCTCCCCGCGCAGGAACCACAGCAACTCGTGGACGATCGACTTCAGGTGCAGCTTCTTGGTGGTCACCAGCGGGAAGCCGTCCGCGAGGTCGTAGCGCATCTGCCAGCCGAACGTGGCCAGCGTGCCCGTGCCGGTGCGGTCCGTCTTGCGGGCGCCGCGCTCGAGCACGTGGCGCATGAGGTCGAGGTACGGGCGCATCAGGCGTAGTTGCCGGACGGCGCGCGTCGGCGGTAGGCGACCGCGAGCATCCACAGCCCGGCAAGGATCATCGGCAGCGACAGCAACTGGCCCATCGTGACCCAGCCGAGGAGCAGGTAGCCGCGGTTGTCGTCCGGGACGCGCACGAACTCGACGCCGAACCGGAAAACCCCGTAGCAGACGAGGAACAGCCCCGACGGCGCCCAGCGCGGGCGCGGTGTCGACGTGAACCACCACATCACGGCGAACAGCACGAGCCCCTCGAGCGTCGCCTCGTAGAGCTGCGAGGCGTGGCGCGGCACGCCGTCCACGACGACCGCCCACGGCACGTCGGTCGGCTTGCCCCACAGCTCGCCGTTGACGAAGTTGCCGATCCGCCCCGCGCCGAAGCCGATGGCCGGCAACGGGGCCGTGAAGTCGAACACGTCGACGAGTGCGCGGCCGCGGCGGCTCGCGAACGACGCGAGCGCGATCAGCACGCCTGCGAGACCGCCGTGGAACGACATCCCGCCCTCCCAGATGCGCAGCACGCCGAGCGGGTCGGCCATGATCCGCTCGGTGCCGTAGAACAGCATCCAGCCGATCCGGCCGCCAAGGATCACGCCGAGCGCGCAGTAGAAGATCAGGTCGTCCACGTCGACCGGGGTCCACGTCGACCCCGGTGCGGCGGCGCGACGGCGGGCGAGCCACCACGCGGCCAGGAAGCCGACCAGGTACATGAGCCCGTACCAGCGCACGTGCAGCGGACCGAGCGACAGCGCGACCGGGTCGAAATTCGGGTAGACGAACATGAGGCGCGTAGTTTACCGGCTCGCCGCGGGCAGCGCCCGGCTCACTCCTGCACGACCCGGCACGTGAGCGACTTCAGGTACCGGGTTTCCGGGATCGCCGGGTGGATCGGGTGATCGGGCGCATGGCCGCCGACCTCGACGACCTGCGCGAACCGGTTCAGGTGCCGGGCCGCGTTCTGGATCGCGTCGATCAGGTCGTCCTGGGCCAGGTGGTGGGAGCAGGAGCACGAAACGAGAATCCCGTCGCGCGGCAGCAGCTGCATCGCGAGCTGGTTCAGCTTCCGGTAGGCCGCGAGACCCTTCGGGGCGTCCTTGCGCCGCTTGATGAAGGCCGGAGGGTCCACGACGACCACGTCGAACTTCTCGCCGGCATCGCGCAGCGCCGCGAGCGCATCGAACGCGTCGTCCCGGACCGTCCGCACCGCGAGCCCGTTCGAGGCGGCCGTCGCCTCGAGCGCGGCCAGCGCTGCCGCGGACGAATCCACGCAGACGACCTCCGAGGCCCCGGCCCGCGCGGCAGCGAGGCCCCAGGCACCCACGTAGCTGAACACATCGAGCACCCGTCGCCCGGGCACGTACTTGAGCATCGAGCGTCGATTGACCGCCTGGTCGTAGAACCAGCCGGTCTTCTGCCCGCCCGCGAGCGCCACCGAATGGCGCACGCCGTTCTCCTCGACCTCGACGCGTTCGACCGCCGGGCCCTGCGCCACCTCGACATAGGACGGCAGCCCCTCGAGTTCGCGGGCGCCCGAGTCGTTCTTCCAGATGAACGTCGAGGGCCCGATCACCTTGTCCACGGCCTCGACGATCTCGTCCTTGCGCACTTCCATCCCGGCCGTGCCCGCCTGCCCCACGACGACGTCGCCGTAACGGTCGAGCACGAGCCCGGGCAGCCCGTCCGACTCGCCGTAGACGAGCCGGTAGTACGGCGACGGGTACAGCCTCTCGCGCAGCGCGAGCGCCACCTGGAGCCGGTGCACCGTGAGCGACTTGCCGGGCGGGTACCGTCCGTCGCGACCGAGGATGCGCGCGCAGATGAGCGCGTGCGGGTTCACGTACGCGTAGCCGAGGAACCGGTCGCGGTCGCCGATCACCCGCACCGTCGCACCGGGCTCGAAGGCCGTGAGCGGCGTCCGGGCCGTGTCGACCTCGTTCGAGAACACCCAGAGGTGGCCCGAGGCGAGCCGACGGTCCTCGCGGTGCCGGAGCCTGAGCTCCGGGCAATCCCGGCCCTCGCGCGCCGTGTCCGGAGCGTGCGTCATCGTGGTGTCCCGTTCCGATATAGTGCGGACATTCTAGCCGACCGGCCCGCCCCGCCATGCAGAGTCACGAAGAGTCCCGGCCCAAGAATCGCCTGGCCGCCGAGGCGAGCCTGTACCTGCGCCAGCACGCGTCGAACCCGGTGGACTGGCACCCGTGGGGGCCGGAGGCGCTCGGGCGGGCCCGCGCCGAGGACAGGCCGATCCTGCTGTCCATCGGCTATTCGGCCTGCCACTGGTGCCACGTGATGGCACACGAGTCGTTCGAGGACCCGGTGGTGGCCGAGCTGATGAACCGGCTCTACGTCTGCGTGAAGGTGGACCGCGAGGAACGCCCCGACCTCGACCGGATCTACCAGACCGCGCACCAGATGCTCACGCAGCGCGGCGGCGGCTGGCCGCTCACGATGTTCCTCTCGCCCGGCGACCAGCGCCCGTTCTTCGGCGGCACCTATTTCCCGCCCGAACGGCGCCACGGGCTGCCCGCGTTCCGCGAGGTGCTCGAACGCGTCGCCGCGTGGTACGCGGCGCACCGCGACGAAGCGGCGAAGCTCGGCGCGGACCTGGTCGCGGCGTTCACGCACCTGCAGCCGCCGGCGGGCACAGGGGCCGAACTCACGCGCGAGCCGCTCGCCAGTGCCCGCGCGGCACTCACGCGCGATTTCGACGGCACGTTCGGCGGGTTTGGCGGCGCGCCTAAGTTCCCGCACCCGGCCAACCTCGAGTTCCTGCTCGCCGCCTGGCGCGCGACTGCGGACGACGCGAAGCCCGACCTGCAGGCGCTCTACATGGCGACGCTGACGCTCACCCGGATGTCCGAGGGCGGGCTCTACGACCAGCTGGGCGGCGGCTGGTGCCGCTATTCCGTCGACCCGTACTGGATGATTCCGCACTTCGAGAAGATGCTCTACGACAACGGCCAGCTGCTCTCGGTCGCGTCGCAGGCGGCCGTCGCGACCGGCGAGCCGCTGTTCCGCCGGGTGGCCGGCGAGACGGCCGACTGGCTGCGCCGCGAGATGGAGCACCCGGACGGCGGCTGGTACGCGACGCTCGACGCCGATTCCGAGGGCCACGAGGGCCGCTACTACGTGTGGACCCCGGACGAGGTCCGCGCGGCGCTCGAGCCCGCGGAGTACGCGGTGCTCGCGCGGCGCTACGGCCTCGACCGTGGCGCGAACTTCGAGGGCGAATGGCACCTGCACGCCTATGTCTCGATGGCCGAGGTCGCCGAGGCGCTCGCAATCGACGTGGGCGAGGCCGAGGCCCGGCTCGACTCGGCGCGCGCGAAGCTGCTCGCGGTGCGCGAGCAGCGCGTGCGACCGGGCCGCGACGAGAAGATCCTCGTGTCGTGGAATGGCCTCGCGATCTCGGGGCTCGCCGCGGCGGCCCGCGCGCTCGACCGGCCCGAACTCGCGGAGGCGGCCGGACGCGCCGCCGCGTTCCTGCACGGGCACTGCTGGCGCGACGGCCGGCTGCTCGCCGTCTACGCGGGCGGCACGGCCCGCCACGCGGCGTACCTCGACGACTACGCGATGCTCGCCTGGGGCCTCACGGAACTGCTGCAGGCGCGCTGGGACTCGCGCTGGCTCGCGTGGGCGGTCGAGCTCGCCGAGGTACTGCTCTCGCACTTCGAGGACCGCGAGTCCGGCGGCTTCTGGTTCACGGCCGACGATGCCGAGACGCTGATCCTCCGGCCCAAGACCTGGGCCGACGACGCCACGCCGGCCGGGAACGGCGTCGCCGCGCGGCTGCTGGTGCGACTCGGGTACCTGCTCGCCGAGCCGCGCTACCTGGCCGCGGCCGAGCGGACACTCCGCGCCGCGTGGCCGATGCTCGAACGCTACCCGCAGGCGCACACGACGCTGCTCGCGGCGCTCGACGACCACACGGCGCCGCCGGACGTCGTCGTGCTGCGCGGGGCCGGCTGCGACCTCGGCGACTGGGTGGCCGAACTCGACAAGTACTACGACCCGAAGCGCTACGTGATCGCCGTGCCGGCCGACGCGGCCGGACTGCCCGCCGCGCTCGCCGACAAGGCGCCCCGGGCGACGACGGTGGCCTACGTGTGCCGGGGCACGACGTGCTCGGCGCCGCTCGAGACGCTCGGGGACCTGGTGCGCGAACTGCGCGGCTGACCGCGCCTGCGCTCAGGCCGCGCGCGCGGCCCCGGCCGCACCGGCCCCGCCGTACTCGAGCACCCCGTCGTCGAGCGATTCGCCGTCGATCGTCGCCTTCTCGTCCAGGTAGCGGTTCGGCACGCGCCAGGGCTCGTGGTCGCCCTGCTTCGGCATCCGCGCGAGGTGCCGGAGCAGATAACCCGATTTCATCGTCTCGGACCACGGTCGCGGCGTCATCCCGCGGTCGGCCTCCCGAAGCCGGGGCGTGACGACGCGCGCACCCGTTGCCGACATGTGGTTCAGCAGCCGGCAGGTCCAGCGCGCCACGAGGTCCACGCGCAGCGTCCACGACGCGTTCAGGAATCCCATCGTGTAGACGTAGTTCGGCACGTCCGAGAACATCCGGCCGCGGTAGGACCAGACCTTGCCGTAGTCGACGGCGCGGCCGTCCACGACGAGTTCCGCCTCGCCCGGCGTGGCGAGCTCGAGCCCGGTGGCCGTGACGATGATGTCGGCATCGATGTGCCCGCCCGAGGCGAGCCGGATACCGGTTTCGTCGAAGCGCGCAATGTGGTCGGTGACCACCGAGGCCTGGCCGTTGCGGATGACCTCGAACAGGTCGCCGTCCGGCACCAGGCACAGGCGCTGGTCCCACGGCGCGTAGTCGGGCGTGAAGTGACGGTCGACGTCGCAGCTCGAACCGAGTGCCTTGCGCACCTGTCCGAGCAGGTAACCCTTCATCCTGTCCGGCTGGGTGCGTGCGCGACGGAAGATCCAGTCGTGCAGGCGCACGTTCTTCCAGCGGATCAGCCGGTAGGCGAGTCTGGCGGGCAGCAGCGCCCGGAGCACGGTCGCGACCGGGTCCACGGCCGGCCGGGAGATCACGTAGGTCGGCGAACGCTGCAGCATCACGACGTGGGCGGCGTCGCGCGCCAGGTTCGGCACGAGCGTGACGGCGGTGGCCCCCGAGCCGATCACGACGACGCGCTTGCCGCGCCAGTCGAGGTCGGCGGGCCAGCGCTGCGGGTGCACGACGGTGCCCCGGAACGAATCGCGGCCCTCGAACACCGGGTCGTGGCCCTCGCGGTAGCTGTAGTAGCCGGTGCACATGAGCAGCACGTTGCAGGTGTACTGCGCACCCTCGCCGCTCTCGTCGTTGCGCACGGTGAGCGTCCAGCGCGCGTCCGCGCTCGACCACTCGGCGCGCACCAGGCGCTGCCGGTACCGGATGTGGCGCTCGACGCCGTATTCGCGCGCGGTCTCGTGCAGGTAGGCGAGGATCGAATGTCCGTCGGCGATCGCCTTGCGCTCGGTCCAGGGCTTGAACTCGAAGCCGAGCGTGTACATGTCGCTGTCGGAGCGGATGCCCGGGTAGCGGAACAGGTCCCAGGTGCCGCCCATCGCGGCGCGGCCCTCGAGCACCAGGTAGTCCCGACCGGGGCAGTCTCGTGACAGGTGCACGGCGGTGCCGATGCCTGAGATGCCGGCGCCGATGATGATGACGTCCGCGTGGGTCAAGGTGGCGTTCCTCGGGGGAAGTGCGTGGAGCATACCGGAGTGGGCCGGACGGCCGCGACCGGGCTCAACGGCCGAGACGCCGGCGGAGCGCCACGATCAGCGCAGCGTCGCGCACCGGGTCGAACGCGCGCGCGGCGGTCCAGTCCCAGGCCCACGGATGCGCGGTGCAGAGCGCCCCGGGTTCGTCGCTGCGGCGCGGGAACACGTGCGCGTGCAGCGCGGGCTCGAGGTTGCCGAACATCGCGTAGTTGATGCGCACCGCGCCGGTCTCCTCGAGCACGGCCTGCCCGAGCCGGGCCATGTCGGCGAGGAACGCGGCCTGCGCCTCGCCGGGCATCGCGTTCAGGTGCGGCACCACCGGGTCGGGCAGCAGCAGGCAGTAGCCCTCGATCACCTGCGGGTCGCCCATGACCGCCCACCCGGACGGCAGCCGGGCGATGCAGGTCGGGTCGCGGCCGGCGCGACACGCGTCGACCCGGCGGTGGATCGCGGTGGGCATGCGCCGATGGTACCTAGCGGCGGAAGACGAAGTACACCGCGCCGAGCATGCAGAGCCCCGCCCACAGGTAGTCGAGCTTGAGCGGCTGCCGCATGTAGAGCACGACGAACGGGACGAACACGGCGAGCGTGATCACTTCCTGCAGGATCTTGAGCTGCGGCAGCGACATCACCGTGTAGCCGATCCGGTTCGCCGGCACCTGCAGCAGGTACTCGAAGAGCGCGATGCCCCAGCTCACGAGCGCGGCCACGTACCACGGGCTGCCGCTCAGGTTCTTCAGGTGCGCGTACCAGGCGAACGTCATGAACACGTTCGACAGCGCGAGGAGGACGATCGTCGCGGGCACGGCCTGCACGGTTCAACCCGCCCTGTCCACGCGCACGCCGAGCGCCGCGAGCGACTCGCGCGTCATCGCCGGGTTCACGTGGTGGATCGCGTGCCAGCCGCAGGCCCGTGCGCCGGCGACGTTGCGCGCGAGGTCGTCGACGAAGACGGTGGCCCGGGGCTCGAGACCGAGCTGCTGCTCGGCGATCCGGTAGATCTCCGGCTGCGGCTTGATCGCGCCGACCCGGAACGACGCGATCGCGCCGTGTCCGACGCGCTCGATGCCGTAGACGCGATCCATGTGCGCCCAGTGCAGGTCGCCGACGTTCGAGAGCAGGTAGACCCGGTGGCGCGCCATGAGCCCCGCGGCCAGCTCGAACATCTCGTCGGTGCGCTCGAACATGTCGAGCCAGCGCCGGTGCAGGTCGTCGCGGTCGAGCGGACGGCGCGCGGTCGTGGCCACCCGCTCGAGCAGCTCCCCGCCGGGGATCTCGCCGCGTTCGTGCGCCTCGAGCCCGATCGTCGCGAGCCAGGACGGCAGGTCGTGCAGGTCCGCGCCGGCGTCCTGCAGGTAGCGCACGAACGGCTGGTAGCGCAGCCTGAGCATCACGCCGCCGACGTCGAACACCACGTTGCGGATCATCGGTGCACCTCCCAGCCGAGCGTGAAGAGCAGTACCGCGAAGCCGGCCACGTAGCCGAGCACCACGTGCCAGCCGGCGCGCAGCCAGCCGCCGACCGAGCGGGCCTCCGGGAACAGGTTCGTGATCGCGACGCCGGCCGAGGACCCGAACCAGATCATCGAGCCGCCGAAGCCGACTGCGTAGGCGAGCATGCCCCAGTCGTACCCGCCCTGCTCGAGCGCGAGTTTCGTGAGCGGGATGTTGTCGAACACGGCCGACACGAAGCCGAGCCCGAGCGCGCTGTGCCAGGAGGGCGCGGGGAGCTGCTCGACCGGCATCAGCGAGGCCGCGAGCACGAGGCACAGCAGGAACACCGTCCCCCGCAGCGTGGCCGGCAACACCGACCAGTCCGGGGCGCGGAGCGGAGCGGCGGCGAGCAGCGCCGCCCAGACGGCCGCGCCGAGGAACGGCAGCGACTTCGCATACTGCGGGAACGCCACGTTCACGGTCACGTTCGTCGCGACCGCCGCGACGAGGATCAGCCCGACGACACCGAGCCGTACCCAGTCTATCCGTGCCCGCCGGCTCGCGTCCTTGACGATGGGCGAATGCCGCTGCTGCTGCAGCGACGCCGGGATGCCGAACACGATGAGCGCGGTCGCCGCCGCGACGTAGGCGTGCAGCACGTCGCGGGGACTCACGCCGTTGATCCACATCATCGTCGTCGTCGTGTCGCCCACGACGCTGCCCGAACCGCCGGCGTTGGACGCGGCGACGAGCGCGGCGAGGTAGCCGAGGTGCACCCGGCGGCGGAACACCGACGCGGCGACCGTCCCGCCGATCAGCGCCGCGGCGATGTTGTCGAGGAAGCTCGACAGCACGAACACGAGCACCAGGAGCACGAAGCCGCCGCGCCAGTCGTCCGGCAGCAGGTCGGGCAGTCGGCGCGGCGCGCCGCTCTCCTCGAAGTGGCGCGACAGCAGCGCGAAACCCATCAGCAGGCCGAACAGGTTCGCGAGGCCCACCCACTCGGACCCGAGATGCGCGGCGACGCCGGCCATGCCCGGGATTCCGTCGAATGCGCCGAATGCGAGCTTCCAGCCAACGATGGCGGCGAGCCCGGTCGCCGCGACCTCGAGCGTGCGCCCGTGCATCAGCGCGACGCCGGCGAGTGTGGCGCCGAACAGCAGGAACTCGACCGGGACGCCCAGGTTCAGGCCTCCCCGGGGTCCAGCCGCTCGAGTTCGAGCGGGGCGCCGGGCGCACGACGCAGCCGCAGCACGAAGTCGAAGCGGTCCACCTCGGTGCAGTAGTCGAAGTCGGTGAGCGGCGCCCAGTCGCAGGCCGGGTCGAAGAACTTGAGCGCGGCCGGCGCACTGCGCAGGCGCTCGCGCACCCAGCCCGCCGTCGGCGGCGTGCCGCCTTCGAGCAGACGCTGCAGGCACTCCGCGTACAGGTCGTCCTCGGCGCAGCGTTCGCGGGCTTCCTGGCCCATCCGGACGATCGATACCTGCGCCGGGTTGCGCGCCACGATGTGGCGGTGCACGGCCGAGAGGTTCACGAACGAGCCGGTGAGCACCTCGTCGGCGCCCGTGGCGTTCACGAGGCCCTGCGTGCCCGCGTGCGTCGTGTGCACGGCCACCCGGCCGGCCACGCGCGCGGCGCGCACCTCGGTCGGCGAATTGCCGGCCTCGAACCCGGGCAGCCGGCGCGCGTGCCGCTCGCCGACGAGCAGCGCGTCGGGGAACCGGCGGCCCAGTTCGAGTGCCTCCTCGATCTCGCCCGCGGGCAGCACGCGGGCCGCACCCCGGTCCACGAGGTGCGGGGCGACCGCGAACGCGCGGAACACGTCGATGACGACGGCGGTGCCGCGGGCCGCCCGCGCGCCGTCGACATGGTCGTACACGTCAATCCGCACGCCGCCCTCCCCCGCGTCGGTGGACGGCCACCATCCGTGCCCTCGGTATGAAGTTGAAGTCGGTGGCCGTCGCCTGCGTGTAGGCGCCCATCATGCGGCCGACCAGCAGGTCGCCGATCCTGAGGTCCGGCAGCGGGATGTCCTCGCGGATCACGTCGATGCTGTCGCAGGTGGGACCGGCGAGCACGCACGGGTGCCGCGGGCCCGACCGCTCGAGCGCGTCGACCGGATAGAGCGCGTGGTCATACAGCTGACCGCTGAACGAGCCGTACAGCCCGTCGTCGAGGTAATACCACCAGCGGCCCTCGCGCTGCGCTCGCCCGACGACGGCCGTGATGCAGGTGCCGGCTGCCGCGGCGACGTAGCGGCCCGGTTCGGCGAGCACGCGCGTGCCGGGCGGCAGCGTCCGGAGTTCGCGGCGGATCGGCGCGCAGAACTCCCGGATCCGGACCGCGGAGCCGCCGTACGCGACCGGGAAGCCGCCGCCGAGGTCCAGCACGTCGAGCCGGTGGCCCTCGCGATGCGAGTCCTGGATGATCTCCCGGCACGCGTCGATCGCCTCGAGATAGCGCGTCGCGTCGGCGACCTGCGAACCGACGTGGAACGAGAGCCCGCGCACCCGCACGCCGAGTGCACGGGCCACCTCGAGCATCGGCCGGACCGCGGCCGGCTCGCAGCCGAACTTGCGCGACAGGTCGACGACCGCCGACGGGTTGCGGAACGAGACGCGCAGCAGCACCTCGGCGCGGCGCCGGTGCGGCACGAACTTCGCGAGTTCGTCGGGGTTGTCGGCGACGAACGTGCGGAGGCCGAAGCGCAGCGCGGCGCGGATGTCCGCGTCGGTCTTGATCGGGTGCGTGTGGATGCATCGCGCCGGGTCGACGCCTTCGCGGCGCAGCAGCGCGATCTCGCCGGTCGTCGCGACGTCGAATCCGGCGCCGAGTTCGCGCAGCGTGCCGACCACCGGGCCGAACGGCAGCGGCTTCAGCGCGTAGTGGAGCGCGACGCCGGGCAGCGCCGCGGCGAGCGCGCGGTACTGCGCGCGGATCGCATTGCAGTCGATCACGAGCAGCGGCGTGCCGTGGCGACGGGCGAGCCGCCGCAATTCGGCCTGCGTGACCCGCGGGAGCGACCCCGACCGCGTGCTCCCGGCGCGCCGCGCGCTCACGGGGACCCGATCTCCTCGCCGAATTCGGCGCGGAGTGCCGCGATGTCCGGGTCGACCGCGACGACGTTCTCGGCCGACGCGGCGCGCCGCAACCGGTCCCGGACCGCGTCCCAGGCCTCGCCGTCCGGCACCTCCTCGACGAGGATCTCGCGGGCACCCGACTTGTCGAGTGTCCGCAGGTTCACGTAGAGCTCGCGGCCGTACACCTCGGCGCGGCGACCGGCGTTCACCCAGGTCATGTAGCGGTTCGCCGTGCGCGGCGGACGCATCGCGAGCACGGCGACCCGCTCGTGGCCGGACGTGAGCTGGGCGACGACTTCCTCGAGCGTGTCGCTCTGGACGAGGCTCAGCTTCGTGGACGGTGCGTAGTGCTTCACGTCGGAGCCCGGCACGCGCGGCACTTCGCCCACGACACGTCCCTCCACCTCGGGGACGACCGTACGCAGCTGGGTGAGCGTGATCGAGCCGGGCCGAAGCAGCCGTGGCACGTCGTCCACGCAGGAGACGATCGTGGACTCGAGCCCGATCTTGCAGTCGCCGCCGTCGAGCACCGTGCGCACGGAATCCCCGAATTCCTCGCGGACGTGCTCGGCCCGGGTCGGGCTCACGTGGCCGTAGCGGTTCGCGGAGGGCGCGGCGATGCCGCCGCCGAACGCGCGCAGCAGCTGCTGCGCGACCGGGTGGCCCGGCACGCGGATCGCGACCGTGTCCTGGCCGCCGGTCACCGCGAGGTCCACCGCCGGCGCGCGTCGCAGCACCAGCGTGAGCGGGCCCGGCCAGAACTTCGCCGCGAGCGCCCGGGCGGCGGGCGGCACGGTGAGCGCCCAGCGCTCGAGCATCCGGGGGTGGTCGATGTGCACGATCAGCGGGTGGGTCGCCGGCCGCCCCTTGAGTTCGAACACCCGGCGCACGGCGTCGGGGTTCTGCGCGTCGGCGCCGAGTCCGTAGACGGTCTCGGTCGGAAAGGCGATGACCTCGCCCTCGCGCAGCGCGTCGACGGCGCGGTCGATTTCGTCCTGCGGAAGGCGCGCGGTGACCATCGCCGGATGATAGCGGATCGCCCGGCCGGCCTGCCGCCCCGCTCAGTCGACTGTGACGCGCTCCCACCCGTCGGGCCGACGGACCAGCTCATAGGTCGGCCAGTAGCGCAGGTCGAGCTTCAGCGTGACCACCTCGACGGTGCCGTTCCAGGTGATCGTCTTCAGGCGGACCGGCGCCCGGTCGGGCCGGCCCCGAACCGCTGCAATGAACGCATCGAGGTCGGGGGTCGGCTTGCCGTCCACTTCGACGATGCGCCGCCCGGCGAAGAGGCCGTACCGGGTCGACGGCGAGCCGTACGAAAAATACGCCACGAAGACGCCCTCGGGCGGGATCGCGCGCTGTGCCGCCATCGCACGGTGCGGCGCGTGGAGCACGGCGCCGGCCCACACGAGCAGCCGGTCGAGGCCGCGGCCGTCGAGTGCCACCGTGGCAACGGCCAGCTGTTGCTCGGCGCCGTCGCGCAGGATCGTGAGCGCCACGGACGGCGCCTGGGTCGCGAGTTCGACCTCGCGGAATCGGCTCACCGGCCGCCCGTCGACCGCGAGCAGCAGGTCGCCCGGGCGCAGCTCGGTCGCGGCCGGCGATCCCGCCACGAGGCGGTTCACGCGCAGCACCTGGCGGTGCGCCCCGCCCTCCTGCTCGAGCCTGCGGACCCACGCGTCGGACAACCCCACCTTGCGTGCGCCGGCAATCGTCACCGTGTCGAACTCGGCCTCGAGCGAGTAGACCGGCCGGCCGTCCCGGGCGGCGGTGACCGCCTCCGCGACGATCTCCGCGGGCATCCCGCGGCTCACCTGGGACAGGTCGCGACCGCCCTCGTACGCGAAGCTCGACCACAGGGCGCGCACGCGGCCGTCCTTGCCGGCGACCACGCCGTCGAACGACGTGGGCCCGTTCACGAGCGTCGCGACCTCGAGGTTCGCGTCGCGGAACTGCAGCGTGCGCGACAGCGGGAACGAGACGTCGTCGACGGCGGCCACGGTGGTCGCGAGGGACTGCAGCCGCGAGTCGCCGGTCAGGCCCACGACCGTGACGGCCTCGCCCGCCTCGAGCGGGCGCGTGTCGAACTCGGCGCTGCGCACCGGTGTCCCGTCGAGCAGCGCCGGATCGTAGGCGACGATCGCGACGTTGTGCAGCGGATGGACGTAGACGACCCGCCCCGGCACCTCGACCGAGCCGCCGAACGTGAGGCCGACGTCGCCGACCGCGACGGGCACCGTGTTGCGGTCGATCGCGACGAGGCCGCGGGCGGCATCCACGACCACGCCGGTCCCGTGGTAGCTGCGCTCGGTGACGCCCTCGACCGAGTAGGGCATGTCGAACGTGACGAACGCGAGCGACGGCGCGATCCGGTCGACGAGCGCGTCGCCGGTCGCCGCATAGCTGGTGCGGGCCGGCGCCGCCTTCGCCGACGGCGGTGGCGCCGCGAGCTCGCGGCAGGTCCACACGCCGGCCGCGTCGTCGCGCGTGCAGTCCCGGGCCGGGAACCAGCGCCAGTCCATCCGCATCAGCTTCGTCTCGCTGCCCTTCGGGTCGTCGAGCGTCGAATAGCGGATCGCGATGCGCTCGCCGTCCGGGAGCGTCGAGATCACGCGCTCGAAGTCGTCCAGCGTCGCGATCGGCTGGCCGCCGGCGCTCTTGATCACCGCCCCGCGCCCGATGCCGGCCGCCGCGAGCGCATACCCCGGGTTCGCGACGAACACGCCCTGGATCGGCGAGTTCATGTGACGGGCCATCTGGTACGAAAGCCCGTGCACGACCGAGTCGCCGAACTCGAGGTAGCGCGACGGCGTGATCGAGTTCAGGTCCCGGACCGTGAGCGTGCGCTCGAGCAGCTGCCCGCCGCGCTCGACCTCGAGCGTGACGGGCTTGCCCACCGAGTCGTCGAGCACCTGCTCGAGCGGGTCGAACGTCGCGACCATGCGCCCGTTGACGCGCACCAGGACGTCGCCCGGCTCGAGCGCCGTCTCGGCGGCCGAACCCGCCTGCACCTCGCTCACGACGAGCATCCCGGTCAGCCCCGGGAACGTGCGGCGCGCCTCGGCCTCGGTCGCGGGCCTGAGGCCGAGCCGCACGAGTTCGTCGTAGGGCGTGTAATCGAAGATCGTCTCGATCGTGCCGCGGGTGACCGGCCGACCCGCCTGGATCAGCCGGATCGCGCGCACGACGCGGTCGAGCGGCAGGAAGAAGCTCGCGGCGGCGCCGTTGCTGCCGCCGGCGTTCAGCGCGACGACGCTGCCGCGGATGTCGATGACCGGCGAACCCGACGAGCCCCCCGAGGTGCCCGAGGCCGCCTGGATGTAGAACGTGTTGAAGTCGTTGTACTTGCCGACGCCGTAGTCGGGCGCCGCCCGGTCGAGCCGCGCGATCGTCCCGGCGAGGATCGCGAGCTGCTCGCCGGCATCGTTGCCGACGACGCGGATCTCGACGCCGATGCGCGCACCCGCCGGGTCGAGCGGCAGCGACGCGGGCTTCGCGTAGCGCAGCTTCGCCGGGTCGTAGCGGTAGATCCCGAAGTCGTGCACCGGGTCGCGGTACACCGGCTTCAGTTCGACTTCCTCGCGGTTCTGGAACACCGCGGTTGCGACCACCGGGCCCGGGGTCACGACGTGGCGATTCGTCAGGATGAGCCCGCGCTCGGCGTCGACGACGAACCCGGTCGCCTGGCTCGACTCGTTCCATTCCGTGTCGAAGGCGCGCGCCTGGTCGATCTCGATCGTGACGATCGACGGCGCGACGCGGTCGATCGTGCGGTCCCAGGCCTGGGACTCGGCGTGCGCGACGGTCGCCGCGACGAGCAGCGCGGCGGCAAGGCCGGCCAGCCCGCGCGCGGACCGACGGGCGGTGCTCACAACGCGCGACCGAATGCCGCGCGGAAGCGGTCGCGGAATTCCTCCGCGCCGAACGCGTGGGACTGCGTGCCCGCGTGCGCGATCTTGATCGCGCCCATCAGCGAGGCCACCCGGCCGGTCGTCTCCCAGTCGAGGCCGTTCTGCAGCCCGTAGATCAGCCCGGCGCGGTAGGCGTCGCCGCAACCGGTCGGGTCGACGACGGCCTCGGGGCGCACGGCCGGGATCGCGTACTCGCGGCCGTCCGCGTGGATCACGCTGCCCTCGGCGCCGCGCGTCACGATGAGCGCGCGCACCCGGGCGGCGATCTCCCGGTGCGAGAGCCCGGTGCGCTCCGAGAGCAGCTGCCCCTCGTAGTCGTTCACGGCGACCCAGGTCGCCTTGCCGATGAAGTCGAGCAGCTCCGCGCCGTCGAACATCGGCAGCCCCTGGCCGGGGTCGAACAGCAGCGGGATACCGGCCTCGGCGAACTGCGCCGCGTGCTCGACCATCCCCTGCCGGCCGTCCGGCGCCACGACGCCGAGCGTGCAGCCCGGCACCTGCGCCACGCGGTTCAGGTGCGAGTGGTTCATCGCGCCCGGGTGGAACGCCGTGATCTGGTTGTCGTCGAGGTCGGTCGTGATGAAGGCCTGCGCCGTGTAGGCGTCGTCGATCACGCGCAGCTGCGAGGCGTCGACGCCGGTGGCCTGCATCCACTCGGCGTAGGCGCCGAAGTCGCGGCCGACGGTGGCCATCGGCAGGCCGGGCACGCCGAGGAGCTTCAGGTTGTAGGCGATGTTGCCGGCGCAGCCGCCGAAGTTACGGCGCAGGCTCGGCACCAGGAACGCCACGTTCAGCATGTGGATGCGGTCCGGCAGGATGTGGTCCCGGAAGCGGCCCGGGAAGACCATCACGTTGTCGTAGGCGACGGAACCGCAGACGAGGGCTGTCATGGGAAGAAGATCACCAGCGTCCAGGTGGAAGCGAGGAGCACGAGCGAGCAGAACACGGCCGCGGAGCCGACGTCCTTCGCGAAGCCCGACAGATGATGCCGCTCGGTGCCGATCCGGTCCACCACGACCTCGATGCCGGTGTTGAGCAGTTCGACCACGAGCACGACGAGCACCGAGCCCGCGAGCAGCGCGCGCTCGACGCCGCTCCGCCCGAACCACAGCCCGGCCGGTACGAGCACGAGCGCGAGCCAGCACTCCTGGCGGAACGCGGCCTCGCTCCGGTAGCAGGCCGCGAGGCCGCGCGACGTGTGCGTCGTGGCGAGCCAGAGGCGACGCAGACCCGTGGGCCGCGCGCCCTCGCGCATCAGGCCGGTCTCCAGGCCAGGTCGAGCTGCTTCGCGGCGCGCACGTCGTCGAGCCGGCGGACCGGCAGCGTCCACGGCGCGCCCTTCAGCTTCGCCGGGTCCGACATCGCCTCCTCTCGGATCCGCACCATCGCGTCGACGAACGCGTCGAGCTCCTCCTTCGACTCGGTCTCGGTGGGCTCGATCAGCAGGCACTCGGGCACGAGCAGCGGGAAGTAGGTGGTCGGCGCGTGGAAGCCGTAGTCGAGCAGGCGCTTCGCGAAGTCCATCGCCGTCGTGCCGTACTCGCGGGCCTCGCGGCGCAGCGTCACGATGAATTCGTGGCCGGCCCGGCGTTCCGGGTAGGCCATCTCGAACCCGGCGTCGGCGAGCCGCTTCATCAGGTAGTTCGCGTTCAGCGTGGCGTACTCGGACACGCGGCTCATCCCCTCGCGGCCGAGCATGCGCATGTACACGTAGGCGCGGAGCAGCACGCCCGTGTTGCCCATGAACGCCGAAAGCCGGCCGATCGTCTGCGGCAGGTCGCGCTCGTCGAGCCAGCGGTAGCGGTCGCCCACGCGGCCCACGACCGGCACCGGCATGAACGGCAGCAGGCGCTCGCCCACGCCGACCGCGCCCGAGCCCGGGCCGCCGCCGCCGTGCGGGGTCGAGAACGTCTTGTGCAGGTTCATGTGGATCACGTCGAAGCCCATGTCGCCCGGGCGCACCTTGCCGAGGATCGCGTTCAGGTTCGCGCCGTCGTAATAGAGCAGCCCGCCCGCCTCGTGGACGATCCCGGCGACCTCGCGGATCCGGCGCTCGAACACGCCGAGCGTCGAGGGGTTCGTGAGCATGATGCCCGCGGTCTGCGGCCCGACCGCGGCGCGCAGCGCGTCGAGGTCGATGTCGCCGTCCGGCAGCGACGGGATTTCCTTCACGGTGCAGCCGCACATCGTCGCGGTCGCGGGGTTCGTGCCGTGCGCGGCATCGGGCACGATGATCTCGTTGCGCGCGAGGTCGTTCCTCGCCTTGTGGTAGGCGCGGATCATCGCGACGCCGGCGAACTCGCCCTGCGCCCC
Organism: Steroidobacteraceae bacterium; assembly: GCA_046347155.1. GTDB lineage: Bacteria > Pseudomonadota > Gammaproteobacteria > Steroidobacterales > Steroidobacteraceae > RPQJ01. Next base: position 758,806 of record JAXMGT010000002.1, on the reverse strand, counting down.
GGCCATCGGCGTCAGCGAGACGCCCTTCATGCCGGTGACTTCCTTCAGCATTTCCTGCAGTTCGTACAGGCACTCGAGGATGCCCTGCCCGGTCGAGTCCGGCGCGAACGGGTGGCGCGCGAGGAACTCCGGCAGCATCGCGTACTGGTTACAGGCGCGCGGGTTGTACTTCATCGTGCACGACCCGAGCGGGTAGAAGTGCGTGTCGATCGAGAAGTTGAGCTGCGACAGGCGCGTGAAGTGGCGCACGGCCTGCAGCTCGGACACCTCGGGCAGGCGCGGCGCCTCGCGGCGGCGGAGCGCCTCCGGCACCTGGGGCGCGGCCGGCTCGAGCGGGTACTGGGCGACGGCGCTGCGGCCCGCCGTCGAGTGTTCGAAGATGATCTTCTCGTGCATGGCGGACCTCAGGCGGCGGCCTTGCCGGTCATGATCCCGGCAAGCGCGCGCGCGTAGGCGTCGATGTCTTCGCGGGTGCGGGTCTCGGTGGCGCAGACGAGCAGCGCGTGGCCGAGCGACGGGTAGTCGCGGCTCGCGTCGTAGCCGCCGACGATCCCGCGGGCGGCGAGCGCCTCGAGCACCGGCGCAACCGGCCGGTCGAGCACGAGCAGCGCCTCGTGGAACCGCGGGCGCTCGAACGCGACGCGGACGCCCGGCACCTTCGAGAGCGCGGCGACGAGCTCCCCGGTGCGCTGCATCGAGGTGGCCGCGACCTGCGCGAGGCCCCGCGGCCCGAGCATCGACATGTAGATCGTGGCCGCCGTGACCAGCAGGCCCTGGTTCGTGCAGATGTTCGAGGTCGCCTTACTGCGGCGGATGTGCTGTTCGCGGGCCTGCAGCGTCAGCGTGAACCCGGTCTTGCCGTCGAGGTCGACCGTGCGCCCGATGATGCGACCGGGCATCTGCCGGACGTGCTCCATCCGGGTGGTCATGAACCCGAAGTACGGACCGCCCGAGGACAGCGGCACGCCGAGCGGCTGGCCCTCGCCGCAGGCGATGTCGACGCCCTTCGTGCCCCACTGGCCGGGCGGCTTCAGGATCGCGAGCGAGGTCGGGTTCACGACCGCGATCACCTGCATCCCGAGCTCGTGCGCGAGGTCGGTGAGCGCGTCGACGTCCTCGAGCACGCCGAAGAAGTTCGGCTGCTGGATCACGAGCGCCGTGACGTCCTGGCCGCGGTACTTCTCGACGCTCGCGACGGTGAGGTGGCCACCGCGGTCGTCGTAGGGCAGCAGCTCGAACGAGAGCCTCTGGCCGCCCGCGACCGCCTGGACGACCTCGCGGTAGCGCGGGTTCACCGAGGCCGGGATCAGGATCCGCGCCGACTTCGACTTGCGGTGCGCGCGCACGGACATCAGGCAGGCCTCGGCGAGCGCGGTGGCGCCGTCGTACAGCGAGGCGTTCGAGACGTCGAGCCCGGTGAGGCTCGCCATCATCGACTGGTACTCGTAGAGCAGCTGCAGCGTGCCCTGGCTCGCCTCGGCCTGGTAGGGCGTGTAGGCGCTGTAGAACTCGCCACGCGTCACGATGGACCACACGGCCGCCGGCACGTGGTGCTCGTAGGCGCCCGCGCCGATGAAGTTGAGCGGGCGGCCGTCGCGCGCCGCGCGCGCCGACATCAGCCGGCCGACCTGCATCTCCGAGGCGGCCGGCGGGATACCGTCGAGCCCGCCGATGCGCAGCTCCGCCGGGATCTCGTCGAACAGCGCGTCGATGCCCGGAGCGCCGATCGCGGCGAGCATTTCGCGGACGTCGTCCGCGGTGTGTGGAATGAACGACATGGCGTCACCCGTGGGTCAGTGGGTCTCGGCGGCGAGCACGGCCTCGTAGGCGGCGGCGTCGAGCATCGAGGAGAACTGGGTCTTGTCGTCCGGGCGGATGCGCACCAGCCAGCCGGCGCCGTACGGGTCCTGGTTGATCAGCTCCGGCGTGCCGCCGAGGTCGGCGTTGGCCGCGACCACCTCGCCGGTCACCGGGCTGTAGACGTCCGAGGCCGCCTTCACGGACTCGACGACCGCGCAGGCCTCGCCCGCGACGACGCGGCGACCCGCCTCGGGCACCTCGGCGAACACCAGGTCGCCGAGCGCCTGCTGCGCGTGGTCGGAGATGCCGATCGTGATCGTGCCGTCCGCCTCGAGGCGGGCCCACTCATGGGACTTCAGGTAGCGGAGGTCGGCGGGGACGTTGCTCATGGCGGTCTCCAGGTCGGAAGGTGTTCAGAGCGCGAGGACGGGGCGGCCGTTGCGGACGAACGGCGGGCGCACGACGGTGGCGGTCAGCAGCTTGCCGCGGATCTCGACTTCGCAGCGGTCGGCGGTCTGGGCGGGCACGCGCGCGAGCCCGATCGAGCGCTCGAGCGACGGCGAGAACGTGCCGCTCGTGACCTCGCCCTCGCCCACCGCGGCGACGATGACCTTCTGGTGCGAGCGCAGCACCGCACGGTCCGCGAGCACGAGGCCCACCTGCTTGCGGGCGACGCCTCGCGCCTTCTGCTCGGCGAGCGCGCGGCGGCCGATGAAGTCGCGGTCCTGCGGGTCCCAGGCGATCGTCCAGCCGAGGCCGCACTCGAGCGGCGAGACGGTCTCGTCCATGTCGCTGCCGTACAGGTTCATGCCGGCCTCGAGGCGCAGCGTGTCGCGCGCGCCGAGGCCGCAGGGCCGCACGCCCGCATGGCGGAGCCGCTCCCAGAACGCGGCGACCTCGCCGGCCGGCAGCATGATCTCGAAGCCGTCCTCGCCCGTGTAGCCGGTGCGGGCGACGAACCAGTCGCCCGCGGGCGCGCCGACGAACGTGCCGAGCTGCATCGCGCGCTCGGCGAGGCCCGCGTCGAGCTGCGAGGCGGCCTTGGCGCGCGCCTCCGGGCCCTGGACCGCGACCATCGCCAGGTCGAAGCGGGGCGCGACCTCGACGCCCCAGCCGCCCGACTGCGCGCGCAGCCAATCGAGGTCCTTGTCGCGCGTACCGGCGTTGACGACCATCCGGTACCAGTGGTCGTCGAGGTAGTAGACGATCAGGTCGTCGATGATGCCGCCGTGCTCGCGCAGCATGCACGAATAGAGCGCCTTGCCGGGCAGCGCGAGCTTCGCGACGTCGTTCGCGAGCAGGTGGCGCAGGAACTCGCGGACCCGTCCGCCGCGCAGGTCCACGACGCACATGTGCGACACGTCGAACATGCCGGCGTCGCGACGCACCGCGTGGTGCTCCTCGATCTGCGAGCCGTAGTTCACCGGCATGTCCCAGCCGCCGAAGTCGACCATCCGGGCGCCGCAGGCGACGTGGGTGTCGTGGAGTGGAGTTCGCAATCCCATGGTGGTCGGTTCCCCGCGGACGCAAAAAAAGAAAAAGGCGGCGGGCCCCGGAAGGCCCGCCGCCCCTCTGTCCTGTGACCTGAGAGATCGGGTGCCGGTGGATCCGGCGCCGCACCCCTTCGGTGGGCCCGCAAGGGGCCGCTCTCCAGAGCCCATCAGGCACCGCCGTTCCGTTTGCCTGAGCGTTTCCGGGCGGGTTGCGCCTTCGGCGGAGGCAGAGCCTCTCTCTCCGGACGGGCCTTGCGATGGGTGGCGGCATGTTACCCGACCCCGGGGGTCCCGGCCAGCCGGAATCGGGGGCCGGTCTTGTCAATTCGGCGCCGGGGCCGGAACATCCCCGCTCCCCGTCCGACCCATCGGAGCGCCCATGCGTACCCTGATCCGCTGCGTGGCCCTGGCCACCATCGCCCTCGGCTACTTCGGGCCCGTCGCCCGCGCGGCCGGCGAGGCGGACGCGCGCCTCGAGGCGCTGTTCCAGTCCGAATGGGAACGCGGCCTGCGGGAAAACCCGCTCTCGGCCACCTACCTCGGCGACCACCGCTACGACGACCGCTGGCCGGACCTGTCGACCGCGGCGCTCGCGAAGTCGAACGCGGACGACAAGGCCGTGCTCGCCGCGCTCGCCGGGTACGACCCCGCCACGCTCAGCGAGGCGAACCGGCTGAACCGTGACCTGTTCCGCCGCGTGTACCAGAACTCGGTGGACGCCTACGCCTGGGGCCTGCAGTACATGCAGATCAACCAGCGCGGCGGCGTGCAGACCGCGAGCGAGCTGTCGGAGCTCATCGACTTCCGGACCGTCAAGGACTACGAGAACTGGATCGCCCGGCTCAACGGTGTCGGCACGTTCGTGGACCAGAACGTCGCACTGCTCGCCGAGGGCGCCAGGCGCGGGATCGTGCAGCCCAAGGTCATCATGAACCGGATCCCGGACCAGATCGCGAAGCAGGTGGTCGCCGACCCGGAGCAGAGCCCGTTCTGGAAGCCGTTCCGCAGCATGCCGGACTCGATCCCGGCGGCCGAACAGGCCCGGCTCAAGGCCGCGGCGCGCACGGCGATCTCGGGCACCGTCGTTCCGGCGTACAAGCGGCTGCAGGCCTTCTTCGTGAACACCTACCTGCCGGCCTGCCAGGACAACGTCGGCATCTGGGCGCTGCCGGGCGGCGACCAGTGGTACCAGAGCCGGATCGCCTGGTTCACGACGACGAACCTGACCGCCGACCAGATCCACGAGATCGGGCTCAAGGAAGTCGCGCGGATCCGCGGCGAGATGCAAAAGGTGATCGCGCAGGTCGGCTTCAAGGGCACGTTCCAGGAATTCCTGCAGTACCTGCGCACCGACCCGAAGTTCCACTACACGGACCCGAAGCAGCTGCTGCAGGCCTACCAGGCGATGGCGAAGCGCATCGACCCGATGCTCCCGCTCTACTTCGGCCACCTGCCGCGGCTGCCCTACGGCGTCCGCCCGATCCCGGACGAACTCGCGCCGGACACGACGACCGCCTACTACCAGGGCGGCGCGATGGATGGCACGCGCGCCGGCTACTACTACGTGAACCTCTACAAGCCCGAGGTCCGCCCGACCTACGAGATCCCGGTGCTCACGATCCACGAGGCGGTGCCCGGGCACCACCTGCAGATCTCGCTCGCCCAGGAGCTCGGCGACGTGCCGATGTTCCGACGCGACTTCGAGGCGACCGCGTTCGTCGAGGGCTGGGCGCTCTACAGCGAGAGCCTCGGCCAGGAGATGGGCTTCTACGACGATCCGTACGACAAGTTCGGCCAGCTCACCTACGAAATGTGGCGCGCCGTGCGACTCGTCGTCGACACCGGGATGCACCACAAGCACTGGACCCGCGAGCAGGCGATCCAGTTCTTCAAGGACAATGCCGCGAAGAGCGAGCAGGACATCGTCAACGAGATCGACCGCTACATCGCCTGGCCGGGCCAGGCGCTCGCCTACAAGATCGGCGAACTGAAGATCAAGGAACTGCGCGCGAAGGCGACCGCGGAACTCGGCCCCGCGTTCGACCTCCGGGCGTTCCACGACGTCGTGCTCGGCAGCGGCGCGATCCCGCTCGACGTGCTCGAGGGCAACGTGAACGCCTGGATCGCCGCTCGCAAGGCCGCCGCGGCGAAGTGACGCGATGAGCCACCTGCCGCGCCGTGCAAGCGTCCCGGTCCGGATCGGCCGCGTGACCGTGGGCGGCGACCACCCGGTCGTCGTCCAGTCGATGACGAACACGGACACGGCGGACGTCGAGTCCACGGCGCTGCAGGTGCACGCGCTCGCCCGCGCGGGCTCGGAACTCGTGCGCGTCACCGTGAACAACGAGGAGTCCGCGGCCGCCGTCCCGCGCATCGTCGAGCGCGTGCGCGCGCTCGGCAGCGACGTGCCGATCGTGGGCGACTTCCACTTCAACGGGCACAAGCTGCTGCGCGAGCACCCGGCCTGCGCCGAGGCGCTCTCGAAGTACCGGATCAACCCGGGCAACGTCGGCCGCGGCAGCAAGCGCGACCCGCAGTTCGCCGAGATGATCGAGACGGCCTGCCGCCACGGCAAGCCGGTGCGCATCGGCGTCAACTGGGGCAGCCTGGACCAGGACCTGCTCACCCGGCTGATGGACGAGAACTCGCGTTCCGCCTCGCCGCTCGGGGCGAACGACGTCGTGCGCGAGGCACTCGTCGTGTCGGCGCTCGACTCGGCCGCCCGCGCCGAGGAACTCGGCCTGCCGCACGACCGGATCGTGATCTCCTGCAAGGTGAGCGGCGTGCAGGACCTGATCGCCGTCTACCGCAACCTCGCGGCCCGCTGCGACTACCCGCTGCACCTCGGCCTCACCGAGGCCGGCATGGGCTCGAAGGGCATCGTCGCCTCGACCGCGGCGATGGCCGTGCTGCTGCAGGAAGGCATCGGCGACACGATCCGCGTCTCGCTGACGCCCGAGCCGAACGGCGACCGCACCCGCGAGGTGATCGTCGCGCAGGAGATCCTGCAGACGATGGGCCTCAGGTCGTTCACGCCGATGGTCGTCGCCTGCCCGGGCTGCGGGCGCACGACCTCGACCTATTTCCAGGAACTCGCCGAGAAGATCCAGTCGCACCTCAGGCACCGGATGCCCGAGTGGCGACGGCGCTACGCGGGCGTCGAGGAGATGACCGTCGCGGTGATGGGCTGCGTCGTGAACGGTCCCGGCGAGAGCAAGCACGCGAGCATCGGCATCAGCCTGCCCGGCACCGGCGAACGACCGGTCGCGCCGGTGTACATCGACGGCGAGAAGGGCCCGACGCTGAAGGGCGAACGGATCGCCGAGGAATTCCAGGCGCTCGTCGAGCAGTACGTCGAGCGCACCTACGGAGCGAGGACCGACGCATGAGCGCACTCCGCGACCTTCGCTGCGCCCCCTGCCCGCCCGGCACCGCGCCGCTCGACGGCGAGGCCGCCGCGACGCTGCTCGGGCAGCTCGGGCCCGGCTGGCGCATCGCCGACGACGGCAAGTCGCTCCGCCGCGCCTGGCGGTTCCCGAATTTCCACGCGACGATGGGCTTCGTGAACGCCATTGCCTGGATCGCCAACCTCGAGGACCACCACCCGGACCTCGAGGTGGGCTACGACTACTGCCGGCTCGTGCTCTCGACGCACTCGATCGGCGGGCTGTCGGCGAACGACTTCATCTGCGCCGCGAAAATCGACGCGCTCGGGGCCTGACGTGGCCGACGAAGCGCCCGACCCCGGCCAGCCCTTCGTCGCTCCCTGCCGCACGCTGACGGCCGCCGCACCGCTCGGCTGGCTGCGCCGCGGCTGGCGCGACATGTGGGCGGCCCCGAGGCAGAGCCTCACCTACGGTGCCATCGTCGTGCTGCTGAGCTTCGCGCTGGCGACGATCACGGTCCGCTACGGCGGCTACTTCGAGCTGCTCGCGCTGGTCACCGGCTTCATCCTGATCGCGCCGGTGCTCGCGGTCGGGACCTATGCGATCAGCCTGCAGCTCGAGCGGGGGGAGGTGCCGTCGATTCGGCGCTGCATCCGCGAGGAGCAGCGGGCGGTCGGCAACCTGCTCGTGTTCGCGCTGATGCTGATGGTCGTGTTCCTGGTCTGGGCCCGCGCCGCGTCCGCGATCCACATCTTCATGCCGCTCGACGAGTCGTCCGGGTGGCAGGACTACCTGACGTTCTTCGTGGTCGGCACGGCCGTGGGCTCGATGTTCGCCGCCGTGGTGTTTTCCTCGGCCGCCTTCTCGCTGCCGTTCATGGTCGACCGGCGCGTCGACACGGTGACCGCGGTGGTGACGAGCGTGAACGCCGTGCTGCGGAACAAGGCAGCGATGCTCGTGTGGGCGGGCTGCCTCGTCGCGGCCGTCGCGCCCGGCTTCGCGCTGTTGTCGATCGGCGCCCCGCAGGGACTCACGCCCGCGTGGGTCATGGTCGGCCTCGGCATCACGCTGCCGCTGATCGGCCACGCGACCTGGCACGCCTACCGGGAGACGATCGACGCGGGCGCGTGGCCGCCGAACGAGGCGCCCGAGTGACGCCCGCGGCTTGAGCGCGTTCGAGTACGCCAGCATCCTGCTGTCGATCGTCGTCTCGCTGGCGCTCGCGCACCTGCTGCACGGCGTCGCGGCGATCATCAAGGCCGGCGTGGCCCGCTGGTCATCGATCGTCGCCGCGTGGAACCTCTACGCGGCGATCCTGTGCGTGGACTACTGGTTCTCGATCTGGCACGTGCGGGCCGAACCCGTCTGGTCGCTCGGCTTCGTCGTGTTCCTGCTGCTGCTCGGGTCGGCGCTGTACCTGACCTGCCACGTCGCGATGCCGGACACCGATCACGGTCGCCCGGTGGACATGGTCGGATTCCGCGGCGCGCACGCCCGCCGCTACCTGCCGGCGTTCTTCGTCTACCAGGCGGCCGGCAGCCTCGCGAACCTGGCGCTCCCCGGATTCCAGTCGACGACGATGCAGGTCCTGAGCGCCGCACAGCTCGCGGTGCTCGCGGTCGCGTGGTGGCGGCCCACGGCCCGCGTGCAGGGCTGGGCGCTCGTGCTGCTCTACGTGCTGTTCGCCTACTACGCGGTGACGTTCATACCGGCGCTGTGAGGCGACGGCCGTCGTCCCGTCACGTGCGCCAGGGCAGTTCGAGCGCGGTGCCGGCCGGCAGCCGGGTCGCCATCGGCGTCGCGCCTCAGGCCGCCCCGGCCGGCGGCTCCGGCGCCGACGCCTGGCATTTCCAGCACAGGCCGAACTCGGCGGGATTCGACTCGCCGCAGCCCGTGCAGGTCCACTCCGCGTCGGCTTCCGGTGCGGCGTCGTCCGGCCGATCCTCGCCCGGCACGCTTCCGCGCGGCGTGGTCACTTCGCCTCCATCGCGGCCTTGAGTTTCTCCGGGTCGTAGTACTTGTCGAGTTGCGCGACACCCGCCGTCACGGCCGGGTCGGCGAAGAGACCCTGCGCCGCGATCTGTCCGAGCAGGCCGAACCCCGCGCTGATCGCCGCCGCGCCTTCGTACTTCGCGGCGTCGCGGGTCTGCGTCCGGCACGATTCGGTCATGAGTCGCATGTAGAGCGCCGCCGTGTCGCGGTTCAACCCCTCGCGCACCTCGGCGGACATGTTCACGTACCGGGCGATTTCCTTGTTCAGCGACATCGAGGCGAATATCCACCGCGCCATCAGCGCCCGGTCGGCCTCGGTGGTCGAGGACACCAGGCACTTGCCGAGGTCGTCGGCGTACACGCCGGCCCGCGCGCCCGTCGCCGCGGTCGCCAGCAGCACCGCCACGCCGATTCCAGTGATCGCCTTCATGCCTGCCCCCTGGCCGAAACGGCCGGACTCCATTTCCGGGCCCATGCTGCGACAGGCCGCTCCGGCGGGCAAGAGACGGCCACCACCGCGATCGCGGCCGGAGCGACGGTCAGCGGCGGTCGATCGCCTCGGCGACGAGTCCGCGCACCCGCGGCGAGAACACGAGCCCGAGGTGGGTCTCGTCGACTTCGACGTGCCGGACCCGCGGCGACCAGCGGTCGATGCAGGCCTGCCAGGCGACGATCCCGTCGCGCTTCGAGTAGATCGCGGTGACCGGGACCTCGAGCGGCTTCTCGTAGCGCTGCATCACGACCCGCTCCAGTTCGTCGAGGTCGTGGCCCTGCGCCTGGTAGCGTCGCGCGGTCGCCGTGTAGCGCGGCCCGCCGATCACCGGCGTGCCGAGCGTGACGACCGCGCGCACCTCGTCCGGGCGCTCGCGGGCGTACTCGCGCGCGATGAACCCGCCGAGGCTCCAGCCGACGAGCGTCGCGGGCTCGCCGTGCCGGTCGACGAGCGCGCGGACGACGGGCTCGAGTGCGTCGCGCAGTCGCTGCGCCTCGCCGGTGTTGTGGCCGAGCCCCCAGTCGCGCACCCGGTGGCCGCAGCCGCGCAGGTAAACCTCGAGCACGTGCATCGCCCGCGGACCGGTGCCGAACCCGGGCAGCAGCACCACCGAGGCCGGGCGACGGGCGCGGCGCGGACGGGTCGAGACGAGGTCCGGCACCCAGCGCAACGCGTCGACGGGCAGTCGCAGTTCCCGGAGCAGGTCGCGCGGCCCGGGCGTGCGGATCGGTTCGGACGTCGCGCGGCTCATGCGCCGGGCGGCCCGTCCATCAGCACGCGGTCGAGGTCCGTGTCGACCTCGTGCATCAGGTCGACGGGCAGGCGCGCGAAGCGCAGCGCCGCCGCGTAGCCGCGCCGGTCGCCACGGTGGTCCAGCAGCCACTGCGCGTGCTCGCAGAGCAGCGCGAGTTCGAGCGCGCGGGCAAGCGTCAGCGCGAGCCTGCGGGCGCCGGCCTGCAGCACCTCGCGGTCCTGGCCCGCCTCGAGCCACAGCGCCGCGCGTTCGAGCGCCGCGGTGGCGCTGCGACCCGCCGCGACCAGCCGCGGCTCCTGCAACCCGCGCTGGCAGGCCGAGACGCGCCCGACCAGCGCCGCGAGCCCCGAGTGCAGGTCCGAACGCAGCAGCGCGTCGAGCGAGAGCACGTTCGTCGTGCCCTCCCAGATCGGCAGCACCTGCGCGTCGCGCAGCAGGCCCGGGAGCCCGGTGTCCTCGACGTACCCGGCCCCGCCGAAACTCTCGATCAGTTCGCTGACCGCGGCGACCGACTGCTTCGCGGTGGCGAGCTTCGCGAGCGGCGTCACGAGCCGGAGCAGCGCACGCTGCTCGTCGTCGATCTCGCCGCGCTCCTGCCGGCCGAGCAGCTCGACGAGCAGGAACGCGAGCAGGAACGCGCCCCAGGTCTCGGCCTCGACGGCCGCGAGCGTGTCCTGGTGCAGCGGCTGCTCGGCGAGCGGTGCGCCGAACGCCTCGCGCCGGCCCGCGTAGGACCGTGCGAGCGCGAGCCCGCGACGCATGAACGACACCGCGCAGACGCTGTTCCAGGTCCGGGTGATCACGAGCATCGGCTCGATCGCGCGGGTGCCGTTCGCCGGCTCGCCCACGAGCACGGCGCGCGTGCCGTCGAGCGTCAGCTCGGCGGTCGGCACCTTGCGCGTGCCGAGCTTGTCCTTCAGGCGGTCGACGCGCAGGCCGTTGAGTCGGCCGTCCGCGTCGCGCACCTCGACGTAGTACATCGCGAGGCCCTTGCCGCCCGGGCCATTGCCCTCGGGTCGCGCGAGCGTGAGCGCCATCTGCGAGGCGACCGCCGAGGTGAACCACTTGCGGCCGTGGAGCCGCCAGCCCTCGCCGTCCCGCACGGCGCGGGTCTGCGAGCGACCGACGTCCGAGCCGCCGGTGGTCTCGGTCATCCACTGTCCGCTGGTCCAGGCAAAGGCCGGGTCGCGGGACGTGAGGCGCGGCACGGCGCGCTCGACGAGCGCACGGTTGCCCGAGTCGAGCAGGGTCCGCGCGGCACCGTCCGTCATCGCGAGCGGGCAGGTGTAGACATCCGACGACGGCGCGAAGAGGTAGACCTTCACGAACTGCGCGATGCGCGCGTGCCGGCCGTGCCGCGATTCGTACCCGGTGGCCACGAGGCCGTGCGTCGCGGCGATGCGCTCGCACTCGCGCCACAGCGGCGTCACCTCGACGCGGTCCACCCGGTTGCCCCAGGCATCCCACTGCACGAGTTCGGGCTCGTTCAGCCGGTCGGCGAGCTGCAGCGCGTAGAGCGGTCCGCCCGACAGCGCGCCGAGCGCATCGAACTCGGGCTCGAGCGCGCGGAGCGTGTCCGGCGGCAGCGTGCGCTCGAGCCAGCCGCCGAGCAGCGGGTCGTCGCGCCAGGGATGGCCCGGGTCGGGCGGGTCCTGCGTAAAGAGCGCGTCGACCGGGCCACGCTCGCTCACGGCGTCGCTCCCGGCCGCGCGACGATCGCCGGCAGGTCGCCCGCGAGGCCGAGCGCGCGGCGGACCATCAGTCGCCGCACCGGCGCCTGCGACCCGACGACCGCGAGTCCGAAGCGACGGAGCCCGGCCACCGCGACGCTGCGCTCGCCGAACGTCCGGTTGATCGTGTCGCAGGCCCCGAGCATCACGGCGTTCTCCGCGCGCCGCCAGCGCGCATAGCGCCGGAGCACGCGCAGCGACGCCGGGTCGGTGCCCGACTCCACCGCATCGGCCAGCACCTCGGCCAGCGACGCCGCGTCGAGGAAACCGAGGTTGACGCCCTGGCCGGCCAGCGGGTGGATCGTGTGCGCCGCGTCGCCGACCAGCGCGAGTCGCGGACGCACGTATTCGCGCGCGTGCCACAGTGCGAGCGGGAACCCGGCGCGGGCGCTCGCAAGGCCGAGCGGGCCGAGCACGTGCGCGCTCGCCTCGGTGACCCGCCGGCCGAACGCGTCCGGTTCGGCGTCGATGAGCGACTTCGCGGCCTCGGGCGTCGTGCTCCACACGAGCGACACGCGTCCGTCGCGGAGCGGCAGCAGCGCGAGCGGACCTTCCGGCAGGAATCGCTGCCACGCCGTGTGGCGGTGCGGGTGCCCGGGCTCGAGGTGGGCGACCACCGCGACCTGGCCGTAGGACCAGCCGCCGCGGCTGATCCCGCAGAGTTCGCGCACCTTCGACGACCCGCCGTCGGCGCCGACCACGAGGCCCGCGGTGACGCTGCGGCCGTCGTCGAGACCGACGCGCGCCGGGTCGGCCCCGAACTCGAGCCCGTCGAGCCCGGCGCGCAGCATCGTCACGCCCTTCAGCGCGGGCGACCCGGCAAGCGCCCACTGGATCCGCAGGTTCTCGGCGATGTGGCCGAGGTCCGGTTCGCCGGCCTCGGCGGCGTCGAACCGGAGCGCGTCGGCGGCCTCCGGCGTGCTGGCCGCGTCCCAGACCACCATCCGCTCGTACGCGCAGGCGTGCGGCTCGATCGCGTCCCAGGCACCGGCGGCCGCGAGCACCCGCTCGGACGCGCGCGACAGCGCCGAGACGCGCAGGTCCACGTCGCCGTCCACCGGCGGACGCGGCGCGGCCGGCTCGACCACGGCGACCCGCAGGCCGGCGAGACGCGGCTCGCGCGCGACGAGCGCGGCCGTCGCGAGCCCGACCATCCCGCCGCCGACGACGACGACGTCGAAATCGGGCCGGCGCGCGCCGCTCACGGCGTACCCCCGGAGAGCGGGACGCCGCGCGCGAGGCGCGGCACCCGGCCGGCCGCGCCGACGCTCAGCCGCGACATCGCGGCCTTCGCGGGTGGCAGCAGGTCGAACGCGACGAGTCCGGCCGCACGCAGCCCGCCGACCGTCGCGAGCGGCGAACCGAACGTGCGCACCAGGCCATCGGTGAACGCGACGATCCGGCGACGGTCGTCCTCGCGCCAGTCGGCGTAGGCCGAGAGCACCGTGTCGTCGCCGGGATCCATCCGGCCGTCGGCCCGGGCGTCGGCGATCACCTCGGCCAGGCAGGCCGCGTCGCGCAATCCCAGGTTGAAGCCCTGCCCCGCGATCGGGTGCATGCCCTGGGCCGCCGCCCCGACGATCGCGAGGCGCGCCGCCGTGTGGCGGTCCGAGCGCGTGAGCGCGAGGTCGTAGGAGTAGCGGCGACCCACCTTGACGAAGCGACCGAGCCGGAACCCGAACGCGTGCTGGAACTCCGAAATGAACGCGTCGTCCGGCAGCGCGATCACGCGCGACGCCGCCTCCGGCCGCAGCGTCCAGACGACGCCGCAGCGGCCGTCCGTGAGCGGCAACACGGCGATCGGCCCGTCGGCCGTGAAGCGCTCGTAGGCGACGTGGTCGTGGAAGCGTTGCGCGGTCATCGTCGTGACGATCGCGGTCTGGCCGTAGTCCCGATGGTCGGAGCCGATGCCCGCCTGCTCGCGGATCGTCGAGCGCGCGCCGTCCGCGGCGACGACGAGGCGTGCCTGCACGGCCACCGGCTCGCCGTCGCGCTCGGCCTCGAGCCGACGCGAGCCTTCACCGAGCGTCGTGCCGGTGACGCGCGCGGGGGCGATCACCTCGACGCCCGGCCAGGCCGCGAGCCCGTGCCAGAGCGCCTCGCCGATCACCCGGTTCGGCAGCACGCAGCCGAGCGCCTCGAGCCCCTGCTCGGCCGCGTCGATCCGTGCGACGCCGAAGCGGCCGCGCTCCGAGACGTGGATCCTGCGGATCGGCGCGGCCTCGCGCTCCATCCGCGACCACACGCCGAGCGAGCGGAACGCGCGGATCGTGCCGTTCGAGAGCGCGGTCGTGCGCTCGTCGTAGCTCGGGTGGGCGTCGCCGCCCGGCACGACGGCCTCGACGAGCGCGACGCTGAGGCCGAGTGGCGCGACCGCGAGCGCAAGCGAGGCCCCGACGAGGCCGCCGCCGGCGATCGCCAGGTCGAACTCGCGCGTCGGGTCGCGGCCCGTCATCTCAGGACGCCATCACGCGCTCGACCTCGGCGGTCGTGCGCGGCAGGCCGCTCGTGAGCACCTCGTGCCCGGCCGCCGTGACGAGGACGTCGTCCTCGATCCGCACGCCGATGTTCCACCAGCGCTTCGGCACGCCCTTCGTGCCGGCCGGGATGTAGATGCCGGGCTCGACGGTGACGACCATGCCGGGCTCGAGCACGCGCCACTCGTCGCCGACCTTGTAGTCGCCGACGTCGTGCACGTCGAGCCCGAGCCAGTGGCCGGACTTGTGCATGAAGAACTTCCGGTAGGCCTCTTCCTTGACGAGCGTCGGCACCCGGCCCTGCAGCAGCCCGAGGCGCACCAGTCCCTGGGTCGCAGCCTTGACCGCCGCCTCGTGGAACTCGTTGTAGTGATTGCCCGGGCGTACCGCGGCGAACGCGGCCTCCTGCGCCTCGAGCACCACGTCGTAGATCGCCTTCTGCTCGGGCGTGAACCGGCCGTTGACCGGGAACGTGCGGGTGATGTCGGTCGCGTAGCAGCCGTACTCGCAGGCCGCGTCGATGAGCAGCAGGTCGCCGTCGCGCAGCGGGTCGCGGTTCTCGCGGTAGTGCAGGACGCAGGCGTTCGCGCCGCCGCCGACGATCGGGGGGTACGCCGACTCGGCGCCGTGGCGGTGGAACTCGTGCAGCAGCTCCGACATGACCTCGTACTCGTGCATCCCGGGACGCGTCGCCCGCATCGCCCGCAGGTGCGCGTCCACGGAGATCTTCGCCGCATGGCGCATCACGCCGAGTTCGCCGCGGCTCTTGTAGAGCCGCATGTCGTGGAGCAGGTGGTCCAGCGCGACGAACTCGTGCGGCGTGTGCTTGCCCTGCTTCGACTGGCCGCGAAGTCCGTTGACCCAGCCGATCACCTGGTGGTCGAACTCGGGGTGCACGCCCATCGTGTAGTAGACGCGGTCGCACTGCTCGATCAGGCCCGGCAGGATGTCGTCGATGTCGCCGATCGGGAACGCGTCGTCGGCCCCGTAGTCCCGCGTCGCGCCCTCGGGACCGGCGCGGCGGCCGTCCCAGGTCTCGCGGACCGGGTCGCGCTCGCGGACGAACAGCACGTACTCGGCCTGTGCGCGGCCGGGCACCAGCACCGCCACCGCCTCGGGCTCGCCGAAGCCGGTCAGGTAGTGGAAATCGCTGTCCTGGCGGTACGGATAGTGCGAGTCGCCGCTCCGCAACTTCTCGGTCGCGGCGGGCAGGATCGCGATCGCCCCCTTGCCCATCATCCGCATCAGCTGCCGGCGGCGCCGCGCAAACTCGTCCTTGCGTAGCATCATCGGTCGGTCAGTGGTCCGTGTGGGAGGCGGGCTGGGCCGCACGGAGCGGCGCGAGTTCGTCGTAGACGAGCTGCACCGCGGCGCGCAGGAATTCGACGAGCTCCGCGTAGGCCTCTTCCTCGACCGCGTCCTCGTCCGAGCCGACGGCGCCCGCCTGGCCGAGCTGCGCGAAATCCCCGAGCACCTCGGCCACGTCGTCCGGCAGCCGGACGTTGCCGGCCGTACCGGCGGTGCCGAAGCCGTAGAGATAGCCCTGGCACCAGGTCCCGAGCGCCTCGACGCGCCGGCCGAGCGGCGCCTCGTCGTCGGGCAGCAGCGGCTCGAACGTCATCTCGTCGCCAGCGAGCGCGGCGACGGTCGCCTCGAGCAGCGCGGCGAGCCGCGGGTCGGCGGGTTGCGCCTCGTCCGGGACGATTTCCTCGAGCCAGTCGGCGGGACCGTAGTCGCGGCGCGCGCTCAGGGCACCGCACAGGCAGCCGTGGGCCTCGGCCGCGCCGACCGTCGCACCGACGGCCGAGAGCGCGCGTGCGACGTCGTCGAAATCGGCGGGCGCGGTCATCGACGTTATCGTAACATCGCGCGCCCTCGCGGGGCCGCCTCAATTGATTCCCCCCGGGTGCCGCCCTATAGTTCCCCGCATGAGCGACAACGCCGCCCGTACCGCGATCGACGCCGAGATGCGACGCCTCGAGAAGCGCGTCGACGAGCTCGTCGCCACGATCGGGCACCTGAAGGAAGAAAACCGCGCGCTGCGCCAGCGGCAGGAGTCGCTGATGAACGAGCGGGCGAACCTGCTGCAGAAGAACGAGCAGGTCCGGGCGCGGGTCGAGGCGATGATCGGCCGGCTGAAGGGCATGGAGCACGGCGCATGAGCGAGGAGCGGATCACGAGGGTGGGCGTACGCCTGCTCGACCGCGAATACCAGGTCGCCTGCCCGGCCGAGGAGCGCGCCGACCTGCTCGACTCGGCCGAGTACCTCGACGTGAAGATGCGCGAGCTGCGCGATGCCGGCGGCGTCGCGGGCCTCGAGCGGATCGCGGTCATCGCGGCGCTCAACATTGCGAACGAGTTGATCAAGCTGCGCCGCCAGGGCTCGACGATCGACGGCGACGTCGGCAGCCGGCTCCGCGCGCTGCGCGAGCGGGTCGAGTCCGCGCTCGAGCGCGGCCAGCAGCTCGAACTCTGACGGTCGCGCGGGCCCCGGGCCCGCCGCCGTGACGACTTGTGGAGGCGCGGCACGGGCCGGCCTCCGACGATTTGGCGCCGCCTGCGGTGTTCGACACGGTCCGGGTTACCTCTCGACCGTAAGTCAAAAACCCAGGGGAGCCGGCCAGCCGTCACCGTTGTGCACGTCCGCCTTCGAGCGGGAAGCCTGAGGTGACGTGGCCTTCCCCGCCTGTTGCTCCATGTCGAGAGCAATGGTCCGTGACGGCACAGGCGGGTGGCGCCATCCCCCTTCCCCCAGCGAGCGACCACGCGATGGTGCAGCCCGCCGACGACGAGCGAGCCGAGCGGCGCCGGCTGCGTGCGCTGCGCCGGTCGATCCCGGCCGCCCGGCGCGCGGCCGCCGAACGCGCGATCGCCGCCCGACTGCGCCGGCTCGGCTGCACCCGGCGCGGCCTGCGCGTCGCCGCCTACCTCGCGATGCCGGGCGAGGCGAGCCTCGCCCGGTTCATTGCGGCCGCGACCGCGTCCGGCGTGCGGCTGTGCGTCCCCCGCATCTCGAGTCGCCGGCGTCGCAGGCTCGAGTTCGTCGAACTCGTCCCGGGCGCCGGGCGCCGGCGCGGCGCCTACGGCATCGAGGAACCCGCGGCGCACGCCCGCCGGGTCCGGCTCCGCGAGATCGACGTGGTGCTCGTGCCGCTCGTCGGCTTCGACCGCGACGGCCACCGGCTCGGGATGGGCGCGGGCTACTACGACCGCGCGCTCTCGCCGCGGCGGACGCCCGGCCGGGCGTACAGGCGGCCGCGCCTCCTCGGCATCGCCTACGCCTGCCAGGAACTCGCGTCCATCCGGCCTCAACCGTGGGACGTGGCGCTCGACGCCGTCGTCACGGAGCGCGAACTGATCGTTCCACGCGCCGCCGCGCGGCGCCGATGAGGAGTGACGCTTGAACTTCTGGCTCTTCAAGTCCGAACCGGACACCTTCGGCGTGGACGACCTCGCCCGCGCGCCCGGCGCGACGACCGCCTGGGACGGCGTGCGCAACTACCAGGTGCGCAACATGCTGCGCGACCAGGTCCGCAAGGGCGATCGCGGCTTCTTCTACCACTCGAGCTGCGACGAACCGGGGATCGCCGGCATCGTGAAGGTGGTGCGCGCGGGCTATCCGGAAGCCGCCGCGCTCGATCGCCGTCACCGATACCACGACCCGA
Source organism: Steroidobacteraceae bacterium (assembly GCA_046347155.1). Taxonomy (GTDB): domain Bacteria; phylum Pseudomonadota; class Gammaproteobacteria; order Steroidobacterales; family Steroidobacteraceae; genus RPQJ01. The sequence goes on along the minus strand of JAXMGT010000002.1, from coordinate 741,016 downwards.
AGAGCGATCCCGCGTCGCCGACCTGGTACAGCGTGGACGTGAAACTCGAGCGCCGGATCGAGCCCGTGATCGGCCTCGAAACCTTGCGCAAACATGCGCACGGAGCGCTCTCCGGGATGCTGATCCTCCGTCGCGGCAACCGTCTCTCGATCACGCCGGTGACGCGCGAGGAATGGGATTTCATTCTCTCGCTCGAGTGAGTTCGCATCGTGATTTGCAGTGCGAACGCGTCGTCGCGCGTTTCGGCGCGCGCACGATCGGCATCGAGCGCCGAAATGGCGCCGGAAAGAAAATGCAACCCCCCTATTGCATTCGCTATTTGATTTCTGTAAATACTGCGCCCGGACTAACCCGACATGGAGACTCTGACAATGGCAGCGAAGAAGAAGGCTAAGACGAAGGCTAAGGCTAAGAAGGCCCCGGCCAAGAAGAAGTAAGCTTCCATTCGAAGCTACCGACTGTGCCCGCGAAAGCGGGCACAGTTGTTTCAGGGAGTCGCAAATGTCGAACCAGGACCAGAAGAAGCAGCTCGCGGCCGAGGCGGCGCTCGCCTACGTTCCGGACGGCGAGGTGATCGGCGTCGGCACTGGCTCCACGGTCAACTTCTTCATCGACGCGCTGGCGGCGCACAAGTCGCGGATCGCCGGTGCGGTGTCGAGCTCGGAGGCCAGCACGAAGCGGCTCGCCGCCCACGGCATCCCGGTGCTCGACCTCAATTCCACGGGCGACCTCGGGCTTTACGTCGACGGCGCGGACGAGTCCACCCGCTCGCTCGAGCTGATCAAGGGCGGCGGCGGTGCCCTCACCCGCGAGAAGATCGTCGCCGCCGCCTCGCGTCGCTTCGTCTGCATCGTCGACGAGCAGAAGGTGGTCGAGCGCCTCGGGCGCTTCCCGCTGCCGGTCGAGGTGATCCCGATGGCCCGGCGGATCGTCGGCCGGGAACTCGAGCGGCTGGGGGGCCAGCCCCGGCTCCGCGAGGGCTTCGTGACCGACAACGGCAACCACATCCTCGACGTCCACGGGCTCGACATCGCCGACCCGGCCGCGCTCGAGTCCGAGATCAACCAGATCACCGGCGTCGTGACCGTCGGGCTCTTCGCCCGTCGGCCGGCCGACGTGCTACTGGTCGGGACCACCGCCGGCGTCGTAACGTTGGCGCGTGGCGCATGACCCGGCACTGATCCTCGCGCTCCGCTCGGCCCTCGGTCCGGACGCCGTCCTGACCGCGGCCGAGGCCTGCGTCGCCTACGAATGCGACGCGCTCACGCTGCATCGCCACCGTCCGGAGCTCGTCGTGCTGCCCGGCAGCACCGAGGGTGTCTGCGCGGCGCTCGAGATCGCCGCCGCGCACGGCGTGCCGGTCGTCGCGCGCGGCGCCGGCACCGGGCTCTCGGGCGGGGCGTTGCCCGTCCCGGGGGCAATGCTCCTGGTACTGTCGCGGCTGTCGCGCATCCTCGAGGTCGACCCCGAGCGCCGGATCGCCCGCGTCGAACCGGGCGCGACGAACCTCTCGATCTCCCAGGCGGCCGCACCGCACGGACTCTTCTACGCACCGGACCCGTCCTCGCAGGTCGCCTGCACGATCGGCGGCAACGTCGCCGAGAACTCGGGCGGCGTGCACTGCCTCAAGTACGGGCTCACGGTCCACAACCTGCTCGAGGTCGTGATGGCGACCTGGGACGGGCGGCTGCTCAGGATCGGCGCCGCGCACGGCGAGGAGCCGGGACTCTCGCTGCTGCCGCTCGTGACGGGCTCCGAGGGGATGCTCGGCGTCGTCGTCGAGGCGACCGTGCGGCTGGTGCCGGTGCCCGAGCGCGTCGAACTCGTGATGGCGGCGTTCGACGACGTCGGCCGGTGTGCCGAGGCGGTGAGCGCGATCATCGCCGCCGGGATCCTGCCGGCCGGGCTCGAGATGATGGACGGGCCGGCGCTCGCGGCGGCCGAGGCCTATGCGCGTTGCGGCTACCCGACGGACGCCGCGGCGCTGCTGCTCTGCGAGCTCGACGGCCTCGCGCTCGACGTCGAGGCCGACCTCGGGCGCGTCACGGCGCTGCTCGGGGCCGGCGGCGCGCGCGCGATCCGCACCGCGGCCGACGCGGCCGAGCGCGCGCGGTTCTGGTCCGGGCGCAAGGCCGCCTTCCCGGCCGTCGCCCGGCTCGCGCCGGACTACTACTGCATGGACGGGACGATCCCGCGGCGCCGGCTCGCCGCGGTGCTCGGCCGTATCGCCGAACTGGCGGCCGCGGCGCGGCTGCGGGTCATCAACGTGTTCCACGCCGGCGACGGCAACCTGCACCCGCTGATCCTGTTCGACGGCGGCGACCCGGACGAGGTCGCGCGGGCCGAGCGGCTCGGCGCCGACATCCTCGAGCACTGCGTCGAGGTCGGCGGCACGGTCACCGGCGAGCACGGCGTCGGCGTCGAGAAACTCGGGCCGATGTGCACGCAGTTCGGCGCCGACGAACTCGAGGCGTTCCACGCGGTGAAGCGGGCCTTCGATCCCGAAGCGCGCCTGAACCCCGGCAAGGCCGTGCCCACGCTCGCCCGCTGCGCCGACTACGGCGCGCTGCGCGTCCACGGCGGCAAGCTCCCCCATGCACACCTGCCGCGGTTCTGAGACGTGATCGAGCACGACGCGACCGAAGCGATGGTCGGACAGGTGCGTGCCGCCTGCGCCGCCGCCACCCCGCTCCGGATCGTGGGCGGCGACAGCAAGGCGTTCCTCGGCCGACCGGTCGTGGGCGAACCGCTCGAGGTCGCCTGGCACCGCGGCGTCGTCTCGTACGACCCGGGCGAACTCGTGCTCACGGCGCGCGCGGGCACGCCGCTCCGCGAGGTCGAGGCGCTGCTCGACTCGCGCGGCCAGCGCCTGCCGTTCGAGCCGCCCGCGTGGGGCAGCGCGGCGACGATCGGCGGCACGGTCGCCTGCGGGCTCTCGGGCCCGTCGCGCGCCTGGGCCGGGCCGCTCCGCAACCACGTGCTCGGCGTGCGCCTGCTCACGGGCAACGGCCGCGTGCTCCGGTTCGGCGGCGAGGTGATGAAGAACGTGGCCGGCTACGACCTCGCGCGGACGCTGGCCGGCAGTTTCGGCACGCTCGGCGTGCTGCTCGACGTGTCGCTGAAGGTGCTGCCCTGCCCGCCCGCGTCCCGCACGCTCGCGCTCGAGCTCGACCAGGCCGCCGCGCTCGCCCGGCTCGGCGAACTCGCCCGCGGCGCGCTGCCGCTCACGGCCTCGAGCTGGCACGACGGCCGGCTGCACCTGCGCTTCGAGGGCAGCGGACGCACGCTCGACGACGTGGCGCGTCGCGTCGGCGGCGAGACCGTCGCCGACGGGGCCGCCCACTGGCGGGCCGTGCGTGAGCACGAGCACCCGTTCTTCGAGGGCGCGCGCGAGCTCTGGCGGCTGCACGTGCCGGCCGGTGCGCCGCCGCTGCCGCTGCCCGGCGCGACGTTCGTCGAGTGGAACGGGCTGCAGCGCTGGTACTCGTACGTGCCGGGCCTCGTCGAGGCCGGGCGCATCGCCCAGGTTGCGCGCGAGGCCGGCGGCCACGCGACCGCCGTGCGCCGTCCCGACCCGCGGTTACCGGCGTTCGAGGCGCCCGCGCCGGCGCTGCTCGACTTGCACCGTGCGCTCAAACGCGTCTTCGATCCCTCCGGGATCCTGAACCCGGGACGGATGTACGAGGGCCTCTGAGCGTGCACACGCAGCCGCAACGATTGCTCGAAGGCACGCCGCGGGGTCGGGAGGCGGTCGAGCTGATGCGCGCCTGCGTGCACTGTGGGTTCTGCCTGCCCGCGTGCCCGACCTACCGGGTCACCGGTCGGGAACTCGACAGCCCGCGAGGGCGCATCTACCTCGTGAAGCAGCTCATCGAGGGCGGCCCGGCCGGTACGGCGACGGTCGAACACCTCGACCGCTGCCTCACCTGCCGCGCCTGCGAAACGGCCTGCCCGTCCGGCGTGCAATACGGACGCATCGTGGACCTCGGCCGCGAACTCGCCGACGAGCGCGTCGGGCGGCCGGTGGCCGAGCGCTGGCAGCGCGCTGCGCTCGTGGCGCTCCTGCCGCGGCGGACGCTCGTGACCGTGCTCGCGCGGCTCGGCGGGTGGTTCCGCGCGGTGCTGCCCGACGCGCTGCGCACGAAGCTGCCCGGCGACCGCGCAACGCTCCCGGCCCCGGCCGCCGGCGCTCCCACAGGCGGACCCGCCGCGGCGCCGGTCGCATCGCGCGGCACCGTCGCGCTGCTCGAAGGCTGCGTGCAGCCGGGACTCGCCCCGACGATCAACGCGGCGACCCGCCGGGTGCTCGAGCGGCTCGGCTACACGGTCGTGCGCCTCCACGGCGAGACCTGCTGCGGCGCGCTGGCCCACCACCTCGGCGAGCCCGGTCGCGCGCACGCGCAGGCCCGCGGCAACGTCGCGGCCGCCGACGCCGCGCTCGCGGCCGGCGCGACGGCGATCGTCAGCACCGCGAGCGCCTGCGGACTGATGGTCAAGGACTATGCGCGGCTGCTCGACGGCGACGCCGCGGCGGCCCGTGTGGCGGCCGCGACCCGCGACGTCGCCGAGCTCGTCACGCCCGCGGCACTCGCCGAGGCGGGACTCCAGCCCGGCGAGGGACCCTCGATTGCCTGGCAGGCGCCCTGCACGCTGCAGCACGGCCAGCGGATCACCGGCCGCGTCGAGGCGCTGCTCGCGGCCGCGGGCTACCGGCTCGCGCCGGTGCAGGACGGCACGATCTGCTGCGGGTCGGCCGGCACGTATTCACTGCTGCAGCCCGAACTCTCGACGGAACTGCGCCGCCGCAAGCTCGACGCACTCACGGCCGGCTCACCGGTCGCGATCGCGACCGCCAACATCGGTTGCCTCGCGCACCTGCGCGAGGCGAGCCCGGTGCCGGTCGCGCACTGGATCGAGTTCGTCGACCGCGCGCTCGCCGGCTGACCCTCGTTCAGCGCGGGTAGGCTGCGATGCACTCCACCTCGACGCGCGCGCCGAGCGCAAGTCCGCTGGCGCCGAACGCGGAGCGCGCCGGGTACGGGGCGCTGAAGAATTCCTTGTAGACCTCGTTGAATGCCCCCCACTCGCCGATGTCGGCGAGCATCACGGTGCACTTCACGACGTCGCGCAGCCCGAGCCCGTTCGCCTCGAGCATCGTCCTGATGTTCGTGAGCGTCTGGCGCGCCTCGGGCGCGAGCCCGCCGGGCACCAGCTTCGTCTCGCCCGGGCCGATCCCGACGACGCCCGAGAGGTACAGCGTGTCGCCGACCCGCACCGCCTCGGACAGCGGAAACGACTTCCCGACGACCTTGCCGGAGTTCAGGAACTCGACGCCGGTGGGCGACTGGGCGCTCACGGGATGGGCAACGGCGACCAGTGCGAGTGCGACGGCGAGGCAGCTGCGGTACATCGTGGGACCTCCAGGTTCAGGAATGCCGAGTGTCCGACGTGCGCGCGGCCACCGTCCACTCGCGGATGAGTTCGGGCGGCGCCGTCACGCCGCCGCAGGCGACGACCAGCACCGTCCGGTACGGTTCGAGCGTCGCGTGACGCCCGTAGGCGAGCGCCAGGCTCGCGCCGCAGGCGGGCTCGACCCACACGCCGTGGTCGCCTGCAAACCGCTCACAGGCCTCGAGCGCGGCAATGTCGCTCACGAGCGCGCTCACGACGGGCCGCTCGAGCGACCAACGCCAGGCCCGCTCGCAGACGCGGCGCGCACCGAGCGAGGTCGCGACGCTCGCGACCCGGGCGATCTCGACCGGTCCACCGGCCTCGAGCGCCGCGCGGTACGAGGCGGCGCCCTCGGTCTCCGCCGCGATGATCGGCACGTCGTCCCAGCCGTGGCGTTGCATCCCGAGCGCCACGCCGCACAGGAGCCCGCCGCCGCCGACGCTGAGGACGACCGCGTCGGGCCGCAGGCCCGCGGCGGCGACCTCGTCGACGAGCGTCGAGTGGCCCACCCAGGCGAGCGGGTCGTCGAACGGGTGGAAGAACGCCGTGTCCGGGCCGATGAGCGACTGCGTGTACTCGTTCGCCTCCTGCCAGCTCGCGCCGCGCACGATCACCTGCGCGCCCTCGGCCTCGAGCAACTGCCGGGCCCGCGCGGTCGCGGTCTCGGGCACGACGACGGTGACCGGCACGCCGAGCCGGCGGCCCGCGTGCGCGACGGCGAGGCCGGCGTTGCCGCCCGACGACGACAGGAACCGGCGCGCGCCTTCGGCGTGCCGCACCCCGCAGGCGTGGCCGAAGCCGCGCAACTTGAACGAGCCCGTCGGCTGCGCCGACTCGAGCTTCACGAACACCCGCCCGCCGACCGCCCGGCCTAGGGGGCCGGACTCGACGAGCGGCGTTTCGACGTGGAGCGGCACGGACGACCCGGCTGCCTAGGCCGGCTGGACCAGCGTACGCATGTGCGTGCGGGCCGCGTCGATGAGCGCTCGAAGCGCCGTCTCGTCGACCGCGACCCCCGGCCGCAGTTTCACGTGGCGCATGAACCGCCCTTCGCCCTCGAGCAGACCGGCCGGGTCCGCGAGGTGCGCACCGAGGAAGAACCCGACGTTCACGTGGTCGCGGAACACATTGACGTAACCGTACGCCGCATCGTCGATGCAGGCGGTCGGGTGTCCGTCGTGCAACAGTTCCCGGCCATCCGGCCCGCCGTCGCGCATGGCGTCGAACCAGCGCCTCGCGATCTCACCGAGTTCAGCCGGGCGGGACGCAAGCCAGGCGTCGATGGCCGGCTCGTGGCGCACCGCTTCCGGAAAACGCATCAACCGCGTCGGGGGCGCGGTACCGGCATCGTAGGTCGTCATCGCGGCATCCCCACGCCACCGATCGGCACGGTCTCGTGGCGCTCGCCGAATCCTGCGATCAGCGGTCGGCCGGGGACGGCGCGCACGCTGCCGATGAGTCCATACATCGCCTGATCCTCCAACGCCTGCGGCCGGCGCTCCCGCCGCGATCTTAGCGCCTCAATGCGGGCCGTGGACGTCCCTGAAGCCGAGCATGTCGATCAACCGCTGTTCCTTGTCGTCGTCGAACCCGCAGGTGTGGACCCAATCCTCCGGGTTCTCGTAGGTGCCGAACATCATGTCCCACCAGGTGATGTCACCGTAGTTGTTGCGGTGCCGGTCGTGCTGGTGGTGGATGCGGTGCATCTCGGGCCGCTGGAACACGAAGCCGACCCAGCGAGGCGTCTTCACGTTCGTGTGGTAGAAGAACTCGCCGAGGGCCGTGCAAAGCGTGTAGACCGCGCCCGCCTCGAGGGACAGGCCGAGCAGCGTGTAGACGAGCAGGCTGCCAATGATCGAGTTCACGACCATCTCGACCGGATGCTTGTAGAACGACGTGATGACCTCGAGACGCTGCGGGCTGTGGTGGATCTGGTGGAACCCGCGCCACAGCACGTCGTATTCGTGTCGCCAGCGGTGCCACCAGTAGAAGACGAACGTCGCGATGAAGTACGCGATGCACCCCCCGAGCGCCGGCGAGACGTTTTCGGAGAGGTGGAACAAGGACGCGGACGACAACCAGCGCTCCCAGGTGACGCCCGCGAGCATCACGACGCCAAGTTGCACCGCGTTCACGAGCAGCACCCGGACCGGCCACGTCCGAACCCTGGGCAGCGCCCAGCCCGGAAACATCCGCTCGAGGGCGAAGCAGCCGGCGAAAACGATCAGTGCGGTCTTGAGCATCGAGCCTCCCTGGCACCAGGTTCCGTCCGGTCGGACCGTTCAGGCGGCCATCGTCAGCAACGTCGGCAGTGTGTCCTCGGCGCGCCCGAGCACGGTCTCCTGGAAAGCCGGGTTCGGCGGGGCGAGCGGTTCGAGGTTCACGTAGATTGTACGCGCGCCGGCGTAATGCGCCGAGCGGACGAAGTCGGCCGCCGGCGACACGGTTCCCGACGTGCCGACGGCGATGAAGAGGTCGCAGTCCCGCAAGGCCCGCTTCGACTGCCAGCTCGCCATCGCCGGCAGCGCCTCACCGAACAGCACGACGTCGGGCCGGAGGATTCCCTGGCACACCGGGCACCGCGGCACGGCGTCCACGTGCTCCTCCCGGTCCTCGTACGGCGTAAACGTGCATTCGGCGTCGGCACAGCGGGTACGGGCGAGGCTGCCGTGCAGTTCGACGACCCGTCGGCTGCCGGCACGCTGGTGCAGGCCGTCGACGTTCTGGGTGACGAGCAGGAAATCCTGGTGGCTGCCGAGTCGGGCCTCGACGTGCGCAAGTGCGAGGTGCGCGGCATTGGGCTCGGCACGCGCGATCGCCCCGCGCATCGGGCCGAAGAGCTGCCACGTGCGCTCGGGATGGCGTTCGAGCGAGCTCGCGTGCCCGAACGCCTCGACGTTGTGCTTCTCCCAGACGCCGCCCTCCCCGCGGTAGGTCGGCAGTCCGGACGCGACCGAGACGCCGGCCCCGGTCAGGACGACGATGCGACGGTACTTGCGGAGGTCGAGCGTCACCCGGGCGCCGGCCTCGACCGGTACCACGCCACCGTCGCCGCGATGCCCTGGTCAATCGGCGTGGCCGACAGGCCGAACGTCGCCTCGAACCGGGTCGAGGCCACGACGAACGGCGCGGTGAACTCGTACATCATCTCGACGCTGGCGCGGGCGAGCGGATTAAAGAGCCCGGCGACGCGCATCGCCAGCGGCGAGACGACGCTGTACCGCGGCGGCGTGCCGAGCACCCGGCAGGCCGCCTCGACCATCTCGCCCTGCGTGCGCGGCGGCGCGTGGGGCGCGATCCAGGCCTGGCCCAGCGCCGACTCGTGCGTCGCGACGGCGACGGCCGCGCGGCCGACGTCCTCGATGTAGGCGAACGTGTGCGGCAGCCTGGAGGACCCGAGCAGCTGGGCACGCCCGCCCGCGACGAGCCGCCCGAACACCCGCTCGCCGAGCGAGGAATCCACGACGCCGGGGCCGTAGTAGTCGCTGGCACGCAGTGCGACCGCGCGCAGCTGGCCGCGCGCGTGCAGGTCGAGCACTTCCGCGGCGAGCCGTCGGCGGACTTCACCCTTCTTCGACTGCGGCGCGATGCGCGAGTTTTCGGAGATCGGTTTCGACGAGTCGTACAGGTACAGGTTCTCGATCGAGACGTAGGTCGCGTCGGCGGCGCGGGCCGCCTCGATCGCGCCGGCCTGCAGTGCGGGGAACTGCTGCTCCCACAGGTGGTACGGCGGGCCGAGCGCCTGGTAGACGACGCGGGCGCCCTGCGCGGCCTCGCGGGCCTGCGCCGGATCGGCGGCGTCGGCCGCGACGACCGTGACTTCGGCGGGCATCAGGCCCGGGCGCCGCCCGCTGCGGTTCACGGCACGCACCGGCGTGCCGGCCGCGCTGAGCGTGCGGGCGATCCAGCACCCCACCGGCCCGGTGCCGAAGACGACGTGGAGGTCAGTGCTCATCGAGACAGGCACTCCGATCAGCCCCGACGCGCGGCCTCGACGGCCGCGACGTCGATCTTGCCCAGGGTCATCATCGCCCCGAACGCGCGCTTGGTCATCAGGTCTCCCCCGCGGTCGGCTGTCGCTCAATGACCACGTGCGTCGCAAGCGGCGATGCCGCGTGTCCGGTGCAGGTGTAACCGAGCGTCGGGAGGTCGATGCCCTCGAACAGGCGCTCTCCGGAGCCGAGCAGCACCGGCGAGATCGCGACGTGCATTTCGTCGATGAGTCGCAGGCGCAGGTACTGCTGGATCACGTTGACGCCGCCGCCGAGGCGCACGTCCCGGCCGCCGGCGGCCTCGCGGGCGCGGGCGAGCGCGGCCTCGGGGCCGTCGGTCACGAAGTGGAACGTCGTGCCGCCCTGCATCTCGAGCGGCGCGCGCGCGTGGTGGGTGAGCACGAACACCGGGACGTGGTAGACGGGGTTCTCGTCCCACCAGCCGCGCCAGCTGTCGTCCGGCCACGGTCCACGGACCGGGCCGAACATGTTGCGGCCGAGGATCCACGCGCCGACGTTCCGGAAGCCCCGGGCCGCGTAGGCCTCGTCCACGCCTTCGGTCGCGCCGCCCTCGCCGCCGAACACCATCCGCTGGAAGGTCCGCGTGGAAAACGCCCAGCCGTGCAGCGCGGTGCCGCCGACGCCGAGCGGGTGCTCGAGGCTCTGGTTCGGGCCCGCGCCGTAGCCGTCAAGCGAGATCGTGAAGCTTTCGACGCGCAGTTTCGACATGTCGCCTCCCGGCCCCGTCCGCACCCGAATGCGGGATCAGGCCACTCGCTCTCGAAGGTGCACGATGTTGCCCTCGGGGTCACAGACGTTGCGCACGCGCATCCCGGGGCCGGGCCAGACCGGGCCGTGCACCCGACCGCCGAGCTGCACGACCAGCGGCTCCGCCACGGCCAGGCTGTCGACCGTGAAGAACGGTTTGATGGCCTGCTCCTCGCGCGGCCGCGGCGGCGACTCGACGACGATCTCGCTCGCGTACGCCGGCGGAATGGCATGGATGATGAGCTGCACGTCGGGCGACTGCAGCACGCGGTGCTCGTCGTCCGCGTGGACCACCCTGGCCCCGAGGACGCGCTCGTAGAATGTCGAGACGGCGGACAGGTCCTTCGCGTAGAAAAGGACGCCGATACGGGCGGGACCGCTCATGCAAGTCTCCGGTGGCGGCGCGAGCCGGCGTTCATCTCGGCGCCGCCGGCACCAGGCCGTAGCGGCCCATGACGGCCACGAGCGCCGCCTTGTCCGGCGGGCCGCCTGCGTTGACGACGGCGGCGACGTCCTCGAAGTATCCGGCGCCGATGTCGGGCGACAGCGTGATCAGCGCACGGGTCGGCGCATCGAACGGGTTCGAGAACCCGTGCACGACGCCCTTCGGCGTGTGCATCGTCTCGCCCGGCCCGAGATCGCGAGTCTCCGTGCCGACCGAGTACCGGAGCTTCCCCTCGAGCACGTAGACGATTTCCTCGTTGTGCGTGTGGCTGTGCGGCGGCGGGACGTTCGAGCCCGGCGGCACGACGAGTTCGAACAGGCCCATGCTGCCGTTCTTCGTACCGTCGATCAGGTAGCGAATGCGCAGTTGCCCGACCGCGATGTCGGTGGTGGTCATGACGCGAGGCTCCGTGGCCGATTGGGGGCTGTCGAGGCGATGAAGCCTAGCGCATCGGCCCGATCTTGTATCGAGGGCTGTGGTCCAGTCGCCGTCAGGTCGCCGCGGCGCGGCGTACACCAAACTGGTACAGCCCGGCGGTGATCGCCGCGGTCGCCGCCACGGACGACCACAGCACGAACTGGACGAATCCGCCCCAGTCCGCCCATGCGCCCGTGGCGCCGAAGTACGCGAGATACCCGCACGCCCCGCCGTTGCTCACGATACCCACCCAGATCGGGCCCGCGGCCCGCTGCCCCTGCAACGACGCCCTCAGGCCGAACGCATAACCGACGCAGAGCGCCAGGTACGCCCAGCCGAGCATCCGGACGAACATGTAGCTCGGCTGCTTCGGAAACTCGAGCGCCTCGAGAACCGCCGCTGGAAACAGGATCAGCGGCACGCACCAGAAGGCCACCGTGGCCGCGATCTTGAAGACGAACACCCTCGACAGTGGACTCATGGCACCCCTCCCGCAGCGATGCCCGGTGCTTCGACGACGGTCACAGGAGCTTCTTATCCGGGCAGCCCGAGCGGGTCTGCGTGGCGATGCACCAGTTTCCAGTTCCCGGCTTCCAGCCGGAAGACGCTCGTGACGCGAACGGAAATGGCGGTCATCTCCTCGCCTCCCGCCAACTTGGCCTCACCGCTTTCGACTTCCGCGACGCACGCCAGCGTGTCCGAGACATACTTCTCGATCAGCTCGACGCGGGTATTCCGCCCGTCCCGGTACTTCGAAGCGGCGACGGCCAGCCGCGCCTCGACGTTCTTGCGGCCCCGGCCGAAGGGGCCGAACGGATTCCCGAGCGTGACGTCCTCCGCGTCGCTGAAGAGCGCAAGGTAACCGCTTTGGTCGCCCCTGAGGATCGCCGCCAGCGCCGCGTGGCTCGCAGCGATCGCACTGTCGAGAGTCGGGGTGCTCATCCAGGATCCTCCGTCAGCTCGCGCCGCTCCAGATGACCTGCGGTTCGATTGCATGACCACTCAGGCGGCGAGTCTGCCGTCGATATTGGCCGCTTCCGGATCGGCTTTCGGTCTGTTCCCGCAACCAGCGCATCACTGCAACGCGCGCTCCATGCCTTGCTGATAAGCCTTGCTGGCCTCGGTGATCTGGGTAACCACGTCGCCAACCATGGACTCGATCTCCGCCTGGGTGATCGAGCGAACATCCCTGGCCAGGAACGCGCATCGCTCTGCAGAGAGCGCCTGCGAGTCGGCCTCGTAAAGCCTCGCCAGACCCTGCTGGTGCATGAAGAGCGCCTCGGGGGCCTGCGCGTCCAGTTCCGCGGGCCGCCGGGTACCGAGCGCAACGAGCGACTCGGCCACCATCGACGATAGGTGATTCAACGCAGCGCCGGCCTCCTGCGCCTGGTCGGCATGCAAACTGGCGCAGGCGCCCAACTGGGCCCGGGCAGGCCCGAGGATGGTGAGCTCGGCCAGTGCGGCAACGGACCGCGAGGCGTTGGCGTTGGCCTCGAGCGCGAAACACGCCAATGGAACGAGCAAGAGCCTGGTTGCCCGCTGCATGGACGGGCTCCGTGATGGCGTCCGCTCGACCGCTCGACCGGGACGCCGCTGCTCGAGCGTCACGACTGTTCCGGCGTTCCCGGGGACTGGAGTTGTTCCCACGTATTCCACTCTTCGACGATTTTGCCACCGACGATGCGCGCGAGATTGATCCCGATGAGCGTGATCGGTTCAGCGGTCGCGCGCAGCTTCACGCGCGCCGTCATGCGCGTGGCCACCTTCTCGCCCTCTACGAACTGGTCGTTGACTTCAAATGAGTCCTCGGCATAGATGAAGAGGTTGTGGAAGTGAACGATGCTCTCGCGGAATCCGTCCAGATCGCGATCACCGGCGGACGCATGACCGACGTAGTTCGGAGCGATCACTTCCTCCAGCGCGGACAGATTTCCGGTTGCGTAGATGTCAACCAACCTTCGAAACACGGCCTTCCTGGCCTCGGGGGTGTCGTTTGATGCTTGCATGCTAAGGCCTGCGCCCAGTGGAGTCGCACGAATGCCTGCCCAGCGAGACGCCCGCATACTTGTCGTCGGCGCGCGGCGGGCTGGCACCGACAGCTGATAGCGTCCGCTGCGGCGCGCGGTCAGGCAGCATTGCCTTTGAGGCGCTCCACATCGCCGAGATTCACTCGCCGCCTGGCTTGCCACAGATCATAGTTCTGCTGCATGGCCAACCAGCTCTCGGGAGAGCGACCAAGGCATTTGGAAAGGCGTAGCGCCATTTCCGGGCTGACACCGCTTTTGCCCGTAACCACGCGATTCAGAGTCGAAGCGGAAACGCCAAGCTTGGACGCCAGCTCACGACCCGTGATTCCGTTGGGCTCCAGATACACCTCAGCAATGAACTCGCCAGGGTGCGGAGGATTGTGCATGCCCATTAGTGATAGTCCTCGTAGTCGAGCACGTGCGCTTGGCCGTCACGAAATTCGAAAGTGACCCGCCAGTTGCCATTCACCCATACGGACCACCGGCCTTTCTCTTTCCCCTTCAATGGATGGAGCCTAAATCCGGGAACGTCCATATCGTCGATCGTCTGAGCGGTATCTAGCGCAACCAGCAGCATCCTCAGCCGCTTCACATGTTTGGGCTGAATCCCGGCCGCGCTGCCAGTCTCGAAAAAGCACCCGAGGCCCTTGTGACGAAATGACTGGATCACGTAGCACTATACCGTGTTGCGCGACGCGCAACAAGCGCCGACTAACGCCCGCCGTGAGCGGCGCCGCACTGGGGCCGACCGAGCGAGGCGCGCGCAAACTTGTTTGGGAAGCGCGCCGAGCATTTCGCGAAGGATGATTGCGTCCGCTCGACGGCGCGGTTAGGTGGCATGTCCATACCCCACTTGCGGCGCCTGTCTGGCTGCGATGCCAACGATAGCGGCAATTCTGTTTCTCTCACCAACGACGATGTCTACTGCCTTGGCATGGTCACCGGGTGTCTTAGAAAAGAACAGCGGCTCGGTCTTGGCGATGTTGACCCGAACCTGCTCGATCGTTGGGTTCCTGTGCTTCCAAGAGATAAAGTCGTCCCACTCGAGTGGGTAGGCCACCGCATCGTCAAGGAAGCGATCTATCTGAGCAACGCACGACCTCAGATCGTGCACGCGTTCCTGCCGCTGATGCACACGCGGCGAGTTCTGGAGCCACTTACGGATTAGTGCGAGCATGCCACCTAACGCCGCAGTTGAGCGGCGGCGCGCTGCGCTGTCCAGCGCGCCGCATGTGCATAATGAAATGGCGCACTTGCGGCGCGCGCGCGTTGCCGTATGACCGGAGAGTTCCCACGGAAAAGTGGACACCTGTTGGTTAGCTGCATTGACGTTCGAACTCAACCGGCGCTCGATATCCGAGCGCCGAGTGTAGCCGCTCCTCGTTGTAGAACTCCACGTACGCCCGCAGGGCCTGGCGCAATTCGTGGTCGGTGTCGAATCGGCGCCGATGGTACATGTCGGACTTCATGGACTTGAACCACGACTCCATGTGGGCGTTGTCGTTCATGCGCCGCGGCCGATTCAGGCTCTGCTCGAGCCGGGCCCGGCGCAGCGTTCGCTTCACCTCGGCGGCGAGGTTCTCGACGCCGCGGTCGCTGTGGAAGATCAGGCCTGGTGCCGGCTGGCGACGGCGGATCGCCTGCTGGATCGCGCGCCGCATCAGTTGGGCCGATTTCTCCGCGCCCAGCGCCCAGCCGAGTACCCGTCGCGAGTAGCGGTCCATCACGGTCGCCAGGTATCGCCACTCGCCCCGGACCTTTAGGTACGTCACGTCACCCACCCAGACCTGGTCCGGTCGGGTGATCTCGATACCCTGCACGCGATTGCCGACGCTTGCGAAGAAGCGGCCCAGCCCCGGCAGTCGTCGATACAGCCGCGCAGAGCAGGCCTGAATGCCGTTTTCCCGCATCAGCCGTTCGATTCGCCGGCGTCCGACGGACTCGCCAGCTCGCCGCAGCGCCTCGTGCACCCTGGGGCTGCCATAGGTGCTGCGGCTTCGAGCGTGAGTGCTGCGGATCTTCTGCAGCAGCCGTTCGTCCTCGACGGCCCGGGCGCTGCGCGGCCGCGCCTGCCACGCATAGAAGCCGCTCGGGCTGACGCCATACAGCTCGCACATCACGCGGACCGGGTACGACGAGCGCTGTGCTTCGATGAACTCGAAGATCTCGCCCTTCGTTGCGAAGTGAACTCGATGGCTTTTTTTAAAAGCTCATGCTCGAGCTTCAGCCGCTCGTAGTCCTTCTTGATCCGCCGCAGCGCCTTCAGCTCGGCGGCAACATCCTTCTCGACCTCCACGCCTTTCGTCACGATCCGTCCCTCGCGTGACTGCTTGCGCCAACGTGACAGCATGAACGGATGGATGTAAAGCGAGTTCGCCACATCCTGAACCGCCACGCCCGGCAACTCGCTCAGCTTCACCGCGGTCGCCTTGAATCGATCGGAATACCTGTACGTCGTCCTTGGACCAGGCTTCGGCATCTGACACCCCCAAACCGTTAGGTCAGGGTGTCCACCAAACCGTAGGAACTATCGCGTCCGCTCAACGGCGCAGTTAGACCCGTGCCTCATTTGTGCTAACACCCTGCACTCTTGGAGTACAACCCGGTGGGCCGGAGTATCACGCGGCAAACGTATTTCGCTCTGTCGTGCGTCTCTCCGTCAAACTCAATGGTCACGCCCTGTTCGTCAGGCGTGAACGACTTGACCGACGCAGCCCCGAGAAGGGCCTCGTGCAACACGACAGACCGGGACACGCGCAGGTCTCCGCCTTCTCCCTCAGGATATTGCACCCAATCGAACCGAATATAGGTATTGTGACCTGCGGTTCGATTTTATGACCACTCAGGCGGTGAGTCTGACGTCGATATTGGCCGCTTCTGGACCAGCTTGTCGAGCCTGCGCCGGGGTCCGGTAGCCGAGCGCGCTGTGGGGCCGCTGGTGGTTGTAGAAGCTCCTCCATCGCTCGATGATCACGCGGGCCTCCCGGACGTCGTGGAACCACTCGCGGTTCAGGCACTCGTCACGGAGCTTGCCGTGGAAGCTCTCGACATAGCCGTTTTGCCACGGCCGGCCCGGCGCGATGAACGCGGGACCGACGTTCTGGTCCCGCAACCAGCGCATCACGGCACCTGCGGTGAACTCGGCGCCGTTGTCGCTGCGCAGGTACTGGGGCTTCCCGTAGAGTTTCATGAGCCGCGAGAGCGTCAGGATCACGTCCTGCGATCGGACCCACCGGCCGACTTCGATCGCCAGGCACTCCCGAGTGTGCTCATCGAGCACGCAGAGCAGCTTGAGCGCGGTGCCGTTGGCGAGCCGGTCGTGCACGAAGTCGTAGGTCCAGACGGAGTTCGGGGCGACGGCGCCCGGCAGACGGATATCCGAGCCGCAGCGACGCCGCCGCGGTCGGCGCTTCGGCAGCTGCAGCCCGTGGAGGCGCCACAGCCGACGCACGCGGGTCTCGCCCATCTCGAGCCACGCAGCGGTGCGCCGATAGCCAAAGCGCGGGAAGCGCTGCGAGGTCGCGACCACTGCGTCGACCACCGGCCGATCCTTCTCGGGCTGGCGCAGCCGATACTGGGCCACCGCCCGGGACAGCCCGAGCAGCTCGCAGGCCCGTCGCTTCGACAACCCCCGGCCGGTCGCGATCGACAGCAGTCGTCGCCGACCCACCGGGGATGTCATTTTCCCCGCGAGAACTCCTTCAGGGAGTCGATCGCGAGCAGCTGTTCGGCGACGATCTTCTTGAGCTTGGTGTTCTCGGCCTCGAGCACCTTGAGGCGCCGCGCGTCCGACACGTCCATGCCGCCGTACTTGTTGCGCCAGCGGAAGAACGTCGTCTCGGTGATGTTGTGACGCCGGACGACGGTGCGGATCTGGGCATTGGGCGCTTCAGCTTCCCGCAGGATGCCGATGATCTGCTCTTCGGTGAATCGCTTCTTCATTGCTGAGTTCTCCAGGGAAAACGTTACCATGGGAACTCACCGAAAAAGTGGTCACAAGAATCAACCGCAGGTCACTACAGATTACGCAACGGGACTGATTGCGTACTTCCAATTTCGGGCCGATTTGCTGAATAACACTGTTCAGCATCAGCTTATGGACGCTACCGCCGCGAGAGCATTGTACGAGAAAATTCTCGGCAAGCAGGCGTACAAACTGCCCGTTACCATGAACAAGCAAAAAGGCGCCAAGAAGCAGGTCGCCTATCTAACTGCCATGGTGAACATGCTGATAGAGGCGAACTCCGAAGGCATTGATTTCGACCACGATCCTCGTGAGTTGACCACGGTCACCCGGGACGGAAAGCCGCTGCGCACGCTCGCCCGGCGAGTCGACGGAGCGTTCCCTTCAGCAGTTAACCCGGTCGCGGTCTGGGAGATCAAGGAGTATTACTACACGACAACTTTTGGAAGCCGAGTGGCCGATGGCGTCTATGAAACTCTTTTGGACGGCATGGAACTTGAGGAAATGCGAACGGAAACCGGCGTAGAGGTAGACCATCTGCTCATCATCGACGCCCACTACACTTGGTGGACTTGCGGTCGCGCCTACCTATGCCGAATCGTCGACATGCTACATATGGGGTACGTCGATGAAGTCTTGTTCGGCAGCGAGGTCGAGTCTCGCCTACCGGCGATCGTCGCCGAGTGGGTCGAGAAGACTCGGAAGCGACTGAAGGAGGCCACAATCGTATTGGCTAAGGATACTCCAGTGCTTTGACGATCCTTCCGATCGCGACCCCGCCGCTACGCGGGTCGCGCGCTATTTTCCGTCTGGCGGCAGTTTCTGATTTTGCGCCCTTGATCCCGGATCAGCCGGAGACGCGTACCCGGGTCTAGTTGATGCTGCCTCCACGGTAGCCGCTGTGGTTACCAACCTCAGGAGCATCAACATGACAACGAAAGCCAAGAAGCCCGCCTCCAAGCCTGCCGCGAAGAACCCCTCTGCCAAACCCACCAAGGCGGTCAAGCAGGCCGTGGTCATCCCGGAACCCGCCGCGCTCGCGACGACACCGGTACCAAAGCGCATCAGCAGAAACGGCGTGACCCAGCCCGCGGAAGGCACATCCTGCCGCGCAGTCTGGGACGCGATCGACAAACTACTGGCGCAGGACAAGAAGATCACTCTCGAGGCCGTGCGCGAGCTTGCGGGCGACAAGATGGCGGACGCGACCATCAGGACGCAGCGCCAGCGTCACAAGACCTATCACGGTCTCACCGCCTAACGGTACTCACGCCGTACCAGCAAAAACGCCCCGGACCTCGGGGCGTTTTTGTTTCCGCGTGCCGTTGCGTATAACGCGGGGCACGCTTCGCACGCGCAACCCCCTACCAACGACACTCCCCCAGTGCACGCTCGCTGCAAAGCGCGCGGCAATGCGTGCCGCGCACTCCGCAATCAAAGCTAACTGACCCGCACTCCGACGCACAGGCGCACGTAACTGGCTACGGCATAAGTGGAATTTGGTGACGTTTTGCATGTTGTGCGATACCGCTTTTAGCAACGTGCGAGCAGCTTGTTACGCACTTCAAGCAACCGACCCGGAGAAGATCACATGGCCAGTCCTGATAGCCGCGCTGACGATTCCGCACATCTGACCACGGCTCAGCTTGCGGGGGCCGCCGCGACGAGTTCGCGCCGCACCGCAGACACGCCGCCCGCGGCGATTGATGATCGCGTGTATCAGCCTGGTCGTTATCCAGCGCCCGGACAAAAGGTCGTTAACGGCACTGTCACAGAAGCGCCCTTCTCTCCCTCGCCCGCGTTGGACGAACGGAACGTCACCTGCATTGAAGGATACGAGGAGTTCAAAGGTGACTTCGGTCTTGCGGTGAACGCGCTGTCCAGTGCGAACATCGGTCTCCGCGAGATCGATACGGCTCGTCAGAAGGCTGCTAAGAATCAGGCGTTCACGGAAGCCAGCCGCCTTATTCTCGTCTCACAGTTTGCCGCAAAGACGCGCGACCAGTGGCACGGCGCAATCGACAAAGCGCAGCAGTATTACGTCAAGCTCGCAGACTCGATTGACGAGTCGCTTTCCACGCCGCTAGAGGCGAGTGCTGTCGGTCCGCTGGCGGCTGAGATTCGCGCGCACGTGAAAGGCCTGTCCGACGAGCAGCGCGGCAAGTTCATCGCGGAGGCGATGCAGGCGCGCGACGTGAAGACGCTCCAGAGCATTCTTGGTGCTCCGGGTTACTTGAGCGGCCTCGCGCCAACGATGACGCAGCATTTCACCCGTTTGTACCGGGAGGCTACTGCGCCAGAGGCAGCGCGCAAGTTGGCTCTCATCCGAAAGGTTATCGGGGTGCTGGAACGCGCCGGGCCGATTGCCTATGCCCAGGCCGAGAAGGCAATGGGCGGGACGTTCCAAGACGCCTTCCGTTACAAGAACGCCAACGACGACGCAATGAAGGCGCTGGATTTCCGTGCCCGTGGCTTAGGCTGATCGGGCGCTGTTGATCCGTTGCAAACAACAATCATGGCATTCGTCAAAGGTCAAAGCGGCAACCCGGCTGGACGCAGAGCGGGAACCAAGAACAAGAAGACCCTTCTCCGCGAGGAACTGGAGAAGGATGGATCTGCGCTCGCAGTCGCTATCAAGGCGGCAGCGCTGAAACCCGACAGCCCGGACTCCACTGCGATGAGCCTGTGGTTATCGCGACTGGAACCGCCGCTGCGTCCGTCTGCTCAGCGGGTTCAGTTCGACTTGAACCCAGACGCCCCCATCGCCGACCAGGCGAAGCAGATCATGCTTGCTATGTCGCGCGGGGAACTGGACCCAGATACCGCGCGGCAAATCATGGACATGCTCTCCGCCTTCATTGGAATGAAGGACGTAGAGACCGTGATCGAGGAACTCAAGCGATTGCGGACAGCGAAACCCCACATTCCCGGAGGCATTGTCGAGACATGAGTACATGGCCGCCGCAGGGCGTCGATCCGACCAGCTTTCGTTACCACGGCTTGCTCGTCACTGTGCCCAGCGACGAACTGCATCGGCTTCTCGATGCTGCGCTCAGTGACACGATGCATACCCGCAGCCTGAGGGCGATGGCGCTTGTCGAACTGCTTTATCGGGCCGGCGTTCGGACCCGCGAAGCGTACGAATGCGCATGGGTCGTGTTCATGGCGGGCACGCCGCTTGAACATCCGCCGTACTGGCTGTGCGCTCCCAGCCAGATGAGCCCGCACCATCGGAGTTGGGTGTGCCCAAGTCGACCGAGCGGATGGCACTGACCACATGCGCCGCCTTCGCGTCACCGCTTCGCAGAAGAAGCAGCTTGCGGGCCTGCGCGACGCGAAAGGCAGTATGTGCAGGGGCGGCGTCATGCACCTTCCCCGCATCCTGCCGTGCGAAGAGTGGGAAGCTTTGGCCTGCGTCCAGCAGGACGCGCTGATCGCGGCCTCATACGAGGACCGGGCTGATCGCTCAAGGCTGTATCCAGAGCCGAACGTGCTCGGCCCGGACCCCGCCGATGTTTCGCATCGGTACAAGCGCTAGAACCAAGCGGCTGCTCGCAACTTGCTACAAATTGGGGCCTAGAAAGAAAACAGCCACTTGGCGGGTTGCGCTAAGTGGCTGTTTTTCCACATAAAAGTGGCTGGGGGACTAGGATTCGAACCTAGGTTGACGGAGTCAGAGTCCGTAGTCCTACCGCTAGACGATCCCCCAAAGAACTTTGGGTTAGCGCTTCGAGAACTGCGTGCCGCGACGCGCCTTGCGGAAGCCGACCTTCTTGCGCTCGACCTCACGGGCGTCGCGGGTGACGAAGCCGGCGACGCGCAGCGGCTTGCGCAGCGCCTCGTCGAACTCGATCAGCGCGCGGGTGATGCCGTGGCGGATCGCACCGGCCTGGCCGGTGATGCCGCCGCCGTCGACGTTCACGTCGACGTCGAAGCGCTCGACCATCTGCACCGCCTCGAGCGGCTGCATGACGATCATGCGCGAGGTCTGGCGACCGAAGAACTCTTCGAGCGAACGCTCGTTGATGCGGATGCGGCCCGAACCGGGACGCAGGTGCACGCGGGCCGTGGAGGTCTTGCGGCGGCCGGTGCCGTAGTTGGTGCTGGCGGGCATCTTCGAAACCTTGCCTGGGTCAGAGTTCGAGCGGCTTGGGCTGCTGCGCGGCGTGCGGGTGCTTGCCACCCGGGAACACGTGCAGCTTCTTGAACATCGCGCGGCCGAGCGGGTTCTTCGGGAGCATGCCCTTGACCGCGAACTCGATCACGCGCTCCGGGTGCTCGGCGAGCAGCTTCTCGAGCGAGGTGCTCTTGATGCCGCCGATCGCGCCGGTGTGCCAGTAGTAGGTCTTGTCGCGCAGCTTGTCGCCGGTGACGCGGACCTTCTCGGCATTGAGGACGATGATGTGGTCGCCGGTGTCCACGTGAGGCGTGTACTCGGCCTTGTGCTTGCCGCGAAGATGCATGGCGAGCTGCGTGGCGAGGCGGCCGAGCGTCTTGCCGCTCGCGTCCACCACGTACCAGTCGCGCCGCACCGTCTCGTTGCGTGCGAAATGAGTGCCCATCGGGGAGGCTCCTTGGGAACCTGTATCCTGCAAAGAGCCGCGAAGTCTACTTTATGGCGGCGCCCAATGCAAAGCCCGGGATGGGCCTCGATGGGGCCCGGCCCGGCCCCGCCGGGAGGCCCGCCGGGGCCTAGGGCCCGGCCGGCCTGAGCAGGCCCCGTCCGGGGCCGCCGGCCCTCATAATAATGCGTCCGGACCCGAGTACCGACCATGGCCCCGACCGACCGCGCCCCCACCCTCGCCGACGCCCTGATCCGGGAATTCGACCGCGCGCTGCGCACGATCGCGGCCGCGAACGTCGCGGCCCGGCCGAACCCGGCCGGGTCGGCCCCCGAGACGGTGACCGAGGCGGCCGCCCGCCGCCACGCGGCCGGCCTGATGCGGGTGAACCACGCCGGGGAGATCGCCGCGCAGGCGCTCTACCACGGCCAGGCGCTCACGGCCCGCGACCCCGAGGTCCGCGCCGGGCTGCTCGCCGCCGCCCAGGACGAGACGGACCACCTCGCCTGGTGCGAGGCACGGGTCCGCGAACTCGACAGCCACACGAGCCTGCTCGCGCCGGTCTGGTACGCGGGCGCGTTCGCGATCGGCGCGGTCACGGGGCTCGCGGGCGACCGCACGAGCCTCGGGTTCGTCTCCGAGACCGAGCGCCAGGTGATCGAGCATCTCGAGACGCATTTGCACGAAAAAGGCCTGCCGACCGACGACGAACGCTCGCGCCGGATCGTCGCCCAGATGCAGGATGACGAGGCCCGCCACGGCGCCGACGCGCGCGCCGCGGGCGGCCGCGAACTGCCGCGCCCGATCCAGGACCTGATGCGCGCGACCGCCCGGATCATGACCCGCACGGCCTACCGGGTCTGAAAACTTGCGGTTTGCAGCGATCGTGCTGTTAAATCGCGTGGGTTTGACATAAACAACACGGGGCAGGGCATGGAGACGGGCAGACCGTTGAGCGAAATACCCGCGATCAACCGCTTCCTGAGCTATTGCCGTATCCGCACGGTGCCCTCGAAGACCGTGCTGATCCACGCCGGCGACGTCCCCGACGTCCTCTACTACGTGATCAAGGGCTCGGTCGAGGTCCTGATCGAGGACGAGGAAGGCAACGAGATGGTGCTGGCCTACCTGAACAAGGGCCAGTTCTTCGGCGAGATGGGCCTCTTCAACGAGCAGCCGCAGCGCAGCGCCTGGGTGCGCACGCGTTCGCAGTGCGAACTCGCCGAGATGACCTACCCGCGCTTCCGGCAGATCGCCGCCGAGAGCCCGACGCTGCTGTTCGAGCTGGCCACCCAGCTCGCGAGCCGGCTCGACCGCACGAACAAGAAGCTCGGCGACCTCGCGTTCGTCGACGTCACGGGCCGCGTCGCCCACGCGATCATGGACCTCTGCAACGAGCCGGACGCGATGACGCACCCGGAAGGCACGCAGATCAAGGTGAGCCGGCAGGAACTGTCGCGCCTGGTCGGCTGCTCGCGCGAGATGGCGGGCCGCGTGCTCAAGGTGCTCGAGGAGCAGGGCCTCCTCACCGCGCGCGGCAAGACGATGGTCGTGTTCGGCGTGCGCCCGCGCCTGAAGGGCAAGGCCGCGATGATGTCCACGCAGCCGGTGAGCCCGGCCCCGCTCGAGCTGCGCACTTCGCGCGTCGCCGCGCTGGCGGACGACGATGACGAGGATGACGACGACGATGAGGACGAGGACGACGAGAAGTAGTCGTCCGCGCGGGCGTCCGGCCCGCGCTCAGCCCGCCTGCCCGATCTTCTCCCGCATCGCGGCGATCGTCGCGCGGTAGTCCTTCGCCCCGAAGATCGCCGACCCGGCCACGAACGTGTCGGCGCCGGCCGCGGCGACCTCGGCGATGTTGTCCACCTTGATCCCGCCGTCCACCTCGAGCCGGATCTCGCGGCCGCTCGCGTCGATCAGCTCGCGCACGCGGCGGATCTTGGGCAGCACCGACGGGATGAACGACTGGCCGCCGAACCCCGGGTTCACGGACATGAGCAGCACCATGTCCACCTTCTCGAGCACGTGGTCGAGCCAGTTGAGCGGCGTGGCCGGGTTCAGCACGATGCCGGGCCGGCAGCCGTGCTCGCGGATGAGGCCGATCGTGCGGTCGACGTGCTCGCTCGCTTCCGGGTGGAACGTGATCCAGGAGGCGCCGGCCTTCGCGAAGTCGGGGACGATCCGGTCCACGGGCTTCACCATCAGGTGCACGTCGATCGGCGCCGTGACGCCCGCCTTGCGCAGCGCCTCGCACACCAGCGGCCCGATCGTCAGGTTCGGGACATAGTGGTTGTCCATCACGTCGAAGTGGACGATGTCCGCGCCAGCCGCGAGCACGTTCTTCACTTCCTCGCCGAGGCGCGCGAAGTCGGCCGAGAGGATCGAGGGGGCTATCCAGGGGGTCTGCATGGCGGGGCTCCGGGTGGACGGCGCGACTCTAGCAGGGCCGGCGGCTATTTCATCCCCCGGCTTTCGCGGACCAGTTCGTAGGCCTCGATGATGCGCCGGGTGCGCTCGTGCGCCGCCTCGATCATCGACGGCGGCAGGCCGTTCGCGACCAGCTTGTCCGGGTGGTTCTGGCTCATCAGGCGGCGGTAGGCGAGCTTGACCTCCCGGTCGCTGGCCTCCCGGGCGACCCCGAGCACCGCGTACGCGTCGTCGAGCCGGGACGCGTCCGGGGCGCCGCGCCCGCCGGCCGCGCCGCGGGCCTCCCCGCCTCCGTCGCGCCGGGCGTGGTGCATCCGGAGCATCGCCTCGATCGCGGCGAACTCTCGCGGCGTGACGCCGAGCGTCGAGCAGACCCGCTGGAACACCCCGCGGGAGGCCGGGTTCAGGCCGGCCCCGAGCATCGACGCCTCGAGCTGGATCTGCACGAACAGGCGCGCGAGGTCGTCGCGGCCGCCGGTCGCGGCCCGGAGTCCGGCGAGCGCCTGGTCGAGCGGGAAGTCGGCGCGCTTGCCGTCCGTGAAGAGTTCGATCGCGAGCTGCACTTCCTCGGGGCCGAGCCGGTAGTGGCGCATCACCGCGCGGGCCGCTTCGATCTCCTGCTCGCTCACGCGGCCGTCCGCCTTCGCGACGTGCCCCATGACCTGGAACGTCGCGCGGAAGAACGCGTTGCGCAGCGTCGCCGGGTCGACCCGCGACGCGCGGTCGCGCGCGGCCGAGAGGTCGTAGAAATGGCCGAGCACGAAGCCGACGATCGCCCCGAGGAGCCCCCGCCCGACGAGCGCGCCGAGCAGCATGCCGATCACTTTGCCTTGCCAGCCCATGGATTCCTTGACCGCCGGGGAACGCTGCTGCAACACTGCCCGCACGCGACGGCGCGCCATGGTAGCAGCGCCGGGCCCGCGTCCTCGACACGGAATTCCGAGCATGTCCCCGACCATCCCGCCGCCCTCGCCGCCCATGCACGAGTCCCGCCTGAAGGGCCTCGAGCGCATCCACCAGGGCAAGGTGCGCGACATCTACGCGATCGACGAGCGGCACATGCTGATCGTCACGACCGACCGGTTGAGCGCGTTCGACGTCGTGCTCCCGGACCCGATCCCGGGCAAGGGCCGCGTGCTCACGAGCATCTCGAACTACTGGTTCGCGCGCACCGGCCACATCGTGCCGAACCACCTGTCCGACTACCCGCTCGAGCGCGCGGTGCCCGACGCGGCCGAGCGCGCCACGATCGCCGACCGCTGCATGGTCGTCCGGCGGCTGCGTGCGCTGCCGGTCGAAGCCGTCGTGCGCGGCTACCTGATCGGCTCGGGCTGGAAGGACTACCAGCGCACCGGCGAGGTGTGCGGCATCAGGCTGCCGGCCGGGCTGCGGATGGCCGACCGGCTGCCCAAGCCGATCTTCACGCCCTCGACGAAGGCCGCGAAGGGCCACCACGACGAGAACGTCGGCTTCGACGAGATCGCAGCGGCGATCGGCCCCGACCTCGCCGCGAAGGTGCGCGACACCGCGATCGCGCTCTACGAATTCGCCGCCGCCCACGCACTCGCGCGCGGCATCATCATTGCCGACACGAAGTTCGAGTTCGGCGTCGACGACACGGGCCGCCTCACGCTGATCGACGAGGCGCTGACGCCCGACTCCTCGCGCTTCTGGCCCGTGGACACCTACGCGCCCGGCACCAGCCCGCCCTCGTTCGACAAGCAGTACGTGCGCGACTACCTCGAGACGCTCGACTGGAACAAGACCGCCCCCGGCCCGAAGCTGCCGCCCGAGGTGATCCGCGGCACCAGCGAAAAATACGAAGAGGCGCTGCGACGGCTGACCGCCTGAGGCGGGCGCCGACGGGCGATCGCACCGGTGTTGGCCGGGTGCACGGTGAATCCTATGCGACGTTGAGTGGCGATCCCACCGTGTATTGGCCGTGCGGGGACAGCGTGAATCCATCCCTGGAGCCTCGCGCGCCGCGTCCCTGCGGCGCGACGCCCCGCCCGGCCAACACCCGGTGGAATCGCTCCAAGCCTCGCGGCAGCGTCCGCGACCCCGATCCCGCCGGTCTACCGCGCCTCAGCCGCGCCTCGCAGCCCAGTCGACGATCACCCGCTGCAACGCCCGCACGCCGTCCGTCAGCGCCGCCGGCCCCGGCTGCAGGATGATCGACGACTTCACCTCGTGCAGCTCCCCGTCGCGCACGGCCGCGACGCCGCCCCAGCCCGGTCGCGCCGCGACCGACCGCGGGTTGAACTTCTTGCCGCACCAGGAGCCGAACACGATCTCCGGGTCGCGCCGCACCACCTCGAGCGGGTCGGCGATGATCCGGTCGCGACCGAGCGGCTGCGTCGCGAGCTCCGGGAACACGTCGTCGCCGCCGGCGATGCCGATGAGTTCCGACACCCAGCGGATCGCCGAGATCTGCGGCTCGTCCCACTCCTCGAAGTAGACGCGCGGGCGCCGCGCGAGGCCCGCGGCGATGTCGCGCACCTCGTCGAGGCCGCGCTCCATCCCGTCGACCAGCGCGGCGGTGCGCGCCTCGCAGCCGACCATGCCGCCGAGGGTGCGCAGCATGCGCAGGATGTCGTCGACGCTGCGCTGGTTGAACACGTGGACGTCGATGCCCCGTCGGACGAGCTCGGCGGCGATGTCCGCCTGCAGGTCCGAGAACCCGAGCACCAGGTCGGGCCCTAGCGCGACGATCCGGTCGATCTTCGCGCTCGTGAATGCCGAGACGCGTGGCTTCTCTCGCCGGGCGCGGGGCGGCCTCACGGTGAACCCGGAGATGCCCACGATCCGGCGTTCCTCGCCGAGCAGGTAGAGCGCCTCGGTCGTCTCCTCGGTCAGGCAGACGATCCGGGACGGGTACGGGTCGCGCACGGTGCTCATCCGCGCAATCTAGCACTTGCCCGGGCCCCGGCGGCCGTGCAACGCTTCGCCCGCCTTGGCACAGCACTCGCGCATCTTTCCCGCCCTGCACCTCCGGGTCGAGCACTGGATCTTCGACCTGCCGGAGGCCGTCGGCGGCCGCGCGCTCCGGCTGCTCGCCACCCCGCTGCGCTACGTCTACGCGCTCGCGCGCGACCTCGCCCGCGGCGACCTCGGCCTGCGCGCGATGGGCCTCGTCTACACGACGCTGTTCGCGATCGTCCCGGTGATCGCGGTTGCATTCGCGGTGCTGAAGGCGTTCGGTTACCACCGCGAGCTCGAGCCGGTGCTCTACGAGTTCCTGCGGCCGCTCGGCGACCAGAGCTACCGGATCACCGAGCGGATCATGGGTTTCGTCGAGAACGTGCAGGGCACGCTGCTCGGCACGGTCGGCTTCGTGTTCCTGCTCTACACGGCCGTGACCACGGTGCAGAAGGTCGAGGAGGCGCTCAACTTTACCTGGCACGTCGACCGTCCGCGCAGCCTCGCGCGCCGCGCGACGGAATACCTCGTCGTGCTGCTCGTCGTTCCCGCGCTCGCGGTCGTCGCAATGGTGCTGCTCGCCTCGGTCGAGGCGAGCGCGACGGTCGCGAAGATCGCCGGTCACGCGGGCCGGCACGGGCACCTGGCGCCGTACGCGACGATCGTCGGGCTGTTCGCGTTCCTCTACGTCTACATGCCGAACACCCGGGTGAGGTTCTGGCCGGCGACGATCGGCGCGCTGTTCGGCGGCCTGCTGTGGGCCTCGATGGGCGCGATCTTCACGCGGATCGTCGTCTACTCGGCGCAGCTCTCGGCCGTGTACGCGGGCCTCGCGGTCGTGTTCCTGTTCCTGTTCTGGCTGTACCTCAGCTGGCTGATGCTGCTGCTCGGCGCGCAGCTGAGCTTCTACGTGCAGCACCCGGAGCACCTGCGCACCGGCCACGCGGACATCCCGATGAACGGCACGCTGCGCGAGCGCATCGCGATGTCGGCGATGGCGCTCGTCGCGTCGCGGCACCTGCGCGGCGCGGCGCGATGGACCACGAACGCGCTGGCCGAGCGGCTCGACGTGCCGGCGACGGTGCTGAACGAACTCGTCTCGGCGCTCGAGGCGCACGGGCTCCTGGTCACGGCCGAGGACGACACGCTGCTGCCGGCCCGCGACCTCGCCGCCGTGTCGCTCGCAGACGTGCTCGACGCAATCCGCAACGACGTGCCCGACCCGCGCCGTCCGCGCCCGCGCTCGGTGGGCGTGGCCGATGCCGCCGTGCTCGAGGCCGACGCCGCGATGCGCGCGAGCCTCGGGGGCCGCACGCTCCGGGACCTGGCCAGCCTCGTGGAGTGAACGCGGGTCAGTCGCCCGCGATCGTCATCGACTCGAGCAGCACCGACCCGACGCGGAGCCCGCCGCGGTCGTCCATGTCGGAGCCCACGTCGACGATCGCGCGGTACATGTCGCGCAGGTTGCCCGCCACGGTGACCTCGTGGACCGGGTAGGCAATCCGCCCGTCCTCGACCCAGTAGCCCGAGGCGCCGCGCGAGTAGTCGCCGGTCACGCCGTTCACGCCCTGCCCCATCAGCTCCGTGACGAGCAGCCCGCGGTCCATCAGCGCGAGCATTGCCTCGAAATCGCGGCCGCGGCCGGGGACGATCAGGTTGTAGGTGCCGCCGGCGTTGCCGGTCGTGCGCAGGCCGAGCTTGCGGGCCGAATACGTGCCGAGCACGTAACCCTCGAGCACGCCGCCCGAGACGAGTTCGCGGTCGCGGGTCGCGACGCCCTCGTGGTCGAATGGCGCGCTCGCGAGCGCGCGCGGCAGGTGCGGCCGCTCGGACATCGAGAACCACTCCGGGAACACCGGCTGGCCCGCCGCGTCGAGCAGGAACGACGCGCGCCGGTACTGGCTGCCGCCTCGGATCGCGCCGAGGAAATGCCCGAGCAGCCCGCGCGCGACCTCGGGCGCGTAGAGCACCGGGGACTTCGTCGTGGCGAGCTTGCGCGCGCCGAGCCGGCGCACCGCGCGCTCGCCGCTCATCCGGCCGACGCTCGTCGCGTCCTCGAGCGTGCGCCAGTCGCGTGCCGTCGTGTACCAGTAGTCGCGCTCCATCGCCTCGCCCTCGACGCCGACGACGGCGCAGCTCAGGCTGTGGACGGTGCCCGGGTACGCGGCGAGGAAGCCGTGGCTGTTGCCATAGGCGCGCACGCCGCGGTGGCTCGAGACGCCGGCGCCCTCGGAGTTCGAAATGCGCCGGTCCACGGCCATCGCGGCCGCCTCGCACTCGAGCGCGATCTCGCAGGCGCGCTCGGGCGCGAGCTCCCACGGGTGCGAGAGATCGAGGTCGGGCACCTCGGTCGCGAGCGTGTCCGGGTCGGCGAGGCCGGCGCAGGGATCCTCGGCCGTGTAGCGCGCGATGCTGCAGGCCTTCGCGACGGTCTCGCGCAACGCGGCCGTGCCGAGGTCCGCGGTGCTCGCCGAGCCCTTGCGGGTCCCGAAGTAGACGGTCACGCCCATCCCGCGGTCGCGCTGGTACTCGACCGTCTCGACCTCGCCGAGCCGCACCGACACGGTGAGCCCGACGTCCATGCTGACGGACGCCTCGGCCTGCGAGGCCCCGAGCGCGCGTGCCTCGCCGAGCGCGAGCTCGACGAGCGCGAGGAGGTCGGCGCCTTCGGCGGACGCCTGTACGCGGGTGCCTGGCATGCGGTGCCCCTGTGGCGGGAAGGCGGCATTCTAGCAGCGGCCGGCACCCGGTCCGCGCGTGCTAGCATCGCGCGCGGAGGACGGATGACCGACCGCGACGACGACGCCCCGGACGACGAGCTGCCGAGCCGCAGCGAGCGCAAGCGCCAGACGCAGGACGTCACGGACCTCGGCTGGCAGCTCGTGTCGCTGCCCGAGGCCGACCTCGCCGGCATGCCCCTCCCGGACGACGTGCGCGACGCGGTCGAGACCGCCCGGCGCATCACGAGCCACGGCGCGCTGGCCCGCCAGCGCCTCTACATCGGCAAGCTGCTGCGGCGCATCGACGTCGTGCCGATCCGGGTCGCGCTCGAGAACCGCGGCATCGAGAGCCGGCGCCGGATCGAGCGCGAGAAGGACCTCGAGCACTGGCGGGACCGGCTGCTCGCCGACGAGGCCGAGGCCTGGGCGGCGATCGGGGGCCGGGTCGACCCGGCCGTGCTCCGGGAACTGCGCTCGCTCGCGCGCCAGGCCCGCGCCGAGCGCACGGCCGAGCGTCCGCCGGCCGCGACCCGCAAGCTGTTCCGGCGGCTGCGCGAGGCCCTCCCGGCCGAGGGCTGACCGGGCCCCGGGCTCGCCGTCGCGGGCCCCGATGCTACAATGCCGCGGTGAAACCGCTCGTCGGCATCATCATGGGGTCGACCTCCGACTGGGAGACCCTGAAGCACGCGTCCGAGACGCTCGAGCGCCTCGGCGTGCCGCACGAGACCCGCGTCGTCTCCGCGCATCGCACCCCGGACCTCCTGTTCGAGTACGCGTCGTCCGCGCGCGGCCGCGGGCTCGAGGTGATCATCGCGGGTGCCGGCGGCGCCGCGCACCTGCCCGGGATGACCGC
Source organism: Steroidobacteraceae bacterium (assembly GCA_046347155.1). Taxonomy (GTDB): domain Bacteria; phylum Pseudomonadota; class Gammaproteobacteria; order Steroidobacterales; family Steroidobacteraceae; genus RPQJ01. The sequence continues at coordinate 710,468 of JAXMGT010000002.1, read as the reverse complement.
ATCGAAGACGTCGCTGCCGGTGCTCGGCGTGCCGGTGCAGTCGAAGACGCTGGCGGGCGTCGACTCGCTGCTCTCGATCGTGCAGATGCCGGCCGGGATCCCGGTCGGCACGCTGTCGATCGGCGTCGCGGGCGCCACGAACGCCGCACTGCTCGCCGCCGCGATCCTCTCGAACGGCCACCCGGCGATCCGCGAGGCGCTCGACGCGTTCCGCGCCGCGCAGACCGCGAAGGTGCTCGCGCAGCCCGACCCGCGGGTCCCGCCCGCAGGCGCATGAAGCTCGGGATCATCGGTGCCGGCCAGCTCGGGCAGATGCTGGCGCTGGCCGGGCATCCGCTCGCACTCGAGTTCCTGTTCCTCGACTCGACGGCCGACTCGCCCGGCGCGCGCGTCGCACCGATCGTGACCGGCGCGTTCGACGACCCGGCCAGCCTGCGGCGGCTCGCCGAGGGCACGGACCTCGTGACCTACGAATTCGAGAACGTGCCCGTCGCGGCGCTCGAGGCGGTCGCGCGCACGCGCACCTGCCTGCCGCCCGTCGAGGCGCTGCGCGTCTCGCAGGACCGGCTGCTCGAGAAGGAACTCTTCAACCGGCTCGGCATCCCGACGCCGCCGTTCCGCGCGGTGGACAGCCGTGCCGACCTCGCGGCCGCGGTCGCCGCGATCGGCCTGCCCTCGGTGCTGAAGACGCGCCGGCTCGGCTACGACGGCAAGGGCCAGCACTACCTGCGCCGGCCCGCCGACGTCGAGGCCGCCTGGGCCGCGCTCGGCGGCGTGCCGCTGATCCTCGAGGGGTTCGTCGACTTCGACCGCGAGGTCTCGGTGATCGGCGCGCGCAGCACCGCGGGCGAGACGCGCTGCTGGCCGCTCGCGCACAACGAGCACCGCGGCGGCATCCTGCGCGTGACGCGCGCGCCCTACCGCAGCGTCGCCCTCGAGCGCGCCGCCGCGCGCCACCTGCGCAAGGTGATGGACCACCTCGGCTACGCGGGCGTGCTCACGATCGAGTTCTTCGTCCAGCGCGGTCGGCTGGTCGCGAACGAGATGGCGCCCCGCGTGCACAACTCCGGTCACTGGACGATCGAGGGCGCGGTCACCTCGCAGTTCGAGAACCACCTGCGCGCGATCCTCGGGCTGCCGCTCGGGGACACCTCGGCGGTCGGGCACGCCGCGATGGTCAACTACATCGGAACGATGCCGGACCGCGACCGGGTGCTCGCGATCCCGGGCGTCCACCACCACGATTACGGCAAGGCGCCCCGCCCCGGCCGCAAGCTCGGCCACGGCACGGTCGTGGCCCCGACGGCCCGCGAGCGCGACCGGCGGCTCGCCCGGCTCGCCCGGCTGGTGCCGCGCTGAGGGCCCCGCCGCCCGGAATGTGACGCAGCCCTTTATTGCGGCCCGGGGGCGTTCCCGTATAGTGCCGGCCGAGGCCGTATCACGCCATGTACCTCGAACATTTCGAGCTCACGGAACTGCCCTTCCGGCTCAGTCCGGACCCGGCGTTCATGTACCTGAGCCAGATCCACTCCCGCGCCAAGGCGTACATGGAGTCGACGATCTGGTTCACGGACGGCTTCGTCGTGATCACGGGCGAGATCGGCTCCGGCAAGACGACGCTGATCGAGACCTTCCTGAAGGAGGTCGACCAGGACGTCGTCGTCGCGCAGATCAACCAGACCCAGGTCACGCCGATCGAGTTCCTGCAGAGCGTGCTCGCGCAGTTCGGCTTCTCGCCCTTCAAGATGCGCAAGGCCGAGCTGCTCGCGACGCTGAACGACTTCCTGATCGAGCAGTATGCGAACGGACGCAAGGTGCTCTTGATCGTCGACGAGGCGCAGAACCTCACGAACAAGGTGCTCGAGGAGATCCGGCTGCTCTCCGGCGTCGAGACGACGAAGGACAAGGTGCTGCGGATCATCCTCGCCGGCCAGCCCGAACTCGGCGACAAGCTCGACTCGCCCGAACTCGTGCAGCTGCGCCAGCGCGTGAGGCTGCGCTTCCACCTGACGGCGCTCGGCGAGGAGGACATGGAACGCTACGTCCGGCACCGGCTGCGCGTGGCCGGCGCGGGCGAGCGAGAGATCTTCGAGCCCGACACGTTCCCGGTGATCTTCCGTTACTCGGGCGGCATCCCGCGGCTCGTGAACACGCTGTGCGACACGGCGATGATCGCCGCGTTCGCGCAGGAGCGGCACACGATCTCGGCCGACGACGTGCTCGCGGCGGTGGGCGAACTGCAGTGGGTCGAGTACACGCCGCCGACCTCCTCGCAACGGGTCATCGACGACACCGGCATCCACGAGTCGACGCCGACCGCGCGGCTCGTGCTGCTGCACAAGGGCACGGAGCTGCGCGAGTGCCGGCTCGCGCCCGGACGCATCTTCATCGGGCGCACGCCCGACAACGACCTGCACGTCGACAGCAAGTACGTGAGCCGGCACCACGCCCAGGTCGTGACCTCCTCGGAAGGCAGCTGGATCGAGGACCTGAACAGCACGAACGGGATGTTCATCCGCGGGCGGCGCGTGCGGCGCCACCGGCTGCAGGACGGCGACGTCGTGCAGATGGGCATCCACGAGGTCGTCTATCACCGCGCCGAACCGGCCGGCGCGACCCACGCCGAGCCGGCGGGCGTTGCGACGACGGTGCTGCCGCCGGAACTGCAGGCCGCGGCGGCGGCGGGCGAGGACGCGGACGAGACGGACGAGAGCGAAGCCGTCGACCGGGCCGAGGACGAATCGGCCGCCTGAGCGGCGTCAGTCGTCGAGCGAGTGCGGGTCGTACTCGGCCTGCGTGTCGCGGTACTCGCGGCGCCGCATCCACAGCACCAGGCCGATCGTCAGGCTGAGCCCGCCGAACAGCATCAGCGCGCCGTGCGGCCCGGCCTCGCCGAGGAATGCGAGCCCGAGGCCGAGCAGGCCGCCCGCGATGTAGAGGTACGGCAGTGCCTCGTACAAGCGGCGCGGCAGCCAGACCGAGCGGACACCCATCGCTGCCTCAGGCCGTCCCGCCCACGGTGATGCCGTCGACGCGCAACGTCGGCTGTCCGACCCCGACCGGCACGTCCTGGCCGTCCTTGCCGCAGGTGCCGACGCCGTCGTCGAGCCTGAGGTCGTTGCCCACCATCGAGATGCGCGTCATCACGTCGGGGCCGTTGCCGATCAGCGTCGCGCCCTTGACCGGGGCGCCGAGCCGGCCGTTCTCGATCAGGTAGGCCTCGCTGGCCGAGAACACGAACTTGCCCGAGGTGATGTCGACCTGACCGCCGCCGAAGTGCCGGCAGTAGAGCCCCTTTTCGACCGAGGCGATGATCTCCTCGGGCGCATGCGGGCCGGGCAGCATGTAGGTGTTCGTCATCCGCGGCAGCGTCAGGTGGGCGAACGACTCGCGCCGGCCGTTGCCGGTCGGCGACACGCCCATCAGCCGCGCGTTCAGCTTGTCCTGCAGGTAGCCGCGCAGCACGCCGTCCTCGATCAGCGTCGTGCAGCCGGTCGGCGTGCCCTCGTCGTCCACGTTGAGCGAGCCGCGGCGGGTCGCGAGCGTCCCGTCGTCGACGACCGTGACGCCGCGCGAGGCGACCGGCTGGCCGAGCCGGCCCGAGAACGCCGAGGTGCCCTTGCGGTTGAAATCGCCCTCGAGCCCGTGGCCGACCGCCTCGTGCAGCAGCACGCCGGGCCAGCCCGGCCCGAGCACCACGGTCATCGTGCCGGCCGGCGCCGGCACGGCCTCGAGGTTCACCTGCGCCGTGCGCACCGCCTCGCGCACCAGCTCGCGCCAGCGGCCGCCCTCGATGAATTCCGTGTAGGCGAAGCGCCCGCCGCCGCCCGCGTAGCCCTGCTCGCGGCGGCCCTGGTGCTCGATGATCACCGACACGTTCATCCGCACGAGCGGCCGCACGTCGCCGGCGAGCGTGCCGTCGCTCGCGAGCACGAGGATCGTGTCGTGCGAAGCGGAGAGGCTCGCCATCACCTGCACGATGCGCGAGTCGAGCGCGCGGGCCTCGCGGTCCACCGCCTCGAGCAGCTGCACCTTCGCGTCGTCGTCGAGCGTCTCGACCGGGTCGATCGGCAGGTAGAGCCCGCGCCCGCCCTGCGCGCGCCAGGCCTGCACCTCGCCCGCCTGGCCGGAGCGCGCGATCGCGCGCGCCGCGCGCGCGGCCTCGAGCATCGCCGGGAGCACGACCTCGTCCGAGTACGCGAATCCGGTCTTCTCGCCCGCGAGCGCGCGCACGCCGACGCCCTGGTCGATGCTGTGCGCGCCGTCCTTGACGATCCCGTCCTCCAGTGCCCACGACTCCTCGCGCGTGAGCTGGAAGTACACGTCGGCGTAGTCGACCGCGTGCCCCATCACGTCGCCGAGCACACGCGCGACGGCGCTCTCGTCGAGTCCGGCCGGTCCGAGCAGTGCGGTGCGCGCGACCGCGAGCGGGTCGTCGCCGCGGCCGGGCTGGGCGGCGCGTGGTGCGAAGAGTGCCGGGGGGATGTCGAGGTTCATCGGGTTCAACCCTGCAGCCGCCGGTGGTCCACCGACGGGAAATTCTGCCTCACGTCGCGCTGCCGGGCGAGGTCGAGGTCGGCGACGACGACGCCCGTGCCGCGCGGCAGCCGGCCGAGCACGCGGCCCCAGCAGTCGACGATCATCGAGTCGCCGTGGGTCTCGCGGCCGTTCTGGTGGAACCCGGATTGCGCCGGCGCGACCAGGTGGCACAGGTTCTCGATCGCGCGGGCGCGCAGCAGCGTCTCCCAGTGCGCGCGGCCGGTCGGGGCCGTGAAGGCCGACGGCAGGCAGAACCACTCGGCGCCCATCCCGAGCAGCCGGCGGAAGAGTTCCGGGAAACGCACGTCGTAGCAGACCGCGAGGCCGAGCCGTCCGGCCGGCGTGTCGACGCAGACGGGCTCGTCGCCCGGCAGCACCGTCGAGGATTCCTGGTAGCGCTCGTCGCGGCCGGGCACGGCGACGTCGAACAGGTGGATCTTGTCGTAGCGTGCGACCCGCGCGCCGCTCGCGTCGTAGACGAGGCAGGCCGCCGCGAGCCGGGGCTGGCCCGGCACGCGCACCGGGATCGTGCCGCCGACGATCCACAGCCCGAGCTCGCGCGCACGTGCGGCGAGCCAGTCCTGGATCGGGCCGTTGCCGTCCTCCTCGGCGATCGCGAACTTGTCGGCCTCGACGACGCCCATGAACGCGAAGTTCTCGGGCAGCGCGGCGACCCGCGCGCCGCGCTCGCGCGCTTCGCGCAGCAAATGCCCGGCCTCCTCGAGGTTGGCCTCGCGGGACGCGGAGGAGGTCATCTGCACGGCGGCCACACGCGTCATGGACTCGACTCCTGCTCCGCCGGTGCCTTCGGTACCTGCGGGGTCTGCTGGTCGCTCACCTGCGCCGACACCCGTTCGACGACCGGGTTCGCCCAGGGCCCGGTCACACGATAGTAGAAGCGGGCCAGCCCCGCGAGTTGTCCCTTGAAGAGCTGGGACAGCAGCAGCCCTCCGGCCGCCCCGATCGGGCCGGCGGCCAACGCCCCGGCCACCGTGGCAGGCCCGATCGGGTTGCCGCTCACGACGATCGTCTGGTCGTAGTCCTGGGTGGCGAGGCCCGTCCGGCCGGTGAGGCCGATGTCCACGGCCGCGCCCTTCAGGACCGTGTTGTCCGTGTAGGCGTTGCCGTCGCGCAACTCGAAGTCTCCGCGGATCGTGTCGAACGCGAGCCCGGTGTCCGTCACGTCGTGGAAGTCGAGCGACAGCCGGCGCGGCAGTTCCGCGAGGCTCGCGAGCCCGAGCACCCGGCCGGCGCCCGGCTTGACGTCCCGGAGCTGCCCCTTGTCGAGCGAGATCGAGACCGTGCCGTTCATCCGGCCGATGAAATCGCCGGTCGGTCCGCCGGACCAGTTCAGGTCGGCGACGGCCGTCGCGTGCTTCGCGTCGATCGAGCCGGGCAGCTGCAGGTCGGCCGAGGTCGCCTTCATGTCCTTGCTCCGGAGCTCGACGACGATGCGTGTGCGCTGGCCCTGCGGTCCGATGAGCCAGTCGCCGTGGCCGGTGATCGTCGTCTCGGGCTGCGTCGAGGCAAACGTCGCGAGACGGAGCCCCTGCGGGTCCTTGGCGAGCGAGGCCAGGACGTGGCCGAGCTGCCGGTCCTCCCAGGCGAAATCCTGCACGTCGACGGCGAACGCCGGGATCCGCCGCGGGTCGACGTCGCTGCCGCCGCCGTGGACGCCCGGCGCGAGGCGCATGTTCAGGCGTTGCATGTCGAGGCGGATCGGCGCGCCGGACTCGAGGTCGGTCGGCACCGTGACGGACCCGAGCGCCGCGGGGCCGCTGACGTCGATGCCGAGGGCGCCCGGGGCCGGCTTCAGCGCCGCGTCCACCTGCGAGAACTCGAAGCCGTAGATCCGCACCTTCTCGACGTGGACCTCGGTCGGTCCGAGCCACGCCCACGGGTCCGCCGTAGGCGTGCCGCCCGACGAATAATCGAGTGCGAGCCAGTCCGCGAGATCGAACTCCGGCCAGTCGCCGGCGAAGCGCAGGCCCGGGCGGTCCGGCAGCGTGGCCGGACGGCCGTCGTAGCGCGCGACGCCCCGCTCGAGCCGCAAGGCACCGCCCGGCGTCGTGTCGAAGTCGAGCCGCACCCTCGCCGGACCCGAGTCTACGGACACGCCGTCGAGCCCGGCCGGCGCGTACGTGAGCACGACGCGCGTGGGCCGCACGACGTCCGGCGCCTTCGTGACCGGCTGCGGCGCGTCGACGCCCATGCCTGCGAGGCTGCTCGCCACGTCCCAGCGCGACCACCAGTGCTCCTCGGGCCGTCGGCGCTCGATCCGCCCATCGAGCGTCCAGTCGGCGGCACCGCTCATCCGGATGCCGGCCGGGAGGCCGATGAACGCCGGGACACCCGCACCGGCCGCGCGACCGCGCGCGCGCACCTGCACCGAGGCGTCCACGTCGCGTCCCAGCGGTCCGGGGGAAATCTCGGCCGTGAACGGCCCGCCGAGGATGCTCCCCTCGAGGCCCTGCGAACTCATCGCGAGGCCGTGCACCTCGAACAGCCCGCTCGCATTCTCGACCGGCGCGCGCAGGCCCTCGAGTTCGACGGTCGCCTTGCGCAACCGCGTCCGCACGACGAAGTCGCTCTTCGCAGCCTCGTGCGTCGGCAGGTGGAGCTTGACCTCGTAGCTTGCCGGGCCACGACCCTTGAGACCCAGGAACACCGGGCCGAGCGTCGCGCCGACCGGGCTCGACTGCGCGAACGGCAGTGCACGCGACAGGTCGCCCGAGGCGGAGGCCTCCACCTCGACGACGGCCTGGTGCATGTCCTCGATCGCGACCCGGGCGCGCTCGATGCCGAGTCCGCCCGAGCGGCCGGCCGTGAGCTCGGCGACGAAGCCGGCGTTGTGGAAATCGACGCGCCCCTGCCCGCCCTCGAGCGGCGCGAACCCCGAGAAGTAGTCGACCTTGGCGTCCTTCACCTCGGCGATCGCGCGGAAGTCGCCCTCGCCGCCCCGGAACGGGAACTTGTGCACCGGTCCGCGGTAGGTGACCTTGCCGTTCGCGACGCTGCCGCCGAGGAACGCGGGCGCGAGCCACGAGTTCGCGCCGGGGCCGAACGCGCCGTAGGGCAGCACGCGACCGGCGAACGCGATGTCGCCGCGGATCACGTCGATGTCCATGCCGAGCCAGGGCGAGACGCCGGGCCGCTCGTAGCGGTACTCGATCCGCGCCCGCGCGCTCGCGTTCGGGTGCTCGACGGACACGGGCCCGGTGCGCACGACGAGCACGCCGCCCTCGCGGGTCCAGGCGAGGCTGCCCGCGACCTTCGCGCCGGTGATCGGCTCGCGGAACAGGTGTGGCAGGTCGAAGCCGAGCGCGCTCGACCGCAGCTCGGCGCGCCCGCGTTCCTCGGTGCCCGAGAGCACCGCGTCGATGCCGCTCACGCCGGGCGCGGTCCCGGTCGCCGCGAACCCGAGGCCGGCCACGTCGGCGCTGACCGCGTAGTGCGGCCAAGCGCCCGCGCGCTCGCGCGACGCGTCGAGCCGCGCGCTGCGGATCACGCCGGTCGGCGCGAGGCCGGCCCAGCGGTCGAACGACGGCGGCGCGAATGCAAGCACCAGCGGCCAGGCCTCGGCGACCCGCAGGTTTTCGGCATAGAGCGCGACGTCCCAGGTGGTCGCGGCCGTGCCGCGCCACTTGAGCGACACGGACGCGCGCGGCGGACCGCCGAGTGCACGGCCGCCGCCGAGGTCGAGGTCCTGGACCTTGAGCGACCACCCTCCAGTGTCACGGGTCAGCCTGAACGTGCCGCCGAGCCGCGCGTACCGGGCCTCGCGAGGCAGGCCGGGCGTGCGCAGCTCGACGGTCACCGGCACCTCGGGCAACGAGAGCGGCGGCGCGCCCGCCGGGCGCGTCGGCGTGCCGAGCACGAGCGTCGGCACCGCGGGCACCTCGCGCGACGGCAGCGCGAGCCGCAGCCCGGCGAGGTCGAGTTCGAGCCGCGCGTGCGAGAGCCGGCCCTGCCGGTAGCGCACCATCGCGTCGACGTCGCCGCCGCCCGCGAGCGGCCTCGCGACGTCGGCCGGCAGGTACGGCGCGACGCCGGCGAGCACGAGCCCGCGCACGCCGATCTCGAGCCCGGCGTCGAGGTGCTCGAGGTGCTCGATGGAGCCCGCGACGCGGCCCTTGAACCGGACGCTGCGGCCGAGGCGCGCCGGGAGACTCGCCGTGCCGGACACCTCGGTGTCGGAGCGTCCTCGCGAGAGCACGACGTCGAGACCCGTCAACGTCACGGCCGGCGTGCGCGCGGCGAGGTCGCGCCACGTCACGGACGCGTCCACCACGTCCACGCGCCCGGCCGGCAACCGGTCGAGGTCGAACGGCGGCCGGTCGAGCGGTCGCTCGTTCTGTCCGAGCAGCCGGACGCGGCCGTCCTCGAGCCGCACGACCGTGAGCGTCGGACCGACGAAGCGCACGCGGCCGGCGACCAGCCGGCCGGTGCGGAAGAGCCCCCACAGGTCGAGCCCGACGCTGCCCTCGCGCGCGCTCACCATCGCCTGCGACCGGTCCTGGTCGAGCACGCGCACGTCACGCAGCACGACCTCGGGCCCGAACCAGCGCAGGCGCGCGTCGATCGCGTCGTACTCGACCCGGAGCCCGGTCTGCTGCTCGACCCAGGCCTGCAGGCGCGCCGCGTTCTCGGGGACCCGCGCGATCGCGAGGCGCAGCGCGCCCACCGCGAGCGCGGCGACGATCAGCAGCGTCGCGACGACGGCCGCGAGCACCCGCCAGAGGCGGGCCAACCGCCCGCGCCCGGCCGGTGGGTTCACATCAGCACCACGTCGTACTGGTCGAGCACGTACAGCGACTCGGTCTGCAGCCGGATCGGCTTGCCGAGCTGCACCTCGAGTTCGCCGAGCGCGGCCGACTCCTCGTCGAGCAGCCGCTCGATCACGTCCTGGTGCGCGAGCACGAGCAGCTGCTGCAGGTCGAACTGGGCGGCCTGGCGGAGGATCTCGCGGAAGATCTCGTAGCAGACGGTCTCGGGCGTCTTGACGAAGCCGCGCCCCTCGCAGGCCGGGCACGGCATGCAGAGCTGGTGGACGAGGCTCTCGCGGGTGCGCTTGCGCGTCATCTCGACGAGGCCGAGCGGCGACACCGCGGAGAAATGCGTCTTCGCGTGGTCCTTCGCGAGCGCCTTCTCGAGCGCCTGCAGGACCTGGCGGCGGTGCTCCTCCTCCTCCATGTCGATGAAGTCGATGATGATGATGCCGCCGAGGTTGCGCAGCCGGAGCTGGCGCGCGATCGCGACCGCCGCCTCGAGGTTCGTCCGGTAGATCGTCTCCTCGAGGTTCCGGTGGCCGACGTAGGCGCCGGTGTTCACGTCGATCGTCGTGAGCGCCTCGGTCTGGTCGATGATCAGGTAGCCGCCCGACTTGAGGGCCACCTTGCGGTCGAGCGAGCGCTGGATCTCCTCCTCGACGCCGTGCAGGTCGAAGATCGGCCGGTTGCCCTGATAGCGCTCGACGCGGGTCTCGAGGCCCGGCATGAACGTCGCGGCGAACTCGCGCATGCGCTCGCAGGTGCGCTCGTGGTCGACGAGCACCCGGTCGACGCCCTCGCCCACCAGGTCGCGCATCAGCCTGAGCGGCAGCGGCAGGTCCTCGTGCACCAGCGCGCCGGCACCGACGCCGCGCGCCTTGGCCGTGATCAGCTCCCAGAGCTTGCGCAGGAACAGCATGTCGGCCCGGAGCGCCTCGGCCGCGGCGCCCTCGGCCGCGGTGCGCACGATGTAGCCGCCGGGCTCGCCGTTCGTCGTGCCGGACTGCACGCACTCGCGCAGCCGCTGGCGCTCGGCCTCGGTCTCGATCCGCGCCGACACGCCGACGCCCTTGCCGAACGGCATGTAGACCAGGTAGCGCGACGGGATCGTGATGAACGTCGTGAGCCTCGCGCCCTTCGTGCCGAGCGGGTCCTTGAGCACCTGGACCAGGATGTCGCGGCCCTCGCCCACGAGTTCGCGGATGTTGTCCGTGCGCGGCGCCTCGCTCGAGCCCTCGGCGTCGGCGGGCTGGACGATGTCCGACACGTGCAGGAAAGCGGTGCGCTCGAGCCCGATGTCGATGAACGCGGCCTGCATCCCGGGCAGCACGCGCGAGACCCGCCCCTTGTAGAGGTTGCCGGTGAGCCCGCGCTTGCTCGCCCGCTCGACGAAGAGTTCCTGCAATACGCCGTTCTCGAGCAGCGCGGCTCGCGTCTCGCGGGGGCCGACGTTCAGGACCATCTCGGCGCTCATCGTTGGGCTCCCTCGCTGAGACCGGGCACCGCTCGCAGCAGTTCCCAGGTCTCGCAGAGCGGCAGGCCCATCACGCCCGAATAGCTGCCGTCGAGCCGGCTCACGAACACCGCGGCGCGGCCCTGGATCGCGTAGCCGCCGGCCTTGTCGTACGGCTCGTCGCTCGAGCAGTACCAGTCGAGTTCCCGGGGCTCGATCGCGCGCATCGTCACGCGGCTCGTGCACACGCGCGAGTCCGCGCCCCCGGCGTGCACGACGGCCACCGCCGTGTGCACCTCGTGCGTGCGGCCGGCCAGCCGCCCGAGCATCTCGCGCGCCTCGACCGCGTCGCCGGGCTTGCCGTAGACCCGGCCGTCGAGCACGACGGTCGTGTCGGCCGCCAGCACGGGTTCGCTCGTGCCCGCCGGCCGGCGCGCCCAGGCCGCGCGGGCCTTGGCCTCGGCGAGCCGGCGCACGTAGGCCTCCGGCGACTCACCCGGCCGCACGGACTCGTCGAGGTCCACCGGCCGCACCTCGCAGGCGACGCCGGCCTGCCGCAGCAGTTCACTGCGGCGGGGCGAGGCGGACGCGAGCACGATGCGGCCACGGATCATCGCGGTCAGCCGAGGTCTACGTTCGCGGAGAGGTGGCGCTCGGCCAGCAGCGAATTCGAGATCAGGCAGACCTGCTCGGCGCGCTCGAGCGCCTTCTCGGCCTTGTCCCGGTCAGTCTCGATCGGCGCGCGCAGGCGCGCCGTGATGTCGATGCGCGTGAACCTCGGCTTGCCATCCACCCGGTCGAGCGTGCCCTTGACCTCGCAGTCGAGCGAGGACCACTCGATCTTCGTCGCACGGGCCACGGCCCGGAAGCTGAGCAGGAAGCAGTCCGCGACGGCCGCGCACAGCAGCGTCTCGGGCGACCACCGGTCGCCCGGCCCGTCGAACTCGGCGGGCGGCGCGGTCACGAGCGGTGGCAGACCCCGGGACGACACCGGGACATCGCCGGTGGTCGAGGCGGAGGCCTGCACGGCGTAGCGATGTGGATAGGGGTGCATGTCGGCTCCTGTCGGCGCGTGGGAACCCTGAATTGGAACCCGCCGGCCCCCGGGCTGTCCACCGGACTCCCCGCAAACGGGCGCCGGATCAACCGGGGACGGCCGGGGCGTCAGGCCCGGTGGTAAGGCAGCCCGCGGATGACGCTCACGGCCCGGTACAGCGCCTCGGCGACCATGACCCGGGCGAGGCCGTGTGGCAGCGTGAGCGCCGAGAGCGACCAGCGCAGCCGGGCCCGCGCGTCGACCTCGGCGGCCAGTCCGTCGGGCCCGCCGATGCAGAACGCGAGTGGCTCGCCGCTGCGGGCGCGATCCTCGAGCCAGCGGGCGAGCGCGGCCGTGTCGAGCGCGCGCCCCCCGACCTGCAGCGCAACCAGGTGCGCCCGATCGCCGGCGGCGGCCAGCATCCGGGCCCCCTCGTCGGCCACCGCCCTGGCCGGATCGCCCCGGCCGCGGGTACCGAGCGGGATCTCGACCAGTTCGAGACGGTAGTCACCGTGCAGCCGGCCCGCGTAGTCGCGAAAGCCCGCGTCCACCCAGTCCGGCATCCGGGTGCCGGCGGCGAGGAGGCGCATCAGCACCGTGCGGTCCTCAGGCCTGGGCGCCGCCCGCTTCCCAGAGCTTCTCGAGCGCGTAGAACTGTCGGGTCCGCGGCAGCATCACGTGCAGCACGAGGTCGTGCAGGTCGACGAGCACCCACTCGCCGTCGCGCTCGCCCTCGGTCCCGAACGGGCGGTAACCCGCCTCCTTGCAGCGCTGCAGCACCCGGTCTGCGATCGATTTCACGTGGCGGTCCGAATTGCCGCTCGCGACCACCATCGTGTCGGTGACGTCGGTGAGCCCGCGCACGTCGAGCGCCTTCACGTCCACGGCCTTCATGTCGTCGAGCGCGTCGAGCACGATGTCGCGCAGCGTCGGCTTCGCGGCCGCGCGGGCGGGCTTCTTCGCCGCCGGGCGGGCCGCGGGCTTGCGGGCCGGTCGCGCGGCCTTCGCCGTGGCCTCCGGGGCCGCCTTCTTCTTCGCGGCCGCTGCGGCCGGTGCCTTCGCCTTGCGGGTCGTGGTCGTCGTCTTCGCTCGCTTCGCCGTCATGCTCACCTCTGGGTGGTGGTGGAGTAACAACCGGTCTCGAGGATGACCCGGCGCACCGTCTCGGGCACCAGGTAACGGGGGTCGCGCCCCTGCGTCACGATGTTGCGCAGGTCCGTCGAGGAGATCTCGAGCTGCGTGACCGCGTGCACGTACACGAGGCCCGCGGCGGACCCGGCGAGTCGCGACGGGTCGCGCGTGCCGCGCTCGGCGAGCAGCGTCGCGACCGGGCCCTCGGCGGGCGCGTGCCAGCCCGGGCGGTGCGCGACGAGCACGTGCGCGAGGTCGAGGATTTCCCGCCATCGGTGCCAGCGGTCGAGCCCGAGGAATGCGTCCATCCCGAGTGCGAGGCACAGCGTTCGCGCGGGCGCCTCGGCCTTCAGTTCCTCGAGTGTCGTGACCGCGTAGGACGGACCGGGCCGGCGCACCTCGCGGTCGTCGACGACGAACCCGGGCTGCCCCTCGACGGCGGCGCGCACCATCGCGAGCCGCACGGCCGTGTCGGCCAGCGGCACGTCGCGGTGCGGCGGCCGGCCGGCCGGGATGAAGCGCATCTCGGCGAGCCCGGCCGCCTGCATCAGCTCGAATCCCGTGCGCAGGTGACCGTAGTGGATCGGGTCGAAGGTGCCGCCGAAGATGCCGGTCGCGTTCATGCGGCGAGCGGCACCCCGGCGATGCGCGCCGTCAGGCGCTCGAGTTCGGTCCAGGCGTCGCCGCGCAGGCTGCCTTTGGCGACACGGTCGGCGCGCGCCGCGGCGGCGAGCAGCGCGTCGAGCGCGGGCCGGTCGAAGCGGCCGAGCGCCGCGCGGATCGGGCCCTGGCGATTCGACCACACCTGCTCGGCCCGGAACGCCGCGTCGAGCGATCGCTCGTGCTCGAGCCGCGCCTTCACCCTCGACAGCGCGCGCAGGTCGTTCACGAGCGCCCACAGCACGAGCGGTGGCTCGCGCCCCTCGCCGCGCAGTCCGGCGAGGATCCTGAGCGCGCGCGCCGCCTGCCCGGCGAACGCGGCGCCCGCGAGTTCGAACACGTCGTAGCGTGCGCTGTCGGCCACGAGCTGCGCGACGTCGTCGACGCCGATCGTCGCGCCGGGCATCAGCAGCGCGATGCGCTCGACCTCCTGCTGCGCGGCGAGCAGGTTGCCCTCGACCCGGTCCGCGAGCAGCTCCGCCGCCTCGCGCTCGAGCGTGACACCGCGCCGTGCGAGCCGGTCGCGGATCCAGGCCGGGAGCGCCGGCCGCTCGACCGGCTGCGTGACGACGACGACGCCGTGCTCGTCCCAGGCCTTCACCCAGGCCGCCTGCAGCTGCTTTCGGTCGAGTTCGCCGGCGACGACGAGCAGCGCGTCCTCGGGCGGCTTCGCAACCATCTCGGCGAGCACCTTCTGGCCGCCGGCGTCGAGGGCCGAACCGAACCTGAGTTCGATGATGCGGCGGGTCGCGAACAGCGAGAGGTTGGCCGAGCCGCGCACGAGCGCGTCCCAGTCGAAGCCCCGCTCGAGGAAATGCACCTCGCGATCGGCATGGCCGGCGGCGCGGGCGGCCTCGCGGATCGCCGCGGTCGACTCCGCGATCAGCAGTGGTTCGGCGCCGGTGACGAGGTACGCGTTGCGCAGGCCCCGCCCGAGGCCCGCCTGCAGGGCGTCGGGACTCGTCCTCACGGTCCGGGACGACTCATGCGCACGCGATCGCGGCGCGGCCTGGCGGTGTATGCGGCATGCCGGGCCATTATGCAGCCTGACCACGGGCGTGCCAATGCCGGCCGATCCCCGCCGCCCGGCGCGCCGGCGCCGCGGATACAATCGCGCGATGGACACCCGAACCGGCACCGACCGACGCACCCTCTACCCCGAGATCGCGCCGTACCGCAGCGGCCACCTGCGCGTCTCGCCGACCCACGAGATCTACTGGGAGGAATGCGGCAACCCGCGAGGCAAGCCGGCGGTGTTCGTGCACGGGGGCCCCGGCGCGGGCGCCGGCACGAGCTCGCGTCGCTTCTTCGATCCGGCGCGCTACCGGATCGTGCTGTTCGACCAGCGCGGCTGCGGCCGCAGCCGGCCGCACGCCAGCCTCGAGGACAACACGACCTGGCACCTGGTCGCCGACATGGAGAAGCTGCGCCGCTTCCTCGGCATCGAGCGCTGGCTCGTGTTCGGGGGCTCGTGGGGCTCGACGCTGTCGCTCGCCTACGCACAGAAGCACCCGCAGCGCGTCACGGAGCTCGTGCTGCGCGGCATCTTCATGCTGCGCAAGTGGGAGATCGACTGGTTCTACCAGGACGGCGCCGGTGCGATCTACCCGGACCGGTGGGAAGGCTACCTCGCGCCGATCCCGCGGCGGGAACGCGGCGACATCGTCGCCGCCTACTACCGGCGGCTCACGAGCCCGAACCGCGCGACCCGCGTGCGCGCGGCGCGCGCGTGGTCGGTGTGGGAGGCGGCGACGAGCTTCCTGGTGCAGGACCCGGCCAACATCGAGCGCTGGTCCGAGGAGGAGTTCGCGGTGGCGGTGGCGCGGATCGAGTGCCACTACTTCGTGAACAAGGGGTTCATGAAGCGGGAGGACCAGCTGCTGCGCGGCGTGCGCAGGATCCGCCACGTCCCGTCGACGATCGTGCAGGGACGCTACGACGTCGTCTGCCCGATCCGCACGGCGTGGGACCTGCACCGCGCGTGGCCGGAGGCGGACTTCCGGATCGTCCAGGACGCCGGCCACTCGGCGCTCGAGCCCGGCATCACGCACGAGCTCGTCTCGGCGACCGACCGCTACGCGGCTACAGCGAGGCGAGGCGCCGGACGACCAGCACCGCGAGGTCGCGGGCGATAGCCTCGCGCAGGATGTCCTCCTCGCGGTTCTTCGCGAGCAGGTCCGATTCGCTGAAGCTGTAGTCGCGGAACAGCTCGAGCTGCTGCGTCGGCACCGCCTGGGCCTGGCCGCGGTCGATCGAGTACCCGACCACGTAGTACACCTGGTACTCCTGCGGCGTGTTCCGCGCGTTCACGGACAGCACCCGGCGGCCGGTCCGGTCCTCGGTGACGCGGACGGTCGCGTCCGCGCCGTCCGGCACGACCGCCAGCGTCGCGCCCGCGGCGACGAGTTCCTGCTTCAGCTGCACGACGAACGGCGAAAGCTCGTCGCTCGCCGAGACGTACACGGTCCGGACGTTCGCGGGCAGCTCGAGCGCGCCGCGCAGGTGGAAGCCGCAGCCTGCCGCAGCCGCGGCCGCGGCCGCCAGAAGAATCGCCAGGACCATCCGGCGTGCCACGGTCACACCACCACGTTCGCGAGCTTGCCGCGCACGTAGACGAACTTGCGCACCGGCTTGCCCTCCATGAATTTCACGACGTTCGGTTCGGCGAGTGCCGCGTCGCGCACCGTCGACTCGTCCGCGTCCGCCGCGACGGTCACCCGGCCGCGCAGCTTGCCGTTCACCTGCACGACGACCTCGACCTCGGCGCGCTCGAGCGCCCGCGGGTCGACCGCCGGCCAGCGCTCGTCGACGACCGCGCGCTCGTGGCCGAGCGCGCGCCACAGCACGTGCGTCGCGTGCGGCACGACCGGCGAGAGCGCGAGGACGGCGATCTCGAGTGCCTCCTGCACGACCGCGCGCCCCTGCGGCGAGCCGTCCTCGAACCGCGCGACGGCGTTCATGAGTTCCATCACGGCCGCGATCGCGGTGTTGAACGTGCGGCGCCGGCCGATGTCGGTCGTCACCTTCGCGAGCGTCTCGTGCGCCTGGCGACGGAGGTCGCGCGAGGCGCCCGCGAGCGCGCCCGGATCGAGCGCCGGGGCCGGGCCCGCGGACACGTGCTGGTGCACGGCCTTCCACAGGCGCTTCATGAACCGGTAGGCGCCCTCGACCCCTTCGTCGGACCACTCGAGCGTCTGCTCGGGCGGCGCGGCGAACATCATGAAGAGTCGCGCCGTGTCGGCGCCGTAGCGCTCGACGAGCGCCTGCGGGTCGACGCCGTTGCCCTTCGACTTCGACATCGTGCCGATGCCGCCCGACTCGACCGGCTGGCCGTCCTCGCGCAGCACGGCGCCGGTCCGCGCGCCCTTCTCGTCCACCTGCACGTCGACGTCGGCCGGGTTGTAGTAGACCACGCGGCCCGAGGCGGGCTTGCGGAAGAAGATCTCGTTCAGCACCATCCCCTGCGTCAGCAGGTTCGTGAACGGCTCCTCGACGGCGGTGAGCCCGATGTCGCGCATCACGCGGGTCCAGAACCGCGAATAGAGCAGGTGCAGGATCGCGTGCTCGATGCCGCCGATGTACTGGTCGACCGGCATCCAGTAGTCGGCGCGCGCGTCGACCATCGCCCGGTCGTTGCCCGGGCTCGCGTAGCGGAAGTAGTACCACGATGAGTCCACGAACGTGTCCATCGTGTCGGTCTCGCGGCGCGCCGGCCGGCCGCACTTCGGGCACGTGCAGGCGAGGAAGGCCTCGTTCCGGTTGAGCGGGTTGCCACTGCCGTCCGGCACGCAGTCCTCGGGCAGCACCACGGGCAGCTGGTCGTCCGGCACCGGCACGTCGCCGCAGTCGGCGCAGTGGATCAGCGGGATCGGGCAGCCCCAGTAGCGCTGTCGCGAGATGCCCCAGTCGCGCAGCCGCCAGTTCACCCGGCGCCGGCCCTGCCCCACCGCCTCGAAGTGCTTCGCGATCGCGTCGAACGCCTCGTCGAAGTCGAGCCCGTCGAAGCGCCCTGAGTTGATGAGCCGGCCGTGCTCGACGTACGCGCCCGCGTCGAGGTCGACGAGGCTGCCGTCCTCGGGCTGCACGACCGGGTGGATGCGCAGGCCGTAGCGGCGCGCGAACTCCCAGTCGCGCTGGTCGTGCGCGGGCACCGCCATCACGGCGCCGGTGCCGTAGCCCATCAGCACGAAGTTCGCGACCCACACGGGCACCTTCTCGCCGGTGAGCGGGTGGATCGCGTCGATGCCGAGCGGCATGCCGCGCTTTTCCATCGTCTCGAGCGCGGCCTCGGTGACGCCGGAGCGGCGGCACTCGGCCAGGAACGCCTCGAGGTCCGGGTTGCCCGCGGCGGCCTTGAGCGCGAGCGGGTGCTCGGCGGCGACGGCCATGTAGCTCACGCCGTAGAGCGTGTCCGGGCGCGTCGTGTAGATCCGGAGCGGCTCGGCCTCGCCCTCGATCTCGAACCCGAGCTCGAGGCCCTCGGAGCGGCCGATCCAGTTCGCCTGCATCAGCTTCACGCGTTCGGGCCAGCCGGGCAGCCCGTCGAGCGCGCCGAGCAGTTCCTCGGCGTACTTCGTGATCCCGAGGTAGTACATCGGGATCTCGCGCTTCTCGACCAGCGCGCCGGTGCGCCAGCCGCGGCCGTCGATCACCTGCTCGTTCGCGAGCACGGTCTGGTCCACCGGGTCCCAGTTCACGAGCCCGGTCGTGCGGTAGGCGATGCCCTTCTCGAGCATGCGCAGGAACAGCCACTGGTTCCACTTGTAGTAGTCGGCGCGGCAGGTGGCGACCTCGCGCTCCCAGTCGATGCCGAAGCCGAGCGACTGGAGCTGCCGCTTCATGTAGGCGATGTTGTCGTAGGTCCACTTCGCCGGCGGCACCCCGTTCGCCATCGCGGCGTTCTCGGCCGGCAGGCCGAACGCGTCCCAGCCCATCGGCTGCAGCACGTTGTAGCCCTGCATGCGCATGTAGCGCGTCAGCACGTCGCCGATCGTGTAGTTGCGCACGTGGCCCATGTGCAGCCGGCCGCTCGGGTACGGGAACATGCACAGGCAGTAGTACTTCGGCCGGGCCGGGTCCTCGACCGCGGCGAAGCTGCGGTGCTCGTTCCAGTGGCGCTGGGCCTCGGCTTCGACGGCGGCGGGTTCGTAGCGTTCCTGCATGATCGGCGGGGAAAACGGTGCTGGACCGGACCCGCAAGGATACCAGAGGGCCGGCCGGCCCCGGCGCTCAGGGCGCGACGAACCGGTGCACGTCGTCGGGGCCCGTGTCCCGCCGCAGCCCACCGGTGGCGACCAGGTGGTTCAGGTGCGCGACCGCCTCGCTGATCGCGAGGAACCGGTGGAAACCCTTCAGCGGCCGGCCGAACATCACCGGCAGCAGGTCGAACGCCGTGCGCGGCTCCCCGCAGGCGGCAACGATCGCCGCGAGCTGCTGCTCGTGGTGGGCCCGGAGGTCGGCCATGCGCCGGTGCAAGCCCCGGAACGGCCGGCCGTGGGACGGCAGCACCAGCGTCTCCTCGTCGCAGGCCGCAAGCCGCTCGAGCGAGGCGAGGAAGGCGGCGAGCGGATCGGCATCCGGCCGGCTCGACAGCACGCTCACGTTCGGGGAGATGCCCGGCAGCACCTGGTCGCCGCTCACGAGCAGCCGGCCCTCCGCGTCGTGCAGGCACAGGTGGCCGCGGCAGTGGCCTGCGGTCTCGACGATGGCCCACCGGCGACCGCCGGCCTCGAGCACGTCGCCGTCGGCGGGCGCCCGGTCGAGCGCGGGCACGCCGTCGAACCAGGTGTCGTGGCGCAGCGCCGGGTAGCGCCCGAGCCCCGGGTCCACCGGCATGCCGTGGCGCGCGAGGAAGCCGCGCATGCGCGCCTGCACTTCCTCGGGCTCGGCGGCGAGGAACTCGGCGGCGGAGCCGTGGGCCACCGCGTTCATCCACACCTCGGCGCCGTGGCGGCGCTGCAGCCACGGCGAGAGGCCCATGTGGTCCGGGTGGTCGTGCGTGACGAGGATGCGGCGGATCGGCCTTCCGCCGAGCGCCGTGCGCTCGAGCGAGTCCCAGGCCTCGCGACAGGGGTCGGCGGCCATCCCGGTGTCGACGAGCGTCCAGGCGTCGCCGTCGTCGAGCAGCCAGAGGTTGATGTGCGCGAGTTCCATCGGCAGCGGCACGCGCGCCCACAGCAGCCGGTCCGCGATCGCCACCGCGTGACCCGGCGCCGGCGGCTCGACCGCCAGGTACTCGAGTTCGCGCGGCCGCGAGGGCCAGCGCTCGCCCTCGCGGGTGATCGCGTGGTGGCGCCCGGTCACGCGCCCGACCTGCGCCGCGCGACGACGCCGGCCGCGAGCCCGAGCAGCATCAGCACGAGCACCGGCACGTTGCCGTGCCGGACGTAGGGGGTGTCGCCGGTGCGCGGCGTGAGCCGCCCGGTGAGCACGCCCGGCACGAACTGCGGCAGCGCCGCGATCACGGTGCCGTCGTGGGCGATCAGCGCCGTCACGCCGTCGTTCGTCGCCCGCAGCATCGGCCGGCCGGTCTCGAGCGAGCGCATCCGGCTGATGTCGAGGTGCTGGTGCGGGGCCGAGGAGTCGCCGAACCACGCGTCGTTCGTCACGTTCACGAGCAGCGTCGAGGCGTGCGCGAGCGCCCGCTGCTCGGTGCCGTAGGCGTCCTCGTAGCAGATCGTCGGCGCGAGCCGCTCGCCCGCCGCCTCGAGCGGCCGCTGGTCGTCGGGTCCTGCGGCAAAGTCCGAATACGGCAGGTTCATGAGCCGCATCCACTCGCGTACGGCCGAGGGCACCGGGAAGAACTCGCCGAACGGCACCAGCCGGCGCTTGTAGTACCACTGCTCGTCCGGCGACCACGCCGCGATCGAGTTGTAGTAGTTGCCGGTGCCCGGCTCGCGGCGCACCAGCCCGGTGATCAGCGCCGAACCGCTCGCGGCCGCGGTCCGGGACACCGCGTCGAGGTAGTCGCGCACGTTGCTCTCGAGCGTCGGGATCGCGGACTCCGGCCAGACGATGATGTTCGCGCCGAGGTACGGCTGCGAGAGCGTGCGATAGAGGTCCATCGTCCGCTCGAGCTGTCCCGGCGCCCACTTCATCGTCTGCGGCACCGCACCCTGCACCAGCGCGACGGTGACCGTGCGCGGCTCGGGTTGCGTCCACTCGACGGTGCGGAGCACCGCGGCCGACCCGCAGACGGCGATCACGGCGACCGCGGCGGCCGCGCGCGCCGCCCGGCCGCCCGTGATCATCGTGACGATCGCCCCGGCCAGCACCGCGACGGCGAGGCCGACCGCGTACACGCCGCCCGCCGGCGCCCAGGCGGCGAGCCCGGTGTCGAGTTGGGTGTAGCCGAGCGCGAGCCACGGGAAGCCGCTGAAGAGCCAGCCGCGGAGCCATTCGACGAGCACGTAGCCCGCCGGCACGACCACCAGGTGACGGAGCGCGCCCGGCGCGGGGCCGTGGCGGACGACCGCCCAGCCGAGCAGCGCCGTGTAGGCGCCCATGATCGACACCATGCCGAGCATCAGCACCAGCGCGATCCACACCGGCGCCTGCCCGATCAGGTGGATGCTGTGGTACAGCCAGTACGTGCCCGCGAGGAACGTCGCGGCCGTGAACAGGAACCCGCGGCGCGCGGCGACGCGCGGCGTGGCATCGCGCCACGCGAGCATCAGGATCGCCGGACACGCGAAGGCGAGCGGCCACGCGCCGACCGGCGCGAACGCAGCCGCGAGCAGTGCGCCGGCGGCGGCCGCGAGCCAGTCGCCGCGCGCGGCGACGTAACCGAGGAATCCGGCGGGCCGACCGCCCGGCGCCGCCGGCGCCGACGGGCCCGTCACGACGCGCCGCCGGGCAGCTCGACGTCCCGGGGCGCGCGCACCCTGAGCGACTCGATGCGGCGGCGGTCTGCGCGCAGCACGGCGATCTCGATGCCGCCGATCTCGATCGACTCGCCCCGGCGCGGCATGCGGCCGAGCTCGTGCAGCACCAGCCCGCCGATCGTGTCGAACTCCTCGTCGGCGAACCGGGTGCCGAACACCCGGTTGAACTCCTCGATCCGGGTGAGGGCCGGCACGCTGTAGGTGCGCTCGCCCTCGCGGCGGATTCCCTCGCCCTCGTCGACGTCGTACTCGTCGCCGATCTCGCCGACGATCTCCTCGAGCACGTCCTCGATCGTGAGCAGGCCCGACACGCCGCCGTACTCGTCGACGACGATGGCCATGTGGTTGTGGTTGACCCGGAACTCCCGCAGCAGCACGTTCAGCCGCTTGCTCTCCGGGATCAGCACCGCGGGGCGAAGGCACTCGCGGATGTCGAAGTGACCGGCGTCGCCCTGCGCGAAGTAGCGCAGCAGGTCCTTCGCGAGCAGGATCCCGGCGATGTCGTCGCGGTCCTCGCCCACGACCGGGAAGCGCGAGTGGCCCGACTCGATGACGATCGGCAGGATCCGCTCGGGCGGCTCGTCGCGCTGGATCACGACCATCTGCGAGCGCGGGACCATCACGTCCCGCACCTGGGTCTCGGACACCTGCAGCACGCCCTCGAGCATCGTGAGCACGTCGGCCTCGATGAGGCCGCGGTCGCGCGCGTCGGCGAGCACTTCGGTGAGTTCGGCGAGGTCCTGCGGCTCGCCGGCCAGCGATTCGACGAGGCGGCGCAGCCAGCTGCCGGCGGGCCTCGGGCGGTCAGCGGTCATGGCGGGATTCGGTCACGGGTCGGTAGGGATCCTGATACCCCAAACCACGGAGGATTTCCACCTCGAGCGCTTCCATCGCTCGGGCTGCGCGCGGGCGCTCGTGGTCGAGGCCGTGCAGGTGCAGCACGCCGTGCACGACCAGGTGGGCCCAGTGCGCGTCGGGGGCCTTGCGCTGCGCACGGGCCTCGCGCGCGACGACCGGGGCGCAGATCACGAGGTCGCCGAGTGCGCCGCCGTGGGCCCGTTCCTCGGCCGACGCGGGGAACGAGAGCACGTTGGTCGGACGGTCCTTGCCGCGGTAGGCGCGGTTCAGCCGGCGGCCCGCGGCGGCGCCGACGATCCGGACGCAGACCCCGCCGCTGCCGCCGCCGGCGGCCGCGTCGGCGGCACGTGCCCACCGCGCGAGGCGTGCGGGCGCCGGCACCCAGGGGCGGCGGGCCGCGTACTGGGTCTCGACCGCGAGTGGCGGCCCCGGGCGAACCCGGCGCCTCAAGCCTCCGGCCCCTGGGCGTCGCCCGCGCGCTCGTAGGCCTGGACGATCCGCTGCACGAGCGGGTGGCGGACGACGTCGCGCGAGTCGAAGAACGTGAACGCGACGCCGTCGACGCCGCGCAGCACCTCGATCGCGTGGCGGAGCCCGGAGCGCTGCTGGCGGGGCAGGTCGATCTGCGTGATGTCGCCGGTGACGACCGCGCGGGATCCGAAGCCGAGCCGGGTCAGGAACATCTTCATCTGCTCGACCGTGGTGTTCTGCGCCTCGTCGAGGATGATGAACGAATCGTTGAGCGACCGGCCGCGCATGAACGCGAGCGGCGCGACCTCGATCACCTGCCGCTCGACGTTCCGCGCGACCCGGTCGAACCCCATCATCTCGTAGAGCGCGTCGTACATCGGACGCAGGTACGGGTCGACCTTCTGCGCGAGGTCGCCCGGCAGGAAGCCGAGCCGCTCGCCGGCCTCGACGGCCGGACGCACCAGCACGATGCGCCGCACGGCACCGGACTGCAGCGCCTCGACGGCGCTCGCGACCGCGAGGTAGGTCTTGCCGGTGCCGGCCGGGCCGATGCCGAACGTGAGGTCGTTGACCCGGATGTGGTCGAGGTACTGCCGCTGGTTGTCGCCGCGGCCCCGCACGCCGCCGCGCTGCGTGTGGACGACCACGTCCCCGACCGGGGCACGGTCGCCGTCCGGGCCACGGAAACCGAGTTCCTGCACGCACAGGTGCACGCGCTCGGGCGACATCGCCTCGCCGGCCGACAGCTCGAACATCCGGCGCAGCACCGCAGCCGCATTGTCGACCGGTCCCGGCGGCCCGTACACCGCGAGTTCGTGCCCGCGGCGACGCACCTCGACGCCGAGGCGTTCCTCGACGTGGCGCAGGTTCTGCTCCATCGGCCCGGCGAAGTTCGCGAGCCGCGGGTTGTCGGCGCCCTCGAGCGACACGGCGCGCACCTCGACCTGGGCGCTCACGCGATGCTCCGCTCGGGCGTCGCGAGTCGGCCGCGCAGCGAGTTCGGCAATGCCTCGGTGACGACGACGTCCGTGTAGCGGCCGATCAGCGACGGCGGACCGTCGAAGTTGACCCAGCGGTTGTTCTCGGTGCGGCCGGCGAGCTGGCGCGCGTCGCGGCGCGACGGACGCTCGACGAGGATGCGCTGCAGGCTGCCGACCATCGAGCGGCTGATCGCGAGCGCCTGGCCGTCGATCTGCGCCTGCAGGCGCTCGAGCCGGCGCTGCTTCTCCTCGTGCGGGACGTCGTCCGGCAGCGCGGCGGCCGGCGTGCCGGGCCGGCGGCTGTAGATGAAGCTGAAGCTCTGGTCGAAGCCCACCTCGGCGATGAACGCGAGCGTGGCCTCGAAGTCGCGCTCGGTCTCGCCCGGGAAGCCGACGATGAAGTCCGAGGACACGCTGATCCCCGGCCGCGCCTCGCGCAGCCGGCGGATCTTCTGCTTGTACTCGAGCGTCGTGTGCCCGCGCTTCATCAGCGCGAGCACGCGGTCGGCGCCCGACTGCACCGGCAGGTGCAGGTAGGCGGCGAGCTTGGGCACGTCGCGGTAGGCCTCGATCAGGCTGTCGCGGAACTCGACCGGGTGCGAGGTCGTGAATCGGATCCGCTCGATCCCCGGCACCTCGGCGACGAAGTAGATGAGCGCCGCGAGGTCGGCCTCGCCGCCCGCCATCGGGCCGCGGTAGGCGTTCACGTTCTGGCCGAGCAGCGTGACCTCGCTGACGCCCTGCGCGGCCAGCGAGCGCACCTCGTCCATCACCTGCGCGAGCGGCCGGCTCACCTCCTCGCCCCGCGTGTACGGAACGACGCAGAACGTGCAGTACTTGCTGCAGCCCTCCATGATCGAGACGAACGCCGTGGCGCCCTGCGCACGCGGCTCGGGCAACCGGTCGAACTTCTCGATCTCCGGGAAGCTCACGTCGACGACGGACCGGCCATTGCGCCTCACCGAGGCGATCATCGCGGGCAGCCGGTGCAGCGTCTGGGGGCCGAACACCAGGTCGACGAAGGGCGCCCGGTCCGTGATGCCATCGCCTTCCTGGCTCGCGACGCAGCCGCCGACCCCGATGATCACGTCGGGTCGCCGCTGCTTCAGGAGCTTCCACTGCCCGAGCTGCGAGAAGACCTTCTCCTGCGCCTTCTCGCGCACCGAGCAGGTGTTGAGCAGCAGCAGGTCGGCCCGCTCGGGGTCGTCCGTGGGCTCGTAGCCGCCGGACTCACGGAGCACGTCCGCCATCCGGGCGGAGTCGTACTCGTTCATCTGGCAGCCGAACGTCTTCAGGTGGACGTATGGCATCGGCCGGGGGCCCGCGCCCGGTTCAGAACGGGATGTCGTCGTCGAACTCGCTGCCCGACGACGCGGCCGGCGCTGCGGCCGGTCGCTCGGCGCCGGACGAACGGGGCTCGGCGCGCGACTCGGTGCCCGCGCCGCCGCCGCTGCGGCCGCCGAGCATCTGCATCTCGTTCGCGATCACCTCGGTCGTGTAGCGGTCGCGGCCTTCCTTGTCCTGCCACTTGCGGGTGCGCAGCTTGCCCTCGACGTAGACCTGCGAACCCTTGCGCAGGTACTCCGCGGCGATCTCGGCCAGCCGGTCGTACATGACCACGCTGTGCCACTCGGTCTGCTCCTTCTGCTCGCCGGTCTGCTTGTCCTTCCAGCTCTCGGAGGTGGCGATCCGGAGGTTCGTGACCGCCTTGCCGCTCGGCATGTAGCGGGTCTCCGGGTCCTGCCCGAGGTTGCCGACGATGATGACCTTGTTGATACCGCGTGCCATGGCGCCCACCGTGAGGAAATGGACCCGGATTTTACGTTACCGGGACCCGCCGCGGTGAACGGAGAATCAGCCGTGTCCGGCGCGATTCGGCGCGTCCCGGGTGGCCGGCGCGACCAGCAGGCCCCACAGCAGGGCGACCACGGCGCCGCCCCAGAACACCCCGGAGAGGCCGTAGCGGCCGAGCAGCACCCCACCCAGCGCCCCGCCGCCGAACGCGCCCAGGAACTGCGCGGTGGCGAAGATGCCGAGCGCGGCCCCTCGGTCGGCCCCCGGGGCCGACTGGGTCAGCAGCGCGGGCAACCGGGCCTCGAGGTAGTTGAGCGCGGCGAAGAAGAGCGTCAGCGACCCGATCACCCAGGCGTACCCGGCGTGCGCGAGCCCGAGCATCGCCTGCGAGAGCGCCGTGAGCAGCACGGCCGCGACGAACACCGTCGTGCGCCGCCGGGCCCGCTCGGTGACGAGGATCAGCGGCACCGTGCCGGCCAGCGAGGCGACGAACACGCCCAGGTAGACCTTCCAGTGCGTCGCCATCGGCAGGTGCAGGTCGCCCGCGAGCACCTGCGGCACCGCGATGAACGTCGCCGTCATGACGAAGTGCAGCGCGAACACACCGCCGTACAGCGGCACGAGCGACGGCCGCGTCGCGATGCTCCACATCGCGCCGAGCTGCGGGGCCTCGGCGCCGCTGCGACGGGGCTCGTCGGGCACGGCGAAATGCAGCAGCGCGAGGCCCGCCATCGCCATCGCGAGCATCACGCCGAAGATGCCCGACACGCCGATCGCGGCGTCGAGCGCCGGGCCGAGGATCAGCGCCACGACGAACGAGAGCCCGATGCTGATGCCCACGAAGGCCATCGCCCGGGTGCGCACCTCGGTGCGCGTGAGGTCGGCGAGCAGCGCGGTCACGGACGCCGACACGGCGCCCGCACCCTGCACCGAGCGGGCGACGAAGATGAGCGCGACGCTGTGCGCGAACATGCCGATCAGCGAGCCGAGCGCGTAGAACCCGAGCCCGATCGTGATCAGCGGCTTGCGGCCCAGCCGGTCGGACCAGCGGCCGAACGGGATCTGGAGCAGCGCCTGCGTGAGCCCGTAGGCGCCCATCGCCAGCCCGAGCATGACCGGCGTGTAGTCCGGCAGCGTGCGGGCATAGAGCGCCAGCACGGGCAGCATGAGGAACATCCCGAGCATCCGGGTGGCGTAGATGGCCGCGAGGGCCCCCACGGACCGGCGTTCCTGTGGGTTGAGCGCCGGCCGGGCAATGTCTGTGGTCGTGCTGATTGGCGTGGCCTCGGGGGGTCGGCCTATAGTAACAGGCTGCCTCGCAGCCGCCGACAGACGGGCTCATCCATGGACTACATCCGCATCCGGGGCGCGCGCACCCACAACCTGCAGGGCATCGACGTCGACCTGCCGCGCGACCGGCTCATCGTGGTCACCGGGCTGTCGGGCTCGGGCAAGTCCTCGCTCGCGTTCGACACGGTCTATGCCGAGGGCCAGCGGCGCTACGTCGAGTCGCTGTCGGCCTACGCGCGGCAGTTCCTCTCGGTGATGGAGAAGCCCGACGTCGATCACATCGAGGGCCTCTCGCCGGCGATCGCGATCGAGCAGAAGGCGACCTCGCACAACCCACGCTCGACGGTGGGCACCGTCACGGAGATCTACGACTACCTGCGCGTGCTGTACGCCCGCGCCGGCATCCCGCGCTGCCCGGAGCACGGGCAGGACCTCGCCGCGCAGACCGTGAGCCAGATGGTGGACCAGGTGCTCGCGCTGCCCGAGGGCACCTCCGTGCTGCTGCTCGCACCGGTCGTCCAGGACCGCAAGGGCGAGCACGCCGAGGCGTTCGAGAAGCTGCGCGGCCAGGGCTACGTGCGCGCGTGGGTCGACGGTCGGCTCGTCGAACTCGACGCGGTGCCCGCGCTCGACCCGCGGCGCCGGCACTCGATCGACGCGGTCGTCGACCGGCTGCGCGTGCGCCCGGACGCGGCCCAGCGGCTCGCCGAGTCGTTCGAGACCGCGCTCGCGCTCGGCCCGGGCGTCGCCCGGCTCGCATACGCGGACGAGGCGGACCGCGAACCGGTCGTGTTCTCGAACCGCTATGCCTGCACCGTGTGCGGCTACAGCCTCGCTGAACTCGAGCCGCGCGTGTTCTCGTTCAACAACCCGAGCGGCGCCTGCGGGACCTGCGGCGGGCTCGGCGTGCAGGAGTTCTTCGACCCCTCGCGCGTCGTCGTGAACCCGACGCTCTCGCTGGCCGGCGGCGCGGTGCGCGGCTGGGACCGGCGCAACGCCTATTACTTCCAGCTGATCCAGTCGCTCGCGCGGCACTTCCGGTTCGACATCGAGACGCCGTGGACCGAGCTTCCCGAGGCGGTGCGGCACGTGCTGCTGTGGGGCAGCGGCGACGAACGGGTCGATTTCCGGTATTTCGACGCGCGCGGGGGCAGCTCGAAACGCAGCCACCCCTGGGAGGGCATCGTCCCGAACCTGGAGCGCCGCTACCGGGAGACCGAGTCGGCCGCGGTGCGGGAGGAACTCGCCAAGTACCGCGGGACGCGTGCCTGCGTCGACTGCGGCGGCAGCCGTCTCAACCTCGCGGCGCGGCACGTCTACGTCGCCGGGCGCGCGCTGCCCGAGGTCGCGGCACTGCCGATCGCCGAGGCCCGGCGGTTCTTCGCCGGGATGAGGCTCGACGGCTGGCGCGGCGAGGTGGCGGGGCGGCTCGTCCGCGAGGTCGCGGACCGGCTCGCGTTCCTGAGTGACGTCGGGCTCGACTACCTGACGCTCGATCGCAGCGCCGAGACGCTCTCGGGCGGCGAGGCGCAGCGGATCCGGCTCGCGAGCCAGATCGGCTCGGGACTCGTCGGCGTGATGTACATCCTCGACGAGCCGTCGATCGGGCTGCACCAGCGCGACAACCAGCGGCTGCTCGACACGCTCGTGCGGCTGCGCGACCTCGGCAACACGGTGCTGGTCGTCGAGCACGACGAGGACGCGATCCGGCAGGCCGACCACGTGGTGGACCTCGGGCCCGGCGCGGGCGTGCACGGCGGCCGCATCGTGGCCCAGGGCACGCCGGCCGAGGTCGAGGCCGCGCCCGAGTCGCTGACCGGTCAGTACCTGAGCGGCCGGCGCGCGATCCCGGTCCCGGCCGTGCGCACGCCGGCGCAGCCGGGCCGGTCGATCCGGCTCGAGGGCGCGACCGGCAACAACCTGCGCGACGTGACGGTCGGGTTCCCGCTCGGGCTGCTCACCTGCGTGACGGGCGTGTCCGGTTCGGGCAAGTCCACGCTGGTCGTGGACACGCTCTATCGCCACGCGGCCGCGGCGCTCGCCGAGTCGGGCGAGACCGGGGCGCCGTGCCGTGCCGTGCACGGCCTCGACGCGATCGACCGGGTCATCGACATCGACCAGAGCCCGATCGGGCGCACGCCGCGCTCGAACCCGGCGACGTACACGGGGCTCTTCGGCCCGATCCGCGAGCTGTTCGCCGAGGTGCCCGAGGCGCGTGCTCGGGGCTACGACCCGGGCCGGTTCAGCTTCAACGTGCGCGGCGGGCGCTGCGAGGCCTGCGAGGGCGACGGCGTGATCCGGGTCGAGATGCATTTCCTGCCGGACGCCTACGTCACCTGCGACGCGTGCCGGGGCCAGCGCTACAACCGCGAGACGCTCGAGATCCGCTACAAGGGCCGAAACGTCAGCGAAGTGCTCGACATGACGGTCGAGGACGCGGCCGAGTTCTTCCGGAACGTGCCGGCGCTGCGCTCGCGGCTCGACACCCTGCTCGAGACCGGGCTCTCGTACGTCAGGCTCGGCCAGAACGCCACCACGCTGTCCGGCGGCGAGGCGCAGCGCGTGAAGCTCTCCCGCGAGCTCGCGAAGCGCTCGACGGGCCGCACGCTCTACATCCTCGACGAACCGACCACCGGCCTGCACTTCCACGACATCGAGCAGTTGCTCGGCGTCCTCGCGCGGCTCCGCGACGAGGGCAACACGATCGTCGTGATCGAGCACAACCTCGACGTGATCAAGACCGCGGACTGGGTGATCGACATGGGTCCGGAAGGCGGCGACGGCGGCGGCCAGGTCGTCGCGACCGGGACGCCGGAGACGGTGGCCGGCGTCGCGTCGTCGCACACCGGGCGTTATCTCGCGAGGACGCTGGCCCGGGCCACAGGCGTCGCGCCCGTCACGGCGGCCCGCGCCAGCGGCCGGTCACGCCGGCGCGGCTGAGGGCCTCGCCTCGGTGCGGAAGCGGTGGCGGACCTCGCCGCCGTCCCGCGTCTCGGTGTAGCGACCGCCGGTCAGCTTCGAGATCACGCGCCGCCAGAAGCCGAGCGCCCGGCGGTTCGTCTCGTCCTCGAGCACTTCCCATTCGCCGGCGTAGCGACTGAAGAGCAGCGTCGCAGCGCTCGCGCCGACGCCGCGCCGGCGCACCGGTTCGACGACGAAGAACTCGGCCATCCGGTAGTCGGCGCTGCGGCGGGGAAACTCGGGGACGCGCACGACCAGCGCAAAGCCGACCCGGTGGCGGTCCTGCAGGATCACGAACGGGTGGGCCGCGGCGTCACCGAACCAGCCGGCGAGGAATTCGCCTTCGCGCTCGGGCCATTCGCCGAGGGCGGGGAACAGGCCGGACTTGCCGGCGGAAAGTTCTGACAGATAGTCCCGGTAGACCGCCCTGATCCAGTCGCGGTCCGATTCCGAGTCGCGCGCGTCTCTGAGTGTGACGGGCACTGCGCTCACCAGCCTCCGCTGGCGGTGCCCGGGCCGGGCGCCCGGGACCGGGGGGTGGGTCGGGGGCCCCTGGAGGGCCCGCCCTTCCCGTTCAGCTTGCGCTGAAACCGAGCTTACTGCTGGGCCGGGGCGGCCGGGGCAGCAGCGTCCGTCGCGGCAGCGGCGGCGTCGCCAGCGGCGACGGCGGCGTTGGCAGCGGCGTCGCCCGCGGTCGCGGCGGCGTCGGCAGCGGTGGCAGCGTCGCCGGTCGCAGCGGCGTCGACCGCGGCGGTGGCGGCGTCGCCGGCAACGGCGGCGGCGTCGGTGGCGGCAGCAGCGGCGTCAGCAGCGGCGTCCGTGGCAGCGGCGGCGTCAGCAGCCTCTTCCTTCTTCGCGCAGCCAGCCAGGGCCAGGGCGGCCAGGGCGGCGGCAAGGGCGATCTTCGCGTTCATGTGATGATCCCTTAACGGTGTTGGTGATGGTCTAGCGTCAGCAGTCCCGGAATCGCGGGCTTGCGCCCCCGCTCCGCGACTGCGTGGACCGGATTCTAGGTCCGCCCCGCCCGGCCGGTGCCGGCGGAACTGTCTCTGAATGGCGACAAGCCGCGCGGTTCGGCAAGATGGCGCACCGCTCGCCGACCCCGGATGCCGACATGCAGGATTCGCTCGACCGACTCTACCCGGACCACCTCGCCGAGTTGCAGCGGCGCACCGAGCGCGCACTCGCCGCGCACGGGTACGACGCGATCGCGATCCACTCGGGTGCGGCCGGCTGCTCGTTCCTGGACGACCGCAGCTACCCGTTCCGGGTGAACCCGCACTTCGCGCAGTGGGTGCCGATCCTGGACGGCGAACGCAGCTTCGTCGCGTGGGCACCGGGCACGAGGCCGCGCCTCGCGTTCCACCAGCCTACGGACTACTGGCACCTGCCGCCGGAGCGGCCGTCGGGGGCCTGGACCGCCGCATTCGACGTGCACGTGATCGCCGACCCGGCCGAGGCGCGCGCGCAGATCGGCACGACCGGACGGCGGGTCGCGTTCGTCGGCGAGTGGCAGCCCTCGCTCGCCGACTGGGGCTTCGCGGCCGTGAACCCGGCGCCGCTGCTCGGCGCGCTGCATTACGAGCGCGCCGTGAAGACGCCGTACGAGGTGGAGTGCATGCGCCGCGCCTCGTCGGCCGCGGTCCGCGGCCACCGGGCGGCGCATGCGGCGTTCCTGGCCGGGCAATCGGAGTTCGAGGCCCACCTCGCCTACTGCGCGGCCGTGGGCCAGCGCGACGAGGAACTCCCGTACGGCAACATCGTCGCCTACGACACCGGCGCCGCGGTGCTCCACTACCAGAAGCCGTCGAGGCGACGCGACGTGCCGCGCCGGTCGTTCCTGATCGACGCCGGTGCGCAGTTCCGCGGCTACGCGGCCGACATCACTCGCACGTACGCGCGCGAGGACGGCGAATTCGCGGCGCTGGTGCGCGGGATGGAGGCGGTCGAGCTCGCGCTCTGCGACCGGGTGCGGCCTGGCACGGACTACCGCGAAATCCACCTCGAGGCACACCGGAGGATCGCCGGCCTGCTCGTCGAGGCGGGCATCGTCGCCTGCAGTGCCGACGAGGCCGTCGAAACCGGCCTGTCGTCGACGTTCTTCCCGCACGGCGTGGGCCACCTGCTCGGGCTGCAGGTGCACGACGTCGCCGGGCTCGCCGGCGATGCAGCCGGCACCGAGATCCCGCGACCGCCCGGGCACCCGTACCTCAGGCTCACGCGGCGGCTCGAACCCGGTTTCGTCGTGACGATCGAGCCGGGGCTCTACTTCATCGACCTGCTGCTCGATGCCGCGCGCGCGTCGGGGCACGCCTCGCGCATCCGCTGGGACGCCGTCGAGCGCCTGAAGCCCTGTGGCGGGATCCGGATCGAGGACGACGTCGCCTGCACCGCCGGCGCGCCGGAGAACCTCACGCGCGACGCCTTCGCGCAGGGGACATTCTCGGTTTCCGGCGCAGGGGCGTAGGGGACATCCTCGGTTCCGGCCTGCAGGCCGAAATCGAGAATGTCCCCCGACCGTCCGGGAGACGGACCCTATTTCCGGAGCAGGTCGCGGATCTCGGTCAGCAGCTCGACCTCGGGCGGCGGCGCGGGCGGGGCCGCGGGTGCCGGTGGGGTCTTGAGCCGGTTGATCGCCTTCAGCGCCATGAAGATCGCCGCGGCGATGACCACGAAGTCGAACACCGTCTGAAGGAACGCGCCGTACTTCAGGAGCAGCGGTTCACCCGCGGCGTTCGTGCCGATCGTGACCGCAAGGCTGCTGAAGTCGACGCCGCCGACGACCGTGCCGAGCAGCGGCATGATCACGTCGCCGACGAACGACGAGACGATCTTGCCGAACGCCGCGCCGATCACGACGCCCACCGCCATGTCGAGCACGTTGCCCTTCATGGCGAATTCCTTGAACTCCTGCATCATGCCCATGAGTCGGCTCCCGCGTGGTGGTGGATGGGTCGCCCCGGGGCGGGGCGTGCGGGGACGATAAGCGCGGGCGCCGAAAAAAAGAAGCCGGGCGCGTGGCCCGGCTTCCCTCGATCCGACGCTGCGGCGGCGATCAGGCCGCGGCGGCCTTCTTCTTGCGCGGCGCGCGCGGCTTCTTCTCCGCGGCGGCCTCGGCGGCCGGTGCGTCTGCCTTCTTCTTGCGGGCGCGAGGCTTCTTTGCGGCTTCCTCGGCCGGCTGCTCGGCGGCGGCCGGGGCCGCACGGTCGACGAGCGCCATCAGCGCCATCTCGGCGTTGTCGCCGGCGCGGTTCGCCATGTGCAGGATCCGCGTGTAGCCGCCCGGGCGCGCCTTGAAGCGCGGGCCGAGCTCGCCGAACAGCTTCTCGACCACCTCGGCGTCGCGCAGGCGCGCGAACGCGCGACGGCGGTTGGCCTGGCTGTCGGTCTTGCCGAGCGTGATGAGCGGCTCGACGTAGCGACGCAGCTCCTTGGCCTTCGGCACCGTGGTCTTGATCGTCTCGTGACGCAGCAGCGACGCGGCCATGTTGCGCAGCATCGCCCAGCGGTGCGGGGTGTTGCGGCTCAGCTGCCGCCCGGTCAGTCCGTGTCGCATGGTTCTTCTCTAGTTCCGGCGGGCGGCCCGTGGGCGCCCGTCAAGGTTCAGATGACGTCGCGGTCCTCGTCGCGCTTGAGACCGGCCGGCGGCCAGTTCTCGAGGCGCATGCCGAGCGTGAGGCCGTGGCTTTCCAGCACTTCCTTGATCTCGGTGAGCGACTTCTTGCCCAGGTTCGGCGTGCGGAGCAGCTCGACTTCCGTCTTCTGCACCAGGTCGCCGATGTAGTGGATGTTCTCGGCCTTCAGGCAGTTCGCGCTGCGGACCGTGAGCTCGAGCTCGTCGACCGGACGCAGCAGCAGCGGGTCGAAGTGGTGCTCGCTCGGCTTCGCCTTGTCCTCGTCCTGGCCCTGCAGGTCGACGAACACGGAGAGCTGGTCCTTCAGGATCGAACCGGCGCGGCGGATCGCCTCTTCCGGGTCGATCGTGCCGTTGGTCTCGATGTCGATGATCAGCTTGTCGAGGTCGGTGCGCTGTTCGACGCGGGCGGCCTCGACGTTGTAGGTCACCTTGCGGATCGGGCTGAACGACGCGTCGAGCAGCAGGCGGCCGATCGGGCGGCTCGCTTCCTCGAACGCGAGGCGCTGGCCGGCCGGGCGGTAGCCGCGGCCCTTCTCGACCTTCAGCGTCATCACGAGTTCGCCGGCCTTCGTCAGGTTGGCGATGACGAGCTCCGGGTTCAGGATCTCGACGTCGTGGTCGCCCTGGATGTCGCCGGCGCGCACCGGGCCCGGGCCCTTCTTCGAGATGCGCAGTTCCGACTCGTCGCGGGCGTTCAGCCGGATCGCGACCTGCTTCAGGTTCAGCAGGATCTCGACGACGTCCTCCTGGACGCCCTCGATGCTGGTGTACTCGTGGAGCACGCCCTCGATCTCGGCCTCGGTGATGGCGCTGCCCGGCATGGACGACAGGAGCACGCGGCGGAGCGCGTTGCCCAGCGTGTGGCCGAAGCCGCGCTCGAACGGCTCGATCACCACGCGCGCGTGGCGCGGGGCGGTCGGCGTCACCTTGACGACTCGCGGGCGGAGGAACTCGGCGATGGACGACTGCATTGAAGTCACCCTGCGGATTACTTGGAGTACAACTCGACGACGAGGCTCTCGTTGATGTCCGGCAGGATGTCGCCGCGCTCAGGCAGCGACTTCAGGACACCCGAGAACTTCTTCTCGTCGACTTCGACCCAGTCGGGGAACCCGGTCTGGGCGCGGATCTGCAGCGCCTGCTGCACGCGGGCCTGCTTCTGCGCCTTGTCGCGCAGCGCGATGACCTCGCCGGCCTTGCACTGGTACGACGGGACGCTCACGACCTCGCCGTTCACGGTCACCGAGCGGTGGCTCACGAGCTGGCGCGCCTCGTTGCGCGTCGCGGCGAAGCCCATACGGTAGACGACGTTGTCGAGCCGGCCCTCGAGCAGCTGCAGCAGCGTCTCGCCCGTGGCGCCCGGACGGCCGGCGGCCTTCTGGTAGTAGCCACGGAACTGGCGCTCGAGCACGCCGTACATGCGGCGCAGCTTCTGCTTCTCGCGCAGCTGCAGGCCGTAGCCCGACACGCGCGCGCGGCGCTCACCCTTGATGCCGCCCGGCGGCACTTCGAGCTTGCACTTCGACTCGAGCGACTTCACGCCGCTCTTCAGGAAGAGGTCGGTGCCCTCGCGGCGCGAGAGCTTGCACTTCGGTCCAAGATACCTGGCCATGTTCGTGTTCCTCGGCGGGCGCGCGTCAGACGCGGCGCTTCTTGGGCGGACGGCACCCGTTGTGCGGGATCGGCGTCACGTCCTCGATGCTGGTGACCTTGAGGCCGGCCGCATTCAGCGCGCGAACGGCCGACTCGCGGCCCGGGCCCGGGCCACGCACGCGCACCTCGACGGTGCGCACGCCGTATTCCTGCGCTGCGACGCCGGCCTTCTCGGCGGCGACCTGCGCGGCGAACGGCGTGCTCTTGCGCGAGCCTCGGAAGCCGCAGCCGCCCGAGGTCGCCCAGGACAGCGTGTTGCCCTGGCGGTCGGTGATCGTGATCACCGTGTTGTTGAACGACGCGTGCACGTGGGCGATCGCGTCGGTCACCATCCGCTTCACTTTCTTGCGCGGCTTGGCGGCGCCGGCCGCCTGCTTCTTGTCTTCCGACATGGAGGTCAGTCCTCGTTAGGGGGCAGGCCGATCAGGCCTTGCCCGCCGGGGCGTTCAGCTTCACGGCCGCCTTGCGCGGGCCCTTGCGCGTGCGCGCGTTCGTGCGCGTGCGCTGGCCGTGCATCGGCAGGCCCTTGCGGTGGCGGATGCCGCGGTAGCAACCGAGGTCCATCAGCCGCTTGATGTTCATCGACACCTCGCGGCGCAGGTCGCCCTCGACCGGCAGCCGGCCGATCGCGGTGCGCAGCGCGGCGACCTCGGCCTCGGTGAGGTCCTTGACCTTCGTCTCGGGCTTCACGCCCGCGGCCTCGCAGGCCTTCTTCGCCTGCGTGCGGCCGACGCCGTAGATGGACGTGAGGCCCACCCAGACGTGCTTGTTCATCGGGATGTTGATGCCGGCGATACGGGCCATTTTAGGCTCACTCCGGGGCGCGAAAAGCCCGAAATAGTAACTTAAAAACGCTTGTCACTCAACGCCGGGGGATCAGCCCTGGCGCTGCTTGTGCCGCTTGTCGGTGCAGATCACGTAGACCACGCCGCGGCGGCGCACCACCTTGCAGTTCTTGCAGATCCGCTTGACTGAGGGTCGAACTTTCATGGGTCTCTCTCTGACGGGGGCGGCGGCGGGGTCAGCGCAGCTGCCCGGCACGGCCGTAGCCGCGCAGGTTGGCCTTCTTCATCAGCCCCTCGTACTGGTGCGACATCAGGTGCGCCTGCAGCTGGGCCATGAAGTCCATGATCACCACCACGATGATCATGAGCGAGGTGCCGCCGAAGTAGAACGGCACGTGGAACTTGGCGATCAGGATCTCGGGCAGCAGGCACACGAGCGTGACGTACAGCGCGCCCCACACCGTCAGGCGCGTGAGCACCTTGTCGATGTAGTCGGCCGTGTGCTGGCCCGGACGGATGCCGGGGATGAAGGCGCCCGACTTCTTCAGGTTCTCCGCCGTCTCGCGCGAGTTGAACACGAGCGCGGTGTAGAAGAAGCAGAAGAACACGATCAGCGCCGAGTAGAGGACCATGTGTACGGGCTGGCCGACGCCGAGGCTCGCCGCGACGCCCTGCAGCCACGAGAACTGCTCGGACGTGCCGAACCAGCTGGCGATCGTCGCCGGGAAGAGCAGCAGGCTCGAGGCGAAGATCGGCGGGATCACGCCCGACATGTTGAGCTTGAACGGCAGGTGCGTCGTGGTGCCGGCGATCATCCGGCGGCCCTGCTGGCGCTTCGCGTAGTTGACCGGGATCCGGCGCTGCGCGCGCTCGACGAACACGACGAACCCGGTGACCGCGGCCACGAGCAGCATCAGGAGCAGCGCGACGGCCGCGTTGATCTCGCCGTTGCGGACGAGCTCGAGCGTGCCGCCGATCGCCGCCGGCAGGCCCGCGACGATGCCCGAGAGGATGATCATCGAGATGCCGTTGCCGAGGCCGCGCTCGGTGATCTGCTCGCCGAGCCACATCAGGAACATCGTCCCGGCGACCAGCGTCGTCGTGGCGAGGAACACGAACTGCGGGCCCGGGTTGATCACGACGCCCTGGTTCTGGAACGCGACCGCCGCACCGGCGCCCTGGAACGCCGCGAGCGCCACCGTGCCCCAGCGCGTGTACTGCGTGAGCTTGCGGCGGCCTGCCTCGCCTTCCTTGCGCAGCGCCTGCAGCTGCGGGACGACGACGGCCATCATCTGCACGATGATCGACGCCGAGATGTAGGGCATCACGCCCATCGCGAAGATCGACAGACGCTTGAGCGCACCGCCCGAGAACATGTTGAACATGCTCAGGATCGTGCCTTGCTGGTCCTGGAAGAAGCGGGCGAGCGCCGCCGGATCGATGCCCGGCACCGGGACGAACGTCCCGATCCGGTACACGATCAGCGCGCCGAGCAGGAAGAAGAACCTCTTCCGGAGCTCGGTCAGCCGGCTCGCCTCGCCGAAGGCGGCCATGGGGCTCGATGAGAGCGGATTCGCCACGCTTGCTACCCGTCAGTGCCTGCTGGGGACGGCCTCAGGCCGCCTCGATCGTGCCGCCGGCGGCCTCGATGGCCGCGCGCGCACCCTTCGTGACGCCCACGCCCTTGACCTTGACGGCCTTCGTGATGGCGCCCGACAGCATGACGCGCGCGCGCGCGGCGTTCGCCGGCACCACGCCCGCCTTCTTCAGCGACTCGAGGTCGACGACGCCGCCCTCGACGAGCTCGAGCTCGTTCAGGCGCACTTCGGCCACGGTCGGGGAGATCTTCGAGCGGAAGCCCACCTTCGGCAGGCGGCGCTGCAGCGGCATCTGGCCGCCCTCGAAGCCCACCTTGTGGTAGCCGCCCTTGCGGGCGCGCTGGCCCTTCACGCCGCGGCCGCAGGTCTTGCCCTGGCCGGCCGAGGCGCCGCGTCCGACGCGGAGCCGCGGCTTCTTCGCGCCGGGCGCCGGGGAAATGCTGTTCAGCTTCATGTTGACCTCAGGCCTCTTCCACGCGGAACAGGTGCCGCGAGGCGTTGATCATGCCGCGGACCTCGGGCGTGTCCGCCACGACCACGGTCTGGTTGATGCGCGTGAGACCCAGTCCGCGCGCGGTGGCGCGGTGGCGGTGGATCTGGCCGTAGACGCTCTTCACGAGCGTCACCTTCACGCCCTTGCTGCCCTTCTTCGTCATGGCGTTCAACCCGTGATGTCCGCGACGCTCTTGCCGCGCTTCGCCGCGATCTGCTCCGGCGACGGCGCGCGGGTCAGCCCGTCCATCGTGGCGCGGACCACGTTGATCGGGTTGCGCGAGCCGTAGCTCTTCGCGAGCACGTTGCGGACGCCCGCGCACTCGAACACGGCGCGCATGCTGCCGCCGGCGATCACGCCGGTGCCGTCGGCCGCCGGCTGCATGTACACCTTCGACGTGCCGTGGTGGCCGGTCGTGGCGAAGTGCAGCGTCGAGTTGCGCAGGCTGATGGAGACCATGTTCTTGCGGGCCTGCTGCATGGCCTTCTGGATCGCGACCGGCACTTCGCGCGCCTTGCCGTACCCGAAGCCCACGCGGCCGTTGCCGTCGCCGACCACGGTCAGCGCCGTGAAGCCGAACTGCTTGCCGCCCTTCACGACCTTCGCAACGCGGTTGACGGTGACGAGCTTCTCGATGAACTCGTCGGTCGCCGCGGGTCTTTCAACTCTCGCCATTGCTGCTCCTGCGATTCAGTGCGGGGACGGGGTCAGAACTCGAGGCCGTGCTCGCGCGCGGCTTCGGCGAGCGCCTTCACGCGCCCGTGGTACCTGAATCCCGACCGGTCGAACGCCACGCGGGTGACGCCCTTGGCCTTCGCGCGCTCGGCGATGGCCTTGCCGACGGCCTTCGCCGCCTCGACGTTGCCGGTGCCCTCGACGCCGACGACCACGTCGTCCTGCAGCGTGGAGGCCACGGCGACGACGCGCGACTCGGGGTCGAACACCTGGGCATAGATGTGCCGGGGCGTGCGGTGCACCGAGAGGCGCATCACCTTCAGCTCCCGGATCTTGGCGCGGCCGCGGCGGGCGCGCTTCAGGCGGCTGTCTCTCTTTTCCATCGCGTCACCCTTACTTCTTCTTCGTTTCCTTGAGCTCGATGCGCTCACCGGAATAACGAACACCCTTGCCCTTGTACGGCTCCGGCGCGCGGAACGCCCGGATCTCGGCGGCCACCTGGCCGACGCGCTGCTTGTCCGCGCCCTTGATAACGATCTCGGTCTGCGACGGCGTCTCGATCGTGATGCCCTCGGGCGCCGCGTAGACGACCGGGTGCGAGAAGCCGAGCGTCAGGTTCAGGTTCCTGCCCTGCGCCTGCGCGCGGTAGCCGACGCCGACGAGCTCGAGCTTCTTCTCGTAGCCCTTCGACACGCCCTCGACGACGTTGGCGAGGTTCGCGCGCAGCGAGCCCGCGTGCATCAGCGCGTCGTGCGCCGGCTCGGCGACCTCGACGTGGACGCTCTGCCCTTCCTGCACCAGCTTCAGGCCGGCGCGCAGCGGCAGCGCGAGCGTGCCCTTGGCACCCTTGACGGTGACCTTGTCGCCGTCGATCGTGGTCGTGACGCCCTGGGGCAGTACGACCGGCTTTCTTGCAACTCGTGACATGGTTGTGAACCTAGGCTGTCCGCGCCGTCATCAGGAGACGATGCAGAGGATCTCGCCGCCGTGGCCGGCCGCCCGCGCCTCGCGGTCGGTCATCACGCCGCGCGAGGTGGAGACGATCGCCACGCCCATGCCGCCGAGGATGCGCGGCAGGTCGTCCTTGTTCTTGTACACGCGCAGCCCCGGCCGGCTGACGCGCTCGAGGCGGTCGATGACCGGGCGGCCCTGGTAGTACTTCAGGCGCAGCGTCAGCGTCGACTTGCCTTCGCCGGAGGCGACCGCGAAGTCGTCGATGTAGCCCTCTTCCTTCAGCACCTTCGCCAGCGCGAGCTTGATGCGCGACGACGGCATGGCGACCTCGGGCTTGCCCGAGCGCTGGCCGTTGCGGATGCGGGTGAGGAAGTCCGCGATGGGATCCGTCATGCTCATGTCTTGCTCCGTTACGCGGCCTTACCAGCTGGCCTTGCGCAGGCCCGGGACGTCGCCGCGCATGGTCGCCTCGCGCAGCTTCTGGCGGCCGAGGCCGAACTTGCGATACACGCCGCGCGAGCGGCCGGTGATCGAGCAGCGCTTGCGCCCGCGCGAGGGCGACCCATCGCGGGGCAGCGACTGCAGCTTGCGCTGCGCCTCCTCGCGCTCCGAGTCGGTCGACTTCGGGCTGCGGATCGCCTCCTTCAGCGCGGCGCGCTTGGCGCCCTGCTGCCTGGCGAGCTTCGCACGGCGCTTCTCGCGCTGGATCATGCTGGTCTTGGCCATTTGCCGGTCCTTACTTGCGGAACGGGAAGTTGAAGGATTCGAGCAGCGCCCGCCCCTCACGGTCGTCCCGCGCCGTCGTGGTGATCGTGATGTCCATGCCGCGGATGGCGTCGATCTTGTCGTACGCGATCTCGGGGAAGATGATCTGTTCCTTGACGCCGAAGCTGTAGTTGCCCTGGCCGTCGAACGAGCGCGCCGACACGCCGCGGAAGTCGCGGATGCGCGGCATCGCCACGTTGATCAGGCGGTCGAGGAACTCGTACATCCGCGCGCCGCGCAGCGTCACCTTGGCGCCGACCGGGATGCCGGCACGGAGCTTGAACGACGCGATCGCCTTGCGGGACTTCGTGACGAGCGGCTTCTGGCCGGTGAGGGCCGTGAGGTCGCTCACCGCGCCTTCCATGGCCTTCTTGTCGGCGACCGCCTCGCCCACGCCCATGTTGACCGTGATGCGCGTGATCTTCGGCACGCGCATGGGATTGGCGATGCCGAGGCTCTTCTGGAGCTCGGGCACGACCGTGTCCCTGTAGTACGTCTGCAGCCTGGCCATCTGTGCGAACCTCGCCTCAGGCGTCCACGACTTCGTCGTTGGACTTGAAAAAGCGCACGCGACGGCCGTCGGCCAGCGTGCGGATGCCCACGCGGTCGCCCTTCTTCGCGACCGGGTTCCACAGCAGCACGTTCGAGAGGTGCAGCGACGCCTCCTTCTCGACGATGCCGCCCTGGACGCCCTTCTGCGGGTTCGGGCGCGTGTGGCGCTTGATCATGTTCACGTTCTCGACGAGCACGCGGTCGTTCGGCAGCACCTTGATGACGGTGCCGCGCCGACCCTTGTCGCGCCCGGCGGTGACGACGACTTCGTCGCCCTTGCGGATCTTGTTCATGCCTCGTTCCTCGATCCCATCCACCGCGCTCAGAGCACTTCCGGCGCGAGCGAGATGATCTTCATGAACTGAGCGGTACGCAGCTCGCGGGTCACGGGCCCGAAGATGCGCGTGCCGATCGGCTCGAGCTTGTTGGTGAGCAGCACGGCCGCGTTGCCGTCGAAACGGATCAGCGAGCCGTCCGGGCGGCGCACGCCGAACGCGGTGCGGACCACCACGGCGTCGTAGACCTCGCCCTTCTTGACCTTGCCGCGCGGGATGGCGTCCTTGACGCTCACCTTGATCACGTCGCCCACGGTGGCGTAGCGGCGCTTCGAGCCGCCGAGCACCTTGATGCACATGAGGCTCCGCGCACCGCTGTTGTCGGCGGCCTGCAGCATCGTTCGCATCTGGATCATGAGTGTCTCCTCGCGACCGTTCAGGCGCGCTCGGCGCGCTTGACGACGCGGACCAGGCGCCAGGACTTGCGGCTCGACAGACGGCGGCACTCGGCGATGTCGACGACGTCGCCCTCCTTGCCCTCGCCGTTCTCGTCGTGCGCGAGCAGCTTCGTGGTGCGGCGGACGTACTTGCCGTACTTCTCGTGCTTCACCAGGCGCTCGACGGCGACGGTGATCGTCTTCTGCATCTTGCTGCTGACGACCGTGCCGGTCAGCGTGCGCTGCGCGGTGGTCTCGACGGCCTGCTCGCTCATCACTTGGCACCCCTGTTCACGGCCGCGCGGGCCTGCTCGCCCTGCACGGTCTTCACGCGCGCGATGTTGCGGCGCACCTTGCCGGCCTGGTCGGGCTTGAACGCCTGGCCGGACGCCTGCGCCATGCGCAGGTTGAACTGCTCGCGGCGCAGCTTGAGGAGCTCTTCGTTGAGCTCGCCGCCGGTCTTCGACCGGAGATCCTTGGCCTTCATCAGCGCACCTGCCGCTTGACGAACAACGTGTCGACCGAGAGCTTCGACGCGGCCAGGCGGAACGCCTCGCGCGCGATCTCCTCGGTGACGCCTTCCATCTCGAAGAGCACCTTGCCGGGCTGGACGCGCGCGACGTAGTACTCGACGTTGCCCTTGCCCGAGCCCATGCGGACCTCGAGGGGCTTCTTCGACACCGGCACGTCCGGGAACACCCGGATCCACACCTGGCCGCCACGCTTCACGTAGCGGGTCATGGCGCGGCGCGCCGCCTCGATCTCGCGCGCGGTCATCCGGGCGCGGCTCGTGGCCTTCAGGCCGAAGTCGCCGAACGCGACCGAACTGCCGCGCTGGGCGAGGCCGGCGTTGCGGCCCTTGAACTGCTTGCGAAACTTGGTTCGCTTGGGTTGCATCATGGTGACGTCTCCTTTCGCTCAGGCGCGGCCTCAGGCCGGCTGCTCCTGCGCGGGCGCGGCGGCCTCGACGGCCTCGACCGGCGCCGCCTGCTCGAACACCTCG
Organism: Steroidobacteraceae bacterium; assembly: GCA_046347155.1. GTDB lineage: Bacteria > Pseudomonadota > Gammaproteobacteria > Steroidobacterales > Steroidobacteraceae > RPQJ01. Next base: position 667,816 of record JAXMGT010000002.1, on the reverse strand, counting down.
CCCTTGAAGATCCACACCTTGACGCCGATGACGCCGTAGGTCGTGCGGGCCTCGGCGAGACCGTAGTCGATGTCGGCGCGGAAGGTGTGCAGCGGGATGCGACCCTCGCGCGACCACTCGGTGCGGGCGATCTCGGAGCCATTCAGGCGGCCGGAGACGCGCACCTTCACGCCGAGCGCACCGCTGCGCATCGTGTTCATCACGGCGCGCTTCATCGCGCGGCGGAACATCACGCGGCGCTCGATCTGCTGGGCGATGCCCTCGGCCACGAGCTGCGCGTCGACCTCGGGCTTGCGGATCTCGGCGATGTTGAGCCGGACGTCACCGACGCCCATGCCCATCATCTTCGCGACCTCGCCGCGCAGGCGCTCGATGTCCTCGCCCTTCTTCCCGATCACGACGCCCGGGCGGGCGGTGTTGATCGTGATGTTGGCCTTGCGGGCCGCACGCTCGATGGCGATGCGGCTCACCGAGGCCTCGGCGAGCTTCTTCTTCAGGAACTCGCGCACCTTCCAGTCCTGCAGGAGGTAGGAGGGGAACGAACGCGAGTTCGCGAACCACTTCGACGTCCAGTCGCGGGTGATGCCGAGGCGGATGCCGACCGGATTGACCTTCTGACCCATGGAGCCTGCTCTCCTCAGTCCTTGCGGCCGTCGCCGACGAGGATCGTGATGTGGCTGTTGCGCTTGACGATGCGGTTGCCGCGGCCCTTCGCCCGAGCGTGGAAACGCTTGAAGCGCGGGGCCTCGTTGACCTCGATGATCGAGACCTTCAGCGAATCGATGTCCGCGTTGTGGTTGTTCTCGGCGTTGGCGATGGCCGACTCGAGGACCTTGCGGACGATCTCTGCGCCCTTCTTCGGGCTGAAGCGCAGCGTGGCGAGCGCCTGGCCCACCGGCTGGCCGCGCACCATGTCCGCCACGAGGCGGCACTTCTGCGGCGAGATGCGCGCGTACTTGAGTTTTGCTGCGACCTGCATGGCTTACTCCGCGGAGGCCTTCTTGTCGCCCGAATGGCCCTTGAACGTGCGGGTCGGCGCGAACTCGCCGAGCTTGTGCCCGACCATGTTCTCGGAGACCAGCACCGGGACGTGCTGCTTGCCGTTGTGGATCGCGATCGTGAGACCGACCATGTCCGGCAGGATCATCGAGCGGCGCGACCACGTCTTGATCGGACGGCGGTCGTTCTTCTCCGACGCCACCTGGACCTTCTTGGCGAGGTGCAGGTCGACGAACGGGCCTTTCTTGACTGAACGGGGCACTGCGAGCTCCTCTTCAGGTTCAGTTGCGACGCCGCACGATCAGGCCGGCGGTGCGCTTGTTGGTGCGGGTCTTCTTGCCCTTGGTCTTCCAGCCCCACGGCGACACCGGGTGCGGGTTGCCCTGGCCGGACTTGCCCTCGCCGCCACCGTGCGGGTGGTCGACCGGGTTCATCACGACGCCGCGGACCGTCGGGCGGATGCCGCGCCAGCGCTTGGCACCGGCCTTGCCGTAGACGATCAGGTTGTTCTCCTCGTTGCCCACCTCGCCGATCGTGGCGCGGCAGTCGACGTGGACCTTGCGCATCTCGGTCGAGCGCAGGCGGATCGTCGCGTAGAGGCCCTCGCGCGCGACGAGCTGCGCCGAGGCGCCGGCGCTGCGCGCCAGCTGGCCGCCACGACCCGGCTTCAGCTCCACGTTGTGGACCTGCGTGCCGATCGGGATGTTGCGCAGCGCGAGCGCGTTGCCCGCCTTGATCGCGGCCTCGGGGCCCGAGGCGATCGCATCGCCGGCCACCACGCCCTTCGGGGCGAGGATGTAGCGGCGCTCGCCGTCGGCGTAGAGCACCAGCGCGAGGTGCGCGTTGCGGTTCGGGTCGTACTCGATGCGCTCGACGCGGCCCGGGATCCCGTCCTTGTCGCGCAGGAAGTCGACCGCCCGGTAGCGGTGGCGGTGGCCGCCACCCTTGTGGCGGGTGGTCAGGCGACCCTGGTTGTTGCGCGCACCGGTGCGCTTCTGGCTCGTGGTGAGGCCCGCGACCGGCCCGCCCTTGTGCAGGTGCGAGCGGTCGGCCTTCACCACGAAGCGGCGGCCCGGCGACGTCGGCTTGGTCTTGATGAGAGCCATCTTGGTATCCGTCAGGTTGCCCGCCGCGTCACTTCTCGACGCCGGCGAAATCGATGGTCTGGCCTTCGGCGAGGCTCACGTAGGCCTTCTTCCAGTCCGAGCGGCGGCCCGGACGGCCGCCGAAGCGCTTGGCCTTGCCGGCGACGTTCACGACGCGCACGGCATCGACCTTCACCTCGAACATGAGCTCGACGGCGGCCTTGATCTCCGGCTTCGTCGAGTCGCGGCGCACGCGGAAGACGATCTGGTTGGCCTTCTCGGCCGCGATCGCACTCTTCTCGGACACGTGCGGCGCCAGCAGCACGGTCATCAGTCTCTCTTTGCTGCTCATCCGAGCTTCTCCTCGAGCATGCGCACCGCGCCGACCGTCGCGAGGACGTGGTCGTGCGAAATGAGGCTCTGCGGGTCGACCGCCGAGACCGGCAGCACCGTCACGCCCGGGAGGTTGCGCGAGGCGAGCTCGAGCTTCTCGTCCCAGGCCTCGACGAGGATCAGCGCGTTGTCGAGCTTGAACTCCTTGAGCTTCGCCGCGAGCAGGCGCGTCTTCGGCGCCTCGAGCTCGAGCGACTCGACGACGACCAGGCGCTCGAGGCGGGCGAGCTCGGAGAGCATCGCGCGCAGCGCACCCTGGTACATCTTGCGGTTGACCTTCTGCGAGTAGTCGCGCGGGCGCGCGGCGAACGCGCGGCCGCCGCCCACCCAGATCGGGCTGCGGATCGAGCCGGCGCGGGCGCGGCCGCTGCCCTTCTGCTTCCACGGCTTGATGCCGCCGCCGCTCACTTCGGCGCGGCTCTTCTGGCGCTTCGTGCCGGCGCGGCCGGCCGCCATGTAGGCGGTGACCACCTGGTGGACGAGCGACTCGTTGAATTCACGGCCGAAGGCGCGGTCGGAGACCTCGAGGCCCTTGGCGGCGTTCACGTACTTGAGCTGGGTCGCCATGGCTTACTTCCTCGCGCCCTTCGTCTTGCGCAGCGCGCGGCGAGCGGTCTTGAGCGACGGACGCACGATCACCTCGCCACCCGGGGCGCCCGGGACGGCGCCGCGGATCAGCAGCAGGCTGCGGGTCGCGTCGACCTCGACGACCTTCAGGTTCTCGATCGTGCGACGCACGTTGCCCATGTGGCCGGACATGCGCTTGCCCGGGAACACGCGGCCCGGGGTCTGGCGCTGGCCGATCGAGCCCGGGGCGCGGTGGAACACCGAGGCACCGTGCGACGCCGGGCCACCGGCGAAGTTGTGGCGCTTCATCGTGCCCGCGTAGCCCTTGCCGACCGTCGTGCCGGTCACGTCCACCATCTGGCCGGCGGCGAACAGGTCGACCTTGAGCTCCGCGCCCGGGGCGAGGTCCGCGCCTTCGCCGTCGGCGAGGCGGAACTCGACCAGCGACTCGCCCGCGGCGACCTTGGCCTTGGCGTAATGGCCCGCGATCGGGCGCGACAGGCGGGAGGCCTTGCGCTCGCCGTAGGCGACCTGGATGGCTCGGTAACCGTCGCCTTCGACGGCCTTCACCTGGGTGACGCGGTTCGGCAGTGCCTCGATCACCGTCACCGGGATCGACTCGCCGGCGTCCGTGAAGACGCGCGTCATGCCGGCCTTGCGGCCAATCAGACCAATCGTCATCGATTCGTCCTCGTTCACCGTCCCGGCTGCGATTGGCCGGGACTGAAAAAACACCCGTCGCCCGCCGTCTCCGGCAGGCGCTCATCGAGGGGCTGAGTGGAGCAGCCTTCGGCGGACCGGGCTGCGCCGCTCGAGCGGTACCGGTCCAACCGGCCAGGCCTCGGCGAGAAAGAGCCGCCTATTGTATCGGCGGCTGCAAATTATGCAAGCCTCAATTCAGCTTGATCTGCACGTCCACGCCGGCCGGCAGTTCGAGCTTCATCAGGGCGTCCACCGTCTTGTCGGTGGGGTTCAGGATGTCCATGAGCCGCTTGTGGGTCCGCAGCTCGTACTGGTCCCGCGCGTCCTTGTCGGCGTGCGGGGAGACGAGCAGCGTGAAGCGCTCCATCTTGACCGGCAGCGGGACCGGGCCGCGGACCGTGGCGCCCGTGCGCTTGGCGGTCTCGACGATCTCGCGGGCCGAGTTGTCGATCAGGCGGTGATCGAAGGCCTTGAGGCGGATGCGGATGTTCTGGCGTGCCATGTTCGTACCGCCTTACTTCAGGATCTTCGAGACGACGCCGGCGCCGACGGTGCGGCCGCCCTCGCGGATCGCGAAGCGCAGGCCCTCTTCCATCGCGATCGGGCTGATCAGCTCGATCGTCATCTTGATGTTGTCGCCCGGCATCACCATCTCGACGCCCTCCGGCAACTCCACCGCCCCCGTCACGTCCGTCGTGCGGAAGTAGAACTGCGGACGATATCCCTTGAAGAACGGCGTGTGACGGCCGCCCTCCTCCTTCGTCAGCACGTACACCTCGCCCTCGAACTTCGTGTGCGGCGTGATCGAACCGGGCTTCGCCAGCACCTGGCCACGCTCGACGTCCTCACGCTTCGTGCCGCGCAGCAGCACCCCAACGTTGTCGCCCGCCTGACCCTGGTCGAGCAGCTTCCTGAACATCTCGACGCCCGTGCAGGTCGTCTTCGTCGTCGGACGGATGCCCACGATCTCCACTTCGTCGTTCACCTTGACGATGCCGCGCTCGATGCGGCCCGTCACCACCGTGCCGCGGCCCGAGATCGAGAACACGTCCTCGACCGGCATCAGGAACGCACCGTCCACCGCGCGCTCCGGCACCGGGATGTACTTGTCCATCTCCTCGACCAGCTTCACCACCGCCGGAACACCGATCTCCGAGGTGTCGCCCTCCAGCGCCTTCAGCGCCGAGCCCTTCACGATCGGCGTCTTGTCGCCCGGGAAGTCGTACTTCGACAGCAGCTCACGGACTTCCATCTCCACGAGCTCGAGCAGCTCCGGATCGTCCACCATGTCCGCCTTGTTCAGGAACACCACGATGTAGGGCACGCCCACCTGGCGCGCCAGCAGAATGTGCTCGCGCGTCTGCGGCATCGGGCCGTCCGCCGCCGAGCACACCAGGATCGCGCCGTCCATCTGCGCCGCGCCCGTGATCATGTTCTTCACGTAGTCCGCGTGCCCCGGGCAGTCCACGTGCGCGTAGTGCCGGTTCGGCGACTGGTACTCGACGTGCGCCGTCGAGATCGTGATGCCGCGCGCCTTCTCCTCCGGCGCCTTGTCGATCTGGTCGTAGGCCATGAACGTGCCGCCGTGCGTCTCCGCCATCACCTTCGTCAGCGCCGCCGTCAGCGTCGTCTTGCCATGGTCAACGTGACCAATCGTGCCCACGTTCACGTGCGGCTTCGTACGCTCGAATTTTTCCTTAGCCACGACCCTTACCTCTGAAAATCTGGTGTCTGACGTTCAGTAATACGTTGTGCGCCGGACGAGCCTCAGCTCGCCTTCTTCATGACCGCTTCGGCCACGTTGTTCGGCACTTCCAGGTACTTGGAGAACTCCATCGTGAAGGTCGCGCGTCCCTGGCTCATCGACCGCACCGACGTCGCGTAGCCGAACATCTCGGCCAGCGGCACCTCGGCCGTGACGACCTTGCCGGACGGACCGTCTTCCATGCCCTGGATCTGGCCACGGCGGCGGTTCAGGTCGCCGATCACGTCGCCCGAGTAGTCCTCCGGCGTCACGACCTCGACCTTCATGATCGGCTCGAGCAGCACCGGCTTCGCGCGGCGCACGCCTTCCTTGACCGCCATGGAGCCCGCGATCTTGAAGGCCATTTCGTTCGAGTCCACGTCGTGGTACGAGCCGTCGAAGATCGTGACCTTGACGTCCACGACCGGGTAGCCCGCGATCACGCCGCCCTCGAGCGCTTCCTTGACGCCCTTGTCGACGGCCGGGACGTACTCGCGCGGCACGACGCCGCCGACGATGCCGTTGACGAACTCGTAGCCCTTGCCCTCTTCCTGCGGCTCGATCTTGAGCCACACGTGGCCGTACTGGCCGCGGCCGCCCGACTGGCGGACGAACTTGCCTTCCTGCTCGACCTTGCCGCGGATCGTCTCGCGGTAGGCGACCTGCGGCTTGCCGACGTTCGCCTCGACCTTGAACTCGCGCTTCATGCGGTCGACGAGGATCTCGAGGTGCAGCTCGCCCATGCCGGAGATGATCGTCTGGCCCGACTCCTGGTCGGTGCTGACGCGGAACGACGGGTCTTCCTTCGCGAGGCGCTGCAGCGCGAGGCCCATCTTCTCCTGGTCGCTCTTCGTCTTCGGCTCGACGGCGACCGAGATCACGGGCTCCGGGAACTCCATCTTCTCGAGCGTGATGATGTTCTCGATGTCGCAGAGCGTGTCGCCGGTCGTGACGTCCTTGAGGCCCACGGCCGCGGCGATGTCGCCGGCGCGGACTTCCTTGATTTCCTCGCGCTCGTTCGCGTGCATCTGCAGCAGGCGGCCGATGCGCTCCTTCTTCGACTTGCCGGGCACGTAGACCTGGTCACCCGAGTTCAGCACGCCCGAATAGACGCGGAAGAACGTCAGGTTGCCGACGAACGGGTCGTTCAGGATCTTGAACGCGAGCGCGGAGAACTTGGCGTCGTCCGACGCCAGGCGGGTGCCCTCGGCGCCCGACTCCTCGATGCCCTTCACGGCCGGCACGTCGACCGGCGAGGGCATGTACTCGATCACCGCGTCGAGCATGGCCTGGACGCCCTTGTTCTTGAACGCCGAGCCGCAGAGCATCAGGCAGATCTCGGTGCGGATCGAGCGCTCGCGCAGGCCGGCCTTGATCTCCTCGACGGAGAGCTCGCCGGTCTCGAGGTACTTGTGCATGAGCTCGTCGTTGGCCTCGGCCGCGGCCTCGACCATCTTCTCGCGCCACTCCTGGCACAGCTCGACCATGTCGGCCGGGATGTCCCGGTACTCGAACTTCATGCCCTGGGTATCTTCATCCCAGTAGATCGACTTCATCTTGATGAGGTCGACGACGCCCTCGAAGTGGTCCTCGGCGCCGATCGGCAGCTGGATCGGGACCGGGTTGCCGCGCAGCCGGGTCTTGATCTGCTCGACGCAGCGCAGGAAGTTCGCGCCGGCGCGGTCCATCTTGTTGACGAACGCGAGGCGCGGGACGCCGTACTTGTTCATCTGGCGCCACACGGTCTCGGACTGCGGCTGCACGCCGCTCACCGCGCAGAACACCGCGCAGGCCGAGTCGAGCACGCGGAGCGAGCGCTCCACTTCGATCGTGAAGTCGACGTGCCCCGGGGTGTCGATGATGTTGAAGCGGTGCTCCGGGAAGTGGTTGTCCATGCCCTTCCAGAACGCCGTGGTCGCAGCCGCGGTGATCGTGATGCCGCGTTCCTGCTCCTGCTCCATGTAGTCCATGACGGCCGCACCGTCGTGAACCTCGCCGATCTTGTGGGAGACGCCGGTGTAGAACAGGATGCGCTCGGTCGTCGTGGTCTTGCCGGCGTCGATGTGCGCCGAGATGCCGATGTTCCGGTAGCGCTCGATCGGTGTGGTGCGTGGCACGATGGAATTCCTTGGTCGTTCGTCGGCGGGCCCGGGGGCCCCTTACCAGCGGTAGTGCGCGAAAGCCTTGTTGGCGTCGGCCATGCGGTGCGTGTCCTCGCGCTTGCGCACGGCGGCACCGCGGTTCTCCGACGCCTCGAGCAGCTCGGCGGCGAGCCGCTGCGACATCGACTTCTCGCTGCGGGCCTGCGCGGCCTCGATCACCCAGCGCATCGCGAGCGTCTGGCGGCGGGTCGCACGCACCTCGACGGGCACCTGGTAGGTGGCGCCGCCCACGCGGCGCGACTTGACCTCGACCATCGGCTTCACGTTGTCGAGCGCCTGGTTCAGGATCTCGATCGCCTGGTCCGGCTGGCGGCCGGTCTTCTCGGCCATCCGGTCGATCGCGCCGTAGACGATGCGCTCGGCGACGGACTTCTTGCCGCGCTCCATCACCATGTTCATGAACTTGGCGAGCAGCACGCTGTTGAACTTCGGGTCCGGGAGGATGCTGCGGACCGGGGCCTGGGCTCTGCGGGACATTTGTGCCTACCGTGTGCCAGTGACTGACGTTGGTTTCGTTCGGGGTGCGTGGGCGGGCCGGGATCAGCCCTTCGGGCGCTTGGAGCCGTACTTCGAACGGCCCTGCTTGCGCTCGCCGACGCCGGCGCAGTCGAGCGTGCCGCGCACCGTGTGGTAGCGCACACCCGGGAGGTCCTTCACGCGGCCGCCGCGGATCAGCACCACCGAGTGCTCCTGCAGGTTGTGGCCTTCGCCGCCGATGTAGCTGATCACCTCGTGGCCGTTCGTGAGCCGCACCTTGGCGACCTTCCGGAGCGCCGAGTTCGGCTTCTTCGGGGTCGTGGTGTAGACACGGGTGCAGACGCCGCGCTTCTGGGGCGAGCTGCCCAGCGCGGGCACCTTGCTCTTCGGGGACGCGACGCGGCGGGGGCCACGGATCAGCTGATTGACGGTTGACATGCCGGACCGACTCCAGATCGTTTCGGCGGGCCGTTTGCACCGGCACGCCCAAGAAACACCGGGCCGCCCAAATGGCGGCCCGATGAGAAGATTCGGGGGCCGCGCGGGTGGATCGCCGGCGGCCCCCTTGGAAAGGCCGAAAATTTTAGGTTCCGGCGCCGCGGCTGTCAACTTGACGCACCGCGGCAACCGGAACGGGCGCCGGTCAGCCGGCCGGCGCCTCCGCCTCGTCGCGCTCGCCGGCGCCGAATTCGCCGCCGACCGGGGTCGGCGGGAGGTCGGTGAACTCGGCGGCCAGCGCGTCCTCGGGCCGGCGGCGCCGGCTCAGGTGGTAGAACGAGCCCGTTCCGGCCGGGATCAGCCGGCCCACGATCACGTTCTCCTTCAGGCCGCGCAGGTCGTCCTTCATGCCGCGGACCGCCGCCTCGGTGAGCACGCGGGTGGTCTCCTGGAAGGAGGCCGCGGAGATGAACGACTCGGTCGCGAGCGACGCCTTCGTGATGCCGAGCAGCACCGGGTCGGCGATCGCCGGGAGCTTGCCCTCGGGGGTCAGGGCGTCGTTCGCCTCGAGCACCCGGGCCCGGTCCATCTGCTCGCCGCGCAGGAACCCGGCCTCGCCCGGCTCGACCACTTCGACCTTGCGCAGCATCTGGCGAATGATCACCTCGATGTGCTTGTCGTTGATCTTCACGCCCTGCAGCCGGTAGACGTCCTGGATCTCGCGGACGAGGTAGTTGGCCAGCGGCTCGACGCCCTGCAGGCGCAGGATGTCGTGCGGGTTCGGCTCGCCGTCCGCGATGACCTCGCCGCGCTCCACGTGCTCGCCCTCGAACACGGTCAGGTGCCGCCACTTCGGGATCAGCTCCTCGTGCTTCTCGCCCTGCTCGTCCGTGATGATGAGCCGGCGCTTGCCCTTGGTTTCCTTGCCGAAGCTGACGGTGCCCGAGTACTCGGCGAGGATCGCCGAGTCCTTGGGCTTGCGCGCCTCGAACAGGTCGGCGACGCGCGGCAGGCCGCCGGTGATGTCGCGGGTCTTCGAGGACTCCTGCGGGATGCGCGCGATCACGTCGCCGACGGACACCTGGGCGCCGTCCTCGAGGCTCACGAGCGCGCCCGGGGGCAGCGCGTAGACGGCCGGGATGTCGGTGTTCGCGAAGCAGACTTCCTTGCCCTTGGCGTTCAGCAGCTTGATCACCGGGCGCAGGTCCTTGCCGCCGGCGCCGCGCTGCTTCGGGTCCATGACGACCGTGCTCGACAGGCCCGTGATCTCGTCGACCTGCGACTGGACCGTGATGCCGTCGATGAAGTCCTGGAACCGGATGAAGCCCGCCACCTCGGTGACGACCGGGTGCGTGTGCGGGTCCCAGGTCGCGATGATCTGGCCCGGCTCGACCTTGCCGCCCTCGTTCACCGCGATCACGGCGCCGTAGGGGATCCGGTAGCGCTCGCGCTCGCGGCCGAAGTCGTCGATCACGCCGAGCTCGCCCGAGCGCGACACCGCGACCCAGTGGCCCTTCACGTGGTGCACCGCCTTCAGGTTGTGCCAGCGGACCGTGCCCTTGCCCTTGATCTCGACCGAGTTGACGGCCGCCGCACGCGACGCCGCGCCACCGATGTGGAACGTGCGCATCGTGAGCTGCGTGCCCGGCTCGCCGATCGACTGCGCGGCGATGACGCCGACCGCCTCGCCGATGTTGATCCGGTGGCCGCGCGCGAGGTCGCGCCCGTAGCACTGCGAGCAGACGCCGTAGCGGGTCGCGCAGGTGATCGGCGAGCGGACCATGATCTGGTCCACGCCGGCCTGCTCGAGCGTGCGGACGAGCTTCTCGTCGAGCAGCGTGCCGGCCTCGACCAGCACCTCCTCGGAGCCCGGCCGGTACACGGCGGCCGCGGTCACGCGGCCGAGCACGCGCTCGCCGAGGCCCTCGACCACGTCGCCGCCCTCGACGATCGGCATCATGCTGAGGCCGTTCTCGGTGCCGCAGTCGATCTCGGTGACCACGAGGTCCTGCGCCACGTCCACGAGGCGGCGGGTCAGGTAGCCCGAGTTCGCGGTCTTGAGCGCCGTGTCGGCGAGGCCCTTGCGCGCGCCGTGCGTCGAGATGAAGTACTGGAGGACGTTCAGGCCCTCGCGGAAGTTCGCCGTGATCGGCGTCTCGATGATCGAGCCGTCCGGCTTGGCCATCAGGCCGCGCATGCCCGCGAGCTGGCGGATCTGCGCCGGCGAGCCACGCGCGCCGGAGTCGGACATCATGTAGATCGAGTTGAACGACTTCTGCCGGACCTTCGCGCCGGAGGCGCTCTTGACCTCGTCGCTGCCGAGCTTGTCCATCATCGCCTTGGCGACCTGGTCGTTCGTGCGCGACCAGATGTCGACGACCTTGTTGTAGCGCTCGCCGTTCGTGACGAGACCGGAGGCGTACTGCTCCTGGATCTCCTTCACCTCGTGCTCGGCGGCCGAGAGGATCTTCTCCTTCTGGTCCGGCACCACCATGTCGTCGACGCCGATCGACACGCCCGCGCGCGTCGCGTAGCGGAAGCCCATGTACATGAGCTGGTCCGCGAACACGACGGTCTCCTTGAGGCCGAGCGTGCGGTAGCACTCGTTGATCGTGCGCGAGATCGCCTTCTTCGTCATGTCCTGGTTCACCAGGTCGAACGACAGGCCCTTCGGCAGGATCTCGAACAGCAGCGCGCGGCCGACCGTCGTCTCGACGAGCCGGCGGCGCGGCGTGAGCCCGCCCTCGGCGTCGCGCACGTGCTCGACGAGCCGCACCTTGCACTTCGCCTGCAGGTCGGCGACGCGGTTCTCGTAGGCGCGGTGCACCTCGGCCACGTCGGTGAACAGCGTGCCCTCGCCCGGCGCGTTCACGCGCTCGCGCGTCATGAAGTAGAGCCCGAGCACCACGTCCTGAGACGGGACGATGATCGGGTCGCCGTTCGCGGGCGAGAGGATGTTGTTCGAGGAGAGCATCAGCGCCCGCGCCTCGAGCTGGGCCTCGAGCGACAGCGGCACGTGGACGGCCATCTGGTCACCGTCGAAGTCGGCGTTGAACGCCGTGCAGACGAGCGGGTGCAGCTGGATCGCCTTGCCCTCGATCAGCACGGGCTCGAACGCCTGGATGCCGAGGCGGTGCAGCGTCGGCGCGCGGTTCAGCAGCACCGGGTGCTCGCGGATCACTTCCTCGAGGATGTCCCACACCTCGGGGCCCTCGCGCTCGACCATGCGCTTGGCGGCCTTGATCGTCGAGGCCTCGCCGCGCAGCTGCAGCTTGTGGAAGATGAACGGCTTGAAGAGCTCGAGCGCCATCTTCTTCGGCAGGCCGCACTGGTGCAGGCGCAGCGTCGGGCCGACCACGATGACCGAGCGGCCCGAGTAGTCGACCCGCTTGCCGAGCAGGTTCTGGCGGAAGCGGCCCTGCTTGCCCTTGATCATGTCGGCGAGCGACTTGAGCGGGCGCTTGTTCGTACCGGTGATCGCGCGGCCGCGGCGGCCGTTGTCGAGCAGCGCGTCGACCGACTCCTGCAGCATGCGCTTCTCGTTGCGCACGATGATGTCCGGCGCGTTCAGCTCGAGCAGCCGGCGCAGGCGGTTGTTGCGGTTGATGACGCGGCGGTACAGGTCGTTCAGGTCCGAGGTCGCGAAGCGGCCGCCGTCGAGCGGCACGAGCGGGCGCAGGTCGGGCGGCAGCACCGGCAGGACGGTGAGCACCATCCACTCCGGGCGGTTGCCAGACTCGATGAACGACTCGAGCAGCTTCAGGCGCTTCGACAGGCGCTTGATCTTCGTCTCGGAGGTCGTGCCCGCGATGTCCTCGCGGACCTTCACGACCTCGGCCGGCAGGTCGAGGCTCTTCAGGAGCTCGTGCACGGCCTCCGCGCCCATGCGCGCGTCGAACTCGTCGCCGTGCTTCTCGATCGCCTCGAGGTAGGCCTCGTCCGACAGCAGCTGGCCGCGGGTCATCTCGGTCATGCCCGGGTCGATGACCACGAAGGCCTCGAAGTAGAGCACGCGCTCGATCTCGCGCAGCGTCATGTCGAGCATCAGGCCGATGCGGCTCGGCAGCGACTTCAGGAACCAGATGTGCGCGGTCGGGCTCGCGAGCTCGATGTGGCCCATGCGCTCGCGGCGCACCTTGGCCTGCGTGACCTCGACGCCGCACTTCTCGCAGACGACGCCGCGGTGCTTCAGGCGCTTGTACTTGCCGCAGAGGCACTCGTAGTCCTTCACGGGCCCGAAGATCTTCGCGCAGAAGAGTCCGTCCCGCTCCGGCTTGAACGTCCGGTAGTTGATCGTCTCCGGCTTCTTGACCTCGCCGAACGACCACGAGCGGATCATGTCCGGGGAGGCGAGGCCGATCCGGATCGAGTCGAAGTCCTCGGCGGTCGGGTTCTGCTTGAACAGCTTCAACAGGTCTTTCATTTGGTCACCCTGTGCGTCGGTGGCGTGGCCCGGACCGGACTCAGCGCCGCTCCTGCTCGAGCTCGATGTTGATGCCGAGCGAACGGATCTCCTTCACCAGCACGTTGAAGGACTCGGGCATGCCCGCGTCCATCGCGTGGTTGCCGTCCACGATGTTCTTGTACATCTTGGTGCGGCCGGTGACGTCGTCCGACTTGACGGTCAGCATTTCCTGCAGCGTGTACGAGGCGCCGTAGGCCTCGAGCGCCCAGACTTCCATCTCGCCGAAGCGCTGGCCGCCGAACTGCGCCTTGCCGCCCAGCGGCTGCTGCGTGACGAGGCTGTACGGGCCCGTCGAGCGCGCGTGCATCTTGTCGTCGACCAGGTGGTTCAGCTTCAGCATGTACATGTAGCCGACGGTGACCGGGCGCTCGAAGCGCTCGCCGGTGCGGCCGTCGAAGAGCCACGTCTGCCCGCTCTCGGGCAGGTCCGCGAGCCGCAGCATGTACTTGATCTCCTCCTCGGTGGCGCCGTCGAACACCGGCGTCGCCATCGGTACGCCGGCCCGCAGGTTGCCCGCGAGCGAGAGGATCTCGCCGTCCGAGAACTCGCCGAGCCGCTCGGTCTTTCCGCCGCTCTTGTTGTAGACCTGCTCGAGGAACCCGCGGATCTCCGCGGCGTTCCTCGCGTCGTCGAGCATCCGGCCGATCTTGATGCCGAGGCCCTTCGCGGCCCAGCCGAGGTGGGTCTCGAGGATCTGGCCGATGTTCATGCGCGAGGGCACGCCGAGCGGGTTCAGCACGATGTCGACCGGCGTGCCGTCGGCGGCGAACGGCATGTCCTCGACCGGGACGATCGTCGAGATCACGCCCTTGTTGCCGTGCCGGCCGGCCATCTTGTCGCCGGGCTGCACGCGGCGCTTCACCGCGAGGTACACCTTCACCATCTTGAGCACGCCCGGGGCGAGATCGTCGCCGGCCGTGATCTTGGCGCGCTTCTCCTCGAGGCGGCGCTCGAACTCCTTGCGCTGCGAGCGCATGCGCTCGGCGGTGAGCTCGAGCGAGCCGTTCGCGGCGTCGTCCTCGAGCCGCACCTCGAGCCAGTGCTCGCGCGGCAGGTCGTCGAGGTACTCGGCGGTGACCTTCGAACCGGCCTTCAGCTTGCGCGGGCCGGCCGAGGCGACCTTGCCGATCAGCATCGAGCGCACGCGCGAGAAGAGGTCCTCCTCGAGGATGCGCTGCTGGTCGGCGAGGTCCTTGCGGACCTTCTCGATCTCGGACTTCTCGATCGACAGCGCGCGCGAGTCCTTCTCGACGCCGTCGCGGGTGAACACGCGCACGTCGATCACGGTGCCGTCCATGCCCGGCGGCACGCGCAGCGACGTGTCCTTCACGTCGGAGGCCTTCTCGCCGAAGATCGCGCGGAGCAGTTTCTCCTCGGGCGTCAGCTGCGACTCGCCCTTCGGCGTGACCTTGCCGACCAGGATGTCGCCCGCCTTGACCTCGGCGCCGATGAAGGCGATGCCGGCCTCGTCGAGCTTCGCGAGCGCGGTCTCGCCCACGTTCGGGATGTCGGCCGTGATCTCCTCGGGCCCGAGCTTCGTGTCGCGGGCCACGCAGGTGAGTTCCTCGATGTGGATCGTCGTGAAGCGGTCCTCCTGGACCACCCGCTCCGAGATCAGGATCGAGTCCTCGAAGTTGTAGCCGTTCCACGGCATGAACGCGACGAGCAGGTTCTGCCCGAGCGCCAGGTCGCCGAGGTCCGTCGACGGGCCGTCGGCCAGCACGTCGCCGCGCGCGATCACGTCACCGGCGTGCACCAGCGGGCGCTGGTTGATGCAGGTGTTCTGGTTCGAGCGCGTGTACTTCGTCAGGTTGTAGATGTCGACGCCGGGCTCGCCGGCCGTGGTCTCCGCGTCGTTCACGCGCACGACGATGCGCGAGGCGTCGACCGAGTCGACGACGCCGCCGCGGCGCGCGACGACCGTCACGCCCGAGTCGATCGCGACCGGGCGCTCCATGCCGGTGCCCACCAGCGGGGTCTCCGATCGCAGCGTCGGGACGGCCTGGCGCTGCATGTTCGAGCCCATCAGCGCGCGGTTCGCGTCGTCGTGCTCGAGGAACGGGATCAGCGAGGCGGCCACCGAGACGATCTGCTTCGGCGAGACGTCCATGTACTGGATGCGCTCGGGCGAGGACAGCGTGAACTCGTTCAGGTAGCGGCTCGACACCAGTTCGTCGGTGAATCGGCCCTTGCCGTCGAGCGAGGCGTTCGCCTGCGCGATCACGTACTGGGCCTCGTCGATCGCCGAGAGGTACTCGATCCCGTCGGTCACGCGGCCGTCGGTCACCTTGCGGTACGGCGTCTCGAGGAAGCCGTAGTCGTTGGTGCGCGCGTACACGGCCAGCGAATTGATGAGGCCGATGTTCGGGCCTTCCGGCGTCTCGATCGGGCACACGCGGCCGTAGTGCGTCGGGTGCACGTCGCGGACTTCGAAGCCCGCGCGCTCGCGCGTCAGGCCGCCCGGGCCGAGCGCCGAGACGCGGCGCTTGTGGGTGACCTCGGACAGCGGGTTGTTCTGGTCCATGAACTGCGAGAGCTGCGAGGAGCCGAAGAACTCCTTCACCGCGGCCGCGACCGGCTTCGCGTTGATCATGTCCTGCGGCATCAGGCCCTCGCTCTCGGCGATGGTCAGCCGCTCCTTGACCGCGCGCTCAACGCGCACGAGGCCGACGCGGAAGGCGTTCTCGGCCATCTCGCCGACCGACCGGACGCGGCGGTTGCCGAGGTGGTCGATGTCGTCGACGGTGCCGTTGCCGTTGCGGATGTCGATCAGCGTGCGCAGCACGTCGATGATGTCCGAGGTCGGGCCGTACTGCTCGACGAGCGCCTGCGCGGTCGCGTCGCCGTTCTGGGCGCGGCGCGAGAAGTGCGGGGCGTCGTAGAGGATGCCCGAGCCCTTGATCTCGGTGCGGCCCACGCGGCGGTTGAACTTCATCCGGCCGACGCCCGAGAGGTCGTAGCGCTCGGCGTTGAAGAACAGGTTCTGGAACAGGTTCTCGGCGGCGTCGCGCGTGGGCGGTTCGCCCGGGCGCATCATCCGGTAGATCTCGACCAGCGCCTCCATCCGGTTCTTCGTCGGGTCGATGCGCAGCGTGTCGGAGATGAACGGGCCACGGTCGAGGTCGTTCACGTAGAGCACGCGGACCTCGGTCACGCCGGCCTGCACGAGCTTCGTGACCGTCGCGGCCGCGAGCACTTCGTTCGCCTTCGCGAGCAGCTCGCCGGTCTCGGTGTTCACGACGTCGTGGGCCAGGATCTTGCCGATCAGGTACTCGGCCGGGACCGGCAGGCGGTCGACGCCCGCGTCCTCGAGCTGCCGCACGTGCCGCGCGGTGATGCGGCGGCCTTCCTCGACGATCACCTTCGAGCCGACCTTGATCTCGAAGCTGGCGGTCTCGCCGCGCAGGCGCGCGGGCACCAGCGCGAGCTCGATGCCCTCGGGCGACAGGTAGAACGTGTTCTTCTCGAAGAACAGGTCGAGCATCTGCTCGTCCGTGTAGCCGAGCGCGCGCAGCAGGATCGTGACCGGCAGCTTGCGGCGGCGATCGATGCGCGCGTAGACGCAGTCCTTGGCGTCGAATTCGAAGTCGAGCCAGGAGCCGCGGTAGGGAATCACGCGGGCCGAGAACAGCAGCTTGCCCGAGCTGTGGGTCTTGCCGCGGTCGTGGTCGAAGAACACGCCCGGGCTGCGGTGCAGCTGCGAGACGATGACGCGCTCGGTGCCGTTCACGACGAACGTGCCGTTCTCGGTCATCAGCGGCAGCTCGCCGAGGTAGACCTCCTGCTCGCGGATGTCCTTGACCGGCTTCTTGGCGCCCGGCGCTTCCTTGTCGAGCACGACGAGGCGCACCTTGACGCGCAGCGGCGCGGCATAGGTGAGGCCGCGGAGCTGGCACTCCTTGACGTCGAACACCGGCTCACCGAGCCGGTAGCTCACGTACTCGAGGCTCGCGTTGCCCGAGTAGCTGACGATCGGGAACACGCTCTTGAACGCGGCGTGCAGGCCGATGTCGTCGCGGCGGTCCTCGTTGGCGTCCGCCTGCAGGAACTTGCGGTACGAGTCGAGCTGGATGGCGAGCAGGTAGGGCACCTCGAGGATGCTCGACCGCTTGCCGAAATCCTTGCGGATGCGCTTCTTGTCGGTGAAGGAATAAGCCATTGCGATCACCCTCTCACGGCCGGCGTGCCGGCCCACAGGCTCGACTCAGTCTTGAAACGAACGGACGGGCCGGCCGGCGGAAGACCCGCCAGCCGGCCCGTCGACGTACGGGCGCGAAGCCCGCGCATCGCGGTTACTTGATCTCCGCGGCAGCGCCGGCCTCTTCGAGCTTCTTCTTGATGCCGTCCGCGTCGGCCTTCGGAACGCCGTCCTTGACCACCGAGGGCACGCCCTCGACGAGGTCCTTGGCTTCCTTGAGCCCGAGGCCGGTGATCTCGCGGATCACCTTGATGACGCCGACCTTGTTCGCGCCGAAGCTGGTCATCGTGACCGTGAACTCCGTCTGCTCCTCGGCGGCGGCGGCCGGGGCGGCGCCACCGGCGGCAACCGCGGCAACCGCGACCGGGGCGGCGGCCGTGACGCCGAACTTGTCTTCCATCATCTTGACGAGGTCGACGATCTCCAGAACCGTCATGTTGGAGATTGCGTCGAGGATCTCTTCCTTGCTGGCAGCCATGGTGTGACTCCTGAAAAATGTGTTTGATCGATACCCGAAATTACGACAGCGACCGCCTCAGGCGGCCGCCTGCTTCTGGTCCTTGACCGCTGCGATCGTCCGCACGAGCTTCGCGTGAGGCTCGGCGAGCGTGCGCACGAACTTGCCGATCGGGGCCTTGAGCACGCCCATCAGCTGGGCGATGGCCTGGTCCTTGGTCGGCAGGTCGGCGACCTTCTCGAGGTCCTTCGGCGAAAGCACCGAGCCGCCGAGCGACACGAGCGTCGGCACGAGCTTCTGGTGGTCCTTCGCGAAACCCTTGATCAGTCGCGCAGCGGCGCCCGGATCGTCCACCGAGAAGGCGAGGATCAGCGGGCCCTTGAGCTTCTCGCCGACGCACTCGAACTGAGTGCCGGCGACGGCTCGGCGGGCGAGCGTGTTCTTCACCACCCTCATGTAGACGCGCGAGGCGCGGGCCTTGGATCGCAGGTCCGTGAGCTGCGACACCGTGAGGCCGCGGTACTCCGCGGCGACGACGGACTGCGCGCGCGCAGCGACCTCCGCCACCTCGGCCACCAGCGCCTTCTTGTCTTCCAGTCTTAGCGCCATGTATTCCTCCTGGCCTGAAAGTCCTGACAACGAACGCCCGTCCATGGACGTTCACCCTCTAGAGGGCGGCGACCTTCGGCAGTGAGGCACTGACTCGGGTACCACCATCTGCGCAGGCGACCATTAAGGGGATCGTCTCCCCGCCTGCGGTCTTCGATGATGACCGGCCTCGGCTGCCCGCCCCCCGGGGGTGGCGCGCGGCCTCGACCGGCCCTGCATCAAATCGTCGAATCGTTCCGCGAACCGGGGCGTCAGACGCCCAGGCTCGACTGGTCCACCGCGATGCCCGGCCCCATCGTCGAGGAGACGGACACGCGCCTGAAGTACACGCCCTTCGCGGCGGCCGGCTTGCCCTTCTGCAGGTCGGCGAGCAGCGCGTGGAGGTTCTCGTGGAGCGCCTTCACGTCGAAGCTGGCCTTGCCGATCGTGCAGTGGATCACGCCCGCCTTGTCGGTGCGGAAGCGCACCTGGCCGGCCTTGGCGTTGCGCACGGCGCCCGCCACGTCCGGGGTCACGGTGCCGACCTTCGGGTTCGGCATCAGGCCGCGGGGACCGAGGATCTGGCCGAGCTGGCCGACGATGCGCATCGCATCGGGGCTCGCGATGACCACGTCGAAGTTCAGGTCGCCGGCCTTCACCTTCTCGGCGAGGTCCTCGAAGCCGACCACGTCGGCACCCGCCTCGCGGGCGACGTCGGCGTTCTTGCCCTGCGTGAACACCGCGACGCGCACCGACTTGCCGGTGCCGTGCGGGAGCACCGTCGAGCCGCGGACCTGCTGGTCCGACTTCGAGGCGTCCACGCCGAGGTTCACGGCCACGTCGACGCTCTCGTCGAACTTGGCACTGGCGAACTGCTTGACGAGGCCGAGCGCCTCGTCGAGCGGGTACTGCTTGCCCGGGGGGAGCTTCTCGGCCCAGGGCTTCATGCGCTTAGCGACGGCAACCATGATCAGACCTCCACGCCTTCGGCATCGACACCCATGCTGCGGGCCGTGCCCGCAATGGTCCGCACGGCCGCATCGAGGTCGGCGGCCGTCAGGTCGGGGGTCTTCGTCTTCGCGATGTCCTCGAGCTGCTTGCGGCTGATCCGGCCCACCTTGGCGGTGTTCGGCGTGCCGCTGCCCTTCTCGAGGCCGAGCGCCTTGCGGATCAGGACCGACGCCGGCGGCGTCTTCATCACGAACGTGAAGCTGCGGTCGCTGTAGACCGTGATCACGACCGGGATCGGCAGGCCCTTCTCCGTCTGCTGGGTCTGCGCATTGAACTGCTTGCAGAACTCCATGATGTTCACGCCCTGCTGGCCCAGCGCCGGCCCGATCGGCGGGCTGGGGTTCGCCTGGCCTGCAGGCACCTGCAGTTTCACGTAACCCTGTACTTTCTTCGCCATTTCGCTACCTCAGTGGGTTCCAGCGCCCCGAAGGGCTCCCCTTAAAAAAGCTCAGGCCTTCTCGACCTGGCTGAAATCGAGCTCCACGGGCGTCGAGCGCCCGAGGATCTGCACCGCCACCTGCAGGCGGCTCTTCTCGTAGTTCACCGACTCGACGACGCCGTTGAAGTCGTTGAACGGACCGTCCGTCACGCGCACCACCTCGCCGGGCTCGAACAGCACCTTCGGACGCGGCTTCTCGGCGCCTTCCTCGACGCGGCGCAGGATCGCGTTCGCCTCGCGGTCGGTGATCGGCGCCGGCTTCTCCGGCGAACCGCCGATGAACCCGAGCACCTTCGCGGTCTCGCGCACCAGGTGCCAGGTCTCCTCGTTCATCTCCATCTGCACGAGCACGTAGCCCGGGAAGAACTTGCGCTCGCTGCGGCGACGCTGCCCGTCGCGCATCTCGACGACTTCCTCGGTCGGGACCAGGATGTCGCCGAACTTGTCCTCGAGGCCCTTCAGGCGCACGCGCTCCTTGAGCGACTCGGCGACCTTGTGCTCGAAGTTCGAATACGCGTGCACGACGTACCAACGCAGCGCCACGGTCAGCTCCCCTGCCCGGTCAGGGCGCGGGTGATCGCGCCGAGCAGCATGTCGAGTGCCCAGAAGAAGATGCCCATCACGACGATCGCGACGAACACCACGAGCGTCGTCTGCAGCGTCTCCTGGCGGGTCGGCCAAACGACCTTGCGCAGCTCGACCCGCGAGCCCTGCACGAACTGCCAGAGCGCGCGGCCCTGCACGGACTGCAGCGCGACGGCGACGCCGAGGCCGAGCGCCGCGAGCACGATCAGCCAGCGCGCCGCGATCGGCAGCGTGCCGAGCAGGTAGAAGGCGGCGATGCCGCCGACCAGGATCGCGACGGACGCAACCAGCTTTGCGGTGTCCAGCGCGCTGGCACCGGTTTCGGCCTGTTCGCTCATTTCTCTCGCCGGGCCCGGCCCGCGCACCTTCCGGATCGTCTGCGACTGGCAGGGCAGGAGGGAATCGAACCCCCAACCTGCGGTTTTGGAGACCGCCGCTCTGCCAATTGAGCTACTGCCCTGCGTCGCGAAAACGTGCCGTGTGGCGGATCGAACCTCTGTACAGCCAGTGACCAGGAGCCCCGGAACCCCGGGCCGCGCTCTGCGGCCCGGCGCCCCGCGGGCATCCGCTTACTTCAGGATCTTCGAGACGACGCCGGCGCCGACGGTGCGGCCGCCCTCGCGGATCGCGAAGCGCAGGCCCTCTTCCATCGCGATCGGGCTGATCAGCTCGATCGTCATCTTGATGTTGTCGCCCGGCATCACCATCTCGACGCCCTCCGGCAACTCCACCGCCCCCGTCACGTCCGTCGTGCGGAAGTAGAACTGCGGACGATATCCCTTGAAGAACGGCGTGTGACGGCCGCCCTCCTCCTTCGTCAGCACGTACACCTCGCCCTCGAACTTCGTGTGCGGCGTGATCGAACCGGGCTTCGCCAGCACCTGGCCACGCTCGACGTCCTCACGCTTCGTGCCGCGCAGCAGCACCCCAACGTTGTCGCCCGCCTGACCCTGGTCGAGCAGCTTCCTGAACATCTCGACGCCCGTGCAGGTCGTCTTCGTCGTCGGACGGATGCCCACGATCTCCACTTCGTCGTTCACCTTGACGATGCCGCGCTCGATGCGGCCCGTCACCACCGTGCCGCGGCCCGAGATCGAGAACACGTCCTCGACCGGCATCAGGAACGCACCGTCCACCGCGCGCTCCGGCACCGGGATGTACTTGTCCATCTCCTCGACCAGCTTCACCACCGCCGGAACACCGATCTCCGAGGTGTCGCCCTCCAGCGCCTTCAGCGCCGAGCCCTTCACGATCGGCGTCTTGTCGCCCGGGAAGTCGTACTTCGACAGCAGCTCACGGACTTCCATCTCCACGAGCTCGAGCAGCTCCGGATCGTCCACCATGTCCGCCTTGTTCAGGAACACCACGATGTAGGGCACGCCCACCTGGCGCGCCAGCAGAATGTGCTCGCGCGTCTGCGGCATCGGGCCGTCCGCCGCCGAGCACACCAGGATCGCGCCGTCCATCTGCGCCGCGCCCGTGATCATGTTCTTCACGTAGTCCGCGTGCCCCGGGCAGTCCACGTGCGCGTAGTGCCGGTTCGGCGACTGGTACTCGACGTGCGCCGTCGAGATCGTGATGCCGCGCGCCTTCTCCTCCGGCGCCTTGTCGATCTGGTCGTAGGCCATGAACGTGCCGCCGTGCGTCTCCGCCATCACCTTCGTCAGCGCCGCCGTCAGCGTCGTCTTGCCATGGTCAACGTGACCAATCGTGCCCACGTTCACGTGCGGCTTCGTACGCTCGAATTTTTCCTTAGCCACGACCCTTACCTCTGAAAATCAAGTGACTGGTGACCTGTAACCTGGAGCCCACGACCGGAATCGAACCGGTGACCTCGTCCTTACCAAGGACGTGCTCTACCGACTGAGCTACGTGGGCGTCGCACCCATTCCGCCCGCACTTCCCGGCACCCGGGGATGGAGCGGGTGATGGGAATCGAACCCACGCCATCAGCTTGGAAGGCTGAGGTTCTACCATTGAACTACACCCGCCTTAAGCCTCGCCGGATCCGTTCTGACGGGCCCACGTCTCCCGCTCGACTGGCCTGGTGGAGGGGGTAGGATTCGAACCTACGAAGGCATGAGCCGGCAGATTTACAGTCTGCTCCCGTTGGCCGCTTGGGTACCCCTCCCGGACAGAGAGCCGCGTATTTTGGTGGGGCGGACCTCCGGTGTCAACGTCGGTTGGCGACCCGTTTCCGGCCGACCGCTCGCCGCGGGCGGTCCCCCAGCCCGACGGGCGCCTTCCTGGGGCGTACGGCGCGCGCCCGGGCACGGCCGGCGCGGTCGGCGGGCGGCCGCAGGGGCCGCCACGCAGGCGACCCTTCCCACCGGGGACGCTCCGTGCATAATTGGCCCCGGGGGCGCGGCCATCGCGCGAAGACCAAGAAAGAGCCCGGCAGTGGAGAGACGACTCACGACGCGGCATCGCGCCCGCACGACGGTCTACGTGCTGCTGCCCGGCCGCAAGCGTCGCCTGTGCAAGGCAAGCAACCTGAGCGCGAGCGGCGTGTTCGTCGAGACCGGCGACATGGGCCTGCGCCGCGGCCAGACGGTCGACCTCGCGTTTGCGATCAGTCTCGGCACGATCACGAAGATCCACCGCCGCACCGCCGTCGTCGCGCACATTTCGCGCGGTGGCACCGGGCTGATGATGGAAGGCCAGACGGGCTGACCCCATTCCCGGGACGCCGCCGGCGGAACCGGTTCACGTTAGCGGATACTGCTGATTTTCCCGCGCCCGGCGCGGCGTATGGTCCATTGCAGTGCGGAGGCCGCAATGGAACGTCGCGCGCCGGATCCCGCCGTGGCGCGGGCCATCGACCGGGTGCTCGCCGCCGAGCGCGAGGCCGCGGAAGCGGTCGCCGCCGCGGAGCGCGAGGCCGAGGGGAAGCTCGCGGCCGCGCGTGAGCAACGACGGCTGATCCTCGAGTCGGCCCGGGCGCGCGCGATGCGCCTCCACGCACGGGCGCAGGACCGGCTGGCCACGCAACTCGCCGCACTCGAGGCTGCCGCCGGCGGCCCCTCCGGCAATCCGGCCGAACTCCCGCAGCGGGCCCGCCGGGCCGCGGACACGGTCGCCGCGCGACTGGCGCTGGACGACGATGCCGCGCCTTGACCGCCGTTACGCGCTCGCCCAGGCGCGCCTCCAGGCCCGCCACGGCCGTCGGCCCGCCGACGCCGACTGGGCCGCGCTCGCGGCCACGCGGGACCTCGACACGACGCTCGCGCTGCTTGCCGACTGGCCGGTGGCGGGCTGGACCCGGCGGCTGGGTCGGCGACCCGCGCCCGCCGACGTCGAACGGCAGGCGCGCCAGGCCTGGCTCGACGAGGTGCGCGAGGTGGCGCGCTGGCTGCCGGCGCCGGACCGGCCGGTCGTCGAATGGCTGGGCTGGCTGCCCTGGGTCCCGGCGCTCGAGAAGCTGGCGCGCGGCGGACGGGCCCCGGACTGGGCCCGCGACGACCCGCTGCTCGGCCCGGTGGTCGCCAGCGACCTGCCGGCTCGGGCGACGGCGCTCGGCCGCACAGGGCTCGCGCCACTGGCCGCCGGCTTCGACCCGGGCGGGAGTCCTGCCGCCGTCTGGTACGCGCACTGGGTGGCCCTGTGGCCGCCCCGGCGGGCCGTCCGGGCGCCGCTCGAGGCCGTCTCCCTCGAACTTCGGCGGGCGATCGGGCGGCTCGCGGCGCTGCCGCCGGAAGTCGGGTCGGACGCCGTCGCACGGGACCTCGGCCGCCGCCTCGAATTCGCCTTCCGGCGCCATCCGCTCGCCCCGGCCGGCGTGGTCGCCTGGCTCGGGCTCCGGGCGCTCGCGTGGCGCCGGCTGCGCGGGGCCCTCGTGACCCGGGCGCTCGCCGTCGAGGCCGCCGCATGATGCTGCGCACCGCGGCGGCGAACTGGTTCGAGCTGCTGACCGCCCGCGAGGCGCTGGTGGCGACGCTCGACTGCCTTGCCGCGACCGGCTCGGTCCAGCTGCAGGCCCACAGCAGCGCGGCGACCCGGCTCGAGCTGCCCGACCTGCGGGCCACGCTCGCCGAGTACGAGACGCTCGCGCGCCGCCACGCGCACCTGTGGCCGTCGCCGACGGCACGGCCGCCCGGCACCGAGCACGACCTGCTCGAGGCCCCGCGCGCGGCGCTCGAACGCGTGCGCGCGTGGGCGGCGGAGGCCGAGCCCGTCGTCGCGGAAATCGAGCTGCTCGAACGCCGCCGCCAGGACGACGGGCTGCTCGGGACGCTCGTCGCCGCGGCCGGCGACGCGCTGCCACGCCTGGACCGGGTCGCCGGCGCCGGACCGGTGCTCGCCGGGCGCGTCTACCTGCTGCCACCCGACGCCGGTCCGCAGCCGGTGCCCCCGGCCGTGCTCGCCGCGCGCGTGGCGACCGAGGCGGGCGAATTCGTCGTCGTGGCCGGGCCGGCCGAGGACGTGGCCGCACTCGACCGCACGCTGGTCGCGCGCCACGCGCGGGTGCTCGAATTGCCGCCGGACCTGCCGGCCGAGCCCGGCGCCCTCGCCGCGCTGCTCGCCGGGCGCCGCGCGGAACTCGACCGGCGCGAGGCGTCGGCGCGCGCGGCGCTCGCCGGGCTCGCGGAACGCCACGGGCTGGCCGGGTCGCTCGGCGAACTCGCGCTCGCCGCGTGGCTCGTCGCGCACGTCCCGGAGTTGCCGGTCACCGAGCATTTCGCGTGGGTGACGGGCTGGTGCTCGGACCCCGACGACGCGCGGCTGCGCTCGGCGCTGGACGCGCGGGGCCTCAACTACCTGCTGCGGTTCACGCCGGCGCCGTCCGGCAGCGAGCCGCCGACGGTGCTGCGCAACCCGCGCTGGGCGCGCCCCTTCGAGGTGTTCGCCGGGCTGATGGGCGTGCCCGGCACGCGCGACGCGGATCCGAGCGTCGTCGTCGCGCTGATCGCGCCGCTGATGTTCGGGTTCATGTTCGGCGACGTCGTTCAGGGCCTCGCGGTGGCCGCGGCGGGCTGGGCATTGCGCAGGCGCGTGCCACCGCTGCGGCTGCTGGTGCCGGGCGGGCTCGTGGCCGTCGCGTTCGGCCTCGCGTTCGGCAGCGTGATGGCGCGCGAGGACGTGATCCCGGCGCTGTGGCTGCGGCCGCTCGAGGCGCCACTGCCGGTGCTCGGGACCGCGCTCGGCTTCGGCGCGCTCGCGCTCACGCTCGGCCTCGCGCTCGGCGCACTGCAGAGCGCGTGGCGCGGTGAACTGCGCGACTGGCTCGCGTTCGACGCGGGCATCGCGGTCGCCTACCTCGGGCTCGTCGGCGCGGCGCTCGACGCACGCGCCGCGTGGGCCGTGCCGGCCGGGATCGCCTGGGCCGTCGCCGGCCCGGCGCTCGCCGCCCGGGATGACCGGCTCGGCGCCGCCGGCCACGCGGCCGGCGAGATGGTCGAGCGGCTGCTGCAGCTCGGCGTCAACACGGTGTCGTTCGTGCGGGTCGGCGCCTTCGCACTCGCGCACGCGGGGCTCTGCGCCGCGGTCGTCGGCATGGCCGAGGCCGCGGGCCCCGCGTACTGGCCCGTGCTCGTGACCGGCAATGCCGCAATCGTCGCGCTCGAGGGGCTCGTGGTCAGCATCCAGACCACGCGCCTGATCCTGTTCGAGTTCTTCATCCGCTTCCTGACCGCGCACGGCCGGCCGTTTGAGCCGCTCGCCGCGCCGGCGGCCGCGGATCCGCACCCGAGGAAGTCGCCATGAAACCTGCCACCCGCTGGACGACCGCACTGGTCGTGCTCACCGTGACCGCCGCCGTGCTCGTCACGATCGCGCTGCTCGAGGCTGCGCCGGCCCTCGCGGCCGGTGCCGCGGCCGCCGTGCCCCCGGACCCGGGCGTACTGCGCTGGGGCTACGTATCGGCCGCCGCCTCCGCGGGACTCGCCGCACTCGGCGCCGGCTACGCGGTCGCGCAGGTCGGCACCGCGGCACTCGGCGCGCTGGCCGAGAAACCCGAACTCTTCGGCCGGGTGCTGGTCCTCGTGGGGCTCGCGGAAGGCATCGCGATCTACGGGCTCATCGTCTCGATCCTGATCCTGAACAGGCTCGGCTGAGATGACGCGCGCCTGGTACATCGGCGACGAGCCCACCGCACTCGCCTACCGGCTGGCCGGCGTCGAGGCACGCGTCCCGGGCGCAGGCGAGACGCCGCAGGTGTATGCGCGCGCGGTCGAGGACGGCGCCGAGCTCGTGCTCCTGTCGCCGGCGAACGCCGCGGAACTCGATCCCGCCGACCTCGCCACCGCGCTCGTCTCGCTGCGTCCGCTGGTCGCGATCGTCGGTGACGTCCGTGGGCGCGAGCCCGTCCCGGACGTCGCGCGCGAAGTCCGCCTCGCGCTGGGGCTCGAGCCATGAGCGTGCCCGGCCCGGTCGTCGACGCGCAGACCGACGCACTGCTGCGACGCGTCGCCCGCGAATGCGACTCGCGCTGCCGGCGCGCGCTCGGTGCCGCGGACGAGCAGGCCGCGGCGATCGTCGCGCGCGCACACGCGGACGCCCGCGCGCGAGTGCGCCAGGCGGTCGCCGACGAGCGGGCCGCGGTGGCGCTGGCCCTGGGCGCGCGCCGGGCCGCACTCGACACGGCACGTCGCCAGGCGACGCAGGCCGCCGTGCGTTCCGCGCTCGACGACGCCTGGGCCGCGATGCCCGGCGCACTCCAGTCGGTCTGGGACTCGCCCGATGCGCGCGCGCGCTGGTGCCGCTCGGCCCGCGCCGCGGCGGAGGCCGTGATCGAGACCGAGGCGCCGCGCGAGGTCGAGATCGACGCGGCGGCCGACGACGCCACCGAGGCGGCGGTCCGGGCTGCGTTCGACGACGGGCCGTATGCATTGAGGCGCGTCGACGGGCTCGGCGCCGGACTCCGCGTGCGCGCGGGGCGCGCGCGCGTGGACGCGAGCTGGCGCGGGCTGCTCGCGTCGCGGGAGCGCGTCGAGTCGGCGCTGCTCGCGGAGATCCTGGGCGGCGACGCGCCCGAGGGGCGGTCGTGAGCTTCGCCCGGATCACGTGGATCGGCGGGCCGGTGCTGCGGGCGCGGATGGACGGTCCGTTCCGGGTCTACGAGTCGCTCGCGGTCGGCCCCGACCGCCTGCTCGGCGAGGTGATCCAGTTGCGCGGCGACGAACTGGTCGCGCAGGTGTACGAGGACACGACCGGGCTCGCGCCGGGCGGCACGGTGGTCGGCACCGGCCGGTCGCTGTCGGTGGAACTCGGTCCGGGACTGCTCGGCGGCATCTACGACGGGCTGCTGCGCCCGCTCACCGGCGGCGACGACTGGCGCGTGCGGCCCGGCGCCGGCCCGGCCGATACGCGCTCGCACCGGTGGACGCCGCGCGCGGCCGATGGCGACACAGTGACGCCCGGCACCACGCTCGGTGATACCGGTGCCGGTGCACGCGCGGGTCGCGTGCTCGTCCCGCCGGGTGTCGCGGGCCGCCTCGAGCAGGTGGCCGCGGCCGGCGAGCGCCTCGAGACCGAGCCGCTCGCCGTGTGCGTGGCGGCGGACGGCCGTCGCGTGCCGCTCTCGATGCGCGAGGCCTGGCCGGTCCGGACGCCGCGACCGGTCGCCGGGCGGCTCCCGGCCGGCGCCCCGATGATCACGGGCCAGCGCATCCTCGACACGCTGTTCCCGGTCGCCCGCGGCGGACGCGCGGCGCTGCCCGGCGGTTTCGGCACCGGCAAGACCGTGCTGCAGGAGGCGCTCGCGAAATGGTGCGACGCGGACGTGATCGTCTACGTCGGCTGCGGCGAGCGCGGCAACGAGATGGCCGAGGTGCTCGACGAGTTCCCGAAGCTCGAGGACCCGCGGAGCGGCCGGCCGCTGGCCGAGCGCACCGTCATCATCGCGAACACGTCGAACATGCCGGTCGCGGCGCGCGAGGCGAGCATCTACACGGCGATCACGGTCGCCGAGTACTTCCGCGACCGCGGCCTGCACGTCGCGCTGATGGCGGACTCGACGAGCCGCTGGGCCGAGGCGCTGCGCGAGGTGTCCGGGCGGCTCGGCGAGCTGCCAGGCGAGGCCGGCTACCCCGCCTACCTCAGTTCGCGGCTCGCCGAGTTCTACGAGCGCGCCGCGCGCGTGACGACGCTCGGCGGCGAGGAAGGCTCGGTGACGATCATCGGCGCCGTGAGCCCTCCGGCCGGCGACTTCTCGGAACCGGTGACGCTGCACACGAAGCGCTACGTCCGGACGTTCTGGGCGCTCGACCGCCAGCGCGCGCAGGCGCGTTTCTACCCGGCGATCCACCCGCTCACCTCCTACAGCGCCGACGCGGACGCGATGGCCGACTGGTGGAAGCGCTCGGGCAACCCGGACTGGCCGCGCGAGCGCCAGCGAGTCCTCGCGCTGCTCGAGTCGCAGGCGCACCTCGAGCGCATGGCACGGATCGTCGGGCGCGACGCGCTGCCCGCGCAGCAGCAGCTCACGCTCGTCTGCGCCGAACTCCTGAGCGAGGGGTTCCTGCGGCAGTCGTCGTTCTCGAAGACGGACCGCTACTGCTCGCCGGCGCGCCAGGTCGCGCTGCTCGGCAACCTGCTGCACTGGGCCGACCGCGCCGAGGCGGCGGTGCACGCGGGCGTCTTGCCGGCGCGCATCGCCCGGATGGAGCTGCTGCGTCGGATGCAGCGCATCGGAGAGGAGTACGGCGAGGCGGACCTGATGCGCCTCGGACAGCTCGGACGGGAGATCGACTACGAGTTCGACGCACTGGTGCCGGAGGCCGCGCATGCTGGCTGACCTGCTGCTCGAGGACGCGGTCACCCGGATCGAGGGCCCGCTGCTCTTCGCCCGCCGCGAGGCGCGCGTGGGGCTCAACGCCGCGGTCGAGGTGCAGGGCGACGACGGCCGCACGCGCCTCGGGCGCGTCGCTGCACTCGACGAGACGTCGATGGTGATCGAGGTGCTCGAACCCTCGAGCGGCCTGGGCACCACCGGGACGCGCCTGCGGCTGCGGCCGGAGCCGCTGCTGCTCGGTGTCGGCCCGGACATGCTCGGTCGAGTCTACGACAGCCTCGGCCGCACGGCCGACGGCGGCCCGCCGGTCGCGGCCCGCGCCCGGATGCGCATCGAGGGCTCGGCGATCAACCCGTCGTGGCGCGCGCTGCCGCGGGACTTCATCGAGACCGGCGTGACGGCGATCGACCTGATGAACAGCCTGGTGCGCGGGCAGAAGCTGCCGCTGTTCTCGGCCGGCGGACTGCCGCACGACCGGCTCGCGACCGAGATCGCGGGCCGCGCACGGCTGCGCGACTGGGCGGCCGGGGATTTCGCGATCGTGTTCGTCGGGATGGGCGTTTCGCACGACGCGGCCGAGCGGTTCCGGGGCGCCATGGAGTCGAGCGGCGCACTCGGGCACACGGCGCTCTTCCTGAATCTCGCCGACGAGCCCGGCATGCAGCGGCTGCTCACGCCGCGCTACGCGCTCACCGCGGCCGAGTACCTCGCGTTCGTCGAGGGGCGGCACGTGCTCGTGATCCTCACCGACATGACGAACTACTGCGAGGCATTGCGCGAGGTGTCGGCGAGTCACGGGGAGATCCCCGGGCGCAAGGGTTACCCGGGCTACATGTACTCGGACCTCGCCTCGCTGTACGAGCGGGCCGGCTGCGTGCGCGGCCTGCCGGGCACGCTCACGCAGCTTCCGATACTCACGATGCCCGGCGACGACATCGGTCACCCGATCCCGGACCTGACCGGCTACATCACCGAGGGCCAGATCGTGCTCGATCGCGAACTCGACCGGCGAGGCATCTACCCGCCGATCCGGGTGCTGCCGAGCCTGTCGCGGCTGATGGACGCGGGCACCGGCGAGGGCTGTACGCACCCCGACCACCCGGCGCTCGCGCACCAGCTGTTCGCCGCCTACGCGCGGGCGATCCGCGTGCGGACGCTCGCGAGCGTCATGGGCGAACAGGGGCTGCCGGAGGCCGACCGTGCATTCCTGGCGTTCGGCGAACGCTTCGAGCAGGGCGTGCTCCGTCAGGCGACTGCGCGCACGCTCGAGGAAAGCATGCAGGCCGGCTGGGAAGCGCTGCGCGGGCTGCCGCGCAACGAACTGACGCGCCTCTCGGACGCGCAGATCCGCCGCCACCTCGCGGAGCGCGCCGATGCCTGACGAGGGCGAGGTGCTCGCAACGCGCGTCGCCTGGCTGGAGCTGGCCGAGGAGCGTCGGCTGGTCCGCGAAGGCTACGAGCTGCTCGACGAGAAGCGCATGCTGCTCGCCGCCGAGATCATGCGGCAGCTCGCCGCGCACGCGGCGCTGTCGGCACGGATCACGGAAGCGTCCGCCGCCGCGCGCGCGGCCGCCGCGGCGGCATTCGCCGCCTGCGGCTGCGACGGTCTCGCCGCCGAGCCGCCCCGTCGCCTCGACGGCGCGCCGCTCACGATCGAGACCCGGCCCTACCTCGGCATCACGCTCGCGACCGCGACGGTCGACGCGGGCGACGCCCCGCCTGCCCACGCGCCGCTGCTGCCGGTTCCGGAGGTCAGGGCCTGCGCCGCGGCCCACCTCGCGATCCTGCGCACCGCGGCCGAGACGGCCGCCTGCGCCGGGAATCTCCGCCGGCTCGCGGCCGAGTACGCCCGCACGGAGCGCCGGGCGCGGGCCCTCGAGAACGTTGTGCTGCCGGAGGTCGACGCCACGCTGAGGCGCATCGAGGAGCAACTCGACGCGGTGGACCAGGAGGAAGCCGTGCGGGTCCGCAATGCCGTCCGCCCCGGACCGGCGGGCGGCGCGGTTGCCGCGGCGCAGTAATCCCGGCCCCCGCGGTGCCGGGGCGCCGGCTTTCGGAATACACCTGTTGTCCGGCGGGCGGCGTTCGACGAAACTCCGGCCGCCCGCCCCCGGTGGGGGGCGCACACCGAATACCTCAAGGAGCCACTCAATGAACAAGCTGACCCTGTCCGCCCTGATCGCCGCCGGCGCGCTCGTCGCCTCGCCGGCCTGGACCGCCGACGTGGCGGCCGGCAAGGCGATCGCCGAAGGTTCGTGCGCCGACTGCCACGGCGACGACGGCAAGGGCGACGAGGACAACCCCGCGATCGCCGGGATGTCCGTCGACAAGTTCACGAAGGCGATGACCGAGTACCAGAACGGCACGCGCACGAAGGACGCGAAGATGGCCAAGGCGGCCAAGAAGCTGAGCGCCACCGACGTCGCGAACGTCGCCGCGTACTACGCCTCGCTGCCGAAGTAACGACGCTGCCCCGCGGTCCACGGGACCGCCGGACGGGCGACGACCGCGCTGCGGCCGTCGCCCGTTTCGTTTCAGGGGGTCACTCGTCCTTCGCCGCGGCCGGCGCCGAACCGAACGAGTAGCGGGCCGACAGCGTCACGTAGTTGACCGAATAGTTGTAGGGATCGGCGCCGAGCGCGAGCACGTTCGGCAGCGTCGCGGGACCGATGCCCTGCAGTGCCCAGTCCTTGCTGTCGAGGTTCTCGTACCACCAGGTGAACAGCACGTCGAGCTTGTCGCTGACCTCGTACGTGAGGTCGGCCTTCAGGCTGTTCAGGTCGCTCGTCACCTTCGGGAAGCGGCCCTCGTTCGTGCCCTTGATCTGCGTGCGCGAGTCGCCCTGCGCCCACGTGTAGCCGATGTCGAGCGCAAGCTTGTCCATCAGCTTCGCCGAGACACCCGCGCCGATAGTCGTGAACGTATCGTCGACCGAGCCCTTCCAGTCGCGGAACGAGAACGTGCTCGCGCCCCACTGCTCGGTGTCGTTCGTGTCGAACCCGCCGTTCACGTAGGCCGTGACCTTGTCGTTCACGGTCCAGTTCAGGTCGAGCGCGAACCGCTGGTAGAGGCCCGAGATCAGGCCCACCTGCGACTTGTCGTAGCCGTCGTCGGCGTAATAGGCCGTGCCGCTCAGCGTGAGCGGCAGCGAGCCGAGCGCCAGGTTCGCGACCAGTTCGCCGTACTGGCGGAACCGGTACGCCATGTTGTAGAGGCGCATGTACGGGTTCTGGCCGTTGTCGGCGGCGACGTCGAGGTTGTACTTGTCCGGATTCGTCTCCTGCGCGCCCGCGCGCAGCACGAGGCCGAGGTAGCCGCTCGGGCGGTACTCGACCCGCCCCCAGCCGTCGAGCAGAGTGTCGCGCTTGACCTCCTGCGGCGTGCCGGTGCGCTTGATCTCCCGGTACTCGCCGCCTGCCCCGATCGTGACGTCGTCCATCAGCACCCAGTCGGCGCTGCCGAGCGCGCGGAAGCGCTCGAATCCGTAGAGCGGGTTCACCTCGGTGCCCGCGACCGGCAGCATGTCCGTGTAGACGACCGAGTCGAACGCCGCCTGCTTGCTCGAGTCCTTGCGCTCGTCGTAGGTCAGCGAGCCGCGGAGGCGCAGCGGATCCATCGGGCGCGAGGCGAGCGTCAGGTCGAAACGCGTCACGTCGACGTCGCCGTTCAGGTTCCCCATCGGGAGAGGGTTCGTGTAGACGTCGGGGTTGATCGTGTACGGCAGGAACGACTGGTCCTGCGTCCCCTTGCCGGTCGCCGCCGAGAAGGCCACCGTCGTGTTGCCCGGCAGGCCGTACATGCCGGCCGAGAGCGCGAGTTCGTTGTAGTCGTTGCCCGGCGCGCCGGACATCTGCCCGGTGTCCGCACCGGCCACCATCGGCGTGAACGGGTTCTGCCAGCGCCACGCGTCGGCGTCGTTCCGGTAGAACGAGCCGTTGTACGCGATCTCGACGAACCAGCGGCTCTCCTGGTAGCGCAGGCCGGCGGTAACCCGGTCGGTCGAGTCGTTGACCGGCGCGAGGAGCTGCGTCGAGGTGCTGCCGAACGAGCCGAACTGGCTCCGCGTGCCGTCGCGCTTGTCGCGACGGAAGTCGACCGTGAGGATGAGGTTCTGTCCCCACAGGTAGCGGCCCGCGACGCCGTAGCGGTCGCGGTCGTAGCCGACGTCGACGTCGTGCAGGTCCGCGTCCAGCGTGGTCATGCCGGCCGTGCTGCCCGCGTCGACCCAGCCCGACGGCAGCGTGAGGTCGTTGCTGCCGATGCCGCGGTAGGGCGTCCGGGTCGTGTCCCAGATCGTGTGGGGCACCCGGTCGTACCAGAGTGCGTAGTCGTAGGTGCCCTGAACGCCGCCCTCGAGCCGGATCGCGCGCGAATTGAGCCCGAGGTCGGTGAGCTCGTAGGACATCGCGTAACCGTCGTCGCCGGCGTAGGTGCCCTCGGCGTCGGCGACCACGTAGCCGCCCTTCTCGTCGAGACCCGTGTAGTCGCCGAACTTGGCCGAGGAGTCGTCGAGGTAGCCGCCGCCGAGCTCGACGTCGGCCTCGTAACCCTTCGTGAACGGGCACTTCGAGCAGGTCCAGCCGCTCGTGTCCGGCGCCGCCGCTTCGTCGGCGCGGGCGGCCGCCGCGTGCAGGCAGGCGGCGACGGCGATCGTGATCAACAGGCTGCGATTGGTCATGGCGGTCACCGTGTGAGCGTCGAACCCGACGGATGGTTCGACCCGTGGACCTGCGAGTGGCAGTTCATGCAGTTGCCGAGCACGAGCGTCGAGACGGTCGGGCCGCTGCCGCCCGGCAGGTTGGACGGACCGTAGGCGAGGCTCGGGTGGCCCTGCTGCGAGTGGCACGACTGGCAGAGCAGCGGGCCGCTCGAGACCAGCATGCCGGCGTTCGACGACCCGTGCGGCGCGTGGCAGATCGAGCAGTCCTCGGCGACCGGCGCGTGCTCCCAGAGGAACGGACCGCGCTTGTCCGCGTGGCACTGGTAGCAGACCGCGTTCACGGTGCCCTGGACGAGCTGGCCCTTCGCCGACGTGCCGTGCGGCGCGTGGCAGTCGCTGCAGGTCACCTTGCCCTCGGGCAGCGGGTGCGCGTACATCTTCTGGAACTGACCGCGCTTGTCGGCGTGGCAGGTGTAGCAGACGTCGGCCTGCGTGCGCGGCGAGAGCACCGGGTCCTTCGGCGAGTGGACGTCGTGGCAGGCGGCACAGGTCACGTCGTTCGCCGCGTGCGGGCCTGCGTGCCACTCGGCCGACAGCGACTTCCCGTGGCAGGCGAGGCAGACGCCATTCTGCGTCGCGACCGACGCGGCCGAGTCGCGGCCGAAGCGGATCATCGGCGGGCGCGACTCGCCCTTCTTCACCTTGCCCGTGTGCTGCCCGCCGGGACCGTGGCAGGCCTCGCACTGCAGCTGGCCCTTGCCGAACGGGCTGCGGGCGTCGTTCGGCTGTCCGTGCGGCGTCTTGAAGATCCCCATCACGACCGGATTGTCGTCGTGGCAGGTGAGGCAGGTGTCCGCGCCCTTCTTGCTGTAGGTCACCGCCGGCGCATCGTCGGCGAGGACCGGCATCGCGGCGGTCGCCGCGAGCAGCGTCGCGAGGGCCAGCAGGCGGCGAGGCAGCGCGCTCTTGTGGTTCATGGCTGAAATCCGTCCCTGCCCTGTCATTGGTTGTAGCGGAACTCGTCGACGTGGTGGACGACCTTCACGTCGACCGGCTTGCCGGCGCCGTGGCACGCGCCGCAGGTCTCGGCGGCCGCCTGTGGGCTCGAGCCGTCGGCATTCTTCGTGGCGGTGAACGAGCCGCCGTTGAACTCCATGTGCTGCTTCGCCGTCGCGGTCGTGTGGCACGCGGAGCACACGGCCGTGTTCGGCGTGATCGCCGTGTCGTCGGACGGCGAGGCGGCGTTCGCGCCCACGTCGACCGAGGTCGCGAACACCACGGTCGGGTCCACCGGGTAGTACGTGCCCGGCTCGTGGCAGCCTTCGCAGTTCTGCAGGTAGCCCGGGTACAGCACCGGCTCGAGCGTGACGCCGCCGTAACTGTAGGTCGACGCGTGCAGCGCGTGGATCAGCAGCTTGAAGTCGAGCGGTTCGCCCGTCTCGGGCGTCGAGCCCAGCGCGAAGTTCGGGTTGTGGCAGACCGCGCACAGGCCGGTGCTGTCGTTGCGGTTGTCGCCGTGGAACATCAGCCGGCTGTGGCAGGCGTCGCAGCGCGCGATGTCGACGACCTGGCGCGGCGCGACCGCGGTCGGGTCCGTGATCGGGTAGCTCACGCCCGCCGAGGCGTTGACGCCCACGACCGCGAGTTGCGAGACGACCGGGCTCGGGTCCACGTCGACGATCGTGCGGCCCTCGACGTAGGCCACGCCCGAGCCGCCGAGCAGCCCGGCCGGGATCGCCGTCGCGCCGGCCTTCGTGTAGCTGCCGTCCGCGTTGTGGACCGGCGCGCCGCCGGCGGCGGCCGGTGCACCGACCGGTGCGGCCGCGCTCGACAGGTAGTCGATCTGGATCGGCAACGACGGATTGTTGCCGGTCCCCGGGTTCGTCAGGTTGCGGGTCGTGTACGCCACCCGCGCCCGCACCCTCGGCGCGGTCGTCCCGATCGTGTTCGTGAACGGCGGGTCGCCGAGCGCCCAGGTCGCGCCGGTGCGTGGATTCGTGACCTTGATCGTCACGAGCGGATACTCGCCCGGCTGCACCGTGCAGGCGACGGTCGCCGCGGCACACGGGGTGTCGCCCGGCGAGCCGTCCTGCTTGATCGCCGCGATCTTCACGATCTCGAACTTGAAGTCGCCCGCGGCGATCCGGGTCGGGATCGCGTGCGCGCCGGGCGCCTGCAGCTCGGCGAAACCCGAGTTCGGCCCGTGGCAGGTGTAGCACTGCTCGTCGGTCGCGGCACCGCCGGCGCCGTGGTTCTCGCCGGTCGTGAAGTTGATCGTGTCGTGGCAGGTGCTGCACACGGTGACGTTGACCGTCGTGCGCCAGGCATCGCCCTGCGGCGCGTCCGGGTTGTCGCCGTGGTGGCAGACCTGGCAGTCGCGGATGTCCTGAGGGAACGCCACGTCGCTGAAGTCGACGAAGCGGTTGCCGAAGCCGTAGATGCCGTAGGCCGTGCCCGCGACGACGCTCGGCAGGTCCCGGCCGGCGTGGATCTTGTGGATCATCACGCGGAAGTCGAGCGAGTTGCCGGTCTGCGCGTCGTAGGAATACGACTCGTGGCACATCGTGCAGTAGTTGACGTCGAAGCGCGCCGCGCCGTGCACCGCGAGGTTCTGGTGGCAGGCGTTGCAGTCGGCGTTCGTCACGAGCGTGCGACCCGAGGCGGTGACCGCGGTCGGCATGTCGAGCGCCGGCACCCAGTCGATCAGCGCGTTGTTGGCCGGGATGTCGGCCGGGCTCGAGGTGCCCTGCGCGTTCAGCCGGATCTCCATCCCGACCCGGTGGGTCAGGTTCGGGTCGTACGGGATGTCGGAGATCCCGAGCAGGCTCTGGCTGAACGTGTACTGGTAGGTGCCGTCGCCATTGTCGATCCACGCACCGGCCGTGGCCGGCTCCGTGTAGCCCTGGTTGACCGAGGTCCCGGGCGTGCAGGTGAGCGGCGGGTCCGTGTTCGGCGTGGGCGTCGGCGTGCCGGGGCACTGCTCCTGGCGCCGCGTGATCGCGTGCCAGGTGCTCGACTTGCCGTTCGAGGCCGGCTCGAGCCGTGACAGCACGAAGGAGATGTTGCCCGCGGAGAGTCCCTTGAGCGGGCGGTTGTCGACGTCGTGCAGGTAGAGCTTCACGACGGTGTGCCCGTCCGAGGGAACGTGCACGCTCGTGAAGTACGCGACGATCGACGCGGCCGTGGTGACCGGTATCGCCGCACCGGTGCCCGGGCCCGGCGGCGGTGACGGGTCGGGCGGCGGGATCTGGCTCGTGCCGCCGTCGGCGCCACTGCAGCCGGCGAGCGCGAGGGCCCAGGCGCCCAGCGCCACGAGCGCGGCGCAGCGGGTCGCGGTGCTACGGTTCATCGACTTCGTGCTCATCGTGCGACTCCGACGGACGGACGACCGTCCCTGGGTCCGCCTCGGACGGCGGACCGTGTTGCGACTGGATGCGGGCCCCTCACCACGCGCACTGGCCCACCGGCAGGTTCTTGCAGTGCTCCGTCACCGTGTCGAAGGCCTGGCCTGCGCCGTGACAGAGCGCGCAACCTTCCTGCGCGGACGACGGCACCAGCGTCTTCGGCACGGCGAAGCTGCCGCCCTGGCTCGTCATGTGGTCCTTCGCCGCGGTCGAGTCGTGGCAGCTCGCGCAGGCACCGGCGGTCGCGGAATCCGCGAGGTCGTCCTTCCACGCGATCGCGGCCGCACCGGTCAGCGCGGTCGTGCCGGCGTCGACCGTGATCGGCAGCGCGGTTGCGGGGGCCGTGTTGACCGAGCCCTCGACGTGGCAGCCCATGCAGCGCGCGAGCTCCTGCGGGTAGGTGATCGCGCCCACGGCGGCGATCTTGCTGTCGTGCACGTTGTGGATGAACGCGCCGAGCGACAACGGCCCGAACGAGTTCGTGTTGAACGTGCCACCCGCGCTCGGGCTGTGGCAGACCGTGCAGATCTTCGGGTCGCCCGCCCGGCTGCCGCCGTGCGCGGCCACGCGCACGTGGCAGGCGTTGCACTTCGCCTCGTCGACGAGCTTGCGCGGCGCCGTGCCGCCGGCGAACGCATAGGCGCTCGGCGGGTAGGCGTTGCTGCCGTCCGGCATCACGCGACGGCCCTCGAGTACGACCATGAGACCGGTGCCGAGCAGCGGGTCCGAGAACCCGGACGGCAGCGCCTGGCCCAGCGTGTAGCTGTACGTGCCGTCCCCGTTGTCGACCACGCTCGCCATGTTGGCGATCAGGTCCACTGTCAGCGCCGTGCCGCGCGGCACCTGGTACTGGTCGCCCGCGATGTCGGCGATGTTGTGGATGTCCTGGGCCGTCCAGCCGAAGTCGAGGCGGAGCCGGCCCGTCGTGATCGCCTTGACGTCCATCGGCACGCCGCCCTGCAGGATCCGGAACGTGACCCTGGGCGCCTGGCCGACCGCGGCGTTCTGGATGCCCACGATCTCGTAGGTGTAGAGGTCGCCGTTCACGATCGCCTTGCGCGCGGGGTCCTGCGCGTGCACGTCGTAGATGCTGCCGGCCGCGCCGCCGGCACGGTGGCAGTCCTTGCACCATCCGTCCTCGGCCGTATAACCGGGTGGCAGCACCGGCGTCGAGTGGGTATAGGTATACGTGTAGGTCCCGGTCGTCGCGCTCGGGCCCGTCTTGTTGACGCCCGCGGCGTGGCAGCCGCCGCACTGCGCCGTCCCGGGGCTCGTCTGCCAGTCGTCGCCCTGCGGCGTCGCGGCAGAGGCCGAGTGGCAGTTCTCGCAGAACGTGAGCGGCTGCGGGTAGGTGATGTCGCCCGCGTTGAACTCCGTGTTGCCGAAGCCGTAGACGATGTACGGCGTGCTCCGGTGCTCGCCCATGTGGATCGAGTGCGCCATGTAGGCGAGGTCGACCGACTGGCCGGAATCGGGGTCGGTGGTCGCGGCGTTGTGGCAGACGTCGCAGAACTCGACCGTGCGGCGCGGGCCGCCGTGCTCGGCGAACCGCACGTGGCAGGCGGCGCACTTCGAGGTCGCCGAGACGAGCTTTTCGTCGGTGACCGCGCCTCCGGCCGGCACGAAGTCGTCGTGCGGGTTGTCGGGGTCGAGCACCGACGCGCTGCCCGAGAGCTGGATCGAGATGCTGTAGCGGTGCGTGAGCGTCGGCTCGTAGGTCACGACGATCGGCGTCGTGACGGTCGTCAGGTTGACCGCCCCGACGTACCGGTAACGTCCGCCACCGAGTTCAGTCCAGGTCGAACCGGCGGCCCCGCCGGTCTCGACGTTCGCCTGCACGGCGCTCGGGAGCGCCGGCGACGGGATCGTGCCGTTCTGCACGCGGTTGATGTAGCTCTGCCAGCGGGCAGGCTGGTTGTCGGCCGCGGGGATCAGCTTCGCCACGCCCAGGCGCAGCGTCGCGGGCGCGAGCCCGAGCACCGCGCCGCCCGCGGAGGTCTTCACGGTGAACTCGAGCGCCGGCTTGCCGCCCTCGACGGTGGCCGTGTCGATCGTCGCGATGAGCGTCCGGATGTCCTGGATCTGCTGGGCCGTCAGCCCGGAGCCATTGCCAACCCCCGCGACGTCGCCGCCCTCGCTGATCGGCGGGTTCGTCGGGCCGGTCGGGCCCGTCGGACCGGTGCCCCCGGAGCCACCGCCGGACGGTTGCTCTGGCCCCTTGGCCCCGCTGCCTCCGCAGCCGGCGACGCCCGCGGCGGTCGCGAGGGCCATCATGGCGATCAGCGCCACGCGTGAACGCGCCAAACCCCGTGCCCTGTGGTCATTCATTGCTC
Organism: Steroidobacteraceae bacterium; assembly: GCA_046347155.1. Lineage (GTDB taxonomy): Bacteria > Pseudomonadota > Gammaproteobacteria > Steroidobacterales > Steroidobacteraceae > RPQJ01. Next base: position 628,378 of record JAXMGT010000002.1, on the reverse strand, counting down.
GATTCCTGACTCGTGACCCGACGCTTCGATGCCCCCGGGCGGCATGGAGCCGCCCTGTTGGATTCTCGGGCAGGAAATCCGACGGGCCCATAGGTATAAGTTCGTGTCCGCGCCCGACCGCGGAGCGGAACTCATCTATAAGCGTTGCGGTCTCCGTTCGGTAGACTGCCCGACCAATCCCCGACTTCCGTTCTCTTTCCGATCCGGAGGATACACCGTGTTCAAGTCATCACTCAGCACCGCGATTGCCCTTGCACTGGCCCTGTCCCTTTCGGGCTGCGGCGGCGGCAAACCCCAGGATTCCGCCGCGACGCCGGCGCCCGCGACCCCATCAGCGACGACGCCGACGATGCCGGCCAACCACCCTGCGGCCCAGAGCGGCTCGAGCGTCGACGTCGGCCAGATTGCCAGGGCCGAGGGCGGCAAGACCGTTGCCGAGGTCTACGAGCAGAAGGACGCCCTCGCAAAGTCGAATGTCACGGTGCGAGGCAAGGTCGTCAAGCTGAATCGCGGCATCATGAGCAAGGACTGGCTGCACGTGCGCGACGGCTCGGGCGCCCAGGGTACGAACGACCTGACCGTGACGACCAGCGGCACGAACCCGCTGCCGGTCGTCGGCGACATCGTCGTCGTCACGGGCACCGTCGCCGTCAACCAGGACTACGGCGCCGGCTACAGCTACCCGGTGATCCTCGAGGACGCCGTCGTGACGATCGAGCCGTCGACGACGACGACACCCTGATCGACGCCTGCAGCGACCGGCGCCCAGTGCCGGTCTTTGCACCGCAACAAGGCTTTAATGCGCGCGGGGCGAGGGGTTTGACCCCTCGCCCCGTTCATTTTTGCACCCCCACGGGGGGCGTAACCGTGACCGCAAGACCGGCACTGGGTACCCCGGCCTTCGAGCCGACCGTGTCCTGGCGCGAACGGACCGCCGCACCGGCCGGTGCGGCGGCGGACTGCGGTCACTTGGCCGCCGTGGAACGGCCCAAGGCCAGACAAGCAGCGTTCGAGCATTGCATGCACTGACGATGGCCCGCAGGGGGCGCCCACGAAAAAAAGGGCGGGCTCTCTCGAGCCCACCCTTCAGTTCCATCGTCAGGTCGGGAACGGGACGGACCCCGTGGTCCGCCCCGCCCCGTCGCTCATCAGTAGAAGTAGCCCATGATCTTGTCGATCGCCGGGTAGGTGTTGAGACCCGTCGTGTTGTCGATCATGAAGCCCATCTGCGCAGCATGCGAGTTGCCCGTGATCAGGTCGACCGCGAGGTCCTCGTTGAACTGCTCAGCCCTGTGGCAACCCATGCAGGCCCGCGAGCCTGCGCCCGTGACGTACGGGGTGATCCCGCTGATCAGGGCCGGGTTCGTCGTGTTGCCGACCGCGCCAGCGATCGCGCTGGGCATGGACTTCGACTGGTCGGGCACTTCGAACTTGCCAGTGTTGTGGCAGCTCTTGCACGACTCGAGCGTGAACACCGGGAACACGCCCTCGATGTGCAGGTCGTAGCGCTTCGCATACACAGGGTCGTTGAAGTCGACGCTCTGCGAGTCGAGGTACTGCGACGCGTGCAGCGCGTGCGCGTACGAGTCGATCGACCGCGACTGCACCTGGAGGTGCGCGCCGGGGCTCGTCACGACGTGGCACGTACGGCACACCACCACGTTGCCGCCGTACGAACCGTTGTGGAACGTCGTACCGAGCGCGTCGTGGCAGGTGTTGCAGTTCGCCGCCGGGGCGATCGCCGTCGAACCCTGGTAGTAGTTCGTCAGGACGGCATTGTCACTAAGGTGCAGCGTCTTCGACGGGGCATTGAGGGCCGCCGTCACCGTCGTCGTACCGTAGTTGGTGTCGTCATTGAACGTACCCGGGACCGTCAGGGCCGGCAGCAGCGCGATTTCAGCCTGGCGCAGCGTGCCCGCCGCGATCAGCTGAGGAATCGTCTGCGTCAGGCCCGTCGTCGTGGTCGGCGGGACCCACTTCGTGAGGTCGAGGTTGACTTCCCACGTACCCGGAACGCTGGTCGTGACCGGCGTGAACAGGTAGTTGGCCGTGCCGACGGTGTATTCCATGCGGCAACCGTTGTTGCTGCAGTTCTTGCTGCCGTCGCGCGTGTGGGCACTGATGTAGAAGTCCTTCGTGTCCCAACCGTAGAACGACACCGTCACCGTCGGAACGATGTTGGCGTTGTTCGCGCTGAACTTGATGTTCAGTACGTTGGTCACCGGGTCCAGCGTCGCGCTGTCGATGGTGGCCGTGTTGAGGCTCGAGTACTTCGTGCCAGCGGCGTTGTAGATCTCCGGGTTGTAGCCCGTGTGGTACGCCGTGAACACCGGAGCGACACCGCCCGTCTTGTGGCAAGCCGTGCAGTCGAGGCTGATGTCGTGGAAGCTGGCGACATTGCCCGCGGTCCACAGTTCCTTGATCGCAGGAGCGCGGCCCGGCTGGTTGTACGGCTGGCCCGTCCAGGCCTGCACGCCGTTCACCGGGTGGCAGCTCTTGCAGGTCTCGGCCGTGAACTGGTCGTCGGCCAGCACCTGCGTCAGCTTGCCTTCGTGGCAGGTGTTGCAGTTCATCATGCTCTGCGGGAAATCGAACTCCATCGCGTGCGACATGTGCGTGTCGTTCATCACGCTGGCCGTGTACGCGTAGGTCTCCGTCGGGAGCGCCGGCGTCGGGATCGGCACACCGGTCGCCCAGTCGTACGGCTGGTCGACCATGTACTGCCAGTCCTTGTCGTTGCCCGTACGGTTGTCGTAGTGGCAGGCCTTGCAGGCCGCGAAGTCCGGCAGGTTCGTGACGACCGCGTCACGATAGCCGTGCTTCTGGTACGGCGCGCCGTGGCACGACTCGCACGCCTCGACGTTGGCCGCGGAGACGTAGCTGATCGCGCCCGCCGTCACCAGCGCCGTGTTCGACACGTACGCGTACAGGTGGATGTTGCCCTTGTCGACGCCGATCGGCTCCTGCGCCACGTAGCCGTAGATCTCGACGCCCGTGAACGGGGCCGTCAGCACGGTCGGGTTGTACGTGAAGCCGGAGGACGTCAGCCTGAAGGTACCGTCGCCGTTCGCAACGATGCCCGACGCCGCCATCGACTTGTTGTTCAGGAACTGGCGGGTCGCGGCGTTGTACTCCACCGCGTAGAACGTCTTCTGGTTCATCGACGTCAGGCCGTTCTCGCCGATGTACGGCTGGCCGTTCTTCGTGATCGAGAAGTTCAGCGTGACCGTGTACGGGCCCGTGCCCGTGACCGAGACGCTCGTGAACGTCATCTTGAGCGACCCGTCCGTCGATTTCGCGTAACGGTCGTAGTTCGCCTGGTGCAGCGTGCCCGCATCCGAGTGACACACCTGGCACGACTCGGGAATGATGCTGGCGACCGGATCATTGCCGCCCGCCGGACCCGTGGGGCCGGTGGCGCCCGTGGGACCCGTCGCGCCGGTGGCACCCGTGGCGCCCGTTGCGCCCGTGGCACCCGTCGCACCGGTGGCGCCCGTAGCGCCCGGAGCACCGTTCTTGCCGTCGCTTCCTCCGGAACAACCGGCCACGCCGATTGCCCCGAGCGTCATCAATGCCAGGAGTACTGCACGCGTCCGCGTGAGTCCCCGTGCGCTCGTGCTTTTCATGTTCAACTCCCTAGTCGGCTTGATTCACCGAAACCCGGAACCGAAACGCAGCCGCAGCCACGTTCTCGCAGCGCATACTAGGAAAAACGTCGTCAACGAGGCACTTCGGATATCCGCATTTCGCTCGCGTCTTTGGCAGGGCGTTGCGCGTGCGAGACAACGACGGCTCCCGTGAGGGACGTGTTCGACGCGCTTCGGCAGCGGTGCATCGTGGATAACACATAGGCGCGCGCACGCCCGCGCGTCACGTCGCGGATGGGAATCGTTCGCCGGAGCGCCGCGCGCGGTGTCAGCAGATCCGCGGCAGCGGGTCGTCCTCGAGTTCCTCGATCACGCGCTCGCCGCCGATCGACGTCGCGAGCACGACGCGCGCCGGCGCCTCGCGCACGCGGCCGATGATCGCCGCGTCGCGCCCCGCCGGCAGCGCGCGCAGCGAGCCGAGTGCGCGTTCGGCCGACTCGTTCGCGACGACCGCGACGACGCGGCCCTCGCAGGCGAGGAAGTACGGGTCGTAGCCGAGCATTTCGCACACCGAGCGCACCGAATCGCGCACCGGGATCGACGATTCCTCGAGGTGCAGGCCGAGGCGCGTCGCCTGCGCGATCTCGTGCGCGACGGTCGCGAGCCCGCCGCGCGTCGGGTCGCGCATGAACCGCAGTCCGGGCACGCACGCGAGTGCCCGGGTGAGTGGCAGCACGCTCGCCGCGTCCGAGACGAGGTCGCCACGCAGACCGAACTGCTCGCGCGCGAGCATCACGGCGATCCCGTGGTCGCCGACCGGGCCGCTCACGATCACGGCGTCACCGTCGCGCACGTGGCGCAGGCCGAGCGAGAGCGCGGGATCCTTGACGCCGATCCCGCTCGTGTTCAGGTAGATGCCGCCGCCCTCGCCGCGGCGCACGACCTTCGTGTCGCCCGCGGCGACGACGACGCCGATCTCCGCGGCCGCGGCCGCGATGCCGGCGACGACGCGCTCGAGCACGGCGAACTCAAGCCCTTCCTCGAGCAGCACGCCGAGGCTCAGGTAACGCGGGATCGCGCCGGCGACCGCCAGGTCGTTCGTCGTGCCGTGGACGGCGAGCGAGCCGATGTTGCCGCCCGGGAACTCGATCGGCTGCACGGTGAAGCTGTCCGTCGTGAACACGAGTTCGCCCTCGCCCGCCGCCCACGGAAGGACGGCCGCGTCGCTGTCGGTGTCGAGCAGCGGGTTCGCGAGGTGGCGCGCGAAGACCTCGTGGATCAGCTCCCGCATGTAGCGCCCGCCATTTCCGTGCGCGAGCGAAACGTGTGTGTCCTGCATGCCCATGCTCACCCCGTCGCGGCTTCGCCGCCCTGTGCCCGCTCGCGGGCGTCCTCGTTCCAGGCCTCGAGTTCCGCCCGGATGTGCTCGCGCATCTGCTCGCGGACGTCGTTCACCGAGTCGAAGAAGCCTGCCATCATCAGCACCCAGCAGTACATGCCGGTCCGCGTGAGCCGGATCGCGTCGGCGTCGTGGCGGGTCGCGCCGATCGCGCGCATGGCCGCGAGCTCGGGCGCGAGCTTCCACCAGAACGCCCGGCCGTGACGCCGTTCGATCCAGTCCCGGCGCAGTTCGCCGCCGAACAGCCTCACGAGGAAGTCGTATCGCATCCGCTCCCGGGACCCGAGCACGCGGCGCTGCGTGATCCCGGACTGGCCGCCCTCGACACGCCGGCAATAGTGGTTCAGCGAGAACGTCGTCGCGTACATCGAGCCGCCGACGTAGCTGAACGCGCCGCTGCCGACCCCGACGTAGTCGTCCTGGTCGATGATGTACTCGTCGAACATCCCGGCACCGCGCGAGAAGCACCACGCTGAGGCCGCGCGGTACCCCGGCAGCATCCGGTCGAGGATGCGCTCGTACATCGGGTGGCGGAGCGACTCGTCGGCGAGGCCCATCGTGCGTGACATCCGGTACCGCGCCGATCGCGAGGTCATCAGGGGGTAGAACGAGACCTGGTCGACCTCGAGCGACCCGATCGCGTCGAGGTCGCGGTCGAGCATCGACATCGTCTGCCCGGGCAGGTTGAAGATCATGTCCACGTTCAGCGTCGGGAATATCCCGCGCGCCGCGTCGAGCCGCTGCCGGATCCGCGCACCGTCGCCGTACTTCGCGCGGCGCTCCATCCGCTCGAGCAGCCCGTCGTCGAAGCTCTGCACGCCGACGGACAGCCGCGTGACGCCCGCGTCGGCGTAGCGCGCGAGCAGCCCGGGGTCCAGGTGGTTCGGGTTCGTCTCGATCGAGACCGAGCGCACGGCCGAGCCTCGGCGCACGGCCGCGAGCGTCGCGAGCAGTTCGCCGGTGTGCACGGTCGGCGTGCCGCCGCCCACGTAGACGTCCGAGAACCGGAAGCCCGCCGCGTGGTAGAGGTCGATCTCGTGCCGGAGCGCGTCGAAATAGCGGCCGGACTTCACCGCGTCGTAACGCACGCGATGGAACGAGCAGAACGGGCACAGCACCTCGCAGAACGGCACGTGCACGTAGAGCTGGCAGGGACCGGGCGGCGGCGGCGGCATCACCTCGGCCGCGTCGTCCTCGGCGAATCGCATCGCCGCCGCGTACTCGCGGCGCAGGGCGGCCAGGAACGGGCGCTCGAACCAGGGCATCGCCGTCACGCCCCCGCCGCGCCGAGGCACTCGGCGACCTGCCCGTAGGCGAGCCCGCCGTCATTGCAGGGAACCTGGGACGGCAGCAGCACGCGGAATCCTCGGGCCTCGAGCCCGGTGGCGGCGAGTGCCGCGAGCCGCCGGTTCTGGAACACACCGCCGGTGAGCCCGACGCAGGCGACGCCCGACCGGACACGTGCATCGTGTGCGACGCGCACGATCGCATCGGCGAGCGCGAGGTGCACTGCGGTCGCCCGCGACTCGACGCTGCGCCCCGCATCCGAGCACCAGGCGACGAGTGGTGCCCAGTCGATGCGCCGGAGGCCGCCGGCGTCCGGCTCGACCGGCAGGACCGGGAACTCGCCGACACCCGAGGCCCGTGCCTCGAGCCACATCGGGCCCTGCCCCTCGAAACTCGTCTCCCCGAGCCCGAGCACGATGGCCGACATCGCGTCGAACACGCGGCCCGCGGCGCTCGACACCGGCGCATTCACGCCGCGCGCCCAGGCCTCGCGCACGATCGGGTCGGGCACCGGCACCGGGCAGTCGACACCGGTCTCCCAGGCGAGTGCGGCGGCGCTGCGCCACGGCGCGCGCCCCGCCGCGTCGCCGCCCGGCAGCCGGAACGGCCGGAGGCTCGCGACGCGCCGCCACGCACCGGGCTGGCCCTCGAACGTCTCCCCGCCCCACAGCGTGCCGTCCGCCCCGTAGCCGACGCCGTCCCAGGCGAACACGAGGGCCTCGCCCCGCAGCGCGTGCTCGGTGACGAGCGCCGAGGCATGGGCATGGTGGTGCAGCACGCGCGTGACCGGTCGGCCGTCCGCGAGTGCCCAGCGGGTCGTCGTGTAGCCGGGGTGCGCGTCGCAGGCGATCCGCGCGGCGCGGACGTCGTACAGCCGCTCGAGGTCCGCGGCCACCTGCGCGAACACCTGTTCGCTGCGAGGCGTGCCCATGTCGCCGACGTGCGGCGACACGACCACGCGCCGACCCCAGCCGATCGCGACGGTGAGCTTCAGGTGACCACCCACGGCGAGCACCGGCTCGGGCAGTTCCCCCGGCAGCTCGAGTTCGAGCGGTGCGAGCCCCCGGCCGAGACGGATCGGCCGGGCGCGCCCGTGTGCGACGCGCACGACCGGGTCGTCGGCCGGCCGCAGGATGGGGCGGTCGTGGTGCAGGAACGCGTCGGCCACCGACGCGAGCCTCGCCTCGCACTCGACGGGATCGGTGAGCACCGGCTCGCCGCTCACGTTGCCCGACGTCGCCACCACCGGCCCGCCGAACGCGGCGAGCAGCAGGTGGTGCAGGGGGCTGTAGGGCAGGAATGCCCCGACCTCGGTGAGCCCGGGCGCCACGCCCTCGGCGAGTCGAGCCGCCTCGCGGCGCCGCGCCAGCACGATCGGGCGCGCGGGTGACACGATCGACGAGGCCTCGATCGCGTCCGGCGCGAGGTCCCCGCGCAGCGCGTCGAGGCCGTCGGCACCGGCGACCGGGTACATCACCGCGAGCGGCTTGTGGGGACGGCGCTTGCGCTCCCGCAGGCGCGCGACCGCGCCGGCATCGCGCGCGTCGCAGACCAGGTGGTAGCCGCCGATGCCGCGCACGGCCACGACGCGACCGGCGCGCAGTTCGCCCACCGCGGCGTCGATCGCCGCCGCGTCACCCCGGACGGGCTCCGCGCCGGGACGCGCGAACCACAGGTGCGGCCCGCAGACCGGACAGGCGACCGGCTCGGCATGGAACCGCCGGTCGTGCGGATCCTCGTACTCCCGGCGACAGTCGGCGCAGAGCGGGAACGCGGCCATCGCGGTGTTCGGCCGGTCGTAGGGGAGTGCCGCGATCAGCGTGTATCGCGGGCCGCACTGCGTGCAGTTGATGAACGGGTAGGCATGGCGACGGTCCGACGGGTCGGCGAGTTCGCGCACGCAGTCGTCGCACGCGTAGAAGTCCGGCGGCACCGAGACCGCCGGCGCGTCCGCGGCCGACGAGGCCGCGATCACGAACGTCCCTGCGGCCGGGGGCCTGCAATCCTCCGCCACGCGGATCGCCGGCCGGGCGAGCGGCGGCGCGCATTCCACGACGTCGCGCTCGAACGCCGCGACGTCGGCCGGGTCGCCGCAGGCGACCACCTCGACGTCCCCGCGCAGGTTGCGCACGTGCCCGGCGATGCGGTGCCGATGCGCGAGCCGGAACACGAACGGCCGGAATCCGACGCCCTGCACCCGACCGGTCACGACGTAACGACGCGCGATGCAGCCTGCGCCGGGATCACTCACGCGTCGGCGGTCCCGGCGGCCTTGCGGCCCGCCCAGGCGTTTTCTCGGACGCCGTTCGCCCACCAGATCCGGCAGGCGCCTTCGTCCGACACCATGCACGGCCCGACGGGCTGCCGCGGCGTGCAGGCAACGCCGTACAGCCGGCACTCGTTCGGGTAGATGCGCCCGAGCACGACCTTCGCGCAGTCGCAGCCCGGCGGCATCTGGCCGGCGCGCTTGCGCGCGAGGTCGGTGTGCGAGGGCAGCACGCGGCGCGAATCGTGCGCCGCATACGCCTCCTTGAGCGCATAGCCCGAGCGGGGAATCGTTCCAATGCCGCGCCAGTTCGCGTCGACGACGTCCATCGTCGCGGCGATGCACCGCTGCGCCGCCGGGTTGCCGCCCGGCCGCACGACCTTCGGGTAGCAGTTGTCGAGGAAGCACCGGCCCTCGAGCCGCTGTCGCAGCACCGAGTAGAGCGCGGCGAGCAGCGAGTCGGGCGCGAAGCCGGCGACCGCGGTCGGCATGCCGTGGTCGCGCGGGACGAACGCCCACTCCTCGGGACCCATCACCGTCGCGACGTGCCCGGGCGCGATCAATGCCTCGAAGCCCGGCTCACCGGACTTGAGCAGCATCGCGACCGCGGGCCAGGTGAGCCGCCCGGACATGAGGAACAGCAGGTTGGGCGGCGCGCCCTGCGCGAGCAGCGCGGCGGCGGGCGCCGTCGTCGTCTCGAAGCCGGCGGCGAGGAACACGACCTTCCGGGCGGGATTGGCCGCCGCGATCGACGCCGCCTCGAGCGGGCTCGCGATCGGCCGAACGTCGGCACCGGCGGCCTTCGCCTGCTCGAGCGAGCGCGGCTCGGATTTCGGCGCGTTCACCGGCACGCGCAGCATGTCGCCGTACGCGACCAGTATCACGCCCTCGTTGAGCGCAAGCTGTATCGCCTCGTAGATGTCCTCCTCCGGGCAGATGCACACCGGGCACCCCGGTCCGGGCACCAGCTCGACGTTCGACGGCAGCGCCTTGCGCAGGCCCGACATCGTGATCGAGCGTTCGTGGCCGCCGCAGACGTTCATCACCTTGATGCGCGGCGGCAGCGGCAGTGCGCGGATCCGCTCGAGCCATTCGTTGGCGGTGGTCATGCGATCCTCCTCGCGCGGGACCGGCCGGTCGCGGTCGGCGCCGCGTCGTCGATCAGCGCGCAGGCCCCGGGCCGGCGGCGTGCGCGTGCGTCCCGTCGGGCTGCACGGCCGGTCGCAGCGTCTCGCCGCGCCCGCGGCGGGCGCGCTGCGCGGTGACCTCGCGGTCGAGCCAGGCGATCCAGGCCTCGAAACCCGCGCCCCCGCGGCTCGTGAGCTCGATCGATTCACCTGCGTAGCCGATCTGGCGCAGTGACGCGCGGGCCCGCTCGACGCTGAAGTCGGCCAGGTAGGGCAGCAGGTCCGTCTTCGTGACGAGCGACAGGTCGGCGGCGCGGAACATCACCGGGTACTTCGCCGGCTTGTCGTCGCCCTCGGGCACGGACAGCAGCGTGACGTTGCGGTGCTGGCCCAGGTCGAAGCTCGCCGGGCACACCAGGTTCCCGACGTTCTCGATGAAGAGCACGTCGAGGCCCGCGAGTGCGAGGTCGTCGAGCGCGTCGTGGACCATCGTCGCGTCCAGGTGGCAGGCATTGCCGGTGCTGATCTGGACGGCCGGGACGCCGCAGGCGCGGATCCGCGCCGCGTCGTTCTCCGTGGCGAGGTCGCCCTCGATCACGGCGACCTTGAGCCGGCCGCCGAGTGCGCGGATCGTCGCCTCGAGCAGCGCGGTCTTGCCGGCGCCCGGCGAGGACATCAGGTTGACCGCGAGCACGCCGTGCTCGTCGAAGTGCGCACGATTGTGCGCGGCGACCCGGTCGTTCTCGCCGAGGATCGCGGTGATGACCTCGATCGCCTCGACCTTGCCGGCGACCCCCGGCGGCGGCGCGAGCGGCGCGCGGCCGGCCTCGGGACCCAGCGAACATCCGCAGTCACGGCACATGGCATCCTCCTCAGTGCACGGCCGACGGCGCGGCCTCGATCTCGACGCGCTTCAGGATCATCTCCTCGCCGCCGGTCACGTCGACCTGCCAGTCGTTGCAGGCCCCGCACACGATCCGGTTCGCCGCGGCCTCGGTCTCGGCGCCACAGCTGCGGCAGCGCACGCGCACGGGCACCGTCTCGACGAGGAGCGACGCGCCCTCGGCCACCGTGCCGGCGGCCGCGAGCGGGTAGGCGTGCTCGAGCAGCGCGGGCTCGACGCCGGACAGCGGCCCGACGGTGATCACGATCGAGACGACCCGGCGAGCGTCGTTCTCGCGGGCGACCCGCGTGACCTGCTCGATCAGCGCCTGGCAGACCGACAGCTCATGCATGCCCTTCGACCTCGTCGATGAGATCCCAGGTCGCGCGGGCGTCTTCCTCGCTCACCTTCTGTATCGCGTAGCCGACGTGCACGAGCACGTGGTCGCCGGGCGAGACGTCCTCGCCCTGCAGCATGAAGAGGCTCACCTCGCGCTCGATGCCACGGGCCTCGCAGACGGCATTGAACCCGTCCACGGACATGATCTTCATCGGCACGGCCAGGCACATGACGGGATCCTCCCCCGGTGCGGGCTCGAACGGAACCCCGCGCAATGCGAATGAGACTCGCACCAGACGGCGAGGGTCAATTAGGGAAATGCCCCAATGGGGCCGGTCGGGCCCGAAACGGGCCGGTTCAGGGGCCGGGCGGCGTCCCACCGCGGGCCGGAGGGCGCCGCCGGAGGCTCCCGAGCAGCAGCGTGCCCAGGCCGAGCAGGATTTCGTCGGCGAACGGGACCAGGTCGGGGACCAGCAGATCGAGCACGAACAGCGTCGCCGTCACCGCAAAGAGCACCGGAAAGCGCAGTCCGGACGCGAACCGCGTGACGAGCGACCGGATCACCGTTCGCGACCACCCGGTGTCGAGACCTCGACCGTGAGGCTGATGTCGCGCACCTCGCCGGCGCGCAGTGCCCCGGCGCCGACCACCTGGCGCGCGACTTCCTCGCCGCGCTCGTTGCGGATCGTGAGCACGACCGAGTACTCCCAGTCACTGCCACCCGGCGGGTGCTCGAGCGTCCCCTGCACGGCGAGCGCCGTGAACCCGGGGACCGTCTTCGTCGCGGTCGGCGCGGCCGCGACACCATAGCGCAGGTGGTGGCGGCACTGCGGGCAGACCGCGGCGCTCTCCAGGATCGTCGCCTTGCAGTGCGGACAGGTCCGCGTGCGACCGACGGTCCCAGGATTGCCGCGACCGGCCAGCATTGCCACGCCCGCCCGCGTCAGCGGCCGCCCGCGCCCTGCTCGCCCCAGCCGAAGTCGGCCTGGCCGCGCATGCGCGAACCGGCGGCGACGGTGAGCACCGAGGCCTTGACGTCGCCGTTGATGACGCCGGTCTCGAGCAGTTCGACGCGCGAGGTGGCGTGGATGTTGCCGTTCACTTCCCCGCTCACGACGACAGTCGCCGCGGTGACCTGCCCGGTGACGTGCGCGCCCTGCTCGATCGTCACGTTGCCCTGAACGTTGACGTCGCCCTTGAAGCGGCCGGCGATGCGCACGTGGCCGGAGCCTTCGATCTTGCCCTCGATCGTGATGTCGCCGGCGATCAGCGACTCCTTCGCAGGACCGGCGGGCGCGCGGCGCTGCGCCTCGGCCGGCGCGCTCGCGGCCGGACGGTCGACGACCCGCAGCGCGGGCTCGCCGGTGCCGGACGTCGCGTCGGCGGGGGAATCCTTCACCGTGGGGTCTTTCCAGAGGGCCATGAGTCGTCTCCTCGTGTGTGCGGTGCGATGCGGGTCGTGGTGCCGGCTGAGGGACTCGAACCCCCGACCAGCGGTTTACAAAACCGCTGCTCTACCAACTGAGCTAAGCCGGCCCCGGGACGCCGGATTCTAGCGCGCCCGCCGCGCGACGCTCAGGGTGTCACAGCGGCGGACGTCACGGAACCGGACGCCGGGCAGGCGCGGAGTTCGATGCGCGGGGCCTTGCCCCCCGGCACCTGGAAAGGCTCCGCGCCCGGCAGGCCGGCGTTCGCCGCCCGGTCCACGTCCAGCCAGAACACGTCGGCCACCCGGTAGTGGTCGTCCATCCGCGGCGTGAAACCGGCATTGTGGGCGATGGCCATCGCCTCGTCCGCGCGGGCCGGTTCGCTGAAGATGCCGAGCGAGACCACGTTGCCGGGCGGCTCGTCGGACATCACGAACGCGTCTCCGGCCCCGGCCGACCTGAGCGCGGCGAGCGCGGCCTGGGCGTCCTCGGGCGTCGCAAAATCATCGATGCGCACCCACTGCCCGACCCAGACCTGGTCACGGGACGGGCGCAGCCGCGACGTGTACCCAAGCACCGCGAGGTTCGTCGCGGCCTGTTCGGCCGCCGCACGGTCGAGGTACGGCCCGCCACTCACGCAGTTCGCCGGGGGGCCGTCGGGCGCCGTGGCAACCCCGGCCGCCGCCGTGATCTCGCTGCGCAGCCGGATCGAGGACTGGGACGGGCTGGCCGGCGTCGCCCGGCCGCCGCGGTCGGGACCCGGCGCGATCCAGCTGGACCAGCCGAAAAACAGCAGGTTCGCGAGCAGCAGCAGGAAAAACAGTGCGCGCATTCGGCTCCCCACCGCGCGGGGGTCGGTGGTCGTCGGCGCGAATCTTAGCCCGAATGAAACGAGCGGGCCCGCCCCCCTCGGCGAGGGGCGGGCCCGTGCGATCGAACGGTCCCGCCGTTGGGCGGGACCGGGCGCGTCAGCCGCCGCTGGCCATGTAGGCCGCGACGTCGGCGGCCTGCTGGCTCGTCAGCTTGATGGCTTTCTTGTGCTTCTGCTGGCCGGCCGAGATCTTCTCGATCGTCGCCTGCAGCTCCTTCGCGTCATCGCCCTTGGTGTCCGCGACCTCGTGGCACTCCGAGCAGTCCTTCTCGAAGATGGCCTTGCCGGCCGCCGCATCCGCCCAAGCAGCCTGGCCAAAGCCCGAGAGTCCGGCCGCAGCCGCTGCGACAGTCGCCAATACACTGATTCTCATCGCATTTCTCCATCTAGACCGGCCGGCGGGGGCAACGCCGGAACATCCCAGGCCCCGGGCGCGAATGATACCGGCCGCGCCCACCCTTTGAGACTGCGGATTCCCACCATGGTTCAGGCGGTCGACCGAGACCACTCGGCCAGCCCCCGGATCACGAGGTCCGGGACCGGCTCGGCGGGGACCCGCAGCAGCGGCAGGATCTCGGCGGCGGCACCGCCGGTCACGAGCAGCCGGGGTCGCGTGCCAAGGCGCCGGGCCACGTCGTCGACCGCCCGCTCGACGAACGCCGCAGCCGCGAGGCGACAGCCCCGTTCGATCGCCTCCCGCGTGTTGTCGGCGAGCGCTGCGCCGCCGGCAGCGCCACTCGCGGCCGCGCGAGCCGCGAGGTCGGAGGTGCCCGCGTGCAGCGATGCCACCATCAGCGTCGGCCCGGGCACGATGTAGCCGCCGAGGTGCTCGCCCTGCGCGGTCACCGCGTCGAACGTCGTCGCCGTGCCGAAATCGGCCACACAGGCGGTTGCCCGCGTGATCGCATGCGCGGCGATCACGGCGAGCCAGCGGTCCACGCCGAGCAGGCCGGGATCGCGGTACGCATTGCGCACGCCGGCGGCGGCGCCCGTGGTCACGACGAATTGCGGCGGGCGCCCGAGCCGCTGCCGGGTGGCCGCCTCGAGGGCCGTCGATGCTGCGGCGTTCGTGCTCGCGACGAGCACGCTCGTGACCTCGGCCTCGCCGAGGACCTCGCGCAGCCAGTCGTCCGCGCACCAGCCGGCGTGGGCGGCAGCCCGCTGCGCCGCGGGACCGCGGTCATCGAGGGTGGCCCATTTCACGCGCGTGTTGCCGATGTCGACCAGCAGCTTCACGGGGCCTCCGCCGGGCGCAGGCTCACGTCGCCCGAGTGGAAGCGTTCGACGCGGCCGGCCACCTCGACGCGCAGGGCCCCGTCCGTGTCGGCCCCGAGCGCGCGACCCTCGACGCTGCCCGAACTCTGGACCACGCGGACGTCGCGGCCCGCAAGTGCGTCGAGCGCGTGCCAGCGCGAGGCCCACGGCCCGTAACCCTCGCGTCCGAACCGCTCCAGCGCCTCGCAGGCAGCCGCGACCAGCGCGCCGGCGAGCGCATTGCGCGGCGGCGCACGGCCGCCGCAGGCCTCCGCGAGGTCGCCCGGGGTCGTCGCGCCCGGTGACGCGAGCCCCGCGCGCGCCGCGTCGGGCAGCGCGAGGTTCAACCCGATCCCGACCACGACGCTGGCCGCGCCGCCCGCCTCCAGCTTGAGCTGTATGAGCAGCCCGCCGAGCTTGCGCCCCTGCCAGACGACGTCGTTCGGCCACTTGAGCATCGCGTCGCGCGCGCCTTGCGCGCGCAGCGTCTCGACCACCGCGACGCCGATCGCGAGACCGAGCGCCGGCAGCTGCGCAGGCAGGTCCGCGTACGTCCACGCGATCGAGAACGTGAGTCCAGACCCGAAGGGCGCGAGCCACGCGCGCCCGCGACGGCCGCGACCCGCGTACTGCAGTTCCGCGAAGGCCACGCGCGGCGTGCCGACCGGCGGCGCCGGCGCGTCGTACAGGTGTCGATTCGTCGAATCGATCGACGCGTGCACCTCGAGGTCCAGGGGCGGCGCACCGGCAGCCTGCGCGGTGCGCTGGATCGCCGCCGCGTCCAGCAGTTCGCATTCGCGCGGCAGGCGATAGCCGCGACGGGGCAGGCTCTCGACCTCGATGCCTGCGTCGCGGAGCTCGGCGACGATCTTCCAGACTGCGGCGCGGCTGACGCCGATCCGCGCGGCGAGCGCCGGCCCGGTGTGCAGGCGACCGTCCGCCAGCAGCGCGAGCAGTGCGTCGCGGTGGGCAGTCATCTCGGCCGCAGCAGCCACAGCCGTCGCGCGCGATTCTCGGTGCCCGCGCGCATCCGCTGCAGGTTCGCACGGTGCGTGTAGATGACGAACAGCGCCGTCGCGATCCCGAACACGAGCAGCGGCGTGTCGCCGGGCCGGGCGACCGCCGCGTAGACCGGCAGTGCCGACATCCCGAGCATCGTCCCGAGGCCGACGTACCCGGTGAGCACCACGCAGGCGAGCCACACGCCGAGCACCGGCACGAGCGCGGCGGGCGCGAGGCAGGCGATTGCGCCGAGCAGCGTCGCCGCACCCTTCCCGCCGCGGAACTCGTAGAACACCGGGTACACGTGGCCGACGATCACGGCGCACGCACAGGCCACCGCGAGCCAGTCGCGGCGGATCGACGGGTCGTGGCCGATGCCCGGCAGCACGGCGTCGGGCAGCCAGCCGACGGCGACGAAGGCCTTGCCCACGTCGATCGCGAGCACGGCGGCCCCGAATGCCCACCCCTGCGTACGCAACGCGTTCGTGCTGCCCGCGTTGCCGCTGCCGTGCTCCCGTATGTCGACGCCGCGCAGCCGCCCGAGCAGCAGGCTGCCGAGCAGCGAACCGACCAGGTACGCGACGAGCGTCTTGACCGCGAGTTCGAGCACGCGACCCTCCTCGGAGCGATTCTAGCATCGGGTGCGCGCGCCGCCGGCGCGGCCGGCCGGCGCGTACACTGCGTGGACCGACGACCGCACCGGAGGATCCGATGGGCAAGCTCGAGCAGGACTTCGCGGCGTATCGCGAGCGCATGAACGAACGCATCCTCGCGGAGGACAACCGCGTCATCAAGCGGATCTACTCCGTCGATTCGCTGGCCTACGGCGAGGACGGCGCGCTGCCGAAGGAGACGAAGGAACTGCTCGGGCTCGTGGCGTCGCTCGTGCTGCGCTGCGACGACTGCGTGAAGTACCACCTCGTCGAGGCGCGACGGGCCGGCAACGATCGCAAGGCCATCGTCGAGGCGATGAGCATCGGGCTCGTCGTCGGCGGCACGATCGTGATCCCCCACCTGCGCCGCGCGGTGGAATTCCTCGACGACCTGGAGTCCGGCGGCTAGCCCGCCGGCGCCCGTCGCCAGACGAGCCGGTGGACCCGGACGCCACCGCCCTCGAGCGGCTCGCGGGCCGTGAGCTCGAGTCGGTCGCCGTCGAGTGCGACGGTCCGCACCTGCCGGGTCCCCGCGAGATTCGGGTTCATCGAGAACTCGACCGTGTGGACGACCGACTCGCCCTCGACGTGCCAGCGGCCCGCGTAGTGCAGGTAGCTCCCGAACGCGGCGGCCTTGTCCGCGTCGGGCACGCGGGTGAGGTCCTCGCCCGGCAGGCGCCCGCGCCCCGGGGCCTGCAGCACCGCGGACACGTGGCCGTCCGGCGTGTAGAGGATCAGGCCCTCGGCGCCCGGCGTGAACGGGCGCGCCGTGCGTCCGTCGGCATACTCGAGCGACCAGCGCTCGAGCCGCCAGGCGCCGGGCAGCGCACGCGCAATCAGGGCCGGCTCCAGTGTCGTCGGCCCGCTCACGACACACGCTCGGTGGCCGTCGCGACCGGCGGCAGGAAGATCTCGGCCAGCATGCACCGCACGGATCCGCCGCCGATCGCCTCGATCGTGGGAACCGGCACCGCGACCACCTCGTCCACGCGCGCCGCGATCCGGGCCCGCGTATCCGCGCCGAGCGCGGACCACGCGCGCGAGGACAGCGCCAGCACCGAACGCCCGGCGGCCGTCCTGAACTCGAGCGCATTGCAGGCAAATTCGCTCATCTGCGCGCGATCGACCCGCACGAGCTCGCGGCCCGTGGCGATCCGCTCGAGCACGGCGTCGCGGTCGGCCGGTGCGATCGCCTCGGCGCAGGCGATCGCGACCCGGGCGCCGACCGAGAGCACGACGTTCGTGTGGTAGACCGGCCGACCCGTCGCGTCGGTCGCGTCGAACACGCAGGGCGTGCAACCGACCTCGTCGCACAGTTCATCGAGCACGGCCGGGTCGGTGCGGGGTGAACGGCAGGCGTAGGCGACGCCCGTCGCGTGGTCGAACACGACACTGCCGGTGCCCTCGAGGAAGCGTCCGTGGCGTTCGTGGTGCGACAGGTCGACGAGCCTCGTGACCGCTCGAGCGCCGAGCGCCTCGACGGCCGTCAGGAGTTCGAGGCGGCGCTCGAGCCGACGGCTCGGGGCCAGCATCGGGTACAGCACGACCGTGCCGTCGTGATGCATCGTCACCCAGTTGTTCGGGAACACCGCGTCCGGGCAGGCGTCGGGTCCCGATTCATCGAGTGCGATCACCTGGACACCGGCGGCCGTGAGCGCGGCGGCCAGCGTGTCCACCTCGGCCCGCGCCCTCGCCGGCACCCCGCCGTCAGCATCCGACCGGTGCTGGAAGGCGTTGCTCGCCGCCGTGTCCGGGTTCCAGCCGAATCGCGCGGGCCGCACCATCAGCGCGGCGGGCGCCGACTGGGCCCGGGCCGGGCCCCCGGCGGGGTCGTTCCCGTGGGTCGAGGGGTCGGAATTCATGCACCGATTCTATTGTGGTAAGTCACGGTTGCGGACGATTCTCATTAACGACAGACTCGCCCGTGGTCCCCGCCTCCCCGGACACTGCCCCGCCCATGTCGCCCGTCAGTCTGTCGACCCTGCAGAAAGGCCACCGAGGCGTCGTCGCCCGCGTCGCCGACGACGCCCAGAGCCTCGGCGACGAGGCTGAATCGACGGTGAGCCGGCGGCTGCTCGAACTCGGGTTCGTGCCGGGCGAGCCGATCGAGGTCGTGGCGACCGTCTGGCCGGGCGGCGACCCGATGGCGGTCCGGCTCGGCAACACGACGTTCGCGCTGCGGCGCCGCGAGGCCCGGGCCGTGCTGGTCGCCGTCGACGAGGGCTGAGCCGCGCATGAGTGAGCACGCCGAGTCCCTCGAGACCATGCGACTGGCGCTGGTCGGTGTCCCGAATTGCGGCAAGACCGCCCTCTTCAACCGTCTGACCGGCAGCCGGCAGAAGGTTGCAAACTACGCGGGCGTCACGGTCGAGCGCAAGGAAGGCGCGTTCACCGGGCCCTCGCGCCGGCGCTACCGTGTGCTCGACCTGCCCGGTTCCTACAGCCTGACGCCGACCACGCTCGACGAGGCGATCACGCGCGACTGCCTGCTCGGCCGGCTCGCCGGCGAGGCAGCGCCCGAATTCGTCGTCTGCGTCGCCGACGCGACGAACCTGCGGCTCAACCTGCGCCTCGTGCTCGAGCTGCGCGACCTCGGCGTGCCGATGATCGTCGCACTCAACATGAGCGACATCGCGCGGCGGCGCGGCTTCCGGCTCGACCGCGCGAGACTCGAGCAGGAACTCGGCGTGCCGGTCGTCGAGACGGTGGCCGTCACGGGCGACGGGCACGCGGGCCTCGTGCAGGCGCTCGAGCGGGTCGCCCACCCGGGCCCGTCGCGGCCTCGCGAGTGGCGCGACCCCGGCTTCGACCACATCCAGCAGACGCAGCGGGAAGTGCGCCGGGTCCTCGCGGCCGCCGGATACGCGGAGCCCGCCCGCAGCGTCGCGCTCCGGCGCGCCGACGCGCTCGTGATGCACCCGGTCGCGGGCCCGGCGATCCTCGCGTTCCTGCTCTTTTTCGTGTTCCAGGCCGTGTTCAGCTGGGCCACGGGCCCGATGGACCTGATCGACGGCGCGATGTCCTCGCTCGGCGCGTGGGTGCAGGCGGTGATGCCGGACGGCCTGCTCCGGAGCCTGATCGTCGACGGCATCATCGCCGGCGCCGGGAGCGTGCTGGTGTTCCTGCCGCAGATCCTGATCCTCTTCTTCTTCATCCTGGTGCTCGAGGAGAGCGGCTACCTGCCGCGCGCGGCGTACCTGCTCGACCGGTTGATGGGCAGTGTCGGCCTCTCGGGCCGCGCGTTCATCCCGCTGCTCTCGAGCTTCGCCTGCGCAGTGCCCGGGATCATGGCCACGCGCACCATCCCGAACGTCCGGGACCGGCTCGCGACGATCATGGTGGCGCCGCTGATGACCTGCTCGGCGCGGCTGCCGGTGTACGCGCTCGTGATCGCCGCATTCATCCCGAACCGGCCGGTCGGTCCGTTCAACCTGCAGGGCGTCGTGCTCTTCACGCTGTACGTTTCCGGGATCCTGGCCGCGATGGCCGTTGCGTTCCTGCTGAAGCGCACGGCGCTCCGCGCGAGCTACCATCCGCTGCTGCTCGAGCTGCCCGAGTACCACTGGCCGCACCCGCGCAACCTCGCGCTCGGCCTCTGGGAGCGGGCCAGCGTGTTCGTGCAGCGGGTGGGCACGATCATCCTCGCGCTGATGATCGTGCTGTGGTTCCTCTCGACCTACCCGGCCCCGCCGCCCGGCGCCGAAGGGCCGGCGATCCTCTACAGCTACGCCGGGATGGCCGGGCGCGCGCTCGAATTCGTGTTCGCGCCGATCGGCTTCAACTGGCAGATCTCGCTCGCGCTGGTGCCGGGACTCGCCGCCCGCGAGGTGGCGGTCGGGGCGCTCGGCACGGTCTATTCGCTGTCGGCCACCGGCGACGACGTCTCCGCCACGCTCGCGCCGATGATCGCCGGCACCTGGAGCCTCGCGACCGCGCTGTCGCTGCTCGCGTGGTACGTGTTCGCGCCGCAATGCCTGTCGACGCTGGTCGTCGTGAGGCGCGAGACGAATTCGTGGCGCTACCCGCTCGCGATGACGGCGTACCTGTTCGTGCTCGCCTACGTCGCCGCGTTCGTCACCTACCGCGTCGCCGTGGCGCTCGGGGGCTGAGGTGGGCGGTGCACTCGAACAGGGGCTCGTGGTCGTGATCGTCGTCGTCGCGGCGGTCTATGCGGTGCGCTCGATCCTGCGCAGTGCCCGCGGCGGCGGTGACGACCACTGCAGCGACTGCGGGCTCAAGGACCAGCACGCCGGCAAGGACCCGCGCGGCGGCTCCGGCCGGGACCGCTGAGCGGCGACACCGGGCGCGGACCCCGCGGCCCGCGCCCGGCGAGCATCACTCCCGCCCGGTCTCGTCCGACGGCGGCGCCGCGTCGGCGGCCGGCGGCGGCGGCGGCTCCTCGCCCGCCATCTGGTAGAGGATCGCCGGATCGGCCTCCTCCTCGGCGAGCAGCGTGTGGCAGGTGTCGCACTTCTTGCCGATCTTGTGGCCGTCGTCCGTCACGTGCTTCTTGTCGTGGCAGCGGAAGCAGCCGGGCGACTGCTTGTGGCCGATGTGGTTCGGGTAGGTGTTCCAGGTGACGTTCATCAGCGGGAACACGTTCCAGCAGTAGACGTCGCCGAGCGCCTTGCCGGCCTGCTCGATCGCGGCCGCCTTCGTCTTCGCCACCTCGGGGTAGTTCTTCGCGTAGAACGCGGCGATGTCCTTCGCGATGCCGGCGCGGGCCGCTTCCTGGGTCGGGTAGGTTACCTGCACGGCGCGCAGGCCCTCGCGCTTGATGTACGGCAGCGACGTGTCGATGTAGCCCTGGTCCATCGAGTTGTCGATCTCGTTGGCCGGCTCGCGGTACTGGTGGGTCGGCCGGTTGTGGCAGTCCACGCAGTCCATGTCGCGCCATTCGGCGTCCTTAGGCGCCGGGCCGTCCTTGTACAGGTGGACCTTGCCGTCCGAATCGGTCAGCTCGACGTCGTAGATCTTCTCCCGGTTCTTGTCGGTCAGGAACCGGATCTTCGTGCCCTTCGAGACGTGCCAGTGGATCCCGGACGCGGCGCGGCCGTGCTGGCCGCCGATCTTCAGCATCAGCACCGTGTGGAGCTCGGTGTTCTGCTCGTCGTCCGCGTAGTGGACCCGGACCTTGAGCTTGTCCCCGGTGAACTTGGCCGGCCAGTGGCACTGCTCACAGGTCTCGCGCGCCGGTCGAAGGTTGTGCACCGGCGTCGGGATCGGCTTCGGGTACAGGTTGAAGGCAACCGCGATCAGCTGCCAGCTGCCCGAGATCTTCGACTTCACGAACCAGTCGGCGCCCGGGCCGATGTGGCAGTCGGCGCAGGCGACGCGGGAGTGCGGCGAGCGCTGGTGCGCCGTGTATTCCGGCTGCATCACCGTGTGGCAGGTCGTGCCGCAGAACTGCACGGTCTCCATGTACTCGACGCCCTTGTACGTGCCGACCGCGAGCACCACGGACGCGACCAGCGTGATGATGCCGAACGTCGCGACCAGCTTGCGCGTGCGCGGCTGGTTGAAGTCGATGACGGGCAGTCCGGGCTCCGCTTCTCCGTGGGCCGCGGCCGCACGCGCGCGCTTCTTCTGCCGCCAGATGCCGAACGGGATCAGGAGCAGGCCGAGCACCATCACCATCGGCAGGAAAAGGTAGCTCACGATGCCGAGGTACGGCCCGCCCTCGAAGCCCGCGAGTTGCACCGCGAACAGGATGACGAACAGCAGCAGCGACACCGTGGCGAGCGCCGCGCCGATCAGGCTGAACGTGCTGCGCGTGACCACCGAGATGAAGTTCTTGACCATCGTTGACCCCGAGTTTCGTTTGGACCGGGTGGAATCGTTTGGAGGCTAGGATACTGCCGCGCCGGCGACGGTGGCCAGCCGGGTCACGGTGCGGCGCGGGCCGGTCCCGTCGGGACCGGCCCGCGCCGGATTCGACGCTGCAGTCTCCCCGGTCACCCGAAGAACTGCCCCCACAGCGCGACGAAGATGCCGACCGCGCAGGCGAGCCCGATCGCGACGGCCAGGAACCCGAACACGTACGCCGCGTGCAGGTTCGATTTCTCGGGCGCCGGCACCAGGTGCTTCTCGAGCTGGCCCGCCTGCACCATCCGCTGGTACTCGAGCGGACGCTCTTCCTTGAAGCGCTCGAGCGGCATCACGCCGGTGAAGATCACCGGATCCATCGGGAACGCCTCGGGCCGCAGGTGCGTGTGGAAGAAGTGGAACAGGAAGATGAACCCGGTGGCGAGCAGCGCCTCGTCGCTGTGGATGATGTAGGCGGCATTGAGCACCCAGCCCGGCACGTAGCGGGCGAAGAATGCCGGCTGCCACAGCATCAGCCCGGAGACACCGATCATCGCCACGCCCCAGAACACCGCCAGGTAGTCGAACTTCTCCCAGTACGCCCAGCGGTCGATGTCCGGCTTCCGGCCGAGGTACAGGAAGTAGCGCATGTTGCCGAAGAAGTCCTGGACGTCCTTCCACTGCGGCACCATCGACCGCCAGCCCCAGAGGTAGCCCTTCTCGCCGCGGACGATCATTCCCCACAGCACCATCCCGAGGTGCACGGCGAAATAGCCGAACGTCACGATCGCGCCGATCCGGTGCAGGATGCCGGCCGAACGCGCACCGCCGAGCAGCTCGATCATGCTGCCGGCCCACGGCGCACCGGCGAACTTGAGCGGCAGGCCGGTGATCGCGAGCAGCAGGAAGCTCACGACGATGCTCACGTGCAGCCAGATCTGCGGGTTGCTGAAGCGCTTCACGTACGGACCGCTGCCGCCGTGCCCGGACTTGAATTCGCCGCGCAGCTTGCCGACGAACGCGCGCTGCAGCCACAGGAAGTCGTGGAAGAAGAAGAACGCGAACACGCCGAGCAGCAGGCCGGTCATGAACAGGTAGATCCATCGGATCTGCCAGCGGGTGGCCGGGTCGTGCGGGTTCACGTGCGGGTCGAAGGTCAGGAACCCGGCGGTCTTCACGTCCTGTTCGTGGCACCGGCCGCAGGTCTGCTCGAGGTTGGCCGGGTTGACGCTCGACCGCGGGTCGCTCGCCGGCAGGTTCGCGTGCGGCGTGTGGCAGTCGGAGCAGACCGCGACCGACGTCCAGCCGAGCTCGGTCGCCTTGCCGTGGAAGCTGTCGCGGAACGTCTCGGACTGTTCCTCGTGGCAGCCGCCGCAGTCGGCCGGCGTGTGCTTGCGCATCTCGGCCGAGGTCGGGTCCATCACCGAGTGCTCGTCCATGTGGCAGGTCGTGCACACGGGACCGTTCTTGCCGTCCTTCCACAGCGCGCCGTGCGTGCTCTGGTCCTGCCATTCCACGAGCACCGACGTGTGGCACTTGCCGCAGGTCTCGGGCGCCTTCGCGTGACCCGTCTTCGCCTTCGGGTCGTCCTTGGCCATGATGTTGTGCGAGCCGTGGCAGCTGCTGCAGGTCGGCGCCGCACCGGTCAGGCCCGACTTCAGCAGGCCCTTGCCGTGCACGCTCTTCTCGAAGCCGGGCAGCACCTCGTCGTGGCACTTGCCACAGGTCTCGAGCTGGCCCGTCGTCGACAGCCGCGCGCCCGGCTCGGACGCGACATCCACCTCGTGCCACGGTCCGTGGCACTTGCGGCAGGTGTGCTTCTCATGGACGCTCTTCGGCAGCTGCTTGCCGGCCATCGCGTGGCAGGCGGAGCAAATCTGGTTCCCGGTGAGCTTCTGGTCGTCGGGCAGCGCGTCGTGCTTCGCGTCCGTGATGTTCGTGTGGCAGTCGACGCAGCCCTGGTCCGGGTGGGCAGCCGACTGCACCTTCACGTCGTCATGGCACTTGAGGCAGGCGGCATCGTCGGCGCGTGCCGCGGTCGGCAGGACCAGGAACGCAGCGGCGATGAGCAGGCCGGTCCAGCCGGCCGAACGCGACGACTTGCGGATGTTCATGGTGCACTCCTGAGCGTGCGCACGGGCGGAATGATCCCCGCACTGCAGCAATCCGGGCACCCGGTCTAACCACTAGGTGCAAATACGTATCGCCGCACAGCTGTGCCATGCTTCGCGCCCGATGCCGATCGTGACGCTCACCGACGCCGAACTGGCCTATGGCCTGCACCCGCTGCTCGACGGCGCCGCACTCGCCGTCGAACCCGGCGAACGCATCGGCCTGATCGGCCGCAACGGCACCGGGAAGTCGAGCCTGCTCGGGGTGCTGTCGGGCGACGTCGTGCTCGACGGCGGCGAGGTCCGTCGCGACGAGCGGCTGCGACTCGCCCGCGTCGAGCAGGAACCGCTGCTGCCGGCGGCGCCCGACCTGCGCTCGAGCCTGATCGAGCGCGGGGCCGTCGACCGGATCGCGGACGACCGCCTGCGCTGGCAGGCCGCAGCCCGGCTCGTCGAGCACCTGCACCGGTTCGGGCTCGAAGGCGACCTGGACCCGTCGACGTTGTCCGGCGGCGAGACGAAGCGCGCGGCCCTCGCGCTCGCCTTCGCGCTCGAGCCGGGCCTGCTGCTGCTCGACGAACCGACGAACCACCTCGACATCGACGCAATCGCGCGACTCGAGGAGATGCTGCTGCGCGCGCCGGGCTGCGTCGTCGTGACGCACGACCGCGCGTTCCTCGACCGGGTCGCGACCCGGATCGTCGAGCTGGACCGGGGCGTGCTGCGTTCGTTCCCGGGAAGTTACCAGGCATACGAGCGACGGCGCGCAGATCAGCTCGCCGCCGAGGCGGTTGCGCACCGCCGCTTCGACAAGTTCTGGGCCCAGGAGGAAGCGTGGATCCGCAAGGGAATCGAGGCGCGCCGCACGCGCAATGCCGGTCGCGTGCACCGGCTCGAGGCGCTGCGTGAGCAGCGCGCCGCCCGCCGGGAGCGGCTCGGCAGCGTCCGGCTGTCGATCGACGCGGGCGAACGCTCGGGCCGGCTGGTCGCCGAGCTCGAGGACGTCTCGAAGTCGTTCGGCGATCGAGCGGTCGTCCGCAACCTCTCGACGCGGGTCATGCGCGGCGACAGGATCGGCGTCGTCGGCCCGAACGGGGCCGGCAAGTCGACGATCCTGAAGCTGCTGCTCGGCGAGCTGGCGCCCGACGCGGGCCGCGTGCGCCTCGGCACCGGGTTGCAGGTCGCGTACTTCGACCAGCTGCGCGCGCAGCTCGACCCGGCGGCGACCGTAGCGGCCACCGTGAGCCCGTCGTCCGACTGGGTCGAGACCGCCGCGGGCCGGCGGCACGTGGTCGGGTACCTCGGCGAATTCCTGTTCCCGCCGGAACGTGCCGAAGCGCCGGTCGCCATGCTGTCCGGCGGCGAGCGCAATCGCCTGTTGCTTGCGAGGCTGTTCGCGCGACCGGCCAACGTGCTGGTGCTCGACGAACCGACCAACGACCTCGACCTCGATTCTCTCGAGCTGCTCGAGTCGACGCTGCAGGAATACACAGGCACGGTGCTGCTCGTGAGCCACGACCGCGCGTTCCTCGACAACGTCGTCACGCAGACGCTGGCGCCGCTCGGCGACGGGCGCTGGAAGGAATATGCGGGGGGCTACGCGGACTGGCTCGCGCAGCGACCGAAACCGGCCGACGCCTCGTCGCCGGCGGCCCGCGACGAGGCGCCCCGGCGCGCGGAGGCGCAGGCGGCCGCGAAGCCGGCCAGGCTCGGCTACAAGGAAAGCCGCGAACTCGCGGCGCTGCCGGCGCGCATCGAGGCCCTCGAGGCCGAGCAGCAGGACATCGTCGCCCGGATGAGCCGGCCCGACTATCATCAGGCCGGCGCCGAGGCGATCCGCGCCGACGGCCTGCGCTCCCAGCAGATCGAGGCGGAACTCGGGACAGCGTACGCGCGCTGGGAGGAACTCGAGGGCCGCGCCGGCGCGACGCGCTGAGGCCGGTCGCGGTCAGGGATTGCGTCGCGGCTTCTTCGGCGCGCCCGCGCCGCGCTTCGGCGGCTTGCGCAGCGGCTTTGGCGGCACCTCGCCGGCCACCGCCATCCTGAGCAGCTGCCCGGCGACCCGGGTCTTCTGCAATTCGCGCAGCACCGCCTCGGGCATCCCGGCCGGAAGGCCCACGTAGGTGTGGTCCTCGCGGATGTCGACGTGGCCGATCTGGCGGCCTTCGAGCCCGGCGACGTTGGCGATCGCGCCGACGACGTTGCCTGGCTTCACGCCGTGCACGTAGCCGACCTCGATCCGGTACGTCTCGGCCTCCTCGTCGCGCAGTCGACCTTCCGGCGCGGGCCGTCGCCGGCGTTCGGCCGCCCGCCCGTCGTCGCGGTCGTCCACGCGCTCGTCATCGAACGACCGCGGCGCATCGTCGCCGGACCCGGCCCGGTCGCCGCCCCGACCCTTGTCCTTCAGCAGCAGCGGGCTGCCGCCCTGCAGCAGGCTCGCGAGCGCGGCGGCGATTTCGATCGCCGGCACGTCGTGCTCGCGCTCGTACTCCCCGATCAGGTCGCGGAACGACTCGGCCTCACCGGTCGCGAGCGCCGCCGTGATTCGGTCGCGGAACCGCGCGACACGCTGCTCGTTCACGTCCGCGATCGTCGGCAGGTTCATCGGCTCGATCGGCTGGCGGGTCGCGCGCTCGATGTAGCGCAGCATGTTGCGCTCGCGCGGCGTGATGAACAGGATCGCCTCACCCGCGCGGCCGGCACGACCGGTGCGGCCAATCCGGTGCACGTACGACTCGGTGTCGTACGGCACGTCGTAGTTGACCACGTGGCCGATGCGCTCGACGTCGAGGCCGCGCGCGGCGACGTCGGTCGCGACCAGGATGTCGAGCTGCCCGCCCTTCAGCCTCGCGATCGTGCGCTCGCGGTCCTTCTGCTGCATGTCGCCGTTGAGCGCCGCGGCCGCGAAACCGCGCGCCTCGAGCCGCTCGGCCAGTTCGACCGTGGATTGCTTCGTTCGCGCGAACACCAGCATCGCGTCGAACGGTTCGGCCTCGAGGATGCGGGTGAGTGCGTCGAGCTTGTGAAGGCCGCTCACGACCCAGTAGCGCTGGCGGATGTTCGTCGCGGTGCTCGTGCGACCGCGGATCGTCACCTCGGCCGGGTCGCGCAGGTGCTTCTGCGCGATGCGGCGGATCGGCGCCGGCATCGTCGCCGAGAAGAGCACCACCTGCCGTTCGGGCGGCGCCTGCTCGAGGATCCATTCGATGTCGTCGACGAAGCCCATCTGCAGCATCTCGTCGGCCTCGTCGAGCACGATCGTGCGAACGGTGCCGAGATCGAGCGTGCCGCGCTTCAGGTGATCCATCACGCGGCCCGGCGTCCCCACGACGACGTGCGCGCCGCGCTTCAGGCTCGCGAGCTGCGGCGTGTAGCTCTGGCCGCCGTAGACCGGCAGCACGTGGAAGCCGGGGATCGCGGCCGCGTAGCGCTGGAACGCCTCGGACACCTGGATCGCCAGCTCGCGGGTCGGCACCAGCACCAGGCACTGCGGTGGACCGCGCCGCACCTCGATCCGGCTCAGCACCGGCAGCGCGAACGCCGCGGTCTTACCGGTGCCGGTCTGCGCCTGGCCGACCATGTCGCGGCCGGCGAGCAGCACCGGGATCGTCGCGGCCTGGATCGGCGACGGCGATTCGTAGCCGACCGCGGCCAGCGCCATGAGCACCGGCGCACTGAGCCCGAGGTCCGCGAACGCAGGCGTGGGCGCGGCGGCCTCGTCCGGGGTGTCGATGTCGCGCATCAGGAATCCAGGCCCTGCATCTCGAGGTACTCGTCGTAGCTGCCCGTGAAGTCGCTCACCGTGCCGTCCGGCCGGAGTTCGATCATCCGGGTCGCGAGGCCCGCGACGAACTCGCGGTCATGCGAGACGAAGACCAGCGTGCCGGGGTACTTCTCGAGCCCGATCTGCAGCGACTCGATCGTCTCCATGTCCATGTGGTTCGTCGGCTCGTCGAGCAGCATCACGTTCGGGCGGGTCAGCATCAGCTTGCCGTACAGCATGCGGCCTTTCTCGCCGCCCGACAGCACTTTCACTGACTTCTTCGTCTCGTCGCCCGAGAAAAGCAGCCGCCCGAGCGTCGCGCGCACGATCAGGTCGTCGTCGGCCTTGCCGCTCCAGGTCGACATCCAGGTCATCAGGTCCACCTTCGTGTCGAACTCGGCCTGCGGGTCCTGCGGCATGTAGCCCGGCTGCGCGTTCTCGACCCACGAGATGCGGCCCGACGTCGGCGCGAGTTCGCCGGCCAGGCAGCGCATCAGCGTCGTCTTGCCGATGCCGTTCGGGCCGATGATCGCGACCCGCTGCTCGGCCTCGATCGTGAAGCTCAGGTTCGTGAAGATGTCGCGGTCGGTGCCCGGGTAGCGGAACGAGAGCTTCTCGACGGTCACGGCCGAGCGGTACAGCTTCTTCGCCTGCTCGAAGCGGATGTAGGGGTTCTGCCGCGATGAGGGCCGGATCTCCTCGATCTTGATCTTCTCGATCTGGCGCTTCCGCGAGGTGGCCTGGCGCGCCTTCGAGGCGTTCGCCGAGAAGCGTCGCACGAACTCCTGCAGGTCGGAGATCTGCTGCTTCGCCTTCGCGTTCGCCGCCTCGACCTGGGCGCGCGCCTGCATCGAGGCGAGCATGAAGTCGTCGTAGTTGCCGGGCCAGATCCTGAGCTGCTGGTAATCCAGGTCGGCGATGTGCGTGCAGACCTGGTTCAGGAAGTGCCGGTCGTGGCTGATGATGATCATCGTCGCGTCGTACGCGTTCAGCGTGCGCTCGAGCCAGCCGATCGAGTGGATGTCGAGGTTGTTGGTCGGTTCGTCGAGCAGCAGCACGTCCGGGCGCGAGAAGAGCGCCTGCGCGAGCAGCACGCGCAGCTTGAGGCCGGGCGGGATCTCGCGCATCGGCAGCTCGTGGCGCGACTCGTCGATGCCCGCCTCGATCAGGAGCGCGCCGGCGCGCGCCTCCGCGGTGTAGCCGTCGTACTCGGCGACCCGGCCCTCGAGTTCGGCCGCGCGCATGTAGTCGTCGTCGGTCGCGTCCGGGTTCGCGTAGATCCGGTCGCGCTCCTGCATCGCGGCCCACATCTCGGCGTGGCCCTGCATCACGACGTCGAGCACCCGCTCGTCCTCGTAGGCGAACTGGTTCTGGTTCAGCTTGCCCATGCGCATCCCGGCCTGCAGCACCACGTCGCCCGCGCTCGGGTCGAGCTCGCCCCCGAGGATCTTCATCAGCGTCGACTTGCCGCAGCCGTTCGCGCCGATCAGGCCGTAGCGATTGCCGTCCGCGAACTTGACGCTGACGTGCTCGAACAGCGGCTTGGCCTCGAACTGGATGGACAGGTTGGTCGTCGAAAGCATGTTGGCGCACTTGCATTGGGCGGCCACCGGATCGGGTCCGGTCGCCACGGGATGATTCGGGGCGGGGGGGGGGGGCGGGCGGGGGGGGGGCGGGGCCCGCCGGCCGCGAGGACCACGCGGGCCGGCGTTGGCGCCGGCTTGCCGGCTACAGAAAAACGTTCAGGAACAATAGCTTATTTATTGCCGCAGCGCAACAGGAGGACGCGCGGGATCACCGACTGGGCGCAGTTCGACGCAACCCCGTGTCGATGCCCCGCGAATCGGATCGGACTGCGAGTACCCTGTCTGGCATGCGACGGGTCGGTTCGTACGATGCTCCCGAGGAGCAACGGGCATGCATTCGACGGTGACGTGGGAAGAACCCTGGGGACTGTACGTCCGCGCAAGCGGCACACTCACGCCGCCGGAGTTCTTCGATCGAACGGTCTCGATCACGGGCGACGCCCGGTTCAGCGACCTGCGCTACGTCGTGCTCAATTACCAGGACCTGGATGGCCACACGTTCGACCTCGACGACCCGGCCGGCATCGCGCGGTCGAACGCGATCCTGCTTGGCGCAGTCGCGACGAACCCGCGGCTCGTCTGCGCGGTCGTCGGACGCCCGCCGATCCTCGAGATGGCGCGCACGCTGACCGAGGTCGCCGGCCTGCCGTGGCGGCTCGGGTATTTCGAGAGCGAAATCCGGGCACTCGACTGGCTCGCGACGCAGACGCTGGTGTTCCAGCCGCGCCCGCCACCCGCCGGCGGCTGAACGTCACGACGGCACCGCGGTCGCGAACGACGACGGGCGCATGACGGCCCGCGCTCGGGGACCGGGAATGATGCCGGGGGACGACGATGAACGACGACCCTTACGACCTGCGGCGATTCGTCGAGGCGCAACGAGGCGTGCTCGATGGGGCGCTCGATCAAATCCGCGCCGGCCACAAGACGTCGCACTGGATGTGGTTCGTGTTCCCGCAGCTCGCCGGGCTCGGGTACAGCGCGCGCGCGACGCACTTCGGGATCCGCGGCATCGACGAGGCCCGCGCCTACCTCGGGCACCCGCTGCTCGGGCCACGGCTGCACGCATGTGCCGAGGCGCTCGAGTCGCTCCCTGCGACCCTGTCCGCGCACGCGATCTTCGGCAGCCCGGACGACCTCAAACTGCGCTCCTGTCTCACGCTGTTCGATCGGGCGGCGGGGGGCGGGTCGATCTTCGGGCGCCTGATCGACCGCCATTTCGACGGTCGCGGCGACGAGCGCACGCTGCTGATGCTGGCGACGCGCCCGAAAGCGCCGGCCGGTCGCCGGCTAACGTGACGCCTCGCCGACCGGCCGCGTCCGGCGGCGCACCAGTCGCGCCGCGAGTGTGTCGAGGATCGATGCTTCGCCGAACAGCGCCGGCACCAGCAACGCGGCGAAGCAGGTGACGATCATCGGCAGCAGCATTGCCACGGTACCCGTCATCTCGGCAACCACGACGATCGCGGTGATCGGCGCCCGCACGATGGCGGTGAACAGCGCGGCCATTCCGACCAGCGCGAATCCGTGCGGCTCGAGCCCCAGCCCAGGGAATGCCAGCACGCCGACCAGGCCGAGCCAGAGCCCGAGCTCGGCACCCAGCGCGAGGAACGGCACGAGCAGGCCGCCGGGCGTGCCCACCGTGACGGAACAGGCGATCAGGCCGAGCCGGAACAGGAAGAGCGCGGGCAGCAGGACCAGCGTGCCCACGCCGGCCAGCGCCTGCTGGGCGAGTTCGTCGCCGCCACCGACGAGCGTGGGCGCGAACCACGCGATGATCCCGACGGCCGCGCCGACGATCGCGGCGCGCATCTCGAGCGGAACGGCCGACAGGCGCGCGGCGACGCCGAGCGCCGCCAGCAGCGTCCGCTTGTAGAGGACGCCCGCAAGACCGGCCAGGATGCCGAGCAGTACGTACATCGGCAGCTGCACCAGGCCCGGCTCCGCCAGCGGTGCGACCGTGAATTCCCGGGCCCCGCCGGCGATCGCGCGCCCGACCCAGGTGGCCACGGCGCAGGCCGCCAGTGCGGCGATCGCAATGCGCGTCTCGAAGCGCTTGATCAGCACCTCGAAGACGAACAGCGCCCCTGCGATCGGCGCGTTGAAGGCCGCGGCGAACCCCGCACCTGCGCCGGCCGCGAGCAGCACGCGGCAGTCCGACCCGCTGCGACGGAAGAGGCGGCCCGTCTGGTAGGCGAGGCTCGCGCCCATCTGCACGGTCGGGCCCTCGCGCCCGAGCGCGAGCGTAAGCTTCCCCGTCAAGGCGACAGTTCATAACTAGAGTTTCCGGCGACTTGGGCGTACTCGCTCGGCGTCAGATCGCCCAGCGAGTCATGGGGTCTCACCTCGTTGTACTCGAGCCGCCACCAGTAGGCGGCTTCGCGAACGTCTTCGAGCCGCACGAACAAGTGCTGGTCGAGCAACTCGTTACGCAGCGTCCGGTTGAACCGCTCGATGTAGGCATTTTGATTCGGCTTGCCTGGCTGGATGTACTGGATCGCCATGCCGGCATTCTTGGCCCACTGCGTGAACGCCTCGCCCAGGAACTCCGGCCCGTTGTCGGTCCGCAGGATCTGCGGCAGCCCGCGCTGGCGGCGCAGCTGATCGAACACGCGGATCAACCGCTCGGAGTTGATCGAGGTGTCGACCTCGATGTGCAGCGCCTCGCGGTTGAAGTCATCGACGACGTTGAACAGCCGGTAGCGCCGGCCGCAGATCAGCGCATCGCTCATGAAGTCGGCGGACCAGACGCTGTCAGGCAGCCGCGGCACGTACAGCGGCAACCGCTCCCGCTTTGGCAGGCGGCGCTTCGCGGCGCGTCGCTGGTTCAATCGCATGAGCTTGTACACCCGATAGATTCGTTTGTGGTTCCACGCCTGGCCCTCGCGGCGCAGGAGCTTCCGGCACTTCCAGAACCCGCGATTGGGCCGATCCTCGATCAGCTTCGCCAGGCGGGCGATGATCGGCGCATCGCGTACCGTCCAGTCATCAGGTCGCCGGTAATACGCCGAGCGCGACAGCCGGACACAGCTGCAGGCACGAGCCACCGACAGGCGATGGTGCTCGATCAGGTGGCCGGCCGCTGATCGCTTGGCGTCCGGCCCTAGAGTTTTTTTGCGATCAGGTCCTTCATCGCATGGTTCTCCATGGCCAGGTCCGCGTACATGCGTTTGAGCTTCGACAGCTCGGCCTCCATCTCCTTGAACCGCTTCAGGTCCGAGGCCTCCATGCCGCCGTACTTGCTCTTCCACACGTAGTACGTCGGCTCGCTGATGCCCGCCTTGCGGCAGACCTCCCGAACCGGCATCCCGGCATCGGCCAGCTTCAGGAACCCGACGATCTGGGTCTCGGTGAACTTCGACTTCTTCATCTCAAGCCTCCCGGCGTTAACATGCCAGAAAGCTCTCGTTATGACTTGTCTCCGAAACGGGGAAGCTTACGAGAGGCCCGACCCGATCGCGAGCGTGCCCGCCACGAACTTGACCGGCACGACGCGGATCGGCGCCGGCGGCTCGTCACCGTCGAGCACCGCCATGACCCGCGGGATGCCGCTGCCCGCCGCTTCCGGCGAGACGCGCCGCACGAGCCACGCCGCAAGTGCGGCCGCCACCGCGGCTGCGGCCGCCAGCAGCAACGGTCCGCCGATGCCCCAGCCACCGGTCCGCGCCACCAACAGGTCGCGCAGCCCGTTCGCGTGGTCGAGCACCAGCCGGAACGCCGCGCCGAGCGCACCGGCAGCGATCCCGGCGACCGGCGCCAGCAGCCCGAGCACGATCAGGTCGCTGCGTGGCGCGGCCTTCTCGGGATCGTTGCCGGCAGACGTCATCGGCCGAATATCGCCCGGCCGTCGCCCGCTCGCCCAGCGCGCCGCGCCCGCCCCGGGCGCCCGGGCCATCCGTCGCGCCGGCCGCAAAAGAAAACCCCCGACGGATTTCTCCGTCGGGGGTTTCGGTTTAAGAGCCTGGCAGTGACCTACTCTTGCATGCCCGAAGGGCACACTACCATCGGCGCAGAGCGTTTTCACTTCCGAGTTCGGAAAGGGATCGGGTGGTTCCCGCTCGCTATTGCCGCCAGGCAAACTGGCTCACGTGCGCGCATGCGCGCAGCGATGAATTCGAATCGGGTATGACTTGCGTGTCGCAGTCGCGCGATCAACCGCGCTGACTTCACCTCGAACCGGCCTCAGGCCGATTGGGTGTTATATGGTCAAGCCTCACGGGCAATTAGTACTGGTTAGCTCAATGCATTGCTGCACTTACACACCCAGCCTATCAACGTCGTAGTCTGCGACGGCCCTTCAGGGGAATCGAGTTCCCAGGGAGAACTAATCTTGGGGGGGGCTTCCCGCTTAGATGCTTTCAGCGGTTATCCCGTCCGTATATAGCTACCCGGCAGTGCCACTGGCGTGACAACCGGAACACCAGAGATACGTCCACTCCGGTCCTCTCGTACTAGGAGCAGCTCACCCTCAATTCTCCAACGCCCACGGCAGATAGGGACCGAACTGTCTCACGACGTTCTGAACCCAGCTCGCGTACCACTTTAAATGGCGAACAGCCATACCCTTGGGACCTGCTACAGCCCCAGGATGTGATGAGCCGACATCGAGGTGCCAAACTCCTCCGTCGATGTGGACTCTTGGGAGGAATAAGCCTGTTATCCCCGGAGTACCTTTTATCCGTTAAGCGATGGCCCTTCCATACAGAACCACCGGATCACTAAGACCTGCTTTCGCACCTGCTCGACCTGTCCGTCTCGCAGTTAAGCACCCTTATGCCTTTGCACTCTAGAGCGCGATGACCGACCGCGCTGAGGGTACCTTTGCACTCCTCCGTTACTCTTTGGGAGGAGACCGCCCCAGTCAAACTACCCACCATACACGGTCCCCGACCCGGATTACGGGCCTAGGTTAGAAAGTCGAACATTCCAGGGTGGTATTTCAACGTTGGCTCCATGCGATCTAGCGACCACACTTCACAGCCTCCCACCTATGCTACACAAGAAGGTTCAAATTTCAGTGTAAAGCTATAGTAAAGGTTCACGGGGTCTTTCCGTCTTGCCGCGGGTACGCCGCATCTTCACAGCGATTTCAACTTCACTGAGTCTCGGGTCGAGACAGTGTGGCTATCATTACTCCATTCGTGCAGGTCGGAACTTACCCGACAAGGAATTTCGCTACCTTAGGACCGTTATAGTTACGGCCGCCGTTTACCGGGGCTTCGATCAAGAGCTTCGCCTTGCGGCTGACCCCATCACTTAACCTTCCGGCACCGGGCAGGAGTCACACCCTATACATCCACTTTCGTGTTAGCAGAGTGCTGTGTTTTTGGTAAACAGTTGCAGCCACCGATTACCTGCGACCTTCAATCGCTTCAAGAGTGAATCCTTACACGATCGAAGGCATACCTTCTTCCGAAGTTACGGTATCAATTTGCAGAGTTCCTTAACCCGAGTTCTCTCAAGCGCCTTGGCAGATTATCTGCCCACCCACCAGTGTCGGTTTGCGGTACGGTCTGTTGCTGCCTGAAGCTTAGAGGCTTTTCCTGGGAGCGTGGGATCAGTCACTTCGGTCCACGAGGGACCTCGTCGTCGCATCTCGGAATTAGCGGGCCTCCGGATTTGCCTGGAAGCCCTTCCTACCTGCTTAAACCGGGAACCAGCCCCGGCTGACCTACCCTTCTCCGTCACCCCATCGCAGCAGCACCAGGTACGGGAATATTGACCCGTTTTCCATCGACTACGCCTCTCGGCCTCGCCTTAGGTACCGACTCACCCTGCGCCGATTAACGTTGCGCAGGAACCCTTGGGTTTACGGCGTGCGAGTTTTTCACTCGCATTAACGTTACTCATGTCAGCATTCGCACTTCTGATACCTCCAGCACACCTCGCAGTGCACCTTCACAGGCGTACAGAACGCTCCCCTACCACCCGCCCTTTCGGACGGATCCGCAGCTTCGGCTCATGGCTTGAGCCCCGTTATATCTTCCGCGCAGGCCGACTAGACCAGTGAGCTATTACGCTTTCTTTAAAGGATGGCTGCTTCTAAGCCAACCTCCTGGCTGTCTATGCCTTCCCACATCGTTCACCACTTAGCCATGAATTTGGGGCCTTAGCTGGCGGTCTGGGTTATTTCCCTCTTCACGACGGACGTTAGCACCCGCCGTGTGTCTCCCGTGCGTTGACTTCCTGGTATTCGGAGTTTGCATAGGTTTGCTAAGCCGGGATGGCCCGCTAGCCTAAACAGTGCTCTACCCCCAGGAGTCCTACACGAGGCACTACCTAAATAGCTTTCGGGGAGAACCAGCTATCGCCGGCCTTGATTAGCCTTTCACTCCTATCCACACCTCATCACCTACTTTTGCAACAGTAGAGTGTTCGGGCCTCCAGCAGGTATTACCCTGCCTTCACCCTGGACATGGATAGATCGACCGGCTTCGGGTCTATTCCCAGCGACTAAAA
Organism: Steroidobacteraceae bacterium; assembly: GCA_046347155.1. GTDB lineage: Bacteria > Pseudomonadota > Gammaproteobacteria > Steroidobacterales > Steroidobacteraceae > RPQJ01. Next base: position 592,559 of record JAXMGT010000002.1, on the reverse strand, counting down.
CGCCCATTTCGGACTCGGTTTCCCTGCGCCTCCCCTATTCGGTTAGGCTCGCCACTGAA
>JAXMGT010000002.1:0-587500 GCA_046347155.1 Steroidobacteraceae bacterium | reverse complement strand
TGTTAGACCGAGGAAAAAAGCGTGACGGATCGTTGACTGGTGGCGCCTGCGCAACTACCTTACGCCCCACTTCCGCGCGGGGACTGCCACTTGCGATTCAACGACTTCGACAACCGCGGCCGCACTGCCATCGCGAGCGGCCGCAAGCGCTGGCTGGCCGCCGGCATGAGCCTCCCGGTCATGGCCGCGATCGCGGCCGCGCTGCTCCTGCGCGCCCCGGTCGACGACGTGCCGCAGTCCGTGGACCTGACCGCGCTCGCGGCCACGCAGGTGCCCACCGACGTCGTCGACGACGGCCCGGACAGCGTCGAGGTGACCGTCCAGCGTGACGACACGCTCGACCAGATCTTCCGCTCGATCGGCCTCGACCTCGGCACGCTGGCCGAACTGCGCTCGCGCCCCGAGGTCCGCAGGGCGCTCGACGTCCTGAAGCCGGGCGACACGATCACGCTCACGCACGCGGACGGCGTGCTGCAGTCGCTCAACCGACAGATCAGCGACACGCTGACGCTGTCGGTCTCGCGTGCCGGCGACGGCTACGCGGTCAACTACATCGAGAATCCGCTCGAGACCGAGGTGGTCGGCCACCGCGCCGTCATCGAGTCGTCGCTGTTCGAGGCGGGCCAGCGTGCCGGCATGTCCTCGCGCACGATCATGACGCTGGCGAACCAGATCTTCTGCTTCGACATCGACTTCGCGCTCGACCTCCGCCAGGGCGACACGTTCGGCGTGCTCTACGAGCAGAAGTTCCAGGACGGCCGCTACGTGAACGACGGCCAGATCCTCGCCGCCGAGTTCGTGAACCAGGGCAAGACGCACCGGGCCGTGTGGTTCGAGTCGAAGGACGGCGAAGTGAAGGGCTACTTCACGCCCGAGGGCAAGGGCATGCGCACGGCGTTCCTGCGCGCCCCGCTCGACTTCACCCGGATCAGTTCGCAGTTCAACAGCCGTCGCCTGCATCCGGTGCTCGGCATCGTGCGCGCGCACAAGGGCACGGACTACGCCGCGCCGACCGGCACGAAGGTGTGGGCCGCGGGCGCCGGGCGCGTCGTGTTCGCCGGTCGCAAGGGCGGCTACGGCAACGTGATCATGATCGACCACGGCCGCGGCATCACGACCGTCTACGGCCACCTCTCCCGCTTCGCGAAGTCGCTGCGCCCCGGCCGCACCGTCGGCCAGGGCGACACGATCGGCTACGTCGGCATGACGGGCCTCGCGACCGGCCCGCACCTGCATTACGAGTACCGGGTGAACGGCGTGCAGCGCAACCCGGCGACGCTGCCGATGCCGCGCACCGAGGTGCCTGCGCGTTACATGGCCGAGTTCCGGTCGAATGCCGAAGTGACGCTGGCGAAGCTCGACCTCACGACCGGCGCCGATCGCCAGCGCGTCGCCCGCCGCTGAGGCGGGACGCTCGGCACGCGCATCAGCTGACGCGCAGCCGGAAGCCGGCCGCGCGCAGCCACTCCGCCTCCTGCTCGAGATCCGCCTCGGTGAGCGGGTGCTCCTCGAGCCATCCCTTCGGGAACCCGATGTCGAGGTTGCGGCCTCGGGCCCCGACCTCGAGTCGCGGCAGCGCGCGCGGACCCCGCCCCCGGTGCAGCAGCACCGCAAGCCTGAGCAGCACGATCAGGAACGCCGCCTTCAGGTGCCAGGGTGGCACCAGCGATTCGCAGGGCGACAGGTCGAGCTTGCGGCGGTGCGCCCCGACGAGCGCTGCGAGCAGGCGCTGCTCCTCGCGCGGGAACCCCGGCATGTCCGCGTGCTCGAGCAGGTACGCACCGTGGCGGTGGTACTGCGCGTGCGCGATGTCGAGGCCCGCCTCGTGCAGGCGCGCGGCCCAGCGCAGCGCGGGCTCGGCGAGCGGCTCATCGAGGCCCCACGGATCCCGCACCTGCCTGAGCAGCGCGAGCGCCGTCGACTCGACGCGGTCGGCCTGTGCCGAGTCGACGTGGAATCGCGATTCCATCGCGCGGACGCTGCGCACCCGCGCGTCCTCGTCGGTGAGGCGCCCGAGCAGGTCGTAGAGCAGGCCTTCGCGGAGCGCGCCCTCGGCGATGTGGAGCGCCTCGATCCCGAGCATCTCGAACGCAGCCTCGAGCACGACGAGGCCGCCGGGCAGGATGTCGCGCCGGTCCTGCGAGAGTCCCACGAGGTCGATCCGGTCCACGCGGCCTGCGCGCAGGCACGCCTCGCGCAGCGACTCGACGCCCTCCCGCGTGATGACGCCTGACGGTCCGCCGCGTGCCGCGAGCACGTCGCCGACCGCGCGCACGGTGCCCGACGCGCCGAACGCGGTGTCCCACTGCGAGCGGTGGAAGCGCGCGACGACGGGTTCGAACTCGAGTTCGGCGGCCGTCCGGGCGCGCTTCAGCCGTTTCTCGGTGATCTCGCCGTCCCCGAAGTGCGCCGTCATCATCCCGACGCAGCCGATGTACAGGCTCTCGAGGCGCCGCGTCGCGACGCCCTCGCCGATGATGAGTTCGGTGCTGCCGCCGCCGATGTCGATGACGAGCCGGTGGCCCGTGACGCCGGGCGTCGTCCGCGCGACGCCCTGGTAGATGAGCCGCGCCTCCTCGACGCCGGAGATGATCTCGATCGGGTGGCCGAGCGCCTCGCGCGCACGGTCGAGGAACGCGCCCTTGCGCTTCGCACGGCGCAGCGTGTTCGTGCCGACGACGCGGACGCGCTGGGCCTTGACGTCCCGCAGGCGCTGGCCGAACCGCTCGAGGCAGCCGAGCGCCCGGCCCACGGCCTCGCGGTCGAGCCGGCCCTGCTCGTCGAGCCCGGAGGCGAGGCGCACCGTCTCGCGGAGGCGGTCCAGGATCGCGAGCTGGCCGTGGGACCAGCGCGCGACGACCATGTGGAAGCTGTTGGACCCGAGGTCCACAGCCGCCAGCACGTCCGACGACGGATCTCCGGGCCGGGTCAATGAATGGTCAGGCGGAGAACGACGACCCGCAGCCGCAGGTGGTCGTGGCGTTCGGGTTGCGGATCACGAACTGCGCGCCCTCGAGGTCTTCCTTGTAGTCGATCTCGGCGCCCTCGAGGTACTGGAAGCTCATCGGGTCGACCAGCAGCTTGACGCCCTGGTTCTCGACGCAGGTGTCGCCCTCTTCCTCGTTTTCGTCGAACGTGAATCCGTACTGGAAGCCCGAGCAGCCACCGCCCGAGACGAACACGCGCAGCTTCAGGTTCGGGTTGCCTTCCTCGCGGATCAGCTGCCCGACCTTCGTCGCCGCGGAATCCGTGAATGTGAGCGGTGCGGCATCCGCGGTGACGGTCGTCTCCAGGGCGGTGTTCATCGTCGGCGCTCCATTCGGTCCCGAGGCCCGGATTCTAGCACCGCGGCGCCGGGCCCTCAGCGGACGCCGCCGGGCGCCTCGGTTATCGCCTCCGGCTCCGGGGCGGCCGAGTCCCGGACCTTCCACGGGAACGAGCGCCTGACCGCGTCGCCCCGGCCGGGCTGGGCGCGGACCTCCACGTCGAAGGGCTGGAACCCCTCGGGCAGCTCGACGGTCCGCTCGATGGTCTGGAAATACCGGAACGAGTACGTCGTGCGCCCGGATCCGCCGAGCTGCGCAAGCGTGTACCGGGCCGGCCGCGTGCCCACCATGCCCTGCAGGGTCACCTGCACGGACCCGGAGACGAGTCCGTCCTGCCGCAGCGCCTGGATCAGCGTCACCTCGACGACGAACTCGCGCGGGCCGGTGCCCGGCCGCACGGCGAAACGCTGGATCCGCAGGCCCTGGACGCCGTCCTCCGGGGACACGATGCTGCGGTAGAACGCCAGGTCGTCGCCCTGGCGGGCCAGCTTCGACTGCAGTTCGCCCAGCGTCCGCTCGACCTGCCCGTACGCGTCGCGGTCGATCCGGCGTGCCATCTCGAGTTCGGCGACCTGTGCGTTCAGCTTCGCGTTGCGTTTCTCGAGCACCTCGAGCCGCGCCTCGAGCGTGCGCCGGGTGCGCACCTCGTCGGCGAAATCGTAGCCGGCGACGCGCTGGCCCTGGCGATGGCCGAGCCAGAACGAACCGGCGACCGCCACCGCGGCGAGCACCACCCACCCCCAGGCCGGGACCCCGCGCGACGGGGACGCAACTGGCGCCCGCGCGGGAGCGGGGTCGTTCACTCGGCGGCGGCCTCGCCCGCGGGCGACAGGTGTGCCCGGTCGCCGAATTCCGCGCTCTCGGACTCCTGGCGCGCCACCAGCGTCGCCCACCATTCCGGGTACGGCGGCGCGCCGGCCGGGAACGCCCGGCCGGCGAGCTCGTCGAGCGCGCGGGCGTAGACGCGGCGCTTGAAGTAGATCACCTCGCGCACCGGCGCCCAGTAATCCACCCACCGCCACGCGTCGAACTCGGGCTTCGCCGTGACGTCGAAGCGCAGCCGGTCGTCGCCGCCCCGCATCCTGAGCAGGAACCATCGCTGCTTCTGGCCGATGCACAACGGGCGCGAGCGACGCCGGACGAACTGGCGCGGCAACCGGTACCTGAGCCAGCGACTCGTGCCGCCGAGCAGTTCGACGTCGTCGGGGGCGAGGCCGACCTCCTCGCGCAACTCGCGGTAGAGCGCCTCCTCGGGCGACTCGTGGCGCAGTACGCCGCCCTGCGGAAACTGCCACCCGCGTCCGTCGGTGCGGCTGCCGAGGAATACGCGGCCGTCGTCCCGCATCAGCACGATGCCGACGTTGGCACGAAAGCCCTGGGCGTCTATGAAATCGGTCATTGGCCCGTAACTTACCGACTTTGCTGCGCTTTTCCTATCGTCGGCACGCGCCGGCCGACGGGTCGCCGGTCCTGGGCCGCTTGTGGTCGATCACGGCGACCCCTACCCTTGCCGCTCCGCAGGCCCCCATGAACCAACGACTGCCACTCACCGCAGCCATCGCGCTGCTCGTCGCGACCGCGCTCGCGCTGCTGGCCGCGTCGCTCGCGGTCGGCAGCTACGCGCTCGCGCCCGGCGAGGTGCTCGCCGCGCTGACGGGGCACGAGGGCTCGCTCGGCCGCGACGTCGTGCTCGAGCTCAGGCTGCCGCGGGCGCTGGCGGCATTCGCCGTCGGCGGGCTGCTGGCGCTGTCGGGTGCGATGCTGCAGGTCCTGCTGCGCAATCCGCTCGCCGATCCGTACGTGCTCGGCATCTCGGGTGGCGCGTCCGTGTTCGCGCTGCTCGCGATCATGGCCGGCCTGCCGGCGGCGGCCGTGAACGGCGCCTCGGCAGCCGGAGCGCTCGCGGCCTGCGTGCTCGTGTTCGCGCTCGCGCACAACCGGGGCGGCTGGACACCGGCGCGACTCCTGCTCACGGGGATCGTCGTCGCGGCCGGCGCCGGATCGGTCGTGAGCCTGCTGCTCGCGACGAGCGACGACGCGGGACTCCGCGGAATGGTGTTCTGGCTGCTCGGCGACCTCTCGCGCACCGGCGGCTGGCCGTGGCTCGTCACGCTGCTCGCCGGCGCGGCGCTCGCCGGCGCGCTGCTCGGGCGTCACCTGAACGTGCTGGCCCGCGGCGTGACGCAGGCCGCGAGCGTCGGGCTCGACGTGCACCGGATGCAGGTCGTGCTGTTCGTGCTGAGTTCGGTGCTCACCGGCGTCGCGGTGAGCGCCGCGGGGAGCATCGGCTTCGTCGGGCTCGTGACGCCGCACCTCGTGCGACTCGCGATCGGCAGCGACAATCGCGCGGTCCTGCCGGTGTCGGCGCTGCTCGGCGGCGTGCTGCTGATGGCGGCCGACCTCGCCTCGAGGACATTGATCGCGCCGCGCCAGCTGCCGGTCGGTGCGCTCACTGCGCTGGTCGGCGTACCGGTGTTCCTCGTGCTGATGTCGAGGCGACGCGCCGGCTGATCGCGGTCAGCCCGCGACCTCGTAGCTGCCGCCGCGCAGCTTCGCGCGCGCGAGCGCCGCGGCCGCGTCGGCGAGCAGCTGCTCGACCAGCAGCCTGCGCTCGACGTCGCGGTCCGGAGTGATCGCCGCGATCCCGACCGACACCGTGAACGGCAGGCGCAGCCCTTCCCCGAGGTCGACCGGCGCCTGCGCGACGGCTGCAAGCACGCGTTCGGCGAGCACGATCGCGCCGTCGGCCCGCGTCTGCGGCAGGACGACCGCGAACTCGTCGCTCGCGAGCCGCGCGCACGCGTCCGTCGAGCGCACCTGCGCCTCGATCCGCGACGCGAGCTCGTCGAGCGCCCGGTCGCCGGCCGCCTGCCCGTGCCGCTCGTTGACGGCCCGCAACCCGTCCACGTCGACGACGACGCACGCGACGCTGCCGCCGTGGCGCTGGCAGCGCGAGATCTCCTCGCCGAGCCGCGCCTGCAGGTGGCGGGCCGGGTTCCAGCCCGTGACCGGGTCGGACTGCCCCGCGCGCAGCAGCCGGACCCGATCGAGCACGCGCTCGGCGCTCGCGGCAAGCACGAGCGCGAGGTGCGAGAGGAACGCGCGTTCGAGCCCGGCGAGCATCGGCATCCCGCCATGGCCCGCGACGCTGTAGACGCCGACGAGCCGCCCGGCGCGACGCAGCGGCAGCACGAGCACGTGGCTCGCGCCGGAGGATGGGGCGAACAGCAGCCCGTGGTCGGCCGCCCGGTACCCGCCGCTCCACGCGTCGTGCAGGCCCTCGAGCGCCGGGGCCCGCGCCCCGAGGCCATCGACGAACCGTGCCCCGGTCGCGGCGTCGGACTCGCCGGCGAGCAGCCGCCGCAGCCCGTGGGTCGGGTCCGCGACCAGCAGTGTCGCGACCTCACCGGTGGCGCCCCCGGGCGGCGCGAGCGCGGCCTCGAGCCACACCGGCCACGTGTCGGCGAGCAGCAGCGCCCGGGCCCAGTCGAGCGCGGCGCCGGTCGCGGCGTCGGCGCTCAAGCGTCCGGCCCGCGCGCGGCCTGGCGCGCCTGGAGGTACTCGCGCCCCCGCCGCATCATCTCGACGAATCCCGGCTCGTCGTGCTCGTGGACGGCCCGGACCAGGCGATCGACGGCGGCCTTCAGCGCGCCGAGCGACTCCTCGCCATAGGCGTTGAGGCTCTGGATCTCGTAGTAGAGCTCGGGACTCTCCCCGGACACCCGGGTGGCGACGTCGAGCTGCGCGTCGAACGTCGTGCTCGACATCCGGGCGAGGCGCGGCGCCGCCTCGCCGCTGTCGGCCAGCGCCGTGAAGAAGGCGATGTTGAGCGCGTGCGAGAGCCCGAGCACGAACGCGATCAGCCGGTCGTGCTCGTCGAGGCTCATCACGAGCCTGTTCGCCATCGTGGACTCGAACAGCGCCCGCGCCTCGTCGAGCGCGCCCGGGTCGCCGAGGTCGATGAAGATCACGTGCCGGCCCGAGAGCAGCTCGGTGTCGGGACCGAACATCGGGTGCACCGACGTCGCGCGCACGCCGGCGGCCCGGAGCGCCGCGAGGCCGCTGCGGAGCGGCGTCTTGAGCGAGCCGATGTCGAACACGACGCCCGGCGGCCGACGGCCGGCCAGTTCGTGCAGCACCTCGTTCGCCGCCTTGAGCGGCGTCGCGACGATGATCAGGTCGTGCGCCGGCTCGATGGAGTGCCAGTCCGCGACCCATTCGCAGCCGGGCACCTCGCCCGCCGGGTCGGCGACCGTGACCCCGAAGCCCTGCGAGGCGAGGAAGTCCGCGGTCCAGCGACCCATCTTGCCGCGACCACCGATCACGAGCGCGGTCCGACCCGAACCTCGCCCCTGCGCGGCCACCCGGGCCTGTTCCTGCGTCGTGAGCGAGCCGCGGATCAGCGACTGGAGGATCTCCTCGGCGAGCCGCGGCGAGACGCCGAGCGCCTCGGCGTCGCGCCGGGCCTTGAGCAGCACCTCGCGTTCGCGGGCGAAGTCGCGGGTCGACTGGCCGGTGGCACGCTTGACCGCGGCGATCTCGGTCCCGAGCGCCTGGCGCTCGGCAACGAGTTCGAGCAATCGTCGGTCGAGCACGTCGAGGCGCGCACGCAGTTCGTCCAGTGACTTCATCGGGCCTGCCGCAGGTGGTCGCGATTTGTTTTACCGGTCGGGCGCGCCGGCCGCAAGCGCCGCGGGCGCGGTCGTCGTGCGCTCGGGCATAATCGTCCCCCGACCACGACGCCCCACGCACATGACCAGCCCCTCCGTCCTTCCGGGCCGGCTGCCCGCCGATCCCATGCCGATGTTCGCCGAGTGGTTCGCGCACGCGCGCGACCACGCGGGGCTCCGTTACCCGGACGCGATGGTGCTCGCGACCGCGACGCCGGACGGGCGCCCGTCCGCGCGGGTGGTGCTGCTGAAGCGCCTCGAGGTCGACCCGGGCTACGTCGTCTTCTACACGAACTACGACAGCCGCAAGGGCGGCGAGCTCGACTCGAACCCGCGCGCCGCGGCGACGCTGCACTGGGACGGTCTCGGGCGTCAGGTTCGCCTCGAGGGGCCCGTGCTGCGCGCGACGGCCGCCGAGAGCGACGAGTACTTCGCGAGCCGCCCGCTCGACAGCCGGATCGGCGCCTGGGCGTCGCTGCAGAGCCAGCCGCTCGATTCGCGCACGACGCTGCTCGGGCGCGTCGCGACCCAGGCGGCGCGCCACGGCACGTCGGTGCCGCGACCGCCGCACTGGGGCGGCTACCGGCTGTGGCCCGACACCGTCGAACTCTGGAACGAAGGCGCGTTCCGGGTGCACGACCGCGCCCGCTGGACGCGAACGGTCGTGCCCTCGGGCGACGCCGATTGCACGACCGGACCGTGGACCGCGACGAGGCTCTACCCCTGAACGCCGGGGCGCCGATCGACGACCGGGACGTGCTCGCCTGCGAGCGACTCACGGTCGCCGTCCCGGGCCGCGTGCTGGTGCGCGACCTCGACGTCGGGTTCCGGCCGGGCCGCGTCATTGCACTGCTCGGGCGCAACGGCGCCGGCAAGAGTTCGCTGCTGCACGTGCTCGCGGGCCTCAGACCGGCCGCCGGCGGCCGCGTGCGCTGGCGCGACCGCCCGCTCGAGGAGTGGCCGCGTCGTGAACTCGCGCTCGCACTCGGGTTCCTCGCACAGGCGAGCGAGGACCCGTTCCCGGGCACCGTGCTCGAGACGGCGCTGGTCGGTCGCCACCCGCACATCGGCACCTGGCGCTGGGAGAGCGACGACGACCGCGCGATCGCGCGGCGCTGCCTGGCCGCGGTCGACCTGTCCGGCGTCGACGGACGCGACGTCGAATCGCTGTCGGGCGGCGAGCGCCGCCGGCTCGCGATCGCGACGGTGCTCGCGCAGGCGCCGCGCATCCACCTGCTCGACGAGCCGGTGCAGCAGCTCGACCCGCTGCACCAGCTCGAGGTGCTCAGGCTGTTCCGCGCCCGCGCCGACGCCGGCGACTGCGTCGTGATGAGCCTGCACGACCCGGGCGTCGCGGCGATCTACGCCGACGAGTGCCTTCTGCTCCACGGCGACGGCCGCTGGCGACATGGCCCGACGGACCGCGTGCTCGACGAGGCGTCAATCGGCGAGCTCTACGGCGTGCGCGTGCGCGAACTCCGCTGGGACGGGGGACGGACATTCGTCCCCGCCTGAGGCCCGGTCCTCAGCCGATCGGGATGCGCTTCGAATTCGCGGCGAGCCAGCCGTCGAAGTCGAGCAGCCGCGGGTTCAGCGATCGCGACAGCTCGACGCTGCGCGCGGCCTGGAATTCGGCGGCGCAGTCGTGGTTGAACTGGAACATGTTGCCGAGGTCGTCGGCACCCGGGAACCCGAGCCCGCGGTAGACGTCGAACGGCACAGGGACGTAGCGCACCGGCTCGCCGAGTGCGCGCCCGAGCTTCGCCGCCATCTCGGCGCCGCCGAGGTGCTCGCCCGCGATCCCGATCGTTCGCCCGGCGAACTCGAGGCCGCGCCGGAAGATGCCGTGCGCGCAGCGGCCGATGTCCTCGGCCGCGATGCCCGGCAGCCGCCGGTCGCCCATCGGCATCGCGAACTCGAGCACGCCGTCGGCCGCGCGACGCGGGCCCATGCCGAAGTGGATCAGGTTGTCCCAGTAGAACGACGTGAGCATGAACGTCGTCGGCACGCCCGAGTCGCGGAACAGCTGGTCGGCCTCGCCCTTCGCGTCGAAGTGCGGGACCTTGTAGCGGCCCATCAGCGTCGGCATCCGCGGGTCGTCGAGCGGGATATAGCGACGGCTGTCCTCGAGCGTCGACCACACGACGTGCGCGAGGCCCGCGTCGCGGGCCGCGGCAGCCATCGTGCGTGCCTCCTCGTATTCGCGCTCCGGCGAGAAGTGCGCCCAGAAGAACGTCACGCAGAACGCGCCGTAGGCGCCCTCGAAGGCGCGCCGCACGGCGGCCGCGTCGGCGAGGTCCGCGGCCACCACCTCGGCGCCGGCCGACGCGAGCGCTCGCGCGGCGTCCGAGCCCGGGTCGCGCGTGATCGCACGGACCGCGTACGGGCCGTCGCGGTCCGCCAGGATCGAGCGGACCAGTCCGCCGCCCTGTGCACCCGTCGCGCCCACCACTGCAATGATCTTCCTGGCTGCCATGTCGATCCTCCCGAATGGAACTTCTCGGCGCCGCAAGCCTGGCTTACAGTGCGATGCAGCCAGGTCCCGTGGAGCCGCCGATGAACGAGCCGGTCGAATCCCTGTCCCGGGCGCAGGAGTACGCGCTCCGTTACGCCGCGGACTTCGCACCGCGGCTGGTCGCCGCCGCACTGGTGCTGGTCGCGGGCTGGTTCATCACCGGTTGGGTCGTGAGGATACTCCGGAACGGGCTCGCGCGGTTCGAACTCGAGCCGCCGGTGCGCCACCTGCTCGAACGGGTCGTGCGGGTCCTGCTGCTCGCGCTCGCGTTCATGGTCGCGCTGCAGAACCTCGGCGTCGAACTGCTGCCGCTCGTGGCCGGCCTCGGCATCGCGGGCGCCGGCATCGCGCTCGCGATGCAGGGCGTGCTGAGCAACGTCGCCGCCGGCCTCATCATCATCTTCACGAAGCCGTTCCGGGTCGGCGAGTACGTGTCGATCGCGGGCGTCGAGGGCGAGGTCGTCTCGATCTCCCTCTTCAGCACCGTGCTCCGGCACGCGGATCTCTCGAGCGTCGTCGTGCCGAACCGGAAGATCTCCGGCGAGATCCTGCACAACTACGGCGCGATACGGCAGCTCGAACTCGGCGTCCGCGTGGGCTACGACCAGGACCTCGATGCGGCGGCGCGCACGGTGCGCGAGGTGCTCGGCGCGAGCCCGCGCGTGCTCGCCGAGCCCGCCCCGCTGGTGCTGGTCGCCGCGCTCGGCGACTCGGGCGTCGAGATCGCCGCGAAGCCCTGGGTGCGCGTGCCCGACTACGGCGCCGCGACCGGCGAACTCAACCGTGCGCTGGTCGAGGCGTTCCGCGCGCGCGGCATCGCGATCCCGCCACCGCGACAGGAGGTCCGGCTGCTGCCGGCCGCGAACGACTGACGATCAGCCCGGGATCGCGCCGAGCACCGCGTCGTGCAGCCGGCCGTTCGTCGCGAGCACGGTGCCGCTCGCGAGGCCGAACGGCCCGCCGTCGAGCGTCGTGAACCGACCACCGGCCGCCTCGACGATCACGGCGCAGGCGCCCACGTCGAGCACGTTCACGTCCGACTCGACGACGGCGTCGATGCGTCCCGACGCGAGCAGGTGGTAATGGAGGAAGTCGCCGTACCCGCGGATCCGGCTCAGCCGCCCGACCAGCCGGCCGAACGCGGGCCATCGCGGCCCGGTGGCGAGCGACTTCAGGTTGCCGGTCGAGAGCGCCGCGTCCTCGATCCGGTCGATCCCGCTCACCCGGATCGGGCGGTCGTTCAGCCACGCACCGACGCCGATCTCGCCCCAGGCCAGTTCGCCGTAGACCGGCGCGGAGGAGACGCCGACGATGAGCCGGCCGCGGTGCATCAGCGCGATCTGCGTCGAGAACATCGGGTACTCGCGCACGAAGGCCTTCGTGCCGTCGATCGGGTCGACGATCCAGACGTATTCGGCGTCGAGCCCGCTGGCCTCGGTCTCCTCCCCGTAGAAGCCGTGGTCGGGATGCTTCGCCGAGACGATCGCCCGGATCGTCTTCTCTGTCTCGACGTCCGCGACGGTCACCGGGGACTTGTCGGCCTTGATCGTGATCGCGAGGTTGGACTGGTAGTAGTGGCGCACGACGTCGGCGGCCGCACGCGCGGCGTCGAGCGCGGTCTCGAGGAACGGGGAGTGCTGCATCGGGTCGCTCGCAGGAGGGGGCCGGGTGCGCATTATCGCGCGTTCGTGCCCTATGATCGGCCCCGAATGAACGGTCGACCCCGCCCGAAGCCACCCGTGGACCCCTGGTCGTGGTCCGCGCCGCTGCTGCTGGTCGTGATCTTCTCGACGCTGCTCGTGCTCGCCGCACACGCCGGTGCGCTCGGGATCCCCGCCGCCCTGATCGTCGGCTCGTGGTTCCTGAAGTACGCGTTCGTGCTGCTCGAGCACCTGGCGCACGGACGGCCGGGCCTGCCCGTGCTGAGCGCCGAGGACGCCAACCCGTTCGGCGAGCGCCGGCCGGTCGTCTACGCGACGCTGCTCGCGGCGGGCTGGGCGGTCACCGGCGCGGCCGGGGCGGTGCTCGGCGCAGGCGCCGCCACGGGCCTGCGCATCGGCGCCCTGCTCCTGCTGCCCGCGGTCATCGCCGGCCACGTCGTCTGCGGGCGACTGGCCGAGGCACTCCGGCCGCGGGCGATCGCGGGGACGCTCCGCGCGCTCGGGCCCGCCTACGTCGGCATCGTGGGTGCGGCGATCGCCTGCGGCTGGGCCGCGCGCGGCATTGCGCTCGACGCCGCCCATCATTCGCTGTGGCTCGGCATCGCGGTGCTGATGACGCTGTGGCTCGCATTGTTCGCCGTGCTCGGGCTCGCGATCCACCGCCGCCGGTTCGAACTCGGGTTCGATCCGGAGCACTCGCCCGAACGGCGCGACGCCCGCGAGGCGCGCGACCTCGAGCGCGAACGCAGCGCGTTCATGGACCGCCTGTTCACCGAGACACGCGCCGGCCCGACCGGCAACGCGTGGGCGAGCATCGAGGCCCGGCTCGCGGGACAGGGCGCGCGAGCGGACGAACTCGCGTGGATCCTCGAGCGCCTCACCGCCTGGCCGGACCCGCGGCTCGCCCACCGGGTCGCGCAGGAACTCGTGCCGCTCTTGCTCGAGGCCCGGCGCACCGGCGCGGCGCTCGACGTGGTCCGCGCGCGGATGCGCGCCGACCCGGCGTTCCGGCCCGCCCGGGCGACCGACACGCTGCGCATCGCCGAGCTGGCACGCGCCGCCGGCGACCGCGCCACGTCGCGCGCACTGCTCGCCGACATCGCCTCGCGATTCCCGGACGACCCGGCCGCCGCCGCGGCCGCCGGATTGGCGGGCGCCGGGTCGCCGTCCCGGGCATACTCCGGACCGGGCAATGATCGGGCGGACCGCTGACGATGGGACACAGGCTCAGCCGCATCTACACGCGCACCGGTGACGACGGCAGCACCGGCCTCGGCGACGGCGTACGGGTGCCGAAGGAGCACCTGCGCGTCGAGGCCTACGGCACCGTCGACGAGGCGAACAGCGCGGTCGGCGTCGTGCTCGCGGTGCCGGGCCTCCCGGCCGAGGTCGCCGAGTGCCTGACGTCGGTGCAGCACGACCTGTTCGAGCTCGGCGGCGAACTCTGCATGCCGGGACACCGGGCGATCCAGGCGGCGGACGTCGAGCGGCTCGAGCGGCTGCTCGATGGCTTCAACGACGGCCTGCCGCCGCTGAAGGAATTCATCCTGCCCGGCGGCGGGCCGGCCGCCGCCGCCTGCCACCTCGCGCGCACGGTGACCCGTCGCGCCGAGCGGCGCGTCTGGGCGCTCGCGCGCGCCGAGGACGTGGCGCCCGAGGTGCCGCGCTACCTGAACCGGCTGTCGGACCTGCTGTTCGTGATCGCGCGCGTGCTGTCGCGCCACGAGCGCGGCGGCGAGGTCCTCTGGCGCAAGCGCAACCGCGAGTGACCGGTCAGCGGGCGCCGACCCGTCGCCGCGCGTCGTCGAGGGCCGCACAGACCGCGGCGGCCCCCTGTGCGAGCCGCGGCGTCGCGCGTCCGAGCGTGTCCGAAGGCATCGAGTAGATCGTCCGGTCGCGGACCGCGGCGAGCCGGGTCCAGCGGCTCCACAGCGCCGTGGGGTCGGCGATCGTGTCGTCGGTGCTCAGGATCACCTGCGGATCGCGGGCGAGCACCGCCTCGACGCCGACCGGCGGCGCGAGCTGCGGGATGTCGGCGAACACGTTGCGGCCGCCGCAGAGTTCGACGACCTCGCTGATCACGTGCCGGCCATTCACCGTGTAGAGGGGCTCGTCATCGATCTCGATGAAGACGCTGAGCGTGCGCGCGCCCGCGTAGTCGCGCCGCAGCCGGGCGATCTCCGCGTCGAACTCGGCGGCGGCGCGCCCGGCCACCGCCCCGGTGCCCGCGATGCCGCCGATCGTCCTCAGCGCCGTGCCGACGTCGGCGAGCCTGAACACCGGGATCGCCTCGACCCGCAATCCGAGCGCGCGCAACCGCGCGATCGTGTCCTCGGGCGTCCCGGACGACCAGGCGAGCACGAGGTCCGGCTCGAGCGCGAGCACGCGCTCCGGGTCGACGCGCCAGGCGTCGCCGACGCGCGGCAGCCGTCGCGCGGCGTCCGGGTAGTCGCTGTATTCGACGGCGCCGACGAGCAGGTCGCCCGCGCCCGCCGCATACGCGAGCTCGGTGACGTTCGGCGCGAGGCTCACGATGCGCGGTCGACGCGCCGCGTCGACCGGCGACGCGCCCGCGAGCAGCGCGAGCGCGACCAGGATCGGCGCGGCCCTCACGTCGCCGTGCCCGCCAGCACCAGCAACGCGACCGCCGCGAGCCAGATCCAGGTCGCGCGTACGACAATGCGCAGCGCGCCACCGGCCGCCGCGGCGTCGAGCGCCTCCGGCGCGACCCCGGCCAGGCTCGGCGCGAGCGCGCCCTTGCCGACCCGCGCGAGCAGGTCCTCGCTGCGGGCGTGCAATCCGTCGCCCACGTCGTCGACGACCCGTCGCCAGTGCCCCACAGCGTCCTCGAAACTGCCCGCGAGCGCGTACGCGCCGGCGGCGAGTCGTGCGGGCAGCCACGCGAGCAGCCCGTGCAGCTGGCCGAGGGCCCGTGCGTAGCCCCCGGCGGTGCCGGAACCGTCGCTGCGCCCGGCCTCGAACGCCGCGCGGCGTCGCATCAGGTCGGTGACCCGGAACAGCCATGCGCCGGCGGGACCGAGCACCACGAACCAGAAGACCACGCCGAAGACGCGATTGTTCGCCTGCACGAAGATCGCTTCCTCGAGCGCCTCCCTGAGCGCGTCGCCGCGCCCGGCGGCGTCCGCCTCGAGGAGCTCGGTGGCCCGGCGGGACGCCGCCCCGCGGTCGCCGCGCTCGAGCGCATCGAGGTAGTCCTCGACCTCCTCGCGCAGGTCGCGCGGGCCGAATGACGCGAGCAGCACGAGCACCGCGAACGCGAGCTGCAGCAGGCCGAGCAGGTGGGAACCGAGCAGCGCGTCGGCGACGGCGACCGGCGCAACGGGGACCAGCACCGCCGCCACGAGCGCGGCGTGCAGCGCGACGCCCTCGACCGCGCCCAGCCGCCGGCCGAGCCAGTCGCACCAGCGGTCGAGCCAGCGCGGCTCTCGCAGGTGCAGCAGCGAGGTGAGCCCGTGCTCGATGACCAGCGCCAGGACGAGCGCGATCAGGTTCATGCCGCCACCTCGAGCTCGTGGCGCAGCAGCGCGCGCGCGAGCGGCCAGTCGAATGCGACGCCGGGATCCGACTTGCGGCCCGGCGCCACGTCGCTGTGGCCCGCGATGCGGCCTGGATCGAGCGCCGGGTAGGCGCGGACCAGCGCGGCCAGCAGCCGCGCGAGCGCTCCGTACTGCGCCTGCTCGTAGGGCCGTGCGTCGGTACCCTCGAGTTCGATGCCCACCGAAAAGTCGTTGCAGCGTTCGCGCCCGCGCCAGCTCGACACGCCGGCGTGCCACGCGCGCCGGTGGAACGGCACGTACTGGACGATCGTGCCGTCCCGGCGCACCAGTGCGTGCGCCGAGACGCGCAGTCCCGCGATGCCAGCGAAGTACGGGTGGGCGTCGGCCGGCAGCGCATTCGT
The DNA here is from genome assembly GCA_046347155.1 of Steroidobacteraceae bacterium. Lineage (GTDB taxonomy): Bacteria > Pseudomonadota > Gammaproteobacteria > Steroidobacterales > Steroidobacteraceae > RPQJ01. The sequence continues at coordinate 571,409 of JAXMGT010000002.1, read as the reverse complement.
GAACAGCGCGTCGATCCACGGCCCGCCGAACTCGCCGGGGGGCAGGCTGATGCCGTGCAGGACCACGAGGTCGACGACGGTGCCGGCCGGGCGGTCGTCGCAGTTGGGCGACGGCACCCTGCGGGCGGCCGGGTACCAGCCGCTCGTGACGTCGATGCCGGGCGCGTCGGGGGAGGCGTCGAGGGGGGCGCGTGCGCGCATCCGTCAATGATGCACTTGCCCAGACGCGCCCGCCACCGCGCCCGGACCAGTAGAATGCGTCCACCTCCCACACCCGGGACCCCCATGGACCAGGCGTCCGACCTCGCCCGCCGCGATCTCGCCGTCGTGTGGCACCCCTGCACGCAGATGAAGGACCACGAGTGGCTGCCGATGATCCCGGTGGCCCGCGGCGAGGGCGTCTGGCTGTACGGCCACGATGGCCGGCGCTGGCTCGATGCGATCAGCTCCTGGTGGGTGAACCTGTTCGGCCACTCGAACCCGCGGATCAACGAGGCGATCGTGCGCCAGCTCGGCCGGCTCGAGCACGTGATCCTGGCCGGCTACACGCACGAGCCGGCCGTCGAACTCGCCGAGCGGCTCACGCGGCTCGCGCCACCCGGGCTCTCGCGCTGCTTCTACGCGGACAACGGCTCGAGCGCGGTCGAAGTCGCGCTCAAGATGAGCTACCACTACTGGCGCAACCACGGCCGGGCCTCGAAGCGCCGGTTCGTGACGCTGTCGGGCAGCTACCACGGCGAGACGCTGGGCGCTCTCGCGGTCGGCCACGTCGAGCTCTATCGCGAGACCTACCAGCCGCTCCTGATGGACGTGATCACCGTGCCGTCGCCGGACGCCTGGAACCGCGAGCCCGGCGAGAGCGAGGCCGAGTGCGCGCGGCGCGCGTTCGCCGCGATGGAGGAGACGCTGGCCCGTCACGCGGACGAGGTCTGCGCCGTGATCGTCGAGCCGCTCGTGCAGTGTGCGGCCGGGATGCGCATGCACGACCCGTCGTACCTCGCGCTGCTGCGCGGGGCCTGCGACCGGCACGGCGTCCACCTGATCGCCGACGAGATCGCGGTGGGCTTCGGCCGCACCGGCACGATGTTCGCCTGCGAGCAGGCGGGCATCGCACCCGATTTCCTGTGCCTCTCGAAGGGGCTCACCGGCGGCTACCTGCCGCTGTCGGTCGTGCTGACCGGCGAGCGCGTCTACGACGCGTTCTACGACGAGTACGCAAAGCTGCGCGCCTTCCTGCATTCGCACAGCTACACGGGCAACCCGCTCGCCTGCACGGCCGCGCTCGCCACGCTCGCGATCTTCGGGGAGGACCGCGTGATCGAGCGCAATCGCGCGCTTGCCGACCGGCTCGCCTCGCGGGCGCGCGAACGCCTGGACCTGCCGCACGTCGCCGAGGTGCGCGCGCGCGGGATGATCGTGGCCGCGGAACTCGCGCGCGATGGCGATCGCCGGACGCCTTTCGACTGGCGCGAGCGGCGCGGCCTGCGGGTCTACCGCCACGGGCTCGAGCACGAGGCGCTGCTCCGCCCGGTCGGGAACGTCGTCTACTTCATGCCGCCCTACGTGATCACGCCCGACGAGATCGACCGGCTGGTCGACACCGCGCGCGCAGGCATCGAGGCCGCGACGTGCGACTGAACCGCGTGCACTGCGAGACGCCGCTCGAGGCCGGCACCGAGCTCGACCTGTCGCCGGCCGCGGCCAGCCACGTCGCGCGGGTGCTCAGGCTGCGCGAGGGTTCGGCGATCCTCGCGTTCGACGGGCGCGGGGACGACCACCGCTGCGAGATCCTCGCGGTGCGCGGCGAACGCGTGCGGGTGCGCGTGCTCGAGCGCGTGGCAGGCCTGCCCGAGCCGGCGCTGGCCGTGACGCTCGTGCAGGCGGTCTCGCGCGGCGAGCGCATGGACCTCACGCTGCAGAAGGCCACTGAGCTTGGCGTGCGCGCCGTGGTCCCGGTGCTGTCGGCGCGCAGCGTCGTGAAGCTCGACGAGGACCAGGCGGCACGCAAGCTCCGCCACTGGCAGGCGGTCGTGACGGCGGCCTGCGAGCAGTGCGGCCGGTCCGTGCTGCCGCTCGTGCACCCGGCGCGCGACCTCGCGCGTCACCTCGCCGGCCCGCCGGTCGCGCCGTTACGGCTGGTACCGAGCCCCGGCGCGGCCATGCCGATCGCCCGGGTCCCGGCGGGCGACGCCGTCGAACTGCTGGTCGGGCCGGAAGGGGGCTTCGAGGACGAGGAACTGGCGCGTGCCGCTGCGGCCGGCTTCGTGCCGGTCGCCCTGGGGCCCCGCGTGCTGCGCACCGAGACGGCCGGGATGGTCGCGATCGCGGTGCTGCAGGCGCTGCACGGCGACCTGCGCTGAACCGGGCTCAGGCCGCCCGGCTCTCCTCGGCGATCATCCGTTCGATGCGCTCGAAGTCCGGGATCAGCGGGCTCTCGTTGACCATCCGGACGCGACAGAGCACCGGGCTGCGTTCGCCGAGGCCCGTCGAGTCGCCGGGCTGCACGACCTCCGGGCTCAGGCGCACGAGCTGCGGGAAACCCTGCGTGAGTATCGCGAAATGGCCGGCCGGCAGGCCGCCGCCGATCGCCTGCATCACGACGATGCGCGTGCGGCCGCTTGCGCGCGGCGGATTGCGGCCGCAGGCCGACTCGAACGAGACGAGCGGGACGCGGCGACCGCCCCACGCGACGGTGCCGAGGAACCACGGTGGCGCACCTTCCATCGGTGCCGGCGCCTGGTAGTTGACCACCTCGGTGACGCACGACCTCGGCACGAGGAGCCGGTCGTCGGCGATCGGCACCAGCAGGCAGTAGGTCTCCTCGGTCGCGTTCGTCATGGCGCGGCCCTCAGTCCATCTGGCGGCGCCGCGCCAGCACCAGCGGCTCGATCGCGTCGAGCAGCTGGCTCTCCTGGTACGGCTTGCCGAGGTAGTCGTCGATGCCCAGTTCGATCGCGCGGGCGCGATGCTTGTCGCCCACCCGCGACGTGATCATGATGATCGGGACGTCGGCGAGGCGCGGGTCGCCGCGCACGTGCGACGCGACCTCGTAGCCGTCCATGCGCGGCATCTCGATGTCGAGCAGTATCACGTCCGGCACGTGCTCCTGGAGCAGCTCGAGCGCGTCGACGCCGTCCTTCGCCGTCATCACGCGCATCCCGTTGCGCTCGAGCAGTCGCTGGGTGACGCGGCGCACCGTGATCGAGTCGTCCACCACGAGTGCGAAAGTCCGGTCGTCGCGCACCGCGCGGACCGAGACGTCGGGCGCACGGGCTCGCCACTCCGAGCGCACCAGCGCGCCCATGTCGAGGATGATGACGATCCGACCGTCGCCGAGGATCGTCGCGCCCGAGATACCGCGCACCGAGGCCACCTGCGGCCCGACCGACTTCACGACGATCTCGCGGTTGCCCACCAGTTCGTCGGTGACCAGCGCGGTCGAGTGCTCGCCGGCCCGCACCAGGATCACCGGCACCGGTGCGTCGGTCGGTGGCAGGTCCGAGGGCCCGCTGCCGATGAAATTGCCGAGGTGCTGGAAACGGTAGACGTGCCCGCCGTAGGTGAACGCGGGCGGATCCTCGACCAGTCTCGCGCGCACCTCGCTCGCCGGGATGCGGGCCACGCCCTCGACGGTCGCGACGGGCAGCGCGTACACCTCGTCGTGGATGCGCACGATGAGCGCCTGCGTGATCGCAAGCGTGAACGGCAGCCGGATCGTGAAGCGGGCACCACGGCCCGGGTTCGACTCGATGAAGAGGCCGCCGCCGAGCTTCTTCACCTCGCTCGCGACGACATCCATGCCGACGCCGCGGCCCGCCTGCTGCGTGAGCCGGGTGGCCGTCGAGAACCCCGGCTCGAGGATGAGCTGCAGCGCCTCCTCGTCCGTGATCACCTGGTCGGGTCCGAGCAGCCCCATCTGGCGTGCCTTGGCCCGGATCGCCGGGATGTCGAGGCCCGCGCCGTCGTCCTCGACCGTGATGACGACTTCCGCGCCCTCGCGCTGCAGCCGGACGACGATGCGCCCGGTCTCCGCCTTGCCGCGGGCCAGCCGGTCCTCGGGCAGCTCGATCCCGTGCACGATCGAGTTGCGCAGCATGTGCTCGAACGGCGGCAGCATGCGCTCGAGCACCTGGCGATCGATCTCGCCGGTACCGCCCTCGATCACGAGGTCGGCCTTCTTGCCTGCCTCGAGCGCGGCCTGCCGCGTCAGCCGGGTGAGGCGCTGCGCGTGGCGCTGGAACGGGACCATGCGCGTGCGCATCAGGCCGTTCTGCAGCTCGGCGATCACCCGCCCCTGCTGCTGCAGCAGGTTCTGGCCGTCGCGGTTCACGCTCTCGAGCAGGTTCTCGATGCTCGCGACGTCGCTGACCGATTCGGCGAGCGCACGCGAAAGCTGCTGGATCGTCGAGTAGCGATCGAGCTCGAGCGGGTCGAAGTCGTCCCGGCCCGTCCGCTCGTCCTGGTGGCGGTGGAGGATCTGCGCCTCGGTCTCGAGCTCGAGCTTGCGCAGCTGCTCGCGCAGGCGCGTCACGGTGCGGCCGAGTTCGGCGAGGTTGAATTCGGCCGACGTGAGCTGCTGCTCGACCCGTGCCCGGAAGATGCTCACCTCGCCCGCATTGTTCAGCAGTTCGTCGAGGAGCTCGGCACTGACCCGCGCGAGTTCGTGGCGTTCGGGCTGCACGACGGGCTCGCGGCCCGGCAGCACGTACGGCGCAGCCGCCGGCGGCGCCTCGTCGGTGACCGGCCGGTCGGGCCAGGTGGCCGGCGGCGTTTCAGCGGCCGGCGGGGGTTCGGCGAAAACCGGGCCGGGTTCGGACGACGGCTCGACCGCGTCGGCGGGCGGCGCCACCGCCTCGTGCGCGGGCCGCTCGGCCTCGGCGACGTCGGGCACCATGTCTGGCGGGGCGGCGTCGGTCGCGATCGTTGTCTCGAAGGCGGGTTCCGGCGACTCGGCGGGCGCCGGGGCCTCCGCCGGCGCGACGGCTTCCGGCGGCGCGACCGCGTCGACCGGTGCCGCGTTGGCCGACCGTGCCGCCAGCGCCTGCACGCGCTCGACCAGTGCGCGCGCCGGCAGGACCGCGTGTCCGGCCAGCACGGCGTCGCGCATCCGGTGCAGTTCATCCAGTGCGGCCCTGAGCACCGCGGTCGCCTCGCCGTCGGGCTCCACGCCGCCCGACTCGATCGAGGCGAGGAACGACTCCATCTCGTGGCTCAGGTCGCCCATCGCGCGGATCCCGGCCATCCGGGCACCGCCCTTCAGCGTGTGCAGCACGCGCTTGAGTTCGCTGACCCGCGAGCCGTCCGCGCGGTCGCCGATCCAGCTCGACAATGCGCTGTCGGCGACCTCGAGCAGCTCGGCGGCTTCCTCGCCGAAGATCGCGGCGATGTCGGCGTCGAATTCCGGTTCCTGGCCGGGCGCCGGTCCGTCGTCCTGTGCGAACCGGGCCTCGACCGGCAGCGGCTCGCCCGGCGGCAGCTCCGCCATCAGCAGGTGCGGTTCGGTCTCCTCGCGCCCGGCCTCGCCCGCCGACCCGGCGGCGAACGCATCGGCCGGCGTCGCGACGTCGGCCGCGACGGCCTCGACCGCGGGCGCCGCGAGTTCCGCATCGAGCGCGTGCTCGAGCGCCTGCCAGCCCGCGATCAGGTGGCCGTGGCCCGGGAAGTAGCCCGTGTCCTCGTCGACGTGCGCGACGACCTGTTCGAGGCCGCGGACCGTGTCGCCGAGCAGCAGCAGCGCCTCGTCGGTCAGTCCGCGGCCGTTGTCGTGGAGCTTGCGCACGTAGTGCTCCATCGGCTCCGCGACCTTGATGCCCTGGCGGGCGCCGGCCGTCTTCGCGATGCCGCTGAGCGTGTGGCAGGCCCGGTAGAGGGTCTCGGTGACCGGGTGCGGCGACACGGACTGCGCGGCCCGGGCGATGAACTCGCGCACCGCCGCGACGTGGCTCGCGGTCTCCTTGCTGAAGATCTCGTGCAGCACGGGATCCATCGCGGTCGGCGTGGGCTCGGCCTCCGGCGCCTCGGCCGGCGCCGCCTCGACCACCGGTTCGACGGTCGCCTGCGGCGCCGCGGCGGCCGGCTCCGCGGGCGCCGGCGGCGGCACCGGCGTGGCCTCGCGGCCGGCAAGCGCGTCCGCGCGCGCGGCAATGGCCGTCACGTCGACGTCGGCCGGCGTGCCGGACTCGAGCTCATCGACGAGCGATGGCAGTGCCGCGACCGCGTCGCGCACGACCGAGACGATCTCGGCCGAGCGCGCCAGTGTCTGGCTGATCACCCGGTTCAGCAGGTTCTCGACGCTCCACGAAAATTCGCTCACGCGACTGGCGCCGACCATGCGGCCGCTGCCCTTCAGCGTGTGGAACACGCGCCGCAGGTCGCGCAGTGCCGTGGCGTCCTGCGGGTTCGCTTCCCACAGCGGGAAGAGCTGCCGCACCGAGGCAACGTTTTCGCGGGCCTCCTCGACGAACAGCGCGAGGAACTCCGGGTCCACGGACGTGGGCACGGCCGGCGCCGGCGGGGCCGGAGCGGCGGCAGGCGCCGGGACCGGAGTCACGACCGGGGCCGGGGCCGCTTCCGGCGGCGGGACGGCCGCGGCCGCCTCGGCCGCCGTACGCGCGGCCGGGCGCAGCGGGACGATCTTCGTGGACGTCGACGTGAGGTCCGCGAGGCTCGCCTCGACGCCGTCGAGCACGCGCCACGGGTCCGGTCGCCCGGCCTGCAGCATTTCCATGTAGTACTCGACGGCGACCATCGCGTCGGCCATCCGGTCGAGCCGGTCCGGCGACAGCGACGCCGGGTCCGGGCGGACGATGCCGGCCAGTGCGCGCCCGACGCCTTCCATCGCCTCGACGGCGCGCTGCTTGCCGAGCATCAGCAGGCCCGCCGTGATGCCTCGCACGAGTTGCGGCACCTGGTCGAGGCCCTGCGCCTCCGACGGGGCGCCGAGCGCCTGCGTGACCGCTTCCTTGATGCGCGCCATGTTCACGATGCACTCGCGCAGCACGGCATCGCGCACCTGGCGGAATTCCTCGTCGCCGGGCTCCTCGTCGTCCGCGACCGCCCGCCCGGCGTCGGGCACGATGAGTTTCAGGAGCTGCGGGTCGAGTCCGTCCTCGACCTCGATCAGCGCGGCCGCGACGTCGAGCAGCGCCGCCTCGCCCGGGGGCTCGTGGCGTTCGACGATCCGCTGCAACGACTCGATCTCTCCCTGCACCCGGTCGCGCAGCGCGCCGAGCCCGAGCACGCCGAGCGTGTCGCTGATCTTGCGCAGCATCTCGAGCTGCGGGACGAGTTCGTCGACCTCGGTGCCGCCGCGTCGCACGAAGATGTCGAGGACGTCCTTCACGCGGGTGAGGTCCTCGCGGATCGCCGAGGCGACCGTCTTCATCAGGCGCACGCTCGGCCCGGACAGCGTGTCGCCCGTGTCGCCGACGCCGTCGTCGGCCGCGAGCACTTCCTCGAGCCGGAACGATCGCCGCACGGCCGTCACCCGCGGCCCGGACGCGGTCGAGCGCGCGACGTAATAGAGCAGGTTGTTCAGGAGTTCCGCCGGCGGCGCATCGGCCCAGCGCGCCTCGCCGAGCTCGCCGAGGCGGCGCATCTCCCGGTCCACCTGGCCGAGCAGCCGCTTCACGGAGACCTGGGCCTCGAGCCCACCCTGCTGCAGCGCCTCGACCAGCGCGCCGACGACCCACCAGAGCTGGAAGAGCGGCTGCGTCGTGGCCGTGGACTCGAAGTCGGTGGCGACCGCCTCGATGACCCCGAGCGACTCGACGGCGTTCTCGCCTCGGATCCAGCCGAGCAACGCCAGCTGGAAACGGGAGCGCGCCTTGCGCGCCAGCTCGGCGGCCGGCGGTCGATGCGCCGCGTCCCCGGCCGGCCTGGCCGGTTCGTCGGAGCGCAGGTTGAGCAGCAGCAGCGTCCCCTCGGACAGCAGCGACGCGCCGCGCACGGCGCGCAGGTCGTTCAACAGCGGCAGCAGCGCGAGCGGCACGTCGCGGCCGCCGGAGGCGACGCGCTCGACGTAGGACGGCAGCTGCTCCATCGCGCGCACGAGCGCGTCGAGGCCGTCCATGTCCACCTTGCCGTCGCGCTGGTGCGTCTCGACGTAACGGCAGGTCTGCTCCATCTCCTCGGCGAGCAGCGCGCCGCCGTAGACCTCGACGATGCGCAACGCGCCGCGCGCGAGGTGCAGGTGGGCGACGAACCGCTCGAGCGAGCCGGTCTCGGCGGTCTGCTCGGCGAACGCCTCGAGCGCCGTGCGTGCCTCGTTCAGCTCGGTCGCGACCTCGCGCACGACGAGCTGCAGCGACGCCTGCGCCTCCTCGGGGGTCCGGTTCAGGGACACGACCGCACTCACCGTCCGCGGGCCCGCACCGTCAGCCGGCCCGGCCGCCGACGCGGCGCAGGCGCTCGACCTCGTCCGCGGCGAGCGCGTCCGGCCGCAGGACCGGGTACTCGCCGCTCACGCTGAGGCCCTGCCCCTCGGCCAGCCGGAAGCCGGCGACCGACTTGCGCAGCTGGGTGGCGAGCTCGGCGAGCTTGCCGATCGAGTCCGAAGTCGCCGTCGTGCTCTCGGCGGTCTGCGAGCTGATCTCCCGCAGCACCTGCATGTTGCGAGAGATGCTCTGCGAGGAGGTCGCCTGCTGGCGGGCGCTCGCCGAGATGTTCTGCACGAGGCTCGCGATCTGGTTCGACACCTGCTCGATCTCCTCGAGCGCGGCGCCGGCGTTCTCGGCGAGCAGTGCACCGCCCACCACGTCGGTCGTCGTGCGCTCCATCGACACGACGGCCTCGTTCGTGTCCGCCTGGATCGTGCGCACGAGCACCTCGATCTGCTTCGTCGCGTTCGCGGCCCGCTCGGCGAGGCGCTGCACCTCGTCGGCGACCACCGCGAAGCCGCGTCCGGCCTCCCCGGCCATCGACGCCTGGATCGACGCATTCAGCGCCAGGATGTTCGTCTGCTCGGCGATGTCGTTGATCAGCTCGACGATGTTGCCGATCTCCTGCGAGCTCTCGCCGAGGCGCTTGATCCGCTTCGAGGTCTCCTGGATCGTCTCGCGGATCGCGTTCATCCCGTCGATCGTGCGGCGCACCGCGTCGCCGCCCTTGTGCGCGATGTCGACCGAGTGCCGTGCGACGTCGGCCGAGCGCTCGGCATTGCCGGAGACCTCCTCGGTCGAGGCCGCCATCTCGGCCACCGACTCGGAGGCCGAGGCAATCTGCTTCGACTGCGCGGAGGAGGCCTTCGCCAGGTGGGTCGACAGCGCCTGCGTCTGGCGGGTCGCTGCATCGAGCTTGATCGCCGAGTCGTTGATCGTCGTGACGAGTTCGCGCAGCGCCTCGATCGCGTAGTTGATCGAGTCGGCGATCGCGCCCGTGATGTCCTCGGTGACGCTCGCCCGCACGGTGAGGTCGCCGTCGGCGAGGCTCGACAGCTCGTCCAGGAGCCGCAGGATCGCCTGCTGGTTGCGCTCGTTCTGCTCGGCCTGCCGGTCCGACTCGCGCCGGAGCGTCGCGAGCGAGCGCTGCAGCACGACGACGAAGCCGAGGGCCGCGATCGCGAGCACGACGAATGCGAGCGGGAGCCAGGGCGTCGTCGCCCAGCCCGGGGCGCCCGCGCCGGCCTTCGAGACCTGCGCGGCGGCCTTCGGCCCGCTCTCGGACAGCGCAGCCGCGGCCGCGGCCAGCTGCTCGAGCGGATCGGTGGAGGCGATGGCCGCGCGCACCTGCTCCTGCTCGGCCTTGAAGACGGCCGCGAGCAGGCGAGCCGCGTCGGCCGCCGGGCCCTGGGCGGCCGTGATGCCGAGCGGGTTCGTCTCGCCGACCAGCCCGCCGACCACCTGGCCCATGTACTCGAGGCTCTCGCCGAGCCGTCGGGCCGCGTCGTCGACCGGCGCGCCGGTGCCGAGCGCGGCGAGGTCCTGCTCGATCGACCGGGCACGGAGCTCGAACCGGTCGAGCTGTCGCGTGAACGCGTCCGGTCGCGCGGCACCCATCGCCCGGGCGACGTTCGCGGTCGCCGAGATCACCTGCGGGGTGAGTTCGCGCACGTCGCCTGCGGCCTTCGCAACCGCGAGCGCCGTCGCGCGGCCGTCGAGCACGGCCTGCGACTGCTCGAGCACCGGTGTCCACGCCGGGTCGTCCGTCAGGCCGGCGGCGGCCAGTGCGTCGACGAGCGCGGCGCGCGAGGCGGCGAGGTCGTCGAACGACTTCTCGCCGCCGCGGGCCGCGGCGGCGGCCTCGAGCGGGATCGACTGCGCGAGCGCGGCGAGCGTGGCCCCCGAGGCGGCGCGCTCGCTGGCGCGTCCGCCGTACTGCCACTGCGCGAGCAGCGCGACCGCGGCAAGCACGGCGGCCGCGATGGCCACGCGCAGCGCGAGCGGCTGGAGTCGGGCGGCGTCGAGTCTGTTGGTCATGATCTCACCGGTGTGCGGTATTCGGGCCGGGCGTCACGACGCCGCGGCCTGCATGAAGGGCTGGCTCTCGAGCAGGTTGCGCACGCTGAACACGGGCCACACCTCGGCCCCGCGCTTGAAGGCGCCGGCCAGGTAGCGCTCGCAGCGGAGCAGCGTCGGCGGCAGGTCCGGCGAGAACTCCCCCTCGTAGAAGCGTCGGAACCCCATCACCTCGTCGACGACGAGCCCGGCGGGGATCTCGCGGTGGTTCGCCACCAGCACGCGCGTGGCGCGGGTGACGTTCGTCGCCCCGGAGCCGAGGAACGCACGCACGTCGATCACCGGCAGCAGCTGGCCGCGCAGGTTCGCGAGGCCGCGGATCCAGTTCTTGGCACCCGGGACGCGCGTGACCGCGGCCGGGTAACTCATCACTTCCCGGGTTTCCTCGCGGGCGAGCAGGAAGGCCTCACCGCCGAGGCGGAACGCGATGCCGACCCACTCGGGTCCGTTCGGCGTGGCGTCGCCCTGGCCCTGGGACGCCGCCCGTGCGCGACGGTCCAGCTCCCGGAGCAGCTCGTAGGGGCGATCGCGCAACGACCTCAGTTCGCGGGCGTCTTCCATCTCAGGTCGCGAGCGCTGCCTGGGCCTTGCGCACCAGCTGCTCGGTCGCGACCGGCTTCACGAGGTAGTCGACCGCGCCCTGCCGCAGTCCCCACACCCGGTCCGACTCCTGCGACTTCGAGGTGACCATGATCACCGGGATCGAGCGGGTTTCGGGGTCGCTCGCGAGTTCGCGGGTCGCCTGGAAGCCGTTCAGGCCGGGCATCACGATGTCCATCAGGATCAGGTCCGGGTGCAGTTCGCGGGCCTTGCGCAGCGCCTCGCCGCCGTCGGCGGCCGAGGCCGTGCGGAAGCCACTCTGCTCGAGCGCCTTCTGCATCACGTGGACGTCGGTCGGCGAGTCGTCGACGATCAGTACCAGTGCCACGGGTCGTGTCCTCCCTGGAGCCTCAGCGCTGGACGTGGGTCTCGATCGCGGAGAGCAGCTCTTCGCGGGTGAAGGGCTTCGTCAGGTAGTGCTCCGAGCCCACGATCCGGCCGCGCGCCCGGTCGAACAGCCCGTCCTTCGACGACAGCATGATGACCGGGATGCGGCGGAAGACCTTGTTGTGCTTGATCAGCGAACAGGTCTGGTAGCCGTCGAGCCGGGGCATCATGATGTCGACGAACACGATGTCCGGCTGGTGGTCGGCCACCTTGGACAAGGCGTCGAAGCCGTCGACGGCGGTGTAGACCTCGCAGCCCTCGCGGGCGAGCAGCGTCTCGGCGGTGCGGCGGATGGTCTTGCTGTCGTCGATGACCAGCACCTTGAGCCCCGCCAACCGCGGCCTGCTGTTGCTGGCGGCCGTTTGTTCCATGCCTGTGGACCCTCGCACGGGAAAAAGCATCGCGAGCACGACGCTAAAGCGCGAGGCGGTGCTCGCGGCGTGTTTTTAACATATTGGGAGGGGCCCTGCCATCGGCGGGTTTCGATAACATGACCGGGGTCACACGCGGGCGACGACGTCGCCCCGGGAGCGAACGATGACGGGACGGCGGCTCAGCATCGCGGTGGTGATGGATCCCATCGACCACATCAAGCCGGCGAAGGACACGACGCTCGCGATGACGCTGGCGGCGCAGCGTCGCGGCCACGCGCTCCATTACCTCGAACTCGGCGACCTGTGGCTGCGGGACGGCGTCGCGATGGGCCGGAGCCGCCCGGTCGAGGTGCGGGACGACCCGTCCGACTGGCACACGCTCAGCGACGCCGTGGTCGGCCCGCTCGGTGCCTACGACGCGATCCTGATGCGCAAGGACCCCCCGTTCGACACGGAGTACGTCTACGCGACGTACATCCTCGAGCGGGCCGAAGTCGCCGGGGCCCTGGTCGTGAACCGGCCCCAGGGGCTCCGGGACATGAACGAGAAGGTCTACACGGCCTGGTTCCCGGAGTGCTGCGCCCCGACGCTCATCACGCGGGACATGTCGCACATGCACGCCTTCCTGCGCGAGCACGGCCGCGCGGTCTGCAAGCCGCTGCACGGGATGGGCGGCCGGTCGATCTTCGTGCTCGACGCGGGCGACAAGAACGCGAACGTCGTGTTCGAGACGCTGACCGACTACGGCCAGCGCTACGCGATCGTGCAGCGCTACCTGCCGGAGATCGTCACGACCGGCGACGCCCGGGTGATCCTGGTCGACGGCGAGCCCGTGCCGTATGCACTCGCGCGCATCCCGTCCCCGGCCGACAACCGCGGCAACCTGGCCGCCGGCGCGAAAGGCGTCGGCCGCCCGCTCGACGAGCGCGACCGCTGGCTCGCCTCCCGGATCGGCCCGGCGCTGCGCGACCGGGGGATGCTGTTCGTCGGGCTCGACGTGATCGGGGGCTACGTCACCGAGATCAACGTGACGAGCCCGACCGGCGCGCGGGAACTCGACCGGCAGTTCGGCCTCGACGTGGGCGGACTCCTCGTCGAGGCGATCGAGCGGCGGCGGCCCGGCTGACCGTGGAACTGCGCATCCGCAGCGACCGTCCCGAGGACCGCCTGGTCACGGCCGTGTTCGTCGCGGCGCTCGTCCACGGGATCGTGATCCTCGGCGTGAAGTTCAGCGCCCCGCCACCGCGCGATGCGCCGCTGCCGACGCTCGAGGTGCTGCTGGTGCCCGACGGCCCGAACGAGCGCGCGAACGAGGACGCGGCCTACCTCGCCCAGCGCAACCAGCACGGGTCCGGGACCGGGCGCGAGCGGCAGCGCACCTCGCTGCCCGAGTCGACCGCGGCGCTCATCGAACACGAGGGCGTGGCCGGGGGCCAGTCGCTCGAGGACGCGGCCAGCGCGGCCGATCCGGGCGGCGCCCAGGTGCTGGCGGCCGAGACGGGCCGCACGGCCCGGACCACCGCCGGCGCGGACGCGCCACCCACCTACACGGCGCTGCCGATCGATTCCCGGGTGCTCGCGCAGATCGGCGCGAACGCGACGGCCTCCGACGCGGACCTGCACCTGCGGGGCGAGCGCCCGACCGACGACCGGCTGCTCGCCGACACGCGCGAGTCGGTGATCGCGTCCTACCTGGACGGCTGGAAGCGCCGAATCGAGCGCGTCGGCACGCTCAACTTCCCGGACGCGGCGCGGCGCGCGGCGATGTCCGGCAACCCGGTGCTCGAGGTGGCGATCCGGGCCGACGGGACGCTCGAGGAAGTGCTGGTGCGGCGCTCGAGCGGCCACCGTGAACTCGACGTGGCCGCGGTGCGCATCGTCCGGCTGGCCTCACCGTTCGATCCGTTCCCACGCGCGATGCGCGAGCGCTACCCGGTGCTCCGGTTCGCCTACGAGTGGCAGTTCCTCGAGGGTCGCCTCGGCGACGGCGCCGTCTTCGGCGAACCCTGACGGGTCCTTGTACCGGGGCGGCGGCGGGACGGATACTGGCGCCATGCCGGGCACCCTCCTCACGAACCAGTTCCTGATCGCGATGCCCGGTCTCGAGGACCCGAATTTCGCACAGACGGTCACGCTGGTCTGCGACCACAGCGAGCGCGGCGCGCTCGGGATCGTCATCAACCGGCCGATCGGCATGAACCTCGGCGACGTGTTCACGCAGCTCGGGCTCGACGCCTCGCGGTCCCGGGTCTCCGGGGAGCACGTGCTGCAGGGCGGACCGGTCGCGACGGAACGCGGCTTCGTGCTGCACAGTCCCGGCCCGCCCTGGGAATCGACGCTGCCGGTCTCGGACCGGCTGCACCTCACGACGTCGCGCGACATCCTCGACGCGCTCGCGAACGGCGCCGGGCCCGAACGTGCGGTCATCGCACTCGGCTACGCCGGGTGGGACGCCGGGCAGCTCGAGGACGAACTCGCCCGCAACGCCTGGCTCACGGCACCGGCCGACGAGTCGCTGGTCTTCGAGGTGCCGCCGGAGGACCGCTGGCAGGCCGCCGGGCGGCTGCTCGGGATCAACCTGCTGCACCTGTCCAGCCAGGCCGGGCACGCCTGAGCGGCCCCGTGTCCTCGCGCGGGGAAGTCCTGCTCGCCTTCGACTACGGCGCCCGCCGGATCGGCCTCGCCGTCGGCCAGACGCTGACGGGATCGGCGAGCCCGGCCGGGGTGATCCCGGTCGCCCAGGCGCCGGACTGGGACGCCGTGGGCCGGGCCGTCCGGGAGTGGTCCCCCACGCGGCTGCTGGTGGGCCTCCCTTATAATATGGACGGTTCCGAGACCGTCCTCACCGGAGTCTGCCGCGGCTTCGCACGCGAGCTCGAGCGGCGTTACGGCCTGCCAGTGGAATTCGTGGACGAGCGCCTGACCTCCTCGGCCGCCCAGGCCGAACTGCGCGAGGTCCGGCGCACGGGCGCGCGGACGCGGCGGGTCAGGCGCGAGGACATCGACGCGAACGCGGCGCGCCTGATCCTCGAGACCTGGCTGCGTGCGCACGCGAACTGACTGGAGCGACGAGTGACCACAGACACCGGTGCCGAACTGCAGCGCGACCACTCCGGACGGCTGCGCCACCTGCTCACGCTCGACGGACTGTCCAGCGACGAACTCGAGGCCCTGCTCGACCTCGCGCAGTTCTACGTCCGCCAGCCCGGCGACATGCCGCCGCGCGACCAGACGCTCTCGGGCCGGACGGTCGCGAACCTGTTCTTCGAGCCGAGCACCCGGACCCGGGTCTCGTTCGAGCTCGCGGCCCGGCGGCTCGGTGCCGACGTCGTGAACCTCGACCTGCAGTCGTCGTCGCGCGTGAAGGGCGAGACAGTGCTCGACACGATCTACACGCTGCAGTCGATGCTGGTCGACGTGTTCGTGATGCGCGACGCCGAGCCCGGCGTGCCGGCGTTCGTCGCACGCCACGCGGCGGCGCACGTGAGCGTGCTGAACGCGGGCGAGGCGCACGTCTCGCACCCGACCCAGGGACTGCTCGACACGCTGACGATCCGCCAGTGCAAGGGCGACCTCGGCAGCCTGAGTGTCGCGATCGTCGGCGACATCCTGCACTCGCGCGTCGCGCGCTCGACGGGCCGCGCGCTGCTCACACTCGGCGTCGGCGAGCTCAGGCTCGTGAGCCCGGAGTCGCTGATGCCGGCGGCCGGCGAACTCGCCGGCGCCCGGCGCTGCACGACGCTCGCCGACGGCGTGCGCGGGGCCGACGTCGTGATGGCGCTCAGGATCCAGCGCGAGCGCATGCCGAACGCGGACTCGCTCGACCCCGAGGCGTTCCACCGCGAGTGGGGCATCACCGCCGACAACCTGCGCCTCGCGCACCCGGGCGCGATCGTCATGCACCCGGGGCCGATGAACCGGGGCGTCGAGATCTCGAACGAGGTGGCCGACGGCCCGCAGTCGATGATCCGCCGCCAGGTCGGCAACGGCGTCGCGGTCCGGATGGCCGTGCTCGCGACCGTCGTCCGCAACGTCCAGGCGCGCAACGCCGAGGCCGGACGGAGGGCCGTATGACGGACCGCGGCCACCGCGGCACCGTCCACCTCGAGGACGCCAGGCTCGTCGACCGGCAGGAATACCCGGGGGGCCAGTACGTCATCCGGCTCGCCGCGCCGAAGTGCGCCGCGGCCGCGCAGCCCGGCAGCTTCGTCCACCTCACCTGCGACCCGCTGCTGCCGATGCGCCGGCCACTGTCGATCATGCGGGCGGATGCCACCGCGGGCTGGATCGACGTGCTCTACAAGGTCGTCGGACCCGGCCTCGCGGCACTCTCGCAGCAACCGCTCGGCGCGACCGTCTCGACGCTGGGCCCGATCGGCCGCGGCTTCGTGCCCTCGCCGGCCCGGCCGCGCACGCTCCTGGTCGGCGGCGGCGTCGGCATCCCGCCCATGGTGTTCCTCGCCGAGTCGCTCAAGGCGCGCCGCGACGCCGCGTGGCGCCCGCTCGTGCTGATGGGCTCGGAGATCCCGTTCCCGTTCCGGGCGCGGCCCTCGTCGATCGTCGTGCCCGGGATCCCCGACGGAACCATCGCCTGCATGCCGCTGCTCGACGACTGGGGCGTGCCGAGCCGCCTCGCCTCGCTGGCCGGCTACCCGGGCTGCTTCGATGGCTACGTGACCGACCTTGCGGCGGCCTGGCTCGGCTCGCTCGACGCGTCCGCGCTCGCCGAGGTCGAGGTGTACGCCTGCGGCCCGACGCCGATGCTGAAGGCGGTCGCGGTCGTGGCCCGCCGCCACGGCGTCCCGGCGCAGGTCTCGCTCGAGGAATTCATGGCCTGCGCGGTCGGTGGCTGCGCCGGCTGCGCGGTGCCCGTCGTCACCGACGCCGGGCTCGCGATGAAGCGCGTCTGCGTGGACGGCCCGGTGTTCGACGCGAACGCGGTGTTCCCGCCCGCGGCCTGAGCCGCGGGCTCAGCCCGAGGTCAGCCAGGCCAGCGCCGCGTCGCGGTCGGCGAAGAGCCGCACGTTGAGCCCCCGGTTCGCCGCGGCGGTTTCCCAGACCCGGATCGCCGCCGTCGACGCCGGGTCGGCCGGCAGCACGACGGCCTCGCGGACCGCGTCGCGCGCTGCGCGGGGCGCGTACGTCGTCGCGACGTGCATCAGGTCGGCGTAGGTGTGGCCGCCCTGCATCCGCTCGCAATTGGCGAGCAAGAGCGTCGCGCCGCTCGCCCTGAACAATTCGAATGTCTGCTGCGCGAGCCGCTCGAGGGTCTCGCGATCGACGCGGCCGGCGTAGACGGTCTCGATGACCGGCGTGCCGGGCATCAGCTTGACGGTGCACTCGTCGTTCATCCGGCGCAGCTCCTCGCGTCCCGACGCCGTCAAGAAGGAACCGTCCGCTGCGGGGACAGTCCCTGGTCCCTAGCCGAAGTTGATCTTGGCCTCGAGGTTCGAGCGCGAATCGGCGTTTCCGATCGCCTCCTCGAGCGAGATCTTCCCGTCCAGGTAAAGCTGGTAGAGCGAGACGTCGAAACTCTGCATGCCCTTCTCGGCACTGCGGACCAGCGCTTCCTTGACGCCGATCACGTCGCCCTTCTTGATCAGTTCCTGCACGTGCGGCGTGTTGAGCAGCACCTCGATCGCCGCGCAGCGCTTGCCGTCCTTGCCCATCACGAGGCGCTGCGACAGGATCGCGCGCAGGTACTGCGACAGGTCGAGGAAGATCTGCGAGTGCTGGTCGCGGGGGAACATGTTGATGATGCGGTCGAGCGCCTCGGCCGCGTTGTTCGCGTGCAGCGTCGCGAGGCAGAGGTGGCCGGTGCCGGCGAACGTCACCGCGTATTCCATCGACTCGCGGTCGCGGATCTCGCCGATCAGGATCACGTCCGGTGCGGCGCGCATCGCGCTCCTGAGCGCGCGGTGGAACGACTTCGTGTCGAGCCCGACCTCGCGCTGGTTGACGATGGACTTCTTGTTCTGGTGCAGGAACTCGATCGGGTCCTCGACCGTCAGGATGTGGTCGGAGGAGTTGATGTTGCGGTGGTTGATCATCGCCGCGAGCGACGTCGACTTGCCGGAGCCGGTGGCGCCCACCATGAGCACCAGCCCGCGCTTCGTCATCACCAGGTCCTTCATGATCGGCGGCAGCCCGAGCTCCTCGAAGCTCGGCATTTCGGCGGTGATGTAGCGCAGCACCATCGCCGGGTTGCCGCGCTGGTGGAACACCGCGACGCGGAACCGGCCGAGACCGGGCTCCGAGACCGCGAAGTCGATCTCGAGCTCCTGCTGGAAGTAGTCGATCTGCTCCTGGTTCATCAGGCCGAACGCGGCCTGGCGCACCTGGTCGGCCGTGAGCACCTGGCGGTTCACCGGGATGATGCGCCCCTCGATCTTGATCTTGATCGGGGAGTTCGACGTGAAGAAGAGGTCGGAAGCCTTCTTCTCCACCATCAGCTTGAACAGCGGCTTCGTGTTCAGCACGTAATTGCGGGTCGAGCCCGTCGCCGGGACCGATTCACCCAGCACCCCCTCGGGCGAGTTGCCGGTGCTTTCGAGGTCGGTCGCCGTCATCGCCGCCCTCCTACTCCTCTTCCTCGACGATCTTCAGCGCGCCGGTCGAATCGTGCCTCGAGGCGTCGGCCCGCTTGCTCTCGAGCTTGATGCGCAGGCGCACCTCGTTCTTCGAGTCCGCGTTCCTGAGCGCTTCCTCGTAGGAGATCACGCCGGCCTCGTAGAGGTCGTAGAGCGCCTGGTCGAACGTCTTCATGCCGAGCCGGTTCGACTTGGCCATGATCTCCTTGATCGCCGCGACCTCGCCGCGGAAGATCAGGTCGGCGATCAGCGGCGTGTTCAGCATCACCTCCATCGCGGCGATGCGGCCCTTGCCCGCCTCGCGGGGGATCAGTCGCTGCGAGATCATCGCCCGGATGTTGAGCGACAGGTCCATCAGCAGCTGCTCCCGGCGGTCCTCCGGGAAGAAGTTGATGATGCGGTCGAGCGCCTGGTTGGCGCTGTTCGCGTGCAGCGTCGCGAGCACCAGGTGGCCGGTCTCCGCGAACTGGATGCCGTACTCCATCGTCTCGCGGTCACGGATCTCGCCGATCAGGATCACGTCCGGGGCCTGGCGCAGCGTGTTCTTGAGCGCCATGTGCCAGCTGTCCGTGTCGACGCCCACCTCGCGCTGCGTGATCACGCAGTTGCGGTGCGAGTGCACGTACTCGATCGGGTCCTCGATCGTGATGATGTGGCCGCGGGTCTTGTCGTTGCGGTAGTCGAGCATCGCGGCGAGCGAGGTCGACTTGCCTGAGCCGGTGGCGCCGACCAGGATCACGAGCCCGCGCTTCGACAGCACGATCTCCTTCAGGATCGGCGGCAGCTCGAGTTCGTCGACCGTCGGCACCTTGACGTTGATCGTGCGCAGCACGGCGCCCGTCAGCCCCATCTGCACGAAGGCACTGACGCGGAAGCGGCCGATGCCCGGCGGCGCGATCGCGAAGTTGCACTCCTTCGTGGCGTCGAACTCCTTCGTCTGGCGGTCGTTCATGATCGCGCGGACGAGGAGCTGCGCCTGTTCCGGCGTCAGCGGCTGGTTGGTCTGCGGCTTGATCTCGCCGTCCACCTTGATGGCCGGCGGGAAGCCCGCAGTGATGAAGAGGTCGGACCCCTTGCGCTCCACCATGCGGCGGAGCAGGTCCTGCATCAGCTTGATGCCCTGGTCGCGGTCCATTGTTCAGCCCCGAGCGTCGCGCAGCGCGCGACCGCTCAGAACTCCTCCTTGTTCTGCGCCCGGAACCGGGCTTCTTCCTTCGTGATCAGGCCCTTCTGCAGCAGCTCCTTCAGGCACTGGTCGAGCGTCTGCATGCCGGCGGCCTGGCCGGTCTGGATCGCCGAGTACATCTGGGCGATCTTGCCCTCGCGGATCAGGTTGCGGATCGCGGGGGTGCCGATCATGATCTCGTGCGCCGCGATGCGGCCGCCGCCGATGCGCTTCAGCAGCGTCTGCGAGATCACGGCGCGCAGCGACTCCGAGAGCATCGCCCGGACCATCTCCTTCTCGGCCGCCGGGAACACGTCGACGATGCGGTCGATCGTCTTGGCAGCCGAACTCGTGTGCAGGGTGCCGAACACGAGGTGGCCGGTCTCGGCGCCGGTGAGCGCGAGGCGGATCGTCTCGAGGTCGCGCATCTCGCCCACCAGGATCACGTCGGGGTCCTCGCGCAGTGCCGAGCGCAGCGCCTCGCTGAAACCGAGCGTGTCGCGGTGCACCTCGCGCTGGTTGATCAGGCAGCGCTTCGATTCGTGCACGAACTCGATCGGGTCCTCGATCGTGATGATGTGGTCCGGCCGGTTGTCGTTGATGTAGTTGATCATCGCGGCCAGCGTGGTCGACTTGCCGGACCCGGTCGGGCCGGTGACCAGCACGAGCCCGCGGGGCTGCATCGCGATGTCCTTGAAGATCTTCGGCGCGTTCAGGTCGTCGAGCGACAGCACGACCGACGGGATGTTGCGGAACACCGAGGCCGCGCCGCGGTTCTGGTTGAACGCGTTGACGCGGAAGCGCGCGAGCTTCGGAATCTCGAACGAAAAGTCCGTCTCGTAGAACTCCTCGTACGCCTTCCGTTGCTTGTCATTCATGATGTCGTACACCATGCTGTGCACTTCCTTGTGCGTCAGCGGTGGCATGTTGATCCGCTTCATGTCGCCGTCGACGCGGATCATCGGCGGCACGCCCGCCGACAGGTGCAGGTCGGAGGCCTTGTTCTTGACGGCGAACGCCAGCAACTGGGCAATGTCTACGGCCATCTCGGCTCCCTTAGTGCAGCGCTCCGGTCGGGTCACCGGTGGTCCGCGCTGGCCACGGAAGTATAGATCAGGGCCTCGGACCCCAATATGTTAACCGGTCCGCACTTCTCGACCGACCGCCTCGAAGCGGTCCGGGCCCGGATCGCCGCGGCGGCCCGGCGGGCCGGCCGCGACCCGGCCGCCGTGCGGCTGGTCGCCGTGAGCAAGCAGCAGCCCGCCGGGATGGTGCGTGCCGCGGCCGCGGCCGGGCAGCGCGACTTTGGCGAGAACTACCTGCAGGAGGCCGTCGCCAAGCTGGCGGAACTCGAGCCGCTGGACCTCACGTGGCACTACATCGGGCAGTTGCAGGCCAACAAGACCCGCGAAGTGGCCCGGGCTTTCCAGTGGGTCCACACGGTGGACCGGCCGCGGGTCGCCGAACGTCTGAGCGGCCAGCGCCCCCACCACGCGCCGCCGCTCGAGGTGCTGCTGCAGGTGAAGCTCGACGACGAACCCGGCAAGGGCGGAGTCGTGCCGGACGACCTCGCCGCGCTCGCGGAGGTCGTGGCGGGGCTGCCGCGGCTGCGGCTGCGCGGGCTCATGTGCATCCCGGCGCCGGCGAGCGGCGAGGCCGCGCAGCGCGTCCCGTTCCGGCGGCTCCGCGAGTTGCTGGGCGGGCTCGTGGCGCGGGGCCACGCGCTCGACACGTTGTCCATGGGGATGAGCGATGACCTCGAGGCTGCGATCCTCGAGGGCGCGACGCTGGTGCGGATCGGCACCGCGGTGTTCGGCCCGCGCTCCTGAGCGGGTCCTGAGGAGACGGTCATGAAATTCGCGTTCATCGGCGGCGGCCACATGACGACGGCGCTCGTGGGCGGATTGCTGCGACACGGCACGCCCGTCGACGGCGTGCGGGTCGCCGACCCGGTGCCCGCGCAACTCGAGCGGCTCGCCTACGAATTCGGCGTGCGCGGCTCCGCGGACAACCGCGAGGCCGTCCGGGACGCCGACTGCGTCGTGCTGGCCGTGAAGCCGCAGGACATGGCCGCGGCGGCACTCGGGATCGCCGGCGAACTCGCGAACCGGCGCCGCGTCGTCGTCTCGGTGGCCGCCGGCGTGCGGCTCGCGGACCTCGCCCGCTGGCTCGGCCCGGTACCGGTCGTCCGGGCCATGCCCAACCGGCCCGCGCTGATCGGTGCCGGCGTCACGGCGCTGCACGCGGGCCCGTCCGTCACGACGGAAGACCGGCGGGCCGTCGAGCGGCTGATGGTCGCGGCCGGCGAGTCGGTCTGGCTCGAGGACGAGTCCCAGATGGACGCGGCCACGGCGATCTCCGGCAGCGGTCCCGCGTACTTCTTCCTGCTCGTCGAGGCGCTCGAGGCGGCCGGGATCGCGCTCGGCCTCCCGCACGAGACGGCCCGCCGCCTGGCCGCGGAAACCGCGCGTGGCGCCGGCCGGATGGCGGCCGAGAGCGGGCTCGAGCCCGCGACATTGCGCGAACAGGTGACCTCGAAGGGCGGCACGACCGCGGCCGCGCTCGCGGTCTTCGAGTCGGGCGGGCTGCGCGAACTGGTTGCGCGGGCCGCGGCCGCCGCTGCGAGCCGTTCGGCCGAACTCGCCACGCAGTCCGGGAGCCGCTGAACATGGACGCCCTGCTCTACATCGTCAATGCGATCGTCACGTTCGTCGTCGTTGCATTCCTGCTGCGAGCGATCATGCCGCTGGTGCGGGCCGACTTCCGCAACCCGCTGGGCCAGGCCGTGCTCAGGGTCACCGACCCGCTGGTCCGTCCGCTCCGGCGCGTGCTGGGCCCGGTCGGGCGCGTGGATGTCGCATCGCTCGTCGCGGTGTATGCGGTGCAGTACGCCGGCACGTCGCTGAGGCTCCTGATCGGGGGCGCGTACTCGCCGCTCCTCGCGGCCTGGGTCGCGGCGCTCGACCTGCTGCACACGTTGATCTTCTTCTACAGCACCGCGGTCATCGCCCATGCGCTCCTCAGCTGGGTCGCGATGGACACGTACAACCCGGCGTCGAGGCTGCTTGCGGCGATCTGCGAGCCGCTGCTCGCGCCGGTCCGGCGCATCCTGCCGCCGCTCGGCGGGCTCGACCTGTCGCCGCTCGTGGTGCTGGTGCTGCTGCAGGCGGCCCAACTGCTCGTGCGCTGACGCGCCGATGGGGCACTGGCGGCGCGACGGCGAGGACCTGCTGCTCGAGGTGCGAGTGCAGCCGAGGGCCTCGCGCCCCGGGCCCGCCGGCGTGCACGGCGGCCGGCTCAGGATGCGGTTGTCCGCCCCGCCACTCGACGGCCGGGCGAACGCCGAACTCGTCGAGCGACTCGCCGACGCGTTCGGCGTGCCGCGGGCACGGGTCGCGATCGAGCACGGCGAGACCGGCCGGGACAAGCGCATCCGGATCCGTGGCGTGTCGGCACTGCCCGCCTCGCTCGAGGGCGGCCCGGACGCGTGAAAACCGCCGCGCCGCGCCGCGGCGGTTGGACTATAGTGAGCGCAGGCTCGTCGGATCCGGGAGGATTCAGCATGGCCAGCCACGCCGCGCATCGATACGCCGCCGTCCTCGCCTGCGCGCTCGCCGCCGCGATCGGCGGCTGCAGTCGCGGCGATCCGGACGCCGCACCCCAGGTCGCCGCCCCGAGCGACGCCACGAGCCGCCGGTTCGGCGAGTTCGAGATCCACTACAACGCCGTACGCAGCGATTTCCTGACGCCGGAGGTCGCACGGGCCTACGGGATCGCGCGCAGCGCGAACCGGGTGCTGCTGAACGTCTCGGTGCTGCACCTCAACCCGGACGGCACGACGACACCGGTCGACGCCGGGGTCACCGCAACCGCTTACAACCTGAACGGCCAGCTGAAGCAGCTCTCGATGCGCCGGGTGACCGAGGGCAGCTCGGTCTACTACATCGGCGAGGTCGAGATCAGCGGCAACGAGATCCTGGTGTTCGACATCAGCGCGGCACCCGCCGGGCCGGAGTCGAAGTTCACGGTGCAGTTCAAGCGCGAGTTCTACGCGGGCTGACCGCGCGCGACCCCTGAAAAAAAGCCTTCGGAACGCTTAAACACGCTGGAATCTTGTGTTATTTTCCTGCGCGCCGAAGAACTAACGGGGCCAGCGGCCCGCGATCCATCCACAGGAGACTTAAATGGCAAAGAAGAGTTCTGCACCGACCAAGTCCGACATCCTCGCGGCCATCTCGAAGGACACCGGACTGAGCAAGAAGCAGGTTGGTGCCGTTTTCGAGTCGCTCGGCACGGTGATCAAGAAGAGCCTGAAGTCGCACGGCCTGTTCACGCTGCCGGGCCTCGCGAAGATGAAGGTGGTGAAGAAGCCCGCCACGAAGGCCCGCGAAGGCGTCAACCCGTTCACGGGCGAGAAGATGACCTTCAAGGCCAAGCCGGCCAGCAAGAAGGTTCGCGTGATGCCGCTCAAGAACCTGAAGTCGATGGTGAACTGAGCGCAGACTCGAACAGGGTTTCGCGACGGGGCGGCCTCGAGCCGCCCCGTTTCGTTTCGGCCCGGCGCAGCCGGAAACCCGTCAAATTCCCGATAAAAACCGCGAGACGCGGTCGCGGAGCTCGCCGAGCCGGCCGTGGAAGAAGTGCTCGGCGCCGTCGAGCATTGAGAGTTCCGGCGGCGGGTCGAACGATGCGGCCCAGGCGCGCACCGCCTGAGCGTCGACGAGTTCGTCCCGGTCGCCCTGCACGACGAGCCACGGGCACGCGGGACGCTCGACGTGCCCGACGATGATCCGTCCGACCGGCGGCGCGACGCTCACGAGTGCAGCGGGCCGGGCGACGCGCGCGGCCTCGAGTGACACCGCCGAGCCGAACGAGAACCCCGCGAGCCACAACGCGTCGCAGCGCCACCGTTCGCGGGCCCACGCGACCGCCGCGAGTGCATCGTCGACCTCGCCGACGCCGTCGCCGTAGGCACCATCGCTCGCGCCGACACCGCGGAAGTTGAAGCGCACCGTCGGGACGCCGAGTTCCTGCATGGCGCGCCCCAGCGTGTGCACGACCTTGTTCTGCATCGTCCCGCCGTGCAGTGGGTGCGGGTGGCAGACGACGCCGACCGCGCGCGGGGCGGTCCCGGGCGACGGGTCCTCGACCCGCGCCTCGAGCGCGCCCTGCGGCCCGGCGATGACGGCCGGCTGCGGCGCCGGCGGCCTGAGTTCACCCACGCGTCGAACCTCCCGTACGGTCGATGCAGTGTGCCAGAATCGGCCACGATGCCCGGGCCGCCGACGCCCGGGCGGGAGCCACCGCATGAAACTGACCTCGACGAGCTTCTCGCACGGCGCGCGCATCCCGGGCGAATTCGCCTTCGGCGTGCCGGACCCGGCCGCGCACCTCGCGCTCGGCCGCAACCTGAACCCGCACCTCGCCTGGAGCGGTGCCCCGGCCGGCACGCGCTCGTTCGTGCTGCTGTGCGTCGACACGGACGTGCCGACGCGCGGCGACGACGTGAACAAGGAGGGCCGCGTCGTCCCGGCGTCGCTGCCCCGCACCGAGTTCAACCACTGGTGCATGGTCGACATCCCGCCCACGGTGACCGACATCGCCGCCGGCGCCTGCTCGGACGGCATCGTCGCGCGCGGCAAGCGCTCGCCACCGGGCCCCGCGGGCTCGCGCCAGGGCCTCAACGACTACACCCGGTGGTTCGCGGGCGACCCGGACATGGGCGGCCAGTGGTACGGCTACGAGGGGCCCTGCCCGCCGTGGAACGACGAACTGCTGCACCACTACCACTTCATCGTGTACGCGACCGACCTCGATCGCTGCCCGGTGGAGGGCGCGTTCACGGGCCCGGACGTCGAGCGCGCGATCGCGGGCCACGTGCTGGCCGAGGCGCGCCTCACAGGTACCTACACGCTGAACCCGTCGGTCGGCTGACGTCAGCCCTTCCCGGAGTCTTCACCCGGCTCGAAGTCGAGCGAGGCCGAGTTGACGCAGTAGCGCAATCCGGTCGGGCGGGGTCCGTCGTCGAACACGTGCCCGAGGTGCGCACCGCAGCGCGCGCACGTGACTTCCTGGCGGACCATCCCATGGCTCGTGTCGGTCCGGGTCCGCACCCGGTCGCCGGCGAGCGGCAGCCAGAACGACGGCCAGCCTGAGCCGGACTCGTATTTGGTGTCGGACGCGAACAGCGCCTGCCCGCAGCAGACGCAGGTGTAGGTGCCGTGCTCGTGGTGGTCGTACCAGCGGCCCGTGAACGGCCGCTCGGTCCCGCACTGCTGCGTGACCCGCCACTGCTCGTCGCTCAGTCGCCGGCGGAGGTCGTCGGGGTCGTGGTCGCTCATCGGGGCATCCTCGGCGCACCGGCGCCGGGCCGCGGAGTCGGCCGGGTCGGGTGCCTGCCTACAGTAGACCCGGGAACCGGGCCCGCTGTCACTTGCCCTTGTCGAACGCCCCGCGGGCCTTGTCGGCCCAGTTCTTGTAGCTCGAGACGCTGTAGAGGGACTTCGCGACGACCGCCTGCCGCGAAATGCGCGTCGGCTGCGTGCGGACGCGGTCCAGCCAGTCGTTGTAGGCATCCCAGCCAGCCGTCGCCGCACCGAACTTCGGCCGCCGTGAGGTGGCCGGCGCGTCCGCGCGTTCGGCGGTGCTGTCCGTGGGCTTCTTGCGGTCGGTCATGGATGCCAAGTTTCCGTGCCACGCAGGCTACGGCGACGGCTGCCTGCCGTCCGGACCTGGATCACAAATAAGCGGCCGGCTCAGGCGACGACGCGGTAGCAGGGCCGGTAATCGCCGCCGATCCGCATGCGGCCCTGGCGGACGAACGCCGCAAGCAGCGCGTCGAGTGGCTCGATCAGCGCCCGGTCGCCGCGGATCTCGAACGGCCCGTGCGCCTCGATCAGCCGGATGCCCGACTCCTTGACGTTGCCGGCGACGATGCCCGAGAACGCGCGGCGCAGTTCCGCCGCGAGCAGGTGGGCCGGGCGGTCGCGGTCGAGTTCGAGCGCGGCCATCGAGGCGTGGGTCGGCTCGAACGGCCGCTGCAGCCCGTGGTCGATCGCGAGCGTCCAGTTGTAGTTGTACGCGTCGCTGACGCGGCGCCGGTGGTCGCGGACCGCGTCCATCCCGCGCTGCATCTCGCGGGCGACCTCCGCCTGGTCGCCGATCACAATCCGGTAGCAGTCGCGTGCCTTCGGGCCCAGCGTGGCAGCCAGGAACGAGTCGATCTGCGCGAAGTAGTCGCGGCTGGCCTCGGGGCCCGTGAACACGACCGGGAACGGCTGCTGCTCGTTCGCCGGGTCGAGCAGGATGCCGAGCAGGTACAGGATCTCCTCGGCGGTGCCGGCGCCGCCCGGGAACACGACGATCCCGTGGCCGACGCGCACGAACGCCTCGAGGCGCTTCTCGATGTCGGGCAGGATCACGAGCCGGTTGACGATCGCGTTGGGCGGTTCCGCGGCGACGATGCCGGGTTCCGTGAGGCCGACGTAGCGGCCGTCGACGATGCGCTGCTTCGCGTGGCCGATCGCGGCGCCCTTCATCGGGCCCTTCATCGCGCCCGGGCCGCAGCCGGTGCAGACGTTGAGCCCGCGCAGGCCGAGTTCGTAGCCCACCCGCTTCGTGTAGACGTATTCCTCCCGGCCGATCGAGTGCCCGCCCCAGCAGACCACGACGTCGGGCCGGACCCGCGGCAGCAGCACGCCCGCGTTGCGCAGGATCCGGTAGACCGCGTTCGTGATTCCCTGTGGCTCCGTGAGCTCGACGCTGCCGTGTTCGTACACCTCGCCGTGGATGTAGAGGATGTCGCGCAGCACGGCGAACAGGTGCTCCTGGATGCCGCGGATCATCCGGCCGTCGACGAAGGCACTCGCTGGCGCGTTCTCGAGCTCGAGCTTGACGCCCCATGCCTGGCGGACGATCCGGATCTCGAAGTCGCGGAAGCGCTCGAAGATCGCGCGCGCGTCGTCGCTCTCGCCGCCGGCATTCAGCACCGCGAGCGAGCAGCGGCGGTACAGCGGGTAGAGGCCGCCGCGCGAGGAGTCGAGCAGGCGGTCCACTTCCTGTTGCGAGAGGTTCTCGAGGCTGCCAGTCGGCGTCACGCGGGCGTCGACGTACCCGGCGTCCTCCGCGGCGCCAAGCGGCAGTTCGAAGCGCTTCATCATCAAGGCCGGATCTCGATCGGCGTGCCGAGGTCGGTCCGCAGCCAGACGTCGACCATGTCGGGATTGCTGAGCGCGATGCAGCCGTTCGTCCAGTCGTTGCTCGCGTAGTAGGTCGCCGGCTTCGACGGCGAGTTCGGCTGTCCGTGGATCATGATCAGGCCACCCGGCGGCAAGCCGAGTTCCCGCGCCCGCTCGAGGTCGCGCGCATTCGGGTACGAAACCTCGAGAGCGAGGAAGTACTCGCTGTTCGAATTGCGCCGGACCAGCTGGTAGGAGCCCTCGGGCGTCCGGAAATCGCCCTCGAATCGCTTCGGCCCGGTCGGGTTGAGCCCGAGCTTGATCGGGTATTCGGCGATGACCCGTCCGTCGCGCAGCAGGTACAGGCGGCGCTCGGACTTCTTGACCAGGATGTGGTCCGCGGGTTCGCGCCCCCGCGGCACGGTCGCGATCGCGTCGTCGTAGCGCGTGCCGAAGGGCTGCGTGCCAGCGGACGCCGACAGTTCGGGCAGGACCATCGCCGCCGCCGATCCGGTCAGGAACGGATTCGCCGACGTGGGCGCGCCGGGCGCCGGCGACGTCGCGTCGGTCGCTGGCGTCACGACGGCCAGCGGCGTGCTGGTCGTCGCCCAGCCCTGCGGCGCCGTCGCGATCCGCGCGGCCGAGCCGGTCAGGAACGGGTTCGACGACGCCGCGGCCGCGGCCGCCGCAGAGCCGGTGAGAAACGGGTTCGGCGCCTCGGCCGGTGTCGCGCTCGACGCGTCGGCCGGCGTGGCCGCGGGCGTCACGGTCGGCACCTCGGCCGACGCCTCGGTCGGATCCTCGGTCGGCACGTCGGTCGGCGGCGCCGAAGGAGTCGCCGGGGGCAGTTCGCCGCGCGCGGCCGCGGCGGCCGCCGAACCGGTCAGGAAAGGATTCGCGTCGGGCGACGCAGGCGCCGCGGGCTCCGCGGGCGGTTCCTCGGTGGTGCGCGTGGAGACGGACGAGAACGCCTGCGCACCGGCCTGTGCCGCCGCGAGGCCCAGCAGCATCGCGAGGATGGCGGTCGTTGGGGCCCTGGTCATGGGGACGCGATTATAGCTGCGCCCGGCGACGATTCGTGCACGCACGCATCTGGCGCCGGCCGATCACGTCGATAAAATGAGAAACGGGCCGCGCATCCACTCCTGCGGCCACCGGAGGCCGGCATGGCGATAGAGACTCGACGCACGTTCCTCGGCGCAGCGGTGGTTGCCGCCGCACTCACGCTCGCGGGCCCGGCCGCCCGCGCCGCCGACCCGCCCAACTCCGGGTTCCTGCCCGACTACTCGCGGCTCGAGCCGGTGAAGACGAAGCTCGGCAAGGAGGCCGACCGCTGGCTGAGCCCGCAGCTCACGCGCGAGAACTACCACGCGATCATCATCGAGCCGGTGGTCTTCTACCCGACGCCCGAGCCGACCGAGCAGGTTCCGCAGAAGACGCTCGACGACATCACCTCGTACCTGACGAACACGCTGCGCGACGTCGTGTTCAAGGACGTGCCGCAGGTGGGCGCACCCGGACCCGGCGTCGCGAAGCTCCAGGTCGCCGTGACCGCGGTGGCCGTCGGCAGCACGGGCATGAAGCCCTACGAGTTCATCCCGGCCGCACTCGTGTTCTCGACGGCGATGCGGGCCGCCGGCCAGCGCAGCCAGGACGTGGCGATCTCGGTCGAGGCGCTGATGACCGACAGCGTGAGCGGCGATCCGCTCGCGATGGTCGTGCGCCACGGGTCGGGCGACCAGCTCAAGAACGCGAAGACGGCGCTCACGCTGGAGCAGCTCAGGAGCCGCATCGACCAGTGGGCGAAGACGGCCTCGGAAATGGTCGGGCAGCGCCTCAGCAGGCCGCCCGGCGCGAACTGATCCCGGTGAAAAACGAGGCGGCCCCGTGGGGGCCGCCTCGGAAGTACGCGCCGCGCCCGGTCAGGGGCGCCCTGGGGTCAGGTGGCCGGCGGGAATCCAGCCCCGGCGCGTGGGGAAACCACGGCGGTCAGCCGCACTTCGAGTCGCCGCAATTCAGGCAGGTCATGCAGCCGTCCATCATCACGACGGCCGCCGTGCTGCACTTCGAGCAGAGCTGCGCGCCCTGCGGGTAGTGGCTCTTCGCGAACGCGTCCTGCTGCTTCTGGCGCTGCTCGTATTCCTCGCGCTTCTGCTCGATCAGCGCGCGGCGGTGCTCGTCCATCTCGGGCGAGCGCAGCAGGCCGATCGACTGCAGGTGCTTTTCGATCACGTGGCCGAGTTCGGCGATGATCGACGGCATGAACTTGCCGCCGGCCTGCCAGTAGCCGCCACGCGGGTCGAACACCGCCTTCAGCTCCTCGACGAGGAACGTGACGTCGCCGCCCTTGCGGAACACCGCGGAGATGATCCGCGTGAGCGCGACGATCCACTGGAAGTGGTCGAGGTTCTTCGAGTTGATGAAGATCTCGAACGGCCGGCGCTGCTCGTGCTCGGTGCCTTCGTTCAGCACGATGTCGTTGATCGTCACGTACATCGCGTGGTCGGAGACCGGCGTCTTGATCTTGTAGGTCGAGCCGATGAGCATCTCCGGACGCTCGAGCTTCTCGTGCATCCAGATGACCTTGGCGTCGTGCGACTCGACCGGCGCGACGGTGCGCGGTTCGGCCTTCGCCTCGACCTTCTCGCCGGGCCGCTCGACCCGGTACTTGAGGATCTTCTTTTCGATCTTGCGCGCGCTCATCAGAATTTCCCGTAGTAGCCTTCCTTGAGGGCATCGAACAGGTTCGCGGCGGTGTGGACCTCGCCGTCGTACTCGATTTCCTCGTCGCCCTTGACCTGGACCTCGCTGCCGTCTTCCAGCGTGAACACGTAGGTGGTGTTCTTGAGGTCCTCCTCCTTCACGAGCACGCCCTGGAACGCCTCGGGGTTGAAGCGGAACGTCGTGCAGCCCTTGAGCCCCTGCTCGTGGGCGTAGAGATAGATGTCCTTGAAGTCCTCGTACTTGTAGTCGGTCGGGACGTTGGCCGTCTTCGAGATCGAGGAATCGATCCACTTCTGGGCCGCCGCCTGGATGTCCACGTGCTCGCGCGGCGTGATGTCGTCCGCGGTCGTGAAGTAGTCGGGCAGCCTGTCGGCCGGCGTCGTCCCGCCCGGCATCGCGTTCGCGTTCACGAGCTCGCGGTAGGCGAGCAGCTCGAACGAGAACACGTCGATGCGCTCCTTGGTCTTGCGCCCCTCGCGGATCACGTTCCGGAAGTAGTGGTGGGCGAACGAGGGCTCGATGCCATTCGAGGCGTTGTTCGCGAGCGACAGCGAGATCGTGCCGGTCGGCGCGATCGAGCTGTGGTGCGTGAACCGGCAGCCGACCTCGGAAAGCCGGTGCACGAGCTCCGGGGCGACGTCGGCGACGCGCTGCATGTAGCGGCTGTAGCGCGCGTGCAGCACGCGGCCCGGCAGCTTCTGCCCGACCTTGATCCCGTCGCGACGCATCTCGGGGCGCTTGCGCAGCATCTCGGCCGTCACCTCGAACTCCTCGAGCATGATCGGCGCCGGGCCCTTCTCCTCGGCGAGTTCGAGCCCCGCCTCCCAGCCGGCGACCGCGAGCTCGCGGGAGACGCGCTCGGTGAACGCGATCGACTCGCGCGAGCCGTACTTCCAACCGAGCATCGTGATCGTCGAGCCGAGCCCGAGGAAGCCCATGCCGTGGCGGCGCTTGCGCATGATCTCCTCGCGCTGCTTCTCGAGCGGCAGCCCGTTCACCTCGACGACGTTGTCGAGCATGCGCGTGAACACGCGGACGACCTGGCGGTACTCGTCCCAGTCGAACGCCGCGTGGTCACCGAACGGGTCGCGGACGAAGCTCGTCAGGTTGACCGAGCCGAGCAGGCACGAGCCGTACGGCGGCAGCGGCTGCTCGCCGCAGGGGTTGGTGGCGCGGATGTTCTCGCACCACCAGTTGTTGTTCATCTCGTTCACGCGGTCGATCAGCACGAAGCCGGGTTCCGCGAAGTCGTACGTGGACGACATGATCACGTCCCACAGCCGCCGCGCCGGCAGTGTCTTGTAGACCTTGCAGAGCACGAGCCCCTCGTCGTTCACGACGTAGTTCGAACGCTCGGGCCACTCGCGCCAGATGTACTTCGCGCGGTCGGCGGTGTCCTCGCCGTCGATCTCGGCCTGGCGGACCGGGAACGCGAGTTGCCAGTCGCGGTCCTCGCGCACGGCCTTCATGAACTCGTCCGTGACGAGCAGCGACAGGTTGAACTGGCGCAGCCGGCCGGCCTCGCGCTTTGCGCGGATGAACTCCATCGCGTCCGGGTGGCCGACGTCGAACGTGCCCATCTGCGCGCCGCGGCGGCCCCCCGCCGACGACACGGTGAAACACATCTTGTCGTAGATGTCCATGAACGACAGCGGGCCCGACGTGTAGGCGCCGGCGCCCGACACGTAGGCGCCGCGCGGACGCAGCGTCGAGAACTCGTAGCCGATGCCGCAGCCGGCCTTCAGCGTGAGACCCGCCTCGTGGACCTTGCCGAGGATGTCGTCCATCGAATCACGGATCGTGCCCGACACCGTGCAGTTGATCGTCGAGGTGGCCGGCTTGTGCTCCTGCGCGCCCGCGTTCGAGGTGACGCGGCCCGCCGGGATCGCGCCACGGCGCAACGCCCACAGGAACTGCTCGTACCAGTGCTCGCGCACCTCTTCGTTCTCGACGTCGGCGAGCGCCCGCGCGACGCGCTTGTACGTGTCGTCCATCGTCTGGTCGATGGGCGTTCCGTCCTTGGCGGCGAGGCGATACTTCTTGTCCCAGATGTCGAGAGAGGCTTCCTGGTAGGGAATGCTCCGCGCGTCCCGGGTTTCCAGCTTCACGGCAGTGCTCATTGCAGCGGCTCAGGCTCCAGAATTCTTGGTATGAAGGCCCGTGATCCCCCTCGTCCCCGATGGCGGCGCACGGGCCGCGTGTCGGGTCCGTCCGACCCCCGATGAGCGTTCCCCACGATCGTCCGCGCAGGCTCGGCGGCGGTTTCGTGGCAGACACAACATGTAGGGTCAGGCGAGCAAGACTATGCACCACCCTGCCCCCCGTCAATCGGTTTTTATGCTGCGTCGCGACAATATTTTATCGTTTAAAAACAGTATATTACGAGCGCCTTCGGGATTACTATGTCAAAGCGCGAATTGACTCCGGAGTCAAGTCCCGGCGTGCGGCGGGAACACAACATCTTGTGTTCACCCGCCGATCACCGGTAATCCACAGCTTCCCCACCGACTCCGCACAGCCGGTCGCCTTCGACCCCGGCCGGGACGCGGCGCGCCGACGGAACTCGCGGCGGCAGGGTCCAGTCTGAGTCGGTGGCCCGGGCGACCCGCCGCGGGCTGCGGTGCGCGGCTGGTAGACTCGCCGCGTCCCGCTGGACACGTCCGGAAAACTCAGGAAATCCCGCATGAAGCTGCACTCGAGCCTCGCCCTGGTGGTGCTCGGCGCGTGGACCGCGCTGGCCCAGGCCCAGATCCCCTCACAGCCGGGCGAGACCCCCGTTCCGTCGCTCGCGCCGATGCTGAAGCGCGCCACGCCCGCGGTCGTCAACGTGCAGACGCGCGGCACCGTGCAGGAACAGAACCCGCTGTTCAACGACCCGTTCTTCCGGCGCTTCTTCGACGTGCCGAACCAGCCGCGCGAGCGCGAGTTCCAGGCCGCCGGCTCGGGCGTCGTCGTCGACGCGAAGAACGGCTACATCGTCACGAACGCGCACGTGATCGAGAACGCGAAGGAAATCACCGTGCAGTTCCTCGACAACCACACGCTGAAGGCGACCGTGGTCGGCCGCGACGAGGGCTCGGACCTCGCGGTGCTGAAGGTGCAGGGCGCGAACCTGACCGAGATCCCGATCGCCGACTCCGACGAGCTCGAGGTCGGCGACTTCGTCGTCGCGATCGGCAATCCGTTCGGCCTCGGCCACACGGTCACCTCGGGCATCATCAGCGCGCTCGGGCGCTCCGGGATCAACCCCGAGGGCTACGAGGACTTCGTGCAGACCGACGCGTCGATCAACCCGGGCAACTCCGGCGGCGCGCTCGTCGACCTGAACGGCCGCCTCGTCGGCATCAACACCGCGATCATCTCCCGCACCGGCGGCAACATCGGCATCGGCTTCGCGATCCCGGCGAACATGATGAAGACCGTGATGCAGCAGCTGATCAAGTACGGCGAGGTGAAGCGCGGCGTGCTCGGCGTGAACATCCAGACGCTGACACCGGACATCGCCGAGAGCATGGGCCTCGCGAACACGCAGGGCGCGCTCGTCTCGCAGGTGATCGACGGCTCGGCCGCCGACAAGGCCGGCATCAAGGCGGGCGACGTGATCACGGCTGTGAACGGCAAGCCCGTGAAGGACGCGGCGGCGCTTCGCAACCAGATCGGCCTGCTGCGGATCGGCGACAAGGTCGACGTCTCGATCGTGCGCGACGGCAAGCCGCGCCGGATCACCGCGACGATCGCCGAGCGCGACGCTGCGGCCGAGGCCGACGCGGCCGGGCTGCACGACGGCCTGCAGGGCGCAGACCTCACCGACGCCCAGGGCGGCGGCGTGCTGGTGCGCTCGGTCGCGGACGGCAGCCCGGCCGCGCAGCGCGGGCTGCGCGCGAACGACGTGATCGTGGCCGTGGGCCGCACCCGGGTCGCGAACCTCGCCGAGTTCCAGCGCGCGACGCAGGGACAGCAGGCGTTCGTGGTGCAGATCCGACGCGGCAGCGCCATCCTCGTCATCCCGATCCGCTGAGGCCATGCGGCACGCGATCTGCGTCCTCGGGGGCACCGGCTACATCGGCCGGGCCCTCGTGGCGCGGCTCGCGGCGGATGGCCACGACGTCCTCGTCCTGACCCGCGACCCGGTCGGCCACCGCTCGCTCGCGGTGCTGCCGACCGTGCGCGTCGCCCGCGCCGACCTCGGCGACGAGTCCGGGCTCGCGCAATGCTTCGCCGGCCGCGACGTCGTCGTGAACCTGGTCGGCATCCTGAACGAGCGCCGTCCCGGGCGCGGCGACGGCAGCGAATTCCGCCGCCTGCACACGGAGCTGCCGGCCCGGGTCGCGCGCGCCTGCCGCACGGCAGGCGTCCGGCGTTACCTGCACATGAGCGGCCTCAACGCCGATGCGACGCGCGGGCCGAGCCACTACCTGCGCAGCAAGGGCGAGGCGGAGGACCACCTGCGCCGCGAGTGCGCGGCCGGGAACCCGGACGTCGTCATCTTCCGCCCGTCGGTCGTGTTCGGGCCCGAGGACGCGTTCGTGAACACGTTTGCGTCGATGCTGCGGTTCGTGCCCGTGCTGCCGCTCGCCTGCGCCGACGCGCGCTTCGCGCCGGTCTACGTGGGCGACGTCGTCGAGGCGTTCGTGCGCGCGCTCGACCGGCGCGACGTCTCCGGCCGCGCGTACGACCTGTGCGGCCCCGAGGTCGTCACGCTCGGCGAGATCGTCCGGCGCGCGGCCGCGGCGCTCGGGCTGCGCCGGCTCGTCGTGCCGCTGCCGCGGGCGGTCGCGCGGGCGCAGGCCGCACTGATGGACTGGGTGCCGGGCAAGCCGTTCTCGACGGACAACTTCCTTTCGGCGACGGTCGACTCCGTGAGCGACCGCAACGGGCTCGTCGAACTCGGCATCGATCCAACGCCGATGCGCGGCACCGTCGAGCGCTACCTGCGAGCGAACTTCCAGCCTGCCTGAGTGGCGGGCGGCCGGGCGCTCCGCTCAGTCCCGCGCACCGCCGCAGACCTCACGGTGCCGGGTCGCCCGGTCCAGCCGGGCGAGCGCGGCGGCACGGGCATGGAACGCTTCGAGCGAGCCGGCCGCCGCGAGTTCGCGCTCGAGGCCCGGCACGCAGTCGTCGTAGGTTGCGATCGACGCGAGGTCGGCGTTGTCGAGCGGCCGGGCGAACCAGGCGTCGTAGCCGCCCCACCCGCCCCACGCCGCCCGCAGCCGCCCGTACTCGAACTTGAGCTCGCCGAACAGCCGGTTCTTCTCGATGCGCATCGCGCCGGGATCGAGTGGACCGCTGTAGAGCTCGCGCAGCCTCGCGGCCGTGCCGCCGAGGAGCGCGAGGAACTGCTCGCGCCGGCGCCGCGACTCGAGCCACGCCGCGAGCGCCGCCGTCTCGCCGCGCGACTCGAACCAGAGTCGCAGGCCCGCCGCCTCGACCACCGTCGCATAGCCCTCGTTGAACGCGCTGTCGCCGGGCACGTAGAGGCGGCGGTGCGCGAGTTCGTGGAAGACCGTGCCCGCGAGCCGTGCGTCGCTCCAGCCCAGCATCGTGTTGAGCAGCGGGTCGTCGAAATGGCCGAGCGTCGAGTAGGCGGCCACGCCCTCGACGAGCGTGTCGTCGCCGGCGGCCGCGAGCCCGTCCGCGTAGTGTCGCGCGGCCTCCTCGTGGAAATAGCCGCGGTACGCGACGCAGCCCGCGAATGCGAAGCACCAGCGCCGGGGCACGAGCGAGAACTCCGGCGTCGCGACGACGTTCCAGACCGCGTACGGGCGCCCGAGGTCGGCGTAGCTGCGGAAATTGCCGCCGTCCGGCAACCCGAGTTCGCGGCCGGCGAACTCCCGGGCCTCGACCGCGAGTTCGAGCCGCCGCCGCGTCGCCTCCGGTGTCGCCGGGTCCGCGAGCACGCGCTCGACCGGGCGGCTGCGCGCGAGCACGTCCATCTGCCCGCCGGCCGCCTGCATCACGTAGCAGCCGGCGAGCGGCGCGGTCGCGAACGCGAGCGCGACGAGTCGCGCGGCGGCGCCGGCCGGTCCCCGTCCGGCTCGCGCTGTCGCTCGGCGTTCCGCTACGATGGCTCGCATGAAGATCTTCCTGGTCGGCGGCGCGGTCCGCGATCGCCTGCTCGGCCTCGTGCCCACCGAGCGCGACTGGGTCGTCGTGGGCGGCACGCCGGCCGACCTTTCCGCACTCGGCTACCGGCCGGTCGGCAAGGACTTCCCGGTGTTCCTGCATCCCGCGACCGGCGAACAGTACGCGCTCGCCCGCACGGAGCGGAAGACCGGACCGGGCTACTACGGGTTCGAGACCCGGTTCTCACCCGACGTCACGCTCGAGGACGACCTCGCGCGGCGCGACCTGACCGTGAATGCGATGGCCGAGGACGGCGACGGCCGGCTCGTCGATCCGTACGGCGGTCGGCGCGACCTCGAGGCGCGCGTGCTGCGGCACGTCTCACCGGCGTTCGTCGAGGACCCGCTGCGGGTGCTGCGCGTGGCGCGATTCGCCGCGCGCTACGCGCGGCTCGGATTCACGGTGGCCGGCGAGACGATGGACCTGATGTCGCGGATCGCCGGCTCCGGCGAACTCTCGGCACTCGCGCCGGAGCGCGTCTGGGCCGAGACCGGTCGCGCGCTCGGCGAACCGACGCCGGCCGTCTATTTCGAGGTGCTGCGCCGCTGCGGCGCGCTGGCCGCGCTCTTCCCGGAAGTCGCCGCGCTCGACGGCGTGCCGCAGCCGCCGCAGTGGCACCCGGAGGTGGACACCTACGTCCATGCGCTCGAGGTGCTCGACGTCGCGGCGGAGCTCACGCCGGACACGACCGTGCGCTGGGCCGCGCTCGTGCACGACGTCGGCAAGGGCACGACGGCGCGCGAGGAGTGGCCGCGCCACGTCGGCCACGAGGAACGCGGTGCACGGCTGATCGAGGCCATGAGCGAGCGCCTGCGCGTGCCGAACGAGCACCGCGACCTGGCCGTGCTCGCGGCGCGGTTGCACGGCCGGGTGCACCGGGCCGCGGAACTGCGCCCGGGCACGATGCTCGAGCTGCTCGAGGCCGCCGATGCGTTCCGCCGCGGCGAACGCTTCGGGCGGCTGCTGCTCGTCTGCGAGGCGGACGCGCGCGGCCGCGGGACGGACTTGCGCGGGCGGCCCTATCCCCAGGCGACGCGGATGCGGCGGGTGCGCGAGGCCGCCGCGGCCGCGCGCCTCGACCCCCGGCACGCGGGCGAGCCGGGCCCCGTGGTCGCGGAACGGATGCGCGCGGCCCGGATCGACGCGATCCGCGCCGCGATCGCCGACTGACCGCTGCGGCTCAGCCGAAGTGCCAGACGATCACGGCCGCGAGCAGCAGCCGGTAGATCGTGAACGGCAGCAGCCCGATGCGCTCGATGAACCGGATCAGGAAGTGGATGCAGGCGAGTCCGGCGGCGGCCGAGCAGGCGACCCCGAGTGCGATCGCAGACCAGTCGAGCGCGACGCCGGCGCTCGCGACCTTGAGGCACTCGTAGGCACCCGCGGCGCCGATGCCCGGGATCGCGAGCAGGAACGAGAACCGCGCGGCGCCCGAGCGCGACAGCCCGAGCGCGCGGCCGGCCGTCATCGTGATGCCCGAGCGCGAGGTGCCCGGCAGCAGCGCGAGCGCCTGCGCGCAGCCGATCGCCACGGCCGGTCCCCAGCCGAGTTCGAACTCGCTGCGGGTGCCGCGCGACCACCGGTCGGCGGCGTACATCAGCAGGCCGAAGAACGACAGCGTGCCCGCGACGAAAAGCGGATCGCGAAGGTGGGACTCGATCCAGTCGCCCGCCAGCATCCCGGTGAGCCCGACCGGCACCGTGCCGACGAGCACCTGCCAGGCGAGCCGGCTGTCCGGCGTGTGGCGGCCGCCGAAGACGGAGCCGAGCCACGCGGACGCCATCGAGGCGATCTCGCGGCGGAAGTACGCCACCAGCGCGGCGAGCGTCCCGACGTGCACCGCGACGTCGAACGCGAGCCCCTGGTCCGCCCAGCCGAGGAAGTGCGGGAGCAGGATCAGGTGTCCCGAACTGGATACCGGCAGGAACTCCGAGAGGCCCTGCACGAGCGCGAGATCGACGGCCTGCACTGTATCCATGGTCACCTACAGCGTGTGGCGCAGGTCGCGAACCGCGAACCCCGCGAGCGGCGCATCGTACCCTTTCGAGAGGGCGATCGCCTTGAACCGTTCGCCCATTTCGCCCGGAAGCGTGAGCAGCATCGCCTGCCGCGACAGGTTGAGCCGGCTCACGAGGTCGAGGTCCGAGACCTCGCGGAGCCGGCGGTCGAGCCCGTTGCCGATCAGGAAGTGCGCCTGGGTCGTGTAGCCGGCGACCATGAGCCCGGCCGCGTCGGCCGCCTCGGCCACCGCGGTGAAATCCACCCACGCCGTGATGTCCTCGAGCCCGGGCCGCGCGTACGGGTCGTCGTGGAAACGGTGCCGGAAGTGGCAGGCGAGCGTGCCGGCGCTGCGCCCGGCCGCGTAGTACTCGTGCCGCGGCAGCCCGTAGTCCACGAACAGCAGCACGCCGCGCCCGAGCGATGCGGCCAGCGCCGCGATCCAGGGCGCGAGCCGGTTGCAGGACTCCGAGACGTAGCCGTCGGGCCAGTCGGCACCGCAGGTCGCGCGCAGGTGCGCAACCGTCGCCGCGAGCGGCGGCGGTGCCGGGCGGGCGTCCGTGCGGAAGCCCGCGCCGTCGGCGACGACCCCGAGTTCGAGCGCCGCACCGCCGCGCCAGGCGAAACGCTCGACCGGCAGCGCGTCGATCACCTCGTTCGCGACGGCCACGCCGACGAACGCGTCCGGCAGGCGATCCAGCCATTCGACCCGCCCGGCCAGGTGCGGCACCGCGGCCTCGATCGTCGCGCGCTGCCGATCACGCAGGTCCGCGCTCACGTCGAGGATCCGGTAGTGCGCGGGCAGCGCGCCGAGCGCTTCGAATTCGGCGAGCATCGCCGCGGCCATCGCCCCGGAACCGGCGCCGATTTCGAGCACGTCGCCGCCGCCGAGACCGGCGAGCACCTCGGCGCACTGCGCGGCCATGCAGCGGCTGAACACCGGCGCGACCTCGGGTGCAGTGACGAAATCGCCGGCGGCCCCGAACTTGCGCGCGCCGGCGCTGTAGTAACCGAGCCCCGGCGCGTAGAGCACGAGCTCCATGTAGCGGTCGAAGCCGATCCAGCCGCCCGCAGCGTCGATCTCGGCGCGGACGCGCGCGGCCACCGCCTCGCCGTGGGCGCGTTCCGCGGGCGACAGCGGGCCCGGGTCGTCCGGCGCGCTCAAGGAGCGCGACCCTTGCCGGGGACACCGGCGGTCGTCTCGGGTATCGTCACCCCATGGACCCGGCAGTCCCACTTCGAGGCCGCTGCGTGCTCGTGACCGGCGGCGCCAAGCGGCTCGGCGCCGCGATGGCGCGGCGCTTCCACGCCGCGGGCGCGGACGTCGTCGTGCACTACCACCGCTCGCAGCCGGCCGCGGCCGAGTTCGCCGACGCACTGAATCGCGCGCGCGCCGGCTCCGCGAGCACCGTCGCCGCCGACCTCAATGACGTCGACGCTCTGCCGGGCCTGGTCGCCGCGGCGCTCGACCGGCACGGGCGCCTCGACGTGCTCGTGAACAACGCGTCGACGTTCTACCCGACACCGGTCGGCGGGATCACGGCCGCGCAGTTCGAGGACCTCGTGGGGACGAACCTGCGCGCACCGCTGTTCCTGTCGCAGGCCGCCGCGCCGGCGCTCCGCGCCGCGCACGGACTCATCATCAACATGGTCGACATCCACGGCCGTCGCCCGCTGCGCGGGCACCCGGTGTACTCCGCCGCGAAGGCCGGGCTCGTCATGCTGACGAAGTCGCTCGCCCGCGAACTCGGTCCCGAGGTGCGCGTGAACGCGATCGCGCCGGGCCCCGTGCTGTGGCCGGAGCGCGACCTCGACCCCGCACTGAAGGCCGAGATCATCGCGAAGACGGCGCTGAAGCGCAGCGGTTCGCCCGAGGACATCGCGCGCACCGCGCTCTATCTCGCGACCGAGGCGCCCTACGTCACCGGCCAGGTGATCGCGGTCGACGGCGGCCGCAGCCTCTGACACCGGACGGGCCCCGCGCCCGCTCATCGCGGCCACCCGAGTTCGACCGGCTCGAGCGCGTGCGCCGCGCGGTCGAAGCGCGCCCACAGCGCCGCCATCGTCGATCCCTCGACCGGGTGCCGGACCGCGGGCGCGAGCTCGGCCAGGGGCCCGAGCATGTACGCGCGCCGGAGCAGGTCGGGCCGCGGCAGCGTGAGCCCCGGCTCGTCGCAGACCAGGTCGCCGTAGAGCAGGATGTCGAGGTCCATGCTGCGCGGCGCCCACTTCGGGGCGTCACGCGCCCGCCCGCAGGCGGCCTCGGCTTCGTGCAGCCGGCCGACCACGCTGCGGACGTCCTCGTCGGTGTCGAAGCCGAGCGCGAGGTTCACGAAGTCGTCACCCTCGAAGCCCACCGCGCGGTTGCGCCAGGCGCGCGACGCGCGAAGCCCCGGGTAGTGGGCGGCGAGCACGTCGAGCGCGCGCCGCAGGTTGGCGACCGGCTCGACGTTGCTGCCCGCGGCGACGTAGACCGCGGTCACCGCGTCGCCGGCGGGTAGTCCTCGCGCCGCCGCTCGATCAGGATCCCGACGTCGCGGGCGCCGCGGATCGCACCCTGCTTGTTCAGTCGCACGCGCACCCACGGCACGCCGAACTCGGTGACGATGATGCCGGCGACCCGCTCGGCCAGCGTCTCGACCAGCTGGAACTGCGACTCGCCGACGAACGCGAGCAGCCGCTTCGACACCTTCTTGTAGTCGAGCGTGTCTTCGATCGAGTCGCTCGCCGCGGCGCGGCGCACGTCGGCCTCCATCTCGAGGTCGAGCACGATCTTCTGCCGGACGCGCCGCTCCCAGTCCCAGATGCCGACGATGCAGTCGACCGTGAGGCCGGACAGGAAGATCACGTCGCGGGCGGCGGGCATGGTGGCATTCGACTCCGGGTGTCGGTCGGCATTCGTTCCGCGGCCGGCGACGGCGCGGCTCACGCGGCACCCGCCGGCGCCGGCGGCGCGAGCTCGCCCATCGGCCAGCGCGCACGCGCGCGTATCGCGAGGCCATCGTGCTGGCCTTGGGCGAGCCTGAGTGCGCCCACGAGTGCGATCATCGCCGCATTGTCGGTGCAGAACGCCGGTCGAGGATAGACCACGCGCACCCCGGCACGCTCGCCCATTGCGAGCATCCGGGCCCGCAGGCGCCGGTTCGCACCGACCCCGCCGGCGACCACGAGCGTCGAGGCGCCGGACTGCTCGACCGCGCGCGCGGCCTTGATCACCAGCGTGTCGACGACCGCCTCCTCGAACCCGCGGGCCGCGTCGGCGCGGGTCCGGGCATCGAGGTCACGGCCGCGCAGCGCCACGACGACGGCGGTCTTGAGTCCGCTGAAGCTGAAGTCGAGCCCGGGCCGTTCCGTCATCGGGCGCGGGAACTCGAACACGCCCGGCCGGCCCTGCTCGGCCAGCGCGGCGAGCTGCGGACCGCCCGGATAGCCGAGGCCGAGCAGCTTGGCCGTCTTGTCGAACGCCTCGCCGGCCGCATCGTCGAGCGAACTGCCCATGATCTCGTAGCGGCCGACGCCCTCGACGTGGGCGAGCAGCGTGTGCCCGCCCGAGACGAGCAGCGCGACGAACGGGAACCCGGGCGGGTCGGGCTCGAGCAGCGGTGCGAGCAGGTGCCCCTCCATGTGGTGCACGCCGAGGGCCGGCACGCTCCAGGCATAGGCGAGGCTCCGGGCCACCGAGGACCCCACGAGCAGCGCGCCGGCGAGTCCGGGCCCGACCGTGCAGGCGACCCCGTCGATCGCCTCGCGTCCGCCGGCCTCGGCGACCACTTTTTCCAGCAATGGCAATAACTTGCGCAGGTGATCGCGGGATGCGAGCTCCGGGACCACCCCGCCGTAGACCGCGTGGAGGTCGACCTGGCTGTGGACCTCGTGCGCGACGAGGCCCGTCGCGGTGTCGTACACCGCGGCCGCCGTCTCGTCACAGGAGGTCTCGAGGCCCAGGACCCGCATGCTTTGCAATTCCCTCCCGCGATCTCTAAAATTCGCGGTCCTTTTTCCCGGCAACGTGACCGCAGGGTCCGGCCGGGTGCCTTAGACCAGACCGTTAGCCGAGGTTGCGATGCCCAGCGTTCGCGTTCGCGAGAACGAATACTTCGATGCCGCCCTGCGCCGTTTCAAGCGCGCCTGCGAAAAGGCCGGCGTTCTGACCGAGCTCCGGCGTCGCGAATTCTACGAGAAGCCGACCCAGGAACGGAAAAGGAAGAAGGCCGCGGCCGTGAAGCGCCACCAGAAGCGCGGCATGCGCGACATGTCGGCGCCGCGCGCCCGCAACTACTGACGCCCGGGTCCCCGTGACGCTCAAGGAGCGAATCACCGAGGACATGAAGTCCGCCATGCGGGCCTCCGACAAGGAGCGCCTCTCGACCATCCGCATGGTGCAGGCCGCGATCAAGCAGCGCGAGGTCGATGAGCGGATCACGCTCGACGACGCGCAGGTGCTCGCGGTGCTCGAGAAGATGGTCAAGCAGCGCCGCGAGTCCATCGCGGCGTTCGAGCAGGGCGGCCGCGCCGACCTCGCCGACAAGGAAAAGGCCGAGATCGCCGTGCTCTCCGGCTACCTGCCCGAGCAGCTCACCGCCGCCGAGGTCGACGCGCTGATCCGGGCCGCGATCGCCGAGACGGGCGCCGCCTCGATGAAGGACATGGGCAAGGTGATGGGCGTCGTGAAAGCGAAGGCCGCGGGACGCGCCGACATGGGCGCCGTGAGCGCCCGCATCAAGGCCGCGCTCGCCGGCTGAGCCCTCGGTGGCCGCGGCAGCGACACCCGCCGACGTCGAGCCCGTCCCCCGCGACCTGCACTTCGACACGCGCGCCGCCACCGCCGGCGCCTGGATGGGCGGCGACCCGGTCGCCACCGCGGTGTTCAACGCCCTGTCGTTGACGTTTCCCGACGGCGAGAAGCTGTTCGTCGACGCGGTGCGCAAGTTCCGCGGCGAGGCGCAGGGCCGGCTCGCCGACGAGGTGCGCGCGTTCATCGCGCAGGAATCGATCCACTCGCGGGAGCA
The DNA here is from genome assembly GCA_046347155.1 of Steroidobacteraceae bacterium. Lineage (GTDB taxonomy): Bacteria > Pseudomonadota > Gammaproteobacteria > Steroidobacterales > Steroidobacteraceae > RPQJ01. The sequence goes on along the minus strand of JAXMGT010000002.1, from coordinate 527,808 downwards.
CGCGGCGCTGAACGCCGGGCTCGACCGGGCCCGCTACCCGGTCGAGCGCATCGAGGCGAAGATCCGCCGCCGGATCGCGTTCGTCCGCAGCCTGGGGCCGATGCGGATGCTCGGCGCGACGATCGCGCTCGAGCACCTGACCGCGCTGATGGCCGACATGGTCGAGGCCGACCCGGCGCTCTGGGAGCGCACGCCGCCGGAACTCCGCCGCCTGTGGCGCTGGCACGCGATGGAGGAGACCGAGCACAAGGCCGTCGCTTACGACCTGTTCAACGCGGTCACCCGGGACTGGACCGACCGGCGCCGCCACCGCTACCGGGTGCGCGTGATGCTCGCGGTCACGACCCAGTTCACGATCAACGTCACCCGCTACGCCGCCGCGCTGCTCGTGGCCGACGGGGCCGGGCGGATCGCCGCGCACTGGCGGGTGTTCCGGTTCCTGTTCCTCGATCCCGGGCTCTTCAGCCGGCTCGGGCCCCGCTGGCGGGCGTGGTTCCGGCGCGACTTCCACCCCTGGGACCACGACAACCGGGCGACGCTCGCGCGCTGGCGCCGGGAGTTCGCGGGCGGCTGAGTCCCCGCGCTTGCGGCGGGCGGCGCCGCACCCCACTATCGCTCCTCTCCCCCGCCCTACACGCGCCGACCCCCGTGGGACGCATCCCCCAGCATTTCATCGACGAGCTCGTCGCACGCACCGACATCATCGAGGTGATCGGCAGCCGCGTGCAGCTGAAGCGCGCGGGTCGCGAGTACAAGGCGTGCTGCCCGTTCCACGACGAGAAGACGCCGTCGTTCTGGGTGAGTCCCGACAAGCAGTTCTTCCACTGCTTCGGCTGCGGTGCGCACGGCACGGCGCTCGGCTTCGTGATGGACTACGAGCACCTCGGGTTCGTCGAGGCGGTCGAGGAACTCGCGGCCCGCGCGGGCCTCGAGGTGCCGCGGGAAGGCGGGTCCGCGCCGCAGTCGCAGCCGCACGACGAGGTGTACGTCGCGCTCGAGCGCGCCTCGCTCTTCTTCAGGCAGTCGCTGTCGGGTGAATCGCGCGCTCGCGACTACCTCGCGAAGCGCGGGCTCACGCACGAGATCATCCAGCGCTTCGGCATCGGCTACGCGCCGGCGCGCTGGGACGCGCTGCTCGACCGCTACGGCGCGACCGACGACGAGCGCCAGGTGCTGCAGCGCGCGGGCCTCGTGATCGAGCGCCAGGTCGAGCCCGGCAAGGCGCACACGCCCGGTTACTACGACCGCTTCCGCGACCGCGTGATGTTCCCGATCCGCGACACGCGCGGCCGCGCGATCGCGTTCGGCGGCCGCGTGCTCGATCAGGGCGAGCCGAAGTACCTCAATTCGCCCGAGACCGAGCTCTTCCACAAGGGACGCGAACTCTACGGCCTGTTCGAGTGCCGGCAGGCCACGCGCAGCCTGCAGCGCCTGATGGTCGTCGAGGGCTACATGGACGTGGTGAGCCTGCACCAGGCCGGGATCACCTACGCGGTCGCGACACTCGGCACCGCGACGACGCCCGAGCACCTCGCGCGCATCTTCCGGCTCGTCGGCGAGGTGGTGTTCTGCTTCGACGGCGACCGCGCCGGCCGGGCCGCCGCGTGGCGCGCGCTCGAGAACGCGGTCGGTGAACTGAAGCAGGGCCGGCAGGTGCGCTTCCTGTTCCTGCCCGAGGGACACGACCCGGACACGCTCGTGCAGCAGGAAGGCGCGGCCGCGTTCGAGGCCCGGCTCGCGAGCGCGACGCCGCTCGCCGACTACCTGATCCGCGAGCTCGCGACGCGCAGCGACCCGTCGAGCGTCGACGGCCGGGCGAAGCTCGTCGAACTCGCGCGACCGCTGGTGCGCCGGATCCCGTCCGACGTGTACCGGGAACTGCTCGTGCAGCAGCTCGCGGAGGCCGTGCGGATGCCGGCCGCGCGGCTCGGCGAACTGCTGCTGGCCGGCGACGGCGCCGCGCCCGTCGCCGAGACCGCGGGCCCGTACCGGCGACCCGCCAGGCCCGCGCCGGGACCGGCGGCCGGTCGCGGCAACCTGGTGCGCCAGGCCATCTCCCTGCTCGTGCACTACCCGCAGGCCGCGGCGCGAGTGGGGGACGCCGACGGTCTGCTCGACATCGACCGGCCCGGCGTTCCGCTGCTCGTCGAACTGCTCGCGCAGTTGCGGGAGGACCCGCCCGCGAACACCGGGGCGCTGCTCGAGCGGTGGCGGGACCGGCCCGAGCACGGCCCGCTCTCGAAGCTCGCGGCGACCGAGTGCCTGGTCGCCGACGCCGAGGCCGCGGCCGCCGAGGTACGCTCGGCGGTGGACCGGCTGGTGGCCGAGGACACGATGGCCCGGCTCGAAGCGCTCCAGCGCAAGGCCCTGGACACGCCGCTCACAGCAGAAGAAAAGCAGGAACTTCAACAACTTATAAGGACCAAGGCCGGGTTGGCCCAACCGCCGGCACCGGCCTGAAATGTTCGGGCCGCCGGGCCCGGCCGTGGTATATTTCCGCTCTTTTATTTCGGCCCCTTTTCGAGGCTCCCATCTTGAGCAAGACGGCAAGCAAGCAGGCGAAGAAAGCCGCTGCCCGCAAGGCACCGGCGTCCCGCGCGAAGGCCCACAAGCCCGCGAAGCCCGTCGCCGCGAAGGCGAAGGCGACCCGGCTGGCCGCGAAGGCCGCGAAGCCCGCGCCGAAGGCCAAGGTCCTGAAGCCGGCACCGGCCAAGGTCGCTGCCAAGGCGCCGGCCAAGGCGGCGATCGCCGCGAAGCCCGCGCCGGCGGCGAAGACCGTCGTGAAGTCGCCCGTGCCGGCCGCCAAGTCGGCACCGGCGGGCAAGTCGGCGCCGGCGGCAAAGGCCGCACCGGCCACGAAGCCTGTACCGGCCGCGAAGCCGGCGCCGTCGTCGAAGGCCGTCCCGGCCGGCAAGGCCGCGCCCGCGGCCGTGGCCGACGCGAAGACCGCGACGAAGAAGGGCGCCAAGGCCGGCGCCGAGAAGATCGAGATCACGCTGCCGCCGAGCACGCCCGAGGATCGCCAGTCCCAGCTCAAGCTGCTGATCGCGCGCGGCAAGGAGCAGAGCTACCTGACCTACGCCGAGGTCAACGACCACCTGCCGTCCGAGATCGTCGATCCGGAGCAGATCGAAGATATCGTGCAGATGATCAACGACATGGGCATCCCGGTGTACGAGAAGGCACCGGACGCCGAGGCGCTGCTGCTGCGCGAGCCCGTGGTCGCCGACGAGGAAGCCGCCGAGGAGGCGGCCGCCGCGCTCGCGACCACCGTCGACGCGGAGTTCGGCCGCACCACCGACCCGGTGCGCATGTACATGCGCGAGATGGGCACGGTCGAGTTGCTGACCCGCGAGGGTGAGATCTCGATCGCGAAGCGCATCGAGGAAGGCCTCGACGCGGTGCGCCGCGCGCTGTCCGCCTACCCGCTCACGCACGATCTGATGCTCAAGTCGTACGAGCCCGTGAAGGGCGGCCAGGGCCGGCTGATCGACATCATCGTCGGCTTCGTCGACCCGAACGCGCCGGACGTGATCGCCGAACCGATCAACCCGAAGCTCGCCGCCGCCGCCAAGGAGGAATCCGAGGAGGACGACGAGGCCGAGGACGGCACCGACGACGAGGAAGCCGCGGAGACCGGCCCGGACCCCGAGGAGGCCGCCCGCCGCTTCGCGTCGCTGGCCAAGGTGTATGCGCAGACGGTGAAGGCGCTCGACGAGAAGGGCGCGAAGGACCCGAAGACGATCAAGCTCCGCAAGAAGCTCGCCGACGAGTTCATGGAGCTCAAGCTGTCGCCGCGCATGTTCGATGCGCTGATCACGCAGCTGCGCGAGCAGCTGAACGAGATCCGCGGCATCGAGAAGGCCGTGATGCAGATGTGCGTGCGCGACGCCGGCATGCCGCGCTCGGACTTCATCGAGACCTTCCCGCGCAACGAGACGAACCTCCGCTGGCTCGACAAGCACGTGCGCGCGAAGCGCAAGCACTCGGCCGCGCTCGGCCGGCTGCGCGAGGACATCGAGAAGCAGCAGCTCAGGCTGCGCGAGGTCGAGAAGCGCGCGCACCTCTCGATCGCCGAGATCAAGGAGATCAACCGCGAGATCGCCGTCGGCGAGGCCCAGGCCCGTCGCGCGAAGAAGGAGATGGTCGAGGCCAACCTGCGCCTCGTGATCTCGATCGCGAAGAAGTACACGAACCGCGGCCTGCAGTTCCTGGACCTGATCCAGGAAGGCAACATCGGCCTGATGAAGGCGGTCGACAAGTTCGAGTACCGCCGCGGCTACAAGTTCTCGACCTACGCGACCTGGTGGATCCGCCAGGCGATCACCCGCTCGATCGCCGACCAGGCCCGAACGATCCGCATCCCGGTGCACATGATCGAGACCATCAACAAGCTGAACCGCATCTCGCGGCAGATGCTCCAGGAGATGGGCCGCGAGCCGACGCCGGACGAGCTCGCCGTGCGGATGGAGATGCCCGAGGACAAGGTGCGCAAGGTCCTGAAGATCGCCAAGGAACCGATCTCGATGGAGACGCCGATCGGCGACGACGAGGATTCGCACCTCGGGGACTTCATCGAGGACACGTCGGTCGAGTCGCCGATCGACTCGGCGACGATGGAGTCGCTGCGCGAGACGACGCACTCGGTGCTCGCCGGCCTTACGCCGCGCGAGGCGAAGGTGCTGCGCATGCGGTTCGGCATCGACATGACGACCGACCACACGCTCGAGGAGGTCGGCAAGCAGTTCGACGTGACGCGTGAGCGCATCCGGCAGATCGAGGCCAAGGCGCTCCGGAAACTGCGGCATCCGAGCCGCAGCGAGCAGCTCAGGAGCTTCCTGGAAGACTGAGCCGGCGCCCGGAGCGACGCGAAAGGAAAGGCCCCGCAAGGGGCCTTTCCTTTTGGCCGGCCCCGGCCGGTCCGGCGTGGAGGGGCGGGCACCCGAAGGTGCCGCGTGGCGCGTGGCGTCATCATAGAATTGGACGATGCGCACCGCGCTTGCAGCGACCGCCCTCGCCATCGCATACCCGTTGCTGCTGCTCGCCGGAGTATCGTCGGGTGTCGAATGGCTGAGATTCGCCGGGCTCGCATGTCTCGGACTCGCGTTCCTGCTGCCCGGCATGGCCGACGGGCGCCCGTCGGCGTGGGCCGGCGGCGTGGTCGTGGCGGTCGCATTCGCCTGGCTCGCGCGCAGCGGTGCCGGCATGCTCCCGCTGCTCGTCGCGCCGGTGCTGATCCCGGCCGGCGTGGGCTGGATGTTCGGTCGGACGCTGCGCGCCGGCCGGACGCCGTTGATCGAGCAGATCGTCCGCCTGCTGCACGCCAACGGCGCGCCGCCGGATGCGGAGCGCCTCCGGTATGCCCGGCGCCTGACGATGGCCTGGGCCGTGCTGCTCGCGACGCTCGCCGCCGCCAACGCGATGCTCGGGGCGCTCACGACGCCGGGCGGCCTGCTCGAACTGGCAGGGTTCGCGCCCCCTGCCGGGCTCGCGGTCTCGAACCGGGCGTGGGCTGCGTGGACCGGCATCGTCGGTTACGTGGTCGTGGCCCTCTTCTTCGCAGCGGAGTTCCTCTACCGGCAGCGCCGGTTCCCGAACCAGCCGTACCGTGGCTTCGTCGACTTCGTGCGCCGGAGCATCGCCGCCGCGCCGTCGCTGGCCGCGGCACGTCGCACACCGTCGCGCCGGCGCGCGGGAGCCGTGACCATGCGTGACGACGCGGCTCCGCTCGGCATCCCCGCCGATCACCCATGTTTCGCCGGACATTTCCCGGGTCGCCCGGTCGTGCCCGCCGTCGTCATCCTCGACGCGGTGATCGAGGAAGCGCGCCGGATCCGGCCGGGGCTGCGGATCGCCGGCGTGTCGCATGCGAAATTCCAGCAGCCCTTGGCGCCCGGGCAGGGTGCGACGCTGGTGCTGGGCTGGGAGGCGCGGTCACTTCGCTTTCGCGTGAGCGCCGGATCGGTGGCCATCGCCACAGGCGCCCTCGAACTCGCCGAGGACGACTTCCGATGAATACCCCGCGCCGACGCGGCGGACGTCTCGGCACGTGCCAGGCCGCAGCCTCGGCGTGCCTGGTCGCGCTCGTGGCGGTGACGGCGTCCGCCGACCCGGCGTTCGAGCCGAAGACGCTGCTGGCCCGCGTTGCCCAGCCGCCGCCGGCCACGATCCGCTACACCGAGGTGAGGTTCTCGGGCCTGCTGACCCAGGCGCTGGTGGTGTCGGGTCAGCTCTCGTACCTGGGGCCCGGGCGGTTCGACCGCGAGGTGCAGACGCCCTACCGGGAACGGTCGTCGATCCGGGACGGGGAGGTCGTCGTTGAGCGGGACGGCCAGCCAGCCGCGCATTTTTCGCTGCGACGCGCACCCGCGCTCGAAGGCATGCTCGCGACGTTCGGCGCGCTGCTGTCCGGAGACACGACCCAGCTCGATCGACGTTTCGACGTCACGTTATCCGGCGACGACCGCGCGTGGCGACTGCAACTTGCGCCGCGGTCGAGTTCGGCCTCAAAGTGGCTGAGCGCCATCACGATCGACGGGTCCGGTGCGACGCCGCGCTGCCTGACGCTCGTGGAACCCGACGGGGACCGGGGCGTCATGCTGCTCGGTCCGCTGGCCGACGAGCCACTGCCCGTGCCGACGGATCCGGAATCGCTGTCGACGCGCTGCGCCGCGCACCCGCGGGACTGAGTCCGTGCGGCCGCGCACCCGACTTGCGATCGTCGCGGCCTGGCTCGCCGCGCTGCTGCTGCTCGGCGCTTACGTGCAGCGCTCGCTGGTCATCAGTTCGGATCTCCGACTGTTCCTGCCCGAGGCGCGCACGCCGCAACAGGCGCTGTTGCTCGATGAGATCGGTCAGAGCCCGGCGTCGGCGTTGCTCATCGCCAGCGTCGAGGGCGGGACCACGGGCGCTCTTTCCGGCATCACGCGGTCGATGGCCGAGCGGCTTCGCCGGGATCCCGCGTTCCGGTTCGTTTCGAACGGCGACGATGCGGTCACGCAGGTGCCGGATGCGCTGCTGCCCTATCGCTACCTGCTCAGCCGTTCGTTCGACGAACACCCGCTCGACGCCGATCACCTGCGGCGGGAGCTCGGGAATCGCCTGATGGACCTCGCGTCGCCGGCCGCCGCGATGCTCGAGCCGTGGATCGGCCGCGACCCCACGCTCGAGGCGGTGACGCTCGCGCGGAACTGGCAGCCCGCGTCCGAGCCCCGGAGGATCGACGAGGCGTGGTTCACGCGCGATGGGCGCGCGGCCCTGCTGCTGGCCCAGACGGCGGGCGGGGGATTCGACCCGGGTGCCCAGCGGGCCGCGATCGGGGCGCTGCGTGCGGCGTTCGAGGCCGCCCGCGGCAGCACCGCCGCCCGCATGACGGTCACCGGCGCGGGCGCCTATTCGGTGATGATGGAGGAGAAAACACGCCACGACGCGACGATCATTGGCATCGTGGATACGATCGCGATGCTCGCGCTGCTGGTGCTGGCGTACCGCAGCGGCATCGCGACGGCACTCGGCACGCTCCCGCTGCTGAGTGGCGGCATTGCCGGGCTCGTGGCTGTCGGCGCGCTGTACGGCGCCGTGCACGGGATCACGCTCGCCTTCGGGTTCACGCTGATCGGCGTCGCCCAGGACTACCCGATCCACCTGCTGAGCCACCAGCGCCGCGGCGTCCCGGCGGCCGACACGGCGCGCAGGATCTGGCCGACGCTCGCGACCGGGGTGGCGAGCACCTGCATCGCGTATCTCGCCTTCCTGTTCTCCGGCGTGAACGGCCTCGCGCAGCTCGCGGTCTTCGCGATCAGCGGGCTGGCCGTGGCCAGCGTCACGACCCGACTGCTGCTGCCACCGCTGATGCCCGCCGACGCCCCGGATCGCGCGGCGTCCGCCGGGCTCGCCCCGCTCTGGGGCGTACTCGAGGCCCTGCCGCGCCCACGCTGGCTCGCGCCGGCACTCGCGCTCGCCGGCATCGCAGGCCTGGTCATGGCGCGCGGCCCGCTCTGGGAGAACGATCTCGGCGCGCTGACGCCGGTGCCACGCCCGCTGCTGGAACTGGACGCACGACTGCGCTCGGAACTCGGCGCCGCGGACATGCGTTACCTGATCGTCGTGACGGCGCCGACGGCGGAGGCGGCACTCGAGCGGTGCGAACGGCTGGAGCCCCGGCTGGCCGGACTGGTGCAACGCGGGGCCATCGCGGGCTACGAGCATCCGGCGCGCTACCTGCCATCGGTCGCGGTGCAGGAACGCCGCCGTGCGGCGCTGCCGGACCGGGCGACGCTGGCCGGCGAACTCGGCACCGCGTCCGCCGGCATGCCCTTCCGGGCCGGCGCCTTCGATCGATTCCTCGACGAAGTCGAACAGGCGAGGCACCTGCCGCCCCTCACGCCGGCCAGGCTCGCCGGAACGCCGATCGAGGCACCGGTAGGCTCCCTGCTCCGGCGGTCGGGTGATCACTGGCTCGCACTCGTCACTTTGCGCGGCGTGCGCGACGCGGCCGCACTGGCGTCCGTCGCGGGCGCCGACCGGGCGACGCTGCTCGACCTGAAGGCAGCCTCCGAGGAACTGGTAGTCGCGCAGCGCGACAGGGTCCTCGCGAGCCTCGGGGTCGCGGCGCTGCTGCTGTCGGGCGTCGTGTGGCTCGCGCTCGGCAACGCCCGCCGCGCCATCCGCGTGCTGCGACCCGTCGCGCTCTCGACGCTGCTGGTGCTCGCGCTGCTGCACGCGAGCGGGAGCGCGATCAGCCTGTTCGGCCTCATTGCGCTGGTGCTCGCCGCGGGCCTCGGGCTCGACTACGCACTGTTCTTCGAACACGCGGCGAGCGACCGGGACGAGCAGTTGCGCACGCTGCACGCGGTGATCGTCTGCTCGATCTCGACGTTCGTCGTGTTCGCGGTGCTCGCCGCTTCGTCGCTGCCGGTCCTCCGGGGCATCGGGGTCACCGTGACGCTGGGCGTCGTCGCGAACTTCTTCCTCGCACTGCTGCTGACGCGGCCCGAACGGTCGGCGGGCCATGAGCGATCGTGAACTCATCGCGTCGCTGATCCCGCACCAGGGCCGCATGTGCCTCCTCGAGCGCATCGTCGAGTGGGACGACTCGAGGGTGGTCGCCGCCACCCGCTCGCACCGGGACCCTGGCAATCCACTGCGTTCGGCCGGGACGCTGTCCGCGATCCATCTCTGTGAATACGGGGCGCAGGCCATGGCGCTGCACGGTGGCCTCGTCGCACGTTCGTCCGGCCTCCGTGCCGCTCCAGCGCTGCTCGTCTCCCTGCACGAAGTCGTGCTGAGGGTCGAGCGCGCCGATGACCTGCCACAAGAAGTTGTCGTGTCCGCGCAGCGCCTGCAGGTGTCGCCGAACGGGATGCAGTACCGGTTCGAGGTCTGCCACGACGGCGCGGCGATCGCCGAAGGCCGCGTTGCCGCGATCGCCGTGAGCGGACCCCGGTCAGCCTGAGAGGCGCAGTTCCAGGGCCAGTGTGCGGGACAGGGCCAGCCGGACCGTCGCCGGGCCCGGCGCGGCGATCGCTTCCGCGAGCGGGACGACCGGGCTCATCGCATTGCCGGCGAGCGCTGCGCCGGCCGGCGTCCGCGGCCTGGAACGGTCGCCGGCGACGACGTCCCAATCGATGCGACGCGACGCGCGATCCGGCACGACCGGTCCGAGCACCAGCGCGAAGCCGAGCCGACCGGTGCTGGGCGACACCGCCACCAGCGGTCCGCGGGCGTCGGTGTCGCAGGCCACGAACAGCACCGGCCTGTCTTCGCACGCGACCTCGGCGAGTGCCTCGAGCAATCCCTCGCCGGCCGTGCAGTCGCCCGCGGCGATGGCCGTGTACGGCTCCCGACAGCCGGTGCCGATCGTCCAGTAACCTGCGGCCGCGTTGTGGACCGAGTTGTGGAATCGGGTCGGCGACAGGCCGAGCGGATCCTTCGCGAGCGTCGAGCACAGGTAGTCGGTGATCGCGAGGTCGCCGTGCATCGAGGCGAACACGCTGCGGAGTTCCGTCGGTCCGCGCCCCGCGGCCCTGCAGGCCTGGTGCGCCACGTCGAGCGCCAGCGCGACCGAATCGGACGCTCGCCTGCGCTCGGTCGGTCCGAGCACCGCGGCGACCGGTGAACCTGCGGAATCCGCCGCGCCGGGTTCGCGGACGATCGCGTCGAACGCATCGGGCCAGCCGCCCCGGCCCCGGGACCAGAATCCGACCGATTCGATCGACGCACGGCCCGCGCAGCGTGAGGTCATGAGCGAGACCTCGCAAACGCGAGGACGCAATTGCTGCCGCCGAACCCGAACGAAAAGCTGAGCGCGAGTGCGACGTCGGCCTCCTCGTTGCGGGTCGCGATCTGCGGTCCGCAGCAGGGGTCGAGGCTCCCGCAGTTCAGCGTACCGGGAACGAAGTCGTGCTCGATCGCCAGCATCGCAATCGCCGCCTCGACGATGCCGGCCGCACCGAGCGTGTGACCGGTCCACGCTTTCGTGGAACTGGCGCGTGTCGTCGCCGGAAACGCGCCGGCGACGACGGCGGCCTCGACCTCGTCGTTCTTGAGGCTCGCCGTGCCATGCAGGTTGATGTAGCGGACGTCGCCCGGCACCAGCCCGCCGGACCCGAGGGCGGCCGAGATCGCCGCACGGGCGCCGAGTCCTTCGGGATGCGGCGACGACATGTGGTGCGCATCGCTCGATTCCCCGTAGCCCCGCAGCCAGGGCCCGGCCGCTCCATCGCGCTCGAGCAATGCGAAACCGGCGGCCTCACCGATGTTGATGCCGCGCCGGCCGACGTCGAACGGCCGGCAGGGCTCCGGCGAGAGGAGTTCCAGCGAATTGAATCCGAAGAGCACGCTGCCGCAGAGCGAATCGACGCCGCCGACGACGGCGGCATCCGCCAGCCCGAGGCGCAGGAGCCGCTCCGCCTGGGCAAAGACCTTCGCGCTCGATGAACAGGCCGTCGCCACGGTGAGGCAGATGCCGTCGAGGTCGAGCGCCTGCTGTACGAATCCCGCCGCCGATTGAGGGTTGTGTATCGCCGGGATGGCCAGGTCGGCCGGGAACTCGCCACGCGGGCCGAGCCGCCGATAGGCCTCCTCGGTCCCCCCGATGCTCGCCGTCGACGTGCCGATGACCACCGCGACCCGGTCGGCGCCGTGTCGGGCTCGCACGGCCGCCACCCGTTCCGCAAACCCGTCCGTCTCGAGCCCGAGCCACGCGAGCCGGTTGTTCCGGCTGTCCCAGGCGCGGAGGTGCGCGGGCAGCGGCCGATCCTCGAGACCGGTGACCCGTCCTATCCAGGTATCCAGTGGCGGCGTCGAGAAGTCGTTGGCCCGCAGGCCGCTGCGATACCCGCGCAGCGCCGCGAGTGTCGCCTCGCGTCCCGCACCGGCTGCACTCGTCAGCGTGTAGGCCGTGACCCTCAGCGGGACGATCCGGACCGGCACTCAGACGCCCTGCTGGCAGTGCTCCGATCCGGCGACGCGGGTCCGTTCGACGTGCAGGGCGAGCGCCCTGAGCGAACCGAAGATCCGGCGATTGTCCTCGTCGTCGGACTTGAGCTGTATCCCGAAGCGCCGCGACACCGCGAGCGCCAGTTCGAGTGCGTCGATCGAATCGAGACCCAGTCCAGCCCCGAACAGGGGCGCCTCCGGATCGATTTCTTCCGGCCTGACCTCGTCGAGGTTGAGGCTTTCGACCAGCAGCTCCGCAAGTTCCTTCTCTGTCGGCGTCTGGACGATCGGCATCAGTGTCGGGCTCTCCGGCTCGTGCACGAATTCTCGTTGAACTCGCGTGCAATCCTAACACACGGACCCCCGTCCCTCAGGGCGCCGGACCGTGGCGGCCGAGCAGTTCCAGCACCCGACTGCGGGTCGCCTTTCCGACCTCGGATCGCGGAATCGCATCGACGATCACGAGTGGTCGCGGAAGGAACACGGGATCCATGGATTCCCGCAATCGACCCAGTATCTCGACGGGCCGCAGCCCGGGCGCGACGACCAGTGCCGCGACCCTGTTCGGCCCCGGCGCGCCGGCTTCGAGCTGCACGACCACCGCGTCGCGGACGCCCGGCACGTCGAGCAACCGTCGCGTGAGGTCCGCGATCGATGCGCGCTTGCCGGCCACCTCGACGAGGTCGGCGCTGCGACCCGCGACCGCAAACAACCCGTCCGCACGGATCGCCAGGACGTCGTGGAGCAGTGCGGGGGACTCGAGCCAAGGCGCCTCGACGACCGTGGAGGCGTCGCCCGGCGCGAGTCGCACGCCCTCGAACGGCCGCCACCCCGGCTCACGGGTCGGTTCGCGCACCGCGATCGCACAGGTCTCCGTCGACCCGAACGCCTCGGTGACCCGGCAGTTCCAGGCCGCCTCGGCGCGGGCCGCGAGGGCACGGTCGAGTGGTGCCGTGGCCGAGATCACCCGTTCGACCGGTGGCATCGCGACGCCGGATTCGACCAGCACGCGCAGGTGCAGCGGCGTCGTCACGAGCACGCGCGGCGCCGGGACGCTGCCGATCGTCGCCACGACGTCGGCCGGCAACAGCGGCCGCCCGGAATGCACGGCCAGCGGCAGCAGCAGCGGCAGCAGCACGGAGAACTCGAGTCCGAACAGGTGCTGCGGCGGCACGGTCGCCACGATCCAGCGCGTCGGGCCGCCGACCGCGAAATCGAACGCGCCCGCTTTCGCGAACGTGCATCGCGCGAGCGCGTCGAGGCGCTTCGCATGGGCCTGCGGTTCGCCGGTGCTGCCCGACGTGTACGCGATCGTCGCGAACGAATCGCGCGCGTCGTCCGACCGATCCGCGGGCGTCCGACCGAGCGCCGCGTCGACCCAGGCGTCGTCGCAGACGACCGCCGCCGCCTCTCGGGCCGAAATCTCCGCGACCACCCGCGGCGCACGCGACGGCGGCAGCACGAGCCGGGTTCCACGCAGCGCCGCCGCGCAGAAGACCAGCAGGAAGCGGTAGCGGTCCTCGCAGAGGTTCAATGCCGCACCGGCGGCCGGCAACGACGACGCGACGCGTGCCGCAGCGCCGCGGACGTCGCCAGCCGTGAGCACCCGGCCGTCGCACCAGACCACCGGGCGTCGCTCATCACCGGCAGGAAGCACGTGATGCATCATCGTCGACGGCCCAGGCCCCGTACCCGATCCTCAACGACCGTCGGCATGGCGCGGGGTCCCTCCAGCGTCCCGGCCGCGGGCGACGCCCCCTCCCGCGACATCGTCGATTGTGCTATCCAAGCGCAACGGCCCGCTCGAAACGGAGTGCCCATTGGAAACCGCCAGGCAACGGAATGCGCTGTCCCCGCACCTGGACGTGCAACGCATCGCGTTCGGGCCGCTGCTCTTCCAGGCTGCACGCGCCGCGCGCAACCTCGGGGTGCTCGGCGCACTGGAGACTGCCGGGCGACCCGGGCTGCTGCCCGTCGAAGTCGCCGAGCGCGCCGGCATTTCGCTGTATGCCGCGCGGGTGCTGCTTGAGGCCTGCCTTTCGATGAACCTCGTGGCGGCGGACGGCTGGCGCTTCCGGATCGACCGTGCGGGACGGCTGCTGCTGCACGACGAACTCACGCGCATCAACATGGACTTCGTGCACGACGTCTGTTACCTGGGCGCGCACAGGCTCGAAGAGGCGCTGCGCGAAGGCCGGCCGGCCGGGCTCGAGGTGTTCGGACCGTGGCCCACGCTCTACGAAGCGCTGCCCCACCTGCCGGAGCCCGCCCGGACGAGCTGGCTCGACTTCGACCACTTCTACTCGGATCGCGCGTTTCCCCTTGCGCTCGACCTCATCCTGGCACGACGGCCTCGCCGGATCCTCGACGTCGGCGGCAACACGGGAAAGTTCGCGATCGCCTGCACTCAGCGCGCACCGGACGTCTCCGTCACGATCGTGGACCTGCCCGGCCAGCTCGCGGTCGCACGCGCGCAGGCCGGCGCGGCGGGGGTCGCGGACAGGGTCGACGGCATCGCGATGGACCTGCTCGACCATGGCAATGCATTGCCGTCGGGCTATGACGCGGTCTGGATGAGCCAGTTCCTCGACTGCTTCCCCGAATCGGACGTCGTCGAGCTGATACGCCGCGGAGCAGCGGCACTGGCGCCCGGTGGCCGCCTCTACATCAACGAAACCTGCTGGGACCGGCAACCGAACGAGGTCGGGCGGCTGTGCCTGCACGCGACGTCGATCTACTTCACGATCATCGCGAACGGCACGAGCCGGATGTATCACTCGGACGACCTGCTTCGATGCATCGCGGAGGCGGGTCTCGAGGTCGAGGAAGACCGGGCGCTCGGCTCGGTCCACACGCTGCTCGTGTGCAGGCACCCCGGGTGACCGTCCGGCCGACGGATCAACGGAACTGACGCTGGATCGTCTCGGAAAGCAGGATGATCCACTTGTTGTAGTTCCGGTGTATCTCCTGGGTCTTCGCGTCGTAGTCGAGGTCCCGGCTCGTGACGTACTGGATCGAATATGCCGACTGCGTGTACGTGATCGAGATCTCGGCGTAGTGCTTGCCGCGCACCAGGATCGAGGCGCTGATCCGGCCCGGTTCCTCGATCTTCGGCGTCCAGCCCTTGACCCGGCATCCCGCGATGACCGCCGCCTGCACGTCGTCGACCGAGTAGCTCGAGCCGTCCGGCTTCGGCGGGACCGCCACGTCCTTGAGGTTCAGGATCGGCTGGCCGGCGAGTGCGACGGCGGGCAGCAGCGCGGCCAGCGCCAGCAGGACTCTGCGAAATGTCTTCATGGCTTGGTTCCCCCTCGATTGTCCCGGAATCACCCGATTCGCGGCTCGCCGTGTCGTCGACCCGTCAGGCCCACCGCCGGAAGACGAGCGACGAATTCACGCCGCCGAATGCAAAATTGTTGCTCATCACGTACTCGACGTCGACGGTGCGTCCGTCGCCGACGATGTAGTCGAGCGAGCCGCACCGCGGGTCCACCGAGCCCAGGTTGACGTTCGGGGCCAGCCAGCCACGATTCATCATTTCGATCGCGAACCAGGCCTCGAGTGCGCCGCAGGCGCCGAGCGTGTGGCCCACGTAGCCCTTCTGCGTGCTGAACGGCACTTTCGAACCGAAGAGCGCCGCCGTCGCGCGCGACTCTGCGATGTCGCCGTGCTCGGTCGCCGTGCCGTGGCCGTCGACGTAGCCGATCGCCGATGCCGGCAGGCCGGCGTCGGCGAGCGCCAGTTCCATGACGATGCGCATCGTCTCTTCCTCGGGCCGTGTCACGTGCGTGCCGTCCGAGTTGGTGCCGTAGCCCACGACCTCGGCATGGATCGTCGCGCCGCGCGCCCGCGCGTGCTCGAGGTCCTCGAGCACGATCATGCCCGCGCCCTCGCCCACCACCAGCCCGTCGCGATCGACGTCGAACGGCCGCGGCGTGGCGGCCGGCGAGTCGTTCCGGCGACTGGCGGCATACAGCATGTCGAATGCGACCGCCTCGCTCGGGCACAGTTCCTCGGCGCCGCCGCCGAGCATCGCGACCTGCTTCCCGAACCGGATCGCCTCGTAGGCGTAGCCGATCCCCTGGCTGCCCGACGCACACGCGCTCGACGTCGGGACGATTCGACCGCGCAGCCCGAAGAAGATGCCGACGTTGGCCGCCGAGGTGTGGGGCATCATCCTGACGTAGGAGTTCGCATTCAGTCCGGGCGACTCGCCGCCGAGCAGCAGCGCGCCGAAGTCCTTGATGTCGGGCGTACTGCCCGTCGAGGAGCCGCAGGCGACGCCGACGTCCCCGCTCCTGAGCCACGGGTCGCCCAGCAGTCCCGCCTGCTCGAGCGCGATCTCTGCCGCGCGCACGGCGAGCTGCGACACGCGCCCCATGCTGCGCAGCTGCTTGCGAGTCCACGATGCCGGCGGCTCGAAGTCGTCGATCGGCGCCGCGATGCGCGCATTGAGGTCCCGGTAGGCCTCCCACTCCTTCATGTAGCGCACGCGGTTGGCGGCGGCGCGCAGGCCCGCCTCGACTTCGGGCCAGCGCGACCCGAGCGACGACACGCCCCCCATGCCGGTGACGACGACGCGCCGCATCAGCAGAGCCCACCGTTGACGGCGATCACCTGGCGGGTCACGTACGACGCGCCGGGCGACAGCAGGAAGGACACGACCGCCGCGACTTCGTCCGGCGTGCCCACGCGACCCGCCGGCACGGCCTTCAGCATCTCGTCGATTGGAAGGTCCGCGTGCGCCATGTCGGTGTCGATCAACCCGGGGGCCACGCAATTGACCGTGATTCGCCGCGAGGCGAGTTCGGTGGCCAGCGCCCGGGTGGCGCCGATCACGCCGGCCTTGGCCGCGCTGTAATTGACCTGGCCGCGGTTGCCCATCAGGCCCGACACCGACGAGAGCGTCACGATCCGGCCGGGCGCCCGCCGGCGCACCATCGGCATGACGATCGGTCGCAGGACGTTGTAGAACGAGTCCAGGTTCGTGCGGATGACCCCATCCCAGGACTCCGCGGACATCGCGGGAAACGCGACGTCGTGGGTCGAACCGGCATTGCAGACGACGCCGTAGTAGGCGCCGTGCACTTCGATGTCGGCCGCGATGGCCGTCTCGCACGCCTCGCGGTCGGCGACGTCGAAGGCGAGGACCCGCGCGTTGCGGCCGGTCTCCCGCACCAGCGCCGCGACGGACTCCGCGTCGGCCAGTCGCGACCGGCAGTGGACCACCACGTCGTAACCGTCCGCCGCCGCCCGCAGCGCGATCGCCCGGCCGATCCCGCGGCTCGATCCCGTCACGAGCACGGTTTCAGTCACGTGGGATCGCCCCGCAGCAACGCATGCGCGTCCACCGGTTCGTAGGCCGTCAACGTCCCTGCCGCCACCACCACCCCCTCCATGGCCACCGTGCAGTCGAAGACCGCCATGCCCCGATCGTCACGGGTCGACTCCTGGACCCGCACCGCAAGTCTGGATCCGGCGACGAAGCGAGGCAACTGGCATCGCAGGTCGCGCACGCCGAGCAGCAGTCCGATGCGCGGGAGCGGACCGCCCGCGCGGGTGGCCGCAGAGTACGCCGACACCGCCTGCGCCATCAGTTCGGCCGCGTACCACGACATCAGCGATCCGTCCGGCTCGGAGAAGATCGTCTTGCGCCCGACGGTCGCCTCGGCCACGAGGCCGCCGGGCCCGACCTCGGTCACGCGGTCGAGCAACCGGGCGTCGGTGCCGTGCGGCAGCAATGCCCCGATGTCCGCCAGCCCCGGTCCGCCGGTCACTTGTCGCCTTCGAGGGCCGCCGATATCCGCTCGACCAGTGCGGGTGGTGACACGAACTGCAGTTCGCCGCTGGCGATCGCAACGGCCACCTGCACGCTGCGGGCCCGCGCGACCCGTTCGCCGGTCGACGCGTCGCTGACGAGGTAATGCATGACGAGCCGGCTGTCCCACTCGATCAGCGAGGCCCGGATCGTGAGCCGGTCGCGGAATCGCGCATAGCGCAGGAACCTCATTTCGAGCTCGACGACGGGCCAGCCGTACCCGGACTCGATCATCTGCTCGAGCCCGTAGCCGATCCGATGCATCAGGGCCCAGCGTGCATTCTCCAGGTACTTCGCGTAGTGGCCGTGCCAGGCCACCCCGGCGATGTCGACGTCGTGGAACGGCACCTCGACCTCGACGTCGGTCGGCAGTCGGCCGGCCTTACGCACGCGGGGCCGCCGATGGGCCGTCGACGGCCGGTGCCCGCCCGGCCCGGGGTTCGCCGGACCAGAACGGGTAGAAATTGAACCACTGCAGCGGCGCCATGCGCAGATGGTATTCGACCCGGGACGCGTAGCGCTGCGCGAGTTGCGCGATCACGGCCTCGCGGTCGTTTCGGTGCTGCCAGGCGACCCGCTCGACGAACGGCTCGACCAGGAACCGGTGCCTTCCGCGGACCCGCAGGCAGAACATCAGGTAGACCGGGCAGCCGAGCAGCGCCGCGAGCACGTAGGGCCCGATCGGGAACGCGGCCGGGCGGCCCAGCAGGTTCGCGGGCACCGTGCGGCCGCCGTGCAGCGGCTGGCGATCGGCCGCCACGACGACCCATTCGCCCCGCTCCACGCGCGAGCGGAGGTCGAGCGCCATCGCCGCATCGAGGTCAGAGACCTGCCACAGCCGGAAGTCGGCCGCGCCGGCCTCGTCCAGCAGGCGATTGATCTTGCCCGCGTGGCGGGTGTGCGCGAGCGCGTTGACCCGGACGATGCGGTCCAGGCTGCAGAGCGCCCGGCACATCTCGATGTTGCCGAGGTGCGAACCGAGCAGGAGCACGCCGCGACGGGAGTCGACCAGCCGCTGGTACTCGTCCCGATTCTCGAATTCGATGTCGCCGGTCCTGAGCTTGCCCGCCCAGGCGGCGAGGCGGTCCAGGATCGCGTCGCCGAACGCCGCGAAGTGCCGATAGGAGGTGAGCGGCCCGGGCGCGATGCCGTCATCGGGGTAGGCGCGTGCATAACGCGACAGGTAGTCCCGGGAGGCGGTGCGGGCCTCGCGCCCGGTCAGCATGAAATAAAGCGACACGAGTCTCGCCACCGGGACCAGGCACCAGCGCGGGAGCCAGCGCAGCGCCGCAAGCATCGCGCGCATCGGCGCCATCGATCCGCGCTCCTCGATGGCCGACCATCGGGCGCCGCGGTCCACCCTGGGACCGTTCACGTGTCCGCCCGGGCGAGGAGCGCCGGCAGGCGCGCGAGCATGCCGAAGAACAGGCGGGTGTGCATCGCCGTGATGTGGACGTTGTCGGCCCAGGGACGGAAATGGGACACGCCGTCCGCGGGATAGGCAACTCGCGTGTCCAGCCACCGCATCGGGACGCCGCGCCAGTGCAGCCTGACGATCAGTTCGACGTCGAAGTCCATGCGCGACCCGAGCGTCACCTCGTCGAGCAGCGCCAGTACGGCGTCCAGCGGATACACGCGGAATCCGCACATCGCGTCGGGAATCTCGAGCGACAACGTGTTCACCCAGACCATCGCATGGGTCAGGTAGCGTCCATAGCGGCGCGACGCCGGCATGTCGTCACCGAAGACGGGGCGCCCGCACACGAGCGCCGCGGGATGCGCGCGTGACTCGTCGAGGAACCGGGCCACGTCCGCGGCGTCGTGCTGGCCGTCCGCGTCGATCTGCATCGCATGGGTGTGGCCGGCCGCGGCGGCGGCGCGCAGCCCGGCGATCACGGCCGCGCCCTTGCCGGAGTTCCGGGCGAGCCTCTGCAGCGTGACGCCAGGATCCCCCGCGGCAATCGCGTCGAGACGGGCCGCGCAGGCCGGCCCGGATCCGTCGTCGACCAGGAAGCACTTCAGCCCGGCGGCGCGCAATCCCTCGACGACGACGCCGACCGCGTCCTCGTGGTCGTAGACCGGAACGACGGCGCAGGGGTCATGCCGTGTCACGCCCGAACTCCAGCGTTCCGCGCGCGCATTCGATGGCGCCGAGGTGGCAGGCGTAGCGCAGGCGGCCCTGTCCGCGCTGCCATTCGATCGTCAGGTCCAGCACGTCGCCGGGCCGCAGCGGCCGGCGGAACTTGCCGGAGACCATGCCCACGAACGGCCCCACGTCGAAGTATCGGGCCGCGAGGCCCGCCGCCCAGTCCACGACCATCATCCCCGGCACGATCGCGAGGCCCGGGAAGTGGCCGCGGAGGGAATCGTCGTCCGTCGGGACGCGGAGACGGCAGGCGAGCCGGTCGTCCCCCTCGCGCCGCACCTGGTCCACGACCGGCGAGCGCGCGCAGGCGGCGCTCCCGGTCACGACTGCTGCACCATCCTGTGGACCGTGTCCACGAGATCGGACACGGTGCGCACCGCCCTGAAGTCCTCCGGCGCGAGCTTGAGTCCGGTTTCGCGCTTCATCCGGTCCATCAGGTCGATCGCATCGATGCTGTCGATCTCGAGGTCGTGATAGAGATTGGCGTCGAGGGTGACCCGGGCAGCGTCGATTTCGAACAAATCCGACAGCGCGGCACGCACGCGTTCGAGGATCTCATCCTTGGATCGCAAGTCTGCGCTCATTGGCTGCCCCCACTAGGCGCTGATTATATTTCATCCACCGTGCCCGGCGAGGTCCTTTTGGAACACGTCGAGCAGGACCTCGTTGAACCGGCGTGACGCGACCGGCGGCGCCGAGCATCGTGGCTCCGTGCCGGGATCGAGGTCGTCGCCGACCCGCAGCTGCCAGTGGGGCCTGCGATACGGAATGTGGTACCAGGGCTCCGCCTTCGTCAGCGTCGTCGGTGAAACCCGGATGAAGACCGGCGTGACGACGCGCGCCGCCTTGACGGCGATGCTGGCCGCGCCTCGATGGAATTCCATCGGCCGGCCGGGCCTGCTCCGCGTGCCCTCCGGAAACACGATCAGTGCCTGGCCTTGCCCGAGGGCCGCCTCCGATGCCTCGATCATCTCGGCCGTCGTGGCGTTGCTGCAGTAGCCCGCCTCGCGGACCGCGCCACGGGTGAACGGATTCCGGAACAAGGCCCCTTTCACGACGCAGCCGGCATCGGGCGTCAGCGCGATCAGGAAGACGACGTCGATCAATGACGGATGGTTCGCCACGATCAGCTGCCCGGGCCGTCCCAGTCGCTCGCCGCCCGAGATCTCGTAGCTGATCACGCCCATCCGGGACATGTAGCCGATGAACAGCCTGAACGAACCCCGCACGATCGCGCGGGCGCGCGACCGGCGCGCGGCCGGGCTGCCGGGCAACAGCCGGAGGAGCGGGAACACGATCGCGCCCAGCAGTACACCGCCGAGGCCGAACAGCGCAAACGACGTCGCGGTGCCGAAGAGACGCCACAAGTACCAGTCTCGTCGCGCCCGGTCCCGTTCGAGGCCAGGTTCATCCATGATCCGAGGATTGTAAACGCCCCGCGATCCCGTCTAGGCTCTTCCTCGGGAACAACAGCGACGGGCACATGGACGCTGCACGATACCGTTGCCGGGCGTGGTGGACGATACCCTCCCGGATGAACCGCTGCCGCACGCGCGCAGCGATCGCAGGACCGCCGAAAGGACCCGCTGCAGGGCGCTGCTGGCCGACGCTGCAGCCGGGCCCTCGGACGCCTTCAGCCTCGCTCACTCGCACGGGTGCGCCGGCCGGCGGCCGCCCGCCGGCCCGCCAGACCGTCCGGGCCGCACGACTTCGAAGCACGGAACCGATGACAACCTCCAGGGAGATGGAAACATGAACCGCCATTCAGCACTGATCGTACTGGCCGCCGGGGCACTGGCCGGCTGCTCGGCGACGACGAGCTTCACGTCCGCGCAGGACGGATCGACGCTGCAGGTCAAGGAGTCGACGGGCACGGCCGTGCCCCGCACCGAGAAGTTCGGCACGACGACTTTCGGCAACTACGAGTTCAAGGTCGAGAGCCCGGGGTTCGAGCCGTTCTACGGCGTGCTGCCGCTCGACCTGAGCGGCGGGAACATCGCGCTGGACATCCTGTTCTTCTGTCCCGCACTCTTCTTCAACATCCGCGAAGTCTTCCCCGAGTACGAGTTCGACCTGTCGCAGCGCGTGATCCGCTACCGGGAAAAGCCGACCCAGCCCTGGACCGAGTACCGACCGACCGAGGCCGAGACCGCGCGCGCACAACGGCTTTTCGGACCACCACCGACGCACTAGAGATGCAACTGCAACCGATCACGATCGCCGCCCTCAGCCTGCTGGCGATGTCCGCGGCCGCCGGCCTCGGCATGCTGCTGCGGAAGGTCCTGCCCGATCATCACAAGGACGACAAGTCGCTCGATGCGGTGATCCGGGCGATCGGACTCGTCGTGACGCTGACGGCGCTTGTGCTCGGCTTCTTCGTCAACTCGGCCAAGAGCTACTACGACGGCCTGTCGGGCGACCTCCGTGAACTGGGGGCGGACCTCGGCGCGGTCGACCGGACGCTCGAGCGCTACGGCCCGGTCGCCGCGCCGCTGCGCGACGAGCTCCGGGTGTGCGGCGGCATCGCGGTGCGGATCATGTGGCCCGACCACGCGACGGGCCTGCCCGATGCGCGCAAGACGCCGCGCCAGTGCCTCGAGGACCTGCAGGACGGGATGCACGCACTGCCGGCGGACGACCCGCGGCAGCAACGGCTCCGGGACCAGGCGATACAGGTCGCCGCGACGATCGAGCGGCAGAGCCTGCTGCTCGGCGAGATGTCGACCTCGCACATGCAGATGCCGCTGCTCGTCGTGCTGGTCGCCTGGCTATCGACGATCTACCTCGGCTTCGGGCTCGTGTGGCCACGCTCCGGCACCGCGATCGTATCGCTCGCGCTGTCGGCGACTGTCTGCGCCGGTGCGATCCTGATGATCCTGGAACTCTACGCGCCGCTGTCGGGGCTGATCAGCATCGACCCGGCGGTCATCGAGGTGCCGCTGCGTCCGACGGCGATCGTCGACGCGCCGCCGCCGCTCCGCTAGTCGGCCCGGCCGAAGTACCCGGCCGCGGCCGGGTGCATCGGGATCGTGATACCGTCGGTGGCCCGGGCCTTCGACAGTCGGGTCGCCTGCATCCCCGCCCCGCCGCTCGCGGCCGAGGCGTACATGAGCTCGAGCGTGTCGCGCACCAGCGCGTCCGGCACGTCATCACGGACCACGAGCAGCGCCGTCGCGGCGACGGTCGGCAGGTCGTCGGCCTGTCCGGGATACGTGCGGCCCGGGATGTCGAGCGGGACGAGTCCGTGGACCTGCTCGTCGAGCGCCTCGATCGTGCCGGGATCGAGCGGCAAGAGCTTCAGGCGCCCGCCCTGCATCGCGAGCTCGAGCTGCCGCCACGGCGCCGAGACCACCTCGATCACCGCATCGAACTCACCGGCCGACAGTCGCTCGAGCGCCTGCTGCGGCGTCGGCGCCTCGACACCGACGACCTCGCCCGGCGGCACGCCGGCGGCCTCGAGCAGCCTGAGCGCTGTCTGCCGCGTTCCGGACGCCACCCGGCCGAGCGAGACGCGCCGGCCCGCCAGGTCCGCGATCGTCGTGATCCCTGAGTCCGCGCGCACGACGACGTGAACGGGCTCCGGGAACAGGCTCGCCACGGCGCGCAGGTGGCCGAGCGGTCCCGTGCCCGAGAAGAAGCCGTCGCCGGTGACGGCCGCCGCCGCCACGTCGCTCTGGACGATGCCCGCCCGCGCGTCGTTCCGGTCGACGAGCAGCGCGTTCTCGACGCTGCCCGCCGTCGACGCAACCTCGATGGTCGACTTGCGGTTCAGGCGCCCGACCAGCGAGGCCAGGAACCGCGAGTATTCGCCCCCCTCGGACCCGGCCGCGATGACGATGCGCTCGCCGCTGCGCTCGGTGCGCATCCGGATGTTGGCGAGCGCCTGCGCGAGCTCCTCGGTGATGATCGCGTCGTTCGTGCCGCGGCGGGCCGGCGCCTTCTGCACCAGGTCGGCCAGACGCCGCATCATCTCCTCGGCGTCGGACTCGTTCGCGACCGCGGCGACCGCCTCCGCGGGTCTCGGGCCGAGCGTATCGGCGGGCGACCAGCCATCCTTCGTCGCGCGGTAGACGATCGACCCGTACGCGCGGAGTTCCGTCCCGGGTTCGTTGCGGCCGGACCGGAGTCCCGTCACGCCCTCGTCCGCGGCCCCGATCGCGCTCGTGATCATGGCCGGCCCGAGGCCCTGCCAGTCCGAGGGATCGTAGGCCTCCTTCATCCGGAAGCGCGCGTTGTAGTAGACGATCACCTGCTTCGCGCCGTCCTCGGCGGCACGGAACGGCGCACTGCCCTGGCGCCTGAACGACTCGACCTCGAGCACGCGGCGGCCGAAGATCGCGTCGACCCGGGCCTGCACGTCGGCCTCGAGGCGCTCCGGGTCGGGCCCGCGCGTGCAGCCCGCGGCGAGCGCGAGCGCGAGGACGAGCAACGGCCCGCATCTCCGCACGATCAGAACCCCAGCGCCGGCAACGCGAAGTACACCTGCAGCACCGCGGCGTTCGCGATGTCGGCGAAGAACGCGCCGACGATCGGCACCAGCAGGAACGCGAGCGGCGAAGGCCCGTGCCGCTCGGTGATCGTCTGCATCACGGACATCGCGACGGCGGTGGTCGCGAGTCCCGCGGCGACCTGGCCCGCGCTCACGACCGCCGCATCGTAGTCGCCGCCCATCGCCCGGCTCGTGACGAAATAGGCGAACGCCGCGGTCGCCGCCGCGTTCGCGGCGATGATCACGAGCAGCGGCCCGGCGAGCGTCGCCAGGTCGAGGATCCGGAGGCCCATCAGCGCGATCACGAGGAACAGCGACAGCGACACGCTGCCCACGGCCTGGACGGCGCGGTCGTTGATCCCGCCGATACCCGCCAGCGTTGCACCGTTGCGCACGGCCATCCCGACGAGGAGCGCCCACAGGAAATCCGGCAGCAGGATCCCGCTGCCGCGCATCCAGCCGTGCACCAGGCCCGCGGCGCCGATGCACACGAGGCACACCATCAGCACGAACAGCAGCTGCTCGCTCGTGATCGGCAGGAACACCGGGTTCTCGGGCGGCGTCGCCGCGGGTACCGACCCGCCCCGGGCCGACGCCGGCCTGGCCGCGGCCCGGGCCATCAGCCGCTCGGCCACCGGCCCGGCCAGCATGCTGCCGAGCACGAGCCCGGCCGTCGCCGCCGCCATGCCGAGTTCGAGTGCGCCCTGCAGGTTGCGGACGTTCGCGAAGTTCTGCGCGTACGCGGCCGCCGTGCCGTGCCCGCCGACCAGTGAAATCGACCCGGCGAGCAGGCCCACGAGCGGGTGCAGGTCGAGGGCGCGGGCGAGCGCGATCCCGATCGCGTCCTGCGCGACCATCAGCAGCACGAACAGCACGAGCAGCACGACGAGCTTGCGGCCGCCGCGCGCGAGCGACCGCACGTCGGCACCGAGGCCGAGCGTCGCGAAGAACGCGAGCAGCAGCGGATCCTTCGGGGACGGGTCGACGGCGACCTGGACCTTGAACGCGAGGCCGGCGACCGCGAGCCCGACGGCGAACAGCACGCCGCCCACGACAGGGACCGGGATGCTGTAGCGCGCGAGCAGCGGCACGCGACGGACGAGGAAGTGACCGAGGAAATAGAGCGCGGTCGCCGTCACCAGCGTGGCGAGCAGGTCGAGGTCGTAGGTGGTCACCGAGTCAATGCTAACCGAAATCGAATTCGGCGTTGCCGGGTGCGCCTTCGATCGCGAGCATCCGGAGTTTCGTCGCGACGCCCCCGGGTGCCGAAAACCCGCCGGGCCGCCCGTCCGCGGCGAGCACGCGATGGCAGGGCACGATCACCGGGAACGGGTTGCGGCCGAGCGCCTGGCCGACCGCGCGCGCCGCACCCGGGTCGCCGAGCGCGGCGGCGATCTCGCCGTAGCTTCGGGTCTCGCCGCGCGGGATCCGGCGGGTCGTCTCGTACACGGCGCGCTCGAACGGCCCGACGGCCGTCCAGTCGAGCTCGACCGCGTCCAGGTCGGGATCGCCGCCGGCGAGCAGCGCGGCGACCGCCTCGATCGCCTGCCGCACCGACGCTGGCGGGGATTCCTCGCGGGCCTCCGGAAACCGCGACAGCAGCCGTCCCCTCGCCGCGCCGGCCGGCTCCGGCAGCTGCAGGCCGGCGATGCCGCGCTCGCTCCACGCGATCCCGCAGCGGCCGATGGCCGTGTCGAACAGCGTTGCGGCGAGCGGCGCCACGCGTGCCTCAGGCGCCGATCGTTCCCATGCCGGCGTACTGCGAGAACCCGGCCTCGGCCGCCTCGAAGTCCGAGACGCAGTAGCCGAGGTCGCGGAGCAGTCCGTCCGTGAGCCGGTAGACCCACGCGTGCACCGTGAGCCTGCGGCCCTCGTCCCAGGCCTGGCGGACGATCGTCGTCCGGGTGACCCGCAGCGCCTGGTACAGCACGTTCAGTTCGCACAGCCGGTCGTAGCGACCGGCGTCGTCGGGCAGGCGCGCGAGCGCGTCCCGGTAGAGTAGCTTCAGGTCGCGGATCGGCCGCAGCCAGTTGTCGACGAGCCCGAGCCGACGTTCGTCCCAGGCCGCCTGCACGCCGCCGCAACCGTAGTGGCCGCACACGATGATGTGCTCGACGCCGAGCACGTCGACCGCGTACTGCAGCACCGACAGGCAGCTGAAGTCGTTGTGCATCACGATGTTCGCGACGTTGCGGTGGACGAAGAGCTCGCCCGGCGGCAGGCCGACGATCTCGTTCGCGGGTACGCGGCTGTCGGAGCAGCCGATCCACAGGTAGCGCGGCGCCTGCTGCGACGAGAGCCCGGCGAAGAATCCGGGCGAGCCGGACTCCATGCGCCCGGCCCAGCGGCGGTTGTTCTCGAGGAGCTCGCGCAGGCGGTTCATGCCAGAACCGCGCTCGTCGAGGCGATCGATCGACTCAATGGCGTCCCCCCGAACGACGGCTGAGCTTATCGACAGATAGCTTACGGAATATTCCGGGCTCATGGTTTACACATTTCGGCATTTGGGGAGCGCCCAGATGCCCTGGAAAGAGTGTAAACCGATGGACGAACGCCTCCGCTTCGTAGCCCGCCTGCTGGAAGGCGAGAAGATGGCGCCGGTGTGCCGCGAGTTCGGCATCTCCAGGGTCACCGGCTACAAGATCTTCGAGCGCTACAAGGCCTGCGGCCTCGACGGGCTGTATGACCGCAGCAAGGCCCCTTACCGCCAGGCCAACCAGCTGCCGTTCCAGGTCGAGCGAGCCATCCTCGGCATCAAGAAGGAGTACCCCTCCTGGGGCGCGCCGAAGATCCGCGACAAGCTGATCCGCGAGTACCCCATGATCCCGCCCCCCGCGGTCAGCACCATCCACGCCGCGCTCGATCGCAACGGGCTGGTCAAGCGGCGCAAGCGCCGACGCCGCAAGGCCTGCGGCACCCCGCTGAGCGCGGCCCATGCACCCAACGGCCTGTGGTGCGCCGACTACAAGGGCGAGTTCCTGCTCGGCAACCGGCAGTACTGCTACCCGCTCACCATCACCGACTACCGCTCCCGCTACCTGCTCGCCTGCGAAGGCCTCGAGTCAACCAAGTCGAAGTTCGCCTTCTCCGTGTTCGAACGCACCTTCCGCGAGTTCGGCCTGCCCGCCGCGATCCGCACCGACAACGGCACGCCCTTCGCTGCGCCCTGGGCACTGTTCGGCTTGTCCCGTCTCGCCGTCTGGTGGCTGCGCCTCGGCATCCGCCTGCAGCGCATCAAGCCCGGCAAGCCACAGCAGAACGGGCGCCACGAGCGCATGCACCTCACGCTCAAGAACGAGACCACCAAGCCCGCTGCGTTCAACGCCCTGCAGCAGCAGGAGCGCTTCGAGGAGTTCATCCGGGTTTACAACCAGGAGCGGCCGCACCAGGCGCTCGGCGGCATCTATCCGGCCGAGCTCTATACACCCTCAGCCCGACCCTACGAGCCGCCGCAGGATCCCGCCTACCCGTTCCACGACCGCACCATCCGCGTGACGCGATGCGGACGCATCTGCCTCGGCAATCGCAAGATCAACCTAAGTGTGTCGCTGGCCGAGCAGCTGGTGGGCATCCGCGAGGTCGACGACCAGGTCTGGCAGGTCAGCTTCCTGGAGTACGATCTGGGATACTTCGATCGAGATCAGGACCGGGTGGAACCCGGTCCCAATCCCTTCGCCCCGGACACAGTGTTAACCATGTGTCCGGAATGAGATGTAAACCGTGTGATCGGAATACACCCGGCAATCCTTGGTGGGCCCGGTAGGATTCGAACCTACGACCAAGGGATTATGAGTCCCCTGCACTAACCGCTGTGCTACAGGCCCGCGGCCCGGATTCTACAGAGTCAGCACGACCTTGCCGAACTGAGAGCCGCCCTCGAGCCAGGCGTGTGCCTCGCCGGCGCGCTCGAGCGGGAACGCGCGGTCCACCGGCACGCGCACGGCGCCGGACTCGATCCACGGCCACACGTGCTGCTCGACGGCCCGCGCGAGGCGCGCCTTCTCGTCGGCGTCGCGCGCCCTGAGCGTCGAGGCGGTGACGGTCAGGCGCTTCAGCATCAGCCGGCGCAGGTCGAGCGTCGCCTGGTGACCGGTCAGCGTCGCGATCACGACCAGCCGGCCGTCGGGCAGCAGCACGTCGACGTTGCGGTCGAAGTACGTCGCGCCGACCATGTCGAGCACCACGTTGGCGCCGCCGGCCTCGCGCACCGCGACCGACCAGTCGCCCTCGCCGGCGTCGATCGCGAGGTCGGCGCCGAGCGCGCGGGCCCGGGCCGCCTTGTCGACGCCGCGGGCGGTCGCGATCACGCGGGCCCCGGCCGCACGCGCCATCTGGATCGCGGTGACGCCGATGCCGCTGTTCGCGCCGTGCACGAGCAGCGTCTCCCCGGCGGCGAGCCGCCCGCGCTCGAACACGTTGCTCCACACCGTGAACACGGTCTCCGGCAACGCCGCGGCCGCCGCGTCGTCGAGCCCGCGCGGCACCGGCAGCGCGTGGCGCGCGTCCACGACCGCGTATTCCGCGTAGCCGCCGCCGCCGAGCAGCGCGGCGACCCGGTCGCCCACCTGCCAGCGCGGCGCGCCCTCGCCCACCGCCGCGACCTCGCCCGCCACCTCGAGGCCGAGCGTCTCCGGCGCACCGGGCGGCGGCGGGTAGAATCCAACGCGCTGCAGGATGTCCGGCCGGTTCACGCCGGCCGCGCGCACGCGCACCAGCACCTGGCCGGGCGCGGGCGCCGGCACCGGCCGGTCGACCACGTGCAGCGCGTCCGCGCCGCCCTTCCCATCCCGGATCGCAATGGCTCTCATGGCGTGGCGTATCCTATCGTCTCCCGCGGCGTCCCGTCGCGGCACGGGCCATGCAAGGGGGGACCATGGGCATCTTCGCACTCATCGGCACGATCATCGTCGGGCTCGTCGTCGGCGCACTCGGCCGCCTGGTGCTGCCGGGCGAACAGAAGATGGGCTGGTTCATGACCTGCCTGCTCGGCATCGCGGGCTCGATCGTCGCGGGCGTCCTCGGCCGCGCGCTCGGCTGGTACGAGCCGGGCGAACCGGCCGGGTGGATCGCCTCGGTGCTGGGCGCGGCGCTCGTGCTGTTCGTCGTGCAGAAGGTCCGCGGCGGCAAGCCCGGCTGACCGATCGGGAGCACACGGGGATGAAGCTGCGACTGCTCGTGACCGGCGGCACGTTCGACAAGGAGTACGACGAGCTCACGGGCACGCTCTTCTTCAAGGACACGCACGTCCGGGAGATGCTGCGGCTCGGGCGCGCCGACCTCGACCTCGAGATCCGCACGCTGATGATGATCGACAGCCTCGAGATGCGCGACCTCGACCGCGAGCTGATCCTGAAGAGCTGCCTCGAGCCCGGCAGCGAGCGCATCGTCGTGACGCACGGCACGGACACGATGCCCGAGACGGCCCGCTACCTCGCGGAGCGGATCGAGGGCCGCACCATGGTGCTCACGGGCGCGATGGTGCCCTACACGTTCGGCAGCTCGGACGGGCTCTTCAACCTCGGCGGCGCGCTCGCGTTCGCGCAGGTGCTGCCGCACGGCGTGTACGTCGCGATGAACGGGCGCTGCTTCGACGGGCGCGCGGTGCGCAAGAACCGCAGCCTCGGCCGGTTCGAGGCCATCGCTTGAGCGCGGCGGCGCGCGGCGCCTGGCCCCGTCGGCTCGGCATCGTCGCGCTGTGCTTCGTCGCCTGCTTCATCGCCTACACGGACCGCGTCAACATCTCGGTCGCGGCCGTCGCGATGCGCGAGGAACTCGGCTGGTCGCAGACCGAGAAGGGCCTCGTGCTCTCCTCGTTCTTCGTCGGCTACATGCTCTTCATGTACCCGAGCGGCTGGCTCGCCCGTCGCTACGGCGGGCACGTCGTGCTCGGGATCGCGGTGATCGCGTGGTCGGCCTTCACGCTGCTCACGCCGCCGGCGGCCGCGGTCTCGGTCGGCACGCTGGTCGCGGTCCGCGTCTGCATGGGCCTCGGCGAGGCGGCGATCTTCCCGGCGACCGTCGAGCTCTTCTCGCGCTGGATCCCCACGTCCGAGCGCACGCGGGCCGTCGCGCGCTTCCTGAGCGGCATCCCGCTCGGCACGGTGGTCGGCCTCTCGGCGACCGGGTGGATCGTCGCGCGCTGGCACTGGGGCTGGGCGTTCTACGCATTCGGCGCCGCGGGCCTCGCCTGGGCGGCCGCGTGGTTCCTGCGCGTCGTGAACGACCCGGCGCGCGACCCCGCGCTCGCACCGGCCGAACGGGCCGAGATCGAGGCCGGCACCCGGGACGCGGTGGGCACGTCGAACCTACCGCTGTCGCGTCTGCTCGGGCTGCCCGCGATCTGGGCGATGTTCGCCGCGCACTTCGCGACGACCTGGACACTGTACGTGCTGATCTCCTGGCTGCCGAGCTACTTCCGCGAGGCGCAGGGCCTCGACATCGGGAACTCGGGGCTCTATTCGGCGGCACCCTGGCTCGCGATGTTCCTCGTGACGAACGTCGCGGCTCAGGCGGCGGACCGGCTGATCCGCCGGGGCGTGCCGGTGACGCGGGTGCGCAAGCTGATGCAGGTGACTGCGCTCGTGGGCTCGGCGGCGTTCCTGCTCGCCGCGCGCGGGACGGGCTCGCCCGGCGCGGCACTCGCCGCGCTGTGCGGCGCGGCCGGTCTGCTCGGCTGCGCCTGGTCCGGCTACGCGCCGAACGGTCTCGACCTCGACCCCCGCCACGCCGCGCAGATCACCGGGCTCAGCAACACGATCGCGACGGTCCCGGGCATCGTCGGCGTCGCGGTCACCGGCTGGCTGCTCGACCTGACCGGCGGCTATTCGGCGATCTTCGTGCTGACCGCGCTCGTGTGCGGGCTCGGCGCGGCGGCCTACGCACTCGCGTTCGACGCCGACGCGGCCCGGGCCCGGGATGGGAACGAGTCGCAACGGGCCGCGCCGTACCGCTAGAATTGCGGCCTTTGCCGCACCGGATGCCCCGACGATGACCCGACTTGCCCTCCGCGCCGCGATCGGCGCCGCGCTCGCGACCACCCTCGCCCTGCCCGCCCGCGCGGCCGACGCGACCGCGCCGACCGACGACGCGCTGCTCGAGTCGCTGGTCGTCACGGCGTCCAAGCTGCCGACCGCGCTCGAATCGCTGCCGGCGATGGTCACGGTCGTCGACGGGCAGGAGGCGCGCGACCGCGGCGCCAGGGACCTGCGCACGGCGCTCGCGCTCGTCGCGGGCGTCGACATCGCGCCGGGTGGCGACGGCGGCCCGGCGAGTTCGGTGCCCGGGATGATGGGCCTGCGCGAGGCGGACGCGTACCTGCTCGTCGTGGACGGCATCCCGGTCGGCGGCACGTTCAACCCGCAGGTCGCGACGCTGAGCCTCGAGAACGTCGAGCGGATCGAGGTGCTGCGCGGCGCGGCGCCGGTGATGTACGGCGCCACGAGCTTCGTCGGCGTGCTCTACGTCGTGAACTACGCGGCCGGCGCCACGCCGACGCGCGTCACCGTGGCCGGCGGCGGCCCGAACACCGGCATCGCGAGCGTGACGGCGAACCTGCCGACGATGGGCGGCGTGAAGCAGTCGGTCGCGTTCAAGGCGCAGACCCAGGACTACACGCAGGACGACTCGAACTCGAGCGGCTTCCACGGGATGTACCGCGCCGCCGTCGACACCGGGCTCGGCGAGCTGCAGGCGGACCTCGAGGGCACGACGCTCGACCAGCAGCCCTACAGTCCGCACCCGCGCGAGGGCGGCGGCCTCTCCGACCGCTTCCCGACCGACGCGAACGTGAACCCGAAAGACGCGCGCCAGGACCAGGACCGGATCCAGGCCAACCTGCGGCTCGTGAGCCCGGTCGGGTCGGGCAAGTGGGTGACGACCGCGTCCTACGCGCACCTCGACGGCCGCACGACCCGCGGCTTCCTGCGCGAGGACTTCGCCGTCGACGGCGTGACGCCGAACGCGGACGGCTTCCGCCAGACGCTCGACATCAACGACTTCTACTTCGACAGCTACTTCGAACCCGCGGCCGGCGAGCACTTCGACTGGCTGGTCGGCGCGGACTGGATGTACGGCGACGGCACGCAGCAGAGCAAGAACTTCGAGTACGCGGTGCTCCCGGACGGCAGCAACCGGCCGGACTCGGGTTCGCTGCCGATCGACGAGGAGACGCGCACGACGGACCGCCGCAGCTTCGGCGGCCTCTACACGCAGGCGAACTGGCGACCGACCGACCGCTGGCTCGTGCAGGGCGGCCTGCGCTGGAACCTGACCGACGAGGAACGCGCGTCGAGGCTCGTGGACCACACGCAGCCCGGCGACCCGGTCACGAAGGACAAGGACAGCGCCAGCGAGTCGAAACTCTCCGGCGTGATCGGCGTGAGCTACCGGGTCTGGGGCGACGCCGGCGACGGCGTGACGGTGTTCGGCGACTACCGCGACACCTACAAGCCCGCGGCGGTCGATTTCGGCCCCGAGGCCGAGGGCGGCATCCTCGAGCCCGAGACGGCGACCACCTGGGAGGCCGGCCTGAAGGGCCGGCACCTGGCCGGCCGGCTCGAGTGGGAACTCGCCTGGTTCGACATGGACTTCGAGAACCTCGTGATCCCCGAGAACGTCGACGGGCTGCCGTCGCTCGCGAACGCGGGCAGCGAGAACTTCACCGGCCTCGAGATGGAGGCGTTCTGGCGCGTGACGGACGACCTGCGCCTCGCGGCGACCTACGCGTACCACGACTCGACGTTCACCGACTACGCGCGGCTGCGGCCGGACGGATCGGTTCAGCAGTTGAAGGGCAACACGCTCGAGATGTCGCCAAACAACCTCGCGTCGGGCGGCATCGTCTATGCCCCGGCCGACGGCCCGCAGGCCTCGGTGACCGCGAACTACGTCGGCAGCCGCTGGCTCAACAAGGGCAACACGGTGAAGGCGGACGCCTACACGGTCGTGGACGCGGGCATCGGTTGGCGGCACGGGCCGTGGCTCGTGCGGCTCGACGGCTACAACCTCACCGATGCCCGCGATCCGGTCGCCGAGAGCGAACTCGGCGACGCGCAGTTCTACACGATGCCGGGCGTGTCCTGGCTGCTGTCGGTCACCTGGACCCCGTGACCTCGTCCGGGGTCGCCGGCGCCTGCGGCGGGCGCTTGCGGCCCTCGACGAAGTAGTGGATCAGGTAGGCGAGGCCGACGCCGGCCGGGATCAACGCGAAGTACTGCACGCCCTCGTCCCCGCCGGTGATCGCGGCGAGCGCGACGAACAGGCCGATGCCGACGAACATCCAGATCAGCCCCGGCAGCAGCCCGGAGTCGCCGCGCGGCGGCCTGCGCTGGATCGGCTGGTAGAACGAATCGGGCAGCGGCGGGATGTCGGTGCCTCGCTCGATCGCGGCCAGCCTCTCCTTGTGGTGCGCCTCGATGATGTCGCGCCGCCGGCGGTAGTCGGTGATCGTGTAGACGATGGGGATCAACAGCGACATGAAGACCGCGATGATCGGGATGAAGATGCCAAGAGTGTCCGGTCCCACGGTGGTTCCTCCTTTCCGTTGATCGTTTATATGCGCCGCCGGCCCGACGGGTTGCATGCAACCTTCCGGGCCCCGGCCGCGTATAAAGCGCCATGGGCACGGACATCGAGTCGGAACTGGCCGCGGGCCGGCATGCCCGGGCCTTCGACCTGCTCGTGCCCGAGTACCGGGACCGGGTGTTCCGGCTGTGCCTGTCGATCCTGCGGGACCGGGCCTCGGCCGAGGACGCCGCCCAGGAGGCACTCGTGCGGGTCTGGAAGGCCCTGCCCGGGTTCGACGGCCGGGCCGCCCTCGGCACCTGGATCTACGCGATCACCCGCAACACCTGCCTGATGGAACTGCGCCGGCGCCGGCCCACCGTGTCGTTCGACGACCCGGACTGCGAGGAAGCCCAGCGCGCGGCGGCCGGGATCGCCACCGGCCCGGCGGCCGACCCGGAGCGCGACAACCTGCTCAGGCTCGTCGAGACGCTGCCGCGCAACCAGCAGGAGGCCGTGCGTCTCTTCTACCTCGAGGACCGATCCTACGAGAATGTCGCCGAGCAGCTCGGAATGCCGCTCGGCACCGTCAAGAACCTGCTGCACCGGGCCCGAAAGCGGCTGATGGAGCTTGCACGCCCGGACGAGGTCGTCGCCGCATGAACACCGAACACCTGCCGCCCTGCGCGGAGTTCGAGCACGAGATCGTCGAGCTCGGGGAAGGCCTGCTCGCGGACGACGACGCCCGCGCGGTCCGCGCCCACCTCGACGGCTGCCCGCGCTGCCGGGGCTGGCTCGAGTCGTGGACGTCGATCGACTCGGCGCTCGCCGCCGCGCTGCCACCCGAGGCCACGTCGCCCGGTTTCACCGCAGCGCTGATGGCGCGCATCGCGACCGAGACGCGCCGTGCGCCGGCGCCGGAGCGCCGGGGCGCCGCCGAGCGCGAATACGAGACCGCGAGCCGTGCGTTGCGCGCGGCATACCGGCGCAATGCGATCGCGCTGGCGGTCGTCGCCGCACTCGCGCTGGTCGGACTCGGCCTGGCGTTGCCCTGGATCGGCGGGGCCACGCAGGCACTGGCCCGGGCGGTCGGCCCGGCTCAGCTCGCCTGGGCCGAACTCGGCGTCGTCGTCGCGATCGTCGCCGGGACGCTCGGCTGGGCGTCGACGCGTGATGCGATGCCGCTGCCGCGATTCCTGCGCTGAGCGGCTCGCCGCGCCGCGGGCGGGGATCAGACCCGCGTGAGCCAGCCGTGCGTGTCCGGCGCCTCGCCGGTCTGGATCGCGACGAGCGCCGATCGCAGCTTCTTCGTGACCGGGCCCACCTCGCCCGTGCCGACGCGGTGTTCCCGTCCCCGGTGGACGAGCGTGCCGACGCCCGCGAGCACGGCCGCGGTGCCGGAGAGCGCCGCCTCGCCGTCCTTCACCCACTCGAGCATCTCGGCCACGTCGAAGACCCGCTCCTCGACCTTCCAGCCCATCTCGCGGGCCATCGTGAGCAGCGAATCGCGCGTGACGCCGTGCAGGAACGTCGAGTCGAGGCTGCGCGTGAGCACGTGGCCCTCGCGGAGCAGCAGGAAGTTCGCCGCGCCCGTTTCCTGCACGGAACCGCCCGGGCAGAACAGCACCTGGTCCACCTGGTGCTCGTCGCGCGCGGCGAGTGTCGGGCCCATCGCGGCCGCGTAGTTGCCGCCCGTCTTCACCATGCCGAGGTGGCTCGCGGTCCGGTGCTTCTGGTCCTCGACGTAGATCCTGAGCGGCTTCATGCCGCCGGCGAAGTAGTCCCACACCGGGCTCGACAGCACGATCAGCGTCGCCTCGGCGGCCGGCTGCGACGCCGCACCGATGTTCGGCGTCGTGCCGTAGAGCAGCGGGCGCAGGTACAGCGCGCCCGGCGGCTCGGGCACCTGGTCGCGGACGCGGTCGATGGCCTCGAGCACCATCGTCGCGACCTGCTGCGCATCCGGGATCGGCAGCGCGAGCAGCCGCGCGCTCTGGCGCAGGCGCTCGATGTGACGGTCCATCCGGAACACCCGGACGCTGCGGTCGGCCCAGCGATAGGCCTTGAAACCCTCGAAGCAGGTGCTCGCGTAGTGCAGCACGTGGGCCGCCGGGTGGATCTCGATCGGCCCGGTGCGTCGCACGTCGTGCGGCATCCAGCGGCCGCCGCGGAAGTGGGCGACGGCCATGTGGTCGGTCAGGACGGTGCCGAAGGCCGGACGGGCCTGGGGATTCGTGGTCATGGCGGCTTCCTGGACGGCGCGGTCGGATTCGAGCGTGTGCATCATTTTACCCGGGGACGAAAATCGCTGCCGGGTGCTCCAGCAGTTCCTTGAGGGCCTGGATCATCGCCGCGGCGTCGTAGCCATCGACGAAACGGTGATCGAACGACGACGACAGGTTCATCATCCGGCGCACGGTGATCGCGCCATTGACGACCATCGGTCGGTCCACGGCCTTGTTCACGCCGATGATCGCCATCTCGGGCGCGTTGATGATCGGCGTCGAGACGATGCCGCCGAGCTTCCCGAGGCTCGTGATCGTGATCGTCGAGCCGGCGAGTTCCTCCTTCTTCGCCTTGCCGGTGCGCGCGGCCTCCGAGACCCGGCGGATCTCGGCCGCGAGGTCCCACAGCGTGCGCGCCTCGGCGTGGCGCACGACCGGCACCTTGAGTCCGTCGGGCGTCTGCGTCGCGACCCCGAGGTGCACGGCCGCGTGGCGAACGATCACGTTGCGTTCGGCGTCGTAAACGGCGTTGCACTGCGGGAAGCCGTCGAGCACGCGCACCAGTGCCGCGCCGATGAACGGCAGGAAGGTCAGCGACGGCGCGCCCTTGGGTTGCCGCGAATTCAGGTGCTGGCGCAGCGACTCGAGCTCGGTGACGTCCACCTCCTCGACGTACGCGAAGTGCGGGATGTTGCGCTTCGCCTCGGTCATCCGGTTCGCGATCACGCGCCGGACGCCGATCACCTTGATCTCCTCGGTGCCGGTGCGTGGCGCAAGGCCGTTCGCGACGCTGCTGGTCGACGCGCCACGCGCGATGCCGCTGCCGGAGAGCGCGGCATCGAGGTCCTGGCGCGTGATCCGGCCACCCGGGCCGGATCCCTGGACACGCCCGAGGTCGAGGCCCGCCTCGCGGGCGCGACGCCGCGTGGCCGGGGACGCCATCACGCGGCCGCTGCGCGCCGGTTCGGCGGATGCATCCGGCGCGGCCACGACGCCGGGTGCGGCGGGCACCGGGGCGGACGGCGCGGCGACCGCGGGCGTAGCACTCGCCGCGGGCGTCGCAGGCCCCTCATCGGCCGACTCGCCGCTGCCGGTGTCGAACACGATCAGCTCCGCGCCGACCCGTACCATGTCGCCCGGGTTGCCGGTCAGCGAGACGATGCGCCCGGACACCGGCGAGGGCACCTCGACCGCGGCCTTCTCGGTCATCACCTCGGCGATCACCTGGTCCTCGGCGACGACGTCGCCGACCTTGACGTGCCAGGCGACGACCTCGGCCTCGACGGTGCCTTCGCCGAGGTCGGGCATCTTGAAGACGTAGCGGCTCATGGCGCCTCCATCACGGCCTTGAGTCCCGCCGCGACCCGCTGCGGGCCGGGGAAGTACTCCCACTCGAACGCGTGCGGGTACGGCGTGTCCCAGCCGCCGACGCGGCCGATCGGTGCCTCGAGGTCCCAGAAGCACTCTTCCTGGATCGTCGCCGACAGTTCGGCGCCGAACCCTGAGTAGCGCGTCGCCTCGTGGGCGATCAGGCAGCGCCCGGTCTTCTTCACCGAGGTGCAGATCGTGTCGGTGTCGAGCGGCACCATCGTCCGCACGTCGACGATCTCGGCGTCGAGTCCGAGCGAGCGGGCGGCCGCCTCGCAGACGTGCACCATCGTGCCGTAGGTGACGATCGTGACCTGCGCGCCCTTGCGCACCACCTCGGCCTTGCCGATCGGCACGGTGTAGTACCCTTCGGGCACCTCGCCCTTCGGGTGCGTGCTCCACGGCACGGCCGGCTTCGCCGGGTCGCCGTCGAACGGGCCGTTGTAGATGCGCTTCGGCTCGAAGAACACGACCGGGTCGTCGTCCTCGATCGAGGCGATCAGCAGGCCCTTCGCGTCGTACGGGTTCGAGGGCATCACGACCTTGATGCCGCAGACGTGCGTGAAGATCGCCTCCGGGCTCTGCGAGTGCGTCTGCCCGCCGCGGATGCCGCCGCCGCAGGGCGTGCGGATCGTCACCGGGGCGAAGTACTCCCCGGCGCTGCGGAAGCGCAGCCGCGCGAGCTCGCTGAAGATCTGGTCGCAGGCCGGGTAGATGTAGTCGGCGAACTGCACCTCGGCGACCGGCCGCAGCCCGTGCACGCCCATGCCGATCGCGGCGCCGACGATCGCGCCCTCGGCAATCGGCGTGTCGAGCACGCGGTGCTCGCCGTACTTGCGCTGCAGCCCGTCGGTCACGCGGAACACGCCGCCGAAGTAACCGATGTCCTCGCCGAGGATCACGACGTTCGGGTCGCGCCCGAGCATGATGTCCATCGCGGAGTTGAGCGCCTGGATCATGTTCATCTGCGGCATGGCTCAGCCTCCCTGCTCGGAGCGCATCCGGTCGCGCTGGCGTCGGAGGTGCGTCGGCATCTCCTTGAACACGTCGTCGAACATCAGGTCCGCGTTGAGCCGCGGGCCGTCGTTCAGCGTGCCGTACTGCACGGCCTCCTTCCACGATTCGGTCACGTGCTGCTCGAGGTCCTTCACGAGCGACGCGTGCCGCTCCTCGGACCACTCGCCGAGCGCGATCAGGTGCCCTTTCAGCCGCTCGACCGGATCGCCGAGCGGCCAGCGCTCGTAGTCGTCCTTGGGCCGGTAGCGCGACGGGTCGTCGCTCGTCGAGTGCGCGCCGCCGCGGTAGGTCACGTGCTCGATCAGCGTCGGGCCGGCGCCGGTCCGCGCGCGCTCGGCGGCCCACTGCGTGACCGCGTAGACGGCCAGGAAGTCGTTGCCATCGACGCGGACGCCCGCCATCCCGTAGCCCGGGCCGCGCGCCGCGAACGAGCGCTGCTCGCCACCCGCGAAGCCCTGGAACGTCGAGATCGCCCACTGGTTGTTCACGACGTTCAGGATCACCGGCGCCTGGTAGACCGAGGCGAACAGCATCGCGTGGTGGAAGTCGGCCTCGGCGCTCGAGCCCTCGCCGATCCAGCTCGCGGCGATGTCGTCCTCGCCCTTGATCGCCGCGGCCATCGCCCAGCCGACCGCCTGCGGGAACTGCGTCGTCAGGTTGCCGGAGATCGAGAACATCCGTCCCGCCTTCCAGTGGTACATCACGGGCAGCTGGCGGCCCTTGCACATGTCGCGGGTGTTCGACAGCAGCTGGCACATCATGTCCACGAGCGGCATGCCGCGCGTGATGAAGATGCCCTGGTTGCGGTAGGCCGGGAACACCATGTCGCCGGGCCTGAGCGCCATCGCCTGCGCGACCGAGATCGCCTCCTCGCCGAGCGAGCGCATGTAGAACGAGATCTTCCCCTGCCGCTGCGAGCGCTGCATCCGGTCGTCGAAGATGCGCGTGAGCAGCATGTGCCTGAGCGCGACCTGCAGGTCCGACGGCTCGAGGTGCGGGTGCCACGGCCCCACGGCGCGGTGCTGGTCGTCGAGCACGCGGACCAGGTCCACCGAGAGGTTCGCGATGTCGCGCACGCGCGCGTTCACGTCGGGCCGCGCGACCGCGCCGGCCGGCGAGGTCTCGAGGTAGGAGAAATCGGGGACTTCGCCCGGGCGCGAGTGTGGCCGGGGGGTGTGCAGGCGGGATTTCTTGGGCATAACGAACTCGATCCTGGGACGGGGCCGGGACCGGGCTAGGTTACCCACTCGCCCTGCAAGCCGTTGAATTCATTGCGACGCGCTGCAACAATGCGAAACGTTCGTTTCGCAGGAGTCACATCCGTGGAACAGGCAATCCGTCCGGCGCTCGACCGTATCGATCGGCGCATCCTGGACCTGCTGCAGCGCGAAGGCGCGCTTCCGGTCGCCGAGGTCGCGAGCCGGACCGGGCTGTCGACGACGACCTGCTGGCGGCGGATACAGCAGCTCGAGCAATCGGGGGTGATCCGCGGCCGCGTCGCACTGCTCGACCGGGCGGCGCTCGGCCTCGAGGTCACGATCTTCGCGCACGTGAAGCTCTCGACCCAGGGGCGCGACGCGATCGCCGAATTCGCCGCGGCGATCCGCGGGCGGCCCGAGGTGCTCGACTGCTACACGACGATGGGCGAATGGGACTTCATGCTCCGGGTCGTGACACCGGACATCAAGGCGTTCGAGGCGTTCTACCTCGACCACCTGTCGAAGATGCCGCACGTGCAGTCGATCAATTCCTCGGTCGCGGTCACCGTGATCAAGGAAACCACCGTGCTGCCGATCGGCTGATGCGATGACGCTTGCCCTCCAGCTCGCCTGGCTCGCACTGCCGCTCGTGGTCTCGGGTCTCGTGCACCTGGCCGTGATGAAGTACGACTGGCTGCCCGCGCTGCGCGCACGGCCGATGGACTTTGGCGCGACGCTGCGCGGGCGGCGGGTGTTCGGCGACAACAAGACCTGGCGAGGCGCGTTCGTGACGGTGGGCACCGTGACCGCGAGCGCCTGGCTGCTGTCGCGGAGCGGATTCGCGTGGTTCGGCGAGCCGTCGCTCGTGCCCTGGGCCGACGCACACCCGGTCATCTGGGGCCTGCTGCTCGGCGGCGGCTACATCCTCGGCGAGCTGCCGAACAGCTTCCTGAAGCGGCAGCTCGGCATCGCCCCGGGCGCGAACGCGGCCGGGCTCGAGGGGCGCACGTTCTGGGTCGTCGACCAGCTCGACAGCCTGGCCGGGATCCTCGCCTGCACCTGGTCCGTCTGGCACCCCTCGCCCACGCTCGTCGCGCTGCTGGTCGCGGCGATGCTCGTCGGCCACCCGCTCGCCGCCTGGGTGATGGTGCGCACCGGACTCAAGCGCCGCGTGGGTTGAACGAACCTGCGCCTCGCGAGCGTCGTCTCAGCCCGTGACGCGTCGCCACAGCGCGCGCCCCACGAGCCGCGCCTTCGTGCCGAGGTCGAAGCGCTCGAGGTTCGTCTTCACGATGCCCTCGGTGAACCGCGTGCGCTTCGAGTAGTCGACGGCGACGTCGACGAGCACGGGACGGCCGCCCGCGGCTGCCGCGAATGCCTCGGCCAGCACCGGCTCGACGTCGGCATCGCCCGACATCCGGAAGAAGACCGCACCGGTCGCCTGCGCGACGCCCGCCACGTCGAGCGCGCCGAGCACCGTGCAGGTCTTGCGGTTGTACGGGATCTCCTGGGCCTGCGAGATCTGCGCGAGCTCGCCATCGCTGAACACGAACACGATCACGCCGAGCCGGTGGGCCGCCGCCGTCGCGAGTTCGAGCCCGGTCATCCGGAATGCGCCGTCGCCGACGATGCC
Organism: Steroidobacteraceae bacterium; assembly: GCA_046347155.1. GTDB lineage: Bacteria > Pseudomonadota > Gammaproteobacteria > Steroidobacterales > Steroidobacteraceae > RPQJ01. The sequence continues at coordinate 486,973 of JAXMGT010000002.1, read as the reverse complement.
GACGACCTGGGACCCGGGGCGCGCGAGCTTCGCGCCGACCGCCGCCGGCACGCAGTAACCCATGCAGTTGAAGTCCGTCGGCGAGATGAAGCCGCGCGGGTGGTGGATCGGCAGCAGCTCCGCGGCGAGGAACGTGTGGTTGCCGTCGTCCACGACGACCGTCGCGTCGTCGTCGAGCCGCCGGCGCAGCGCGCCGAAGAACGTCACCGGGTTCACGCGCCCGCGCGGATCGTGGGCCCGCCACTCGGCGACGTAGGCCGCCTTGTCGGCCGCAAGCTTCGCGGCGACCGCCTCGCCTCGTGCGGCCGCCTCCGGGACCTCGGGCAGCGCGGCGAGCAGCCGGCGCAGCACCACGCGCGCGTCGCCCTCGAGCGCGACCCGCGCCGGGTAGTTCGCACCGAAGACCTTCGGGTTCACGTCCACGTGGATGAGGTTCGCCGGCGGCTCGTAGCCGTAGCTGCCGGTCGCGATCTCGGCGAGCCGCGACCCGACGACGAGCAGCGTGTCGCACTGGCGGAACGCGTGCTCGACCGCCGGCACCGCCGCACGGCCGAGGCAGAACCCGGCGTGCAGCGGGTGCGTCGCCGGGAACGCGCTCAGTCCCTGCAGCGTCGTCGCGACCGGTGCGCCGAGGCGCGTGGCGAGTTCGGCCACCTCGGCCGAGGCGTCCACGGCGCCCCACCCGACGAAGAGCCCGGGCGAACCGGCCGACGCGAGCAGCCGCGCGGCCTCGGCGATCGCCGCGTTGTCGCAGTTCGATCCGGCGGCCACCGGCGTCCACTCGGCGAGGGCCGTGCCCGGGTCGCCGGTGAGCAGCTGCAGGTTGACCGGTATCTCGACGAACACCGGGCCGGGTTCGCCGGTGGTCGCGACGCGCACGGCCTCGAGCACCGTCGGGATCACGTCCGCGTGTCGCTCGACGAGCCAGGTGCCCTTCGTGATCGGGCGCAGCATCGCGTGCTGGTCCACGTCGTGGAGCTGGTACGCGCGACCGGTGTCCCGGCGCACGCCGCCGGCGATCACGAGCATCGGCACGCCGTCGAGGTACGCCTCGGCGATGCCGCTCGCCGCGTGCGTCACGCCGGCCGCGGGCACGATCACGAGCGCGCCGAGGCTCGTGCCCGTGCGGCTCACGGCGTCGGCCATGAACGCGCCGCCGCCCTCGTGGCCGACGAGCACGGGCGTGACGGACGGCGACTTCGCGAGCTCGTCGTAGATCTCGGTGTTGTGCACGCCCGGGATCCCGAACGTGTAGCGGACGCCGACGGCCTCGAGGGCCTCGCGCAACAGTGCAGCGGCAGTACGGTTCATGGTCGCGATGTCCCACGGCAGGGCGGTCGGGGTCCGTATCTTAGCCGCGACCCGTGCCGCCGGTCGCAGTCCCTGCGCCGGTGGCGACGGACGCCCGGCCCGGCGCTACGATGGCGCACGATGGACTCGCCACGGATCGCGATCGTCGGTGCCGGCATCTCGGGCCTCGCGTGCGCGCGGGAGCTCTCGCTCGCCGACGCGCGCGTCACGGTGTTCGACACGGCCCGGACCCTCGGCGGCCGGCTCGGCACCTACCGTCGCGGCGACTTCGCGTTCGACCACGGCGCGCAGTACGTCACGACCCGCAGCCGGTCGTTCACGAAGTACGTGGAGGTTGCCGGTCGCGCGGGCGCGGTCCAGCCCTGGCGGCCGCGGATCCTCGAGGACGACCGTGAGTGGTCCGAGCCCGTCGACGACTGGCAGGTCGGCACGCCGGGGATGAGCGCCTTCACGCGGCCGCTCGCCCGCGGCCTCGAGCTGCGCACCGGCGTCACGGTGCACGAACTCGTGCAGAGCCAGCGCGGCTGGGAACTGCAGACCGATTCCGGGCGCGAGGATGCGACCTACGACGCGATCGGCATCGCGGCCCCGGCCGGCCCCGCGCTCACATTGCTCGGCGGGCACGGCCGCGCGTTCCGGCACCTGGCCGGCGTCCGGATGTCACCGTGCTGGAGCGGGCTCATGGCCTTCGCGGACCCGGTGGACGCCGGTGCCGACGTGCGACGCTGGACGCGCGGCGCACTCGCATGGGCCGCCTGTGACTCGAGCAAGCCGCAGCGACCGGCGGGTCCGTCATCCTGGGTCGTGCACGCCTCGCCCGCATGGTCCCGGGAGCACCTCGAGGAGGACGCCCGCGACGTGGCTCGAGCGCTGTTCGAGGAATTCGCGCGCGCGATCGACGTGTCGTTGCCGGAGCCGGTGCTGCTCGTGGCGCGCCGCTGGCGGCACGCGCTGGTCGAGGAGCCGCTCGGGCTGCCGTGCCTCGTCGACGAGGAGATCGCCGCCGGGGCCTGCGGTGACTGGTGCATCGCGCCGCGCGTCGAGGCGGCGTTCGAGAGCGGGCGGGCGCTCGCTCACTCCCTCATGTCGATGGTCGGCCTGCCGGCCCCGCTCCTGCGACGCTGAGCCCGGGCGCGCGCCATCGCGCGCAATGCGGACATCGGCCGCATGATCCGGTTCCGGGCGCCGTCGTCGGCGATCAATTCGTAACTGCCCCACAGCGTGAGCGAGAAGAGCAGCGGGAGGATCTCGTAGATCACCCGGTAGAGCAGCACCGAGGCGAGCAGCTCCGCGGGCGGCACCTCGGGCAGGAGCAGCAGCAGCATCGACTCGAGCACGCCGAGTCCGGCCGGCACGTGGCTCAGCACGCCCGCGAGCACGCTCGCGAGATAGACGGCCATGAACGGCAGGTACGCGAGGTGCGCCGACTCGGGCATCAGCACGTAGAGCACCGACGAGACGAGCACGACGTCGGCGAGCCCGATCACGAACTGCAGCAGCGTGAGCCGCATCGGCGGCAGCCGCACGGACCAGCCCCCGAGCTTGATCGGCGCCTTCCGGAACCAGACGAGCGCGAGGTAGCCAACGTCCTTCACGAGGCCGACGCAGCCGAGCGCGAAGATGAGCGTCGGCGACACGCGGAAGAGCGGCGCGATCGCGTCCGCGTGCGTGAACAGCGCGAGGTCGAGCAGCAGCGAGAACCCGAGCCCGTAGGGCAGGTTCGCGAGCAGCGCCGTCGCGCCGACCTCCATCGCCGAGAAGCCCATCGGCGTGTACATCCGGTAGCGCAGCGCACCGCCGCTCAACATCGCCTGCCCGACCGCGTGACCGATCGGGAACGTGATCAGCGCGGTGAGCATCGCGCGCCAGCTGCCGACGTGGTGCTTCACGTAGCGCACGACGACGATCTCGTAGAGCGAGAGCATGAACAGCGCGCCGAACGCGCAGCACGCTGCGACGACGAGCGAGTGCGCGGGCACCTGCTGCATCTTCTCGACGACGTCGGCGATGCTGATGCGCTGGAACGTGCGATAGAGCACCCACGCCGCGAGACCCGCGATCAGCAGGCTCGCCGTGATGCCGAGGGCCGCCTTCAGGCGGCTCTTGCGCGGGTTCGTCATCGGCGGATTTTAGAGGGTTGCGGGGCCGTCCGGCAGCAACAAAAGCGAATGATTCTCAATCGCTGCAGGCCGCTGCCGTCGATTGAACCTCCGGCGAGAACCGTGTGTCGAATCGATGGTCGCGGTGTAGAATCCGCCCGCGACGGCCCGACGGCGCAAGCCTCGACACGTCAACGTACCCGTCACCGTGAGGAGACCACAGACCATGTCCGAGAAGACTTTTCCGCGACGCACGCTGCTGAAGGGCGCACTGCTGGGTGTCGCCACCGTCCCGGTCGCCTCGCTGCTGAACCGCGCGGAAGCCGCGGCCGGCCCGGTCGACCCGAACGAGCCGCAGGCGAAGTCGCTCGGCTACGTGACGGACGCGAGCAAGGTGGACGCCAAGGCCAACCCGAACTACAAGGCGGGCCAGCACTGCGCGAACTGCATGCAGGCCCCGACTGCAAAGGCCGGCGACAAGACCGTCGCCTGCAACATCTTCGGCGGCCGCCTGGTCAGTGCCAACGGCTGGTGCAAGGTGTACGTGAAGAACCCGAAGGTCGCCTGAGCGAGTCGTCACCCGACGCGCTGCGATCGGATGCGGCGCGGTCCCCCGGGACCGCGCCGTTTTCTTTTGTGCGCCCCGTCGCCCTTGAAACCGTCCGGCGGATTCCCATCTACGGTCGCACGCGGGCCGCGCGGGCGGCCCCACCGACGAGGAGGAAACGACGATGCGCGTGATCCGCTGGGAACCGTTCCGCGACATGGACGACGTGTTCGACCGCTTTTTTGCCGATGCCTTCCGCCGCTTCCCGCGCGAGGCCGGTGCGCCGCAGGCCGCCTTCGACTGGGCGCCGCTCGCCGACGTGAGCGAGACGGCGGGCGAGTACCTGATCAAGGCCGAGCTGCCCGAGGTCCGCAAGGAGGACGTCAAGGTCACCGTGCAGGACGGCGTGCTGACGCTGGCCGGCGAGCGCCGCCAGGAGAAGCGCGAGGACGCCGAGAAGCTGCACCGCGTCGAGCGCCGCTACGGCGCTTTCGAGCGCCGCTTCGCGCTGCCCGAGGACGCCGACGAGGGCTCGATCAGCGCCGAGAGCCGCGACGGCGTGCTCGTGATCCGGGTGCCGAAGCACAAGGTCGTGCAGCCCGAGCCGCGGCAGATCCAGATCCAGTGAGTCGACCATGCCGGCGGTCGGCTGCCTCGCGGCGGCCGACCGCCGTGCCGTCCGCACCCTATAATCGGCGCTCCCCGACCGGAGAGCGCCCATGACCTCGACCCCGGCCACCGCCGACCTCTGCGATCGCCACGGCGAGGCGGTGCACGCCTGTGAACCCGTCTTCCACGCGTACGGCGCGCGTCGCGCGTTCGGCGGCCCGGTGAGCACGGTGCGCTGCTTCGAGGACAACACGAAGGTGAAGGAAGCCGTCGAGGCCCCGGGCCACGGCCGCGTGCTGGTCGTGGACGGCGGCGGCTCGCGCCGTCGCGCGCTGCTCGGCGGCAACCTCGGGCTCGCGGCCGTGCGCAACGGCTGGGCGGGCGTGATCATCCACGGCTGCATCCGCGACTCGGCCGAGCTGAACGCACTCGACCTCGGGATCCGCGCGCTCGGCACGATGCCCGTGCGCAGTGAAAAGCGCGGCGAGGGCGAACGCGACGTCACGGTCCGCTTCGCCGGCGCGACGTTCCGTCCGGGCGACCACGTGTACGTGGACGAGGACGGCATCGTCGTGGCCCAGGGCGCGCTCGAGTGAGGGTCCCGCGATGACACGCACCGTCCAATGCGCCTACCTGAAGCGCGAGGCCGAGGGCCTCGACCGGCCGCCCTACCCCGGCCCGCTGGGCCAGCGCATCTACGAAAACGTGTCGCGCGAGGGCTGGGCCGCGTGGGTGCGCCACCAGACGATGCTGATCAACGAATACCGGCTCACGCCGGTCGACCCGAAGGCGCGCAAGTTCCTCGTCGAGGAGATGGAGAAATTCCTGTTCGGCGGCGGCGCGAAGGCGCCGGAGGGTTACGTCGCGCCCGAGTGACCTGGCCGGTGGCCGCGCCATACGTGCGCGGCGACGAGGATCCACGCGACCATCAGCATCGTGCCACCGGTCGGCGCAGCGCGCGTCGCATGCTCGAGCCCCGCGGTCGCGAGGCAGATCGATCCCGAGAAGAGCAGCACGCCCCCGAGCATCAGCCCCCCGGCCCAGGCGAGCCAACGGGTGTACGCGGTCGTCCGCGCGAGCACGCCGAGCAGCACGAGGCCGAGCCCGTGCAGCAACTGGTACAGCACGGCCGTCTCCCAGCTCGCGAGCCGCCCGGGCGTGACGCGATGCGCCACGTAGTGCGTGCCCAACGCGCCGAGCACCAGGCCCGTGAACATCAGCAGCGCACCGGCCACCGTCGAGCGGCGGGCGTAGCGGGCGGCGTCATCCGTCATTCGTCGTCCTCCGGGGCCTGGGTGCGTGCGATGAGCCGCGCGACGGGCTTCGGCAGCCCGACCTCGAGCGGGTCGCGCACGTCGTACCAGCGGTAGCGGTCGTCGTCTCGCAGTGCCCCGGACTTCCCGTGGCAGCGCACGACCAGCGGCCGCATCTCGTAGTCGAAGTGGCTGAACGCGTGCCGGAGCGGCTCGCCGCGCGAGGGCGGCCCGGGCTGCTTCAGGTGTTCGCGGCACCACTGCTCCGCGTGCGCCCGCGTCGGCAGTTCGGGCAGGGCCCACAGCCCGCCCCAGATCCCCGCGGGCGGGCGCCGTTCGAGCAGCACGCGGTGCGCGCCGTGCATCGCGACGACGAGCCATGCGTCGCGGGTCGGCCGCGTGGCACGGGGTCGCGGCGCGGGCAGCTCGTCCTCGCGACCGGCGGCTCGCGCGGCGCAGTCGGTATTCACCGGGCACAGCAGGCACGCCGGCCGCGTGCGCGTGCAGACGGTCGCGCCGAGGTCCATCACGGCCTGCGTGTACTCGGCGGCGCGCCGCGTGGGCGTGCACGCCTCGGACAACACCCACAGCCGGCGCTCGACGGCCGGCAGGCCCGGGTGCCCCTCGACGGCGAACAGGCGCGCGAGCACGCGCTTCACGTTGCCGTCGAGGATCGCGTGCCGCTCGCCGCGCGAGAGCGCGAGGATCGCGCCCGCGGTCGAGCGCCCGACGCCGGGCAGCGCGACGACCGCCTCGAGCGAGCGCGGGAACTCACCGCCGTGGTCGCGGACGATCGCCTGCGCGGCGCGGTGCAGGTTGCGCGCCCGGGCGTAGTAGCCGAGTCCGGACCACAGGTGCAGCACCTCGTCCGGCCGGGCGGCCGCGAGCGCCCGCACGTCGGGGAACCGCTGCGTGAAGCGCTCGTAGTACGGGATCGCCGTCGCGACCTGCGTCTGCTGCAGCATGATCTCGGAGACCCACACGCGGTACGGCGTCGGGTCGCGCTGCCAGGGCAGGTCCTTGCGGCCGCCCGACTCGAACCACTCGAGCAGCTTCGGCGCGAACCGTGCCGCGCGATCCGCGTCGTCGAGGGACGCCCCGGCCGTCACGAGCAGGTGATCGGCGTCGCGCCCGTCCCCGGCCGGCACTGGTCCGGGAACCCGTACTGCTTCCAGTAGTCGACGATGCCGATGCGCTCGGCGAGTTCGCCCAACTTCGGCGAGTGGCGCATGTCCGCCGATTCCGGTGCCCAGAGGTCGCCGAATTCCCAGTCGTGCACCCAGGCCAGGTGGTCGCGGTCGAGCGACTCGAACATCACCTGGTACGCGAGGTCGACTTCGCCGAGCGACGCATAGATGTCCACGAGCTTGCCCTGCGGCAGCACCTTCGGATCCAGCCGGCGCATGTCGGCCACCACCCGGGGCCGCTGCGCCGGGTCGCGCATCCCGAGGATGAAATCGCCGACCAGCGGCTTCACCGAGGCCGGGATCGTGTGCTGCGCGAGCAGCAGCTGCTCGGCCTGGTCCCAGTCCTTGCGACGCAGCGCCACCGAGGCCTCGACGTTGCCGCCGCTGCCGTTCCCGATGCCGAGGTCGTGCGCCATGCGCCCGTAGCGCAGCGCTTCCTCGTCGTTGCCCTGCTGGTAGTAGATGTTCGCGAGATTGGCCGCGAGGATCGGCGAGGTCGGGTCGAGTTCCTGCGCGCGCCTCGCCTGCGAGAGCGCGGCGCCGACGCGCCCGACCTTGCTCAGCAGCAGCGAGTACCAGTGGTGCGGCGTCGGCTCGTTCGGTTCGAGCGAGATCGCGAAGAAGAACCCGGACTCCGCGTCGAGCAGGTCGCCGCGGTCCGCGTTGATCTGCGCGAGCACCGCGTGGGCTTCGCCGATGTTCGGGTCGATCGCGAGCGCCTGGCGCGCCGAGGTCTCGGCAAGCCCGAAGAACTTCTCCTGGTCCTGCTCGTCCTCGGTGTAGCCCGGCAGGACGACGTAGGCCGAGGCGAGCGCCGCGTGCGCGCGCGCGAACCCCGGGTCGCGGGCGAGCGCCGACTGGTACAGCTCGATCGCCCGCTTCAGGTTGTCCTCGCCGCGCTTCTTCCAGATCGCGCGGCCCTGCAGGTAGAGCTGGTAGGCCTCGACGTTCTGGGTCGGCACCTTCTGGCCCTGCGCGACCTGCTCGGCCGGCGCGAGCTGGATGCGCAGCCTGGCGACGATCGCCTGCGCGATCTCGTCCTGCACCTGGAAGATGTCGGCCAGCTTCCGGTCGTAGGTCTCCGACCACAGGTGGAAGCCGGTCTCGGCGTCGATCAGCTGCGCGGTGATCCGGACCTGGTCGCCCGCCTGCCGGACGCTGCCCTCGAGCACCGTCTCGACGCCGAGTTCCTTGCCGATCTCGCGCACGTCGACCTCGCGCCCCTTGTAGGCGAACGAGGAGGTGCGCGCCGCGACCTGCAGCCCGGGCACGCGCGCGAGCAGGTTCAGGAGTTCCTCGGACATCCCGTCGCTGAAGTAATCCTTCGAGGCGTCGCCGCTCAGGTTCGTGAACGGCATGACGGCGATCGAGCTGCGGGCCGAACCCGCGTGCGCACGGCCCACGCCGCGCTCGTAGAGGACGTAGCCGAGGCCGGCCATGCAGGCGAGCACGGCGACCGCGTAGGCGAGGCGCAGCTTGATCCGGGCGGACGGGGCCTCCTCGGGCAGCGGCTCGGTCCGGTGGATGCCGTCGGGACCGACGTCGAACACCCAGGCGAGCACCATCGCGATCGGGAACCCGACCAGCAGGAAGATCACGATCCAGGTGAGCACCCACTCCGGCACGTGCAGCGCGGGCAGCACGACCGAGCTGCCCTCGGTGACGCCCCAGGCGACCGCGCCGTAGGCCAGGGCGACCTTGCCGACCCTGCGTCGCTTGATTTCAGCCAGGAATGCCATGGTCCGTTCGATTCCCGCCCGACGCGCGGTGTCCTCCAGATGAGACAGGCCGGCGGCGGATGCGTTCCGCCGCCGGCCTATTCTCCATGAAACGCCGTCGGTCGCGAACCTACTTGCGGCAGAGGTTCACGTCGCCATTCAGCGTCTTGATCCGGATGCGGGCCGACCCCTGGCCCTCGCGGAAGCGCAGTTCCTGTCCCGGCGCGTACTCGTTCGTGGACGCGGGCTTCGGGCCGAAACAGTTGCTGATGTCGCCGTTGAACGTCGAGACGTCGAACTCGGCGTCCACGTTGCCGTGCAGGCTCAGCCGGACGTCGCCGCTGATCGTCTCGACGTCGAAGCGGCTGTCCGGCACGACGTGCGTCGCGAGCACGATGTCGCCGCTGGTCGACCGCAGCCGGGAGCGCTGCGTCTCGCCGAGGCCGAGCACCAGGTCGCCGCTCACGGTGTTCGCGTTCACCTCGCCGGCCACCCGGAGCGCGGAGGCGTCGCCGCTCACGGTCGTGATCGTCAGCATGCCCTTCTGGCCCGAGCCCTCGACCCTGACGTCGCCGCTCACGGTCTTGCACTCGACGTCCTCGGTGCCGGCGGTCGTGCTCACGTTGCCGCTGACGGACTGCAGGCGCTGCGCGCCCTGCACGCCCGAGACGACCGTGTCGGCGCTCACGGTGTTCACGGAGACCCGGCTGCGCGCGGGCACCTTGACGACGAGGTTCGTGTCCTCGACGTCGTAGGCACGGTCGGGCAGCACCACCTTGATCCGCGTGACCTTGTCCGTCGTCACGAACTCGAGGTCCTTGGTTCCATCGCCCAGCTCGCCGGTGACCTCGACCTCGTTGCGGTCCCAGCCGGACACGCCGACGGTGCCCGCGACGTTCGAGATCTCGATCGAGCCGTCGGGGTCGACGGTCGCGCGCTTGTCGATCGGCGACCCCGCCTCGGCCGCGCCGGCGGCGAACACCAGCGCGATCGCGCAGGGCAGGACGTTTCGGGCACTCAGGGGGACGCTCTTCATAGCCTCAGGTTCTCCTGGCCCGCCGGTCGTGCGACGTAGGCCGTGGTGGTCAACTGGTTGACGCTCGCGATCACGCCGAGCTCGTCCTGGTAGGTGTTGAGGAGCAGCTCCTCGAGCAGCGGGTCGCCGGGCCGGCGCTCGAGCGCCGCGTTGATCTCCTCGGCGGCGCGGCGCATCTCGGCCAGGTTGTGCTCGAGCTTCAGCCGCGCCTCGGGCGGCATCGTCGCGAGCCGGTGCTCGAGGTCGGCGGCGAGCTGCCGGCGCGCCTCGGCGTAACCGGCCCCGAGGTGGCCGGCGGGCGCGAACGCCGCCGGCACGAGTTCGGCCGCGACTTCGGCCTGGGTCCGGGCCTCGACGGTGCGCAGCGTCTCGCGCCGCACCAGTGTCGCCGTGACGAGCGCCGTGGCCGCGACGAGCACGACCCCGGCGGCGGCGAGGCCGGCCCAGGCCGGCATCGCTCCCCGGCGGGCCGCGGGTCGCGGCTCGAGCCGTGCCGCGATGCCGGGCCACAGGTCCGTGGCCGGCTCGACGCCCGCGGGCAGTTCCGCGAGCGCCCGATCGAGCCGTTCGTCCGGTGTCCCGTTCATGCGGGATCCGCCGCGGCCAGCCGCTCGCCGAGCAGCCGGCGCGCCCGGTGCAACTGGGCCTTGCAGGTGCCGACCGCGACGCCGAGCATCCCGGCGGTCTCCTCGTGCGAGTACCCGTAGACGCCGGCCAGTACGAGCACGTGCCGCGCACCGGGCGGCAGCGAGGCGATCACCGCCTCGAGGTCCCGACCGTCGCCCGGGTCGCCCTGGGTCGGATCGGCGGCGGTCTCGGCCAGCGTCTCGTCCACCGACGCCTCGGCACCGACCTTCTCGCCCCGGCGCCGGGCCTGCGCGAGGACCGCGTTCACGGCGATCCGGTGCAGCCAGGTGCCGAAGCTCGACCGCGCCTCGAAGCGCGGCAGCGCCTTCCAGGCCTGGATGAAGGCCTCCTGGGTGCAGTCTTCGGCGGTTTCACGCTGTCCGGTCATGCGCAGGCACAGTCCGTGGACTTTCCTCACGTGCAGGCGGTAGAGCTCCTCGAACGCGACCACCGAGCCGGCCACCGCCGCCTCGACCAGCCGTCGTTCCGCGGCCGCCCGTGCGGCGCGCTCGAACTCGCTATCGTCCGCCTGGTCCGACAATCCTCACCTCGCGGCGCTCCCGGCCCCCGGTGCGGGGGCCCGGCCGGTCCCACCGGCACCGACCCCTGCCGCGGCCGCAGGAGCGCCCGCTTGTCCACTCAGATGCGTGGGGACGGCCCCGGGTTTGAACCCGGGGGCCGCCGGCCCGGGCCTATTTCCCGTGCTGCATGTAGTCGACCGTGAGCCCGATCATGGAGCGCAGGCCGAGCTCGAGCCCGCTCTCGTCGATGTAGAACCGGGGCGAGTGGTTGCTCGGCGCCTTCGCGGCGTCCTGGCCCCTGGGCGTGATGCCGAGGAAGAAGAAGAGCGCCGGCACCTTCTCGCCGAGGAACGAAAAGTCCTCGGCGCCCGTCACGTAGGGCACCTCGATGACGTTGCCCGGGCCCGCCGCCCGCTCGAGCGAGGGCAGCATCTCCTTCGTGAGCTTCACGTCGTTCACGGTGACCGGGTAGTTGTCGTCGGCGACCTCGACGTCGGCCGTCGCACCGCTGGCCGCGGCGATGTCCTTCGCCGTGCGCGTGATCCCGTCGATGATCTGCAGGCGCGTGGCCGGGTCGAAGGTCCGGAACGTCCCGATCATCTCGACACTGTCCGGGATGATGTTGTTGCGGATGCCGCCCTTGATCGCGCCGACCGACACGACGGCCGGACGGGCCGTGATGTCGATCTGCCGGCTCACGAGCGTCTGCAGCCCGAGCACGATCTGCGACGACACGACGATCGGGTCGACGCCGCCCCAGGGCTTCGAGCCGTGCGTCTGCACGCCGTGCACGACGATCCTGAAACGGTCCGCCGCGGCCATGAACGGCCCCGACCGGTAGCCGATCTGGCCGACGTTCAGTCCCGACCACACGTGCAGCCCGAACGCGACGTCCGGCTTCGGGGCGTCGAACACCCCTTCCTTCAGCATCAGCCAGGCGCCACCGCGCGAACCGTCCGGCGTGCCCTCCTCGGCCGGCTGGAACAGGAACACCACCGTGCCCGGCAGGTCCTTGCGCATCGACGCGAGCGCGGTCGCGGTGCCCATCAGGAGCGCCGTGTGTGAATCGTGCCCGCAGGCGTGCATCACGCCGACCGTCTCGCCGCGGTAGGTCGCGGTGACGACCGACTTGAACGGCACGTCCACCTGCTCGGTGACCGGCAGCGCGTCCATGTCGGCGCGCAGCGCGACGACCGGACCGGGCTTGCCGCCCTTCAGGATGCCCACGACGCCCGTGTGCGCGACGCCGGTGCGCACCTCGATCCCGAGCGATTTCAGGTGGTCGGCGACGATCTTCGCGGTGCGGATCTCGCCATTGCCGAGTTCCGGGTGCTGGTGGATGTCGCGCCGCCAGGCGATCACCTGCGGCATCGTCGCCTTCGCGGCCTGGTCGAGCTGCGTCTCGGTGATCTCGGCGCGCGCCGGCAGCGCGGCGAGGACGAGGACGGCGGCTGCAAATGCGGTGTGGTGGCGGTGCACGGGGGACCCTCGAAGCTGCACGGGGACCGGAGCATAGCGTGATCGGGCCCCGTTTGGGGGCGGTCCCCGGGCCGGTCCGCCGGCCGTATACTCGGGCCCTCCGCGGGTCGCCGGCGCACGGTGCGCCGGCCGCGGCCCGGAGTCCCCGACCCCATGAACGGCCGCATCGCAGTCACATTCCTCGCCATGGCCATCACGACGCAGGTCCCGCCCGCCCAGGCCCAGTCCGTCTCGCCGATCGCGACCCAGTCCATCGCGAAGACGCAGAAGCCGCCGCTCTACGGCAGCCACTGGATGGCCATCACCGGCAAACCACTCGCGGCGACCGCCGGCGCGATCGTGTTCCAGAAGGGCGGCAACGCCGTGGACGCCGCCTGCGCGATGATCGCGGCCACCTCGACGATGTGGGACACGCTCTCGTGGGGCGGCGAGACGCAGGCACTCGTCTACGACCCGCGCACGAAGCAGGTGATCGCGATCAACGGGCTCGGCGTGGCGCCGACCGGCGCGACGCCGGAGTTCTATCGCGCGAAGGGCTACGCGTACCCGCCCGCCTACGGCCCGCTCGCGGCGCTGACGCCGGGCACGCCCGGAGGCCTGATGCTGATGCTGGCCGAGTACGGGAAGCTGTCGCTGGCCGAGGTGCTCGCGCCGGCGATCGTGCTCGCCGACGGCTACCCGATCGACGCGGAGACTGCCGACAAGATCGAGCAGTGGAAGGAGAAGCTCAAGGAGTGGCCGTACTCGAAGGCCGTGATGCTGCCCCACCTCGGCTCGCCGCGCGAGGCGCCGGCGGCCGGCGAGGTCTTCCGGCAGCCCGACCTCGCCGCGACGCTGCGCAAGCTCGTCGAGGCCGAACGCCAGGCGCTCGCCGCGGGCAAGTCGCGCAAGCAGGCGATCCAGGCGGCCTACGACCGTTTCTACCGCGGCGACATCGCGGCCGAATTCGTGCGTGGCGTGCAGGAACAGGGCGGGCTCATCACGGCCGACGACCTGGCGCGCTGGAAGCCGCTCGTCGAACGGCCGCTCCACACGACCTACCGCGGGGTCGACGTCTACAAGCTCGACACGTGGACGCAGGGTCCCGCGCTGCTGCAGTCGCTCAACCTGCTCGAGAACTTCGACCTGAAGGCGATGGGCTACAACAGCGCGAACTACATCCACACGCTCTACCAGGCGATGAACCTCGCGTTCGCCGACCGCGACTTCTATTACGGCGACCCGTACTTCCCGCCGGAGGAACCGCGCGCCGGGCTGCTGTCGAAGGACTACGCGAAGGCACGCGCGGCGACGATCCGGATGGACCGCAACGATCCGCGCGCGGGCCCGGGCGACCCGTACCCCTACCAGGGCGGCACGAACCCGTATGCATCGGCGCTCGCGGGGCTCCGCGCCTCGGCCGGCGCGCGCGACGGCGCCGCGCTCGCCGCACGGGACTTCGAGCACTTCCACCAGACCTTCCTGAGCGGCACGACCAGCGTGGTCGCCGCCGATGCCGAGGGCTGGCTCGTGTCGGTGACGCCGAGCGGCGGCTGGATCCCGGCGACGATCGCCGGGCGCACCGGGATCGGGCTCAGCCAGCGGATGCAGTCGTTCGTGCTCGACCCGTCGACGAACCCGTACAACGTGCTCGAGCCCGGCAAGCGCCCGCGCGTGACGCTCACGCCGAGCATGGCCCTGAAGGACGGGCGGCCGTGGCTCGCGTTCGCCGTCCAGGGCGGCGACTCGCAGGACCAGAACCTGCTGCAGTTCTTCCTGAACGTGCTCGAGTTCGGGATGACGCCGCAGGAGGCGACCGAGGCCGCGAACTTCAACAGCTTCCAGATGCACTCGTCGTTCGACGAGCACAGGTCGCAGCCCGGCCGGATCCTGCTCTCCGACCAGGTCCCGCAGTGGGTGCGCAAGGAGCTCGTCGCGCGCGGCTACCGGCTCGAGTTCGAGAGCCGGACCTCGGGCCCGATCAACGCGATCATGCTGGACCACGCCCACGGATCGATCTGGGGCGGCTCGAGCAACCACGGCGAGGACTACGGCATCGCGTGGTGACCTGTTGCGCCGCATGATTGCGCCGCGCCACCCGCAGGCATAGTCTCGGGTACAGCCGACGGCGCTGCGACCTGACTGCTGCAACAGCGGGGGGATCATGGGCGCAGAAGACGTGCCCGGGCCGACGGTCCCGGCGTTCCGCATTTCCATCCGTTCCCGGAGCAATCCCGGCACCCGCGTCGCCGCGCGGCGCGCCGGCGCGCACACACGACTCGAGTTCGCGGTGACTCACCCTCAGGAGGACCCGACATGAGCAAGTGGTGGTGGAAGGCCGATTACGTGGAAACCTGCAACTGCGCCCACGGGTGCCCGTGCAACCTGACGATGCTGCCGACGCACGGCAACTGCCACGGCATGAACACCTACAGGATCCGGGAGGGCGAGTGCGACGGCGTGAGGCTCGACGGCCTGCACCTGGTGCTGGCGTTCGCGTGGCCGGGCCCGATACACCGCGGGCACGGCAAGGCGGTCCTCTACATCGACGAGCGCGCGACCCCGCCGCAGCGGGCGGCACTGGAGCGGATCGGCACCGGGGAGGCCGGTCCCGGCGGGCCGTTCGAGATCTTCCGCGGCACCTGGGATGCGCGGCCGGAGGTGATCGTCGGCCCGGTCGAATTCCGGATCGACGGGCGGCGTGCGCACCTGCGCGCCGGAAAGATCGGCGAGGTGCAGGTCGGGCCGATCATCTCGGACATGGACGGCAGCGAAGCGAACGCACGGCTCGTGATGCCCGACGGCTTCATCTTCAAGGACGGCATGATCGCCAACGTGGACTCGGGTCGCGTCCGCGGGGGCGGCCTGAACCTCGACTATTCGGGATCCAGCGCGTTCATCTGCGACGTCGCCTACAACGCGTGAGGGCGGAGACGCGCGAGGTCCTGCCGGGCTGGATCGCCCTGGCGGTCGCGGCCGCGGCGGCCTGGCTACGCACGCTCGACGACGCCGCAGCGATGGGCGACGCACCGGGCACGATGGGGATGCCACTCGCGCCGTTCCTCGCGATGTGGGTGCCGATGATGGCGGCGATGATGCTGCCGGCCATCGCACCCGTCGCGACGCTCTGGTCGAGGGCGATCGTGCGCGCTCCGGGTGCCGTTCGGCGCGCGGTGCGGCTGATGCTGTTCGCCGCCGGGTACCTGGCGACCTGGGCGGGCGCGGGACTGGTCGCATTCGCGCTGGCCCGCGCGGCGGAGCGCGGGCTCGACGCCTGCGCCTGCGACGGACGGGTCGTGGCGTCGGCGATCCTTGCCGTCGCGGGCCTGTACCAGCTGTCGCCACTTCGGGAAGCGTGCCTGCTGAAGTGCCGCTCGCCGGCCACCGTGCTGGCCCTCGTGTCGGCCGGTCCGGCCGTCCTGCGCGACCTGCGTGCCGGCGCGCTGCACGGCGCGTGGTGCCTGGGCTGCTGCTGGGCGCTGATGGCCGTGCTGGCGCTCGTCGGGCTGATGAACGTCGCCGCGATGGTCGCGCTGGCGGTGTACATCTTCGTCGAGAAGACGACGGGCCTCGGGATCGTGGCCGGCCGGCTCGCCGGGGTGGCGATGCTGGTCGCGGCCGCGGTCGTCGCAGTGCGCTGAACCCCCGGGGCGGCCGTGCGGTCGTCCGGCGACGCCCGCCTAGATGCGCCCGGCCAGCTCCCGGCTGTTCCGCGCGCAGTCGTTCATCGCGATGCCGCGATAGGCATTGCAGTTCAGGTGCAGCCCCGGGAACTTCGCGACGCGCTCGAACAGCGCGTCCACGGCCGCGACGTGCCCGGGCGCATAGCTCGGGATGCCCCGGTCCCAGCGCTTCACGAACGTGACGTCGGGGTCCTGGTCCACGCCCATCGTCATCGCGATGCCGCGCCGCGCGGTTGCGATCAGGCCGGCGTCGTCCTGGTCGACGAGTTCCGGGCTGCGCTGCCCGCCGATCATCGATCGCAGGCTCTTCGCGCCGGAAGGCGCGCGGTCCGGGAAGATGCTGCTGTCCCACAGCACGCCGAGGACCGGGAGCTTCGCCGACGAGGTCGTGAGCAGCCCGAAACCGTCGAGCGGGTGCGAGAGGTTCCGGTAGCCGAAGCCCACGACGGCGATCGGCGAGTACTCGATCGCGGCGAGCCGGCGCGCGATGTCCGCGTCGAGCGTGCGCAGGATCCTCGCGGCGGCGTACGACGTCGAGGCGACCACCACCCGGTCGAACTCCCGGGCGCCGCTCGCCGAGTGGATCACGTAGTGCGACCCGACGCGCTCGACGGCGTCGACCGGGTCGCGGCAGCGGATCGAGGCGCCGCCCTGCGCCGCGACGTGTTCGATCATCGTCGAGACGCCGCGCACGGTGCTCGTGAGCACGCCCCCGGGGCCCGCCTCCTTCTTCCGCTTCGCGAGCATCCCGCGGAAGAGCCCGCCGTGCTCGCGCTCGAGCGCGACGATCAGCGGGAACGCCGCCTTCACGGAAATCCGGTCCGGCGTCGAGCCGTAGATGCCGGCGGACATCGCGTCGAGGAACACGTTCGTGAACCCGGCGCCGAGCCGTCGGTCGCCGAACTCGCGCAGCGTCTCGTCCACGCCGTCGCGACGCGGTGGCACGACGAGTTCCCCGAGCATCCTGAGCTTCGCGAGCGGGCTCATGATCGGCGAGCGCGCGAACAGCCCCGGCGAATCGGGCATCCGCATCAGCCGGTCCGTGTAGATATAGCGCTTGCGCGCGAGGTCCGAACTCGGCAGCAGCAGGTGCTCGCCGCCCGAGTCCTTCAAGAGCCCGAGGCAGTCGGGCTTGTTCGTGAGGAAACCGTTCCCGCCCCACTCGAACCGGAAGCCCTGCACCTCGACCGTGCGCAGCGCCCCACCGGCGCGGTCGTCGGCCTCGTACACGACGACCTCGGCACCCGGCTGCGCCCGCCGCGCGTAGAACGCCGTCGAAAGCCCGCTCAAGCCTGCACCCACGATACCGATGCGCATGGTCATTCCTTCGTCGACTCCGTCCCGGGTCGGGGGGCGGCATTGTCCCGCGCGTGCTCGGTCGCGTGAGTCCGTGTTCACCGATACCGCCCCGCGGGTCGCCTGCGCCGGCGTGCCGGGCCCGCTCGGCCGCACCACCCGGCCCCGATGCTACCCCACCGGCCCGGTCGCCGCCCCGGGCGGCGAATTCCGCTAGGATGTTGCGCCATGCAGCCGCTGCCGACCGTCACCCGCGCCCTGCTGATCGCCAACGTGGCCGTCTTCGTGCTGCAGTTCGCGACCGGCAACGCGTTCCTGCCCGCGTTCGCGCTGTGGCCGGTCGCGTCGCCGGACTATCCCGGCGCCCCCTCGTTCCAGTTCTGGCAGCTCCTGACCTACGGCTTCCTGCACGGCAGCTGGACGCACCTCTTCTTCAACATGTTCGCGCTGTACATGTTCGGCGGCGACGTCGAGCGGCTGCTCGGGCCGCGCCGCTACCTCGAGTACTACCTGGTCTGCGTGGTCGGCGCCGCGGCCGCGCAACTCGTCGTGATGGGCAACATGGACATGCCGCCGGTGCCCACGGTCGGCGCCTCGGGCGGCGTGTTCGGCCTGCTGCTCGCGTTCGGGATGGCGTATCCCCGGCGCCGGATCATGCTGATCTTCCCGCCCATCCCGATGCCGGCGTGGCTGTTCGTCACGCTGTACGGCGCGCTCGAGCTCTACCTCGGCGTGACCGGTTCGCAGGTGGGCGTCGCGCACTTCGCGCACCTCGGCGGCATGGCGGCCGGCTACGCCATGCTGACGTACTGGCGGCGTCGCCGCTGAACGGCCGGGTCGATCGCTGGAGACTCGAGTGGCAACGAAGCGTGCGAAGGTGACGAAGGCCCAGGCCGAGGAAGCGGTCCGGACGCTGCTGCGCTGGTCCGGCGAGGACCCGACCCGCGAGGGGCTGATCGACACGCCGAAGCGCGTCGTCGAGGCCTACTCGGACTGGTTCTCCGGCTACTCGATCGACCCGCGCGCGTACCTGCGGCGCACGTTCGAGGAAATGGCCGGCTACGACGAGATGGTGGTGCTGCGCGACATCGAGTTCGAGTCGCACTGCGAGCACCACATGGCGCCGATCATCGGCCGCGCGCACGTCGGCTACCTGCCGACGACGAAGGTCGTCGGGATCTCGAAGCTCGCGCGAGTCGTGGACGTGTTCGCGCGCCGCTTCCAGGTGCAGGAGAAGATGACCGCCGAGATCGCCCGCTGCATCAACGACGTGCTGCAGCCGCGCGGCGTGGGCGTCGTGATCGAGGCCGCGCACGAGTGCATGACCACCCGTGGCGTCCACAAGCGCGGCGTCTCGATGATCACGAGCAAGATGCTCGGCACGTTCCGCAGCGACGCGCGGACGCGCGCGGAGTTCCTCACGTTCATCGACATTCGCGACAGGAAGTAGCGAGACATGGCAAGGAAGCGCCCCCTCCGGAATGCTGGAACCGTCGTCGTGCTCGAGCACCGCTCGTCGGTGCTGGCCGACAACCCGCTCGGCGACCCCCGCGAGCGCAGGCTCGCGGTCTGGCTGCCGCCGCAGTACGACGACCCGCGCGCGCCCGGCCGGCGCTACCCGGTGCTCGTGGACATGGTCGGGTTCATGGGCAGCGGCATGAGCCACCTGAACTGGCGGCCGTTCAGCGACAACGTCGCCGAGCGCGCCGCACGGCTCATCCGCGACGGCCGCATGGGCCCGGCGATCTTCGTGTTCCCGGACTGCTACACGGCGCTCGGCGGCAACCAGTACGTGAACTCGACGGCGATCGGCCGCTACGCCGACTACCTGGTGGACGAGATCGTGCCGTTCGTGGACCGCGAGTTCCGCACGCTCGCCTCGCGCGAGCACCGCGGCTGCTTCGGCAAGTCCTCGGGCGGCTACGGTGCGATGATCCACGGGATGAAGTACGCGCGGCACTGGGGCGCGGTGGCCAACCATTCGGGGGATGCCTATTTCGACTTCATCTACCGGGCCGACTGGCCGAACACGCTGAACGCGCTCGCGAAGTACCGCCGACCCGCGCCGAAGGCCGGGCCGGTGCGACCGCCGCGCGACACGGCCGGCGAGCGCGGGCTGCGGGCGGGACTGGACGACGGGCGCGTGCGGCGCTTCCTCGATGCGATGTGGGCCAAGTACAAGCTCACGCACGCCGAGGGCCACGCGATCATGAACCTCTGCATGGCCGCGACGTACGACCCGGACCCGTCCGCGCCGCTCGGCTTCCGGCTGCCCTTCCACCTCGACACCGGCGAGCTGATCGAGGCGCGCTGGCGGCGCTGGCTCGAGCACGACCCGGTGCGGCTCGTCCGGCGCCACGCACGCGACCTGCGGCGGCTGCGCGGCCTCTACATCGACTGCGGCTGGCGCGACCAGTACCACATCCACTACGGCACCCGTCAGCTCTCGCGGAAACTCGCGGCCTCCGGCATCGCCCACCGCTACGAGGAGTTCGACGACGATCACTCGGACGTCGATTACCGGATGGACGTGAGCCTGCCGTTCCTGTACCGGGCCCTCGCGCCCTGAGTCGCGTGGAACGGCCGCTGGCGAAGCTGCTCGGCCTCGCGACCGGCGCCTACGCGACCCGCCGCTCGCTGCGCGGCGGCCCGGGTCATCGCGGCCCGGAGACGGACCACTTCGACGGCGAATGCTTCTTCAACCGCGACGCCGGCGCCGGCAAGTCGTTCGGCGACTTCCTGCGCTGGCAGCGCACCAGCCGGCGCACCCCCTGGCCGGCGTGGGTCGGGAACACGGCGCGCCCCGAACTGCCCGCGCACCTTGAACCCGGCGAGATCGCCCTCACGTTCGTCAACCACATCACCTACCTGGTGCAGTTCCGCGGGCTCAACCTGCTCACCGACCCGGTGTGGTCGGAGCGCGTGAGCCCGGTCCAGTGGTCCGGACCGAAGCGCGTGCGCGCGCCCGGGCTCGACTTCGAGGCGCTGCCGCGGGTGGACGTGGTGCTCGTGAGCCACAACCACTATGACCACCTCGACATCGACACGCTGGTCCGGCTCGAGCAGGCGCATCGCCCGCTCGTGCTCACCGGGCTCGGCAACCGGGCGTTCCTCGAGGAGCACGGGCTCGCGAACGTCCGCGAGTTCGACTGGTGGGACTCGGCACAACACGGCGATGCGACGTATCGCTACGTCCCGGCGCAGCACTGGTCGGGCCGCGGGATCTCCGGCCGCAACCGCACGCTGTGGGGCGGCTTCGTCGTCGAGGCCGACGGACGGCGGCTCTATTTCGCCGGCGACACGGGCTATTGCGGCCATTTCCGCGACATCCGCCGGAGGCTGGGCGTGATCGACGTCGCGATGCTGCCGATCGGCGCCTACGCGCCGCGCTGGTTCATGCAGGAACAGCACATGGACCCGGACGACGCGGTGCGCGCGCACCTCGACCTCGGTGCGCGGCTCTCGATTGCGACCCACTACGGCTGCTTCCAGCTCACCGACGAGGGCATCGACGAGCCGGTCGCCGGACTCGACGTCGCGCGTCGACGGCACGGCGTGGAGCCCGGGCGGTTCCGCGCGCTCGAGACCGGCGAGACGTTCCGGGTGCCGGCCGGACACCCGTGACCGACCCGCTGCCGGTCGTCGTCTACCGCTCGCACTGGCGACCGGCCTGCGCGGAGCGCTCGTTCGTGCTGCAGGCGGTGGGCATCGGTTCCGAGGTCCTGCCGGACGGCCGTGGCTGGGCGCTGATCGTCGCGGAGGCCGACACGCCCGCCGCCGCGGTGCAACTGCGCCGCTACGAACTCGAGAATCCGCCGAGACGCCGGCTGCCCGAGCCCGAACCGTCCCATCGCCACGCGTGGGCCGGCGTCGCGGGCTACGTGCTCGTGCTGCTCGCGGTCGGCTACCTCGCGGGCCTGCACGCGTTCGGCGTGGACTGGCTGAGCGCCGGCGGCCTCGTTGGTGCTCGGGTGCTTACCGGCGAACCGTGGCGCGTCGTCACGGCACTGACGCTGCACTTCGACGTCGGCCACCTGATCGCGAACCTCGGATTCGGCGTCGTGTTCGGGCTGTTCGCCGCACAGGCGCTCGGCCCGGGCGTCGCGGGCGGCACGGTGCTCGCGGCTGCGGCCGCGGCCAACCTGCTCAATGCGTTCGTGCAGCCGGCCGGCGCGCTCTCGGCCGGCGCGTCGACGGCGGTGTTCGCGACGCTCGGCCTGCTCGCCGGCTACGAATGGCGACGCCGCTCCGCGTCGCCCGAACGCCGCGCGTGGCGCTGGGCGCCGCTCGTCGCGGGCGTCTTCCTGCTTGCATTCACCGGCGCCGGCGGCGGGAACACCGACGTGGTCGCCCACCTCGCGGGCTTCGCGACGGGCGCGGTCGCCGGCGTGATGCAGGCGCGCTGGCGGGTGCCGCGCGGGCCGCGGGCGCAGTGGCTCTCGGGGATCGCGAGCCTGGCCGTGATCGCCGGTGCCTGGTGGTGCGCGCTCGCCCTCAGCCCAGGTGGACCCTGACCTCGCCGTCCTTGACGCTCACCTTGTAGCACTCGAGCGCCTTCTCGCTGCGCACGACGTTCAGCACCTGGATGCCGGGCGGGAAGTTCGCCCACTCGCAGACCTTGCCGGTCCGTATGTCGAAGCGCGCCCGGTGGAACGGGCACTGGACCATCTTGCCCTCGATGATCTTGCCGCGCGCGAGCGGCGCGAACACGTGGGTGCAGCTCGCCTGCGTGGCGAAAAAGCCGTCGGCGAGGTTGTAGACGACGATCTTGTGACCGTCGACCGTGAAGGCCTTCATGTGGCCGCGCTTGATGTCGCTGGTCTTGCAGACGGTGTGGAGCGCCATGGCGGTCTCCCCTGGGTGCGTTGCGACCGAGTCTACGGACGTTCGGCGGGCAAAGCGAGCCGTCGGCGGAATTCCCCGTAGGCCTCGAGCACCCGCTCGGGCGCCTCGAGCTGCGGGTAGTGGCCGACGTCGTCGAGCAGCACGACATCGGCGGACGGCACGAGTTCGCGATAGCGCCCGGCCATGTGCGCGCCGGAGACGGGGTCGAGCGCACCGCACACGAGGCGCAGCGGCACGCGCCCGGAGGTGAGTGCACCGACCCAGCGCGCCCGGTTCGCGCGTCGCTCTCCGATGTAGGAGATCAGCCGCGCGATTGCGCGACGGCCGCCGTCGCGCTCGAGCAGCAGCCACAGGTCGTCGAGGTCCTGCGCGGACGGCGGCACGCGCCCGCCGATCGAGCGCATCGAGCGGATGAATCCGCCGCGCCCGATGCCGAGCGACACCAGCGGGCCGATGACGGGCGTCGCGAGCAGCTTCTGCACGGGGCGCGCGCGGTGCGTTTCCGGGAACAGCCCGCCGTTCAGCAGGCAGGCGCTCGCGATCTCGATGCGTCCCTCGGCCTCGCGGGCCAGCAGCTCCTGCGCCACCGTGTCGCCGTAGTCGTGCGCGAGCAGGTGCACCGGACCCGTGCCTTCGGACTCGACGAGCGCCTGGCAGAGATCGGCCTGCTCGGACACCGTGTAACGGTGGCCGCGGGGCTTCGCGGACATCCCGAAGCCGAGCAGGTCGGGCGCGAGCAGTGAATGGTGCCCGGCGAGCGCGTCCCACATCGGGTGCCAGTCATAGCTCGCGGTCGGATAGCCATGTATCAGCAGCAGCCTCGGCCGGCCCGGCGCGATGGCCGTGCGCACGAACACCGTGTGGCCGGCGAGCGTGCGGCGCTCCCCGGACGCGATCCAGCGGGCGAGCTGCGCGGACCCCTGCATGCCAGTCCTCCCGGGCCGTTGTGCGTGCGGACGACGGACGCTAGCCTGCGGCATGCTCGAGGTACTGTACAGCGACCCTCGCGTGGTCGTGATCGAGAAGCCGTCCGGCCTGCTGGTCCACCGCTCGCCGATCGACCGGCACGAAACGCGCTTCGCCGTGCAGATGCTGCGCGACCAGCTGGGCCACCACGTCCACCCGGTGCACCGGCTCGACAAGGGCACCTCGGGCGCGCTCGCGTTCGCGCTCGATCGAGAGGCCGCGGCCGCGCTGGCCGGCGCGTTCGCCGGACACGAGGTCAGGAAGACCTACGTGGCCGTCGTGCGTGGATGGCCCGCGGAATCGGGGCTCATCGACCACCCGCTCGCGGCGGTCGCCGACGAGTACGCGCTGCCCACGGCCGCCGACGCGAAGCCGGCGCTGACGCGCTACCGCCGGGTCGCGACCGTCGAACTCCCGGTGTGCGTGGACCGCTACCCGACGGCGCGCTACGCGCTCGTCGAACTCGACCCGGAGACGGGCCGGCGGCACCAGCTGCGCCGCCACCTCGCCCACGCCACGCACCCGATCATCGGCGACTCGACGTACGGCAAGGGCCGGCACAACCGCTATTTCGCCGAGCACTACGGCGTGCACCGGCTGATGCTCGCCTGCACCGGGCTCGACTTCCCGCACCCGGACGACGGCCGGCGCATCCGGGTCGAGGCGCGACCCGGCGCGGAGTTCGACCGGCTCACGCTCGAATTCGGCTGGCCGCGGCCGTGGGCCGCGGCCGGCCGACCGGTCAGCCCAGCTCCTTCCGGACCTTCGCGATCAGCGCGCTGATCTCGGCGTGGCGGCCCTGGTCGGCGACCTCGCGTCCGGGTCGCGCCGGCGCCTGCGCGGCGCGCTCCAGGTACGGCAGCGCGGCCTTGTAGTCGCCCTGGTCCACGAGGAAGTCCCCGTAGAAATAATTCGGGTCGATGCCGTTCGGGTTCATCCGGAGCGCCTGCTGCAGCAGCGTGCGCGCCTTGTCGTCGTCGCCGAACCCGAGCGGGAACCCGGGCACCTTGTAGTAGAGCGTGCCGAGGCTCGTGTAGGCCGAGCCGTCGAGCGCGGACGGATCGATCTTCATCGCCGCCTCGAGGCTCGAACGCGCCTGCTTCGCGAGGCCGAGCGCCCCGAGACCGCCCTTCGCGCCGGCGTAGCTGCTCTCGACGATGCCCCGCCAGATGAGCGGCTCCGCGCGGCCCGGGTACTTCGCGACCAGTGCGGCGGCCTGCTTCTCGACGGCCGGGTAAGCCTCGACGCGCGCGTCGCCGGCCGGCACCTCGTAGTTCACGTGGGCCCAGGCCTGCTGCAGCGCGAGCAGGTCGGCGTCGAACGCGGGGTCGGCCGTTGCAGCACGCGCGGCGTACGCGACGAGCAGTGCGCCGGCGGCGATCAGGTTGCGGATGGGGTTCATCGGGAGTCCTCCGGTCAGGGTCGGGTGGCGGGCGCGCCGCCGGCATAGCGACGGATCACGGGCAGCTGCTTGCGCAGCGCGCCGTCGACGAGTCGCGGCAGCACGCCGTTCACGCGTGCGAAGAGTTTCTCGGGCCAGCCGATCACGGCCTCGGCGCGACCGCCCTCGAGCATGTCGCAGACCGCGCGCGCGACGACCTCGGGCGGGTCCATCGCGACGCCGAGCTCGGCATTCATCCGCTCGACGGCACTCGTGTTGATCCCGGTGCGCGTCGCGCGCGGCGCCAGGTAGTGCACGCGGACCCGCGTGTCGGCGAGTTCGCGCCTGAGCGCCTCGGTGAACCCGCGCATCGCGAACTTGGTCGCCGAATACACGGCGTAGCCCGGGTAGCCGATCGAGCCGAACACGGAGCCCGTGTTCAGGATGCAGGCCTCGGGCCGCGCGCGCAGCTGCGGCAGCATCGCGAGGCAGAGCTGCATCGGCGCCTGCACGTTGATCGAGAGCGCGAGGTCGAGCTGCGAGGGCGCCTGGTCCTCGAACAGGCCGAAGTGGTTCACGCCCGCGTTGTTGATCAGCACGTTCGCGCCGTCGCGCCAGCGGGCCGCGGCCTCGACGATCCGGGCGCGGTCGTCGGGACGCGTGAGGTCCACGGCCAGCGTCGCGACGCGGTCGCCGGCCGCGTCGAGGCGCGCCTTCGTGCGCTCGAGCGCCGCGGCGTCGCGGTCCACGAGCAGCACGGCGCCGCCCCGCGCGACGATCTCGGCCGCGATCGCGCCGCCGATCCCGCCGCCGCCGCCGGTCACCACGGCCCGGATGTCCTGGGTCTTCATGCGATCTTCCTCTGCGGCGCCTCGGCCGCGTCGAGGCTCCGGAACACGTTTCCGTACAGCCAGTAGATGCCGCGCGCGCACCGGACGACCGCCTGCCGGTCGTCGTCGGCGTCGAGCCGGTCGAGGATGCGCGCGAGGTCGTTCACGTGCTCCTTGTCGAGTTCGCCGTGGCTGCGCAGGTACGTGAACGCGCGGGCCGGCAGCCCGAGCGCGCCGCCGATCCGGTCGGCCGCCGCGAGCGCGAGCGCGACGCTCGTGCCCTCGAGCACGTGGACCATCCCGAAGAAGCCGATCGGGTTGCCACGCATCACGGTGTCGTACGCATAGGCGACCATCGCCTCGGTCGCGATCGCGGGCCGGGAATCGCGGGCCGCCGCCCGGTTGCCGCCGGCGGCCTCGATGTCGTTCAGGATCCACTCGTCGTGGCCCGTCTCCTCCTCGAGGTAGTGGAGCACCGCATCGCGCACCCAGGCGTGCCGGTCGGGCAGCCGCGCGCCCACGGCCATCAGCAGCGGCACCGTGTGCTTCACGTGGTGGTAGGCCTGGGTCAGGAACGCGACGTAGAGGGGGCGCGTGACGTCGCCGGCCATGCAGCGCTGGATCGCCGGCGCCGCGAGCAGGAACGCGCGGTCGTCGGCGGTGTCACGGGCGAGTTGCTCGTGGAATCTCATCGTTCACCTCGTGGTCAGCCCGCGAGTTCGTCGCGGTACAGGGAATCGATCAGCGACGCGTGGCGCCCGGCGACGTCGCGACGGCGCAGCCGGCCGTTCGCGGTCAGGAGCCCGTTCGCGAGCGAGAACGGCTCCTCGACGCGCGCCCAGCGGCGCACCTGCGCGTAATCGGGCAGCCGGCGATTCGCGGCGGCGACCGCGCGGGCGATCGCCTCGGTCGGCACGTCCGGCGCGGCCGGCACGACGAGTGCGACGGCCCAGGGCTTCGCCTCGCCGTGCACCATCACGTGGCGCACGGCCGGCGACTGCGCGATCTCGCGCTCGACCCACTCGGGTGCGACGTTGCGGCCGTAGCTCGTGATGTAGAGGTTGCGCAGCCGTCCGCGCACGTGCAGGTAGCCGTCGGCATCGAACTCGCCGAGGTCGCCGGTCGCCCACTCGGCGCCTGGCTCGCGGGGTTCGCCGCCGAGGTAGCCGCGCATCGTGACGCCCGAGACCATCACCTGGCCGTCGTCGCCGATGCGCACGCGTGCGTGCGGCAGTGGCCGGCCCGCGCTGCCGCGACGCCGCCCCTCGGGCGTGTTCAGCGTCACGACGGAGGCGCACTCGCTGAGGCCGTAGCCCTCGTACACGGGCAGCCCGGCGGCCTCGGCGGCCTCGAGCAGGTCGAGAGGCACCGATGCTCCGCCGACCGCGACGAAGCGCAGCGTCGGCGGCGCACGCCAGCCGCGGCCGGCCGCGACGACGAGCAGTTTCAGGAGTTCCGGCACCAGGATCAGGCTGCCGGGCGCCGACGAGGCGACGCAACCGAGCAGCAGCGGCACGTCCGGGCCCGCGTAGCTCATGCCCGTCGTGCCCGAGTGCGGTAACAGGCAGGTCGCGTGCGACATGAGCGGTGCGTACACGCCCCCGACGTTCTCGAGCAGCGTCGCGAGGGGCAGCAGGCACAGGTGTCGCTCGACGCCGAGCGACGCGGCGGCCCCGGCCAGCGAGGCGGCCACCGTCTCGAGGTCGTCGGCCCCGAGGCACACGCCCTTGGGCGACGCGGTGCTGCCCGAGGTGTAGGTGACCTTGGTGGTTCCGGGTGGCAGCGCCGGTCGCGCCTCGAGTTCGCGCGGCCGCCGGAACATCGTGAGCCCCGTCTGCGGCGAGGTGCCGGCGATCCGCCAGCGCGGGAGCACGCGACGGAGGCGCGCCGTGTCGTCCGTGTGGATGCAGTCGATGCCCGCGTCGTCGAGCACGTGCAGCACCTGCCAGTCCGTGAAGTACCCCGGGATCGGCACGGCCGGCAGTCGCTCGAGGTGCAGCGCGAGGTCGGCGATCGCCCAGGCGACGCCGTTGTCGGCGAGCACCGCGTGGCGCTCGCCGTAGCCCGCGAGCAGGCACCGCTCGGCATGCAACAGCGCACCGAGTTCGCCGTACGCGACGGTGCGCTGCCCGTCGTCGAGCGCGACGTGGTCGGCGGGCGCCCGGTCGAGCGCCTCTGCAAGGGTCGGGACGGTCATGCGCGGGGCGCGACGAAGCCGGGAATCGTGCGGCTGTCGGGCAGGTAGCCCGCGTACACGCGCGGATCGTTCTCGTAGTAGCGGCCCCAGCGGTCGCCGGCGCCGGCGACACGGCCGCGGTCGGCGCGCGCGAGTTCGACGAGCGGCGCACCGAAGCCGAGCAGGATGCCGTGGACGGTGCTCGTCGCCGTGAAGACGATCCAGCGGTAGTCGCGAGCGATCAGTTCGGCCGGCATCTGCGCGACCATGCGAACTGCGGCGAGGCAGCTCGCGGTCGCCAGGTTGCCGACCTCGACGACGGATCCGCGCGGCACGTTGCGACCGGTCGCGTCCGCGATCGCGGCCTCGATCGGGCGATCGAGGTATTGCTCGAGGTACAGCCGGCCCTCGGCCCCGCCGCGCAGGCCGAGCACGCCGCGCAGCGCGCCGCCGCCGTCGCGGAACGCGAGCAGCGTCGGCATGAACGAACGGACGTCCGCGTCGTGGCTGCGATTGAACGCGCCCGCGACGTAGGCCTCGAGTTCGGCCCGGCCGGCGTCGCCCGCGGGCACCGCGCTCACCTCGAGCAGGCGGCGGGCCCGCCGCGCCACGGGCCGCGCGACGCCGCGACGTCGCAGCCGCCACGCGCCGCGCAAGGCGTCGTCCGTGCTCTCCAGGGTCGCTGTCGCTGTATCCATCGGCCGGCTCCTCGTGTTCGACGGTCCGGCCCGCGGCGCGTCTCGTCTGCCGGGTAAGACGTCGGTGCGCGGCGAAATCAATCGCGGCGGATTCGGTCGATTATTTTTCCTATTTGAATCATACGGTTGCATAAGCCACGGCCCCGGCCCGCAACCGCCGTGCGGCCGTTCCGATTGATTTGGATCGCACCGGACGTCTAATGGGCACACAGGCGCCGGAGGCACCGTGCAGGACGATCGGGAACTCGTGCGGAGGATGCTGGTCGGCGAAGAGCCCGCGTTCGCGGAATTCTTCGAGACCTACTTCCCGCGCGTGTACCGCTTCGCGCTGCCGCGGCTCGGCCGCGACCCGGACACGGCGCAGGACGTCGTTCAGGCGACGCTCGTGAAGGCAATGCGCAAGCTCGACGGCTGGCGCGGCGAGGCGGCGCTCTTCACCTGGCTGTGCCAGATCTGCCGCCGCGAGATCGCCGACCACGTGCGGAGCGAACGTCGGCGCGCCGACCGCGTCGTGCTGATCGAGGACAGCGAGGCCGTGCGGTCCGCGCTCGAGGCGATCGAGGCGCCGCCCGGCGACGATCCGCTCCGCCGCTGCACCGGTGAGGAGGTTGGCCGGCTCGTGCACGCGGTGCTCGACCGGCTGCCCGGGCGTTACGGCGAGGCGCTCGAGTGGAAGTACGTGGAGGGACGGTCCGTCGAGGAAATCGGCGACCGGCTTGGGATCGGGCACACGGCGGCGCAGTCGCTGCTCGCACGCGCGAGGGTCGCATTCCGCGACGGGCTCGAGTCGGTGTTCGGCGCCTCGGCGGCCGACGTGCTCGCGAGCCTCGAGGCCTGAAGATCAGGGGGGACAGGACATGAATCGCAACGACATCGACGACGAGCGCGACGCCGCCACGATCGGCGCGCTGCTCGGTCGCGTGGGTACCCGACCACAGCCGTCCGCCGAGGCCGCCCGCGCGGTGCGCGCGGCCGTCGAGGCCGAGTGGCGTGCGCAGGTCGATGCGCGACACGCACGACGCCGCCACACGACGTGGTTCGCCGCGGCCGCGACGGTCGCTGCCGTCGCGATCGGCGCGTGGATCGCCTGGCCCGGCACGTCGGCCGCGCCGGTGACCGTCGCAACGCTCGGGCCCGTCGTCGGAACCGTCGAAATGCGCACCGGGGACGGTGCGTGGCACGCCGCAGCCACCGGCAGTGCCGTCACCTCCGACACCGAGCTCCGCTCCGGACCCGCCGGGCGCGCGGCACTCGCGCTCGCGAACGGCGTCTCAGTGCGGATCGACACCGGCACGACGCTCGCATTCGCGGGCCGCGACGGCGCGCGGCTCGAGGGCGGCGCCGTGTACGTGGACTCGGGCACCGGCCCGCCGGCGGACTTCGTCATCGAGACGCCGGCCGGCGACGTGCGCCACCTCGGCACTCAGTACCTCGCCCGGGTGGACGGCGGCTCGGTCGAGGTCGGCGTCCGCGAGGGACGGGTCGAGGTGCAGGACCGCGGTCGTGCGCTGACGGCCCGGGCCGGCGAACTCCTGACGATCCAGGGCGCCGACGTGCGCCGCAGCCCGCTGCCCCCGAGCGGCGCCGCCTGGGACTGGATCGGCGAGGTCACGCCTGCCTACAGCATCGAAGGCCGCACGGTGTCGGACTTCCTCGCCTGGGCTGCGCGGGAATCGGGTCGACAGGTCGCCTACGCGACGCCGGCCGACGCCGAACTCGCGGGCCAGGTCACGCTGAGCGGCACCGTCGAGGGACTGCCGCCGTCGCAGGCAGTCTCGGCCGTGCTCGCGACCACCTCGCTCACCGCGCGCTTCGAGGACGGACGCATCGAGGTGTCGGGCGCGCATTGACCCGGCCCCGGCGGCGCGGGGACGCGGTGCCACGCGGACGTCCACGGTAGGACGCCACGCTCCGCTCGGCTAACATCGGCCACGCTCGCGCCGTGCGCGGGCCACTGCGCCAGCCGATGCCCGCCCACCGCCACGTTCCCGTGCCCCTGCCGACGCGCATCGCCTGCGTGATGCTCGCCGCCGTCCCCGGCCTCGCGTGGGCCGCCCCACCCTACCTCGGCCAGACGCTCGACGCGGCACTCGACGACCTGAAGTCCCGCGGACTGCACCTCGTCTACAGCAGCGAGACCGTGCCGCCCACGCTCGTCGTGACCCGCGAGCCGCCCGCCGGCGACCCGGTCGAGGTGCTGAAGGCGCTGCTCGCGCCGCTCGGGCTCGAGGCGCGCCCGGTCGGCGCGGGCACGTGGGCCGTGGTCCGTCCCGAGGCGCCGGGGGCCGAACCCGCGCGGTCGGAGACGGCCGCGCCGCCGCTCGAGGAAATCACGGTGGCGGCGAGCCGCTACTCGCTGTCCTCGGTCCAGCCCGACGTGACGACGCTGCTCACGCACGACGAAATCGAGAACCTGCCGCGGCTCGCCGACGATTCGCTGAAGGCCGTGCACCGGTTGCCCGGCGCAGCCTCGAACGGCGTCTCGGGCCTCGCCTACATGCGCGGCGGCGACAGCAACGAGACGCTCGTGGTGCTCGACGGCTTCCCGCTGTACGAGCCGTTCCACCTGAAGGTGCTGCTGAGCCCGACGAGCCTCCTCGACCCGGGCATCCTCTCGACGGTCGACGTGCACGCGGGCGGCTACGGTGCCCGCTACGGCGACCGGATGAGCGCGGTGATCGACGCCACCTCGATCCACCCCGAGGCCGATTCGCACTACGAACTGGGCCTGAGCCTCTTCAACGCCACGGGCCTCGGCTACGGCCGCTTCGACGACGGCCGCGGCGAGTGGCTCGTGGCCGCGCGGCGCAGCAATCTCGACGAAGTCGCCGACCTGCTCGACGCGCAGTACGGCGAACTCACGTACGGCGACGTGTTCGGCCGGCTCGACTACGCGTTTTCGGACGACACGCGCGCGAGCCTCCACGTGCTCGGTTCCAAGGATGACGCGAGCGTCACGAACTCGCTCGACACCGAGACCGCCGACGCGAAGTACCGCAACGGCTACGTCTGGGGCACGCTCGAGCACGACTTCTCGCCGCGGCTGCGCGCAACCGCGATCGCGTCCTACACGTACGTGTCCACCGAACGCACCGGTGAGGTGAACGAGGAGGACGTGCGCACGGGCTCGGCATTCGACCACCGGCACTACGACGTGCTCGGCCTGATGGCGAACGCGACCTGGGCCGGCGACGACTGGGTGTTCGCCGGTGGCGCCGAGGCGCGCTCGCTCGACGCCGCCTACGACTACCACAGCATCGTGCGCTTCGCACCCGACTATCCGTTCCCGGGCAGCCCCGAAAAGATCACGATCGTCGACCTCTCGCCCGAGCCCTCAGGCGCGCATTACGCCGCCTGGGCCAGCGCGCGCACCCGGATCCTCGAGTCAGTCGTGGCCGAGGCGGGACTGCGCTGGGACGACCAGACGTTCGGCCCGCACGGCGGCAACCAGGTCGCGCCGCGCGTGAACCTCGTCTACGAGGCCGGACCCGAGACCCGGGTGCTCGCGAGCTGGGGACGCTTCCAGCAGGCACAGGGCATCAACGAGCTGCAGGTCGAGGACGGCGTCGACCACTTCTTCCGGCCCCAGTACGCGTACCACACGATCCTCGGGCTCGAGCAGGGACTCGGCGCCGGATGGAGTCTCCGGCTCGAGGGCTACCTGAAGGACTACGAGCAACCGAAGCCGCGCTTCGAGAGCCTGTACGACCCGACGTCGATCGTCCCGGAACTGCGCTGGGACCGCGTCGAGATCGCGCCGAGCTCGTCGCACGCGGAGGGCGTCGAACTGCTCGTCACGCACCGGGGCGACGGTCCCTGGAACGGCTGGTTCAATTACGCGTGGTCACGGGTGACCGACCGCGTGAACGGCGAGAACGTCCGCCGCAGCTGGGACCAGCTGACCAACCTCGGTGGCGGCGTCACGTGGGCCGACGGACCGTGGCAGGCGACGCTGGCCGCGACCTACCACACCGGCTGGCCCACGACGCCCCTGCACTTCGTCGGCACCGGGCCCGGCACCGGCGAGTGGGTCGCCGGCCCGCGCAACTCGACGCGCTACGGCGCGTACGCCTCGCTCGACGCGCGGGTGAGCCGCACGTTCGAGTTCCGGCACAGCGCGCTCGACGTCTACGCCGAGGTCACGAACGCGCTGGACCGCAAGAACCACTGCTGCACGGACTTCGAGTTCGAACAGCAGGACGGCGGCACCGTGCTCACGCACGAGTACCGCGACTGGCTGCCACTCGTCCCGAATGTCGGCGTGCTCTGGACGTTCTGAGGCCCTCGCCTCAGGCGACGCCGTGCGCCTTGAACCAGGCGAGGCAACGCTTCCAGCCGTCCTCGGCCGCCTTCGCGTCGTAGCTCGGGCGGTAGTCCGCCAGGAAGCCGTGGCCGGCGTCCGGGTAGACGACGATCTCCGACGGGTTCTTCGCCGCGGCGAGCGCGGCCTTCATCCGGTCGACGTCCGCCAGTGGAATCCCCTGGTCCTGGCCACCGTAGAGCCCGAGCACCGGCGCCTTCAGTTCCTTCACGAGGTCGATCGGGTAGGCCGGCTGCAGCTCGGTCTTCTGCCCGTCGAGACGGCCGTACCAGGCGACGCCCGCCTTCAGCGTCGCGCTGTGCGCGGCGTAGAGCCAGGTGATCCGGCCGCCCCAGCAGAAGCCCGTCACGCCGACGCGCGCCGGGTCGCCCTCGCCCGAGGCACCGGCCCACGCGACCGCCGCGTCGAGGTCCAACATCACCTGCGCGTCGGGCACCTTCGAGACGAGCTCCGCGAAGAGCTGCTTCCAGTCCTCGTACTTCGACGGGTCGCCCTGGCGCGCGTATAGCTCCGGCGCGATCGCGAGGTAGCCCTGCTTCGCGAACCGTCGGCACAGGTCCTTGATGTGCTCGTGGACGCCGAAGATCTCCTGCACGACCAGCACGACCGGGCAGCGGCCCGGCTTCGCGGGGCGCGCGCGGTAGGCCGGGATCGCGCGATCCGCGGTCGGGATCTGCACCTCGCCGGCCGTGAGGCCATTCGTGTCGGTCGTGATCACCGTGTCGGCGGCGACGGGCCCCGCGGCGGCCGCGAAGCCGACGGCGAGCGTCGTCACCATCACGTCGCGCCGGGTGAGCGCGGCCTTGCCGGTCAGCGAATCGAGCTGCGGTCCTGTCCACTGGTCGTGCATGGGATCCTCCTCAACGGGGTTCGACGCCAGGCTGGTAGGGCTCGGCCTCGGCGGCGATCGCCGCGGCGACCTCCGGCGAGACCGTGTACTTCGTGAACTGCTCGGGCATGCGCCTCGCCTTGCCGGTGACGAGGTCGATGCACACGTAGTGGATCAGCGCGCGGACGAGCGTCGCGCCGTCCGACGCGCGGCGGATCTGGAAGCGCCGCTCGATCCGCAGCCGGCCGTCGTTCAGCACCGGCCAGGTCGCGACCTGGATCCGGTCGCCCTCGTACGCGGCGCCGAGGTAGTGCACCTGCGTGCGCCACACGGCCATCCCGCGGCCGAGCTGGCGGCAGAGTTCCGGCGGGATCCCGCGCTCGGTCGAGTGGGCCCACGCGCAGTCGTCCATCCACGCGACGTAGACGACGTTGTTCACGTGGCCGTAGCCGTCGATCTCGGCGTGGTGGGCGACGCGCTCGTGGATGAACGGCGACGGCAGGTCCCAGCTCATCGCGCACCCTCCCCCGGCAGCAGCTCGTCGAGTCGCGCGTCCTTGTCGGCCCAGATCCCCGAGATCCAGCGCTGCACGCGCTCGCGGAACACCGGGTCGCCTGCGTAGTCGCCCTCGGACAGCCAGGGCTCGATCGGCCGGCGGCGCAGTTCGAAGTGCACCGGGCCGAGGCGCCCGCAGCACAGGTCCCACAGCGTCGGGCTGCGCTCCCGGTAGACGATCGTCGCGTCGAGCATCGAGTGCAGCGTACCGCCCATCGCCGAGAGCGTGAACGCCGTGCCGCCGGCCCGCGGCGCGAGCAGGTGCCGGTACGGGGAGCCGCTCGCACCGTGCTTCGCGCGCGTGTAGCGCGTGCCCTCGACGAAGTTCATCACCGAGGTCGGGATCTCGGCGAACTTCGCGCAGGCGCGACGGGTCGCCTCGAGGTCCTTGCCGCGGTCCTCCGGGTGGCGCGCGAGGTGCGCCGACGAGTAGCGGCGCATGAACGGGAAGTCGAGCGCCCACCACGCGATGCCGAGGAACGGCACCCAGATGAGCTGCTGCTTCAGGAAGAACTTCAGGAACGGGATGCGCCGGTTGAACACCGACTGCAGCACCAGGATGTCCACCCAGGACTGGTGGTTCGAGACGACGAGGTACCAGTCGCGGGTCGAGAGGCCCTCGAGCCCGCTCGCCTCGATCTCGAGCAGCCCGAGCGCCCGGAACAGCGCCTTGTTCGAGCCGATCCAGCCCTCGGCGAGCGCCGTCATCGCGCGGCTGAGCACGCGCCGCCAGGCCGGCAGCGGCACGACGAACTTCGCGACCGCGACGACGAACAGCACGAGGCACCACGCGATCACGTTCGCGCTGAGCAGCGTGATCACGAGCACGCCCTGGGCCGTCGATCCGCGTCGGGTCCGCAACGGGTAAGATCCTCCTGCCGGGACCGCGATTATGCCCTGCCCGCGAGGGCCCACCACCGACCGCGGAGCGACCATGCCCATCGAACTCGACCCGATCGAAGCCCGGGTCATCGGCTGCCTGATCGAAAAGCAGGTCACGACACCGGACCAGTACCCGCTGTCGCTCAATGCGCTCGTGAACGCCTGCAACCAGCGCAGCAACCGCGACCCGGTGATGGACCTGGGCGAGATCGACGTCCAGGCCGCGCTGGACGCGCTCGGCCGGCGGCAGCTGGTGCTCGAGCGGTCCGGGTTCGGCAGCCGGGTGCCGAAGTACCAGCACCTGTTCTGCAACACCGAGTTCGGGTCGCTGAAGTTCTCCCCGCGCGGCACGGCGATCGTCTGCGAGCTGCTGCTGCGCGGCCCGCAGACGCCGGGCGAGCTCCGGAGCCGCGCCTCCCGGCTCGCGCCGTTCGGCGACGTCGCCGAGGTCGAGGCGGAGCTCGAGGCGCTGATGACCCGCCCGGACGGTGCCTGCGTCGCGCGGCTTCCGCGCGAGCCCGGCCGGCGCGAGGCGCGGTATGCGCACCTGTTCGGCGGCGAGGTCGAGGCCGCGGCCGACGGGCCGGACGCCACCGCGCAGGCCGCCGCGACCGGTGGCGCGCCGCCGCGACGGGCCACCGGCGCCGAACCCGGCCCGGTCGCCGACCACGAGCGGCGGATCGCGGCGCTGGAGGCCGAGGTCGCGGCCCTACGGCACGAATTGGCCGCGCTCCGGGAGCGAACCCCGGGCTGACGCGGCGCCCGCGGGGGCCGCTATGATTCCCCCATGGGGATCCCCGGCACGACGGCCGCGGCGTTGGACGAGGAGATCGCGGCCTTCATACAGGGCGGCGTGTCGATCGTCGTCGCGGGCCGCAACGATGCGCTCGTCGGCGACGTGATCCGCGGCTGCGGCTGCCGCGTGTCGGCGGACCGCCGACGCGTCACGGTGCTGGTCGACCCGGCGCGCTCCGAGGCGCTGCTCGACGACATCACCTCGAACCGGATGATCGCCGTCGTGTTCAGCCGGCCGAGCACCCACCGCAGCATCCAGCTGAAGGGCACTGACGCGCGCCGCGTGCGGGTGACGGCCGCCGACCTCGCGGCGATCGACCGCAGCCTCGTCGCCTGGGTCGCCGAACTCGTCAGCATCGGCTACACGGCCGAGTTCGCGGCCGCGGTCCGCGGACGGCCGGCGACGCCGGTCGCACTCGCGTTCACGCCCACGGCGGGCTTCCAGCAGACGCCGGGACCGGACGCCGGCACGAGGCTGCCCGGATGAGCGCCGCGCCGACGCTCACCTCGATCCGCCCCGCGCTCGAGGGCGCCGTGCCCGCGGTGATCGCCACCTGCGCGCTCGACGGCACGCCGAACGTCTCGTACATCTCCGAAGTCCACTACGTGGACCCGCAGCACGTCGCGCTCACGTACCAGTTCTTCAGCAAGACGCGGCAGAACGTGCTCGCGAACCCGCGCGCGACGGTCGTCGTGATCCACCCGGTCACCGGCGGCCAGTACCGGCTCGGCGTGCGGTATCTCCGCACCGAGGACGCCGGGCCGCTGTTCGAGCGGATGAAGGCCAAGCTCGCCGGCATCGCCTCGCATTCGGGGATGACCGGCGTGTTCAAGCTGCGAGGTTCCGACGTCTACCGGGTCGAGTCGCTCGAGGAAGTCCCCGGCACCGCGACGCTGCCGCCCGCGCCGCCGGTCGATTACCTCGGGCCGCTGCGCTCGGCAGCGACCCGGATGGCCGCCGCGCCGGACCTCGGCGCACTGTTCGACGTCACGTTCGACTGCCTGCGCGACGCGTTCGGCGTGCACCACGCGATGGTGTTCATGCGCGACGCGAGCGACGAGCGGCTGTACGCGGTCGCGACGCGCGGCTACCCGGAATCCGGCGTCGGCGCCGAGATCTGTCCGGGCGAAGGCGTGGTCGGCGTCGCGGCCCGCGCGCGCACGCCGATCCGGATCTGGCACGCGACTTCGGAGTTCGGTTACGGGCGCGCCGCGCGCGAGGCGGCGGCGAGCCACGGCCTCGGCGCCGCGCTCGAACAGGAGATCCGGCTGCCCGGGCTCGCCGAATCGCAGAGCCAGATCGCCGTGCCGCTGCTCGCGGGCGGCAACGTGATCGGCGTGCTGTTCGCCGAGAGCCCCGAGCCCGGCGTGTTCGGCTACGAAGAGGAGGACGCGCTCTGCGTGCTCGCGGCGATCGTCGCGAACTCGACGGACCTCTACGACCCGCCGCCCGAGATCGCCGAGGAACCGCCGGCGGCCGCGGTCGAGCCCGCGCCGCGCGGCGAGCCGCTCTCGGTGCGTCGTTACCCGGAGAACGACAGTATCTTCGTCGGCGACGAATACCTGATCAAGGGCGTGGCCGGCGCGATCCTGTGGCGGCTGG
Organism: Steroidobacteraceae bacterium; assembly: GCA_046347155.1. Lineage (GTDB taxonomy): Bacteria > Pseudomonadota > Gammaproteobacteria > Steroidobacterales > Steroidobacteraceae > RPQJ01. Next base: position 449,747 of record JAXMGT010000002.1, on the reverse strand, counting down.
TGCGCGGCTACGTCGACGAGCGCCGCACCGACTACACGAACCGCGAGCTGCGCGTCGATCCGGCGATCCGGCTGCCCGACGTGAGCGAGAACCTCGAGGCGCGGCTCATCCTGCTGCAGCGCCGGCTCGAGGAACGTTGCCCGGCCTTGCGGATCGAGAAGACCGGGCGCGGTCGCTTCCGTCTGAACGTGCAGCGACCGCTCGTGCTGCAGGACGTCCGCCCCGGCGCCAGCTGACACCGGGGCGGACGGATCCTCCCTGCGCTCGATCGGTCACTTCGCGGCGCGCGCCGGGACCGCGACACTCGCCTGCTTCTGGTCCACCGTCGGCACGAACACGAAGTACGGCGTGTTCACGGTGCCGCCCGGCGGCACGTACGCCGGCGCCGGCTGGCCCGCGGGACCGAGGTGGCGGAGGTAGGCGTAGATCGCCTTCAGGTCCGCGTCGGTCATCGCGTTCAGGCTGTACCACGGCATCGGCGGGCGGCGCTCCTGGCGCGCGAACTTGAGCCACTGCGACTCGCTCATGCTGCTGACCGTGAGCCGCAGGTTGGCCGGGTACGTGGTGCCCCACGGTCCCTGGAAACCGACCGGCAGGCCGGTGAGCCATTCGGACTTCGGCACGCCCGGGCCCTTCTCGAAGCCGCCCGGCGAGTGGCAGTCGTTACAGCCGCTGGTCGAGAGCACGTACTCGCCGCGGGCGAGCTGCGCGGCCCGTCCGTCGGCATGTGCGGTGGAGGTGAACGCGCTGCCCGCCAGCACGGCGAAGCCTGCGAGCACGACGAGGTGGATACGGTTCGACATGGTCGGCACTCCCTGGTTGACGTGGGAGTGACTGTGCCTGCGCCCGGCCGGGCGCGTTCCTAAATGAACCTTCGCGAATTGCTAAGAAGTTGCTAACGGGGCGGCGGGCGCGGCCCGCGAACGGAACAACAGCGAGTCGATGGCCTGCTCGTGGTCCATCCGCTCGCCGCGCCAGCGCGTTGCGGCCGTGCCCGCGTCGATCCGGAGCCCGGCGTCACGATGGATCTCCGTCAATCGCGTCCCGCTGCCCATCGGCAGCGTGCGACCGGGTGCGCACGAGAGCCGCGACTCGCCATTCGGCAGCACGAATCGCCAGGCACCGTCGTCGAGGCGCTCGATCCGGATGCCGCCTTCGTGCACCGCGCGGTGGTGGAATCGACACAGCGCGACGAGGTCCGACAACCGCGTCGCGCCGCCGTCGGCCCAATGCTCGATGTGGTGGCCGTCCACGTGGCGCTTGTGCGTGCAACCCGGGAACACGCAGCCCTGGTCGCGCGATTTCAGCGCCCGGCGCAGCGCCGGCGGGATGCTGCGCGTCTTGCGGCCCACGTCGAGCGGCTCGCCGTCCGCATGCTCGACGATGCGCACGACGCTCGAGTCGCAGGCGAGGCGTCGCGCAGTCTCGACCGCGAGCGACGGGCCGTCGTCGAGCTCGCAACGGCCCGGTGCGGCGCTGCGCAAGGTGTCGTGGTCGACGTGCACGACGATCTGGTGGCGATCGCCACCCGGCATCGCCTGCGCCCCGTGCTGCAGGAAGCTTTCCGCGAGCAGCGCGAGCGCATCGGCGCGCCGCATCGACGGACTCGGCGGATCCTCGGCGATGTACGTCGAGGACGATTCACGTGAATCGTTCAGCGCGCCTTGAAAGTGCTCCGGCAGCGGCGCATCGGCGATCGCGGCCTCCAGCGCCTTCAGCAGTTGTGCGCCCGCCTCGGCCGGGAGCCGCGCCTTGATCACCAGCGAACCGTCGTCGTCGTGGAAGTACGACAGCGAACGCCCCGCGTGCTGCCGCGCCTCGCGCGACAGCGCCTCGACTTCCTGCACGCGACGGAACTGGCGCACCAGCGTCTCGACGTGGTGCACCGTGCCGTGCAGCGCGATGTTGAGCAGCACCGGCTCGGTGGCCGGCGTCGCGACCCGGGTGAGCGCGCGGACTTTCGAGTAGCTCAATTCGCCGCGCCCCATCGCCGCGTCGATCAGCGGCAGCGACTCGAGCGCGCGCGCGACGCGCACCTTCTCGCGGGCCGCGCAGAGGTCGATCCCGCACTGCCAGCCGAGCCAGTGCGCGCAGGATCGCGTGACGCCGTCGGACCAGCCCTGCCGCCGGTCGAACTCCGCGACCAGGTGCAGCCAGCGGTGCGTGGCCGCGTTCAGGTGGCCGGTCAGTTCGGTGATCGCGGAGGCGAGATCGGGCGTCGAGAGGCCCTGCGGGGCGCGTCCGATGAGGTCGTCCATGACTCGTCTCCGGAGACTGTTTTTATATACAGTACTGTAGCGTTTTTTCGTTATTTGTCAATGGCTTCTGGCGCTTTCGGCGCGTCGTCGAACGGTCGGCGAGGGGCGGATGCGGTGCGGCCCGTGCACATCGCCGAACTGGTCACTGGAACTCAAAACAGGTACCTTTATTGCACAAGGTACCGATCCACCACCCATGACCGACGAATCGAAACTCGCGCCGTTGAGAAAGGGGCTCCTGGAGTTCGTGGTGCTCAGGATCGTGGGCGCCGGAAGCACCTACGTGCCCGACATCCTGCGCCGATTGGCCGGCACCGAGTTCAGCACGCAGGAAGGCACGTTGTACCCGCTGCTCGGCAAGCTGCGGCGCGAGGACCTCGTGCAGTACGAGTGGAAAGAATCGGACGTCGGGCCGCCGCGGAAGTACTATCGACTCACCCGGGCCGGCCGGGCGCAACTGAACGCTTTCGACGAGTACTGGACCCTGATAAACCGCACGATCGCGGACATCGGACACTGAGCCATGGAACGCATAGCGATCACCGCCCGACTGAACCGCAGCACGCTGCAATTCGACCAGGCGGCGTACGCGCGCTTGGAGCAGTACCTGGCCGAGTCGGCCGAACTGCTCGACGGCGACCCGGAGCCGCATGAGATCCTCGCCGACCTCGAGCAGGCGGTCGCGGACCACTGCACGCGCCGGCTGCCGCCGGGCCGCAGCGTCGTGACGCTCGCGGAACTCGAACCGGCGCTCGCGGAGATCGGCACCGTGCAGGTGCCGGGCGCCGCGTCGTCGACCCAGGAACGACCCGCGCCGGCCGGCGCACGGCCGCTGCAGCAGATCAGCGAAGGCGCGGTCGTGAGCGGCGTGTGCCTCGGTTTCGCCCGGTACTTCGGACTGAACGTCACCGCGCTGCGCATCTTCGCGGTGCTGCTGCTGCTCCTGTCCGGCGGCGGCGTGATCGTGGCCTACGTCGCGCTGATGCTGCTGCTGCCACACGCGCCGCTGCAGGGCGATCCGGCCGCGCTCGGCTGGCTGCCGGGCCGGTGCCGGGCGTTCGCAGAGTTCGTGAGGGCGAAGCTGAACCTCGCGACGACGTGAGTCTGGCGGGCGCGACCGACGCCCTCACCCGGCCCCGGTCGCGGCCATCTTCCGTCGCAAAAACGCGATCTGCGTCTGCAGCGGCAGGCCCTTCGGACACACGTCGTGGCAGCCGAGCAGCGTCATGCAGCCGAACACGCCGTCGTCGTTGCCGACGAGTTCGTAGAACTGCTCGTCGGTGCGCTCGTCGCGCGGGTCGAGCCTGAAGCGCGCGATCTTGTTGAGCCCCACGGCGCCGACGAAGTCCTCGCGCATCCGCGCCGTGCCGCAGGCCGCGACGCAGCAGCCGCACTCGATGCAGCGGTCGAGCTCGTAGATCCGGTCGGCCAGCTCGGGGTCCATCCGTTCCTCGAGCCGGCGCAGGTCGCGTTCCTCGCCCAGCGAGTGCACCCAGGTCTCGAGCCGCTCGCTCATCCCGCGCATCCACTTGCCGGTGTCGACGGACAGGTCGGCGATCAGCTCGAACGCGGGCAGCGGCGCGAGCGAGATGTCGGCCGGCAGGTCCTTCGTGAGCGTCCGGCAGGCGAGCCCGGGGCGTCCGTTCACGACCATCCCGCAGCTGCCGCAGATGCCGGCGCGGCACACGAAGTCGAACGCGAGCGACGGGTCCTGGTGCTCGCGGATCTCGTTCAGCGCGATGAAGAGCGTCATCCCGAGCGCTTCCTCGAGCTCGAACACCTCGACGTGCGGCACGCTCGCCGGGTCGCGCGGGTCGTGGCGCAGCACGTGGAAGCGCAGCTTGCGCGGCGGGCCGGCCGGGACCGGCGCGGTGGAGGTCGGGGCGGCGGGCGCTTGGCTCATGGCAGGGGCTCGTCGATGCGTTCGTTGCGGCCGCGGAAGCGCTCGGGCAGCAGGTGTTCGTAGGGCATCACGGCGGCCTGCAACGCGTGGCGGTCGGCGTCGGGCATCCGTTCGCGCAGCGCGGCGATCTCGGCCGCGCGGCGCTCGGTGTCCGGGTGATCGATGTGGTTCCGGGCGCCGTAGCCGCGCCAGCCGGGCGTGAGTTCCATCGCCATCACGTCGAGCGGCTCGTAGGCCAGCGACGGCAACGTGTCGGACGGGTCCTTCCAGGTCGCGAGCGTGCGCCGGAGCCAGGTCGCGTCATCGCGGCGAGGGTGGTCCTCGCGGAAGTGCGCGCCGCGGCTCTCGGTGCGCGCCAGCGCGCCGGTCGCGATGCAGAGCGCCACCTTCAGCATCTTCTGGGTACGGTAGGCGGTCACGAGTTCCGGGTTCGGGCCGTCGACCGGGTGGCGGAGCCCGATGTGCCGACTGCGCACCAGCAGCGCCTGCAATCGGTGGACCGCCTCTTCCAAGTCGGCTCCGGTCCGGAAGATCCCGACTTTTGCCGTCATGATCTCCTGCATTTCGCGCTTGATCGCGTCCGCTTGCTCCGGCCCGTCTCCTTTCAGCAGCCCGTCGAGCTTCGCGCGCTCGGCGGCCAGGAAATCCTGGACCAGCGAAGTCGGAATATCGATCCCACTTTCTGCACTTTCGCAGAAGTCCGCGACAAATTCGCCGACGATCATCCCGGCGACGACCGTCTCGGCCACCGAATTGCCGCCGAGCCGGTTGAACCCGTGCATGTCCCAGCAGGCCGCCTCGCCGGCTGCAAACAGCCCGCGCAGCGCCCGGCTCTGGCCGGTGTGGTCGGTCCGGATGCCGCCCATCGTGTAGTGCTGGGCCGGACGCACCGGGATCCACTGCTCCGCCGGGTCCACGCCGAGGAAGTAGTGGCAGATTTCCTTTACTTCCCGGAGGTTGTGCTCGATGTGGGCGCGGCCGAGCAGCGTGATGTCGAGCCACAGGTGCTCGCCGAAGCGCGACTGCACGCCCTTGCCCTTCCGGATGTGCTCCTCCATCCGGCGCGAGACGACGTCGCGGGAGGCGAGTTCCTTCTTCTCCGGCTCGTAGTCCGGCATGAACCGGTGCCCGTCGGCGTCGCGCAGCAGGCCGCCATCACCGCGGCAGCCCTCGGTCACGAGGATGCCGGCCGGGAAGATCCCGGTCGGGTGGAACTGCACGGCTTCCATGTTGCCGAGCGTCGCGACACCAGTCTCGAGCGCGAGCGCCGCACCGATGCCCTCGCAGATCACCGCGTTCGTCGTCACCCGGTACACGCGCCCCGCCCCGCCGGTGGCGATCGTCGTCGCCTTCGCGACGTAGGCAACCAGTTCGCCGGTGACGAGGTCGCGGACGACGGCGCCGTAGCAGCGCCGGCCGTCGTGGATCAGCGCCAGCGCCTCCTTGCGCTCATGGACCGGGATGCCCTGTGCGATCGCCTGGTCGCCGACGGCGAACAGCATCGCGTGGCCCGTACCGTCCGAAACGTAGCAGGTGCGCCACTTCTTCGTGCCGCCGAAGTCGCGCTGCGCGACGAGCCCGTGGGCCTCCTCGCGTTCTGCAATCGTCACCTTCTGGCCGTTGATGACCACCTCGCGGTCACCCTTGCGCACGCGGCTCCAGGGCACGCCCCAGGCCGCGAGCTCGCGCACGGCCTTCGGGGCCGTGTTCACGAACATCCGGACAACCTGCTGGTCCGCGCCCCAGTCGGAGCCGCGGACCGTGTCCTCGAAGTGGACGTCCTCGTTGTCGCCCTGCCCCTTCGCGACATTGCCGAGGCTGGCTTGCATGCCGCCCTGGGCCGCGGCCGAATGCGAGCGCTTCGGCGGCACGAGGGACAGCACGATCGCGTCGAGGCCGCGCCGGCGCGCGCCGATCGCGACCCGGAGCCCCGCGAGGCCGCCGCCGACCACGAGCACGTCCGTGTAGACGATCTTCATGTGTGCACGCCCGACGCGATGGCCGAGGGCACGTACGGCTCGCCGTACATCGGCGCGTGCGCGATCCCGATCTTCACGTACGCCGCGAGCGTCGCGAGCCCGAGCAGCAGGAAGAACAGCGTGATCGCCCACTTGAAGTTGCGGAGTCGGGTTCGGGTGACCGTTGCGTCCGCTCCTTCGAACCAGCCCCACTTCAGCGCGAGCCGGTAGAGCCCCACGCCGCCGTGGAACTCGACGGCGAACAGCATCACGAGGTACAGCGGCCACATGAGGTCGCTCCACACGCGGTCGGCCGATTCATAGGGCCCGATCCGCGAGGGGTGCGTCATCATGATGTAGAGGTGCACCGAGGCCATGAAGAAGAGCGCAAACCCGGTGACGACCTGCCAGTACCAGAGTGTCGTGTCACCGTGACGCATCGTCATGGCATGCTCACGGAACACCTTGTGCTGCCGGTAGTTCGCCGGGAACTTCCGGAGCGCGAGCGCCGCGTGCAGCACGAACAGCGCGAACACGAGCCCGACGATCGCCGAGACGAGCCCGGGCAGGCTGCGCCCGAGGATGAAATAGCCTTCGAAAAACCGCGCCACGGCCCACATCGCGTCCTTGCCGAGCAGGATGCTCGAGACGAAGAACATGTGGCCCCACATGAAGAGCGCGAGCACGAGGCCGCTCACGCTCTGCATCAGGTCGAGCCGTGCCGGCCAGCGCTGCACCGGCGTGAGCCCCGGCCCCCGCGCGTGGTCCGGGCTGTCCGGCCCGCTCTCGTTGGCTGTCACCGTGCGCACGGGGCGATTTCGAGTCATGTAGCCGCGCTGCGGCCATAAGTGTTTACCGCAGCCCGATTCCCTGCAATCACAGCCGGCCATTTCGTAAACTCGGCCCACGAGAACAAGAGCAGTCATGAACGCCTATCTCGCCTTCCTCGTCTACCTGCTCGCCGTGCTCGGCATCCTGGCCCTGATGCTGTGGATGAACCGGGTGCTGGGGCCGAAACCGGTCCCATCGGCGCTCAAGCTCGAGCCATTCGAGTGCGGCGCCACGCCGATCGAGCAGGTGAACGTCCGGGCGGTGCCGGTCAAGTACTACGCGATCGCGGTCGTCTTCATCCTGTTCGACCTCGAGACGGTGTTCCTGTACGTCTGGGCGCTCGCCGCGCAGCCGCTGACCGGGACGCTGGTCGCGGCGTTCCTGGTGTTCACGACGCTGCTCGTCGCGATCGTGGGCTACGTGTGGCGCAGCGGGCTGCTCGAGGAGGTGACGCGGTGACCGCCGGACCGGTCGGGCGCCGCCCCAGCGCGGCCTTCGAGTACATGACCACGAAGAAGGACGAGTTCGTCGGCTGGGCCCGCAAGTTCTCGCTGTTCCCGTACCCGTTCGTGACCGCCTGCTGCGCGATGGAGTTCATGTCCGTCAGCGCCACGATCTACGACACCGACCGCTTCGGCGCCGCGCTGCCCCGGTTCACGCCGCGCCAGTCCGACCTGCTGATGGTGGTCGGCACCATCACGCACAAGCAGGCCCCGATCCTGCTCAAGGTCTACGAGCAGATGTGCGAGCCCAAGTGGGTCATCGCGTTCGGCGCCTGCGCGACGAGCGGCGGGTTCTACCAGAACTACGCCGCGCTGCCCGGCATCGACAAGGTGATCCCCGTGGACCTCTACATCCCGGGCTGCCCGCCCCGGCCCGAAATGGTCATCGACGGGATCATGAAGCTGCAGGACAAGATCTCGCGCGAGCGACACCCGATCGTGAACGACAGGTTCTGAGCGTGAACGAGGCCGTCTTCGCCACCATCCGCGAGCGCCTGGGCGACACCGCACAGGACGCGGACGTCGCGCACGGCACGCTGTCGTTCCGGGTCGAGCCACCCGAGGTGCCGGCGGTCGCGCGACTGCTGAAGGACGAGTTCGCGTTCGACCTGCTGCTCGACGTCACCGCGGTGGACTGGCCGGCGCGCGAGCCTCGCTTCGACGTGGTCTGGCACTGGTACTCCACGAAGCACTTCGTCCGGGTGCGGGTGAAGACCCGCGTCACGCTCGCGGACCCGGTCGTCGACACGCTGACGCCGCTGTACGGGTCGGCCGCGATCATGGAACGCGAGTGCCACGACATGTACGGCATCGTGTTCCGCGGCAACGCCGACCTGCGCCCGATCCTGCTGTACGAGGGTTTCGTCGGCCATCCGCTGCGCAAGGACTACCCGAAGCTCAAGGAACAGCCGCTCGTGCCCTACCGGGAGGGCCAATCGTGAGCGGGCCGCCCACCCGGCTGCCGAACCCGATCCGCCCCGCGTTCGAGACCGGGAGCCGCGAAGGCTCGGTGATCGTCAACATCGGCCCCTCGCACCCGGCCACGCACGGCACGATCCAGATCGTCGCGGAACTGCACGGCGAGACCGTCGTGCGCACCGACGTGCACTGCGGCTACCTGCACCGCGGGTTCGAGAAGGAGTGCGAGTCGCACACCTGGCACAACCTGATCCCGTACGTGGACCGGCTCAACTACTGCTCGGCGCTGATCAACGACTTCGCGTACTGCGAGGCCGTCGAGAAGCTGATGGGCGTCGAGATCACGCCGCGCTGCCGCCACCTGCGCACGCTGCTCTCCGAGTACTCGCGGATCGCCGACCACCTCACCTGCGTCGCCGCCGCGCTGATGGAAATCGGCGCGATGACGGCGTTCCTGTACCTCGTCACGATCCGCGACTACATCTACGAGCACCTCGCCGATCTAACGGGCGCGCGCGTCACGTACTCGTTCGGCCGGATCGGCGGGCTCGCCCGCGACCTGCCGGACGGCTGGCTCGCGCGGCTCGAGGAAATCCTGACCGAGCTCGACACGTTCACCGGCCGCGTGCACGGGCTCGTGGACCGCAACCGGATCTTCATCGACCGCACCCGCGACATCGGCGTGCTCACGACGGCCGAGGCGATCCACTGGGGCTATACGGGCCCGATCCTGCGCTCGACCGGCGCGGCCCGCGACCTGCGCAAGGACACGCCCTACCTCTCCTACGCCGAGCTCGACTTCGAGGTGCCGGTCGGGATCAAGGGCGACAACTACGACCGCTACTACGTCCGGATGCGCGAGATCGACGAGTCCGCGCACATGATCCGGCAGCTCGCGGAGATGCTCGAGCCGGGCCCGCTGTGCGTGGACGACCGGCGCTGCACGTTCCCCGAGAAGGAGCTCGTGTACACGGAGATCGAGTCGCTGATCAACCACTTCAAGCTCGTGATGGAGGGGCCGCAGGTGCCGCCGGGCGAGGTCTATTCGGCGCACGAGGGCGCGAACGGCGAACTCGGCTTCTACATCGTGAGCGTGGGCGGCGGCGTGCCGTGGAAGGTCCACGTTCGCGCCCCGAGCTTCGTCCACATCGGCGGCGCGCACCGGATGCTCGACGGCTACCAGCTCGCCGACGTCGTGCCGACGTTCGGGTCGATCAACATGATCGGCGGGGAGTGCGACAGGTGAAGCACCTGATCCCCGAATTCGACCGGCTGCGGGCGCGCTTCCCGGCGGGGTTCGAATCCTCGCTCGTGCTGCCCTGCGTGCGGCGCATCCAGGAGGACCGCGGCTACGTTTCGGACAGCGACGTCCAGGAACTCGCCGAGTACCTCGGCGTGCCGCAGATCCAGATCGAGGAAGTGCTGTCGTTCTACACGATGTTCCGCCGGAAGCCGATCGGCCGCTGGCACCTGCAGTTCTGCCACAACGTCAGCTGCTCGATGAACGGCGCCGAGCGCATCCTCGCCCACGTCGAGCAGAAGCTCGGGCTGAAGCCCGGCCAGACGACGCCCGACGGCCGCTACACGCTCTCGGTCGCCGAGTGCCTCGGTTCCTGCGGCACCGCGCCGATGATGATGGTGAACGAGGCCTACCACGAGAACCTGACGGTCGCGAAAGTGGACGCGCTGCTCGAGGAGCTCAAGTAGCCATGGCCGGCCGCCAGCTCCTGACCTTCCCGGTGACCCCGAACTCGCACACGCTCGAGGCGTATCGCGGCCGGCAGGGCTACCTCGGGCTCGAGAAGGCGCTGCGCTCGATGACGCCCGCGGACGTCGTCAAGGAAGTGACCGCCTCCGGGCTTCAGGGCCGCGGTGGCGCGTCGTTCCCGGTGGGCCGCAAGTGGCAGGTGGTCGTCTACGACGACGGCCAGCCGCACTACCTGATCGCGAACGCCGACGAGGGCGAACCCGGCACGTTCAAGGACCGCTGGATCCTGGAGAACAACCCGCACGCGCTGCTCGAGTCGATGCTGATCTCGAGCTACGCGCTGAACGTCCGCAACTGCTTCGTCTACATCCGCGGCGAGTTCGACCTGCCCTACCGGCGGCTCGCCGGCGCGGTCGAGGAAGCCTACGCGGCCGGCTATTTCGGCGAGAACATCCTCGGCACCGGCTTCTCGTGCGACATCGTCGTCTACCGGGGCGCCGGCGCGTATGTCGCCGGCGAGGCCTCGGGGCTCATCGCCTCGCTCGAGGGCAAGAAGAGCTACCCGCGCAACCGCCCGCCGCGGCTCACCGTGAAAGGCCTCTACCAGCGGCCGACCGTCGTGAACAACGTCGAGTCGCTGTCGAACATCGCCGGGATCATCCGCAACGGCGCCGCGGCGTTCAAGGAAGTCGGCACGCCGAAGAGCCCGGGCACGCGCCTCTACTCCGTGTCCGGGCATGTCAACAAGCCCGGCGTCTACGAGGTCGAGCTCGGCTACCCGTGGATGAAGTTCCTCGAGGAGGACTGCGGCGGCATCGTCGGCGGCAGGCCGATCAAGTGCGTCGTGCCGGGCGGCGTCTCGTCGAAGGTGCTCACGGGCGCCGAAATCAAGGACCTCAAGCTCTCGCACGAGGACCTGTGGGACGCGGGCTCGACGCTCGGCTCCGGCGGGATGATCGTGATCGCCGAGGGCACCTGCATGGTGACGCTCTCGCAGATCCTGATGCGCTTCTACCACCACGAGTCCTGCGGCCAGTGCACGCCCTGCCGCCATGGCACGGGCTGGATGCACCGGATCATGGACCGGATCGTCGCCGGGCAGGGCCGCGCGGAGGACATCGAACGGCTGTACTGGATCGCGAAGTACAACGACGGCACGACGATCTGCGGGCTCGGGGACGCGGCTGGCTACGCGATCAGCGGGATCCTCGACAAGTTCAAGGACGAGTTCGAGTACTACATCGAGCACAAGCGCTCGCGCCTCGGCGGGAACCTGGAATGCCTGAGATCTTCATAAACGGGCAATCCGTGCAGGCCGACCCCGAGCAGACGGTGCTCGAGGTGGCGCTCGCGAACGGCGTGTTCATCCCGACGTTCTGCTGGCACCCGCAGCTCTCGATCGCCGGCAACTGCCGGATGTGCCTCGTCGAGGTCGAGGGCCGCGGGCTCGACATCGCCTGCAACATGCCGGTCAGCGCCGGCATGAAGGTGCTCACCGACTCCGACGACGTGAAGGCGCACCGGAAGGCGATCCTTCAGTTCATCACGCTGAACCACCCGGTGGACTGCGGCATCTGCGACAAGGCCGGCGAGTGCCTGCTGCAGGACCACCACTACGCGTACAACGGCGAGCCCTCGACGTCGCGCGACGCGAAGGTGCGCTCGACGAAGTACTACAACCTGTCGAACCGGATCCTGCTCGACAACGAGCGCTGCATCCTGTGCCTGCGCTGCACGCGCTTCACGCACGAGATCTCGAAGTCGATGGCGCTCGGCGTCGAGCGCCGCGGCGACGTCTCGAACATCCGCCCGGTCGAAGACCGTCCGCTGGCCGAGGACCCGTACTCCGACAACATCGTGGACATCTGCCCGGTCGGCGCGCTGCAGTCCCGGCAGTTCCTGTACAAGTCGCGGGTCTGGTACCTGAAGGCGACGCCGTCCGTGTGCCCGGGCTGCGAGCGGGGCTGCACGATCCAGGTCTGGCACCGGAAGCCCGAGTGGTTCCTGAAGTCGCTCGACGCGGCGCAGAACACGCAGATCGCGCGCGTCACGCCGCTCGAGAACCCGGCCGTGAACGGTCCGTGGATCTGCAACAAGGCGCGCGACCTCGCGCGCATCCTCGAGCGCAACCGAGCAACCGAGCCGATGCTGAAGGGCCGTCCGACCACCGTCGCGGCTGCGCTCGACGAAGCCCGCCGGCTGATCGGTGCGGCCCGCCACCCGGTGGCGCTCGTCTCCACCTGGGGCTCGAACGAGGAACTCGAGGCGATGAAGCGCAGCCTCGGCGAGGTGTTCCACTGCATCGTGAAGCGCGACTGGCTGCCGCAGGAAGGCGAGCGGGTCGAGGACGACCTTCTGATCCGCGCGGACAAGAACCCGAACGGCGCGAAGGCCCGCGAACTCTTCCACGACGCGGGCGAGCCGCACTTCCACGACGGCACCGACCTCGTGCTCGTCTGGGGCGAGGGCTTCGACTACGCGCGCGTGCCGAAGGGCGCGCGGGTGATCCTGCTCGGCTCGTACCTCGCGCCGGAGAACGGCCACGCCGACGTGTTCCTGCCGATCTCGGTGCAGACCGAGCGTGACGGCCACTACACGAACTTCCAGGGCGTCGTGAGCCGCTTCCAGAAGTGCTTCGAGAAGGCACCGGGCGTGTCGCACGCCGAAGAACTCTTCCGCGCACTGGCCGCGCCGCCGCGGGGGCACGCATGAGCCCGGACGGCACCATCCTGACGATCTACATCGTCTACGCGCTCGGGCTGCTGCTTACTCTCGGAGCGGTGCTCACCTGGGTCGAGCGCAAGCAGGCGGCCATCATGGCCGACCGGATCGGGGCCAACCGCGCCTACATCCGGATTCCGTTCACGAACGTGAAGATCATCTGGTGGGGCCTGTTCCACGGCATGGCCGACGGGCTAAAGCTGCTGCTGAAGGAAGACTGGAAGCCGCGTGCCTACGACGGCCTCGCCTACGCGCTCGGCCCCTGGCTCGCGTTCACGCCGGTGCTCGTAGTGTTCGCGGTGATCCCGTTCGGCGGCCAGCTCGACCCGGGCCGTCTGTTCCCGTCGCTCGCGGGCTGGTTCGGCGGCCGCACCTACCCGATGCAGATCGCGCCGCTCGACGCCGGGCTGCTGGTCGTGTTCGCGTTCGGCGGCATCAGCATCATCGGCGCGATGCTGGCCGGCTGGTCGTCCGACAACAAGTACTCGATGCTCGGCGCGCTGCGCGCAGGCGCGCAGTTGATCTCCTACGAACTCGTGATGGGACTCACGGTGCTCGGCCTGATCCTGATCTACGGCACGGTGGACCTGAGCGCGATGGTCGCCCACCAGTCCGGGACGGTGCTCGGGTTCCTGCCTGCGTGGGGCCTCGTCTACCAGCCGATCGGCGCGCTCCTGTTCCTCACGGCCGGCATCGCCGAGAACAAGCGCATCCCGTTCGACCTGCCCGAGGCCGAGTCCGAGCTGATCTCCGGCTACTTCACCGAATACAGCGCGATGAAACAGGGCGTGTTCATGCTCTCGGAGTTCGTCGAGATCGCGATCGTCGCGGCGCTGTTCACGGTGCTGTTCCTCGGCGGCTGCAACCTGCCGTGGATGGGCGACGCGGGCTTCACGTTCCCGGGCGGCCACGCGGTCGCGCTGGGCCACGGCTGGGTGGTCGTGATCCAGCTGCTCACGTTCGTCGTCAAGGTGCTGCTGCTCTGCTCGTTCCAGATCCTGGTGCGCTGGACGCTGCCCCGCTTCCGCTGGGACCAGCTGATGCGCTTCGCGTGGAAGGGCCTGCTGCCGGTGGCGATCCTCAACCTCGTCGTGACCGTGCTCGCGGTCTGGGCGATCGGGTGACGCGCGTGAGCCGCAAACCCCACGTCCGCCGCCGCTACTGGAACGAGCCCGAGATGGGCTGGTGGGAGCGCGCGTACGTCTTCGAGGTGATGCGCGGGCTCGCGATCACCGGCGGCGTGTTCCTGCGCAACATGGCGAAGTGGATGACCGGCCGCAAGGGCGCGCTGACGGCCTACTACCCCGAGGAGATGCGCCCGGACTACGCGGCCGGCAACCGCGGCAAGCACGTGCTCACGCGCCGGCCCGACGGCCGCCCGCAGTGCGTCGCCTGCAACATGTGCGCGACCGTGTGCCCCGCGCAGGTGATCGAGATCGACGCCGCGTTCGACCCGGACGACCCGGCGCACCCGAAGTACCCGTCGCGGTTCGAGATCGACTACTCGCGCTGCGTGTTCTGCGGACTTTGCGTCGAGGCCTGCCCCGAGGACGCGATCCGGATGGCCAAGGAAGTTCCGGACCTGCCGGGCTTCGACCGGCACCGGATGTGGCTCGGCAAGGAAGAACTCCTGAACTGGCAGCCGCAGGACGACGTCGCAAAGCCCTACCCCTCGGCGACACCGCCGGGAGGCCGCCCATGACCCCGAACCTGCCGATGCAGCTCTTCTTCGCGCTCGCGGCGCTCGGCGGCGGCGTCGCGATGCTGTTCGCGCGGCACCCGATGCGGGTCGCGATCGCGCTGATCGGCTGCATGCTGTCGCTCGCGGGCCTCTATGCGACGCTCGGCGTCCACGTGATCGCGGTGTTCCAGGTGCTGATCTACGTCGGCGCCGTGATGGTGTTCATGGTCTACGTGATCATGCTGCTCGACGTGCGCGACCCGTCGTTCCTGCAGCGCTACGGGCGGTGGCTGATGGGCGGGTTGCTGGTCGCCACCGTGCTCGCCGCGCTGCTCGCGGCCGCAGCCGGCAGCGGCGGCCAGGCGGTCGCCATCGCGGGCCCCGGGTCGCCCGACTTCGCGGTCAAGGCGTTCTCGGGCGCGTTCCTCCGGGAATACTGGCTGCACTTCGAGCTCACCTCGGTGCTGCTGCTCGCCGCGGTCGTCGCCGCGATTACCGTGATCAAGGGCGGACGGAGGCACGATGGATAGCACCGCGCTCCTGCTCGCGACCGGCATCGCGCTGTTCGCGCTCGGGCTCACCGGCGTGATCGTCCGCCGGAACGCGCTCGTGATGCTGATGTGCATGGAGCTGATGCTGAACGGCGTGATCCTGACGCTGGTCACCTATTCGTGGCAGACCGGCACCGTCGCCGGCGCCGCGCTCGTGTTCCTGATCTTCGTCGTCGCGGCGGCTGAGATCGGCATCGCGATCCCGATCGTGCTGCTCCTGTCGCGGCAGAGCCGCAGCCTCGACGTCGAGTCGTGGGGGCGACTGAAAGGCTGACCATGGACCTCCTCACCCTCATCGTCGTGCTGCCGCTGGCCGGGTTCCTGCTGAACGGGCTCGTGGGCCCGCGCGCGGGCAAGGGCTTCGTCACGGTCGTCGGCTGCGGCCTGCCGATCCTCGCGTTCGTGGCCGCGGTGCGCGCGGTCGCCACGCTCGGCGAGGACGGCGGCGCGGCGCTCGTGCAGACGGCCTACACCTGGGCCACCGTCGGCGGCTTCCCGTTCGAGATCTCGTTCTGGCTCGACCGGCTGAGCGCCGTGATGATCCTGATCGTCACGGGCGTCGGCTCGCTGATCCACGTCTACTCGACCGGCTACATGAAGGACGACGCCAGCTACGCGCGCTACTTCGCGTACCTGAACCTGTTCCTGTTCTTCATGCTGCTCCTGGTGCTCGGGCGCTCGTTGCTCGTGACCTTCGTCGGCTGGGAGGGCGTCGGCCTCGCCTCCTACCTGCTGATCGGGTTCTGGTTCGAGGACCCGGAGAAGGCCGCCGCCGGCAAGAAGGCGTTCATCACGAACCGGGTCGGCGACGCCGGCTTCCTGCTCGGGATGTTCCTCGTCTACCACGCGCTCGGCACGCTCGACATGGACCAGGTGAACGCCGCGTTCAACGGCCCGGTGGCGCCCGCGGTGTCGGCGAGCCTCGTCGGGCTGCTGCTCTTCGTCGGCGCGATGGGCAAGAGCGCGCAGATCCCGCTGCACGTGTGGCTGCCCGACGCGATGGCCGGCCCGACCCCGGTGTCGGCGCTGATCCACGCCGCGACGATGGTGACCGCGGGCGTGTACCTGGTCGCGCGGCTGAACGGCGTCTACGCGCACGCGCCGGAGGCATCCCACGTGATCGCGACGCTGGGCGCCGCGACGGCGTTCTTCGCGGCCACGGTGGCGATCGTGCAGACCGACATCAAGAAGGTGCTCGCGTACTCGACGCTGTCGCAGCTCGGGTTCATGTTCGTCGCGCTCGGCGTCGGTGCCTTCGGCGTCGCGGTGTTCCACCTGTACACGCACGCGTTCTTCAAGGCCTGCCTGTTCCTCGGGGCCGGCAGCGTGATCCACGCGATGTCGGGCGAGCAGGACATCCGGAAGATGGGCGGACTGGCCCGGAAGATTCCGGTCACGTTCGTTACTTTCGCAATCGCGACCGCCGCAATCGCCGGGATCCCGCCGCTGGCCGGGTTCTTCTCGAAGGACGAGATCCTGTGGTTCGCCTACGCGAGCACCCGGGGCGGCTCGACGCTGCTGTGGCTCGTGATGACCACGACGGCGCTCATGACCGCGTTCTACATGTTCCGGCTCCTGTGGGTGACGTTCCTGACGCCCTCGCGGATGTCGCACGAGGCCGAACACCACGTGCACGAGTCTCCGCTGTCGATGACGGGCGTGCTCGTGGTGCTCGCGCTGCTGTCCGCGATCGGCGGGTTCTTCTCGATCCCGCACTTCCTCGCCCCGCTGCTGCCCGAGGCCGAGGCGCAGGCTGCGCTCGAGCACCGCGAGACCGCCCTCGTCGTGCTGTCGGTCGTCGTCGCGCTGGCCGGACTCGGCGGCGCGATCGCCGTCTACCGCGGCGGGCTCGCCCGGGCCGACCGGCTGGCCGCGCGGTTCCCCGGCCTGCACCGGCTGCTCTCGAACAAGTACTACGTGGACGAACTGATCGTCGCGACGCTGTGGCGGCCGCTGCTCGCGCTCTCCGATCGCGTGTTCCTCGCGATCGGCGACCGGCTGCTGATCGACGGCACGCTCGATGGGCTTGCGGCGACGGCGAAGCGCGCCGCGGGCCGGCTGAGCCGCGTCGAGAACGGGCAATTGCAGTTCTACGTGGCACTCGCGGTGGTGGGCGTCGTCGCCTGCCTCGCGTGGATGATGAACCATGGCTGACGCGACGCTGCTGAACCTGCTGCTCTGGCTCCCGGTCGCCGGGATGCTGGTGCTGACGCGCGTGCCGGCCGGCGACGACGCGCGGGTGCGGCGGTTCACGCTCGCGCTCGTGTCGGCTCAATTCGTGCTGGCCGCGACGCTGTACGCGCGCTTCCAGCCGGTGCCCGGTCTGCAGTTCGCCACCGACGCGCCGTGGATCCCGGCCTGGGGCGTCGGCTACCGGATCGGGCTCGACGGCTACAACGTGCTGCTCGTGCTGCTGACCGCGTTCCTCGGGCCGCTGGTCGTGGCCGGGGCGTGGAAGGCGATCACGAAGGACGTGAAGCTCTTCCACGCGATGGTGCTGTTCATCCAGTTCGCGATGATGGGGACGTTCCTCGCGCAGGACCTGTTCCTGTTCTACGTGTTCTGGGAAACGATGCTGATCCCGATGTTCCTGATCATCGGCATCTGGGGCGGCGAGCGGCGCATCTACGCGACGCTGAAGTTCGTGCTGTACACCGCGTTCGGCAGCATCCTGATGCTCGGTGCGGTGATCTGGCTCGTGCTGTCGCTCGAGTCGGCCTCCGGCGTGCCGTCGTTCGCGTTCGCGGACCTCTACCGGAACACGATCCCGGCCGACGTGCAGATGTGGCTCTTCGCCGCGTTCGCGCTCAGCTTCGCGATCAAGGTGCCGGTCGTGCCGCTGCACACGTGGCTGCCCGACGCCCACGTCGAGGCGCCGACCGCGGGCTCGGTGATCCTGGCCGGCGTGCTGCTGAAGATGGGCACGTACGGCTTCATGAAGCTCGGCTTCCCGCTGTTCCCGGACGCGGCCCGCGCGTTCACGCCGGCCGTGATGGTGCTCGCGGTCGTGAGCATCGTCTACGGCGCCTGCCTCGCGCTGGTGCAGAAGGACATCAAGAAGATCATCGCCTACTCGTCGATCAGCCACCTGGGCTACGTGATGCTCGGCCTCGCGAGCCTCGACCTCGTCGGCATCCAGGGCGCGATGATGCAGATGGTGAGCCACGGGCTCGTCGCCGGCGGCCTCTTCACGATGGTCGGCATGGTCTACGAGCGCTGCCACACCCGGGAACTCGCGGCCTACGGCGGCCTCGCGAAACTGCTGCCCGTGTACTCGGTGTTCTTCGCGGTCCTGACGCTGGCCTCGATCGGGCTGCCGACCACCAGCGGGTTCACCGGCGAGTTCATGGCGCTGCTCGGCGCGTTCAACGCCGCGTGGCCGCTGCACGAGGCCGGCCAGTCGCTGCCGCTCTGGCTCGCCGCGATCGCCGTCAGCGGCGTCGTGCTCGGCGCGCTGTACATGCTGTGGTTCGCGCAGCGGTTCCTGTTCGGCGCCGTGAAGGCGCCGCACCAGCCGTTCGCCGACCTCGGGCTCCGCGAGCGGGCCGTGCTCGTGGCGTTCGTCGCCGCGATCTTCTGGCTTGGGCTCGCGCCGCAGGGTGCGCTCGAGAAGACCGAACCGGCCGCGCGTGAGTTCCGGGCCATGGTGCTCGCGAGCCACGCGCCCGCCACGGAGGCCGCACCGTGAACTGGCACGACGTGCTCGTCGCGATGCTGCCCGAGCACCTGCTGCTCGCCGGCATGCTCGCGCTGCTCGGCCACGAGGTGTTCACGCGCCGCGAGCGCGGCGGTTACGGGATCGCGCTCCTTGCGACCGCGGGCTCGGCCGCGGCGGCCATCTGGCTCGCCGCCGGCGGGTATGCCGCCGAGCCGTTCCCGGGCCACTACGCGGTGGATCCGGCCGCCTCGGCCGCGAAGGCGCTGCTCGCGCTGCTCACGCTGCCGGTGCTGCTCGTCGCGCGCGACGACTTCGAGGACACGCGGTTCTACGTGCTCGCGCTCGCGTCGCTGTACGGCGCACTGCTGCTCGCCTCGGCGACGAGCTTCCCGACGCTGTTCCTCGCGATCGAGATCCTGTCGCTGCCGCTCTACGTGATGGTGCTCGCGGCGTTCCTGCGCCCCGAGAGCCCCGAGGCGGCGCTCAAGTACCTGGTGCTGGGGGGCACCGCTACGGCGACGCTGCTGATGGGCGTCGCCTTTCTATACGGCTGGAGCGCGACGCTGGACCTCGGCGCGTTCCGCGAGGCGCTGGCCGCACCGGCGCCGATCGCCGCGGCGGGCGCCGCGCTCGTCGTGGCCGCGCTGGCGCTCAAGGCCGCGCTCGTGCCGCTGCACGCCTGGGCGCCCGACGCCTACGAGGGCGCGAGCGTGCCGGTGACCGCGTACATGGCCACCGTCGTGAAGGCCGCAGTGCTCGTCGCGCTGCTCCGGCTGTTCGGCAACGCCGCGGCCGCGGGCCCGGCGGTCGGACTGCTCGCGGCGCTTTCGCTCGCCTCGATGGCGTGGGGCAACGTCGCGGCGATCCGGCAGGACGGGTTCCGGCGCATGATCGCGTACTCCTCGATCGCGCACGCGGGGTACCTGTTCTTCGCCCTGCTCGGCGCACCGGAAGGCCGCAGCCAGGCGGTGCTCTTCTACCTCGCCGCCTACGGCGTGATGAACCTGCTCGCGTTCGCGGCGCTGCCGCGCGGCGTGGACGACACGACGCAGGACAAGCTCGACGCGCTGAAGGGACTGTGGAGCCGCCGGCCCTACGCCGCCGTCGCGATCGCGGTGGCGATGCTGTCGCTCGCGGGACTGCCGCCGCTGCCCGGGTTCATCGCGAAGTTCCTGGTGTTCCGCAACGTGATGGCCGCCGGCCACCCGTACTACGCGGTCGCCGGCCTCGTCGCGAGCTACCTCGGCATCTACTTCTACCTGCGCGTCGTGCAGTACATGTTCATGGGCGCCGAGGAACCCGGCGCCTCGCGCGGCCGCGCCCGCCGCTACACGGTGATCGCCGCGGTACTCTGCGCCGTGCCGGCCGTGCTGATCGCACTGTTCCCCGGCTGGCTGCTCGAGCGACTTTAGGCTGATTGCGTTTGCTGCTGCGCTGCCGCAGGGAGGCGGTGCGAGCCCGTTGCGGCATAGCGCGCCGTCGCCATTTGACGGACTAATCTTTCGGTGGTCTAGTTGGATCAAGGACCTGGGAGGTTGGCCACCCCCTTATGCGACGGATTTGCGCAATAACACCCCGCCGAATTGCCGCAGCTGTGCGCCATAACAGCTGTCGCCATAGATATTGTTAGACGGCTTGATACGTGGTGCCTGGTGCAAGACCCAACAAAACCACCTGCGTTTGAACCAGTGACCTGCGGTTCGATTTTATGACCACTCAGGCGGTGAGTCTGACGTCGATATTGGCCGCTTCTGGACCAGCTTGTCGAGCCTGCGCCGGGGTCCGGTAGCCGAGCGCGCTGTGGGGCCGCTGGTGGTTGTAGAAGCTCCTCCATCGCTCGATGATCACGCGGGCCTCCCGGACGTCGTGGAACCACTCGCGGTTCAGGCACTCGTCACGGAGCTTGCCGTGGAAGCTCTCGACATAGCCGTTTTGCCACGGCCGGCCCGGCGCGATGAACGCGGGACCGACGTTCTGGTCCCGCAACCAGCGCATCACGGCACCTGCGGTGAACTCGGCGCCGTTGTCGCTGCGCAGGTACTGGGGCTTCCCGTAGAGTTTCATGAGCCGCGAGAGCGTCAGGATCACGTCCTGCGATCGGACCCACCGGCCGACTTCGATCGCCAGGCACTCCCGAGTGTGCTCATCGAGCACGCAGAGCAGCTTGAGCGCGGTGCCGTTGGCGAGCCGGTCGTGCACGAAGTCGTAGGTCCAGACGGAGTTCGGGGCGACGGCGCCCGGCAGACGGATATCCGAGCCGCAGCGACGCCGCCGCGGTCGGCGCTTCGGCAGCTGCAGCCCGTGGAGGCGCCACAGCCGACGCACGCGGGTCTCGCCCATCTCGAGCCACGCAGCGGTGCGCCGATAGCCAAAGCGCGGGAAGCGCTGCGAGGTCGCGACCACTGCGTCGACCACCGGCCGATCCTTCTCGGGCTGGCGCAGCCGATACTGGGCCACCGCCCGGGACAGCCCGAGCAGCTCGCAGGCCCGTCGCTTCGACAACCCCCGGCCGGTCGCGATCGACAGCAGTCGTCGCCGACCCACCGGGGATGTCATTTTCCCCGCGAGAACTCCTTCAGGGAGTCGATCGCGAGCAGCTGTTCGGCGACGATCTTCTTGAGCTTGGTGTTCTCGGCCTCGAGCACCTTGAGGCGCCGCGCGTCCGACACGTCCATGCCGCCGTACTTGTTGCGCCAGCGGAAGAACGTCGTCTCGGTGATGTTGTGACGCCGGACGACGGTGCGGATCTGGGCATTGGGCGCTTCAGCTTCCCGCAGGATGCCGATGATCTGCTCTTCGGTGAATCGCTTCTTCATTGCTGAGTTCTCCAGGGAAAACGTTACCATGGGAACTCACCGAAAAAGTGGTCACAAGAATCAACCGCAGGTCACGCCGTCTAACAAATCGTTGGAGCGCAGCCGTGATCGATAAAGTGCCCTGTCATGTGCGCCGCGGGCGGCGCGCTCAACTCAATCGTTAGGCAGAGCGGGCCAGACTGTGGCTGAGACGTTGATGTTTCTTGCCTTCTGCCTCGGCGCATACGCGCTGGCTTCGTCGTTACTGTCGTGGCCGCTGTGGAGTCGCCTACGTCAACGGCAGTTGTTGTCCCGCTGGGACATTGCCGTCACCTACGTGCCTTGGCTCATCTGGTTTGGCGTGAGTAATCTCGTGCCCAAGAATCTTAGTAACGTCCTTTTTGAGAGCGCCATACTTGCTGTGATCGCGCCGTCAGCGGCCGTGATTCATCTCCTGCTGGTCGGGCGGGCCACGCCGCGCGTGGCTGCGGCGGCCGGACCAATGCTCGTCGCGATGGTGGGAATCGGCATAGCCTGCTTTGTCCCAGTGATGTCGGAATGAGTGCGAACCGCCTGCCTAACCACGCGCCGCACCGGGACGCGCCTTGGCTGTCACGCCCTTTGCAGGGCAAAGGGCGCGCCAGCCTGCCGCGCGCCGGTAAGCGCGAGCTATAAGGACTTCCCCGCGCGTCAAGCTTTTTGATCGATTTTGCTTCAGCGCATGTCGGGTCTCCTGGTATGGCGACTGCGATACGAAGCAGGAGATCGGACTGCGAGTCTATAACCGGCCTCTGAGTGAGCAGCGAAGTGCTCGGGCCCGAATGTTAGCCGCGCGTTCGGTCCTCGATCGTTAGCCAGCATCAAGGTGCTCATGCGCTTATCAGGGATTCCGAACGCCGGTCTGACCTGTTGCTTCATTGCGCTGCAGTCGCGGTGGCGGGTACTCGCGGTTGGCTACGCGCTGACCATTCGCAACTCGGTGTCGTGACTGAGCAGCGCCCACACGATGCGCGCGTTCTTCGCCGCGACGGCGACGCAGGCGCGGTGGTATCCGCGACGTTCACGGACCGCGAGGGCCCAGCGGGACAGCCGGTCCTGACGCCGCTCGGCGGCCTGCAGCACGGCTCGCGCGCCGAGGATCAGCAGGGTCCGCAGGTACGGATCGCCTCGCCGGGTGATGTGGCCGAGCCGGGTCTTCCCGCCGGTCGAGTACTGCCGCGGGACCAGCCCGAGCCAGGCCGCGAACTGCCGCCCGTTGGCGAACTCGTGAGCGTTACCGACGCTCGCGATGATGGCCGATGCGCTGAGTGGTCCGACGCCGTAGAGCGCCTGGACACGTTCGGCACGCGGGTCACCGCGGGAGAGACGAACCAACTCCCGCTCGTAGTCGATGACCTGCTGCTCGAGCCGGTCGGCATGCTGCAGCAGGTCGGTGACAGCGCGCGCGGCCGGGGCCGGCAACTGCTCGAGCAACCCCGGCACCCGACGGCGCACCTCGATGGCCCGCCTCGGCACCACGTGACCGAACTCCGCGAGCAGCCCGCGGATGCGGTTGATCGTGGCCGTGCGCTCCTCGACGAAGCCCTGGCGCACGCGGTGCACGGCGAGCACGGCCTGCTGGTCGACCGTCTTGACCGGCACGAAGCGCATCGTCGGCCGCGAGACCGCCTCGCAGATCGCCTCGGCGTCGTTGCCGTCGTTCTTGCCGCTCTTGCGGTACGGCGCCACGAACTTCGGCGCCATCAGTCGAACATCATGTCCGTGGGCCATGAACTGGCGGGCCCAGTCGTGGGCACCGGAGCACGCCTCGAGCCCGATGCGGCACGGCGGCCACTGCGCCACCAGCGCGAGGAGCTGGTCGCGGCGCACCGTGCGCCGCAGCACTTCCCGGCCCGTCTCATCCACGCCGTGCACCGAGAACACGTTCTTTGCCAAGTCGATCCCGACGGTAGTAACGTTCGCCATGACTTCCCCTTCTCGTGACTGATTGAACATGCACACACACTTCAATCTTGGCACCCCGGTGCCGCCGCGGGACGGGGAAGTCCCTTACATTCGTTAGACGCCCGATGAACGCTTCCGCTGCCCCCTCCACAGAGAACACGCGAATGCACTTCGGTGCGCTCGCGGTGCAGTACTTCGTCAGCGGCCGTGCTGCTGGTCTCTCTCACATGCTGCCGGTCGCAGGGAACTTGCTCCACCACGCGGTCGAGATGGCGCTGAAAGCTGACCTGGCGGCACGACACGACATCGCCAAGCTAAAGCAACTCGGGCATTCGCTTCCCCGACTTTGGGGAGAGTTCAAGGCGGCACACCCCACGCCGGTCCCGCCTAAGCTCGATGAGGTTGTGAAGCGCCTGCACGATTTTGAGGAGCTTCGCTACCCGGATTCGATCGTAAAGTTCGGTGCGATGATCGAGTGGACCATCTCGCCCGAGTCAGTAGTAGCTGGAAACACCCCGCCACCCGGGGTTCCGCGATACTTGCTCGTGTTGAACGACGTCGACGAACTCATGAACTTTGTTTTCGAACGCGCCAGCATAAATCCACTGTTCTATACCGGGGCGATGGCCGTCGATGCCAAGCAGTTCCTGACGACGAGCAACCCTTTTGCAGAGGGCTGGAGCGCGGGCGTCTAACAAAGCGATGGAGCGGATAGGATAGTTCCTACGGTTTGGTGGACACCCTGACCTAACGGTTTGGGGGTGTCAGATGCCGAAGCCTGGTCCAAGGACGACGTACAGGTATTCCGATCGATTCAAGGCGACCGCGGTGAAGCTGAGCGAGTTGCCGGGCGTGGCGGTTCAGGATGTGGCGAACTCGCTTTACATCCATCCGTTCATGCTGTCACGTTGGCGCAAGCAGTCACGCGAGGGACGGATCGTGACGAAAGGCGTGGAGGTCGAGAAGGATGTTGCCGCCGAGCTGAAGGCGCTGCGGCGGATCAAGAAGGACTACGAGCGGCTGAAGCTCGAGCATGAGCTTTTAAAAAAAGCCATCGAGTTCACTTCGCAACGAAGGGCGAGATCTTCGAGTTCATCGAAGCACAGCGCTCGTCGTACCCGGTCCGCGTGATGTGCGAGCTGTATGGCGTCAGCCCGAGCGGCTTCTATGCGTGGCAGGCGCGGCCGCGCAGCGCCCGGGCCGTCGAGGACGAACGGCTGCTGCAGAAGATCCGCAGCACTCACGCTCGAAGCCGCAGCACCTATGGCAGCCCCAGGGTGCACGAGGCGCTGCGGCGAGCTGGCGAGTCCGTCGGACGCCGGCGAATCGAACGGCTGATGCGGGAAAACGGCATTCAGGCCTGCTCTGCGCGGCTGTATCGACGACTGCCGGGGCTGGGCCGCTTCTTCGCAAGCGTCGGCAATCGCGTGCAGGGTATCGAGATCACCCGACCGGACCAGGTCTGGGTGGGTGACGTGACGTACCTAAAGGTCCGGGGCGAGTGGCGATACCTGGCGACCGTGATGGACCGCTACTCGCGACGGGTACTCGGCTGGGCGCTGGGCGCGGAGAAATCGGCCCAACTGATGCGGCGCGCGATCCAGCAGGCGATCCGCCGTCGCCAGCCGGCACCAGGCCTGATCTTCCACAGCGACCGCGGCGTCGAGAACCTCGCCGCCGAGGTGAAGCGAACGCTGCGCCGGGCCCGGCTCGAGCAGAGCCTGAATCGGCCGCGGCGCATGAACGACAACGCCCACATGGAGTCGTGGTTCAAGTCCATGAAGTCCGACATGTACCATCGGCGCCGATTCGACACCGACCACGAATTGCGCCAGGCCCTGCGGGCGTACGTGGAGTTCTACAACGAGGAGCGGCTACACTCGGCGCTCGGATATCGAGCGCCGGTTGAGTTCGAACGTCAATGCAGCTAACCAACAGGTGTCCACTTTTCCGTGGGAACTCTCTAGGGATGGGTAAAGTGCCAGCGGAGCGCGATTCGCGCGCGAGTTTGAGCCCTCGGACACACCTGAGCGCGGCCGCTCATCGGCAACGTTAGGCCGCGAGTGAACCAGTCCGCAGCGAGTCCGCTTGCCCCGACGAATTCCCTGGGAGACATCCATGCTGCTCGGCCTCCGAACCGCCATTTATCCTGTTCCAGACCTGAACAGCGCAAAGGACTGGTACGAAAGGCTGCTTGGATTCCCTCCATACTTTGATGAACCGTTCTACGTCGGCTTTTCCGTCGGGGGCTTCGAGCTCGGCCTGGTCCCAGACGGCACTCCCGGTACGGATGGGCCCCAGCGGCTCTGGGGCGTTCAGGATGCAAGCTTCGCAATCGCCCGACTTCTTGAGCTTGAAGCCAAGCCATTGGAGCCAATCACTGACGTGGGTGGAGGAATCAAGGTCGGAGCTGTGGAAGACCCGTTCGGAAACCGGCTGGGCGTGATAGAAAACCCTCACTTTGATGCCTCCGCAGTTCGCTAGTCGCAGGCGCAAGATGGGTTTGCCTGCCTTCCCCTGACACCGACCTGAACTGAGGCCGCGGCATCTTCGAATGCCGCCGGACTCAGATACTGCACCGTCGATTCCTGCAGACGCTGTTACCCTCGAGCCGCCACGGAATTGTGATTCAGCTGAATCGTCAATTTTCCGTGAACATGACCCATACTCCCACCACGCTCATGACCAACCTCTCCCTCTCCCAGGCACAGGCCGAAATGCGCACCGGGTACCGGTGCGGCGCGCCGGGCGTGCTCGTGTCGGGCCTCGTGTGGCTGACGGCCGGCGTGGTCGCGACGCGCGTCTCGGCCGCGGCGGCGGTGTATGCGCTGTTGATCGGTGGCGCGGCAATTCATCCGCTGGGCGTGCTGCTGGCGAAGCTCATCGGCGCGCCGGGCCGGCACGACCCGTCGAACCCTCTGGCACGGCTCGCGGCCGAGGGCACGCTCTGGATGCTGGCGGGCATCGCAATCGCCTACGGCATGCACGTGCTGCGGATCGAGTGGTTCTTCCCGGCCATGCTGCTCGTGATCGGGGGCCGCTACCTCACGTTCCAGACACTGTACGGCGTACGCCTGTACTGGGCGCTCGGCGGCGTCCTGTGCCTGCTCGGCGTCGGACTCGCGCTGGCCCGTGCCCCGGTGCCGCTGTCGGCGTTCTCCGGGGGCGCCGTCGAGGTTCTGTTTGCGATCCTGCTGTTCCGGTCGTCGCGCGAGGCCTGACGCCCGTTCGCCGCGGACGCTTCAGACGCGTTAGCATCCTGCACGTTTCCACCAGTAGCGCAGGGGATCACCATGCCTGAACGCACTCGTGCAATGGCCATCGCCGCCATCGTCCTGCTTTCCGCAACCTGCGCTCTCCGGGCACAGGCGGACTCGCCGGGAGCCACACCGGCCGGAGTATCGGGTGCTCATTACAGGATGGAGCCGGCGTGGCTCGTGTCCATACACGTTCCGAGCGAAGACGCCGACAAAGTGCTCGCCGCGGCCGCAGCAGCCGTCGGCCTCGAGTACGGCAAGTACGACCACGTGGCCTACCTCGACGCACCCGGGCTCGAGCAGTTTCGACCGCTCGACGGCTCCAAGGCGGGGCAACAGTCGGCGCCGGGGCGCATGCCAACGACAAACGTCAGCTTCTCGCTGCCGCGCGACCCGGCCGTACTCAAGAAGGCACTCGATGCCGTCTACGGCGCGCACAGCTACGAGGAGCCGGTGATCTACGTGAGCGAGGTCTGGCGCAGTCGCTCGACGAGCCCGGATGACAAGAACCCGAATCGCTGGTGGAACAAGCAGCCGTGACGACCGCCCGCCTCGCCGCCTGCAGTTGCGGCCAGCTCACGGCCGAGGTCCGCGGTGACCCGGTGCGCATCTCGATCTGCCACTGCCTCGCCTGCCAGCGTCGTACGGGCGGTCCGTTCGCCGAGCAGGCGCGCTACCCGCGCGACCAGGTCGTCCTCGGCGGCCACTCGAGCGAGTACGTGCGCGTCGGCGACGAGGGCGGCCGGGCGCGGTTCCACTTCTGCCCCACCTGCGGTGCGACGGTCTGGTGCGTGACCGAAGGCAAGGACGACGTGATCGCAATCCCGGTCGGCGCGTTCGCCGACCCGACGTTCCCGACGCCGTGGGTCTCGGTCTACGAGAGTCGCAAGCACGGGTGGGTCGTGCCGCCACCGGACGCGGAGCACTTCCCGTGAGCACCACTGCGAGCAAGGTCCCCGAAGTTACGCTCGCGTTCTGGCTGATCAAGATCTTCGCGACCACGCTCGGCGAGACGGGTGGCGACGCGGTGTCGATGTCGATGGGGCTCGGCTACCTCGCGGCCACCGGGATCTTCGCCGTGCTGTTCCTCGCGGCGGTCGGCGTGCAGATCGCGGCCCGGCGGTTCCACCCCTACGTCTACTGGCTCGCGATCATCGCGACGACGACGGTCGGCACGACGCTCGCGGACTTCGCGACCCGCTCGCTCGGCATCGGCTACGCCGGCGGCAGCGCGCTGCTGCTCGGGCTGCTGCTCCTGTCGCTCGCGGTCTGGTACCGGACGACCGGCACGGTGTCGGTCGCCTCGGTCAGCGAGCCACGCACGGAGTTCTTCTACTGGATCACGATCATGATGTCGCAGACGCTCGGCACCGCGCTCGGCGACTGGACCGCCGACACGGCGGGCCTCGGCTACCTGGGCGCCGCCGTGCTGTTCGGCGCGCTGCTCGCGGTGGTCGCCGCGGCCTACTTCTGGAGCGAGGTCTCGCACACGCTGCTGTTCTGGGCCGCGTTCGTGCTCACGCGGCCGCTGGGCGCGGTCGTCGGCGACTTCCTGGACAAGCCGCTCGCCTCGGGCGGCCTCGCGCTGAGCCGCTACTCCGCCTCCGCGGTGCTGCTGCTCCTGATCGTCGGCGGGATCGCGCTGTCGCGGCAGCGGCCCGCCGTCGCGGGCCACGGCTGAGGGCGCGCCGATGCGGGACGAGGTCCTCGAGTTCTGGTTCCACGAGATCGACCCGAAGCTGTGGTGGATCCACGACCCGGCGTTCGACGCGGTGATCCGCGCCCGGTTCGCGGCGCTGCACGACCGGGCCTCGGCCGGCGAACTCTACCCCTGGCGCACGGACGCCCGGGGCCGGCTGGCCGAGATCATCGTGCTCGACCAGTTCTCCCGGAACCTGTACCGCGACACGCCGCGGATGTTCGCGCAGGACGTGGCGGCACTCGTGCTGGCGCAGGAGGCCGTGGCCGCCGGCGCGCTCGCGGACCTCGACCTGCCCGGACGCGCGTTCCTGCTGATGCCCTACATGCACAGCGAGTCGCGGGCGATCCATGCGGTCGCCGAGGCGCTGTTCCGCGAGCACGCGCCGAAGAACTTTGAATTCGAGCTGAAGCACAAGGCGATCGTGGACCGGTTCGGCCGCTACCCGCACCGCAACGCGATCCTCGGTCGCACCTCGACGGCCGAGGAACTCGAGTTCCTGAAGCAGCCCGGCTCCTCGTTCTGACCGGTCGACCGGCGTGCCGGGCGGCCCGTATGATTCGCGGGTCGGGGAGGAACACGGATGCCAGCGAAGGACGACACGACGCCGGTGGTCGCGCCCGGCACCCGCACGCTTTACGGCGCGCCCGGCTCGGGCTCGGCCGCGGTCGAGATGGGGCTGCGCGCCGCGGGGCTCGAGTATCGCGTCGTGCGCGCGGCCACGTGGGAACCGGGCCCCGGTCTCGAGGCGCTGCGCCGCGTGAACCCGCTCGGCCAGATCCCGACGCTCGTGGAACCCGACGGCTCGGTGCTCACCGAAAGCGCGGCCATCCTGATCCACCTGGCGCTCGCCCACCCTGCGGCCGGGCTGCTGCCGGCCGATCCGGCTGCCCGTGCGCGCGCGCTGCGCGGGCTCGTCTACATCGCGGCGAACTGCTACTCGGCTATCTCCATCTGCGACTACCCGGAGCGGTGGACCACGGCCACGGACGACGACGCGCGCGATCACGTCCGCCAGGCGGCCCGCGCGAACCTGCACCGGGCCTGGGACCTGTTCGCCGACGCGTACGGGGACGACCCAGTGCTCGGCGGCGAGCCGCCCGGCGCGCTCGCGTTCCTCACGGTGATCGTGTCCCAGTGGTCCGGCGCCCGGAAGCACCTCGCGAAGGCGCGGCCCGCCTGCCATGCGGTGATCGAGCGGCTCGAGCAGCACCCGCGACTCGCGCCCGTGCTCACCGAGCATCGGGCCAAATGAGCGCGAGCCCCAGCTTCGGCGGACTGCTGCACGGGCTCGAGCTCCGCGTGCCGCCGGTCGCGCTCGGCATCGCAATCGCGGCGGCAATGTGGCTCGCGCGACCGTCGCTGGACGATCTGCTCGCGGGCTCGCTGCTGCGCCGCCTGGCCGCGGCCCTGCTGTTCGCCGCCGGACTCACGTTCGTCGTCGCCGGCGTCCGCGCTTTCAGGCGCGCCCGCACGACCGTGAACCCGATGACGCCCGGGGCCACGTCGTCCCTGGTCGTGGACGGGATCTACCACCGCACCCGGAACCCGATGTACGTGGGGTTCGCGGCAATGCTGCTCGGCTGGGCCGTCGCGCTCGCGGCGCCGGCCGCCTCCCTCGGACCGGCCGTATTCGTCGCCTGGATCACCCGCTTCCAGATCCTCCCCGAGGAGCGGATGCTCGCCGTCGCGTTCGGCGACGAGTTCGCGGCGTACCGCCAACGGGTCCGGCGCTGGCTCTGACCTGTCCGGGCCATGGGATGCGATAGAGTGAGGACCCGATGACGATGCACACCTCCACCACCCACCCCCAACGTTGGGCCCGCACGGCCGGAGCGATGTACCTCGCGATCATCGCGATCGGCGCCTTCGGCGAACTGTTCGCACGCGGCACGCTGGTGGTCTCCGGCGATCCGGCCGCGACGGCCGATCGCATCATTGGCTCGATGCTGCTGTGGCGCGCGAGCACGGCCGCCGACGTCGTGATGCACGTGTTCGACGTCCCGGTGATGCTCGCGATCTACGTGCTGCTCCGGCCCGTCAACGCGAACCTCGCGCTGCTGGCGCTGGTCTCGAACGTCGTGCAGACGTCGGTCCTGGTCGCGAACAAGCTGAACCTGCTGGTGCCCGCGCTGCTGCTCCAGAGTTCGTCCGCCGCAGCGGCATTCACGCCGGCGCAAGTGCACGCGCTCGCGCAGGTGTCGATCGCCGCGCACGAATACGGTTTCGCGCTCGGACTCGTGTTCTTCGGGGTCACGTGCCTGGTCGAAGGCCACCTGATCGCCCGCTCGGGCTACCTGCCGGCGCTGATCGGGCGCGGCATGCAGCTGGCCGGGCTCTGCTACCTCGTGAACAGCTTCGCGCTGATCATTGAACCCAGCGTCGCGGCACGGCTCTTCCCGGTGATCCTGCTGCCGCCGTTCGTCGCCGAACTCGCGTTCGCCAGCTGGCTGCTCGTCCGGGGCGTCGACCTCAGCCGATGGCCCGGTCAACGATGAAGCTCGTCGACTGCACGCACGAGCGCCACGCCACGGCCATCCTCGGAATCTTCAATGAGGCGATCCTGAACTCGACCGTGCTCTGGGAGTACCGCCCGCGCACGGATGCTTTCATGGTGGACTGGTTCGCCGCGAAGGCGCGCGGCGGCTACCCGGTGCTCGGCGCCGAGGACGATGCGGGCCGCCTGCTCGGCTTCGCGAGCTATGGGGCCTTCCGCGCGTGGCCCGCGTACAAGTACACGGTCGAGCACTCGGTGTACGTCCACCACGAGCACCGAGGCCGCGGCGTCGGCCGGCGGCTGCTCGGCTCGCTGATCGAGGTCGCGCGCGAGCGCGAGTGCCACGTGCTCGTCGGCGGCATCGAGGCCAGCAACGCGGCCAGCATCGCGCTGCACACGTCGTTCGGCTTCACGCACGCGGGCACGGTCCGCGAGGCGGGCTACAAGTTCGGCCGCTGGCTCGACCTCGCGTTCTACCAACGCGTGCTCGACACGCCATCGTCGCCGGTGGACGGATGACCGCATGAAAGACTTTCTTTCGAACCGCTGGAGCAGGATCGGGCTGGCGCTCGCCGTCTTCGGCTGCGGGCCGCTGCTGCTGATCATCACGCTCGCGTCCATCGGCCTGTGGCCCGACCCGAACCCGAATCCGGTCGGGCCCGGGATGCTGTTCGCGATCTGCCTGTGGCCCGCGCTCATCTGCCTTGCGATCGGCGCCGTCCGGACTCGGCGCGGAAATCGATGACCGCGTTCGTCTTCACGAAAGGCGCGGGCAAGTACGACCGGATGGACGTGATCCGCCCCGGCGCCGCGGTCGAGCGCGTGGACTGCCCGAAGCAGCGGATCATCCCGCACGACATGGTGCACTACGCGGTCGAGCACACGCTGCAGGCCCGCGGATTCCTCCGGCGCGTCCGCGACGGCGAGAAGGCCGTATTCGCGATGACGCCGGACGCCGCGAGCGATTCGGTCGAGCGGCTCGTCGAGGTTTTCCAGGGCGACGAGTGGTCCGGCGGGCGTTCGAGCACCGCGGAGATGCTCGAACTGTACCGGGTCACCTGCGAGGCACGCGGCTGTCCGACGCTCGGGCTCGAAGAAGCCGACGTCCTGTCCGTCCGCGCGGCGATCGCCGATCTAACCCAGCGCTGGCAGGCCGTGCCGGTGGGCGGTACGCTCCGGCTCGAACTGTAGTCGCCCCAGCCGCACGGTACGTCGATGACCCGACATCACCTCGCCCAGTTGAACATCGCGACGATGCGCGAGCCGCTCGACTCGCCCGTGATGGCCGGGTTCGTCGAAAACCTCGAACGCATCAATGGGCTCGCGGACGCCGCACCCGGTTTCGTCTGGCGGCTCAAGGACGACGAAGGCGATGCCACCGCGATCCGCCCGTTCGGGGAGGACAAGCTCGTGAACCTGTCGGTCTGGGAGTCCGTCGAGGCGCTGCGCGAGTTCGCGTTCCGCAGCGCGCACGCGGAGATCATGCGGCGGCGGCGAGAGTGGTTCGAGCGGATGGAGGACGCCTACGCGGTGCTGTGGTGGGTGCCGGCCGGACACGTCCCGACGACCGAGGAAGCCGCCCGGCGGCTCGACCACCTGCGGCGGCACGGGCCGACGCCCGAGGCCTTCACGTTCAGCGCGGTGTTTCCGGCCGGCTGACGCGTCTTCCATTCATCGGCCGGGTGGCAAAGCATGAAAACGAACCTATCCGTTTACTGCGTATCCGTCGTCGCCGCCTGGCTGGTGGGTTGCAGCCAGGGATCGCCGCCGCCCGCCCCACCGGCCATCGACGCCCCGCCTGCCTTCGACCTGGCCGCCGCGCGCACCGTCATCGAGGCCAACAACGCCCGGTTCACCCAGGCCCACGTGACGGGCGACCAGGCCACGATTGACGCGATGTTCACCGCCGACGCGCGCTCGCTGCCGCCGGGCTCGGAACCCGTGATCGGTCGGGACGCGATCTCGAAGCTCACGTCCGACTACCTGGCCGCCGGCGTCCACGAGTTCACCGAGGAGACGACCGATTTCTACGGCGACGCGTCACTGCTGGTCGACCAGGGCAACTACCGGATGGTCTACGGGAAGGACAAGGTCGTGGAGACCGGGAAGTACCTGAACGTCTGGGTGCAGGAAGGCGGTGCGTGGAAGATCCGAACCAACGTCTGGAACACGAACGCGGCGCCGGCCAACTGAATCGGGTGTTCGGGGCGCTTCGGATTCCACTCGATGACTGGACTTTTCACCGCGCTCTCGCTGCTCTCCGGAATCGCGCTGGTCGTGCTGGCGCTGTGGCTGCGCTCGCGCGCGAGACGCTGCTTGCATTGGCCGACCACCGAGGGCGTGATCGTCGAGTCCCGTGTCGACGATGCTCACCTGGAGATGATGAAGCCGGTGCTGCGCTATCGATACGAGGTGAACGGCCGGAGCCACGTCGGCTTCCGCGTGTCGTTCTCCGGGTACGGCATCAATCGCGACTCGATGCAGCGACTGATCGACCCGTACCCGACGGGCCGCATCGTCCGCGTCCACTACGACCCGGACGACCCGGGTTGCGCGGTGCTCGACGTCACCGCGGCCTCCGACTGGAAGTACTGGCTGGTTGCCGGCGTGGCCTTCCTCGGGCTCGCGTGGTACCTGTTGCCGTAACGCGCGGGACCCGCGAAGCCCCGCAACGCCCGCAGTCACCGTGAACGCGCCGCCGGTGCGCCGACCGCGGCTCCGGCTCAGTCCCGCGCCTCGAGCGTGACGTGGTTCGGCTGCGCCGCGACCCGCGCGAGCCACGCCTGCACCGCCGGATAACGCCCGAGGTCGAAGCCGCCGTCCGCGGCGCAGTGCGTGTAGCCGTAGAGCGCGATGTCCGCAATCGTGTAGCGCCCGGCCGCGAACCACGCGTGGTCGCGGAGGTGCGTCTCCATCACGCCGAGCGCCGCATTTCCCTTTGCATGCCATTCCGGCACGAGATGACGCTTCTTCTCGAGCTCGGCCGCCCGCGCGAACGCGAGCCAGAAGCGCGCGACCGCGACGTAGGGCTCGTGGCTGTACTGCTCGAAGAACATCCACTGCAGCACGTCGGCCTGCTCGCGGCGCTCCTCCGGCACCAGCGGCGTGCCCTTGCCGAGGTACCAGAGGATCGCGCCGGACTCGGGCAGGAACGTGCCGTCGTCGAGTTCGAGCATCGGCACGCGCCCGTTCGGGTTCTTCGCGAGGAACTCCGGCCGCCGCGTCTCGCCGTCGTGCAGCCCGTAGTCGCGCAGCGTCAGCGGGACGCCCGCCTGCCTCGCGGCGAGCCGCACCTTGTAGCAGTTGCCGGACACGTGCATCTGGTGCAGCACGGGCATGCTCAATCCTCCCGATTCACGATCCGACGGCCGCTCACTGCGCCTTCTTCACGCCCGGCGGCTTCCAGCTGCCGTCGATGATCGACGGTGCCTTCTCCGAAGGCCAGTACATCCGCATCGTCATGTTGAACGCGCCGCTCGCGGGCGCGGGCAGCCAGTTCGCTTCCTTGTCCTTGCCCGGCGAGTCGTGCCGGACGTACAGGTCGATCGAGCCGTCCGCGTTCTTCACGAGCGGCATCCAGCTGCTCACCGCGTAGCGGTTGATCGAATTGGCGACGAAGAACGAGTGCGGGTCGTACATCGTCACGGACCAGAACGCCTCGACGGGCGGGACCTGGCCCTTGTCGAAATGGATCACGTACCGGTGCGCCCCGTCGAGCGGCTGGCCGTCCGCGTCCACATACACCGAGGGATAGACCGCGTCGGCGGGCACGTTCGCGCCCAGCCCGAACATCGCGACCGCCGCACGCACGCCGTACTGCGAGCCGTACTGACCGAGGACCATCGGCGGGACGCGCCATCCGTTCACGGGCGCGCCGGTCTTCGCGCTGGCCTCGTTCAGCTTCGCGAGCGCGGCGGGCAACGCCTGCGAGAGCCCCTTCGCGACGGCCGGGTCGAGCTTCGACGGGTCGAACGGCTGCCCGGGCACGATGCCGATCTTCGCAAGCTTCGCGAGGATGGGCGCCTCGGAGGCCGGCGGCGGATTGTCCTTCAGCAGGTGCGCGAAACGGTCGAAGAACTGTGCCGAGGTCATCTTCGCCACCTGCTCGACCGGCGGCGTCTTCATGTCCACGGCCGGGTCCACCTTGCCGGGCGGCGCCGTGTACGGCCGGCCGAACTTCGAGAGCGGCACGAGCCTGTAGCCGTCCTGGATCGCGTGCACGGCCGCGTAGTCCTGCGGCCCGTTGGTCTGGGTCCGGCCGATGATCCACACCATGTTCGTCGGCGACTTCACCTCGGTGACGCCGGAAGGCAGCGTGCCCTTCCAGCCCGGCCCGGTGATCGCGAAATGACCCGCCTTCGTGCCGGTCGTGCGCTTGCCCGGCGAGGCGAACACGTTCGTCCACGCGTCCATCATCGGCATCAGGTAGTAGCGGCCGTGCGTGTCCGGAACCGAGAGCACGATCGGCTCGGCCGCGAGGTCGAGGAACACCGACGAGTACAGCGTGTCGACGTTCGCGCGCACGACGTCCTTGAACGACGCGTCCGGGAACGCGCGCACGTTGCAGAACTGGTTGACCGGCGCGCCGAATGCCGCGGGCGCCGCGAAGTTCGTCGTCTTCTTCTTCGTGACGTCCATGATCACGAGCGGGTAGCCGTAGACGACGGCCTCGATGCCGGCCTCGAGCGCGGCCTTTTCCTTCGCCGCGTCGGCGGCCGGCGCCTGGGCGCACGCGACTGCGGGCGCCGCCAGCCCCGCCGCGGCCGCGAGCGTCACGATCAGTCTTCGGTTCAGCAGCATCGGCGTTCTCCGATCGAACGTTGCAAGGGCACCCATGCGCAGTCGTGCCGCGCACGGGGTCGGGCTCGGGGGCGCGCTCAGGCGCCGGCGCGCCTCGCGATCGGCGAGTACACGTCGAGCACCTGCATCCGCGCGGCCTGCAGGCGCTCGGAGACCACGCCGAGCAGACGGTGCATGATCTTGTACCCGAAGTAGTGATCCTCGCGGCAGCGCTCGAGCAGCCGGTAGCCGTCGAACGCGAGCGCCGTGACGGGCTCGAGCGCGCGCGCCTGGAGGCGCTTGCCGCCGCCCATCAGCACGGCCGACCAGCCGAGTTCGTCGCCCGCCTCGAGCGTGTGCACGCGCAGCGTGCGGCCCTGCACCACCATCTCGAGCGCGACGCGCCCGGTGAGCAGCAGGAAGAACTCGTGCTTGGGATCGCCCTCGCAGAAGATGATCTCGTCGCGCGCGAACGCCGCGTCGCGGGCCAGCGATGCCAGCGTGTCGCAGTGCTCGGGCGTGAGCCCCTGGGTGAACGGGTGGTTCTTCACGGACTCGAGGATCGCGTTCGTCATGTGTTCCCCCTGGCACCGCGTCCGGTGTTGCGACGCCGTCGCCCGGATTCTACGCTTGGGCGGGCCGCACGGCCCCATCGGCCGGCGTGAGGTCGGGAGGCGCGATGGATGCCCGGGAACTCGAGGCCTACCTGCACGACCGGATCCCGCTGTCGCGGGCGATGGCGGTCGCGGTGGTCGAGGCCGGCTCGGAACGGGTGCGGCTCAGCGCCCCGCTCTCGCCCAACATCAACCACCGCGACACTGTCTTCGGCGGCAGCGCCGCCTCGCTCGCGACGCTGGCCGCCTGGTCGCTGATCCACGTGCGGCTGCGCCTCGAAGGACTCTCGGGACGCATCGTGATCCGTCGCGGCACCACGAGTTATGACCGCCCGATGGCCGACGAGTTCACGGCGACCGCTCTCGCCCCGGCGGCCGACGAATGGGCGAAGCTGAAGGCTGCGCTGCAGCGCGGCAGACCCGGGCGCCTGCACGCGTCGGCGACGCTCGAATGCCGCGGTGCAAAAGCCGGAACGATGGACGGCGAGTTCGTCGTGCTGCCGCCGGAGCGCGCGGACAGCTGAGCGCGTGGGTCCGCCGCGGCCCGGACCGTCAGGTCACGCCCGCGGCCCCGAGCGCGTCGATCTCTCCGGCCGAGTAACCCGCGGCCTCGAGGATCGCGCGCGTGTGCGCACCGATCGCCGCGGGCGCCGAACCGATGTCCGCGGGCGTCGCGCCAAACCGCGGTGCCGGCGCGGGCTGCGTGAGCCCCGAGTGCTCGACCCAGGCGCCGCGTGCACGGTTGTGCGGGTGCGCGGCCGCCTCGGCCAGCGACAGCACCGGCGCGAAGCAGACGTCCGTGCCCTCGAGCAGCGCGCACCACTCGGCGCGCGTCTTCGAGCGAAAGAGTTCGGCGAACCTCGCCTTGTGCGCGGGCCAGCCCGCCACGTCGAACTGCTGCGCCTCGAGCCCACTGCCCGCGAGCCCGCACTTCTCGACGAGCAGCCGGTAGAACTGCGGCTCGAGCGCACCGACCGAAATCCACTCGCCGTCGGCACACTGGTAGCAGTCGTACCAGTGCGCGCCGCCGTCGAGCGCGTTGCCCTGGCGCCGGTCGGACCACATCCCCTGCACGCGCAGACCCTGGACCAGCGTCGCCATCAGCGCGCAGCCGTCCGTGATCGCGGCGTCCACGACCTGCCCGCGCCCGGTCGTGCGCGCGTTGATCACCGCCGCGAGCAATCCGACCGCCATGAACATCGCGCCGCCGCCGATGTCGCCGACCACGGTGGGCGGGATCGCGGGCGGGGCGTCGCGGTGACCCGAATGATTCAGCAGCCCGCTCAGCGCGACGTAGTTGAGGTCGTGGCCCGCGGCCTGCGACAGCGGCCCCGTCTGTCCCCAGCCGGTGAGACGCCCGTAGGCGAGCCGCGGGTTGCGCGCGAGGCAGGCGTCGGGCCCGAGCCCGAGGCGCTCCATCACGCCGGGCCGGAAGCCCTCGATGAGCCCGTCGGCGCGCTCGACGAGCCGCAGCACGACCTCGGTCGCGCCCGGCTGCTTCAGGTCGAGCGCGATCGAGTGCTTGCCGCGGCGGGTGAGGTCGCGGCGCGGGTCGGCCCCGAACGGCGCGCCGCCGCCCTTGCGATCGACGACCACGACCTCGGCGCCGAGGTCGGCGAGCAGCATCCCGCAGAAGGGTCCCGGGCCGATCCCGGCCAGTTCGACGAAGCGGAGTCCGTGCAGCGGTCCCATGGCTCAGAGCGACCGCGCGACGATTTCCTTCATCACCTCGCTCGCGCCGCCGTAGATGCGCTGCACGCGCGCGTCCACGTAGAGCTTCGAGATCGGGTACTCGGTCGTGTAGCCGTAGCCGCCGAAGAGCTGCAGGCACTCGTCCACGACGCGGCACTGCGACTCGGTGACGAACAGCTTCGCCATCGACGCGGTCGCCGTGTCGAGCGTGCCCTCGCGGAGCCGCTCGATGCAGTCGTCGATCAGGAGCCGCGACACGTGCACCTGGGTCTTCAGCTCCGCGAGCTTGAAGCGGGTGTTCTGCATCTCGAGCAGCGTCTGGCCGAAGAGCTTGCGCGAGCGCGCGTAGTCCACCGTGAGCCGGAGCGCGTACTCCATCGCGGCGACGCCGCCGAGCGCCAGCAGCGCGCGTTCGTACGGCAGGTCGCGCATCAGCTGCACGAATCCCTGGCCCTCGACGGGGCCGAGCAGCGCGTCCGCCGGCACCCGGCAGTCGTCGAAGAACATCTCGGCCGTGTCCCAGCCGTTCTGGCCGATCTTGTCGAGCACGCGGCCCACCCGGTAGCCCTTCCGGCCCTCGGTCTCGACCATGATGATCGAGATGCCCTTCGAGCCCTTCGTGGGATCGGTGCGCGCGACGACGCCGACGAGGCCGGCGTGCAGCCCGTTCGAGATGAACGTCTTCGAGCCGTTCAGCACCCACTCGTCGCCGACGCGCTCGGCGCGGGTCTTCACGGCCTGCAGGTCCGAGCCCGCGCCGGGCTCGGTCATCGCGATCGCGCCGACGAGCTCGCCCGACGCCATCTTCGGCAGCCAGCGCTGCTTCTGCGCCTCGGTGCCGTGGTTCAGCACGTAGTGCGCGACGATGCTGTGGACCACGTGGCCGAAACTCGTGATCCCGTGCCCGCCCATTTCCTCGGCGACGACCGCCTCGTGGCGCACGTCGCCGCCGACGCCGCCGTACTCGTCCGGGATGTCCGTGCAGAGGAGCCCGACCTCGCCGGCCTTGTTCCAGATCGCGCGGTCCACGTGGTGCTGCGCGCGCCAGCGGTCGTCGTTCGGGACGATCTCCTGCTCGACGAAGCGGCGCGCCGCGTCGCGGAACATCTCGAGTTCGTCGTCCATCCAGCGCGGGCGTGGGTCGGTCACGGACGGGTCCTCGTTCGTTGCAGTGCGAAAAGGCATCTGAGCGCGAAAGCGCCCCTGTTGTCCAGAGGGCCGGCCGCGGGCTCAGCGCAGGTAGACGGCCTCGAACAGCCCGACGTCGTGGCCGGCCGCGTCGCGCAGCTCGAGCGTCTGGCCCTCGATGCGCCAGGTGCGGGCATCGGCGAGCGCCGAGGCGAGCGCCCGTTCGGCCGCGGCCGCCGGTCCCTGGCAGGTTATCCGGGTCGACGCCGCAGGCCCGAACTCGAGTCGCGGCCCCTCGAGCACGTAGGTGCCCGAGAGCGTGTTGCAGCCGGCCGTCGCGCGATAGTGCGAGCCGTCGACGGACAACATCACGTGCGCCTCGCGGCCGTGCTCGGGCGTCTCGACGCGCTCGCCGCGCAGGCTCACGACGCGCCAGTACGTGTTCACGAGCGTCGAATCCGCGCGCGAACGCTCGCACGCGTGCCCGGGCCAGGCGCCGACGTAGCGACGGACGACGATCGTGGGCTCGGTGCCCTCGCCGTCCACCGTCGGCCGCTCGAGGACCGCGCCGTCGAAGGTCACGTACAGCGGCGCACCCGGCGACGGGACCGCCTTCGAGTAGGCCCGCTCGAGCGCGAGCCAGTCGCCCTCCATCGCGATCGGGTAGCGCCGGCCGGTCCCGCAGTCGACGAACGTCGCCGCGTCGGCGAGATAACGCAACTCTCCGCCCATCAGTGCATCGGGCGGCGGCGGGTCGGCCCGCAGCGCCGGCGCACATCCGACGGCGACCAGCAGCCAGGCGTACCGGCGCGGCGACCGCCCTCGCCGGCGGGGGTGTACGGGCTCCATGCCCACATCATCGCCGACCGACTGCCGGACGCAAGGGGCTCACCGGCTGTACCCGCGCGACCGGCCGCGCCTAGAATCCCCGGGCCCGTGGCTCGGACCCGGCGGCAGCCGGGGACGGCGGGCGCTGGAGGACGAATGACCGCAGCCGCCGCGACGTCGCGCCCGACCCGAACCTGCGCGCGCCTGTGCGCGAGCGTCGCCGTTCTCGTGCTCGCCGGCTGCGCGACGCTCCAGCCGCGACCGCCGCTGCCCGTGGAGCAGGCGCTGCCGCCCGGCGACACGACGCCCCTCGACCGGACGATCGGTGCCGCGGAGCAGGCGCACCCCGGCGAGTCGGCGTTCCGGTTGCTGCGCGAGGGACCCGAGGCGTTCGCGGTCCGCGCACGCACGGCCCAGCTCGTCGAGCGCAGCCTGGACCTGCAGACCTACATCTGGAACGCCGACGGCACGGGGACGATGCTGGCCTCGCTGATCCTCTCGGCGGCCGACCGCGGCGCGAAGGTGCGGCTGCTCGTCGACGACATGGACGCGCGCGACAAGAACTACGGCTTCGCCGCGCTCGACGCGCACCCGAACATCGAGGTGCGCATGTTCAACCCGTTCAGCAGCCGCACCGGGACGCTGAGCTACGTGTTCGAGGCCGTCGGCAGCTTCGAACGCATCAACCGCCGGATGCACAACAAGACCTGGATCGCCGACAACCGGGTCGCGGTGGTGGGCGGGCGGAACCTCGGCGATGAGTATTTCGGGGCGAGCGACGAGGTCAATTTCACCGATCTCGACTTCGCGATGGCCGGCCCGGTCGTCCGCGACGCCTCGGCCTCGTTCGACAAGTACTGGAACTCGGACTCGGCCTACCCGATGGCGCTGCTGGTGCCGGCCGGCACGATCTCGCCGGAGGCACTCGACCGGCTGCGCAGCCAGCTCGCGAAAGCGCTCGAGCACGCGGACGAGTCGCGCTACGCCGAGGAACTGCGGCGCAACGACGCGGTGCGGCGCCTGGTCTCCGGCGACTGGCCGATGTCGTGGTCGCCCGAGTACCGGTTCGTGTCCGACGACCCGGCCAAGGTGCTCGGCAAGCAGTCGGGCATCGGCGGATCGCAGGTGCTC
Organism: Steroidobacteraceae bacterium; assembly: GCA_046347155.1. Taxonomy (GTDB): domain Bacteria; phylum Pseudomonadota; class Gammaproteobacteria; order Steroidobacterales; family Steroidobacteraceae; genus RPQJ01. The sequence goes on along the minus strand of JAXMGT010000002.1, from coordinate 408,693 downwards.
GAGTTCCTGTGGCCGGTGCTGAAGGACGTGCGCACGTCGCTGTCGGTGACCTCGCCGTACTTCGTGCCGGGCGAGGCCGGCGCGGAAGGCTTCGTCGCCATCCACCGCGCCGGCGTCGACGTCGGCATCCTGACCAACTCGCTCGCGGCCAACGACGTGGCGATGGTCTACGGCGCCTACTCCCGCTCGCGGAAGCCGCTGCTCGAGGGTGGGGTGAAGCTGTGGGAGATGAAGCCCACGCCCGGCACCAAGGTCGCGTCGAGCATGTTCGGCTCGTCGGGCGCGAGCCTGCACACGAAGGCGCTCACGGCGGACCACCGCGCGACGTTCGTCGGCAGCTACAACCTCGACCCGCGCTCGACCTCGCTCAACTGCGAGCAGGGCGTCTACGTCGTGAGCCCCGAGATCGCGGCGACGATGGAGCGGATCTTCGCGGTCGACACCTCGCCCGACCACGCCTGGGCGCTCTCGCTCGAGGACGGCAAGCTCCGGTGGAGCGACGGGTCGACGACCTACGGGAGCTCGCCCGACGCCTCGGCGGGCCGCCGCTTCCAGGCCTGGCTCGCCCGGGTGCTCGGGCTCGACTCGCAGCTGTAGGTCAGAAGAGCCCGCTGCCCGTCTTCGCGTTCGGGTCGGCGCCGAACACCGACTTCACCTCGAGGAACTCCTCGAAGCCGAACTCGCCCCACTCGCGGCCGAGGCCGGACTGCTTGTAGCCGCCGAACGAGCCGCACATGTCGAGCGCGGCGCCGTTCAGGTGCACGTTGCCGGCGCGCAGCCGCGACCCGACCCGCGAGGCGTGCTCGAGCGACTCGCCCCAGACGTAGGCCGAGAGGCCGTACGGCGTGTCGTTCGCGATCCGGATCGCCTCTTCCTCGGTGTCGTAGGGCAGGATGCAGAGCACCGGCCCGAAGATCTCCTCGCGGGCGATCGTCATCTGGTTCGTGACGTTGCTGAACACGGTCGGCCGCGTGTAGTAGCCGCGGGCGAGCCCGTCCGGCCGGCCCGGGCCGCCGCACACGAGCTTCGCGCCCTCGCGGACGCCCTGCTCGATCAGCGACTGCACCCGCCGCCACTGCGCCTCGCTCGCCTGCGGGCCCATCGTCGTCTTCGCGTCGGCCGGGTCGCCCGTGACGACCGTCGCGGCCGCGGCCGCGGCGATCGCCTCGACCTGAGCGAGGTGGCGGCGCGGCACGAGCATGCGCGAGGGCGCGTTACAGCTCTGCCCGGTGTTGTTCATCATCACGAGCACGCCGTGCGCGATCGCGTGCTCGAGCGGTGCGCCCTCGAGGATCACGTTCGGCGACTTGCCGCCGAGTTCGAGCGCCACCTTCTTCACGGTGTCCGCCGCGGCCTTGTCGACCAGGATGCCGGCGCGCGTCGAGCCCGTGAACGAGACCATGTCGATGCCCGGGTGCGCGGCGATCGCGGCGCCGACGGTCGGGCCGTCGCCGTCCACGAGGTTGAACACGCCGGCCGGCACGCCGGCCTCGTGCAGGATCTCGGTGATCACGTGCGCGGAGAGCGGCGCGATCTCTGAAGGCTTCAGCACCATCGTGCAGCCCGCCGCGAGCGCCGGCGCGACCTTGCAGGCGATCTGGTTCGCGGGCCAGTTCCACGGCGTGATGAGACCGCAGACGCCGACCGGCTCGCGCACGACCTTCGTCGAGCCGAGCATCCGCTCGAACCGGAATTCCTTCAGCACGTTGAGCGCGACCATGAAGTGGCCGAGGCCGGCCGGGCCCTGCATCGGCAGCGAGACGTTCGCGAGCGGCGCGCCCATCTCCTCGCTGATCGCCTGCGCGACGTCGCCCATGCGCTTCTGGTAGACCTCGACGATGCGGCCGAGCAGCGCGACGCGCTCCTCGCGGGTCGTGCGCGAGTACGCCTCGAACGCGCGCTGCGCGGCCGCGACCGCCCGGTCCACGTCGGCGCGGCTGCCGAGCGAGATCACGCCGGCCACGCCCCCGGTCGCCGGGTTCACCACGTCGAGCGTCTGCGGCTGCGCCGCGTCGACCCACTGGCCGTCGATGTAGAACTTGCGGTCGTCGCGCATGGCGGTCTCCTCGAGACGGGAATTCGGGGCGTGACCGGTGAGTTTAGCCGACCGGACCGCCGGCGCCGCGCGGCCGGCGGGGGGGCCGCGGGTGGGTCGCCGGCCGGGTTCCCCGCGCCCGCCCGGGCACGCTCAGGCCCCGGCCGCGTTCCCGAGCACGAGGTCCGCGAGCCGCCCGGCGAGCTGCGGCGGGAAGTCGTGGCCGTAGCCGTCGATCAGCGCGAGCTTCGCGTCGCGGATCTTGCGCGCGGTGTCGATGCCGCCTTCGACGGGCACCAGCGGGTCGGCCTTGCCGTGGATCACGAGCGTCGGGCAGCGGATCCGGCCGAGCGCCGGGCTGCGGTCGCCGGAGGCGAGGATCGCGTTCAGCTGCCGGAGGAAGCCGTCCGGGTAGTGGCTGCGCTCGATCGAGCGGCGGATCCGGACGCGGAATTCCTCGGGCGGCGTCGGGTAGTCCGGGCTGCCGATGATCGCGAACAGCCGTTCGTAGTGTGCCACCAGCTCGTCGACGGTCGCGGGCTGCGCCGGCCGGCTGAGCAGCACGCGACGGACCCGCGCCGACGGCTGGCGCAGGCGGCGCGCGCCGGTCGTGGACATGATCTGCGTGTAGCTCAGCGTGCGTTCCGGGTGGTCGGCGGCGATCAGCTGCCCGATCATCCCGCCCATCGATGCGCCGACGACGTGCGCGGCGGGGATGCCGAGCGCATCGAGCAGGCCGACCGAGTCGCGCGCCATGTCGTCGAGCGCGTACGGCGAGCGGACCGGCAGGTGCAGCAGCGCGCGCATCACCGCCCGGCCGATCCTCGGGCGCCCGAGGTGGTCGAATTTCTGCGAGAGCCCGCAGTCGCGATTGTCGAAACGGATCACCCGGTAGCCGCCCGCGACGAGCCGCTCGCAGAACGCGTCCGGCCAGGCGACGAGCTGCATCCCGAGCCCCATGACGAGCAGGATCGCCGGCGCGCCGTCGGGGCCGAGCGACTCGTACTCGAGGGTGGTGCCGTTCGCCTGGATCGCCGACATGTTCGCCTCCGCGCGGGGTGGGCGATCTTGGCAGGTCGCGCGCCGCCGCGCCATGCCGCGGCCGGCCGATGTCGCCGCGGCCGCGGGTCGGCTACAGTGCCGGCAGCAGACCCCCCGGAGCCCCATGGCCGACGCCCCCGCCCCCGACCGACCGCCGAGCCGCTCGCTCGCACCGCTGCGCGCCCTCGTCCCCTACCTGCGCCCCTACCGGGGCACGCTGCTGCTCGCGCTCCTGGCGCTCGTGGTCGCGGCCGCCGCGATGCTCGCGCTGCCGATCGCGCTTCGCCACCTGATCGACCAGGGGCTGTCCTCGCGCAGCACCGACACGATCAACCGCTACTTCGTCGCATTCATGGCCGCGGCGGGCGTGTTCGGCGTGTTCGCGGCGCTGCGCTTCTACCTGGTCACCTGGCTCGGCGAGCGCGTGGTCGCCGACCTGCGCGAGGCCGTGTACCGGAAGGTGATCCGGATGGACCCGGCGTTCTTCGAGGTGACGCGCACCGGCGAGGTGCTCTCGCGGCTCACCGCGGACACGACGCTCGTGCAGTCGATCGCCGGCGTCAACCTGTCGATCACGCTGCGCTCGGCGATCTCGATGATCGGCAGCCTCGTGATGCTCGCGGTCACGAGCGCCCGGCTCACGCTGATGATCCTGGTGCTGGTGCCAATCGTGCTCGTGCCGCTGATCGTGCTGGGCCGCCGCGTGCGCCGCCAGTCGCGGACCTCGCAGGACCGGATCGCCGACACGAGCGGCATCGCCGACGAGACGCTGAACGCGATCCACACGGTGCAGGCGTTCACGCTCGAGGACCTGAACGCGAGTCGCTACGACGCCGCCGTCGAGGACTCGTTCCGGGCGGCCGTGCGCCGGACGAAGACGCGTTCGACGCTGACGGCGCTCGCGACGATGCTGGTGTTCGGCGCGATCACGTTCGTGCTGTGGATGGGCGCGCACGCGGTCGTGCGCGGCGAGATGAGCGGCGGGCAGCTCGGGCAGTTCCTGCTGTACGCGGTCTACGTCGCGGTGGCGGCGGCCTCGCTCTCGGAGATGTGGGGCGAGGTGCAGCGCGGGGCCGGCGCGATGGAGCGGCTCGTCGAGCTCGAGCGGTCCGAACCGGTGATCCGCCCTCCGGCGCACCCGGCGCCCCTGCCCGTGCCCGGTCGCGGTGCGATCCGCTACGAGCGGGTGACGTTCCGCTATCCGTCCCGGCCCGAGAGCGCCGCGCTCGACGGCTTCGACCTCGAGATCCGCCCGGGCGAGACCGTCGCGTTCGTCGGCCCGTCCGGCGCCGGCAAGAGCACGACGTTCCAGCTGCTGCTGCGCTTCTACGACCCGACCGAGGGGCGCGTGCTGATGGACGGCGTCGACCTCGTGAGCGCTGACCCCGCGGCCGTGCGCGACCGGATCGGGCTCGTGCCGCAGGACACGGTCCTCTTCGCGGCGAGCGCCCGCGAGAACATCCGCTACGGGCGCGCGGACGCGACCGACGCCGAGGTCGAGGCCGCCGCGCGCGCCGCGGCCGCGCACGAGTTCATCGCCGCGCTGCCGCAGGGCTACGACACGTTCCTCGGCGAGCGCGGCACGCGGCTCTCGGGCGGCCAGCGCCAGCGCATCGCGATCGCCCGGGCGATCCTGCGCGATCCACCGGTGCTTTTGCTCGACGAGGCCACGAGTTCGCTCGACGCGGAGAGCGAACGGCTGGTGCAGGGTGCGCTCGAGCGGCTGATGCGCGGGCGAACGACGATCGTGATCGCGCACCGGCTCGCGACGGTGCTCGGCGCCGACCGGATCGTCGTGATGGACCACGGCCGGATCGTCGCGCAGGGGCGCCACGCCGAGCTGCTGCGCGACTCGGACCTCTACGCGCGGCTCGCGGCGCTGCAGTTCGCCGATGCGGCCGGCGCCGCCGACACGGCGGCCTGAAACGTGGACGCCTCGCCCCCGCGCCTGAACGCGCTCGGCCAGCCGATCGGCGCCGGGCTGCCGGATTTCCGCCCACCGCCGCGACCGGCCCACGCGCCGATCGAGGGCCGCTGGTGCCGGCTCGAACCGCTGTCCGCGGCGCGGCACGCGTCGGACCTGTGGCGCGCCTATTCGGCCGATGCCGAGGGCCGGGTCTGGACCTACCTCGCGAGCGGCCCGTTCGCGTCCGACGCCGAGTTCGCGGCCTTCATCGCGGGCCGCGAGCCCTCGACGGACCCGCTCTTCTTCGCGATCGTCGACGGCGCGACCGGCCGGGCGGCGGGGATCGCGTCGTACCTGCGCATCGAGCCCGCGCACGGGTCGATCGAGGTGGGCCACCTCGCGTTCGCGCCGGCACTGCAGCGCACGCGCGCGGCGACCGAGGCGATGTACCTGATGATGCGGCAGGCGTTCGACCTCGGCTACCGGCGCTACGAATGGAAGTGCGACGCGCTGAACGCGCCGTCGCGGCGGGCGGCCGGGCGCCTCGGTTTCACCTACGAGGGCACGTTCCGCCAGGCGACCGTCTACAAGGGCCGCAACCGCGACACGGCCTGGTACTCGGTGATCGACGCCGAGTGGCCCGCGCGCCGGCGCGCGTTCGAGGCCTGGCTGGCCCCGGCGAATTTCGACGAGCAGGGCCGGCAGCGCCGGCCGCTCGCGGGAGACTGAGATGATGCAGCACGCACCCCGGATATCGATCGCGCTCGGCGCCCTGCTCGCCACGCTCGCCGCCGGCGCGACCCCGGCACCCGCGGCGACGGTGGATCCCGCCGCGCCGGCGGCGGTGCACACCGTGCCGGTGACGGCGCCGGCAACGGGCGCGATCGACGCGACGCCCGCGACGACCGTGCCCCCGCCGTCGGCCGCCGCGCCGCACCGGCCGCGCATCGGGCTCGTGCTCGCGGGCGGCGGCGCCAAGGGCGGCGCGCACGTCGGCGTGCTGAAGGTGCTCGAGGAGCTGCACGTGCCGGTGGACTGCATCGCGGGCACCAGCATGGGTTCGCTCGTCGGCGGCGGCTACGCGTCGGGCATCCCGGCCGCGGGGCTCGAGAAGTTCCTGCTCGGGATCGACTGGCCGAAGGTCGTCGGCGGCGTCGGCCTGCGCGAACGCCAGCCGATCGAGCAGAAGCGCGCCGGCGTCACCTACAGCAACTCGCTCGACATGGGCCTGCGCGACGGGCGCGTGCTGGTGCCGGGCGGGCTCATCAGCACCGCGGGCATCGACGACCTGCTGCGCAGCTACGTCGCGAAGGCCCGTGGGGTCTCGGATTTCGACGACCTGCCGATCCCCTACCGCGCGGTCGCGACCGACATGGTCTCCGGGCAGATGGTGGTGCTCGGCAGCGGCGACCTCGCGACCGCGATGCGCGCCAGCATGGCGATCCCGGGCGCCTTCGAGCCGGTGCGCTTGAACGACTGGATCCTGAACGACGGCGGCATGGTCCGGAACCTCCCGGTCGACGTCGCGCGCAACCTCTGCGCCGACGTCGTGATCGCCGTGAACCTGGTCAAGCAGCCGACCGAGCCGGACAAGCTGCAGAGCGCGACGCAGCTCGCGGGGCGGGCGATGGACGTGATGCTCGAGGCGAACGTCGAGCTGCAGCTGCAGACGCTGAAGCCCGGCGACGTCCGCATCGACGTGCACGTCGGCGACATCGGCACGGCCGACTTCGAGCGCGTGCCCGAGACGATACCGCTCGGCGAGCAGGCGGCGCGCGCCGTCGCCGACCAGCTGCGCCAGTACGCGCTGCCCGAGGCCGAGTACGTCGCCTGGCGGCAGAAGGTCACCGAGAACCAGGAAATCGAGGCGCGGGTCGCCGACGTGCGATTCGAGGGACTCGAGAACGTGAACCCCGGCTACCTCGCGACGATGAGCGACATCAAGCCGGGCGACGCGGTGGACAACAAGCGCATCAGCAACCAGGCGCGCAACATGTCGGCCGTCGAGGACATGGACTCGGTCGGCTACCGGCTCGACGGCAACTCGTCGAACCCGGTGCTCACGTGGCTGCCGAAGGAGAAGTCCTGGGGCCCGAACTACCTGAAGTTCGACCTCGGGCTCTATGGCTCGGACGGCGGCGACAGCGGGTTCATCCTGTACTTCAAGCAGGAACGGCGCTGGCTCAATTCGCTCGGCCTGCAGTGGCGCAACGAGGTGCAGGTCGGCTACGACACGCTGCTGTCCACGAGCCTGTACCAGCCGCTCGACGTGGCGCAGACGTTCTTCGTCGAGCCGCGCATCGCGTGGACGCGCGACACGGAGTACCTGTACCAGGACAACGACCGGATCGCCCAGTACATGTTCTCCGACCTCGGCGGCAACCTGGACCTCGGCATCAACTTCGGCGACAAGGCGCAGTGGCGGGCCGGCTACACCTACACGAACCGCAACGTGTCGGTCGAGACGGGCGACAAGCTGCTGCCGAACGGCTCGACGGTGGACGCCGGCATCAGCTCCGAATTCATCTGGGACACCCGCGACACGGCGTTCAACCCGACCCGGGGCGTCGCCGCGGCACTCGACTACAACTACAGCAACACCTCGCTCGGCGCCGACCGCGACTGGCAGTCGCTCGAGGGCGGCGTCGCGGTCGCCGTGCCGTTCCGCGGCGACATCGTCTGGCTCACGGCCGCCGGCGGCACGAACCTCGGTTCCGACCTGCCCGTCGACCGCTATTTCACGCTGGGCGGCCCCGGCAGCTTCCCGGGCCTGCAGCTCGGGCAGGTGCGCACGCCGGAGTACTGGACCGCGAGCGGCAGCTACCTGTGGAAGCTCGCCGACATCATGTCCATCCGCGGGCAGGCGCTCTACCTGGGCGCCCGGGTCGAGACCGGCGAGGTCGACGACTGGCTCACGCCGGGCGGCCTGAAGCCCCTCTACGGCGGCTCGCTGTCGCTCACCGGACGCACGATGGTCGGGCCGCTCACGCTCGGCGTCGGCGCAACCTCGCTGAACACCTGGAGCCTGTGGATCGCCGTGGGGCGGCCGATCGGCCAGGGCACGATCCTCGAGCGCGGGATCTTCCGCTGAGTCGCGGACGATGGCCACGCCGCGCTACCGCGTCTACTGGCAGCCGGGCTGCACGAGCTGCCTGCGGGTGAAGGAATTCCTGTCCGGCGCCGGGATCCCGTACGACTCGATCAACGTGCGGGAGCACCCGGAGGCCGCCGGCGAGCTTGCCGCGCTCGGCGTGCGCGCGGTGCCGGTCGTGGCACGCGGGCGCGAGTTCGTGCTCGGCCAGGACCTCGACGAGGTCGCGCACTTCGTGGGCGTCGAGGTCGGACGGGCACGGCTCGAGGTGCCCGTGCTCGTCGCGCGGCTCATCGCGCTGCTCGACACGGCGGCCCACCTCGCGGCGCAGATCCCGGCCGAGGCACTGCACGCGTCGCTGCCCGGCCGCCGCCGCACGCACCTCGACCTCGCGTACCACGTCTCGCAGGTGGCGGCCGGATTCCTCGACGCCGCGGCCGGCGGCCGGCTGACGTTCGAGCACTTCGAACGCAAGCCGCCCGGGGGCGTGGACAGCGCCGCGGCCGTGTCCGGGCACATCGCGAGCGCCTCGCGCGCGGTGTCCGCCTGGTGGCTCGGAAGCCGCACCCGACTGCCCGACGCGGTCGATACCTACTACGGCCGGCGCTCGCTGCACTCGGTGCTCGAGCGGACGACCTGGCACGTCGCGCAGCACGCGAGGCAGCTCGAGGCGCTGCTGCTGCTTCGCGGCGCCGAACCGCACCCCGGCCTCGCGCCGGCGCTGCTCGACGGCCTGCCGCTGCCCCAGGGCGTCTGGGACGCCGAAAACACACCCGGCTGACCCGGGACGCCCGGAACGAACCGCCACGCACGCCGGGCGGCATTTCTGCTGCGCCGCGTCACGCGCGAACACAGCGTCCGTTAAGTAGATTTACGACTGACCGCTGGCCGCCCCAAGTTGGAGCATCCGCATGTCTTAAAGAGGCCGGGCGGCGTCGCCCTGCGCGGCGCGCAACCCGGGGCAAGGTGCCAGCGGAATGCCGACGGACATCGTTCCGGGGCTCCGCTGACCAGACCAACAAGCACTGGGAGCGCGAGCATGCGAGAGACCTTCTACGACCTGATCCGCCGCCAGGGAATATCCCGGCGGAGCTTCATGAAATTCTGCTCGTTGACGGCGGCCTCGATGGGGCTCGCACCGGCCTTCGCGCCGCGCATCGCGCACGCGCTCGAGACCAAGCCGCGCGTGCCGGTGATCTGGATGCACGGCCTCGAGTGCACGTGCTGCACCGAGAGCTTCATCCGCTCGGCGCACCCGCTCGCGAAGGACGTGATCCTGTCGATGATCTCGCTCGACTACGACGACACGATCATGGCCGCCGCCGGCTACCAGGCCGAGCAGTGCATCGAGGACATCCGCAAGGAATACAAGGGCCAGTTCATCCTGGCCGTCGAGGGCAACCCGCCGCTCGGTGACGACGGGATGTTCTGCATCCCGACGGGCCGCCCGTTCGTCGAAAGGCTGAAGGAAGTGGCCGCCGACTCGGCCGCCGTGATCGCCTGGGGCTCGTGCGCCTCCTGGGGCTGCGTGCAGGCTGCGAAGCCGAACCCGACGCAGGCGACGCCGATCCACAAGGTGATCACCGACAAGCCGATCGTGAAGGTGCCCGGCTGCCCGCCGATCGCCGAGGTGATGACCGGCGTGATCACGTACTACCTGACCTTCGGCCAGCTGCCGGAACTCGACCGCCAGGGCCGGCCGCTGATGTTCTACAGCCAGCGCATCCACGACAAGTGCTACCGCCGGCCGCACTTCGACGCCGGCCAGTTCGCCGAGACGTTCGACGACGCGGGCGCGCGGATGGGCTACTGCCTGTACAAGCTCGGCTGCCGGGGACCCACGACCTACAACGCCTGCTCGACCGTGCGCTGGAACGAGGCCGTCTCGTTCCCGATCGGCTCGGGCCACGGCTGCATCGGCTGCTCGGAGCCGGACTTCTGGGACAACGGGCCCTTCTACCAGCGGCTCGAGACGTTCCCGCAGGTCGGCATCGAGGCGACGGCCGACAAGGTGGGCGGCACGGCCGCCACGATCGTCGGCGTGGGCATCGCCGCGCACGCGGGCCTCACGGCCCTGCGACAGGCGCGCGTCAAGCCGCACGCCACCCGTAACGAGTCCGACGACGCCCGCACCGGCGCCTGAGCGATTGGAGACCTGACCATGAGCATATCGACCCCCAATGGCTTCCAGCTCGACGCATCCGGCAAGCGCGTCGTCGTCGACCCGATCACGCGCATCGAAGGCCACCTGCGCATCGAGGTGAACGTCGACCAGCAGAACGTGATCCGCAACGCGGTGTCCACCGGCACGATGTGGCGAGGCCTCGAGGTGATCCTCCGCGGCCGCGACCCGCGCGACGCGTGGGCCTTCGTCGAGCGCATCTGCGGCGTGTGCACCGGCGTGCACGCGCTCGCCTCGGTGCGCGCGGTCGAGAACGCGATCGGGACGACGATCCCGGAGAACGCGAACACGATCCGCAACATCATGCACCTGACGCTGTACTCGCACGACCACCTGGTGCACTTCTACCACCTGCACGCGCTCGACTGGGTGGACGTCGTGAGCGCGCTCTCGGCGGACCCGGTCGCGACCTCGCAGCTCGCGCAGTCGATCTCGTCGTGGCCGGCCTCCTCGCCGGGCTACTTCCGCGACCTGCAGAACACGCTGAAGAAGTTCGTCGAGAGCGGGCAGCTCGGCCCGTTCCGCAACGGCTACTGGGGCCACCCGGGCTACAAGCTGCCGCCCGAGGCGAACCTGATGGCCGTCGGCCACTACCTGCAGGCGCTCGACTTCCAGAAGGACATCGTGAAGATCCAGACGGTGTTCGGCGGCAAGAACCCGCACCCGAACTGGCTGGTGGGCGGCGCCCCGTCGCCGATCAACGTGAACGGCGTGGGCTCGGTCGGCGCGGTCAACATGGCCAGCCTGAACATGGTCGGCGACATCATCAACCGCACGATCGACTTCGTCGACAACGTCTACATCCCGGACCTGCTCGCGATCGCCTCGTTCTACAAGGACTGGGCGCAGTGGGGCGGCGGCCTGTCGTCGAAGTTCCTGCTGTCCTACGGCGACCTGCCGCGCAGCGCGAACAACTACGCGGCCGACAACCTGATGCTGCCGCGCGGCGCGATCATCGACGGCAACCTGAACGAGGTGCACGACGTCGACCTCGGCGACGAGCAGCAGATCCGCGAGTTCGTCACGCACTCCTGGTACAAGTACCCGCAGGGCAAGGACAGCCTGCACCCGTTCGAGGGCGTCACGGACCCGGACTTCGACCCGGGCGCCGCGAAGCGCAACGGCAACCAGTTCGAGCAGTTCGACGAGGCCGCGAAGTACTCGTGGGTCAAGGCGCCGCGCTGGAAGGGCCACGCGATGGAGGTGGGCCCGCTCGCCCGCTACGTCATCGGCTACGCGAAGGGCATCCCGGAGTTCAAGGAGCCCGTGGACATGGTGCTCCAGAAGCTCGGCGTGCCGGTCACGGCGCTCTTCTCGACGCTCGGCCGCACGGCCGCGCGCGGGCTCGAGTGCAGCTGGGCCGCCCACACGCTGAAGAAGGAGTACGACAAGCTGATCGCCACGATCAAGGCCGGCGACCAGACCACGCAGAACCCGACCGCGATGCAGCCCGAGACCTGGCCGAAGTCCTGCAAGGGCTACGGCTTCGTCGAGGCGCCGCGCGGCGCGCTCGGCCACTGGATCGAGATCGACGACAAGCGGATCAAGAACTACCAGTGCGTCGTGCCCACCACGTGGAACGGCAGCCCCCGCGACGCGGCCGGCAACATCGGGGCGTTCGAGGCCTCGCTGCTCGACACGCCGATGGCCGACCCGCAGAAGCCGCTCGAGATCCTGCGCACCATCCACAGCTTCGACCCGTGCCTCGCCTGCGCGACGCACGTGCTGGACATGGACGGCAACGAGGTGTCGAGCGTCAAGGTGCGCTGAGGAGATCCGGTCATGACCAAGGTCTATGCGCATACGCCGGCTGCGAGCCGCGTGCACGAAGGAAAGTTCGGCGAGGCGATCCTGCCTCCGGCAGGCATCCAGCCCGGGCCGGTCTACGTCTACGACGCAGCCGTCCGCGCCTGGCACTGGGTCACCGCGCTCTGCATCTTCGTGCTCGCGGTGACCGGCTACTTCATCGGGTCTCCCCCGCCGAGCCTGGGCGGCGAGGCCTACCAGCACTTCATGTTCGGCTACATCCGGATGGCGCACTTCATCGCCGGGCAGCTGCTCGGCCTGATGTTCATCGTCCGGCTGTACCGGGTGCTGGTCGGCGGCAGCCACGCACGCCAGATCTTCACGTTCCCGTTCTGGAGCCTGGAGTGGTGGAAGGAGATCGTGTTCGAGATCCAGTGGTACCTGTTCCTGAAGCCCAGGGCGAAGGACTACGTCGGGCACAACCCGCTCGCGCACATCGCCATGTTCTTCATGTTCCTGATCCCGCTGGTGCTGCTGCTGCTGACCGGGTTCGCGCTCTTCTCCGAGGGTGAGGGCATCCAGTCGCTGTGGTACAAGGCCTTCGGGTGGGTGTTCCTGGTGCTCGGCGACTCGATGACCGTGCACACCGTGCACCACGTGCTCATGTGGGTGATCGTGCTCTTCTCGATGATTCACATGTACATGGCGGTACGCGAGGACTTCACGCGCCGGCAGTCCACCGTCAGTGCGATGGTGAGCGGCTGGCGCTTCTTCTTCTGAGCGTCGGGAGACGCACACGGACGGGGGCCGGCCCGCCGGCCCCCGGTTCCGGCTGAGGCGCGGGGCAACCGCGCCGGCACGGCGGGCCCGCCACGCGCGGACGGGAGGATCATGGATACCAGTGACGCTGCCGGGCGCGTCGTGCGCGTGCTCGGCGTGGGTAATCTCCTGTGGGCCGACGAGGGCTTCGGGCCCCGCTGCGTCGAGGCACTCGGCGCCGGCTGGTCGTTCCCGCCCGAGGTCGAGCTGATCGACGGCGGCACGCTCGGCCTCGCGCTGATACCGCTGCTGCAGGAAGCGACCCACGTCCTGCTCTTCGACGCGGTCGACCACTCCGGCGAGCCCGGCTCGCTGGTGGTCGCGCGCGACGAGGAAGTCCCCCGCTTCATGGCGCGGGACAAGATGAGCCTGCACCAGGCCAGCATGAACGACGTGCTCGCGGCGCTCGAGATGCTCGGGCACAAGCCGAGCGCGTTCACGATCGTCGGCGTGAAGCCCGTCGAGCTCGGCGACTACGGCGGCAGCCTGACGCCACCGGTGCGCGAGCAGCTGCCCCGTGCGCTCGAGATCGGCCTCGCGGAACTGCGTTCCTGGGGCGTCGAGCCGGTGGCCCGCGCCCCGGGCGACGCCGGTGTGATGGCCGACCCGCTCGCGCTCGGGCGCTACGAATCGGAACGCCCGGCCGAATCCGACGCGCGCCGCGACGGCGACGAGCGCTTCCTCGCGATCGCGGGCGGCCGCGACACGGACCGGCCGTCCGGGGAGGGACGATGAGCGCCGTGATCGACGCCCTCGCCGCCGACCCGGGCTGCACGGTGCTCCGGCGCGCCGAGCTGGCCGCGTTCGCGGCCGGGCACCCGCGCGCGCTGCTGCTCCTCACCGGCGATGTCGCGACGCGCCCCGAGGGCATCGACGTCGCCGTCGTCGTGCGCGAACTGCTTGCGCGCCATCGCGGCCAGCTGGTCGTCGGGCTCGTGGACCGGCGCGACGAGGCCGCGGTGGCGCCCGACTACGGCGTCGTGGTGCTGCCCGCGGTCGTCTACCTGCGGGACGGCGCGGCCGCCGAGGTCGTGGCGAGGATGAGGGACTGGCCCGTCTACCTGCAGGCCTGCGAGCGGCTGCTCGCACCGGCCGGGACGGCGCCCACCGGAGGACACGCATGAGCGATTACCCGCTGGTCTGGCACAAGAAGGTTCCCGCGACGGCCGAGGCGCCGCTCAAGCTGCTCGACATGCCGGTGGGACAGGCGGGGCCGCGGCGCGAGTCACGGGTCGTCGATCGCCTGTCGCCCGCCGCGCGCGCACTGCTCGCCGACGTGGGCGCGGCGTTCGCGCGGCACGCGGGCGGTGCGTCGGGTTCGACGCGGATCGCGTTGCGCGGCCTCGACGAGGAGGACCGGCACGCCGTGCTCGACCTGCTCGGCGAGGGCGACGTGCTCGCCGAACTGGGCGGCCCGGTCGCGTACCGGATCTCCGAGTCGGTGCTGCCGGGCCTCTGGCACGTCGTCGCCACCGAGGCGGACGGCGGCCGCAGCGACTGGCTCGAGGTGGGCCCGATCCCGCAGCCCGTCGTGAATGCCGCCGAGCGCATGACGCGCACGTCCGTGCCGATCCCGGAGCGGCTGCCACAGGGCGCGATGAACTCGCTCGCACTGCTCACCGAACTGAACGAGCGGTCGGGCGGCTGGGACGGTTCGCCCGAGAACCACGTGATCAACTTCACGCTGCTGCCGATCACCGAGGCCGATGCCGAGGTGATGACCACGGTGCTCGGCCAGATCCCGCTCGTGATCCGCGGCGGCGGCTACGGCAGCTGCCGGATCTTCGCGACGGGCCTGCGCCACGTGTGGGCCGTGCAGTACATGAACGCGTCGGGCAAGGTGATCCTCGACACGCTCGAGGTGGGCGGCGTGCCGGTCGCCGCGCTCGCCGCGCGCGAGGACTTCGAGGACTCCGCGCGGCGGCTGGTCGAGATGATGGAGGCCTACGCATGAACGCCACGTTCGAGGGCAGCTACCTGGGCGACGGCTCGAAGCTCGGCGACGACGCGCGACTCGAGTGCGGCATCTGCTGGTGGGTGTACGACCCGGCGCTCGGCGACGAGGCGACGCTCGTCGCACCGGGCACGCCGTTCACGCGGCTCCCGGACCACTGGCGCTGCCCGAACTGCGACGCCGAGAAGTCCAAGTTCATGGTGCTCGGGCTGGCCGGGACGGCCTCGCCGCTCTCGCACCCGGTCGAGCGCCTCGCGGCGGCCTACCGCCGCGCCGCGCTCGCGATGAAGGGCATGCCGATCTACAACCCGACGGTCGCCGTCGAGCCTGTCGGGTTCCGCGAGCACGAAGGGCGGCACGTGGGCGTGGTCGTCACGCCGTGGTTCATGAACCTGACGGTGATCCCGTCGGAGCACGAGGCCGCCGCCTGGCAGGCCGGCGGCACGGTGCGGCTCGTGTTCCCGTCCGGCCTCTACGACCTGCTGGTCGGCTACGTGCCGGACTTCGGGCTCGTGGGCACCTGCCCGCTCTTCTCGGCGATGACCGAGTTCACGGACCACGAGGCCGCCCAGGTGGCCGCGCTCGCCGCGGCCGAAGGCCTGTTCGAACCCGAGGAGGCCGGGTCGGCCCCGGTGTCGAGGCGCCAGCTGCTCGGCGGCTGAAACCAGCGTCCTGCTAACCTACCGGGATGACCAACCAGGCCATCCTGGCGTTCGCCGCGCTGCTCGTCTTCGCCTACCTGCTCGACATCCTCGGGCGTCGCCTGCGGCTGCCCGCGGTGATCCTGCTGATCCTGACCGGGATGGGCCTGCGGCAGGCGATGGATGCGGCCGGCCTGCGCCTCGACTGGGTGGACCCGATGGTGCCGGTGATCGGCACGATCGGCCTCGTGCTGATCGTGCTCGAAGGCGCGCTCGACCTCCGGCTCGCCGCGGACCGGCGCGACCTGATCCTGCGGGCGACCGTCGCGGCCATCGCCGGATTCGCGGCCTGCGTCGCGCTGTTCGCGATGCTGTTCACGCGCGCGCTCGGCATGGACCCCTACGCCGCGACGCTCGCCGCGATCCCGTTCGCGGTGATCTCGAGCGCGGTCGCGATCCCGAGCGCGAACGGGCTCGGGACCGGGTCGCGCGAGTTCGTCACCTACGAAAGCTCGATCTCGGACATCGTCGGCGTGCTGGTGTTCTACGCCTGGGTCACGAGCGGCGGGGTGGCCGGGCGGTTCGCGGAAGCGCTGCTCGGCGGCGGACTCGTGTCGCTCGTCGTGGCTGCGGTCGCCGCGGTGGGGCTCCTCTACCTGATCAACCGGGTCGTCGGACACGTCCGGTTCCTGCCACTGCTGGCCGGCCTGCTGCTCGTGTACGCGGTCGGCAAGGAACTGCACCTGTCGCCGCTGGTGCTGGTGCTCGTCTGCGGCCTGCTGCTGAACAACGCACGACTGCTCTCCCGGATTCCCCACCTCGGCCGGCTGCTGCAGCCCGGCTACGACGACACGCTGGCCGAGTTCAAGGGCCTGGTGGCCGAGCTCACGTTCGCGGTGCGGAGCTTCTTCTTCCTGCTGCTCGGCTACTGGACCGAGATCGGCCACATGCGCGAGCTGCGTGCCGCGGCGGTCGCCGCCGCAATCGTCGTCGCGATCTACCTGACGCGACGGCTGCTGCTCGCCCTGCTCGTGCGGCAGGACGCGGGCCCGCTCACGTGGCTCGCGCCGCGCGGGCTCATCACCGTGCTGCTGTTCCTCGGCGCACTCGAGACCGGCAAGGTCGACGCGTTCCCGTTCGGCGCCGTGATGATCGTCGTGCTCGTCACCGCGGCGCTCACCGGGCTCGCGCACCGCGGCCGGGCGCCGGTCGCGGCGCCGGGCGAGGCCGTGCCGGTCCCGGTCGCCGCGCCCGGCTCAGAACGAGTAGCCGACCGACGTCGTGACCCCGAAGTCTGACTCGGCGGTGGCCGCCGGCGGCGGATCGCTGTCGTAGGTGCCGTAGAACGTCACGGCGAAGTACAGGTCGTCGACGATCTCGTACTTCGACGTCAGGTCGGCCTCCCCTCGCACGCGACCCCACTGGCTCAGGCTCGGGATGACGTTCAGCGTCGCGTCGACGGACGCCTCGGGCGCCTCGAAGCTGAAGAACGAATACTGGATGCCGAACAGGCTCTCGAGTTCGGTGCGGCCGTCCTCGTCGATGTCGTATTCCTCGGTGACGCCGAGCCCGGCGTACGCCGCGAGTTCCTGTCGGGCGCTCTGCGCGAGGAAGCGGCCGAACGCGCCGCCGAGCGTCGCGCGCAGGTCCACGCCGAGGTCCTGGTTGCCGTTCAGGGACGCGAGGCCCTGGTAGAACCAGCGGTCGGCCATGAACCGCCGCAGGTAGCCGTTCACGTCGTAGCGCCGCGTGTCCCGGGCGCCCGGCTGCGTCGTGAGCGTCGTTGCACCGTCCACGTTCCATTCCTGGGCAACGTCGCGGGCGCCGAGCCCTGCGGCCAGCGTGAGCTGCTGGACGCCGCTCGACTTCGTGTAGTCGTAGCCGACCGACACGTAGCCGTCGAGACGGTCGAGCAGGTCGCCGCGCTCGATCGACGCGAGCCGAACGACCTGGCCCATCGCGAGTTCACGGACCGGCACCCCGCCGTCCGTCACGAGCAGGTGGCGGTCGGCACCCGCCTCCGGGGCCCGCCCCTCGTAGCGCCTGCCGTCCTGAAGCTCGACGCGCAGGTACTGGTCGCACTTCAGGCTCGCGATCTTGTCCCACTCGATGGACAGCGTGCCCATGTCGTCGGTCTTGAACCGGAGCACGCCGTGCGTGAGTTCGACGACCTCGCCGGTCACGTGGTCACCGTTCAGCAGCGTCACGACGTCGGTCTTCGGGGCCGCCCAGGTCGGCGGCGCCGCGAGCAGGACCGCCACGGCGATGCCCGCCCGCGCCGCCCGGCGGGCCGCGCAACGTAAGGTGAAGAAATGACTGGCCATCAGGGGTCTCCGGTGCTGCCGGAACTATGCCACAGGGGCGTCGGGCGGCCGCCGGGCCCCGGCCACCCCGGGGGGCCTTTTCCGGCCGCGGCGGAATGCTACATTACGACCCGGGCCCGGCCGCGCCGGCCGGACCCGCCACGCGTACGACCCCCCCAAGGAGTGACCCATGTACCGCGCCCTCTTCGTTGCCGCCAGCCTCGTCGCCCTCGCCGGTTGCGAGTCCACCGAACAACAGCTCGATGCCCAGCAGGCCCAGGCCGTCGAGACGGCCGTGAAGCGCGTCGGCTTCGACATGAACTGCCCCAGCGCGACCGGCCAGGTGATCTCCCGCGAGATGCTGCAGCCGGTGTCGATCCGGTTCGGCGTCGAGCGCGCCGAGTACACGGTCGGCGTCGAGGGCTGCGGCCAGCGCCAGACGATCGTCGTCGTCTGCCCGCAGGACGGCAGCGGCTGCTTCGCCGGCGGATCGCGCCAGTAACCACCACGGAGTACAGCCATGAACACCCGTGACGCCGCGATCCCGGTCGCGGCGGCGTGCGCGCTGCTGCTCGCCGGCAGCGCCGCGCATGCCGAGATGTCGGCCGAGGAACTGGCGAAACTCGCCCAGAACCCGGTCGGCAACCTCGTGAGCGTGCCGTTCCAGAACAACACGAACTTCAACTACGGGCCGCTGGACCGCACGCAGAACATCCTGAACATCCAGCCCGTGTACCCGATCCACGTGAACGACGAGTGGAACGTCATCACGCGGACGATCCTGCCGCTCCTGTGGCAGCCCGCGCTCTACCCGGGCCAGGGCTCCACGTTCGGCCTCGGCGACACGCAGTTCTCGGCGTTCCTCTCGCCGGCGAACCCGGGTGGCGTGATCTGGGGCGCCGGCCTGATCGCCCAGCTGCCCACCCACACGAGCGACGTGCTCGGCAACGACAACTGGGGCCTCGGCCCCACCGGCGTCGTGCTGAAGCTCGAGAAGGGCAGCCCGTGGGTGTACGGCGTGCTGGTGAACAACGTCTGGTCGGTGACGCACTCGAACTCGTCGCCGGACATCAACCAGATGCTCATCCAGCCGTTCCTGAACTACAACTTCCAGGGCGGCACCTACCTGACCACCTCGCCGATCCTGACGGCGAACTGGAAGGCGAGCGGCGGCAACGTGTGGACCGTGCCGCTCGGCGGCGGCGTCGGCCACATCTTCCACCTCGGCAAGCTGCCGCTGAACACACAGATCGGCGGCTACTACAACGTGGTGACCCCGGACTACGGCGCCGACTGGCAGCTGCGCATCCAGTTCCAGTTCATGTTCCCGAAGTGACGGACGCCGGCCGGGCACGCGCCCGGCCGGTCCCCCTCCGCCCGCCCGTTGCCGGCGCGGGCGACCCGATGGAGAAACGACGATGAAGCGCATGGTACTGGTGGCCGCGGCGACCGCGGCCTTCCTGTCGGCCGGCCTGCCCGCCGTGGCCCAGCAACCCGGCGACGCGGACGCGTCGGCCGCCGCGCCGCAGCCGGGCTCCCCCGGCTCCTGGCCGCGGCAGGTGCCGTTGTCGAACGGGCTCGCGCTCGTCTACCAGCCGCAGGTGACGGGCTGGGCCGACGACGACCTGACGTTCCGCGCGGCCGTCAGCGTCACGCTGAACGGCCAGCAGGACCCGGTGTACGGCGTCGTCTGGGCCGAGGCCCAGACCGAGGTGGACCAGGTGTCCCGCACGGTGATCCTCGACGGCGTGCAGCTCGACCGGGCGAACTTCCCGTCGATGGCCGACGGCGGCGTGCAGGTGCTCGCCGACCTCCGGAGCTTCTACGCGTCGAACGCGGCGCAGACCGTGCCGCTCGACCTCGTGCAGGCCTCGCTCGCCGCCTCGCAGAACGCGAAGTCGCAGGGCATCGCGGTGGACAACACGCCGCCCCGGATCATCGTGAGCGAGACGCCGGCGCTGCTCGTGCCGATCCACGGCAACACGGCGATCCGCCCGGTCGCGGGCACGTCGCTGAACCGGGTGATCAACACGCGCTTCCTGATCCTGCAGCAGGGCACGAAGCCGCCGTTCTACCTGCACGTCTACGACGGCTGGATGCAGGCACCGTCGGTGGACGGGCCGTACACGGTCGCGAAGAACCCGCCCGCCTCGCTGGCCGCGGTCGCGGCCGACCTCTCGAAGCAGGGCGTCGTGGACCTGCTCGACGGCGGCCCGAACGCGAAAAAGAAGCCGACGCTCGCCGCCGGCGCGCCGACGATTTACGTCGAGCACGGCCCGGCCGAACTCGTCGTGTTCAAGGGCAAGCCGGATTTCGCGCCGGTCGGCTCGACGACGCTGCTGTGGGCGACCAACACGGGCTCGGACGTGATCGTGGATACGACGGCCAACCAGTACTACGTGCTGCTGTCCGGCCGCTGGTTCCGCGCGCCGGCGCTCACCGGCCCGTGGACCTACGTCGCGAGCAATGCGCTGCCCGCCTCGTTCGCGCAGATCCCGCCGGACTCGCAGGCGGGCGTCGTGCTGTCGGCCGTGGCCGGCACGCCGCAGGCCGAGGAAGCGGTGATCGCGGCCGGCATACCGCAGACCGCGAAGGTGCCGCTCGTGAACGGGCCGACGTTCACGCAGGCGATCGACGGCGCGCCGGTCATGAAGCCGATCCAGGGCACGACGCTCAGTTACGTCGCGAACTCGGACATCCCGATCATCGAGGTGAACCCGCAGTCCTGGTACGCGGTGAAGAACGGCGTGTGGTTCACGGCGCCGCAGTCCACGGGCCCGTGGAGCGTCGCGACCTCGGTGCCGTCGGCGATCTACTCGATCCCGCCCACGTCGCCGCTCTACTACGTGACCTACGTGAAGGTCTACGAGTCGACGCCGGACTACGTGTACACCGGCTACACGCCCGGCTACACGGGCACGGTCGTGACGAGCGACGGCACGACCGTCTACGGCACGGGCTACTGGTACGACCCGTGGATCGGCGCCGAGTACTACCCGGTGCCGCTCACCTGGGGCATCGACGCGGTGCCGATCTACAACCCGTACGTCGGCTACGCGTACGCGTTCGGCTACCCGGCGGCGCTCGACCCGTACTGGTACTGGGGCACGCCGTGGTACGCGCCCGCGTACTGGGGCACGACCTGCTGCGGCACCGTGAGCGAGGCGACCAACGTGTACCGTGCCTACGGCGACACGGTCGCCTCCGGCACCCGCTCGTGGTACGAGGACCCGAACGGCAAGGTGGGCACGAACGCCCAGGGCAACTACTACAACGCCCGCACCGGCACCTCGGGCACCTACTCCGGCAGCCGGAGCTACAACCCGAACAACGGAAACCTCGACTCGTCGATGAACCGCACGTTCGACACGCAGGCGGGCGGCAGCGGGTCGGTGGACCGTTCGTCTCAGTACGACACGAACACCGGCGCGCGCACCTACGACTCGAACCTGTCCGGGACGACGGCGGGCGGCAGCACCGTAAACCGGACGGCGTCGGACAGCTATGGCTCGGACGGCTTCCAGCACGACGCGACGACGACCGTGAACGACGCGCAGAACGGCCAGACCTACACGCACGATTCGGGCCAGGGCCACGGCGGCTACTACGCCGGCGACGACGGCAACGTCTATCGCAACGGCGACGGCGGCTGGCAGCAGGCCGGCGCCGGCGGCTGGCAGAACGCCGGCAGCCAGGACTGGGCCGATCGCGAGGCCGGCGCCCGTGACGACGCGGATGCGCGCACCGGCGGCTGGGGCGGTGGCGACGGTGGTGGCTGGGGTGGTGGCGACCACGGCGACGGCGGCGGCTTCGACCGCGGCGGCTTCAACGGCGGCGGCTGGGGCGGCGGCCACGCCTGGGGCGGCGGTGGCGGCTTCGGCGGCGGGTTCCGCGGCGGCGGCGGGTTCGGCCGGCGCTGACGGCCGGCCGGACCGGGTCAGCCCGGTCCGGCCTTGCCCGAGACCTTGTCGAGCGCCTTCACGAGCCGGTCGGCCCAGCCCTTCACGGCGCGACGGAACTCGGCGGAGTTCGACACGCCGTTCGTCAGCGTCATCGCGCCGTTCTCGCGACCGACGTGCTGGTCCACGACCCGCGCGAGCAGCTGGGCGGTCGGGCCGTCGCGCAGTTCCATCACGAGCGTCATCCGCCCGGCGCTCACGGTGAACGTGTAGCTGCGGCCGGCCGTGGGCTTGTCGGGCGCGTTCACGTAGACGTCCGCGAGCCCGGCGCTCACCTGCAGCGTGTCGTCGCCGGGCTGCGTCACGACCTGGTAGCCGCCGGCGCGCAGCTGCTCGGCGAAGATGCGCTGGAATTCGCTGGCCATCTCGCCGCGCAGCTTCTCGATGTCGGCGCTGCTCATCCGGTTCGAACTGCCGCCCGACCTGTTCGGGTTCCAGTTCTTGTCGAACGCGACCTCGACCGGGTCCAGGTAGACGCTGCGGTAGTCCTTGAACTCGACGCCGGGCCGCACGTAGACGGCGTCCACGCCCTTGACCTTGCGCAGCTCGAGGCCGTCCCAGGTCGCCGGCGGGGCGGCCAGCGCGACACCGGCGGCGAGCGAGAGCAGGCCGGCGGCGACGATGCCCGCGGCACGACGTTCGATGCGCATGCTGGATCCTCCGCGATCGTTCGGGTGGCCCCGCATTCCAGTGCCGACGCGCACGGCTGTCAATGCCGGGCCGCAGTGGGCACAATTCGGGGCGTCCGCCTGGAGTCCCCCGCTTGAAGCCGTCCCGCAGCCTGCTCCTCCTGATCGCCGCGTCCGTCGTGGCCGCCGGCGCCTACCTGGGCTGGCAACGGATGCGCGGCGCACCGACCCCGCCGCCCTCGCAGGTCGCGACGGTCGCCCCGGCCGCGCCGCGACCCGCCGGTTACGTCGGATCGCAGGCCTGCGCCGGGTGCCACGCCGCCGAGTCCGCGGCCTGGGCGAAGTCCCAGCACGCGGAAGCGATGAAGGTGCCGACCGAGGCCACGGTGCTCGGCGACTTCGACGACGCGACCTACCGCCGCTACGGACTCGAGAGCCGGTTCTACCGGCGCGACGGCGCGTGGTACGTGCACACCGACGGGCCCGACGGGCGGCCCGCGGACTTCAAGGTCGAATACACGTTCGGCGTCTACCCGCTGCAGCAGTACCTCGTGGACATCGGCCGCGGCCGGCTGCAGGCGCTGTCGCTCGCGTGGGACTCGCGCCCGGCGGCCGACGGCGGCCAGCGCTGGTTCCACCTGTACCCGAACGAGAAGATCGACTTCCGGGACGAGCTGCACTGGACCGGCCGCCAGCAGAACTGGAACTACATGTGCGCGGACTGCCACGCGACCGACCTGCGCAAGAACTACGACCGCGCCACCGACACGTTCGCGACCCGCTGGGCCGAACTCGGGGTGGGCTGCGAAGGCTGCCACGGGCCCGGCTCGGCGCACGTCGAGTGGGCGCAGGCGGGCGCGCGCAGCGGCGGCGCGACGCCGCCGGGCACCGACCCGCGCCTGACCGTGCGCTTCGACGCGCGCCGCGAGAACCAGTGGCGCATCGACCCGGCCACCGGCAACGCCGCGCCGCTGCACCGGCGTCGGGTCGACGCCGAGGTCGAGGTCTGCGCGCAGTGCCACTCGCGCCGCGGGCAGTTCTCGAACGGCTACCGGCCCGGCGAGCGGCTGATGGACCACTACCTGCCGGCGCTGATCACGCCGGGGCTCTACTACCCCGACGGCCAGCAGCACGACGAGGTCTACAACTGGGGCTCGTTCATGACGAGCCGGATGTACTCGAAGGGCGTCACCTGCAGCGACTGCCACGACCCGCACGGCGGCAAGCCGCGCGCCGCCGGCAACACCGTGTGCGCGCAATGCCACCTCGCCTCGAAGTACGACACGCCGCGCCACCACTTCCACCCGGCCGGCTCGCCGGGGGCCGCGTGCGCGGCCTGCCACATGCCCACGACGACGTACATGGTCGTGGACCCGCGGCACGACCACAGTTTCCGGATCCCGCGACCCGACCTGTCGCGCACGCTCGGCGTGCCGAACGCCTGCAACCAGTGCCACGCCGACCGCACGCCCGAGTGGGCCGCGACCGAGGTCCGCGCGCGCTATCCCCACCCGAAGCCCGGGTTCCAGGACTTCGCGACCGTGTTCGCGGACGCGGACCGGGGCGACGCCTCCGCGACGATCGGCCTCGTGCAGCTGGTCGCGAACCAGGAAGAATCCGCGATGGCGCGGGCCTCCGCACTCGCACGACTCGCGCGCGCCGGCGGCGAGAACGCGGCGCTCGCGGCCGAGGCCGCGCTGCACGACCCGAGCGCGCTGGTGCGCCACTCGGCGATCGGCGTCTACGAGTCCGTGCCGCCCGGGCAGCGCCTCGCGGTCATCCCGCTGCTGCGGGACCCGCTGCGCGCGGTGCGCATGCAGGCCGCGCGCGTGCTCGCGGCGGTGCCCGAGGCGTCGCTCGGGCCCGGCGGCGCCGAGGCCTACGCGAAGGCGGCCGACGAATACGTGGCGGCCGAGAACTTCAACGCCGACCGGCCCGAGAGCCGGACGAACCTCGGCACCTACTACGCGGAGCGCGGCCGCTGGATGGAATCCGAGGCGGAATTCCGCTCGGCCATCGCGCTCGACCCCGCCTACGTGCCCGCGTGGGTGAACCTCGCGGACCTGATGCGGCTGCAGCATCGCGAGGACGCGGCCGAGGCCGCGCTCCGGGACGGGCTCGTGCAGGCGCCGAAGGACGCGATGCTCCACCACGCGCTCGGGCTCGCGCTCGTGCGCCAGCACCGCGGCCAGGAGGCGCTCGCGGAACTGCGCAAGGCCACCGAGCTCGACCCGGGCAACGCCCGGTTCGCGGAGGTGTACGGGATCGCGAAGACCGAGCTGGCGCCGGAGGCCGGCAACCGCTGAACGGCCCCGCCGACGATCGCGCGCCTCAGGCGCGGGGGATGTCCTTCGAATCGACCTCGAGCACGCCCTCGGGCTCGCGCAGCGCGACGTCGACCATGCAGGCGGCGATGTCCGCGGCAGGCACCGAGCGCCACAGGGCCGGCGCGTAGCGCAGCAGCGCCTGGCTCAGCTTCTCCGCGGGGCGGCGCTCGGCACGCTCGCCGGCGATGACGGACGGGCGCACGACCGCGAGGCTCGGCCAGTCCATCGCCTCGAGCTCGGCCTCGACTTCGCCCTTGACCCGGGAATAGAAGAACGGCGACGAGCGGCTCGAGCCGAGCGCCGTGACGATCGAGAAGTGCCGCGCCCCCTCGGCGAGCGTGACGCGCGCGAGCCGGAGCGGGTAGTCGAGGTCCACCTTGACGAACTCGGCCTGCGAACCCGCTTTCGCGATCGTCGTGCCGAGCGTGCAGTAGACGTGGTCCGCGCGCAGGTCCTCGCGGTGCTGCTCGAGCCGGCCGAAGTCCACGAGGACCTGCCGGAGCTTCGGGTGCCGCGTCCGCAGCCCGAGCTCGCGTCGCGTCAGGACCAGGACCTTATGGTACGCGTCGCTCGCGATCAGGAGCTTGAGCAGCTCGCTCCCCACGAGGCCGGTCGCGCCGGCGATCAGTGCAGTCCTCTTGCCCGTCGTCACGTGTCCTCCCGGGTCCCTCGGGGCCCCTGCCGGCTCAGCCGCCGCGCTCGGCGGCGATCCAGCGGTCCACCTCGGATTCGAGCACGCTGAGCGGCAGCGCGCCGTTCGCGAGCACGACCGTGTGGAACTTCTTCACGTCGAACTTCGCACCGAGCTCGCGCTCCGCGCGCTGGCGGAGTTCCATGATCTTCAGCTCGCCGATCTTGTAGGCGAGCGCCTGGCCCGGGATCGCCATGTAGCGCTCGGCCTCGGACACGCGCCGGGCCTCGCCGGCCGCACTGTTGGCCTGCATGTAGTCGAGCACCTGCTGGCGGGTCCAGCCCTTTGCGTGCAGCCCGGTGTCGACGACGAGCCGGATCGCCCGCCACAGCTCGCCCTCGAGCTTGCCGAAGTACTGGTACGGGTCCGTGTACATCCCGAGCGGCCGGCCGAGCGACTCGGCGTAGAGGCCCCAGCCCTCGGAGTAGGCCGTGTAGCCGCCGAACCGCCGGAACTGCGGCAGGTCGCGCTGCTCGCGCTGTATCGAGATCTGGAAGTGGTGGCCCGGGTTGCCCTCGTGCAGCGAGAGGGCCTCCATCGCCCACTTGGGCCGCGACTTCAGGTCGTAGGTGTTCGCGTAGAAGATGCCGGGACGCGACCCGTCCTCGCTGGCCGCCTGGTAACTGCCACCGGCGGCACTCTTCTCCCGGAACGGCTCGACGGCCCGGATCTCGTAGTCGGACTTCGGGAAGATCTCGAAGAGGCGCGGCAGGTTCGGGTCGACCCGGTTCTTGATGTCGACGTACCCCTGGATCAGCGCCGCGGCGTCGGTGTAGAAGAACTTCGGGTCGGTCTTCATGTACTCGAAGAACGCCGGCAGGTCGCCCTTGAAGCCGACCTGGTCCATGACCCCGTGGATCTCCCGGTGGATGCGCGCGACCTCGAGCAGCCCGAGCTCGTGGATGCGTTCGGCGCCGTAGTCGGTCGTCGTGATGTCGCGGATCCGGTAGTCGTACCAGGCCGCGCCGTCCGGCAGCGCCCCGAGCCCGACGGTCTCGCGGCACTTCGGCAGGTACTCGTCGCGCATGTAGTCGTGCAGGCGCCGGTAGGTCGGGAAGATCTTCTGCTCGATCATCGCGCGATAGGCCGCCGTCAGCCGCTCCCGGTCGGCCGCCGGGAAGCCCGCGGGCAGGTTCCGGATGGGGCCCCAGAACGAGGAATCCTCCGGCTTCGCGACCACCTGCGACTCGAGCTGCGGCAGCACGCGCTCGGCGAGCACGCGCGGCAGCGTGTAGCCCTTCGCGACGCCCTCGCGCATGTTCGCGATCGCCTGGTCGGTCCAGGCGACGAGGCCGTCCACGCGCTTCAGGAACGCGTCGTAGTCGGCGACCGTCCGGAACGGCTGCAGGCCGTTGCCGGAACCGAGCTGCACGAACGTGTTCGGCACCGAATAGAACTGGTTGAGCGGGATCAGCTGGTCCGGGAACCGGAAGCCCTCGATCTCGATCTCGCGCGCCGAGCGGAACACGTCGTGCGAGATGCGGTCCTGGCCCGTGAGCTTCGACCGGTCGATGCCCTTGATCCGCTCGAGGTAGGCGCGCTCGAGCGCCTCGTGCTTCGCCCGCCACTCGGGCGAGATCTGCACCTCGTAGCGGTCGTCGTAGCGCGGGTCGCCGATCGAGGTGGCGAGCAGCGGATTGAGCGCCAGCCATTCCTCGAAGTACTGGCCGAAGATCTCGCGCTGCCGCTCGGCCTCGGAGACCGTGGCGGCCGGGCCCGGTGCGGCGTCTGCGGCCGGCACGGGTGTCGTGGCGCAAAGGAGCAGGCAGGCCGCGGCGGCCGCGAGCGGACGGCGGGACTTGGGCATCGTCTCCCCCCGGGGCGATCGTTCAGGCCGTGCACTTTGCCCCAGATCGGCCGGTTTGGGGAGCCCGGCATCCGTGAGGACACGGATGCCATTTCGGCCCCGACAGGCGCATCGTCGGGCCACCGGGCGGGAGAGCGGAGGATCATGTTCCAGGTGCGGATCCATGGACGCGGTGGCCAGGGCGTCGTCACGGCGGCCGAACTGCTGTCGGTGGCCGCGTTCCGGGAGGGCCGGCACGCGCAGGCGTTCCCGAGCTTCGGGTCCGAGCGCACCGGGGCCCCGGTCGTCGCCTACTGCCGTATCGACGAGCGGCCCATCCGGTTGCGCGAGCCGATCCTCGCACCGGACGCGATCCTGATCCAGGACCCGACGTTGCTCCACCAGGTCGACGTCTTCGGCGGCCTCGCCGACGACGGCTACATCCTGATCAACACCTCGAGGGGATTCGACGAACTCGGCCTCGCCGAATTCGTCGCGGACCGGCCGGCGAACCGCCTCTGCACGCTGCCGGCCACCGAACTCGCGCTGCGCCACGTCGGGCGGCCGGTGCCGAACGCGGCACTGCTCGCCGGGTTCGCGGCGATCACCGGCCGGATCTCGCTCGCCTCGGTCGCCGCCGCGATCGGCGACAAGTTCCCGCCGGCGATTGCGCGCGCAAACGTCGCCGCGGCCGAGGAGGCCCACGCCCACGTGCTCCGCGTGCTCGAGGGAGCGACGACATGCTGAAACAGGTCGAGGGCTCCGCCGCGGTCGCCGAGGCGGTCGCACTGTGCCGACCCGAGGTGATCTGCGCCTACCCGATCTCGCCGCAGACCCACATCGTCGAGGCGCTCGGCCGGATGGTCGCGACGGGTCGCCTCGCGCCCTGCGAGTTCGTGAACGTCGAGTCGGAGTTCGCCGCGATGTCGGTCGCGATCGGCGCGTCGGCCGCCGGCGCGCGCGCGTACACGGCAACCGCGAGCCAGGGGCTGCTCTACATGGCCGAGGCGGTGTACAACGCCGCGGGACTCGGGCTCCCGGTCGTGATGACGGTCGCGAACCGCGCGATCGGCGCGCCGATCAACATCTGGAACGACCACACGGACGCGCTCTCGCAGCGCGACTGCGGGTGGATACAGCTCTTCGCCGAGGACAACCAGGAGGCGCTCGACCTGCACATCCAGGCATTCCGGCTCGGCGAGGAGCTCTCGCTGCCCGTGATGGTGTGCATGGACGGCTACATCCTGACGCACGCCTACGAACGGATGGACGTGCCGACGCAGGAACAGGTGGACGCCTACCTGCCGCGCTACAGCCCCCGGCAGGTGCTCGACCCGTCGGACCCGGTGTCGATCGGCGCGATGGTCGGCCCCGAGGCCTTCATGGAGGTCCGCTACCTCGCGCACGCGAAGCAGCGCCAGGCGCTCGACCTGATCCCGGCCTGGGCGGCCGAGTTCCGCGGCATCTTTGGCCGCGACAGCGGCGGCCTCGTGCACCCCTACCGGCTCGAGGACGCCGACACGGTCGTCGTCGCGCTCGGCTCGGTGCTCGGCACGATCAAGGACACCGTCGACGCGATGCGCGAGCGGGGCGAGCGCGTCGGCGTGCTCGGGATCGGCTGCTTCCGGCCGTGGCCGCTCGCGGCCGTGCGCGCGGCGCTCGCGGACGCGAAGCGCGTCGTCGTGCTCGAGAAGAGCCTCGCGGTCGGGCTTGGCGGCATCGTCTCGAACAACGTCGCGGCGTCGTGGACCGGGCCGCCCGACCTCGTGCACACGGTGATCGCGGGGCTCGGCGGCCGGGCGATCACCCGGCGCTCGCTCGAGCGCACGTTCGCGCAGGCGCTCGCCGGCACGCTCGAACCGCTCACGTTCATGGACCTCGACCACGCGATCGTCGAGCGGGTGCTCGCACGCGAGCGCGAGCAGCGTCGCAGCGGTCCGATCGCGGAAGGCGTGCTGCGCGACCTCGGCGTCGTCGGCGCGAAGATCGGCTGAGGGCGGCGCGATGACCTACCAGCCCATCCGCTTCTACCAGACCGGCACGTTCACGGTCGGCAACCGCCTGCTGCCGGACGAGCAGCGCTCCGTCCAGGCGAACATGCGCCGCACGAACTCGCTGAACTCCGGTCACCGGGCCTGCCAGGGCTGCGGCGAGGCGCTCGGCGCGCGCTACGCGATCGACGCGGCGATGGAGGCGACGGGCCGCCAGCTCGTCGCCGCGAATGCGACCGGCTGCCTCGAGGTCTTCTCGACGCCCTACCCCGAGACCTCGTGGCAGATCCCGTGGATCCACTCGCTGTTCGGCAACGCGGCGGCGGTCGCGACCGGCATCGCGGCGGCGCTCAGGGTGAAGGGCCGGGACGAAGTGCGCGTCGTCGCCCAGGGCGGCGACGGTGGCACGACCGACATCGGCTTCGGCTGCCTGTCCGGGATGTTCGAGCGCAACGACGACGTGCTGTACGTCTGCTACGACAACGGCGGCTACATGAACACCGGGATCCAGCGCTCGTCCGCGACCCCGCCGGCCGCACGGACGAACACCACGATGCCGCTCGGCCACTCGACGGGCGCGCGGTTCGGGCAGGGCAAGTTCGTGCCGGCGATCGCGATGGCGCACGAGATCCCCTACGTCGCAACCGCGACGGTGGCGGAACTCCGCGACCTCGAGGCCAAGGTGCGCCGCGCGATGACGTTCCGCGGTGCCCGTTACATCCACATCCTGGTGCCCTGCCCGCTTGGCTGGGGCCACGCGTCGTCCGAGACGATCCGGATCGCCCGGCTCGCGAAGGAGACCGGGCTCTTCCCGGTGTTCGAGGCCGAGCACGGCGTCGTCACCGGCGCCTCGAAGATCAAGCGCCGGCTGCCGGTCGAGGCGTACCTGCGGCCGCAGCAGCGCTACGCCCACCTCTTCCGGGAGGCCGGCCACCCCGAAGTCGTCGCCGAGCTGCAGGCGCTCGCGGACCGCAACGTGCGCCGCTACGGCCTCGAGGACGACCCGGAGGCCGGCGCATGAAGCAGAAGCCGTTTGCGATCACGCTCGATCCGGGCTCGAGCCTCGCCAACCACACGGGTTCGTGGCGCACGGTGCGCCCGGTCTACGTCGACCGGCTGCCGCCGTGCAACGACGCCTGTCCGGCCGGCGAGAACATCCAGGGCTGGCTCTTCCACGCCGAGGCCGGCGAATACGAGCGGGCCTGGCGCCTGCTCGTCCGCGACAACCCGCTGCCCGCCGTGATGGGCCGCGTCTGCTACCACCCGTGCGAGGGCGCCTGCAACCGCGGACGGCTCGACGAGTGCGTCGGCATCAACGCGATCGAGCGATTCCTGGGCGACGAGGCGCTGAGGCACGGATGGCAGTTCGATCCGCCACCGGCGCCGAGCGGCAAGCGGGTGCTCGTCGTCGGCGCGGGGCCATCGGGGCTCTCGGCCGGCTACCACCTCGCGCGACTCGGGCATGCGGTCACGATCCGCGAGGCCGGCCCGGTCGCCGGCGGCATGATGCGCTTCGGCATCCCGAAGTACCGTTTGCCGCGCGACGTGCTCGACGCCGAGATCCGCCGGATCGAGGCGCTGGGCGTCGCGATCGAACTCAGCGCGAAGGTGGACGACGTGCTCGCCGCGCGCGACGAGGGCCGCTACGACGCGGTCTTCCTCGCCGTCGGCGCGCACATCGCGAAGCGGGCCTACATCCCGGCCGGCAGCGCCTCGAAGATGCTCGATGCCGTGTCGGTGCTGCGCAGCATGGAGGGCGAGTCGAAGCCGCTGCTCGGGCGTCGCGTCGTCGTCTACGGCGGTGGCAACACCGCGCTCGACGTCGCGCGCACCGCGAAGCGGCTCGGGGCGACCGAGTCGATCATCGTCTACCGCCGCACTCGCGAACGGATGCCAGCCCACGAGAGCGAGCTCGAGGAGGCGCTCCAGGAGGGCGTGCTCGTGAAGTGGCTGTCGACGATCAGGCAGGCCGGCGAATCGTCGATCACGGTCGAAAAGATGCGGCTCGACGATTCGGGCAGCCCGGTGCCGACCGGCGAGTTCGAGACGCTCGAGGCCGACTCCGTCGTGCTCGCGCTCGGGCAGGACGTGGATCTCTCGCTGCTCGACGGCGTGCCGGGCCTCGAGATCGAGGACGGCGTCGTGAAGGTGGACGACCGGCTGATGACCGGGCACGCCGGCATCTTCGCGGGCGGCGACATGGTGCCGGGCGAGCGCACGGTGACGGTCGGCGTCGGCCACGGGAAGCTCGCGGCGCGCCACATCGACGCGTGGCTGCGCGGCGCGCGCTGGACGCACCCCCCGCGACCGGAACTCGCGACCTACGAGCGGCTGAACACCTGGTACTACTCCGACGCGCCGCGCTCGAGGCAGCCGGTGCTCGACGCGATCCGCCGGCAGTCGACGTTCGACGAGGTGGTCGGCTCCTACGACGAGACGACCGCGCAGTTCGAGGCCCGTCGCTGCCTCTCGTGCGGCAACTGCTTCGAGTGCGACAACTGCTACGGCGTCTGCCCGGACAACGCGGTCGTGAAGCGCGGCCCCGGGCAGCGCTACGAATTCAACTACGACTACTGCAAGGGCTGCGGCCTGTGCGTGGCCGAGTGCCCCTGCGGCGCGATCACGACGACGCCCGAGGAAATCTAGGGGACAGTCCCTTTACTTCACGAACCTGAGCACCATCCGGTCGGACTCTCCGATCGCGATGTACTTCGAGTGGTCGAAGTTCGGGTCGTCCGCCGCGCTCGAGCCCTCCGGCGTCGAGCGCAGCGACGGCGGCAGCGTCCACACGCCGAACGGATGGTCCTTCGTGTCCTTCGGGTTCGCGTTGATCTCGGACCGGCCCGCGAGCTTGAACCCGGCCTTCTCGGCCTGCTCGATCACGTAGGCCTCGGTCACGTAGCCGTTCTCGGCGGTCGGGTCCTGGGGCCCCGGGTTCGCCCGGTGCTCCTCGAGGCCGAGCACGCCGCCCGGCTTCAGCGCCGAGTAGAAGTCCTTGAACACCTTCTCGACCATGCCCGGGTTGCCCATCCAGTTGTGGACGTTGCGCGCCGTGACGATCAGGTCGAACGTCCCGGCCGGCAGCGGCGCCGACTTCGCGCCGAAGTTGAGCACGGTGATCTGGCCGTAGACGGACGGATCGGCCGCGAAGCGTGCCTCCCAGTCCGCGCGCGCCTTGCGGCTCGCCTCGGACAGGCTCGGGTTCGCGAGGTCGGCGCCGGTCACGTACAACCGCCCGCCCGTGCGCTTCGCGTACGGCGCGAGGATCTCGGTCCAGTAGGCCGCCGCACCCGGCTGCACCTCGAGGATCGTCATCCCGGGCCTGAGGCCCCAGAACGTGAGCGCCTCGACCGGGTGGCGATACGGATCGCGCGCGACCTGGGCCGGCGTGCGCCAGGACCCCGCCACGACCTCGGCCAGCACCGGGCCAGGCGACGCATCGGCGGCGGGCGCAGCGGCGACCGGTGCGGCGTGGGCGGCGTGGGCGACGAACCCGAGCACCGCGAGGCAGGCGTAGAGGCGGGCCGTGTGCATGTCTGATCCTCCGGTTCGACCCGTGCCCGGGCCGTGAGCGGCGGATTCTAGCCCGAGCGGACCGGGTACCGGCCACGAAAAAAACGAGGCCCCGGCGCTTGCGCGACGGGGCCCCGTGTCAGGCCTTCAGACTGCCTGGGATCAGCCGCCCGAGTCCGTGCGGATGAGCATCACGCGACGGTTCTTCGCGCGACCGGCTTCCGTGTCGTTCGGGGCGATCGGATCGGCCTTGCCAAAACCCTTGTAGGTCAGGCGGTCCGGGTTCACGCCACGAGACGTCAGGTAGTCGAGCACCGCCTTCGCACGGCGATCGGAGAGCTTCAGGTTGTAGGCATCGCTGCCCACGCTGTCCGTGTAGCCCTCGATGCGCGCGGTCGCGAACGGCACGTCGTTCATGAACTTCACGACGCGCTCGAGCTCGCTGATCGACTCAGGGGTGAGTTCCGCGCTGTCGAACGCGAAGTTCACCATCAGAGCCTGCTCGAGCGGGCAACCGACCTTGTCGACCTTGGTGCCGGCCGGCGTGTCCGGGCACTTGTCGTCGGCATCGCAGACGCCGTCGTTGTCCTGGTCACCGCACTTGGCCGGCGGCGGCGGAGGCGGCGGCGGGGGCGGCGGGGGCGGCGGCGGCGGGGCCACGACCGGCTTGGCCGGGGCGCCCCAGCGGTAGCCGACGGCAACCGTGTAGACGATCGGGTTGATGTCGACGTCGCCGAGGTTCGCCTTGTACGGACCCTCGGCGTAGCCCGTGATCGTGGCCTTCGACGAGATGCCGATGTAGCGGATGTCGGCGTTGAACAGCCAGTGCTCGTTCAGCATGAAGTCGGCGCCGACCTGCGCGGCCGCACCGAACGAGTCATCCATCTTGAGCTTGGCATTCGGGAAGCCGGCCGCGTCCTTCAGCTTCTCGTTCGAGAACATGGTCCAGTTCAGGCCCACGCCGATGTACGGACGAACCGTGCCGGTCGGGTTGAAGTGCCACTGCAGGCTCAGCGTCGGGGGCAGCTGGTCGACGTAGCCGACGCGACCGCCGTTGCCGCCGAGGTCACCCTTGATGTCGAGGCCGTGCGTGAACGGCCAGGCCACCAGCAACTCGGTGCCGATGTGGTCGGTGATCATGTAGGTCACCGTGCCGGAGATCGACGTGCCCTGGTCGGCCACGAGGTAGGTCGCCGGGTTGTCGTCGACCTTCAGGTTGCGGTCCTGCGGATTAACGTCAGACCAACCCAGGCGGAAAATCCAGTCGCCCTTCGGCTGACCCGGGTATGCATCGAGCTCCCAGGCATTGGCCATCGGAGCTGCGAGTGCAGCCGCGACCGCCAGCGGGATCAGGTAACGAGATGACATTGAGAAGGTCCTCCTTGTGGCTTTTCCGCCATGCTTTGTATCTGGGACAGCTGCCAGCCGCTCGACCACGCGGACCTGCGCCGACGGTCAGCCGGCGCTGGAACGCCCGCGGCGGCAGCTCGTGGTGTGAATGATGTACCGGAATCAGGCCCCGAACAAGGGGGACAAGCCACTATGAAACTGGTTGTCCGGACTTGGCGATCGGGACTCCGCGGCCCGGACGGTACCCGGCGGTGCTGATGCGCAGACGCAACACGTCGGTGCCCGACCGTCGTGCGACCTCGCGGCCAGCCGCGCGTTCGGCGGGCCGCCCGGGCGCGCGACCGCGGTCCACCCAGGCCCGCTGCCAATCACGCGGCCGCCGGCGGCCAGGCATTTAGGCATCCTGTTCAACGGGTTATGCAATCGACGGATGGCCTCCCGGCTGGCCCGCGTCAACCGCCGCGCGGCATCGGCGTTGAGAGACTCGTCGTCCGCCATTCCAGACCAGGGAGACCACGATGCCGACACGTACCCTCTTTGCCGCCCTGCTCCTCACGGCCAGCGCCGCCGCACTCGCCGACGCCACGCCCCGGGTCGACCGGATGCAGGCGCACCAGGTCGCCCGTATCCACCACGGCGTGGACACCGGCGCGCTGACGGTGCCGGAGACCAGGCGGCTCGCCCACCAGGAGCGGTCGCTCGCGCGTCACGAGGCCTGGGTGCAGTCGGACGGCGAAGTCA
The DNA here is from genome assembly GCA_046347155.1 of Steroidobacteraceae bacterium. Classification (GTDB taxonomy): domain Bacteria; phylum Pseudomonadota; class Gammaproteobacteria; order Steroidobacterales; family Steroidobacteraceae; genus RPQJ01. The sequence goes on along the minus strand of JAXMGT010000002.1, from coordinate 373,988 downwards.
CGCGCGCCGAGCGCTACCGGCTGAATCGCGATGCTGCGCGCACGAGTCGCGCGATCCATCGCCAGTCGCACGACGCGCAGACGCGCCACTGACCCTTGCACGCCGGCGCCGCCCGGGTCATCGTCGCTCCCGTTCGTCGACGGGGGTGATCGCGGATGAAGACGGGGATCCTGGCGGCGCTCGGCGCGCTCTTCGCGGCGTCCGTCGCACATCCGGCGGACGGCATCGCACCGGTCGACGACGCCGCTGCCGGACGCTTCGCCTCGCTCGCACTCGCCTGCGTCCACCGCGAGTACCCGAACAAGGTGTCCCACGTGCTGCAGTCGGACGCCGACGTGCAGCCGCCGCGCGCGCTGTCGCCGGCGTTCTACGGCTGCTTCGACTGGCACTCGGCCGTGCACGGCCACTGGCTGCTCGCGCGCCTCGCCCGGCTGCACCCCGACGCGCCCTGGGCGGCCGATGCGCGCGCGGCGCTCGCCGGGTCGCTCACGGCCGCGAACATCGACGCCGAGGTGCGGTACCTGCAGGGTCCGGGCCGTGCGTCGTTCGAACGGCCCTACGGCCTCGCGTGGGTGCTCGCGCTCTCGGAGGAACTCCGCCGCGGCGCCGATCCGGAGTCGCGTGCGCTCGCGGCGAACCTGGCGCCGCTCGAGCGCGAGTCGGCCGCGCGACTTTCGGAATGGCTGCCGCGGCTCCACTACCCGATCCGTGTCGGCGAGCACTCGCAGACGGCGTTCGCGTTCGGGCTCGCGTGGGACTGGGCCGCGGCCGCCGGCGACGCGGCGATGCTCAGCCTGCTGCGCGAGCGCGGACTCGCGTACTACGGCCGCGACCGCGACTGCCCGCTCGCGTACGAGCCCTCGGGCGAGGACTTCCTCTCGCCCTGCCTCGGCGAGGCGGACTTCATGCGCCGCATCCTGCCCGCGCCGGAATACGCGCGCTGGCTCGCGGACTTCATGCCGGGCATCCCGCGCAACGGACGCGGCGACTGGCTCGCGCCGGGTGTCGTCACGGACCGCAGCGACCCGAAGCTCGCGCACATCGACGGGCTGAACCTGAGCCGCGCCTGGATGCTCGAGGGGATCGCCGCCGGGCTGCCGTCCGGCGACCGCCGTCGCGCGGCGCTCGTCGCGGCGGCGCGGGCGCACGCGGACGCCGCGCTGCCCGCCGTCACCGGCGAGCACTACGAGGGCGGGCACTGGCTCGGGACGTTCGCCGTCTACCTGACCACCGGCGCCGGGCTGCCGCCGACCCGCTGACGGACGGCGCTCACTGCAGCGCGTGACGCACGGGCGGCACGCCCGTGATCGGGCCGAGTTCGACACCCTCGCCGACGTAGAGGTCCACTTCGCGCTCGAACTCGATCGGGCCGTTCACGACCGCGCCCGACTCGATCGTGACGCGCGGGCGCCGTTTCGAACCCCAGCCCCAGCTCCAGCCGGTGCTCTTTTCGACCCGGATGCCGCCGTCGACGCGCGAACCGCTCGCGACCAGGATGTCGCCGCTCACGGTCCCGATCCCGCCCGCGACGCTGCCGCCCTTCACGGTGAGCCGGCCGTTCACGGTTTCGAGCCGGCCGCCGACGCGCGCACCCTGGTCGACGCTCACGCCGCCGTTCACGGTGCTGACCGCGCCGTCCACGACCACGCGCTCGTCGAGCGTGATGCCGCCGTTGACGGTTTCGGCCGACTCGGCCGTGGCGCCCTGCTCGATGCGCACCGAGCCGTTCACGGTCTCGACGCCGCGCACGCGCGCGGAGGGGCCGATCGTGATCGAGCCGTTGACGGTCGAGACGCTGCCCGCCTGGTCGCCGGCCGCGACCTCGAGGCTGCCGTTCACCTTGCTGAGGTCGCCGACGGCGGCGCCGAGCGCGACGGCGGACCAGGCATAGAGCAGCGTTGCGGCGTAACGGACGAACATGGGCATCTCCCGGTTTGCGGCGGTACGGGAGGTTGGATGCGCGCCGGGGCCGGCGGGTTGCAATGGGCCCGGCGGAGCGGCGCTCAGGCGTCCGGCGGCGCGACGACGACGGTCCCCTCGCGGGCCGTGAGCTCCCGGAACCACTCGGACAGCTGGCGCGTCACCGGTCCCGGCTCGCCGGTGCCGATCGTCCGGCCGTCGATCCGCGTGACGGCCGCGAGCTCGCCCATCGTGCCGGTGCAGAAGCACTCGTCCGCGCAGTAGAACTGCGTCAGCGTCAGGTCGCACTCCTCGAGCGGCACCGAGCGAGCGCGGCAGATCTCGAGCACGGTCGCCCGGGTGATGCCCTCCGGGCAGGCCACGAGCCGCGGCGTGCGCACCAGCCCGCGCTCGACGATGAACAGGTGCGTCGCGTTCGTCTCGGCGACGAAGCCGCGCTGGTCGAGCATCACCGCGTCGTCGGCGCCGGCGACGTTCGCCTCGATCTTCGCGAGGATGGACTGGATCAGGTTGTTGTGGTGGATCTTCGGGTCGAGGCAGTCGGGCGGGAAGCGGCGGACGCTGCTCGTCACGAGCGAGAGCCCGCCCTTCGAGTACACGGGCGGCTTGTGCTCCGCCAGCACGATCAGAGTCGGTCCGGACTGGTTGAGCCTCGGGTCCATGCCCGAGGTGACCTTCACGCCGCGGGTGAGCGTGAGCCGGATGTGCACGCCGTCCCACATCCGGTTCGCCTCGAGCGTGCGGCGTATCTCGGCGACGATGCGCTCGCGGGCCGGGATCTCCGCGAACGCGAGCGCCTTCGCCGAGTTCACGAGCCGGTCGAGGTGCTGCTCGAGCCGGAAGATCCGGCCCTCGTAGACGCGCAGTCCCTCCCAAACGGCGTCGCCGCCCTGCACCGAGGAGTCGAACGGGCTCACGCCCGCCTCGTCGCGGTGCGAGAGCCGGCCGTTCACGTTCACGACCAGGTCGCGGTTCCGCTCGTCGAACTTCTGCTGCACGTGGACTCCTTCAGGCGCGCAGCCGGTGCTCGCGCAGTTTCTCGTACATCGGCCGCACCTGCGCCTCGATCGCGGCGAGGCGGCCGTCGAGCGGCGCCATCGCCTCGGGCTCCCGCGGCGCCTCGAACCCGGTGGACCGCTCGACCCGGTCGTACCAGTGCCTCGCCCACACGCCGTCGGTGGCACGCGGCCCCGGTGGCCAGGCGAGCATGCGCGGCGAGAACGGCACGCCGAGCGCGTCGCAGAGGCGCCGCAACATGGGTTCGGGCGCCGCGAGCAGATCTGCGGAGTCCACGACCGGCGGGACCGCGCCCTTCGTGCGCACGACGTGGTCGAAGATCTCGACCTGCTGCGGCAACCCGGTCGCCAGCAGGTCGAACCCGCCGAGCTTCTCCTCGAGCGAGGCGAGCATCGGGCGCGGGTCGCGGATCAGGAACGCGTGCGTCATCGAGCCGAGCCACTCGCGTCCCATGTGCGGCAGCAGGTGGTGGGCCATCTGCTTCTGGTAGAGGATCCGCACGCCCTCGGGCACCGGCGCCTCGAGCGCAGCGACCACGCGGCGCCAGTCGCGCTCGTGCCGCGCGAGGATCTCGTCGCGGCCCGGGTGCGCAAGCCCGGTGTGGTCGAGGTAGTGTGCGTAGAACGGCTCGTCCACGACGAGCGTGTCCTCGCGGTTGCCCCACGAGCGCATGAACGCGGTCGACACGTTGCGCGGCCCGGACCACATCGCGAGCCGGAGCACGCCGTGCGCACGATGGCCGGCCGGGTGCGCGAACTCGCCAGCCTTCACCGCGCCGGCTTCCTGTAGCGGAACAGGAACCGGTCCGTGTGGCCGCGGACCGCGTCGTCGAACACGGCCTTCGTGTGGTCGTCGGCGGGGTTCGCGAGTACGCGGCTCTCGCCGTCGAACACGAACCCGGCCCGCTCGAAGTCGCTGCGGACGACGGCCGGGTCGATCCGGTGCAGCGCGTTCACGACCTGGTCCGGCGAGCCGCCCGGATTCGCGACGTGGTCCTCGATCACGACCGCCGCGCCGGGCCTCAGCGCCGCGTACAGCTTCGCGAGCAGCTGCGCCGGGTCGGTCGTCGGCCACGAGCCGTCGTCCGGTCGCCAGTACAGGTCGTGGTAGGACATCACGAACAGCGCGAGGTCGAGGCTGTCGGGCCGCAGTTCGAGCGCCTCGATCGTCGCGGTGACCTGCCGGACGTTGCCGAGCCGGCCACCGGCGTAACGTGCCTCGATGCCCTTGGCCGCGAACGCGGCGTACGGCGGGTTGTTGTAGGCGATCACCTGCCCCTTCACGCCGACCGTGCGGGCGAGCAGTTCGGTGTAGTAGCCGCCGGCCGCGAAGACGTCGATGACGTCCATGCCGGGCGCGACGCCCGCGAACTCGAGCACCTGCTGCGGCTGGCGCCGCGGGTCCTGCTCACGGTCCGACTCGGGCCGGTCCGGGCTCGCGATCGCGGCGGCGATCGCCGCCGCGGCCGCCGGCGCGCCGGGCGCATCGGCCGCGCGGGCCACGTGGGTCCAGGCGAGTGCGGTCGCAGCGGCCGCGACGAGCAGGCGATGTGTGCCGATCGACATGACTGACCTCCCCCACGATGACGACCCCGGGCCCGCGGATCGCGTCCCGCGGCGGGGCCGCGCAAGCATGGACGCGCGACCCCGGCCGTGCAAGCCGCCTCAGCCGAATGCCCGGTACAGCATCCGGGCCGCGACCAGCGTCAGGAACACCCCGAACGCCGCCGAGAGCCGGCGCCGGTCGAGCGCGTGCGCGAGCCGGGCGCCGACGGGTGCGAGCAGCCACGCGACCGGGGCGAGCACCAGGAACCCGACGACGCTGACGTAACCGACCGTGTACGGGATCGCGGCCGCATCGGGGGCGGGCGCGACCAGGTACCCGAGTGTCGCCGGGACGCTGATCCAGAGGCCCGTGAGCGCCGCCGTGCCCACCGCCTTGTGCACCGGCTCGCCGCAGAGCGTCATCGTCGGCACGCTCAACGTGCCGCCGCCGATGCCCATCATCGCCGAGATCGCACCGATCGCCGCCGGGATCGAGGCGCCCGCGAGGCCGCCCGGCACCGTGTCGCGCAGCACGACGTGGTCGAGCGGCAACAGCATCTTGAGCGCGGCCGCGAGTGCAACGACACCGAACACGGCCGCGAGCACCCGGGCGTCCAGGAACGCGGCACCGAGCGACCCGGCCAGCGCTCCGACGACGATCGGCGCCGCCCAGCGCCGCATCAGCGCGAAATCCACCGAGCCGCGGCGCGCGTGCGAACGCGTCGAGGAGACCGAGGTCGGGATGATCGTCGCCATCGAGGTCGCGACCGCGAGATGCAGCGACGCGCCGGACGGCACGCCGGCTGCCCCGAGCGCGGCGTCGAGCACCGGCACGACGATGATCCCGCCGCCGACGCCGAGCAGTCCGGCGAGCAGGCCGCCGACGGCACCCGATGCGGCCACGGCGGCGACCAGCGGCAACCAGTGCATCAGTCCGTCGGTCACGGTCGCCCGCGCCCGGTGGTGTCGCTCGTCATCGTCCTGTCCATCGTGGAATTCCCCGAAGTCTAGCCGGCGCCGCGCGTGCCGTCCCGGCCATTGCCGCGGGTATAGTCGACTGGAAACGGCCGGCCGGCCGGACCGCGGCCGATGGGGGACACCATGGCGGAAATGAGCGGCGGCGAGGTCCTCGCGCGCATCCTGAAGGCCGAGGGCGTCGAGCGCGTCTTCGGGATCATCGACGGAACCTACTTCGGCTTCTACTCGAGCCTGCACGCGCTCGGCATCGAGATCGTCACCCCGCGCCACGAGACCTGCGCGGCGCACATGGCCGGCGCCTACGCGCGGCTCACCGGCCGCCTCGGCGTCTGCATGGCCTCGAACGGGCCGGGCGTTGCAAACCTGCTGCCCGGCCTCGCCGTCGAGAATGCCGAGGGCAACCGGGTGCTCGCGATCACGAGCTGCCGTCGGCCGCAGATCGTCTATCCGGACCGCGGCGGCTCGTACCAGGCGTTCGACCAGGTCGGCGCGATCCGTCATCTGGCCAAGTGGAGCGAGTGCGCCGCGTTCTTCGAGCGCGTGCCGGAACTCGCCCGCGCGGCGCTCCGGCACTGCTGGGAGGGCCGGCCCGGCGTCGTGCACCTCGACGTGCCCGAGACGCTGATGAACGGCAAGGTGAAGGCCGACGTGCCGACGTGGCGGCCGCACCAGTACCGGCGCGTCGAGCCCGTCGCGCCGCCGCCGGCACTGGTCGAGCGCGCGGCCGACCTGCTCGCGGACGCGGAACTGCCGGTGATCCACGCGGGCAGCGGCGTGATCCACGCCGGCGCTTACGAGGAACTCGCGCGCGTCGCGGAACGCCTGCACGCGCCGGTCACGACGAGCTGGGCCGCGCGCGGCGTGTTGCCGGAGACGTCGCCGTACGCGATCCCGATGCCTTACGTGACGCTGAACCACGAAGTGCGCAACGACGCGGACCTCGTACTCACGGTGGGCTCGCGACTCGGCGAGACGGACTGGTGGGGCAAGGCGCCGTACTGGAAGCACCCGTCCGAGCAGAAGATGATCCAGGTGGACGTGGACGGCCACGTGTTCGGCGCGACGAAGCCGGCCGAGCTCGCGGTGCTCGCGGACGCGAAGCTGTTCCTGGCCGCGCTGGCCGAGGCGCTCGCCTCGCGGACGGGACGCATGAACCTGGACGCCCGCCGCCGGAAGCTCGCGAAGTACCGCGAGGCGGCCGCGGACCAGCGGGCGAAGCTCGACCGGGAGCTCGAGGACCTGCGCGTCCCGATGAACACGGGCCACGTCGCCCACGCCTGCCAGCAGGTGTTCCCGGAGGGCACGGTGCTCGTGGCCGACGGCGGCAACACGGCCGTGTGGGCGATGATGTTCCACGAGATGCGCGTGCCGAACCGGCTGCTCTCGACGTTCAAGTTCGGGATGCTCGGCGCCGGCGTCGCGCAGGCGCTCGGGGCGGCCGTCGCACGCCCCGGCGAGCCCGTCTGCTGCATAATCGGCGACGGCGCGATGGGCTTCCACCCGCAGGAAGTCGAGACCGCGGTGCGCAACGGGCTCCGGGTCGTCTACGTCGTCGTCTGCGACCGCCAGTGGGGCATGGTCAAGATGACGCAGAGCCTCGCGCTCAGGCCGGTGAAGACGCTGCTCAGGAAGTCGCTCGACCCCGGCGAGAACATCCGGACCGACCTCGGCGAGATCCGCTGGGACCAGATGGCGGTCGCGATGGGTGCGCACGGCGAGCGGGTGTCCGACCCGCGCGACCTGGCCCCGGCGCTCGAACGGGCGCTGGCCTCGGGCGGCCCGGCCGTCGTCCACGTGGACGTGGACCCGGTGAAGCACATGTGGGTCCCCGGTCTAATACACTTCAAGGACATGCACCAGGAGCCCAGGGGTAGATGAATTCGATCGACGCGGTCCGACTCTCGTTCACCCCGGGGTCGCTGGTCGCGCTCGACGTGATCCTCGCGTTCGTGCTGTTCGGCGTCGCGCTCGACATGCGCGTCGCCGACTTCAAGGGCATCCTGGTCGCACCGAAGGGCACGCTGATCGGCCTCGCGGCCCACTCGCTGCTGCTGCCCGCGCTCGCCTGGGGCCTCACGATGGTGCTCGAGCCGTCACCGAGCATCGCGCTCGGGATGATCCTCGTGGCGTCGTGCCCGAGCGGCAACATCTCGAACTTCCTCGTGAACTACGCGCACGGCAACCCGGCGCTCTCGGTGACGATCGCGGCGTTCTCGATGCTGGGCTCGGTGCTGTTCACGCCGTTCAACCTCGCGTTCTGGGGGTCGCTGAACCCGGCGACGCGGCCGATCCTGCAGGCGGTCGAACTGAGCCCGCTCGCGGTGCTCGGGACGATCGTCGTGCTGCTCGCGATCCCGACGGTGCTCGGGATGGGTCTCGCGCACCGGTGGCCCGCGCTCGCGGCCCGGCTGCGGAACCCGTTCCGCTGGCTGTCGCTCGGATTCTTCGCCGCGTTCGTGCTCGGTGCGCTGGTGGCCAACCTGCGCTACTTCGCCCCGTACGTGCCGCAGGTCGCGCTGTTCGTCGTCGTGCTGAACCTCGGCGCGCTCGCGCTCGGCTACTGGACGGCGCGTCTCGCCGGACTCGGGGAAGCCGACCGGCGCGCCGTGTCGTTCGAGGTCGGGATCCAGAACTCCGGCTTCGGGCTCGCGCTGGTGTTCAATTTCTTCGGCGGGCTCGGCGGCATGGCGATCGTCGCCGCCTGGTGGGGCATCTGGCACCTGCTCGCGGGCACGACGCTCGCCGCGTGGTGGCGCCGCCGGCCGCCGGCCGGACGCTGGGCGGAAACATGACCGCGCGCGTGCTGGTGACCGGTGCCGCAGGGTACCTCGGCGGCACGCTCGTCGAGGCGCTGGCCCCGCGGCTCGCCGACCGCACGCTCGAGTCGGTCGTCGCGACCGACGTGCGCGAGACGGAAGTCGCGCGCCGACGGCCCGGCGTCGAGTACCTGCGGCTCGACGTGCGCGACCCGGCGCTCGGCGACGTGCTCGCGCAGCACGCCGTGGACACCGTCGTGCACCTGGCCGCGATCGTGACGCCCGGGCCCGCGTCGAACCGTGCGCTCGAGTACTCGGTGGACGTGGACGGCACGCGGAACGTGCTCGAGGGCTGCCGCCGCGCCGGCGTGCGCCGGATCGTCGTGACCTCGAGCGGCGCGGCCTACGGCTACCACGCCGACAACCCGGCGTGGATCGGCGAGGACTGGCCGGTCCGCGGCAACGAGGCGTTCGCGTACTCGCACCACAAGCGGCTCGTCGAGGAGATGCTGGCGGCCTGGCGCCGCGACCATCCGGAACTCGGCCAGCTGGTGCTGCGGGTCGGCACGATCCTGGGCGAGACGACCCGCAACCAGATCACCGCGCTGTTCGAAAAGCCGAGGCTGATCGCGATCCGCGGCTCCGCGAGCCCGTTCGTGTTCGTCTGGGATCGCGACGTCGTCGGCGCGATCGAGCACGGGCTCCTGACCGGCCGGAACGGCATCTACAACGTCGCCGGCGACGGCGCGCTCACGATCCACGAGATCGCCGCCCGGCTCGGCAAGCGCTGTGTCGAACTGCCGCCCGGCCTGCTCCGCGCTGCGCTCGCCGTCCTGCACCCGCTGGGCTTGAGTCGCTACGGTCCCGAGCAGGTGGACTTCCTGCGGTATCGCCCGGTGCTCGACAACCGGCGCCTGAAGGAAGAGTTCGGCTACCGGCCTCGGTACACGTCGGCCGAGGTGTTCGAACTGTTCCGCCGCGCCCGCGGCCTGGGTCCCGCCTCGTGACGCGCCGCGATTTCGAAGGCGCCGCCGTGCTCGTGACCGGCGCCGGCGGCGGACTCGGCCGGGCGTTCGCGCTCGCGTTCGCGGCCGAGGGCTCGCGCGTCGCCGCGTTCGACCGCGACGGCGACGCCGCGGACCGCACGGCCGCGGAGATCGTCGCGTCCGGCGGCGATGCGATCTCCATCGCGGGCGACGTGACGGACGAGGACGCCTGCACCGGCGCGGTCGCCGCCTGCCTCGCGCGCCACGGCCGCCTCGACGTGCTGGTCGCGAACGCGGGCATCAGCCACCGGAGCGCCTACGCCGACACCGACCCGGCGGTGATCCGGCGCGTAATGGACGTGAACTTCTTCGGCGCCGTGAACTGCACGCGCGCGGCCCTGCCCCACCTGCTCGCGAGCCGCGGGCTCGTGATCGCCGTCTCGAGCGTGGCAGGCTACTCGCCACTCGTCGCGCGCACAGGCTATGCGGCCAGCAAGCACGCGCTGCACGGCTTCTACGACAGCCTGCGGGCGGAACTGCGCGGCACCGGCGTCGGCGTCACGCTCGCCTGCCCGTCGTTCGTGATGACCGGCATCGGCGCGAACGCGCTCGGCGGCGACGGGCGCCCGGTCAGGCACGCCCAGGTCACGGTCGGGCGGCCGATGGACCCGGCCTATGTCGCCGCACGGGTGCTGGCCGCGGCCCGTCGCGACCGGCCGGTCGTGCGGATCGGCGCCACGGCCCGGGCCGCCTGGTGGGTCTCCAGGCTTGCGCCCGGCCTGTACGCCCGGCTCATGGCGCGGCGGGTCCGCGCGGAACTAGAATCGCCGGACGCCGTCGCTGCGACGGCCAGCGACGGGGAGAACGTACGATGAAGGTGCACGTGAAGCACGCGCTCAAGGCCGACGCGGACACCGTGTTCAAGCTCTGCACGGAGCAGAAGCACCAGGAAGCGATCTACGCGAAGCTCGGCGGCACCGACCTGAAGGTGAAGCGCGACGGCCGCGCGCCGAACGTGAAGCTGGCGATCTCGCGGCGCGAACCGGCGAACCCGCCGGCCGCGCTCGCGCGGTTCGTGCCGGCCGTGAACGACGTGAGCCACACGGAGCAGTGGGCCGCCGACGGCGACGGCTACTCGGCGAAGCTCGCGGTGGACATCAAGGGCGTGCCGGTGAAGATCAGCGGCGTGAAGTCGATCCAGCCCGCGAAGGGCGGCTGCACGATCGAGTGGACGATGGACGTGACGAGCGGCATCCCGCTGCTCGGCGGCACGATCGCGTCGTTCGCCGGGCAGGAGATCGAAGGCAAGCTGCAGGCCGAGTTCAAGCTGCTGAAGGCGATGGCCTGACGCACCGGCCCGCCGAAGCGGGCCGGTGCGCCGCGGGCGTCAGTCCTCGGGCAGCACGGGCGCCCCGTGCATGCCCTCGAGCATCTTGCCGGCCTCGACCTTCATGAACAGCGACTCGGCCGCCTGCGCGGCGAGTTCGTCCACTCGCCGCTCGAGCTTCGCGACCTCGGCCGGGTGGTCGGCCGCGACGTTGCGGGTCTCGAACGGGTCTTTCGCGAGGTCGTAGAGCTCGACCTTCTGCGGCAGCGGCGTGATCCACACGAGCTTCCAGTCGCCCTGCCGGATCGCCGCCCTGAGCGGCTCGACGTTGTAGACGATCTCGGTGCGCGGAGAGGGCTGGCCCTCGGCGATCGCGCCCCAGACGTCGAGCCCGTCGAGCGGTTTCGACTTCGCCGTCGAGCCGCCGCCGAGCCGGACGAGCGTCGGGTACATGTCCACCACGTGGATCATCCCGTTCACCTCGGTCCCCGCCGGGATGTGGCCGGGCCAGTTCGCGAGCGCCGGCACCAGGGTGCCGCCCTCGTAGAGAGTGCCCTTGCCCTCGCGGTACGGCCCGTTGTCCGGCGGCAGCTTCACGTTCGTCATGTCGAGCTCGCCGGCGAACTGCGCGTTCCGCGTGCCGCCGTTGTCGCTCTGGAACACGATCAGCGTGTCGTCGCGCAGTCCCTTGCGGTCGAGTTCGGCGACCACGCGCCCGATCTCGAAATCCATCGCCGAGATGCTGGCTGCGTACGCGCGCCGGCTCGGGTCGGCGACGTTCGAATAGCGGTCGAGCCATTCCTGCGGCGCCTGGTACGGCGTGTGCGGCGCGTTGAAGGTCAGGTACAGGAAGAACGGCTTCGACGGCGACTGGGCCGCAATGAAGCGCACGGCCTCGTTGCCGAGCAGCGTCGTCGTGTAGCCGGGCTCGCGCACGGGCTCGTTGTCGCGGTACCAGTCGAGCACGCCGTGCTGCTCGTGCGTGAAGTAGTCGAGCTCGCCGATCAGCGGGCCGTACTGGTGGTCGAACCCGCGCTGCCGCGGCCAGTACTTCTTGTCGGCGTGCCCCAGGTGCCACTTGCCGACGATCGCCGTCTCGTAGCCCGCGGCGCCGAGCGCCTGCGGCAGCAGCCACTCGCTCGTGTCGAGGCCGTAGGTGTGCCCGGAGAGGATCACGGCGGTCTGCAGCCCGTAGCGGAACGGGTAACGACCCGTCATCAGCGCCGCGCGGGTCGGCGTGCACATCGGCTGCGCGTAGAACTGGTTCATCCGCGCACCCTCGCGGGCCAGTGCGTCGATCGTCGGCGTCCGGATGTCGGAGCCGTGGTAGCCCACGTCCTTCCAGCCGAGGTCGTCGGCGACGATGTAGACGATGTTGGGGGGCCTCGCCTCCGCGGCCGCCCAGGCGGCCAGCGGCGCCGCGAGCGCGGCCAGTGCGCAGAACAGGGTCGTCAGTCTCCTCACGCAGTCTCCTCCCGGAAATCGTAGTGAAACGGGGCGCCGGCCCCGGTCGCCTCAGTTGCGGCGCCTGAGCGGTGCGAGCCAGCGGCGCAGCGGGCTCCAGTGCTGCAGCCGGTCTTCCTCGCGATAGACCAGCAGCCGCTCGATCTGTTCCTCGATCGAGTGCGCGACCTTCTCCCGGAGCGCCCACAGCGCCTTCGGGTCGTCGGCGCGGCCGCGCAGCCGGCGGGTCGGGATCCGCTCGCCGAAGCCGAAGTAGTAGCGCTGCGGGCGCGGGAACAGCGTCGGGCCGATGCCGCGCACCACCGGCGGGATCATGTCGCCGCCGCGCGTCTTCTCGTCCAGCCGGAACTTCTCGACGAGCCAGCGCCACACGGGCGTCGCCATCACGTCGTTCGCGTCGTAGAGGATGTCGAACGCCTCGTCCGGGCCGACCGAGCCGAACGGGATGATGTCGTAGCCGTGCTCGATCGCCATCCGCGCGAAGCCGGTGCGCTGCTTCCACACGAGCAGGTAGGCCTCGCCCTTGCGGCGCATCACCTCGCGACCGCCTCCCGGGAACACGAGCACGTGCTGGCCGGCCTTCATCAGCGCTGCGCAGTTCTCCGGCGTACCCATCACCATCCCGCTGCGGACGAGCATGTCGCCCCACCACGGCACGTTGAAGTGGCCGCGGTCGCCGAGCGCGCGCAGCATCACGCCGTACTGCGTGTGCAGGTGCTCGACCATCAGCGGCGCGTCGGTGAGCCCGAACAGCGTGTGATTGCCGACCCAGAGCGCGGGCCGCGAGAGGTCGAGTTCCCACAGCCCGAGGAATTCGGGGTTGAAGTACGCGCGCGCGACCGAGAACACGCGGCGCATCTCCTCGGGCGAGGCCGGGACGAACGCGGTCGGGTCCGGCACCGGCTTCGCAGGCGACGCGGCGGTGTGCGTCGCCTTGGCGACGGTCGCGGCACGCCCGCGCTTCGGGCTGCGCCGGGACGGGCGATGCTTCGCGCTCACGCAGCCTCCTCGACCACGCGGTTCCGCTGCACGCCCAGGTCGATGGACCCGTCCGCCGAGCGGATGCGCGATTCGACGACGTCGCCGGCCTTCAGGTACTGCGTGCGCTTCGCCTGCACGTTGCCGAACATCCGCCAGCGGACTGCGTCGCCGAACAGGCTCACGATCCGGAGCACCACCGGCTTCGGGATCGAGAGCGCGCAGCCGGCCGGCGTCCCGGTCGCGATCAGGTCGCCCGGTGCAAGATCGTGGACCCCCGAGAGCTCGGTCAGCGTCTCGGCCGGCCCGAACACCAGGTTCGCCGTCGAGTCGTCCTGCCGCACCTCGCCGTTCACGGTGAGCGTCAGGCGCAGCGCACCGAGCTTCGCCACGTCGGCCGGCTCGAGCAGGCAGAGCCACGGACCGACCGGCCCGAAGGTCCGGAAGCTCTTGCCCTTGTAGAACTGCATCTGCGGGATCTGCACGTCGCGCGCCGAGTAGTCGTTCACGATCACGAGGCCGGCGACGTACTCGTGCAGGTTCGCGGTCGTGACCTCGCACGGCGCGGTGATCGCCCGGCGCATCACGAGCCCGAGCTCGATCTCGTAGTCGAGCAGCTTCACGCGCCGCGGCTTCACGACGTCGCTGGACGCCGGCACGATGCAGCCCGGCGCCTTCGTGAAGATCATGTTGAAGTCCTTCGCGTCGGGGTCCATCCCGGACTCGATCATGTGCTGGCGGTAGTTCGCGCCCTGGCACACGAACTGCTGGTTTCGCGTCACGGGCGACAGCACGCGGACGTCGGCGAGCGCGACCTCGCCTCCCGAGAGCGCCGCGAGCGCGGCGACGGTGTTCCCGGCGACGAACTCGCCGGTGGTCCGGAACTCGCCCGGGACGGGCGTGATGCGGTCGCCGCGGAGCACGCCCCAGCCGGTGCGGCCCGCGAGTTCGTAGTGCAATACGTTGAGTGCCATGGTCCGGATCCTCCCGGGAGTCGTTGGTTGCGTCAGCCGAGCAGGCTCGCCATCCGGCGAACCTTGGCGAGCGTCAGGTCGGGGCTGCGGCGCAGGTTGCCGATGATCTTCAGGATCGCCGCCGGTCCGAGTCGCGGGCGGGCGAAGTCCGCCGGCAGCGGCGGCCCCCACTGCGCCATCGAGTCGCGGGTCACCTCGGAGACACCGGTCGGCACCGCGGCGGTGAACACGTCGCCGTCGCTGTAGTGCTCGTGCTTGTCGCCCCACGGGTCCTTCCAGTAATCGAACACCTGGCTGCCGTGGAGGTGGCGGCCGATGCCCCACGAGTGGCGGTGGCCACGTTCGCGGAGCACCCGGTGCCCCATGCCGACGGCGTCCGCGTCCACGAGTTCGTAGGCGCTGTGGCTGTAGCCGACGAGCAGCCCCTGCGCGAGCGCGAGCGTGTGGTGGTCGGCGGGCTCGTCGCCGAGGTCGAGCCGCATGAACGTCACGAGCGGCGAACCGTCCGGGAGCACCTGCACGTCGCTCGGGATGAAGCCGAAGTGCCGCGTGTACCAGCCGCAGGTCGCCTGGAAGTCGACGAGCTCGAGCACGACGTGGCCGAGCTTGATGACCTCGGGCGGCGCGATCGGCACGCGCTGCGTCGCGTCCACGCGCGGCGTCGCGTCGGCCGTGTTCCACTCGACGATGGCGCCGCGCCGTTCGAGCGCCGGCCAGGCGCGCTGCCCGTGCACGGCTTCGATGACGAAGCCCGACGGGTCGGTCATCCGCACCACCTCGCCGCCGCAGGGACCGGCGAGCGGCTCGACCGGGCCCGCGCCCGGCACGCGGGCCGACAGCGTCGCGAGGTCGTCTCGGCTCGCGACCTCGAGCGCGAAGCCGACGAATCGCGGCGCGGCGGCGCGCCGGACCACGTAGCAGTAGGGCGCCGCGGCGGTCCCGCGCAGGTACAGCGCGTCCTCGGCCCGGTGGCCGACCGAGAGTCCGAAGGCCGCGAGGAAGGCCTCGGCGCTGTCGAGGTCAGGACGCTCCCAGAGCAGGTAGGCGAGGCGTGTCGCCTTGACGGTGGGAGACGGGTGGCGCGCGGGCTCGGGCGTCGTGAGCGTCGTCATGATCGGGCGGGCTCCATGCGGGTGGGTGTTGCGGTCCGCGGCGAGTCGCCGCCGGCCGCGAGCAAAGCGAGACATTCGCGAACGAGGCGTTCCGCGTCGGCCGCGGAACCCGTGTGCATGATCGTCCGGTCCGGGCGCAGCACGGCGACACGGCCGACCGCGAGCGCACCGGGCACCATCACGCCGGTCAGGTCCTCGCAGGCGTCGCCGTCCCGGGCGCCGCCGCGCGGCTCGAGCCGCAGCGTCGCGCCGCCGGCCGCGGTCCAGGCGCCGAGCGTCGCCGCGTCGAGGTGACGGGCCGGGTCCACGCCGGCGCCGACGAGGACGAACCGGGCACCGAAGACGTCGTCGGCGAGTCGCAGCTCGCCCTGGCCGGTGCGCAGCAGGCCCTGGGGGAACCAGCGACCCGCCCCGGGGGTGCCGGGCGCGACGAGTCCTCGACGGAACGCGTTCTCCGGCTTGATCCTGAGGTCGTCGAACCAGCTGCGCGCCCACGGCAGCAGCCGGAGCGCCCGGACGGTGCCGTGCACGAGCAGTGCCTTCAGGCGACTGCGCGGCATGATCAGGTGTCCCATGAATCGCGCCAGGTCGATCATCGCCCGCGCGTGCGGACGGCGCTCGGTGTCGTAGGACTCGAGCACGGCCGGGCTCGCTGCGCCGCGCACGATCCACGCGAGCTTCCAGGCGAGGTTCGCGGCGTCGCGCAGGCCGGCGACGAGGCCCTGCCCGACGAACGGCGGCGTGACGTGGGCCGCGTCGCCCGCGAGCACCACGCGCCCGCGGAGGAAGCGTTCGCAGGTGCGTGCGTGGAAGCGGTATACGGCCCGGCGCTCGACCTTCATCGCGGCGACGTCGCCGTAGGGCGCCAGCAGCTCGCGGACGGTCTCCGGACGTTCCATCGCCTCGCGGTCCTCACCCGGGTGCAGCATGAATTCCCAGCGCTCGCGGTCACCCGGCGCGGGCATGTGCGGCGTCGGGCGTCGCGGGTCGCAGACGAATTCGATCTCGTCGAAGCCCGCGTTCGGACGCTCGGCGTCCACGATCAGCCACTCTTCCGGATACGTCTGCCCCGAGAAGTCCTGGCCGATCGCCTTGCGGATGCCGGAGGCGGCGCCGTCGGCGCCCACCAGGTACGCGGCCTCGACCTCGTGGACCCCGCCGTCCGGCGTCCTGAGCGTGACGACGACCGCCGCGCCGGTGTCGCGGAATCCCGTCATCTCGACGCCCGTCGCTGTCGCGACGGACGGCAGCGACGCGACCCGCGCGCGGAGCGCACGCTCGAGCTCCGGCTGGTAGAACGTCACGAGCCGCGGGTGCCCGTCGAGGCAGCCGGCGGTGTTCACCTGCGCGAACTCGCCCGCGTACGGCGAGTGGTAGCGCACGCGCGGGATCGCACGGACCGCGAACGTGCCCTCGCCGAGCCCCGCCATCTGCAGGATGCGCAGCGCCTCGTTGTCGAGCGCGATCGCGCGGGGCATCTGCAGCACGTCGGGCGCCCGGTCCACGACGAGCGTGCGGACGCCGTAGCCGCCGAGCAGCGCGGCGAGCGCCGCACCGACCGGCCCGTAGCCCACCACCAGCACGTCCACGCGTGTCGGAACCGGATCCATGCTCCACCCCGGGGATGACGTCGCCGGGGGGGTTCCCGGCCGATCGTCGAATCGTTACTGATAAAAATATCAGTTATGATTGATCTTATGCAAGTACTCGCGGAGAATGTCCCGATGCCGCGCAGACCCGCCGCCGCCCGCCCGACGCCGGACCCGGCCCCGACCCGCGAGGCGCGGGGGTCGCGGCGCCGGCGCGAGACCCGCGGAAAACTGCTGCGGGCCGCGTTCGAGCTGATGGCCCGGCGCGGCATGGACGGCGTCGCGGTGAACGAGATCACCGAGGCGGCCGACGTCGGGTTCGGTTCGTTCTACAACCACTTCGAGTCGAAGGACGCGATCCACGACGCGCTCGTCGAACACGTGTTCGAGGGCTACGCGGACGCGCTCGACCGCGCGCTCGCAGGCGTCGAGGACCCGGCCGAGGTCATGGCCGCGTCGGTGCGCCACACGCTGCGCCGGGCGGAACAGGACGACACCTGGGCGCGGTTCCTGATCCGGGAGGCGCTGTCCGAACGGATGCTGCAGCGCGGGCTCGGGCTCCGGCTGCTGCGCGACATCCGGCGCGGACAGGACAGCGGCCGGTTCACCGGGGACGACGAACTCGTCGCGCTGCTCGCGGTCGCCGGCACGACGCTCACGGCGATCTCGGTCCACGTCCAGCATCGCACGGGCGCGGCCGGCACGCTGCCGGCGGAGTTGAGGCGCCGGCTCGGCCTGCCCGGCAGGGCCCTGCCCGAGCGCGTGGCGCTCGCGGTGCTGCGCTTCCTCGGCGTGCCCGACGCCGACGCGCGCCGGATCGCCCGGCGCGCCCTGCCTCCGCTCGAGCCGGAACCGCCGTTCGACGCCTGACGGCGGCGCAAAAAAAACGGGTGCCTGGCGATCGCTCGCGGCAGGCACCCCCCAACGCGCCAGTTTCCACGTCGTCGCTCGTGCGGCGATTCTTTTCGTTGTCGCCCCCCACTCCCCCAACGGCGGGCGCCCGAGGGCGCCCGCGATGGTTCAGCCCGTCGCCGCCCTCTTGTGCACCGCCGAGGTCGGCAGCAGAAAGTTGGACAGCGCCGGAATCAGGATCAGCGCACCGAGCATGTTCCAGAGGAACATGAAGGCCAGCAGCACGCCCATGTCGGCCTGGAACTTGATCGGCGACCAGGCCCAGGTGATTACGCCTGCGGCGAGCGTGAAGCCCACCAGCGCGACGATGCGGCCCGTGAACGCGAGCGCCGCACGGTAGGCGTCCGGCAGCGCCATGCCCGTGCGCTGGCCGTTCAACTGCACCGACAGCAGGTAGAGCGCGTAATCCACGCCAATGCCGACGCCGAGCGCGATCACCGGCAGCGTCGCCACCTTGACGCCGATGCCGAGCACGACCATCAGGGCCTCGCACAGCGTCGAGGTCAGCGCCAGCGGCAGCAGCGCGACGAGCACCGCGCGCCACGAGCGGAACGCGATCAGGCACAGGATCGACACGGCGCCGTAGATGTACATCAGCATCTTGAGCCAGGCGCTGCGCACTTCCTGGTTGACCGCGGCCTCGATGCCGGCGGAGCCGGCCGCGGGCAGCAGTTCCACGTCGGCGACCGGGTTGTCGGCGATGAACTTCTCGACCGTCGACGACACCGCGTCGAGCGTCGCGGCCTTGTGATCGGTCAGGAACGCGATCACCGGCATCACGGAGCACTCGGCGTTCGTCAGGTCCGGCGTGTTCTGGATCGCCTGCTGCGCGCCGTAGTTCAGGACGTCCTGGTTGCGCGACAGCGTGTACCACTTCGGCGAGCCCTCGTACGTCGCCGCGGTCACCTGCTTCACGATGTCGGCCAGCGAAATCGTGGCCTGCACCTGCGGCAGCTGCTGGAGCTGCCACGCCAGCCGGTCCGCCTGCTGCAGCGTCGCGTAGCGGGTGCACGACTCGGGTGGCGTCTTGACGATCACCGCGAACACGTCCGACGACAGCGAGAAGTGCGAGGTGATGTAGGCGTTGTCGATGTTGTACCGCGACTTCGGCCGGAGCTCCGGGGCGCCCGGGTCGAGGTCGCCGATCTGCAGGTGCCGCGCGACGAGGTGGCCGCCGACGCCCATCGCGAGCGCAATGGCGATCGCCGTTCCCGCCCACGCGCGGCTGGTCGCGAAGTGATTGAAGAAGGACCACACGCCGGTCGTGCCGACGCCCTGCTCCTCCTGCTTCAGGCTGCGCATGGCAGCCTTCTTGCTCACGCCGGTCACCGACAGGATCACCGGCAGCAGGACCAGGTTCGTGAACAGCAGCACACACACGCCGATCGTGGCGGCGATCGCCAGCTCCATGATCGCCGGGATCGGGATCAGCAGCAGCACCGCGAAGCCGGCCGCGCCGTTCAGCAGCGCCGTGACGCCGGCGACAAAGAGCCGGCGGAACGTGTAGCGCGCGGCGACCAGTCCCACGGTGCCGCGGCCGACGTCCTGCTGGATGCCGTTCATCTTCTGCGCGCCGTGCGAGACGCCGATCGCGAAGATCAGGAACGGCACCAGCACCGAGAACGGCGTCAGCCCGAGCCCGAGCAGGTTCAGGATGCCGACCTGCCAGATCACCGCGATCAGCGAGCAGAGCAGCACGACGAACGTGCTGCGCACGCAGCGGGTGAACGAGAACAGGATCGCGGCGGCGATCAGGATCGCGGCGCCGAAATACATCATCACCTGAAGGATGCCGTCGAGCAGCGAGCCGATCAGCTTCGCGAAACCGATCACGCGGATCTTGTACTTGCCGTCCGGCTTCTCGTACGCGTCGCGGACGTTCTTCTCGATCGCGCGGGACAGCGCCCAGTAGTCGATCTTCTGGCCGGTGTCCGGGTCCACCGACAGGAGCGGCACGACGATCATCGCGGACTTGAAGTCGTTCGACACGAGGCTGCCGACGAGCCCGGCCTTCATGATGTTCTGGCGCAGCTGCTCGACCTGTTCCTTCGACCCGTCGTAGGTGTCCGGCATCACCGGTCCGCCGGCGAAGCCCTCCTCGGTGACTTCGTTGTAGCGGACCACCGGCATCCAGATCGACTTGACCCAGGCGCGGTCCACGCCGGGCGTCAGGAACAGCTCGTCGTTGACCTTCTTCAGCGTGTCGAGGTAGGCGGGGTCGAAGATGTCGCCCTGGGTGTTCTCGACCACGATCCGGAGCGTGTTGCCGAGGCCGCGCAACTGCTTCGCGTTCGCCGCGAAATTCTGGATGTACGGATGCTTGTACGGGAGCATCCGCTCGTAGCTGGCGTTCAGGCCGATGTGGGCCGCCTGCCAGCCGAGCACCAGCGTCACGGTGAGGCAGGCCAGCATCACGAACACGCGGTGATTGAAGATCAGCCGCTCGAGCAGGATTCCGGAGTTGAGGTCGAAGTCCTTCAGGTCGCGGACGACCGGCATCGCTTCGATGTTGGACGTGGGAGCTGCCATCGTGGTGTCCTGCTGAGGCTTGGGTCAGGGAGCGGGCGCCGCCGCTCCCGGAGCGACGATCGCCGCACCGAACGGGCCGGTGAGGCCGAACTTCCCGCCGCCGGCGTCGATGATGCCGGTGAGTGGGCGCGTCTGCGGCAGGTCGACCGCGGCGAACGTCAGCCCGCCGTCGCGGGTCACGGCAATCCGCCCGCCCTGATCGGCAATCACCGCGGCGTCCGGGCCGAGCGTCGCGCCGCCGACGATGGTCGCCGCAAGCCGGCTGTCGACCTTCGTCCAGGTCGCGCCCCCGTCCGCGCTGCGGAACACGTTGCCCTTGATGCCATAGGTGAGCACTGCGCTGCCGGCGTCGACCACGCCGAACAGGCTGCCCTGGTACTGCACGGGACGCGCCTCGAAGCGCTGCTGCGCGCGATCGAGCCGGAAGAAGCTCCCCTGCTCGCCGGAGACGTACACCTCGCCGCCAGCCGGACGCACGGAGTAGAGGCTCATGAACTGCGGGTTTGGGACGCGGTCGAACCAGGATTCCCACGTCTTGCCGCCGTCGGCGGTGTGGAAGACCAGGTTGTACGCGCCGACCACGAAACCGGTGGTCTCGTTCTCGAACCAGACGTCGAGGAACGGCTTGTCGGCGCCCATCTCGACGTTGCGCTGCGCTTCGGTCAGCAGGTGCTGCAATTCCTCGGACGCGGGATTCGCGGCCGCCTTGGCCTCGAGGTCCTTCAGCACGATCTGGTTGGCGGCAATCCCGTCGAGTTGCTTTTCCCAGGTCGCGCCGCCGTCGCCCGTCGTGAGCACCACGCCGTCGTGGCCGACGACCCAGCCACGCGTCGCGCTCACGAACCACACGGCCGTGAGATCGGAACTGACCGGCACCCGGGCCTGGGTCCAGGTCTTGCCGCCGTCGGAGGTCACGACGATGTGGCCGCGCGGGCCGACCGCGATGTAGCGGTCGCCCGCGCGAGCCATCCCGATCAGGAGCTTCTTCGCGGCGAGTTCGGAAGGCATCGACGGCCGGTTCAGCACGTCGTTCGGACCGGGCGGGGGCGCACTTCCGGTGTCGCCCTCCGCGTGCGCGGCGACGCCCATAAACACCGCGGCCGCTACGGCCGCGATCGTTGCGATTCGACTTCTCATGGTCTCCCCCGACGAACCCGGCGGCGGCCCGGCATTCCCCTGACGCAAGCCGCGAAAGCAGGCGCCCGGCATTTCTGCCGGGCGCCTGTCGTCATCAGCGAATACCGGCGCCGGCCAGCGCGTCCGGAGTCCAGTCGCGGGCCGGGAACGGTCCGCGATAGGTCACGCCCTTGTACAGGCCGCAGTTGCCCTGCGACGCGTACAGGCCCGCGATCAGGTCGTAGGTCGCCTGCAGCGCGATGTTCAGCACCTTGGCGTCGTACGAGAACGCCGTGTAGCCGTAGGTACCGCGGAACAGCTGGTCGCGGGCGTCGTACTCGTCCGAGGCGAGGGCCACCCAGCTGTCCTCGTCGATGTAGAACACGCGCTTCTTGTAGATGTGCCGCTTGCCCGGCTTCAGCGTCGCCTCGACCACCCACATCCGGTGCAGTTCCCAGCGAACCAGGTCCGGATTCATGTAGTTCGGCGTCGTCACGTTCTCGCGGCTGCCCGGGAACGACGTGCCCTTGTAGTTGTTGTAGGGGATGAAGATTTCCTTCTTGCCGACCAGCTTGAAGTCGAAGCGGTCCTGCGCACCGTTGAACACGAAGGCGTCGTCGTAGGTCGCGGCGCCCGCCGTACCGGGGTTCGGCGTGTCGTAGCCCAGGTCGGGCGCCAGCTTCACGCGACGCTGGCCGGGCAGGTACTGCCAGGCCTTGCGCGGCTGCACCAGCGGATTGGCGTGGTCGATGACGAGCAGCGACTCGCCGGCGCGGCGCGCCGGGCCGGTGTACTCCTGCTTGATGTACCAGATCGGGCTGTTGCCCTGGATCACCGTGTCCAGGGCCTTCGGCGCGAAGATCGGGAATTCCTGGTAGCTGAGACCGGTGGCCGCAAGAGTCGCGACGCCCGCCGAGTCGACGTTGTAGGAGTCGTACTTGCAGAAGGTCGCCTCACCGGCATAACGCATGATGTGGTTCCACATCGCCTCGTTGCCGGTCTTCGGGATCGGGAACGGTGTGCCGGGCAGCGCACCCTCCATCGCTATGCCATCGTTCACGGTCTTCGCGGACACCGCATTCTTCGCGATGTTCGAGACGATCTTCTCCGGGTAGTGCACGGGACGCTGCGTCGGGTAGACGTCGATGCGGTACTTCGGATAGCGCTTCAGCAGCGCGTAGGTGACCGCGGTCAGCTTGTCCTTGTACTGGTCGGCGTTCTGCCCGGTGATGACCAGGCGCGGCTTGTCACCGGCGAACGGGTCCGGACGCACGCCCGACCCCGGGACGAACGATGCCGGGATCTTGGTCAGCCCGCCGCTCCACTCGGGGATGGTGCCGTCCTTGTTGCCGGCCCTTTCGGCGCCGACCGGGGTGAGGTCCTTGCCGAGGCGGGCCGCCTCCTGCGGCGAGACCGCTGCCATGGCGCTGGCGCTCAGGACCGCGAGGGTCGCAGCAAACAGTGTCTTGCGGATCATTGGGGTCGTTCCTCGTCAGAAGGTGGTCTTGAACGTCAGCGCGATGAAGTCGCGGTCGCTCAGCACCGCGAGCGGCAGGCCGTTGAAGACCGAGACGGCATCCGGGTTCGCGCCGGCGCAGAAACCGGCCGGCTCGTTCTTGCACTTCGCGTAGTCGCCGTAGAAGCCGACGTACTTCAGGTCGAAGCGGTAGCGCTGGTAGAAGTCGAGCGCGATCGCCAGACCGAACGTGCCGGCGCCTTCCTCACCGCCGCCGGTGACCGGCGAGTTGCCCGAGATGCCCTGCGACCACGAGATCGGCGTCAGCAGGTCCATGCCGGGCCGCACCTGGAACCAGGTCGGCGTGAAGTTGATCGCGAGGCCGAAGTAGTTCTTGTCGACCGCGTCGATGAACTTGTAGCCGCTGCGGCCCTTGAACACCGCCTCGTTCTGGCTGACGTCAAGCCACGTCATCCAGGTGAGTTCCGTGGACCAGCTGGCGGTGTCCCAGATCGACTCGCCCATCACGCCGAGCAGGTTCACGAAGCCGCTGAGCGTGTCGCCCTTGGCCCCCGGGGTGTCGCCCTTCGGGATCTTGTCGGACCAGATCGCGCCGGGCGTCAGCGGGAAATAGTCGCGCAGCTGCCACGGCAGCACCGTGACCGGGTCGCTGAGCAGCGGCATGTTGGAGCGATAGACGAGTTCCGAGCCGAGGCTGAGGCCACCGACCTGCTTCGACAGGCTCAGGCCGAACATGTCGATGTCCGAGCCGTAGGCGAACTGGTAGGTGCCCATGTTGCCGTTGTCGAGGAAGTTCACGCCCGTCTGCGAGAGCGTGCCCGGGAACGGCGTGCCGGCCGGGAACGCCGGCGTCGGCAGGTACACACCGGTGCTGGCCTGCTGCAGGCACTGCCCGCTCAGCGCCCAGCCGTTCAGCAGGCCCGTGCAGAGCCCGATCGCGGTCGGCGTGGTGAAGCCCGGCAGGATGAGCGGCGTGATGAGCGCCTGCGGCTGCATGTCGTAGCTGCGGCGGTAGTAGGCACCGATCGTGCCGCCGACCCACTCGGGGCTCCAGCGCAGCGCGATGCCGTAGTTGCCGCTGTTCTCGTCGGGCGTGATGGCCTTCGTCTTGTAGAGGCGCAGCCACTTCTGCGATGCGCAGTTCACGATCGGCTGCGCGACGTTGTTGTAGGTGCCGCAGACGGTCGCGCCGGTCGACGTCCCGTACAGCGGGTTCGGCGCCGCGATCAGCGACTTGCCGCCCCACAGCACGTAGTCGCCGAAAGACAGGTACGAGCCCGACTCCGGATACCGCCAGGCCTGGTTGCTGAAGTCCTGCCAGTTGAAGTAGTACTGCGCGGCGACGTTCAGGTGTTCGGACACCTGCGAGTTGATGTTGAAGCCGAGGCGGGGCCGGAACACTTCCTTCGCATCCACGCCCGGGTTCTCGAGGCCCTTCCAGACGTCGATCGGGTTCTGGCCGTAGTTGATGCCGAGCGTCGCGGCATTGATGCCGAGGCTCTCGCCCCAGTACACGGTCGTCTGGCCGACCTTGATGTTCACCGGCGCGTCGCCGATCGCGAAGCTGCCGAACAGGAACCAGTCGAGGAACTCGCCCGACGGGCCCTCGGCATAGCGCTGCGTGTACGTCGGCAGGCCGAGCGCCGGGACGCCGTTCTTGATGTTGTTCTCGGTCTGCACGCTGTAGTTGTCGAGAGACTGGTAGGCCGGGTTCCACCAGCCGGCCGCCGACACGCGCGCGCCGAGCGAACCCCAGTCCTGCTTCCACACCAGGTCCATCTCGCTCAGGATGTCGAAGCGAGTGAAGAACGTGCCGGTGTCGAAGTTGCGATCGCCATCGTCGAAGTTCGGGTTGGCGATCATGTCCTTGTTCTGCGCGGCCACGCGGTCCGACAGGTTCACGCGCAGCGTGTTGTCCCAGCGGAACGACAGGTTGTCGTTGCCGGTGTCGAATTCGTAGGCCGCCGCGACCTGCGGCAGCGCCAGCGCCGCGGCAACGGCCAGGCCGAGCAGACTGGTCCTGCGCGCGCCGTCGCGCCGGACCGGAGTGGTCACCAACTTGCTCATCGGAAGCCCCCGTGGTTCGTATCGGAATTTCGTGCAGACGACCGCCGCGCGGATGCTGCTCCGAGCGGATTATGGCGATATTGACAGCCGTGTACATCCCCCCTCCCCCCCGCCGCGGGGGGGCGTGCCCGTGCGTGGCGTGCGCACCACGCTTGAATGCAATGCACAATAAATGAGCTTTCCAACGCTGTCGCGCGAGTGAGAACATTCGGCCGCCCGCGGAACGCCGGTTAATACCTAACGGACGCCGCAACGATCGCGCACGAGGAGCCCGAAATGCACGGCCAGATGATGGAAGTCCCGCTCCTGATCACCGAGATCATGCGCTACGCGGAGCGCAACTACCCGGACGCCGAGGTCGTCAGCGTCACGTTCGACGACCCTCGCCACCGGACGACGTACCGGGAGGTGTTCCGCCGGGCGCGGAAGCTCGCCAACGCACTGACGGCGGCCGGCGTCCGGCCCGGCGACTGCGTCGCGACCGTGGCCTGGAACGACTACCGGCACCTCGAGATCTACTACGCCGTCTCGTGCATCGGCGCCGTGCTGCACACGATCAACCCGCGCCTCTTTCCCGAGCAGCTCGAGTACATCGTCAACCACGCCGAGGACCGGCTCGTGTTCGTCGACCCGACGCTGCTGCCGGTGCTCGCGTCGCTGGCCGGCAAGACCCCGTCCGTCCGGCAGGTGGTCGTGATGACGAACGCCGCCTCGATGCCCCCGGCCGCGGCCGGCCGGCACCCGGACTACGAGTCGTTCATCGCCGGCCACCCGGAGCACTACGACTGGCCGGACCTCGACGAGCGCACCGCCAGTTCGCTCTGCTACACGTCCGGGACCACCGGCAACCCGAAGGGCGTGCTCTACAGCCACCGCTCGACGGTGCTGCACGCCTATGCGGGCTGCATGGTGGAGACGATGGGCCTGTCGGCGCGCGACACGGTGCTCGCGGTGGTGCCGATGTTCCACGCGAACGCCTGGGGCCTGCCCTACAACGGGATGATCTGCGGCGCGAAGCTCGTGTTCCCCGGCCCGAAGATGGGCGACCCGGCCGTGCTCACCGAGCTCATGAACGAGGAAGGCGTGACGATCGCGGCGGGCGTGCCGACC
Source organism: Steroidobacteraceae bacterium (assembly GCA_046347155.1). Lineage (GTDB taxonomy): Bacteria > Pseudomonadota > Gammaproteobacteria > Steroidobacterales > Steroidobacteraceae > RPQJ01. The sequence goes on along the minus strand of JAXMGT010000002.1, from coordinate 348,132 downwards.
GTGTGGACGCTGCTGCTCAACCACCTGCGGAGCACCGGCACGAAGCTCCGGACGCTGAACCGGACCGTGGTCGGCGGCTCGGCCGTACCGCTCTCGATGATCCGCGACTTCGAGGCCGAGCACGGCGTGGTGGTCGTGCAGGGCTGGGGGATGACCGAGACCTCGCCGCTCGGCACCGTGAGCACGCTCCGGCACGGGCAGGACGCGCTCCCGCTCGAGGAACAGCAGCAGATCCGCTCGCTCGCGGGCCACGGGATCTTCGGCATCTCGATGAAGGTCGTGGACGAGGACGGCCACGAACTGCCGTGGAACGGCAAGTCCGCGGGGGAACTCAAGGTGCGCGGCAACTGGGTCTGCAGCGGCTACTACAAGCTCGAGCACTCCGCGGCCCACGACGCCCAGGGATGGTTCGCGACCGGCGACGTCTCGGTGATCCACCCGAACGGCTTCATGCAGATCACGGACCGCGCGAAGGACGTCATCAAGTCCGGCGGCGAGTGGATCAGCTCGGTGGACATCGAGAACTGCGCCTGCGGCCATCCGGACGTGCTGATGGCCGCGGCGATCGGCGTGCGCCACCCGAAGTGGGAGGAGCGCCCGATCCTGCTCGTGGTGCCGCGGCCCGGCCGCACGCCCGGGCGCGACTCGGTACTCGAGCACATCGGCCGGCACTTCGCGAAGTGGCAGCTGCCGGACGACGTGGTGGTGGTGGACAGCCTGCCGATGACGGCGACCGGCAAGATCAGCAAGAAGGACCTCCGTGTTAAGTTCCGCGACCACCTGATGCAGGGCTGACAGAACGTACGACCACGACCGGCTCGGCCGGCCACCGGGGGACCCGATGAAGACTACGAAGATCGTGACGATCGCAGTGGCGGCCCTCGTGGCCGCGTTCGCCGGCTGGTGGTACGCGACCGCCAATGGGATGCTCGGGCACGAGCGCACGGCCGGCGAGATCACCGGCAAGGCCATCCCGGCGCCGGTGATCGCCGCGCGCGGGCAGGCGGTGGCCGCGGCCGCACCGGCCGGCGACACCGGGCAGATCCTGTTCGGCGACCTGCACGTGCACACGACCTACTCGACCGACGCGTTCCTGTGGGCGCTGCCGATCCTCGGCGGCCCGGGCGTGCACCCGGTCGGCGACGCCTGCGACTTCGCGCGCTACTGCTCGGGCCTCGACTTCTGGGCCATCACGGACCACGCCGAGGCCGGCACGCCGTACCGCTGGGACGAGACGAAGAAGTCCATCCGGCAGTGCCAGGCGATCTCCGGCGACACGAAGTCCCCGGACCTCGTCTCGTTCATCGGCTTCGAGTGGACGCAGGTCGGCCGCACGCCGGACGAGCACTACGGCCACAAGAACGTGCTGTTCGAGCAGCTCGACGACAAGGCCGTCGCGGCCCGCGAGATCGCGGCCGGCGGCGTCGCGACGCAGACGCTCAGGACGACCGCCCGCGGCATGTCGCCGATCTTCGCGCTCGAGGACCTGCCCGAGCGCGACGTCTATTACGACTTCAACCGGTTCATCAAGGACATCCAGCGGGTCCCGGACTGCGACCCCTCGCTGCCCTCGAGCCAGCTGCCGGCCGACTGCTTCGAGGTCGCGACGACCCCGGGCGAGCTCGTGCGCCGGCTGAAGGAGCAGGGCCTGTCCCCGATGATCATCCCGCACGGCTCGAGCTGGGGCTTCTACACGCCGGCCGGCACCACCTGGGACAAGTCGCTGGCGCCGGCCGAGGACCCGTCCGAGTTCCGGCTGATCGAGATCTACTCGGGCCACGGCAATTCCGAGCAGTACCGCTCCTGGGTGCCGATCGAGATCGCGGCCGACGGCAAGTCCGCGACCTGCCCGAAGCCGACGCCCGGGTACCTGCCGAGCTGCTGGCGCGCCGGCGACATCATCTTCGAGCGCTGCGTCGCGACCGGGCAGGCCGAGCAGGTTTGCCTGAAGCGCGCCGACGAGGCGCGGCTCGCCTACGCGAACATGGGCATCGCGGGACACCTGGTCGTCGGCGGCGAGACCCCGGAGGACTGGCTCGACGCGGGCCAGTGCACGGACTGCTTCCTGCCGCCGTTCAACCACCGCCCGGGCACGTCGGTGCAGTACGGCCTCGCGGTCTCGCGCTTCAACGAGGACCCGAAGCACCCGACGCGGTTCAAGTGGGGCTTCATCGGCTCCTCGGACAACCACCGCGCCCGGCCGGGCACCGGCTACAAGCAGGTGGACCGTCGCGAGAACACCGAGGCGAGCGGCGCGCTCGACGAGAAGACGCGACTGCGGCTGCTCGGCGACCAGGGCAAGCCGGACGCGGTGCCGCACCCGATCCCGCAGTCCGAGCTGCAGAAGATGGCCGGCTTCCAGCTCACGGAGTTCGAGCGGCAGTCGTCGTTCTTCCTGACCGGCGGCCTCGCGGCCGTGCACGCGGCAAACCGCTCGCGCGAGGCGATCTGGGACGCGCTCGAGCGCCGCGAGGTGTACGCGACCTCGGGCCACAAGATCCTGCTCTGGTTCGACGCCGCGGGCGCCGACGGCACCGCCGCGCACATGGGCGGCGAGATCTCGAGCGCGGACGCGCCGACGTTCACGGTCCGCGCGGTCGGCTCGTTCAAGCAGAAGCCCGGCTGCCCGGATTTCGCGAAGGCCGGCATGGACGCGAAGCGCCTGCAGACGCTCTGCTCGGGCGAATGCGACAACCCGTCCGACGTGCGCAACCTGATCACCCGGATCGAAGTCGTGAAGATCCGTCCGCAGATGCGCCCCGGCGAGCCGGTGGACGGCCTGATCGAGGACAAGTTCATCGTGCACGCCTGCCCGCCGGACGCGAACGGCTGCAGCTTCACGTTCACGGACCCGGCCTATGCGGCCGGCGGCCGCGACTCGATCTACTACGTCCGGGCGATCGAGGAGCCGTCCCCGACGATCAACGGCGATCCGCTGCACTGCGAGCGCGACGCGTCGGGCAAGTGCATCAAGGTGAAGCTCTGCTACGGCGACTACCGCAGCGGCGCGAGCGATTGCCTCGCGCCGGCCGAGCAGCGCGCCTGGTCCTCGCCGATCTACCTGTACCACCCGGCCGCGGGCACGCGTGGCTGAGACGGGCAGCGCGCGCGGCCGCGCCCTGCTCGCGATCGGCGCCGCCGCCGGGCTCGCGGCGGCCCTGTGGGGCGCACTCGGCCCGCCGGCCCGCGCGCGCGTCGGCGGCGACGTGATCGCGACGGTGAACGGCGCGGCGATCTCGCGGGCCGACTACGAGCGTGCGATCGGCGCGCTCGGCTCGGACAAGCGCTCGCCGATGACCGCCGCCGACGAGCGGCGCGTGCTCGACAACCTGGTGGACGAACAGCTGCTCGTCGAGCGCGGCCTCGAACTCGGGCTCGGCGAACAGGACATCGCGGTGCGCAAGGCGCTGATCGACGCGATGGTGCAGTTCGCGGTCGCCGACGCGGCCGGGCGCGAGCCGACCGAGCAGGAACTGCGCGAGTACTACGCCGCCCGGCCGAAGCTCGTGGCCTCGGACCCGGAACTCCGGGTGCGCGTCGTGAGCTTCCCGGGCCGCGACGCGGCGCAGGTCGAGGCGATGCGCCGCGCGCTGCGCGGCGGCACGCGGTTCGACGACGCGGCGCGCGCGGCCGGCGCCGAGGCCGTGTACGTCCCGGACGCGCTGCTGCCGCCGGGCAAGCTCGTCGATTACGCGGGGCCCGCCGTGCGCGACGCCGCGCTCGCGCTCGCGCCCGGCGACGTCGCGGGCCCGGTGGACTCGGGCGGCGTGCCGACGTTCGTGCTGCTCGTCGAGCGCACGGCCGCCGCCCCGCCGCCGTTCGAGGCCGTGCGCGCCGCGGTCGCCGAGGAGTGGCGACGACGCCAGGCCGAGGCCGCGCTCGCGCACTACATCGAGTCGCTGCGGCGCTCGGCCTCGATCGATTACGCCGCGGACGCGCCGCGCCGGTGAAGCGTCTCGCCGGAGCGCTCGTGGCCCTGGCCGCCGCGCTGCCTGCGTCGGCGATCGCCCACACCCGGAGCCAGTCGTACTCGAGCTGGGACGCGGACGGCCGGGACGTGCACGTGGTGTTCCAGGTGGACGCGCGCCGGGTCACCCAGCTCGACGACGCGGCGACCTGGGACGGGCTCGGCCCGCTGCTCGCCCGCCACCTGGCCGGCACCGTCTCGCTCCGGCAGGCCGGCGCGCCCTGCGCGGCCGCACCGCCCCGTCCGCTGGCGGCGGCCCGCGGCGACCTGCGCGTCGAACTCGCGTGGACCTGCCCCCGCCCGCTGGCCGACGTGCCCGCAACGGCGACCGTCGGCGCGTTCTTCGAGGTGTCGCCGAGCCACGTGCACTACGCGCGCGTGTCCGCTCCCGGCGGCGAGGTCGTCGAGCACCTGGTCACCGTGTCGTCGCAGTCGTTCGGGATCGGCGGCCGCGCCGCGGCGGCACCGACCGACTTCGGCGCGTTCTTCCGGCTCGGGCTCGGGCACGTGCTCTCGGGCGTCGATCACCTGGCGTTCGTCGTGGCGCTCGTGATGCTCGCGGGCGGCTGGGGCCGCGCCGCCTGGGCCGCAACCGGGTTCACGGCCGGCCACTCGCTGACGCTCGCGCTGGTCGCGACCGGCTGGCTCGCGCCGGACGAGCGCGCGATCGAGGCGCTGATCGGTTTCACGGTGGCCTGTGCGGCCGCCGAGGCGCTGGTGCTGCGCACCGGTCCGCCCGGCCGGGGCGCGTGGGCGGGCGTCGTCCTCGTCGCGGCCTTGCCGTTCGCGGCGAAGGCCGCCGGCCTTTCGCCGCTGCCCTGGCTGGTCGCGGGCGGGCTCGTCGCGTTCGCCGCCTGCGGCTGGCGACTCGGTGCCGGAACTTCGCGCCGCTGGGCGCCGCTGCTCGCAGCCGTGTTCGGGCTCGCGCACGGGGCCGGGTTCGCAGGTGCGCTGCTCGCGCTCGAGATTCCGCGGCCGCGCCTGCTCACGGCGCTCGTCGCGTTCAACGTCGGCGTCGAGGCGGCACAGCTCCTCGTGCTCGCGGGACTCGCCGCGATTGCCTGGGCGGGCCTGCGCCTGCCCGCACCCGCGCGCCGCGCCGCGCTCGACGCGACGGCGGCGGCGCTCGTCGCGCTGGGCGTCTACTGGTTCCTCATCCGATCGATCAGCCTGGCGTGACCGGCAGGCAGCTTGCGAGCAGGGACTCGGCATCCGCGAGGTCCATGCGGCGCGGCACCGGGTACTCGCGCGCCCCTTCGGTCAGCGCCGCCCGGGCTATCTCGGCGACGTCCTCCCGCCGCAGCTTCTCGACGTGCGCGGGGATGCCGATCTCGCGATTGAGCGCACGAACGCGCTCGACGAACCGCGCGGCCAGCGTCGCGGCGGGTTCGCCGGCATCGCCCGCGCCGATCGCGATCGCGAGGTCCGCGAGACGCCGCTCGGCCCAGGGGTCGGATTTCGCGTGGTCGAGCACGCGCGGCAGCACGATCGCGTTCGCGAGGCCGTGCGGGACGCCGTACATCCCGCCGAGCTTGTGCGCGAACGCGTGCACGTAGCCGACCGCCGCGCGGGTGAACGCGAGGCCGGCGTACAGCGACGCGAGTGCCATCGACTCGCGCGCCTCGAGGTCGTCGCCCTGCGCGCAGGCGCGCGGCAGGTTCGCGAACACGAGCCGCACCGCCGACGTGCACAGCATCGCGGTGTCCTCGACGGGCCACCGGCTCAGGTAGGCCTCGACCGCGTGCGTGAGCGCGTCCATCCCGGTCGCCGCGGTGATGGGCGGCGGCATCCCCTTCATCATCTCCGGGTCGAGCGCGGCTGCGACCGGCACGAGCTTCGGCTCGACGACCACTTCCTTGACGTGGCGCTCCGGGTCGGTGACCACCGCGACGACGGTGACCTCGGACCCCGTGCCCGCGGTGGTCGGTATCGCATACAGCGGCAACGGCGGCTTCGACACCTTCATCAGCCCCACGAGCTGACCCGCCGACTTGCCGGTGGTCACCATCGCGGCGATCACCTTGGCCGCGTCGATCGACGATCCGCCGCCGAGTGCGACGATCGCGTCGGCCCGGTGGGTCCGGGCGGCCGCGGCGCCCTGTTCGAGGATCGTGCGGGTCGGGTCCGGCAGGATCCCGTCGAACACGGCGACCTCGACGCCCCGGGCCTCGAGCCCGCGACGGACCGGGTCCACGAGTCCGATCCGGACCAGCACGGCGTCGGTGACGACGAGCACCCGCCGCGCGCCCGAGCCGCCGACGAGTTCGCAGAGCCGCGCGGTCGAGCCGCGGCCGACGAGCAGCACCGGGCGCGGGACCTGGACCAGGCGATACAGGGGCTTCTTGGCGGCCAGTGCGAGACGGAGCAGTGCGAGCTTCAGGTTGAACAGCATGGTCGGGCAGCACACGGACGGGGGACCCCGAGGATAGCGCGGGCGGGGTCCGTTCCGTCAGGCGTAGTTTTCGCGCGGGCGGGGCCCGCTCTACTTTCACGGCCCGTCCTGCTACCGTTCGGGCCGGGGGAATCGAACGGGGCCGGCGCGCAGGCGCGGCGGCCCGTCGCAGGAAGGACGCCATGAGCAAGACGATCCCGCCACTCGACCTGATGTGGCTCGCGATGGAGACGTCCTCGGCACCCACGCACGTGGGCGCGCTGATGCTGTTCGGGAAGCCGAAGGGGCGCCCGGGCGCCGTGCGCGAGATCGTCGAGGCGTATCGCGCCGTGCGGCCGACGCCGCCGTTCAACTGCGTCCCGGACCTCGCCGCCGGCGTGCCGAAGTTCCGCGAGACCACGGACTACGACCCGTACTACCACGTGCAGTACATCGCGATGCCCGCGGACGCGAGCTACGAGGAGTTCCTGCGTGTCGTCACCGACCTGCACGAGCCCGTGCTCGACCGGGCGCGCCCGCTCTTCCGGGCCTGGGTGATCGACGGCGTGCCGGGCGACCGCTTCGCGATCTACAGCAAGGTGCACCACGCAATCATCGACGGCGCGTCCGGCACGCGCCGCATCTACGCGAGCCTGAGCCCGTCGCCGCGCGACCCGGTGCATCCGCCGGCGTTCGGGATCGAGATGACGCCGCGGCGCCCGCGTGCGCGCCGCGGGCTCGTCGACCGGCTCTCGGACCTCGGCAGTGCCGCGACGCGGCAGACGATGGCCGTCAAGGACGTCTCGCTCGGCGCGCTGCGCAAGGCCTACGCGGCGCTGACCGGCGACGAGCCCGGCGGCAGCGTGCCGTTCACGGCCCACCACGGCCCGATGAACGAGCCGCTGCAGGCCGCCCGGTCCTACGCGACGCTCTCGCTGCCGCTCGAGGCGATGCACTCGGTTGCGAAGCGCCGGGGCGCCACGCTGAACGACCTCTCGGTCGCGCTGGTGGACGCGGGGCTGCATCGCTACCTGCGCGAGACCGGGCGCTCGTTTCCGCACCGGTTCGTCGCGATGTGCCCCGTGTCGCTGCGCGACGAGGGCGACACGGAGGCGGCGACGAAGGCCTCGGCGATGTTCGTCCGTCTTGGCGAGCCGGACATCGGGATCGTCGAGCGCCTCGAGCGCGTCCGCGACGAGATGACGGTGGCCAAGCAGGAGATGCGCTCGATGTCGAAGGACGCCGCGATGGCGTTCGCGATCGGCGCACTCGGGCTCGCCGAGTTCACCTCGGCGACCGGCATCGCGCAGGTCACGCGGCCGCTGGCGAACCTCGTGATCTCGAACGTGCCCGGCGGGCGCGAACGCATGTACGTGAACGGCGCGCCGATGGTCGGCACGTTCCCGGTGTCGGCGGTCGCGGCCTCGGTCGGGCTCAATGCGACACTCACGTCGTACGCGGACCGGATGGACTTCGGGTTCATCGGCAACGGGCGGACGATGCACACGCTGCCGCGGCTCGCGAAGGCCGTCGCGGACGCGTGGGCCGAGCTCGAGGCGGCGCCGATGCCCGGCGCGAAGCGCACCCGGCGACCCCGGAAGACCGCCGCGAAGCGTCCCGCGCGACGCCGCCCCCCCGCGAGGCGCTGACCGTGGAGCGGATGAGCGGCGCCGACGCGCTGATGCTCTACCTCGATCGCGCCGAGGCCTACAACCACACGATCAAGGTGTCGGTGATCGACCCGGCCGACGACCCGGAAGGCTGGTCCTGGAAACGGTTCAAGGCCACGTGGGCGACCCGCGTCGGGCTGCTGCCCCGGCTCCGCCAGCGGTATCTCCGGGTTCCACTCGGGCTCAACCACCCGGTGTGGGTGGACGACCCGGCGTTCGACATCGACTACCACCTGAGGCGCGTCGGCTGCCCGTCGCCGGGCTCGATGGTCGAACTGGCCGAGGTGATCTGCGAGTTCTACGCGCACCGGATGGACCACGACCGGCCGCTCTGGCAGGTGTGGGCCGTCGAGGGCCTCGAGGGCGGCCGGGTCGCCGTCGTGCTCCTGATCCACCACGCGCTCACGGACGGCGTCGGCATCCTCCGCATGCTGCACGAGTTCTGGAACACGCGGCCCGAGTCCACGGTGCACCCGGAACCGGCGGCGTGGCACCCGGCGCCGCTGCCGGGCCGCGGGGCTCTGCTCGCGAGCGGTCTCGCCGACCTGCCGGGCGTGTTCGCCGGCAACCTGCCGGGCGCGATCCGCGGCACGCGCGCCGGGCGACGGATACTCGACGAATGGCGACGCTCGGGACGGACGCTGCCGCCGGTCGCGGGCGACCCGCAGTACCCGGCGCCGTACGCGGTGCGGCTGTCGCCGCGGCGCACGTTCGCGATGCGCTCCCACCGGCTCGCGCGGGTGCGCGGCGTCGCGAAGGCGCACGGCGTCACGATCAACGACGTGTTCCTCGCGACGACCGCGGGCGCGATCCGCGGCCTCGAGGCGGAACTGCGCGGCGCGGCGCCGACCTCGCCGATGGTGGCCACCGTGCCGTTCGCGCTGGTGCCGCTCGCGGAGCGCACCCGCGACGGCAATTTCTCGACCGTCTACCACACGCTGCTGCACCCCGAGATCGCCGACCCGGTCGAGCGGCTGCGCGCGTGCAAGCGCGACGCGGACACGATGAAGGCCTACTCGGAGGCGACCCGCGAGGCGAACATCGCGGCGCTGATGAACCTGCTGCCGCCGGCCGTCCCGAAGATCGTGGACCGGATCAACGAGATGAAGGGCGGCGGGCTGCTCCCGTTCTGGAACGTCGTCGTGTCGAACGTGCCGGGCCCGCGCGAGCCGCTCAGGCTCGGCAACCTGCGGCTGGCCGAGTGGTACTCGATCGGGCAGCTGTGCCACGGCGCGGCGCTCAACGTCACGGTCTGGAGCTACGTGGACCAGATGAACCTGTGCGTGCTGGCCGACCCGACCGTCGTGCCGGACGCCTGGCGTTTCGTGCACCATTTCGACGAGAGCCTCGCCGCGCTGGAATCGCGCGACGCGGCCACCCACTGAGGAACCGCTTCATGTACCACTACGCCGATGCCGTCGAGGCACTGGCCGACCTGCTCGGCGACGACCCGGTGCTCACCCACGCGGGCCGCCACCGCAGCTGGCGCGAGTTCGACGAACGGGCCGCGAGGCTCGGGCAACTGTTCGCCGACGCCGGGCTGAAACCCGGTTCGAAGGTGGGGCTGCTGCTCTACAACTGCCCCGAGTACTACGAGACCTTCCTCGCGGCGCTGAAGATGCGGATGGTCCCGTTCAACATCAATTACCGGTACGTCGGCGCCGAGCTCGCGTACCTGCTCGAGAACTCGGACTGCGAGGCGCTCGTCTACCACCGCTCGCTCGGCGCGACCGTGGACGAGGTGCTGCCCGGCGCGCCGGGCGTGAAGATCGCGCTCGAAGTGGACGACGGCGAGGGCACGCCGCACCCCGAACGCGACCTCGAACGGGCGCTCGCGGCAACGACGCCCGCCCCGCGCATCGCGCGCCGGCCGGACGACTACCACCTGATGTACACCGGCGGCACGACCGGGATGCCGAAGGGGGTCATCTGCGAGGTGACGCCGTGGACCACCGGTCTCACGGCGATGTTCGCGAAGAACGCGCTCGGGCTCGACCCGCCGCCGGACGACCTGCCGAAGCTGCTCGGCACCGTGAAGGTGCTGCGCTCCCGCGGCATCGTGCCGGTGATCATGCCGTCGTCGCCGCTGATGCACACCGCGGGACTCGCGAACAGCCTGCCGTTCCAGCTGCTCGGCGGCCGCTGCGTGACGCTGCCGAACCGCAACTTCGACCCGATGGAGATCTGGCGCACGATCGCCCGCGAGCGGGTGATGACGACCGTGATCGTCGGCGACGCGTTCGCCCGTCCGATGGTGACGGCGCTCGAGGAGGCGATCTCGCGCGGCGAGACGCTCGACCTCTCCTGCCTGAAGATGGTGCTGTCGTCCGGCGTGATCTGGTCGCAGGCGGTCAAGGAGAAGATGCTCGAGCACCTCGACGCGACGCTGTTCGACGGCGTCGGAGCGACCGAGGGCCCGATGGCGCTGCAGGTGAGCCGACGCGGCGCGACCGGCGCGACCGCGAAGTTCATCCCGCTCGCCGAGACGAAGCTCTTCTCCGAGGACGGCCGCGAGATCCCGAAGGGTTCGGACGAGCCGGGCCTGATCGCGGCCGGCGGCGCGGCGCTGCCGGCGGGCTACTACAAGGACCCGGAGAAGACCGCGAAGACGTTCCGGGTCGTGGACGGCCAGCGCTACGCGTTCATCGGCGACTGGGGCAAGTGGAACCCGGACGGCACGCTGCAGCTGCTCGGCCGGGGCTCGGCCTGCATCAACACCGGCGGCGAGAAGGTCTATCCGGAGGAAGTCGAGCAGGTGCTGGCCTCGCACCCGGGCGTCGCCGACTGCCTCGTGATCGGCCTGCCCGACGAGCGCTTCGGCCAGCGCGTCGTCGCGCTCGTCGCTGCGCGCAGCCCCGACGCGGGGCTCGCGGCGTCGCTCGCCGAGCACGTGCAGGGCCGCATGGCGGGCTACAAGCGTCCGCGCGCATACCACGTCGTCGAGGCCATACCGCGCATGCCGAACGGCAAGGCCGACTACAAGGCCGCGCGAGCGCTCGCGGAACGCCTCGCGCAGGGCTGACGCGGATGGTGAGCTGGCAGACCGCGACGACGAGCCTGCTGACCCGGCTGACGGTGAAGCAGCTGCTGCAGCGCGACGTGTCCGTCGACCGGCTGCGCGCGCAGATCGGCGCGATCGAACGGCTGTTCCCGGAGCGGCCGCCCGGCTTCGAGGTGGCGCACGACCACCCGCTGCCGAACTGCGAGGCGGAGTGGGTGCGCCCGCGCGGTTCGGGCACCGATCGCGTGATCCTGCACTTCCCGGGCGGCGCCTACGTCGCGCGGCTGCCGAACATGGAGCGCGCGATGATCGCGCGACTGTGCACCGCGGCGCACGCGCGGGCCCGGATCGTGCACTACCGGCTCGCGCCCGAGCACCCGTTCCCGGCCGGGCACGACGACGCCGTCGGCGCGTACGAGCAGCTCCTGTCGCTCGGCATCGCGCCGTCCCGTATCGTCGTGTCCGGGATCTCCGCGGGCGGGGGACTCGCGCTCGCGGTGCTGCTGGCCGCGCGCGACCGCGGGCTGCCGGCGCCGGCCGGCGCCGTGCTGATGTCCCCGCTCACCGACCTGACCGATCCGCACGACGGCACCCGCGTCGAGAATGCGGCACGCGACCCCGTGCTGAGCCACAAGCGCGGCCTCGAGATGCGGGCGATGTACGTCGGCGGCGACGAGCGGCGACTCACGCACCCGTGGGTGTCGCCGGTCTACGGCGACTACGAGGGCCTGCCGCCGCTCTACTTCCAGGCGGGCAGCACCGAGATCCTGCTCGACGACAGCCGCCGATGCGTCGAGCGCGCGCGCGCGGCCGGCATCGCGGCGGAACTCGAGGTGTGGGACGAGATGCCCCACGGCTGGCAGGGACTGCCGTACACGCCCGAGTCGCAGCGCGCCATCGACCGCGCGGCCGATTTCGTGAGACAACGGTGCCCGTGACGACCCGAACCGCCACCCGCCCCCGCCGCACGGGCCGACGGACCGACGCCGCCGCGCGCGCGACGGCCGACGACTTCATGCGCCTGCTGCGCGAGGACCACGCCGGACTGTCGCGCGTGCTGCGCGAGATCGAGGTGCAGGCCGCCGCGCTCGCGTCAGCGCCCGAGGCCGCCCGTGCCGTGCTGCTCGAGGCGATGCGCTACCTGCTCGTCTACCAGCACTCGGTGCACCACCCGCGCGAGGACCGGCTGTTCGATCGGATCCGGCGCCGTGAGCCGCCGCTGTTCGAGAACATGAAGCGTCTCGTGTTCGAGCACCGGGTCGGCCAGGAGCGCGCGGGCGAGATCGAGCGCGAGCTGCGTCGCGCGTCGGCGGCCCTGCTCCGCGGGCGGCCGGGCCAGCGGATCGCAAGGATGCTGGCCGACTACGTCCGGCACACGCGCGAGCACATGCGCCGCGAGGAAGCGGTGTTCTACTCGGGCGCCGAGCGCGTGCTCACGGCCACCGACTGGTCCGCGCTCGCGGGCGGCCCGCCGTCGCGGGACCCGGCCGGCGACCTGCACCGTCTCGGCGCGCGCTACCCGAGGCTCGCGGCCCGGCTCGCGGCCCCCGAGCGGCTCGTCGCGGGCGCACGTGCCCCGGCGCGGGATGCACTGAGGCTCGCGGTCGAGCACCTGGCCGAAGCCTGCGGCACGGCCTGGCGGGAGACGGCGGACTTCGCGCGCGACGGGTTCGAGGACCTGGCCCGCGCGCGCGGGCCGGTCGCGATCGCGCGGACGTCGGTGGACCTCACGTCCCGGGGCGTCCGGCACGCCGCGCGCCTCGCCGCGCTGCCGTTCAGGCGCTGAGCAGCCCGAGCAGCCTCGCGCGGTCCACCGCGTGCCGGCGGCTCGCGGCGTTGAGCTTGAAGAACACGTTCTTCAGGTGCCACTTCACGGTCTGCTCGCCGATGTCCATCGCGCGGGCGATCTCCTTGTTCGCGAGACCGCCGGCGAGCAGCGTCAGGATGTGCGCCTCCTTCGGCGTCAGCAGCCCGCTCACGGCGCCGCCCTCGGACGGCGTCGCGGTGCGCAGCGGCGCGGCGCCGGCCGAGCGCGGACCCGTGCGCCCGTTCGCGGCCGGACGCACGGTGCCGAACAGCTCGCCGACCGCGGGGTGCGCGGTCTCGAGGTAGCTGCGCACGCCACCGAGTTCCGCGAGGCTGAGCACCTCGTTCAGCAGTTCGCGGGCGCCGGGACGGCCGAGCTGGTGCAACGCCGTCGCACGCAGCGCGCGCGCCACGAGCCCGTCCGGGTTCCGGGCACCGGCCGGCGGCGCGTCCGGCGCCGGCTCGAGCACCGAGGCGACACCCTCGACGTCGCCGGTCGCATAGCAGACGAACGCGCGAGCGAGCGCGATCCGGCGGTCCATGTACGGCGCGAGCGGCCGGTACTCGCGCCGGTCGAACACGGCGCGCAGCGCGACCGCGTCGGCCATCCGCTCCGAGGCGGTCTCGACGCGCGCGCCGAGCGCGTGCGTCATCGCCATCCCGGTCAGCGCGACGAGCGACATCCGCGGCTGGCCGCGGGCGGCCCCGAGTTCCCGCAGCGACTCCCAGGCATCGAGCGCGCGCGCCTCCTCACCCCGCCGCATCGCGATCTCGGCGATGACGCGGTACGCGAACAGGATCGGGTCCGGCAGCCCGGCGCGTTCGACGACGTCGAGCCGGTCGGCGAGCAGCGCGAGGGCGCCGTCGTGGTCGCCCTGCATCGCGCGCGCGCAGGCGAGCAGCCCGGCGAACATCGCGGCCACGAGGCTGCGGCGCCCCATGTCGCGCTCGGCCGCGGCGAGCTGCGGCGCGAGCAGCGCCTCCGCGCGCAGCGCGTTGCTCTCGAGCAGGTGGCTCAGCGCGATCGCGCAGTCGCCGAACGCGACCGCGAGCCGGAACATCGGCTCCCTGTCCGGATTCGCCAGGTAGGCGGCCAGGATCTCCCGGGCGCGCGCGGGCTCGCCCGACAGCATCGCCGACAGCGCCAGCGAGTTCGCGATCGAGCCGCGGTGCTCGGGCCGCGCCCAGGCGGGCGGCGGCAGCCACGGCGCGAGCACGTCGTCCACGTCGCCGATCCGGTCGCAGAACTGCGCCGACGCGGCGCTCACGATCGCCGCCTCAAAGCGCGCGCGGTCGTCGAGGCCGGGCTGCGCGAGGATGCGCTCGATCGTCGCGGGCACGCCCTGCGGCGCGTCCCCGAGCGCCTGGATCCACGCGGCCGTGATCTGCAGTTCGACGTCCCGGGCCATCGCGGCGGCCGGGATGCGACGCAGCCAGTCGCGCGCCTCGCCGAGCCGCCCCTCGCCCGCGATGTCGCGCAGGCAGTGCGCGGCGTGCGCGATCGCGAGCGCCTCGTTGCCGGCGGCCCACGCGTGGCGGGCCGCTTCCTGGTACTGGCCGTTGGCCGCGTACCACGCGGCCGCGCGCTCGTGGCAGGCGCTGCGCTCGGCCGCCGGCAGCCGCTCGAACTGTCCGAGCAGGAAATCCCGCGCCATCGCGTGCAGGCGCAGGCAGCCCGGCGTCTCCGTCTGCACGACGACGGGCGACACCCGCGGCGCCTCCTCGAGCAGCTCGGCGGCGCCCGGATGGCCCGTGACCGCCGCGCAGAGGCCGGCCTGCATCGTCTCGAGGATGGACGACCGCACGAAGAACCCGGCCGCCTCCCGCGACAGCCGGGAGAGCATGGACTCGAAGAAGAACCGCTGGAAGTCGCCGCGCCGCGCGCTCAGCTCACCGATCGCGGTGCCGACGTCCGGCGCACGCTCGATCGCGTCGGCGGCGAGCTGCAGGCCGAGCGGCCAGCCTTCGGTGAGCTCGTATACGCGCGCCGCGTCGTCGAGGCTCACGCGGCTGCCGAAGCGCGCGCGCAGCACGTCGCGCGACTCCTCCGCGTCGAGCCGCAGGTCGGACGGGCCGATCGCCGCCAGCTGGCCTGCGGCCATCAGGTCGGCGAAAGGCAGCTCGAGCGGCCGGCGGGTGCCGACGATGAACTGCAGGTTCGGCGGCGCGTTGTTGAGCAGGTAGGAGACCAGCGTCGCGAGCGATGCGCGGGGCATCCGGTGCACGTCGTCGAGCACGAGCACCGTCGGCGTCGCGAGTGCGGCCACCTCGGCGAGCAGCGCCGTCAGCGCGTCGAGTTCGCGGTTCTCGAGGTCGCGACCCTGCATCGCGGCGACCTCGAACGCCTCGCTGCCGCTCGCCTGTGCGAGCGCGAATGCGACCAGCTCGACAAACTGGGCGCGCTCGTCCTGGGAGTCGAGCGTGACCCACGCGACGTACGCGCCGCGCTCGAGCCAGCGCCGTCGCCACTGCGCGAGCAGCGTGGTCTTGCCGAAACCCTGGGGCGCGGTGACGACGATTGCAGTGCGGTCGCTGATGACCGACCACAGCCGCTCGAGCCGCGGGCGCGGCGGGAGCGCCCGCGCGAGTTTCGGAGGCGCGGTCTTCAGCAGGAACCGTGAGGCTGCCATGAAGACGGGGCCGCGATCGCCGGGCGCCCGTGGTCTCCCCGATGCATGGACGGACTGCGGCGAAGAATATCGCATCCCCCCCGGATCGGGGGGGCACGGGGGGCCGCTCGACGGACCGGCGGCCGCTCAGGCCGCGTGCGGCGGCCGGCGGTCGCGCCAGGGCACGGCCTGCTCGAGCTGGGACGCGAGCCGGAACAGCGTCGCCTCGTCGCCGGTCCGCGCCGTGAACAGCATGCCCATCGGCAGTCCGTCGGCGGTCCAGTGCAGCGGCAGGCTCATCGACGGCTGGCCGGTCACGTTCGCAACGAACGTGTACGGCGCGATCTCGAACGTCTGACGGAACGCCTCGATGATCTTCGGTCGCTGCCGGCGCAGCGCACCGGCCGGCAGACGGGACGCGAGGCCGACGGCGAACCGGCGTGCGCCCGTCAGTGCCTGCGACCCGACCGGCACCGGCGGGACGCCGACCGTCGGCGTGACGAGCACGTCGAAGGCCGAGGCCCACGCCAGCCACTGCCGCGAGAACGTCTGCGCCGCCCACAGCGCCTCGGCCACGTCGGCCGCCGAGTGCGCCTCGCCCATCCGGGCAAGCAGCCAGGTCGTGAGCTCGACGTCCGCCCGGGTGGCCCGCCGGCCGACCGCCTGCACCGACTGCCGCAGCGTGGCGGCGACGTCGGCGGCGATCAGCGTCGCGTAGCTCGCGATGAACTCGTCGCGGGGCAGCGGCAGGTGCACCTCGACGAGTTCGTGCCCGAGCCCGGCGAGCGTCGCGACCGTGGCCTCGACGGCGGCACGGTTCTCCGGGTGCAGCGAGGGCGCGAGCCCCGGGTCGAGCGTCCACGCGATCCGCAGTCGCCCCGGGTCGCGCCGGGTTTCCTCGAGGAACGGCCGCTCGGGCGGCGGGAGCTTCATCAGCTGCTGCGGGCGGTCGCCCGCCGTCGCGTCGAGCAACGCGGCCGAGTCGCGCACCGTCCGGGTCACCGCATGCTCGCCGATGAATCCCCACCAGACGTCCGGTGCGAGCGGGCCCGTCGGGTTGCGGCCGCGGCTCGGCTTCAGGCCGACGAGTCCGCAGTTCGACGACGGCGTCCGGATCGAGCCGCCGCCGTCGTTCGCGTTCGCGGCCGGCACGATGCGCGCGGCGACGGCCGCGGCCGACCCGCCGCTCGACCCGCTCGGCGAGCGCTCGAGGTTCCACGGGTTGCGCGCAGGCCCGAAGAGCTCGGGCTCGGTGACGTTCGACACGCCGAGCTCGGGCGTGTTCGTCTTGCCGAAGATCACGAGGCCTGCGCGCCGGTAGCGCCGGGTGAGTTCCTCGTCCTCGGCCGGGACATAGTCGCGGAATAGTCGCGAACCCAGCGACATCGGCTCGCCGGCCACCGCGGTCATCAGGTCCTTCACGAGGAACGGCACGCCGCGGAACGGTCCCTCGGGCAGCCCCGAAGCGATCGCCGCACGGGCACGACCCTCCATCAGGTGCACGACCGCATTGATCTTCGGGTTCACGGCGGCCGTGCGCTCGAGCGCCTCGTCCAGCAGTTCGGCGGGGCTCACCTCGCCCGAGGCCACGAGCCCCGCGAGACCGAGCGCGTCGTACTCACCGTATTCACGGAATCCCATGGCCGTCGTCCCCCGCGTCGTCGTCAGGCCCCGGATCATCGCGCGAGCGGCACCGGAAAGCGACCGGCCTCTCTTGCCAGCCGCCCGCCCGCGAACGACACTCGGGCATTCCTCGGCCACCCGGGCTCAACGATGAACAGCTGGCAGCGCGCGATCCTTGCTTCGGCCCTCGCCGTCACGGTCGGACTGGCGGCGGGCGGCAGCCCGGCGGCCACTCGCGGCGCGCGCGTGTACGGCAACGTGGACGGCGCCCGCATCGCGGCGGCGGATGCCGAACCGGGCAACTGGCTCGCGCACGGCCGCACGTACGGCGAGCAACGGTTCAGCCCGCTCGCGCAGGTGAACTCGGCGAACGTCGGCCAGCTCGGCCTCGCCTGGGCCTACCCGACCGGCACGCTGCGCGGCCTGCAGGCGACGCCGATCGTCGTGGACGGGATCCTGTACACGACCGGCGTGTGGAGCGTCGTCTATGCGCTCGACGCGAAGACCGGCGAGGAGATCTGGAAGTACGACCCGATGGTCCCCCGCGAGTGGGGCCGCTACGCCTGCTGCGACGCGGTGAACCGCGGCGTCGCCGTGTGGAAGGGCTCCGTGTACTTCGCGACGCTCGACGGCCGGCTGATCTGCCTCGACGCGCGCACCGGCGGCCGGCGCTGGGAGCAGAACACGATCGACCGCACGAAGCCCTACACGATCACCGGCGCGCCGCGGATCGTGAAGGGCAAGGTGCTGATCGGCAACGGCGGCGGCGAGTACGGCGTGCGCGGATACCTCTCCGCCTACGACGCCGCGACCGGCAAGCTCGCCTGGCGCTTCTACACGGTGCCCGGCAATCCGGCGAACGGGTTCGAGAACCCCGAACTCGAGGCGGCCGCGAAGACGTGGAACGGCGAGTGGTGGGTCGGCGGCGGCGGCGGCACCGTGTGGGACTCGATGGCCTACGACCCGGAGCTCGACACGCTCTACGTCGGCACTGGCAACGGCTCGCCGTGGTCACGTGACATCCGCTCGCCGGGCGGCGGCGACAACCTGTACCTGTCGTCGATCCTGGCGATGAACCCGGACACGGGCCGGCTCAAGTGGCACTACCAGGTCACGCCCGGCGACAACTGGGACTACACGGCGACGCAGCACATCGTGCTCGCCGAGATCCCGGTCGACGGCAAGCCGCGCAAGGTGCTGATGCAGGCGCCGAAGAACGGCTTCTTCTACGTGCTCGACCGCACGACCGGCGAACTCATCTCGGCCGACAAGTACGCGCCCGTCACCTGGGCGACGCACGTGGACCTGAAGACCGGCCGCCCGGTCGAGACGCCGGAGGCGAACTACTCGAAGGAGACCCGCCTCATCGTCCCGGCACCCTTCGGCGCGCACAACTGGCAGCCGATGGCCTACAGCCCGGACACCGGCCTCGTGTACATCCCGGCGATGCAGCCGATGGGCATCTACACGCTGTCGCAGGCGTTCAAGGACACCGGCCACTACCCGCGCCGCGACATGTTCTGGAACCCGGGCATCGACTGGAACGCGTGGGCCGACGTCGGCATGCAGCTGCTGCAGAAGTTTGGTGGCGCACTGCCGCCCGATCACGGGTACCTGAAGGCCTGGGACCCGGTCGCGAGGAAGACGGTGTGGGAGATCGAGTACCCGGCGTTCTGGAATGGCGGCCTGCTCGCCACGCACGGAAACCTCGTCTTCCAGGGCACCGGTGACGGGCGCTTCGCCGCCTACGCCGCGGACACCGGCCAGGTGCTGTGGTCCGTGCCGACGAAAGTCGGGATCATCGCGCCGCCGATCACCTACGAGATCGACGGCGAGCAGTACGTGGCCGTGATGGCGGGCTACGGCGGCGCGGGCGGCGTCACCGGTGGCGACCCGCGAACGATGGCGTCGGGCCGTTACGTGAACGACGGCTACGTCTATGCGTTCAAGCTCGGCGGCAAGGCGGAGATGCCGCGGATCGCCGAGAAGGACCTCTCGATCCCCGAACCGCCGGCGTTCGACGCGACGCCCGCCCAGGTCGAGAACGGCAAGTACCGTTACATGTCGACCTGCATGGTCTGCCACGGCGCGTTCGTCGTCTCGGGCGGCGTGACGCCCGACCTGCGCATGCTGCCGCCCGAGAAGCACGAGCTCTTCAACGCGATCGTCTACGACGGCGTCATCCACGGCGCCGGGATGCCGAAGCTCTCGGACCTCGTGAGCGAGCAGGACGTCCACGACATCCACGCGTACGTGATCGCGCGCGCCAGGGAAGACCGCGCCGCCGCACAGAAACCAAAAGGTGACTGACACCTGCGGCGCAAAAAAGGGACGGTCTCCCCCCGCCGCAAAAGGAAAGGGGTCCGTTCCCTGCGGAAACGGACCCCTGCGGAGGTAGGCTGGACTGCGTTAGGGGGACAGTCCCCTTCGGGGACAGGCCCCGGGGCAGTCCCTGGCGTCAGAACTGATAGCTGAACTCCAGGCCCCACTGCCGCGGCGCCGTGATCGACGCGAACGGCGTGCCGAACGTGTTCGTCGTGAGGTTGTTCACGCCGTCCACGTACTGCTGGTTGAACACGTTCTGCACGAACGCGCCCGCACCCCAGTGCTGGTCCTCGCTCTCCCAGCCGAACCGGACGTCCGTGCGGTTCTGCGCCTCGCCGATCTTGAAGTTCGGGCTGATCTGGCAGGTGCCCTGCAGCGTCGAAGCGCCGTTGCAGCGGGTCGGGCCGCGGTAGGCCCACTGGATCGAGAGGTCGGTCTTGCCGTTCTCGGCGAAGTCCCAGAGGTAGTCGGCACCGGCGGTCAACGAGAACCACGGCTCGCCGGTCGGGTCGCCCGACAGGTCCACCGGGTCGCCGTTCGCGTCCTCGCCCGTCTTGTCCGCGTACGTCGCGTCGATGTAAGCGACCGTCGTGTTGAACGTCAGGTCGTCGATCGGCTGCCACTGCGCCGTGAGGTCCACGCCCCAGGCCTGCTCGTCGCTGGTGTCGATCAGGTACTTCGGCACGCCTTCCGTCTGCGTGACCAGCGAGATGGCCTGCTTGTCCTTGTACAGGTAGTAGTACACGGAGCCGTTCACGAGCAGGTTGATTTCCGGGAACACGCTCTTCACGCCGGCTTCGACGTTCCACACGTTCTCCGGGTCGAACACCGAGCCGATCTCGACGCTGTTGTAACCGCCGGCCTTGTAGCCCTTGGCCAGCGAGCCCCACAGCATCACGTCGTCCGTCATCTTGTAGTCGACGACGAAGCGCGGGCTCAGGTCGTTCCACGTGTCGTGCGCCTTCACCTTCACGCCTTCGATCGCCGGGTTGTTGGCGAACACCAGGTCGAAGTTGTAGAAGTCGGGCGTCAGCGGGATGCCGATCGAATTCAAGTAGTCGAACCAGCCCGCCTGGGCCAGGAAGTTGATCGTCCCGTCGAGCTGGGGGGCAACGCGCGGGCCGTTAAGCCAGCTGAAATGCTTGTCGTCATTCGTGTAGCGCAGGCCAACGGTCACGTTCATCTTGTCGGTCGCGTGCCAGATCACGTCGCCGAAGACAGCCATGGCCGAGTACTCGCCATGGTTGTACATGGCCTCGTCCCACGTCATGTTCGACAGCGAGAGGCCGGCGGTCGAGGGATCCAGCGAGAGCAGGAAATTCGTGAAGCCGAACAGCGAACCGGCCGGCGAAATCGGCGTCTGCGGCGTCAGCGGATTGCCGTCCGGGTCGCACAGCGCGCAGACGTTCACCAGCACCGCGTCTACGCTGTCCGTGAACGTGTGCGTGTCGCTCGTCTGGCGCGCGTCTTCCGAGTAGTAGCTCGCGCCGGCGACCCAGTCGAAGGTCTCGTCCGAATGCGAGAACTTGAACTCCTGGTACCAGTTCTCGTTCTTCTCGATGTTCGCGGTGTCGAAGTAGATGTACGGCTTCAGGTTGGTGCCGTCCTCGTCCTCGCGGTTGTTCGTGTTGAATTTCGTCCATGACGTCGAGGACCGGAAATTCGCCCAGCCGAAGTCGTGGTCGATGAACAGGTTGAAGCGATTCAGCAGGCGCGACTCGTCGTTGTCGATGACGTCGTTGTTCACCTTGTTGCTGAGCTTCAGCGGGTTCAGGTATTCGTTCGGGTCGGCCGGGTACTGCACGAACGGATACGTGTCCGAGACCGGCACGATGCCGATTGCCGGGCGGGCGAGCTGGTTCAGGTTGTCGTATTCCCAGCTGAGCGTCGCCTTCGTGTCGTCGGTGACGTCCCAGCGCAGCGCGGCGCGAACCGAGGCCTCGTCCTGCGGATAGAGGTCCTTGTTGTTCGAGCCCTGGATCCAGCCGTTGCCCTGGTTGTAGACGCCCGTGACGCGCAGCGCGACACCGTCCACGATCGGCGTGTTGACCATGCCGCTCACGATGCGGCTGTTGTATTCGCCGATGCGGACCTTGGCGTTCGCGTCGAATTCGTCGGTCGGCTGCTTCGTGTAGATCGACACGGCGCCCGCCGCGCTGTTGCGGCCGAGCAGCGTGCCCTGCGGGCCCTTCAGCACCTCGACGCGCTCGATGTCGTTGAACGTCGTGAGCGACGAGCCCGAGCGGGACGAATAGATGCCGTCCACGTAGACGCCGACGGCCGGGTCGGTGCCGATGCCGAAGTCGCCGGTCGAGATGCCGCGCAGTTCGTAGCGGGGCTGCGTCGGGCTGTTGCCCGAGACGACGAGGCCCGGGATGAAGCCGTTCAGCTGCGCCATGTCCGTCGCGCCGGTATCGCTGATCAGGTCGGCGCCGACGACCTGGATGCTGATCGGCACGTCCTGCAGCGACTGGTCGCGGCGCTGCGCGCTGACGACCACTTCCTCGAGCACGCCCTGCGGCGCGACCACTTCCTGCGCGAGCGCCAGGTGCGGCGCCACGAACGCGCCTGCGCCACCCGCAAGCACCGCTGCCACGGCCTGCGCGACCGTCGTTCCACGTCGATTCATCGGAGCACCCCGTTGCGCGGCTCGGCGATGCCGTTTTCGCGCGTGTTGTCTATTAGTACTGACCGGTGACCGGTCGCCAAGAAAGTGCGCGATTCTAGCAGCGAGCCTGTTGTTTTTTAACAAAAATGTCGGAATCACGCGGGTAGACCGCGCCGCCCCCTCGCCACGAGGGGGCGTTCGCACGCTCACCGGGGCTGTGCGAGGACTTGCCGGAACGTCAGGTTGATGCGCTCCCCGACCGGCCGGGCCGTCTTCGGCACGGCGTGTACCCAGTGCCGCTGCGTGGGCCCGCGCATCAGGAGCAGGCTGCCGTCGCCGAGCAGGAGTTCGAGCCGTGCGTCGGGGCGGCGCCGGTGGCGCAGGCAGAATCGGCGGCCGGCGCCGAACGATACGGACGCGATTGCGGGCTCGGGCCCGAGTTCGGGCTCGTCGTCGGCGTGCCATCCCATGCCGTCCCGGCCGTCCCGGTACAGGTTCAGCAGCACCGCGTTGAACGGTAGGCCGGTGATCCCGAGCACGCGGTCGCGGACTTCGAGCAGAGTCGGCGTCCACGGCAGGGGCTCGTGTTCGGTGCCGGAATAGCGGTAACGGGCGCGGGAATCGCCGTGCCAGGCGACCCGACGCGGCACCGCGCGACGCCGTCCGAAGATCAGCACCTCCTCCTCGCGCCAGTCGATGCCGTCGCGCAGCTCGGCGAACAGCCGCGCGGACTCCGCCGGCTCGAAAGCCGTGGGCCAGTAGCGGACGTCGGCGTCGGGCAGCTCGTGTATCCGGCAGCCGTCGCTCTCGCGGAATCGGACGGGCGTGCTCACGCGCAGAGGCTAGCGCGCCCGGGCATCGATGCGCACGGGCAGTGGCGATCCCGACTGGCGCCGTGCGCGCTCGACGGCGAGAATCCCGGGCCTGCGACGATGGAGTGAGCCATGCCCAGCCTGCGCGCGCGAATGATGAATGCCTTCATCCGGATGACCACGAAGCGCGTTTGGCGCGAGGACATGGACATCGTCGAGGTCCGCTCGCACGCACTGCGGATGGACCGCCGGCTCGCGGGGCGCCCGCCCGCCGTTCCGATCGAGGACGTCACGGTCCACGGCATACCGGCGACCTGGGTCGGTGACCGTGCGCTCGAAGCCCGCGGCACGCTCCTCTACCTGCACGGCGGCGCCTGGTGCCTGCACCTGCCGGGCATCTACCGCCGCTTCGCGGCCCGGCTCTCGGCGCTCACCGGCATGCGCGTGCTGCTGGTCGATTACCGGCTCGCGCCGGAGCACCCGTTCCCGGCCGCGACGGACGACTGCTTTGCCGCCTATCGCTGGCTCGTCGAGCAGGGCTACGCCGGACGCCCGCTCGTGGTGGCCGGGGACTCGGCCGGCGGCAGCCTGACCGCGGTCACGCTGATGCGCGCGCGGGATGCCGGCCTGCCGCTCGCGAACTGCGCGGTTCTGATCTCGCCGTCGACCGACCTCACGATGTCGGGGCCCTCGGCAACCTACAACCTCGACGCGGACCCGATGTTCTCCGAGGTGTCGTTCCGGATGCTGCCGCCGATCGTCTGCCCGGGGCTCGACCGCACCGACCCGCTGCTGTCGCCGCTCTTTGGCAACTGGGCGGGCCTGCCGCCGCTGCTCTTCCACGCCGGGTCGACCGAGGTGCTGCTCGACGACTCCGTGCGCGCGCACGACCGCGCGCGCCAGGCCGGCGTCGCCGCCGAGATCGAGGTGTGGTGGCAGATGGTCCACGTGTTCCAGGTCTTCCACCTGCTGCCCGAAGCGCGCACGGCGCTGGACCGGATCGCCGCATTCATCGCAAGGCACGCGCAGCCCGGCTCCGCCACGCAGCCAGCGTGAAACGTCGTTCGTCCGGTTGAGGAACCGCCGACCGGGCGGTCAGGGCTCGAGGTCGGCCTCGTCGCCCAGGATCTCGA
The DNA here is from genome assembly GCA_046347155.1 of Steroidobacteraceae bacterium. Lineage (GTDB taxonomy): Bacteria > Pseudomonadota > Gammaproteobacteria > Steroidobacterales > Steroidobacteraceae > RPQJ01. The sequence goes on along the minus strand of JAXMGT010000002.1, from coordinate 324,207 downwards.
TCCGGGCCTTCGCGACGCCGCGCTTCAGCATGCCGAGCGTCTCGGCCGCGGCCCGCGACACGTCCGCGATCCGATGGCCGATGAACGGCCCGCGGTCGTTGACCCGCACGACGACGCTGCGGCCGTTGCGCAGGTTGGTCACCCGGACCCGGGTACCGAACGGCAGTGTCGGGTGGGCCATCGTGAGTTCGTTGGCGTTGAAGGTCTCGCCGCTCGCCGTCTTGCGCAGGTGGAACTTGCCGCCGTACCAGGACACCGTCCCCTCCTGGGCGCCCGCTTGGGCGGCACCGTACGGCAGGGCGAGTGCCAGCACCGCGAACAGGAGCAGGCCGCGGCGCCGGGGGCGCGCGGTCGGTCGGTCTTCGCGATGCGTCTTGCGGTACATGGGGTTCGTTCGTTCCGGTGACCTGGCCCGGGGGCCCGATCTGGGCGCGCAGTTTAACAAGCGACCCGGCGGTGTCATACCGGAATTGGGACACAATTTATTGATAATCATCCACTTATGTCGACTTTGAGCATCCGCCGCGGGTCGGCCGGCCGCCACACCTTTAACTGAAACTTTATGGCTGGCCGGCACTTGCAGGTGTCGTGCCGGCGCGACAGCGGGCGGCAGGCGGCCCCCCGCCGACCGGGGGGGCCCGCCCGGCGGGCGGCCCCCTCGCCCCGGTTGTTGCACTGCATTGACGAGGGCCATCCCTCATGTCATATGGAAAGTGCTTCCACGATCCTGTCGACCATGGCGCGGGGGGATCCGGCTCGGCACTGCCGGCCGTGGGTCTGCGCCTGCGCGACGCCGATTTGACCGAGGCAGGCCGCCGATGACGACCAAGACGACGCAGAGGACCACCCGCCCCGGCCCGCAGGGCCTGTACGACCCCCGTTTCGAGCACGATGCCTGCGGCGTCGGCTTCGTCGTCGACATCCAGGGACGCCGGTCCCACCGGATCCTCGAGCAGGCCATCCAGGTCCTGAAGAACCTCGACCACCGTGGCGCCTGCGGCAGCGAGGTGAACACCGGCGACGGCGCCGGCGTGCTGATCCAGATGCCGCACGGCTTCAACGACGAGGTGTGCCGCAAGGCACGCATCGCACTGCCGCCGCCGGGGCAGTACGGCAGCGGGATCATCTTCCTGCCGCGCAACCCGACGCTCCGGCGCGCGGTCGAGCAGAAGTTCGAGCAGGTGGTGCAGTCCGAGGGCCAGCACGTGATCGGCTGGCGCACCGTGCCCACCGTGAACGGCATGCTCGGCGAGACGGCGCGCTCCTGCGAGCCATTCATGCGGCAGGTGTTCATCGGGCGCGACCCGTCGATCCCGGACGACCTCGCGTTCGAGCGCAAGCTCTACGTGATCCGCAAGCGCGCCTACAACGAGATCCGCACCTCGACGCTGCCGGGCGCGGAGTCGTGGTACGTCGTGAGCCTCTCGGCCCGGACGATCGTCTACAAGGGAATGCTGCTCACGACGCAGCTCGACCAGTACTTCCCGGACCTGCACCACCCGTCGATGGAGACGGCGCTCGCGCTGGTGCATTCGCGCTTCAGCACGAACACCTTCCCGAGCTGGGACCGCGCTCACCCGTACCGCTACATCGCCCACAACGGCGAGATCAACACGGTGCGCGGCAACTCGAACTGGATGCACGCGCGCGAGGCGCGCTTCGAGGCCGAGCTCTTCGGCGAGGACATCGCGAAGATCGCGCCGATCATCAACCCGAACGGCAGCGACTCGGGGATGTTCGACAACACGCTCGAGCTCCTCTACCTCGCGGGCCGCTCGCTGCCGCACGCGATGATGATGATGATCCCGGAGCCGTGGTCCGGCCACCAGACCATGGACGACGACAAGCGCGCGTTCTACCAGTACCACTCGAGCCTGATGGAGCCCTGGGACGGTCCGGCGGCGATCGCCTTCACGGACGGCACGCAGATCGGCGCCGTGCTCGACCGCAACGGGCTGCGCCCCTCGCGCTACTGGGTGACGAAGGACGGGCTCGTCGTGATGGCCTCCGAGGCCGGCGTGCTCGACCTGCCGGCGGAGTCGATCGTGCAGAAGGGCCGGCTGCAGCCGGGCCGCATGTTCCTCGTCGACACCGCGCAGGGCCGGATCATCGACGACGAGGAGATCAAGCGCGAGGTCGCGACCCAGCGGCCGTACCGGGAGTGGCTGGACCAGTACCTGATCCACCTCGACGACCTGCCGCCCGCACCCGAGCTGCCGGCGCCCGATCCGGAGACGCTGCTGCAGCGCCAGGTCGCGTTCGGCTACACGTTCGAGGACGAGCGCATCGTGCTCACGCCGATGGCGCGCGATGGCGTCGAGGCCGTGGGCTCGATGGGCAACGACGCGGCGCTCGCGGTGCTCTCGAACAAGCCGCGGCTGCTCTACGACTACTTCAAGCAGCTGTTCGCGCAGGTGACGAACCCGCCGATCGACTGCATCCGGGAGGAACTGATCACCTCGGTCGAGACCCGACTCGGCTCCGAGGGCAACCTGCTGAATCCGCAGCCCTCGGACTGCCGCCGGCTCGAACTCAAGTGGCCGATCCTCACGAACGAGGAGTTCGCGAAGGTCCGCCGGATGGACCTGCCCGGACTCAAGGTCGGCGTGCTGCCGATCCTGTTCCGGGTGACACGCGGCGAGAAGGGCCTCGTGAAGTCGATGGAGGAGCTGCGGCTGATGGCGCGGCGCCTGATCGAGGAGGAAGAGGTCAACGTGATCGTGCTGTCGGACCGCGGCGTCAACCGCGAGTTCGCGCCGATCCCGTCGCTGATGGCGGTCGCGGGCCTGCACCACTACCTGATCCGCGAGGGCCTGCGCACCCGGGCGAGCCTCGTGCTCGAGACCGGCGAGGCGCGCGAGGTGCACCACTTCTCGCTGCTGATCGGCTACGGCGTCAGCGCGGTGAACCCGTACGTCGCGTTCGAGACCATCGACCGGATGATCGACGAGGGCCTGCTCACCGGCGTCGACTACAAGACCGCCTGCAAGAACTTCGTGAAGGCCGCGTCGAAGGGCGTCGTGAAGGTGGCGTCCAAGATGGGCATCTCCTCGCTGCAGAGCTACCGCGGCGCGCAGGTGTTCGAGGCGCTCGGGCTCCGGCAGGACGTCATCGACGAGTACTTCAGCTGGACCGCGTCGCGGGTCGGCGGTATCGGCACCGACGTGATCGCGCAGGAAGTGCTGATGCGCCACCAGGCCGCGTTCCCGGAGCGCCCGCTCGAGCGGCACGCGCTGCCGGCCGGCGGCCAGTACAAGTGGCGCGCCGAGGGCGAGGCGCACCTGTTCAACCCGGAGACGATCCACCGGCTGCAGAAGGCCGTGCGCACCTCGAGCTACGCGACCTTCAAGTCGTACTCGCAGCTCGTGAACGACCAGTCGGAGCGGCTCTGCACGCTGCGCGGCCTGCTCGACTTCAAGGCCGGCGACCCGGTGCCGCTCGAGGAGGTCGAGCCGGCCGAGGCGATCATGAAGCGCTTCAAGACCGGCGCGATGTCCTACGGCTCGATCAGCCAGGAAGCGCACGAGACGCTCGCGATCGCGATGAACCGGATCGGCGGCAAGTCGAACACCGGCGAGGGCGGCGAGGACCCGGCCCGCTTCGCCCCGCTGCCGAACGGCGACTCGAGGAACTCGGCGATCAAGCAGGTCGCCTCGGGCCGCTTCGGCGTCACGAGCGAATACCTCGTGAACGCGAAGGAACTGCAGATCAAGATGGCGCAGGGTGCGAAGCCGGGCGAAGGCGGCCAGCTGCCGGGCACCAAGGTGTACCCGTGGGTCGCGAAGACCCGCCACACGACCGCGGGCGTCGGGCTCATTTCCCCGCCGCCGCACCACGACATCTATTCGATCGAGGACCTCGCCGAACTGATCCACGACCTGAAGAACGCGAACCGCCACGCGCGGGTCAGCGTGAAACTCGTGGCCGAGGTCGGCGTCGGCACGATCGCCGCCGGCGTCGCCAAGGCGCACGCCGACGTGGTGCTCGTGAGCGGTTACGACGGCGGCACGGGCGCCTCGCCGCAGACCTCGATCACGCACGCGGGCCTGCCGTGGGAGCTCGGCCTCGCCGAGACGCACCAGACGCTGGTGCTCAACAACCTCCGGAGCCGCGTCGCGGTCGAGACCGACGGGCAGCTCAAGACCGGCCGCGACGTCGCGGTCGCCGCGCTGCTCGGCGCCGAGGAGTTCGGCTTCGCGACCGCGCCGCTCGTGGCGACAGGCTGCATCATGATGCGCGTCTGCCACCTGAACACCTGCCCGGCCGGCGTCGCGACGCAGGACCCGAAGCTGCGCGAGAAGTTCAAGGGCAAGCCCGAACACGTCGTGAACTTCATGCGTTTCGTCGCCGAGGAGCTGCGTGAGCTCATGGCCGAGCTCGGCTTCCGGAACGTCGAGGAGATGGTCGGCCGCGTCGACCGGCTCGAGCCGCGCCGCGCGGTCACGCACTGGAAGGCGAAGGGGCTCGACCTCTCGAACCTGCTCTACTCGCCCGAGGTGGACCCGGACTGGGGCCGCTACTGCCAGGACGCGCAGGACCACGGCCTCGAAAAGTCGCTCGACCTCACGGTGCTGCTCGAACTGTGCGCGCCGGCGATCGAGCGCGGCGAGGAAGTGGTCGCGGAGCTCCCGATCCGCAACGTGAACCGCGTGGTCGGCACGATCACGGGCAGCGAGATCACGCGCCGGCACGGCGCAAAGGGCCTGCCCGAGGACACGATCCGGCTGCACTTCCGCGGCTCGGCCGGCCAGAGCTTCGGCGCGTTCATCCCGCCCGGGATGTCGCTGTCGCTCGAGGGCGACGGCAACGACTACGTCGGCAAGGGACTCTCGGGCGGCAAGGTCGCCGTGTTCCCGCCGCGCGAGGCGACGTTCGCGGCCGAGCACAACATCATCGTCGGCAACGTGGCGCTGTACGGCGCGACGGGCGGCGAGGCCTATATCCGCGGCGTCGCCGGCGAACGCTTCGCGGTCCGCAACAGCGGTGCGACGGCGGTCGTCGAGGGCGTGGGCGACCACGGCTGCGAATACATGACCGGCGGGCGCGTCGTCGTGCTCGGCACGACCGGGCGCAACTTCGCGGCCGGCATGTCGGGCGGCATCGCCTACGTGCTCGACGAGCAGGCCGACTTCCGCACCCGCGTGAACGCGCAGATGGTCGAACTCGGGCAGGTCACCGACCCGGTCGAGGCCGCGGAGCTGCGCCGGCTCGTCGAGCGACACCACTCGCACACCGGCAGCGAGCTTGCACGCCGCGTGCTCGACGGCTGGGACGACGCGCTGCCGAAGTTCGTGCGGGTGATCCCGCGCGACTACCAGCGCATGCTGGCCGCGATCGCGCGCGCCGAGGAGCAGGGGCTCGTCGGCGAAGAGGCGATCATGGTCGCGTTCGAGGAAAACGCGCGCGACCTCGCGCGCGTGGGCGGCAACTGACCGGGACCGGCGCGCAAGCGACGACCGACTGACACTGGAACGCTGCGAACATGGGCAAGCCCACCGGATTCATCGAGTACCTGCGCGAACTGCCCGTCGACCGCGCGCCGCTCGCGCGCATCGGCGACTGGAAGGAGTTCCACCACCACCTCGAGGAGAAGCGCCTGCGCCAGCAGGGCGCCCGCTGCATGGACTGCGGCGTGCCGTTCTGCCACACGGGCAAGCTCGTGAGCGGGATGGCCACCGGCTGCCCGATCAACAACGTGATCCCCGAGTGGAACGACCTCGTCTACCGCGGCCTGTGGCGTGAAGCGCTCGACCGGCTGCACATGACGAACAACTTCCCCGAGTTCACCGGGCGCGTGTGCCCGGCGCCCTGCGAGGGCTCCTGCGTGCTCGGCATCAACGACCCGCCGGTCACGATCAAGAACATCGAGGCCGAGATCATCGACCGCGGCTGGGACGAGGGCTGGGTGCTGCCCGAGCCGCCGAAGACCCGCACGGGCAAGTCGGTCGCGGTGATCGGCTCGGGGCCCGCGGGGCTCTCGGCCGCCGCGCAGCTGAACCGCGCGGGCCACGCGGTGACCGTGCTCGAGCGCGAGGACCGTCCGGGCGGGCTCCTGATGTACGGCATCCCGAACATGAAGCTCGACAAGCGCGAGGTGGTCGAACGCCGGATCGCGCTGATGGAGCAGGAAGGCATCAAGTTCGTCTGCAACGCGCACGTCGGCGAGAACGTCGAGCCGCAGTTGCTGCTCCGTGACTTCGACGCGGTCGTGATCTGCACCGGCGCGACGAAGCCGCGCGACCTCGCCGTGCCGGGCCGCGAACTCGCGGGCGTGCACTACGCGATGGAGTACCTGACCGCGAGCACCAAGGCGCTGCTCGGCGCGGGGCCGGACACGAGCCCGATCCACGCGCGCGGCAAGGACGTGGTCGTGATCGGCGGCGGCGACACCGGCACCGACTGCGTGGGCACGGCGCTGCGCCAGGGCTGCAGGAGCGTCACGCAGATCGAGATCATGGCGCGGCCGCCGCTCGAGCGCGCGGCCGACAACCCGTGGCCGGAGTGGCCGAAGGTCTACAAGCTCGACTACGGCCAGGAGGAAGCGGCCGCGAAGTTCGGCGAGGACCCGCGCACGTACCTCACGACCGTGAAGCGGCTCGAGGGCGATGCTGAGGGCCGGCTCTCCGGCGTCGTGACCGTGCAGGTGCGCTGGGAGCGCAACGCGCAGGGCCAGTTCGTGCCGGCCGAGATGCCGGGCACCGAACGCACGCACCCGGCGCAGCTCGCGCTGATCGCGATGGGGTTCCTCGGTCCCGAGCAGATGTTGATCAAGGACCTCGGGCTCGAGTCCGACGCGCGCAGCAACATTAAGGCCGAGCACGGCCGCTACGCGACGAGCCTGAAGGGCGTGTTCGCGGCCGGAGACTGCCGTCGCGGCCAGAGCCTCGTCGTCTGGGCGATCAACGAAGGGCGCGGCGCCGCGCGCGAGTGCGACCGGTACCTGATGGGGCGGACGGACCTGCCATAGGGACTGTCCCAAGGGACTGTCCCCGTAGGGGACTGTCCCTTTTGGAGTCGGACCGAAAAGGGGTCAGTCCCCTGCGGGGACAGACCCCGTCGGGACAGACCCCGCGTACACCTTCACGAGTTCGTACAGATAGTCGCGGCCGTCGTACAGCGACGCCACGCGGATCCGTTCGTTCAGGCCGTGCACGCCGCCGAGGTCAGGCTCGAAGAACAGCGCGCCGATCCCGTAAGTAGGGATGCCGACCGCGCCGATGAACTGCCCGTCCGTCGCACCGGCCTGGAACAGTGGCAGCACCGGCACCCCCGGGTAGACCTTCGCGGCCACCTGCTCGATCGGCCCCATGATCGCGGGCGTCAGCGGCGGCGCCTTCGCCATCGGCCCTCGCCGCTCGAGCGTCGTCACCTTGATCTCGGGGTCCGCCACCACCCGCTCGATCGTCGCGCGCACCTCGTCGAACGTCTGGTCCGGGTAGATCCGGCAGTTCACGTTCGCGCGCGCCCGCTGCGGCAGCGCGTTCGTCGCGTGGCCCGCGTCCATCATCGTCGCGACGCAGGTCGTGCGAACCATCGCGTTCCAGGTCGGGTCCGCCGTGACCACCGCGGCCGCGGCGGCGTCGGCCGGGTTCTTCGCGAACGCGCGCAGCGCGGCGCCGGTCTCGCCGCCCTTGAGGTCCGCCATCCGGGTGAAGTACTCGCGCGTCGCGTCGTTGAGCCGGATCGGGAACTCGTAGCCCGACAGCCGGACGAGCCCGGCCGAGAGCCGGTAGATCGCGTTGTCCTTCACCGGGCGCGAGCTGTGGCCGCCCGAGTTGCGCACCTCGAGCGCGTAGTTCTGGCTCGCCTTCTCACCGGCCTGCACGGTCATCATCACGCGCCGGCCCTGCTCGTCGAGCGTGCCCCACGCGCCTTCGTTCAGTGCGAACTCCGCGTCGATCAGCTCGCGCTGGTTGTTCGCGAGGTACTCGGCGCCGTTGAACGCGCCGCTCGTTTCCTCGCCACAGGTGAGCGCCATCTTGAGCGTGCGCTTCGGGCGCTGGCCGTCCTGCAGGTACCGAACCAGCGTGTCGACCCAGATCGACGCCATCGCCTTGTCGTCCGCGACGCCGCGCGCAAAGAAGTAACCGCCCTCCTCGACGAGCGTGAACGGGTCGCGCGTCCAGTCCTCACGCTTCGCCTCGACGACGTCGATGTGCGCGAGCAGCAGGATCGCCTTCGCCGAGGGGTCCGTGCCGGGCAGCACCGCGACGAGCCCGCCCTCCTTCGGGTGGTCGGGCACGGCGAACAGGTGGATGTCTCGTTCGGGCATCCCGGCCGCGCGCAGCCGCGCCGCCATCTTCTCGGCCGCGAGCGTGCAGTTGCCCGCCGACAACGTCGTGTTCGTCTCGACCAGTTCGCGGAAGAGCTCGCGGTACGCGACCTGGTCCGGACGCAGGTCGGTCGACTGCGCGACGACCGGGAGGCAGGCGACGATCGCACAGGCGGCAAGGCGATGGGAGGTCATGGGGTCGTCCGTCGTGGCGGGGTGACGGCGGATGGTAGCAGCCACGTCGGACGGCGTGCTGCACCTGCGGACGGTCCGGCGATGGAACCGTCCCGAGCCAGGACCGGGCGGGGAACGAGGGTGGCTCGTGCCGGCCACCCTCCCGCGCACGTCAATGGCCGGTCTCTCCAGGTCCGTAGTTACTCGCCCGCATGGCTGATGTGCCTGGCTTCCCTCATGGCCTCGATGACCTGGTCCAGGTTGTAGCTCGCGGGCGTTTGCAGTGCCGGAAACGTCCTGTAGGTCTCCAACTCCTTCAGCCACAGCAGCTGACCGATGGGCAGCAGGTTCCAGTCGTAGATGTAGGCCGAACTCGGTGCTGCGAGTGCACCGCCGTACCCCAGGAGGGTCTTCTGGTCCTCCGCCACCGCCTGTTCGAAGGGATCACGCTTGAGGTTGTCGACCTGCGTCCAGTGGTACGTGACGACACCCGTCAGCCCGCCAGTCGAGGACGAGGGCGCCATCGTGTAGTAGAACTTCCAGTTCTTGTATCGGACCGCGGACGGATGCTGGCCCGTGTAGTAGAAGAACGTGTCGCGCGCCGAGTCGCCCTTGCCCTCGAGATAGGCGCGCTGATCGACGCCGTCCAGCGTCGTCTTGATGATCCCGGGGTAGCGGCCGGCCTCGATCTGCCGCTTCAACCCGTCCCCTTTGGGGCCGCCGGCGATGTCGACGAAGGTCGGCAGCCAGTCGAGCGCCGAGAAGATCTGGTCCATCACGACGCCCGGCTTGATGTGCCCGGGCCAACGGACGACCGCCGGGGCACGCATGCCGCCTTCCCAGGTCGTGAGCTTGCCGCCGCGGAACGGCGTGACGCCGCCGTCCGGATACGTGATCGCTTCGGCGCCATTGTCGGTCGTGAACACGACGATCGTGTTGTCGAGCTGGCCCATGTCCTGCAGCTTCTTGAGCACGTAACCGATGTTGTCGTCGAGCTGCTTCATGCCGACTTCATTGATGCCCCAGTCCTTGCCGCCTTTCTCACCCAGCATGTCCATGTACTTCTGCGAGAACATCGTCGTGATGTGCATGCGCGCGGGGTTGTACCAGACGAAAAACGGCTTGCCGGTCTTCCGGGGGTCGTTCCGGCCGAGGTAGTCGATGACCTTGGCGGAGATCTCCTCGTCCACGGTCTCCGAACGCTTCAGCGTCAGCGGCCCCTCGTCCTTGCAGGTCTGGTTCGCTTCCGTGCCGTCCGGGGACGTGCATGACAGGATCGGTCGCGGCGGGGTCATGCAAGTCGCGGTCATCGGGTCCACCGCACCGGCGACCTCGCTCAGGCCGCGAACCGGCGTGTTCCGGCAGGGCGGAACGACGGTCTGCTCGGTCGGCGACTTGTTGATGTCGGGAAAGCTCACCCCCTGCATCGCATCGAGGTGATAGAGATAGCCCCAGAATTCCTGGAACCCGTGCGCGGTCGGGAGCGACGCCGCCTTGTCGCCCAGGTGGTTCTTCCCGAACTCGCCGGTGTTGTAGCCGAGGTCGAGCAGGAACTTGGCGAGCGCGGGGGTCCCCGGCAGCAGGGAACTGGTGGCTCCGGGGAGCTGCGGCATGACCATGCCGGCCCGCAACGGGTGCATGCCGGTGAAGAATGCGGTGCGACCGGCCGTGCAGCTCTGCTCGGCGTAGTACGTCATGAATTGCGCACCTTCCCTGGCGATGCGGTCGATGTTGGGCGTCTCCCCGACCATGAGCCCGCGGTGGTACACACCGACATTCATGATGCCGATGTCGTCTCCCATGATGAAAAGGATGTTGGGTTGCGTCGGAGCCGCCAGCACCGGTCGCGGCACCAATGCGGTGGCCGCCAGTGCGGATACCGCGAGCGCCGTGACGAACTTGCGTTGCGAATACATGGCATCGTCCTCCGTAGCTTCGAAGTGACACCGATTCGATCAATCGCGATGCGTCCGTGATCGGCAGGTTGCAGCCCGAGTCGACCCGCTGACGAGTCGTGGCCCTGCCGCCGCGCCCAGGGGATATTGCGAGTAATAATCATTATTGTCCAAGCATTTCTTCACCGCGGGCGGTCCTGTGCCCGAAGTCGCCGAAATACGGCGGAAAAGGGCCAGATCGGGTCCGTCCCGGGCGGGCCGGACCCCTGGAAACGTCGACAGTCACCGGGAGGACGGCGTCTTTACAGCACCGGCTCGCTGCCGTGCTCGCCCTGCTCGTACACGACGTTCGCGCGCCCGACGAGCAGCGGGTCGATCGTGCCGATCGCGGCCAGGTCCTTGCTCGTGTACGGGATCTTGTGCAGCACGTAGCGCATCGCGTTCAGGCGCGCGCGCTTCTTGCAGTCCGACTTGATCACGGTCCACGGCGCATCGGCCGTGTCCGTGTAGAAGAACATCGCCTCCTTCGCGCGCGTGTACTCGTCCCACTTGTCGAGCGAGGCCATGTCGATCGGGCTCAGCTTCCACTGCTTGAGCGGATGCGACTTCCGCTCCTTGAAGCGCCGCTTCTGCTCCCTGCGCGTCACCGAGAACCAGAACTTGATCAGGATGATCCCGCTGCGCACCAGGTTGCGCTCGAACTCGGGCGCCTGCCGCATGAACTCGCGGTATTCCTCGTCGGTGCAGAACCCCATCACGCTCTCGACGCCCGCGCGGTTGTACCAGGAGCGGTCGAACATCACGATCTCGCCGCGTGTCGGCAGGTGCTCGACGTAGCGCTGGAAATACCACTGCCCGCGCTCGACGTCGCTCGGCTTCTCGAGCGCCACGACGCGCGCGCCGCGGGGGTTCAGGTGCTCCATGAAGCGCTTGATCGTGCCGCCCTTGCCGGCCGCGTCGCGGCCCTCGAACAGGATCACGACGCGCTGGCCCGTCTCCTTCACCCACGCCTGCAGTTTCAGGAACTCGACCTGCAGGACGTACTTCTGCCGCTCGTACGTGCGGCGCGACATCAGGTTGCGATACGGATAGCCGCCCTCGCGCCAGTCGTCGGCGAGTTCCGTGTCCTCGGCGTGGTGGCGCTGGTGGCGCACCTCCTCCTCGTGGCGGCTCAGCACGTCGCGAAGCGCGAGCACGTCGTCCGGCGCCGCGCCGGCGAGCAGCGCCTCGAACGTCTCGACGAGCGTCGCCGGCTCCGTGCGCGCCGTGCGCTGCAGGATGTCGCGCACGGCCTGGGCCTTCGATTCCAGCGCCGCCGAGACGGCCTCCCCGACCGCGTGCGTCTCGATGCCGGCGCGCGTCAGGCTCGGCGACACGTCGCCGCGCTTCGCGCGCCTGACGCCACCACGCGCCCGGACGCGCGCGCCGCCGCGCCCGCCCGCCGCACCGTTCGGCCTGCCCTTGCCTGGATCCGCCATCGTCCGTACTCCGCGTCAGCGATTCGAACCGCGCCCCGAGCATAGCGCCGCATTCGCGGCGCCGCCCACCGCAGAACCCGCAACGTCGCGCGCGGGCTAGGGCGTCACGATCGGGAACTGGCCGTCCGGCGTCTTCACCATCTTCAGCAGGCCCATCACCTCGAGCTTGCTGCCCTCGACCCGGAACTCGTCCGAGGTGAGCATGTCCTTGAGACCGGCTTCGCCGAGCCCGAGCCGGACCAGGAAGTCGCGGGTCACGTGGATCGTGCCGGCCGCGTTCGGGTCGGCCGGGGCCTCGCGATGGTGCAGCACCCCGTTCTGCAATTCGACGACGTGCGTCTCCCCGACGTCGTCGAACACGAAGTTCACGATCACGTGCTTGCCCGCCGCGGCCGGCCCGTCGAGGCGCACCGCCATCGATTCGAGGAACAGCGCGGGGGGCGTCTGCTTGAGCAGGTCCGACGTGAACCTCGGGTCCGTGGCCATGCCCTGCGGGCCGTTCCGGAGTTCGTAGGCGCCGGTCAGGTATTCGTCGCGCCAGGGGCCCGACTCGGCGCGGTAGCCGAGCTGGTCGTAGGTCTTCGCAAGCAGCTCCTTGGCGTCGCCGTTGCCGGGCTCGGCGAACACCAGGTGGTTCAGCAGCGTCGCGGCCCAGCGGTAGTCGCCTTCTTCGTAAGCGGCGCGGCCCTGCTCGAGCACCTTCCCGGCACCGCCCATCGCCTTGACGTACTTCGCGGCCGCCTCGGGTGGCGGCAGTGGATCGAGGTTCGCGGGGTTGCCGTCGTACCAGCCGAAGTACATCTGGTACACGGCCCGGGAGTCGTGCTTTACGGTGCCGTAATAGCCACGATTCGGGAAGTAATTCCGGATCGACTCGGGCAACTGGATCTGCTCGGCGATCTCGCCGGGCGTGTAACCCATGTTGGCGAGTCTCAGCGTCTGGTCATGGATGTAGAGGTACAGGTCGCGCTGCGCCTGCAGGTAGCCGATCACGCGCGCATTGCCCCACATGGGCCAGTGGTGGCTCGCGAACACCACCTCCATTTCCGGGAAGAGCCTCGAGGCCTCGTCGATGTAGCCGCTCCACTTCACGGCGTCGCGGACCTTCGCGCCACGCAGCGTATAGAGGTTGTGCAGCGTGTGCGAGACGATCTCGGCACCGCACCAGGCCTTCAGGCCGGGCAGGTAGAACGTCAGTTCCGCCGGCGCCTCGGAGGCGGGCGTGTACTGGAACACGAAGTCCACGCCGTCGATCGTCATCGGCTGCGGCGTGTGGTCGACGATCTGCGTCGGCTGGCGGATCCCGACGGTACCCGACGACGGCGCCTTGCCGAGGCCGGTGTCCACGTGGCCGGTCGCGGCCCGCGGCAGCGCGGCGCCGTACATGTACGTCGCACGCCGACCCATGCCCACGCCGGCAATCACGTTCTCGCTGGTCGCCTCCTCGGTGAAGTTCTTCGGTGCGACGATCGGGATCGCGGCGGCGGCCTTCGGGTCGGCGGGCAGCACGCCCTCGATGCCGCCGAAGTGATCGACGTGGCTGTGCGTGTAGATGATCGCCGAGACGGGCTTGTCGCCGAGGTGGCGTCGCGCAAGTGCGAGCGCGGCGGCCGCGGTCTCGCGGCTCGTGAGCGGGTCGACGACGATCCAGCCCGTCTTGCCGTCGATCAGCGTCATGTTCGAGAGGTCGTATCCGCGCACCTGGTGGACGCCCGGCACGACCTCGAAGAGCCCGGCGATGCCGTTCAGCTTCGCCTGTCGCCAGAGGCTCGGGTTCACGGTCGCCGGCGCGTCGCCCTTTACGAACGCGTAGGCCGTGAGATCCCACGCCGGCTTCGGGCCGGGCCCCGCGATCACGAGCGGATCGTCCACGCCGACGAAGCCGCGGCGCGCGTCCTCGAAGTCCTGCGGGTCGGCGAGCGGCAGCTCGTTCGCCACCGCCGCATTGTCCCTGGCCGTGGAGGCGCTCGCGTCGCCCGAAGGCCGGGCGGGCTGCTCGTTGCCGCAGGCCGCGAGCAGCAGGCCGAGTGACGCGATGAGGATGCTGGATCGCATGGCGTTTCCCCCGGGGCGGGCACGGTCCCGCCCATGTCGTGTTCGATCAGGGACGGTACAGGTAGCGGCCGCCGGACGACGGCGGCGCCGCGGCCGCGAGCCCGGCGAATTCGCACAGCCAGCGCCGGGTGGTGCTCGGCTGCACGATCTCCTCGACGAAAAAGCGCTCGGCCGAGCGGAACGGCGAGCGCAGCCGCTCGAGCCTGGCGGCGATCTCGCGCCGGGCCGCGACCGGATCGGCTGCCGCCTCGAGTTCGGCCTTGTACGCGGCCTCGATGCCGCCTTCGGCGGGCAACGAGCCCCAGTCGCCACTCGGCCAGGCGATCCGGTGGCGGAAGCGGGCGTGATTCATCATGCCGGCACCGGCGACGCCGAACGCACGACGCAGGATCACCGCACACCACGGCACCGTGGACTGGAAGATCGTCGCGAGCGCGCGCGTGCCGTCGCGGATCGTGCCGGCCTTCTCGGCCTGCGAGCCGATCGTGAACCCGCCGACGTCGACGAAGTGCACGACCGGCAGACGGAACGTGTCGGCGAGCTCGACGTGACGCACGATCTTGCGTGACGCCGCCGCGGTCCACGTGCCGCCCATCTGGCCCGGGTCGCTTGCGAGCACCGCGACCGGCACGCCGTCGAGGCGCGCGAGCGCCGTGACGATGGAGCGTCCCCAGGCGCGACCGACCTCGAACACGCTGCCGCGGTCGAACACGGCCTCGAGGATGGGCCGGACGTCGTAGGGCCAGCGGCGGTCGCGCGGCACGGCCTCGTCGAGCCAGGCCTCCTCGCGTGAGGCCGGATCCTCGCAGGGCGTGCGCGGGGGCGTCTCGCCGGCGCGCTGCGGCAGGTACGAGAGGAAGCGCCGCACCCGTGCGTACGCCTCGGCCTCGCTCTCGACGACGTCGTCGACGCTGCCGGTGCCGGCGTGCAGGTCGGCGCCGCCCAGCTGGTCGGCCGTGACCTTCTCGCCCGCGGCCTCGACGACCGGCGGGCCTGCCGTGAACATCTGCGACAGCCCGCGGACCATCACCGAGTAGTGGCTCGCGACGAGCCGCGCCGCGCCGAGCCCCGCCACGGGCCCGAGCCCGAGCGCGGCCACCGGCACGCGCCCGAGGTTCAGGACGACCTGGTCGAGCCCCGGCACCCACGGCACGTAGGTCGCGCCGATCCGCTCGACCTCAGCGACCGAGCCGCCGCCCCCGGTGCCGTCGAGCAGCCGCACGAGCGGCAGCCCGTACTCGGCCGCCATCAGCTCGGCCTGCACGTTCTTCTCGTGGATGTAGGACTCGGAGGACCCGCCGCGCACCGTGAAGTCGTCGGCGCTCACGACCACGCGGCGGCCGTCGAGCGTGCCGCGCCCGGTGATGCAGCTCGACGGTCGCACGGACTCGAGCGTCCCGTCCGGGCCGTAACGACCCTCGCCCGCGAGGCTGCCCCATTCGACGAACGAACCCGGGTCGAGCAGCCCGTCGATGCGCTCGCGCACGTTGAGCTTGCCACGGCCCTTCTGGCGGGCCACCCGGTCCGGGCCGCCCATGCCCGCCGCGAATTCCTGCCGGCGCCGGATCTCGGCAATTTCGCGGTGCCAGCCCTTGTCGCTCATCGAGCCTCCGAACCGGGCCGCACGGCGGCCATGCCCCAAGTTGACTTAGTTCGGCCTGGATTGGCAAGCCGCAGGTGCGGGCGGCGGACGGCGCGCGTAACATGCGCGCCCTCCCCCCCAACGCTGTCCTGGAGCTCCCGATGTCCCGTCCGAACCTGCGTGGCCTGCTGGCCCTCGCCCTTGCGCTGACCGCGACGCCGCTCTTCGCCACCGACCCGGCCCCGCCGGCCGACGACACCGCCAAGCAGAGCTACGCGCTCGGCTACCAGATCGGTCGCGACGTGCGCGGCGTGAAGATCGACCCCGCGGCCGTCATCCGCGGCCTGCAGGACGGCTCGTCGGGCGCGAAGCCCCAGCTGACGCAGGAACAGATCGCGGCGGCGATGCAGCAGTTGCAGCAGCAGGCCCAGGCCGAATCGCAGAAGCGCCAGAACGAGGAGCTTGCGAAGAATGCCGCCGCGGGCAAGGCCTACCTCGAGGTGAACGCCAAGCAGGCGGGCGTGGTCACGACCCCGAGCGGCCTGCAGTACCGCGTGATCACGCCGGGCACCGGCAAGAGCCCGACGGCCACCGACACGGTGACCGTGAACTACCGCGGCACGCTGGTCGATGGCGCGGAGTTCGACAGCTCGTATTCGCGCGGCCAGCCGGCGACGTTCCCGCTCGACGGCGTGATCCCGGGCTGGTCCGAGGGCATGCAGCACGCCCAGGAAGGCGGCAAGATCGAGCTCGTGATCCCGCCCTCGCTCGCCTACGGCGACAAGGGCCCGCTCGCGAACCAGGTGCTCGTGTTCGAAGTCGAGCTGATCAAGGTCGGCGCGCCGGAAGCCGGCAAGTAATCGACGACCGGCGGCGGGCCCGCGCCCGCCGCCGCGTCAGCGCCCGCGCCCGGTGACCCGGGCCGCCACGCGCAGCACGGCCTCGATGCTGCGCTCCACGTCTTCGTCGGTCGTCGCCCACGACGACACGCTCACCCTCATCACCGTGTGGCCCTGCCAGCGGCTCACGCCGGCCCAGCAGGTGCCGTCGGCCTGCACGGCCTCGATCACGCGCTCGGTGATCTCGGGCGTGCCGAACGACACGAGCGCCTGGTTGAGCACGACGTCGCCCGGCGTCTCGTAACCCGCGGCCCGGAACGCCGCCGAGAACCGCCGCGCCTGCCGGCAGTTGCGCTCGAACATCTCGACCAGCCCGCCGCGTCCGAGCGAGCGCATCGCCGCCCACACCTCGACGCCCCGTGCGCGTCGCGAGAGTTCCGGCGTGTAGTCGCACGGGTTGCGTCGCGGGTCGTCGGTCGGCAGGTACTCGGCCGTGATCGCCATCGCCGCGGGCAACGATCCGCGGCGACGCACGAACGCGAGCCCGGAGTCGTACGGCACGTTGAGCCACTTGTGCGCATCCGTGGCCCACGAGTCGGCGTCGCCCATGCCCGTCGCGAGGTGCGCGAGCGACGGCACCGCCGCTGCCCACAGCCCGAACGCGCCGTCCACGTGCACCCACGCGCCGCACTCGTGCGCCCGGGGGATCACGTCGGCGAACGGATCGAACGCGCCCGTGTTGATGTTGCCGGCCTGCAGGCAGACGATTGCCGGCGCGCGTATCGCCGGGAATGCATCGGCGCGCATCCGGCCCTGGCCGTCCACCGGGACGCGCACCAGCCGCGTGCGGCCGAGCCCGAGCAGCCCGAGCGACTTGAGCAGCGTCGGGTGCGCTTCGTCGCCGATCACGACCGTGATCGGCGGCGCGCCGAAGAGTCCGTCGGCCTCGACGTTCCAGCCGGCGTCCTCGAGCACCGCGTGGCGCGCAGCGGCGAGCGCCGTGAAGTTCGCGACGGTCGCGCCCGTCACGTAGGCGCCCTCGGTGCCGGCCGGCAGGCCGAGCAGGTCCGTCATCCAGCCGAGCGCGACGTCCTCGAGCAGCGCGACGCCCGGGGTCACCTTCGCGAGCGCGGCGTTCTGGTCCCACGCCGCCGCGAGCCAGTTCGCCGCGAGCGAGGCGGGCAGAGCGCCGCCGATCACGAAGCCGAAGAAGCGCGGGCCGGCCGTCGCGATCGTCGCGGGCGAGACGTAATCGTCGAGCAGCGCGAGCACGCGGGCCGGGTCGGTCGGCCCCGCGGGCAGGGGCTCGCGCAGCGCGCCGAGCCGTTCGACGGCATCGGGGGGCGCGGCGACCGGCCGTTCGCCCAGCGCCTCGAGGTAACGGACCGCGCGGCGGTGCGCGTCGTCGAGCAGCGCCGCGAGGCTTGCATTGGGGTCGGGTTCGTTCCGGGCGGGCATCGGTGCTCCGAATCGCCGCAATGTCGCGGCGGAAGGCCGTTCAATACAGTGCGTGGATCAGCGTCGCGCTCACGACGCCGACCAGCAGCGCGGAGGTGAGCGCGAGACCGAGCGGACGGAACCCGATCCTGCGCAGGTCAGCGATGCGCGTGCCGAGGCCGACGCCCGCCATCGCGATCCCGAGGCAGTAGGTCGCGCCGTGCTTGCCGAGGTCGAGAAACGCGTGCCATTGGTCGGTCGTGACGAATCCGAACGGTCGCTCGCCGAGGTCGCCGACGGTGCGCAGCACCGCCATCGCGCCGAAACCGACCACGAACAGCGGCACCATCGTGTACCACGGCGGCGCCACGCCGCCCTCCGCCGACTTCCGGTGGTGGCGGATCGCCATCATCGGCACGAGCACCAGCATCGATAGGTTCCGTTCGAGCTTCGTGACGGTGGCCACCGAGAGCACGCGCGGATCGACGTAATAGTCCTGGTAGACCATCCCGGCGGCCGCGACCTGCGACGTGTCGTGCACCGCGGACCCGAGGAACACGCCTGCGGCGAACGAGTCGCCGCCGAACAGCGCGTGCGCGACGAACGGATAGGTGAGCATGGCGAGCAGCCCGAACGCGGTGATGCAGGCGACCGCATAGCTCGTCTCCTCCTCCTTCGCGCCGATCACGGGCGACAGTGCGACGATCGCCGTGTTGCCGCAGACGCTCGTGCCGACCGCGATCAGCGTTCCGAGCCGGTCCGTGAGCCCGAGCCGGCGCGCGAGCCAGCCGACGACGAGCACGGCCGTCGGGATCGTGACGAGCAGCACCGGCAGCGCACGCAGGCCGATCGCGCCGACCTCGACGATGCTGAGCTTCAGGCCGAGCAGCACGATGCCGATCGGCAGCACGCCCTTGACCGCGTAGGTGACGCCGGGGCGCAGCGCGTCGGGCAGCCCGACGAAGTTCGAGATCGCGAGGCCGAGCACGATCGCGACCATGATGCCGCTGATCGCGCCCGGGCTCATGCCGATGGCACGTGAGAACGCGTCCGCCGCGACGTTGCCGACGACGGCCAGCACGAGCGCGAGCAGCAGCCCGGGCAGCTTGTTCATTTCGCGACGAGATCCCGTTCCATCCGCACTACAGCACGAACGGCACGAGCCACCAGCTGCGCCGCCGATACTCGTTCCAGCCCGCGTATCGCGACAGGCTCGCTTCCTTCATCGCCATGTTCGTGGCGAAGAGCGTGATCCAGATGTAGCCGAGCACCACCCACGGCCACCAGTGCCAGGTCATCAGCGCGAACGAGCCGTAGACGAGCATTTCGCCGAGGTAGTTCGGATGCCGGACCCAGCGGTGGACGCCGTCCGTGATCAGCCCGCGCTGCAGCCTGAGCGTGAAATACTTCTGAGCGTCCGCGGCGATCATCAGCGCACAGCCGAGGATGCAGAGCGTGATGCAGAGCGCGAACCACGCGGGTTCGGGCAGCGGGTAATCCGGGACCACGGCGCCCGAGATGATCAGCCAGCCGAACGACCAGTACGCGACGAGGCCGGCGAGCGTGTAGAGGCCGCTCGCGACCGTCGCGCGGCGCTGCCAGTTCGGGTCCGGGAACGCGACGTCCTTCAGCAGCCACACGAGGCCGTAGGAACCGTGCAGCGCCAGGTAGATCCAGGCCGGTGCCGACGTCGCGGCAGGCGTGCGGCCCGAGTACCACCACATCATCAGCGCGAGCACCGGGAACGTGCCGCCTTTCTGGAAGTTGATCACCCAGGCGAGCTTCCAGGGCCTCGGCCCGCCGCCCAGGTCGTACATTGCGCGGTCGTTCCAGCGGCGCAGCGCGAGCGCCCAGCGCGGCGCGACGCGTTCGGCGTGGGTTCGTGCGTCGGCTGTGGTCGTCGCCATGAGCCATCCCCCGTTCAGGCCCGGCAGGATAGACTGCACGGCGCGATGCAGCCAGCCCCCGATCACCCGCATGTCCACGTCTACGACCAGCACGACCCGGTCGCCGAGCGGCGCACGCGGCAGGTGATGTGGCTCACGGCCGCGATGATGGTGGTCGAGATCGTCGCGGGCACCGTGTTCGGCTCGATGGCGCTGCTCGCCGACGGCTGGCACATGAGTTCGCACGCGCTCGCGCTCGGCGTCTCCGCCGGCGCCTACGCGCTCGCCCGCCGGCACGCCCGCGACCCGCGGTTCTCGTTCGGCACCTGGAAGATCGAGGTGCTCGGCGGCTACACGAGCGCCGTGTTCCTGCTCGGCGTCGCCGGGTACATGGGCTGGGAATCGGTACGCCGGCTGTTCGTGCCGGCGCCGATCCACTACGGCGAGGCAATCCCGATCGCGGTGCTCGGGCTCGCGGTGAACGTCGTGTCGGCGTGGCTGCTGTCGGCAGGGGCCGGCGGCGGGCACCACGGGCACGATCACGGACACGGACACGGGCACGCGCACACGCACGGCCAGGACCACGGCGGCCACGCGCACCACGACCTGAACCTGCGTTCGGCCTACATGCACGTGATCGCCGACGCCGCGACCTCGGTGCTCGCGATCGGCGCGCTCGCGGGCGGCCTGTGGCTCGGGCTCGGATGGCTGGACCCGGTGATGGGCCTCGTCGGTACGGTGCTGGTCGGGCGCTGGGCGACCGGCCTCTTGCGCGACACCGGCCGCGTGCTGCTCGACGCGGAGATGGACGCGCCGGTCGTCAACGAGGTCCGCGGGATCGTGCGCGAGCTGCCCGAGCCCGCGCGGCTCCGGGACCTCCACGTGTGGCGCGTCGGCAAGGGCAAGTACGCCTGCATCCTGAGCCTCGAAGGCGACTCGAGCGTGGACCCCGAAGACGTGCGCCGGCGCCTCGCCGTGCACGAGGAACTCGTGCACGTCACGGTCGAAGTCGTGATGACGTCCACGGGCTGAGCCGGAGTCCTCGACGATGGAACCCGATTTCCGGCCCGCCCGGGCCGACGACGCCGACGACGCCGCCCCGCTGGTCCTGAGTTCCGGCCCGGCGGCGTTTGCCTACGTGTTCGACGTGACGGGCCGAGGCGCCGCGGTCGATTTCCTGCGTCGCGCGTTCATGGACGGCGGGGGCGAGTTCGGCTGGCGCAACCACGTGGTCGCGGAACTCGACGGGCGCGTCGTGGCCGCGGGCGCCGCCTGGAGCGGCCGCTCGACGCTCCGGTTCACGCGCGCGGCGCTCGGGCAGATCCTTGCGCACTACGGCGTCGTCGCGGGCACCGGTGTCGCGGTGCGCGGCCTCCGGGTCGAGTCGGTCGTGCGTCCGCCCGGGAACGACGTGTGGTACGTCGCGCACCTCGGCGTGCCGGCGGCGTTGCGCGGTCGCGGCCTCGGCGCGGCGCTCGTGAGGCACCTGCTCGAACTCGGGCGGTCGCAGGGCTACGCGCGCACCGAACTCGACGTCGCTTACACGAACCCGGCCGCGGAGCGGCTCTATGCACGCCTCGGGTATGAAGTCGTGGCCGAGCGGCCCTCGACGCTCGCAAACGGGCACGCCGCGGTGCCCGGGCACCGCCGGATGGCCGCTGCAATCGAACGGGTCCTCGGCGGCTCAGGCGCGCACCGCGGGCCCTAGGGCCCGGCACTCGCGCCGGTAGGCCGACGGCGTGATCCCGCGCTCGGCGCGGAACGCCGTGCTGAAGTGGCTCTGCGTCGCATACCCGACCGCCGACGCGATCTCGCCCACCCCGAGCGCCGTCGCGCGCAGCAGGTCGCAGGCGTGGTCGATCCGCGCACGCCGCACGTAGCGGTGCGGCGTCGTCCCGGTCACCGTGCGGAACGTCGCGGTAAAGTGCGTCACGCCGACGCCGCAGTGGCCCGCGAGCACCTCGACGCCGAGGTCGCCGTCGAGGTGCGCGCGGACGTACGCGGTGGCTGCGTGCGCGATCGCGAGCTGGCTCCGCGTTCCGCTGGGCCGGCCCAGCGAGCGCGGGGCCGACAGCACGTGCTGCGCCTGCACGAGCAGCAGCTGCCCGAGCGCAGCGAGGTAGGCCGCGCCGCCGGCGCCCGATCGCGCGGCCTCGAGCGACTGCCTCACGAGCGCGAGCACCAGCTCGTCGACGACCGTCACCGGCTCGCCCGGCGCGAGCCGGGCGACCCAGCCGGGCACTCGCCGTTCGTTTTCGAAAAAAACCAGCGCGCCCTCGCCCACCCCGCGCAACACGACGTCGCTCTGCACGCGCTTCGGCAACAGGGTGACGAGCCCGGGCATCGAGACGCCGGCCGTGCCCGAGCCCCGCGCCCGGTAGGCCACCGGCTTGCCACCGGTCTGGACGAGCAGCACTGGCGCCGGCAGCGGCGGCACGCTCACGGTGTCGAGCAGCACCCGGTACCACTCGACGACCAGCGGAGGATCGCAGGGAAGGCGCACGGTCGCCTCGGGCGGCCCGGCGAGCTTCCGGACGATCGAGCGTGCCGGTGCGAGTGCCTGCATGTCGGGCATGTTACTGCAAGAAAACGAAAAACGCCGCGGCCGGTTCCGCACGCCGGGCGCGATGCAGCGGCTAGTCTTCCGCCACCACACCGGAGGACCCGGACATGCAGACCCGCCACCCCGCCCGGACGCTCGCCCTCGTGACCGCGATCGCGGCACTGGCCGCGGTGCCGTACGCGACGGCCCGCGCCGGTGCGGCCTGGCTCACCGAGTCCGGCGGTGCCGACATGGGGCTCGCCGGCGCAGGCCGCACCGCGCTTGCACTCGATCCGGCCGCGCTGTCCGCGAATCCGGCGTCGCTGGCCGGCCTTGCCGGCACGCAGTTCACCGGCGCGTACCTGCCGGTGCACCTCGACTTCGACTTCGAGGGGGGCTCGGCCGCCCCCGGTCGCGCGCACAACCGCGCGGGCACCACGGCGGCCGGCAGTGCCTACGCGTCGTGGAACTCCGGACCGGTGACGCTCGGCCTCGGCGCCTACACGTACGCCGGTCTCGGGCTCGACTACGGGAGGCAGTGGGCCGGTCGCTACGTCGTCGAGCGAGCCTCGCTCGACACGCTGAACGTCGCCGCGGCCGCGGGCTGGCGCGTCAACGACCGGCTGGACGTCGGCGCGTCGGTCGCCGCCCAGCGGGCCGCGGTGTCGGGCGCGCTCGCGGTCGCGAACTCCCCGGCATTCTACGGCCCGCCCGCGGGCCTGCCGGACGGACGGGTCTCGCTCGACGGATCGCACTGGGCGCCGGGCGGCAGCGCCGGCCTGCGCTGGCACGCGAACGACGTGACGACAATCGGCCTCGCGTGGACCGCACCGGTGTCGCAGGAGGTGTCGCTCGACGTGCGGACCGACGGCCTGCACCCCGCGCTCGCGGCAATCCTGCCGGCGCGATCACCCGGCCGCCTCGACGCGACCGTGCCGCAACAGGTGTCGCTCGGACTCGCGCACCGGCTGGGTCCCGCGACGACGCTCGGCGCCGGCGTGAACTGGCAGGACTGGTCGCGGTTCGGCGATGCGCAGGTCGAGGTGCTGGGCCGCGGCGTGCGGCTGTTCCCCGAGGGACTCGAGGACACCTGGGGAGCCTCGTTCGGCCTCCGTCACGCGTTCGGTGCGGACTGGGCGGCCTCGACCGGCGTTGCGTACGACGCATCGCCCGCACGCCACGGCACCGTGCCCGCCTGCTTCCCGGTCGCGGACCAGTGGCGCGCGAGCGCCGGCCTCGAGCGCCGGCTCAGCCGGCACCAGGACCTGCGCGTCGCGCTGTCGATGATCCGGCAAGGAGACGCACGCATCGCCGAACCCGTGTCGCCCTGGCCGTTGCCCGGCCCGGGGGTCTCGGGCCGCATCGGATCGAGCCGCGCGCTGGTGCTCTCGGTCGCCTCGGACTTCGCGCTTTGAGGCGCCCCGATCAGGTGCACGAGGCGCGGAAGATGCTCTCGATCGATGCGTCGAGTGCCGCGTCGAACTCGGCGTCGGTCTGCTGCGCGGTCAGGCCCTCGGTCAGCGCGCGCGAGAAGCTCGCAACCATCCCGTGCTGCCGCGCGAGCCGCCGGTTCGCCTCGTCGCGGCTGTAGCCGCCGGACAGCGCCACGACCTTGAGCACCCGCGGGTGGCGGATGCAATCGACGTACAGGTCGTCCTGGTCCGGGATCGTGAGCTTCAGCATCACGAGCGTGCCGTCCGGCAGCGCGTCGAGCCGCGACAGCAGCCCCGCCTTCAACAGACGCTCGGCACCGGGCTTGTCCGGGCACTTGATGTCCACCTCGGGCTCGATGATCGGCACGAGGCCTGCGGCCACGATCTGCCGGGCGACCGCGAACTGCTGGTCCAGCACCGCGGCGATTCCGGCCGCGTCCGCCTGCTTCACGACCGAGCGCATCTTCGTCCCGTAGATGCCCTTCGCCTTCGCGCGCGCGAGCAGCGCCTCGAGGTCGGGCATCGGTTTCATGAGCTGCACGCCGTTCGCCTCGGCCTCGAGACCCTTGTCCACCTTCAGGATCGGGACGACCTGCTTCACGTTCCAGAGGTAGTCGGCCGTCGGGCGGCCGAGCACGTCGCGGTCCATCGTCGCCTCGAACAGGATCGCGGCGAGGATGCGCCGGCCGTCGAACGCGCGGCTCGTGATGATGCGGGTCCGCATCGCATGCATCAGGTCCATCATCCCGGCGTCGCTGGACCACGCGCTCGCCGGGATCCCATAGAGCCCGAGCGCCTTGGGAGTGCTGCCGCCGCTCTGGTCCAGCGCCGCGATGAAACCCGGCTGCGTTCGGAACTTCCCGGTCTGCCTGTCGAAGTCGCCCATCGTCGTCTCCTGCAGTAATGCCCGCGCGGGCTGACGCCGCGGATGCCTCAGTCGCCCGTCGTGCGAACGAAGCCTGCTGCGAGTGCGCCGGTCGCGGTTCGCAGCTCCATGCGCTCGCCCTCGATGCGCACGACCTGCGCGGTCTCGAGCGCGCGGAAGAAATCCTGTTCCTGTTCCATGACCGCGGTGTCGCCGCAGGCCATCATCGTCGCCGCCGCCTTGCCGAACTCGATCGACGCGCCGGCCGCCCGGTACGGGGCCGTGTATCGGTTGCAGCCGGCCGAACCGGCCACGCCGCCGTTCGCGTCGAACGCGATCGTGACCGTCGTGCCCGGCAGGACGCTCACGACGGCCTGCCGGCCATTGTTGATCCCGGTCGCCTTCCAGTGCGTGCCCGCGAGGTTGGACGTCTGCGCGGCGAGGGTCGCGAGGCGCTTGCCACCGGACCCGAGCAGTTCGAGCCGACCGTCGACGATGCGCCACCCAGTGGCCGTCGTCAGCGCCTTGTTCCACGCATCCGCAGTCGCCATGACCGGGTCCGGGCAGGCCATCTTCGTCGAGGCGAGATCGGCGCCGAGGGCGAGGCCCGCGCCTTCACTGCGATAGGTGCCCGTGTAGCGGTTGCAACCGTCCGTCCCCGACACGCGTCCGCCCTGGAACGCGAGCGTGACGGCCGGCACGTCGGGGGCCGGTGCATCGCCGAGTTTCGCGAGCACCCAGGCCGTCCCGTCGAGCGACGTCGGGGTTGCGGCGGCGGACGCCGCGGTCAGCGCGGCCATGAGCGCGGCGGTCGCGCCGGGCAGGTGCCGGCGAGTTGTCCAGTTCTGCATCGTCGTCCTCCGGTAGCCCGGCGCCGTCCCGGCGCCGCTCCAAGTGTAGTATCCGGCGACCGATCCGGGCAGCCCGCCCAAGGAGATCGAACGATGCTCAGGCGCCTGGTCCATAGCGCGCGCCGCCAGGACTGGTTCGCGGTCGTCGTCGAACTGGTTGTCGTCGTGCTCGGCATCTTCATCGGTATGCAGGTGACGAACTGGAGCGAGGACCGGAAGCTGGCGCGCCAGGCGCACGAGTACCGCGCCAGCCTCGCGACCGACCTCGCGGTCGACGAGAGCACGATGCGCGCGCACGAGCAGTATTTCCAGGTCATCGAGGCCTACGGGAAGGTGGCGCTCGGCCACCTCGAACGCCCGGTGCCGGTGACGGACCCAGCCGAGGCCGCGCGGCTCGTCACGGCGTTCATGATCGCGAGTTCGGTGTGGGAGTACCGGCAGCCACGCCCGACCTACGAGGACCTGAAGTCGACAGGCAACCTGCCGCTGCTCGGCGGAACGGCGCTCCGGGTCCGGCTGGTCAACTACTACACCGGCGTCGACAGTGCGGCCGTGCAATGGGACATCGTGACCGGGTACCGCTCGCGCTTGCGCTCGATCGTCCCGGCCGAGGCCCAGCGGGCCGTCATGGGCGAGTGCGAGTACGTTGCGAGCGGCGACCAGCTGAAGCTCACGATGAAGCCGGACTGCCGGCCGGACCTCTCGGCCTGGGACCCGGTCGCGGTGCTGCGCGAGATCGTCGGCGCACCCGGGATCAAGGGGGACCTGACGCTCTGGATGTCGCAGCTGCGCCTGAAGATCCAGCTGTTCGCGCTCGAAACCGGGGCGGCCGCCCAGATGCGGAGCGAGGTGCTCGCCGGCGCCGCCCGTTGAACCTGGCGCGGACGGGTCGGCGTCAGGCCCGGACGCGCTCGCCCTTCGGGTCATAGAACGGCGCGAGCGATGCGCGGGCGGCGTACCGGCGCGACCCGATCTCGACCTCGAACGCGTGGCCGCGCAGCCGCTCGGCCGTGACGCCGCCCTCGAGTTCGACCACACCGAGCGCGACCGACGCGCCGAGCGTGTGGCCCCAGGCGCCCGCGCGGACGTAGCCGCAGTAGCGTCCGTCGCACAGGATGGGCTCGTGGTGCATCAGCAGCGGCTCCGGGTCCCCGAGCAGCAGCTGCACCAGCCGTCGCGCCGGCGGTCCACGGTCGCGCGCGGCCAGCAGCGCGTCCCGGCCGATGAACGGGCCCTTCTCGAACGCGACCGCGAAGCCGAGCCCCGCGGTCAATGGCGTGTCGGTGTTGTCGATGTCCACCGCGTAGTCGCGGTAGCCTTTCTCGAGCCGCAGGCTTTCGAGCGCCGTGATGCCCGCGTGCACGGGCGGCACGCCGGTGCGGGCGCATGCCGCAAGCAGCGCCTCGTGGCAGGTGTGGCTGTATTCGGACGGAACGTAGAGTTCGTAGCCCAGCTCGCCCATGTACGTCACGCGCACCGCGAGCACCCGCGCGTAGCCGAGGTCCACGTGCGTCGCGGCCCGGTAGGGCACGCGCGCGGTCGCGAGGTCGGACCCGGTCGCCGCCTCGAGCACCTCGCGCGATCGCGGGCCCTGCAGGCTCAGGAGCGTGTACGCCGAGGTCACGTCCGTGACCGCGCAGTGTTCGTCCGGTGCCGTGTGCCGGCGCAGCCACGCCGGCACGAACCGCTGCAGCACGTCGCTCACGACGACCAGGTACCCGCCGTCCCCGATCGCGGTGATCGTGAGGTCGGCGACGATGCCGCCGCGGTCGTTCAGCCACTGCGTGTAGACGTTCCGCCCCGGCTCCGGCAGCGCGTTCGCGGACACCCGGTCGAGCACGCGCGCCGCGTCGCGGCCCTGCACCAGGAACTTGCCCATGAACGACTTGTCGTGGAGCGCCGCCGACTCGCGCGTCGCGCGGTGCTCGGCCGCGACGCACCCGAACCAGGGCTGCCGCCCGTAGCGGTATTCCGCCGTGCGCAACGCGGGGTCGGCCGCGAACCAGCGCGGCATTTCCCAGCCGCCGAGCGAGGTGAACGAGGCGCCGAGCGCGGCATAGCGCTCGTGCAGCACGAGCCGCCGCGCGTCGCGTGCGGTCGAGTGCTTCCAGTGCGGGCGGCCCGCGTGGCTGAACACGTAGCCGAGCGTGGCGGGCGTCCGGTCGGCGAGGAACCAGCGCGTCGCTTCGTGCGCGGGCGAACGGCCCGGCAACAGGCCGGTCACGTCCTGCGACGAGTCGCCGGTCGCGACCAGCTCGGCGACGATCGCGCCGAGGCCGCCCGACGAAAGAATCCCGAGCGAGTTGAGCCCGGTCGCGAGGAAGAGCCCGTCGCACTCGGGCGCCTCGCCGACGATGAACGCGCCGTCGGGCGTGAAGCTCTCCGGTCCGCAGAAGAACGTGCGTATCCCGGTCTCGCGCATCGCGGGCAGCCGCGCGAACGCGCGCTCGAGGAACGGCGTCATGCGTTCCCAGTCCGGCGGCAGCGTCAGGAAGCTCGCGTCCTCGGGCACGCGGCCCGGCGACCACGTCGCGCCCTCCGGCTCGAACAACCCGAACAGCAGACCGCCGCCCTCCTCGCGCAGGTAGGCGTAGGCCTCCGGGTCCTCGACGACCGGCAGCCCGCCGTGGATACCGGGCATCGGCTCGGTCAGCAGGTAGTAGTGCTCGGCCGCCTGCAACGGCACCGGCACGCCGATCCCGGCGGCGATCTGCCTCGACCACATCCCGGCCGCGAGCACGACGCTCTCGGTCTCGATGTCGCCCTGCGCGGTGCGCACGCGCCGCACCCGGCGCCCGCGGACGTCGAAGCCGGTGACCGCGACGCCCTCGACGATGCGCACGCCGCGTCGCCGGGCCGCCTTCGCGTAGGCCATTGCGACGTCGACGGGGTTCGCGCGCCCGTCGCCCGGGGTGTAGATCGCGGACAGCAGGTCCGCGGTCTCGAGCAGCGGGAACATCGACCTCACCTCGGCCGGGCCGATCTCGTGCTTCTCGACACCCTGCGAGCGCGCGAAGTTGAGTTCCCGACGCTGGCTCTCGCGTCGCGTCGGGTTCGTCGCCAGGTGCAGGTGGCCGATCGCGCGGAAGCCGGTCGACAGGCCCGTCTCGGCCTCGAGTTCGGGCAGGAGACGGCGGGTGTGCTGCTGGGCCCAGAGCAGCGTCTCGTTCGCAAGCCCTGCCGAGGCGATGAGCCCGGCCGCGTGCCAGGTCGTGCCGGAGGTCAGCCGGTCGCGCTCGAGCAGCACGGTCTCGACGCCGAGCCTCGCCAGGTGATAGGCGACACTGAGGCCGATCACACCGCCCCCGACGACGACGACCCGGGCGTGGGTCGGCAGCG
This sequence comes from Steroidobacteraceae bacterium, assembly GCA_046347155.1. Lineage (GTDB taxonomy): Bacteria > Pseudomonadota > Gammaproteobacteria > Steroidobacterales > Steroidobacteraceae > RPQJ01. The sequence goes on along the minus strand of JAXMGT010000002.1, from coordinate 295,559 downwards.
ACACGGGGCTGGCGTCCACCGATCGGTCCCGGGTCGGCGCGCGCGCCCCGGTGCTACTTCGCCGCGGCCGGCGTCGCCTCGAGCTGCCGGACCGCCGCCGCGACATCCGCCGCGAGGCGCCCGACCGCCTGGCTGTAGGCCACCGCGAGGCCGGCGTAGCCGCCCGTCGCCGGCTGCTGCACGCTGGTGCGGCCGGACAGGGTGCGCCCGTCGTCCGGGCGACGGACGGTCCACGCCGCGTCGAACGTCGCACTCGAGTCGAGCCTCGACTCGAAGCGCTGGACCTGCACCCCGACGCGATACGGCGATTCGTCGCCGAAGCCCCCGGACATCGTCGTCACGTTCGGCGATCCGAGCAGCGCCGCGAGGTCGCCGACGAGCACGTCGGCGATCGCCCGGTCGAGCGGCGCCGACCAGCGGTGATACTCGTCGAGCGTGACCTCGTTGGGGCCGGTGTTGAGCACGAACTGCGCGCGGTCGACGCTCGCCGGAATCGTCACCGGGCCGACCTGGACGGACACGTACGAAGCGGCTGCGGCGGGCGTCGAGACCACCGAGAGTCCATAGAAGCTCGACGGCGGCGTGGACGAGCAGCCGGCGATCACGGCGGCCAGCGCCAGCGGTGCTCCAACGCGGATACGGCGGTTCATCGCACTACTCCTGTGGCTTGCCCTGGATCAGCGCCTCCGGGTGGCGCTCCAGGTAGTCGGCGAGGCTGCGCAGCGCCCGGGCGGCGCCGGCCACCTCGTCGAGCGCCTGCTGCAGGGCGTGCAGCGTGGGCGCGTCGGGCGAGGTGATGTTCTGGTCCGCGCCCTTGAGCACCCGGTCGGCCGTGGCGAGCGTCTTGCGGAGCTCGGCCAACGTCGCCTTGAGTTCCGGCGCGACGCCCGTGTCGATGTCGGCGAGCATCCGGTTCGCCGATTCGAGGGTCTTCGCGAGATCGTCGCCGACCTTCTGGAACGGAATCGAGTCGATCTTCGCGAGGATCGACTCGAGTTTCGCCTGCAGTTCGGGCAGCGTGCTCGAGACCGTCGGGATCAGCGGCGCGTCGAGCGACCAGTCGACGCTCGCCCGCTGCGCGTCGGGGAAGAAGTCGAGCGCGACGTATCGCTCGCCGGTGACGATGTTGCCGCTGCGCAGCTGCGCACGGAGGCCCTGCCGCTCGACCAGGCGCTCGAAGAATGCGTGGCGGTTCACGTTGCTCGCGAGCATCTCGCGACTCGCCTCGGCGGTCTTGCCGCTCAGCCGGCGCACGATCCGCTCCGGGTACGCGACGATCTCGACGCGGCCACGCGGGCGCCCCTGCTTCGGGTCGAGTTCGAGCGAGACGTCCGTGACTTCGCCGGCCGGCAGCCCGAGCAGCGCGACCGGCGCGCCGACCGACACGCCGCGCAGCGACTCGTCGAAGTAGAGCACGTAGTGCCGCGAGATCGACTCGGGCTGGCGCATGGCCGTACGGCGGTCGTCGAACAGCTGGAACTGCGTCCCGGCCGACGCCGGCCCCTCGGGCTTCGCGAACGGCGGCGTCTCGAACGAGACCCCGCCGGCGAGCAGCGACACGAGCGACTCGGTGCGGACCTCGAGGCCGTTGGCCCCGACCGACACGTCGATGCCGCTTGCGTTCCAGAACCGCGTCTCCGGGTTCACGAACCGGTCGTACGGCGCGCCGACGAACAGCCGGAACGTGATCGAGTTGCCGTCCTGCGAGAGTTCGTAGCTCGTGACCTCGCCGACCTGGATGCGCCGGAAGTAGACCGGCGACCCGACGCCCAGCGATCCGAGCGCCTTGGCCGTGAGCACGAATTCCCGGCCCGGCAGGTCCGAGACGACCGGCGCATTCTCGAGTCCGACGAACTTGCGTTCCGATTTCTTCGAGCGGCCCTCGGCGAACCCGATGTAGTTGCCCGACAGCAGGGTGCCGAGGCCCGACACGCCGCTCAGCGAGATCCGGGGCTCGACGACCCAGAAACGGGCGTCCTCGACGATCAGCCCCTCGGCGTTCTTCGCGATGCGCGCGGTCACCTCGACCTTCGTGAAATCGTCGGACAGCTCGACCGCGGTGACCTGGCCGATCTTGACGTCCTTGTACTTGATGAAGGTCTTGCCGGCCTCGATGCCGTCGGCCGAGCGGAACTCGATCGTGATCGTCGGGCCTTCCTTCATCACGCGGTTCACCGCGATGCCGACGGCGACGACGGCCGCGAGCACCGGGATGATCCAGATCACCGAGACGTGGACCCGTCGCCCCGGCGTCAGCCGCGCCTCGGGCAGTTCCTGTCGTTCCAGCTCATCCGTCATGCACGCGCTCCCCACGCCCGTCGGCGTCCCACAGCAGTCGCGGATCAAAGGTTTCCGCGGCGATCATCGTCAGCACGACCACGGCGGCGAAGAAGAGCACGCCGGGGCCGGGCATGATAGACATGAGCGGATCGAGCTGCACCAGCGCCACGGTGAACGTGTCGACGAACACGTCGAGCATGGACCAGCGTCCGATGAATTCGACCATCCGGTAGAGCCGCGTGCGGTCGGACTGGCCCTCGCGCCAGCCGCCCTGGACCGACACGAGCAGCCAGCCGAGCGCGACCAGCTTGCCGAGCGGAACCATCACGCTCGCGATCAGCACGATCAGCGCCAGCGGCCAGGAGCCGGTCTGCCACAGCAGCACCACGCCTCCCATGATCGTGTCGGGTTCGGTCGTGCCGAGTGTCGTGGTCTCGAGCACCGGCAGCAGGTTGGCCGGCACGTAGCAGATGGCCGCAGCGATCACGAGCGCCCAGGTGCGCTCGATCGACTCTGGCCGGCGTGACTCGAGACCGGCGCCGCAACGCGGGCAGTGGCCGGCGTGCCGGGGCCCGATCGGCCTCACGAGCAGGTCGCAGGTCTCGCAGGTGACGAGCCCGGCCCGGCGTGCGGTGAGGGGACGGCGGCTCATTCGATTGCCTGCGCCGGGCCGAGCGGCTCGTGCGGCCGCTCGCCGTCGGCCCAGCGGACGCGGCCCCACAGCTCGTCCATGTCGATACTCGCGGCAATGGCCGGGAACAGCAGCATCAGCGCGAAGATCGCATACATGCCGGCGCCGGCCGTGACGGTCGCCAGTTCGGCGATCTTCACGAGTGCGACGAGCACGCCCAGCATCATCACCTCGATCATCGCCCAGGGCTTCATCGATTCGGACCAGCGCAGCACTTCGCCGACCCAGGTTGGCGCGGGCGGCCGCCGCACCATCACGAGCGCGGTGCCGAGCAGCAGGATGAACGCGGCCGGCGCGACGAACGCGCAGAACGCGACGATCACGGCCGTGATCCGTTCGCCCGCGAGCCACATGTCGATGCAGCCGCCGACGATCGTCGTGCTGGCGGAGCGGCCGACGGCCGAAATGCCCATCATCGGCGTGAGATTGGCCACCAGCAGCGCGACCAGCGCCGTGACCGAGAGCGCGAGCGGACGGTCGAGCCCGTCGGCGACGCCCACCCGCAGCACGTGGCCGCATCGGGCGCAGCTCACCCGGGCACCCGGCGGCGGGTGCGGCAGTGACTGGAGCAGGTCGCAGTCCGGGCAGGCGGTTACCGACACCGCGGCACCGGTGATTCTTCGTCTTGTTTCATCGGCGGCAGGGGCGCTGGAACGGTCGGCGGGCGTCCGGGCCGATTCCCGGGGGTCCGGACCGAGCATACCGCAATGCGCGGCGGATGCAGCGACTCCGGGTCTATCCGCCGATACCGACGGCATACCGTTGCCCCGGGGGCCCCGGTACGATAGACCTGCATCGTGGCCGGGTCGGCCGCGGGGGAGCGATCGCACATGCTGCTGCAGCGACACCGCTGGACCGTGCTCGTCGTGCTCGTCGCGATCAACGTGCTGGCGTACGTCGACCGGGCGATGCTGATCGCATTCTCGCCGCAGATCACGGCCGAGCTGTCGCTGACCGACACGGAGTACGGCTTCCTGACCGGCATGGTCTGGGTGCTCAGTTTCGGCGTGATGGCGATATTCCTCGGGTCGCTGGCCGACCGCTACAGCCGGCCGAGGATCATCGCCGGTGGCGTGCTCGTGTGGAGCGTGTGCACGCTGGCCTCGGGCATGGTGCAGGACTTCGGCCAGATGGTGGCCGCCCGGTTCCTGGTCGCCTCGGGCGAGGCGGCGCTGGTGCCCGCCGCCACGGCGATCATCGCCGAGATCTTCGACGGCAGGCAGCGCGGCACCGTGAACGGACTCTTCTTCTTCGGCATGCCGCTCGGCATCGGCTGCGCCTATCTCGTGAGCGGCACGCTCGGCGTCAGCGTCGGCTGGCGGCACACGTACCTCATCCTCGGGCTGATCGGCATCGCGATCGCGCTGCCGATCGCACTGGTGCCCGACGAACGCAGCCGCTCCCACGCGGAGGATTTCGGGGAGCCGTTCGCCCGCCAGGTGCGGACGCTGCTGGCCGAACTCGCGGCCCGGCCCGTCGTGGTGCTCACGATCGCCGGCTTCGTCGCGGCGCACGTGATCTTCGCGCAGGTCTCGTTCCTGCCGCTGTGGCTCGTGCGCGAACGCGGGGCCGAGGCCGCCGCCGTCGCGCGTGACATCGGCGTGCTGCAGATCGCGTTCGGGGGGCTCGGCGCCATACTCGGCGGGTTCGTCGGCGACCGGATCGCCGCCCGGCTGCCGAGCGGGCATGCCGCGTTCCCGGTGCTCGCGCTCGCTGTGTGCGTGCCGCTGATGGTGATGTCGCGCTACGCGCCGTTCGGTGGCGTCACGTTCAACGCCGGGCTCGCGGCCGGCTTCTTCCTGCCGTTTTCGCTCTATGCGTGCACGATCGCGACGCTGCAGGGCGAGTTGCCGGAACGCCTGCGGGCCACCGCGGTGGGCTTCACGATGATGTGCAACAACTTCATCGCGATCGCCGCCGGCACGCTGGTCGCCGGCGCGGTCAGCGACCACCTGGCCCACGCCGGACACCCGGCGCCGCTGCGCGCGGTCGTGCTGGGCACGGACCTCGTCGCCGGCTCGGCGATCGTCTTCTACCTCGCGGCCGCGCTGCTGAAGCGCCGGCGCGCGGCCGCGGACGCCGGGGCCTTGGCGCGCTGAGGCGGCCGTGACCGGCGGGCGCCGCCGCGGCCGGCCCGACGGCCGGATTGCGCCGCCCGGACGGTCCACCGACCCCTGCCGACGGCCGGAATGACCACGAAGTTGCACCGGAAAACCGGCGCGCGGGCTACCATATCGGGCGGATCGTGCCCCGCAGAGGCACCCGCAACCCGAGGTCAGCATGTCCAAGCCGCAGGACGTCTCCACCGATCGCGTCTTCGCCGAAAAGCGCGAGGCGATCGCCGATTTCAAGTTCGGCGCCGAGGTCGCGCAGGTCTTCGACGACATGCTGTCGCGATCCGTGCCGTTCTACGGCGAGATCCAGCGGATGGTGGCCGAACTGGCCCAGGACATCGTCGCCCCGGGCTCGCGCGTCTATGACCTCGGCTGCTCGACCGGCACGACGCTGCTGCTGCTGGACCCGGTCCTGCCGAAGGACGTGACGTTCGTCGGCGTGGACGACTCGCAGGACATGCTCGTGAAGTGCGAGCAGAAGCTCAAGGCGCAGGGCGTCACCCGCCCGATCGAGCTGCAGTGCACCGACCTGCACTCGGGTGTCGACATGCACGACGCGTCGCTCGCGCTGATGATCCTGACGCTGCAGTTCCTGCGGCCCCTGCACCGCGAACGGCTCGTGAACCAGATCTGCGGCGGCCTGCAGGAGAACGGCGGGCTGATCCTGGTCGAGAAGGTGCTCGGCGAGGACTCGCACTTCAACCGTCTGTTCATCAAGCACTACTACGACTTCAAGCGGCGCAACGGCTATTCGGAGACCGAGATCGCGCAGAAGCGCGAGGCGCTCGAGAACGTGCTGATCCCGTACAAGCTGCTCGAGAACCGCGAGCTGCTGCTCGGCGCGGGCTTCCGCTACGTGGACGTGTTCTTCAAGTGGTACAACTTCTGCGGCATCGTCGCGATCAAGTGAGGCGGCGATGATCATCACGCTCGGCAACTTCTTCTTCAAATACCGCACGGTGGTGTTCCCGCTGTGCCTGCCGCTCGCGCTGATCCCGGCGCCGTCGCTGTTCGGCGACCCGGCCGTGGCCGCGGCGATCGGCTTCGTCATCGCGCTCGCCGGCGAGTGCGTGCGCTCGACGACGATCGGCATGCAGTACATCGTGCGCGGCGGGCGCAACCGGCGCGTGTACGCCCGCGACCTGGTCACCGGCGGGCTCTACGCCCACACGCGCAACCCGATGTACGTGGGCAACGTGCTGATCCTCGCCGGACTCGCGATCGCCTCGAACTCCTGGCTCGCGCTCGGGCTGCTGCTGCCGCTCTATCTGTTCGTCTGCGTCTGCATCGTCGCGGCCGAGGAGGTCTACCTCCGCGGGCGCTTCGGCGAGGCGTTCGACGAGTACTGCCGCGACGTGCCGCGCTGGATTCCCCGGCTGTCCGGCATCGGCGAGACGCTCGCCGACCACGAGTTCAACTGGCGGCGCCTTGTGATCAAGGAGTACGGCACGCTGCTCGGCTGGACCTGGACCTGGGGCGCGCTCTACCTCTGGAACCTCTGGCGCGGCGCCGGCGGCACGGCGGCCCACCCGACCGAGGTCGGGTGCATCGTGGCCGTGATGGCCACGACGCTCGCCGCCTGGATCGCCGCGCGGGTCATCAAGAAGGCCAAGCTTTGGAAGGCGGTGTAGGCGACGCCCCGTCCCGCGAGCCCGACGCCGCGCACGCGGCGAAGCTCGACCGGCTGCGCGCCGAAGTGGACCGCATCGACCTCGCGCTGCTCCGGCTCGTCGAGCGGCGCGGGCGGGTCGTCAGCGAGATCCTCGCCGTGAAGGACGGCGCGGGCTGGCCGGTGCGCAACGAGGCGCGCGAGCGCCAGCTGCTCTCTCGCCTGCAGAGCCTCTACCAGGGCCCCTACCGCTGGTCGGACGTGCGCCGGCTGTTCGACGTGCTGCTGCAGATCTCGATCGGCCTCCAGGTCGAGGCCCGCGCCCGGCGCGAGGCGCGCGACCGCAGCTCGCGGAGCTGACGACCCGGCGCGACCGGGGAGCCCCCCGTCCGGGCGCGGATTCCGGGTACGATCAAGGGCCCGCCGACCGACGGAGCCGCCGACGTGCACCGCCCGACCCTCAGGACCACCGACTGGCTGCCGCCGGTGGCGGCCTGCGTGCTGCTCGCGGCCAAGGTCGCTGGCCTCATCGAGGCCGACACCCTGCTCGCGCTCTCGGTCGCCGTGGTCCTGCAGTTTGGCGCCGTCTTCGCCGCGGTCCACCACGCCGAGGTGATCGCGCTCAAGGTCGGGGAGCCGTTCGGCACGCTCGTGCTGGCGCTCGCGGTGACCGTGATCGAGGGTTCGCTGATCGTCTCGCTGATGCTCACGGGCGGGGAGTCCTCGGCGGCCCTGGCCCGGGACACCGTGTTCGCGACCGTGATGCTGGTCTGCAACGGCGTGCTCGGCGTCTGTCTCTTCGCCGGCAGCATGCGCCACCGGATCGTCCGGTTCCGCAGCGAAGGCACGGTGCCCGCGGTCGCCGTGCTCGCGACGCTCGCGACACTGACGCTCGTGATCCCGCAGTTCACGCTGTCGAGCGCCGGCCCCACGTATTCGGTGCCGCAGCTCTTCTTCGCCGGTGGCGCGTCGCTCTTCCTGTACGGGATGTTCGTGTTCGTGCAGACAGTCCGGCACCGCGACTACTTCCTGCCCGAGGACGGCGGCGAAGACGCCCACGCCGCGCCGCCGGGCACGCTCGCGACGTCTGGCAGCGTCGTGCTGCTCACGCTGTCGCTCGTGGCCGTCGTCGGGCTCGCAAAGGTGCTGTCGCCGGCCGTCGAGGGCGTGGTCCGCTCGGCCGGCCTGCCGCACGCGGTCGTCGGCATCGTGATCGCGGCGATGGTGCTGCTGCCCGAGACGCTGTCGGCGCTGCGCGCCGCCCGGCGCGGCCGGCTGCAGACCAGCATGAACCTGGCGCTCGGGTCGGCACTCGCGACGATCGGCCTCACGATCCCGGCGGTCGTCGTGGCCGCCGTCGCGATGGACCTGACGCTCGTGCTCGGGCTGCCGGCCAAGGAGATGGTGCTGCTCGCGCTGACGCTGCTGCTCACCTCGATGACGGTCGCGGCGGGCAGCGCCACGGTGCTGCAGGGCGCGGTGCACCTCGCGATGCTGGCGGTGTTCGTGTTCCTCGCGATGGTGCCCTGATCACCGCGCCGCCCGCCCGACGCGGCATGAGTTCATGCCGAATCGTCATCGTTTCGTCACCGTGATGTCACCGTGGCGACATGGGTCCTCGTGTAATTTCGCTGCGTGGCCCCGATCGGGGCCGCGCAGCGGAGGCGACGAACCATGAAGTGGATGGACACGTTGCACGACATCGCCCAGGCGATGGACCTCGAACCGGCGGACCACCGGCCCGCCGAGTCCCCGGTCGCCTGGGACCCGTACGACGTCTGGCTGACCCGCATCCACCGGCCGCGCATGGCGCGGATCGGCTGGGTGCAGCCGCGTCCGGCGAGGCCGGGCCGGGAGCTGCCGAGCCCGGGCTGAGGAAGGACACGCGGCCCGTCCGCCGGCGTCGTTCCACGCTGGTGGCCGGAGGCCTCGTCGTCCCGTTTCGGATATGCTCGGCCGCGACGGGATGCGAGGCGTCCCGCGGGAAACCGTCCCGGAGGCCCCATGCAGTCGTCGCACGCCGTCGTCGTGTCCGCCCTGACCGCCGCGCTCCTCGCCCTGGCGGGCGCCGCCCACGCGGACTCCCGCGAATCCCACTGCGTGATGAAGAAGGACGGCGACAAGGTGAAGGGCAAGTCCGGCCCTTGCACGTTCGGCCAGCGACAGGGCTACGTGACGATCGACCTTAAGAACGGCGACGTCGTGGAGCTGCGGCCGGTCGGCCACGGCAACCAGTACAAGGACCAGAACGGCAACAAGGTGTCCCGCAGCGACTCGGGCGGGAACGAAGTCACGTTCCGCTGGGACAACGACAAGCGACTGGTCGTGACTTTCGATCGCGGCGCCGGATATTCCGGCGGCGGATACGGCAACGGCTACGACGGCAGCGGGAACGAATACCAGCGCGGCTACGACGACGGGCTGCACGGCGACTACGGGATCAACCGGCTCGACAACGGCCGCTTCGAGGTCGTGTGGTCGCAGCCGTTCTGCGTGGCGCGCTACAACAAGCACGCGAAGCCCGAGAACTACACTGACGGCTGCACGAACCAGCAGCGCAAGCGCTCCGACCAGGTCGCGCAGGGCCAGAAGGACTGACCGGCGCTCACAGGGGCACGCCCTCGACACCGACCATGTCGCCGGTGCTCGAGGCGTCGCGGAGCGGCTTCAGCGCGCGGTACTCGGCGCTGTCGTAGAACGCCTGGAACGCCGCCTTCGACGGGAATTCGAACAGCACGAGGCGCGTCGGGAACCACCGTCCCTCGAGCACCGTGTGTTCCCCGCCGCGGACCCGGTAGCGGCCGCCCGCGGCCTCGATCATTGGCTTCACCTGTGCCATGTAGCGCTGGTACGTCGGCAGGTCGTGGATCGTGACGTCGAAGATCACGTAGTACGCCATCGTGCTTCCCCCCCGGTCGCGGCGTCCGGCGGACTATGCCACGGGCGGGCGGCGGGCCGCACGGTGCGCTGCGGCCGTCGCGCAGGGGTCCATCGCGGTCCGGCGAGACGGTGATATCCTCGCGCCATGAGCAAACCGAAACTGATCTACTTCGACGCACCGGTCAGCCGGGGCGAGGAATGCCGGCTCGCGCTGCACGTCGCGGGCGTCGACTTCGAGGACGTCCGGATCCCGATGGCCGAATGGCCGGCCATGAAGGCACGGACGCCCTACGGGCAGTTGCCGGTTTTCGAGGTGCCTGGCCACCCGCCTTTCGCGCACTCGAACGCGATCCTGGTGCTGATCGGCCGGCGCCACGGGCTGCACCCGAGGGACGACTTCGAGGCCGCACGCCACGAGGCGATGATGCAGCACGTCGAGGACCTGCGGGCCGCCGTGGGGCCGACGATCCGGATGGGCGAGGCCGAGAAGAAGGCCGCCCGGGAACTGCTGGTGGCGAACTTCCTGCCCGGCTGGGGCGCCGCGGCCGAGCGCAACATCACGACCGGGCCCTATTTCGGCGGCGCGACGATCAGCGTCGTGGACTTCAAGATCCACATGGCGGTGCGCTGGCTCTCGAGCGGCAACGTGGACCACATCCCGGCGACGATCTTCGCGGGTTACCCGAAGCTCGTGGGCATCCACGACGCGGTTCGCGACCACCCGCGGGTGCGCGACTGGTACTCGAGGGGCTGACGTGCGCACGACCGGATACGCAGCGCAGTCGGCGCAGTCCCCGCTCGCGCCCTGGTCGTTCGAACGCCGCGAACTGCGGCCGAACGACGTCGCGATGGAGATCCTGTACTGCGGGATCTGCCACACGGACCTGCACCAGGCCCGCAACGACTGGGGCCTGAGCCAGTACCCGCTGGTGCCGGGCCACGAGATCGTCGGACGCGTGACCGCCGTCGGCAGCGCAGTGACGCGCCACGCGGTCGGCGACGCGGTCGCGGTCGGCTGCATGGTGGACAGCTGCCTCGAGTGCGACCAGTGCCGCAGGGGCGAGGAGCAGCTCTGCCGCAAGGGGAACACGCAGACCTACAACGGCCGCGACCGGGTCACCGGCGAGCGCACCTACGGCGGCTATTCGAAGCACCTGGTCGTGCGCGAGGAATTCGTGCTGCGGGTGCCGGCGGGCCTCGACCTCGCGCGCGCGGCACCGCTGCTTTGCGCCGGCATCACGACGTATTCGCCCCTCCGCACCTGGAACGCCGGTCCCGGGAGCCGCATCGGCGTGCTCGGGCTCGGCGGGCTCGGCCACATGGCGGTCAAGCTCGGCGCCGCGCTCGGCGCGTCGGTCACCGTGATGAGCCGCACGGCCGACAAGGCCGACGACGCGGCCCGGCTCGGCGCCGACGGCTTCCTGCTCACGACCGACCGCAAGGCGATGGCCGCGGCCGGATCGCGCTTCGACCTGGTCATCGACACGGTCCCCGTGCGCCACGACGTCACGCCGTACCTGCCGCTGCTCGACGTGGACGGCACGCTCGTGATCGTCGGGCTGATCGGGCCGATCCCGGAGACGCTCAGCATGCCGCTGCTGCTGGGCCGCCGGCGCATCGCCGGCTCCCCGATCGGCGGGATCGCCGAGACGCAGGAAATGCTCGACTTCTGCGCGCGCGCCGGCGTGCTGCCGGACTGCGAGATGATCACGATGGACGGGATCAACGCGGCGTTCGAGCGGATGGAACGCGCCGACGTGCGCTACCGCTTCGTGATCGACATGGCGTCACTCGCCGACGCAGGCCCGGGCGTCCAGCCGACCCGGTGATCGGCCAGGTAGGCGTCCACCGCAGCGCCGAGCGTCGGGTGGAAGTTGCCGTCGCCGAACCGGTCGTAGAGCTCGAAGCGCCGGAACTTGTCCTTGACCGGGTCCTTCATCTCGGCGAACACGAGTTCGATCCCGCCCGCCGCGTACGTGTGCTCGAGTTCGCCGAGCATGTCGGCTGAGGTCACGTCGATGCTCGTGACCGGCTCGGCCGAGACGATCACTCGGCGCACCGGCGTCGGCGACGCGGCGACCGCCTCCATAAGCCGCTGCCGGAACAATTCCGCGTTCGCGAAGAAGAGCGGCGCATCCCAGCGGAAGATCACGAGCCCGGGGACCCGCCGCGCCGCAGGGTAACGCGTGACGTCGTGGTAACCGCGCACGCCGTCCACGCGCCCGAGCACCGCGTAATGCGGCCGCCAGCCGTCCCACAGGAACTCGAGGACGGCGAGCACGACCGCGAACCCGATCCCCTCGATCACGCCGAACAGCACCACGCCGGCGAAGCACCCGATGGACAGCCAGAACTCCCAGGGCTGCTGCCGGTGGATCCTGCGGAGGTCGCGGACCTCGAACAGGCCGGCCGCCGCGGCGATGACGACGGCCGCGAGTGCGCTGACCGGAAGGTGCTCGAGCAGCCGCGGTGCCCCGACGAGCAGGACCGCGACCGTCAGTGCGGCGACGACGCCCGCGACCTGCGTTCGCGCGCCCGAGGCTTCGGCCACCGGTGTCCGCGTCGCGCTGCTCGAGACCGGGATGCCCTGGAAAAGGCCGGACACGAGGTTCGCCGCGCCGAGGCCACGCACCTCCGCGTTCGCGTCGACCGGCGTGCCGCGCTTCGCCGCGTACAGGCGCGACAGCACGCTCGTGTCGGCGAACGCGACGATCGCGACGACCGTCCCGCCGACCAGCAACGGCACGAGTTCGGCGGGGCGCATCGAAGGCCAGGCGGGCGCCGGCAGGCCGGCGGGCAGCGGGCCGAGTACGGCGACGGCGCCCCCCGCCTCGAGCCCGAGGAGTTGCACGACGGTCGTCGCCGCCACGATCGCGACGAGCAGGCCGGGCACCCTCGGCCATCGCCGCAGCAGCGCGATGACCGCAAGCGTGCCGAGTCCGACCACGAGCGCCACCGAGTTCGTGCGGCCGTCGATCACGGCCCGCGCCGTACCGACCGCCTGGCTGGCCGCGCTCCCGGTCCCGTCCGCGAACCCGAGCAGCCTCGGCAGCTGCCCGACCAGCACCGCGAACGCGATGCCGTTCATGTAGCCGTAGCGGATGGGTTTCGACAGCAGCTCGGTGACGAAGCCGAGCCGCAGCGCGCCGATGAGCAGGCACACGCCACCGGCCACGATCGCCATCGCCGCGGCGACGACCGGGGCCCGGGCGGGATCGCCCATCGACAGCGACGCGACGACGGCGAGGATCACGGCCGCGAGGGACGAATCCGGGCCGACCACCATGATCCGGCTCGGACCGAAGATCGCGTAGGCGACGAGCGCGGCCACCGTTGCGTAGAGGCCGTGGATCGGCGGTACCCCGGCCGCCACCGAATAGGCGATGCCGGCCGGCACCAGCAGGGTCGTGAGCACGAGCCCGGCCGCGACGTCACGCGGCAGCCAGCCGGCCTCGTAGCGTCGCAGGATCGGGAGCCCGGGTGCCCAGCGCTCGAGGGCGTTCATCGGAAGCTCCAGTGCCTCGCACGATTGTACGCGCCCGGCCGGAACCTATCCCAGCGTACCGACCCCCAGCAGCACCGTGACGCCGAGCACGAGGAAAATCGCGGCCGCGACACGGTGCACGACCTGCATCGGCAGCTTCTTCGCCGCGACCTCGCCGAGCAGCACGGCCGGCACGTTCGCGAGCATCATCCCGAGCGTCGTGCCGGCGACGACGGCGGCGAGCGACCCGTAGCGGGCCGCCAGCGCCACGGTCGCGATCTGCGTCTTGTCGCCCATCTCGAGCAGGAAAAAGGCCACGAGCGTCGCGCCGAACACGCCGTAGCGCGGTGCCGGCGATGCATCGCCCTCCTCGTCGATCCGGTCCGGCACGAGCGTCCACGCCGCCATCGCGATGAAGGACACCCCGAGGATCCAGCGCATCGCGACCGGGCCGACCTGTGCCGCGATCCAGGCACCGGCCGCACCGGCGAGCGCGTGGTTCGCCAGCGTCGCGACCAGGATGCCGAGGATGATCGGCACCGGCCGACGGAACTTCGCTGCAAGCAGCAGCGCGAGCAGCTGGGTCTTGTCGCCGATCTCGGCGAGGGCGACCACGCCGGTCGAGACGAGGAAGGCTTCCATCGGGCGGTGGCCGGGTGCCGGGCGGGTGACGGGGTCGGCATGATAACGGCAGCCGGGGTCGCCGTGCGCGGCCCGCGGGCTCGACGGGACGAGGCGTCCGTCGCGACACTCAGGTACTGTGGCGGCTCGCCAAACTGTCGGGACGCGTCGTGGGCAGCATCATTCCGGTGATCACGGGCTTCGGCGGCATCAATGCCGCGGGACGGAGTTCCGCCCACCACGGCTACCGCCGCACGGTGCTCGATGCGCTCGATCCCGTCCTCGCCGACGGTACGCTGCGGGCGCTCGCGCGCCTGATGGGCGTCGAGGGCGCACTCGACGAGGCCCGCCGCGCCCACATCCTCTCGCACACGCTGGTCCGCGGCATCGACCCCGACCTGCTCGACGTCGCCCAGGCCCCCTGGAACTGCCGGGCCCGGCTCGCCGAGGACCAGTCGCCCGTGACGCTCGAGGTGGCGCAGCGGGACCTTCCGCGGACGCTGCCCGACGGCTGGATCACACGGCCGGTCGGGGGTGAACGCGTGCGCGTGACGATACCGGCCGGCGCGGAACTCTTCCTGCCTGTCATGCGCGCGCTCGAGGTGAGTGCGGCCGGGCAGTTGCCCAGCGGCTTCGACCCGCGGGCGCTCTACCCGGCGCGGGGACACCCGCGCGCAATCCAGATCTCGCTGTACGCCGCAAACGACGCACTCGGCTCGCTCGGGATCCCGTGGTCCACGCTGATGCGCCACGTCACGCCCGACCGGGTCAGCGTGTACGCCGGCAGCGCACTCGGGCAGCTCGACCAGGAAGGCACCGGTGGCCTACTCGGCTCGCGCGGCCGCGGCCTGCGGCCGACCTCGCGACAGGTGCCGATGGGACTCGCGGAAATGCCCGCGGACTTCGTCAATGCCTACCTGCTCGGCAACGTGGGCCAGACCGGGCACGTGCTCGGCGCCTGCGCGACGTTCCTGTACAACCTGCGGCAGGGCGCGCTCGAGATCGAGTCCGGGCGCGCGCGCGTCGCGCTGGTGGGCGGCGCCGAGGCGCCGATCTGCGCGGACGTGATCGAGGGCCTGACCGCGATGGGCGCGCTCGGCACGGACCAGGGGCTGCTCGAGCTCGACCGCGGCCGGGGCCTCTCGACCCCGGACCTGCGCCGCGCCTGCCGGCCATTCGGGGACAACTGCGGTTTCACGATCGCCGAGGGCGCGCAGTTCGTCGTGCTGATGGACGACGCGCTCGCGCTCGAGCTCGGCGCGACGATCCACGGCGCGGTTGCCGGCGTGTACGTGCACGCGGACGGCTACAAGAAGTCGATTTCGTCGCCCGGCGTGGGCAACTGCATCACGTTCGCGAAGGCTGTGGCCCGCGCGCGCCGGGACTTCGGCGAGGAATCGCTGCGGCGGCGCAGCTTCGTGCAGGCGCACGGGACCGGAACGCCGCAGAACCGCACGACGGAGTCCCGGATGATGGACGACGTGGCCGCGGCCTTCGGCATCGAGGACTGGCCGGTCGCCGCGATCAAGTGCTACGTGGGCCACACGATGGCCGCGGCCGGCGGCGACCAGCTCGCGTCCTCGCTCGGCGTGTTCGAGCACGGCATCCTGCCGGGCATCCCGACGATCGACGGCATCGCCCCGGACGTGCGGCACCGGCACCTGGGCATCGCCCGGGCGCCGGTGCGGCGCGAGGCGTCGGAGTGGGACCTCTCGTTCCTGAACGCGCGCGGATTCGGCGGCAACAATGCGACCGCAACGATCGCCTCGCCGGGCGTCGCGACCGGCTGGCTCGAGCGCAGGCACGGCCGCGCGGCGCTCGCGCGCTGGCGGGACCTGAATGCGCCGGTCGTCGAGGCCGCCGCCGGCTGGGACCGGCAGCTCACGGACGGAACGGCCAGGATCACCTACCTGGTCGACAACGGCGTGCGCAGCGAGGAACACGTGCGCATCGAGGGCGACACGCTCCATATCGACGGCCTCGCGCCGATCCCGCTCCTCGACTGACCGGGGACGCCGCTCAGCCCGCGCCGCCGACCTGCAGCGCGATCCCCGTGTAGAGCGGTATCCCGACCAGGATGTTGAACGGGAACGTGAGCCCGAGCGACAGCCCGACGTAGAGCGAGGGATTCGCCTCGGGGATTGCGTAGCGCACGACGGCCGGCACCGCGATGTACGAGGCGCTCGCGGCCAGCACCATCAGCAGCGCCGTGTCGCCTGCCGGCAGGCCCGCCGCCCGCGCGAGCGCGAGCGCGAGCGTGGCGTGCACCAGCGGCCCGACGATGCCGTAGGCCAGCAGCCAGTGCGACTGGCCGCGCAGCTGCGGCAGGTTCCTCGCCGCGAGCAGGCCCATGTCGAGCAGGAAGAACGCGAGCATGCCCTTGAACAGGTCACCCGAGAACGGCTGCATCGCGGCCTTGCCGGCCTCGCCGGTCACGAAGCCGACCGCCATCGACCCGAGCAAGAGCAGCTGCGCTCCGTCGGTGAACGATTCGTGCAGCACCTTGCGTACGGAGAAACCGCCCGCGTTCGCGGCCTCCACCCCGGAGGCCGCACCCGGGGCCCGGCGCCGCAGCGAGTTCGCCATCAGCACCGCGAGCACGATGGCCGGCGATTCCATCAGAGCCATCGCGGCCGCCATGTGCCCCCCGAACGGCACGCCGCTGCGCTCCAGGTGCCCGATCGCCGTGATGAACGTGACCGCGCTGACCGACCCGTAGGTCGCCGCCACGGCGGCCGCGTCGAACCCGGACAGCCAGCGTCGCAGGACCGCGTAACCGAGCAGCGGGACCGCGATGGCGAGCGCGACGGCGAGGCCGAGCCCGCTCACCACCTGTGTCGTGAAGCCCGAACTCGCGAGCGCGAACCCGCCCTTCAGGCCGAGCGCCATCAGCAGGTACAGCGACAGGAACCGGGATATCGGCGGCGGGATCTCGAGGTTGGAGCGTACGAGCCCGGCGAGCACGCCGAACACGAAGAACAGGATGGCGGGGTCGGTGAGCGTCTGCACTGCGTCCTCCGGGTCCGTCGGGGTCGCGGGATGCTACGGACGGCCATGCATCGGGTAAAATGGATTCTTCGTTACTTGTACATAGATATTCGTCTATGAATGTCACCTTCCGTCAACTGCGGCTGTTCCTCGCGCTGGCCGACACCGGCAGCGTCACCGGCGCCGCCCGCGCGACCCACGTCACGCAGCCGACCGCCTCGGCACAGCTGCGCGAGGTCGCGACCGCGGTCGGGCTGCCCCTCTACGAGCTGGTCGGCCGCCGGATACGACTCACCGAGGCCGGCGAGCGGCTCGCACGCACGGCCCGCGCGATCGTCGACGAGTGGGAAGACTTCGGGCAGACGGCGAATGCGATGCGCGGGCTCACGCGGGGTCGGCTGCGCGTCGCGGTCGTGAGCACCGCCCAGTATTTCGTTCCGCGGCTGCTCGGCAGCTTCTGCGCACGGCACCCCGGCATCGACATCTCGCTCGAAATCCTGAATCGCGACGGCGTGGTGCAGCGGCTGCACGAGAACCGAGACGACCTCTACATCATGTCGTTGCCGCCGACGGACGTGGACCTCGAGGACCGCGTCTTCCTCGACAATCCGCTCGTGCTGATCGCACCGGCCGACCACCCGCTCGCGCGTCGCCGGCGGGTCCCGCTCGAGGCGCTGCAGGGCGAGCGGTTCCTGCTGCGCGAGCCCGGCTCCGGCACGCGGCTCGCGACCGAACGTCATTTCCGCGAGCACGGGTTCGCGCCGGCGACACGGCTCGAACTCGGCAGCAACGAGGCCATCAAGGAGTCCGTCGCGAGCCGCCTCGGCGTCGCGATACTGTCCCGGCACGCGCTCGGGGCGACTGGCGGCGTCGACCTCTGCACGCTGCCGGTCACCGGGCTGCCGATACGGTCGCGCTGGCACCTGGTGCACCCGCGGGCCAGGCGCCTGTCGCCGATCGCGGCCGAATTCCGCGAGCACGTGGTGCGGGAAGCTCGCCTTTGGCCGTCGTCCTGACGGCCATCCGCGTCAGCCACGCTGGACAGCCCGCTGCCGGCGGCGGATAGTGGGCGCGATTGCCGCGCCCCGGCCTCGGGGCAGGGATTTCCGATTGAGCACGTTCCCCCAGAGCGTCGTGCACGGCGGACGGAGCCACCGCCCGCGTGCCGGGTCGCTGCGCGATGCGCTGCGCAGCCGGACCTCCGACGCGCACTCCGCGCTCGAACGGACGCCCCTGATGCTGGCGTTCTCCTCCGGCACCGCGGACCGACGCTATGCCAGTGCCTACCTGTCGCGGCAGTACCGGCTGCACCGCGACCTGGAGCGGGCGCTCGCGCGAGTGCTGCCGGCCGACTTCGCGACGACGCGGCTGTGCCGGACCGACTGGCTCGTCGAGGACCTCGACCGTCTCGGCCTGCCGCTCGACGTGCGGCCGGCGCCGACGCCGCGACTCGACTCGGCGGCCGCCGGCATCGGCGCGCTCTACGTGATCGAGGGCAGCGCGCTCGGGCTCGAGACCGTGCGGCGGCGGCTCGCCTCCGCCGGCGAGCCGTGCTGGGCGCTCGACAGCCGGTTCGTGCGCGGCCACGGCGCCGCGACGGCCGCGCGCTGGCGGGAATTCCTCCACGCACTCGAATCGCTGCCCGAGGCCGGGTGGCCCGAAGCCTGCGTTGCCGCCGAACGGACCTTCGACGCCTTCCACCGGCTCTTCAAGGACGACTTCGATGAGTGACACGCGCACGCAGGGTCCGTCGACGCTGGCCGGGCGCGCGCGCCCGACCGAGGACGTGACGCTCGACAACTGCGCGCGCGAGCCGATCCACCTGCCGGGGCTCATCCAGCCCCACGGCGCGCTGGTCGCGTTCGACCCGGCGACGGGCACGGTGCTCCACGCGTCGGACAACGTCGGGGACCTGCTGCCGGTCGGCAGCCTTCCGATCAAGGGGCGGCTCCTCGCGGACCTCGTCGGGGACGAGCAGGCGACCGCGATCGCCCATTCGCTCGCCTCGCCGTCGACGGGGCTCGTGCGCCACGAAGTGCTGGACCTGCCGGCCCGGCCGGGTCCGGCCGAGCACGGCGCGCTGCAGGTGGTGGTGCACAGCCACCGCGGCATCGGGATCGCCGAGTTCGAGCGCCCGCCCGGGGACGAGGAAGGCGACGCGCTGCAGGGCTTCAGCGACACGCTCGACGCCCTGCGCACGACGGACGAACTCGATGAACTGGTGGACCGGATCGCGCACCGGGTGAAGCGGCTCACCGGCTTCGATCGGGTGATGGTCTACCAGTTCAAGGAGGACTGGCACGGGCACGTGATCGCGGATGCGCACGAAGCCGGGATGGAGTCGTTCCACGACCTGCACTATCCCGCGAGCGACATCCCGGCGCAGGCCCGCGAGCTCTACCGCAGCAACCTCGTCCGCTACATCCCGGACGTCGAGTACACGGCCGTGACGGTACTGCCGTGGTTCGACGACGACCGTCTGCAGATGCTCGACATGAGCCACTCGCTGCTGCGCAGCGTCTCGCCGATCCACGTCCAGTACCTGCGGAACATGGGTGTCCGCGCGACGCTCACGATCTCGCTGCTCGTCGAAGGCGAATTGTGGGGCCTGATCGCCTGCCATCACCGCACCCCGAAGACGCTGCCGCTGCGACTCCGGCGCGCCTGCTACGCGCTGTCGGTGACCGCCGGCTACATGGTCAGCTCGCACCTGAAGCAGGCCCGCTCGCTCGCGCAGGCGGCGGCGGCGCACGCCTGCGAACGGGTGCAGGGCGCGTTCAACCAGGTGCAGACGCCGCTGGCGGACGTGATCGAGCAGTGCGGCAGCGCGCTGTTGCGCGCGGTCGACGCCACCGGTGGCGCGTTCTGGAGCGGCGAATCCGTCCATCCGTTCGGCCAGTGGCCGGAACCGGGCCGTGCGGCCTCCGTGCTGCGGCACGTGCGGCACGCTTTCGAGACGACGCAGGACGAACTCATCTACACCGACCGGCTCACGCTGCAACCCGCGCTCACGGACGAGGAACGCCGCGTCGCCTGTGGCCTGATGGCACTGAAACTCGACGAGCACGGGCTGCGCGGCATCGTCTGGCTGCGGCCGGCCTATCGCCGCGAGGTCTCCTGGGGCGGCGACCCGGACAAGGCGGTCCAGGTCGAGATCGACGCGCATGGCCGCCCGCGGCTGTCGCCGCGTTCGTCGTTTGCGCGCTGGGTCGAGCTCGTCACGGACCGCTCGCGGTCGTGGTCCGACGTGAGCTCGGACGCCGCCCGCGGCCTCCTCGCGCTGCGCCAGACGCTGCAGGTGCGCGACACGCTCGCGCAACTCAGCCTGAACGACCGCCGGTTCCGCGGGCTCGTGACACTCCAGTCCGACGCGTACTGGCGCCTCGACTCCGACGGACGCATCGTGACGCTGAGCCGCCCGCTCGCGATCCTCGGCGACCACGTCGAGGGACGCCCGCTCGTGTCGCTGTTCGCGCAGCACTGCGACGAGGACGACGTCGCGGCGCTCGGCAACGCGCTCAGGCTGATGCAGCCGTTCCGGGGGTTGAGGATCGCGACGCGCCCGGCCCGCGGCCAGGCCGCCCTGCTCTATTCGCTGAGCGGAGAGCCGACGCGCGACCTCGAAGGTTCGCCGTCCGGGTGGCACGGGACGATCTCGGACCTGACGATGGACGTGGTCGTGGAGGAATCCGCGTGGGTCCGCCAGGAGGTCGAGGCGCTCACGACGACCGCTCGCAGCCAGTTCCTCGCCCAGGTGAGTCGCGACCTGCGCGCGCCGGTGGCCGACGTCGCGGACCATGCACAGCTGCTGCTGTCCGAGTCCGGCCTCGGGAAGCGCGAGCGCGGCTGGGTCCAGTCGATACGCCGCGCGGCGGACCGGATGCGCGAGGGGATCTCGAGCCTCGCGGGGCTCGCGGACCTCGAGGCGCAGGGGCTGCGGCTGCGGCTCGTGGCGATGGACCTGGCCGACGTCGCGCACCAGGCCGTCGAGGAAGCACAGGAGCGCGCGACGGCGCTGGGCATCGCGCTCACGGTCGACGCGCCGCCCGGGCAGCTGCGTGCGCAGCTCGACCCGGTCCGGCTGAAGCGCGCGCTGCGCAACCTCGTGTCGAACGCGCTGCGATACAACCACCGCGGCGGGACCGCCCACGTGGCGCTCGTCGCCGACGAGGCGATGGGCGAGGCGTGCCTCGAGGTCCGGGACAGCGGCCCGGGGCTCGACGCGCGCCAGCGGGCGGCGCTGTTCGTGCCGTTCGACCACGTCGGCCGGGTGGCCACGCAGGTGCCCGGCAAGGGACTCGGCCTCGTCGTGGCGCGCCTGCTCGTCGAGCGGATGGGCGGACGCATCACGGTCGACAGCACGCCGGGGCACGGCAGCACGTTCGCGATCCGCCTGCCCAGAGCCGGCTGAGACGGCGCGTCCTGCCGTCCCGCGGCACGACCGGCGGTTCCGCCGGGTCGCCGTTTTTTTCACACGATTCCACCTGCCCGTCCGGGCTCGACGGCACGACGATGGCGTCGTGTCCCGAACTCAGGACGGAATCCCGTGGAAACCGTGATCCTGCTCGTCGGCGCCGCGCTGTGCGGCACCACCTACGGCCTGTATCGCCTGATCGACCGGCTGGGTAACCGGCGATGACCGTCGTCGACCTCGCCGGGCTCGTCCTGGCGGCCGGGCTGGTGGTGTACCTGTTCGCAGCGCTGCTCTACCCGGAGCGATTCCAGTGAGCGAGGCAGCCATCGCACAGATCGTGCTGTACCTCGTCGTACTCGTCGCGCTGGTGCGCCCGCTCGGGGCCTACATGGCCAAGGTCTACCAGGGCGACCGCACCTGGCTCACCCCGTTCACCGGGCCCATCGAGCGGCTGGTCTACCGTCTGTCCGGCGTCGACCGCGACGCCGGGCAGGACTGGAATCAGTACGCGCTGGCCCTGATGGCGTTCAACCTGCTCGGCTGCATCGTGGTCTACCTGTTGCAGCGCTGCCAGGGGTGGCTGCCGCTCAATCCCCAGTCCCTCGGCGGCGTGTCGCCGGACTCCGCGTTCAACACGGCGGTGAGCTTCGCGACCAACACCAACTGGCAGGGCTACGGCGGCGAGACCACGATGAGCTACCTGACCCAGGTGCTCGGTCTCGCGGTGCAGAACTTCGTCTCGGCCGCCTCCGGCATGGCCGTGCTGGTCGCGCTGATCCGCGGCTTCGCCGCGCGCGAGACCCGTCTCATCGGCAGCTTCTGGGTCGACCTCACGCGCGGGACGGTGCACATCCTGCTGCCGCTGTCGCTGCTGCTGGCCCTCGCACTCGCGAGCCAGGGCGTGGTGCAGAGCTTTGCGCCGTATCGCAGCGTGGACCTGCTCGAACCGGTGACGATCGAGGTCCCGGCGTTGGACGCCTCGGGCGCGCCGCTGCGCGACGCGGCCGGGGCCCCGGTCACGCGTCCCGAGGTCGTCAGCCGGCAGACGCTGCCGCTCGGTCCGGCCGCGAGCCAGGTCGCCATCAAGCAGCTCGGCACCAATGGCGGTGGATTCTTCAACGTCAACTCGGCCCACCCGTTCGAGAACCCGACGCCGCTGAGCAACTTCCTCGAGATGCTGGCGATCCTGCTGATCCCGGCGGCACTCTGCAGCACGTTCGGCCGGATGGTCGGCGACACGCGCCAGGGCTGGGCGGTGCTCGCGGCCATGCTGGTGATCTTCGTGCCGCTGACGCTCGCCGGTTACGCGGCCGAGCAGTCCGGCAATCCGCGCCTCGACCCGCCGCTCGACCAGGCGGCGAGCGCCGCGCAGCCGGGCGGCAACATGGAGGGCAAGGAGGTCCGCTTCGGCATCGCCAACTCGACGTTGTGGGCGGCGGCGACCACCGCCGCGTCGAACGGGTCGGTCAATGCGATGCACGACTCGTTCACTCCGCTCGGCGGACTGGTCCCGCTGTGGCTGATGCAGCTCGGCGAGGTGGTGTTCGGCGGCGTCGGCAGCGGACTGTACGGGATGCTGATGTTCGCGGTGGTGGCCGTGTTCATCGCCGGGCTGATGGTCGGCCGGACACCGGAGTACCTCGGCAAGAAGATCGAGGCCTACGAGGTCAAGATGGCCTCGCTGGTGCTGCTGATTCCCTGCTTCGTCGTGCTGCTGGGCACCGCGGTCGCCTGCACGGTGCCCGCGGCGGTCGCGACGGTCGGCAACCCGGGTGCACACGGCTACACGGAGATCCTCTACGCGTTCAGCTCGGCCGGCAACAACAACGGCAGTGCGTTCGGCGGGCTGTCCGCCAACAACCCGTTCTACAACCTGGCGCTGGGAGTGGCGATGTGGCTGGCGCGCTACTGGCTGATGCTGCCGGTGCTGGCCCTGGCCGGCAGCCTGGCCGCCAAGGGCAAGGTCGCGACGACCGCGGGCACACTGCCGACGCACACGCCGTTGTTCGTCACGATGCTGGTCGGTGTCGTGCTGCTGGTCGGCGCGCTGACATTCATTCCCGCGCTGGCCCTCGGGCCGGTCGTCGAGCACCTGCAGATGGTGAACCCGTGAGCACCCAGGCATCGATCCGTCCCGTCCCCGGCCGCCGCACCGGACTCGACCTCGACATCGTGCTCGCCGCGGTCGCCGCGTCGTTCCGCAAGCTCGACCCGCGCGTGCAGCTGCGCAATCCCGTGATGTTCGTGGTGTACGCCGGCAGCCTGCTGACGACCCTGGTCGGCGTGACCGCGGCCTCCGGGCGGGTGCACGTCGACGGCGGCTCGGCCTTCGCGCTGTCGATCGCCGGATGGCTGTGGGTCACCGTGCTGTTCGCGAACTTCGCCGAAGCCGTCGCCGAGGGACGCGGCAAGGCGCAGGCCGCGGCGCTGCGCTCGACGCGGCGCGAGGTCACGGCCCGGCGCCTCGCCGAGGCGCGGCGCACGGCCGTCCGGACTGCGGTGCCGGCCAACGACCTGCGCAAGGGCGACCACTTCCTGGTCGAGGCCGGCGAGGTCGTTCCGGCGGACGGCGAGATCGTCGAAGGCGTCGCGTCGGTCGACGAGAGCGCGATCACCGGCGAGTCGGCGCCCGTGCTGCGCGAGGCCGGCGGCGACTTCTCGTCGGTCACCGGCGGCACCCGGGTGCTGTCCGACTGGCTGGTCGTGCGCGTGACCAGCGATCCGGGCGAGTCGTTCCTCGACCGGATGATCGCCATGGTCGAAGGTGCGAAGCGCGGCAAGACGCCGAACGAGATCGCGCTGTCGATCCTGCTGGCGATGCTGACGCTGGTGTTCCTGCTCGCCACCGCGACGCTGTCGCCGTTTTCCGCACTTGCGGTCCACGCGGCGGGCGCCGGATCCGTGGTCTCGATCGTGGTGCTGGTGGCGCTGCTCGTCTGCCTGATCCCGACCACGATCGGCGGACTGCTGTCGGCGATCGGCATCGCCGGGATGGACCGGATGGTACGCGCCAACGTCATCGCGACCTCCGGCCGCGCGATCGAGGCCGCCGGCGACGTGGACGTGCTGCTGCTCGACAAGACCGGCACGATCACGCTCGGCGACCGCCAGGCCACGGCGTTCCTGCCGGCCCCGGGTGTCGCCGAGCAGGAACTCGCCGACGTCGCGCAGCTCGCTTCGCTTTCGGACGAGACGCCGGAGGGCCGTTCGATCGTGGTGCTGGCCAAGCAGCGGTTCCAGCTGCGCGGTCGCGACCTGTCGACGCAGTCGCACACGTTCCACCGCTTCACCGCGCAGACCCGCACCAGCGGCGTCGACCTCGAGGGTCGCCGGCTGCGCAAGGGTGCGGCCGATGCGATACGGAGGTTCGTCGAGGAGGAACGCGGCAGCTGGCCGGCGGCGGTCACCCGCAGCGTCGACGACGTCGCCCGCCAGGGGTCCACGCCGCTGGTGGTCGCGGACGGCGCGAGGGTCCTGGGCGTCGTCGAGCTGCGCGACGTCGTCAAAGGCGGCATCCGCGAGCGATTCGCCGAGTTGCGGCAGATGGGCATCCGCACCGTGATGGTCACCGGTGACAACCGGCTGACCGCGGCGGCGATCGCCGCGGAGGCCGGCGTCGACGACTTCCTGGCCGAAGCCACGCCAGAGGCCAAGCTCTCGCTGATCCGGCGCTACCAGGCCGAGGGACACCTGGTCGCGATGTGCGGCGACGGCACCAACGACGCACCGGCCCTCGCGCAGGCGGACGTGGCGGTCGCGATGAACTCCGGCACCCAGGCCGCCAAGGAGGCCGGCAACATGGTCGACCTCGACTCCAACCCGACCAAGCTGATCGAGGTCGTCGACGTCGGCAAGCAGATGCTGGTCACGCGAGGGGCGCTGACGACGTTCTCGATCGCGAACGACGTCGCAAAGTACTTCGCGATCATCCCGGCGGCGTTCGCCACCACCTACCCCGCGCTCGACGCCCTGAACGTGATGCGGCTCGCCAGTCCCGAGAGCGCGATCCTCTCGGCGGTGATCTTCAATGCGCTGGTCATCGTCGCGCTGGTACCGCTGGCGCTGCGGGGCGTGACGACGCGGGCCGCGTCGGCCGGCGCGCTGCTGCGACGTAACCTGCTCGTCTACGGACTCGGCGGCGTCCTGGTGCCGTTCGTTGGCATCAAGGCGATCGACCTGCTGCTCGTGTCCCTGCGCCTGGTCTGAGGTACCACGATGTCGACACTGCTGCGCCCGCTGTTCGGGGTCTTCCTGGCTCTCACCGTTGTGACCGGTGTGGCCTACCCGTTGCTGGTCACTGCCGTCGCCGCAGTCGCCTTTCCGGCGGCATCGACCGGCAGCGCGGTCGTCCGTGACGGGCGGCCCGTCGGGTCCGCGCTGATCGGTCAACCGTTTACGGGTGCTGGCTATTTCTGGTCGCGGCCGTCCGCCACCGCGCCGAAGCCCTACCACGGCGGCGCCTCGACCGGCTCCAACCTGGGGCCCACCAACCCGGCGCTCGCCGCGTCGGTGAGGCAACGCGTCGAAGCGCTTCGCGTCCTGGACCCGGGCAACACGGCACCGGTCCCGATCGACCTCGCCACTGCCTCCGCCAGCGGCCTCGACCCGCACATCTCCCCGGCCGCGGCGGCGTACCAGGTGGAGCGCGTCGCCAGGGCACGCGGGCTCGATCCCGGCGCGGTCCGGGCGCTGGTGGACCGTCACACCGAAGGCCGTACACTCGGCGTGCTGGGCGAGCCACGCGTGAACGTGCTCGCCCTGAACCTCGCGCTGGACGATCTGCGTTGACGTGAACGACCCGACCCGACCCGACCCGGACCGGCTGCTGGCCACCGTGCAGCGCGAGGAAGTGCGCGCGCGACAGGGCCGCCTGCGGATCTTCTTCGGGGCCTCGGCCGGCGTCGGCAAGACCTACGCGATGCTCGAGGCCGCGCACGGTGCGCGCGCCGCGGGCAGCGACGTCGTGGTCGGCTACGTCGAGCCGCACGGCCGGATCGAGACCGAGCGCCTGCTCGCCGGGCTCGAACTGCTGCCGACGCTCGACGTCCGCTACCGCGGTGTCACGCGCCGCGAATTCAACCTCGACGCCGCGCTCGGGCGTCACGCGGCGATCACGTTGGTCGACGAACTCGCACACTCGAACCTGGTGGACGGCGATCCGGCACCCCGCCATCCGAAGCGCTGGCAGGACATCGAGGAACTGCTCGCGGCCGGCCTCGACGTGTGGACGACGCTGAACGTCCAGCACCTGGAGAGCCTGAACGACGTGGTGGCCGGCATCACCGGCGTCCGCCAGCAGGAGACCGTGCCCGACCACGTGCTCGAGCACGCGGAGATCGAGCTGATCGACCTCCCGCCCGACGACCTGCTGGCACGCATCCGGGCCGGCAAGGTCTATGTCCCCGAGCAGGTCGGCGCAGCGCTCGAGCGCTTCTTCCTGAAGCCGAACCTGCTCGCGCTGCGCGAGCTGGCATTGCGCCGGACCGCGGACCGGGTCGACGCCGCGGCCCGCGAATACTCTGCGCACGAACGGGCCTCGCGACCCTGGCTCGCGCGCGACCGCTTCAT
This sequence comes from Steroidobacteraceae bacterium, assembly GCA_046347155.1. Taxonomy (GTDB): domain Bacteria; phylum Pseudomonadota; class Gammaproteobacteria; order Steroidobacterales; family Steroidobacteraceae; genus RPQJ01. The sequence goes on along the minus strand of JAXMGT010000002.1, from coordinate 268,910 downwards.
CGTCGGCGTCGGGCCGGACGAGCAGGCGGAGGCGCTGGTGCGCTTCGGCAAGCGCTTCGCCGACGCGCTCGACGCCGAATGGACGGTCGTCTCGGTCGAGACACCGCCGATGCTGCGGCTCGGCGAGGCCGAGCGCGACCGCCGGATCCAGGTGCTGCGCCTCGCCGAGTCGCTGGGGGCCGAGACCGTCACCCTCGACGGGCCGACCGCCGCCAGCGCGCTGCTGCAGTACGCCCGCACCCGGAACGCGTCGCGCATCGTGGTCGGCGAGCGCAAGCGGCGCGGCCTGCGCGCACTGCTGCGGCGCTCCACCGTCGACGAGCTGGTGGCGCGAGCGCAGGGCGTCGACGTGTCGATCATCGCGGCGGGCTCGCCGCGCGGCTCGCCGCGCGGGCCGGCCACAAACGCCTCGCAGCCGCGCGAGGTGCGCTGGGAACGATACGGCTGGGCCACCGGCATCGCCGCGCTGTGCACGGCGATCGCCTGGCCGATGGCGGGATCGTTCGAGCTGACCAACATCGTGATGGTCTACCTGCTCGGCGTGACGGTCGCGGGCCTGCGTCTCGGTCGCGGACCGTCGATACTCGCCTCGGTGCTGGGCGTCGCGGCCTTCGATTTCTTCTTCGTGCCGCCCCAGTTCACGTTTGCGGTCTCCGACGTCCAGTACGCGCTCACGTTCCTCGTGATGCTGGTCGTGTCGCTGACCACCGCGACACTGATGTCGAACGTGCGCCAGCAGACCCGCGTCGCCGGCGCACGCGAGCGCCGGACCGCCCTGCTCTACGCGATGAGCCGCGAGCTGGCCGCGACGCGCGGACCCGACAACCTGACGCGCATCGCCGTCCGGCACGTTGGCGAGTCGTTCGCGAGCCGCGTCGCCGTGCTCCTGCCGGACGCCGACGGGACCCTTCCGGTCCCGGCCGGGTGCGCCGATGACGAGCCGTGCTTCGCCGACCCCGACCTGTCGATCGCGCAGTGGGTCTTCGACCACGGGCGGCCCGCGGGACTCGGCACGGACGCGCTGCCGGGCGCGCCCGCGGTATACCTGCCGCTCGCGGGCTCCGGACGCACGCTCGGCGTGCTGGCGGTGCTGCCGTCGAACGAGCGACGGGTGCTGCTGCCGGAGCAGAGGCACCTGCTCGAGACGTTCGCCGGCCAGATCGCGCTCGCGCTCGAGCGCAGCGTGCTGGCCGAGGCGGCGGAATCGGCGCGCGTATCGGCGGAAACCGAGGCGGTGCGCAACACGCTGCTGGCCTCGATCTCCCACGACCTGCGCACGCCGCTGGCGGTCGTGCGCGGCGCCGCGACGACGCTGGCGGACCCGTCGCTGTCGCTCGACCCGGTGGCCCGCAGCGAGCTGGCACGCACGATCGCGGCGCGTGCCGAGGACATGTCCGGCCTGATCTCGAACGTGCTCGACCTGATGCGGCTCGAGTCGGGCCGCGTGCCGCTGCGCCTCGACTGGGAGTCGCTCGAGGAACTGGTCGGGCTGGCCATACGCCGGACCGAGGCCCGCCTCGGCGCGCGGCGCGTGGTCGTCGACATGCCGGCCGACCTCCCGGAATTCCAGGTCGACGCGGCGCTGCTGACCCAGGCGCTGGCCAACCTGCTCGAGAACGTGGCGAAGCACACGCCGGAGCGCACGACGGTGTGGGTCTCGGCCGAGTGCGCCCCGGCCGAGATCACGATCCGGGTCCAGGACGACGGCCCGGGAATGCCCGCCGGCGATCCCGAGGCGATGTTCGCCAAGTTCCAGCGCGGGCGGGGAGAAAGCGACGTCCCGGGCGCCGGCCTCGGGCTGGCGATCTGTCGCGCCATCGTCGCTGCCCACGACGGCCGTATCACGGCGTCCAACCGGCCGACGGGCGGCGCGCAGTTCGAGATCGTGCTGCCGTTGCGGGGAGCGGGTCCGTGACGCAGGCCATGTTCCGGGTGCTCGTGGTCGAGGACGACCCGGACATCCGCGGCGTGCTGCGGACGCTGCTCGCCGCGGCGCAGTACCGCGTGTCGGTCGCCGAGACCGCGGCGCGGGCGCTGATCGAGGCGCGCAGCCACCAGCCCGACGCGATCGTCGTCGACCTCGGGCTGCCCGACCGCGACGGCCAGTCGCTGATCCGGGAGATCCGCCGGTTCTCGACGGTGCCGATCCTCGTGCTGTCCGCGCGCACGATGGAAGCCGAGAAGATACTCGCGCTCGACGGCGGCGCGGACGACTACGTGACGAAGCCGTTCGACTCGGGCGAGCTGCTCGCGCGGGTGCGCGCCGCGCTGCGGCGGTCCGTGCGTTCCCGGGACCGGACGGAGACGGTGCGCATCGGCCCGTTGACGCTCGACCTCGCCACGCGCACGGCGCACGGCCCGGACGGCGAGGTGCGCTTCACGCCGATCGAGTACCGGCTGCTCGCCTGCCTCGCGGCGTCGAACGGCCTCGTGACCACGCAGGACCACCTGGTCCGCGAGGTGTGGGGACCGGACCGCGTGACCGACACGCGCGGGCTGCGTGCGTACGTGAAGTCGATCCGGCAGAAGATCGAGCCGGAGCCGGCTCGGCCGCGATACCTGCTGACGGAGCCGGGCGTCGGCTATCGCCTGCTCGTGGACGACTGAACCCCGGCCCGCGCCTCCACCGGGAAGTCCCGCCTTGCCGCCCGCCATCGGCGGTGCTAACCTCGTCATAACTTCTATAGTTCTCGAATTATGAAAGAGACATCGGTGCTCAGGGCGCTCGGCGCGCTCGCGCAGGCGAACCGCCTGCGCGTGTTCCGGTTCCTGGTCGTGGCCGGCCCGTCGGGCGCGACGCCCGGCGCGCTCGCGAAGCGATTCCGGGTATCGCCGGCCACGCTGTCGTTCCACCTGAAGGAACTGGTCAACGCGGGCCTGGTCACGCAGGAGCGCGCGGGTCGCAACCTGATTTACCGGGCGGATTACGCCGTGATGAGCGCGCTGCTGTCCTACATGACGGAGAACTGCTGCGGCGGCGCCACCTGCGACGCCCCTGCCGCGCCCGGGCGCTGAGCCACCGCCATGACGACACACGTACTCGTCCTCTGCACCCACAACTCGGCCCGCAGCGTGCTTGCCGAGGCGACGCTGAACCACCACGCGGCGAGGCTCGGCCGCGACGTCCGCGCGCACAGCGCGGGCAGCGCGCCGAGCGGTCGCGTGAATCCGCACGCCCTCGCGGCGCTGCGGGGGGCCGGCGTCGCGACGGACGGGCTCCGCAGCAAGGGCTGGGACGAGTTCGCGGCCCCCGGGGCGCCCGTGATGCGCGTCGTGATCACGGTCTGCGACGATGCCGCCGGCGAGACGTGCCCGGTCTGGCCCGGCAACCCGGTGCGCGTGCACTGGGGGTACCCCGACCCGTCGGGCGCGCCCGGCGGCGACGACGGCCGCCGCGCGGCCTTCGACCTCACCCGCCAGGCCCTCGGCTACCGGATGCTCCAGCTGCTCGAGCTGCCGTTGGCGTCGATGGACGACGCGACCCTGCGCGATGCGCTGGCCGCGATCGGGCGCTCCTGAGGTCCCGCCGTGCCGTCCGCGTCGGGCAGGCTCCCGTTCCTCGACCGATACCTGACGGTGTGGATCTTCGGTGCGATGGCGCTCGGGATCGCGATCGGGTGGCTCGTCCCGGGCATCGAAGCCGTCGTGAACCGCTACAACGTCGGCACGACGAACGTCCCGATCGCGATCGGCCTGGTGCTCATGATGTACCCGCCGTTCGCGAAGGTGCGCTACGAGGAACTGCCGGACGTGTTCCGGGACCGGAAGGTGCTCGCGCTGTCGCTGGCCCAGAACTGGCTGATCGGGCCCGTGCTGATGTTCCTGCTGGCCATCGCCTTCCTCGCCGACCGGCCCGACTACATGGCCGGACTGATCCTGATCGGGCTGGCGCGCTGCATCGCGATGGTCATCGTCTGGAACGAGCTGGCCGGCGGCTCCACCGAGTACGCAGCGGGGCTCGTCGCGTTCAACGCGATGTTCCAGGTGATGTTCTACAGCGCGTACGCGTGGTTCTTCGTCACGGTGCTGCCGCCCTGGCTCGGACTGCACGGCTCCGTCGTCGACGTCTCGATCGGCCAGATCGCGCGCAGCGTCTTCGTCTACCTCGGCATTCCCTGCATCGCCGGGCTGCTGACGCGGGTCGTGATGCTGCGCTTCGTGAGCCGCGAGTATTACCACGCGCGCGTCGTGCCGCTCCTCGGCCCGGTCACGCTCGTCGCGCTGCTGTTCACGATCGTCGTGATGTTCAGCCTGAAGGGCCGGCTGATCCTCACGATCCCGATGGACGTCGTGCGGATCGCGATCCCGCTGCTCGTCTACTTCGTCGTGATGTTCGTGCTGTCGTTCCTGATGAGTCGCCGCGCGGGCGCCGACTACCCGAAGTGCGCGACGCTGTCGTTCACGGCGGCGAGCAACAATTTCGAGCTCGCGATCGCGGTCGCGGTCGCGGTCTACGGCATCGACTCGGGCGCGGCGTTCGCCGCCGTGATCGGCCCGCTCGTCGAGGTGCCGGTGATGATCGCGCTCGTCGGCCTCGCGCTCCGGTTCCGGCGGCGCTGGTTCGCCGAACCCGCGCAGCCTGCAACGGGCCCACCGGCCCGAACATGAGGACATTGCTATGACCGAGGACATCAGGCAGGTCGTGAAGGAACGCTACGGCCAGGTCGCGCGCGGCGTGCTCGCCGTCGAGGGCAGGCCATCGTGCTGCGGGGCGACGCCCACCGGCCATGACCCGATCACGTCGGGCCTCTACGAGGATCACCAGACGCGGGACCTGCCCGAAGCGGCGGTGCTCGCCTCGCTCGGCTGCGGCAACCCGACCGCGCTCGCGGAGCTCAACGCCGGCGAAGTGGTGCTCGACCTCGGCTCCGGTGGCGGCATCGACGTGCTGCTGTCCGCGCGCCGCGTCGGCCCGACCGGGCGCGCATACGGACTCGACATGACGGACGACATGCTGGCGCTCGCGAACGAGAACAAGCGCAAGGCAGGCGCGACGAACGTCGAGTTCCTGAAGGGCGAGATCGAGCACATCCCGCTGCCCGACGCCTCGGTCGACGTGATCATCTCGAACTGCGTGATCAACCTGTCGGCCGACAAGGACCGCGTGCTGCGCGAGGCATTCCGGGTGCTGCGGCCGGGCGGGCGATTCGCGGTCTCCGACGTCGTGACCCGAGGCGAGATCGAGCCGCAGATCCGCGCGAGCGTGCTCGCGTGGGTGGGCTGCGTGGCCGGCGCGCTCGACGAGCAGGTCTACCGCGACAAGCTCGCGGCTGCAGGCTTCACCGGGATCGACGTCGAGCCGACGCGCGTGTACCGGGTCGAGGACGCGCGGGACTTCATCGCCGCGAGCGGGCTCGACGCGGCGGCGCTCGCGCCGAAGGTGGACGGACGATTCATGAGCGCGTTCATCCGGGCGCGCCGGCCGGCGGCCTGATCGGTCGCCCACGGAGGCCGCGACGATGGACGAACCTGCGTACCTGCCCTTCCTGCAGCAGACGCTCGGTTACTTCGACCGGCCGCACGACGGTCCCGCGCTCTCGCCGGTGACGTCGCCCGCGGCCTGGAAGCGACGCGACCTCGAGGGCGTCGACTGGCGCGTCCGTCTGACCGGCGACGAGGTCTCGGAACTGCGCGAGGCCGTGGCGTCGTGGATGGCGCGTTCGAGGCCGCTGTCCTCGATGACGCGCGGCGACTTCCCGCTGCCGACGCTCGCCCGGCGCATCCGGGGCTGGCGCGACGAGGTCGTGTCGGGCCGCGGCCTGCAGGTGATCTCGGGCGTGCCCGTGGAGGCGTGGACGGTCGACGAGGCGTCCGCGTTCTTCTGGGGCTTCGGCCAGTACCTCGGGCGCCCGGGCGCCCAGAATCGCAAGGGCGACCTGCTCGGGCACGTCCGCGACACCGGCGCCGACCGGACCGACCGCTACGTCCGGCAGTACCTGACGACGCAATACATCCCGTTCCACTGCGACGCGGCCGACATGGTGGGACTGCTGTGCCTGCAGACCGCGAAATCGGGCGGGCTGAGCCGGATCGCGTCGTCGGTCGCCGTCTACAACGAACTGCTCGCGCGACGACCGGACCTCGCGCCGCGGCTGTTCGAGCCGTTCATGCTCGACACCCGCGACGAGGCCGAGGCCAACGGCATGAAGGTGCTGCCCGTGCCGCCCTGCCGCCACGCGGCCGGCGTGCTGCGCACGTTCTGGCACTCCGAGTACTTCCGCACCTCGCAGCGGCACGACGGCGTCCGGCTGACCGACGCCGAGAACGAACTGCTGGACCTGTACGACGGGATCTCGTCGTCGCCGGAATTCCACGTCGACATGGCGCTCGAGCCCGGCGACGTGCAGCTGCTGTCGAACCACACGGCGATCCACGCCCGCACGGACTACGAGGACCACCCGGAGCCCGGGCGCAAGCGTCACCTGCTCAGGCTGTGGATCACCGCGTGACCGCGACTGGTCGCGGTGCGGGCGCTCAGTAGCTCACCTGCAGCCCCGCCATCACGCCGATCCCCGGCGTCGCGTAGCCGTAGACGTTCTCGTAGTCCTCGTCGAGCAGGTTTTCGCCGCGCGCGTACAGCCGGACGCTGCGGCTAACGTCGTAGCGGACTGCGAGGCTCACGAGCGTGTAGGCGTCGAGTCGCACGGTCCGGGTGCCGTAGGGCGGCGTCACCTCGTAGAACGTGTCGGTCTGCGAGCCGTTGTAGGCGACGTTCAGGTTGAGGCCCGCCCGTCCGGCGAGGAACGACCAGTCCGCGTTGAGGCTCGCCACGTTTTCCGGGCGGCGGATCTCGGGCACGTCCTTGCCGGTCGCGGCGTCGGGCTGGGTCGAGTGCGTGTACGTGTAGGCGGCCGTCACCGTCAGTGCGTCGGCCAGCCGGGCGCTTGCCGTGGCCTCGACGCCGTGGCGCTGGCTCGTGCCGGGCAGGTTGCGCGCGGTGTACAGGCCCGACGCGGGGTCGTAGACGAAGCCGTCGATCTCGTCGGTCAGGTCCTCGTCGAAGTACGTGACGCCGACGCTGTAGCGGTCGCCGTGCAGCGGCTGCAGCAGCCCGATTTCCCAGCCGCGCGACTGCTCGGGATCGAGGTCCGGGTTGCCGACGAACTGGCCGGGGTAGTAGCCGTAGCGTTCGGTGAACGTCGGCGCCTTCTGGCCGGTGCCGTAGCTCGCGTGCAGCGCGGTCCGCGTCGACTCCGCGGTCCACGAGACGGTCCCGCGGTACGTGAGCACGCTGCGGTAGGCGTCGCTGTCGTCGTAACGCGCGCCGAGCGACACGTACGTCTGTCGCCACGGGCTCAGGTTCACTTCCGCGGCGACCGAAGTCGTGTCCATCGACTGGTCCTGGTTCGGGTCGTAGACGGCCCCCGGGCCGTAGTCGTAGACGGGCCCGCGCTGGTGGAACTCCTGCCACTCGCGGTCGACGGCCAGCGTGAGCGCGGTCGCGCCGGCGACCGCGGTGCCGTCGGCCGGCCGGTAGGTGGTCTGGTAATGGACGCCCCAGGTGTCCGTGCTCGTTGCACCGGTGCCACCGAGTGCATTGGCGTTGTGCGCGTCCGACGTGACGAGTGAACCGCGCAGCGACTGGGTCCAGCGGTCGTCGAGCAGGCCTAGCGTGCCGCGCACCTGGTAGTAGCCGAACGCCGTGTCGCTGTGGTCGCTCGAGTCGGCCGGGAGCCCGGTCGCGAAATCGACCGCGTCGTAGTCCTTGTGCGCGTCCGTGTAGCGGGCCGTCGCGCCGAGTTCGAGGTCGTCGGTCGGGCGCGCGGACAGGCGCAGGCTCGCCGTCGTGTTGCCGTAGCCGTCGCGCTCACCACCGGTCCGGGAATTGTTGGTGCCGTCCGAGGCCAGCCGCGCGAGCCCGACCGAGTATCCGACGCCGCCGGCGGCATCGGACACCTGCGCGCCGCCCGCGATCGTGCCGAACGATCCGCCCTCTGCCCAGGCCTGCGCCTGCAGCCGGTCCGACGTCGGCCGCGTGATCACGTTCACGACGCCGGCGATCGCATCGCTGCCCCAGAGCGCACTCTGCGGCCCGCGCACGACCTCGACGCGATCGACGTCCCAGGTCGCGAGGTCCTGGAACGGGAACTCGTCGTTGCCGGCAGGGTCGTTCGCGCGCACGCCGTCGACCATCACGAGCACCTGGTTCGCCTCGGCGCCCCGCACGCGTACCTGGGCCTGCGATCCGATCCCGCCGGAGCGGCTGATCGCGACGCCCGGCACTTCCTGCAGCAGGTCGGTCACGAACACGGCCTGCCGCCGGTCGATCTGCTCGCGGTCGATCACGGTCACGGAACTGCCCGCCTGCGCGAGCGGCAGCGGGATTCGCGACGCGGTGACGACGATCGTCTCGAGCGGGGCGCCGTCGTCCGCCGCGTGCACCGGCACGAAGACCGGCGCGACCGCCAGCATGAAGGAAATCGACACCAAGCGCATTCCGGACCCCCGGCCACGCACCCACCCGGGCGCGGCCGCTGTGGCCAGGATCGCGAAGGGAAGGCGCGGACCGACGGTCGGCCGCGCCACGCGCAGCATCGGCGGTCAGTCGGAGTGTGATCGAGGACCGGCGGATACTGTCACGGTGTCTCCCTCCGAGACCTGACGTGCTGCACAACCTGCGGGCCGGTCTACGGGCTTGCGAAATGGCGGCCGATGCGTCCGTGGACCCACCGATCGCCCGGGTCGACCGCCTTCCCATGCACGAGGCACAGTGGCATGCGTGGTCGCCCTTGCTTTCGCCTACCGTTGCGGGGGCAGCGGCGGATTCAACGGCGTCGAGACGCCGGTTGGACCGCCTTCCCGTTTAACCCGTCGGGCCGTGAGGCCGTCGGGGCACCAGCAGGACCAGCGTGCAGTCTATCGGCAATGCGGTCGGCGGGACAAGGCGATCGGTCCGGCTTCGGATGGCATACGTCGTCGTCCCCGGGCGGGACACGTGCATGCGCCCGCGATCCGTGAGAGATTCCGCCGGGAAGGCGACGCGCGTGGCCCGCCGGCCCGCGGAGAATCCGCCTCGATGCATCGATCGGAGGGAGTAACCATGAGTCGCGTGCCCGCGTTCGCCGGCCTGATTGCGTCCATTGCCATACTGGCCGGCTGCAGCCAGAAGTCCCAGGAAGCCGCCGCCCCGGCCGGCGCCGACCTGATCATCACCGGTGGCCCGATCGTCACGATGGAAGGCGACCAGCCCGTCACGGTCGAGGCCATCGTCGTCGACGACGGCCGGATCACGTACGTCGGCAGCAAGGCGGAGGCGCTGAAGCGCCAGGGCTCCGCGACGGTGCTGAAGGACCTCGGCGGCAGGACGCTGATGCCCGGCTTCATCGACGGCCACGCGCACGTGATGCAGTTCGGCGCGCAGGCCATCGGCGCCAACCTGCTCGCGCCGCCGGACGGCACGGTCAACACGATCGACGACGTGGTCGAGAAGCTGAAGGGCTTTGCGGCCGGTCCGGACGTCGCGCTGACGGGGTGGATCTTCGGCACGGGCTACGACGACTCGCTGCTCGGGCGCCACCCGACGCGCGAGGACCTCGACAAGGTGTCGACGACGGTGCCCGTGATGGCGACGCACATCTCCGGACACTTCGCCGCGGTCAACTCGGCCGGCCTGAAGGCGCTCGGGTACGACGCCAGCACGCCGAATCCGCCCGGCGGCGTGATCCGCCGCGAGGCCGACGGCAAGACCCCGAACGGCGTGCTCGAGGAACTGGCGGCGATCCCGAACATGGTGAAGGTGCTCGCGCCCAACACGCAGGAAGGCCGTGACCAGTTCCTGAGGCGCGGCCTCGAGCTCGCGAAGAGCTACGGCTACACGACCGCGAACGAGGGGCGCATGTTCGCGCCGATGCAGGCGCAGATCGTCGATGCCGCCGGTCGCGGCCTCGTCGACATCGACGTGATCGGCTGGATGGACTACACGGGCAAGTCGGAACTCGACGGCGGATTCAGCCGGACCTACACGAACCACTACCGGCTCGGCGGCCTGAAGATCACGCTCGACGGGTCCCCGCAGGGCCGCACGGCCTGGCGCACGACGCCCTACCTGCTGCCGCCGGACGGGCAGAAGCCCGGTTACAAGGGCTACCCGGCCATCTCGGACACGAAGCAGGTCGAGGCCTATCTCGACGAGGCGTACACGAAGGGCTGGCCGGTCAAGGTGCACGCGAACGGCGACGCTGCGATCGACCAGCTGTTCGAGGCGCTGCGCCCCGTTGTCGCGAAGCACGGCGTTAAGCCGGGCCAGGTGATCCTGGTCCACGGGCAGTTCATCCGCCCCGACCAGGTGCAGGAACTCAAGTCGCTCGGGATCTTCCCGTCGATGTTCCCGATGCACACGTTCTACTGGGGCGACTGGTACGTGAAGATCGTCGGCCCCGACCAGGCGAACCGGATCTCGCCGATGCGCTCGATCCTGGGCACCGGGCTGCACGCGACGAGCCACACGGACGCGCCGGTAGCGCTGCCGAACCTGATGCAGGTCGTCTGGGCCACCGTGAACCGCACCTCGCGTTCGGGCGCCGTGATCGGCGCGGACGAGCGCGTCACGCCCTACGAGGCCATGAAGATGGTGACGATCTGGGGCGCCGAGCAGTTCGGCGAGCAGGCGAGCAAGGGCTCGCTCAAGGAAGGCAAGCTCGCCGACCTGGTCGTACTCTCGGACAACCCGATCACGATCGATCCGGCGAAGCTGAACGAGATCGTCGTGCTCGAGACGATCAAGGACGGCCAGTCGGTCTGGGTGAGGAAATAGCGACCGGCGGGCCCGCCGGTCGCGGGGGGGGGGGGGGGGCGGCGGCCGCCCCGGGCCCGACGAGCCAGTCTGGAACGAAGGTCAGTGGACCTCCTTGGCCTCCGGGATCTTCCAGGTGCCGTCGATCAGCGACGGCGGCGACTCCTTCGGCCAGTAGAGTCGCATCATCAGGATGAAGTCACCCGCCGGCGCCGGGAGCCAGTTCGACTCCTTGTCCTTGCCCGGCGACTCGTGCTGGATGTAGAGGTCCACCGAACCGTCCGCGTTCGCCTTCAGCGCGTTGCGCTGGCTCAGCGTGTAGCGGTTCAGCGGGTTGTCCACGAAGAAGTACCCGGCGTCGTACATCGTGAGCGACCAGAAGCCGTTGACCGGCGGCAGCTTGCCCTTCTCGAAGTGCATCACGTACTTGTTCTTGCCGTTGTACTTCTTGACGAGGTCGGGGCCTTCCGACGTCGGGTAGACGGCATCCTGCGGGCGGTTCGCACCGAGGCCGATCGCCGTGACCAGCGCGCGCTGGATGTAGTTCGTGCCGTACAGGCCCGTCTTCGTCGTGAAGATCCAGCCGTTCTCGAGGCTCATGTCCTTCGTCAGCAGGCCTTCCTTCATCCAGCGCATGATCTTGTCCTGCGCGGGCTTCGGCGCCTCGGCGATGCCCTTGGCGACGTCGGCCCCGAGCTTCGACGGGTCGAAGCTCTGCCCCGGCACGATGCCGATCTTCGCGAGCTTCGCGATCATCGGCGCGTCGGCGGCGGCTGGCGGGTTGGTCTTCAGCAGCTCGGCGAAGAGCTTGAAGTAGGCCGCACCGTCGAGCGCGTTCACCTGGTCACGCACGGCGGTCTTCATGTCGATCGAGGGATCGACCTTGCCGGGCGCCGGCTTGTACGGCTTGCCGTACGAGGACAGCGGCACCAGGGTGACCTGGTCCTGCAGCGCGTGGACTTCCTTGTAGTCCTCGGGGGTGCCCGTGCAGTAGATGCGGCCGAGGATCCAGACGATGCCGGTCGGCGACTTGTACTCGGTGACGCCCTTGGGCAGCGTGCCCTTCCAGCCCGGGCCCGTGATCGCGTACGTCTGCGCGCCGGTGCCGGTCGTGCGCTTGCCCGGCACCTGGAACACGTCGGTCCAGCCGTCGAGCATAGGCAGCAGGTAGTAGCGACCCTTCATGTCGGGGAGGCTGACGATCCACGGCTCCTTCGAGACGTCGAGCCACGCGGTCGTGTAGAGCGTGTCGGCGTTCGGCGCCGTGACGTCGCGGAACTTCGCGGTCGGGTAACTGCGCATCCGGACGAACTCGCCCATCGGGGCGCGCGTGCCTTCCGGTGCGGCGACGTTCGTCATCACGCGGCGGGTGTATTCCATCGTGACGAGCGGATAGGCGTAGACATAGGCGTCGATGGCCGTGTCCTTGGCCTCGTGCGCTTTGAGTGCATCGGCCGGAGTCTCCGCGCCGGCCGTGCCGGCGAGCGCGGTGGCGGCCAGCGCGAGGCCGGCCAGCATCCTGCGGAACTTCATCTGTGTCTCCGTATGGATTGGGGGGGTTGGGGTTGGGGGCGGCTGAAACTAGCAATACCCGAGGTTGACAGTATCCACAGCACAGGACATTTGATCCATACTTCGGGACACATGGCCACGCCCCGACGAAACGCCGGCCCCAGGGGAGTCGCTGCCGCAACCGCGCGCACGGCGGATGGCAGGCCACCTGCGCGACCCGGCGCGGCCGAGCCGTCGGTCCGTGCGCGCGCACTGTACGGCCTGAACGCGGTCGCGGAACGCAACGGGGGCGACGCCACGAAGCTGCTCGTCGACGTCGGGATCGATCCGTCCCGGCTGACCGACCCGGACTACCCCGTGCCGGGCGTGGCGGTCGCGCGCCTGTTCGAGAACGCCGCCCGGGAGCTCGATGCGCCCGACTTCGGGCTGCAGCTCGCCGAATACCACGACGCGTCCATCCTCGGCACCGTCGCACTGGTCGTCCTCAACTCGCGGACGCTCGGCGCGGCACTCGAGGCGATCGCGAACAACATCCAGTTCCACAACCCGAGCGCGAGCGTGCGGGTGACCGCCGACGCGAGGCGCGGCGTCGCCGTGTACGAACACGACCCGGGACTCGGCGACGACGTGCCGCGGCGCCAGGCCGTCGAGATGATCTTCGCGATCGTGTTCCGGATGCTGCGCATGCTGACCGGCAGCACGGGCGCGGACTGGCGCGTCCGGTTCCGCCACGCGCGCGGCGCCACGTTGCGGCAGTACCGCCGTCATTTCTCCTGCCCGATCGAGTTCGGGCACGACCGCGACTGCATCGAGTTCCCGTCCCGGCTGCTTGCGCAGCCGATCGACCACGCCGACCCGAACCTGCGCGCGCTCTCGGCCCGCTACCTGGGCCAGTTGCAGCGCCGCTACCCGTCCGACCTGCGCGGGCAGGTCGCGGAACTCGTCCGGCGCCAGCTGCCGAACGGCGGCGGCCAGGCGGCGCGGATCGGCGAGATCCTCGGGCTGCACCCGAAGACGCTGCAGCGCCGCCTGCGGGCGGAGAACACGTCGTTCGAACGCATCACCGACGAGGTGCGACGTTCGCTGGCCGAGGAGTACCTGGTCTTCAGCTTCCTGCCGCTGTCGGAGGTGGCCGCGCTCGTCGGCTACTCCGGCCAGACCGCCTTCATCGTCGCCTGCCGCCGCTGGTTCGGCACGACGCCGAAGCGCTACCGCGCGCAGTTCATGCGCCGCACCGCGAAGGCGCCCGCCCCTCGATCCTTCACGTCACCGGGCACGTCGCCCGGGGGAGTCACGCCATGAGGTTTGGACGCCACACGCTCCAGGCGCTGGTGCTGGTCGCGGCCGCGCTCGTCGCCGGACCGGTCGCGGCGCAGTCGCCCGACCCGCTGCCCTCGTGGAACGACGGGCCCGCGAAGCAGGCGATCGTCGCGTTCGTCGCGAAGGCGACGACGGCCGGATCGCCCGACTTCGTCGCGCCCGAGGCTCGGGTCGCGACGTTCGACAACGACGGCACGCTGTGGGCTGAGAAGCCGCTCTACTTCCAGCTCTTCTTCGCGCTCGACCGGGTGAAGGCACTCGCACCCGGGCACCCGGAATGGCGGACACAGGAGCCGTTCGCCTCGCTGCTCAAGGGCGACCTGAAGGCGGCGCTCGCCGGCGGCGAGAAGGCGCTCCTCGAGATCATCATGGCGACCCATGCCGGGATGACCACCACCGAGTTCGAGGCCATCGTCCACGACTGGATCACGACCGCGCGGCACCCGCAGACCGGCCGGCTCTACACCGGGATGGTGTACCAGCCGATGCTCGAACTGCTCGCCTACCTGCGTGCGAACGGGTTCAGGACGTACATCGTCTCGGGCGGCGGCATCGAGTTCATGCGCCCGTGGACGGCGGCGGTCTACGGCGTCCCGCCCGACCAGGTCGTCGGCAGCAGCATCCGGACCGAGTTCCGGATGACGCCCTCCGGGCCGGTGCTGATGCGACTTCCTGAACTCGATTTCGTGGACGACAAGGCCGGCAAGCCGGTCGGCATCAACGCGCACATCGGCGTCCGCCCGGTCGCGGCGTTCGGCAATTCGGACGGCGACCTGCAGATGCTGCAGTGGGCGACGCTGTGGCCGGGCGCCCGGTTCGGCCTCGTCGTGCACCACACGGACGCCGAGCGCGAGTACGCCTACGACACGGGGGCGACCAACGTGCTCGCCGAGGCGGCGAAGGACGGCTGGACCGTCGTGGACATGAAGCGGGACTGGAAGGTCGTCTATCCGCCGGTGCGCACGCCATGAGCCCGCGGGACACGGCGGCGTCGCGGGCGACGCAATCGACCGGTTCGCTGCCCCTCAGCGAACGCATCCCCACGCTCGACATCGTCCGCGGCCTCGCGCTGCTCGGCATCCTGATCATGAACATGCCGGGATTCAGCAGTTCGTTCTTCGCCGAGGCCGACGGATCCCACCAGTGGCCGTCTGCGATCGACCAGTTCGCGGAAGCCGCCCGGGACATGCTCTTCTCGGGCAAGTTCAACAGCATGTTCAGCCTGCTGTTCGGCATCGGGTTCACGATCCAGTACGCGCGCCTCGAACAGCGCGACCCCGGTCACGCGACCGCGATCTACCTCCGGCGGCTCGCGGTGCTCGCCGTGCTCGGCCTCATCCACGGCATGGTGTTCTGGCCGGGGGACGTGCTGCACATCTATGCGGTGCTCGGGCTCGTGCTGGTCCTCCCGCTGCGCCACGCGAGCACGCGGACGATCGTCGTGCTGATGGCGTTGTGCGTGCTGTATCCGGTGGTCTCGGGCAGCCTGCGTCTCGCGCTCGTCACGCCCGAGGTGACCGCGATGCTCGTGCGCGAGGGCCAGGCCCTCGAGGCCAGCAATCGCGCCGTGTACCCGACGGGCAACTTCCTGCAGACCGCGGCCGAGAATGCAAAGGTGTTCCGCCAGTTCTACGGGAATGCCTGGGACCTCTGGGGATCGCTCGGCTTCTGGATGCAGATGGCGCTCACGATGCTGCTCGGGCTGCTCGCCGGCCGTCAGCGCTGGCCGCAGCGGATCCCCGAGCTCATGCCGAAGATCCGCCGCTGGACCTGGATCGCGCTGGCCGTCGGCCTCGCCTGCGGCGCCGCGTTCACGCTGATCTTCCAGCTCTACCGGACGCCCGGCCCGTCCCCGGTCAAGATGCTCGGCGGACTCTGCTACTGGGCGAGCCGGCCGGCGATGATGGTGTTCTACGTGCTCGTCGTCGTGCGACTCGCGCAGGACCCGCGCTGGGCACCGCGCCTCGCACCCCTCGCGGCCGCCGGCCGGATGCCGCTGACGAACTACCTGATGCAGACCGCGATCTGCACGACGATCTTCTACGGCTGGGGCCTGGGCCTGTGGGGTTCGGTCGGCCCGGCGGTCGGCTTGCTGCTCTCGTTCCTGATCTTCTTCGCGATCCAGGTGCCGTGGAGCCTCTGGTGGCTGCGGAGCCACGACCGCGGGCCGATGGAAATGCTCTGGGCCAGGCTCACGTACGGCGCTCGGCCGGCCGTGGCCGACACCGCCGCCGGCTGACGTGCGCGGCGGCTCGCGAGTCGCGGCGCCCATGCGACATGCCGGGGACGCACCGCCCGGAATGGATCCATTCCGGATCGACTTCGGCGGGTGATCGGCCGCACGATGCTGCAACGTCGCTGCACGCGTCACGGTTTGCCGACGAGCGTGCTCGTTAGAATGTGCAGCGTGCCGGTGATGGACCCCGGCCCACCGCTACCGTTGCGACGGCGTGGTGGCGCCGCGGGTATCGTCCCGACACTTAGACGCCGAGGAATCGCCATGCGCCCGTCCCTGCTCGCGGCCTGCTCACTGGTGCTGCTCACCGCCACCTCGACCTCGAACGCCGCCGACGTCGCCGTTCCCGCGTTCTACCGGCACGTCGCGACGCTGAAGGCCGACCAGCCGCTGGGCACGGTCGTCGCGAAGGAACCCGTCGCGACGCAGATCCCGGGCGCCGAAGCCTGGCGCATCGCCTACGTCTCCTCCGATGCGCTCGAGCGCAGGACGCTCTCGACGGCGCTCGTGATCGCGCCCAAGGGCCGGCCGCCGCACGGTGGGCGGCCGATCGTCGCGTGGGCGCACGGCACGACCGGCACGGCGCAGAACTGCGGTCCCTCGCAGGTCGAGGATCCCGCGCAGGAGATCAATGAATACAACCTGATCGGCGGCACGTCGTGGACGGATTTCGGCGTGCCGGCCGTGAACCAGCTCATCAAGAGCGGTTACGTGGTCGTCGCAACGGACTACCAGGGCCTCGGCGGCGGCGGCGGGTTCCACCAGTACGCGGTCGTCGCGACGCAGGGACGCGACATCATCAATTCCGTCCGCGCGGTCGGCAGCCTGAAGCTGTCGGGTGGCGCGAAGAAGGCCGTGGCCTATGGCTGGTCGCAGGGTGGCGGCGCGGTGCTCGGCGCCGCGAGCATGGGCGGCTACATCGGGTCCACCGGCACGGCGTTCGACGGCGTCCAGTTCGTCGGATTCGTCGCGCTCGCGCCCCACGAGGTCGAGGTCCTGATCCCGCCGGAGGCGACCACCGACGACGCGGCGGCGCAGAAACTGGTCGGCGGCCTCGCGAACATGTTCTCCGACAGCGCAGGCAACTTCGCCCACTACGCAATGACGATGTGGGCGACCGCGGTGGCCTATCCGGAACTCAAGCTCACGGACCTCTTCACCGACGACGGTGCGACCGCCCTTAACGAGATCTTCAGCAAGAAGTGCATGCACCCGGGCGCCGACACGATCGTCTTCAGTTTCGGCAACAGCTACCGGTCGCTGCTCAAGAGCGAACCCACGAATGCCACCGCCTGGATGAAGCGGCTCGTGGACGGCAGCGTGACGCAGGACATGCCGGTCGCGCCGGTCATCATCTACTTCGGCGACAAGGACGTGACGAACAACCCGATCATGGGCCAGCTGTACCAGGAGCGGCGCTGCGCGAAGGGTGCGAACGTCGCACGCGTCCAGCTGCCCGGCGAGCAGAACCACTTCACGACGCCCGGCGTGTCCGAGCCGCTGCTGGTGCCGTGGATCGCGGATCGGTTCGCAGGCAAGCCGGCGGCGAACGGCTGCCCGGCGCACTGAGCGTCGGACGACCGCCGCATCCACCGGTCACCGGGCCAGCGACCAACCGAGCAGAAGCAGGCCGCTCGCGGCGATCCAGCTGCCGAGCACGCGCCATGCGATGGCGAGCCAGCCTTGGTGGAATCGCACGACGAGCGCCGACAGGAGCGTCGCGCAGACGAACACCGTCACGGTGACGCCCGTGATGCCGCGCAGGCCCGGCGCGTCGGGCGCCGCCATCGCGACGCCGTTCTGGTAGCCGAGCAGCAGCCCCGCCGCCACCGCGAGCGCCGCCGTCAGCGCGGGCCGCAGCGCGAGGTTCGACGCGACCAGGCCGCCGAGCAGCACGAGCGGCAGCCAGTCGAGCGGCACGCCGGGCGCCCGGCCGGCCTGGACGCCCACGGCCCCGCCGACGAACCACGCGAGCGGCAGCAGGAACACGGCGAGGCGCGCGTGTGCACGACCGCGCAAGCCGGCCAGCAGCGCGAGCGCCGCGACGGGAATCGAGTCCTCGAACGTCAACGCGAAGTGCGACATGCCGTCGTAGACCGGGCCGAGGCCGGTCGTGATGAGGTGCGCGTGCGCCGCCGGCGCGGCGGCGGCCGCCAGCGCGCCGGCGATCCGCACGATGCCGGGCACGCACGGACGGCGCCCACTCATCGGAGTGCCTTCCACAGGAAGTACACGCCTGCGACCGCGATGGCTGCGCCGGCGATCCGCAGCGCGACGCGACCGGCCGGCCACCGGTGCACGGTTCCGATCGCGATGCCGACCGCGTGCAGGCACCCGGTCGCGATCACGAACCCGAGGCTGTAGAGCAACCCGCTCTCGCCCGGCCCGAGCTCGGTGCCGTGCGCGTGGCCGTGGAAGACCGCGAACAGGCCCACGAGGAACGCGGCCACGTACAGCGGCGGACGACGTTCGGCGGCGACCATCGATCCGAGCAGCAGCGCGGACGCCGCGATGCCGATCTCGACGCCGGGCAGCGGCACGCCGAGCAGCCCGAGCAGCCCGCCGAGCGCCATGACGATCGGAAACGTGACCGGCAGCAACCAGATCGCCGGGAGTCCGAGCTGCGCGCCCCAGAGCCCGACCGCCACCATCGCGAGCACGTGGTCCGCGCCCGAGACCGGGTGCATCAACCCGGTGACGAAGCCGGTCGCTCGACCGAGCTGCGCGTGCGCCTGCACGGCGCCGGCCGCCATCAGCAGCGCGGCACCTGCACCGATCGTCGTCGCGACCCGCGTCCGCATCAGGCCCCCTGAACCATCATCACGACGCGCTGGATGGTCCAGAACGCGCCGAGCACGCCGATCATATAGGCGGGCAGCACCTCGACCGCGCGCGGCCACCGGACCTCGAGCACCCTGAACGAACGCGCGAGCAACAGCACCACGGCGACGAACGCGAGCTGCCCGATCTCGACGCCGACGTTGAACGAGAGCAGCGCGAGCGGGATCTCGCCCTGCGGGATGCCGATGGCCGAGAGTCCGCTCGCGAACCCGAAGCCGTGCAGCAGGCCGAAGCCGAATGCGACCACCCAAGGGTGCCGGATCGTGAAGCTCGTCCCGCCTCGCTCTGCGCGCAGCACCTCGGGCCCGAGGAACAGGATCGACATCGCGATCGCCGCATTGAGCGGCGCGGACGGCACGTGCGCGTAGCCGAGCGTCGCGATCGCAAGCGTGATGCTGTGCGCGACCGTGAACGCGGTGATCGTCTTCACGAGCATCGACGTCGAGCGCACGAGCAGCACGAGCCCGAGCACGAACAGCAGGTGGTCGACCCCGAGCAGGATGTGCTCGATCCCCTGCACCAGGTACGTTCGGACCGACTCGAGCCGGCCGGGCGCCGCGGTGATCTCGATCCAGGGTGAGGCAGGCTTCACGATACTGGTCCAGCTTCGCCCGTCGGCGAGCTGCACCCGCACCAGCACGTCGGTGATCGTGAGCTGCAGGCCCGGGAACTCGATCCGCTTGCCGGTGAGGCCCTGCGGGCCGGCGTCCACCCAGCGTCGCTCGAGCAGCGAGTCGGGCAGTTCGATGATCTCGGGGGAGCGCAGGTTCCGGGAGCCGGCCGGCAGCTGCAATTTCACCGGGAGCCGCATGCCGGCCAGCACCGGCGTGCGCCAGGTGATCGCGTACTGCCCGGGGCTCGACTCCTCGAGGTCGAGGTAGATGGGCCGCGTTTCGTGGGCCTCGGCCGTGCGCAGCAGGCTCGCCAGCAGCAACGCAGCGCCCGCGAGCAGCGCGCGCAGGCGCGTCCCGCGGATCACCGCGTCGCCTTCGCGTCCTGCGGCGGCGCGGGCAGCAGGACCACGTACTTGGCGCGCATGTCGGCGTAGGCCTTCTGCCACGCGTTCGCCTTCTGCTCGCCGAGCCACGCGAGCTTGACGTCGGGCTCGACCTCCTCGAAGTCCGGTATCCGGCCGGGGATCACCGTGTCCACGTAGACGAGGTGCCAGCCGAAGCCCGATTCCACCGGACCCTGCCAGCTGCCGACCGGAAGCCGCGTCACGGCTTCCGCGAACTGCGGCCCGAACTCCTTGCCGAGGTAGTCGGTCGCCCGGTCGCGGTAGTAGTCCTGGAACATGAACGGGTCGGCCACCGTCGCCGCGAGCGGCGCGTCTTCCTTCTGGCCCGAGAGCTGGCGCAAGGCGGCCGCGGCATCGTCGCGCGCTCGCGCGCCGCGCTTGTCCGTCGAGAAGTACAGGTGGCGGAAGCTGTAGCGGCTCGGCAGCGCGAACTCCGCGGCATGCTTGCCGAACCACTCCCGGAGCTCGGCGGTCGTCGGCTCGCGGGCCGCCGCCACGTCCTCGGCGAGGAACTTCATTTTCTGAGCCATGCGCCGCTTGACGATCTCGTCGTCCTTGTCGAGGCCCATCGCCAGCGCCTCGCGGTACAGCACCTCCTGCTGCACCTGGTCCTCGACCATCGCGTCGATCTCCTGGGGCGTCGGGTCGCGTCGCCACTGCGAGCGGAACACGATGACCATCTGCGCGAGTTCGTCCATCGACAGCTGGATCCGGTGGGACGCCGGCGTCGCGCCGGCGCCCGGGCTCAGGTGTGCATAGAGGCCGAACAGCAGCGCGCCCAGCAGCACGAACTGCACCAGCGGCTCGCCGATCACTCGCTTCAACAGGTTCATCGGGGGAATGCGGTCCTTACGGTGCGGGCCGATCTGCGCGCGCAACGGGCCTGCCGACGCGGATTCGCGCCGGCAGGCCTCTGATGCTCGCCACTCACCTCAGCCGTGCGCCTCGATCTTGCTCTCGAGCGCCTGCTCGGCCTTGCCCGCCGCCTTCTCGAGCAGGTGCCGGCGCATCTCTTCCCGCAGCGTCTTGAATTTCGACTGCTGCTCCGGATTCAGCAGCGGCGTGACCTGCGCGTCGATGGCCTCGCTCACCGCCTTCAGCTTCTCCAGCTTCTGGGCGCCGGTCAGCGACGTGTCCTTCTTCAGCGCCCCGAGCTGCGTGAGCTCGCTCTTCAGGATCGGCTTGATCTGCTGCTGCTGCTCTCCGGTCAGCCCGAGCTCGATGGAGAACTGGTTGAACACCGCGACCAGCGGATTCACCGCGACCTGTGGGTTGGGAATGACCTCGTAGTTCGCGTAGCCGAACTCGTTGCTCCTCGCGGCGTAATAACTGTCGCCCAGCTTGTAGATCGCGAGCGAGAACGGCGCCTCCTGGAGGTTGGTCACGACCTTGCCGTTTTCGATCTTGTACGGCGTGGTCTGGCTGTAATACCCGTTGCGCATCAGTTCGCCCGTCAGGCTTGGCGTGTTCGAGTACTTGCCGACGTGCCAGACGATGCTGCCGCCGTCGGCCGTGTAGCTCACGCTGAACTGGTCGCCCGTGACGTTGTTGCGGATCCAGTAGGCCTTGCCGACGAGGAACGCCTTCAGCTGCGCGTCGTTCAGCTGGGTCGCGCCCTTCGCCTTCAGGTCGGCCACGGTCGTGCCCGCGGGCGCGGCCTTGCGCGCCTCGGCGCTCGGCGTGTACCAGATCGGCGACGACCAGGCCCGCTCCTGTCCCGTGAGCGGAACCACGTCCGGCGGCGGGATGCCCGCCTTGACGGCCTGGATCAGCGACCAGCGCGGCGTCGGGACCTCGAGCACGCGGGCGTAGTAGAACGCGTGCTGGCTGGCGTCGAAGTCCGGATCGGTCCACACGGTCTTGAGCTCGGTCGAGCCCTCGTCGTTCGTGTAGGTGGCCTTCGCGAGGTCGACGGTGCTCTTGATGGCCGGCACGCGCCCGGTCCACGGATCGGGCTTGCGATCGCCCGCCCACACGACGTCGTAGATCTTCTCGAAGCTCTGACCGTCCTGCGTCCAGCCCTTGATCACCTGTATCCGGTCGAGGCTGCCCGAGGTCGGGTCCTTGACGGCCCAGACGACGAACGTCGGCGCCGTGCCCTTGCTGCCCGCCGGCATCGGCGGCAGGTCGCCGCCCATCGGCACGCCGTTCGCGTACGACTGGTGCACCCAGTCCTTCGCGTCGAACGCGTTCTTCGCGTAGTTCCAGCCGCCGAAGAAGCGGACCTTGATGTGCGGTCCGCTGACGCCGAACGTCTCCTTCCGGTACATCGCGTCCCAGATCGAGGCGCGGGTGTTCTCCTCCGCCCACACGCCGGTCAGGCCGGCGGGGTTCTCGTAGCGCACGTCGAGCGTGCCGAAGGCGAGCACGCCGGCCATGCGACGCTGCAGGTCGCCGTCGAGCTGGGCGTGGCCGCCGAAGAAGTTGTCCTGACGGTACGGGCTGCCGGTGTTGTGCGAGTCGGACGCCGCGCCGAAGCCGAACTTGTACGGGTTGTAGCCGTACACGTCCTGCATCGCGAGACCGTCCTTCAGCGCCTGACGCCCGTAACTGCCCTGGATCTTGTCCACGCGACCCTCGGTCGCGGGCAACCCGAGCAGGCCCGAGGTCAGCTCGTAGTTCGCGAATTCGTCGGTCGGCGACAGCAGCGGGTGGGTCTCCGACTGGCCCTTGATCTGCTTGATCTCGACCAGGCGCTCGTTGCGCATCCGCGCATCGGCCCACGCCGCGTCGATCGGACGGCCGTAGCTGTCCACGTCGGTCGGGTACATCCAGCCGCTGCTCAGGTTCGCGTTGTGCGAGATGGCCAGCAGCTCGTTGCCCGCCTTGCGCTGGACGTCCATCCACTTCCAGAGGTCTTCCGGATGCCAGGACTCGAGCGAGCTGTAAGGCATCTCCGGCACCTTGGCGCAGTCCCGGAAGAAGACGTTGCGGTGCAGGTTGATGTTGTTGTGCTGGGACGTGTACTCGTACGAGCAGAACGCCGTGAACTTGCCGGGGTGGTTGTTCGCGTCGGCGATCTGGACGTTCTGCTTCCAGATGCTGCCGGCCACCTCGGGGCTCATCAGATCCTTGACCGGCGCGCCGGCCAGCATGTTGACCAGGAACGTGAAGGTCTTCTGGATCTCCGCCTGGTTGTTCGGGTCCTTGATGATGAGCGGCTGCGCCGCCGGCAGCTTCGAGAGCGCCGTGCCCGGCGTATTCGCCTCCTTGGTCACGCCCACGTACTCGGAGTGATCCGTGACGCCCATGAAGTCCATCGGCGTCTCGATCTTGATGTCGTAGCCGAGCGGGTGCTTGATCGTCGCACCCTGCGCGTACTTGTAGGCGTCGTCCGGGCCCGTGACCCGGTTGCCCATGAGCCACGCGTCCACCGACCAGCTCGTGTGGATGTGCGTCTCGCCGAAATAGGCGTTGCGGTCGGGGTTGGGCTTCAGGTCTTCGGGCGCTGCCGTGGACGCCGCCTGGCCTGCAGCTGACGAGGCAGCTTCCTGTTGCGAGCCCCCGGTCGTCTTCTGACCACAGCCGGCAAGCAACCCCAATGCGATGACGCCGATCGCCGTCGCGCAGATGCGTTGGACGCTCATGGCACTGTCCTCGTGGCACACGTTTGTTGGTTTGAGCATGATAACTCCCGATTCAACGATTTGGGTCTACGCGCCTCGCCCGATCGGCGGCGAAGGCGAGTGTGCGATTCCGCTGCTGTCCAGATGCGCCGCCGCCAGCCGCCCGGGCTGCTCCAGGGCCGCGTGCACGGACACCCGCCCGAGCCTCGGCAACCGGAGGTCGAGGAACCCCTGCCCCCCGATCGACCACACCCACGCGCGGGCTGCGGCGGCGGCCGGCGGCGGCATCGAGTCGAGCGAGTCCCGCACGCGCTGCGCCATCCACAGCGTGTACGGCACGCCGAGGCGCGTGATCGTCCCGTCCCCGAAAGGCGCCGTCACGGGCCCGATCACCCGGGGTAGGTGCCCCCCGGGCCCGTTCGACATCGCTCGGACCAGCGAGCCGGTCGCGTCCAGGTACGGGGTCATTTCGCGGAGGGCCGTCGTCAGCAGGGGCAGCAGCGTCGCCGGAACCTCGTCGTCCGCCACCCATGTCCCGGACGCCACGGGGACGCCGGACCACATACGCTCGCTCCAGTCGTAGAGGTTAGGTCGCGGGCGCATCCACCGCTCGCTGGAGGCGAGGTCGTATCGCAAGTGACCGCACAGCGGACCGGCCAGCGCGAAATCAGCCAGCGACGGTCGTCGCCCGAGCACCCACGGATGCACCGCAAAATGACGTTCGAGCGCGTCCAACTGCCGGTCCATCCAGCGCCCGATCAATGGTCGCTGTTCCGCGGTCGCGCCGACCTGCAGGTTCGCGCGCTGCATGAACCACTTGAGCGACAAGGGGAACAGCCGGTTCAGCGGCGGCGGCCAGCCCGGTGCGAAGGCCGTGGCGAGTTCATTTCTCCACTTCGGATAGTTCTGCGGATAGCTCCAGCGGGCGTGCACGCCCGCGGGCAGCCAGAACTCGTCCGCCCATAGTTCGAGCAGGTACGACGCGATGCGCTGGCGCGGCGTCGTGGGCAGCACCGGATCATCCGGGAACCGCTCGTCGAGCCGCTCGATGATGATGCTCGAATCCTGCAGCCACTCGCCTTCGGGCGTGACGACCACCGGCACCACGGCGTGACCGACCCGGCGCCGGATCTCACTCCGGTATTGCCGCAGCGTGGGTGTGCGCTCGTCGAAGGGCAGCCGGCGGTAGCGCAGGTACGGGCGCACCTTCGCCGAGTACCAGGACAATTGCATCGAGTAGAGGAAGTATTTTACTGAGTGCATGAATGCCTGCCTGAGGAACGAGGGGGCGTCGCCGCCCCCTCGCCTCGCGGAATCGCGAAGGCCGATCTTCGCGGACCGACCTCCTAGTCCTTCGCCGCCGCCTTCGCAGCCTCCAGTTTCTTGATGTCCTCGGGCGACAGCTGCGGGCGATCCACCTTGATCGTCAGTTTGTTGAGCGTCCCCGTGAACGGGAACGGCGGCTGGTAGTCGGCGTCGTTCACGCCTGTGAGCGTGTCGGAACCGATGTCGAAGGACTCGTCCCATTGCAGGATGACCGGCAACGTCCGCTTCATCGCTTGTGTCTGGACGACCTGGCCGTCGACCTTCAACGTGCCGGTGCCTGACTGCCCAACGCCGCTCATGCTGCCGAACGCAACCGTTCCGAAACCCAGACCGTCGTACTTGAAGTCGAACTCGACCGTGTGCCGCCCGGGCGTGAGCGCATCGGGCGCCTCCCACCTGACACGCTCGAGGTTGATCAGGTTCCAGAGGAAGACCGGCTTGCCCTTGAGCAGGTAGAAACCGAAGCCGGCGAATCGACCGCCTGATGTCACGATCATGCCTTCGGCTCCGCCCTGCGGCACCTCGATGTCGGCGGTGATCGAATAGGACGTATTCAGCAGGGAAGGCGCATCGCCCTGCGGCAGTCCGGTCATCGGCTGCGTGTAGGTGAACTCGGTGCGCCCGGCCAGGATGCTCGGCCGCGGCTGCACGAAGGTCCAGACCAGGGACGCGTTCATCGGGAATACCTGGTTCTTCGTGGCTTCAGCCACGAATCGTTCGCGCATCTCCTTGACCTTCTGCGGGTTCTGCGCGGCGATGTCGTCCGTCTGGTTCCAGCTCTTGCGCAGGTCATACAGCTGGAAGACCTGGTTGTTGAGCGGGTCCGGGTTGCCCGGCCCGTAGGCATCCCACGGCGCGCGGTTCACCTTGGTGGAGAGCAACCAGCCGTCGTCGTACAGCGCGTACTGGCCGAACATCTCGAAGTATTGTGTCTTGTGGCGCGACGGCGCGTTCGCATTCTTTGCGTCGAAGGTGTAGAGGAAGCTCGTGCCTTCGATCGGCGCCTGCTTGATGCCGTCGACCATCTCCGGCGCCTTGATGCCGGCCGCCTCGAGAATGGTCGGCACCATGTCGATCACGTGGATGAACTGCTGGCGCAGCCCGCCCTTGTCCTTGATGCGCGCCGGCCACGACACCACCATGTTCTGGTTGATGCCGCCGAGCCTCGAGGCGTTCTGCTTGAACCAGTCGAACGGGGTATCGAAGGCCCAAGACCAGCCGGCCGACATGTGGTTGTAGGTCTGGTCGGTGCCCCACACGTCGTACCACTTCATCTGCACGTCGACCGGCATCGTGTTGACACCGTTGAAGAACGCGACCTCGTTTGGCGTGCCGAGCGGGCCGCCTTCGGCGGATGTGCCGTTGTCGCCGTTGATGTAGATGATCAGCGTGTTGTCGAGCCGGCCGAGATCCTGGAAGTGCTGGATCACGCGCCCGATCTCGTGGTCGTTGTATGCGGCGTAGGCTGCGAACACCTCGACCTGGCGGATGAAGAGCTTCTTCTCGGTGTCGGAAAGCTGGTCCCAGGGCTTGATCTGGTCCTTCGGCCATGGCGTGAGGGTGAGGTTCTGCGGAATCACGCCGAGTTTCTTCTGGTTCTCGAAGATGCGCTCGCGCAGCTTCTCGTAGCCGTCGTCGAAAAGGTGCATCGCGTGGATCTTGTCCACCCACTCCTTCGTGGGATGGTGCGGCGCATGCGTGGCGCCGGGCGCGTACTTGATGAAGATCGGCTTGCCCGGATTGAGCTGGTGCATCCGCGTCATGTAGTCGATGGCGTCGTCGGCCATTGCGGTGACCAGGTTCCACTGGCCCTCCTGCCCGCGGAACGGATAGATCTGGGTCGTGTTGCGGAACAGGTTCGGCTCCCACTGGTTCGCATCGCCGCCGACGAAGCCGTAGAAGTACTCGAAGCCCATCCCGGTAGGCCACTGGTCGAAGGGCCCGGACTGGCTGGCCGTGTAGACCGGCGTGTTGTGATCCTTGCCGAACCAGGCGGTGCTGTACCCGTTGTCCTTGAGGATGCGGCCGATCGTGGCCTTGTCCTTCGGGATGATGCTGTCATAGCCGGGGAAGCCGACCGACTGCTCGGAAATTACGCCGAAACCGACGGAGTGATGGTTACGCCCGGTGATGAGAGCCGCGCGCGTGGGTGAGCACAGCGCCGTCGAGAACACGCGGTTGTAGCGCAGTCCCTCCTTCGCCAGCTGGTCCATCGTCGGCGTCGGGATCACGCCCCCGAAGGTACTCGGCACGCCGAAGCCGGCGTCGTCCGTGATGATGAGCAGCACGTTCGGCGCGTCCTTCGGCGGCACGATCCGCGGCGGCCACCATTGCGTCGACAGCTGCGCATTTTCCTTGATCACGCCGCCGAACTTCGGGTCGGGGGCCGGGAGCTGCGCCGGGCTCACCGTCGTGGTCGCGCCCGGCGCGCCCAGCCTCCCCGTCACCTGCTGCGCCTCGACAGCCGACGTCGAGAACAGTCCGGCGCTTGCGAGCGCAGCGACGAGAATGGCGTTCCTCTGAAACTTCATTGCAAGCTCCTCACAAATGCGTGTTTGACGACGGGCTGGCTCCCGTCCGATGGTGCGTGCGCGGCCCCATGCGGTCCTGCGGTTGCGTCGGCGACGCCCTCAACCCCTTGATCATTCTTTGCGCCATTGGTACGGCATGCTTGTAGAACTGCTTCAGACCCGGGCACAGGTAGTTGAGACCCGGCTCGCCTTCCGGCGTGCGCAGCACCCGGTTCTTCGGGCACTCGCCCCAGCAGTCGCCCAGATACGCGCACTCGCGGCAGTACCCGGGCAGCGTCTCAGACTTGGCGTACCCGAACTTCACCTGCGCCGGAGCGAACACCATGTCTCCCAGCGAGCCGTCGCACACGTTGCCGAGGCGGTACTCGGGATAGACGTAGTGATCGCAGGCGTAGACGCTGCCGTCGTGCTCGACGACCACGCCCTTGCCGCAGAATTCGCCGTGGACGCAGATCTGCGACGGAAGGCCCATGTGCTGGGCGACCAGCGTCTCGCAGAAATTGACCAGCACCTTGCCCACGTCGCGCGCGAGCCACTCGTCCCAGACCTTGCACAGGAAGTAACCGTACTCGTCAGCATCGACCGACCAGGGCGTCACCACCGACAGCGGATGGTCGGGCCCGGCTCTCGGCGTGTCGACGACCGGCGCTTGCGACAGATCGCCGCGCCCCGGTGCCGTGGTCTTGAAGTTCTGCGGCTCGACGATGGGAATGAACTGCAGGTAGGTCGAGCCCAGCTCGCGCCGCAGGAAGCGGTAGACGTCGAGCGGCCGCTTGGCGTTGTAGCGGTGCACGCAGGTCAGCGTGTTGAACGGCACCCCGTGGCGCCTGAGGTGGCCGGCACCGCGCATCACGTCGTCCCACGACGGCCGGCCTCGCTTGCTCGGCCGCATCGCATCGTGGACGTCCTTCGGGCCGTCGATCGACAGGCCGACCAGGAAGCGGTTCGCCTTCAGAAAGCGCGCCCAGTCCTCGTCAAGCAACGTGCCGTTGGTCTGCAGGTCGTTCTCGATGCGCTGCCCCGGCTTCGCGTACCTGCGCTGCAGCGCGACAACTTTTTCGAAGAACGGCAGGCCGAGCAGTGTCGGTTCGCCGCCCTGCCACGAGAAGACGACCTCGTCGCTCGTAACGCTCCGGATGTAGTCACGGACGAACTCCTCGAGCAAATCGTCGCTCATGTGGCCCGGGCCCGGGCCGCCTGCCAGCTTCTCCTTGCTGAGATAGAAGCAGTACGTGCAGTCGAGGTTGCACGCCGAGCCCGCCGGCTTCGCCATGACGTGGAACCGCCGCTCGATCCGATCACCGAGCCATTGCGGGGCATGGTACTTGTCGAGGACCTCGTCGCTCATCGGCAGACCTCGTGCATGACCCGAATGCCGCCTGCTCCTACTGGCCGGCCGCCTTCATGCGCCTCGAGAGCACCTGCTGGGCAGAGGAGACCCACTCGTCGATGTTCGGCTCGACCATCTGCACGGTGAGATCTTCATTACTCTGCAGCTGGACGCCCTGAGCCTGGCGCACCACCTCGAAGAGCAGTTCCCCGGTCACGCTGTCGGTACCCTCCGACTCCACGGCCAGCTGCGCGCTGTTATGGCTCGCGCCGGCGGCGCGCGCGGCCATGGTCAGTACGAAGGCGGCGGGGATCAGCTGATAGGGCTCGAGCTTGGCGCCCTGGACCGAGGCGCCGGTCATGGCAACCCGCACCCGGAGCACGCCCGGACCCGGCTGGTCGACCAGCGGGGCGACGGTCGCGAGCGCGGTGCGCAGCGCGTTGTCGCCGTAGCTGCGGATCTGGTTCAGCGTGTCCATCGACACCTTGTCACTGGGCTGTGGCTGGGGATAGAAGGTGACCTGCTCCAGCAGGATCTTCTGGTAGTTGTCGCGCGTCAGCTTCGGGCTGATCCAGACGCGCCGCTCGACGCCGAGCGCGTCCTTCTCCGGCGCGAGCTGGGAGTAGTCCTTCAGGAAGCCGGAGTCCTGCGCGGCGGCCTGGGTCGCCAGGCTCATGCCGAACAGGGCGGCAAGCAGGACTGCCGCCGTCTTTGCGATGGATCGATTCATGATGGGCTCCTTCTGTTCATGATCCGTGTCGTCCCGGCCGCGCGACACGCGCGTCCGCCGATCCGTGTCCCAGTGGCGCTCGCTCAGCGCGGACTGGGCCCCGCGCCGGCCGCATCGCCCTGCTCCCGCAGGCTGGACAGCAGCCGCTGGAATTCCACGTCGTTCCGCAGCAGCGAGCGTCCGGTGGCGATCAGCTGATCCACCTGGTCGCCGTTCAGCTTGAAGCTGGTCGGGATTTCATTCAGGAATTCCTGCAACGGCTCGTCCTGCACTTCCTCGAAGCTCAGGTCGATGAAATACGGCGTCACAGGACGTTCGGGGGTGGACAGGTTGCCCGCCCAGCGCCCGAGGCTCTGCTGCGTCTGCAGCAGCGTGCCCACGTTGTAACGGTGCAGCTGGATGCTGGTCACCGCGCTCATCGTCGTTCCGATCCCCGGCGCCGCGCTGGTCGTGCCGATTCCCATGGGCTTGTCGGTCGAGGCGTTCACCGAGATGATCGCGATGCGGCGCGGGGTCGGGATGCCCTCGCTCTTCAGGTATTCCTGCGCGCCGCCCACGAGTTCGAGCGTGTCCAGCATCGCACGGAGGCCCAGGTTGTCGGTGATCCCGCCGTCGACGAACTGCGCGAACTTGTGCGCCACCTTGTCCTGGTACGCGACGTCCCCCTGCACGATCATGCGCAGGTCCGGGTCGTCGCCTTCCCGCTGTTTCGCGGCGACGAGCCACGACGGCAGGTGCTCCTTGCAGCCGGCATAGTTCTCCACGACCACCGGGTCGAACACCACCGGCACGGCACTCGACGCGGCGACCGCGCGCGCCAGCGGAAACGACGACAGGTCGGAGCACAGCAGGTTGAAATACTCCTGGACGAACGAGAACCGCGCGCCGGATCCGAGGTCCGACGCGTTGATGAGAATCAGCGGCGAGTCCTTCTTCATCAGGTCGGCGAACGTGGCGTTGCCGAACAACGTCTCCTGGTAGTAGTCCACCGCCATCTCGGTGCGGCTGCGGCCCTCGACCCACCGTAGCGGGTTGAACACGCCACGCAGCAACGCGCCTTCCACGTCCTGGCGCAGGAAGCGCTGCTCGAAGTCCACGAACAGGCGGTCGCCGTACAGGCCGTAATAGGCCGACGTGAAGCTGCCGCCGGAGACCGAACTGATCGCGCTCACCGCATCGAGCAGCCGCTGCTCCTTGCCGTTCATCACGACGCGGGTGTCGCGCAGCTCCAGCATGACGCCATAGGCCAGGGCGGCCGCCCGCGTGCCGCCGCCTGAAAAGGCGACGCCCAGCATCAACTCGTCGGAACGGCGGTTCAGGTTCCGGGCAAATTCGCCGAGCGTGTAACCGGGTGCGCTCCCGGCCTGCGCGAGTGGCTTGTTCTCGATCACGGGAGATGTCGCGCAGGCGCCGGCGGCCAGCGCCAGGGCGATCGTCAGTGCTGTGCGGGCCAGCGACATACCGGCATATCCTGCTCAGCGGGCCGCTGCCCGTTCGTGGTTCGGTCCCACGGACGCCAGCGCCCCGGCCTCACTTCGGGAACATGAACTGCAACTGCAGCCGCAGCTGCCAGTTGGCGCCGTAGTCCGGGTGAACGACGTTGTAGTAGCCGTCGATCTGGGCGTTCACCGGCAGCTTGCCGAGATGGAAGATGTGTCCGAAGTTCAGGCCCAGCGGCACCGTCCACTGCTGACCGCTGTCGGCCTTCCAGTCGGCGGTGATGACGGGCGACGAGGCGATGTAGCTGCCGCCAGCGAAGTTGTAACTCAGGAACGGCTGCATCAGGAAGTTGCTGTAAGAACCGCCGCGCTGGCTGCTCGACAGCGAGAACACGTTGTTGACCAGCACGCCGTACATCCACGGGTCGCCGTGCTGGATGCGCAACACGACGGCGGTGGGCCCGAGCCCCCAGTTCTTGTTGCCCAGTTCCTGCGTGTCGGTCGGCGCCTGCACGATCGCGCCGGCACCCCATATCACCCCGCTGGAGGTCGGCTTGCTCGGCGACAGGAACGCCGAGGTCTGCATGTCGCCGAGCCCGAAGGTCGTGCCTTCGCCCGGGAAGAACCCGGGCTGCCAGATCAGCGGGAAGATCCAGCGCGTGATCAGGTTCCAGTCCTCGTTCACCTCGAACGGGATCACCGGCTGGATGTTCAGGATGTTCTGAGTACCGTCCCGCGGCCCGACGTTGAAGTTGGTGTTGTTCTGGAACGGCACGCTGACCATGTTCCCGATCGGGTTCTGCGCCAGCTTGGCGAGTTCCTCGGGGGTCATCTCGGCCTGGGCAAGCGGCGCCGCGAGGACGGCGAGCGCGACAGCGAAAGCTGCAACTTGACGGGTACGCATGGTCGTCACCAGGAACTTCGAATGGCCCTGACACAGGCCAGGCACATGCGAGGGTAGTCCCGAGTCACCGGCGTGACTTCACATTCTGGGCGCTGGGGAGTTAGCCTGACGGCATGGGCGGATCCAGCCAGAGGAGCTACCGATCAGCCGTAAGGGCCATCACCCGCCGCGCGCTGCACGCCCGCGAGGACATGTCCGCGGCGCCGTTTGTCCACCTTCCGGCCCTGCTCGAGGAGTTCGGGGTCGATTGCGACACGATGCTGCGTCGGGCCGGGATCGGCAGCGTAAGGCTGGGGAGCGCCGACACGCGTCTGACGGTCGAGCAGGTCGGGCGGCTCGGCGTCGTCTGCGAGGAGGCCACCGGGTGCCCGCACTTCGGGTTGCTTGTCGGCCAGCGCGCGGGAGCGGCGGCCGCCGGCCTGGCCGCCGAGTTCCTCGGACACGCCGAGACGGTGGACCGGGCGCTGCGCATGTTCGTGGCCCACCTGCATATACATGACCGCGGGGCAGCCGCAGCGCTCTGGCTGATGGCGCCGCGCCGGGCCCGCCTGGCGTACGTGATCTATCATCCGGGAACGCCCGGTGCGGCTCACATCTACGACGCCTCGCTCGCGATCCTCACCGGAATCATGCGGCGACTCCGGGGGTCTTCGTGGTCACCTACGGCAGTCCTGTTGCCGCGGGCCCGTCCGGCCAGTGTCGCGCCGTATCGCGCGGCATTCCGCGCACCGCTGCGATTCGACGCTCCGATCGCTGCGATCGACTTTCCGGCCGCTGAGCTCGAATTGCCGCTGGCCGGCGCCAGCTTCGACGGGCAGGTTCGGCTAGAGGCGCTGCTGGCCGAGAGTGCCGCCGTCACCGCGAACAGCATGACAGACGCCGTACTGAGAGCGATCACGCGCATGGTGTTCGCGTCGAGACCGTCCGCGGACCGCGTCGCGATGGCCTTCGGGCTGACGCGGCGCCGACTGAACGATCGGCTTGCGGCCGAAGGCACCACGTACTCCGACCTGCTGGCCGACGTGCGCTGCGAGATCGCGCGCCAGCTGCTCACGGAGACCCGCCTGCCGGCGGGCGACATCGCGGCGACGCTGCACTACTCCTCGCCGGGGGCGTTCAGCCGCGCGTTCAAGGAGTGGACCGGCTCGACGCCGCGCGAGCTCCGCTGGAAGGCCGGTCGCAAACGTTGATCCCGCGTCCAGGTCCTGCAACCCCTGGGATCGCCGCACGATGCCGCCACTCGTGGACGTCGAGGGGGCCGGCAAGTCCTGCTCGCCGACATCGATCGATATAGGAGTCCGGTCACTCATCGCCGCATTCGAGATCGACGGCCTCGACGGCCCCGTGTACCGACGGGCCCGACATCAGGCGCGACGTGCCGCTGACCAGCGTGAACGAGACGCCGACCGGGAGGCCGAGCAACGGAAACATCGCAAAGTCGGGCAGCTCGTGCCCGAACCTGCATTTGTACGGCCTCGAGGCCGCTACGATAGATCCGACGGTCCCTCGCCGGCATCGTATCCGTCCGGCCGGCCGCCCGGACGGCGGTCCTCGCGCCCGCTGGCGTTGTTGGCAGGCAGCTGCTGAGCCACCCACCGACGGGCGGCCGCAACCGTCTCGAAGACCGGGGTGGGGTACGGGAAGACCCCGAACGCCCGCTGCCGCTCGAGCAGGTGCATGAGTTCAGGGTTGCTCGTCACGACTGCGTACGGCAGCGGGTCCCGCGTGCAGGCCGCGCCGATCAGCAGGATGTACGGTGCGGCGAGTGCCAGCGGGGTCGAGGTGTCGACATCCACGCCGTCGATCCTGCTCGCGTCGACGATCACATACCGGAGGTTGTGCCACCGGGGATCGACGGTGAGTTCCCTCGAGTAGTCTGCGAGGTCGTTGCGGGAGAGGCGATCCGAATACTCGGCGACCACACCGGTGGGTCCGGACTCCCAGGTCAATCGATACGGCACGCGGGCTCCCCTGGAATCCTCGGCGGTGGGCGGCCCTCCATTGGCCCGCACAGGCAGTCGAGGGGTGGGCGGCGGCGACGTCCGCGGATCACCGAAGCTCGCCCCGCATGGCGTCCGCCGTCCCAGATCTCGAATGCGACAGTGCGCCGGCAGTCTAGACACTAACGTCGGACAAAGAATCGCCCGAAAGGGGTAAACACTTACCCCCTTCTGTTGCGGAAAACCGAGATGCGTCCGCGATCAGGTCTCGACGATGCCGTGCCTGACGGCATAGCGGACCAAGTCCGCCTTGTTGGCCAGGCCGAGCTTGCGCATCAGGTTGCGGCGATGCGTCTTGGCCGTGGATTCGGCGATGCTGAGCTCCCTCGCGATCTGGGCGGTGGTCCTGCCCTCCGCAATCAGCCGCAGGATCTCCCGGTTGCGGCCCGTCAACCGGGTCCTGTCGGTGGGCACCGACGGCTGCGCTTTGGCCGGACGCGAACCCGAGACCTCCATCCCGGAGATCAGGCCCTGGATCTTGTTGAGCAGGTCCATGCCCTCCACGGCCACGCGTTTCCGGTTGCTGATGTCCATGTGCGTGCCCGTTGCACGAACGGCGTGGCCCGCCGCATCGCGCGCGACCTTCCCGCGCGACAGTACCCAGACCCAGTGTCCATTCTTGTGACGCAGGCGATGTTCGACTTCGAAGGCCGCGGTCTCGCCGGCATCGTGCGCGCGCATCGCCTCGCGGACTTTCGGCAGGTCGTCCGGATGCACGAGCGCCAGCCAGCCGTCCATGCTCGGCTCGATTTCATCGGGTGTCCGTCCGAGCATCGCGCAGAAGCGTGCGTCGAACGTGCTCCTGCCGCGGACGAGATCGGTGTCCCAGACACCGAGGTCGGCACCCCAGAGCGCGAGTTCGAGCTGCTGCCTGCTTTCGGCCAGCTGCTGTTCGACCCGCTTGCGGTCGGTGATGTCTCGCCCGACCGCCTGTACCTCTGCGAGTCGTCCATCAGACTCGAAGAAACCCCGGTTGACAAACTGCATCCAGCGCAATTCACCGCTGGCGATGAACGCCCGGTTCTCGATCACCACGACGGGGTGGTCGGGCGTCATCTCGCGCAGCCTGGATTCGATCATGGGCAGGTCGTCCGGATGGGCCGCCGGCTGCCACTTCCTGCCGATCAGTTCCTCTTCCGTCTTGCCGAACAGGCGACAGAACACCTCGTTGACGAAGATGAACGTGCCGTCCGGTCGAAACCGGCTGATGATCTCGGTCTGGTCTTCGACGACCGAGCGGTAGCGTTCGTTGACGCGCTTGAGTTCGGCGGTCAGTTCGTGGCTGTCACTGCGATTGAGGATCACCGCGACCACCCCTTCCGGCTCGCCTTCCATTCGCGCGACGTGAAACTCGAACCACGCCGCCGATCCGTCCTTCCGGACCTGCCGGGTGACGCCCGAATGGTGGCCGGTGGTCGCCAACGCGAGTTCGAGGTCGCGCCGGAAGGCCTCATAGGTCGACGGGTCCGTGTACAGCTGGCGGGTCGGCTTGCCGATCAGTTCGTCGGGCTCGTACCCGAACATCCGGTGCATGGCCGGGTTGGCCCAGACGATGTGCCGGTGATTGACGTGGACCAGCGCAATGTCGGCCACACGGAGCAGGGCTTCAAACTGGCCTGGCGCGGCTGGTTCCATCGAGCATTCCCGATTCAGGGCGAGCGTCGACCTGAGCGGGCACAGGATACGCTTCCGAGGCAAAGGCTGGCCAACGCACCCTCGTCCGGCAGCGGCCTCCGGGCGCTCGTCCTTGCGTAAGGCCACAGCGACGCCTGACGCCGCCGACGGGCACCGCCGCCTGGCCCTCGGCCGGGTAGCCCCTCGAACGGCCCGGAACGATCGTCCGCGTGACGCCGCGGGAGTACGACCACGCGCAGCGATTTCGTTCGCTAAGCTACGGGCCAGGAGGGGCCAATGACCGCACAAGCGACCCGAGCTGAGCGCTTCCGGAAGCTGCACGTCCGCGGCGATCCGGTGGTCATCTTCAACGCCTGGGACGCGGGCAGCGCGCGGGCGATCGCGGCCGCGGGCGCGAGCGCGATCGGCACCGGCAGCTGGTCGGTTGCCGCCGCGCATGGGTATGCCGACGGCGAACGACTGCCGCTCGATCTCGCGATCGCGAACCTGGCGCGCATCGTCGCGGCCGTGGACGTGCCCGTGTCGATCGACCTCGAATCGGGCTATGGACCGCAACCCGAGGACGTCGAGCGCAGCGTGACGCTCGCGATCCGCGCCGGCGCAATCGGCATCAACCTCGAGGACGGCATCGACGACGAGCGCGGCATTCGCGATATCGGGGCGCAGGTCGAGCGCATCCGTGCGGCGCGCGCGGCCGCCGATCGGCTGTCGATGCCGTTGTTCATCAATGCACGCACCGATGCCTTCCTGCAGGCGGATCGATCGCAGCACGATGCCACGCTGGTCGCCGCGACGATCGAGCGTGCGGCCGCCTACGCCGCGGCGGGGGCCAGCGGCCTGTTCGTGCCCTGCATTGCCGATCCCGGGCACATCGGCGCGGTCTGCGCCGCGACCTCGCTGCCGGTCAACGTGATGATGGTGCCGTCGCTGCCGCCGCGCGCCGAGCTCGCACGACTCGGTGTCGCGCGCATCAGCCACGGCCCCGGTCCCTACCGAGCCGCGATGGCGCACCTGGAGAAGCTTGCGCGCGATGCGATCGCCTCGCCAGAGTGACGGGAATTCTGGAGTTCGGCCAGTCTCCTCCGAGGACTGCGCCAGCTCCATTCGCCCGTCTTTCCGGCCATGCGCAAGGAGTACAGACCGGCCATGACCCGCATCACTGCTCCTCTTGCAGCCTTCCTGTACTGCGTCGGCCTGCTGTCCGGGGCGGTCGCGCTTTCCGCGAGTGCGGACGACGGCATACGGACCCAGCGGATCCAGTTCGCCAACGGAGCGAACAGCGCGACCGTCGAAGGGACCATCAAGGGGTACCAGATCGTCGACTACGTCCTGCACGCCTCGAAGGGACAGTCGATGAACGTGAGTCTCGCGACCCGGAACACGGCGACCTACTTCAACATCCTCGCGCCCGGCGAAACCGACGTTGCGTTCTTCAACGGCTCGGTGAGCGAGAACCAGTACGAGGGATTGCTGCCCGCGACCGGCGACTACACGATCCGCGTCTACATGATGCGCAGCGCCGCGCGCCGCAACGAGGTCGCCAGCTATCGCCTCGAGATGATCGTCTCCGGCCCGGCGCGCGGCGCCGCGAGCAGTGATGCGCTCGTGCCCGGCACCGGCTATCAAGCGACCGCGAAGATTCTCGATGCGTTCATTTTCGGCGGCTGACGCCGAAAGCCAGGTAGCCCTGTGATTCACCCGAGACACCGATGGGAGGCTCAATGAAACAGTCTGCGTTGATTCCCGCTTTCGTGGCCGTGCTCGCGACCTGCGGCTGGGCATCCTCCGCCGTGGCGGACTCGAACGAGGCCACCTGCCAGGTACGCAAGGACGGGGAGACCAAGCAGGGTCAGTCCGGGCCGTGCACGTTCTCGCAGCGGCAGGGCTACATCGACCTCGACCTGCGGAACGGCGATACGATCAGCCTCTCGCCGGGCAGCCAGCCCAACCACTTCAAGGACCAGAAGGGCAACAAGGTCATCCGCACGCAGGCGGGCGGCAATACGCAGGAATTCAAGTGGGAGAGCGGCAAGAAGGTCGTCGTGACGTTCGGTTCGTCGCCGTCGTCGGGCGGCGGCGGCGGTGCGGCAGGCGCCATCGCCGTTTCAGACATGGCCCGCTACTGCGCGGGCGAGGCCTCGGCGAAGTTTGGCGTGAAGCCGCGCGACATCACCACACAGAACGCCAGGCAGACCCAGGGCATGTGGGAGGTCTGGGGTCAGTACGG
The DNA here is from genome assembly GCA_046347155.1 of Steroidobacteraceae bacterium. Taxonomy (GTDB): domain Bacteria; phylum Pseudomonadota; class Gammaproteobacteria; order Steroidobacterales; family Steroidobacteraceae; genus RPQJ01. The sequence goes on along the minus strand of JAXMGT010000002.1, from coordinate 231,563 downwards.
CGCGAACGCCCAGGTGTTCATCTGCTCGTTCAACGCCGAGAAGCAGTTCCTGAGCGTCGACCTGTACAAGCCTTGAGTCGGCCTTCGCCCGCTTGCGATGGCCGCCGCGCGTGATCGCCGCGCGTATCGCTCGCGAACGCGACTGACAAAGAAAAGGGTGGGCAGACCGGCGTCTGCCCACCCTCCCGCGCCCCATTCGGCGGGCGCGCGATCGGACCGGTGCGTCAGTTACCGGTCGGCAGCGGGATGTTCACGCCATCCTTCTGCAACTGGTCGCGCATCCACTGGAACTGCTGGTACTTCGAGATCTCGAGCGGGCCCGTGTAGCCCAGGCTCTGCAGCTTGCGCGGCGGATACTGGACGTAGGTCTGCATCAGCTTCTTGATCGCGTCGCTGATCGTGACCAGCGTCCAGGTGTGCTCCGTGTAGTTGTTCATGAAGATGTCGTAGCGTTCCTGCGGGTCCTGCCAGAGGTCGAAGACCTGCGGAACGATCGCGACGTACTTCTCCGGGCCCTTCCAGCCGAGGTTCGCGTCGACCGCGAGGCCGCCCGTCTGCTGCCCGTTGTCGCCGCGGAGGTTGAACACCGCCTTGAACTGCCCGACGCGCGCCGCACCCGGGCTCAGCTCGTTCTCGGTGAAGTAGAACCACGAGTCGCGCGGGTCCTTGCCGGTGCCGAGCAGCACCGGGGTCATGTCGTAGCTGTCGAAGATGATCGGCTGGCCCTCGCGGTCCTTGGTCGGGAGCTTCACGCCCGCGACCGACGCGAACGTCGCCATCAGGTCGAGGCCGCCGATGATGTCGTGGTTCTTCACGTTCGGCTTGACCTTGCCGGGCCAGATCGCGATCGCCGGCACGCGGTTGCCGCCTTCGCGCACGGTGCCCTTGGTGCCGCGGAACGGCGTGTAGCCCGCGTCCGGGTACACGTCCTGCCAGGCGCCGTTGTCGGTCGTGTAGAACACCAGCGTGTTCTTGTCGAGGCCTAGCGCCCGCAGCTTGTCCATGATCTGGCCGATGTGCGCGTCGAGCTCGACGACCGAGTCGGCGTACTTCGACTTCGACATCGACTTGTGCTCGAACTGCGGCGCCGGCATGTTCGGCTGGTGAACCTTCATGAAGTTCACGTTGATGAAGAACGGCGTCGACTTGTTCTTCGCCGCGTCGTCGAGGAACTCGAGGGCGGCCTTCGTGACGTACTCGTCGAAGTACGGGATGCCGACCACGCCGTCCGGATAGGTCACGCCGTGCAGCGTGACGCTCTTGCCGGGCTCGTTGACGTACTGCCCGTTGATCTTGAAGTCCTCGTGGGCCTTCTCTCCGGCGTTGCCGGACAGCGCGCCGGTGGTCACCTTGTTGAACATGTCCCGCAGCGCCGGGTCCATGTCCGGGAACCAGGTCGGGTCGCCGTAGGTGTACGCGTTCAGGTGATAGAGGCCGGCGTACTTCATCACGTCGTAGCCCTGCGCGTTCGGCAGCGCGTAGTCCGCCTCGCCGAGGTGCCACTTGCCCGTGAAGTAGGTCTTGTAGCCGCCCGTCTTCAGGACCGAGGCCAGCGTCCACTCGGCGGCCGGCAGGCCGCCGCCCTGGCCCTGGAACGCGACGGTCGTCATGCCGCTGCGGTTAGGGATGCGGCCCGTCTGCATCGCCGCGCGACCCGGCGTGCAGCTCGGCTGAGCATAGAACGAGTAGAACGTCATGCCCTCGGCCGCCATGCGGTCGATGTTGGGCGTGGGCATGCCACGGCCGACGCCGCCGCCGTAGGGGCCGAGGTCTCCGTAACCGGTGTCGTCGGACACGATGAACAGGATGTTGGGCTTGTCTGCGCCGTACGCAATCGTTGCAAGAGATACCGCGACCAGACCGGCAAGCCAGCCGATTCGACTTCCATGCTTCATTGGAAATGTCTCCCCTTGTGCGCCGCCTACACGACCCCCGGTGGCAGGCCGGAGGGTTGGTTCGATTCATGCTAGTCCCGCCGTCGGAGACTGATAATCCAAATGTCTCTTTAGGTATTTTTCGATAACATGGACGTCATCATGCTGACCGAAACCCGGCTTCGCCAGGCAGTTGCGCTCGCGGAACATGGAAGCTTCCGGCGCGCCGCACGGGCGCTCGGGGTCTCTCAGCCAGCGCTGACCAGGGGAATCCAGGCGCTGGAGGCGTCGCTCGGTGTGCCGCTCTTTGATCGTCAGTCGACGTCGGTCACGCTGACGGAATTCGGCGATCTCGCGCTCGAGCGACTCAAGACCATGCTGACTGCCGAATTGGAGCTGCGCCGCGACATCGCGCTGCTGCGAGGACTCGACACCGGCCACGTGAGCGTGGCGCTCGGGCCCTACCCGAGCGTCATATCGGGTTATTCCGCCGCAGCGAGGCTCATCCGGCAACATCCCAAACTCGGCGTCACGCTGCAGGTCATGAACTGGCGCCAGGTCACGTCCGCGGTCTCTGAGAGACGCGCGGACCTGGGGCTCGCTGAACTGTCGGACGCCGTGCTCAACGACGCGCTGGGCACTGAACTCGTCGGGCGGCACCGCGCTCGCGCTTTCTGCCGCCCGGGTCACCCGATTCTCCGCTCCAAGCAGATTACCCTCCGGGACCTGCTGCAGTTCCCGTGGGTACACACGCGGCTGCCGCCCAGAGTTTCCGCCGCTTTTCCGCGACCGCCGGGACGCGCCGGCCAGATCGACGCGCAGACGAGAGACTTCCTGCCGGCCATAGAAGTCGATGTGCCAATGCAACTCGCCGAGTTCGTGCGTGACAGCGACGCGCTGGCATTTGGACCGCTGAGCCTGGTTGAGCGTGAGCTCGAAGCCGGCGAGCTTGCGGTCCTGCACTCTTCCGTGTTCGACCTGCGCGCGAGCTACGGCTTCATTTACCTGAAGGATCGGTCGCTTTCGCCCGGCGCCAAAGCGTACATGCAGGCCGTGCGCGAGCAGGAGACTCTGTGCGCCGCACGGGAGGCCCGGCTGGCCAGGATCTACGAGTGACGGGAGGCGCAACCACGGCCTCGCTGGCGGTACGATTACATTCCATGACCGCGTCCTTGCGTCGCCAGCCCTCTCGTCGGAAGCGACCCCCCGCTCTCCCTGCGTCGTCTTGTCGGCCCCTCATCCGCCGTCAGTCCATGGAGTCCACCGTGAAGATCCGGCCCGTCGTCGCCTCGCTGCTCGCCGCGTCGCTGCTCACCCCTGTCGCTTCCGACGCCTGCTCGCGCGCCGTCTATTTCGGCAAGGACGGGCAGACGGTCACGGGCCGCACGATGGACTGGTTCATCTCGGACATGGACACGAACCTGTGGCTGTATCCGCGCGGACTCGAGCGGAACAGCAGCACCGACAAGCCGCTACGCTGGAAGAGCAGGTACGGCAGCGTCGTGACGACGATCTACGAGGGCGCGGCGGCCGACGGCATGAACGAGCAGGGACTGGTCGCGAACCTGCTCTACCTCCCCGAATCCAGGTATCCCGCCGCAAGCGCGGATGACAAGCGCCCCACGTTGCCGAATTCGGCCTGGGTGCAGTATGTGCTCGACAACTATGCGACCGTTGCCGAGGCGGTGGCCGACCTCGGCAAGGAAGAATTCCGGATCGTCGCCATCAAGGCACCCACCGGCGAGCCCGGCACGGTGCACCTGTCGATCTCCGACGCGTCGGGGGACTCCGCGATCTTCGAGTATCTCGACGGCAAGCTCGTGATCCACCACGGCCGGCAGTACCAGGTGATGACCAATTCGCCGACGTTCGACCAGCAGCTGGCGCTGAACGCCTATTGGAAGACGATTGGCGGCTCGGTCTTCCTGCCCGGCACAAATCGCGCCTCGGACCGGTTCGTACGCGCCTCGTACTACATCAACGAGGCCAGGCAATCCGCCGATCCGCGCGAGGCGGTGGCGACCGTGTTCAGCGTCATGCGCAACGTCAGCGTGCCGATCGGGATAAAGATCCCGGGGCAGCCGAACATCGCCGACACGCTGTGGCTCACGGTGTCGGACCAGAAGAACAAGGTCTATTACTACCAGAGCACGAACAGCCCGAGCATCGTCTGGGCCGACTTCAGGAAGATCGATTTCAGCGAAGGCAGCGGCGCGCGGCGGCTGCAGCTCGACGGCAATCCGGACGTGGGCGGCAACCAGACCGCGAACTTCCAGCCCGCCGAGGTGTTCAAGTTCATCGTTCCCCACGACTGAGCTGCGGCGCAGGCCGCACGGGGTCAGCGGGTCGGTCTCGCCGGGTGTGACTTGCCGGAGTCAGCCCGGCGGGAAGCTGGAGCGGGTCCTGGGATTCGAACCCGCAGGGACGGCATTGGTCCTCGGGTTGAATCAACCAGTTGCAGCAGATCACCCACCCGCGTGTGATTGGCGTACCAATACGGCCAATATCATTCACTGCATGACCCCTCGCGTCGGGTGCGGGTCGCGGCGCGCCGGCACCGGCGTGTCAGACGACGGCGATCCAGACGTCGGCATCGGCCAATCCACACGCGGACTAAGACCCCACGGCACCGGCTCGTCGGCGTTCGTGCACCCTGGCGCGGTGCTTGCGCCACCAGACATGGACACCGGTGACGCACAGAATCGTGAGCCCGACACCGAGCAGCGTGACGATCACCTGGTACGGCCGCCCGAAGACGCGGGCCATGTGCAGCGCATAGAGCCAGCTTTCGAGCGTGTTGCCCAGGTGTTCACCGGTTGGCTGAGAGATCTCCCGAAACTGGCCCGTGTCGCCGTCGAAGACGATGTCCGTACCCCCACCCTTCGGCGCCCGGTCGAAGAGATCGCGGCTGCCACGGACCTCGTACAGGTATGTGCGGCTGTCCGGAAAGTACATCAGGCTGAGCGGCTCTCGGTACGTGAACCCGAGCAGTGCCGCCTGCTCTGCCATCAGGCGATCGCCGGTACGCAGCGCCTGATGCCACCCGATCCGCGGCGGGAGCCCTGCGGGCAGCGATGCCGGGGGCTGGTCGGCCCAGGGCTGGTAGTCGAAAGCAAGCGACATGGTCCTTTCGTAGACCGGCCGCATGTTCATCATCACCGAGGACCATGCAAACACGAACAGCAGAGGCCACAGCCACAGTCCGCCGGCACGGTGCAGGTCGTAGCTGATCCGAACGAGCCCGGGCCGGCGACGGACCTGCCACGCTCGCCACCAGCGGCGCCAGAACGGCCCCGGCCCGGGCGGCAGCGTCGGGAAGACGCTGACGACGCAGTCGACGGTCCAGAGCAATGCGACGATGCCCAGCACCCACTGACCAAGGTCGCCGAGCAGCAGCCGCCAGTGGATGTCATAGATGAATGGCATGATGTTGACGAGGCCTTGTGCCAGGTCGCCGCTCACGCGCCAGCCAAGTTCCCTGCCCGTCCACGGGTCCATGAAGAACTCCGTGAATCCAAGTTCGAAAGGCCTGCCCGTTACGCGGTCCGTCCGTGGCTCGAACCATACGCTGACCTGGTCGGGCTCGGAGTATGTCACCGCTTGCACCCGACCCTCGGGAACGAGCACTTGCGCACGCTCGGCGAGTTCCGCCAGGTCGAGACGCGGCACGCCCGGGCGTTCCGCGGCGAACAGCCGGGGCGCGAACACACGCTCGAGTTCCGTGTTGAACGCGAGCAGACTGCCGGTGAGGCCGACGATCACCAGGAACACGACCATCACGAGCCCCGTCCACCGATGGAGCCAGACGACCAGCGGCCGGGCGCGCCGGATACCGGGCCACATCAGAACTCGACCCTCAGTTCCCCGACGAATGTTCGCGGCGCGCCGTATGCAGCCGAGCCGTACCCGCCGTACGCGAAGTAGCCGGTATCGAAAACGTTGTCGAGGTTCAGTTGCAGCGAAGCGATCGTGCCTGCAAATGCGCGCCGGTAACCCGCCATGACGTCCACACGCGTGTAGCCGGGCAGTTGCCAGGAATTTGCCTCGTCGCCCTGCCGCTGTGAACTTGCGTAGATGCCGGCACCGAGCGTCCACCCGTCCGGCGCGCTCGGGGCACTGTCGAATTTCCCCCAGAGACTGAAGACCTGCGGCGCAACCCCAGGCATTTCATTGCCTTCGGTGCCACCGTAGGGATCGCGCGTGATCGTCGCCTGGTCGTAGGTGTAGCTGCCGAACACACTGACGTGCTCTGTCAACTGCCCCGCCAGGTCAAGTTCGAGGCCACGGCTGCGGGCTTCGCCGACGATGTGCGGGAAAAAGTTCACCGGATCGTACTGCGGGATGTTCGACTTGGTCAGCGTGAACAAAGTCGCCGATGCGGTTACCGCGCCTTCGAGCAGGCTCGCCTTGACGCCCGCTTCGTACTGTTCGCCGATCTGAGGGTCGAGCGGGCGGCCGTCCGCATCGCGTCCGTTCGACGTGCCGAACGACTGCGAATAGCTTGCGTAGGCCGATGCATTGGGGTTGAAGCTGTATAGCACCCCGGCACGGGGCGAGAACTCGGAATCCGTGGGATACGATGTCACGGGTCTACCGGTGCAGTACGGGTAGCAGTCCGAGGTGCGATTCCCGTAGACGTCCGAGTACGCATCAGTGGCCCGGTCATAGCGCCCGCCGAGCAGTACCTGCCAGTGCGGCCCGATCGCGACCTGGTCCTGCAGATAGACGCCGGCGTCCCGGCTGCGATCGCGGTAGATCACGTTCGTTGCGTCCTCTGCGGCGAGCGCCCGCAACGTCGAGAGGTAATTCCCGAACACCGGGTGATGGATGTCGATCGGCTGCGCGCCCGGGACCTCCCCGCCGCTGCCGGGTGTATCGTCCGTGAACCTCGACCAGTCGAATCCCAGGATCAGGGAGTGGTGCAACGCTCCGGTGGTGAAGTCCCCCACCAGGTCGAGGTTCGAAGCGAATGTGGTCCTGATCCAGTCCGGTGCGGTATGGGTGAACTCAGTCCCGAGGATCTGGCTCACGCCGTCGAACGTCCAGACGGCGCCATATACCCCCTGCTGCGACTCGTTCGAATACACGTAATGCACTCGCTGCGTCAGGCGTCAGTCGTCGTTGATGTCAAAGTTCCACTGCAGCGCCGTCAGCGTGCGCTCGGTTGTGTACGGGTACTTCGTCCACGACTGCGGATACAGCAGCGTGAAGTGCCGCGGCAAGTCCGCTGGCCGGTCACCAAGCACGGGAATGCTCGCATCCAGCCAGGTCACCTTGTAGTCGTAGTACTCGACCTGCAGGTCGGCCTCGAAGCGCGGACCGGGCCGCCAGGTGAGTGCGCCGCTGACGGCCTTGTTGTCGCGATGAGCGTTGTCGACCCACGAATCCGATTGGTCCAGGTCGGCGATGACGCGATAAAGCCATTGGCCATCATCGGACGCCGGCCCCGTGGCGTCCGCGGTGGCCCGGAAGAATCCCCAGCTGCCACCCTGGACGTCCGCGCTGTAGCCGGCCACAGCGGCCGGCCGTCGAGTGACGACGTTGACGAATCCGCCAGGTTCGATGCGTCCGTAGAGCATCGAGGATGGGCCTTTGACCACTTCGATGTGATCGACGAAGGCCATGTTGACCGCCTCGTTCACTCCCCAGAGCTGGAGACCGTCGCGATACGTCGTTCCATAGCCGCTGTCGAATCCTCGCAGCAGAAACTGGTCATAGAACTGCCAGGCATCCTGGACGCCGCTCACGTTCAGGACAGCCTGCCGCGACGTGCGCGCCTGCTGGTCATCGATGAGTTCGCGGGGCACGACCTGGATCGCCATCGGCGTATCGATCAACGGTGTGTCGGTCTTGAGGGCACCCGTCGCATCTGCGGTCGCGTAGCCCGTGTCGGCGCGTTCTTCCTCGACGCTCATCGTGGGCAGCACGGTCGGGCCGGCCTCATCGGCGGCCTGCGACCTTGCCACCTGTGGTACCGCGGATGCCAGTACGGCAAGCAGCAAGAAAGGGCTCGTCGATTTGTCGTAAGTCATTCCCGTAAATTCCTCGATTTCGGTTGGCTCAGCGACGCTGGAGCCTGAATTCAAACGTCTGGATCGCGACCGCGCTGACAGCGGTCCCGGACCGTCGAGCGGGTTGGCAATGCCATTGCCGCACCGCTTCGATCGCTGCGGCATCGAGGCGCGAATGCCCGCTGCCGTGAATCACTACGGCTGAAATCACCCGTCCGTCGGCGTCGAGCTCCATTTGCACCTGTACGGCCCCCTCTTCCCGCAGTCTCCGCGACTGCGGCGGGTATTCCGGGGGCGTACGTCTCGTGCACGTGAGCGCGGACGCATCGATGGCCATCGGCGCCGTCTCGGCGGGGGCGACTGGAGGCCCGACCGCCGGCGACGACTCGGCCGGCAGCACGGCCGAAATTGCCGTGGGTGCCGGCGCCGCCACATCCAGTACCGGTGCCCGCACCTCGGGCGGGGGGATTTCCATCCGCGGGATCGGGAGCGGCGGCGGCCCTGCAGCGGGCGCGCGCATCAGCTCGACGAGCGTGACCGCCGTCGGCGGCACGTGTTCGCTGGGCACGAACAACGTTGCGGCGACGAGCGCCGCCAGCGCGCCGACATGAAGCACGACGCTTGCGATCGCCGCGACGCCGCGGACGCCTCGTCCGTCGGAACCACCGGGAAGCATGGGATCCCCCAACCTGAACGACCTGCGGGGGCAAGTCGTCTTTCAAGTGTTCAGCCATGGCGCCGCTACGGCGGCGCGACGGCCATCGAACTCAGGTCAAGCGAACGTGGGTGGCGGGGCCCGCGGGGACTGCGGGCGATGCTGGACGGCTATCGGCGTTGACGCAGACGCCGGAATCGCAGGCGACGATGTCGCCACCGCTGGCATCGGCGCGGCTGCCGGCATGGGCGGCGGGGCCAATTGCACGGTTGCGGCGCAGGAGCAACTGCCATCGTGGCCTCGGTCGGGCGCGGTCGGGGCCGGCGACGAAGGCAGGCGCACCTGCACCGGGCCGGGGCTGTCGATGCTGCACATCGACATCGTGATCGTCGCGCCCGCCATCGTCGGCATGAAGCCGTACGGCACCAAGGTCCTCACCAGGACCACGGCGATCAGCAGGAGCACCCACTCTGGCTGGGTGCGGATCGTGTGCCTCAACCGGCGCATGGCGTCGCGAGTATAGCGGCAACAGCGGCTCGTGCACCTCCATGCGCGACCGCTGCTCGATTTCTCCGCCCCGAATCAATCACCTAAGGACGAACCGGCGCCGCGTTTGGCTGCCGCGTGATCACGATCGTCTCGATCACGCCCGCCCGATCTAGTGGTCGTGGTCGTGCGGCTCACCGGCGTGGGCGTCGGCATCCAAATCAGCGTGCCCGTGTTGATCGTGATTCTGGTCGACCGGGGTGAAGTGTAGGTCCCCGTCGTGCTCGTGCCCACCGGAATCGTGATCGTGTTCGTGCTGGTGCTCGTGAGCGTGGGAGTGCGCGTGGCCGTGTGGATGGGAGTGAACCACGTCCCCGTGCCGATGCTCGTGTTCGTGGGAATGCTCGTGCTCATGCGAGTGCCGATGGGCATGGACGTGGCGATGCTTCTTCGGATGCTCATGATCGTGAGACATGTTCTCGCTCCTCCATGGTCCGGCTGCAGGGGGCTAGCCGAATGACAGCATGACCCGACTCAGAACTGCAACGTCGCGGTCATGCGCAGCGTCCTCGGCTCTACCGGATGGAAATGGATGTCGGCGACCGGCTGGGTCTCGCCCGGCAGCTGCGATTCGTAATAGTAGGTGATGTCGTTGGCGTCGGTGTCGAACAGGTTGAACACCGTCAGCATCAGCCCGAAGCGTGTCGAGAACCGATAACCCAGTTCCGCATTCACGAGCGAGGTCGAGTGCGAGCGGACCGAGTTGTCCTCGATCAGCGGCGCGGCGCCGAAATAGCGCCACCGGGCGCCACCGTACCAGCCCAGCTCGCGGTGCGCGGTCAACCCGAGCGAGACGACCGACTCGACTGCGCCCGGGATGTAGTCGCCGGCCGGGTCCGGCTCCGTGAACCGCGCGTGAGACCACGCATAGTCGGCGTCGACGATCAGCCAGTCGAGTGGCGTCCAGTACGCGCCCAGTTCGACGCCGTAGCGGCGCGTCGCGCGGCTGGGCTCGGTCACGCCTCCGTCGCCGACGAACAGCAGCTCCGAGTCGATGTCGAGGCCCCAGAAGGCCGCGGTGAGCTGGGTGCCTGGCACGATGGCCGTCCGCACGCCGATCTCGCCGCCGTCGGCCGGCACGATTGGATCCACGGGCCGCACCGGCGTCACGCCGTCGGTCGGATCGAGCGTGATCGTCGTGCCGCGGGCATCGTTCGTGTGATAGCCGCGACCGGCGTTCAGGAACATCTCCGTCTGGTTCCACGGGCCGAGCACGACGGTCAGCTTGGGCTGCGCCAGCGAGGCCGACGTCGAGCCGGAGTTCGCCGCGAGGCTGCTGTCGACGGAGAAGTCGAACAGGTCGAACCGCAGCCCGGCGGTCGTGCGCAGCCAAGGTGTCCAGCGCTGGTCGTGGCTCACGTAGACGGCGTACTGGCCCTGGGTCACGTCGTCCTTGCGGATCGTGTCGAAACGCTCGCGTTCCGTCGTGCGGTAGAGCGCAACCGGGTGAATGTCGTCGTAGCGCACCCAGGCGCCGGCCGTAAGGACACCCTCGAGGTCGTTGAAGGACGCGTCGTATTCGTAATCCAGGCTGCCGCCGTATACACGCCGGTCGTCGTACTGCTCGAACTGGTCGCCATTGATCGGGTCCGTTTCGTAGGTGAAGTTCGAGATCAGGTCGAGGTAGTAGTCGATGGCGTAGACGAGTGCATTCCATCCCCTGCCGTCCTCCTTCGACCATAGGTCGAACGACAGGCTGTAGCGGTGCGACGCGCCGCCGTCGGTCGCGTCGATGTGCCCGAACCGGTCGATCAGCCCGTCGTCGACGGCGCGCTGCGGAACCTGATCCGTGCTGTTCCAGCTGCCGTTGTATCCCATTGCGGTGAGCGAGTATCCGAATGCGTCGTCCCCGCGGCCGTATTTCATGACGCCGCTCGTCTTCTGGAAGTTCTCGGGCAATGTCCACGGCCCGTCGTTGTGCGACCAGTCGATGCCGAGCAGCAACGTGCCGCCGGCCACCTGCGGCGACGCTGTGCCGAGCACCCGGTAATACTGGTCCTGGCCGACCGTCAGGCCGAGCGTTGGAGCACCGCTGTCGCGAACGTAGTCGATGCGCGCGGCGCCCGCGGCGGAAAAGTTGCCCTCCTCGGCGTAATACGGGCCCTTTCGGTAGTGAACCTCGTCAACGAGTTCGTGGATCAGGAAGTTGATGTCGGCGTAGCCCTGGCCGTGCGCATGCGTCGGCATGTTGACCGGAACGCCGTCGACATAGGTGGCGAAATCCGTTCCGTGGTCGAGGTTGAACCCACGCAGGAAGTACTGGTTGGCCTTGCCGTCGCCGCTGTGCTGCGTGACGATCAGGCCCGGCACGACCTCGAGCACTTCGCCGGGCCGCAGGATCGGCCGACCCTCGAGCTGGACGCTCGAGACGATGCCCTCGCTCGCAGCCTGCGACTCCCCGACCAGCCCGACCCGCTTTGCCGTGACGACGACTTCCTCGAGCGGTTCACCTGTCGGTATGCCGGATCCAACAGCCGCCACCGGGGCCCCGAGAAGAAGGGCTAGCATGCGCGCGCGCGCCGCCCTGCGTCGCCTGTCGCTCGGGAGTATTCTGGCCACCGGGCTCTCCATCGGGCCGCCCCCAAGGCGACCCCGCCGGGAACCCTAGCTCAAAGTATGATGTTTTCCCAATAAGTGCATACCCGGATCGGGTGCGGAGTAGCGATGCAGCGGACCACGATCACGCTCGACGACGACCTGATGGCCGAGCTCGATGCGTTCATGGCCGGACGAAGCTACGCGAACCGCAGTGAAGCGATCCGCGACCTGGTGCGGTCCGGGCTGGGTCGAGCGGAGCTGGCCGCGGCGCCTGAGGCACAATGCCTTGCGGCGGCGATCTACGTCTACGACCACGAAGCACGGGAACTCGCAAGTCGTTTGACCCATGCGGCCCACGATCATCACGACCTCTCGATCGCCACGCTGCACGTGCATCTCGATCACGAGAGCTGCATGGAGGTGACCGTCCTGCGTGGGCCGGTCGGCGAGGTGCGCCATTTCGCAGATTACGTGATTGCGGAGCGCGGCGTCCGGCATGGACAGTTGGTGATGGTGCCGGTCAGCGAACAGACCGAATCTCACGCCCATCGGGCGATGCGCGCGCGACCCCACCGTCACCTTCACGTTAAGCGTCGCTGACAGGAATGAAGGTGGAGCGGGTGATGGGAATCGAACCCAGGTGACTCGAGCGTATTTCGGCGGCAGCGAAGCATTTCCAAACGCCGAGTGTGAACGGCGTGCGATCGAATCAGTCGACGCACATCACTTGCGGCGCCGTCCAGCGCCCGGCCCGGCCGCCTTTGCGTAACGTGCCTATGGCACGAACCCAATCTCCCGCTGATGCCGGATTGCCAGCACCCGCACCTCGTCCTGCGGGACGACAAATCGGTACAGTGCTATGTATCCAGTCTGCCCGAAAGAAATAACGAGTTCGCGAATGTCGCCATGTACGCGACGCCCGAGCAGCGGGTGCGCGGCGAGGTTCTCGACGGCCGAACGGATGGCCCCGGCTGCCGCGATGGCCGCGTCCGGGTTTTCGCTCGCCAGGAACTCAAAGGCGCGCTCGAGGTGCGAGAGTGCCCGCGCCGAGTAGACTACCGTCGCCACGGCTTTGGCCGCGCAGCATCCTGACCGCGGGCCAGGCGCTCCACCCAGGCATGTACGTCGTCCGCGCAGTACACCTCGCCGGTCCGTTCGATTTCCTCGTCGGCCGCCAGCGCTTCCTTGACGAGGCTGCGCATCTGCTCCTCATAGTCGGCATGCCGCTCCACCGCTTCGACGATGAAGCTATGAGCCGAGCGCCCGGATTGCTTCGCGAGCGCCTGGATTCGCGCACGAAGTTTGGGGGGCAAGCGGATCGTGGTCGTCTCAACCATGGGTATGCCTCCATCGCATCGCGTGTGTTACTTTTGTAGCACGCCGGGAATGTTCCGCGCAAGCAACGGACGCAGGTCTCTGCGCCGCACTGGCGGGACCCACGGCCCGGTGGGATTAGCTGCCAACGTCCTGCTCGACGACGGCAACTCGGCTTGCGGGGGTTAGTCTCGCTGATGTTGGCTGTAGTCGCCCAGCCATCCGCGGAGGATTGCAGCGGGTGATGGGAATCGAACCCACGCGACTCACGGTCGCCGGCGAAACGACCGACGCGGCTCCGTCGACCTTCAGAACGTCAGGTTACGGTAGTCCCAGCCGTGGGCCCCGAACCGCGACTCGCGCCCGGCTAGCGCGGCGCACCAGGATCGACTGGCACCAGCGGCGGTCCGCCAAAGCCGATATTGAATCCAATGCGCCCGATATTGGAGTGCTCGCTCGTGTAGGAATACGCAATGAAAGCGTTGAAGTGCTCGGTAAACTGGTACTCGAGCGACGTCGACCCGGTCGGCACACCGTCTTCGGAACTGAACGCTTCGACGAACCAGGTCAACTCCGGGAGAACCTCGCGTTCGGCCTCGATGTCCCAGACGAAATTGGACGTGAACCCGCCGCCGTGTTCGTTGCCCGCGAAGTTCTCGCCGGCGTTCGCATTGAACGTCCAGCCGGCGTAGTGCTGCCCGAAGATGACGTACGGGTAATAGTCCCACTTCCCGGAACTGTCGACCTTGGTCGATCCCGTCGGCACCTTGAACTTCAGTGCGAGGAGCGTCGCGGGGACCCAGCCATCCTCCTTGACGATCATGTACGACGGCGTGATCTCCAGGTCGCCCGCACCACTGACGCTCTTCTCGCCGTCCGGCGAGACTTTCACGTAGAAGAACGGTTCGATCAGGAGTTCGGCCCGGTCGGACAGGCCGTATTCGAACTGCGTGAGCGTGCCCTGGCCCGATCCGTCCTTCGCCGACTCGTACTCGTAGGCCTGGCTGAAGTTCCATTCCCCCTTCTGGCCGATCTGCGCGGTCTCCGTCTCGATCGCGGTGTCTGCATAGGCCGTCGGGCCCAGGCCGCTGGCAGCGAGCATCAGGATTGCGCCCGTCCGCCGTGCCGAGAACAAGGGGATTTGCATCGTTTCCGACTCCACTCGAACGACTGAAGCCGTGACCGGGGTACCGACGCGGCGCCTCTCGCCTCAGCCCCTCCCACGCTGCCCGCCGCCGGGTCACTGCGGGAGAGCGGGTCGGGCCTGGGTCGATGCGGCGAAGGTTAACGACCGATACTTAGAGGCGACTTACACGGAGCGCGGCAGCACGACGCGCGCCACGAGACCCTGTTCGGCGCCATTGGACAGGCGAATGGACCCGCTGACCCGCTCGATGATCCTTTTAGCCGTGGCGAGCCCGAGTCCGGCGCCGCCTGCAGTGGCCGAGCCCTGGTAGAAGCGCTCGAACACACGCTCGAGTTCAGAGTCGGCAAGTCCGGGGCCCTGGTCGCGGATCTCGACCGTGACCTCGGCCGGCTGGAGGACGACCAGCACATGAACGACGCTGCCGGCCGGGCTGACTCGGATTGCGTTGTCGAGCAGGTTGCCGAATGCGACCGCGAAATCGGTCGCCGCGCCACGGCAGCGAATCGGCCCGTGCCCGGACAGTTCGACCCGCACCTCCCGTGCCGACGCGGCGCTGTGGTACAGGTCGACGAGTCCACTCAGGACCGCCGCGAGATCGCAGGTCGCCGTCGTGCGGGCCGGAGCCTCCTGTTTCACCCAGTCGAGCAGTTGAGTGACCAGCCGGACGATCCTGCGGACGCCCTCCTGCAGTTCCTCGGCTCTGTCACGCTGGGACGCCGGATCCCTGGCGGACGCCAGCACATCCGCCTGCAACTGCAGGGCAGTGACGGGCGTGCGCAATGCGTGCGCCGTGTCGGCCAGAAAGCGCCGCTCCGTTTCGAGCGTCACCGCGAGCCGTGCCATCAGCCGGTCGATCTCCCCGACCAACGGCGCGACCTCGTCCGGGAGGTTGTCGAGCGCGAGGGGCGCCAGCGTGTCCGGTGAGCGACGGGCGACGCTCTCCGCCGCCATCGTCAGAGGCCGAAGGGCCCGGCGGATCACGAGCGACAGGACGAGCGCCAGGATCGGGATGGCCGTGAGTATCGGCAGCGCAGCGGAGCCGGCGGCGTCCAATGCGATCTCGTCCCGTACCTCGATCTGGAGACCCACGACGACGGTGCGCTCGCCATCACGCATGCGATAGACCCGATACGGCTGTCCGCCGACCGGCTCCTGTCCAATCCCGAGGAATCCGCGCTCGGACGGCAGCGGCGGCTTGCGCGTCGAATAGATCAGGCCGGCGGGACCGAAGACTGCGACGACGATCTCGTCCTCCGGGTCGTCGATGCCCGCGGTTGCACGGTACTTCGGCTGCGACACGTAGCCGGCGGACGCGGCAGCCAGATGGGCGACCTGGCGCAGCTCGTCGTCCAGGAGTTCCCGGGCGTCGCTCGCCGCGCTCCAGTAGGACACTCCCGCCGCGATGCACCCGACGACCAGCAGTGTCGCGAACACTGCCGCCGTCAATCGGGACTGGAGCGTCCTCACGTCGGGATTCCGAGGCGCCAGCCCACGCCCCGCACGTTCCGGATGGATTCGCGGCCGAGCTTGCGTCGCACCGAATGGATGACCACCTCGACGGCGTTGCTCTCGACGGCGTCGTCGTAGCCGTAGAGTCGTTCCTCGAGTTGTGAGCGGGAAAGGATCGCGCTCGGCACGTCCATCAGCGCGTAAAGCAGCGCGAACTCGCGGGACGACAATCCGACCGGTCGGCCGTTGACCCGCGCCTCGCGGGTAACCGGGTCGAGCGACAGCCCACCGGCGCTCAAGACGTTTCCGGCCCGGCGCGGCGGCCGTCGCAGCAGGCTGCGAACTCGTGCGAGCAGCTCGCCCAGTTCGAACGGCTTGACCATGTAGTCGTCCGCGCCCGCGTCGAGCCCCTGCACGCGGTCCGCGACACGGTCGCGCGCCGTCAACATCAGGACCGGCAACGCGTCGCCACCCGCCCGCAGTCGCTCGATCAGCGATACGCCATCGCCGCGAGGCAGGCCCCA
Source organism: Steroidobacteraceae bacterium (assembly GCA_046347155.1). Lineage (GTDB taxonomy): Bacteria > Pseudomonadota > Gammaproteobacteria > Steroidobacterales > Steroidobacteraceae > RPQJ01. The sequence continues at coordinate 215,505 of JAXMGT010000002.1, read as the reverse complement.
GTCGACGAGTGCAGCGACGTAGTGCGCGGCAGGATCCGCGAGGGCGCGAGCCGCCGCCACCGCATCACGTACCCAATCGACCTTGTAGCCGGCGTCCCCGAGTCCCCTCACGAGGCTCGTGCCGATCATCGTGTCGTCTTCGACGAGTAGTATGCGCATCGGGATCGCAGGCCAGTGTTGCAGATATGATGAGCGTCCGTCGACGGGCCGTCAGTAGTCGGCGCGCATTGCCACGTAGAACGTGGCCTGGCCCTGCTCGCGCGCGTGCACCAGACCCGATCCGGCGGACGCGAGGAACGACCAGTGGGGAGACACGGCGCAGACGATGCCGACGTTGAACCCCAGGAACGATTCGGAGTGGTCCGCGTCCGGCGTCTGTCCGTACACCTCCCCACCGACGTCGATGCCGTCCCGCAAGGTCCGTGTCAGGGCGACGCCACCCGTCCAGAAATTCCGGTTGCCGCGGCCCGGATTCACCTGGTAGCCGCCGCCGCCGAACATGTACCAGGGGCCGCCCGTGTGGCCGAACCAGACGGGCAGCAATATCGAGACGTGCGAAGCCGACGGTTCTCCCTGCGCGACGGGGAGAAAGAGGCGCGGGAACACCGCCACCTCAATCGGCGACCCATCCCGCTGGGTGACGAATCGATACTTGGCGGCCGCCTGGATCGTGCCCATGCCGACCTGGATACCTACGTCGCCCTGCCATGCAGCCGGCAAGACGAGCGTCAGCTGAACCTGGTCGCCGGCGCCGTAATTGAGGTCGAGCCCGGCTTCGCCGTCCGTCGAGCCGTCGGCACGACTGCCCGTGACGTAGGGATAGATTTCCCACTCTCCGCGATCCGTCGGCACAGGATCGTCGGTGACGTAGGGCGGGCCTGCACGTGCGATCGAACCCGCGAGCGATCCGGCGAGGAGGACGGCGAAGCGAAGTCGCTCATCCACGCAGGAGTCAACTCAGTGCGTCCGGGACGCGGGGCGCTGCGGGATCACTAGCAGCAGCAGCACCATGGCACCGAGCAGCGCCGCCGATGCTCCCGTCCGACTGAGTTCCAGTCCGCCTTTGGCAAGCGGCTTGTCGAGAAAATCGCCGACCACTGCGCCCAGCGGGCGGGTCAGGACGAACGCCGCCCAGAACAAAGACGTGCGCGAAACGGGAGTCCAGCGGTAGGCGGCCGCAACGGCCGCGAGCCCTGCACCGAACACCAGCGCGCTTCCTGCATAGCCCAGCCCGGCGTCGTCCGCCGTCCAGTCACCGAGTGCCGTGCCCAGCGTCTGGGAAAACATGATCGTCGTCCAGTAGTAGACCTCGGCTTTCGGACTCACGATCGACTCGATCGAGACCGAACCCATCGAGCGATGCCACACTATGAGAGACGCAATCAGCAGGGCCAGCAGCAGGCTCGTTCCGCCGGCGTATCCAATGCCGAGCGACCTGTCTGCGAAGTCGGCGAGCGTGGTTCCGACGGTCGTCGTCGCGACGATGGTCGTCCAGTAGACCACCGGATGAAACCGCTCGGCGCGGATCTGGTACGCCACCGCAATCGCGAACACGACGGCGAAGATGGCGGTGCCCGCCAGGTAGCCGAGGCCCATGGACATCGTGACCGCGTCGCCACCGGTCTCGCCGAGCGTCGTGGCCAGGATCTTCAGCGCCCAGAAGCCCAGCGTGACTTCCGGCACCTTGGAAACACGCTCGCCCTGTAGCGCCTGATCCACGCGTCACCTCGCCCGTCAGTGGACACGCAAGTTAACGCGCGAGACTTACGGGTGGCTTAGGGCTCGGCGCCAGCGCGGCCTCGGTTGGGCAGGCGGCTCACCGTGGGACTCCGGGCGGGCCCTGGATCGACCGCCGGTCGACACGAATGGAGCGGGTGACGAGTATGGAACTCATGAGAACTCTCCGGTGATGCAGGACGGATCAACCACCTGCGGACGCCGACGAAACTGCGTGTGACGGACGTGTGGGTCAGGTGAAATGTTCGACCGCATAGTCAATGAATGCCCGCACCTTGGGCGTCAGGTAGCGACTGCTCGGAAACACCGCATGCACCGGCACCTGTTCGATCGACCAGTCCTCGAGCAGCCGAACCAGTTGGCCGCGCTTCGCCGACGCCGCAACCATCTCCGGCAACTGCGCGATGCCGAGACCTCGCAGGGCTGCATCGCGGACAGCAAAGACGTTATTGACCCGGACGAGCGCAGGCCCTTCGATCCGGGTTCTCTGGCCGTGCCGCTCCAATGTCCATCCGGCGCGATGGCTACCCGTTGCAAACATCAGCAACGCGTGTTGGCGCAGGTCTGCAGCCGTCGATGGCGCGCCTGCACGCTGCAGGTAGGCCATGCTCGCAAACAGGCCATAGCGCAGGTGGCCGAGGCTCCGCGCCGACAGACGCGATTCCTGGAGCGGACCGATGCGGATGGCAACATCGAATCCTTCGTGCACGACGTCAACGAGGCGCGAAGTGAAGTCGGCCTCGACCCGGACTTTCGGGTAGCGCTGGCAGTAGCCCGCGATCCAGTCACTGACGGTGAGCATGCCGAACTCGGCGCCGCACGTCAGGCGCAGCACGCCACTCGGCTCACCCTGTGTACGCTGGGCAACCTGTTCGGTTTCCTCGACCGCCGCGAGGATGCCGACGGCCCGTTCATAGATTTCCCGCCCGACTTCGGTGAGCGACAGCGATCGGGTGGATCGCGTCAGCAACTTGATGCCAAGTTGCCGTTCGAGGCCGGTCATCACCCGGCTCAGGTGCCCCTTGTCGGTACCCAGTTGTTGCGCCGCCGCCGTAAAGCTTCGCAGTTGGACGATCTTCACGAAGGACCGGAGCTGGTCAATTGTCATGGGGATGCGTTTGTTGTCGCTTACGACAACAAAATGTTGCCGTTCGGCCTATTTATCACCGGAGGGCCGACGCTGACAATTCTGTGTGCCCACCGCATTCACCGGAGAGACCCCAATGAGCCTTCGAGACCCTAATCCCGTCAGCAGGTCACGTCCGAAGCGCGTGGCGATCGTGATCTCGAATCCAGCGACCTCCACCACGACCGGTTGGCCGGTCGGATTCTGGTGGTCCGAGCTGACGCACCCCTATTTCCTGCTGACCGAGGCCGGCTACCAGGTCGAGGTATTCAGTCCGGATGGCGGCGCGTGTCTCGCGGATGCGATGAGCGATCCGCGCGACGCGAGTGGCTATTCAGCGACCGACCTGATCAGCCTCGGTTTCATCAGTACGCCCTCCTTGCTCGCACTGGTCGAATGGACGAGCCCGGTTACCGCGATCGACGTTGCCGACTTCGACGCGATCATCGTGGCAGGTGGCCAGGCGCCCATGTTCACGTTCGACTTGGCTCGAGGCCTGCAGCGCAAGTTCGTCGAGTTCTACGAGGCGGGCAAGATCGCCGCCGCGTTGTGCCACGGCACGGCCATCCTGCGGTACGCGACGCTCTCGAACGGCGAGCCGCTGGTCCGGGGAAAGACGGTGACCGGCTTTGCGAACGTCGAGGAAGACTTTGCGGACCAGGCCGTCTGGCAGATGAACCTGCTGCCGCGCGAACGACACCTGATGCCCTGGCGCATCGAGGACGAATTGAATCGTCTCGGTGCGAACTACGTGCAGGCAGGGCTCTGGCGCGGCTTCGCGATTCGCGACGGCAACCTGGTCACCGGACAGCAGAATTTCTCGGGCTCCGAAACGGCGGAGACGATTCTCGCAGCGCTCGGACGGTAAGGAGAGCACCACGTGACTATTGCAATCCTCGGGGCCGGCAACGTCGGGGCAGCGCTCGGTCGACGGCTGACGTCGCTCGGCGAAGACGTCTGCTTCGGCGTGCCTGACCCGGAGAAATATCGTGCACTGGCGAAAGAACTTGGCCAGCACGCAAAGGTCGGCCGCCTGGCGGACGCTGTGGCCGCCAGCACGATCGTCATCCTCGCGGTGCCGTACGCCGCGGCGGAGCCCATAGCGCGGTCCATCGACGATTGGGCGGGCAAGATCCTGATCGACGCCACGAATCCGCTGGCGCCGGGCCTCGCCGGGCTGGTCGTCGGTACAACGACTTCCGGCGCGGAAGAGATCGCTCGCTCGGCAAGGAATGCACGCGTCGTAAAGGCTTTCAACACGACGGGTGCGGAGAACATGGTGGACCCGGTGTACCCAACGGGCAGGATCTTCATGCCCATCTGCGGCGACGATCCCGCCGCCCGCGCCGAGGTCGTCGCGCTCGCCGGGCGGATCGGGTTCGAGGCTTTCGATTGCGGCGAACTCAGTGCCGCGCGTTATCTGGAACCGTTCGCCATGACGTGGATTCACATGGCGTACAAGCGCGGGCTCGGGCGACGTTTCGGCTTCGGCTTTATGCGCCGATGAAGTCGGCGGAACGACCTGGGCGATTCCAGTACGGGCGGTCCGAAAAGAATCGGGTCGAGGCGTTCTCGGACGGCGTACTCGCGATCGTCATCACGCTGCTCGTACTCGAGCTCAGGCTTCCTGCGCTGGCGTCGTTCTCGGAATCCGCACTGCGCGGAGCGATCATCCACATGTTGCCGGAGATCTGGGCGTGGATCGTGAGCTTCCTTTTCGTGCTGGTGTTCTGGGTCAACCACCACTATTTCTTTGCCGGGCTGAGGCGGACCGATCGTGGCCTCCTGTGGCTGAACGGACTATTCCTGTTGGCGATCTCATTCACGCCGTTTCCGACGGGCCTGGTCGGCAATTACCCGTCGTCCGGCACGGCCGCGGGCATGCTGAGCCTCGCGATGTTTCTGACCGCGAGCGCGTTCTCATTGATGCGCTGGTACGTCGCGCGATCGGACGGGCTCAGCGATCTTCCTCGGCCAGTGCGGCAGCGCGCGTTCCGCGCCGGCCTGGTTGGACCGTTCGCCTATGCGCTGGCGATGGCCTTGAGCTTGCTGTGGACGCCTGGAGCGCTTCTGATTCAGACCGTGGTTCCGATGATCTTCTTCTTGCGTGCACCGATCGGCGCCGGAGAAGAAGGCGGCGAGAGATGACTGCGAGCCTTCCAGTCGGAGGTGGAGCGGGTGATGGGAATCGAACCCACGTGACTCACCCCGCTCCGCCTGCCTAATCAGCAAGTTGGATTCATGCGCGGGGCCGAGTGTGAATTCCGCGTGGCCGCCCGCTGGGATTCATCAGCGTCCGCAGTCGGCGAATCAGGTCGCCCGGGTGGCGATCGGCGTAGCGAGGACTTTGTCGATTCGCTTCCCGTCCATGTCGATAACCTCGAATCTCCAGCCCTGCCACTCGACCGACTCCGCGGTAGTCGGAATTCGCCCGAGCTTCCAGAAGATCAGGCCGCCGATAGTCTCGAATTCCGCGTTCAATCGAGGATCGGGCCAGTCGATCCGCAGGTACTGCGGCAGGTCGGTCATCGCGATCTGCCCGTCGAGCAACCACGATCCGTCGTCCCGACGAACGGCGGCCGTCCAGTCCGCCGACGCGCCGAAACTGCCCGCGATCGCCTCGAGCACGTCGTGCAGGGTCACGAGACCCTGGAGTACCCCATACTCATCGACGACGAACGCCATGTTCGTGCGCGACTCCCTGAACCGATCCAGCACGTCCCGCCCGCTGATCGTTTCCGGCACGAAGAGGGGCGGCTTCGACAGCCGTTCGAGTTCCAGCGCCTCGCCCCGCAGCAGCGCAAGGAGCAGCACCCGTGCCGACACAACGCCAACCACGTCCTGCCGGTCTGTCTTGACGACCGGGTAACGCGAGTGCGGGTGAGCCTCCATCGTCGCAATGACGTCGTCCGGCGTGGCGTCGACGCGGAGCGACGCGATGTCTGGTCGCGGCGTCATTAACGTCGCGATCGATCGGTCGTCGAGACGGAACAGGTTCTGTACCATCCGCCGCTCGTCTTCTTCGATTACACCAGCCGTCGACCCTTCGTGAAGGACGGCCTGGATCTCCTCCTCAGTCACCGAAGAACGCTTCTCGTCGTCGATACCCAGCAGTCGCAACAGCCCCCGTGTCGAGCTCGTCAGAAGCACGACGAATGGCTTCGATGCGATTGCGAGTGCTGCTATCGGCCTCGCCACGAAGCGGGCAACACGCTCGGCATGGATCTGGCCGACCCGCTTCGGCACCAACTCACCGACGACGATCGAGAAATACGTGACTATGACGACCACGAGCCCCGTCGCCAGGTAGGAAGCAGCCTTTGCGGTCGCCCTCCAGTCGACGAATCGCGCGGCAAGTGGTGGCGCCAACGTTGCCTCGCCCACGATGCCACTGAGCATCGCAACGGATGTGATACCGATCTGCACCGTGGACAGGAACCGGGTCGGCTCGGCGCCGAGGTCGGCGGCGATCCGCGCGGCCGAGTCGCCACGATCAATCAGCGGCTTCAGGCGCGCCCTCCGCGCGCTGACCAGCGCGATCTCCGACATCGCGAAGAAGCCGTTCAGCAGGATCAGTACGACGAGTAGTGAAAGTTCCATGGATTTCCGTGCGGGTGGAGCCGCTGTTCCAGCCAGGATTCTAGCGGGCCGCGGCTGCTCCGGGGCCAGCCCTGACCTCGAGTTTTCCCAGCCGTCGCTCGAAGGCGACACGGAAGTCCTGGGCCTCGCCCGCGATCCAATCGGCAAATGCGACCACGGCCGGATGACCGGCACGGGCCTCGGGAATCAACAGGTAATAGGCGATGTCCATCTCGATCACCGGCTGCATCGCGATCCTCAGCCGCTTCGAGTCGAGATCGTCGACCGCATAAACGAGCCGGCCTAGCGCGACTCCACCACCGGCGGCCGCCGCCTGCAGGGCGAGGTGCCCGTCGTCGAAATAGGTTGCCTGACGCAACTCGGGCATCGGTGCTCCCGCGACCTGGAACCACTCCCGCCAGCCTTGTGGTCGGCCGGCGCGACGCATGGAATTGTCGAAGACCATCGGAACCCGGCCGATGTCCGATGGCCTGCGCAGTCGGTTCGACCTGAGGAACGCGGGACTGGCAACCGGCGCCACCCATTCGCCGAAGAGCTTGACCGATGGGACGCCATCGAATCGTCCGCGCCCGATGCGAACCGCGACATCGACCTCTTCCTGGTCGAAATCCACGGGGGACGGGCTGGCGGATATGCGCAGATTGATTCTAGGGTGACTCCTCCTGAATCTGGCGAGGCGACTCACAAGCCAGCGAGTGGCGAACGCCGGCGTGACGCTGATCGACAGCTCGCCGCCCCGACCGCTCGACCGCAGGACATCGACGCTCTGGCCGATTCGATCGAATGCCTGGCGCAGGCCCTCCGCGGCGGCAATTGCCTGGTCGGTCAGCGTGAGCCTGCGGGTCGTGCGCCTGAACAGCGTGATGCCCAGGAATTCCTCCAGGCCACGAACCTGATGACTGATCGCGGCGGGGGTCACGTGCAACTCGCGCGCTGCCTTCGTGAAGCTCCCGAGACGCGCCACCGCCTCGAACGTTCGGAGCGAGTTCAGCGGTGGCAGCGACTTGGGCATTCATGAATTTCCTTCATCAATGTGTTGATGTTTTCTCGCTGGAGAGCCGTCAACGCCGTCCATAGACTACTCCTCGAGACGGGCGGTCGCAGGGCGACTCGCTCCCAGAGCTTGAAGTGCTGGCTCCTCGACCGTCCGATCTCACCAGACCGAAGTGCCCGGATCCCTTGGGACGATGGAATCGGAGAGGCCTATTTCCGAAGCGAACTGGTGCCTGTTCCTCGACGTCGACGGAACATTGCTCGAAATCGCCGACACGCCGAGTGCGGTACTGGTGGACCAGAGGCTTCTCGAGCTTCTGACGCGCCTGCAGGCCGCGCTGGCAGGCGCCGTCGCGCTGATCAGCGGCCGACCCGTCGCCGAACTCGACCGGCTGTTTCAACCGCATCGACTGCCGGCATCCGGCGTGCACGGGCTGGAGCGACGCGACCCCCAGGGCGGCTGGCACAGCCAGAATGGCGTTGACGTGGCGATGATCGCAATGGCGCGTGAGCGCCTGAAACGCGTCGCCGACCGGCTGGCGGGAACGACGCTGGAGGACAAGGGCCTTGCAGTCGCGCTCCACTATCGGCAAGTGCCTCAGTTCGCGGGACTGGTCCGCGTCGAAGCGCGGTCGATACAGCAGGCGGCCAGCAACCGCCTGGCGATGCTCGAGGGCCGGATGGTCGTCGAACTGCGGCCGCACGGTGCGACCAAGATGGAGGCGATCCGCGAATTCCTGAAGGAGATGCCATTCCGGGGCCGGCGACCGATCTTCATCGGTGACGATGCGACCGATGAGCGGGCCCTGGAGTACGTCCAACGCGTCGGCGGCCTGTCCGTGGCGGTGGGAGACCGGGTTCGCGGCATGGTCAACGTGCCTGGGCCGCGCGAGGTCAGGGCGTTCCTGGAACGGTTGTCCGTCACTGGCGTTCCGCCGGGATGACCGGCGTCCGGCCGAACCTCGACCTGGGCGTCGTCGGCAACTGCCAGGTGTCGGCCCTGGTCGACGACCAGGGGCGCATCGTCTGGATGTGCCTGCCCCGGCCCGATGGGGACCCCGTGTTCTCGGCGCTCCTTACCCCAGAAGGGGGCGCCGCCACAGACGGCGTGTTTGCGGTCGATCTGGCAGATCTCGTCGCGGCGGAACAGAGTTACCGTCGCAACACGGCAGTGGTCGAGACGATCCTTCGCGACTCGAACGGCGGCGCGATACGGATCCGGGATTTCTGTCCGCGTTATCGGTCCCGTGGCCGGATGTTCCGGCCGATGATGCTGGTGCGGGTGGTCGAACCCCTCGCCGGTCGGCCCGTCGTCCGGATCCGCCTGCGACCGACGCGTGCGTTCGGCGCGGCTCCGGCCAGGTCCCGGGCGGGCAGCCATCACATCGTCTACGACCTCGACGGGCTCGACATCCGGGTGACGACCGACGCGTCTCTCAGCGCGATCGCGGACCAGGGGCGGATCGTGCTCGACTCGCCCCTGACGTTCGTCATCGGACCCAATCAGACGATCGAGGAAACGCCGGCGGTACTGGCGCACTCGTTCCTGCTGGAAACCACCCAGTACTGGCAGGACTGGGTCCGGACACTCGCCGTCCCGTTCGACTGGCAGCAAGAGGTGATCAGGGCGGCGATCACGCTGAAGCTGTGCACCTTCGAGGACACCGGCGCGGTCCTCGCCGCACTCACGACGTCGATTCCGGAGGGCCCCGGCAGCGGGCGCAACTGGGACTACCGCTACTGCTGGCTCCGGGACAGCTACTTCGTGATCCAGGCCCTCAATCGATTGGGTGCAACCCGGACGATGGAGGCGTACCTGCACTTCATCGACCATATCGTCGCGGACTCCTCGGTCGACGAGCTGCAACCCGTCTACAGCCTGACAGGCGGTCGTCACCTCGAGGAGCGGATCGTCGCGTCCCAGGCAGGGTATCGCGGCACGGGCCCGATCCGCGTGGGTAACCAGGCCGCGCTGCAGACGCAGAACGACGTGTACGGATCGGTGATCCTGGCGATCTCGCAGCTGTTCTTCGATGAACGTCTAGCGCGTGGCGGCGATCGGGGGCTGTTCGAGCAGCTCGAGCGGCTGGGCGATCGGGCCTCCGTCGTATTCGACCGACCGGACGCAGGCCTTTGGGAGTTCCGCGGCCGGACCAGCGTCCACACATTCTCTGCGGTCATGTCCTGGGCGGGCTGCGACCGCCTCGCGAGAATTGCCGAACGACTCGGCCTCCAGGACCGTGAATCACACTGGCGCGAGGTCGCGCGCCGCATGCGCGAGGAGATCCTCGAGCGCTCATGGAACGAGCAGCGCGGTGCGTTCGCCGCATCGTTCGACGGCGACCATCTCGACGCCTCGCTGCTGCTGCTGCCCGAACTCGGCCTGCTGCCGGCCACCGATCCGCGCTTCGTCGCAACCCTGGACGTGATCGGCAAGGAGCTCCGGGACGGTGACCTGCTGTTCCGTTACCGGCACACGGACGATTTCGGCACGCCGAGCACGGCGTTCGCCATCTGCGCCTTCTGGTACGTGAATGCGCTGGCGGCAGCAGGTCGCGTGGACGAAGCTCGCGAGCACTTCACGAGACTGCTCAAGCTCCGCAACCGTGTCGGCCTGCTGTCCGAGGACATCGATCCGGTCGACGGCGAACTCTGGGGAAACTTCCCTCAGACCTACAGCCTGGTGGGCGTCATCAACAGCGCGTTGCGCCTCAGTCGTTCCTGGGAAGCCTCCCTGTGACCGCCGGTCCGGCCCGCGGATGAACTGGCTCGACGACACGGTCGCATATCTCGGGCAGTGGCACGGCCTGGCCGCTGCGACCGGTCGGATCGCCGTCATCCTGGCGGCGACCTGGCTCGCGCAGGGACTGGCGACCCGCTTGATACGGACCTTCAGGGAACGGATCGCCGCGCGCATGAGCGGCGCCGAGCAGATCCGGCGTGCCGAAACGCTGGGCCGGGTGTTCCGATACCTGGCCGCCGTCGCGATCGGTCTGGTCGGCGGAGTGCTGGTGCTCGCGGAACTGGGCATTTCGGTGGCGCCGATCCTGGGTGCGGCCGGAGTCGTCGGACTGGCGATCGGTTTCGGCGCCCAGAGTCTCGTGAAGGACTACTTCAATGGTCTCTTCCTGCTGGTCGAGAACCAGATCATCAAGGGAGACGTCGTCCAGGTCGCCGACAAGTCGGGGCTCGTGGAGGACCTGACGCTGAGGTACGCGCAGCTCCGCGACTACGACGGGAACGTGCACTTTGTGCCTAATGGGCTGATTTCGACGGTGACGAACATGAGCCGCGGCCATGCGTACGCGGTCATCGACGTCGGAATCGCCTATCGCGAGGATGTCGACGAAGCGCTGACGATCATGCGGTCCGTCGCGGAGTCGCTGGCCGACAGCGACGACTACGCAGGCCGGATCATCGACCGCTTCGAGGTCGCCGGGGTCGAACGCTGGGAGGATTCCGCGGTCATACTGCGCGGCCGGTTCCGGGTCCGGCCACTCGAGCAATGGAACGTCCGGCGCGAATACCTGCGCCGCCTCAAGCGCGCCTTCGACGATGCCGGCGTAGAGATTCCGTACCCGCACCTGACGGTCTATCCGGGCGTCGCCAAGGATGGGCGAGCACCGCCCTTCAACGTAGCGTCGTCGCCATCGTGATCCGGTCAGCGGTCATCCGATACGTTCTGCCGATCGTGGCTGCACTTTGCGTGGTCGCCTTCGTCGGCGTGCCCTACATCGAGCACATCCTGACGGACTGGTTTCGCGCCGACATCGAACTTCGGGCCAAACTGGTCATGAATTCGATGGATGAACCACTCGCAGGCCTGCTCGAACGTGGGGACACCCAGCGACTGGGTGCTTACCTCGAGCGGGTCGTCAGTGACGAGCGACTGCTCGCGGTCCTGATCTGCGATGCGAGTGGCTCCAAGGTCTACGCAACCAGCCTCGTGCCCGGCGATGTTACCTGCGATTCTCCGACGACATCGCTCGTGAGCGAACCGACCATCACCCGTCTTCCGTCGGGACTGGTCGAGGTTTCGTCTTTCACCGTCGATGCCGGATCGGCCCGGCCCCACCGGGCTCTACTGGTCCACGACCTGAGCTTCATCGACCAGCGCCAGGCCACGGCCCGGAACTTCGTCCTGGCCTTCGCAGTGATCGCGGTGGCGATGCTGGGACTGACCGGCGGCCTGTTCACCCGCCACATGCTCAACCGTTCGATCCGCGTGCTGCTCGGCGACATCCGGTCACGCCGGTTCCTGGACGATGCGCTCTCTCCGGCTTCGTCACAGCCGGTCCTCTCTAGCGTGCGGAAGCTCCTGGGCGAAATCGAGCAGCGTCAGCGGCTGGAAATCGAGGTTCAGGAGAACTGGACGCCCCAGGCCTTGCAGCAGGTCGTCCGCGAGAACCTGGGCGACTGCCCGCTGATCGTGGTCTCAAATCGCGAGCCTTACATCCACAACATCGCGCAGGACGGAACGACGGTCGTGCAGGTCCCTGCGAGCGGCATGGTCACGGCCCTGGAGCCGATCGTGAGGTCGTGCTCCGGGATCTGGGTCGCGCACGGCAGCGGTACCGCGGACCGTCGGGTCGTGGACCGGAACGACCACATTCAGGTACCACCTGACGACCCGGCATACACGCTACGCCGCGTCTGGCTGTCGGCCGAGGAGGAGGAAGGCTACTACTACGGCTACTCGAACGAGGGCATGTGGCCGCTCTGCCATCTTGCGTACGTCCGGCCCGCGTTCCGTGAGCGCGACTGGATCGTCTATCAGTCGGTGAACGCGCGATTCGCGTCGGCCGTGGCCGAGGAGGCCGGCGGCGATTCGCCGATCGTGCTGATCCAGGATTTCCATTTCGCGCTGTTGCCCCGGCTCATACGCGAACGAAAGCCACAGGCCACGATCGCGCTTTTCTGGCACATTCCGTGGCCAAACGCCGAGACGTTCGGCGTGTGCCCCTGGAAGCGGGAGATGCTGGCGCACATGCTGAGCGCGGACATCCTGGGGTTCCACACGAGGTACCACTGCCAGAATTTCCTGGCCACGGTCGATCGCCACGTCGAATGCCAGATCGATCATGAACACATGACGGTGACCCACAATGGGCACGTCTGCCGGGTCGTCCCCTACCCGATCTCGATCGAGTGGCCGCCACGCTGGCTCGCCAGGCAGTCGTCCGTCGCTGCGGCGCGCGAAGCTGTCCGCCAGCGTCATGGCATAGGCCGGGACGTCCGCGTCGGGCTGGGCCTGGAGCGCTGGGATTTCACAAAAGGCATCGTGGAGCGATTCCTGGCGCTGGAGAAGCTGCTCGACGAGCACCCGGAATGGGTCGGCAGGCTCAGCCTGCTGCAGGTGGCCGCACCGTCGCGCAGCAGGCTGCCGGCTTACCGGGCCCTGCAGCAGCAGACGCTGGCAGAGGCCGAACGCATCAACCGGAAGTTCGCACGCGATGGGTGGCGGCCGATCGTGCTGGTCGGCGAGCACCAGGAACCCGCACAGGTCTGGGAACTGTTCCGCGCCGCGGATTTCTGCATCGTCAACAGCCTTCACGACGGCATGAACCTGGTCGCGAAGGAATTCGTCGCGGCGCGGGACGACGAAGACGGCGTGCTGATCCTCAGCACGCTCGCCGGCGCTTCGCGGGAACTCGTCGAGGCACTGCTCGTAAACCCGTTCGACATCGGCGAGACCGCCGAGTCGATGAGAGCGGCTCTCGAAATGCCGCGCGACGAGCGTCGGCAGCGCATGCAATTGATGCGAAGGACGGTAAAGGAGAACAACGTCTATCGCTGGGCGGGCCGCATGCTGATGGACATCTCGCGCATCCGGCAGAGACAGGCGCTCGCCAGTTCGCGACCGAATGGTCGGATTCGGAATTGGCAGCGCTGAGATCAATCATGCCGGGATCGGCGGCTGTCATTCTGCTCGTCGCCGTGTCGACGGCGGGTGGTTGCGACACCGTGCACCGGGCCGAATGGACCGAAGACGTGCGCCTGGCCGATGGGAGCACGATCGTTCTGGCTCGCGATCAGGAATACGACGGCCCACGGCAGATCTTCCAGGCGCCAGTCCCGTCCTCGTATGGATTCGAATTCCGCATGCCGGGCAGCGGCGAGCGCGTATCCTGGACGAGCGGCATCGACCTCGTGCCGATCGCCATCCTGATGGGCCACGGCAGGCCGATTCTGCTGACCACGCCGCTTCCACATGGAATGATGCGGCACCAGTGTCCCGATCCGCCGTATCTCGCGTTTGAGTTCGTCGACGGGAAGTGGACAGCCCTGCCGCTCCCGGACCTTCCGGTCCGCGTGGTCTCCCCGAACATGACGGGGATCCTGGCTACCTACGATTTCGCCGCGACGGGCGGCCATCGTCCGCATCTAACGGTCGCCGAGGTACGTACCCGCCTCCCGGAGGACTTGAGCGGCCGATTCGTGGACCTTTCCGGCGTGGAAAAGCAGGTCTTCGGAACCCGCTGCCTTCCACCGTACGACATGCTGCTCCGCGACGTCGCCGATTGAGCCGGCACCAGTCCTGCGCGTCTCGACCTTCGAAGGCACCGAACCGTGGAACGGGAGCCCCAGGGCCGATTCACGAATGGCAGCCCTCTCCACAAGCAGAAGGCGGTCGCATCGAGATTGAACGTCTCGCCGGGGCCGTGCAGGCCTCGTTCCCTACATCAGCGGCGGGCCGCAGTGCCGACTGTGGTCAGCACACGGAATTCGCGGCATGGGCAATCTGAACTGGAGCGGGTGATGGGAATCGAACCCACGTGAGCCGCTCCGCCCTTGTCGGCCGATCAATCACTTGCGGAAAGCCTCGGCGCCGCGTGTGACTCGCGTGTCAAGCGTCCTTGGCGTTCGGGCACGGCACCGCTTGAGGTCCCGAGACCGCCTCACGGGCGGTCTCGAGCCCTCAGGCCGGATCACGGCTTGTAGTTGGTCATGCCCGGGCCGGTCTTGTCGTACACGTTGAAGAACTCGTCCGGCATGATCGTCGCGACGCCGTTCGCGGGACGCTCGACGAGATCCTTGTCCAGCGTCTTGATCCGGAACTTCCAGCCGGCCGGAAGCTTCTTGAAATTACCGGCGCCGCCGGCGACGAACTGCTCGAAGGTGTGCTGCGGCTTTACGCCGATCTCGAAGCCCTTCATCACCCAGGTGTTGCCGTCCGGGTCGTCGAGCAGCAGCACCTGTGTGCCCTTGTTCCAGCCGAGGCCACTCTTGCGTGCGATGGTCACCGGCTTGTAGGGGGTGCTTTCGGAAACACTGGCATCCTTCTCCATGTTGAGCTGTGCCACCCAGGCCGTGTGGATGCCGTTGAACTGCCGCTGCACGCCGATGTCGACCTCGACCCAGTCGAGCATCCACAGTTTCGGTCCATTCAGCGACGCGCCGAGGACACCGTACTCGGCCTTGATCTTGTCGAAGTTGAGGCCCTCCACCTTGGCCTGCGGCGCCGTGTCCTTCGACGGCGGAACGCCCGCCGAACTGAACGTCGAGTTGTAGCACGGTGCCACCAGCTTGCCGGTCGCCGGGTCTTTGGTGGCGAGGAAGATTTCGATGTAACGAACGTGGTGGAGACCGTCCACGCGCCCGGACTTTGCGTGATCGCCGTCGCTCAGCACCGCAGGGGCCGTCGCCGGCGAGCCCTGCGCGAGCATCGGCACCGCGGCCACGAGCAGCAGCGCAGCCGCCCGTCGCCCGACTTTCGTTCGGCGCGGATTCGAATGTGACGTCACAGCGTTCGCCATCGTCTTCTCCCGATGATGTCCATGATGCGTGAATTCCCGGATCCGCACGGCCGGCGCTGTCAGGCGCAGGGTTCAGGCAGGACCCTCGAACCTGTGTTCAGCATAGTTCGGGCACAACCGAGGCAACTTGCATTTCCGGCCACGCTGCCGGATCGTGGCGCGCATGTGTCCGACCAAGTACCCGAGGTCGCGCGGGCAACCATCGCGAAGCTCCCCGTCTCCTTTCGCGCAAAGCCTGCGCGGCGAAGTCCGGGTGGGCCCACTGTCGGCAATCCCGGATCTCCTCGAGGAACTCGGCGTGTCACCGCGGCGCGTTTTCGCGCGCGCCGGCCTGAGTCTCCGGGAATTCCGCCGTCCCGACACGCGGATGGAGGCAGATCGACTCGCCCGCCTTCTGGACGAGGCGACACTGCAGACTGGACGGCCCGACTTCGCGATGATGGCGGGCCTGCGATTCTCGATCGACGGCCTCGGCCCGATCGGGGAATTGATGCGGCATTCGGCGACGGTCGGCGAGGCTTTGCGCGCGCTGACACTGCACCTGCACCTGCACGATCAGGGCGCCGTTCCAGTCCTCGTCGAGATCGATGACGAGACGTCGCTGCTCGGCTACTCGGTCTACCGATTCGGGCTCCAGGCGCTGGACCTCGTATACGATACGTCGACCGGCATCATCTATCGGATGTTGAGCACGCTGTGCGGACCCGACTTCCGGGCCAAAGCGATCCAGGTCTCGGCGAGGGGTCGTCACCGTCGAGCGGTGTATCGACGGCACTTCGACTGCGTGGTCCGGTTCGACTCCGGACTCTCGGGTGTGGTCTTTTCTTCGCACTGGTTGCAGCGACCAATCGTCGGAGCGGACTCGGCGAGTCACGCCGCTCTTGTGCGTCGATTCGCCGCGGCCGAAGCCCGCAATCCGATGACGTTCGGGCAGCGCGTCGAGATCGTGCTGAGGCAGATGCTGCTGACCGGATCAGCCACCGCCCCGGCGCTGGCCGGGCTGTTTGGAGTCAGCGAGAGATCGATGCGGCGGCGGCTCGCTGGCGAGGAGACCAGCGTACGCGAGATCCTCAATCGGGTCCGACTCGACCTGGCGTGCCAGATGCTCGGTTACACGGAACTCCCAGTCGGAGACATCGCCACTGCGCTCCAGTACCGGGACGCAAACGCATTCTCGCGCGCATTCCGCTCGCAGTCCGGGTGCACGGCCACGCAATGGCGCCGGCGTGACCGACAGCGGATTTGGAGCGGGTGATGGGAATCGAACCCACGTTAGTAGCTTGGGAAGCTACAGTTCTACCATTGAACTACACCCGCGCAGGGCCGCAATTCTAGGGGCGTTGGGGTTTCGTCGCAATTCGACCGTCCGGGTCGCCTAAACGGGCGGCCGCCCCTTGCAGCCCAACCCCACCCGTCATACCGTGGCCCGCATGAAGATTTCCGTCCTGGCCTACGCGGAGCGCCGTCCGTACCCGCAGTGGCGCTTCCTGCAGCTCACGCTCGTGATACTCGTGTGGATCGCGCTCATGCCGCTGATGAAGGAGCGGTGGGCGGGCCACGTGGCGATGCAGACCCTGCTGTTCGACCTGCTCCTCGTCACGCTGTGGGCGAATCCGCAGTGGGGGCGACTGCGGGTCGTCGTGCTGGCGCTGTGGGCGTTGTCGCTCGTGGTTTCGGTCTGCTCGGTGCTCGGGGTGGCGAGCGGCTGGCGCAGGGTCGAGAACACGCTCGACGTCGCCTTCATGATCCCGGTAACCCTCGCCTGCGTGGTCGGCGTCGCGACGTTCGCGTTCCGGGCCCACCGCCCGACACTCGACGGCGTGTTCGCGATGGTGGTCGCCTACCTGCTGATCGCGATGACGTTCGCCGAACTCTACTACCTGGTGCTGATCTGGAACCCTGACGCGATCAAGCTGCTCGCGCCGACGGAAACGATGCCGCCGCACGAACTGCGCGGCCAGCTCATGTACTTCAGCGTGATCACGCTCTCGACGGTCGGTTACGGCGACATCCTGCCGCTGTCTGACGCCGCGCGGATGCTGGCGATGCTCGAGGCCGTGGTGGGCCAGTTCTTCGTCGCGGTCGTGGTCGCGATGTTCGTGAGCCTCTACACGACGAATTCGATCGAGGAACGTGCACGAGCACGAGACGAGGCCGCGCGCAACGCGACCCTGGGCGAGGAAGGCTGAACGGACCCGGCGCCTCAGCGCCGGGTCGAGTCCGCGAGCGTCGTCACGAGCACGTACCAGTGCTCGAGCCCGGCATAGAACGCGTACACCGGGATCCGTTCGTCGAGCCCGTGCGAGAACTCGTCGCTGCCCTTCAGGAAGATGCTCGACGTGCCGTAGGTCGGGATGCCGGCGGCCCTGAACACCGAGCCGTCGGTCGCGTAGGCCGCCATCTCCGGCACCACGGGCACGCCCGCGTAGCCGGCGTGGACCGCATGCGTGACGGCCGAGACGACGTCGGGCCGCAGCGGCGAAGGATCGCTCGCCTGCGGATAGCCGAGCACCTTCACCTCGACCTTGGGTCCGGCGATCTTCGCGAGCGTCGCCTTGACCTCGTCGAGCGGCGTCCCCGGGAACACGCGGCAGTTCACCGTCGCAGTCGCGGACTGGGGCAGTGCGTTGTCAGCGTGGCCGCCGCGCAGCATCGTCGCGACGCAGGTCGTGCGAACCTTGCCGACGAGCTGCGGGCTCGAGGAGATCACGGCCGCCGCCGCGGCGTCGTGCGGATCCGCGGCGAACCTTGCCATCGCCTGCCCGAGTTCACCCGGCGTCACCTTCGCCTGCTCGCGGAAGCTGCCGATCGTCCAGGCATTGGACATGACCGGGAACTGGTAGGCACGCAGCGCGGTGAGCGCGTCGGCGAGCTCGTAGATCGCGTTGTCCGGCCGCGGCTGCGAGCTGTGGCCGCCCGGGTTGTGCGTCGTGAGCTCGAAGCTCGCGTAGTACTTCTCGGCACCCTGCAGGTAGTACACCTCGGGCTTGCCGGTCTCGTTGTTCAGCACGCCCTGGCCGCCGTCGCCGTTCAGCGCGAACTCCGCGCCCGCGAGGCGCTGCGCGAGGTCGCGCGCAGTGCGCATGCCGGTCTCCTCGTCTCCCGAGAACGCGATCACGACGTCGCGCTTCGGCTGGTAGCCCTCGCGCTTGAGGCGCAGGAACGTCTCGGTGATCAGCGCGACATCGGCCTTCACGTCCATCGTACCGCGACCGAAGAAGTAGCCGTTCTCCTCGGTCAGCACGAACGGATCGCGCTTCCAGTCCTCGCGCTTCGCCTCGACGACGTCCATGTGGGCAAGGAGCAGCATCGGCTTCAGCTCGGGGTCGGTGCCGCGGTAACGGACGATCAGCGACGCGGTCTCCCCGTTCGGGATGATCTCGATGTCAGCGTCGGCGAAACCGGCCTTCCGGAACAGGCCGGCGAGGTACTCGGCCATCGCCGGCACCTGGCCGCGACCCTCGACGGTCTCGTAACCGATGACGGTCGCGTAGATCGCGCGCGCCTCGGCTTTCACGGCTTCGGGCGTGGGCGCCGCCTGCACGCTCGAGCACTGGGAGGCGAGGAACGCCACGACGGCGCTCGCGATGACGGGACGGTTCATGCAGATCTCCGGCGCGGACCGCGGCGGCCCGGTCGTGCGTGCTCGTGGTTGCGGGGCGCGGGCGCACGGCCCGATCCGTCGCGATGGAGGCCGTGCGACGGCGACTGCGAAGGACGCGGCGCTTCGCGCTCGAACTTGATGCCCGAACGGTCGAGCGGCAGCACGTCGATCCGGCGGCCGAGCACGCGCTCGATCGCGCGGAGGCGGTCGCGCTCGTCGCTCGAGACCAGCGACAGCGCCTGGCCCGCGCAGCCGGCGCGGCCGGTGCGGCCGATCCGGTGGACGTAGTCCTCGGGCACGTGCGGCAGCTCGTAGTTGACGACCTGCGGCAGCTCGCTGATGTCGAGGCCGCGAGCGGCGATGTCGGTCGCGACGAGCACCTGCACCTTGTAATCCTTGAAATCCGCGAGCGCCTTCGTGCGCGCGTTCTGCGACTTGTTGCCGTGGATGGCGGCGCACTGAACGCCGTCGCGCTCGAGCTGGTCGGCAAGCCGGTTCGCGCCGTGCTTCGTGCGCGTGAAGACGAGCGTCTGCGGCGTCGCGCCCTGCCGGAGCAGGTGGCTCAGCACGGGGCGCTTGTCGCCCTGCTCGACGAGGTGCACGCGGTGCTCCACGAGCTCGGCCGGCGCGTTGCGCTGGGCGACCTCGACGGTCAGCGGGTCGTGCAGCAGCCCGTGGGCAAGCTTGCGGATGTCGTCCGAGAACGTCGCCGAGAAGAGCAGGTTCTGGCGCTTCGGCGGCAGGGCGGCGAGCACCCGGCGGATGTCGCGGATGAAGCCCATGTCGAGCATCCGGTCGGCCTCGTCGAGCACGAGGTGGCGGACCTGCGAGACGTCGATCGCGCGCTCGTTGATGTGGTCGAGCAGGCGGCCTGGCGTTGCGACGACGATGTCGACGCCCTGGCGCAGCGCGTCGATCTGCGGGCGCGGGCTCACGCCGCCGAAGATGAGCAGGCAGCGCTGGCGCAGGTGGCGGCCGAAGTCCTCGAAGGACTCGCCCACCTGCGCGGCGAGTTCGCGCGTCGGGACGAGCACGAGCAGGCGCGGCGCGCGCGGGCCGCGCGGCGACGGGGACTCGATGTCGAGTCGCTCGAGCAGCGGCAGCGCGAACGCGGCCGTCTTGCCGGTGCCGGTCTGGGCGGCCGCGAGCAGGTCGCGACCGTCGCGGACGGCCGGGATGGCCGCCGACTGGATCGGGGTCGGGGTGGCGTAGCCGAGTTCGTTCACGGCACGCAGCAGGGCGGCCGGGAGGCCGAGTTGTTCAAAAGACATGTGCAATGGTTCCAGCACGCTTCTCCCGCCAGGCGGGAACCGGTGGAAGCGTCGTAGCTTCGACGATGGATCGGGGGCGCGGAATGCAGACCACGATAAGTCTGCAGGAGGGCCGCTGGCGGGACCTGGGACCGAGTCCCCGCAGGGGGCTGTCCCCTGCTCCCGCAATCGAACCTCGTGCGCGGACCGGACCGCGCGGCGGCAAACTTGGGCGCATTCTACATCAGTTTTTGCCGCAGCGCCGCAATCCCACTATGAGCCGAAAACACGCCCCCAAAGCGCGCTGAAATACCCGATCAGACCGTCCGGGTGCATTCCCGCAGTCACGACTAGCCACATCAGACCACCGATGTAGACGGTCGAAATGGCGGAGAACAGGTAGCCCGCCACGATCAGGATCCCGTCGCGCTCCGCGATGCCGAGACAGAGCAGGATGATCGCCACGCCGGGCAGCGTATTTGCGAGCGGAACGAACGGCAGCGGCGCCATGAGCAGCAGCACGTCGACGACGAGCACGACCCCGTGCACCGAATTGACGAGCGGGCTCGCGGTGAGCAGGAGCATCCGCGGCCGCACGAGGTGCTCGAAGCGGAGCGCGACGCGGTGACCGCGCCCGAGGACGTGGCGGACGGATTCCGACGGCAGCGTGCGCGCGAGCAGGCGCTCCGGCAGCCAGGGCAGCCGGCCGAGGATCACGGCGAACCCGATCAGCAGCATCGGCAGGCCGAGCACCGTGCTCATGAACGGCAGCGAGACCGGGATCAGGAATGGCATCGCGAGGATCGCGCTGAACACGAGCAGCCCCTGCTCGCCCACGTGCGCGAGCAGCTCGCGCAGCGTGACGGTCCCGGCAGGCAACCCGGCGGCCGTGGCCGCGAGTGCATCCGAGAGGCGGACCTCCGTGTTTCGGAACTGGACTGCGGTCATGGCGTTGGGCGGATATCATTCGGTGCCACCCGCGCCCCGTCAACGAGCGCGACCGGGACCGACGGCGGTCCGTGCCCCTGGGGGAAAACCGGTCATGACCCGAATCGTCGAATTCCTGAAGACCACCGTCGTCGGCGGGCTCGTGTTCCTCGTGCCGCTGGTGCTCGTGATGATGGTCCTGAAGCGTGCGTTCGAGGTCGCCGCAAAGGTGGCCACGCCCGTCGTCTCGCATTTCCCGGCGAACCAGGTGGCCGGCATCGCGCTCGGGTCGCTCGCGGCCGTCGTGCTGCTGCTCATGATCGCGTTCGCGGCCGGCCTCGCGGCCCGCACGGACACCGGTCGCGCGATGACCCGCTGGGTGGGCGAGTCGTTCCTCGGCGCGATGCCGCAGTACCGCGTCGTCACGAGCATGGCCGAGGGACTCACGAAGATCGAGCAGGGCAAGGGGCTGCGCCCGGCACTCGTGGCGGCCGAAGGCACGTGGCAGCTGTGCTACGTGCTCGAGGAACTCGGTCGCGGCTGGACCGCGGTGTTCATCCCGCAGGCCCCGACGCCGCTTTCGGGCAACGTGCTCTACGTGCCCGCCGACCGGGTACGCCGGCTCGACATCAACATCGGCGAGGCGATGCAGCTCGTGAAACACATGGGCGCCGGCTCGGCCGGATCATTGAAGGACGTGGATTTGACGCCCCCGGAGGCCCGCTGAACCATGCTGCGCTACCAGTCGGACGTGATCGTGATCGGAGCCGGGCTCGCCGGCGTGGTGGCGGCCGTCGAACTGCTCGGCCGCGGACGCCGCGTGCTGCTGATCGACCGCGACGTCGAGGCGAACATGGGGGGTCTCGCGAAGGAGAGCTTCGGCGGCCTGTGGTTCGCGGGTACGCCGCTGCAGAAGCGCTACGGAATCAGCGACGGGCCCGCGCAGGGGCTGCGCGACTGGCTCTCTTTCGCCGAGTTCGGGCCGGATGACCGGTGGCCGCGTGCCTGGGCAGAGGCCTACGTGCACCGTGCCAACGAGGAGGTGTTCGCCTGGCTGCGTGGCATCGGCGTCGAGTTCATGCCGATGCCGCTCTGGGTCGAGCGCGGGCTGCACGTGCCGGGCAACTCGGTGCCCCGCTGGCACATCGTCTGGGGCACCGGGCACGAACTCGCCGTCGTCGCCAACCGTCACCTGCTCGCGCACCCGGGACGCGGCCGCCTCGAGCAGCGCTACGGCCACCGGGTCGAGTCGCTCGTGACGACGAACGGCCGCGTGACCGGCTGCCGCGGCGTGCTCGAGGGCACCGACCAGGCGTTCGAGGCGAGCGCCGAGTCGGTCGTGGTCGCCTCGGGCGGCGTGAACGGCGACCTCGAGCGCGTGAAGGCGAACTGGCACGCCGACTGGGGACGCCCGCCCGAGACGCTGCTGAACGGTTCCCACAAGTACGCGGACGGCCTCGTGCACGACGCGGCGGGCGCGATCGGGGCCCGGGTCACGCACCTCGACTGGCAGTGGAACTACGCGGCCGGCGTGCACCACTGGCGCCCGCGCAAGCCCTCGCACGGCCTGTCGCTGGTGCCGCCGAAGTCGGCGCTGTGGCTCGACTGGCGCGGCGCCCGGATCGGCCCGATGCCGCTCGTGACCGGCTACGACACGCATGACCTCGTGGCGCAGATCTGCCGGCAGGAACGCGCGTACTCGTGGCAGCTTCTCAACCGCAGGATCGCGCTGAAGGAACTCGCGATCTCGGGCGGCGAGTTCAACCCGTCGTTCCGCGAGAAGAAGAAGCTCGCGGTCGCGCGCGACATGCTGCGCGGCAACCGCTGGCTGTACGACGAGGTGACGCGCAACTGCCCGGATGTCGTCGTGGCCGACTCGCTGCCCGCCCTCGTCGAAAAGATGAACGCGCTCGTGGGCGACGGGTCCGTGGACCTCGCGGCCGTCACCGAAGCCGCCACCGTCTACGACTCGCGGATCGACCTCGGGCCGCGTTTCCACAACGACGAGCAGCTGCGCCGGATCGAGTTCGCGCGCCGCTGGATGGGCGACCGGCTGCGCACCTGCCGGTACCAGAAGATCCTCGACCCGAAGGCCGGCCCGCTGATGGCGATCCGCGAATTCATCATCAGCCGCAAGAGCATGGGCGGGCTCGCGACGGACCTGTCGTCGCGGGTGCTCGGCGCGGACGGCGCGCCGATACCGGGACTCTACGCAGCCGGCGAGAGCGCCGGCTTCGGCGGCGGCGGGATGAACGGCAAGCGCGGCCTCGAGGGAACGTTCCTCGGCGGCTGCGTGTTCGGCGGGCGGATCGCCGGCCGCGAGGCCTGAACCACGCTCAGCCGAGTGCCGACGCGCGGTCGCCCTGGCTGCCGCCGAGGCGGCGCACCCGGAACGCGAACAGCACGCGCAGCGCGCCGACCGCGATCGCCCACGCAGCGATCACGTAGACGATCGACAGTCCGCCGGCGACGGGATTCGCGACGACGAGGATCCCGGCCAGCAGCGACAGCGCGCCCGTGAGGTAGAGGATCCATTCCTTCGTCGTGGCCTGCCGTACCTTGTAGCCGAGCACGAGCAGGAACACGCCGAGCACGACGGCCTGGATCGCGACCAGGTACACGAGCGCGACCATGCTGACCGGCGGGTTCATCAGCGCCCACCCGCCGACCACGAGTCCGAGCAGGCCGATGAGCAGCATCACCCACCAGCCGTCCTTCTCGCGGTGGCCGAGCGAACCGGCGACGTGGAACGCTCCGTCGACGAGGATGGACGCGGCGAAGAACATCGCGAGCACGTAGAGCGCGAGGCCCGGGTTCGCGAGTGCCAGTGCGCCGAACGCGAGCGAGGCGAGGCCGCTCACGAGGAACACCCACCAGGTGCGGCGACAGAGCGCGTGCGCATTTCCACCGGTGGACGGGAAGAAGCCGGTGTTGCCTGCCATGCGGTACTCCCCGGCGCATGCGCGCCGTATCATGGGACCCTGAATTCGTTCCGAGGACTGTACCCAGTTGCCACCCTCGATTCCAGACGACTCGACGCCCGGCACGGCCGACGGCCGGCCGCGCCGCGCCGTACGAAGCTTCGTCGCGCGCGCCGGCCGGATGACCGTCGCGCAGGAACGCGCGTGGCGGGAACTCTGGCCGCGCTACGGCGTGCCCGACGGCGACCAGCCGCTCGACTTCGACGCGCTCTACGGCCGCGGCGCACCCGTCACCGTCGAGGTCGGCTTCGGCAACGGCGAGTCGCTCGTGACGCTGGCGGCCGCGCACCCGGAGCGCGACTTCCTCGGCATCGAGGTGCACCGGCCCGGCGTGGGCCACCTGCTGCTGCGCGCCGAGGCGCTCGGCCTCCGGAACCTCCGCGTCGCCTGCCGCGACGCGGTCGAGGTGCTCGGGCAGCGCGTGCCGGACGGGTCACTGGCCGAACTGCTGCTCTACTTCCCGGACCCGTGGCCGAAGAAGCGGCACCACAAGCGGCGGATCGTGCAACCCGGCTTCGTCGAACTCGTCGCACGCAAGCTCGCGTCGGGCGGTCGGTTCCGGCTGGCCACCGACTGGGAGCCGTACGCGGTCCACATGCTCGAGGTGGTCGGCGCGAGCGCCCCGCTCGAGAACGAGTCGGGCGACGGTTACGCGCCGCGCCCGGACAGCCGGCCCGTCACGCGCTTCGAGCGGCGCGGCGAGCGGCTCGGCCACGGCGTGCGGGACCTCTGCTTCAGGAAGCGATAGCGCCGCGGATCCCGTCGAGCACGAATTGCGCCGCGAGCGCGGCGAGCAGCACGCCGAGCAGCCGCGACAGCACCGCGCCGCCGGTGACACCAATCACGCGCATCACCGGGCCGGTCGCCATCATCAGCGCGAGCGTGAGCGCCATCACCGCGACGATGATGCCGATCTGCGCCGCGAACCGCACGGACAGCGGGTCGACACCGGCGAACCCGAGCAGGATCGTCGCGAGCGCGCCCGGCCCCGCGATCAGCGGGAACGCGAGCGGGAACACGGAGATGTCGGCACGACCGTGGGCCTCGGCGTCCTCGCCGGGCGTGATCGAGCGCACGCCCGAGGGACGCGCGAACACCATCTCGATCGAGAGCAGGAACAGCAGGATCCCGCCGCCCACCTTGAACGCGTCGACGCTGATGCCGAGCAGGTCCAGCATCGCCGTCCCGGCGACAGCGAAGACGAGGCAGACGACCGTCGCGATCAGGACGGCCTTCACGGACATCGCCCGGCGGTGGCGCTCGTCGGCGCCCTCGGTCAGCCCGGCCAGTATCGGCAGCAGCGACAGCGGCTCGACCACGACGAGCAGCACGACGAAGAATTTGACCAGTTCGTCGAACATCGGGGGTCCGGGCATTCCGCTACTTGAACTCGCCGGTCGGCAGGACTACAAGGGAACCGAAGACGTACAGAGGATACACGCACCGCGGTCCGCAGAGGTTGAGCCATGACCAAGCCAGCACCGGTGATCGGAGAGTGGTACAGGCGCCCCGGCGGGGATTCCTTCGAGGTCGTGGCCGTCGATCGCGACGACCGGACGATCGAGATCCAGTACTTCGACGGCACGGTCGAGGAGCTCGAGGCCGAGGAGTGGTTCGAGGAGGAGATCGAGCGCACCGACCCGCCCGAGGACTGGACCGGCTCGCTCGACGTCGACGCCGAGGACACGGAGAACGAATACGAGGTCGAGCCCGGCAACTCGCGGCCGTGGGCCGACCCGCTGCAGTACGTCGATCGCGGTGAAGCCGCGGGCTATTCGGAACTCGAACTCCCGGACGCCGATTGATCCCTCACCGCCCGAGGTCGGGCGGTTCCTCGAGCGGCACGTCGTCGCCGAGCATCACGTAGCCCTGCACCACCGTCACCTCGAGCGGACGCAGCGCGAGCCCGGCACACGGCCCGGACACGCAACGGCCGGTGTCGATCTCGAACAGCGCGCCGTGCGCGGCGCACAGGATCATCGGCACGCCGGGCGCGAGGAATCCGTCCGGCCGGGCGTTGAGCGGGTAGCCCGCGTGCGGGCAGTGGTTCACGAACGCCCTCACCGACCCGCCCCGCCGCACGACGAACCCGCGCAGCGGCCAGTCGCCCCCGCCGAGCACGAAACCCTTCGACCCAGGGTCCGCGAGATCGCTGAGCGCGCAGACGACGCGCGCGAGGTCGATCGTCCCGCTCACGGCCGGGTCGGCTGCGGACCGGAGCCGGCGGCGTCCGCCTTCGGCGCCGAGCGGCGCAGCATCGCGAGCAGCACGAGCGCCGGCAGGCCGAGGCACGCCGTGTAGCAGAAGAACACCGGGTAGCCGACCGCGTCGACGACGAACCCCGAGGTTCCCATCAGCAGCTTGCCCGGCAGCGCGTACATCGACGAGAAGAGTGCGTACTGCGTCGCCGTGTACGTCGCGCTCGTGAGGCTCGACAGGTAGGCGATCAGCGCGGTGCCGGCGACGCCCATCGCGACGTTGTCGGCGCTGATGACGACCGCGAGGCCGGCGAGGGTCGGCCGGCCGTACCAGGCGAACGCGGCGAACATCAGGTTCGCGACGATGATGCCCGTGCAGCCGATCACGAGCGTCCGCACGAGCCCGTAGCGGGCCACCGCGACGCCGCCGGCGAGCGTGCCGAGGATGGACATGAACACGCCGAATCCCTTCGCGACCGCCGCGATCTCCTTCAGCGAGAACCCCATGTCGAGGTAGAACGGGTTCGTCATCACGCCCATCGTGAAATCGGCGAGCCGGTAACTGCCGATGAACGCGAGCATCAGCACCGCGAGCCGGGTACCGTACCGGCCGAAGAAGTCGACGAACGGACAGACGACCGCGCCCGTGAACCACGCGCCGGCCCGCCTCGCGGCGCCGGGCCAGTGCGCCTTGCGCTCGAGCCACGCGAGCACGCGCGCTTCCTGCCCGGCCGACGCGGCCGAGGCGCGGGGCGCCGGCTCCGGGATCAGCAGCGTGGTCACGATGCCGACCGCGACCAGCCCGGCCATCGTCGTGTACGCCGCCGCCCAGCCGTGCTCGGCCGCGAGCCACAGCGCGCCCGCGCTCGCCACCATCAGCGCGATCCGGTAGCCGAGCTGGTAGGCGGCGGCCATTGCGCCCTGCTGCGCCGGAGGGGCGGACTCGATGCGCCAGGCATCGACCGCGATGTCCTGCGTGGCCGAGCTGAACGCGACGACGAGCGCGAGCGCCGCGACCATGGCCAGGTGACCGACGGGCTGCAGGTGCGCCATGTTCGCGAGGCCGACGGCGATGCCCGCCTGCGCGAGCAGCATCCAGCTGCGGCGCCGCCCGAGCCAGCGCCCGAGCAGCGGCAGGGCGAGCCGGTCGACGACTGGTGCCCAGAAGAACTTCACCGAATAGATGATGCCGACCCAGGCCAGCATGCCGATCGTGGCCCGGTCGATCCCGTCCTCGCGCAGCCACGCGGACAGCGTCGAGAACACGAGCATGAACGGCAGGCCGGAAGAGAACCCGAGGAACAGCATCGCCGCCACGCGCGGCTGGCGGTAGGCGCTCAGCGCGTCGATCCAGCCACGCCACCACGGGCGGCGCGCGTCGCCCGCGTCCCCACCCGTCCCGCGACCGTGCGACCCGGTGCTCACAGCCCGTAGTCGATCACGAGTGGCGCGTGGTCGGAGAAGCGCTGCGCCTTGTAGATGCCGGCGCGTGCGACGCAGCCGCGCAGGCCAGGACTCATCACGTGGTAGTCGATGCGCCAGCCGACGTTCTTCGCCCAGGCCTGCCCGCGGTTCGACCACCAGGTGTACTGCTCGGGCCTGGGATCGACCTCGCGGAACGCATCCACGTAGCGGGCCTCGCCGAACAGCTCGTCCATCCACGCCCGCTCCTCGGGCAGGAAGCCCGAGTTCTTCTGATTCGAGCGCCAGTTCTTCAGGTCGATCTCCTTGTGGGCGATGTTCCAGTCGCCGCAGAGGATGCAGTCGCGCTTCCGGCGGGCGAGCGACCGCAGGTGCGGCATGAACTCCGACAGGAATCGGAACTTCGCCTGCTGGCGCTCCTCGCCCGAGGACCCGGACGGCAGGTACACCGAGACGACGCTCAGGTCCTTGAACCGCGCCTCGATGTAGCGGCCCTCGGCGTCGAACTCGCGCGAGCCGAACCCCGAGACGACCTCCTGCGGCTTCTGCCTCGAGTAGATCGCGACGCCGCTGTAGCCCTTCTTCTCGGCGTCCACGTAGTAGCAGTGGTAGCCGGCCGGATGGAAGACCGGGTCGTCGAGCTGGTCGCGCTGGGCCTTCGTCTCCTGGATGCAGACGACGTCCGCGTCCTGCTTCGCCATCCAGGCAAAGAAGCCCTTGCGCTCGGCCGAGCGGATCCCGTTCGCGTTCAACGTGATGATGCGCATGGCGGCGCAGTATAAAGTAGCGTCATGGAAGCTCCCGAGTTCATTCGACTGTGCCTGGACCTCGGCGTGCTGCGCTTCGGCGAGTTCACGCTGAAGTCGGGACGCACGAGCCCGTACTTCTTCAATGCGGGGTTGTTCAACACCGGCCGCGCCATCGGGGCGCTGGGTCGCTGCTACGCCCGCGCCGCGGCGCTGTCGGGCGTCCAGTTCGACATGCTGTTCGGGCCGGCGTACAAGGGCATCCCGCTCGTGACGACGACGGCGGCCGCGCTGGCCGAGCACGAGGGGCGCGACCTGCCCTGGTGCTTCAACCGCAAGGAGGCCAAGGACCACGGCGAGGGTGGCACGATCGTCGGCGCGCCGCTCCGGGGCCGCGTGCTGATCGTCGACGACGTGATCACGGCCGGCACCGCGATCCGGGAGTCCGTGTCGATCATCCGGGCGGCTGGCGCCACGCCGGCCGGCGTGCTGATCGCGCTCGACCGCGAGGAGCGCGGCCAGGGCGAGAAGTCGGCGGTCCAGGAGGTGCGCGACGCGTTCGGGCTGCCGGTCGTCAGCGTGCTCAGGCTCCGGGACCTGATGTCCCACCTCGAGGCGGCCGGCGACACGACGACGCTCGCGGCCGTGCGGGCCTACCGCGACCGCTACGGGGTGTGAGGGGCCGCGATTTGACCCGCGTCACGATTCCTCGGCCGGAAATTGGGCGCCGGGCGCGCCCCGGGGGCACAATCGCCGCCATGAACAGGCACCCGAAGCTCGTTCCCCTGGTCGTCGCGGCGATCGCGACGGCGGTCGTCGCCCTGCCCTCCGCCCCGGCGGATGCCGCGACGAAGCGCAAGCCGTCCGGCAAGGCACCGCCGGCGACCGAGGCCGTCTACCGCTGCCGGGACGCGAACGGCCGCTACGTGATGGGCCAGAGCATCCCGCCGATCTGCATGGACCAGGACGTCGAGGTGCTCGACGTGTCCGGGCGCGTGGTCCGGGTCATCCCGGGCCGCGACTCGCTCGCGGCCGCCGAGCGCACGAAGGCGGCCGAGGATGCGCGGATCGCGGCCGTGCAGCGCGACAAGACGCTGCTCGCGACCTACCTGTCCGTCGCGGACATCGAGCGGCTGCGCGACCAGCGACTCGACCTGCTGGTGCAGCAGGCCCACGTCACCGAGCAGTACATCTCGAACCTCCGCGAGCGCGAGAAGCGCCTCACGCAGGACGTGCGACGCTTCCGGCCCTACAGCGACAAGGCGAGCGCGCCGCCGCTGCCGGAACACATCGCCGAGGAGATCGTGAACACGGTGAACGGCCTGCAGGTCTACCAGGAAGAACTCGGCAAGAACACCGCGGAGCAGACCCGGCTGCGCGCGGAGTTCAACGCCGACATCGCGCGCTTTCGACAGCTGAAGGCCGTCAACTAGTCCCGGAACTGCCGAACCCGCCGGCACCGCGCCGGCTCTCGACGAATTCCTCGACGACCTCGAGGTCCACCTGCACGACGGGGACCACGACCATCTGCGCAATGCGCTCGCCCGGCGACACCGTGTACGCGGCCGTCCCGCGGTTCCAGCACGACACCATCACCTGCCCCTGGTAGTCGGAGTCGATCAGCCCGACCAGGTTGCCGAGCACGATGCCGTGCTTGTGGCCGAGACCCGAGCGCGGCAGCAGCACGGCCGCGAGCCCGGGGTCGTCGAGGTGGATCGCGAGACCGGTCGGGATCAGCACGGTCTCGCCCGGCGCGATCGCGAGCGGCGCGTCGATGCAGGCTCGCAGGTCGAGGCCGGCCGAACCGCCCGTCGCGTACGCCGGCAGCGGGAAATCACGACCGACGCGCCGGTCGAGCACGCGGACCTCGAGCTTGCGCTTCGGCGTACCGGTCATCGTGCCGCGGCGCTGCCGTGTGCGCGGGGCACGGCGACCCCGGCCGCGACGCAGCGCTCGGCGATCAATCCGACCAGCCGGCCGGCGAGCTCGGCCTTGCCGGCGCGAGGCAGTTCGAGCTTCCCGTCCCGCCAGTACACGGTGAGCGCGTTGTCGTCGCAGTCGAACGCGAGACCATCGCCGACCTGGTTCGCAGCGATCATGTCGAGTCGCTTGCCCTCGAGCTTCGCGAGTGCGTTGCGCTCGACGTTCTGGGTCTCGGCGGCGAAGCCGACGACGAACGGCCGCGGCGAGCCGGCCGCGACCGTCGCGAGGATGTCGGGCGTCCGGGACAGGGCGAGCAGCAGCGAGTCGCTGGTCTTCTTGATCTTCTCGGACGACACCTGCAGCGGACGGTAGTCTGAGACGGCGGCGGCCGCGATGAAGATGTCGGTGTCGGCGATCTCCGCCTGAACGGCCGCGAGCATCTGCTCGGCGGTCTCGACGCAGACACGGCGCACGCCCGCGGGCGCCGGGAGGTTCACCGGTCCGCTCACGATGACGACGTCGGCACCGGCATCGCGCGCCGCCTCGGCGACCGCATAACCCATCTTCCCGGAGCTGCGGTTCGTGATGAACCGGACCGGGTCGATGCGCTCGCGCGTCGGGCCCGCGGTCACGACGACCTTGCGCCCCGCGAGCAGCGCGGTGTTCGCGTGCGGCGCGGCCGGCCGGCCGGCCAGCAGCCGGTCGGCGAGGTCCGAAGGCTCGAGCATCCGGCCGGCACCGGTCTCACCGCAGGCCTGCTCGCCCTCGGCCGGGCCGAGCACGGCGACGCCGCGTGCACGCAGCGTCGCCACGTTGGCCTGGGTCGCCGCGTTCGACCACATCACGCGGTTCATCGCCGGCGCGATCGCGACGGGCGCCTCGGTCGCGAGGCACAGCGTCGCGAGCAGGTCGTCCGCGAGCCCGTGCGCGAGCCGCGCGATGAAGTCGGCGGTGGCCGGCGCGACGAGCACGCGGTCGGCCCAGCGCGCGAGCTCGATGTGGCCCATCGCGGCCTCGGCCGCGGCGTCCCAGAGCTTCGTCCGCACCGGTCGCCCGGACAGCGCCTGGAACGTGAGCGGCGTGACGAACTCGGTCGCCGCCTCGGTCATCACGACCTGCACCTCGGCGCCGCGCTCGCGGAGCCGGCGCACGAGGTCGGCGCTCTTGTAGGCGGCGATGCCGCCGGTGACGCCGAGCAGGATCCGCAGTGGGGCGGTCGTGTTCATGGCGCGCATTATGGGCCGTGCCCGCGAGGGCCGGCAAAGGCACGGGCGCACGTTTCGCGGGGCGGGTCTCAGGCCATAACCGCCGGTTAGCAGCGGCCGGCCGGCGCCTCAGCGCTGGCAGGAGGGGCAGAAGTACGTGGATCGCTGGCCCTGCACGAGGTGCCGGACCGCCGTGCCGCAGCGGTGGCAGGCCAGCCCGGTGCGCTCGTACACGTCGAGGTTCTGCGCGAAATAGCCGGGGGCGCCGTCCGGGTTCACGTAGTCGCGGAGCGTCGAGCCCCCCTGCCGGATCGCTTCGCCGAGCACCTCGCGGATCGCGTCGAGGATCCGGGCCCATCGCTCCGCACCGACCCGCCCGGCAGCCCGCCGGGGATCGACGCCGGCGCGGAACAGCGACTCGCTCGCGTAGATGTTGCCGACCCCGACCAGCACGGACTGGTCCATCAGGAACTGCTTCACCGCGACCCGGCGACCGCTCGCCGCCGCGGCGAGCCGGTCCGCGTCCAGCGTCGCATCGAACGGCTCGGGCCCGAGCCCGGCGAGCAGGCGGTGGCGGAGCGGGTCACCGGCGACCCACAGCAGGCAGCCGAAGCGGCGCGGGTCGTTGAAGCGCAGCACGCGTCCGCTGTCGAGCACCAGGTCGTAATGGTCGTGCGCGATCGCGGGCGTGCCGGCCGGCAGCACGCGCAGGCTGCCGGACATGCCGAGG
Organism: Steroidobacteraceae bacterium; assembly: GCA_046347155.1. Taxonomy (GTDB): domain Bacteria; phylum Pseudomonadota; class Gammaproteobacteria; order Steroidobacterales; family Steroidobacteraceae; genus RPQJ01. The sequence goes on along the minus strand of JAXMGT010000002.1, from coordinate 183,306 downwards.
TGCGCGACGAGCGCGCCGCCCTCGACGTCGATCAGCAGGTACTTGGCGCGGCGGCGCACGCCGTCGATCCGGCGCCCGGCGAGTCTCGCGGGCAGCGCGCGCGGCACGGGCCATCGCAACCGGCGTTCGCGCAGGTCCATCCGCACGATCGTGCGGCCGCGCAGCGCGGGCTCGATGCCGCGGCGCGTGGTCTCGACTTCGGGCAACTCCGGCACGGGCGCATTAAAGCAAAAGGCCCGCCGATGGGCGGGCCTTTCGGTGCCGGTGCGGCCGGAAGCCTTACTTGATCTTGGCTTCCTTGTAGGCCACGTGCTTGCGGGCCTTCGGGTCGTACTTCTTCACTTCCATCTTCTCGGGATGGAGACGCTTGTTCTTCGTCGTCGTGTAGAAGTGACCGGTGCCGGCGGTCGACAGCAGCTTGATCTTGTCGCGCATGTCTCAGGTGCTCCCGATCAGACCTTGACGCCCTGGGCGCGCAGTTCGGCCACGACGGCCTCGACGCCCTTCTTGTCGATGGTGCGCATCCCCGTGCCGGAGACGCGCAGCGTGACCCAGCGCTTCTCGGACTCGAGCCAGAACCGCTGCGAGTGGAGGTTGGGCAGGAAGCGACGGCGACGCTTGTTGTTCGCGTGCGAGACCGTGTTACCGGTCATCGGCCGCTTGCCGGTGATCTGACAGACTCTGGACATGGCTGGACCCTCAAAGCGCGCGAGGGGCCGGCCAGGCCGACCCCGCGAAAACGAGCCGCGTTTTATACCAGCGGAGGGCCCCGGTGGCAAGGCCGCCCGGCTGCGCGGGCCCAGTCCGCCGTCCCGCTCGCCCCCGGCTGCCGCCGGCCGGCACGCAGGTGCGGACACCTCCCCAACCACTTGTTTTAAATCGCTTTTTGCGCATTCCCGGGCGAGCGGTGGGTCGGGGATCGCCGGGGCCGGGCGACCGCCGCTCCTGCGCTCACAGCAGGCCGCGTTCGGCGAACGAAACGCAGCTGCCGTCGCCGACCACGATGTGGTCGAGCACCCGGATGTCCACGAGCGCGAGCGCGTCGCGCAGCCGAGCGGTGATCATCTCGTCCGCGCTGCTCGGCTCGGCGACACCGGACGGGTGGTTGTGCGCGAGGATCACGGCCGCCGCATTCCGTGCGAGCGCGAGCTTCACGACCTCGCGCGGGTGCACGCTCGCGCCGTCGAGCGTGCCGCGGAAGACCTCCTCGAAGCAGGTCACCCGGTGCCGGTTGTCGAGGAACAGGCAGCAGAACACCTCGTGGTCACGGTCGCGCAGCCGCGCGCGCAGGAACTCGCGCGTGGCGCGCGGGTTCGCGAGCGCAGGGCCCGCCTGCATCAGTTCCGCGTAGTGCCGCCGCGTGAGTTCGACGGCGGCCTGCAGCAGTGCGTACCGGGCGTCGCCGAGACCGCGCACACGGCACAGTGCGCTCCGCTCCGCCGTGAGCAGGCCCCGCAGCGAGCGGAACTCCTCGAGCAGGCCGCGCGCCAGGTCGAGCGCCGAGCGGCCCGCCGTGCCGGTCTGCAGCAGCACGGCCAGGAGTTCGGCCTCGCTGAGCGACGTCGCGCCTTGCGCGAGCAGCTTCTCGCGCGGGCGCTCGCCCGGCGGCCAGTGGTGTATCGGCATCGGGTGGACCTCCGCGCGCATGCTGGCGCGGCCGGCCCGTCACCTGCACCGCGGGAATCTCCCGCGAGCACGCGGATTCGCGGGCCGGCTAGCGGCGGAACCGCACCGCGAGCGCCTCGGCCACGGCCGGGTGCACGAACTCGCGCACGTCGCCGCCAAAGCTCGCGATCTCGCGGATCAGCGTCGAGGACACGAAGTTGAAGTGCTCGGGCGGCGTCAGGAACACCGTCTCGACCGAGTTCGAGAGGTGGCGGTTCATCGTCGCGAGCTGGAACTCGAACTCGAAGTCGGAGACGGCCCGCAGCCCCCGGACGATCGCGTTCAGCCCGCGCTTCTCGGCGAACTCGACCGTGAGGCCGGTGTAGGACGCGACCTCGACGTTCGGCACGTCGGCCAGCACGCGGCGCGCCAGGTCGATGCGCTGCTCGAGCGTGAAGATCGGCGTCTTGCCCGGGTTGGCACCAATCGCGACCACGACGTGCTCGAACAGGCGGCAGGCGCGCCGGACGATGTCCTCGTGGCCGTTCGTGAAGGGATCGAATGTCCCCGGATACATCGCACGGATGCCCATGAGGCCTCGCTATGGCGCGTCTGGAATCTCGCGTCGGGCCAGATGATAGCCCACCTCGCCCGCGCGCTTGCTGCGCAGCAGGGTCCAGCCGGCCGGCAGGTCCGGCGTGCCTTCGGTCGCCCGGTCCTCCAGGTAGGCGAGTCCGCCGGGCCGGAGCCATCCCCGCGCATCGATGGCCCGGCAGGCCTCGGCGACGGCGCGGGCCGCATACGGAGGGTCCAGGAACACGATGTCGAACGGTTCGGGGCTGCCGTCCAGGAACGCGGCGGCAGTGGCACGCACCGCCCGTCCCCGGTCGCAGCCGAGCATCGCGAGCGTCGCGGCCAGGTGGCGCTGGACGACCGGGTCGGCATCGACGAACACGACCGCGGCCGCGCCCCGCGACAGCGCCTCGAGGCCGAGCGCGCCGCTGCCGGCGTACAGGTCGAGGCAGCGCGCGCCGCGCACGTCCTGCTGCAGCCAGTTGAAGAGCGTCTCGCGCACCCGGTCCGGGGTCGGCCGGATCGCCTCGACCGGCGGGAAGTGCAGCCGGCGTCCGCGCCATTCGCCGCCGATGATGCGCACCGTTCCCGCAAGGGCGGGCCCGGCGCCGTCACGGCGTCGAACCCGGGTCACCGCGGGACTCCGGTCGTCGGCAGGTGTGTCTGCGGTCGCACGGGACGATCTTACCCGCGCGCCGCGCCGCGCGACCCTTCCGCTACAATCCCGGCTCCGTCACGCCGGCGAGCCCATGTCACTCTTCAGCTTCAGGTCGAAACCGCCCGACGCGAGCGCGAGCGAGCCGGAGGCCCGGTCGCCCGGGTTCCTCGCGCGGCTGCGCGCGAAGCTGAATCGCGGGGACTCCTGGCTCACGTACGACCTCGCGAACCTGCTGCCGGGCGGCCGGATCGACGACGCCGTGCTCGACGAGCTCGAGATGCGGCTCATCGCCGCGGACGTCGGCATCGACACGACGCAGAAGATCCTCGAGTCGCTGCGCGGCCAGGTCGCGCGCAAGGAACTCGGCAACCTCGACGCGTTGCTCGCGGCGCTCCGCACCTCGCTGCTCGGGATCGTCGCGCCGGTCGCGCGGCCACTCGAGCCGGTCGCCGGACGACGGCCGTTCGTCGTGCTCGTCGTCGGGGTGAACGGGTCCGGCAAGACGACGACGATCGGGAAGCTCGCGCGGCGCTGGTCGGACGAGGGCCGCCGGGTCGTGCTCGCCGCCGGCGACACGTTCCGCGCCGCAGCGATCGAGCAACTGCAGGTCTGGGGCGAGCGCGACGGCGTGCCGGTCATCGCCCAGTCGGCCGGTGCCGACCCGGCCGCCGTGATCTACGACGCGCTTCAGTCCGCGCAGGCCCGCAACGCAGACGTGCTGGTCGCCGACACCGCCGGACGCCTGCACACGCAGTCGAACCTGATGGACGAGCTCCGGAAGGTGAAGCGCGTGCTCGGTCGGCTCGACCCGGCGGCGCCGCACGAGGTGCTGCTCGTGCTCGACGCGGGACAGGGCCAGAATGCGCTCGCGCAGGCGCGCCAGTTCAACGAGGCGCTCGGCGTCACGGGCATCGTGGTCACGAAGCTCGACGGTACCGCCAAGGGCGGCATCGTGCTCGCGATCGCCGACCAGCTGGGGCTGCCGGTGCGCTACGTGGGCGTCGGCGAGGGTGCCGAGGACTTCGGCGTGTTCGACGCGGAGGCATTCGTCGACGCAGTGCTGTCGCCGACCGCGCAGCGGGGCGCCGCATGATCCGCTTCGACGGCGTCTCGAAGCGCTACCCGAACGGCCGCGAGGCGCTCTCGAACCTTTCGCTCGCGGTCGACCGCGGCGAGATGGTGTTCCTGACCGGCCACTCGGGCGCCGGCAAGAGCACGCTGCTCAAGCTCGTGTGCCTGATCGAGCGGCCCACCCGCGGGACGCTGGTCGTGAACGGGCAGAACACCGGCACGCTGCCGCGCTCGAGGATCCCGGCATTCCGCCGCGACATCGGCATCGTGTTCCAGGACCACAAGCTGCTGATGGACCGGCCGGTCCACGACAACGTCGGGCTGCCGCTCGTGATCGCCGGCGTGCCCGAGAAGGAAATCGACAAGCGCGTGCGCGCGGCGCTCGACCAGGTCGGGCTGCTCGGGCGCGAACGAATCCGCCCGATCGAACTTTCGACGGGCGAGCAGCAGCGGGTGGGCATCGCGCGGGCGATCGTCGCCAAGCCATCGCTGCTGATCGCAGACGAGCCGACGGGCAACCTCGACCCGGACCTCGCGGTCGAGGTGATGAACATCTTCCGCCGCTTCAACGAAGTCGGCGTGACGGTGCTCGTCGCGACGCACGACGTGCACCTGATCGAGCGTTACGGCGTGCGCCGGGTCGTGATCGAGGGCGGCCGCGTCGCGGGCGGCGACCCCGAGCCCCCGCCGCCGCTGCCGTCGATCGTGGCGAGCCTCGCATGAAGGCCTGGCTCGAACGCCACCTGCAGACGCTCGTCGGCTCGCTGGGCCGGCTGTGGACGCAGCCGTTCGCGACGCTGCTCACGGTGCTCGTGATCGGCATCGCGCTCGCACTGCCCGCCTGCCTGCACGTGCTCGTGCAGAACGTCCGCGAGGCGAGCGGCGGCTGGAGCAACGCGCTCGACGTGTCCGTGTACATGAAGCAGTCGGCCGGCCGGCCCGAGGCGAAGGCGATCGCCGAGCGCCTGCGCAAGCGCCGCGACGTCGCCGAGGTCACGCTCGTCACGGCGGACGAGGCCCTCGCCGAGTTCCGCAAGGGGTCCGGGTTCGGCGAGGCGCTCGACGCACTCAAGGACAACCCGCTGCCGCACGCGCTGATCGTTCGGCCCGCCGACGAGTTCCGCGACCCGTCCCACGTCGCGACGCTGACCGCCGAGATCCGCGCACTGCCCGGCGTGGACGTCGTGCAGCTCGACACCGAGTGGGTGAGCCGCTTCAACGCGATCCTCGACGTCGTGCGGCGCATCGTGCTGCTCGCGGCCGGACTCTTCGCCGCCGGCATCCTCGTGATCGTCGGCAACACGATCCGGCTCGACATCGAGAACCGGCGCGACGAGATCGAGGTCACGAAGCTCGTGGGCGGCAGCGACGCATTCGTGCGCCGGCCGTTCCTCTACAACGGCGTCTGGTACGGTCTCGGCGGCGGCGTGGTCGCCTGGCTCGTCGTCACGACGGTGGTGTTCGTGCTAGCGGAACCTGTGCGGCGGATCGCGGGTCTATACGGCAGCGGGTATGCACTGCACGGCCTCGACCTCGCCTCGGGCGCGGCACTCGTCGGCGGCGGCATCGTGCTCGGCTGGCTCGGCTCGTTCGTCGTCGCCACGCGCGAGATCCGCGACATCGAACCGAAGTGAGGCAACCCATGAAGACACGGCTCCCGGTACTCCTGCTCGTCGCCCTGCCGGCGCTCGCGGCCGCCGATGCGGCGCTGGTCGTCCCGATGAACCTCGTGGACGCGGACGGCGTCGGCGCCCCGGCCGGCACGATCACGGTGACCGAGACGCCCTACGGCCTCGTGTTCACGCCGGCGCTCACCGGGTTGCCGCCCGGGCTGCACGGTTTCCACGTGCACCAGAACCCGAGCTGCTCGCCCGGCGAGAAGGACGGCAAGAAGACGGCGGCGCTCGCCGCCGGCGGTCATTACGACCCGGACAACAGCGGGCAGCACGGCACGCCCTGGGGAACGGGCCACCGCGGCGACCTGCCGCCGCTCTACGTCGCGACGGACGGCAGCGCCGACCAGCCCGTGCTCGCGCCGCGCCTGAAGCTTGCCGACCTCGCGGGTCGCTCGTTGATGGTCCACGCGGGTGGGGACAACCATTCCGACCACCCGGCGCCGCTGGGCGGCGGCGGGGCGCGGGTCGTGTGCGGGGTCGTCCCGGCCAAATAACCCTTTGTAATTAAAGGGTTATTTTGGATAGAAGTCACGGTTTGGCCGTGGAACTTCCCGGCTATTTAGCACTCTAAATCCACGACTGCTAACATCGGCAGCCATAGACCGTGGAGCCTGGAACGACCCCATGAGCACGACCGCCCTCGTCCGCCGCAATGCCGCCGAACTGGCCCTGACCGGCCCGATCGGCAGCCTCGATGCGTACTTCGACGCGATCGGCCGGATTCCCGTGCTGAGCCGCGAGGAAGAGTCGGCGCTCGCGACCCGCTTCCGCGACGAAAACGACGTCGAGGCGGCGCGACAGCTCGTGCTCTCGCACCTGCGGTTCGTCGTCCACATCGCGCGCGGCTACCTCGGCTACGGCCTGCCGATGGGTGACCTCGTGCAGGAAGGCAACGTCGGGCTCATGAAGGCGGTCAAGCGCTACGACCCCGCGGTCGGCGTGCGGCTCGTGTCGTTCGCCGTGCACTGGATCCGCGCGGAGATCCACGAGTACGTGCTGCGCAACTGGCGCCTCGTGAAGATCGCCACGACGAAGGCGCAGCGCAAGCTCTTCTTCAACCTCCGCAAGTACAAGCGCAACCTGGGCTGGCTGTCGGCCGAGGAGACCGCGACCGTCGCGCGCGAACTCGGCGTGAGTGCGACCGAGGTCACGGAGATGGAACGGCGGCTCGCGTCGCGGGACCTGTCCTACGACCCCGCCCCGGACGCCGACGAGGAAGAGGAAACGTACTCGCCGTCCGCGTACCTGCCGGCGCCGGATGCCGACCCGGCGCTCGAGGTCGAGCGCGACGAGTGGGACGGCGACGTGAGCGAGCGGGTCGCCACGGCGATGGCGAGCCTGGACGATCGCAGCCAGGCGATCCTGCGCGCCCGGTGGATGAACGAACCGAAGGCGACGCTGCACGAGCTGGCCGAGCAGTACGGCGTGTCCGCTGAGCGCATCCGCCAGATCGAGGCGAACGCGATCCGCAAGCTCCGGAAGCTCGTCGTCGAGTGAGCCGCCGGCGATCCTCGTTCCCGGGAAAGGGATAAACGGGAACATTCCGGATTTCGACCGGGCCGAGCGGCCGGGCCCAAATCCACAATGTCCCCGTTCTTCGTCAGCCCTGCTTCGCCTGGTTCAGTGTTTCCTGCGTCACCGGGACGATGGTGATTTCGACGCGGCGGTTCTCGGCGCGACCTTCCTCGGTCGCGTTCGACGCGATCGGGTAGTCGGGCCCCGCGCCAAGCGTGACGAGACGCGCCGCCGGCACCCCGCGGCCCACCAGGTACGCCTTCACGCTGTCCGCGCGGGCCAGCGACAGCTTCATGTTGTACGCATGGCTGCCCGTGCTGTCGGTGTGCCCCGCGATCTGGATCACCGTCTGGTTGTACTCGACCAGCGTGGTCGCGAGCTTGTCCAGCACCGCGTCGAACTGCGGGTTGAGCTTCGACGAATCGAACGCGAACGTCACGTTGCCCGGCATGTTGAGCGTCAGGTTGTCGCCCATCCGGACCACCTCGACGCCGGTGCCCGACATCTGGGCGCGGAGTTTCGCCTCCTGCTTGTCCTGGTAGTTGCCGACCAGCCCGCCGGCCAGCGCGCCCACGCCGGCGCCGATCAGCGCGCCCTTCCAACCGCCCCCTGCGATCAGGCCGATCGCCGCGCCGCCGGCCGCGCCGATCGCCGTGCCCTGCCGCGTTTTCTGCATGTCGGGGTTCGTGGCGAAGTTGTTCATGGAATCGCAGCCCGCGACCAGGACCGTGGCTGCGACGATCGAGACGAGGCGGAGACGGGGGGCATTGCTCATGGGGGACTCCGGAATGCCGGGGCGCACCCCGGCCAGTTGCGGTGACGAGGCCTCATGATGTCCCGCTCGGCGCGCCGGGGCAACGCCGGGCGGCGGCCGGAGGCGCATCCGTGGTTGCCGAGCCTCGCCAGCGGGAAATCGGCGATGGCGCGCGCAGGGCCTCCACGTACCATGGCCTGCGTGCCGCCGGCCCGTCACTGCCGGCCCTGGAGGATCGACGATGTACGCAAGAACTTCCTTCGTCCGCGCGGCCGCGCTCGCGTGCGCAGTCCTGCTGGCCGTCGCCTGTTCGTCTTCGAACGAAGGCAGCGCCACGCAGGCGGTCGGCGCCGTACACGCAGCGATCGTCCGGGTCGGTGACACGCTGGCCGCTGTCTCGCCCGAGGCACGGCAACGCTACTCCGACGAGCTGACGAAGCTGGCGGAGCAGAACGATGCACTGCTCACACGGATCAAGGCCGGCGAGTACGCCTCGGTCGAAAAGGAAGCGAAGTCGCTCCTTGCCCAGGTGGACGCTCTCGGCCCGCAGGTCGCCGCAGACAAGGTGAAGCGCGACCAGGAACTGGCGGCCGATTGGGCGCGGCTCGAGACGGGTGTGCCGGCGGCGCTCGCAGCGGCCGCGGAGCAGGTGCAATCCGGGTCCAGGCCGGACCAGCCGCAGGCGCAGAGCAGCCTCGCCGGATTCCAGGACCTCTGGAGCCAGGCGCTCGCAGCGCAAAAGGACGGAAACCTGCTGAAAGCGGTCGAACTCGGGCTCGCGGTCGAGCGCGGGCTCGGCCTCCTCGTGCCACCCGGCGGCGGCGCAGGCAACTGAACCTACCGCGGGAGGCCCACCACGGCCGTTTTGCGGCCGCGGCGGCGTTTCACGGACAATACGCACCCCGCACACCCTGACACTCCCGGGAGGCCTCGTGGCCAAGCCCTCGTCCGACCCGCAGAAGAAGTCCGCCCGTTCGCTGAATCCGGTCGACCTGTTCGACGTCCGGAGCCTGCTGTCCGAAGAGGAATGCATGGTCCAGGACTCGGTCGCCAGGATGGTGGACGACCGGGTGCTGCCGATCATCCGCGAGCATTTCGAGAACCACACGTTTCCGCGCGAGCTGGTGCCGGAACTGGCGGGACTCGGCCTGCTCGGGAGTTCGCTCGACGGCTACGGGTGCGCGGGCATGAATGCGGTGAGCTACGGACTGATCTGCCAGGAACTCGAGCGCGGCGACTCCGGCCTCCGCAGCTTCGTCTCGGTGCAGTCGAGCCTGTGCATGTACCCGATCCACGCGTACGGGAGCGAGGCGCAGAAGCAGCAGTACCTGCCCCGGATGGCGGCCGGCGAACTGATCGGCGCGTTCGGGCTCACGGAACCGCACGGCGGCTCGGACCCGGCCAACATGAAGACGCACGCGAAGCGCCGGGGCGGCGACTGGGTGCTGAACGGCGCCAAGATGTGGATCACGAATTCGCCGATCGCGGACGTCTTCGTGATCTGGGCAAAGACCGAGGAAGGCATCCGCGGGTTCCTGGTCGACAAGGGCACGCGCGGGCTTGCCGCCCCGGAGATCGAGAAGAAGTTCTCGCTGCGCGCGTCGGCCACCGGCGCCATCTTCCTCGAGGACGTCGTGGTGCCTGACTCGAGCATGCTCCCGGGGAGCACGGTCGGCATCAAGGCGCCACTCTCGTGCCTGACCCAGGCACGCTACGGCATCACCTGGGGCGTGATCGGCGCGGCGCAGGCCTGCCTCTCGCAGGTGCTCGACTACTCGCAGTCGCGCGTGCTGTTCGGCCGGCCGCTCGCCGCGACGCAGACCATCCAGATCCGGCTCGCCGAGATGGCCCGCAAGATCACGACCGCGCAACTCCTGTCGCTGCAGCTCGGCCGCCTGAAGGACGCGGGCTCGATGACGCCATCCCACGTGTCGCTCGCGAAGTGGAACAACTGCCGGATCGCGCTCGACGTCGCGCGCGACGCCCGGGACATCCTCGGCGGCGCGGGCATCAGCGCCGAGTACGTGCCGATCCGGCACGCGCTGAACCTCGAGAGCGTGATCACCTACGAAGGCACGGAGACGATCCACCAGCTGACGATCGGCCGCGAGCTCACCGGGCTCAGCGCCTTCTGAGCGGGGTGTCGGACGGCTTTACGGCGATGGCCCGGCCGGCGGGTGGCGGCGACCGCAAGTTACTGATCCGACGGGATTCGTCGACTCTGGCACGCGCATTGCTTGGAGATAAGCCGTCCTTGTGTGTTGGCGTTGGGAGTTGATGTCCGGGGGATCGGGACGAGTCCCGCCAGGGGATCGAGGGGACCGATATCGCGGGGCCATGCACCCCGCTGCAGGAAGAACGGACCCCGGATGCAGATGAAGACCCCGCTCACGCGGGGTCTTTTTTTTGCCCGCCCGTCGCGCCGGCCGCGCTCAGCCGAGTTCCACCGGCACGAAGATGCGCGCCTCGCCGCGCTGCACGAGCAGCGCGACGTGGTCCTTCGCGCCGGTGACGACGCGCTTCAGGTCGGCGACGCTCGAGGTCGGTGCGCCGTTCGCCGAGAGCACGATGTCGCCCGGGCGGATGCCCGCCTCGGCGGCAGCACCCTCGGCATCCTCGACCAGCAGCCCGGCGTTCACCTCGGCCTGGCGCCGCTCGTCCGGTGACAGCGGCCGCACTGCGAGCCCGAGCCGACCCGCCGACTGCGGACCGCCGTTGGCCGCGAGCTGCGCGTCGCGTTCGGCCTCGCCGACCTTCACGTCGATGTCCTTCGCGGAGCGGTCGCGCCAGACCTGGAGCTCCACCTCGGTGCCCGGCGCAGTCGCCGCGACCACGGAGGGCAGCTGGCCGGCGCTGTCGATCGCGCGGCCGCCGTAGGCCAGGATCACGTCGCCGGACCTGAGGCCCGCCTTCGCCGCCGGGCTGCCGTCCTCGACGTTCGACACGAGCGCGCCGCGCGGCGCGTCGAGACCGAACGATTCGGCGAGCGCCTGGTCGACGTCCTGGATGTTGACGCCCAGCCGGCCACGGGTGACGTGGCCGTTCGCCTGCAGCTGGCGGCCCACGTTCATCGCGACGTCGATCGGGATCGCGAACGATATGCCCTCGTAACCGCCCGAGCGGCTGTAGATCTGCGAGTTGATCCCGATCACCTCGCCGTCGAGGTTGAAGAGCGGCCCGCCCGAGTTGCCGGGGTTGATCGCGACGTCCGTCTGGATGAACGGCACATAGGAGTCGTCGGGCAGGTTGCGGCCGAGCGCGCTCACGATGCCGGCGGTCACCGAGTTGTCGAAGCCGAATGGCGCGCCGATCGCGACGACCCACTGGCCGACCCTGACCGAATCGGGGCGACCGAGCTTCACGGTCGGCAGGTTCTTCGCGTCGATCTTGATGACCGCGACGTCACTCGCTTCATCCTGGCCGAGCACCTTCGCCTCGAACTCGCGCCGGTCCTTCAGCTTGACCGTCACCTTGTCCGCGTTCGCGACCACGTGGGCGTTCGTCAGGATCACGCCGTCGGCGCCGACGATGAAGCCGGAGCCCTCGCCGCGCATCGGCATGTTCTGGTGGGGGTTCTGCGGCAGGCCACGGAAGAACTGCTGGATCGGGTCGTCGGGCCCGAGGCCCGGGAACTGGGGCATCACCGGGCCGGCCGTCTTCACGGTGGCCTTCACGCTGATGTTCACGACGGCGTCGCCATAGCGGTCGACGAGCGCACTGAAGTCGGGCAGCCCGTAACGGGCAGCCGACGATGGCGACGCGACGGTCGGCGGGGCGGCAACGGCCGCCGCCGGTGCATCCGCGGCGCGAGGCGCCGATCCATAGAGGTAGAGCGCGCCGGCCGGCACGGCGACCGTCGCGGCACCGGCGACGGCCGCGATCCAGGGCCGGCGCAGCGGGTTCGGGGTGGTCATGCGTCATCCTCCAGTCGAGTGGGCCGGCGGAACGATTCCGCCACGGCCACCGATGCTGGAGCCGCCGCCTTAAACGAGGCTTAAGAGGCCCGCGCCGCCGGGAACACGACCCGGACCCGGAGGCCGCGGCCGCCGGGCCCGTCGTCGAGGTGGAGCGAGGCGCCGTGCTGGACCGAGACTGCCTGCACGATCGCGAGCCCGATGCCGCTGCCCGACCCGCCGGTGCCCGGCACCCGGTAGAACCGGTCGAGCACGCGCTCCCGCTCGGCGGCCGGTATGCCCGGCCCGTCGTCGGTCACCTCGAGCACGGCGCCGTCGGCGCCGCCGGACGCATCGCGCAGCACGCCGACGTCGACCCGTCCACCGGGCTGCGTGTAGCGGATCGCGTTGTCCACGAGATTGCGGAGCAGCGCCTCGAGCGCGACCGGATCACCGTCCACGGTGGCGGGCTCGGCCACGCTGACGCCGAGGTCGGTGCCACGGGCATCGGCAAGCACCATCAGGTCGGCGACGACCGCCCGTGCGAGGTCGTCGAGCGCGACCGGCGAGGACACGCGGGGGGGCCGACGATCGTGCCGCGCGAGCGTGAGCAGCTGTTCGACCAGCCGGGTCGCCCGCGCGACCCCGGCGCGCAGGTCGGCCACGGCCCGGCCGCGCTCGACGTCGCCGGCTGCGACGGCGAGCGCCTGCAGCTGCAGGTCGAGTGCCGTGAGCGGCGTGCGCAGCTCGTGGGCCGCGTCGGCGGTGAACGCACGTTCGTGCTCGAGCACCGCGGCGAGGCGTTCGAGCAGTTCGTTCAGTGCCAGCACGAGCGGGCGCACCTCGTCCGGCAGCCCTGCGGCCGGCAGCGGCTCGAGCGACTGCGGGCCGCGCGTGCGCAGCGACCCGGCGAGCACGGCGAGCGGCCTGAGCGCACGGCCCACGATGAACCAGACCAGCAGCGCGAGCGCCGGCATCGCGAGAGCGAACGGCAACAGCGTGCGTGCCGCGAGTCCGGCGGCCCGGCTCTCGCGGGCCGCGACCGGCTGGCCCACCTGGATCACGTGTCCCCTCGCCACGACGCCGAACACGCGCCAGCGCCCGCCCCGTCCGTTCACGGTCGAGTAACCGAGCGTCGTCGCGGCCGGAAGCCCCGCCGACGGCCGCGACTGGTAGACACGCGTGCCGTCGAGCGCCCAGACCTGCACGACGAAGTCGTACTGAGGCACTTCGTCGGGCAGTCCCTGCGCGGGTGCGTACCCGTACGCCTGGTCACGGAGCAGCAGCGCGGTCTCCCGCAGGTGGTAGTCGAAGAACGCGTTCGCCTCCGTGAGCGCGTTGCGGTAGATGACGACGCCGCCGGCGAGGCCGGTGGCGATCACGGCGCCCAGGAGCCAGGCGAGCAGTCGTGCGCGCAGCGAGTTCATCCGGGCGGCACCCGGTAGCCGACGCCGCGCACGTTCAGGATGAAGTCCGCGCCGAGCTTGCGTCGCAGGGCGTGCACGTGCACCTCGACGACGTTGCTGCCCACCGGCTCGTCCCAGCCGTACAGCCGTTCCTCGAGCTGCGTGCGCGAGAGGATGCGGCCCGGGTGCTCCATCAGTGCGTGCAGCAGCGCGAATTCACGTGCCGAGAGCTCGACCGGGCGGCCATCGCGGCGGACCTCGCGGGTCGCCGGGTCGAGCGACACGCCCCGGTGCTCGACGAGCGGCGACGCGCGGCCCGCCCTGCGGCGCAGCACGGCGCGGATCCGCGCGGCAAGTTCCTCGAGCTCGAACGGCTTCACGACGTAGTCGTCGGCGCCGGCATCGAGGCCCTCGACGCGATCGCCGACCGCATCACGCGCGGTCATCACGACGACCGGCAGCTCCGACCCGCGGCGGCGCAGCGCGCGCAGGATGTCCATGCCGGCGCGCCGCGGCAGGCCGAGGTCGAGCAGCATCACCTCGTGGGTTCCGAGTTCCAGCGCATGCTCCGCTTCTGCACCGTCCTTCGCCCAGTCGACGACGAATCCGTGGCGCGTGAGCCCGCTTCGCACCGCTTCGCCGATCATCGGGTCGTCTTCAGCCAGCAGCAGTCTCATGTCGTTCACCGGATGCCGCGTCCGGGCGGAGGATGGAGCACCGGGCGCGATGCTTCAATCATCGCGCGCCTCTGGACTCGCGCGCGCGATCTGAGCACAATGCGCCCGCGCGCTTGGCCTCAACGTGCGCGATCGCTCCGCCGCGCTGTCCTCAATCCCATCGGGTTAAGTCCAACGGCGCGGCGGGGCGATGTCTGACCACGGACGCCGAACCGCCATCTGGATCCCGCCGCCCATGACGACAGGCGTCCCGCTGCCGGAAATCATCGCGCACCGCGGCAACGCGATCGAATTCCCGGAAAACACGCTGCAATCGCTCGCGTCCGCCGTCGAACTCGGCGTGCGACACGTCGAGTTCGACGTGCAGCTCACGGCGGACCACGTGCCGGTGCTCGTCCACGACTCGGACCTCGAGCGCGTGGGTGGCCGGCCCGACGTCGTCCACGACCTCACGTGGGCCGTGCTGTCCGAGACGCCGGTCGGCGAGGTCGCGCGATTCGGCCAGCGTTTCGCCTATACGTACCCGGCGTCGCTCACGCAGGCACTCGATGCGCTGGCGGGCTGGGACGGCGTGACGGCGTTCGTCGAGGTGAAGCGGGCCAGCCTGCGCCGCTTCGGCCGCGAGACCGTGCTGCGGCGCATCGCGCAGACGGTCAAGCCACTGGCCGATCGCTGCGTGCTGATCTCGTTCGACCTGCCGAGCCTCAAGGTCCTGAAGCTCCTGACCGGCGCACGTGTCGGCTGGGTGGTCTCCGACTACTCCGACGCGACGCTCGCAGCCGCGCGTGGTGCTGCGCCGGAGTTCATGTTCGCGAACCTCGAGCGGCTGCCGGACGGACTCGAGGCGCTGTGGCCCGGTCCATGGGACTGGGCGATCTACGAGGTGCGGGACGTGCTGACGGCCCGGCGCTGCCGGGACCTGGGCGCGCGCTACGTCGAGACGATGGCGGTGCGATCGCTGCTCGCGGCCTACGGGGAGGAATCCGGAGCGTGACTGCGGCGGCGCCCGGGGGCCTCATCCTGGCGCTGGACCAGGGCGGGCAGGGCAGCCGCGCCGCGCTCTACGAAGCGGACGGCGCGCGGGTCGGAGAGGCCCACGTACCCATCGCCACCCGGCGCGACGACGGCCACGTCGAACACGATCCGCTCGAACTGCTCGACTCGCTGCGACAGGCGGTCCGGGATGCCGCGGCGCTGCCCGCGGTGCGCGGACGCGCGGTCGTCGCGGCGGGCCTCGCCACGCAGCGCTCGACCGCCCTGTGCTGGGAACGCTCGACCGGCCGCCCGCTGAGCGCGGCCCTCTCCTGGCAGGACCGCCGCAATGCGGACTGGCTCGCCCGCCTCGAGGATCGCGCGCAGGAGGTCCGCCGGATCACCGGGCTCGTGCTGTCGCCGCACTACGGCGCAAGCAAGCTGCGCTGGTGCCTCGACCACCTCCCGGACGTGCGGGCCGCCGCGGCGCGCGGCGACCTCGCCTGCGGACCGCTCGCGAGCTGGCTGCTCCGGACCCTGCTCGCGAACGGCGATTGCGTCGTCGACCCGGCGAATGCCTCGCGCACGCTGCTCTTCGACCCGCGCACGCTCGACTGGTCCGGCCCGCTGCTCTCGGCGTTCGGCCTCGAGCGGGCGTGGCTGCCCCGTTGCGTCCCCACGCTGCACGGACATGGGCACCTCGAGGTCGCGGGCCGGCGCGTGCCGCTCACGGCCTGCACGGGCGACCAGTCCGCGGCGGCGTGGGCGGACGGCGCACCCGACCCGGCCGTCGCGCTCGTGAACGCGGGCACCGGCGCATTCGTGCAGCGAGCGCTCGGCGAGGCGGTCGCGCCGCCCGACGGTCTGCTGCTCAGCGTGCTGCGCGCCGGGCCCGGCGGAGCCGTGTATTCGCTCGAGGGCACCGTGAACGGCGCGGCGAGCGCGATCGCGTGGCTGGGCGAGCGCGTGGCCATCGACGTCGCCCGTGCACTCGGGACGCTCTCGGCGCCGGCCGGCACCGAGGTGCCGGTGTTCATGAACGGCGTCGGCGGCCTCGGCTCGCCGTGGTGGCGTGCCGACTTTCCGGTCGAGTTCGTCGGTGCGGGCGACGAACGTGCGCGGCTCGTGGCCGTGGTCGAGAGCATCGCCTTCCTGCTCGCGGCCAACCTCGAAGCGATGCGGAGCGCCGCGCCGCTCACGCGCATCCGCCTGACCGGCGGGCTCGCGAACTGCGACCACCTGTGCCGGGTGCTCGCCGGCGTGACCGGACTGCCGGTCGAGCGCGGCGACGACTCGGAGGCGACCGCGCGCGGGACCGCGTACCTGGCCGCCGGCGAACCCGCCGGGTGGCGTATCGCGGCTTTCGCGCGACGCTGGTTGCCAGAGCACGATTCGGCGCTGGCGGAGCGCCATCGGCGCTGGCGGCGCGAGATGTCGAGCCGGGGCGCGCCGGCCTGAATCCCGGTCGCCGGGCGGGGCGCTTACGAGGCCGCGAACGTCGCGAGCACCTCGCGCTCGATCCAGCTCGCGCCGGACCGCGCATCGTAGTAACCGCAGTGGCCGCCGTTCGTCGTCGTCGTCACCATGAGCGCCCGGGGCCGTGCGATCCGCGCGAAATCCTCGACCGGGATGATCGGGTCGTCCGACGCCGTGATGATCCGGGTCGGGTGCTCGATCGTCGCGAGCGCGTCGCCGGTCAGCGCATAGCCACGCAGGTAGTCCTGCAGCGACGGGTAGCCTCCGTAGCGGCAGGCGAGCACGTCCGTCATCGTCGTGAGCGTGCCGTTCGAGAGCACGTCGCGCAGGTCGTAGCGGTCCGGCCACGCCTGCTGCTTGGCGCGCAGCGAGCGTCGCCACTTCCAGACGAAGTAGTGCCGGTAGACGGGCCAGCCCTGTTCGAGCCGCACGAGCGTGTGCTCCGGGTCGACGACCGGACACACGGCGACGACGCAGGCCGGCTCGATCCCGGCGGCCCGTGCGCGCGCCGCGACGCGCAGCATGAAATTGCCGCCGAGCGAGAACCCGGCGAGGTGGAGACGGCGCCCCGGGTTCGACTGCTGGATGCTGCGCACGGCGCCGACCACCTCGGCGATCCGGCAGGAGTGGAAGATCCCCGGGTTGAGGCCCTGGCTGCCGCCGTGGTCGCGCAGGTTGAGGCGGACGACGTCGTAGCCGTGCTCGTAGAGGTGCTCGCCGAGCGAGAGCACGTACAGCGAGTCCGAACTGCCCTCCCAGCCGTGCAGCAGCACGGCGATGCGGCCTGCGCCGGGCGCCCCGTCCGGCTGCGTGGCGTGGCTCGCGAGCAGCCGGACGCCGTCGCCGCAATCGACGACGACGTCGCGTGATGCGCGGATCAGGCGTCGGCAGCCCAGGCTCACGGTCGGCCGCCGCAGTGGCAGGCTCGGGTAGACGGACTGCACGTGGCAGTTGGCCAGCCAACCCGGGGCCGTGAAATCGTGCTCCCGGGCCAGCGTCGCAGCCGGGACGGTGGCCTCGCCGCTCACTCCGCGGGCACCACCCGGATGTCGACGCGGTTGTTCTGCGCGGCGACCGTGTTCCAGGAGCCGGCCGTCGTGGCCTCCGACTGCTCCGGGTAATCGATCGCGCCGCGCCGGCCCGCGCTGGCCGCGTCGACGGTGATCGCACCGCCGCTGCGACGGGAGAGGGTGGCCGCGAAATTCGCGAAGTCGACGGACTGGCGCTGGGCCGCCGAGAGCCCGTCGTCGAAGGGGTTGCCCACGATGTCGCAGCGCCGGAGCGGCAGCGACGGATCGGCGACCTCGAAGCCCTCGGTCGGATTGCCGGACAGGCAGAAGTCGCCGACCGTGTACTCGAGCACGATCCGCCCGCGCTTGTGCGAGGCCTCCATCGCGGCCGCGATCGAACGGACCCGGTCGAGCCGCGTGCCCCCGAACGGGACGTCGCCATAGGGCACGTACTCGACGATCGCGCGCGCGTCGGGTCCGACCGGCGTCACGTTCGACGGCTCCGGCACAGCCGCCTTCGGCGCAACGGCCGGGGCAGCGGCGTCGTCCGGGGCGGCCGCGGGATCCGTCCCGGCGACCGGGGCCGGGACGACGACGGCCGGCCGGGCGTTCGCCAGGTGCCCGACCTGTGCCTCGAGCCCGGCAAGCCGCTCGGACAACGCGTGGTTGACGTCGAGCGCTCGCCAGTAGAGCACCACCAGCAGCACGGCCGGCACCGCGGCGAGCAGCCCGGTCACGACGATCGGCCACCACGGGCGCGGTTCCGGTTCCGGGACCGGGATCTCGACCGGTGGCGGGGGCGGTGGCGCCGGCCGCTGCGCGTGCTCCCGGAATTCGGTGCCCATCCGGCGCGCGAAGGCCTCGAACGTCGCGAGCATGAAGCGGCGTTGCTCGGCGAGCTGGTCCTTCACGAGCTGCTGCACGGACTGCCGCAGGCCGGCCGAGAGGTCCGAGAGCGCCTCGGGCGACACGGCAACGCCGGCCGGCGGTGCGGCCGGGGTGGTCAGGACCATCGCAACGGACTGCGATTGCGGTTCGGGCAGGTCCACGGCGACGGATTCTTCGACCGGCGCCGGCGCCGGGCGACGGAACAGCGTCGTGCGGTCCTGCCGCCGGTCCGGCAGCAGGTGCAGCTGGTAGAGCACCCGCGAGACATCCACCGGGCGCACGGTCTTCGGGAGCACGCCGATCGCGCCGAGCGCACGGGCCTGGCTCACGTAGAGCTCGCCTTCCTGGGACGTGTACATCATGAGCGGGATCGTCGCGGTCTGCGGATCGCTCTTGATGGCCTGCACTGCCTGGAACCCGTCCATCCCGGGCATCAGGTGGTCCATGAAGATCACGTCGGGCCGGTGCTGCTGCAGGTAGTCGAGCGCCTGCTCCGCCGACTCTGCCGTGTCGACGGCCAGACCGTGCTGCTCGAGCATGCGGCTCAGGATCACCCTCGCCGACCGCGAGTCGTCCACGATCAGGGCACGCTTGCCCGTCGTCATTCTGGATTGCTCCCCGGGGGGCGACCCGGCCGGTCGCCACGTGTACCGGCTTTCTACCTTGATCCGGCCACGAAGCCAATCCCGGCAAACGCCTCTGGCCACCCCGCCGCCCGGAGGTATGCTTTGGTCACGAAACGAAGAAAACCGGAGACGGCTCATGCCCTACTCGACGGCGGACATAAGGAACATCGCACTGGTGGGCCAGGCGGGCGCGGGCAAGACGCTGCTGGCCGAGGCGCTGCTCGCGCAGTCCGGGGCGATCAAGGCCAAGGGGTCGCTCGCGCGCGGCACGACCGTGTGCGACTTCGATCCGCAGGAAAAGTCGCTGCTGCATTCGCTCGATGCGGCCATCTGCGGCTTCGAGACCCAGGGCCGGCGCGTGAACGTGATCGACACCCCGGGGTATCCGGACTTCCTCGGCCGCAGCCTGTGCGCGCTCGAGGCCGTCGAGACCGCCGTGATCGTCGTGAGCGCCGTGAACGGCGTCGAGCCGATGACGCGACGGATGATGGACTTCGCGAAGGCCCGGGGCCTGTGCCGGCTCATCGTCGTGAACAAGATCGACAGCCGCGAGGCGCGCACCGAGGAGGTGCTCGAGGAGATCCGCGAGGCGTTCGGCGGTGCGTGCCTGCCCCTGAACCTGCCGTCCGACGGCGGCAAGTCGGTCGTCGACTGCTTCTTCCAGCCGCACGGCAAACCGGCCGACTTCTCGTCGGTCGAGGAAGCCCACACGCGGATCATCGACCAGGTCGTCGAGGTGGACGAACAGCTGATGGCGACCTACCTCGAGCAGGGCGAGGAGCTCTCGCCCGAGCAGCTGCACGACCCGTTCGAGCAGGCGCTCCGCGAGGATCACCTGGTGCCGATCTGCTTCTGCTCCGCCGAGACCGGGGCCGGGATCGCCGAGCTGATACAGGTGCTCGTGAAGCTGGCGCCGAACCCGACCGAGGGCAACCCGCCGCCGTTCCTGAAGGGTGAAGGGGCCGACGCCGTGCGCGTCGAGGTGAGCCCGGACCCGGCGAAGCACGTGATCGCGCACGTGTTCAAGGTCACGATCGACCCGTTCGTCGGCAAGCTCGGGATCTTCCGGGTCCACCAGGGCACCGTCAGGTCCGGCGCGCAGCTCTTCGTCGGCGACGCGAGGAAGCCGATCCGGATCGCGCACCTCTACCAGCTGCAGGGCAAGGACCACGTCGAAGTGACGCAGGCCGTGCCGGGCGACCTCTGTGCGGTCCCGAAGATCGACGAACTGCACTTCGACGCCGTGCTGCACGACTCCCACGACGAGGACCACCACCACCTCAAGTCCGTGAGCTTCCCGCCGCCGATGCTCGGCGTGGCGATCCACGCGGACAAGCGCGGCGAGGAGCAGAAGGTGTCCGAGGCGCTGCACCGGCTGGTGGCCGAGGACCCCTGCGTCCGCGTCGTGCACCACTCGGCGCAGAACGAAACGGTGCTCTACGGGCTCGGCGACCTGCACCTGCGGGTGATGCTCGCCCGGATGCAGGAACGCTACGGCGTGGCGGTCAAGACGAGTCCGCCGAGCGTCCCGTACCGCGAGACGATCACCCGGCCGGCCGAGGGCCACCACCGGCACAAGAAGCAGACCGGCGGCGCCGGCCAGTTCGGCGAGGTGTACCTTCGTGTCGAACCCCTGCCACGCGGCTCGGGCTTCGAATTCGTGGACGACGTGGTCGGCGGAGCGATCCCCGGCCAGTTCATCCCGGCCGTCGAGAAGGGCGTGCGCCAGGTGCTGACCGAGGGCGCGATCGCCGGGTTCGAGCTGCAGGACGTCCGGGTGAGCGTCTACGACGGCAAGCACCACGCGGTCGACTCGAAGGAAGTGGCGTTCGTTGCGGCGGGCCGCAAGGCTTTCGTCGCGGCGATCCGCGAAGCGGCGCCGATCGTGCTCGAGCCCATCGTCCGGGTCGAGATCTCGACGCCCTCCGGGGCGATCGGCGACGTGACGAGCGACCTGTCGACGCGACGCGCGCGGATCAGCGGGCAGGACACGCTGCCCGGGGGCCGTGCGCAGATCTCGGCGCTGGTGCCGCTCGCCGAACTGCAGGATTATCTCCCCCGGCTCAAGGCCATCACCGGCGGCGAGGGTTCCTACACGATGGACCTGAGCCACTACGACCCGGTGCCGGGCCGCAAGCAGCAGGAACTCGCGGCCGCGTTCAAGCCGCAGGAAGAGACCGATTGAGGCCCGCGCGCAGTCCGCGCGGGCTGCGCCTGGGCGGGGTTTGCGACTGATGGGGGAGGTCCACGCGTTCGATCGCCTGCGCGACCGGCTCGTCGTCGAGCACGGTCGCGCCGTGCCCGGGCGCCCGACGGTCTACTCGATCATGCGCAACGAGCGGTTCTTCCTCGAGGCGTTCTTCGCGCACTACCGCTCGCTCGGGATCGCGCAGTTCGTGATCCTGGACGACGGATCGACGGACGGCTCGGTCGAGTTCTTCCGCGCGCAGCCCGACTGCGTCCTGCTCTCATCCAGCCTGCGCTACGGGCAGGAGATCCGCGTCCGGATGCCCGACGGCCGCGAGCGCACCGAGCGCGCGGGCGTGCTCTTCAAGCGCGTGATCGGCGCGGAGTTCTGCGCCGGGCACTACGGGCTCTACGCGGACGCCGACGAGTTCCTCGTGCTGCCGCCGGCCGTGCCCGACGTGCCCGCGCTCTACGCGAGGCTGGCGGCGCACTCGGTCGATGCCGTCGTCGCGAGCCTCCCTGAGTTCTACCCGGAGACGGTGGCCGGGCTGCGCGGCGAAGCGACCCCGCGCAGCTACGCCGACCTCATCGGCCTCTACCCATACTTCGACGCCGTGCCGCTCGTGCGCTTCCGGCCCGGCATTCCGCCGAAGCGGATCAACGGCAGTGCCTCGAGGCGGCTGTTCGCGCGCTACGGCATCACCCGTCCGCCCGCACCCTCGCGCTGGCTGCCCGGGTGGGCCGACCGCTGGCGCGGGCGGCTGCCCGGCAAGTCTGCGACGATGAAGACGCCGATCGTCCGCTGGCGCGAAGGCGTGTGGATCGAGGACACCCACCGCTCCAACGTGCGGCCCTCGAGCGACGTGCTCGTCGCGTTCGCGCACTTCAAGTTCAACCACCGTCTCGCGCAGAAGACCGAGGAAGCGCTCAGGCTGCGCTCCTACTCCGGCAAGAGCGAGAAGTACGAGCTCTACGCCGAACTCATGATGAAGATGATCCCCGAGGGCGCATCGTTCATCGGGCCCGACAGCCGGCGCTGCACCGGTCCGCAGGACCTCGCCGAGGCCGGGCTCACGGCCTGGCGGCTCGACTGACGGAGCGACACGAACGATGTGCGGCATCGCAGGACTGATCGGACCGGGCGCCAGCCTCGAGGCCGTGCGGCGGATGGCGGGCGCCCTCGCCCACCGGGGACCCGACGATTCCGGCGCGTGGGCCGGGGACGGCGTGGCACTCGCGCACGCGAGGCTCGCGATCCTCGACCTCTCCCCGGCCGGTCACCAGCCGATGCAGCTCGGGCCGCTCTCGATCGTCTACAACGGCGAGATCTACAACTTCCGGGAGCTGCGATCGACGCTGCCGGGGCCTTTCCACTCGAATTCGGACACCGAGGTGCTGCTGCACCTCTATCGCGAGCACGGCGAACGCTGCGTCGAGCGGCTCCAGGGCATGTTCGCGTTCGCAATCTGGGATGCGGAGCGACGTCGGCTCTTCGCCGCGAGGGACCACCTCGGGATCAAGCCGTTCCACTACGCGCACTCGGGCGCCACGTTTGCGTTCGCCTCCGAGCTCGGTGCGCTGCGCCGGGCCGCGACCGGGCCGGTGGACCGCACCGCGGTCGTCGACTACCTGACACACGGCTACGTCCCGGCGCCCAAGACGATGTTCGACGGGCTCGCGAAACTGCCGCCGGCCCACACGCTCACGCTCGAGGACGGCCGCCTATCGATCCGCCGCTACTGGGCGGCGACGCCGCGCGTCGAGCTGCGCGAGATGGGCGCCGCAGTCGAGCGACTCGACGAACTGCTGCGGGAGGTCGTGCCCGCCCAGCTCGTGTCCGACGTGCCGGTCGGCGTGTTCCTGAGCGGTGGCATGGATTCCGCGACGATCAGCTGGTACGCGGGCAAGGTGAAGACCTTCACGCTCGCGATCGACGACCGTTCGAAATCGGAGGCCGACGCCGCGCGCAACGTCGCCACGCACCTCGGCACCGACCATCACGAGACGGCCGCGAGTTCAGGTGACCTGCACACGGCGCTCGACACGGTCGCACGCTGCTTCGGCGAGCCGTTCGCCGACAACGCCGCCTGGTCGAGCTGGCTCGTGTCGAAGAAGGCGCGCGAGCAGGTGACCGTCGCGCTGAGTGGCGAGGGCGGCGACGAACTGTTCGGCGGGTACGAGCGATACTGGAAGCTCCAGCAGCCCGGGCTGCCGCGGGTCGGCCGTCTGCTGGCCCGGTTCCTGAAGCCCTCGACGAAGCTGGGGCGGTCCGTGCACCGCCGCGCGGTCTCAGGCCTCGAGGCGGCCGCGGCCCGCACCGGTGGCATCGTCGGGCCGGCGATGGACGAACTGCTGGTGCCGGGCTACGTGCCCGACGGCTACGACCGGCTCTGGTCGTTCCGCCCGTACTGGCGCGACGACCTGCATCCGACCGAGCGGTTGCGCTGGCTCGAGCTCAACACCGCGCTGCCGGACCGCCTGCTCACGAAGGTGGACCGAACCAGCATGGCCCACTCGCTCGAGGTGCGCCCCCCGCTGCTCGATCACCGGCTCGTCGAGTTCGCGTTCCGGCTCGCGCCGGAACTGCTTGTCGATGCGCGCGGCGGCCGCGGCAAGCTGATCCTGCGCCGGCTCATGGAGGCCCGGCTGCCGCCGGGCCACCTGGACCGGGCAAAGAGCGGTTTCGGGCTGCCGGTGCGCCGCTGGATCGCGGCCGACCCGGCGCTGGTCGCGCGTGCCTCGCGCACGCTGATCGACGCCGGGATCCTGCGCCGCCCGTTCGAGCCCGCCTTCGACCGCGCGTGGTTGCTGCTGGTGCTGGCGCGGTGGCTCGAACTCGAGGCCTGAGCCCGGGTCAGAATTCGTAGCCGAACTCGCGGATCTCGCGCGCACAGGCCCGCGCCACGAACTCCCGTTCGCGTTCGCCGTAGACGTCGCGGTACGGGCGGGTGTCGCGCCGCACGCCCCGCTTCGCGTCCGGCAGCTCGAGCGGCCCGGGCAGCGAAAGCCGCTGCCGGATGTCGCCGAGCGCCTCGTCGAGCTCCTCGTAGCGGTACACGCGGTCCACCGCGACGCGGCCGTCGATCGCGTAGGTGTCCCAGTTCGACACCAGCCCGCGCCGCTCCATCTCGGGCAGGTAGTCGATGAACGACGGCAGTGCGCGCTTGCTGCGGTTCTCCCAGTGGTACTGGGAGATCGCGCGGTCCCACGGGTTCCGCTCGAAGCAGAACTTGAAGTAAGACGACCAGGTGGCCTCGCCGACCTTCGCACGGACCTCGTCGGCCGGCATGTGGTTCCAGTACCGGTGCCGCGGACCGTGCAGCCAGCGGTCGAAGCGCGCCTTCAGCGACCCGTCGAACGGCTCGAGGTGGTTCACCGGCCCCTGGTAGCCGAGCGCCTGGCGCTTCGGCTCGTCCCGGTGTCCGATCTTCGTGACGATGTCGTTCGCGTCGCAGTAGCGCGAGAGGGCGATCTCGATGCTGGTGCCGGCGGTCTTCTTCGTCTTCAGGAAGATGAACCGGTGGCGGTGGTTCACGATCATCGGGGACCCTCCGGTGCCGCCGGCCGGCGCCCCGTGCGGGGCGCCGGCCGCGCACTCAGTTCTTCACGTCGAGCATGTACTTCGCGACCGCGAGCCGGGTCGCCGGGTCGAGGTAGTCCTGCGGCGGCATCTCGGGGTAGTCCTCGCGCTTCTTCACCGGCTTCGCGATGTAGTCGGCGATGCCCTGCGGGTTGTCGACGTACAGCGCCTGGATCACCTGGATCGGCGGGCCGATCATCCGCCCGGTGTAGATGTGGCATCCGCTGCAGATGCCGAGGAAGGCGATCTTGCCGCGCTCCTCGGGCTTGATGTCGCGCGGCGGCACCGGCGGCAGCAGGTAGGTCACCGTCGCGTCCGTGTTCGTGAACGTGCACTCGGCGAAGTCGTCGACACCCACGGTCACGTACTGGTGACGGTTGATGATGCAGCTGCCCGGGCTCGGGCCGACCCGGACGATGTCCACGTCGCCGCTCTTCGCCTCGGCCAGCATCAGTGCCTTCACTTCCTTGATCGTGTCGTAGCCGTTGTGGAGCATCATGTTGTTCAGCACCGCGACACGGTCGGAGTTCGGGTCCGACTCCGGATCGACCGTGATGTTCGCCGCGTGGCCGTGATCGGTGATCAGCAGTCCCGCGACCTTGTTGTCGCTCACGATGTTGTCCTCGACCACCACGTCGTCGGCCGCCATGATCAGCATGCCGGTGCCGGACGGGATGCCCGAGACCGTCGAGCCGGGCGCCCCGAAGTTGACGTGGTTGTTCCCGATCACGAAGTTGTTCCTGAAGATCACGTCCCGCGTGTCCTTGATCGGCAGGCCCGGCGTCACGAATGCGAGCAGGCCACCCGCGTTGTCGTGGACGTAGTTGCCCTCGACGATCACGTGGCGGCAGTTCTCGACCTCGATGCCGGCGACGCTGCCGAACACGTCGTTGTGGGCGACCAGGATGTTGTCGCTCATGCCGATGTAGATCGCCGCGTCGGCGATGCCGGAGACGACGTTGTGCTCGACGACCCCGTTCTTGCCGAGCTGCGGGAAGATGCCGTAGACGCCGGACTTGTCGATCACGTTGTTGCGGATCTCGAAGTTGTTGCCAGCCTGGCCCATGATGCCGTTGCCCTTGTAATTCCGGATGGTCAGGTTCTCGACCACGAAATTGTTCCCGGAATAGAGCACCGCGTCGTTGAGCTTGCCCTCGCCGTCCAGCACCGGGCGGCGACCCGCCTCGACGACGCCGATGATCCGGATGTCGTCCTTGTCGACGTAGACCGTCTCGTGGTACGTGCCCGGCATCACCCGGATGATGGTCTTCGCCGGCGCGGCCTTCACGGCGGCCTGGATCGACTCGCCGTCCTTCACGACGACGACGTTCGTGGGCGCCGGACCCGCGACGTAGCGCAGCGCCGCGGCCTTGGCCGCGTCCGTCGTGGCGCCCGCCTCCTTCACGCCGCCCGTGTAGCTCGCACCGCCGCTGCCGGAGGTGACCACCACCGCGGACTTCGAACTGCGTCCGTACCATGCGCCGCCGGCGAACGCCGCGACCGCGACGATCACGCCGAGCACTACACCCTTGTTCATCGGAATCCTCCTCCTCGTGTTCTGTCGTCCTGCGCCATCGCGGTCCGTGTCGCCGCGGCGTGCCGCGGCGGATTGTCGACCGGATTCAGCCCCGAAGGCACGCGTTTCGGCACCTCGGGCATGAACGTCTCGTCGGTGAGCGCCTGCATGAAGTCCACCAGGCTCGCCACCTCGTCGTCGGTGAGCTTCGGGTCGCTGATGTGCCAGTGCAGGTAGAGCGTCATCCCCGGGGGCACCGCGTTGCCGCGGCCCTTGTTGTAGAAGACGACCGTATCGTGCAGGTTCGCGAACGCGCCCGAGTGCATGTACGGCGCCGTGAGCGCGATGTTCCGCAGCGTCGGCACCTTGAAGCCGCCCTTCAGCTTGGCGGCGTGGAACGTATTCTCGGCCCCGACGTCGAACGGCCGGCCGCTGGGTTCCGGCGCACCGATCACGGCCACCTGCTGGTTCGTGAACAGCGGCGGCGTGTGGCACTCGGCGCAGCGGGCGACGAACGAACGGAACACGTTCATCCCCTGGATCTCGCGCTCGGTGAGCGCCTCGTGGTAGCCGTGCACGTAGCGGTCGTAGCGGCTGTTCAGCGAGACGAGCGAGGTCTGGAACGCGGCAAGCGCACGCAACACCTCGGGCAGGGCGATCGGACGGCCCGCCGTCTTTGGATAGGCCTCAGCGAACAGGCGGCGGTATTCGGGCACGCCGTTCAGGCTCGCGATGAGCTGCGCCGGCGTGTTACCCATCTCCTTCGGGGAGAAGAGCGGCCCGACGGCCTGCTCCTCGAGCGTGTGGGCGCGTGCGTCCCAGAAGAAGCTCTTCAGGAACGCGACGTTCCACAGCGTCGGCGCCGCCCGCCCGACGTCCTGGCCGTGCACGCCGATCGACCGCGGGCGCCCGTCGCTCAGACCCTTGTCGGTCCGGTGGCAACTGGCGCACGAAAGCGTCCGGTCGCCCGAGAGCAGCGGATCGAAGAAGAGATAGCGGCCGAGGTCGATCTCGGCCGGGGTGAATCCGTCGCGGTTCGGCGGCAACGCGGTCTGCGTGCCCCCGAGCCCCTTGCCCTCGAGGGAATCGTACAGCTGGTAGAGGTCACGGAGCCGGCAGGTGCCGGCCGGCGTCTTCTCGAAACTCGGCGGGCAGCGGTCGAGCAGTTCGATCCGGGCGCCGGCCGCCGGGACCGGCGCGGTGGCGCCGGCAACGGTCGCGCCCAATGCGACGACGGCGGCGGCCAGCAATGACGGCGCGCGCACGCTGCGTACCTACCGGACCGCGCCCTGGGCCTGGATGAACGCGATCACGTCCGGCAGGTCCGCGTCCTTCGGCAGCGTCTTCGACATCATCGCCATCTGCCGGCCGTAGGTGTCCTTCGGGTCGGTGCCGCGCACACCCTGCTGGAAATCGTGGAACTGGCGAGTGAGATAGGCGGCATCGAGGCCCGAAAGCCGCGGCGTGGACATCGCCGGGATGCCCTCCGCGCGCCCGCCGTGGCAGGCGCCACACTTGCCCTGGTAGACGTTATTGCCGTTCTTCAGGTCGGCGCCCGCCGCCGGCTTCACGACGGCGGGCTTCAGCGACGCGAGCCACGCGGTCACCGCCTTCACCTGCGACGGGTCCTTGAGCGTCACGGCGATCGCGCGCATCTGCGCGCCGTAGGTGTCCTTCGGGTTCGTGCCGCGTCGCCCGGCCTGGAAATTGCCGATCTGGCGCTCGAGGTAGGCGGCGTACTGCCCGGCCAGCGCCGGTGCGCCGAGGGCCGGGTTGCCGAGCGCCGCGGGTCCGTGGCACTGCGCGCAGGTCGCGGCGAACAGCTGCTGCGGTGTCGCCGCCTGCGCAACCTGCATCGTGAGCATTGCGGCCGCGGCGAGCGCGAGCCGCAGGGCAAGACCTGCGGACATTCCGGGACCCCTTGAAACGAAAACAGCGCCTGGTCGGCGCTTTTCTAACTGGTACGTTTGTACCACTTTCGCGCCTCCGCCGTCAACCGGCCCGCGCGAGCAACGCGCGCAGGTGGTGTTCGAGCACGACGCGTATCGCGGCGCGGTCGATCCCGCGGCCGTCGTCGAGCAGCGCGGACTTCTCGAGCCCGAGCAGCAGGCTGTGCGAGACCTGCGCGTCGAGCGCCGGGTCGGCTGAACCGAGCGTCGCGTGGAAGCGCTCGAGCGCGCGACGGTCCTCGAGCTGGCGTTCGTGCACGACGGTGCGCAGCCGGGGCAGCCGCGCCGCCTCGTGCAGGAACGCAAACTCGAGCGCCCGGTCCGCGCGGTGCGTGCGCGCCTGTTCCATCACGTAGCCGGCCGCCGCGTCGGCGAGCGCCGGGACGAGCACCTCGCGGCCCTCGGGCGCGGCACGCTCGACGAGGCCGAGCGCCGCGCCGAGGAAATCGCCGACGACCCGGCGCTGCGCCTGCGACCAGTGCAGGAACGACTCTGCGATCAGGTCCTCGAGGTCACTGAAGTAGTAGGTCGTCGCGGCGAGCGGGACGCCGGCCTCGGCCGCGACCGAGCGGTGGCTGACCGCGCGCAGCCCGTCCCTCGCCATGATCCTGAGTGCGGCCTCGAGGATCGCAAGCCGGCGCTGCATCGCGCTCGCGCGAGTGGGTCCCGCGACGGTACGTGCGCTCATCGGGTCGCGTCCCCGGGCCGGAACGCCCGCGCCAGCGGCTTGTACAGCAGCCCGCGTTTCGCCGCGGCGAGCCCGCGCCGAAGGAGGCGGGCCTGCGGCGCGGGCAGACGTCGGCGGAACGCGGCCACGTCGGCGTCGAGTCCCGCACCGTAGGCCTCGACCTGCCGCGGATAGACGACGTCGAGCACGTGCCGGTGGACCTTCGCGTCCTCCCGGTGGTGCTCCTCGATCAGTGCGACGAGGCGCGGATCGGACAGGATGCCGCCGCGGACCCCGGTCGCCCGCGCGACGTTGCGCGCGCGATAGGCCGGATCGAAGTCCGGGTCGCCGATCCACCGCGCGAGCATCACGAGTGATTCGTCGAAACGCTCCTGAAGGCCGACGAAGCCGACGTGCCGGTCGATCGCCTCGATCGCGCGACCGGCGTCCGGGACCACCCGCGCGAGCTCACGGTCCTCGCGGCCGCGGCACAGGAACCGCGTGACGTAGTTCGCGTGCCGTTCGAGCCAGGGCTCGAAGTCCGAGCGCTCGTCCTTGTTGCGCCGGTACTGGTAGTGCGAGACGCAGCGGGCCACCGGGTCGCGCGCAAACATGAAGTAACGCAGTCGCGCGCCGTCGCGCCCGAGGTCGCCAAGCGGGACGACGCCATGCCCCGCGACGCTGCGGAGCCCCGGATAGAAGCGTCGCGCGAATCGCAGGTCGTCGGCGTTCGCGACGCCTTCGGCCTGCAGGTCGCAGTGCCGGCCCGGGAACGACTGGCGCAGGATGTCGCACATCGTCTGGCCGCCCGTCTTCATGACGTGCACGTAGGCGAGGAGTTCGCTCGGCGCACTCACGACGGGTCCCGGTCGTCCGGCAGCGAGGGCTCGAGCCCGAATGCGCGCCGCAGGCGCCGCCAGGTCGCGCGCAGACGACGATCGCCCCGGCCGCGGTTGGCGTGCGGCCAGGGCTGCGACGG
Source organism: Steroidobacteraceae bacterium (assembly GCA_046347155.1). Classification (GTDB taxonomy): domain Bacteria; phylum Pseudomonadota; class Gammaproteobacteria; order Steroidobacterales; family Steroidobacteraceae; genus RPQJ01. The sequence goes on along the minus strand of JAXMGT010000002.1, from coordinate 153,628 downwards.
GATCGGCGCATCGAGGAAAGCGCAGAGCGGCGCCCAGCCCGCGTCCCGGGTGAGGTCGACCTCGAGGAACTGCCCCGGCCGGTCGGCGAAGAATTCGCGCACGTCGCGGTTGTGCGCGCGGTAGGCCTCGAGCCAGGCCTCGCGGCTCGCTGCATCGCGCGACGGGTCCGCGTGCGACCCGAACATCCACAGGCGCATCGGGCGCAGCCGGCGGTTACGGTAGAACTTCACGCAGCTCTCGATCCACGGGCCTTCGTCGCGGACGGTCAGGATGTACTTCGCGTCCGGGTAGAGGTCGACGATCCGGCGCCAGATCGCGAAGTACGGGTTGTCCGTGAACGCGTCGAATCGTTCGAACGTCGGCAGGCGCCAGTCGCCGGCGTCGATGCGGCGGATCAGCGTCGCGCCGTCGTCGGCACCCGGGTAGCTGCCCGGCGTGTCGCCGTTCACGGCGTGGTAGCCGAGGATGCGCAGCGCCTCGAACAGGCTGGTCGTGCCCGTCTTGTAGAAGCCGATCCCGAAGATCTTGCCGTCGTACTGGCTCACGAGCGCCGACCCGCGCCCGGCTTCGACAGCGCCTCGAGCTCGGCCGCCAGCGAGGCGAATTCGCGCCCCGCCGCGGCGCGCTGCCGCGGCGTCAATGTCGCGCCGAGATCGGCCAGCAGCCCGATCAGGTCGTTGCGGCGGCGCTCCAGCGCGGCCCGGTAGCCGGGCGTCCACCAGTCGTCCGGGTGGGCGAACAGCCGCGTCATCCGCGGCCCGAACTGCGCGGGGTCGCCGCGCACCCGCAGCGTCGCGGCCAGCTCCTCGCGCCAGGCACGGCGGTACTCGCGCCATTCGGGGATCGCCGAACCGGACGCGGCGGCGCGCTCGTCGATGAGCGCCCGCTGCGCGGGATCGAGCCGGCCCGTGTAGCGCTCGATGCCGCGTCGCCACGACTTCTGCCGGCGCTCGACGCGCTCCTCGGGCGTGCGGTCGGCGTACTCCTCCCATTCCTCCTCGTCCTGCTCCGCGAGGTTCCGCAGCAGTTCGTCGACCTGCCCGTCGGACAGCGTCGGGCCGAGCGCGACCGCGACTGGCGCGAGCCCGGCGCCGAGGTCGCGCCAGAACACTTCCGCCTGCCCCGCGGCATCGCGCCACGCGGCCGCGTCGGGTCGTCCCTGGACCGTCGAGGACAGCCCGCGCAGGAACGCCGCGTAACGGCCGAGTTCGCTGTCGCGATGCCAGTCGAGCCGCGATTCGAGCAGCCGGTCGAGCTGGTCGGCCTGCGCGTCGTCGAGCGAAACGAGCCCCTCGACGTACCAGGTGCCGAGCGTGTCGAGCCGCGGGTAGACGAGCCCGATCCCGCAGCCGCCGAGCGCGAGCGCGAGGACGGCGAGCGTCGCCCATCGCCAGCGGTCCGGGCGGGCGACGCGGGCGCCGTGGGTTCTGGCGGTCATGGCGCGGACTCTAGGCGAGGCCGCCGGGCGTGGCCAGCGGCTGCACGAGGCCGGGCCCGTCGTTGCGGGCGTCGTTGACCCGGCGGTCGACCGGCTGCGCGACCAGCCCGGGCCGGTCACCGTCGGCGATCATCGCGGCGAAGCCGGCCGTGTCGGTGAGGCCCGGGTCGAGCCACTCTTCGTAGCGCCCGCGCGGCACGATGACCGGCATCCGGTCATGCACGTGGGCGACCCCGGCCGACGCGGCCGTCGTGACGATGCAGCAGGATTCGAGCGGCTCGCCGGTCGCAGCGTCGCGCCAGGTCTCCCAGAGCCCCGCCATCCCGAACGGCTCGCGGTCGTCGAAGCGGAAGAAGTACGGCTGCTTCACGGCGCCCTGCCGCTGCCACTCGTACCAGCCGTCCGCCAGCACGAGGCAGCGGCGGCGCCGAAACGCGTTACGGAACGACGGTTTCTCGCCCAGCGTCTCGCCCCGCGCATTGTTCATGCGCTGGCCAATCGACCGCTCCTTCGCCCACGACGGCACGAGGCCCCAGTACAGCATCGCGAGCTCGCGTGCGGCGTCCCGCCCGGCACGCACGGTCGCGACGAACCGCGTCGGCGCGATGTTCCAGCGCGGCTCGACCGGCGGCGCGTCGCCGACTCCGAACAGCCGGGCGATGGCCTCGTGGGGTGAATAGAACGCGAAGCGCCCGCACATGGCCGGCTACTCCCGGGTGCCCGTGCCCTTCTCCATCAGGCGGACGCTCGTGCCGAACAGCGCGACCGCCGCGAGCACCATGATCGCGAACGCCGTGCCGACGCCGACGTCGGAGACGCCGAGGAAGCCGTAGCGGAACGCGTTCACCATGTAGAGGATCGGGTTGGCGCGCGAGAGGTGCTGTGCGAACTCGGGCAGCATCGCGATGGAGTAGAACACCCCGCCGAGGTACGTGAGCGGCGTCAGGATGAACGTCGGGATGAACGAGATCTGGTCGAAGTTCTTGGCGAACACGGCGTTGATGAACCCGGCGAGCGAGAACACGACCGAGGTGAGCAGCACGGCGGCGCACACGAGCCCGAGGTGCTCGACGTGCAGGTGCGTGAAGAAGAGCGAGATCAGCGTCACGACGAGGCCCACGAGCAGCCCGCGCACGACGCCGCCCGCGGCGTAGCCGAGCACGATGAGCCAGTTCGGCAGCGGGGAGACGAGCAGCTCCTCGACGTGGCGGCCGAACTTGGCGCCGAAGAACGAGCTCACGACATTGCCGTAGCTGTTCGTGATCACGGACATCATGATCAGCCCGGGCGCGATGTACTGCGGGTAACTGAAGCCGCCCATCTCGCCGATCCGCCGGCCCACGAGGCTGCCGAAGATCAGGAAATACAGCGTCGCCGTGATCGCCGGGGGCACGATCGTCTGGCCCCAGATGCGCACGATCCGCGCGAACTCCCGGTGGACGATCGTGCGGAACCCGATCCAGCGGCGCTCGCGCCGGTCGCCGCGGACGGCGGGGGCGCTCATGCGGCGCTCCCGCCGCGCGCCTGGCCGGTCGCGGCGTCGCGGCCGTCGACGAGCCTGAGGAACAGCTCCTCGAGCCGGTTGGCCTTGTTGCGCATGCTCACGACCTCGATGCCGCGGGCGGACAGCGCCGCGAACAGGTCGTTCAGGTTCTGCTCCTTGCTGATCTCGACCTCGAGCGACCCGTCCGCGCCGGTCTTGCAGGCGTACCCCGGCAGCGCGGGCGCGGACTCGAGCGGACGGCGCAGGTTCAGCACGAACACCTCGCTGTGGAGCTTGCGCAGCACGGTGGCCATCCGGTCGTTCTCGATGATCCGCCCCTCGTCGATGATCGCGATGTTCCGGCAGAGCGTCTCCGCTTCCTCGAGGTAGTGCGTCGTCAGGATGATCGTCGTGCCGTCGGCGTTGATCTGCCGCAGGAAGTCCCACATCGAGCGGCGCACTTCGATGTCCACGCCCGCGGTCGGCTCGTCGAGGATCAGGAGCTGCGGCCCGTGCACGAGCGCCCGCGCGATCATCAGCCGGCGCTTCATGCCGCCCGAGAGCGTCCGCGACACCGCGTTGCGCTTGTCCGTGAGCTGCAGCCGCTCGAGCAGTTCGTCCACGCGGTCCTTCGCCTCGTGGCGCGGCATCCCGTAGAAGCCGGCCTGGTTCACCAGGATCGTCGAGACGGTCTCGAACTGGTTGAAGTTGATCTCCTGCGGCACGAGGCCGAGGCAGGACTTTGCGGCCTCGAGGTCCGTGTCGATGTCGTGGCCGAACACGAGCACCTGGCCCGAGGACTTCCGGACCAGCGAGGCCACGATGCCGATCGCGGTCGTCTTGCCGGCACCGTTCGGGCCGAGCAACGCGAAGAAGTCGCCCTGCTCGACGTCGAGGTCGATGCCTTTGAGCGCCTGCACCCCGGTACGGTAGGTCTTGGCGAGCTGGCGCAGCGATAGGGCTTTCATGGGGCGGGCGGTCCGGCGGGGGGCTGTGGAGCGTAACGGTCCGCCCGGCGTGCTTCAACCGCCGGGCGGACGCCTCCCCGCGGCCTCAGCGCCCGGGGCGCCCGCGCGGACCGCCGTGCCCCGACGGCACGCGGTCCCGCCGTTCCGTGAGCGAGACACCGAGGCAGTGGATCCACTGCAGGGCCGCCGGTCGGCCGGACTCCGCCGCCGTGCGCAGCATGGCCCAGAGTCGCGGGCGGTCGGGCCAGCGCGCGCGAACGACCTCGGGATCGTTCGCGAGTGCGGCCACCCGCGAGGGGCACAGCTCGTTCAGGCACAGTTCCTCGAGCGGCGTCAGGCCGAACACGATCCGCGCAGCGAGCGGTGCGCGATCGGCCATCCGCCAGGCCGCGAAGAGCGCCGCCCGCGCGAACTCGACACTGCGTGGCGGTCGCGGCTGCGTGCCCGCGGCGGCGTCGCGCACGTGGCCCGTGGCCGCGGCACCCGCGGCCGTTGCCGGCAGCCGGATCTCGAACAGGGAGTACGGGGATGCCGCCATCCTGGCCAGCACGTCGCGCCCGGCGGCCCTGATCTCCCCGAGCACGGCGGGAGACCAGCAGGCGAGCGGGTCCTGCGGGTCCGGCTCATCGAGCGCGAATTCCAGGTGGCATAGGTTCAGGTCGGCCAGGTCGCGGCGGACAGACCCGCCGAGCAGCCCCTCCCCGGCCCGGCCACCGCCCGGCCCGCCCTGGCCGTCGTCGCGAGCGCGTGCCATGGGCTTACCTCCCCAATTTGGTCCAAATAGACCACGAATAGTTATAGACTGCAATACGTGGTCCTGTTGGACCATATCTGGCGACAACGACCAGATTCCGGGGGATCCATGCGCATCACCGACAGTCGCTACGACCGCGACCGGATGCGGCTCGCCGTCGCATTCCGGTTGATCACCCACCAGGCCCGGACCCACACGATCCGCGTGTGCACCGGCCTGTCCGCGGACCGGATCCGCAAGCTCTACCGCACCTACCCGCAGGGGGACGGCACGCGCCGGGTGCGCCGGCTGCGGGGCAAATCACCGCGCCAGATGAGCTTCTTCCTGCGGTCGGTCGAGCACGAGGTGCAGGCGGCCGCGCTCGCGACGCTCCTGTCGCTGTGCGGAATGCTGAACGTCGTGCAGCGCCTGCCGTCCACCCGTGTCGAGGACGTCGATCGCTTCTGCGACGTCTACGAGGCCTTCCTCGAGGTGTGCCCGGCCTCGGTGATCTCGTTCGAGCACGCCTGGTTCCTCGCGCAGACGCTGGCCCACGAGGACGAGTACGTGATCGCGACCTGCCCCGACTGCGGCGCGAACTGGGTGCGCGACACGCTCGACCTCGTGCCCGACAACTGCGCCGGCTGCCGCTCCGAGGGGGTGCCACGGCGAGCCCTCGAGGGCGCGGATTGCTAGACTCCGGGCTTTCCGCGAGGCCGACGCAGTGCGCCGACCAAACGTCTTTTCCGGCCCGTATGCCGACCGGGTGGCGCACCTGCGCAAGGACGCCGCCGCGGTCGACGCGCTGATGGCGGCACCCGGCACGCGCGTGCTGGCCGTGCGCGAGGCGCGCAACCTCGTGCGCCGCACACCGGACGGGTGGGTCGCTGAAACGCTGGGCGCAACGGCCGCCGTGGCGTTCGCACCGCCCGCGGACTGGATCCTGCTCGGGGTCTTCCGTGGCGAGGCGCACTTCGTCTGCGAGGTCGCGCACGAGCGGCCGGTCGGCGACCCGGCCGTCACGTTCGAGGAATTGCGGCGCACCGGCGGCGGGCTCCCGGACGACGAGGCCGGACTGCTCGCGTACGCCCGGGCGCTCGTGCTCTGGCGTGCCCGGACCCGGCACTGCGGCGTCTGCGGAGCGCCGAACCGCCCGACCAGCGCCGGGCACGTGATGACCTGCACCCGCGAAGGCTGCGGCGCCGAGCACTTCCCGCGGATCGACCCTGCGATCATCGTGCTCGTCACGGACGGCGAGCACGCCCTGCTCGGCCGGCAGGCCGCGTGGCCCGAGGGGCGTTACTCGACGATCGCCGGTTTCGTCGAACCGGGCGAGAGCCTCGAGGACGCCGTCGCACGCGAGGTGCTCGAGGAAGCGGGCGTCACGGTGCTCGCGTCCGAATACCACTCGTCGCAACCCTGGCCGTTTCCGTCGTCGCTGATGATCGGCTACACGGCGACCGCCGCGCCGGGCCAGGTGCCGCGCGCCGACGAGGAACTGGAGGACGTGCGCTGGTTCTCCCGTGCGGACATCGCGGCCGGCGCCGTCGGCTTGCCGTTCGCCCAGTCCGTGTCCTACCGGCTGATCGAGGACTGGTACGACTCGGGCTCGCCGCGGAGCCTCCGCGACACGCCGGGCGTGCGGTCGTGGGGACGCGGCGAGCGTTGAGCACGGCCGCGTGAGCCTCGAGATACCGCTGCTGCTCTCGGCCGCCTTCGGCGCCGGCGTCGTGGATGCGATGGCCGGCGGGGGCGGGCTGATCCAGCTGCCGGCGCTGTTCGCCGCGTACCCGACCACGCCGCACACGACGCTGCTCGGCACCGGCAAGCTGGCCGGTCTCGCGGGAACCACGAGCGCGGCGCTCCGGTACGTGCGGCACGTGCGACTCGACCGTGCGCTCGTCGCCTCCGCGTCGGCGGCCGCGTTCGTCGCGGCGGTCGCCGGCGCGTGGATCGCCACGCGGATCCCGCCGGCCGGGTTCCGCGCGCTGGTGCCGCTGCTGCTCGCGCTGGTGTTCGCCTACACGCTGCTGCACCACGACTTCGGGCGCGAACACCGCCCGCGCCGCACCGGCCACCACGGGCGCTGGCTGGCCGCGGCCGGCGCCGGCGCGATCGGCCTGTACGACGGGTTCTTCGGCCCGGGCACGGGCAGCTTCCTCGTGTTCATGTTCGTACGGCTGTTCGGCCTGGACTTCCTGCACGCGTCGGCGTCGGCGAAGGTCGTGAACGCCGCGGCGAACCTCGCGGCGATCCTGCTGTTCGGCCTCACCGGCCAGGTCTACTGGCTGCTCGGGCTCGCGATGGCCGCCTGCAACGTGGCCGGCGCCCAGGTCGGCAGCCACCTCGCGATCCGGCGCGGCAGCGGGTTCGTGCGCCTCGTGTTCATTGCAGTCGTCGGCTGCCTGATCGCGAAGACCGCGCTCGACGCGCTGCGGCTCGCCCGCTGAACCGCGGTTGTCCGCGGCGCCGGCATCGTTCAGCATCGCAACGCACCCAACGGGAGCCGCATGGACACGACGCTGCAGGCGCTCATCGGCATCGCCCTCGGGCTCGGGCTCGCAGCCTCCGCGGGTTTCCGCGTGTTCGTGCCGCTGCTCGTGGCGGCGGTCGCTGCGCGACTCGGCGTGCTGCCGCTCGCGGACGGCTTCCAGTGGCTGGCCGGAACGCCGGCGCTCGTGACGCTCGGCGTCGCCGCGCTCGCCGAGACGGCCGCGTACTTCATCCCGGGGGTCGATCACGCGCTCGACGTGGTGGCGGGCCCGGCGGCGGTCGCCGCCGGCGTCGTCGCGAGCGCGTCGGTGATGACGGACGTGCCGGCCCACTACGCGTGGCCGGTCGCGATCATCGCGGGCGGGGGCGTGGCCGGGGCCGCCAAGGGTGGCGCGGCCCTGCTCCGGGCCAAGGCCGGTCTCGCGACGGGCGGCCTCGCGAATCCGCTCGTCGCACTGGTCGAGACGCTCGGGTCGACCGGGATCGCGGTGCTCGCGATCGCGCTGCCGCTCGCGTGCGCCGTGGCCGTCGTCGCGCTCGTCGTCGTGTCCGTCCGGACCGCGGGCCGGCTGTTCCGGCGTCGCGGCAACCCACCCGACGGCTGACCGCCGGGCGGCGCGCCACGGCGCACCGCTTACAATGCGGGCCATGTGCCTCGTCGTGCTCGCCCACCGCTCCCACGCCCGCTACCGGACGGTGATCGCGGCCAATCGCGACGAGTTCCACGACCGCGCCGCCGCGCCGCTCGGATGGTGGAGCGAGGGACCGCGCATCCTCGCCGGCCGCGACCTCGCGGCCGGGGGTACGTGGCTCGGCGCCTCGCCGGACGGCCGGTTCGGGGTCGTGACGAACTACCGCGAGTTCGTCCGCAGCGTCGGCCCGGACGCCCCGTCGCGCGGCGGGCTCGTGCCCGGCTTCCTCGCGGGCAGCGAGCCGGCGGCCGCGCACCTCGAGCGCACCCGGCAGGAAGCCTCCCGCTACGCTGGCTACAACCTGCTGCTCGACGACGGCCGCTCCCTCTGGTTCGCGTCGAATGCCGGGGGTGGCGGCCATCGCGAACTGCCGCCCGGCGTGTATGGACTCGCGAACCAGTCGCTCGACGAGCCCGCGTACAAGGTCACGACGAGCCGGACCCGCCTCGAGGCCGCGCTCGCCCGGGACGAGATCGACCCGGAGTCGCTGTTCGAGCTGCTCGCCGACCGGGCACCCCCGACGGACGTCGGGGCCGGGCCGCTCGAACCGGCGCTCGCGAGCGCCCTCGCCGCCCCGTTCGTGCTGCACCCTCGCTACGGTACGCGCTGCTCCACCGTCGTGCTCGCGACCCGCGACGGACGCGTCGTCGTCGCCGAGCGCCGCTACGGCGCCGACGGCCGAATGAGCGGTGCGTCGCGCCACGAGTTCCTGTGCCCGGGACCCGGACGGTGAGGCCGCGCCGGGCCCAGCTGCGTCGCGCCGCGTTCGCGGCAGTCGCCGCGCTGCTCGCGGTGACGATGCCGGTCCGAGCGCACGCGGCCGAGACCATCAACATCATCATCGAGGGCGTCGACCGCACGCTCGCGGACAACGTCCGCGCCTACCTGTCGCTCACGCGATACACGGACCGCACCGACCTCACGGACACGCAGGTGCGGCGGCTCGCGGACCGTGCGGTGGACGAGGCGGCGGACGCGTTGCGCCCCTACGGCTACTACGCACCGAGCGTCCGCAGCCGCACCGTGCGCGACGACGCGACCTGGATCGTCCGGCTGCGCATCAAGCCGGGCGACCCCGTGCTGCTGCGCGCGGTCGCGATCGACGTCACGGGCGCCGGCAGCCAGGACGGCGACCTGCAGCAGGTGATCGACGCGAGCCCCGTGCGGCCGGGCGCGCGACTCGACCACCCGGCGTGGGAGAAGCTCAAGACCGACCTCGTCCGCACGGCGATCGAGGACGGCTACCTCGACGCAAAGCTCGTGACCCACCTGCTCGAGGTCGACCCGCCGCAGCGTTCGGCCGACGCCCAGCTCGTGCTCGACACGGGCGGCCTGTACCGGTTCGGCAAGGTCACGATCGAGCAGGACGCGGTCAACCCGGAGTTCCTGCAGGGCTTCGTGCGCGTCACCGAGGGCAAGCCGTTCTCGGGCGCGCTGGTGCGCAGCACGCAGTTCGCGCTCGAGGACAGCTACTACTTCTCGAGCGTGACGGTCACGCCGGGCGAACGCGACCCCGAGACGCTCACGGTGCCGATCACGATCCACGCGGAGCGCATCAAGCGCGACCGCTACGCGGCGAGCGTCGGTTTCGGCACCGACACCGGCCCGCGCGGGCAGTTCAGCTGGGACCGGCGCCTCGTGAACGACGACGGCCACCGGTGGCGCCTGCAGTCGACACTCTCGAAGGTGCTGCAGGACGGGACCTTCTCCTACATCATCCCGGTCGGTGACCCGACGCTCGAGAAGCTCGAGTTCTCGGCCGGCTACATCAACCAGCAGCTCGGCGGCCTCGACAGCGAGCGCTACGAACTGGTCGCCGGGCTCACTCAGTCGCTCGGGGAATGGCAGCGCGTCCTGTTCGCGCAGGTGAGCCAGGAAGTCACGAAGTTCCCGGGCAGCGAGGACACCCGCTCGCTGCTGCTGATCCCGGGCATCAGCTTCGCGACGCAACCCCCGAACTTCATGACCGGCTGGGTGCGCGACCAGGCGTATTACTTCGAACTCTCGGGCAGTCCCGCCTCGCTCGGCTCCGACGCCTCTTACCTGCGCTTCTACGCACGCGGCGAGAAGGTGTGGCCGATCCGGCAGGGTCCGTGGTTCCTGCGGCTGCGCGGCGAGGTCGGCACGAGCTGGGTGAGCGACTTCAGCGAGCTGCCCGGTTCCCAGCGCTTCTTCGCCGGCGGCGACCGCAGCGTGCGCGGCTTCGCGCTCGACTCGCTGAGCCCCAAGGACCCGAACGCTCCGCCCGGCAGCGGCAACAAGGGCATCGGCGGCAAGCACAAGCTCGTCGGCTCGATCGAGTTCGAGCGCGACCTGCCCCACGACCTGCGGGGCGCCGTGTTCTTCGACACGGGCAACGCGTTCGACGAGTGGGGCACGCCCCTCGAGTACTCGGTCGGCGTCGGTCTCCGGATCCGCCTGCCGATGCTGCTGATCGGCATCGACGTCGCGCAGGCGCTGTCCGAGCCCGACAAGCGGCCGCGGCTCCACCTGAACATCACGCAGGTGCTGTAGTGAGCCGGCGCCGCATCGTCGCACTGCTGGTCGCCGGGGCGCTGCTCGCCGGGCCGGCGCTGCTCGCGCACCGTCTCCTCTACACGAACGAGGGGCTGCGCTGGGTGCTGGGGCAGCTCGGCGGCATCGACGGCGTCCGGATCGTCGTCGACGGCGCCGAAGGCACGCTCGCCGGGCCCGTGTCGTTCCGACGGGTGCTGGTTGACCACGAGGCGGTGCGCATCGTCGCGACCGACGTGCACGGCGACCCGTCCGTGCCGGCGCTGTTCGCGGGCCGGCTCTCGCTCGACGGCGCGCGGATCGGCAGCGTCGAGGTGACGCTGAAGGAGCGCCCGCCGCAGCCGCCCTCCGAGACGCACTTCCTCCCCGCGTGGCTCTCGATCACCGCGGACGCGGCGACGGTCCGCCGGGTCGGCGTCAGGCTCGTGGACGGCACGCGGCTGCACGTCGATCGCGTCACGGCCGACGTGCGGGTGACGCGATGGCGGATCGACCTCGCACCGTTCGACCTCGCCGACCCGGCCGGTCGCGTGAGCGGCGAGGCCTACCTGCGCGGGACGCTGCCGCTCGGCCTGCGCGTGCGCGCGGCCGGCCGCTGGACGCTGCCGGACGGTCACCTCTACCGGTTCCGGGCCACGACGGACGGCCGCCTCGACCGGCTTGGCGTCGACCTGGCGCTCGATGCGCCGGCCAGGGCCGGCCTGGTCGGCACGGTGTTCGACGTCGAGCACGATCCGCACCTGGTCGGCACGCTGCGCGTGTCGGGTTTCGACGGGACGCCGTGGCTTGCATCCGGCACGCTGCCGTCGCTCACGGGATCGGTGGCGCTCGACGCCACGAGGCGAGTCGTCGGACTCGACGGCACGCTCACCTCGCCCTCGCTCGAGGCCGGTCCGCTCCGCCTGCACGGATCGGCCCGCGTCGACGGCACGCGGGTCGACGTCGTCGGGCTGAAGGCGTGGCTGCCGCGGTCCGGCGCCACGATCGAGGCCCGGGGCGCGATCGACGTCGCGGGCGACGCCCCGCGCGTCGCGCTCGAGGGATCGTGGTCGCGGCTGCGCTGGCCGCTCACCGGGGATGTCGTGGCCGAAAGCGGGGCGGGGACACTGCGGATCGACGGCGCGATGCCCTACGCATTCGACGTGAACGCCCGCCTCGCCGCGGCCGGCGTGCGCGACGCGGACCTCGCGGCGCGCGGGCGCTTCGACCGCAGCACCGTCACGATCGACCGGATCGAGGGACGGCTGCTCCGCGGCACCCTGCGCGGCGACGGGACGTTCGCGCTGGCGGCGCCACTCGACTGGAGCGCGAACGTCGACGCGCGCGGGCTGGACCTCGCGACGCTCCGTCCCGACCTGCCGGGTCGGCTCGACGTCACGGGCGCCGTGTCCGGCCGGGGCTACTCGCCGGACGGCGAGTGGAATGCCCGGATCGAGCGCATGGCCGGCACGCTGCGCGGACGCGCGCTCACGGGTCGCGGCCGCGTCTCGCACCGGGCCGGCGAATACCGGCTCGACGGCGTGCGGATCGCGAATGGCGACTCGCACGTCGACGTCGATGGCCGCTGGGGCGCGAGCGCCGACCTGCGCTTCGACGCCGACCTGAGGGCGCTTTCGATCGTGGATCCGGCGTGGTCCGGGTCCGTGCGGGCCCGCGGCACCGTGCGGGGCCCGGGCACGCGCCCGGAGGTGGCGGGGACGCTCGACGCGCGCGCGCTCGACGCGGGCGGCGCCGTCGCCGACACGCTGCACGCCGACGTCGACGTCGACCTCGCGGACCGTCGCGACTCGCGCATCCTCGTGCGCGCCGGCGGCGTGAATGCCGGCCGGTTGCGGCTCGACGACGCCCGGCTGGACGTCACGGGTCGTGTCTCGAACCACGACGTCACCCTGCGTGTCGTTTCCCCGGGCAGTACGAATGGCCAGGTGCCGGGGTTCCGGGCGACGCTCGAGGCGGCCGGCGGCGCAAACCTCGCGGACCGGGCATGGAAGGGGACGCTCGGTGCGCTCGACGTGACGTTCCCGGACGGGGCCGCGCGGCTCGCCCGGCCGGTGGAAATCGCTGCGGGCGCCGACGCGGTGCGCGCGACGCCGCTGTGCCTCGTGAACGACGAGGCCCGGTTGTGCGCGGAGGGCGAGTGGAACCGAAACCCCGCCGCCTGGCGCGTGCTCGTGAGCGCCGAGGACTGGCCGATCCGCCGGCTGGTCACCTCGCTGCTCGGGCGCAGGGAGTTCGACGGCCGCCTGCAGGCGAGCGGCTGGGCCGAGCAGCAGCCCGGCCACGACTGGGTCGGCGGTGCCGCGATCGTGCTCGAGGAGCCGACGGTCGACATCCGGCGCAACCGGTTCCGGGCCGACCGGACCGAACTCGGCGGTGGACGCATCGATCTCTACGCCGACGAGTCGTCGCTGCGCGCGACGGCCGACCTCGACATGGCCGCGAGCACGCGCGTCACTGGCCACGCCGAGGCCGAGCGCGGGCGGGGCCGGCCACTCGACGAGCTGGCCGTGCGCGGCGAACTGCGCGCGGAGTCCGCGGTGATTTCTGCGCTGCCGCTGTTCGTGCCCGAGGTCGACCGCTCGGAGGGCCGGCTGCAGGCGTCGGTGCGGGTGGGCGGGACGCTCGGCGAGCCGACGTTCGACGGCGACTTCCACCTGCAGGACGGGCGGCTCGACCTCTACCGGACCAACCTCTCGCTCACGGACGCGACGATCGACGGGCGATTCGTCGGCGACACGCTCGAGTTCAACGGGCGCGCACGCACCCGCAAGGGGGCGATGACGCTGGACGGGCGGTTCTCGTGGCCGGACGGCGTGATGAAGGGCAGCCTGCACCTCGCGGGCGACGGGCTGCTCGTCGCCGACACGCCGGACTACCGCGTCCAGGCCTCCCCGGACCTCACCGTGACGGCGGCGGGCGGCGAGTACACGGTGACCGGCGAGGTGGTCGTGCCCTGGGCGCGCATCACGCCGAGGGACCTCAGCACCTCCGCCTCGGTCTCCGCCGACGAGCGCATCGTCGGGGCCGAGGCGCCGGAGGCGCCGCCGCCGGCACCGAGCCGGGTGCACATGCGGGTGAACATGAAGCTCGGCGACGACGTGCGAGTCGACTCCTACGGGCTCAAGGCCCATCTCGGCGGCGAGGTGATGGTCACGGCCGAGCCCGGCCGGGAACCGCGGGGCACCGGCGCGATCCGGGTGCTCGACGGCGAGTACAAGGCGTTCGGCGTCTACGTGAAGATCGTCAAGGGCGTGCTCACCTACCAGGACTCGCCACTCGGCCGCCCGGTGCTCGACCTCGTGGCCGAGCGCGAGATCAAGGACGAGGACGTCACGGTGTCGCTGAACGTGCGTGGCCCGCTCGACAACCCGTTCATCACGCTGTCGTCGAACCCGGCGATGCCGAGCAACGAGGCGCTCTCGTACCTGCTGACCGGGCGCTCGATCAACACGCTGCAGTCGAGCGAGGCGGCCTCGGTGAACCGCGCGGCCGAGAGCCTCGCGGTCAGCGGCGGCGGGCTGCTGCTCGGCGGCCTCGGTTCGCGGCTCGGCCTCGACGAGGTCTCGGTCGAGGGCTCGGGCCGCGACGACGCGCAGATCGTGCTCGGCAAGTTCCTGTCGCCGAAGCTGTTCGTGAGCTACGGGGTCTCGGTCGCCGAGGCGATCAACACGGTCAAGCTGCGCTACACGCTGAACCGGCGCTGGTCGCTGCGCGCCGAGGCCGGCCTCGAGCAGAGCGCCGACGTCGAGTTCAAGATCGAGCGCTGACCGGCCGCGCGGGCCGGCCGCGGCCGGCCTTGACAGCGGATGCATATTTATGCACATTATCCATGTTTTTATTCATAGCGAGCCGAGTAACCGAGCGTGGCCACCCTGCCCGACGCCCAGTCCCTGCGCCGCGAGGCGATCGTGCGGATCCTGCGCCAGACCGCGGTCGGCCGGCAGGAGGAGCTCGTGCGGCTGCTGCGCCGGGAGGGGCTCGACGCCACGCAGTCGAGCGTGAGCCGGGACCTGCGCGAGCTCGGCGTCGTGAAGGGCGCGGACCGCTACCTGCTGCCGGCCGCCGAGGACGCCCTCACGCCCAGCCACTTCGAGGACGTGCGGTCGTTCGTCAAGGGCTATCGCGCGGCCGGTCCCGCACTCACGGTCGTCCGGACGACCGCGGGCACGGCGCAGGGCGTCGCGATCGCGATCGACAAGGCCCACTGGCCCGAGATCGTCGGCACGATCGCCGGCGACGACACCATCTTCATCGCCACGGAGCACGCCCGCGCCCAGCGGCGGCTGCACCAGCAGCTGCGCGACGCGTTCGGACGCTGAGACAACCATGACCCAGACCTCGACGGGCGCCAAGCCCATCCTGCTCGCTTTCTCGGGCGGCCTCGACACCTCGTTCTGCGTGCCGTGGCTCGCAGAGACCTACGGACGGCCGGTCGTGACGCTCACGGTCGACACCGGCGGGATCGACGCGGCCGCCGCCCGCGTGCTCGAGGAGCGCTCGCGCGCGCTCGGTGCCGTCGAGCACCACCTGGTGGACGCGCGGCGGGGCTACTTCGAGCAGGTGATCCGCTTCCTCGTGATGGGCAACGTGCGTCGCGGCGGCCTGTACCCGCTCTGCGTCGGTGCAGAGCGCGTGCTGCAGGCGCAGACGGTCGCGCAGTGGGCGCGCCGGCTCGGCACCGACGTGGTCGCGCACGGCTCGACGGCCGCCGGCAACGACCAGGTGCGCTTCGAGGTCGCGCTCCGGACGCTGGCACCCGGCCTCGAGATCCTCGCACCGGTGCGCGACCGCGCGTTCAAGCGTCCGGAGCAGCTCGAGTACCTCGAGTCGCGGAAGCTGCCCGTGCCGCCGTTCGGCGCCGCGTACTCGGTCAACCGCGGCCTCTGGGGCACGACGATCGGCGGCAAGGAGACGCTGACCTCGGACGGCTGCATCCCGGACTCGGCGTGGGTGACGACCCGCGACGCGTACTCGAACCCGCAGCCGCCCGGGCGGCACTTGCTCGGCTTCGAGCGCGGCGTGCCCTGCTCGCTCGACGGCGAGCGGCTCGACCCGGTCGCGCTGATCGAACGGACGGAATCGCTGGGCGCCCGCTACGGGGTGGGGCGCGGCATCCACCTCGGTGACACGATCATCGGCTTCAAGGGACGCGTCGCGTTCGAGGCCCCGGCCGCCGAGATCATCCTGACGGCGCACCGCGAGCTCGAGAAGCTGGTGCTCTCGGCGCGCCAGGCGAGGATGAAGGACTCGCTCGCGGCGCCGTACGGCGACCTCGTGCACGAGGGCCAGCACCTCGACCCGGTCTGCCGCGACATCGAGGCGTTCTTCCTCTCGACCCAGCAGCGCGTCACCGGCGAGGTGCACCTGCTGCTCAGGCCGGGCGCCGTGTTCGTCGAGGGCGTCGCCTCGCCGTACTCGCTGATGAAGGCCTCGAAGGGCGCCTACGGCGAGTCGGCCGGCGAGTGGACGGCGGCCGAGGCCCACGGGTACTCGAAGATGCTCGCGCTGCCCGGGATCTTCTACACGCGCGCGGGCGAGCAGGCCGCGGGGAGCGAGTGATGGCGATGCAGATGCGCACGGTCGTCGTGGACAAGGTGGCCTCGATCGCGCAGGCCTGCGGGCTCGGGCACGAGCTGCGGGTCGCGACGACGGACATCCCCTGCGAGGAAGGCGTCGTGCTGGTCGTCGAGATCCTGACGAACAAGTCGACGTACAACACACTCGAGCTCACGAGCGGCCGGATGGCGAAGGTGTCGAAGGGCGACGTGATCGTCGGAGCGCTCGGCCACCGACGGGCGCTGTTCGGGTATTCCGGCCACATCCCGGAGCGCGTCGAGGCCGGGGACGTGCTGCAGGTGCTCAACATCGGCGGCGTGCTCGGCGTCTGCGACTCGGTCAACCCGGACCGCGGCCAGCCGTTCGACTGCCGCGTGATCGGCTGCGTGCTGCAGTTCCCGTTCCTCGGCGAGCGGATCGGCGTGCCGGCACGCGTCGGCCACCGGCCGCTCGACCTGGCGGCGCCGCTCGACACGCACGGCGTGCCGGTCGTCGCGCTCGCCGGCACCTGCATGGAGGCCGGCAAGACGGCCGCGGCCTGCTCGATCGTCGCGCGGATGCGCCACCGCGGGCTCGCCGTCCACGCGTTCAAGGCGACCGGCGTCTCGCTCCGGCGCGACATCCTCGCGATGGAGGACTCGGGTGCGCGGCGCAGCATGATCTTCACGGACCTCGGGATCGTGACGACGACTGCCGCTTCCGGTCCCGCACTCACGCGCACGATGCTCACCGAGATGACGCAGGGGCGCCCGGACGTCGTCGTGTTCGAGCTCGGCGACGGGCTGCTCGGCGCCTACGGCGTCGAGGCGATCCTCTCGGCGGAGGACATACGCCGCTCGCTCTCGGCCGTCGTGCTGTCGGCGAACGATCCGGTCGCCGCCTGGGGCGGCGTGAAGCTGCTGCGCGAGAAGTTCGGCATCGAGCCCTGCGCGGTCACGGGGCCGGCCACGGACAATGCCGTGGGCGTCGGGATCATCGAGGAGCAGATGGGCGTGCGCGCGCTGAACGCGATGTCCTCGGGCGCCGCGCTCGGCGACCACATCATCGCGAGCCTCGGGCTCGCGACACCGGCGCTCGAGGCCGTCGGGTGACCGCGCGCATCCCGGCCGTCGTGCTCGGTGGCACCGGCTACGTGGCCGGTGAACTGCTGCGCCTGCTCGCGTCGCACCCATACCTCGACCTCGCCGCGGTCGCCTCGGACAGCCAGCCGGACGAGCCGGTCGCGCAGTTCTTCCGCCACCTCGGGCCGGTGCTGCCGCACCTGCGCTTCGCCGGGCACGACGAGGCGCTCGAATTCGTCGCCGCGAACCCGGTCACGGCGGTGTTCTCGGCGGCGCCGCACGGCGTGTCGGCCGCACTCGTCGACCGGTTGCTCGCGACGGCCGAGCAGGCCGGCACGCGGCCGCGCGTCGTCGACATCTCGGCCGACTTCCGCTACCCGACGGCAGCCGCCTACGAGCGGGTGTACAAGCACCCGCACGGCGCACCGGCCCGGCTCGCCGAGTTCACCTGCGCGGTGCCCGAGCACCTGAACGCGCTCGCCACGACGCACGTCGCGCATCCGGGCTGCTTCGCGACGGCCATCCTGCTCGCGAGCGTCCCGCTGCTCGCGCTCGGGCTCGCCGAGCCGCGCGTGTTCGTGAGCGGCGTCACGGGCAGCACCGGCTCGGGCCGGCAGCCGACGCCGGGCACGCACCACCCGCAGCGGCACTCGGACCTCTACGCCTACAACCCGCTCGCGCACCGCCACGTGCCCGAGGTCGAGGCGCTCGCGGCCGCGGCCACCGGCGCCGAGGCCGAGTTCAGTTTCGTGCCGCACTCCGGCCCGTTCGCGCGCGGCATCTACGTGACCGCGCAGGCGGTGATGCGCGACGCGATCACGACGCACGACCTGGTCGCGGAACTGCGCGACTACTACGACCAGTCGCCATTCGTGCGTGTGGGCGGCGAGCCACCGCGGATCAAGGACGTGGTCGCGAGCAACTACGCCGAACTCGGCGCGACCGCGCACGGCCGCTCGGTCGCCGTGACCTGCGCGATCGACAACCTGACGAAGGGGGCGGCCGGCGGCGCAGTGCAGTGGATGAACCGGATGCTCGGCTTCGAGGAGACCGCGGGGCTCGCGCAGCCCGCCGCGGGCTGGACGTGAACGCCGCACCCGACGCGGCGTGGTCGCCGCCCGCGGACCACCTCGCGCCCGTCTACGCACAGTGGGCGATCGACGTCGCAGGCGGCGAAGGCGTCCACCTCGTGACGCGCAGCGGACGCAGGATCCTCGACCTGTACGGCGGCCACGCGGTCGCCGCACTCGGCTATTCGCACCCGCGCTGGCAGTCGGCGCTCGAGGCGCAGGCCCGTGCGCTGCCGTTCCAGTCGAATGCCGTGCCGCTCGCGGTGCGGGAGCGCGCCGCGACGCGACTCGCGCGCTTCGCCGGGCTCGGCCTCGACACCGTGTTCTTCGTGAACACCGGCGCCGAGGCGAACGAGAACGCGCTGAAGCTTGCGCTCAAGCTCACCGGGCGGCGCAAGGTCGTCGCCGTCGAAGGCAGCTTCCACGGCCGCACGGCGGCGGCCGGCGCCGTCACCTGGGGCGCCGCCGCGAAGTGGTACGGCTTCCCGCGCGCGCCGTTCGACGTCGAGTTCGTCCCGCGCGGCGACGCAGCCGCGATCGAACGCGTCGTCGACGCCGACACCGCGGCCGTGATCGCCGAGCCCGTGCAGGGCGTGGCCGGTGCGGTCGACCTCGGCGCACCGTTCCTCAAGGCGCTCGAGGCGCGCGCCCGCGCCGTCGGCGCACTCGTGGTGCTCGACGAGGTGCAGTGCGGGATGGGCCGCACCGGCCGGCCGTTCGCCGCGAACCTGCACGGCCTCGCGCCCGACATGATCACGACAGCGAAGGCACTGGGCGCCGGGTTCCCCTGCTCCGCGCTGCTGATGGCGGACGCCGTCGCCTCGCGGCTCCGCGCCGACGACCTCGGCACGACGTTCGGCGGAGGCCCGATGGCCTGCGCGCTCGTCGAGGCCGTCGTCGACATCATCGAAAGCGAGGGCCTGCTCGCGAACGTGCGCGATCGCGCGGCGCAGATCCGCGCCAGCTGCGTCACCGGGCCCGTGGCCGCAGTCCAGGGCGCCGGGCTCCTGTGCGGTCTGCGGACCCGGCGTCCCGCGAAGGACGTCCAGCGGGAGCTCCTCGAGCGTGACATCCTGACCGGCACGAGCGCCGATCCGCACGTCGTGCGGATCCTCGCGCCCTACGTGCTCGAGTCCTCGCACGTCGCGCAGCTGGCCGACGCGCTTGCCGCGCTGCCGGCCTGAACACCGCGCACCCGTCACCCCACACCACGAGCCCGGACATGCAGCGCTTCCTCGATCTCGCCGACCTGACCCGCGACGAAGTGCAGGACCTCGTGGCGCTCTCACGCCGGCTGCAGGAGCACCCGGAGCCGCGGGCGCTCGCCGGGAAGATCCTCGGGCTCCTGTTCATGAACCCGTCGCTCAGGACGCTGGCCTCGTTCCAGGCCGGGATGTCGCGGCTCGGCGGCTCGTCGTTCGTCGTGACCCCGGGCCAGGGCACCTGGCAGTTCGAGACGCGGCTCGGCGCGGTGATGAACGGCGGCGCCGCGGAGCACGTGCGCGAGGCGATCCCGGTGATGGCGTCCTACTGCGACGCGCTCGGCATCCGTGCATTCGCCGACGGCAAGGACCTCGCCGCCGACCTCGAGGAGCGGCAGTTCCTCGCGATGGCAAACCTCTGCGACAAGCCGTTCGTGAACATGGAATCGGCCATGAACCACCCGTGCCAGGCGCTCGCCGACTGGAAGACGATGGACGACCTCGCCGTGCCCGCGCGTGGCCGCTTCGTGCTGAGCTGGGTGCACCACCCGCGTGCGCTGCCGCTCGCGGTGCCCGCGGCCACCGTGCACATGGCGGCGCAGCGCGGCATGGAGGTCGTCGTGCTGCGGCCGGAGGGTTACGCACTGCCGGCGCCGATCATGGACAAGGCGCGCGCGGCCGCCGAAGCGTCGGGCGGCTCGGTCACCGAGACCGACGACCGCGTCGCGGCGCTCGCCGGCGCCCACGTGCTGTACGCGAAGGAATGGGGCTCCGCCGGGTGCTACGGCGACGCCGAGGCCGAGGCGGCGCTGCGCGCGCCGCTCGGCGGCTGGCAGGTGCGCGAGGACTGGTTCCGCGGCGCACGGCCCGACTGCCATTTCATGCACTGCCTGCCGGTACGGCGCAACGTCGCCGTCGCCGACACAGTGCTCGACGGGCCGCGCAGCCGCGTGGTCGCCGAAGCCGCCAACCGGATGACGGTGCAGATGGCGGTGCTCCACAGGTTGCTCAGGGGGAATGCGTGATGATCGGACACAAGGGCGAGCAGGCGGTCACGGTGCGGGCGCTCAGGGGCGCGGCGCCGTACATGCACATGTACAAGGGCAAGGTCTTCGTGATCAAGACCGGCGGCGGCGCGTTCCGCGACCCGGCGACGATGCGCGCGTTCGTCGAGCAGGTCTCGATCCTGCACCACCTCGGCATCCGCGTCGTGCTCGTGCACGGCGGCGGCCCGCAGCTCGACGAGGTGACCGCGAAGCTCGGCGTCGAGACCCGGATGGTCCAGGGTCGCCGCGTCACCGACGCATCGGCGATCGACGCGACCAGCATGGTGCTGAACGGGCTCATCAACACGCGCCTGCTCGCACTGTGCCACGGCTTCGGCATCCCGGCGATCGGCGTGAGCGGCGTGGACGGTGGACTCGTGCGTGCGCACCGGCGGCCGCCCGTCACGCTCGCGAATGGCGAGGTGGTCGACTACGGGATGGTCGGCGACGTGGACGGGATCGACGCGTCGGTGATCACGCGCCTGCTCGACGCCGGCTTCCTGCCGGTCGTGAGCCCGCTGTCCACGGACGCGTCGGGGCAGCTGCTCAACATCAACGCCGACACGGTCGCCGCGGCGATCGGTGCGGCGATCGACGCCGAGAAGCTGATCCTCTGCACCGGCGCGCCCGGGATCCTCGAGCGGCTCGACGACCCCCAGTCGCTGATTTCCTACACGGACGTCGCGGGATTGCGGCGGCTGCGCGAGGAAGGCGCGATCTCCGACGGGATGCTGCCGAAGTCGAGCGCGATCGAGGCCGCGATCCGCGGCGGCGTGCGGCGCGTGCACGTGATCTCGTACGGGTCGCCCGACGCGCTGCTCGCCGAGATCTTCACGAACGAGGGCACCGGCACGCTCGTGGTCGCCGACACGAAGGCGCTCTCGGCGGCCGAGCAGGGCAAGTGACCCCGACCCGATGAGACCGACACGGGAGCACGGAACGTGAGCCGACTCTGGGACAAGGGCACCCCGCTCGATGCGCGGGTGCTCAACTACACGGCCGGCGAGGACCACGCGCTCGACGACCGTCTGGTCGCCTACGACGTGCAGGCCTCGATCGCGCACGCCGAGGCGCTCGCCGAGTGCGGCCTGCTCGATGCGGCCGCGCTGGCCGCGATCCGCGACGGCCTCGCCGCGATCGGCGCCGCCCACGCGCGCGGCGAGTGGCGCGTGACGCTCGAACTCGAGGATGGACAGACGGCGCTCGAGACGCTGCTCGTGCAGCGGATCGGCGAGGCCGGGCTGCGGCTGCACGCCGGGCGCTCGCGCAACGACCAGGTGCTCGCGGCGCTCAGGCTGTATCTCCGCGACGCGGTCGAGTCGCTGTCGGCCGGCGCGCGCGAGGTCGCCGACGCGCTCGACGCGCTGGCCGCGTCGCAGGGCGCGATCGAGCTGCCCGGCTACACGCACATGCAGCAGGCGATGCCGAGTTCGGTGGGCCTGTGGGCCGGCGGCTACGCGGCCGAGATCCGCGACGACGCGGACGCGCTCCGCCACGCGCACCGCCGGATCCAGAAGAACCCGCTCGGCTCGGCCGCGGGCTACGGCACGCCGAACCTGCCCATCGACCGCGAGGCGACGACGCGCCGGCTCGGCTTCCCGGTGACCCACGCGCCGGTGACGGCCGTGCAGCTGTCGCGCGGCAAGGCCGAGGCCGAGCTGCTGTTCCAGGTCGCGCTGCTGATGCAGGACCTCGGCCGGCTCGCGGCCGACCTGCTGCTCTTCTACACGCGCGAGTTCGGCTTCGTGGACCTGCCCGAGGCCTTCACGACCGGCTCGTCGATCATGCCGCAGAAGCGCAACCCGGACGTGTTCGAGCTGGTGCGCGGGCGCACGGCGACCGCGCAGGCCTGCCTCGCCGAAGTGATGGGGATCACCGCGAAGCTGCCGTCCGGCTACCAGCGCGACCTGCAGCTCATCAAGGCGCCATTGTTCCGGTCGGTGGACCTGTGCGGGGAGTCGCTCGCCATCATGGCGGCGGCGATCCCGGCGCTGCGCTTCCGGCCCGACCGGATCCGGATGGACGCGGACATCCACGGCGCGGCCGAGGCGAATGCGCTCGTGGTCGAACAGGGGATCCCGTTCCGGGAGGCCTACCGCCGCATCGCCGACAGGTATCGGCGCGGCGGCTGACGCGGCTCACTCCGCGTCGGGCTGCTGGTCCGGCCGCGCCGCGACAAAAGCCGGCAGCGTCTCGAGGTGCGCGGCGACCGCGGCGATCCGCGGCCACGGCGCGAGGTCGAGCGAGACGCGCCGCGCATTCACGACCTGCGGCAGCAGGAAGACGTCGGCGAGCGTCGGCGCGTCGCCCCAGGCGTGCCGGCCGGTCGTCGAATACCGCGCGATCCACTGCTCGACCGCGTCGAACCCGGACGCGATCCAGTGGCGTGCCCAGCGGTTCACGCCCTCGTCGTCCTGCGCGAACTCGCGCCGCAGGTGCACGAGCACGCGCAGGTTGTTGAGCGGGTGGATGTCGCAGGCGACCGCGAGCGCCATCGCGCGGACCTGCGCGCGCTCGACCGCGCCGCGGGGCAGCAGCGGCGGCCGCGGGCACACCTCCTCGAGGTACTCGCAGATCGCGAGCGACTGCACGATGAGCGAGCCGTCGTGCTCGAGTGCCGGCACGAGCCCCTGTGGATTCAGCGATAGGTAGTCGTCCTTGCGCTGCTCGCCCCCGTCGCGGAGCAGGTGCTTCGGGACCGACTCGTAGTCGAGCCCCTTCAGCGCGAGCGCGATGCGCGCGCGGAACGCCGCGGAACTGCGCCAGTACGTGTAGAGCCTGTAACCCATGCGAACCTCCCCGCCCGATCGACGACGTCACCTCAGGCGATCGTCGTGCGCAGCGTGTCGAGTCCCTCGACGCCGCCAACGACGCTGTCGCCCCGGGCCAGCGGCCCGACGCCGGCGGGGGTCCCCGTGAAGACCAGGTCGCCCGGCTTCAGTTCGTAGAGCGTCGAGAGCTCGGCGACGATTTCGGGCACCGACCAGATCATCTCGCACAGGTCGGCCCGCTGTCTCGGCCGGCCGTTCACCTCGAGCCAGATCGCGCCCCTGGAGAGGTGCCCGAGCTCGGACACCCGCCGGATCGCCGTGATCGGGGCCGAGTGGTCGAATCCCTTGGCCGTGTCCCAGGGCTGGCCCTTGTCCTTGGCTGCCGACTGCAGGTCGCGCCGCGTCAGGTCGTTGCCCACCGCGTAGCCGAACACGTGCGCGAGCGCGTTCGCGACCGGGATGTTCCGTCCGCCCTCGCCAATCGCGACGACGAGCTCGATCTCGTGGTGGAGGTTCGCGGTGCGCGACGGATACGGAACCGGGGCGCCGTTCGGCACGACGGCATCGGCCGGCTTCGAGAAGAAGAACGGCGGCTCGCGCTCCGGGTCGGCGCCCATCTCGCGGGCGTGGGCGGCGTAGTTGCGGCCGACACAGTAGATCCTGTGCACCGGGAATCGGGTGCTCGCACCCGCGATCTCGACACTCGGGGCCATCGGCGGGGCGAATTCGTAGCTCATCGTCGCCTCCCGGCCGGCTCAGGGCCGGTCCAGTGCTGCGAGCGCCGGCAGGAACAGCTCCTGCACGATGATCGGCGCCCCGGAAAGGTGGTAGACGGCGCGGCGGGCCCATGCGGGCCCGTCGAGTCCGCCGGCCGCGACCCCGAGCGGGTCACCGGGCTCGATCCGCCGATACTCGAGCGGCTCGCGACTGACGTCGTGGCGCCCGAGCAGCGAGACGCCGAGCGCGACGCCGCCGAGTTCGCCGAGCCACGGGTGCTCGCGCAACGTCGAGTCCGGGAACACCGATTGCGCGAAGATCCAGCGCTCGTCGCCGCAGGCGAACTCGATCTCGCGCACGAGCGCGCCGGTGTCCGCGACGGCCATCCGGCCGGCGAGCCCGCGATCGAGCGGCGCCGGCGCGAGGCGGAGCAGCGTGAAGCGCACGCGGTCACCGCCCGCGCGCTGCACCCGCGTCGTGAGCAGGCCGGGTTCGGCGAGCCAGCCGTGCAGCGACACGGGCGCGGCGGCCAGGCACTCGTCGAGCGTCAGCCAACCGGTGGCCGGGCCGGCACGACCGTCGTCCGCGGACCCGGGGGCCTGCGCGTGCACGGACCGCTCAGAACGCGTCGGCCGGCAATGCCATGACGGTACGGCTGCCCGCGCGGATCGCGGCGGCGTACGCCGTGCAGCGCGGCAGGAACTGCTCCGCGTAGAAGCACGCCATCACGACCTGAGCGTCGTTGAACGCGCGATCGCCGCCCGTCGCGAGCGCGTCGATCGCCTTGAGCGCGCCGCGCGCGAGCTGCCAGCCGCCGACGACGGTGCCGAGCAGCATCATGTAGTTGAACGCCACGGCCCCGGTGAGCTCCGGATCCTTGCGGTCGGCGGTCAGGATGTGGGTCGAACACTGCACGAGCTCGTCGAGTGCGCGCCCGAGCGCGCTGCGCACGACCCCGAGGTCGTCGCCCGCGTTCGCGAGCGGTGCGTCCACCGCGCGCATCTCCGACACGAATGCCGACACGCCGGCGCCGCCGTCCCGCACCAGCTTGCGACCGACGAGGTCGATGGCCTGGATCGCGTTCGTGCCCTCGTAGATCGGCGCGATCCGCGCGTCACGGTAATACTGCGCGGCGCCCGTCTCCTCGACGTAGCCCATGCCGCCGTGCACCTGGATCCCGTGCGAGGTCACCTCGAGCGCGGCCTCGGTCGCCCAGGCCTTCGCGATCGGGTTGAGCAGGTCGGCACGCACCTGCCATTGCGCGGCCGATTCCGCGTCGGCCGCGTGCGCGGCGCGGTCCAGGCACGAGGCCGTGTAGTAGCAGATCGCCCGGCTCGCCTGCGTGAGCGAGCGCATCGCGAGCAGCATCCGGCGCACGTCCGGGTGGCGGATGATCGCGACCCGCCCCTTCTCGCCCGGCGCGCGGCCCTGCACGCGCTCGCGCGCGTACTTCACCGCGAGCTGGTAGGCGCGATCGGCGAGTCCAACGCCCTGCAGCCCGACGCCGAGGCGCATGTAGTTCATCATGACGAACATCGCGGCGAGCCCTTCGTTCGGCTGCCCGACCAGGTAGCCCTCGGCACCGCCGCCGTCCCCGAACGACAGGACGCAGGTCGGGCTCGCGTGGATGCCCATCTTGTGCTCGACCGACACGGGCCGGTTGTCGTTGCGCTCGCCCGGCGTGCCGTCCGCCTTCACCTTGTACTTCGGCACGACGAACAGCGAGATCCCCTTCGTGCCCGGCGGGGCGTCGGGCAGCCGCGCGAGCACCAGGTGCACGATGTTCTCGGACATCGGGTGGTCGCCCCAGGTGATGTAGATCTTCTGGCCCGAGATCAGGTAGTGGTCGCCGCGCGGCTCCGCGCGGGTCGTCAGGCTGGAGAGGTCGGAGCCGGCCTGGGGCTCCGTGAGGCACATCGTGCCGGCCCACTGGCCCGTGATCAGCTTCTCGAGGTAGGTGCGCTTCAGTTCGTCGGTGCCGTGGCGGTCGAGCGCCAGGATCGCGCCCTGCGAGAGCTCCGGGCAGAGCGCGAACGCGACGTTCGCCGCGGCCCACATCTCGTCGCAGGCGACGGCGAGCGCCTTCGGCAGGCCCTGCCCGCCGAACTCCGGGTTGCTCGCGATGCCGGGCCAGCCGCCCTCGCAGAACTGCGCGTAGGCGGACGTGAACTCCTCGGGCACCTCGACGTCGTCGCCGACCACCCGCACGCCCTTGCGGTCGCCGATCACGTTCGTCTGCGCGAGCACCTGGCCCGCGAACCGCGCGGCCTCCTCGAGCACCGCCTCGACCGTGTCGGCGTCGACGGACGCGAAGTCGGGCAGCGCACGGACCGCGTCGAACTCGGCAAGGTGCTCGAGCGTGAACTTCATCTGCTTCAGGGGGGCCTGGTAGTCGGTCATCGGCGCGCTCCGCAACGGTTTTTGCTGTGCAACAATTCTGCCCTGCCCGACCCGGTGGCGCCATCGCCGATCCGGGGGGCCACCCCGCTGGCCGGGCGGCCGGGCCGTCCGTCGGGCGGGCGGTACAATGGCCGCCGACGCACCCGGGGACCCCATGAGCATCTGGCATCGACCCTTCACGCTGGACGAGATCCAGTCCTATTCGCGCGGCTCGATGGTCGAGCACCTCGACCTGCTCTTCACCGAGATCGGCGAGGACTACCTCCGGGGCACGCTGCCGGTGGACGGTCGCACGACCCAGCCGTTCGGACTGCTGCACGGCGGCGCCTCGGCGGTGCTGGCCGAAACGCTCGGCAGCGTCGCGGCGAGCCATTGCGTGGATCTCGAGCGCTACCACTGCGTCGGCCTCGAACTGAACGCGAACCACCTCCGCCCGGCGCGCAGCGGCCGCGTGACCGGCACCGCGCGCCCGGTGCACCTCGGGCGCCGTTCGCAGGTCTGGGACATCCGGATCGAGGACGAAGCCGGGAAGCTGACCTGCGTGTCACGCCTGACCGTGTCCGTGCTCGACGGCGCGGCGCTCGCGCTCGCCCGCGGAGCCGGCGCATGAGCGGCCTCCGGCCGGTGGCGGTCGCAACGCTGGCGGTCCTGGCCGCGGGTTGCGGCTACAAGGGCCCGCTCACGCTGCCGCCAAAGAGCGGCCCGGTGGTGACCCGCCCGGCCACGACGCCGGCACCGGCGCCCGCGACGGCACCGGCGACCGGCGATCCCGCGCCTGCCGGCGGCACCGGCGACGCGGTTCCGCCGTCGTCCGGCACGACCACACCACCGGCGGGCGGCGGGGCGTGAGCGAGTCCGCCACGCTCGTCCTGGTGGACGGCTCGTCGTACCTGTACCGGGCCTTCCACGCGCTGCCGCCGCTCACGAACTCGAAGGGCGAGCCCACCGGCGCCGTGCTCGGCGTGCTGAACATGCTCGGCCGCCTCGTGAAGGAGTACCCGCACGCCCGGATGGCCATCGTGTTCGACGCGCCGGGCCGCACGTTCCGCGACGACCTGTACGCCGAGTACAAGGCCCACCGGCCTCCGATGCCGGACGAGCTGCGCGCCCAGATCGCGCCGCTGCTCGAGGCCGTCGAGGCGCAGGGCCTGCCGTTGCTTCGACTCGAGGGCGTCGAGGCCGACGACGTGATCGGCACGCTCGCACGGCGCGCCTCGGCCGCCGGATCACGCGTCGTGATCTCGACCGGCGACAAGGACATGGCGCAGCTCGTCGACGGGCGCATCACGCTCGTGAACACGATGACGGGCAGCTCGCTCGACCGCGAAGGCGTCAAGGTGAAGTTCGACGTCTACCCCGAGCAGATCGTCGACTACCTGGCGCTCGTCGGCGACGCCTCGGACAACATCCCGGGCGTGCCGAAGGTCGGGCCGAAGACGGCCGCGAAATGGCTGAACGAGTACCGCACGCTCGACAACCTGGTCGCCCATCAGGACGCGATCGAGGGCAAGGTCGGCGAGAGCCTGCGTGCGCACGGCGCCGAGCTCGCGCTGTCGCGACGCCTCGCAACGATCGACTGCGACGTGACGCTGCCGGTCGAGCCCGAGGCGCTCGTGCCGGCGGCGCCGGACGTCGAGCGGCTGCGCGCGCTCTACACGCGCCTCGAGCTGCGCTCGATGCTGAAGCAGCTGCCGGGCGGCGCGCCGCCACCGGAACCGCCGGGCGCGCCCGGCAGTGGGGCGCCGCCGGATGCCGCGGACCCGGCCGCGGTGGGTGTCGCGCCCCGCGCCGTGCCGGCCGTCCCGCGTGAATACGATCTCGTGCTCGACGAGCCGGCCTTCGAGCACTGGATGCAGCGGCTCGAGTCGGCGGAGCTCGTGTCGTTCGACACCGAGACGACGTCGCTCGACTACATGCAGGCCGAGATCGTCGGCGTCTCGTTCAGCGTGGAACCGGGCCGGGCCGCCTACGTGCCGCTCGCGCACCGCTACCCGGGCGCGCCGGACCAGCTCGATCGCGACCGGGTGCTCGCCCGGCTGAAGCCGCTGCTCGAGGACCCCGCGCGCGCGAAGCTCGGCCACCACCTGAAGTACGACGCCCACGTGCTCCGGAACCACGGGATCGAGCTCGCGGGCATGCGCTACGACTCGATGCTCGAGTCGTACGTGCTCGACAGCACGGCGACCCGGCACGACCTCGACTCGACCGCGCGCCACTACCTCGGCGTCGAGACGATCCACTACGAGGACGTGGCCGGCAAGGGCGCGAAGCAGCTGCCGTTCGCCGAGGTGCCCGTCGAGACGGCGGGCGAGTATTCGGCCGAGGACGCCGACGTCGCGCTGCAGCTGCACCGCACGCTCTGGCCGCGGATCGAGGCGCTGCCCGCGTTGCGCCGGCTCTACGAGGAGATCGAGCAGCCGCTGGTGCGCGTGCTGCTCGACATGGAGCACACGGGCGTGCTGATCGACGCCGAGATGCTCCGGCGCCAGAGCCACGAGTTGTCGAAGCGGCTGCTCGAACTGCAGGCCGAGGCGCACGCGGCAGCCGGCGGGCCGTTCAACCTCGATTCGCCGAAGCAGCTTCAGGAGATCCTGTTCGGCAAGCTCGGGCTGCCGGTGACGAGGCGCACGTCGACCGGCCAGCCGTCGACCGCCGAGGACGTGCTCGAGGAACTCGCCGGCGACTACGACCTGCCGCGCATCGTGCTCGAGTACCGCGGGATGGCGAAGCTCCGCTCCACGTACACGGACAAGCTGCCCGCGCAGGTGAACCCGCGCACCGGTCGCGTGCACACCTCGTACCACCAGGCCGTCGCCGCGACCGGGCGGCTGTCCTCGACCGACCCGAACCTGCAGAACATCCCGATCCGCACGCCCGAGGGCCGGCGGATCCGCCAGGCGTTCGTCGCGCCGCCGGGCCACGTGATCCTCGCGGCCGACTACTCGCAGATCGAGCTCAGGATCATGGCCCACCTCTCGGGCGACGAGGGCCTGCTCGCCGCGTTCGCCGCGGACCGCGACATCCACCAGGCGACGGCCGCCGAGGTGTTCAGCGTCGCACCTGGCGAGGTGGGCGCGGACCAGCGGCGCGCCGCGAAGGCGATCAACTTCGGGCTGATCTACGGGATGTCGGCGTTCGGGCTCGCGCGGCAGCTCGGCATCGAACGCGGCGCGGCGCAGCAGTACGTGGACCTCTACTTCCAGCGCTACCCGGGCGTGAAGCGCTACATGGACGAGACCCGCGCGGCAGCGCGCGAGCAGGGCTACGTCGAGACGGTGTTCGGCCGGCGGCTGCACCTGCCGGACATCCGGGCGCGCAACCAGCAGCTCCGGCAGTACGCGGAGCGCAGCGCGATCAATGCGCCGATGCAGGGCACGGCGGCCGACATCATCAAGCGGGCGATGATCGAGGTGCACCGCTGGCTCGCGGGCGACACCACCGCGCGGCTCGTGATGCAGGTGCACGACGAGCTGGTGCTCGAGGTCCGCGAGGACGCCGTGGGCCGCATCGAGTCGGGGCTGCGCGAACGGATGTCGGCCGCCGCGACGCTCGCGGTGCCACTCCGGGTCGAGGTCGGGCGCGGGTCGAACTGGGATGAAGCGCACTGACGCGACGGTCGTTGTTCTCGCGCAACATACGCGATTCTACCGTTGAAATTGCAGCGCCCGGATTCGTATCATTGACGCCACCGGAGCGGCGTTTCCGGCACGTCCCGGCGCAGTTTCCGCCCGTGATGCGCTGCCGGCGCCCATCAGGACCAGGGAGATCACCATGCGTTTCATTCGTGCGACCGTCGCCGCAATCGGACTGACTGCGGGACTCGTCGCCGCCCCCACGATGGCGGCGGACAACGGGTTCTATGCCGGCGCGGGCATCGGCTACTACCAGCTCGACGCGGGCGCCGGCTGGGATGCGGGCGACTTCGCGTGGAAGCTCCGCGCGGGCTATGACTTCATCAAGTACTTCGGCGTCGAGGTCGAGTACATCGATGGTGGCAGCCCGAAGGACTTCGGCGTGTCGTTCAGCAGCACCGGCTGGAACCTGTCGGCCGTCGGCCGCTATCCGTTCGACGACAAGTTCAGCGTGTTCGGCAAGCTCGGCGCGATGAACTGGGATGCGAAGGCGAACCACGGCTTCGGCAAGGACGACGGC
This sequence comes from Steroidobacteraceae bacterium, assembly GCA_046347155.1. Taxonomy (GTDB): domain Bacteria; phylum Pseudomonadota; class Gammaproteobacteria; order Steroidobacterales; family Steroidobacteraceae; genus RPQJ01. The sequence continues at coordinate 123,331 of JAXMGT010000002.1, read as the reverse complement.
ACGGACTTCTCCTGGGGCCTCGGCGCGGGCTGGAACGCGACCGACCACCTCGAGATCGACGCCGAGTACCAGGGACTCGACGTGGCGGACGGTGCCGAGTTCTGGACCGTGTCGGCCATCTACCGCTTCTGACCCTCGGCGTGTCGACGCCCCGGGCCTGAAGCTCCATGCAGGAGAGACAGACCATGACGAAGCAGGCAGCCTTGTTCGCGGCGCTGGCCCTGTTCGCAGGCTCGGCGATCGCAGATGACACGGGGTTCTACGCGGGCGCCGGTGTCGGTTGGGGCCAGGTTTCGCTGCCCAAGTCGAAGATCACGAACTCGTTCGCCGCGGCCTTCGCGGCCAACGGGGCGCCGATCGACACCTGGTCCGCGAAGACGGACGACTCGTCGATCCCGTGGAGCGCAACGGTCGGTTACCGGATCCTGAAGTACCTGGCCGTCGAGGCCGGCTACCTCGATACCGGTTCGGCGTCCTACACCGGCAGCGGGACGGTCGACGACATCGACCTCGGGCCGTTGCCGGCCAAGGGCAAGCTCGACTGGGGCGCGACCGGCTGGCAGGCGAGCGTCCTCGGCATCTGGCCGATCGACGACACGTGGAGCGTGTTCGGGCGGGTCGGTGGGTTCTTCGGCGACGTGAAGGCCACCGCCCGCATCACGGTGGACACGGCGTCCGGGAAGGGCCACGACTCGGCCAACTCGAACGAGTTCCTCTATGGCGTCGGCGTGGACAGCAAGTTCCTCGAGCAGTGGACTGCCCGGCTCGAGTGGCTGGCGATGCCCAGCCTCGGCAACAACGACACCGGCTCGGCCGACTGGAACGGCATCCAGTTCTCGCTGCTGTACCAGTTCTAGGCCGTCGCGGGACGGCGTCCCTGCGCGGGACGCGCAAGCAGGGCCTGCCCCCCGGGCAGGCCCTTTTTCTCGTCGTCGGAGTCGGCTGCAAAGGGGCGTCCGGAATGCGGCAATCGATCACATTGCCTTGTCTCATTTTGGCCACAATTGAACTTCGATTCGAGCGAAGTGTCTGAACGATCAGGATTAGTGCGCCGCTGCAACTTTCCACGATTTGCTACCGATTTTGCTGCAGCGTAGCATTTACCCACTTCCGACGAGGCCCCCCCGCCAACTCGGCAAGGATGTCCAAGCCCCCCAAACGCAACAACAAGGAATTCCCATGAAGCTCAAGACTGCTGTATTCGCGACGCTGATGCTGGCCGCCGGCACGGCCGCCGCCGCTGACGACGGCTTCTACGCCGGCTTCGGCATCGGCTACGGCAAGATCAATGTCAACGAAGACAAGATCACCAACAACATCAACGCCGTCGTGAACCCGTACTACGACGTCACGAAGTCGAGCGTCAGCCAGGGTGCGACGCCGTACAGCCTGACGGTCGGCTACCAGTTCATGAAGTACCTGGCCGTCGAGGTCTCCTACATCGACCTCGGCAACACGAACTACCGCTCGACGCTCGTCTGCCAGGGCACGACCTGCGACGGCCCGGTCGCGACCGACACCGGCACCGCCAAGGGCCAGTGGGATGCGACCGGCTGGCCGGTCAGCGTCCTCGGCATCTGGCCGATCGACGACAGCTGGTCGGTGTTCGGCCGCGTCGGCCTGTTCATGGGCGACGTGAAGGCCACGGCGAAGCTGGTCGACGCGTCGAACGGCGACCTGGTCTGCGGCCCGAACACCTGCGCCCGCGCGCACGCGTCGTCGAACTCGAACGAGTTCATCGGCGGCGTCGGCGTGGACTACGGTTTCCTCGACAAGTGGACCGCCCGCGTCGAATGGCAGGCCATGCCGAGCCTGGGCAACAACAAGACCGGCGACGGCAACTGGAACAACATCCAGGCCTCGATCCTCTATCGCTTCTAACCAGCGATCGTCGATCCGCGCGCCGGGACGACCGGCGTGATGACGGGCCCGCACTCCGGTGCGGGCCCGTTTTTGTTGCCGGACAACAACAAGCCGGTCGTGTTGGAATATAACGTCATGATTTATTGATATTATTGACCTTTGCGAGATTCCAACGGGTGGGTTTGAATTGTGGCGATCGGCGTCGTATGATCCGGCCGCGCTTCAACTCAGGGACCGAGCCGGCGACGAGCCTGCGTATTCCCTGCAGCGCCTTTCCCACCCCCTCTCGACAAGCAAGGACCCCCATGAAGCTCAAGACTGCTCTGTTCGCTACGCTGGCGTTGGCCGCCGGCACCGCCACTGCGGCCGACGATGGTTTCTACCTCGGCGCCGGCGTGGGCTACGGCAAGATCAACGTCAACTCGGGCAAGATCGACAACTCGATCGACAACGCGCTGACCGGCACCGGCTACGCCGTCACGCAGTCCGACGTCGGCCAGGGCGCCACGCCCTACAGCCTGACGGCGGGCTACCGGTTCATGAAGTACTTCGCGGTCGAACTCAGCTACATCGACCTCGGCAACGCCGACTACAAGGGCACCGTGTCTGACGGCGTGGACACCGCCGGCCGCGTGAAGGGCCAGTGGGAAGCCACCGGCTGGCCGGTCAGCGTCCTCGGCATCTGGCCGATCGACGACGCCTGGGAAGTGTTCGGCCGCGTCGGCCTGTTCATGGGCGACGTCAAGCTGAACGCCAAGGTCGTTGATGGCGTGGGTGACACGATCATCAAGGGCCACACCTCCGACAACTCGAACCAGTTCCTCGGCGGCGTCGGCGTGAACTACAACTTCCTCGACACCTGGACCGCCCGCGTCGAGTGGCAGGCCCTGCCGAGCCTCGGCAACAACGACACGGGTTCGGGCAACTGGAACAACATCCAGGCCTCGATCCTCTATCGCTTCTAACCTGCGATTGTCGATCCGGACGCCGGCCCGGCCGGCGTGACGACGGGCCCGCACGACCGTGCGGGCCCGTTTTCTTTCTGGATCAACCGGTTGGAGCGCAGGACGATCGCGCGTGAACTTTCCGGAACCGCGGCGGTCTCAAACCCCGAGCGCCTCTTTTGCGCTCGGCGCCCCGTCTACCTCCCTGGGCGGGCCGCCTGCCCGGTCAATCCCCCAACGCCGGGTTCACTTCCCCGGTTGGATCCGCTGGTCCAACCGGGGTTTCTTTTTCCGGCACCGCGCTGCGGCCGTCGAGCATGCGCTCGATTGCCCTCCGGGCGTCCTCGACGCCCTCGCCCGCGAGCGCCGAGAACAGCTGCACGCTCACGCCCCCACCGACCTCCCGGCGCACGCCCGCCAGCGCCTGGCGCGCGGCACCGCGGCCGAGCTTGTCCGCCTTCGTGAGCAGCACGTGCACCGGGATCGCGCGGTTGCGCGCGAGTTCCAGCATGTCGCAATCGTGCTCGGTGAGCGGCTGGCGCACGTCCATCACGACGACCGCGCCGCGCAGCGACTGCCGCCGCTGGAAGTAGGTGCCGACCAGCTGGCCCCAGTGGCGCCGCAGGTCGCCCGACACGGCCGCGAAGCCGTAACCGGGCAGGTCCACGAGGCGTCGGCCTGGTTCGAGTTCGAAGAAGTTCACGAGCCGGGTCGCGCCGGGGGTCTTGCTGGTCCGCGCGAGGCCCTTGCGCTGGGTGATCGCGTTGATCGCGCTCGACTTGCCGGCGTTCGAACGGCCCGCGATCGCAACCTCGGCCCCGGTCTCCGGCGGGAACTGCCGTGGCGCGTCGGCGCTGGTCACGAATTTCACGTGCGGATACGAGGACATCGGGAGGGGCCTCGGCGGTGCGCCGCGAGGCCCGTAGTGTACAATTTACGGCTCCGCTGACCGTCGATTCGGAGTGGTTGACCATGACGCTCAAGCTCGCCGCCGCCCTTGCCCTCGCGGCCACCCTCGGCTGGACCGCCCCCGCGCAGGCCGCGGGCTCGAAGGAGGCCGGCCAGGGCAAGGCCGCCGTCTGCGCGGGCTGCCACGGCGTCGACGGCAACAGCGTGAGCCCCGAGTGGCCGAACCTCGCGAGCCAGAACGAGGCCTACATCCTCCGGCAGCTGAAGGCCTTCCACGCCGGCGAGCGCCAGAACCCGCTGATGTCGCCGATGGCGGCGATGCTGACCGAGCAGGACATGGCCGATGTCGCGGCCTACTTCTCGTCGCAGGCCGTGCGCGGCGGCGAGGCCGACCCGGCGCTCGTGAAGCTCGGCCAGCGCGTCTACCGTTCCGGCAACATCGACGGCAAGGTGATGGCCTGCGCCGGCTGCCACGGCCCGCAGGGCCACGGCAACGCGCCGGCCGGATGGCCGAACATCCAGGGCCAGCACGCGACCTACGTCGCGGCCCAGCTCCGCGCCTACAAGGCCGGCACCCGGACCACCGACCCGAACCAGATCATGCGCAACATGGCGTCCGCGCTCTCCGAGGAGGAGATCGACGCAGTGGCCTCGTACGTGCAGGGCCTGCGCTGAACCATCGCCGCACGCCGCGGTCTATCAGGACTCATATGAACCAGCGAATCACCCGACTGGCCCGGGGCCTCGCGGCTGCCGGCATCCTGCTGCTCGCCGGGGCCACCGCCGGCGCGTTCCAGCTCCCGGACGGCAGCTACACCGTCCTGAAGCCCGCCCAGCCGACGGTCACCGAGGTGCCGGCCGGGCGCGTCGAGATCGCCGAGGTGTTCTGGTACGCCTGCGGGCACTGCTACGCGATCGAGCCGAAGGTCCAGGCCTGGATCAATAAGGGCAAGCCGGCCTACGTGAACTACGTGTTCCTGCCCGCGACGTGGAACGACGTGCTGAAGACGCACGCGCGGATCTTCTTCACGATCCAGCTGCTCGGGAAGCCCGCGCTGCACGACGAGGTGTTCCGCGAGATCAACGTCAAGCGCAACATGCTCGAGACGCCGGCCAAGATCGAGGCCTTCTTCGTCGCGCACGGCGTGAGCAAGGCGGACTTCCAGAAGGCGTTCTCCTCGTTCGCGGTCGAGTCGAAGCTCCGGCAGGCCGAAGACCTGAACCGTCGCTACAAGATCACCGGCACGCCGACGTTCGTCGTGAACGGCACCTACGTCACGGACGTCGGGTCCGCCGGCTCCGAGGACGCGCTGTTCGACGTGCTCGGCGCGCTGGCCGCGAAAGCGAAGTCGGGCCGCTGAGCCCGCTGCGACGCCCGGCCGGACCGCGGCCCGGACCGCGCCGGCTTCCCCGGCCGCGCGAGGCGTCGCGGCCGCCCGCGCGCCTGTGCTAAAAGGTCGCCTTCGACGAGGCCGCATCGATGCTGCGATTACTCATCCCGACCGGCAGCGGCTACAACTGGGTGGAACACGCCCCGCCGGCGCCGTTCCCGGACGAGTTCCTGTGGGCCGACCTCTTCGAACCGACGCCCGAGGAGGAAAAGGCCGTCGAGTCTCTGCTCACCGTCGACGTGCCCACGCGCGACGAGATGAAGGAGATCGAGACCTCGAACCGGCTCTACGAGGAGGGCAATGCCGTCTACATGACGGCCACGGTCGGCAGCAAGCTCGACTCCGCGATGCCCGAGTCGAGCGCGATCACGTTCATCCTGGCCAACGACCGCCTCATCACGAATCGCTACGTCGATCCGACGCCGGTCAGCCGGTTCATGCAGTACGTCGAGCGCTCGCCGGCCGCCTGTACGTCGTCCGCCACGCTGCTCGCCGGCCTGCTCGAGTCGTTCGTCGAGCGGATCGCCGACCTGCTCGAGCGCGTGCAGGGCGAACTCGACGGCGTCTCGCACACGATCTTCGGCCGCGTCAATGGGCAGTCCACCAGTGGCGACCTGCAGGCGATGATCCGCCGGATCGGCGCGAACGGAGACCTGGTCTCGAAGGCGCGCGAGAGCCTCGTGAGCTTCCAGCGGCTGCTGATGTACGTGCAGCAGGCGAACACCGTGACGCTGTCGCAGGACCAGCGCGGCCGCTTCAAGTCGACGCTCAGGGACGTTCAGTCGCTCTCGGACCACGCCGGCTTCCTCGCCAACAAGATCCAGTTCCTGCTCGATGCGGTGCTCGGGCTGATCAACCTCGAGCAGAACAACATCATCAAGATCTTCTCGGTCGCCGCCGTGATGTTCCTGCCGCCGACGCTGGTCGCGAGCGTGTACGGGATGAACTTCCACTGGATGCCGGAGCTCGACAAGCCCTGGGGCTATCCGCTGGCGCTCGTGCTGATGGTCGTGTCGGCGGTCGTTCCCTACCTGTACTTCCGTCGCCGCGGCTGGCTGTAGCGCGATGACCCCGGCGGCGTTCCTCACCGTCACCGCGACGGTGTTCGTGGCGGCCGTCACGCCGGGTCCCGCCGCGACCGCGATCATCGCCCGCGCGATGGCCGACGGCCTGCGACCGGCGCTCGCACTCTCGGCCGGCGTGCTCACCGGCGACCTCGTGTTCCTCGGGCTCGCGGCGGTCGGGATGGCGGCGGCCGCGAAGTCGATGGGCGGGTTCTTCACGGTGCTCCGCTGGGCGGGCGCGCTGTACCTGCTCTGGCAGGGCATCGCGCTCTGGCGAGCGCGCCCGCGGGCGACCACGGTCCGCGAGGCCACGCACGAGGGGCATTTCTGGCGCAATTACGGCGCCGGGATGCTGCTGATGGTCGGCCACGTCCAGGCCATCCTCTTCTACGCGGCACTGCTGCCCGGCGTGGTGGACTTCGCGTCGTTCACGGCGACCGACCTGCTCGTCGTCGCGGCCGTGCTCGTCGTCGTGATCGGCGGGGTGAATGCGGGCTGGGCGGTGCTCGGCGCGCGAGCCGGAAGGCTGCTGTCCGACGAGCGGGCGCTCCGGGCCGTGAACCGCGTCGCCGGCACGCTGATGCTCGCGGCGGCGGTGCTGGTGGCCACCCGGGTGTAGGATGCCGGCATGGCCAAGACCTCCATCACGAACATGGCGGTGTTCTGCGACTTCGAGAACGTCGCGCTCGGCGTACGCGACGCCCGCTACGCGAAGTTCGACATCGACAAGGTGCTCGAGAAGCTGCTGCTGAAGGGCAGCATCGTCGTGAAGAAGGCCTACTGCGACTGGGAGCGCTACAAGGAATTCAAGGCGCCGATGCACGAGGCCTCGTTCGAGATGATCGAGATCCCGCACGTGCGCATGTCCGGCAAGAACTCGGCCGACATCCGGATGGTCGTCGACGCGCTCGACCTCTGCTACACGAAGTCGCACGTGGACACCTTCGTGATCGTGAGCGGCGACTCCGACTTCTCCCCGCTCGTGAGCAAGCTGCGCGAGAACAACAAGCTCGTGATCGGCGTGGGCGTCAAGAGCTCGACGTCCGACCTGCTGATCGCGAACTGCGACGAGTTCATCTACTACGACGACCTCGTGCGCAAGGAAGAGCAGCGCAGCGGTCGCCGCAAGACGCCCGCCCGTCCGCCCGCCGCGAAGGCCTCGTCGGCGGCCGCGCCGCCCGCCGACGCCGCGACGGCACCGTCGGAGCCCGCGGGCCGTTCGCTGCCGCGGGCCGCCCGGCCGAAGACCGACGAGGAGAAGAAGCAGGAAGCCTTCGACCTGGTGCTCTCGACGATCGAGGCGCTGGCCGAGGACCGCGACCTCGACGACAAGATCTGGGGCTCGATGATCAAGCAGGCGCTGAAGCGCCAGCGCCCGGGCTTCAACGAGAGCTACCACGGGTTCAGGAGCTTCAACCAGCTCCTCGAGGAAGCGGCGGCGCGGCGGCTCGTCGAGCTCGAGCGCGACGAGAAGTCCGGCGGCTACGTCGTGAGGGCCGTCGGCGGCTGACCGCATCCGTGGCCGACGGATGGCGCGCCCGACAGGATTCGAACCTGTGACCCCTGCCTTCGGAGGGCAGTACTCTATCCAACTGAGCTACGGGCGCCGGCCGGACCCCGCGTGGGGGCGGGAATCATAGCCCCGGGGGCTGCAGCCGTCCAACCGGGGTGGCGCGACGCGCGATTCGGCACGGTATACTTCGCGGCCTCGTTTTCAGCGACCTGCACCGGGGACCCTCGTGAGCGCCAGCCTTGACCGCAAGTTCTTCGACACCTTCATGCTCGTGATCGGCATCCTGGTGGGTATCGCGATCGTGCTCATCGCCATCGCCCGGATGATCACTGCGGACTCGACCGCGGCACGGCAGTCCGGTGACGCGCTGCTCGAGAAGCAGGTCGAGTCCCGGATCGCGCCGGTGGCCAAGGTCGCGGTGGCGGGCCAGGACAACTCGGCGCTGGCGGGCGTCGCGACGGCGCAGGCGGCCGCGCCGGCCGCCGCGGCCGCACCGGCGGCCGACCTCACGGGCGAGCAGGTCTACACGCAGACCTGTTCGCTGTGCCACGGCGCGGGCGTCGCCGGTGCGCCGAAATTCGGCGACAAGGCCGCGTGGGCGCCGCGCATCGCGCAGGGCATGGACACGCTCTACAAGCATGCGATCCAGGGCTTCCAGGGCAAGAGCGGCGTGATGCCGGCCAAGGGCGGCCGCGCCGACTACTCCGACAAGTCGATCGACAACGCGGTCGACTACATGGTCGCCGCCGCGAAGTGACCGTGGGGCGGGCGCTGCTCGCGTCCGTGCTGCTCGCCGCCGCCTCGGTCGCTGCGGCGGCACCGGAGGCGGACCTCCGGACGGTCGGCGAAATCTCCGGCTACGCGCGCACCGGTCGCTACGACGAGGTCAAGCGGCTCTGCGCCGCCTACGCCGCGCGCTGGCCACGCCAGGTGCGCTGCACGGAATTCGGCCGGACACCCGAGGGCCGGCCGATGCTCGCGCTGGTCGCCTCGGCGGACGGCGTGCTCGACACGAAGACCGCCGCGGCACGCGGCCGCCCGGTGCTCCTCTTCCAGGGCGGCATCCACGCGGGCGAGATCGACGGCAAGGACGCGGGCTTCCTCGCGCTGCGGGAACTGCTCGAGGGCACGAAGCTGCCGGGCGCGCTCGGCAAGGTCACCGTCGTGTTCGTGCCGGTGTTCAACGTGGACGGGCACGAGCGCTACGGCCGCTGGAACCGACCGAACCAGCGCGGGCCCGAGGAGATGGGCTGGCGCACGACCGCGCAGAACCTGAACCTGAACCGCGACTACGTGAAGGCCGAGGCGCCGGAGATGCGCGCGATGCTCGCACTGCTCGGCAGCTGGGATCCGATCCTGTACGTCGACCTGCACGTCACGGACGGCGCGCAGTTCCAGCCGGACATCTCCGTGCAGGTCGAGCCCTGCCACGGCTGGGAACCGGGCCTCGACCGCACGGGCTGCGCGCTGCGCGACCAGGTGCTCGCGGACCTCGGCCGTGACGGCTACCTCGCTCTGCCCTACTACCCCTCGTTCATGAAGGAGGACGACCCGCCCTCCGGCTTCAACAACTGGGTGTCCGAGCCCCGCTTCTCGACGAGCTACTGGGCGACGCACAACCGGTTCGCCTCGCTCGTCGAGACGCATTCGTGGAAACCGTACGCGCGCCGCGTCGCGGCGACCCACGACACGATCCTGTCGATGGTCGGCCTCGCTGCGCGGGAGGGCACGCAGTGGGTCGCCGAGGCGAAGGCCGCCGACGTGCGTGCGTCGAAGCTCGCGGGGCAGACGGTCGCGCTCTCGTGGAGGAACACGGAGCGGACAGAGATGATCGACTTCCCCGGGTATGCCTACGTGCGCGAGCCCTCGACGGTCTCGGGCCAGGACTGGATCCGCTACGACGAGTCGAAGCCCGAGGCCTGGCACGTGCCGTTCTACGCCGAGGTCGTCCCCAAGCTCGAGGTGGCGGCGCCCGCGCACGGCTACCTCGTGCCCCCGGCCTGGGCCTCGCTGGTCGCCGATCGCCTCGCGGCGCACGGCCTGCGCTACGAAGTCCTGCGCGACGCGCAGCCGGACGCGCCGGTCGAGGCGTTCCGCGCGACGCGCACGACCTGGGCGACCGAGAGTTTCGAGGGCCGGGTGCCACTCGCCGTCGTGGGTCGCTGGCGGCCGGAGACGCGCGGCGTGCCGGCCGGCGCACTGTTCGTGCCCATCGACCAGCCGGGCGCTCGGCTCGTGATGTCGCTGCTCGAGCCGGAGGCACCGGACTCGCTCGTCTCGTGGGGATACTTCGACGCGGCCTTCGAGCAGAAGGAGCACATGGAGAACTACGTCATCGAGTCCGTCGCGCGCGAGATGCTCGCCTCGGACCCGCAGGTGCGCCAGGAATTCGAGCGACGGCTGCGCGACGACCCCGCGTTCGCGGCCGATCCCACGGCGCGCCTCGACTGGTTCTATTCGCGCCACCCGTCCTGGGACGACCGCTACGACCTCTACCCGGTCTACCGCCGCTGAGGCGGCGGCACTCAGTCCTCCGACTGCCGGAAGTCGACGCCGAGCGAACGCAGCTTCCGGTACAGGTGCGTGCGTTCCATGCCGACCCGCTTCGCGAGCTGCCCGACCTTGCCGCCGCAGAGCTGCAGCTGCTGCGTGAGGTAGGCGCGCTCGAAGTGCTCGCGCGCCTCGCGCAGCGGCATCGACAGAAGGTCCTGCTTCACGAGCGGCTCGTCGCCGGTCGATTGCGCGGCGATCTCCTGCTCAATCTCCTCGAGCCCGATCTCCGGCGGACCGCCCTGGATCAGGAGCCGGTGCACGAGGTTCTTGAGCTCGCGGATGTTGCCGGGCCACGGGTAGTTGCGAAGCCGGTTCTGCGCGGCGACGCTGAAGCGCCGGTAGCCGAGCCGCTCGTCCTCGACCAGCCGGTCCACGTAGTGCTTGAGCAGGTCGGGCACGTCCTCCGCGTAGTCGCGGAGCGGCGGCACCCGGAGCACCAGTACGTTCAGGTGGGACAGCAGGTCGAGGCGGAACGGCTCCGGGCCGGCGGTCTCGAAGCCCGGCTGCGCCGAGGAGATCACGCGCGCGTCGAACGGCACCGGCGACGTCCCGCCGACGCGCTGGAAGGTGCCGGCGTCGATCGCCGCGAACAGCAGCCGCTGCGCGACCGGGCCGAGGTCGCCGAGTTCGTTCACGAACAGGACGCCGCGCTCGGCCTGCTCGAGCAGGCCCCGGCGCACGACCCCGCCGGTCTCGCTGCCGTAGAGGAGCGCCTCGGCCCCGGCGCCATTCAGCGAGCCCGCGCCGGCCATCACGAACGGACCGTCGGCACGCGGCCCGAGCGTGTGCATGTACCGCGCGAACGCCTCGCGGCCGGTGCCCGGTTCGCCGAGGATCAGCACGGCCGCCTCGTGCGGGGCGAGCTGCTTCACCTGGTCGCGCAGTTCCCGCATCAGCCGGCTGCGGCCGGCCGGCGCGATCAGCGGCGGCACCGTCGCCCGCGTGGCCTTGCGGCGGCGGGCGCCCTGCTCGAGCGCGTCCTTGACGGTGCGCAGCAGCTTCGCCAGCGAGAGCGGCTTCTCGACGTAGTCGATCGCGCCGAGGCGGGTTGCCTCGACCGCCGTCTCGACGGTTCCGTGGCCCGACATCATCACGACGGCGAGCGCCTGTCCGTAGGCCTGCTGCCACTCCCGAAGCAGGCTGATGCCGTCGGTGTCGGGCATCCAGATGTCCAGCAGCACGAGGTCGGGCAGTTGCGCCGCGCACTCCGCGCGCGCCTCGGTCGCGTTTCCGGCGACGCCGACCACGTAGCCCTCCTCGGTCAGGATCTCCTGCACCAGGTCGCGGATGTCCGCCTCGTCGTCCACGACCAGGATCCGTGCATTGCTCATGCCCGCTCTCTCCTCGGCTCGGCGCGCCGGTCGGCGCGCCCGTTCTCGACCTTCGTGTGCTCACCCATCGGCAGGCCGATGCGCACCCGCGCACCGCCCTCCGGCCGGTTGTCGGCGACGATGCTCCCGCCGTGCTCCTCGACGATCTTGCGCACGATCGCGAGGCCGAGGCCCGTCCCACGCGCCTTCGTCGTGACGTAGGGGTCGAACACCTGCGCGATCAGCTCGCGCGGGAACCCCGGCCCGTTGTCATCGACGGTGACCTCGGCGGTCTCGGTGTCGTCGCGGCGCGCGCAGCGCGTCTCGACGCTGATCTCCCCGTTCTCGTGGCCCTCGAGCGCCTCGACCGCATTCGTCAGCAGGTTGTTGAGCAGCTGGCGCAGCCGGCCCTGGTCTGCGACCAGCGTGCCGAGTTCCGGGTCGAGCCCGACGCGGAGCTTCACGCCGCGGCCGGCGAGCTGCGCGCGATAGAGGTCCGTCACCTCGGTGACGAGCTTGTTCAGGCCGAGCGGCGCCATCTCGACGCGCGGCGCGCGGGCGTACTCGCTGAATGCGTTGACCATCTCCTTCATCGCCTCGACCTGCTGGACGATGGTCTCCGTGCCGCGGTCGAGGAGCTGGGCGTCCCGCTCGCTCATCGACGGCAGCAGCTTGAGCCGCATGCGCTCGGCCGAGAGCCGGATCGGCGTGAGCGGATTCTTGATCTCGTGCGCCAGGCGGCGGGCCACCTCGCCCCAGGCCGCCTCACGCTGCGCCTGCAGCATCGCCGTGATGTCGTCGAACACGAGCACGTAGCCGCCCGGGGCGTCGCCCTCGCCGGGCAGCGGCGTGCAGGCGCACATGACCACGCGGCGCGCGTTGCCGGCACGCAGCGTGAGCTGCTCGCGCCACTCGACGTCGCCGGACTCGAGTCGCGACCGGGTCGCCTCGACGAACTGCGCGACGAGCGCATCGGGCGCGCGGGCCGCCGCAAGCTCGCCGATGTCGCGGCCGACCGCGGGTTCGAGGTCTTCGCCGAGGATCATGCCGGCCGCGCGATTCGCCGTGCGCACCCTGAGGTCGGGCTCGAGCGAGACGACGCCGGTCGACAGGCGCGCGAGGATCACCGCGAGGTTCGCGCGCTCGGTCTCGGCCGCGAGCTGCGCGCGACGCTGGTCCTCGCGGGCCCGCCGCAGGCGCTTCGTCATGTCGTTGAACGAGTGGACCAGGAAGCCCATCTCGTCGTGCGAGGTGAGCGGCAGGCGCGTGTCGAGGTCGCCCTCGGCGACCGCACGCGTGCCCTTGACCAGGTCCTGGATCGGCTGCACGAGCTTCTGCGCGGTGAAGATCGCGCCGTACCACGCGGCGAGCAGCGACAACAGCAGCACGACGGTGAGCGTCAGGATGAAGCTCGCCTTCAGCGGGCGACGCATGTAGTCCTTCTCGCCGAACTGCTTGTAGGCGGCCTGCACGGTGTCCGCGAGCGCGCCGAGCCGCTCGGCCACCGGATACACGGCCTGCACGACCAGCCGGTCGCCGCCGGGACCGGCGTTGCCGAGCGGCACCGCGGTGCGGATCAGGTAGCCGCCGTCCTTCTGCGGCTCGAGGCTGACGAACGGCGTGCCCTGCCTCGCCTGCAGCAGCGCCTCGCCGGGGACTTCCTCCGGAACGACGTCGGTGGACAGGCCCTTGCCGACCGCGAGCACGCGGCCGGCGTCGGTCGCGACGACGATGTCCACCGCGCCGACCTGCCGGCGCAGCGATTCGAGCAGCCCGGGGGCCGGTCCGCCGTTCAGCGCGATCTCGTCGGCGACGAGTTCGGTGTCGGCGAGGTGCTCGCGCATCCGGGTCTCGAGCGCCGAGCGCGACAGGACCAGCGCGTCGTCGAGGCTCTGCCGGATCTCGAGGTTGAACCAGCTGTCGATGCCCTTCGAGAGGAACTGCACCGCGAAGAAGTACACGAGCAGGATCGGCAGCGTCGCGAGCACGCCGAAGATCCAGACCATCCGCGCCTTCAGGCGCGAGCCGATCACCTGCCCGCGCCAGTCGCGCACGAGCTGCGTGAGCTTCGTCGCGAGCAGCGCGACCAGCACGACGAGCCCGGCGATGTTGACGCCGAGGATCCACGGGTGCAGCCGGCCGAACTGGGCCGAGTTCTGCGCGGTCTGGGCCATGAACAGGATCGCCGCGAGCCACAGCAGCCCGCCGAGGCCGATGAACGCGGCCGAGAATGCGCGGCTCAGGGACGGAGCGGCCATGTGTACCACTCGCTCTTCGCGCTCCAGTCGTCCGTCCAGAACAGGATCCAGCTGAGCGCCTCGGAACTCGAGTTGAGGTCGACGACGACCCGCACGGAGACCGAATAACGCCGTCCGGCCTCGACGAGCGCGGCGTCGAAGACCGGCAGGCCCCGCACTTCGGACAGCCGGTCGATCGCAGCGTTGAACGTCCCGTAGTCCTGCTGCTCGCCGGTGTTCAGGTTGCGCACCAGGTAGCGCTGGCTCAGCGCGTGGTAGCTGAGCTCGTAGGTCTGGACCAGCGAGGCGATGCCCTTGTCGACCCAGTAGCTGCGATCCCGGTTCAGCTCGATCTCGTAGTCGACCCGCATCGTGAGCCCGGCCTCGATCGCCTTGCGGGCGTCCTCGGGGATCTCGAGCGAGGTCCGGGCCTCGAGTTCATAGACGTCCTGGTCGAGCGCGACGCTCGCGCTGCGGACCGCGGCCTCGGTGCCGGCGCGGGCCTCGGTCGGACCCGCCGTTGCCAGTACGCACACGAGCAGCACGACGCCTCGCCGCAGGAATTGCAGCGTGCTGCGACCGGGCCGGCTCGGGCTGTTGCTCATTTCCAACGTCAGGGGTGTCGGGCGAGGCAAGCATAATAGAACCCGTCCATGTCGGCCTCTCCGGCCTCGACCCGGCGGCCCGGACCGGCCCCGGGCCGGCCCACGGCCCACGCGGCCGTCGCGGCCGGCGTCCCGTCCTCGGCGCCCGGCGTCCGGGCGAGGAAGGCGGCGACCACGGCCTCGTTCTCGGCCCCGAGCACCGAGCACGTCGTATAGAGCAGGCGCCCGCCCGGCCGCACGAGCCGCCAGGCGGCCTCGAGCAGTGCGGACTGCCGGGCCGCGAGTGCCGGGATGTCGCCCGGCCGCCTGAGGATCTTGATGTCCGGGTGACGCCGGATCACGCCGGTCGCGGAACAGGGCACGTCGAGCAGCACCCGGTCGTACGGTCGCCCGTCCCACCACGTTCCCGGGGTCGCCGCGTCGCCCTCGACGACGCGGGCCTCGAGGCCGAGCCTCGCGAGGTTGCCGCGCACCCGCTCCAGCCTCGACGCCGAGACGTCGAGCGCGGTCACGTCCGCCCGCCCGGCCGTCCGCTCGAGGATGTGGCAAGTCTTTCCACCCGGGGCCGCGCAGGCATCAAGGACGCGCTCACCGGGCTGCGGGTCCAGCAGTTCGACGGCGAGCTGGGCCGCGGCGTCCTGCACCGAGAGGCGGCCCTCGGCGAATCCCGGCAGCGACCGCACGTCCGCAGGCGGCTCGACCCGAAGCGCCTCCGGGGCCACCGGGTGGCGGTGCACGGCGAACCCGGCCGCCTCGAGGGCCGCGAGGCAGTCCGGGACGTCGGCACGCATCCGGTTCACGCGCAGCCACATCGGCGGGTGGGCATTGTTCGCGGCGAGGATCGCCTCGCAGCGCCCGGGCTGCTCGCGGCGCAACGCGTCGACCAGCCAGCGCGGATGCGCGGTGCGGACCGCCGGGTCGCGATCGACCGCGGCGAGCACCTCGTCCCGTTCCCGCTGGAACCGACGGAGCACCGCATTCACGAACCCGCTCGCGCGCCCGTGGTCGAGCAGCCGGGAAGCGGCCACGGTCTCGGACACGGCCGCGTGCTCGGCAACCTCGCCCGAGGCGAGTTGCTGCAGGCCGACCTCGAGCAGCGCGCGCAGCTCGGGAGCGAGGCGGTCCGGCGAGCGATCACAGAGACGGCGCAGGATCGCGGCGAGCCGGAAATGCCAGCGCAGCGTCCCGTAGCTGAGCGAGCGCAGCAGGCCGCGGGCAGCCGGCGATTCGCCGTCGCCGCCGGCCAGCAGGTCGTCGAGCGAGCGCCCGCCGTCGACGACACCGGCGACGATGCGCGCTGCCGACGCCCGGATCCGGGCCGCGGTGTCGTCGCCGCTCACGAACCGAGCCGCCGGCCGGCGAGGTCGTGCGCGTTCGCGAACTCGGCCGCCGTGACCGCCGTGCGTCCCGCGAGCTGCACCCGGCCGAGTTCGTAGGCCCCGTCGCCGGTCGCGACGACCAGTCGACCGCGGCCAAGGTCGAGGACCGTGCCGGGCCCGGCGGCCCGGACGTCGACGGCCACCGGCCCACCGGACCACACGCGGAGCTGCCGGTCGTCGATGCGGGTCTCGGCCACCGGCCACGGGTTGAACGCCCGCACCTGGCGATCGATCTCGACCGCCGGCCGGGACCAGTCGATCCGGGCCTCGTGCTTGGCGATCTTCGCGGCGTAGGTGACGCCGGACCCGGGCTGCGCCCGGGCCTCGAGCCGGCCGGACACCCAGCCTTCGATCGCCTCGACGACGGCTGCGGCTCCGAGCCGTGACAGCCGGTCGTGCAGTTCGCCGCCGGTTTCGGCCGGGCCGATCGCGGTTTCGCGGACGAGCAGCATCGGCCCGGTGTCGAGCCCGGCGTCCATCTTCATGATGACGACGCCGGTGCGCTCGTCACCCGCGAGCAGCGCCCGCTGGATCGGCGCGGCGCCGCGCCAGCGCGGCAGCAGCGAGGCGTGGATGTTCAGGCAGCCGAGGCGCGGCACGTCGAGCACCGCCTGCGGCAGGATGAGCCCATAGGCGACGACGACCATCAGGTCGGGCGCCAGGGCCGCCAGCCTCGAGACCGCCGCGGGATCGCGCAGCGTGGCCGGCTGCTCGACCGGGATGCCGAGGTCGAGCGCGCGACGTTTGACCGGGCCGAACTCGATCGTGCGGCCGCGGCCGGCCGGCCGGTCGGGCTGGCAGCAGGCGGCCACGACCGAGTGCCCGGCCGAGACCAGCGCGTCGAGCGCGGGCACCGAGAAATCGGGGGTTCCGGCAAAGACGATGCGCAGGGGCGACATGCGGCGCGTCCGGTCGGGCGGCCGGGCCGGGCCGGCCTAGATGACCGGCGCGGGCGTGCGCGCGCCGCGGCCGGGGGCCGCCGCCTTGTCCCGGCGCTCCTTCTCGAGCTTCTTGCGGATCCGGGTGCGCTTCAGGTCGGACAGGTAGTCGACGAACAGCCTGCCCTCGAGGTGGTCCATCTCGTGCTGGATGCAGATCGCGAGCAGGCCATCGGCCTCGAGTTCGAACGGCTGCCCGTTGCGATCGAGTGCGCGCACCCGGATGCGTTCCGACCGTGTCGCGATCGTGTCGTAGATGCCGGGCACCGAGAGGCAGCCCTCCTCGGCCTCGACCTTGCCGTCCCGCTCGATGATCTCCGGGTTCACGAACGCGAGCGGGCTCGACTGTTCCCGGCTCACGTCGGTCACGAGCACGCGGCGGTGCACGTCCACCTGGGTGGCCGCGAGGCCGATCCCCGGCGCCGCGTACATCGTCTCGAACATGTCGTCGATGAGCCGGCGCACGCCGTCGTCCACGACGGCGACGGGCTCGGCGCGGGTGCGCAGCCGGGGGTCCGGGAATTCGAGGATCGCGAGCTTGGCCATTCTTTTGGAAATGCTGCTAAAGTTAAGTCGGGCTTCGATTTAACAACTGCGGGATCGCCCTGGACCCGAGTCGCCGTCCCGCGGCGTGGTGCGACTGAGACGTGGTCGGCAGCGGCCCGCCGTCGCCCCGGATTATAAGGCGACGGTCGCGACCCCGACACCCGATGGAGAAAGGGATGGATCGAATGCTGCGCGCCGCCCCGAACGATTCCAGCCGGAGGTCCCCGAGGACCCCGATCCTGGTCGCCGCGCTCACCCTCGGCCTCACGGTCGCGTTTGCCAGCACGGTACCTGCGCCGGCCTCGGCCCAGGAAGCCTCGGGCCAGTCGATGTCGGTGCCGCTCGCGCCCGACGCGCCCGAGACCTACGTGGTCAAGCCGGGCGACACGCTCTGGGACATCGCCGGCGTGTTCCTGAAGTACCCGTGGTACTGGCCCGAGATCTGGTACGTGAACCCCCAGATCGCCAACCCGCACTGGATCTATCCGGGCGACGTGCTGCGCCTGAGCTGGGTCGACGGCAAGCCGCGCGTCACGGTCGACAGCGCCGGCGACGTGCGCCTGTCGCCGCAGGTCCGCACGGACCCGCTGTCGCAGGCGATCAAGGCGATCCCCTACGACGTGCTGATGACGTTCGTGCAGCGGCCGAGCCTGCTCACCGAGAAGCAGGTGGACAAGGGGCCGTACGTCGTCGGGTTCCGTGACCGTCACATCGTCGGCGCAGGCGTCAACGAGTTCTACGCCAAGGGGCTCGGCAAGCCGGCCCCGGGGACCGAGTTCTCGGTCGTCCACCCGGGCGTCGAACTGCGCGACCCGGACGACGGCGACCTGCTCGGCTACGTCGGCCATTACGCGGCCACGGGCCGCGTGATCACGACGACGGACGCGAAGCACGAGGAATCGCTCACGCACCTGATCCCGGTCGACACCGGCCGCGAGATCGGCCAGGGCGACAAGCTGTTCCCGGCCAACGCGAAGTTCGGTGAAGACTTCGTGCCGAGCGCCCCGCCGAACACCAAGCTGAACGGCCAGGTGCTCGCGATCGTCGACGGGCTTGCGGTGGCGGGCAAGTACCAGGTGCTCGCGATCAACCGCGGCACCCGCGACGGGCTGAAACCGGGCAACGTGGTCGCCGTGTATTCGCGGGGCGTCGAGACGTCCGACTTCTACAGCCGCGGGCGCGACTGGACGACCTACACGGCCAATTACGACACCGTGAAGCTGCCCGACGAGCGCAGCGGCACGATGCTGCTGTTCACCGTGTACGACCGGATCAGCTACGGCCTCGTCGTCGAATCGATCGGTCCGATGCGGATCGGCGACTTCATCAAGCACCCGGATTTCGGCCACGACGACGCCGGGACGCAGAACTTCGGCCGCTGACGCGCTCGAGCGCTTTCGCGGCAGATACTCGAGGAGCCTGCCGGGCGAGATCCCGGTAGGCTCTTCGTCCATATGGCGGACCCGATCCCCTGGCTCGTGCTCGCGCGGGCGCCCGGCCTGCACGCCGGCCACCTGCACGCGCTGCCGGGCGAGGCACCCGAGTCCGTGGCCGGGCTGGCGGGGGCCTCGGGTACGACGCTCGCCGCACTCGGCGTGCCGCCGTCGGCCATCGCGGCGCTGCGCCGGCCGGACCGCGAGGGGCTCGCGGCCGACGAGCGCTGGCTCTCCGGAAGCGGCCGGCAGCTCGTGACCTGGGGCTCGCCCGGTTATCCCGCGCTGCTCGCCGGCATCCCGGACCCGCCGCTCGTGCTGTTCGTCGACGGCGACGCCGACGCGCTCTCGCTGCCGCAGCTCGCGGTGGTCGGCAGCCGCAACCCGACGGCACTCGGTCGCGACACGGCGGCGCAGTTCTCGCGGCACCTCGCCGCCGCGGGCCTCGCGATCACGAGCGGGCTCGCGCTCGGGATCGACGCGGCCGCGCACCGCGGCGCGCTCGCGGCCGACGGCCGCACGATCGCGGTGCTCGGGTGCGGGCTCGACCGGATCTATCCGGCCGAGCACAAGGGGCTCGCGGAGGAGATCGCCGCACGCGGCGCGCTCGTCTCCGAACTGCCGACGGGGACGCCGCCGCTGAAGCAGCACTTCCCGCGGCGCAACCGCCTGATCAGCGGGCTCTCGGTCGGCACGCTCGTGGTCGAGGCCGCGATCGGCAGCGGCTCTCTGATCACGGCACGGCTCGCGGCCGAGCAGGGCCGCGAGGTCTTCGCGATTCCGGGTTCGATCCACAACCCGATGGCGCGCGGCTGCCACCGGCTGATCCGACAGGGCGCGAAGCTCGTCGAGACGGCGGACGACGTGTTCGCCGAGCTCGGTGCGCTGCTCGGCACTCTCGATCGCCCGACCGTCGCGGAAGCGACTGAGGCGCAAGCGGATTCCGGCCGGGCGTTGGACAACGAGTACGAAATCCTGTTAGATGCGCTCGGCTTCGAACCGGCCGGCGTCGACGCACTCGTCGCGCGGACCGGCTTCGATGCGGGCGCAGTCGCTTCGATGCTGCTCATCCTCGAACTCGAGGGGCGGATCGCACAGCAGCCCGGCGGGCTCTACTGCCGGCGCGTGCCGGGGAAAAAGGAATGAAGGAAGGCGTCCTCGACATCCTCATCTACCTGTTCGAGAACTACTTCGACGGCGAGCTGGATGAGGGCGAGGAGCCGGACCGTGCGACGCTCACGCGCGAGCTCGAGCAGGCCGGTTTCGGTTCCGGGGAGGTCGAACGCGCGCTCTGCTGGCTCGAGGACCTCGCCGCGGACCCGACGCGCACCGGCCCGGCGCCCACGGCGCGGGCGATCCGGGTGTTCGACGCGCTCGAGCAGGCGCGCCTCGACACCGATTGCCGGGGTTTCCTGGTGCACCTCGAGCAGGTCGGGATCCTCTCGCCGACGCAGCGCGAGCTCGTCATCGAGAAGCTGATGGCGCTCGACGGCGACGAGATCGACATCGAGCGCCTGAAGTGGGTCGTGCTGATGGTGCTCTTCGCGCAGCCGGGCCAGGAATCGGCCTACTCGCGCATGGAGGACCTCGTGTTCGAGGAGCACTCCGGGGCGGTCCACTGAGGCCGCCCGGGTGCGGAACGAAATCGATGCCGCGGACCGCCGCGGCATGATCGTCTATGGGGCCGGCGAATCCGGCCGGTAGGGAATGAGCAGGAATCTCGTCATCGTCGAGTCGCCCGCGAAGGCGAAGACCATCAAGAAGTACCTCGGCAAGGACTTCGAGGTGATGGCTTCCTATGGCCACGTGCGCGACCTCGTGCCGAAGGAAGGCGCCGTCGACCCGTCGCGCCGCTTCGCGATGCGCTGGGAACTGATCGACAAGAACAGGAAGCACGTGGATGCGATCGCGCGCGCCGTCAAGAAGGCCGACGCGCTGTACCTGTCGACCGACCCCGACCGCGAGGGCGAGGCGATTTCCTGGCACCTGAACGAGCTGCTGAAGGACGCCGGCGTGCTCGACGGGAAGGCCGTGCACCGCAGCGTGTTCTACGAGATCACGCAGGGCGCGGTGCAGGAGGCGATCAACCAGCCGCGGGAGATCGCCGAGGAGCTCGTGAAGGCGTACCTCGCGAGGCGGGCGTTGGATTTCCTGGTCGGCTTCAACATCTCGCCGCTGCTTTGGAAGAAAGCGGGGCTCTCGGGCGCCTCGGCCGGCCGGGTGCAGAGCCCGGCGCTCCGGATGATCTGCGAGCGCGAGGCCGAGATCGCCGCGTTCAAGCCGCGCGAGTACTGGACCGTGGACGCCGACGCGGACAAGGCGGGCCAGCGCTTCGCGGCCCGGCTCGTCGAGTTCGGCGGCCGCAAGGTCGAGCAGTTCACGATCACGAGCGAGGCGCAGGCGTCCGACGTGCGCCGCGCGCTCGAGGCCGCGTCCGGCGGCACGCTCACGGTCGCCGCGGTCGAGAAGAAGCAGCGCAAGCGCAACCCGTCTCCGCCGTTCACGACCTCGACGCTGCAGCAGGAAGCCTCGCGCAAGCTCGGCTTCGGCGCGCAGCGCACGATGCGCACGGCGCAGCGGCTCTACGAGGGCGTCGACTTCGGCGAGGGCCCGGTGGGCCTCATCACCTACATGCGCACCGATTCGGTCAGCCTCGCGGCCGAGGCCGTGCGCGAGATCCGGGGCGTCATCGGCCGGCTGTACGGTGCCGAGGCGCTGCCGGACGCGCCGCGCATGTACCGGACGAAGTCGAAGAACGCGCAGGAAGCACACGAGGCGATCCGCCCGACCGCGGCGTCCCGCACGCCCGAGCAGCTCGCGGGCCGGCTCGACCCGGACCAGCACAAGCTCTACACGCTGATCTGGCGCCGCGCGGTGGCGAGCCAGATGGAGGCCGCGGTGTTCGACACGGTGGCCGTGGACCTCGCGGCCGGTGCGGGCAACGCGTTCCGCGCCAACGGCTCGACGCTCGTCACGCCGGGGTTCCTGGCGGTCTACCGCGAGAGCTTCGACGACGTGACGCTCGACGACGAGGACGACCGGCGCCTGCCGCCGCTCGCGCAGGGCGACCGGGTCGCGCTCGAGGGCATCCGGCCGGAGCAGCACTTCACGGAGCCGCCGCCCCGCTATTCCGAGGCGAGCCTCGTCAAGGCGCTCGAGGAGTACGGGATCGGCCGTCCATCGACGTACGCGAGCATCATCCAGACGCTGCTCTACAAGAAGTACTGCGAACTCGTGAACCGCCGGTTCGTGCCGACGGACCTCGGCAAGATCGTCAACCGGTTCCTGACCGGCAATTTCGAGCACTACGTCGACTTCGGGTTCACCGCATCGATGGAGGACGAGCTCGACGGCATCTCGCGCGGCGAACAGGACTGGGTCGGCGTGCTCGACCGGTTCTGGGGTGGCCTGAAGAAGCAGATCGACGACGTCGAGCAGAACGTGACGCGCTCGGACGTGGCAATGGCGCGCGACCTCGGCACGGACCCGGTGTCCGGCCGGCCGGTCAGCGTCCGTTACGGCCGCTACGGCGCGTTCGCGCAGATCGGTACGCGCGAGGACGTGGAGAAGCCGAAGTTCGCGAGCCTGCGCCCCGGGCAGCAGATGGACGACCTCACGCTCGAGCAGGCGCTCGAGCTGTTCCAGCTGCCGCGCACGCTCGGCGCGATGCCGGACGGGTCGCCGATCAAGGTCGCGGTCGGCCGCTTCGGCCCGTACGTGCAGTACGGCACGAAGAAGTACGTGTCGCTCAAGAAGGAGGACGACCCGTACACGGTCACGCTCGAGCGTGCGATGCAGCTGGTGCACGAAAAGCAGGAATACGAGGCGAACCGCAGGATCCGCGACTTCCCCGAAGCCGGCGTGCAGGTGCTGAACGGACGCTACGGCCCCTACATCACCGACGGGAAGAAGAACGGGAAGATCCCGAAGGACCGCGACCCGAAGTCGCTCTCGCTCGAGGAATGCCAGGCCATCCTCGCGGCCGCGCCGGAGCGCAAGGGCCGCTGGGGCCGCAAGGCCGCGCCGAAGGCCGCGGCCGCGGAGGCGCCCGCCGACGCGGCCGGGGTGCCGAAGACGACGGCCCGGAAGAAGGCCGTGGCGAAGGCGAAGGCGGCACCGAAGAAGAAGGCCGCCTCGAAGAAGAAGGCCGGATCCTGACCGGACGGGGACCCGCATGGGCGCGAGCGCACCTTCGACCGCCGACGTCATCGATTTCCTGCGCGGGCTGCACGACTCGATCACGGGGGCGCTCGAGCGGGCCGACGGCTCGGGCCGTTTCCGCCGCGATGCGTGGCAGCGACCCGAGGGGGGCGGCGGCGAGAGCCGGGTACTGCGCGACGGCGCGGTGTTCGAGCAGGCCGGGATCAACTTCTCCCACGTGACCGGCGACCGGTTGCCCGGTTCGGCGACGGCCCAGCGGCCGGAACTCGCGGGTGCGAGCTTCGAGGCGACCGGCGTTTCGCTCGTGATCCACCCGCGCAACCCGTACGTGCCGACCTCGCACGCGAACGTCCGGTACTTCGTCGCGATGCGCGACGGCGAACCGGCCGCGTGGTGGTTCGGCGGCGGATTCGACCTCACGCCCTACTACCCGTTCGACGAGGACGTGGTGCACTGGCACCGGACGGCGCGCGCCGCCTGTGAGCCGTACGGCCCGGACGTCTACCCGAAGTACAAGGACTGGTGCGACCGCTACTTCTTCCTGAAGCACCGCGGCGAGACCCGCGGCGTGGGCGGCCTCTTCTTCGACGACCTGCACGAGTGGGGTGCCGAGCGCAGCTTCGCCTTCATGCGGAGCGTCGGCGAGCACTACGTCCCGGGCTACCTGCCGATCGTCGAACGGCGCCGGGACACGCCCTACGGGGAACGGGAGCGGCAGTTCCAGCTCTACCGACGGGGACGTTATGTCGAATTCAACCTCGTCTACGACCGCGGGACGCTGTTCGGCCTGCAGAGCGGCGGCCGGACCGAGTCGATCCTGATGTCGCTGCCCCCGCTGGTCCGCTGGGAATACGACTACCGCCCGGCGCCGGGCAGCCCGGAAGCGAGGCTGTACGCGGACTACCTGCGTCCGCGCGACTGGCTGCCCCCCCCGGGGGGGTGACGGCGTCCCCCCCGCCCCTCCCCAGCCTGACCTTGCAATCGCGCCCCTTGCCGTCGTACGGTGCGCGGCACGGCAGGCGTTACGGGCACACTCGCCGCGAGGCGGGGCCGCAAAGCCACAGCTCTTGAACGACTAGACATCAAGAGGGCTGGGTTGCCTGAGGGAGCCAGGGTCAGCCATCCGTCCAGTACGGATGGCATCGGGTTTTTCTTCAGTCGTACGGAAGCACTACCGACACCCGCTCGCGCGGGTATCGGCCGTGGTCCCGACGGCGGCTGCCAACCGTCAATAACGAAGCACGAATCAAAGCCGGAGGCCGACATGGACAAGAAGCCTTTGCTGACGATGCTGGCGACGACCGCGATCGCGGTCGGCGCGGCGTTGTCGGTGCCCACCGCGGAGCTGAGCGCCGCGACCCGCGGTGCGAAGGGCGCAAGCCCGGTCGCCGCCCGATCGAGCGCGAAGGCCGCACAGCCGGTCAAGCCGAACGGGATCTACATCGTCCGGATGGCCGGTGAGCCGGTCGCCTCCTACAACGGCCGCATCAAGGGCTACGCGGCGACGCGCCCGGCCCCGGGCAGCAAGATCGACCTGACGAGCGCCTCGACGGTCGCCTACCGCGACTACCTGCGCAGCCGCCAGGACGCGGCGGTCGCCAAGGTCGGCGGTCGCACGGTCTACAACTACGACCTGGCCTTCAACGGCTTCGCGGCGGAACTCACCGAGGCGCAGGCGCAGAAGCTCGCCTCGATGCCGGGCGTGCTGTCCGTCATGAAGGACGAGCTGCGCACGGTGGACACCTCGTCCACGCCGTACTTCCTCGGGCTCTACGGCCCGAACAGCATCTGGGTGCTGTCGGGCGGGCCGCGTTCGGCCGGCAACAACGTCGTCGTCGGCGTGATCGACTCCGGCATCACGCCGGAGAACCCGAGCTTCGCGAACGTCGACAACCACCCGCGCGGTCGCGGCGGCAAGCACTTCCACCACCGTGGCGGTGAATACCGGGGCGGCAACACGCTCGAGGACTGGAGCGGCATCTGCGAGGATGGCGAGGAGTTCACGGGCAACACCGCCTGCAACGGCAAGATCATCGGCGCCCGCTACTTCAACGAGGCGTGGGGCGGCGATGCGGGCATCGAGGCGCAGCGCCCGTGGGAGTACAACTCCCCGCGCGACTACGACGGCCACGGCACGCACACCGCGGCCACCGCGGCCGGCAACTACAAGGTCCAGGTCACCGGTCCTGCGGCCGTGTTCGGCAAGGTGAGCGGCATGGCGCCGGGCGCCCGGATCGCGGCGTACAAGGCGCTGTGGTCGGCCGAGGACGCCTCGACGGCGAACGGCTTCACGTCGGACCTCGTCGCGGCGATCGACCAGGCCGTCGCCGACGGCGTCGACGTCATCAACTACTCGGTCAGTGGCTCGCTCACGAGCTTCCGTGACCCGGTCGAGATCGCGTTCCTGTACGCGGCCGACGCCGGCGTGTTCGTCTCGGCCTCGGCCGGCAACAGCGGTCCGACCGTGAGCACGGTCGCGCACGCGAGCCCGTGGATCACGACGGTGGCGGCCGGTACGCACAATCGCAGCGTGACCGGCACCGCAAACCTCGGCGGCACGACGTACACGGGCGTGGGTCTCGCGCCCGCCGCCGTGACGGCCGCGACGATCAGCGCGACCGATGCGGTCGCCGAGGGTGCCGACCCGGAGGCCGCGCGCAAGTGCTACTCCACCGGGACCAACGGTGGCACGCCGGCGCTCGATGCGGCGAAGGTCGCCGGCAAGATCGTCGTCTGCGACCGTGGCACGAACGCCCGCGTCGACAAGAGCCTGGCGGTCGCCGAGGCGGGTGGCGTGGGCATGATCCTGCTCAACGTCAGCAACAACTCGCTGAACGCCGACTTCCACTCGGTGCCGACCGTGCACCTGCAGGTCACGGACTACGACGCGGTCCACGCCTATGCCGCGACCGGCGGCTCGGCGACGATCAACAAGGCGACGTTCGACTACTCGACGCCGGCGCCGTACACGGCTTCCTTCTCCTCGCGCGGGCCGTCGCTGGCCAGTGCGGGCGACCTGCTCAAGCCGGACATCATCGCGCCGGGCCAGGACATCCTGGCGGCGTTCTCGCCGGCGGTCGGCGGGCTGAACTTCAACCTGCTGAGCGGCACGTCGATGGCGGCCCCGCACATCGCCGGCCTCGCCGCGGTGATCAAGGGCCTGCATCCTCGCTGGTCGCCGATGATGATCAAGTCGGCACTGATGACCACGGCGACGGACGTCAAGGACGGCGCGGCCACCGACCCGTCGGTGATCTTCAGCGCCGGCGCCGGCCACGTGTCGCCGAACGCCGCGAACGACCCCGGCCTGGTGTTCGACTCCAGCTGGAACGACTGGCTCGGCTTCCTCTGCGGTACGCAGCTGCCGACCTCGTTCTGCACGGATTCGGGCATCCCGGTGCTCAACCCGAGCGACTTCAACAGCCCGTCGATCTCGATCGGCCACCTGGCCGGCTCGCAGTCGGTGACGCGCAAGCTGACGAACGTCGGCCGGCGCAGCACCTACAACGTGTCGGTCACGGGCCTCAGCGGCCTGTCGGTCTCCGTCTCGCCCTCGCAGTTCACGCTGAACCCGGGTGCGACGCAGACGGTGACGATCACGTTCACGCGCAACAGTGCGCCGCTGAACGCGTACACCGGCGGCTACATCACCTGGTCGGACAAGTACCACAAGGTCCGCATCCCGGTGGTCGTGAACCCGGTGGCGCTCAGTGCGCCGGCACAGGTGGGCGGTTCGTACTCGGTCAAGTTCGGTTATGACGGTCCGTTCACCGCCACGCCGCGTGGCCTGGTGCCGGCGGCCGTCGTGGCGAACCAGACCGTGACCGATGGCACCTCGAAGGTCTACGCGGTGGGCATCGCCGCGGGCACGACCTACGCCCGCTTCTCGCTGTTCGACACCGACGTGTCGCCGGCGGGCACGGACCTCGACCTGCGCATCTTCCGGGTCAATCCGGACACGACGCTGACGCTGGTCGGCTCGAGTGGCGGTGCGACGTCGGCCGAGGAGGTCAACCTGGTCGACCCGACGCCGGCCACGTACTACCTCGTCGTGGACGGCTACGCGACCGGCAACCCGTCGACCTTCAACGCCTACGTCTGGCGGCTCGGCAGCGCCGACGCGGGCAACATGACGGTCACGGCGCCGGCGACGGCCACGCTCGGGGCGACCGGTCCGATCGACCTGTCGTTCACG
This sequence comes from Steroidobacteraceae bacterium, assembly GCA_046347155.1. GTDB lineage: Bacteria > Pseudomonadota > Gammaproteobacteria > Steroidobacterales > Steroidobacteraceae > RPQJ01. The sequence continues at coordinate 96,290 of JAXMGT010000002.1, read as the reverse complement.
GGCCTGACGCCGGGTCTCCGGTACCTCGGCTCCGTCGTCTACGACGGTGCCGCGGGCATGCCGAGCCCGACGATCGTGCGCGTCGACCCGTAAGGGCCGAGCGCAAGGGTCGATACGACTCGCGCCCCGGGGAGCAATCCCCGGGGCGCTTTCTTTTGCGGGTGTGGAAAGCGCGGGCGCGGAACCGGCGCGGAGGGCCGGGCCGCTCGACGGCCGGTCAGCGGGTCGGGTCGCCGTCCGGCAGCGGGTCCCGGGCGAGACCGGCCGGGCACAGCGTCGGCGCGCCACTGCGGCCGGCGTGGTAGTCGAGCACGGCCCCGGCGGCGAGGATCTTCACCCGGTAGCCGGGCACCAGTGCCTGCGTGTAGGCCATGCCGGGCTGCGGGCAGCCAAGCGACCCGTCCGGCCAGGTCACCGATTCGGCCGATTCGATCCGGAGCTGGCTGCGCGGCAGGCCGGTGCGGCGTTCCGCGTCGGCCAGCGCCTGCTCGATCGCCGCGGCGACCCCGATCGGCACCGGGCGGCCACCACCCCCGGACGGCGGGGCCGTGGAATCCGCCGCGCACGCGGCCAGCGCCGCCAGCCCGAGCGTGCACGCGCACCCGGACACCCATCCGGGGCTAAGATGACCGGGTCTCCCGGGCTTCATGCGCATCGCCGCCTCCTTCGTACCTCGATGAACTACCGCCACGCCTACCACGCGGGGAACTTTGCCGACGTGCTGAAGCACGTCGTGCTCATGATGCTCGTCGAGCACCTGAAGAAAAAGCCGTCCCCGTTCTTCTTCCTGGACACGCACGCCGGGCGCGGCCTGTACGACCTGAGTCAGGCCGATGCGCAGAAAAGCGGCGAGTACCGGGACGGCATCGGACGCCTGCTCGAAGCGCCGGCGCGCGCGCTGCCCGCCGAGGTGGCCGACTACGTCGAGCTCGTCCGGCGCTCGGCGGGCCCCGGCCGGAGCCCGATCACGGCCTATCCGGGTTCGCCGGTGATCGCCGCACTGCTGGCCCGCCCCGAGGACCGGCTCGTGCTGGTCGAGAAACTGCCGCGCGAGGCCGACGCGCTGCGCTCGGCACTCGGCCGCCGCAAGCGGCTTTCGATCGTCGAAGGCGACGGCTACGCGGCCCTCAAGGCCCACCTGCCCCCGCCGGAGAACCGGGGGGTCGTGCTGCTCGACCCACCCTACGAATCGGACGCCGAGTTCGACCGGGTGCTCGAGGCGCTCGAACTCGCGCACGAGCGCTGGCCGACCGGCACCTGTTGCGTGTGGTACCCGGTGACCGACCGCGCGGGCCCCGTGCGTTTCCGCCGCGGGCTCGAGCGTTCGGGGCTGCGCCGGGTCCTCGACGTCACGCTCGGCGTGCAGCCGCCGGACGTGCAACTCGGCATGGGCACGTCGGGTCTCGTGATCGTGAACCCGCCCTGGCAGCTCGACCTGCGGCTCGGCGACCTGCTGCCCGCGCTGCACCGGCTGCTCGCGCCGGATGGACGCGGCGGCACGTCCGTCGAATGGTGGGTGCCCGAGTAGCGGCCTCAGCGCAGCCGCGAGCACTCCGCGTGGCGGTAGCAGTCGACCGTGTGGTCGTTGACCATCCCGGTGGCCTGCATGTGCGCGTACAGGATCGTCGAACCGACGAACCGGAAGCCGCGCTTCTTCAGGTCCTTGGCCAGGGCGTCGGACTCCGGGCTCGTCGCCGGCACCTGCTTCATCGTCTTCCAGCGATTCACGATCGGGCGTCCCCCGACGAACGACCACAGGTGCGTGGCGAGCGACCCCACTTCGTCCCGGAGCCGGATCGTCGCGCGGGCATTTCCGATCGCCGACTCGATCTTGAGCCGGTTGCGCACGATGCCCGGGAACTGCAGAAGTTTCTCGACCTTGCGCCGGTCGTAGCGCGCGACCTTCTCGACGTCAAAGTCCGCGAATGCCTCGCGGTAGCCGTCGCGCTTGCGCAGGATCGTCGACCAGGCGAGCCCGGCCTGCGCGCCTTCGAGGACGAGGAACTCGAACTGGCCGCGGTCGTCGTGCAGCGGCACGCCCCACTCGGCGTCGTGGTAGCGGACGTAATCGGCGCTCATGCCGCCGTAGGTCCAGCGGCAGCGCGGCCGGTCGTCCGGGGCGTGCGGATGTCGCTCGTTCATCGCGGGATGCTACTCCCAGCCGATCGCAGCAGCGACCCGTGCCGCGACCGCCGGGAGGTCCGGGTCCGACGCGCGACCGATCACGGCGACACTGCCCGGTCCCGCGGGCAGCAGCGTGCCTGCGTACCCGCCCTCGTGGAATCGCTCGACGGCCTGGACGTGCTCGTGGCGCAGGATCATCACGGTGACCGGGCCGCCCGCGGCCTGCACCACGAGGTGCGGCACCTCGTGACCGCGGAAGCGGCAGGTGCTCGCGTAGCTCACGACGCCGGCGCCCGGCGCGAGGCGCACGCGCGCATCCGCAAGCACCGCGGCGACGGCGTCCGGGTCGGCCGGCGTCGACGTCACCGCCATCGCGCCCGGCTCGTGCGCGAGGTGCCGAACGAGGTCGCCCGCCAGCGTCTCGCGCGACCCGCCGACCCACAGCAGCGTGCCGACGGCGACACCGGCCAGGATGCTGGCGGCCAGGGCGAACCAGCGCGTTCGCGCGAGCGGGACCGGTGCCCGGCCGGCGGCCGGCGGCACGCTCACCTCGAGCGCCGAGAGGATGCGCCGGTCGAGGTCGAGCGTCGTGCGGCGCCACTCGACACAGGCCGGGCAGCCGAGCAGGTGCGTGCGGGACGCCGGGTCGAGCACCTGGGGTTCCGCGCCGACCCGGCGCCGGAATTCACGGCAATCCACGCTCACTGCTCCTCCCTCCCGTCGTCGTCGGCGTCGTCCGCGGTGTCGTCGCCCGCAAGCCCGAGCCGGGCCCGCAGCTGCAGCCGGGCTCGGTAAAGCCGGGTCAGCACCGCCCGCTGGCCGATGCCCATCGCGGCCGCGATCTCCCCGGTCGTGTGACCGAGCAGCACCTGCATCACGAGCGGCTCGCGGTACTCGGGTGCGAGACCGAGGATGGCCCGCCGGACGACCCGGACGTCCTCGTCCTGGGTCACGGCGAGCTCCGGCGACTCGCTGTCCACGAGCTCGTCCACCGACACGGTCTCGAGGCGGCGGCGTTCGTGGAGGCGCGCGTGCTCGCGCCGGACGATCGTGAGCAGCCAGGGCCGCGCCGCCGCGCCGTCCGCCAGCGATTCGCGCGACCGCCACGCCCTGAGCAAGGCCTGCTGCACCACGTCCTCCGCGACCTGCCGGTCCCGCGCCAGCCACCAGGCGTACCGGAAGAGATCCGGCCGCAACGACTCGCAGAGTCGCGCGAATGCGGCATCTCCTCGCTTCCCGGAAAAAGGCACGTTCATGTATAAGGACCGGACGACGGACGGCGTTGTAACCCGCTGACGGGGCGGCGTGTCGAGGCAGCGACCATAGCGGCCGCGCACGGCGCGCGCAAACGCCGGGCCGGGGACCCCGGAGCCCGAGCATGACCCACCACCACACCCCCAGGCAGTACCCGCGCGTGCGGATGCGCCGGATGCGCCGCGACGACTTTTCGCGCCGGCTGATGCGCGAGACGACGCTGACGGCGTCGGACCTCATCTACCCGGTGTTCGTGATGGAGGGACGCGGGCAGCGGGTGGCGGTGCCGTCGATGCCCGGGGTCGAGCGGGTCACCGTCGACGAACTCGTCCGCGACGCGGAAGCGGTCGCCGCGCTCGGCGTCCCGGCGATCGCGCTGTTCCCGGTCACGCCGCCGGAGGCGAAGAGCCTCGACGGGCGCGAGGCCTGGAACCCCGACGGCCTGGCGCAGCGCGCGGTGCGCGCGCTCAAGCAGGCGGTGCCCGGCCTCGGGGTCATCACGGACGTCGCGCTCGACCCGTTCACGACCCACGGCCAGGACGGCATCATCGACGACGCCGGCTACGTGATGAACGACGTCACGGTGGACGCGCTGGTACGCCAGGCGGTCTCGCACGCCGAGGCCGGTGCCGACGTCGTCGCGCCGTCGGACATGATGGACGGGCGCATCGGCGCCGTGCGGGACGCGCTCGAGGCCGCCGGGCACATCCACACGCGGATCCTCGCCTACTCGGCCAAGTACGCGTCGAGTTTCTACGGGCCGTTCCGCGACGCGGTCGGCTCCGCCGGCAACCTCGGCAAGGGCAACAAGTACACCTACCAGATGGACCCCGCCAACACCAACGAGGCGCTGCGGGAAGTCGAGCTCGACCTCGACGAGGGCGCGGACATGGTGATGATCAAGCCCGGCCTGCCCTACCTCGACATCGTGCGCCGCGTGAAGGATCGCTTCGGTGCACCCACCTACGTCTACCAGGTGAGCGGCGAGTACGCGATGCTGATGGCCGCCGCGCAGAACGGCTGGCTCGACGAACGCGCCGTCGTGCTCGAGTCGCTCGTGTCGATCAAGCGGGCCGGCGCCGACGGCATCCTCACCTATTTCTCGCGCCGGGCCGCCGAGTGGCTGCGGGACGCCGGCCACTGAGCCCCGTCGCGCGGGTCCCGCTGCATGAGCGCCGCCTACGGACTGTTCGGCTACCCGGTCCACCACAGCTGGTCGCCGTTCATACACGGGATGTTCGCCCGGCAGACGGGGCAGGACATGACCTACCGTCTGTTCGAGACGCCGTCTGAGCGCTTCCGCAGCGACGTGCTCGGGTTCCTGAGCCGGGAGGGCCTCGGTGCCAACGTGACGCTGCCGCACAAGCAGGCCGCCGCCGAGCTCGTGAACGAGCTGACGCCGCGGGCGCAGCTCGCGGACGCCGTGAACACGATCGTGCGCCGCGACGACCACCTGGTCGGTGACAACACGGACGGCGCGGGCCTGGTGGCCGACCTGACGCGCAACCTCGGGCTCTCGTGGCGCGCGCCGCGCGTGCTGCTGCTCGGCGCCGGTGGCGCGGCGCGCGGTGCGCTCGCGCCATTGCTCGGGCTCGCCCCGGCGACGCTCGTGATCGCAAACCGCAGCGGGGAGCGGGCGCGAGCGCTCGCGGCCGCGTTCGCCGATCACGGTCCGGTGCGCGGCTGCGATTTCGCCGGCATCGGCGAGGAGCGCTTCGACCTCGTGGTCAACGCGACGTCCGCAAGCCTGCGCGGCGAGGTACCGCCGGTCCCCGGCACGGCGGTCGACGCGACGACCACCTGCTACGACATGGCCTACGGCGTCGGCGACACGCCGTTCGTCGGTTGGGCGCGCGCGCTCGGCGCCGCGCACGCGGTCCAGGGCTGGGGCATGCTCGTCGAGCAGGCTGCCGAGGCGTTCGAACTGTGGCGGGGCATCCGGCCGGACACCGCCCCGGTGCTCGTGGCGCTCAGGAGCCGCGCTCAGGCCGCCCCGTAGTCGCGCTTCAGCCGAACGTACCACTCCGCCATGTGCGGGGTGCGGGCGATCTCCTCCGGCCGGAGCTCCCGCGCGCGGCGCGCCGGGTTACCGACGTACAGGCCGCCGGACTCGAGGCGCTTGCCGGGCGTGACGACGGCACCGGCCCCGATCGTGACGTCGTCCTCGACGACGACACCGTCGAGCACGATCGCGCCGATCCCGACCAGCACCCGGTTGCCGATCGTGCAGCCGTGCAGCACGACCTTGTGCCCGACGACGACGTCCTCGCCGATCAGGAGCGGCCAGCCCTGCGAGTTGCCCGCATAGGGACGCGACACGTGCAGCACGCTGCCGTCCTGCACGTTGCTGCGGTCGCCGATCCGGATGAAATTCACGTCGCCGCGCACGACCGCGAGCGGCCAGATCGACACGTCGCGCCCGAGCTCGACGTCGCCGATGACGATCGCGGCCGGGTCGACGTACACGCCCGGGCCCAGTCGGGGCGTGATTCCAAGGTAGGGCTGCACGGACATGCGACGCACCTCTCGCGACGGGACGCACAGTCTAGACGCTGGCCCCCCGCGGGCCGCAAGCTTCGGGTCACCGCGGCCCGGACGGGCCGCCCCGGAGTGCCCCGATGATCCTCGTCACGCTGCTCCTGCTCGCGCTCGCGGTCGTCGCCGCCGTGTACGTGGTGCGCATCTACAACGGCCTCGTCGTGCTGCGCGAGAACGTCCGCAAGGCCTGGGCGAACATCGACGTGCTGCTCACGCAGCGCCACGACGAACTGCCGAAGCTGGTCGAGACCTGCAAGCGCTACATGGGCTACGAGCGCGACACGCTCGAGCGGGTGATGCAGGCGCGCGCCGCGCTCTACACGGCGCAGGGCCGCGGCGACGTCACGGCGGTCGGCGCGGCCGAACAGCAGCTGCGCGACGGACTCGGACGGCTGTTCGCGGTGGCCGAGCGATACCCCGAACTCAAGGCCGACCAGGGCTTCCGGCACCTGCAGACCCGCATCACCGAGCTCGAGGAAGGGATCGCCGACCGTCGCGAGCTCTACAACGAGGCCGTCAACCTGTCGAACATCCGGATCCAGACGTTCCCGGACGTGGTCGTCGCGCGGATGTTCGAGTTCCGTCCGGCGCCGCTGCTCGAGTTCGCCGAGGAACAGAAGCGCGACGTGGACCTGGGCCGCCTGTTTGGTTGACCCGTCGGACGCCGGCACGTGGATGCTGGCGCTCGCCGCCGGGATGATCGGCGGCGGCTGGATGTCGCTGCGCTGGCTGCGCATCGCCCGCCTGGTCGAGGACACGCCGACGTCGCGGATCCGCTCGGCCGCGCAGGGTTACGTCGAGATCGCCGGCCGCTGCCGGCCGCTCGAGGGCACGTCGAACCTGGCGCCGCTGACGCGCCGGCCGTGCGTCTGGTGGCGTTACCGCGTGCAGCGGCGCAGCCGCTCCTCGGGCAGTCGCCGGGACGACTGGGTCGTCGTCGCCTCCGGGACCTCGCCGCTCCCGTTCCTCGTCGACGATGGCACTGGCGAGTGCATCGTGCAGCCCGCCGGCGCCGAGGTGATCACCGGCGAATCGACCACCTGGTATGGCGCCGCGCCCTGGCCCGCGGACCCGGGCGCGGCGACGGCGTCCGCCTTCGGAGAGCGCGAGTACCGTTACCACGAGGAGCGGATCTACGAGCACGAGCAGCTCTGCGTGATCGGACAGTTCCGCACGCACGATGCGGTCGCCGGGCGGGACCTCGAAGCGGAGGTTGCCTCGCTGCTGGCCGAGTGGAAGACCGACCAGGCCGCACTCATCCGGCGCTACGACTCGGACCGTGACGGCCGGGTCAGCCTGGCCGAATGGGAGCACGCGCGGGCCGAGGCGCGCCGGACCGTCGCCGGACGTGCATCGGCCGAGCCCCCCGCGCCGGCACTGCACGCGGTCGGACGGCCGGATGGAGACCGGATCTTCCTGATCGCGGCCTTCCCGGAGCGCGACGTCGCGCGGCGCTACCGCCGGCGCGCCGTGCTGGCCTTCTGCGGGTTCCTGGCCGCGGCGCTCGCGCTCGGCTGGCTGCTGCAGCGCGCCTTCGGGTGAGCGAGAATGTCCGTCCTTGCGGCCATCCAGGGACGACGATGACGAATCCGCTGCTCGAGGACGCCCCGCTGCCCCGGTTCCCGGCGATCCGGCCCGAACACGTCGAGCCCGCCGTCCGCGAGCTGATCGAGGCGAACCGACGCGAACTCGCGGCGCTGCTCGACGGCGGCGCCGAGGGCTGGGACGCGCTCGTCGCGCCGATCGAACGGATGCACCACCGGCTCGCGGTGGCGTGGTCGCCGGTCGGGCACCTGAACGGCGTCGCCAACACCGACGAGCTCAGGGCCGCGTACAACGCCTGCCTGCCGCTGCTCACCGCGTACCACACGGAGATCGCGCAGAACGAGCGGCTGTGCGCCGCGTACCAGCGGGTGCTGGACCGCGAGGGCGACCGCCTCGACCGGTCGCAGCGGACGCTGCTCGAGCACGCGCTCCGGGACTTCCGGCTCTCGGGCGTGTCGCTGCCGCCGGCCGAGAAACAGCGCTTCGGCGACGTGATGGAGCGGCTCGCGACGGCGCAGTCGAAGTTCGACGAGAACGTGCTCGACGCGACGAACGCGTGGTCGCGCACGGTGACCGACCCGGCCGAGCTCGAGGGCCTGCCGGAGACGACCGTGGCCCGTGCGCGGGCTGCGGCCGAGGCCGCCGGCCTCGAGGGCTGGCGCCTGGCGCTCGACCCGCCGAACTACCAGGCCGTGATGACGCACGCGGCCCACGAGCCCCTGCGCCGCGAATTCTACGAGGCGTGGACCACGCGGGCATCCGACCAGGGGCCGAACGCCGGGCGCTGGGACAACACGGCGCTGATCGCCGAAATCCTCTCGCTGCGCCACGAGGCGGCGCGACTCGTCGGGTACAGCGATTTCGCCGAATACTCGCTCGCGACGAAGATGGCGCGTCGCACGTCCGAGGTGCTCGAGTTCCTGCGCGAGCTGGCCGCCGTGGCACGGCCGGCTGCGGAACGGGAGTTCGCGGCGCTCGAGTCGTTCGCGGGCCGCCCGCTTGCGGCCTGGGACGTCGGCTATTTCTCCGAGCGCCTGCAGCAGGCCGAACTCGAGGTCTCCGAGGAAGCACTGCGGCCGTATTTCCCGATGCCCCGCGTCCTGGCCGGTCTCTTCACGGTCGTGCACCGGCTCTACGGCGTGCGGGTCGTCGCGCGCCCGGACGCGGAGGTCTACCACCCGGACGTGCGCTACTTCGACGTCGTGGACCCCGACGGGCGGCGGCGGGCCGGATTCTTCCTCGACCCCTACGCCCGGCCACGCAAGCGCGGCGGGGCCTGGATGGACGACTGCATCGGGCGGATGCGCGTCGGCGATTCGACGGTGCTTCCGGTCGCGTACCTCGTGTGCAACTTCACGCCCCCGGTTGGCGAGCGCCCGTCGCTGCTCACGCACGACGAAGTCGCGACGCTGTTCCACGAGTTCGGCCACGGCCTCCACCACATGCTCACGCGCGTGGACTACCCGAGCGTCGCCGGGATCAATGGCGTCCCGTGGGACGCCGTCGAGCTGCCGAGCCAGTTCATGGAGAACTTCGTCTGGCGCGACGAGGTGCTGCCGCTGATCTCCTCGCACGTGGACACCGGCGAACCCCTGCCCGCCGTCATGCTCGAGCGGCTGCAGCGCACGCGGCGATTCCAGGCCGGCATGCACATGGTCCGCCAGCTCGAGTTCTCGTTGTTCGACTTCCGGCTGCACGCCGAATACCGGCCCGACGCGCCACTGCGCCTGGCCGAGACGCTCGACGAGGTGCGCCGCGAGGTCGCGGTCATGCACCCGCCCGCGTTCAACCGGTTCGCGCACGGCTTCCAGCACATCTTCTCGGGCGGCTACGCGGCCGGCTACTACAGCTACAAGTGGGCCGAGGTGCTGTCGGCCGACGCGTTCGGCGCATTCGAGGAGCACGGGATCTTCGACCCGGCGACGGCGCGGCGCTTCCTGCGCTCGATCCTCGAGTGCGGGGGCAGCCGCGACGCGATGGAAGCCTTCGTCGAGTTCCGCGGCCGGCGTCCGGAGATCACGCCGCTGCTCCGGCAGGTGGGCCTCGCCGCATGAGCCTGACGCTCGCCACCTGGAACGTGAACTCGCTCAGGGTCCGGCTGCCGCACCTGACGGAGTGGCTCGCCGCGAACCCGGTCGACGCGATCGCATTGCAGGAGACGAAGATCCCGGACGACGGATTCCCGCGCGCCGAGATCGAGGCGCTCGGGCTGCACTGCGTCTACAGCGGCCAGCGCACGTACAACGGCGTCGCGATCCTTTCGCGCACGCCCTGCGCCGACGTCGTCGCCGGCATCCCGGGCTACGAGGACGAGCAGAAGCGGGTGCTCGCCGCGACGATCGCCGGTGTCCGCGTGATCGACGTCTACGTGCCGAACGGCCAGCAGGTCGGCTCGGAGAAGTATGCGTACAAGCTCGGCTGGCTCGAGGCGCTGCACGCCTACCTCGCGGCCGAACTCGCGCGCCACCCCGGCCTCGTCGTGCTCGGCGACTGGAACATCGCACCCGAGGACCGCGACGTGCACGACCCGAAGGCGTGGGAAGGCTCCGTGCACGTGAGCGAGCCCGAGCGAGCGGCGCTGCGGGCGATCGAGGCCCTCGGGCTCCGGGACTGTTTCCGGCTGTTCGAGCAGCCGGAGAAGTCCTACTCGTGGTGGGACTACCGGATGATGGCGTTCAGGCGCAACGCAGGTCTCAGAATCGACCTGATCCTCGCGAGTGCCGCACTGGCCGGAAAGTGTGCGGAAAGTCGCATCGACCGCGAGCCGAGGCGCCTCGAGCGGCCCTCGGACCACGCGCCCGTGCTCGCGAGGTTTGACATATAGGCGTCCGCGGCGCGGCTGTCGGTTTTCTTTACTCTGGCGTTCGGCGCGGGAAGGCATACACTCGCCGGCATCCACCGACCGGCGCGTCAGGGCGCGCGCAGAAGAACACGCAGTGACGATGCGGTACCGGCGCAGCGACTACGACGTGACGAACACCGTGCAGGTGAGTTCGGTCGCGGCGGTGCGACGTGCGGTCGAGGAAATCTTCCAGCAGGCCTGGCCCGGTGCCCCGGTCGACCGCGTGACGACGGCGTTCGGTGACTTCGAGCGGCTGTTCACCGGGCAGTTCCCGGGCTACCTCGGCTGCGACACCGTCTACCACGACCTGCAGCACTCGCTCGACGACACGCTCGCGATGGCGCGACTGCTCGCCGGCTACGAAAAGGCCCACGCACCGGAACACCGGCTCGGCGCCGATCGCGCGACGATCGGCCTGATCGTCGCGCTGTTCCACGACGCGGGCTACATCCGCCAGACCGACGACACGCGCCACCGCAACGGCGCGGAGTTCACCCGCACCCACGTCGGGCGCGGCGCGCGCTTCCTCGAGCGCTACCTGCCCACGATCGGCATGGCGGAGTGGGTGCCGGTCGCGTCGCAGATCGTGCACTTCACCGGTTACGAGGTGCCGTTCGACCAGATCCGGCTCGACGACGTGCGCGACCGCCGCGTCGGTCACCTGCTCGGCACCGCGGACATGATCGCGCAGATGTCCGACCGCTGTTACCTGGAAAAGTGCCGGGACCGTCTCTACGCCGAGTTCGTGCTGGGCGGGGTCGCCGTGTCGCCGGTCGACGATGGCGGCCTGAAGGTGATGTACGGGTCGGGGCTCGACATCCTGCGCAAGACGCCGGCGTTCGCGGCCGAGACGATGCGCACCCGGCTCGACGGCGAGTTCGGCGGTGCGTACCGCTACGTCGAGCCGCTGTTCGGCGGCCGCAACCCCTACATGGATGCGATCGACGCGAACCTCGGCTACCTGAAGCTCGTGCTCGAGAGCCGTCGGTGGTCGCTGCTGCGCCGCGAGCCGCCCTGCTTCACGTGGGAAAAGAACCCGCTGCAGAACGTGCGCTCGCTCGTGATCGACCACCTGAAGTCGACCGTCACCACCGCCTGAGGGGACATTCTCGATTTCCACCTGGAAATCGAGAATGTCCCCTACCGCCGATGGTCCTGCCGCAACCCGTCGAGCGCCGCGACCGGATCGGTCGCGACCCTGAGCAGCGCGCGGTGCGCGGGCTTCAGGAAACCCGCCTCGACGGCCCGGTCGAACCACTCGATGAGTGGCGCGTAGTACCCGTCGACGTCCACGAGCACGCAGGACTTCCGCGCCAGCCCGAGCTGCACCCAGCTCAGCACCTCGAACAGTTCGTCGAGCGTGCCGATGCCGCCCGGCAGCGCGATGAAGGCGTCGGCGAGGTCCACCATCCGGACCTTCCGCTCCGTGAGCGTCGCGACGATCTCGAGCTCGGTGAGGCCGTCGTGACCGACCTCCCAGTCGTAGAGAAACCTCGGGATCACGCCGATCACCGGCCCGCCGGCCTCGAGTGCGGCGTCGGCGAGTTCGCCCATCAATCCGACACGGCCGCCGCCGTACACCAGCGTCCAGCCGCGGCGCGCGATCTCGTGGCCGAGCGTCCGCGCGACCCGGCCGTGCGCCGGGTCCACGCCGTGCGCGCTGCCGCAGAATACCGCGATCGAGCGCGCCGCCATCCGGATCAGCCGCGCAGGCCGCCGAGGAATGCGGCCGGATCCCCGCCGCGCTCGAGCACCTCGACGAGCGCGGAGCCCACGACGACGCCGTCGACGTGTCCGGTCATCCGGACGACCTGCTCCCGGTTGCGGATGCCGAAGCCCGCGCAGACGGGCACCGGCGACACCGCGCGCACGCGATCCATGTAGGCGAGCACTTCGTCCGGCACCGCGACGCTCCTGCCGGTCGTGCCGGTCATCGTCACCGCATAGACGAAGCCCTGGCTCGCCTCGCACAGCATCTTCATCCGCCCGGCCGGCGTCACCGGCGTGACCATCTGCACGAGGGCGAGTCCGACCCGATCGAGCGCGGCGCGCACGTCGGTGCTCTCCTCGTACGGGAGGTCCGGGATGATGAACCCTGCGACGCCGGCGGCCGCGGCCGCCTCGGGCAAGCGCGCGAGGCCGTACGACAGCAGCGGGTTCAGGTAGCTCATGAGCAGCAGCGGCGCGCGAGGCCGCGCGGGCAGCGCGCCGAGCGCCTCGAGCAGCCACGTGAGCGTGAAGCCGCCGGCGAGCGAGGCGTGGCTCGCGCGCTGGATCGTCATGCCGTCGGCCATCGGGTCCGAGAACGGCACGCCGATCTCGACGACGTCCGCGGCGCCGCCGATCGCGGCGAGGTGGCGCGCGAACGACGCCCGGTCCGGGAACCCGGCCGTCATGAAGCCGACGAGCGCGGGCTGGCCGCCGGCCGCGCGGGCGCGGATCGCGGCGCTGATCGTGTCGCGTGGCGCGCCCATCACAGCTTCCCCTCGAGCAGCGTGCGCTGCAGCGTCGGCATGTCCTTGTCGCCGCGGCCCGAGAGCCCGATCAGGATCCGCGCGCCGGGGTTGTCGCGCGCCCAGCGCTTTGCGCCTGCGAACGCGTGCGCGCTCTCGATCGCGGGCAGGATGCCCTCGCAGGCGCAGCACTCGGCCAGCGCCTCGAGCGACTCGTCGTCGCCGGCCGCCTGGTAGTCGACGCGCCCGGCGGCCGCGAGCAGCGCGTGCTCGGGGCCGACGCCCGGGTAGTCGAGCCCCGCCGAGATCGACTGCGTCTCCTGCACCTGGCCGTGCTCGTCCTGCAGCAGCAGCGAGTACGAGCCCTGCAGCACGCCGGGCCGGCCGTAGGCGATCGACGCCGCGTTCTGCCCGAGCCCGGTGCCCGCGCCGCCGGCCTCGAACCCGACGATCCTGACGGCGCGGTCGCCGACGAACGGGTGGAAGAGCCCGATCGCGTTCGACCCGCCGCCCACGCAGGCGATCACCGCATCGGGCAGCGCGCCTGCCTGCGCGAGCATCTGGGCCCGCGCCTCGACGCCGATCACCGACTGGAACTCGCGCACCAGGTACGGGTACGGGTGCGGCCCGACCGCCGAGCCGAGCAGGTAGTACGTGCCGTTCGGGTCGGACACCCAGTCGCGCAGCGCCTCGTCGATCGCCGCGCGCAGCGTCTGGTCGCCGCCGGTGACCGGCACGACCTCGGCGCCGAGCAGCTTCATGCGCCCGACGTTTGGCGCCTGCCGCTCCATGTCCACCGACCCCATGTAGACCGTGCAAGGCAGGCCGAGCCGCGCGCAGGCCGCGGCCGAGGCGACGCCGTGCTGGCCCGCGCCCGTCTCGGCGACGATGCGCTTCGCGCCGAGTCGCCGCGCGAGCAGCGCCTGGCCGATCGCGTTGTTGATCTTGTGCGCGCCCGTGTGCGCGAGGTCCTCGCGCTTGAGCCACACCTCGGCGCCCCAGCGCCGCGACAACGTGCGCGCATGCGTGAGCGGCGTCGGCCGGCCGACCCAGGTGCGCAGTTCCGATTCCAGCTCGGCGCGGAACGCCGGGTCTGGCAGGATGTCGCGCACGCCGGCCTCGAGCCGGTCGAGCGCCGGCACCAGCGTCTCGGGCACGTAGCGACCGCCGAACGGGCCGTAGCGGCCGCGGGCGTCGGGAAACGCACCGGCCAGCGCCTGCGCGAGCAGCGCCTCGCGGTCCAGCGTCAGTGACTCGATTCTCATCGGCGTTGCTCCTCGGCGGCGAGGCGGCGCTCCGCGGCGCGGGCGGCCTCGACGAATTGGCGGATCATCAACGGGTCCTTCAGGCCACGGGTACGCTCGACGCCCGAGCTCACGTCCACGCCGGACGGGCGGACGGCGCGCACGGCGTCTCCGACGTTCGACGCGTCGAGCCCGCCCGCGAGCACGAGCGACGCGTGGCGCGCGATCCCGGCCGCACGCGACCAGTCGGCGCGCTCGCCCGTGCCGCTGCGCGCGCCTTCGTAGAGCAGTCGTTCGGGCCACCTCGCCGGCGACTCGCCGTCGCGGACGACGGGCAGGACGGCCTGCCCGGCCGGCAGCCCGAGGCCTTCGACCGCATCGGCGTCCACCTGCACGAGGTCGGGCGCGAGTCCGCGCACGACGTCGGCGACCACCTCGGGCGCGGGCCGCAGGAACACCGCGACCCGCGCGACGCCCGCGGGCACGTGCACCGCGAGTGCGCGGGCCTGGTCGAGCGTGAGATGTCGCGGGGACGCCGGGTGGAACACGAAGCCCACCGCGTCGGCGCCCGCCTCGACGGCAGCCTCGACGGCCTCGCGCGTGCCGAGCCCGCATACCTTGATCCAGAGCCGGCTCAACGGCGTGCTCCCGCGGCGTCGCGACCCGCTTCGACGAGTTCGCGCACGGCACCGGCCGCGTCGGCGCGCTGCATCAGGCTCGTCCCCACGAGCGCGAGCCGGTAGCCGAGCGCGGCGACGTGCGCCGCGTCCCCGGCCGATTGCACGCCGCTCTCGGCGACGGCCGGCCAGCGCTCCGGGAGCGCGTCGCGCAGCCGCTCGAACCGCGCCGGATCGATGGCCAGCGTCTCGAGGTCGCGGCAATTGAGGCCCAGGAGCACCTGCTCGTCCACGCCCGCGCGAGCCCCGGCAATTTCGCGGGCCACCGCGAGGTCGCCCGCGTCGAAGGCCTCGAGCAGCACGAAGAGTTCCAGTGCGGCGGCCGTGTCGAGCATTGCCGCGAGCCGCTCGCGCTCCAGCATCCGGACGATCAGCAACACGCCCGAGGCGCCCGCGGCACGGGCCTCGAGGAGCTGGTAGGGATCGACGAGGAAATCCTTCCGCATCGCCGGCACGCCGAGCGGCGCAAGCACCGATGCCGCGCGTTCGAGGTGCGCGAGTTCGCCGTCGAAGCGCGTGGGCTCGGTCAGGATCGAGCACACGGCGGCGCCACCGGCGGCGTAACCCGCGAGCCGCTCGAGCGGGTCGCCGGTCGCTGCAGAAAGGTCGCCCATCGACGGCGAGCGGAGTTTCAGTTCGGCGATCACGTCGAACCCGCCCGGCGCGAGCGAGAGCTGCGGCGGGGCCGGGCGCGCGAGCGCGACCTCGCGCAATGCGGCGTCGGGCACGCGTGCGCGCGCGGCCGCGACGCGCGCGGTGCTCGAGTGGACCATGTCGGTGAGCAGACCCATGTGCGATCCGGAAACCCGCGGCTCAGCCGGCCCGCGCCCGGTCGCGGCCGAACGCGGCGAGACGCCGGAGCAGGTCCGCGGCCGCGCCGCCGTCGATCGCGGCCGCCGCGGCCTCGAGGCCCGCGACCGTCGACGGGACTCGACCGGTGACCTCCAGCACGAGCGCCGCGTTCAGCAGCAGCGCCGCGCGGTGCGCGCCGCGGTCGCGGCCCTCGAACACGGCTCGCAGCGCGGCGGCGTTCTCTGCCGGTTCGCCGCCTGCGAGGTCGGTCGCCGTGCAGCGCGCGAGTCCGTAGTGCAGCGGATCGCGGATTTCCCGTGCGACGCGGCCGGGCCGCACGTCGTAGAGCTCGAACGGCCCGACCGGCGTGGCCTCGTCCCAACCGGCCTCGCCGTGGACGACGAACACGCGCTCGATCGGCAGTCCCGCGAGGGTCTCGGCCATCAGCCGCGCGGTCGCCGGGCTGTGCGCCCCGATGAGTCCGTACGGCGGCTCGGCCGGATTCGTCAGCGGCCCGAGCAGGTTGAACACGGTGCGCACACCGAGGTCGCGCCGGACCGGCGCGATCGCCTTCATCGCCGGGTGGTAGTGCGGCGCGAACAGGAACGTGAAGCCGGTGGCCGCGAGGCACTCGCCGGCGCCCCGTTCGTCGAGCGGCAGCGGCAGCCCGAGCGCCTCGAGCAGGTCCGCGCTGCCCGAGCGGCTCGAGACCGAGCGGTTGCCGTGCTTCACGACCGGCTGGCCCATCGCTGCGACGAGCAATGCCGCGCCGGTCGAGAGGTTGTAGCTGCCCGACGCGTCGCCGCCGGTGCCGACGACGTCCACCGCGGGCGCGGTGGCGGGCAACTCGGGCCGGCGCGCGAGTGCGCGCATCGAGGACGCGAAGCCGCGCACCTCGACCGGCACGACGCCCTTCGCACGCAGCGCCGCGAGCAGCGCGCCGGCCATCGCGGCCGGCACTTCGCCGCCCGCGAGCGCACGGAGCACGTCGCCCGCGCCGGCCTCGTCGAGGTCCTCGCGTTCGAGCAGTCGCTCGAGCACCACGCGCATCTCAGCCACCGACGGCCCCCGGCGCGCGCCGGCCGCCCTCGAGCGCGAGGAAGTTCGCCATCAGCGTCGGACCCTCGGGCGTCAGCACGCTCTCCGGGTGGAACTGCACGCCTTCGACCGTGTACTCGCGGTGGCGCACGGCCATGATCTCGCCCTCGGCCGTGCGCGCGGACACCTCGAGCACCGCGGGCAGCGACTCGGGCTTCGCGATCAGCGAGTGGTAGCGGCCGGCCTGGAACGGCTGCGGGAGCCCGGCCAGGATGCCGCGGCCGTCGTGCTCGACCATCGAGACCTTGCCGTGCATCAGCCGGCCCGCGCGCACGACCTGCCCGCCCATCGCCTCGACGATGGACTGGTGCCCGAGGCACACGCCGAACACCGGGATGCGGCCCGCGAACGCGCGGATCATCTCCATCGAGACGCCCGCGTCGTGCGGCGTGCCGGGCCCGGGCGAGATGCACAGGTGCGTGGGCGCGAGCGCGAGCGCCTCGTCGACGGTGATCGCGTCGTTGCGGTGCACCAGCACGTCGGCGCCGAGCACCAGGAAGGCCTGCACGAGGTTGTAGGTGAAGCTGTCGTAGTTGTCGACGAGCAGCAGGCGGGGCTGGTCCATCACAGTCCCTCCTTCGCGAGTTCGATGGCCCGCCGCAGCACGGCGCTCTTCGCCAGCACCTCGCGGTACTCGGCCTCGGGCACGCTGTCCGCGACGATGCCGGCACCGGCCTGGAAGCTGTAGCGGTCCCCGTGGAACACCATCGTGCGGATCGCGATCGCCTGGTCCATGTCGCCACCGTGGCCGAAGTATCCGACGGTGCCGCCGTAGAAGCCACGCCGCACGGGCTCGAGCTCGTCGATGATCTCCATCGCGCGCACCTTCGGTGCGCCGACCAGCGTGCCGGCCGGGAACGCCGCGGCGAAGAGGTCGAACGCGTCCCGGCCCGGCGCGAGTTCGCCGCGCACGCCGCTCACGATGTGCATCACGTGGCTGTAGCGCTCGATCGATCGGTAGGGGTGCACGTGCACCGAGCCCGCGGTCGCGACCCGGCCGAGGTCGTTGCGCGCGAGGTCCACGAGCATCACGTGTTCGGCATTCTCCTTCGGATCGGCGAGCAGTTCCGACTCGAGCGCCACGTCCTCGGCCGGGTCGCGACCACGGGGCCGCGTGCCGGCGATCGGGCGCATCTCGGCGTCGCGGCCGTTCAGCTTCACGAGTGCCTCGGGCGAG
This sequence comes from Steroidobacteraceae bacterium, assembly GCA_046347155.1. Taxonomy (GTDB): domain Bacteria; phylum Pseudomonadota; class Gammaproteobacteria; order Steroidobacterales; family Steroidobacteraceae; genus RPQJ01. The sequence continues at coordinate 78,546 of JAXMGT010000002.1, read as the reverse complement.
GAGCCGACCACGGTGCGGTCACCGAGTTCGCAGTAGTAGAGGTATGGCGACGGGTTCAGCAGCCGGAGCGCGCGGTAGGCCTCGAACGGGTCCACGTCGCACGACCCGCCGAATCGCACCGAGAGCACGAGCTGGTAGACGTCGCCGGAGGCGATGTACTCCTTCGTCCGCGCCACGCGATCGAGGAACTCGTCCTCGGTCAGGCTCGCCTCGGGCGGACCGAACTTCGGAGTCCAGGCGGGGCCGGGCAGCCCGCCGCGCAGCGCGCGCACGACTTCGCGCCGGAGCGACACGCGCTCGGCCTCCGGGCCCGCGTGCAGCAGCGCCGCTCGGCGCGTCAGGTGGTCGAACACGAGCAGCGAGCGCGGCGCCACGTAATGGGCGTCCGGGCAGTCGTCGTCGACCCGGGCCGTCTCGGGCAGCCGCTCGAAGTAGCGCACGAGGTCGTAGCTCGCGGCACCGACGAGCCCGCCGAGCAGCGGGAAACCGCGGTCGACCTGCTCAGGGCGCGGCGCGGCCGCGAGCGCGCGGCGCAGCGCGGCGAGCAGCCCGGCCTGGTCCGTGGGCCGGGGGGACCGCTCGCCGCCGATCGCGAGCCCGTTCCGGTCGAGTCGCACCTCGAGGCACTCGCCGAAGCCGATGAACGAGTAGCGCGCCAGCCGCTCGCCGCCCTCCACGCTCTCGAGCAGGAAGCGGGGCCGGAACGGCTTCAATTTCAGGTAGGCCGACACCGGTGTGTCGAGGTCGGCGGCGATGTCGAACAATGCTGTCGTCACGATCGGTTCCTCTGTCGCGAGGACCCGGGGACGCACAAAAAAACCCATCCCCGGTGAGTCGCGGAGATGGGTTCCTGGATTCCTGCGTACGTAGCGCGAGCCCGGCCCCACTCCTTTACGAGTGGCGCCACCACCAGCGAGCGAGCGTGTGACCGGTGCGCGGGTTCATTGCATTGCAGTATCCACGGGCGCCCGCGGCCGGTCAAGGCGCGGGGGGCACGGCGCCGCCGGGCCGCCTACAATCGCGCGGAGCAGACGCTGGAGGCCCCCGGCCCGTGACCCAGGAACTGATCGGCGGCGTGCGATCCGCCCGGATCGACGCCGTCCACGCGACCGAGAGCGCGACGTACGTCGGGCGGCACCCGCGTTCGCTCGCGCTCGGCGGCACCGGGATCGCCGGCTGGTACGACGGCGTCCCGATGCACTGGATGCGCGACTGGCCGATGCCGTATCCGTTCGTCGTCGACGAGGCGCACGGCGCGACGCTCCGGGACGTGGACGGCAACGAGTACGCGGACTTCTGCCTCGGCGACACGGGCTCGATGTTCGGCCACTCGCCACCGCCGGTCGCCGAGGCGATCCGTCGCCAGGCGACGCGCGGACTGACGTACATGCTGCCCACCGTGGACACGATCGCAGTGGGCCGGCTGCTCGCGGAGCGCTTCGGACTGCCGAACTGGCAGGTCGCGACGACGGCGACCGACGCGAACCGGTTCGCGCTGCGCGTCGCGCGCGCCGCGACCGGGCGGCCGAAGGTGCTGGTGTTCAACGGCTGCTACCACGGCACCGTCGACGAGACGTTCGTGCGCCTGGTGGACGGCCGGGCCGTGAACCGCCCGGGCCTGCTCGGCCAGGCGGCGGACCTCACGCAGCTCGCGCGGGTGGTCGAATTCAACGACCTGCCCGCGCTCGAGACCGCGCTCGCCCACGGCGACGTCGCCTGCGTGATCACCGAGCCGGTGCTGACGAATTCCTGCATGGTACTGCCGGACCCCGGCTTCCACGCGGGACTCCGCCGGCTCACGCGCGCCGCGGGCACGCTGCTGCTGATCGACGAGACGCACACGATCTCGACCGGCCCGGGCGGCTACACGCGGGCACACGGCCTCGAGCCCGACCTCTACGTGCTCGGCAAGCCGGTCGCGGGTGGCGTGCCGGCGAGCGTGTGGGGCTTCACGGATGACCTTGCACGGCGCCTCGACGCAGCCCGGGCCCGCACGGCACCGGGTCATTCCGGGATGGGCACGACGCTGTCGGCGAACGCGCTCGCGCTCGCGGCGATGCGCGCGAACCTCGAGCAGGTGATGACCGAGGCGGCCTACGCACACATGGAGCGCCTCGCCGGACGGCTGGCCGGCGGGCTCGCGGACGCGATCGCGCGACGCGGGTTGCCCTGGCACGTCGTTCGCGTCGGCGCGCGGGTCGAGTTCATCTGCGCGCCGGGACCGCTCAGGAACGGCAGCGAGGCCGAGGCGGCGCATGCGCCGGCGCTCGAGCGCGCGATGCATCTCTCGCTCCTGAACCGCGGCTGCCTGATCGCGCCGTTCCACAACATGATGCTTGCGAGCCCGGCGACGACGGAGGCGCAGGTCGATCGCCTGATCGCCGCATTCGACGAGGCGGCCGGGGCGCTCGTCGCATGAGCGCCCGCTGGGACCTGCTCGTGCGCGACGCGCTGCTGTTCGACGGCAGCGGCGAGGCGCCCCGCGTCGAAGACCTCGCGGTGCGAGACGGGGGCGTCGTCGCACGCGGCACCGGCCTCGACGCAGCGCGTGCCGACCGGGTCGTGGACGGGCGCGGCCTGTGGCTGATGCCCGGGCTGCTCGACATCCACACGCACCTCGACCTCGAGATCGAACTCGCGCCCGGGCTCCCGGAGTCGGTGCGCCACGGCACGACGACGGTGATCGTCGGCAACTGCAGCCTCGGGGTTGCGTTCGGCGCGCAGCGACGCAACGGCGAGGACCCGATCCTCGATTGCTTCACCCGGGTCGAGAACATCCCGAAGCCCGTGCTGCGCCGGGTCGTGGACCGGATCGACTGGAACGACACGGCCGGCTACCTCGAGCACCTCGACGCGCTGCCGCTCGGGCCGAGCGTCGCGCCGCTGCTGCCGCACTCGATGCTGCGCGTCGAAGTGATGGGCACGGCCGACGCGGTCGGGCGGGCGCCGACGTCCGCCGAGCTCGGGCGCATGAGTGCGCTGCTCGAGGCGGCGATGCAGCAGGGCTACGCGGGGTTCTCGACCGACGCGATCCCGTTCCACTACCTCGCGAACGAGCCGTACACCGACCGGCGGATCCCGGCCCAGTACGCGACGCTCCGGGAACTGCGCACGCTGCTCGACGTGGTGCGGGGGCACGACCGCGTCTGGCAGTGCACCCCGGACGCGGCGCACCGGGTGAAGACCTTCCTGCGTTTCTTCCTGACCAGCGGACGTCTGTTCGGCTCGCCGCTCCGGACCTCGGCACTCACCGCCGTGGACCTCACGCACGAGCGCAACACGTGGAAGCTGTTCCCGGCGATCGCGCGGCTGCTGAACTCGCGGCTCGTCGGCGGCCGCTTCCACTTCCAGGTGCTCGGCACGCCGTTCCGGATGTACGCCGAAGGGGCGATCTGCCCGATCTTCGAGGAGTTCGAGTCGTCGCGCGGACTCATGGCGCTCGACCTCGAGGACGACGAGGGTCGGCGGCAGCGGATGGCGACGCCGGCGTTCGGCGAGCTGTTCGTGCGCGAGTGGCACGACCCGCGCGCGGTGCGCACGTTCAACCGCGACCTCGACGCACTGACGATCGAGTGTTGCCCGGTGGCCGAGTGGCGGGGCGAGACGTTCGGCGCGGTGCTGCGGCGGCTGCGCGAGTTCCAGTCGGGCCGGCGGCACGCTGCGCGCAGCGACGCGGAGTCCGCGGCACTCGCGTCGTTCCCGGACCCGGTCGGCCGCGACGGGGAGTTCCTGCTGCACCTGCTGCGGCGCTACGACCGCGCGCTCCGCTGGTGGTTCGTCGTCGCGAACGACCGGCCGGATGTGCTGAAGCGGCTGCTCTTCGACGAACACCTGCTGCCCGGGTTCAATGACAGCGGCGCGCACCTGCTGAACCTCGCGTTCTTCGACGGAAACCTGTTGACGTTGCAGGTCGCGGCGCGCGAATCGATCGCGCGCGTGGCGCACGCGGTGCGGCGGCTCACCCGCGAGCCCGCGGAGTTCTTCAACCTGGACGCCGGCCGCATCGACCCGGGCTCGCCGGCGGACCTGGTGCTGATCGACCCCGCAGCGCTGCTCGCCTACGACACCGACGCCGGCCGCGCGATGGTGCACCGCGACGTCCTCGGCCACGCGCAGCTCGTGAACCGCTCGGACGGCGTCGTGCGGGGCGTGTGGATCGGCGGCGTCGAGGCCTGGGACGGGCACGACGTCACGCCGGCGCTCGGCACCCGTCGGCTCGGGCGCACGCTGCGCGCGCGGCGGGCACCGGAGCAGCCGGCGGCGCGGGCCGCGGCCGGCTGAGGCCGTCGCGTTTCGCGACCTCAGAGCGTTCCGGGCGACAATCGCCGCATGGACACCGTGCTCGAGACCGAACGCCTGGTGCTCCGTCGCTTCACGACGGACGACGTCGAGCCGTTCTTCGTACTCTGCTCGCGTCCCGAGGTCATCCGTTACGCGCAATCGCGGCCGCTCGGGTCACTGCCGGAGGCGCTCGAGTACATGAAGTCCGTCCCGTTCCGCGACTACGAAGTGCACGGCTACGGGCGCTTCGCCTGCGTCTGGAAGGCCACCGGTGCCGTGATCGGCTTCAGCGGCATCAAGTACGTGCCCGAGATCGAGGACAACGAACTCGGCTATCGCTTCCTGCCGGAGTACTGGGGGCACGGACTGGCGACCGAGGCCGGGCGGGCGTCGATCGGGTTCGCGCGCGATACGCTGCGGCTCCGCCGCCTCGTGGCGCTGATACACCCGGACAATGTCGCATCGGTCGGCGTGGTGTCCAAGCTCGGCTTTTCGCTCGAGCGACAGACGACCTACTCGGGGCTGCCCGGCGTCGCGATCGACCTGTACTCGCGCGCGCTGTAGCCGCCGGATTCCGCGCGGCCTCAGAGCGCCCCGACGGCCCTCGCAAGCCGTAGCTTCGCGAGCGCGGCGTCGAGCACAGAATTGTCGCGATTCGTCAGCGCCCGCACGCGCAGCGCCTCGGCCTCGAGCAGTTCCGTCTGCGTCGCAAGCCCGGCGCCGTAGCGCTCGCGCGTGATGCGCAGGTTCTCGTCGGCCTGTGCCGCGGCGTCGGCCGACACCTCGACCCGCCGGCGCGTCTCCTCGACGTCGAGCCACGACTGACGGACCTGGAGTTCGATCATCGTCTCGACATCGGCCCGCTGCTGCACCGTGGCGCGCTTCGACCGATCGAGCGCTGCCGCGCGCTTGCGCGACTGGCCGCCGTCGAACAATGCCCACTGGATGCCGACGCCGATCGAGGCGAAGTCCTGGTCGTCGAGGAACGTGTTCTCGAGATAGTTGTACGCCCCGGTGACGGCGAGCTGCGGCAGGACCCGCGCGCGCTCCGCCTTCGCGAGTTCGCCGTAGGCGGTGGCCTGCTCGTCGAGCGCCTGGAGCTCGGTTCGGCGCTCGGCGGCCTGGCGGACCAGCGCGGCCGGGTCCGCCGGCAGGCTGGCCGGGCCGGGCAGCGACTCCTCGAGGTCCGCGGACCGGTCGAGCGGCTCGCCGATCCGGCGGTTGTAGGCGGCCTGGGCGATCTCCGCGGCGTTGGCCGCGCGCAGCCGTCCCTGCCGAGCGTCCGCCAGCGCCACCTGCACCGCGAGCAGGTCGTTCTTCGGCACGAGTTCGCGCTCGAACATCACGCCGACGTCGTGCTCGATCGACTCTAGCGTACGGGCGTTGCTCTCGGCGACCGCGAGCGCCTTGCGTGCGCGGAGCACACCGACATAGGCGTCGGCGACCGCCATCCGCAGGTCTTCCTCGGCGCCGCGCACCTGAGCTCCGGCGCCACGCCCCCGCGCCTCGGCCGCCGCGATGCTCGAGGAGATCCGGCCCGACGTGAACACCGGCACCGTCACGGTCGCGGCGCCCATCCAGAAGTCGTCGCCGCCGAACAGCTCCGGCGCCTGGATCGGCAGTCCGGTGAAACCGAAGTCAAACGCGGGCGAGTCGTCGAGGCGGGTGTACGAGCCGCCGACCGAGACCGTCGGCCAGCGCTGCGCGCGCGCTGCCTGGGCGTCGAGGTCGGCCGCCTCGGCCTGGCTGCGCACCGCCGCGATCCCGTTGTCCTGTCGATCCGCGAGCGCCCACGCCTCCTCGAGCGTTTCCGCACCCGCCGCGCCCGCCAGTGCGATCACCGAAGCGGCGGCGGCGACCGCGAGCGCCCTCGACTTCATTGCAGCCTCCCACTTCGACTTCGGTAGCTGAAGTAGAGGATCGGGATGAGCACCAGCGTGAGTGCGGTGGACACCAGGATCCCGAAGATCAGCGAAACGGCGAGCCCGTTGAAGATCGGGTCGTCGAGGATGAAGAACGCTCCGGTCATCGCGGCGACCGCGGTCAGCGCGATCGGCCGGGCGCGCACGGCCGCGGCCGAGATCACCGCGTCCGCGAGGCTGCGGCCGCGCTGGACCTCGACGTTCACGAAGTCCACGAGCAGGATCGAGTTCCGGACGATGATGCCGGCCAGCGCGATCATCCCGATCATCGAGGTGGCCGTGAACTGTGCGCCGAGCAGCGCGTGGCCCGGCATCACGCCGATGATCGTGAGCGGAATCGGCGCCATGATCACCAGTGGCACGGCGTACGACCGGAACTGCGCCACGACGAGCAGGTAGATGAGCAGCAGCCCGACCGAGTACGCGAGACCCATGTCCCGGAACGTCTCGTAGGTGATCTGCCACTCACCGTCCCACTTGACGGTCGGCACGTTCGGATCGACCGGCGGGCCGAAGAAGCGCTGTTCGGGTGCCGTCGTGCCCACCGGCGGGTGCTTGAGCGCCCCGACCACCTCGAACATCCCGTAGAGCGGGCTGTCGGTGCTGCCGACCGCGTCGCCGCTCACCCAGGCGAGCGGCAGCAGGTCCTTGTGGTAGATCGTGGTGTCGCGAGGGCGCTCCTCGACGGTGGCGACCTCGGACAACGGCACGAGCCCGCCGTCCCTCGCCCGCACCCGGAGCGCGAGCACGTCGCCGATCCTCGCCTGGTCGGCCGGCGCGAGTTCGAGCCGCACCGGCACCGGCGTCGTCTCGCGGCCGACGCGCACGTAGGTCGCGTCCTCGCCGCCGAGCCCGGCCGCGAGCACCTGCACCGCGGCCGCCTGGTCAACGCCAAGCAGCGCCGCCTTCTGCCGGTCGATCGACACCACGACGTGCGGCGCCGGGGTCTCCAGGCTGTCGTCCACGTCCACGATGTCAGGCTGGGCGTCGAACGCGCTGCGCACCGTCCGCCCGAGCGCTGCGCGCGCAGCTTCGAACGGCGTGTAGACCTCAGCGACGAGCGGCGCCTGGACCGGCGGGCCCGGCGGCACTTCGACCACCTTCACCGCGGCGCCGTGGCGACGGCCGATGTCCGCGAGCGTCGGGCGCACGGCGACCGCGATCTCGTGGCTGCTGCGGTCCCGGTGGTGCTTGTCGACCAGGTTCACCTGGATGTCGCCCTGTTCCGGGCCGGAACGCAGGTAGTACTGGCGCACCAGGCCGTTGAAATTGATCGGCGCGGCGGTGCCCGCATAGGCCTGATAGTCGGTGACCTCGGGCACTTTCGCGACCTCGGCCGCGAGTTCGTCGAGCACCCGGGTCGTCTCCTCCAGCGCCGTGCCCTCGGGCATGTCCACGACCACCTGGAACTCCGACTTGTTGTCGAAGGGCAGCATCTTCATGACGACCCACTCGAGCACGACCATCGACACCGCGATCGCGATCGCCGCGAGCGTGCCGAGGTACAGCCGGTGGCGCTGGCGCCGCGCATCCGCGCCGCGCACGAACGGGCCCATCACCCGCTCGAAGAAGCGACCGAGCCGCGACGTGCCGGCGTCGCCGTGCGCACCGTGAGTTGCGGCGTGCCCGAGCAGGCGTTCGGACATCCACGGCGTAACGATCAGCGCGATCGCGAGCGAGATCAGCATGCCCATGCTCGCGTTGATCGGGATCGGGCTCATGTAGGGGCCCATCAGCCCGGAGACGAACGCCATCGGCAGCAGCGCGGCGATCACCGTGAACGTCGCCAGGATCGTCGGTCCGCCCACTTCGTCGACCGCGCGCGGGATCACCTCGCCGGGCGCGCCGCCGAAGCCGAGGTGGCGGTGGATGTTCTCGACGATGACGATCGCGTCGTCCACCAGGATGCCGATCGCGAAGATCAGCGCGAACAGCGACACCCGGTTGATCGTGAATCCCCAGGCCCAGGACGCGAACAGCGTCGCCGCGAGCGTGACGACGACGGCCGCGCCGACGACGACGGCCTCCCGCCAGCCGACCGTGAGCCACACGAGCAGCACGACCGATGCGGTCGCGAACGCGAGCTTCTGGATCAGCTTCTGCGCCTTGTCGTTGGCCGTGACGCCGTAGTCGCGCGTGACGGTCACCTCGACGCCGTCGGGGACGTACGTGCCCTTCAGCATGTCGAGCCGTTCGATCACCGCGCGGCTCACGTCGATGGCGTTCTGTCCCGGCTTCTTGGACACCGCGATCGTCACCGCTGGCGAGGTGCCCTGCGCGTCGATGCCCCGACCGGCCGCCGCGGGCCCGGCCCCGAACGTCACGTACTGTCGCGGCTGCGCGGGGCCCGAGCGCACGTCGGCGACGTCCTCGAGGTAGACCGGGCGGCCGGCCTGCACGGCGACCACGAGCCCGGCGACCTGGTCCCGGTCCGCGAGGAATTCGCCGGCCTGTACCGGGACGTCGCGACCGCCCTCCACCAGCGATCCCGCCTGCCGCACGACGTTCGCGGCCGCGAGCGACGCCGCGAGGTCGCTCACCGTGAGCCCGTGCCCCGCGAGGCGCTGCGGGTCGAGCACGACGCGCACCGTTTCGTCCGGCGCCCCGACGGTGTAGACGTTCCGGGTCCCGGGCACGCGCTGGATCTCGGGCTCGAGCGCGCGCGCGACCTTCGTGAGGTCGTTCGCGCCGCGCGCCGGGTCCCGGGTCCAGAGCGTCAGGCTGAGGATCGGGACGTCGTCGATGCCCTTCGGCTTCACGAGTGGCTGCAGCACGCCGAGGCCCGGGGGCCGCCAGTCCTGATTCGAATAGATGGCGTTGTAGAGCCGGACGATCGCGTCGGTGCGCTCCTGCCCAACTTCGAACTGCACCGTCACGACCGCGACGCCCGGCCGGGAGACCGAGTAGATGTGCTTCACGCCCGCGATCTCGGCCAGCACCTTTTCCATCGGTACGGCGACCAGGCTCTCGACCTGCGCGGAGCTCGCACCCAGGAACGGCACGATCACGTTTGCCATCGTGACGTTGATCTGCGGCTCCTCTTCGCGCGGCGTGACGAGCACCGCGAACACGCCGAGGAGCAGCGCCGCGAGCGCGAGCAGCGGGGTGAGCTCGCTCGACAGGAATCGTCGCGCGAGGCGGCCGCTGAATCCGAGCGGTTCAGTCATCGCGGCCCGCCTGCCGGCGGACCGCGGCCGCCGCGGCCACCGGATCGAGCGCAATCAGGTCGCCGGCGGCGAGGCCGGCCAGCACCTCGTAGCGCCCGCCCCGCTCGCGGCCGAGCCTGACCTGCCGGAGCCGGACGCTGCCATCCGGCGCGACGACATAGACCGCGCGGAGTTCGCTGCGCTCGACGACCGCGGTGACCGGCACCGACAGGGCCGTCGCCTCGCCGGTCACGAGTCCGACGCGCACGTACATCCCGGGGGCCAGGCCGCCGACCCCGGTCGGCAGTTCGACGCGCATGCGGAACGTCCCGCCCGGCTGCGCCGCCGGGAAGAACGTGAGTGCGCGCGACTCGACGCGCCGGTCGCCGACGTAGACGACCGCGCGCTCGGCCGCGCGCGCCTGCGCGATCAGGCTCTGCGGCACGTCGGCCGCGACCCTGAGCGCGCCGAGACCGGCGACCGTCACGAGCGGCATGCCGGGCGCGACGGACTCGCCGACCTGCACGTGTCGGGCGGTCACGACGCCCGCGTACGGTGCGCGCACCGCGGTGTAGTCGACGCCCTCGCGCGCCGACTGCACGCCGGCGCGCGAGGCCTCGAGCCGCGACGCCGCGGCCGCACGCGAGGCGACCGCGTCGTCGTAAGTCGCCTTCGCGACCACCTTGCGCTGGTACATGTCGGCGATCCTGCGGTACTGCGCCTCGGCCTCCACGTCGCGGGCCTGCGCCTCCTTCAGAGCAGCCTCGGCCTGCGCGAGTCCCGAGACCTGCTCGGTGCTGCGGATGCGCACGAGCACCGCACCGGCGGCGACCTTCGCGTCGACGTCGTATTCGAGGGCCGACACGCGGCCGGCGGTCTGGGCGGCGAGCGTCGCCTGGTTGACGGCCTCGACCGTGCCGTCGAGCATCCGTTCGGCCGGCGTCGCCGCCGGGGCGAGCTTCAGCGTCGCGAGGCCGGCGGGCGCGGTGGCTGCGTGCGCCGGCGTCGCGGCGAGCAGTGCGAGGGCGGCGATCGCGGCGCGCAGGCTCGGCATCGTGCTTCCCCGTGGCTCAGAACGCATTGCCCGGGCGTACGCCGAGCTTCTTCAGCAAGACGGCGAGCGGGCAGAACCCGCTGAACGCAGCCTGCAGCAGATTCGCCCCGACGAATGCCGTGAGCCAGAACCAGTACGGGCTGACCAGGATCCCGAGCGCCAGGCTCAGGAGCACCATGGTGCCGGCAAATGCCATCACATAGCGGTCGATGTTCATCTTCGTCTCCTGCGAATCGGGTTGAATCACGCGCGGCCGTCGTCGACGACGCGACCCGATGCCGGGTCGATGCGCACGACGGGCAGGCCGGCGGCCTTCCAGGCGGCGAGGCCGCCCCCGAGGTGCGTGACCTCGACGTGCCCCGCGTGCTGGAGCTGGTGCGCCGCCGTCAGCGAGCGACGGCCACCGGCGCAGTGGAGCACCAGCCGGCGTCCCTCGCGGGGCAGTGCCGCGGCGTCGAAGGTCGAGAGCGGGAATAGCAGCGCGCCATGGATGCGCTCGAATGCGTATTCGTTCGGCTCGCGCACGTCGACGAGCAGGATCTCGCCGGCGTCGCGCCAGGCCCGGACCTGCTCGGGGGTCGCCTCGACCACGTCGTTCGTGTGTTTCGTCATGTCTGCGGGCTCCTTGTCGGGATCGGGTCGACTCAGCCGGCGCGGCCGAAGAGATTGAGGGGCACGCGCAGGTAACTCGTGCCGTCCGCCTCCGGCGGCGGCAGCCGGCCGCCGCGGATGTTCACCTGCACCGACGGGATCAGCAGGATCGGGACGTCGAGCGACGCGTCACGCGTCGTACGCATCTCGACGTACGCGTCCTCCCCCACACCGTCGCGGAGGTGCGTGTTCGAGGCTTTCTGCTCGGCGATCGTCGTCTCGCAGAGCGGCGCGCGGCCGCCCTGGCCGTAGTCGTGGCAGACGAACACGCGCGTTTCGGCCGGCAACGCGTAGAGACGTTGTACCGAGCGGTACAGCGCCCGCGCATCGCCGCCCGGGAAGTCGCAGCGCGCCGAGCCGCTGTCGGGCATGAACACCGTGTCGCCGACGAAGAGCGCGTCGTCCACCAGGTACGCGACGCTGTCGTTCGTGTGCCCGGGCACCGCGATCACCCGCACCGTCGACCCGCCGAATTCGAGCGTCTCGCCGTCGGCGAGCAGCCGGTCGAACTGGCGACCGTCCGGGACGAATTCATCCCCGAGGCCGAAGACCTTCTTGAACGTGGCCTGGACGGAGCGGATGCCCTCGCCGATCGCGACCTGCGCGCCTAGGCGGCCCTTCAGGTACTGCGCCGCGGAAAGGTGGTCGGCGTGCGCGTGGGTCTCGAGGATCCACCGCACTCGGAGTCCGCGCTCCTCGCAGTGCGCCGCGACGGCCTCGGCCGAGCGCGTTGCGGTTCGCGCCGCGCGTCCGTCGTAGTCCAGCACGGGATCGACGATGACGGCCGCCTTGGTCGCCGGGTCGGCCGCCACGTAGGTCCACGAGCCGGTCGGCGGATGGTGGAATGGCGTGACGTCGGGTCGCATCGTGGGGATCCTCCCGTTGCTGTGGATCCAGAATATTAGTACTTGCTAATTTAGTCAATGCGGAAATAAAATGCACCCATGCCCACGACGCCGGTACCGTCCCGTCGCCCGCCCCTCGGCGACATGAAGGCCCACGCAGCCGACGCGGCGGAACTCCTCAAGGCGCTCGGCAACGAGCAGCGACTGCTCGTGCTCTGCAGCCTCGCCGAAGGGCCGCTCACGGTTGGGGAACTGAACCGGCGGGTGCCGCTCAGCCAGTCGGCGCTGTCGCAACACCTAGCGAAGCTGCGCGAAGCAGGCCTCGTGGAGACGCGTCGCGAGGCGCAGACGATCCACTACTCGCTCGCGACCGGGCCGGTGACATCCGTGATGGCCACGCTGCGCGACATCTACTGCGCGCCGGCCGCACCGCTGCGGCGGTCCGCCCGCCGGGCGTGATCGCCGCGCTCGCCGGTGCGCTCGCGATCGGGCTCAGCCTCGGGCTGCTCGGCTCCGGCGGGTCGATCCTGACCGTGCCGGTACTCCACTACCTGCTCGGACAGCCCGAGAAAGCCGCCATCGGCGGCTCGCTGCTCGTCGTCGGCATCGTGGCCGCGGCCGGCACGATTCCCTATGCATTGCGCCGCCAGGTGGACTGGGTGAACGCCGCCCGTTTCGGGCTCCCCGGCATGGCCGGCGCCTGGACCGGCGCCACGCTCGCACGCTTCGTCCCGGGTCCGGTGCAGCTCGGCGTGTTCGCGCTCGTGATGCTCGCCGCCGCCGGGCGGATGCTCGCGGGGCCGGCGGCGCCGGCGTCCGCGGCGCCGCGACGGGACGCGGTGATCGCCGGCGGTGCGGCGGTCGGGCTGCTGAGCGGGCTGGTCGGCGTCGGGGGCGGGTTCCTGATCGTGCCGGCGCTCGTGCTGCTCGCCGGCGTGCCGATGAGTGCCGCGGTCGGCACGAGCCTCGCGGTGATCGCGCTCAACTCCGCGGCCGGCTTCGCCCGGTCGCTCGGCGTGCTCGAGGCGGCCGGCCAGCCGCTCGACCTCGGCGTGCTGGGCACGATCGCGGTCGTGGGCATCGCCGGAAGCTGGCTCGGCCAGCGGCTCGGGCGCCGGTTGCCGCAGCCGGCGCTGCGCAGGATCTTCGGGGGATTCCTGGTCGCGATGGGGATCTTCGTGGCCGTGGACGTCGCGCCGCGGCTGCTCGGCTGAGGGGCCCGCCCGGGCTGGCTCAGCCTGCCTTTTCCAGCTCCGCGAGCCGCCGCTCGAGCGCCGAGAGTTTCTCGCGCGTGCGACGGAGCACGGCGGCCTGCACATCGAACTCCTCGCGCGTCACGAGGTCGAGCTTCGCGAGCGCGCCGGAGAGCACGCCCTTGAAGTTCTGCTCGAGGTCCCGCCGCAGGGCCGAGACCCCTTCCGGCACGGAACCGGCGAGGCGCTGGGCAAGGTCGTCGATCAGTCTCGGGTCGAAGGCCATGGGGGGACCGGCGGGTGTGGGACCGGTCGCTAGTTTAAGAGCAAGCGGGTTCCTCCGGCGTGGTGTTCACCGGTCCCCCGGTCGCGCCTCGCGGCCGGAGGTGCCCCGCGCTGAGGCGGAGCAGCCCGGCTCGCGCCCCACGATGGTGCACACCGCCGCCCGGCGCGACCGTGACCGGCACGCCGCCTCCCGCAATTGCGGGCGTCACCGCCGTGGCACGCTTCCTGCATCGAGGCCCCCGGAATCATGCGCCGCCGGAGACCCGTCCCGATGAAGCTCGTCACCGCGATCATCAAGCCCTTCAAGCTCGATGAAGTGCGGCAGGCCATTGCGGACATCGGGCTGGCCGGCGTCACCGTCACCGAGGTGCTGGGCTATGGCCGGCAGCGCGGTCGCACCGAGTACTACCGGGGCGCCGAGCACCGCAACGACCTGTTGCCCAAGGCCAAGGTGGAGATCGCCGTGGACGACACGGTGGTCGATCCCGTCGTCGAGGCCATCACGAACGTGGCCCGAACCGGACTCACCGGCGACGGGAAGATCTGCGTGACACCGCTCTTCGACGCCGTGCGCATCCGCACCGGCGAGCGCGGAGCCGAGGCCGTCTGACCGGCGGCCAACCCGGGTTTTTCGTCCAGACCGACAGTTCGACAGGAGTACGCCAGTGAACACCCTGACCGCCGCACGGCCGAGTCCCTGGAAGGCCGCCCTCGCGATCGGCGCGCTGCTCGCCCCAGCGCTCGCGCTCGCCGACGACCCCGTCCCGGACAAGGGCGACACCGCGTGGATGCTCACGTCCACGATGCTCGTGATCCTGATGACGATCCCGGGCCTCGCGCTCTTCTACGGCGGCATGGTCCGCTCGAAGAACGTGCTGTCGCTGCTGATGCAGGTGTTCATGACGTTCTGCCTGGTCGCGATCCTCTGGGCCGTGTACGGCTACAGCCTCGCGTTCACCTCCGGAAACGCCTTCATCGGCGGCTTCGACCGGTTGTTCATGGGCGGACTGACGCCGGCCTCGGTGGCCGCGACGTTCAGCAAGGGCGTGTACATCCCGGAGTACGTCTACTTCGTGTTCCAGATGACCTTCGCCTGCATCACGCCGTGCCTGATCGTCGGTGCGTTCGCCGAGCGCATCAAGTTCAGCGCGGTGCTGCTCTTCATGGTGCTGTGGTTCACGTTCGCCTACCTGCCGATCGCGCACATGGTGTGGTTCTGGGCGGGCCCGGACGCCTACACCGACGCCGCGGCGGGCGCGGCCGCGACCTCGGCCGCGGGCTTCCTGTTCCAGAAGGGCGCACTCGACTTCGCCGGCGGCACCGTCGTGCACATCAACGCCGGCATCGCGGGCCTCGTGGGCGCGATCATGATCGGCAAGCGCATCGGCTACGGGTCGTCGTCGATGGCGCCGCACAACGTGCCGATGGTGATGATCGGTTCGTCGCTGCTGTGGGTCGGCTGGTTCGGCTTCAACGTCGGCTCCAACCTCGAGGCCTCCGGCTTCGCCGGGCAGGTGTTCGCGAACACGCTGCTCGCCACGGCCGCCGCGGCACTCGCCTGGTCGTTCGCCGAATGGATCCACCGCGGCACGCCGACGATGCTCGGCGCGGCCTCGGGCGCCGTCGCGGGGCTCGTTGCGATCACGCCGGCCTGCGGCTGGGTCGGGCCGATGGGCTCGATCGCGATCGGCGCGATCGCGGGCCTCGTGTGCCTGTGGGCGGTCGCGAGCCTGAAGCAGAAGATCGGCTACGACGACTCGCTCGACGTGTTCGGCGTGCACTGCGTGGGCGGCATCCTGGGCGCGCTGCTCACCGCGGTGTTCTGCGCGCCATCGCTCGGCGGCACCGGCGTGTACGACTACGTCGCGAATGCCGTCGGCGAGTACTCGATCGCGACGCAGTTCAAGTCGCAGCTCTGGGCCGTGGGCCTCACGCTCGTGTGGTCGGGCGTCGTCGCCGCGGTCTCGTTCAAGATCGTCGACCTGGTCGTGGGCCTCCGGGTCGCCGAGGACCAGGAGCGCGAGGGCCTCGACACCGTGTCGCACGGCGAACGCGCCTACAGCTGAGCGTCGGGGGGCGCCCCTCCCCCGGGAGGGCGTGGGAACGGAAACGGCCGGGCAACCCCCGGCCGTTTTCCTTAATCACGGCTCCGACCGACGGCGGGCTCGCGCGGACCGCCGACTGATAAACTGGCGCCAGCAACGAGCACCGGAGCCCCCCATGCGTACCGAGATCCTGGTCGTCGCGCTGTTCGCCGTGCTCCCGGCCCACGCCGGGGACGTCTACGTCTCGAAGGACGCGAACGGCAACATCGTCTACACGGACACGCCGCAGTCGATCCCGGCGCAGAAGGTCGGCGTCGCGAGCACGCCCGCGGACGATGCGGCGTCCCAGCAGCGTTACCAGGCCGAGATGCAGCAGCTGAAGGAGCAGCAGCAGTCCGCCGCGGCCGCGCAGTCGAAGCAGGCGACGACGACGCAGGCCGCGAAGCTGTCGGCGGACGACCTCGCGAAGCGCTGTGCGGACGCGCGCCAGCACTACCAGACCGTGATGGAGTCGCGCCGGCTCTACAGCGAGGGGCCGAACGGCGAGCGCGTCTACCTCGACAGCGACCAGATCGACGCGACGCGGGCGAGCGCGAAGCAGGTCATGGACCAGATGTGCAGCGCGCAGCAGTGAACGGGCGCTTCCGGTCATGACGGCGAACACGGGATTCATCGGCCTCGGCGCAATGGGTCGGGGCATGGCGCGCAACCTCGCGTCGGCAGGCCGGCTGCGGTCGGTGTGGAACCGGACCGCCGCAACCGCGACGACGCTCGCGGGCGAACTCGGCGTGGCCGCAGCGGCGTCGCCGGCCGAACTCGCGGCGGCCTGCGACTTCGTCGTGCTCTGCGTGTCGGCGGACGCGGACGTGCTGTCGGTCGTCGACGCGATGCTGCCCGCGGTCCGGCCCGGGACCGTCGTGATCGACTGCTCGACCGTGAGCGCGGACACGGCGCGTACCGCGGCGGCGCGGCTCGCGGAGCACGGTGCCGTGTTCCTCGATGCGCCGGTGAGCGGCGGTGTCGAAGGCGCGCGCGACGGCAAGCTCGCGATCATGGTCGGCGGCCCGGCCGAGGCGTTCGAGCGTGCGAGGCCGGTGCTCGGCGCGATGGGCCGTGCGGTGACCCACTTCGGCCCGAACGGCGCCGGCCAGGCCGCGAAGGCGACGAACCAGATCATGTGTGCCGGCATCATCCAGGCGGTGTCGGAGGCGATGGCCTTCGCGAAGGCCGAGGGGCTGCCGCTCGACCGGCTGATCGACACGCTGGGCCAGGGCGCGGGCTCGAGCTGGTACTTCGTGAACCGCGCGCCGAACATGGTGCGTGGCAGCTACCCGGCCGGGTTCCGCGTGCGCCTGCACGACAAGGACCTGCGCATCTGCCGCGAGATGGCCGCGAGGCACGGCGTCGAGCTGCCGGTGGTCGAGTCGACGCTGGAGCACTATCGGCGCCTCGTCGAAGAGGGGCATGGCGACGAGGACATCTCGACGCTGTTCCGGCACAAGGACGCGCTGTTCGCGCAGGGAGACGCCGCGGCCAGCCGCGGGGGATGAGGGCCGCGACCCCCGGCCGCCGGGGCCGCCGCGCCCATCGGCCGGCGTGTACTATGCGACCGGGCACACGAGGAGCGGCAGCCGATTGAGCACGCAGCAGGAACCAGATGCCGCCGGGCCGGGCGGTCAGCTCGACGCCGCCACCCGCGTCCGGCGCAGCGACTACGCCCGCGTCGGCGGACTGGCGCTCGCGCTGCTGCTCGGCTGGCTCGTGTGGCGGATCGTCCAGCCGCTCTGGCAGCCACTCGCCTGGGCGGTGCTGCTCGGCGCGCTCCTCGCGCCGTTGAATGCGCGACTCGCGGCCCGCCTCGGCGGCCGGCAGAAGACCGCGAGCGCGATCACGACGCTCGCGACGCTCGTGCTCTTCCTGCTGCCGGTGGCGCTGGTCGCGGGCGCGGTCGCTTCGCAGTCGGCGCAGCTCCTCGCCCGGCTCGACGCGCGTGCGACGGCGCTGACGCCGGACGGGTTCGACATCACGCGGGTGCCATGGCTGGCCGGTCCGCTCGACTGGATCGCGCAGCACACCCGCTACACGGCGGCCGACCTGCAGTCGTGGCTCGTCGACTCCGGCCAGCGCCTGCTCCAGTCGCTCGCGAGCTCCGGCGGTAGCGTAGTGCTCGGGGCGCTCGGCAAGCTCGTGAGCCTCGCGCTCATGATCTTCGTGCTCTTCTTCATGCTGCGCGACGGGCCGGAACTCGCCCGAAAGGTCGTCCGGATGCTGCCGATCGAGGAGCGGCGGCGCTCGCGGCTGTGGACCCACCTGGTCGAGGTGACCCGGGCGGTGTTCATGGGGATCGGGCTCACCGCGTTGATCCAGGGCGTGCTGGTCGGCATCGGATTCTGGATCGCGGGGCTGCCCTCCCCGCTCGTCTTCGCGGTGATCGGGGCGCTGTGTGCGCTCGTGCCGATCGTCGGCACCGCGCTCGTGTGGGTGCCGGGTGCGCTGTTTCTCGCGAGCCAGGGTGACTACGGACACGCGACGTTCCTGGCCGCGTGGTCCGTGATCGTCGTCGGCTCCGTCGACAACTTCCTGCGGCCGCTGCTCATCTCGGGCCGCGCGGAGCTGCCCACGCTCGCCGTGTTCGTCGGCGTGATGGGCGGCCTCTCCGCCTTCGGATTCATCGGGCTGTTCGTCGGCCCGATCGTGCTGGGACTCCTGGTCGCGTTGTTCCGGTTCGAGAACGAGGAAATCGAGGCGGCGGCCGCCCAGCACAGACCGGAGCAGTGATCGTGTCCCAGACCATCCGCATCGCCACCCGTCGCAGCAAGCTCGCCCTCTGGCAGGCGGAGCACGTCGCCGACCTGCTGCGGCGCGCCCACCCGGCCCTCACCGTCGAACTGGTGCCGATGAGCACGCAGGGCGACCGTGTGCTCGACCGTGCACTCGCCGAAGTCGGCGGCAAGGGGCTGTTCGTCAAGGAACTCGAGGTCGCGCTGCACGAGCGGCGTGCCGACATCGCGGTCCACTCGATGAAGGACGTGCCGAGCGATCTGCCGCCGGGGTTCGAGATCGCGGCGGCGCTGCCGCGCGCAAACGCACTCGACGCGTTCCTGTCGATCCGGCACGCCCGCTTCGCGGACCTGCCCCGGGGCGCGCGGGTCGGCACCTCGAGCCCGCGCCGACAGTCGCAGCTGCGCAGTGCCCGGCCGGACCTCGCGCTCGAACTGCTGCGCGGCAACGTGGACACGCGGCTCCGGCGGCTCGAGGAAGGCGGTCTCGACGCGATCCTGCTCGCCTGCGCCGGGCTCGAGCGCCTCGGCCTCGGTGCGCGCATCACCGAGGCGCTGCCCGCCGACTTCTGCGTGCCGGCCGTGGGCCAGGGCGTGATCGGGATCGAGTGCCGTGCCGGCGACGAGGAGAGCCGCGCACTGCTCGCCCCGCTGCACCACGAGGATTCCTACGTGCGGCTCACGGCCGAACGCGCCTACGCGCGCGCACTCGGCGGAAGCTGCCACTCGCCGATCGCGGCGCACGCGACGCTCGCGGACGGCGAGCTGGCGCTGCACGGCTTCGTCGGCGCGCCGGACGGCCGCGAGGTGTACCGTGACTCGATCCGCGGACCGGCCCGCGGGGCCGAGTCGCTCGGCCTCGCGCTCGCGCGCCGGATGCAGGACGCGGGGGCCGGAGCCCTGCTCGAGCGGCTCGCGGCCGAGGCGGCGCCCACGCCGTGACTCAGCCGCTCGCCGGGCTCACCGTCGTGGTGACGCGCCCGGCGCGGCAGGCCACCAGCTTCGTCGAGCGGCTGCTCGAGCTCGGCGCACTCGCGATCAGCTTCCCGACGATCGAGATCGAGCCGGTCGACCTCCCGGCCGACGCACGCGACCGGCTGACACCCGACCGGCACGACTGGGCGATCTACACGAGTTCGAACGCGGTCCTGCACTCGCTGGCCCGGCTCGGGCAGCCGACGCGGGCGCGGGTCGCCGCGATCGGCCGCGCGACCGCGCGCGCACTCGCCGCAGCCGGCGTGCAGGTGGACGCCTGGCCTGCGCAGGGTGCCGACTCCGAGGGACTGCTCGCCCACCCGCTGCTCGCCGACGTGCGCGGGCGGAAGGTGCTGGTCGTCAAGGGCGTCGGTGGGCGCGACGCGCTGCGCGACGGTCTCGAGTCCCGCGGTGCCACGGTCGACACGGCCGAGGTGTACCGGCGGGTGCGCGCGACGACGACGCCCGAGGCCCTCGCGGCCCTGGGCACGGGCGCGCGGCACCGTACCGTCGTCGCCGTCACGAGTGTCGAGGTGCTCGAATCACTGCTCGACCTGGCACCCGATCCGGTCGTCCGCTGGCTACGCGACTCGACGCTGCTCGTGCCGGGATCGCGCGTCGCGTCGGCGGCCGGGCGCCTGGGATGGCGAGGCCCGGTCGTGGTGTCGGCCAGCGCGGAGGACGACGCGATGCTCGACGCGCTCGCCCGCCTCGGGAGCGGTGGCACGCACGCGTGATACGATCCGCGGCGTATCCCGCGCCGCCGCGCCGACCACGATGTCCGCCGAAATCGAATCGCTGAATGCCGACTCGCCCGTGCGCCGCAGCGGCAACCGGACGAGCCCGATGCTCTACGCGCTGGCCGTGGTCGGCGTGCTGCTCGCGCTGTGGTCGCACTGGCGATTCAGCCAGCTCGAGGACAGGATCGGGCGGGTCCGGGCCCACATGATGGAGGGACGCCAGGCGCGCGACGAACTCGCCGCCCGCGTCGCCGCGCTCGACGCGCGCAATTCCGCCGCCCAGGCTGCGCTGCGCAACGAGCTGCAGTCGCTCAAGGCGCTGCCGGCCCAGGTGGCCGTGCTCGGCCGGGGCGTCGAGGAACTGCGGACCCGGGCCGAGGCGCCGCAGCGCGCGTGGGCGCGCGCGGAGGCGCTGTACCTGCTCGACCTCGCCGAGCGGCAGCTCGAACTCGACCGTGACGCCGGCACCGCGGCCGCGGCGATGGAGGCGGCCGACGCGCGACTCGCGGCCTTCAAGGACCCCGCCACCGCGAGCGTCCGCCGGCTGCTCGGCCAGGACCTCGCGGCCCTGCGCGCAGTGCCGCAGCCCGACCTCGCGGCCGTGCAGTCGCGGCTGGCCGCGCTCGAGCGGGCGGCGCCGACGCTCCCGGTCGTTGGCGGCGCGGCGACGCGGCCGTCCGCACCGACCCGGGAACCGGACGGCGCCCTCGAGCGGCTGGTGCACCGGATCGGCACGGCGCTCTCCGGCCTCGTCGCGGTCCGGCGCGTCGACCCGGCGACCGCGCTGATCGTCACGGTCGAGGAGCGGTCGCTGCGCCGGCAGCACCTCGAGCTGCTGCTGTTCGCCGCTCGCGTCGCCGCGATGCAACCCGACCGCGTCGCGTATGCGCAGTCGGTCGCCGCGGCCGGGGATTGGCTCGCGCGTTACTTCGACACCTCGGCGCCGGCCGTCGTCGCGGCCCGCGACGAACTCGCGACGCTGGGACGCATCGACGTCGCACCGGCGCTTCCGTCGATCGGCGCGGCTGCGCAGGAACTGCAGCGGGTGATGCACGGCGGACCGGGAACGCCATGAGGGGCGCCGTGATCGTCGCGCTCGCACTCGTTGGCGGGGCGCTCGTTGCCCAGTGGCTGCTCGCGGACCCGGGCTACGTCGCGATCCGGGGCGGGCACACGCTCGCCGAAATGACGCTGCCGGTGTTCGTGCTGCTGCTCGCGGCGACGTATTTCGCCGCGCGGGCGCTCGGCGGCGCCGTCGGCGCGCGCCGCCGCCTGGCCGAGGCGCGAGCCGAGCGCCGGCGACGCCGGGCCCGGCTCGACACGGAACGCGGCCTGCTCCACCTGGCGGCGGGCAACTGGCGCAGCGCCGAGGAACTCGTGTCGCGCGCGGCGCCCGACGCCGACGCGCCGGCGGTCAATTACCTGGTCGCTGCGCGTGCGGCGGACCTGCAGGACTCGATCGCGCGCCGAGACGAATGGCTGGCGCGGGCGCAGGAGCACGCGCCCGAGGAGCGCGCGGCGGCGCTCGTGACGCTCGCCGAGATGCAGCTGCGACGCGGGCAGGACGCCGCGGCCGCGGCGACGCTCGAGCAGCTCGACGCGTCGGGCGACCTCAACTCGCGCGGGCTCGAGCTGCTCGCGCGCCTGTATCCGCGCCTCGGGCGTGGCGAGCAGCTGCTCGCGATGGCGCCCCGGCTCCGTGCCGCGAAGGAACTGCCGGAATCCCAGGTGAACGAACTGCTCGCGCAGGTGCAGCTCGAGGGGATGCGCGGCGCAGGCGAGCGCGGCGACGCCGAAGCGCTGCACCGGGAGTGGTCCGGGCTGCCGCGCGGCGTCCGGCGCCTGCCGGCCGCCGTCGCGACCTACGCGCGCGGCGCGATGGCCTGCGGCGATCACCCGGCCGCCGAGCGGGCGCTGCGGGAGCTGATCGAGGAGACGCCGGATCCGGCGGCGATACGGCTCTACGGCGAACTCGTGCTCGGGGACCCGCTCGCGCCGCTCGAGCGCGCCGAGGCGTGGCTCAGGCGGCGACCCGAGGACGCCGAGCTGCTGTCGACGTGCGCGCGCCTGTGCCTGCGCGCGGAACTCGTCGGCAAGGCGCGCAGCTACCTCGAGGCGTCGCTCGCGCGCCGGCCGAATTCCGAGGTGAGCCTGATCCTCGCCGACCTGCTCGACGCGCTCGGCGAGCGCGAGGAGGCCGCGGAGTGCCTGCGCAAGGCGGTCACGCTGTCCGTGGGCCGCCGGCCGAACGTGCCCCGGGTGCGGCTGCGCCGCCGCTGAGCGCTCAGCCCGCGCCGGTGCCGGACGCGAGCCGCGCGAGCGTGTCTGGAGCGTAGTCGAACGAGTCGAAATGCAGCTGGTCCCGGGGCAGGCCCGCGGCCAGGAACCCGGCGCGGATCGCCTCGATCATCGCGGGCGGGCCGCTCGCGTAGACGTCGACACCGGCGAGCGCCCCGCCCGGCAGGTCCTCGAGCACGGCCTCGTGGACGAGGCCGGTGCGGACGGCGGGCATCGCCGGATCGGGGACCGACAGCACCGGGTGGTAGCGGAAGCCGGGCCGCGACCAGGCGAGTTCCTCGAGCCAGCCGTGCTCGTAGAGGCCACCGGCGTCGCGCGCACCCCAGTAGAGCGTGACGGCCCGCCGGTCGCCGGTCGCGACGATCTGCCTGAGCATCGCACGCAACGGCGCGTAGCCCGTGCCGCCGCCGACCATGAGCGCGGGTCGCGGCGACTCGCCGCGCAGCCAGAACTGTCCGAGCGGCCCCTCGATCCGGAGCAGGGTGCCCGGCTGCATCGCGTCGAAGAGCTGCGCGGTGAACCCGGTCGTCGAGGCGCGGCGGACGTGCAGTTCGACGAGGCGGCCGTCGGCCGGCGCGCTCGCGATCGAAAACGACCGGCGCCGGCCCTCGGAAAGCATGAAGTCGAGGTACTGCCCCGCGCGGTAATGGAGCTCCTCGACCGCGGGCAGGCGCAGGAACACCGCCATCACGTCGGGCGCGAGCCGCACCTTGCGCTCGATGCGCACCGGCAGGCTCTTGACCTCGACGTCCGGCGCCGGCTTCACCTCGCGGGCCTCGACGGCGAGGTCGGTGAGTGCGCGAGCCTGGCAGAGCAGCGCGTAGCCGCCCTGCACCTCCGCCTCCGTGATGCCCGCCGGCCGGGGACCGCGGTAGGCGACCGAACCGGAGACCACCCGCGCGATGCACGACGCGCAGTGCCCGCCCTTGCAGCTGTGCGGCAGGTTGAGGCCGGCCCGCAGCGCGGCGGCCAGCACGGTTTCGCCGGGCTCTGCGGTGAATTGCTGGCCCGTCGGGACGAGGGCGACCTGTGGCATGGCGAAAGGATGCCACGAAGCGCCCGGGGCCGCCGGGTCCGGCGCCCCGAGCGGTTATCCTAGTCCGATGCAGCGGCCATGCCTCGTCGCGGGATGCGGGTACGTCGGTCGGCGCCTCGCCGCGGCGCTCGGGTCGTCGCGACCGGTGCTCGCACTCGCGCGCTCGGTGGCCGCGTTCGACGGGCTCGAGCGGCACGGCATCCAAGGCTGGCCGACCGATTTCGACCGGCTCGAGCCGGGCGCCCTCGAGCGCGACGCCGACGGTGCCGCGATCGCCTACCTCGCGCCGCCACCCGCAGCCGGGACCGACGATCCGCGCCTCGCGCGATTCCTCGCAGCGCTCGGTCGCGCACGGCCCGACTCGCTCGTGTACGTGAGCACGACGGGCGTGTACGGGGACGCAGGCGGCGCCGAGGTCGACGAGTCGAGCGCGCTGCGCCCGTCGAACGACCGCGCGAGACGGCGCGTTGCCGCCGAGTCCGCATCGCAGGCCTGGTGCGCGGCGCGCGGGGTGCGCTGGGTGGCCCTGCGCGTCCCGGGGATCTACGGGCCGGACCGGCTGCCGATCGAGCGGCTCCGTCGCGGCGAGCCGGCCCTGCGTCCGGAGGACGCCGGCCCCGGCAACCGGATCCACGTCGACGACCTCGTCGCGGCCTGCATCGCCGCGCTCGACCGGCCGGTCGACGGCGTCGTGAACGTCGGCGACGGCGACCACGCGTCGACGACGGCGTTCCTGCAGCGGACCGCCGCGCTGGCCGGACTGCCGATGCCGCGGCTCGTCACGCGGGACGAAGCGCGGGCGCAGGTCGGCCCGGGCATGCTCGAATTCCTGCTCGAGTCGAGGCGCGTCTCGACCCGGCGGATGCGCGAACAGCTCGGCGTCGTGCCGCGGCACGACCTCGAGTCCGGGATCGCGGCGAGCCTCGCCGAAATGGGCTGGCGCGGCGCGCCCGGCTGACGGCGCCACCGCCACGCCGACGATCGCACCGGGTGCCGGGCGGCATTCGGCTATCCTGTCGCCATGCGACTCGCGTTCACGAAGATGCACGGGCTCGGCAACGACTTCATCGTGTTCGATGCGCGCCGCCCCGAGGACGTGCCGGGAGCCGCGACGCTGAGGCGCCTCGCCGACCGTCGAACGGGCATCGGCTACGACCAGGCGCTCGTGCTCGAACCGCCGAGGCGCGGGGACGCGGACGTCTACTACCGGATCTTCAACGCCGACGGCGGCGAAGTCGAGCAGTGTGGCAACGGCGCGAGGTGCATCGCGCGCCTCGTCGCGTCCCGCCTCGGCGTGCGCGACCGCCCGATCGTGATGGACAGCCCGGGCGGTTCCGTCGAAGCCCGGCTGCTCGCCGACGGTCGCGTGTCGGTCCGGATGGCCGTGCCCGACTTCGCGCCGGCCGCCCTGCCCTTCCTCGGTGGGCCCGAGGCCGACACCTACCGGATCGACCTGCCGGGCGGGCCGGTCGAATTCGGCGCCGTCTCGATGGGCAATCCGCACGCGGTGATCCGCGTGCGCTCCGTGGACGACGCGCCGGTGGACAGCGTGGGACCCGCGTTGGAGAATCACCCGAGTTTTCCGCGACGCGTGAACGTCGGCTTCCTAGAAATCCTCGCACCGGACCACGTCCGGCTGCGCGTGTACGAGCGGGGCGCGGGCGAGACGCTCGCCTGTGGCACCGGCGCCTGCGCCGCCGTCGCCGTGGGACGCCGGCACGGCGCGCTGGCCGAGGAAGTGCGCGTGGACCTGCCCGGCGGGACGCTCGCGGTGCGCTGGCCCGGACCCGGCGAGCCCGTCTGGCTCACCGGGCCGGCGGAGACGGCCTACGACGGCCAACTTGAACTGCCCGACCTCGCCGAAGGGGAACGAACGTGAACAAGCAGCCGATACGCGGCAACGAAGCCGAGGCGCTCGCGGACGAGCAGGTGGGCGACCACCTGGTCGCACACCCGGACTTCTTCGAGCGCCACCCGGGCGTGCTCGCGCGACTGCGCCTGCCGCACCAGCGCGGCAGCGCCGCCGTGTCGCTGGTCGAGCGACAGGTGCTGGTGCTGCGCGAGAAGCACGGTGCACTCGAGCAGAAGCTCGCCGAACTGATCGAGAACGGCCGCGCCAACGACGCGATCGCCGAGCGGATGCACCGGCTCACGCGCCGGCTGATGCGTGCGCGGGACGGCGCGGGCGTCATGGCCGCACTCGAGGCGTCGCTGCGCGAGGACTTCGGCGCGTCGCGCTGGGTGGTCGTGCTCACCGGCGCCGCGCTGCCCGGTCTCACGGGCCTCACGCTGCCGAACGTGCGGTTCGTCCCGCGCCAGGCGGCCGAACTCAAGGCGTTCGAGGCGTTCTTCGAGGCCGGCCGGCCCCGGAGCGGCCAGATCCGCGACACGCAGCGCGACTACCTGTTCCCGGCCGAGGGCGGCCCGGTCGGTTCGACCGTGCTGATACCGCTCGGCGAGCGCGCGTCGCTCGGCCTGCTCGCGATCGCGAGCCACGACACCGAGCGCTACCTCCCGACGATGAGCACCGACTTCCTGGTGCGCATCGGCGAGACCGTCAGCGAGGCGCTCGTCTCCCGCGCGGGCTGAGCGGCCCGATGAACGGCGATCTCGCCGTCGGCGTCGACCGCTTCATCGCCAGCCTCCGGAACGAACGGCGGCTGTCGCCGCACACGTCGGCCGCCTACGCGCGCGACCTCGCCTCGCTGCTCGAGTACTGCGAATCGCAGGGCATCACGGACTGGAACGCGCTCGACACCCAGCACCTGCGCGCGTTCGCCGCGCGCGCCCACCGGCGTGGGCTCGCGCCCCGCAGCGTGCAGCGCCAGCTCTCGGCCGCACGCAGCCTGTTCCGGCACCTGATGCGCGAGGGTGACCTCGCGCGCGACCCGGGCGCCGACGTGCAGGCCCCGAAGTCGCGCAAGCGGCTCCCGGTCACGCTCGACGCCGACACGATGGCCCGTCTGCTCGAGTTCCGCGGCGACGACGGCCTCGGCGTGCGCGACAAGGCGATCATGGAGCTCTTCTACTCGTCGGGCCTGCGGCTCGCCGAGCTGCTCGGGCTCGACCTTGCGGACGTCGACCTGCGCGACCGCACGGTCCGCGTGACCGGCAAGGGCCGCAAGGTGCGCATCGTGCCGGTGGGCCGGCATGCGGTCGATGCGATCTCGCGCTGGCTCGCCGAGCGTGCGGCGATCGCCGGCGTGGGCGAGACCGCCGTGTTCGTGGGCGTGAACGGCCGCCGGCTCGGCCCGCGGATCGTGCAGCGCCGGATCGCGCGCTGGGCGCGGCTGCAGGGGCTGCCCGAGCACGTCCACCCGCACATGTTCCGCCACTCGTTCGCCTCGCACCTGCTCGAGTCATCGGGCGACCTGCGCGCGGTGCAGGAGCTGCTCGGCCACGCGAACATCTCGACGACGCAGGTCTACACGCACCTTGATTTCCAGCACCTCGCCCGGATATACGACGCAGCCCATCCCCGGGCGAAGCGGAAATCCCCCGCATGAGCGCCTTCGATCCCCACGGCACGACGATCCTCTGCGTCCGGCGCGACGGACGGGTCGCGATGGGCGGCGACGGCCAGGTCACGTTCGGCAACACCGTCATGAAGGGCAACGCGCGCAAGGTGCGCCGGCTGCACGACGGACGCGTGCTGGCCGGGTTCGCCGGCGGCACGGCCGACGCATTCACGCTGTTCGAGCGCTTCGAGGGCAAGCTCACGCAGTTCGGCAACCTCACCCGCGCGGCGATCGAGCTCGCGAAGGACTGGCGAGCCGACCGCAGCCTGCGCCGGCTCGAGGCGCTGCTCACGATCGCGGACGCGACGCACTCCTACGTGGTCTCGGGCAATGGCGACGTGATCGAGCCCGAGCACGACCTGATGGCCGTGGGCTCGGGCGGCCCGTACGCGCACGCGGCCGCGCTCGCGCTGCTCGCGAACACGACGCTCGACGCGCGCAGCATCGTCGAGAAGGCGCTCGGGATCGCGGCCGACATCTGCATCTACACGAACCGCCAGCTCACGATCGAGGTGCTGGACGGGCGGACCGCGGGGGCCTGACGTGTCCTCGATGACGCCGCGCGAGATCGTCCAGGAGCTGGACAAGCACATCGTCGGCCAGGGCGCGGCGAAGCGTGCGGTCGCGATCGCGCTCAGGAACCGCTGGCGGCGGATGCAGGTGCCCGAGCGGCTCCGCGCCGAGATCACGCCGAAGAACATCCTGATGATCGGCCCGACCGGCGTCGGCAAGACCGAGATCGCGCGGCGGCTGGCGAAGCTCGCCGGCGCGCCGTTCGTCAAGGTCGAGGCCACTAAATTCACCGAGGTGGGCTACGTGGGCCGTGAGGTCGACTCGATCGTGAAGGACCTCGTCGACGTCGCGGTCAAGCTGACGCGCGAGGCCGAGATCGCCAGGGTCCGGCATCGCGCGATGGACGCGGCCGAGGAGCGCGTGCTCGACGCATTGCTGCCGCGGCCACGCGCCGTGGGCTTCGGTGCGGAGCCGGAGCCCGAGCGCGGCGGCGACACGCGCCAGCGCTTCCGGAAGATGCTGCGCGAGGGCGCGCTCGACGACCGCGAGGTCGAGGTCGAGCTGCGCGCCGTCCCGGTGGGCGTCGAGATCATGGCGCCGCCGGGCATGGAGGACCTGTCGCAGCAGCTCCAGGGCATGTTTGCGAACCTCGGCGCGGACCGCACCCGGACGCGCAAGCTCCGGGTGGCCGAGGCGTTCAAGCTGCTGACCGACGAGGAGGCCGCGAAGCTCGTCAACGAGGAGGAGCTCAAGGCCCGCGCGCTTGCGAACGCCGAGCAGAACGGCATCGTGTTCATCGACGAGATCGACAAGATCGCGCGCCGGCAGGAGACCGCGGGCGCCGACGTCTCACGCGAGGGCGTGCAGCGGGACCTGCTGCCGCTCGTGGAGGGCTGCACGGTCAGCACGAAGTACGGCATGGTGAAGACCGACCACGTGCTCTTCATCGCCTCGGGCGCGTTCCACATGTCGAAGCCGTCGGACCTGATCCCGGAGCTGCAGGGCCGGCTGCCGATCCGCGTCGAGCTCGACCCGCTCGGCGTCGACGACTTCGTGCGCATCCTGACCGAGCCCGACGCGTCGCTCTGCCGCCAGTACGCGGCGCTGCTCGAGACCGAGGGCGTGCGGGTCGAGTTCACGGCGGACGGCGTGCGCCGCATCGCCGAGGTCGCGCACGAGGTCAACGAGCGCACAGAGAACATCGGCGCGCGCCGGCTGCACACCGTGATGGAGCGGCTGCTCGAGGGCCCGTCGTTCGAGGCCTCCGACCGCTCGGGCGCCACGGTCACCGTCGACGCCGCCTACGTGCAGGCGAGCCTCGGCGAGCTGGTGCGTGACCAGGACCTCTCGCGCTACATCCTCTGACCCGTGGACGACCCGCGCCCCACCGACCTACGGCTGCGCACCCGCTCTCGGGTGCTCGAGGTCGCGTTCGGCCCGGACGAGCGCTACGAACTGCCGTTCGAATACCTGCGGGTCTATTCGCCGTCGGCCGAGGTGCGCGGGCACGGTCCCGGGCAGGAGACGCTGCAGCTCGGCAAGCACGAGGTCGGCGTGCGGGCCGTCGAGCCCGTCGGCCACTACGCGGTCCGGATCGTGTTCGACGACGGCCACGACACGGGGCTCTACACCTGGGGCTACCTCCGGGAACTCGGCCGGACCCGCGACGCGAAGTGGCAGCGGTACCTCGAGCGGCTCGCGCAGCTCGGGATCCCGTACCCGACGGTCGTGCCGCCGAAGCCGGGGCGCTGACGGCCGCTCTCGCGCCGCTGCGCTGGCATCGGCCGGCGGTCATCGGGATCGCACCGCCGCGCCGGTCGCCACAATCGGGCATCGCGGCAGGCCTTCGCTGACCCGGCCGACAACGTGGGCGAGCGGAGGTGCCCGAGTGACCGCGGTGGTGGGTGGCTGCGGACCGGGGCGTCGCGCGCCAGGGATGGCGCGCGCGAGCCCCCAGGGACGGGTTCACAGCGTCCCCGGGCGGCATGAACCACGCCGCCTGGGCGTGAGACGGAATGCCTTGAACCCCGTCCCACAGGCCCGAGGACGGGCGGCATGAGCCCGCCGCGACCGCGTAGAATGTCGGTTCCCATGAACGACTCCGCGAACAGACAGGACGCCCCCGGCTCGGTCGACTTCGGCTACGAGCAGGTCCCGGCCGCCGAGAAAGCGAAGCGCGTCCGCGCCGTCTTTGACTCGGTCGCGAACAAGTACGACCTGATGAACGACCTGATGTCCGCGGGCGTGCACCGGCTGTGGAAGCGCTACCTGCTCTCGCAGACCGGGCTCAGGCCCGGCCAGGCGGCGCTCGACGTCGCGGGCGGCACCGGCGACATCGCGACCGGCCTCGCCCGGCAGGTCGGCGAGACCGGGCTCGTCGTGCTTTCGGACATCAACGCCGCGATGCTCTCCGTGGGTCGTGAGCGGCTGCTCGACCGCGGCATCGTGCGCAACGCGCGGTTCTCGCTCGCCAATGCCGAGAAGCTCCCGTTCGCGGACGAGTCCTTCGACTGCGTGACGATCGCGTTCGGGCTGCGCAACGTCACGGACAAGCCCGCCGCGCTCGCCTCGATGCGCCGTGTGCTGCGACCTGGCGGCCGGCTGCTGGTGCTCGAGTTCTCGAAGCCGGTGGCACCGGGCCTGAAACCCGTCTACGACGCCTACTCGTTCAGCGTGCTGCCATGGCTCGGCGCCCGGATCGCCGGCGATCCGGACAGCTACCGCTACCTCGCCGAATCGATCCGGCGCTTCCCGGACCAGGAGACGCTGGCCGGGATGATGCGCGACGCGGGCCTCGAGGACTGCCGCTACGACAACCTGACCGGCGGCATCGTCGCGCTGCACCG
This sequence comes from Steroidobacteraceae bacterium, assembly GCA_046347155.1. Classification (GTDB taxonomy): domain Bacteria; phylum Pseudomonadota; class Gammaproteobacteria; order Steroidobacterales; family Steroidobacteraceae; genus RPQJ01. The sequence continues at coordinate 48,418 of JAXMGT010000002.1, read as the reverse complement.
CGGGTTCCGCTACTGAGATGCTGCTCGAGCGCCTCGAGGACGTCCTGAACCGCAACGTCGCGGAATCGCGGCAGGCGCTCGCGCTCGCCCGCGCGCTCGACGGCCGTCGCGTCTCGCTCGTCGTCACCGGCACGCCGGTCGAACTGCACTTCCACGCCGAGGGCGGCCGGCTCGCGGTGCGCCCGCGCGGCGAGGGACCGGCCGACGCGACGCTCTCGGGCACGCCAATCGCGCTGCTCGCGCTCGCCGGACCGCGCGCCGAGGGCGCGGTGCGCGGCGGCGGGGTCCGGATCGAAGGCGACGCCGAGGTCGCCGAGAAATTCCGCGACCTGCTCGCCCACGCCCGCCCCGACGTCGAGGAGGAACTCGCCCGGGTCGTCGGCGACGTCGCCGCGCGCAACGTCGCGAACGCCGCGCGGGGCGTGCTCGAGTTCGGCCGCCGGGCGGCGCGCTCGTTCGCGGGCAGCGTGTCCGAGTACCTGCAGGAGGAAGGCCGCGACGTGCCCACGCACACGGAGATGGAGGAATTCCTCGCCGACGTGGACCGCCTGCGCGACGACGTCGAGCGCGCCGAGGCGCGGCTCGCCCGGATCGAGGCACGCGCGGCGGCGCGCGCCCGTTGACCCCCCTGCCCCACCCGCACCACTGACGGACGCCCCATGCGCCTGCGCGTCATCGGCCGACTCCTGCAGATCCAGCGCGTGCTGGTGCGCCACGGGCTCGACGAGATCATCCTCGCGACCCACCTGTTCCGGCCACTCCGCTACGCGTTCTACCTGTCGCCGGCCACCTGGTTCGAGCGGCGGCGCGGCGGCACGCGCGGCGAACGGATCCGGCTCGCGCTCGAGGAGCTCGGGCCCATCTTCGTGAAGTTCGGCCAGGCGCTCTCGACGCGCCGCGACCTGCTGCCGGCCGACGTGGCCGACGAGCTCGAGAAGCTGCAGGACCGCGTGCCGCCGTTCCCGGGCAGCGAGGCGCGCGCGATCGTCGAGCAGGCCTACGGCCGCCCGGTCACCGAGGTGTTCGAGTCGTTCGACGAGCAGCCGCTCGCGGCCGCCTCGATCGCGCAGGTGCACGTCGCAAGGCTGCGCACCGGCGAGGAAGTGGTCGTCAAGGTGATCCGCCCGGGCGTGCGCGAGGCGATCGAACGCGACCTCGAGGTGATGTACGTGATCGCGCGGCTCGCGCGCGAATACGCCTCGGAGGGCCACCGCCTCCGGCCGGTCGAGGTGGTGCGCGAGTACGAGAAGACGATCCTCGACGAGCTCGACCTGATGCGCGAGGCCGCCAATGCCGCGCAGCTGAAACGCAATTTCGCCGGCTCGCCGTTGCTGTACGTCCCCGAGGTGTACTGGGACTACTGCCGCACCCAGGTGATGGTGATGGAGCGCATCCGCGGCGTGCTCGTGAGCGACCTCGAGGAACTCCGCCGCCGCGGCACGAACATCCAGCGGCTCGCCGAGAACGGCGTGAAGATCTTCTTCACGCAGGTGCTGTGGCACAACTTCTTCCACGCCGACATGCACCCCGGCAACATCTTCGTGCAGACCGAGGACCCGGAGCACCCGAAGTATTGCGCCGTCGACTTCGGGATCGTCGGCACGCTCGACGCCCGCGACCAGCACTACCTCGCCGAGAACTTCCTCGCGTTCTTCGACCGCGACTACAACCGGGTCGCACGGCTGCACGTGGACTCGGGCTGGGTGCCGCGCGACACGCGCGTCGACGAGCTCGAGGCGGCGGTGCGCACCGTCTGCGAGCCGATCTTCCAGAAGCCGATCTCGGAGATCTCGTTCGCGCAGGTGCTGATCCGGCTGTTCGAGACCGCGCGCCGCTTCCAGATGCAGGTGCAGCCGCAGCTGATCCTGCTGCAGAAGACGCTGCTGCAGATCGAGGGCCTCGGCCGGCAGCTCTACCCGCAGCTCGACCTGTGGCAGACGGCGCAACCGGTGCTGAAGGACTGGGCCGCGGACCGCCTGAGCGGACGCACGCTCGCCGGCGACCTCAGGCGCCAGCTGCCCGACCTCGGCGAGGCGCTGCGCTCGCTGCCGCAGGTGCTGCAGCAGGCGGTCCAGCAGGCGGCCGACGGTCGCTTCAAGCTCAGGATCGAGCAGCCGGGCATCGACGAACTCAGGGCCGAGATCCGCGAGAGCGCGCGGCGGCGCGACCGGATGCTCGTCGCCTCGGCGACGCTCGGCGGCGGGCTCGTCTGGCTCGCGGTGGGCGCGACGCCGTGGCCGGGCCTCGTGCTCTCGGCTGCCGGGCTCCTGGGCGCCTGGGTCGCGCTCCGCGACTGACGCGCGGTCAGCCGTCCTTCAGTTCGATCCAGGTCGCACGCGCCCGCGCGCAGAGTTCGCCGTCCTCGTCGTAGAGCGCCGTCCCGGCGTGGTGGCGTCGTCCCTCGGCGCCGAGCTTCCACGCGACCACCGTGCACGGTTCGCCCGTGTGGACGCGCCGGTCGATGTGCGCGTGCATCTCGCCGAGCAGCATCGGCCGCCGGCCGGCCGAGACGGCGAAATACCCGGGGCAGTCGAGCGCCGCCCAGTGGAACACGGCAGCGACCTTGCCGTCGCCGGCGTCGAGGTCGTCGGAAGGCAACCATGGCGCAGCCCACAGTCCGCTCTCGAGCGCGCCCGGGAAGATCCGCAGCCCGTCGCCGCGCCGGCGGTGAGGTCCGCACACGAAGCAGTCCGGGAACGCGTGCCGGCCGAACCCCGGGTAGTGCTGGGACGCCCAGACGGCACCGGTCCACGCGGGCGGCGCCGGCGCCTCGAGCTCGAGTCGCGCGTGCTGTGCGGTCGCGACGACGGCCTCGTCGCGGCGCAGCTCCCACGACCCGTCGTCGAGCGTGCGCACCTCGAGCGGCAGGTCGAGCGGCGGCGGCGCGAGCAGCCGGACGCGGACGTCGGCACCGGTCGCGACGGCGAACGCGCCGCAGGCGTAGCCGCCATTCGCCGACCGGGGCGGGCCGTTGTAGCGCGCGGCGACGACGAGCGCGGTCACGGCGCGGCACCGCCGGCCGTCCCGGCGCCGGCGCAGTTCCAGCACTCGGAGAACTGCGCCTCGATGCGCTCACCGCAACGGTCGCAGGTCCAGGGCTCGCCCCGGTCGCCCGGCGCGAGCGCGCGCTCGATCAGCCTGCGCGCGTGGCGCTCCTGCCCGTCCTCGCGCACCCAGAGCTCGGGCCAGCACTCGACGAACGGGATTTCGCCCAGCGCGCCGGCGAGCCGGTCGTGCAGCACGAAGCACTCGATGCCCTCGTGCTCGAGCAGGTTGCGCAGGTGCGCGACCTCGAGGACGGATTCGGCGCTGTGCACCCTGCGCATGCGGCCCGCGTCAGCCGCGGCAGAGGTGCGTGCCGGTCGCGAGTGCCGCCGGCGCATCGACCGCGAGCACGAATCGCGTGTAGATCTCGGGCAGGCGGTCGAGCACCTCGGCCTTGCCGAGCATCTCGCTGCCGGCGACCGCGTCGCGCAGCACGGGCAGGCCGAAGTCCTCGAGCGCCTGTGCGGCGACGGGCCAGTAGCTCAGGTGCCAGGGCTCGACGCCAGCGCCATTGCCGGGCGTCGCGTACGGGCGATAGAAACCGTATCGCGCCATGTTCCGGTCCAGCCAGCCGGTGAGTCGCGCGAACGGCCCGTCCGGCGCGTACTCGGCGGGCACGAGTTCGACGCGACCGTCCGCCGGCAGCGCCGTGGCGTCGATCACGTCGATGTCCGTGCCCCAGTGATGGCGGCTGCCGCCCGGCACGGCGGACCAGCACAGGATGGCGTCGACCTTCGCGGCATCGTCGAGGGTCGCCGGGTCGAGCGGCCGCCCGTCCCGGCCGAGGATCGGGCGCTCGCCGCGCCACTTCCGGTTCCAGATCGTGACCTGCCGGTCGAAGTCCCGGAAGCTCGACACCGGGACGAGGTCGATGCCCGCCAGCGCCGCCGCATCGCGCATCGCCGAGTACGAGGCGACGGCCTCGACGTGCAGCGTGGCGCGGGGATGGTCGAGGGCGACGACGTGGGTGCGGGCCCGGCCGGTGAGTTCCAGTTCGTTCATGAGACCCCCGGGTCGCAAGCATACCGGACTCCCCGCCGGCCGCGACCGCACCGGCCAATGGCGGGTGTCGGAAAACTTTGCAGCATTATCAAATGGTTGTGTACGGTTTCCGGTCGCCCGTGGCCCCGCTCCGGACTATCATGACCGGCGGCGTCGGGACCTCCGCGTAACGGCACCACCGGACACACGCGGCCACACAGGACGCCGGACCGCCATGAGCGGCTTGCAACTCAGACATCGCTACGTGCTGACGATCCTGCTGGTGGGCGTGATGCTCACCGCCGGCGTCGTCGCGATGGTCTACCTGACCGATCGCGGCCTCGCGCACGGATTGCGGGTATCGCTGCTCGTCGGCGCCGGGCTCGCGCTCACGATGCTCGCGGGCGTCGTCGCATCGCTCCTGATTGCGCGCGTCGACGCGGCGATGAGCGGCGTCGTGCGCAGCGCCGAACGCATCGGCCACGGCGACCACGATGCGCCCGTCGCGCGCAGCGGCGTACGAGAGGTCGCCGACATCGAGGACGCACTCGAGCGGATGCGCCAGGCGCTCGCGAGCACGACGATTTCCCGCGACTACCTCGGCATCCTGCTCGACAGCATGAGCGACGCGGTGCTCGTGGCCGCGGACGACGGCCACGTGCGCACGGCGAACCGGGCCGCCGAGGTATTGCTCGGCCACGCGCGCGGCGGCCTGGCCGGGCTCGAACTCTCGTCGCTGATCGCCGAGGAACACCGGCCGGCGTTCGACACGGACCGCCTGCTCGCGGGCCCGGGCGAAACTGTCGTGAGCACCGCGCGCGGGCAGACGATCCCGGTGTCGGTGAGCGCCGCGGAGGTGTCGAGCGACGACCCGCGCTTCAGCGGGCGGATCTACGTGCTGCGCGACATCACGGACCGCAAGCGCGCGGAACGGCGCATCCGCTACCTCGCCCGGTTCGACGCGCTCACGAAGATGCCGAACCGGATGCAGTTCCAGCACCTGCTGCACCAGGCGATCACCCGGGCGCTCCGTCAGGGACGCACGCTCGTGCTCTTCTACCTCGACGTGGACAATTTCAAGGAGATCAACGACACGTTCGGCCACGACGCGGGCGACCGCGTGCTCGAGACGCTGAGCGAACGGTTGAACCGGGTGCTCCCGACCGAGTCGGTGGTCGGCCGGCTCGCGGGCGACGAATTCGCCGTGTTCGCGGAGACCTCGGACGACGAGCGCGAGCGCCACGAACAGGCCGCGGCGCTCGCGCGGATGCTGCTCGCCGAGATCGCGCGCCCGCAGCACGTCGCGGACCACGAGGTCGAGGTCACCTCGAGCATCGGCATCGCGGCCTGCCCGGTCAACGGCGACAACGTGATCGACCTGATCCGCAACGCCGACGCGGCGATGTACCACGCGAAGCGGGCCGGCCGTAACTGCCACGTGTTCTACTCGCCCGAGATGAACGCGGCCGCCGTGGAGCGGCTGCTGCTCAAGGGCAAGCTGCGCCGCGCGCTCGACCGCGAGGAGTTCGTGCTGCGCTACCAGCCCAAGGTCGACCTCGCGACCGGCCAGGTCGTCGGCGCGGAGGCGCTGCTGCGCTGGCGCCTGCCGGGGCACGGCGAGATCGCGCCCGCGCAGTTCATCCCGCTCGCCGAGGAGTCGCGGCTCATCCTCGACATCGGCGCCTGGGTGCTGAACCAGGTCTGCAGCGACTACGCGTCCTGGCGCCGCCGGGTCGCCGACCCGGGGATCATCGCGATCAACCTGTCGCTGAAGGAACTGAGCCAGGCGAGCTTCATCCCCCGCTGCCGCTCGGTGTTCGAGCGGCACGGCGTCGAGCCCTCGCGGGTCGAGCTCGAGATCACCGAGACGACGCTGATGATGGACGCCGAGCGCACGCTGCCGCTGCTCGACGAGCTGCGCGGCATGGGCGTGCACCTCGCGATCGACGACTTCGGCACCGGCTATTCGTCGCTCTCGGCGCTGCAGCAGTTCCCGATCGGCACGCTGAAGATCGACCAGTCGTTCGTGCGCAACGCGGCGACCGACCCCGACGACGCGACGATCGTGCGCACGATCATCGAGATGGGCCGCAGCCTGCGGCTGCAGGTGCTCGCCGAGGGCATCGAGACCGAGGAGCAGCGCGCGTTCCTCAGGGCGAGCGGCTGCGAGTTCGGGCAGGGACGCCTGTTCGGCGACCCGATGACCGGCGACGAGTTCCTCGAGACGATGCTGCGCCAGTCGACGGGCCAGCACCCGGTGCTGCGGCTGCCGGCCTGAGGCCGGGCGCCTGCCTCAGCCGCGCGGCACCTGCGCGGCCACCGCGAGCGCCGCGTCCCTCGCGGCGGCCGACGCCGCCTGCTGGAAGGCCGCCACCACCGAACCCCGGTCGTTTCGCGCCGCGTCCGCGCTCGCCGCGACCGGCACGCTCGCGACGCGCCGCCCGCTGCGCGCGTCGAGCAGGTTGGCCGTGAAGGCCACCGTCACCGTCGGTGCCGCGCCTTCGGCCGCGTAACGCGCCTCGAACGCCGTGAGGCCGACGTCGAGCACGTAGTCCGTCGCGACGCGGCTCGGCATCGCGACCGCCGCCGCGAAGTGCGCGTCGCCCGCGAGCGCGGCCACCAGCATCGACTGCAGCAGCTGCGGCGCCGGGTCGGACCAGCGCGCGCCGACGAGGTAGTCGAAGCCGTGGCCCGGGGTCGTGACGGCGATGCGGTCCGTGTCGAGCGACGCCGCCGCACGCGGCCGCGCGACCGAGATCGTCTGGGCGAGCGCCGGCCCGCCCGCCGCGGCGGACGGCGCGTCGAGCCGGTAGCGGGTCGGCGCGTCCGCGTCCGAGCGGAACGCCTGCCCGAGGCAGCCGGCGAGCGCGAGCGTACAAGCGAGCACGGCCACGGCGTGCTTCAAGGCGGGATCTCCATGCCGGACTCCTTGCGCTCGATGACGAGGCTCGAGGGGTTGTCGCGCAGGCTGCGGGCCAGCGAGCGCAGCTCGTCGCTCGTCTCGCGCAGGTCGACCGCCAGCTCGCGGAGGTCTGTGACGCCGGGGCCCGCGAACTGCGCGAGGCTGGCCTCGTTGCCGACGACGATGCGCTCGAGGCTCGCCGAGGTCTTCGAGAGCCGGTCGACCGCGGCGTTCATCCCGGCGAGCGTGCCCTGCAGTTCCGGGGCGCCGCGCTCGGCCGCCGTGCGCAGGCTCGCCGCGAGCGCGGTGACCTCGGCCGAAGCGGCGTTCAGCTGCCCGGCGAGCTTCGCGGCCTCGTGCGTGACGGTCGGGAGGTCGCGCGACGCCTTCTGCAGGTTCTGCAGCGTCTCGGTCGCGGCCTCGAGGTTCGACGGCCCGAGCAGCGTCTCGAGCCGCTCGGCGATCCCGGCGACGTGCGTGAGCACGTCGGGCAACCGGGCCAGGAAGGCCTCGATGTCGCCCTTGCGCGACGGGATCACCGGGTAGTCGTCGCCCTGCGCGAGCGGCGCCTTTTCGTCGCGCTGCGGGCTCTCCTGCAGGTCGATGTAGAGCAGCCCCGTGAGCCCGAGGAGCCCGAGGCGTGCCTCGGTGGCGCCGGACACCGGCGCCTGGGAATCGACCTCCGCCACGACCCGCACGCGTCCCGGGTTGCGGCGGTCGAGCGACATCCGCACGACGCGGCCGACGTCGACGCCGAGGTAGCGCACGGGGCTGCCGCGTGACAGTCCGCTCACCGACCCGTCGAAATAGACCTCGTAACGGATGTACTCGCGGCGGTCGCTGCTGCCCGAGTACCAGACGACGAACGCGACGGCGGCCGCGACCGCGAGCAGCGCAAAGGCGGCGACCGCAGCGTAGCGTGCGTCACGCTCCATCGGCGGCCTCCCGCTCGGCACGCACCGCGCGGCCGCGTGCACCGTGGAAGTAGAGACGGATCCACGGATGGTCGTTCGCGACGATGCCGTCGAGCGTGTCCACGATGACCTTGCCATCCACGAGTACCGCGACACGGTCGCATGTCCTCGCGAGGGTGTCCAGATCGTGCGTGACCATCACGACCGTGAGCCCGAGCGCCGCCCGCAGGTAGAGGAGCAGCGCGTCGAACGCCGCCGCCGCGATCGGGTCGAGGCCGGCCGTCGGTTCGTCCAGGAACAGCAGCTTCGGGTCGAGCGCCAGCGCCCGGGCCAGCGCCGCGCGCTTCACCATGCCGCCGGAGAGCTGCGCCGGGAACTTGGACGCCGCGTCGACCGGCAGCCCGACCATGCGCAGGCGCAGCCGCACGAGCTCGTCGAGGGTGGCGGGCCCGAGGTCGAGTGCCTCGTGCACCGGCAGCGCGACGTTCTCGGCGACCGTGAGCGAGGTGAACAGCGCGCCGTGCTGGAACGTCACGCCGTAGCGGCGCTTGATCGCGCGCAGCTCGGCGTCGTCCATCCCGTTGATCGCGCGCCCCTCGAGCTCGACGGTGCCCGAGAGCGGCGACTGCAGGCCGAGCAGCGTCCTGAGCAGAACGGACTTGCCGCTGCCGGAGCCGCCGACGATCCCGAACACCTCGCCCTCGCGCACCTCGAACGACACGCCGTCGTGCACGACCTGGGCACCGAAGCGGTTGACGATGTCGCGCGCGGCGACGACGGTGCGGCCCGCGTCCATCAGAAGTCGATCTCGAGGTAGAGCATGGCGAACAGCGCGTCGACCAGGATCACGAGGAATATCGACTGCACGACCGCCACCGTCGTCAGCCGGCCGAGCTCGCGCGAGGACTCGCGCACCTGCAGCCCGCGCAGCGTCCCGGTGAGCGCGATCACGAGCCCGAACACCGGCGCCTTGATCAGGCCGGCCCAGAACGTCGTGTCCGCGATCGCGTCGTCGAGCCGCGTGACGAACTGCGGCCACGGCAGCTCGAACAGGTAGCGCGTCAGCACGGCGCCGCCGGCGAGCCCCATGAAGTCGGCGACCACGGTGAGCAGCGGCATCGCGATCACGAGTCCGAGCACGCGCGGGAGCACCAGGAGCTCGATCGGGTCGAGGCCCATCGATTCGAGTGCATCGACCTCGTCGTTCAGCTTCATCACGCCGAGTTCGGCCGCGTAGGCGCTGCCGGTGCGACCCGCGACCATGATCGCGGTGAGCAGCACGCCGAGCTCGCGCAGCACGCCGATCGCCACGAGGTCGACCGTGAAGATCTCGGCGCCGAACGGGCGCAGCTGCTGCGCGCCGATGTAGGCCGCGATCACGCTGATCAGGAACGCGATCATCGCGACGACCGGGATCGCGCGCACGCCGGTGTCGTGGACGTGCCGGACCACCGACGGCAGGCGCAGGCCGTTCCAGCGTCGCCAGGCGCGCGACGCCGTGTCGAGCAGGCGGCCGCCGAACAGCAGCGACTCCCAGCCCGCCGCGGCACGCTCCTCGATCCGGCGCCCGAGCGGCGCGAGGTGGCGCACGAGCGCCGGCCCGACGGCCGGCGCGGGCGGTGTCCCGGACTCCGGCGGCAGCCGCTCGAGGTACTCGAACGGCGACGGCAGCGGGCCCGACACGACGACCCGGGTGCCGCGCCCCTCGAGCGCGCGCATCGCACGGTGCAGCAGCCAGGCCGGGCCGATGTCGAACGCGCCGGAGGACCCGAAATCGACCGTGAGCGACGCCGGCGGCGAGCCGAGGAGCGCCCGCAGCGCCGCGTCGAGCGCCGCCACGTCCGACATCCGGCAGTCGCCCGCGATCGCGAGGCGCGTGCCGGACGGCTCGACGTTGGACTCGATCTTCATGGCGTGGGACCTGGGGTCGTGCAGCGGATGCTAGCATCGTGCGTCACGCGCGGTGAGGCCGATGACCGACGACGTCCTGTCCCAGATCCTGATCCTGCTCGCCGGCTCGGTGCTGGTCCTGAGCGTGGTCAGGCGGGTCGCGCTGCCACCGATCCTCGGGTACCTGCTCGTCGGCCTGCTGCTCGGGCCGAGCGCCCTCGACCTGGTCACCGACGAGTCGGCCGTCGCGCTGCTCGCGGAGTTCGGGGTCGTGTTCCTCGTCTTCACGCTGGGCCTCGAGTTCTCGTTCGCGCGGATGGTCGCGATGAAGTCCGAGGTGCTCGGCGTCGGCGGCCTGCAGATGCTCCTCACGAGCGCGGCCTTCGGCGCGGCGATGTGGGCGCTCGGTCTCGGCCCGGCCGCCGCGGTGGTCGCCGGCGGCGCCGCCGCGATGTCGTCGACGGCGATCGTGCTGCGGCAGCTCTCCGAGCAGCTCGAGCTCAACCGGACGCACGCGCGGCTCGCGTTCGGCATCCTGCTGTTCCAGGACCTCGCGTTCGTCCCGCTGCTCGCGCTCGCGACCTCGGTCGGCACGGCGGACGCCGAGATCGGGCCGGGCTGGATCGCCGCGATGGTGTTTCGCGCGGTCGCGGCGCTCGTCGTCGTGCTGGTGGCCGGCCGCTGGCTGCTCCGCCCGCTGTTCCGCGAGATCTCCCGCCACCGCAGCACCGAGACGTTCACGCTCACGGTGCTGTTCGTCGCGCTCGGCGGGGCGTGGGCGACGAAGGCGATGGGGCTCTCGCCGGCGCTCGGCGGCTTCCTCGCGGGGATGCTGCTGTCGGAGACCGAGTTCCGGCACCAGACCGAGGCGGTGATCAAGCCGTTCCAGGACATCCTGCTCGGGCTCTTCTTCGTCTCCGTCGGGATGCTGCTCGACCTCCGTCTGCTGATCGCGCAGCTGCCGCTGGTGCTCGCGCTGCTCGCGACGCTGCTGGTCACCAAGGCGTCGATCGCGGCGATGGTCGTGCGATGGTTCGTGCCGAACGCCCGCAAGGCGCTGCGCACCGGCGTCGTGGTGAGCATGGGCGGCGAATTCGGCTTCGCGCTGCTCACGCTGCTGCTCGGGCAGGGCGGTGCCCACGCCGCACTCGTCCAGCCGCTCCTCACGGCGGTGGCGCTCAGCATGCTCGCGGGACCGCTGCTCGTGCGCTGGAACGGCCGCATCGCGGACGTCGTGCTGCGGACCCGCTCGACGGAGCCGGGCGAGGTGGCGCTCGAGACCGCCGCGACGCGCGAGCTCGCGCGGCGCGAGCACGTGATCATCTGCGGCTTCGGGCGCGTCGGACAGAACCTCGCCCGGGTGATCGAGTCGCGCGGGCTCGAATTCATCGCACTCGACCTCGATCCGCACCGGGTGCGCGGTGCCCGCCAGGCCGGTGATCCGGTCGTGTACGGTGACGCCGCGCAGCCCGAGGTGCTCCGCGCCCTCGGGCTCGAGCACGCGAGCGCACTCGTCGTGTCGTTCAGCGACCCGCAGGTCGCCCTCGGCGTCGTGCGGTCGGCGCGCGGGCTGCGCGCGGACCTGCCGATCCTCGTGCGCACCGAGGACGACGCGCGACTCGACGAACTGCAGGCGGCCGGCGCGACCGAGGTCATCCCGGCCACGCTCGAGACCAGCCTGTCGCTCGTCTCGCACGTGTTGCTGCTGCTCGACGTCCCCGCCCATGACGTACTCGAGGCCACCGAACAGATCCGGCACGACCGCTACGCGGTGCTCCGGAGCGTGTTCCGGCGCGGGGACGCGCGCGCGCTCGGCGGCGAGCACGCACTGCGACAGCAGCTGCGGACCGTCGTGCTGCCCCCCTCGGCACGCGGCGTCGGGCGCAGTCTCGCGGACCTCGGGCTCGCACGCGGTCCGGTCCGGGTCACGGCCGTGCGGCGCGAGGGAATCGTCGGTCGCGACCCGAGCCCCGACATGCGCCTTCGGGAAGGCGACGTGGTCGTGCTCTGGGGCACGCCGGAGAACCTCGAGTCCGCCGAGGCGCGGCTGCTGATGGGCTGAGCCTGCCCACCAAAAAGCCCTTTTAGAACATAACGTTGAACGACGATCGGCCGCCGCCGGGCCCGGGCAGCGGCGACGCCTGGGCACGTGCGATCCAAGCATAATCAACAATCATTCAGTTATTGACACAATGTCTACCGCGCCGCAACATGGCGCCATGTCGTACATCGAAGCCCGCCGACAGGAAGAGCGCGACCGTCGACGCACCGAGATCGTGGACGCCGCCGACGCCGTCTACGCGGAGTCCGGCTGGGACTCCGTCACGATGGACCAGGTCGCGCGACGGGCCCGGCTCAGCCGGGCGCTCGTCTACGTCTATTTCAAGGACAAGTCCGACCTGCACCTCGCGCTGGTCGAGCGCTCGCTCGACGTGCTGCGCGACCGGTTCGAGGCCGCGCGCAACGCGCACTCGACCGGGTTCGACCAGCTGCTCGCGATCGGGCGGGCCTACATGGACTACTCGCGCGAGACGCCGCACTACTACGACGCCTGCGCGCGCTACCAGGCCCACGCCTGCGGCCCGGCGGCCGCGGGGCACGACCTGGCGCCGAACGAGGCGGCCTGCATCGACGCCGGGCGCCGCGTCCAGTCGCTGATCGTGCAGTCGATCGGGCAGGGCGTCGCCGACGGCACCGTTCGGCCCGACCTCGGCGACCCGGACACGACCGCGATCGTGCTGTGGGCCTACACGCACGGGCTCATCCAGGTGCTCGCGACCAAGGGCGGCCAGATCGAGCACGACGGCATCGCGGTCGAGGCCGTCATCGAGCGCGCCTTCGGCCTGGTGCGCCGCGCCCTCTGCCCCTGACCGGAGCCGCCACGTGACCCGGCGCCGCCACGGACGACTGCGCGTCACCGAGACCGGCCTCGCGCTGCCGCTCGTGGCCTGGCTGTTGCTCGCCGGTGCCCCCGGTCCGGGCCGGGCCGCGGAACCGCCGCCGTCGATCCCGGCCGCGCGCCAGGTCGCAACCTGGGCGCTTGCCGCCGGCACCGTCGCATCGCCCGCACCCGGCGTGGCCCCGGTCGCCGGGGTGGACGCGACGGTCGAGGCCGGGCTCAGGCAGGTGCTCGACGAGGCACTCGCCGCGAACCTCGAGCTGCGTGCCGGCGCGGCCGGCGTGTCGCAGCGCGTCGCCGCGCTCGACCAGGCGCGCGCGCGTTACCTGCCGGTGCTCGACTTCGATGCACGCTATTCGGTCGCCGATGGCGGCCGCACGATCGAGTTCCCGGTCGGCGACCTGCTGAACCCCGTCTACGAGACGCTCGACCAGCTGCTCGTGCAGTCGGGCCAGCCCGCGCAGTTCCCCCGGGTGAAGAACGAGGAGATCCGGCTGCTGCTGCCGCAGGAGCAGAACACGCGCCTCGTCGTCGCGCAGCCGCTCTACGAGCCGCGGCTCGGCCCGACGGTGCAGGGCACGCAGGCACAGTTGAATCGCGCCGAGGCGGACCTGAGCGGGCTCCGCTCGCGCGTGATCCGCGACACGAAGCAGGCCTACTACGAGTGGCTCGCCGCGCAGCAGCAGCTCGCCGTGTTCGACACGACGCTCGAACTCGCGCGCTCGAACCTCGCCGCGAACGAGAGCCTGTACCGCAACGGCAAGATCACCCGCGACTACGTGTACCGTGCCGAGGCCGACCTGCTCGAGATCGAGCAGCAGCGCCTCGCGGTGGCGAGCCGCGTCGCAATTGCCCAGAGCTACGTGAACCTGCTGCGCAACCAGTCGCTCGAGGCGCCGTTGCCCGCGGCGACGATCGACGCGTCGACGGTGGCGCGCTTCCGGGACCGCCTGGTGCACCGTGTCGCCGGACGGCGGCTCGACGCACCGGCGCTCGGCGACGTCGCGACCGGCCAGCGCGCCGAGATCCAGAGCCTCGACGCGGCGATCGCCGGCAGCCTTGCGGAGCAGGACCTCGCGCGCGCCGCGTTCAAGCCGTCGCTGGCCGTCGGCGCCGAGGCCGGCATCCAGGGCGACGACTACGGTTTCGGCCCCGACGAGCGCTACGTGCTCGCCTCGGTGATGCTGCGCTGGAACGCGTTCCGGGGCGGCGCGGACCAGGCGGCACTCGCCGAGGCGCGCGCACTCACCGAGGAGCTGCGCGCCACGCGCGACCTCGCCGAGCAGCGCGTGCGGCTCGAGGTGCGTCGCGCGATCGAGAACCTCTCGGTGGCCGAGGCATCGCTCGTCACGGCCGAAAAGCGCTCCGAGGCCGCGAGCGCGGCGTTTCGGATCACCGAGCGCAAGCGCGACCTCGGGCAGGTCAACCAGACGGACTACATCGACGGCCGCAAGACGCTCACGGACGCCGAACTCAACCTGAACCGCGTGCGCACCGAGTTCCTGGCGCGCATCGCAGAACTCGAGTACGCGATCGGCGACCGCAAGGCCGCCGACGAGGAAGTGCAATGAACCGACCGTGGATCCCGCTCGTCGCGGCCCTGGTGCTCGCCGCCGCCTGCACGCAGGAGGCCGGTGGACCGGCCGCCGCCGCACCGCCGACGCCGGTCCGCACGGCCCCGGTGGAAACCGTCGAGCTCGCCGGGTCGGTGCGCTCGGTCGGCACGCTCGAGCCCGAAACCGAGATCCGGCTGTCGTTCAAGGTCGGCGGCGTCGTCGAGCGCGTCGGCGTGCACGCGGGGGACACGGTCGCGCGCGGCCAGCTGCTCGCGACGATCCGGCGCGCCGAGGTCGACACCGCGGTCGCGCAGGCGGCCGAGGCCGAGGCGAAGGCGAAGCGCGACCTCGAGCGGGCCCGCCGGCTGCGCGAGGACGAGGTCGCGACCGAAGAGCAGGTCCAGGACCTCGCGACAGCGTGGAACGTCGCGCGCGCGAACCTCGAGTCGGCCCGCTTCAACGCGCGCTACGCGCGGATCGAGGCGCCGCAGGACGGCGTGGTGCTCTCGCGCCTCGCGGAACCCGACGAGCTCGTGCAGGCCGGGCAGCCGGTGCTCGTGCTCGGCGGCACGGACGGCGGCTGGATCGTGCGCACGGCGCTCGCAGACCGCGACGCGGTGCGGGTCGAGCCCGGCGACACGGCGCGCGTGTCGTTCGACGCGTTCCCTGGGCGCGAGTTCGCGGGCCGCGTCACGCGCGTCGGCTCGAGCGCAGACCCGTACACCGGCACGTTCGACGTCGAGGTTGCGGTCGCGCCCGACGGTGCACGATTCGCGCGAGGGCTCGTCGCGAAGGTCGTGCTCGACGTCGGCGAGCCCGGCGCACCGTCCACGGGCACCGTGGTGCCGGTCGCGGCGATCGTCGAGGCCGCGGGCAGCGCGGCGACCGTGTTCGTGCTCGACCCCGCGGGCAAGGTCGCGCGCCGGCGCGAGGTCCGGGTCGGCCCGGTCGTCGGCGAGAGCGTGGTCGTGACCGCCGGCCTCGCGGCCGGCGAGCAGGTGATCACCGACGGCGCGGCCTGGCTCACCGACGGCGAGCGCGTCGAGCCCGCCGGACAGGCGGGCTGAACCGATGCGGATCTGGGCCTTCAGCGTCCGGCGCTGGCAGTTCACGCTGGTGCTGTTCGGCCTGCTGATCGCGATGGGCGTGAGCTCGCTCGTCGGGATCCCGCGCTCCGAGGACCCGGAGTTCCCGGTCCCGGTGCCGACCGTCGTCGTCGTGTACCCGGGCGCCGACCCGGTGGACATCGAGCGGCTGGTCGTCGACCCGATCGAGGACGCGATCAGCGAACTCGACGACCTGAAGCGCATGGACAGCGTGTCGATGGACGGCGTGGGCGTCGTGCAGCCGGAGTTCCACTGGCACACGGACGCGGACGAGAAGTACGACGAGGTCGTGCGCGAGGTGAACCGGATACGCGGCGACCTGCCGCCGGGCCTCGCGTCGATCGAGGTCCGCAAGGCCGGCTCCGGCCAGGTGAACGTCGTGCAGCTCGCGCTCGTGAGCCGCGACCTCCCCGACCGCGAACTCAAGAAGCTGGCCGAGGAGCTGAGCGACTCGCTCGAGACGGTGCCCGGCGTGCGCAGCAGCAAGTGGTGGGCGGTGCCCGAGCCCGAGGTGCGCGTGTCCGTGGACCTCGAGCGGATGGGGCGGGCCGGTGTCACGCTGACGCAGGTCGAGCAGGCGATCCGCGGCGGGAACGCCACGGTGCCCGGCGGCGCGGTCGACGTCGGCCTGCGCAAGTTCAACCTGAAGACCTCCGGCGGCTACGATTCGCTCGGCGAGATCCAGGACACCGTCGTCGCGAGCCGCGACGGGCGCGTCGTGCGGGTCGCCGACGTCGCGGACGTCTCGTGGGCCAGCGGCGAAGAGACCTACGTGGGCCGGTTCAAGGGCGAGCGCGCGGCGTTCGTGACGGCGAACGCGAAGGACCGCGTGAACGTGTTCGCGGTGCGCGACGCCATCTACGCGAGGCTCGACGAATTCGAGCGCCGGCTGCCCGAGGGCGTGCGGCTCGAGCGGGGCTTCGACCAGTCGCGCAATGTCGCCCACCGGCTGTCCCGCCTCGGGATCGATTTCGCGGTCGCGATCGCGCTCGTGCTGCTCACGCTGCTGCCGCTCGGATTGCGCGCCTCGGCCGTCGTGATGATCTCGATCCCGCTGTCGCTCGCGATCGGCCTGTCGTTGCTCTACTACACCGGCTTCTCGCTCAACCAGCTGTCGATCGCCGGCTTCGTGCTCGCGCTCGGCCTGCTCGTCGACGACTCGATCGTCGTCGTCGAGAACATCGCGCGCTTCATGCGCGAAGGCTATTCGCGGGTCGAGGCCGCGATCGCCGCGACGGACCAGATCGCGCTCGCGGTGCTCGGCTGCACGGCGACGCTGCTGTTTGCGTTCCTGCCGCTGCTGTTCCTGCCGGAGGGCGCCGGCATCTTCATCCGTTCGCTGCCGGCCGCCGTGCTCTACACGGTGCTCGCGTCGCTGTTCGTCGCGCTGACGGTGATCCCGTTCCTCGCGAGCCGGATGCTCCAGCCCGAGGGCCACGAGGGCGAGGGCAACCGGGCGCTCAGGCGCCTGATGTCGGTGATCCACGGGATCTACGCACCGGCGCTGCGGGTGGCGCTCGCCTGGCCGCGTCGCACGCTCCTCGCGGCCGCCGCCTTCGCGTTCGCCGCGATCGCGCTCGTGCCGGTGATCGGATTCAGCGTGTTCCCGAGCGCGGACATCCCGCAGTTCCACGTGACGATCGAGACGCCGGACGGCTCGAGCCTCGCCGACACGGACCGCGCGGTCCGCTACGTCGAGGGGGAACTCGCGAAGCACCCCGAGGTGAAGCACTGGTTCGCGAATGTCGGCCACGGCAACCCGCGGATCTACTACAACACCTTCCCGGAGGAGACGAGCGCCCACGTCGCCGAGGTGTTCGCCGAACTCGTCGAGTTCGATCCGCGCCGCAGCCCGCAGCTGCTCGAGGGCATGCGCCGGACGTTCGCCGGCTACCCGGGCGCGAAGATCCTCGTCGAGCAGTTCACGAACGGTCCGCCGATCAACGCGCCGATCGAGATCTCGATCGCGGGCCCGGACCTCGTGCGGCTCCGTGAACTTGCGGCGAAGGCCGAGACCGCGATCGCCGCGACGCCCGGCACCCGCAACGTCGACAACCCGCTCAGGCGGCCGCGCACCGACATCGACCTGCGGATCGACCCCGAGAAGGCGGCGATGTTCGGCGTGCCGCCGGCGGAGGCGGACCGGACCGTGCGCGCCGCGGTCGCGGGGCTGCCGGCCGGCAGCTACCGGGAGCCGGACGGCGACGAGCACGACATCGTGCTGCGCCTGCCGATGCAGGGGCGCCAGACGCTCGACGCCCTCGGGCTGATCGAGGTGTCCTCGATGTCCGGGCGTGCGGTGCCGCTCCGGCAGATCTCCGCCCCGGAGTTCTCGGCCGCGGCGAGCGTCATCGAGCGCCACGACCGCGTCCGCGAGGTGCGCCTCACTGCCTACACGGTCGACGGCTACAACACCGAGCAGGTGACCCGCGACGTCGTGAAAAGGCTCGAGGCGATGGGCCTGCCGGACGGTTACGGGCTCCGGGTCGGTGGCGAGCTCGAGGCTCGGCAGGAGAGCTTTGGCGGCATGGGCCCCGCGATCCTGGTCGCGGTTTTCGGGATCCTCGCGGTGCTGATCCTCGAGTTCGGGAGCTTCCGCTCGATGCTGATCGTCGCCGGGGTGATCCCGCTCGGCGTCGCCGGCGGCCTCCTCGCGCTGCTCGTCACCGGTTACACGCTGTCGTTCACGGCGATGATCGGGCTCATTGCGCTGATCGGCATCGAGATCAAGAACTCGATCCTGCTCGTCGACTTCACGAACCAGCTGCGGGAACAGGGCGTGGCGCTCGACGAGGCGATCACGCGGGCCGGCGAGATCCGCTTCCTGCCGATCCTGCTCACGTCGGCGACCGCGGTCGGCGGCCTGCTGCCGCTCGCGGTGCAGGGTTCGGGACTCTACTCGCCGCTCGCGATCGTGATCATCGGCGGATTGCTGTCGTCGACGCTGATCGGGCGGCTCGTGACGCCGGTGATGTACAAGGTGCTGCCGCCGTCGGTGGCGGCAAAGTCCGGCGCGGACTGATCAGGCGCCGCCGTTCGTCTTCTTCAGCAGGTCGGCGGCGTCGAATCCGAGCCGCTCGATCGTCGCGGCGATCCGGGGCCACTCGTGCTCGAGGAAGCGCTGGCGCTCGCCCTTCAGCAACTCGGTCCGCGCGCCATTCGTCACGAACATGCCCCGACCGCGACGCTTCTCGACGAGGCCCTCGTCGACGAGCTGCTGGTAACCCTTCAGCACCGTGAGCGGGTTCAGCGCGAACTCAGCCGCGACGCTGCGCACGGACGGCAGGGCGTCCCCGTCGGAGAGGGTTCCCTCGAGGATCATCGCCACGACCTTGTCGCGGAGCTGGCGGTAGATCGGCTGGCCGTCGTTCCAGTGGGCGTCCATTCGGCGCGGTTCAGGTGCTGTGCTGCTCTACTGTAGCAGAACACCCAGGGCCGCCCTCCGTGCTCACTTGAGGGTCGGCGCGGCGGCGGTGACAGCCGCGCCGGGGACCGTTGGCGTGATGGCCTGTTTCGCCAACGGTCCCGACGCGACCGACAAACCGGCAATGATCCAGGCGGTCCATGCCAGGATGGTTGCCAGAAACCTGCTACCCGCCGTCATCCCTGCAGCGCTCCCTGCGTGTCAAAACGTGATGGTGATATAGTTAACTACAACACCAATACAAACGCAAGCCCCCTGTTAGTCCTGAGGGGGGCCAGGGCGGGATGGCGGTAGAATCGCGGTCCCGCCGCACGTCGGACCCCGCCCGGGGCCTCCCGTCGAACGCCCGCGGGTCCAGGACCATAAGCGGAGAGACTCATGAAGACCCCAGTGAACGTCGCCATCACCGGCGCGGCTGGCCAGATCGGCTACGCACTCGCCTTCCGGGTGGCCTCGGGCCAGATGCTCGGCCCCGATCAGCCCGTGAACCTGCACCTGCTCGAGATCACGCCCGCGCTCGGCGCACTGCAGGGCGTCGTCATGGAACTCGCCGACTGCGCATTTCCCACCCTGAACAGGGTCATCGCGACGGACGACGCGACGGTCGCGTTCCGTGACTGCCACCACGCGCTGCTCGTCGGTGCCCGCCCGCGCGGCCCCGGCATGGAACGCAAGGACCTGCTGCTCGCGAACGCCCAGATCTTCTCGGCGCAGGGCAAGGCGCTCGACAAAGTCGCCGACCGCAACGTGCGCGTGCTCGTCGTCGGCAACCCGGCCAACACGAACGCGTTGATCGCGAGCCGCAATGCGCCCGGCCTCAACCCGCGCAACTTCACCGCGATGGTGCGCCTCGACCACAACCGCGCACTCTCGCAGCTCGCGGAAAAGACCGGCACCCACACGACGGACCTGCGCAAGGTGGTCATCTGGGGCAACCACTCGGCCACGCAATACCCGGACCTCCACCACGCCACCGTCAAGGGCAAACCCGCGCTCTCGCTCGTCGACGACGCCTGGTACAAGTCCGAGTTCATCCCGACCGTGCAGCAGCGCGGCGCGGCCATCATCAAGGCGCGCGGCGCCTCCTCGGCCGCCTCGGCGGCCTCGGCGGCGATCGACCACTTCCACACCTGGATGCACGGCACCGCGGCCGGCGACTGGGTGAGCATGGCCGTGCCGTCGGACGGCAGCTACGGCATCCCGGCCGGCGTGATCTATGGATACCCGGTCACCTGCGCGAACGGCGACTACCAGATCGTGCAGGGCCTCGCGGTGAACGAGTTCAGCCGCGGCCGGATGGACGCGACGCACAAGGAGCTCCTCGAGGAGCGCGACGGCGTCAAGGACCTGATCTGACCGATCGCCCGGGCGGCCGGCCGCGAGGCCGCGCCGCCCGGCCCACCCCACCACCGCGCAAACATCGCCGTGCTTGAGAAGCGTCGCGTCCGCGACGTCGTGTTCGGGCCGCCCCGCGACCCGCTGTCGCCCGAGACGCGCAAGCACATCGCGCTCGCGGCGTTCCTCGCCTGGATCGGCATCGGCGCCGACGGGCTCTCCTCCTCGGCGTACGGACCGGCCGAAGCCTTCATGGCGCTCGGCCGCTACAGCGACCTCGCGATCTACCTCGCGGTCGCGACCGCGTTCACGGTGTTCCTGATCTCGCTCGCCTACAACCAGGTCATCGAGCTGTTCCCGAACGGCGGCGGCGGCTACAAGGTCGCCTCGCGGCTGCTCGGCCCCTATCCGGGGCTGGTCGCGGGCTCGGCACTCATCGTCGACTACGTGCTCACGATCGCGATCTCGGTCGCGAGCGGCGTGGATGCGCTCTTCAGCCTGCTGCCCGCCGTGCACCAGGCCGTGAAGCTCGAGGTCGAGGTCGCGGTGCTGGTGCTGCTCATCTACCTGAACCTGCGCGGCGCACGGGAGTCGATCCGCGTGCTCGCACCGATCTTCCTCGGCTTCGTGATCACGCACCTGGCGCTCATCGTCTACGGCATCGCGAGCCACGGCGACGAGCTGCACGCCGAGATCGCGCAGTCGGTGCGCGAGACGGGCGAGTTCGCCGACCAGGCCGGGTGGCTGTTCGTGATCGCCGTGATGCTGAAGGCCTACTCGCTCGGCGGCGGCACCTACACCGGCATCGAGGCGGTGTCGAACAACATCAACATGCTGAAGGAACCGCGCGTCCGGACCGGCAAGTGGACGATGTTCATGATGGCGCTGTCGCTGTCGGTGACCGCGGGCGGGATCATCCTGCTCTACCTGCTCTGGGACGTGGCACCCGTGCAGACGCACGAGACGCTGAATGCGACGGTGTTCCGCGAGATCATCGCGAGCCTCGGGCTGTCGGGCGGGGCGTCGAACGGGCTGCTGGTCGCGACGCTCGCGTTCGAGGGCTCGCTGCTCTTCGTCGCGGCGAACACCGGCTTCCTGGGCGGGCCCGCGGTGCTCGCCAACATGGCCGTGGACCGGTGGGCACCGAACCAGTTCAGCGCGCTGTCCTCGCGCCTCGTGACGCGCAACGGCGTGCTGCTGATGGGCATCGCCTCGCTTGCGATCCTGCTGTGGACCCGCGGCTACGTCGGGTTGCTGGTGGTGCTCTACACGGTCAACGTGTTCATCACGTTCACGCTGTCGCTCGCCGGGCTCACGCTTTTCTGGTGGAAGCAGCGCCGCGACGTCGAGGGCGCCCGGCGACGCCTCGCGCTGTCCGCGTTCGCGCTGCTCGTCACGAGCGCGATCCTGGTGATCATCGTGGTCGAGCGTTTCCTGCAGGGCGGCAGCGTGACGCTCGTGATCACCTCCTGCGTGGTCGTGACCGGCCTGATGATCCGCCGCCACTACTCCCGCGTCCGGGCGATGATCGGCGCGCTCGGCCGCACACGCCGATGGAACCTGCAGCCGCTCCCGGGCGGCGAACCCCCGCTCGACCCGGCGGCGCCGACGGCGATCTTCCTGGTGAGCGCGAACCGCGGGCTCGGGCTCCACACGATCGACCGGGTCGAGGCACTGCTGCCCGGCCACTTCCGGAACCACGTCTTCATCAGCGTCGGGACCGTCGACACCGAGTCCTACGGCAGCGACCAGGCGCTGCGCACGCTGCAGTACGAGACCCGCGCGACACTCGACGTGCTCGTCAACTACTCGCAGCACAGGGGCCGCGGGGCGCGCTGGTACGACGGCTACGCGAGCGACCGTCGCGTCGAACTCGAGCGCCTGTCGCTCGAGGCGCGCGAACAGTTCCCGAACTCTGTATTCTTCTCGAGCCGGGTGGTGCTCGAGTCGGATCACTGGTGGAACCGCTGGCTGCACAGCGAGACGCCATTCGCGATGCAACGCCTCCTGAACGACCGCGGCATCGAACTCGTGATACTGCCGGTGATGCTGCGAGAGCAACCGGCCTGACGAAGACCGGAGGACGGATGCCCGAGCCCGTGCAGGGACGCTACATGCCGTGGATCGTGCTCGGGCTGATCGCGGCGGTCTTCTTCGGCAATTCCTACGTCTATGACTCGATCGGCCCCGTCGCCGACCTGCTCCAGCGGCAGCGCGGGTTTTCGGATACCCAGATCGGGCTGCTGAACGCGATCTACAGCCTGCCCAACGTCGTGCTGGTGCTGGTCGGCGGCCTGATGGTGGACCGCTACGGCGCCGGGCAGATGCTGCTCTGGAGCGGCGCGATCTGTCTCGCCGGCGCGCTGCTGACGGCGTTCGGAGGCGACTTCACGGCGACGGCCACCGGCCGACTGCTGTTCGGCATCGGCGCCGAGACGCAGAACATCGCGGTGACGGTCGCGGCCGTGGACTGGTTCGCCGGCGGCAGCGTCGCGTTCGCGATGGCGCTCACGCTCGCGGTCGGCCGCCTGGGGTCGTGGGCCGCGGACATGTCGCCGAGCTGGTTTTCGGGCGCGTACGCGGCCGGCTGGCAACCCCCGCTCGAGATCGCCGCGGCGATGGCCGCGGGCGGGATGGTCGCGGCACTGGCGTACTGGCGCTGCGACCTGGGGCGCGACCGTACGGCCAGGGGTGCGCGCGAGTCCCACCCGCGGATCACGCTCGCCGACGTGCTCGCGTTCGGCCGGCCGTACTGGTACCTGCTCACGCTCTGCGTGCTCTGGTACGCGGTGATCCTCGCGTTCCGCAGCACGTTCTCGATCAAGTACTTCCAGCACGCACACGGGCTGGTGCTCGCCGACGCGGGCGCGATGAACAGCTACGTGTTCCTCGCGGCGCTGTTTGCCACGCCGGCGTTCGGCTGGCTCTGCGACCGCACGCAGCGCTACACGGGACTGCTGCTCTTCGGTGCGCTGCTCCTCCCGGTCGCACTCGCAATCACGGCCTGGACCGACTGGAGCCTGTGGATCGCCACGGTGCTGATCGGCGTCAGCTACTCGATGGTGCCGGCCGTCATGTGGCCGCTGGCGAGCCGGCTGGTCCCGGCCCAGCGGTTCGGCACGGCGCTCGGCCTGATGTGGGTCGTGCAGAACGCCGGCATCGCCGGCGCGAACCTCGCGGCGGGCTGGCTGAACGACCGTGCCGGCGCGAGCGCCGCGAACCCGGCCGGCTACCTGCCGATGATGGAGTTCTTCGGGCTGGCGAGCCTGCTCGGCGCGGTCTTCGCGCTGCTCCTGTGGGCGGACGGCCGCCGGACGCAGGAGCGCGGTTTGCTAACCTAGTCCCGTGACCGAGATCCTCCCGAGCGCCGGCGACGTCGTGTACGCGGTGGACCTCGACGCCGAGGCGGCGATCGAGGGGCCGTTCGACACCTGGCTGCGCGACCACGTCGCCGACGTGATGCAGTTCCCGGGCTTCCTCTCGGCCGAGATCCTCGTCGACCCGGCGCCCCCGGCCGGACGGGTCCGGCGGACCGTGCAGTACCGGCTCCGCGACCAGGCCTCGCTCGACGACTACCTGGCGAACCACGCGCCGCGGCTCCGGGAATCCGGCGACCGGTTGTTCGGCGACCGCTACACGGCGAGTCGCCGCGTGCTCTCGCACCGCGAGGAATTCATCCGCGGCAAGGTCTCGACCGAGAACTGCCTCAACTGCGGCGAGGTGCTCACCGGCCAGCACTGCTCCCACTGCGGCCAGCGCGCCCGGGTGCGCGTGCTGTCGCTGTGGGGCCTGACGCGCGACCTGCTCGATGACGTGCTCGACTGGGACGCGCGGATCTGGCGGACGCTGCGACCTCTCGCGTTCCAGCCCGGCAGGCTCACGATCGACTACCTGCGCGGCAAGCGGGCGAGCTACACGCCGCCGTTCAGGATGTACCTGCTGCTCAGCGTCGCGTTCTTCGTCGTGGCGACGTTCGGCAGCGACCCGGGCTCGGTCGTGCACTTCAACGTCGACAAGGACGGCGGGACGAATTTCCAGATCGGCCCGGGCGAATCGCCGCCGGCAGACGGTGCCGCCGGCGGGGCCGCGAAGACCGCGCAGGGAACGCAGGACGGAGGCACGCCCGCGACCGGCGCCGTCGCCAAGGCCCCCGCGGCGGCGGCGAAGCCGGCACCGGTCCGCCTCGACGCCGAGACCGAGAAGCTCGTGGACGCGATCGTGAAGCGCGTGCCGGAGAAGGACCGGGCGCAGGCGCGCCGCGAACTCGAGACCAAGCTCGCGACGATGCCGCCCGAGAAGCTCGGCGCGGTGAAGTCGGTGCTCGAGGACCCGTGCACCTCGGACCAGCTCCACGTCGAACTCGGGCCCTGGACCCAGGACTACGCACCACGGCTGCGCCAGGCGTGCTCGAAGGTGTGGGCCGACACGCCGAGCTACGGTCGCGCGCTGGTGCAGAACGTGCCGAAGATGATGTTCATCTTCCTGCCACTGATCGCCGCCGTGATGTTCGTGCTGTACCTCGGCTCCGGTCGCTACTTCGTCGAGCACCTGCTGTTCGTCGTGCACTACCACGCGTTCTTCTTCCTGGCCGGGCTCGTGATCCTGCTGGTGCAGCATTCCGCCTGGCTGGCCCCGGGCTCGGCCTACGCGAAGGGTGCGCTGGTCGTCGGCGGTTCGATGACATTCGCGCTGGCGCTCTACGCGCCGGCCTATCTGTACGTGGCGATGCGCCGCGTCTACGGCCAGGGCCGTGTCGTTACATTCCTGAAGTTCGGCGCGCTCGGCATCGCCTACCTGTTCTGCCTGGTGATCACTGCGCTCGGGCTGATCGCCTACACGGCGCTCACGCTGTAGGGACGCGGCGATGGCCGGCGAACGCTGGATCCTGCACGTCGACATGGACGCGTTCTACGCGTCCGTCGAGCAGCGCGACGACCCGTCGCTCCGCGGCCGGCCCGTCATCGTCGGCGGCACCGGCAACCGCGGCGTCGTGGCCGCCGCGAGCTACGAGGTGCGCCGCTACGGCGTGCACTCGGCGATGCCGATGCGCGAGGCGCTGCGGCGCTGCCCGGACGCCGTCTGCGTGTCGCCGCGGATCTCGCACTACGCCGCCGAATCGAAGCGCATCTTCGAGGTGTTCCACGAGTTCACGCCGCTGGTGCAGGGCCTGTCGCTCGACGAGGCGTTCCTCGACGTGAGCGCGAGCCTCGCGGCGTTCGGTCCGGCGATCGGGATCGCCGTGGAGATCAAGAAGCGGATCCGGGAGCGCACCGGCCTCACCGCGTCGGTCGGCGCCGCACCGAACAAACTCGTCGCCAAGATCGCCTCGGATCTCCGGAAGCCCGACGGGCTCGTGGTCGTGCGGCCGGACGAAGTGCAGGCGCTGCTCGACCCGCTGCCGGTGCGCAAGCTGTTCGGGCTCGGTGAGAAGACCGCGCCGAAGGTCGAGGCGCTCGGCATCCGGACGTTCCGCGAGCTCCGGCTCGCGAACCCCGACCGGTTGAGGCCGGTGTTCGGTCGCTACACGGAGCGCGTGATCGAGCGCGCGTCGGGCATCGACGAGCGGCCGGTCGAGCCCGACCTCGACGAAAAGCAGGTCAGCGCCGAGGAAACCTTCGAGACCGACCTGCGCGACCCGGCACGGCTGTCGTCCGAGATCGTGCGGCTCGCCGACAAGGCCTGCTCGCGGCTCCGACGGCGCGGGCTGGCCGCGCGCTGCGTGACCGTGAAGATCCGCCGCGCCGACTTCACCACCTACACGCGCCAGCGGCACGTCGAGCCTGCGACGCAGGAGACGCGCGTGGTGACCGCGGTCGCGCTCGAACTGCTGCACGAGTGGCTGTCGTCGCAGCCGCGCGTGTCGATCCGCCTGCTCGGGGTCGGCGTCAGCGACCTCGGCGACGTGCCGCAGCTCGATCTCTTCACGGCGCCCGAAGCGACACGGAACCGCGAGCTCGACGCCGCGGTGGACCGGATCCGTGAGAAGTTCGGGTCGGTGGCGCTGAAACCCGCCAGCGCGATCGGCACGCGGCCGTCGGACGGGCCGAGCAAGGAGTGAGGCCGGATCAGTCGGCGAGCGCGCAGTCGACCGGTTTCGCGCCGAGCAGCCGTACGCACACCTGCGGATCGATGCCGACCAGGTAGCCGCGGCGGCCGCCGTTTATGCAGATGCGCGGCAGGTCGAGGATCGTGCGCTCGATGTACACGGGCATCGCGCGGCGCGTCGCAAACGGCGAGGTGCCACCGACCAGATACCCACTGTGCCGATTCGCGACCTCGGGCGCGCAGGGCTCGACCGACTTCACGCCGATCTGCCGCGCGAGGTTCTTGGTCGAGACGGTCCGGTTGCCGTGCATCAGCACCACGAGCGGCGACTTCTTTTCGTCCTGCATCACGAGCGTCTTCACGACCGTCCACGGGTCGAGACCGAGCACGCGGGCGCTGTGCTCGGCGCCGCCGTGCTCCAGGTACTCGTACGGGTGTTCGGTGAACTCGACGCCGTGCCGGCGCAGGAACGCCACCGCCGGGGTCTCGCTGACGCGCGTGGGCTTCGCCATGCGTCGATTCTAGCGGCGGCGCCGGCAGCACGCCGGTCGCATCGGCGGCCGCCGGCACTCAATGCACGCGGTCGAAGTGCTCGCGTTCGAGCTCCAGCGTCCACAAGCCGATCGCGGCGCCGGACGAATCGAGCTCGAACTCGACCGGCGCCGGCCAGCCGGGCGCGAGGAAGCGGGTCGGCGTGACCGGCACCAGTTCGATCTCGTCGGCACCGGGTTCCGTGCCGTACAGCCGCGCGCCGTCGGCGCGCAACTCGAGCGTCAGGTCCCAGACGGGGTGATGGTACGTGCCCGCATAGCGCGCGAGCGTCGCGGCATCGACCGGGACGCGGACCGGCGTCTCGATACGGTTCAGCGCGCCGTGCGGGTGCGACTGGCCGCAGACCGCACAGTGCTCCGGTTCGCCGACGCTGCCGACGTAGTGCCGCACCGGCGGCAGCCCGGCGAGTGCGCGCGAGATCGCTTCGAGGTCGTCGTCGGTCATCCCGGCGAACGCGACCCACGGCATCACGGGGCTCAGCGACCCGCCCTTGCCGGTGCGGATCACCGTGACGAACGTCTCGGGCGGATAGGTGACGCCCGACGGGTCCGGTGTCAGGTTTGCGCTGAACGCCGCGCCGATCCGGGTTTCGATGTGGTTGCCGCCGCCGTAGAGCCCCGGCATCCGGCTGCCGTGCCAGGAGGTGTGGCAGCCTTCGCAATCGGAGACGTTCGCGAGGTAGCGACCGCGCGCGATCGCGTCGCCCGGCGGCGGACCCGGCACCGGCGCCGTGATGGGCCGCGGCTCGTAGGCCCAGCGCGCCCGCTCCTCGGCCGGTACCTGCGTCGGCGGCAACGGGTTGCGCACGGCCGGGATCGAGCGCAGGTAGACGATCACCGAGGCGAGGTCCTCGTCCGACAGCATCGAGAACGAGCCGTACCACATGGCCGGGCTCAACGCCCGCCCGTCGTGCCCGATGCCCTCGCGGATCGCCCGCGCCAGCATGTCGTCGGTCCAGCGGCCGGCGCCGGTCTCGGGATCGGGGGTCAGGTTGGGCGCGACGAGCCGGCGGTCGCCCTCCTGGACGCGGATCGTGCCCGCGCCCTTGCGGCCCTCGGCCGGCGGCGCGCCGGGCTTCGAGGTGTCGCGGTCGGAGTGGCAGATGAAGCACTGCAGCACGTGCTCGGTGAGGTAGCGGCCGCGCTCGAGTCGCGCGGGCGTGCGCTCGTAGGTCCGGTCGGTCAGCGGCCGGGCCTTCGGCAACCCGTCATCCGCGGTCGCGGCAAGCGCGGTCGCGAGGCAGAGGCCCGCCGCGTACGAGGGTGCGCGTCGCATGTCGATCCTCCCCGGTCAGGGCCGAGACTACCGGAGCGACGCCGCCGCGCCCAACCCCCGCGCGCACGGCCGCGCCCCGCCTTCTATTGCCCGGCCCGCACAGGCATCATGGGCGACCCCGGACCCGGCCCGCGAGACACCCAGCCCCGCATGTACACGAGCTTTTTCGGCCTGCAGGAAAAGCCGTTCGCGATCACGCCGGACCCCCGCTACCTGTACCTGAGCGGCCGGCACGCGGAGGCGCTCGCGCACCTGCTGTACGGCATCAACGAGTCGGGCGGCTTCATCCAGCTCACCGGCGAGGTCGGCACGGGCAAGACGACCGTGATCCGCAGCCTGCTCGAGCAGCTGCCGGCCCACGCCGACGTCGCCTTGATACTGAACCCGCGGGTGACGCCGGCGGAGTTCCTGCTGACCATCTGCGAGGAACTGCACATCCAGGTCCCGGAGTCGGGCCGCGGCAGCACGAAGGTGCTGATGGACCTGCTCGGCCGCCACCTGCTCGACACCCACGCGCGCGGACGGCGCGTCGTGCTGATCGTCGACGAGGCGCAGAACCTCGGCACCGAGACGCTCGAGCAGGTGCGCCTGCTCACGAACCTCGAGACCGCGACGACGAAGCTGCTGCAGATCATCCTGATCGGCCAGCCGGAACTCCGCGAACTGCTCGACCGGCCCGAGCTCCGGCAGCTCGCGCAGCGCATCACCGGCCGCTATCACCTCGAGCCGCTCTCGGCCGACGAGGCCGCGGGCTACGTGCGCCACCGGATGCGCGTCGCCGGCGCGACGGCCGAAGTGTTCACGCCGGCCGCGCTCCGGGAACTGCAGCGGCTGAGCAATGGCGTGCCGCGCGTGATCAACGTCGTGTGCGACCGGGCGCTGCTCGGCGCGTTCACGCGCGAGGACCACCGGGTCGGCGCCAGCCTGATCCGGCTCGCCGCGGGCGAGGTGTACGGTCGCCCCGTCCCCGCACCGTGGCTCAAGTGGGCGACGGCGGCGGCGCTTGCCGCAGCGCTGGCGCTGGTCGGTGTCGGGGCATGGACCTTCTGGTCGTCGCGCCCCGCGTCCGACGGCTCGGCCGTGGCTGCGACGGCGGCCCCGCCGGGCGCCGCGAGCGCGACGCGGTCGAGCACGCCAGCGGCCGCACCGGCCCCGGCGGCGCCGGCACCGGTCCCGTTCGATGCGTTGCTCGCGACGCACGCGGCCGACACGACCACCGAGGCCGCGCTCGCGCAACTCTTCACGGTCTGGGGCGCCACCTACGATCCGACCCGTGGCCGCGGCTGCGAGCAGGCGCTCGCGCAGGGGCTCGAATGCCTGTTCCAGAAAGGCTCGTGGGCGCAGCTGCGCACGCTCGACCGGCCCGCGATCCTGACGCTCACGGACCAGGCGGGCGCGGCACACCAGGTGCTGCTCACGTCGCTCAACGCCGATGCGGCGACGTTCCAGCTGGGCGGCGAGTCCCGGACGGTACCGATTGCCGAGGCCTCGCAGTACTGGTTCGGCGACTTCCTGCTGCTGTGGCGACCGCCGACCCGCAACACGAAGTCGCTCGGCCCCGGGATGCGGGGCGCGGACGTGCGCTGGCTGCGCGACAGCCTGCGGGCCGCGAACGGGCTGCCGGCGGCGCCCGGCGGCGTCGACGTCTACGACGCCGAACTCGCGCGCGAGGTGCAGGAGTTCCAGCGCCAGCACCGGCTCGCCGTCGACGGCGTCGCGGGCGTGCAGACGCTGATCGTGCTCGACACCGCGACGCGCGCGACCGGCTCGCCGACGCTGGTCGCGCAGGCGGGGGGCTGAGCCGTGTCGTTCATCCTGGACGCATTGAGGAAGTCCGAGCACGAGCGGCAGCGCACGACCGGACCGGCGCTGGCCGAGGTGCCGGTGGCGCCGCGCAAGCCGAAGGCAAACGTCTGGGCGCCGGTCGCGATCGCACTGCTCGTCGTGAACCTGGCCGTCGTCGGCGTGCTGCTGCTGCGCAAGGCCGGCGATGCGCCGGCTGCGGGCAGCCCGCCCGTCGCTGCCGTGACCACACCGGCGCCCACACCGGCCGTCGCGCGGCCCGCACCGCCACCGGTACCGGGCGGGCTCGGTGCCCAGAATCCGCTCGCGGCGGAAACGACCGGCGCACCGGGCGCGATGGACCCCGAACTCGTGGCGCACGCGTCATCCGCGCCGCCCGGACCCCCGGCGGTCACGAGCGCGTCGCCCGGTCGTGGCTCCGTCGTCTACGAAACGATGCCGGAGTCGGCCGACACCGGCGGCGCGGCAACCGCTGCGCCGCCCGCGGCCAACCGCGCATCGCCGGAGGGCCCGACGTCGCTGCCGTCGGCCGAGGAACTCGTCGGTGTCGGCGTGCCTCCACTCAACCTGGACCTGCACGTGTATTCGAACCAGCCGGCCGAACGACTGGTGTTCATCAACTCGCACAAGTATCGCGAGGGCGACACGCTGCAGGAGGGCCCGGTGATCCGCCAGATCACGCCGCGCGGCGTCCTGCTCGAATACTCGGGCCGGACCTACCTGCTGTCCCAGCAGTGAGCCGGCCGGGGGCCGGCGTCGCCGGTCACTTCGGCGGCGGCGCCTCGACGCCCGACTTCGCCGCGGCCACTTCAACCGGCAGCCCGGCCGCCGTCCAGCCCTGCATGTCCCCGACCAGGTGCGCGAGCTTCGTGTAGCCCTCCGCCTCGAGCGTCGTCGCGGCGAGGCCTGCACGCCGGCCCGAGTGGCAATAGAGCACCACCTCGTCGTCCTTCGGGATCTCGGACAGGCGCTTGGCGACCTGGTCGTAGGGGATGTTCACGGCGCCCGGGATGTGGCCGGCCGCGTACTCCTCGGGCGTGCGCACGTCGACGAGCAGCACGCTGCCGTCGCCCTTCGCCTTCAGCTCGTCGAACTGCGCGGGCGTGAGTTGCGCGACTGCGGCACCGTCCGCGAGCGCGGCCGACGCGCCGAGCGCCGCCACGAAGCCGATCCACACCGCCCGGATGCCTGTGCTGTTCATTGCTGTACTCCCCGCCGCGCCCCGGTCGCCGCCGGTGACCGCGGTCGTCAGTCCGTTACGTATGCATCGACTTCGATCTCGACGAGCATGTCGGGATCGACGAGCCCGCTCACTTCGACCATCGTCGCGGCGGGCCGGATGCTTCCAAAGTATTGACCGTGCACGCGGCCGATGGTTTCCCAGTCGGCGACGTTGCGCACGTACATCCGTGAGCGCACGACGTGCTCGAGCCGGGCACCGGCCCGTTCGAGCGCCGCGCGGATGTTCTCGAGCACCTGGCGGGTCTGCGCGGCCGGGTCGCCGATGCCGACGATGTGCCCGTCCGCGCCGGTGGCCGTCGTGCCGGCGACCCAGACCATCGCCCCGACCCGGACGGCGCGCGAGTAGCCCACGACGGGCTCCCAGGGCGTGCCGGTGGACAGGTTCTCGCGCTTGGCCATCTCCGCCTCTTTCTTCAGTTTCACTGGATAGACCGGATCGTACACCCTTGCAGCACAGCGAATTAGACAGTATTGTCAATCAATAATTGATTCGAGGCAGCGGCGATGACCGGTGAAGCGGGCAAGCTACCCCTGAACGCGCTGCGGGTGTTCGAGGCCGTCGCGACCCACCTGTCGTTCACGGCCGCCGCGCGCGAACTCGGCGTGACCACGGCCGCCGTCAGCGCACAGGTCAAGTCACTCGAGGCCGACATCGGCGTGCCGCTGTTCCGTCGCCACACGCGGGCCGTCGCATTGACTCAGGAGGGCGCCGAGCTGCTGCCGGGCGTGCGTCGCGGCCTCGACGAGCTGCGCCGCGCCGTCGACCGGATCCGCCGCGAGCGGGTCGGCGGCATGCTCAACCTGAGTGCCCCGAGCGAGTTCCTGCAGCGCTGGCTGCTGCCGCGCCTCGGCGAGTTCACGCGCCAGCACCCTGAAATCGAGGTGCGCTTCGGGCCGGCGCGGGCCGGGCTCGACTTCAGCCGCGACGACTTCCACGCGGCCATCCTCTACGGCAACGGCGCCTGGCCGGGCCTCAAGTCCGAACGCATGCTCGACGAGTGGGTCTTCCCGGTGTGCAGCCCGGCGCTGCTCGCGAAGCTGGGGCCCATCGACACGCTCGGCGACTTCGCGCGCTACCCGCTGATCCACAGCCGTTCCGAGCCCTGGGTGGACTGGCTGCGGCGCGTCGGCGGCGACACGACCCGCACGGACACCGCGCCGGTTGCCGAGGATTCCGCGGCCACGCTGGCCGCCGTCGAACAGGGCAAGGGCGTCGCGCTCGCGCGCTGGTCGCTCGTCGCGGCGGACCTCGCGGCGGGGCGGCTGGTCAGGCCGATGTTGCCGAGCGTGCAGCAGCATTCGGCGTGGTACCTGGTGGCACCGCCGGAGCACTTCTCGCTGCCGAAGGTCGTGCGTTTCCGCGCGTGGATCCTGGAGTGCTGCCGCGCCTTCCCGCCGCCGACCGGCGAGACGCTCGCCGCCGAGTGAACCTCAGGCCGGCGGACGCGGGCGCTGCGTGCCGTAGTGCACGCGCAGCCGGCGCACGCCCTTCACGCGTCGCGAGGAACGGCGGATCTCCTGCATCAGCTTGAGCAGCAGGTTCGTGCTCTCGCGCTCGCCGCCGGCGCAGTACTCCTCCGCGAGCCCGACGTGCAGGACACTGATGTGCTCGAGGTCGGGACGCGTGTAGACGGCCACGCCGATCGGCCCGCCGCTCGACGGATCGATCGCGAACAGCGACTGGACATCCGGAAGCCCGCCCACCTTCACGCGCAGCCAGCCCCCGTCCGCGTGGATCTCGGGCGGACCGAACTTGTCGATCGCGTCCACGATGGCTTCGGCCACCCGCGACTGGCAGCCGTTGAAGAACAGCAGGCGTTCGAGCTTCCCGCGATGCTCGGACGCCACCCGCGACTCGAACCTGACCGTGGTCCTCATGCTCCGGGCCGGGCCGGTGTACCGGCCTTCTAGGGGACGTCGGGGGATCATGCGCGCCCCCTGCCCGGCTGTCGAGACGGCGTCCGTGGACACGGTCCAGCCCGGATCGGCCAATTGGATGTCCGAACTTTGAATTGCCTCGGGTTTTTGCCATCCGGCGGTGGACCCGGGGCTCCGCGCCTGCGGAAATCCGCCCGTGAGCCAGACTCAGCACCAGAACCGCCCGGCGGCGACGCCGGAGGACCGTGACCCTGCGGTCCTCGTGGACGTACTCGTCCTGTCCGGGGACCTCGTGCTGTTCGACGCGATCCGGGCGGCGATCGGCGAGCGCAACCCGGTCTGGCGCGCGCGCTCGGCCGAGGAATCGGTGGACCTGCTGCTGACCGGGCGCTGCGGCGTCCTGCTCGTCGACATGGCGGCCGTGTCCGGTACGCCGACGACGCTGATCGAGCGCATCGCCGAGCAATTCCCGGACCTCGTGATCGTCGTCGCCGGTCGTCGCGAGGACGAGGCCGTGCTCGCCCGGCTGATCAGCAGCGGCGCCGTCTACCGGTTCATGCACAAGCCGCTGACGGCCAGGCGGGCCGGCATGTTCCTGCAGGCGTCGATCCGCCGGCACGTCGAGCTGCGCGAGTCGCAGGGCGGCGCGCCGCTGATCCCGGTGCCGGCGCTGCCTTCACGGTTCGATCCCCGCAAGTGGCTGTTCGTCGGCGCGGGCGTGCTGCTCTTCATCGCGATCCTCTATTTTGCCGGCGGCCCGCGCGAAGCGCCGCCGCCCGAGGGCGACGAACCGGCGGACCCGCCGCCGGCCGCCGCCACGGTCCCTTCGGTACCGCTCTCCGACCCCGTGCTCTCTCGCGCGCGGGCCGCGTACGCGGCCGGTCGCTACGAAGCCCCCGAGGGACGCAACGCACTCGACCTGTATGCGGCCGTGCTGCTCGCGCGGCCCGGCCAGGCCGAAGCGACCGCCGGACTCGCCGCCACCGTCGAACACGTGGTGGCGGAGGCCCGCGCCGCCGCCGCGGCAGGCCAGGCCGACGAAGCCCGCCGGCTGCTCGAGAGACTCGAGGACGTGGCGCCGGGCGAGGACGCCGTCGCGCAACTTGCGGCCGAGCTCGCACCATCGGCCCCCACCGCCGTACCGACCGACACACCGGCCACCGTCGCGATGTCGCCGGCCACGGACGACGCACCGGTTGCGGCCAGATCGCCGAACCGCGGGCCGGTGACCTCGCTCGCGGTCGCGTCGCCGGGCACCGGTGCGAGGCCCATGACGACCCGGACCCCCCGGACCGCCGGGCCCGATCCCCTTGCGCCGCGGATCGCGAACGCAGACGAACTGAGGCTCCGGGAGCTGGCGACCCGGCAGGCCGTCGTGAACCTGCGCAGCGGTCGCTCATCGTCGGTCCGTGGGACCGTCGCGCCGCAGCACGCACTCGCGGGCCTCGCCACGGCGCCGGCCGGCGATGGCGCGACGCCCGCACCCGCCGCGCGCGCGGCCGCGCAGGAATCGGCGCCCGCGACCCCGGCCGACTCGCTCGGACGCATCCGCGTCGTCGATCCCGTCTATCCGGCCGAGGCGCGCCGCGACGGGGTCGAGGGCTGGGTTGAACTCGAGTTCACGATCACTGAATCCGGCAGCGTGCGCGACGTCGTCGTCGTGGGCTCGCAGCCCCAGGGCGTTTTCGACGCGGCGGCGCAGCGGGCCGTGTCGGAGTGGCTCTACCGGCCGCGGACCGCGAACGGCCAGCCGGTGCAGCGCCGCTCGAGCGTCACGCTGCACTTCGACCTCGACGGCTGACCTCGCGCTATCGGCGCCCGACGGCCGGCAACGAGGCCAGGTCGATCCTGAGCCCCGGCGTCGCGAGCGCGGTGCGCGCGCCCGCACGCTCGAGCGCCTGCGCGAGTGCGGCCGACGACGACGGCTCGCCGTGCACCAGCCACACGGGCGGCGTGCCTCGCACGCCCGCGTACCAGCGCAGCAGGTCGGCCTGGTCGCCGTGCGCCGAGAAGCCGCCGAGCGTGTGGACCTCTGCACGCACCACCACCGGTGACCCGCCGATCCGGACCCCCCGCGCACCGTCGACGATCGCGCGACCCAGCGTGCCGGCCGCCTGGAACCCGGTGAACACGAGGTGGCAGTCGGGCCGCGCGAGGTTGTGCTTCAGGTGGTGGACGATCCGCCCGCCCGTGCACATGCCGCTGCCCGCGATCACGATCGCACCGCCCGCGACGCGGTTGATCGCGATCGACTCCTCGACGGTGCGGCAGGCCACCAGGTTCGGCAGCGGCGGCATGCTGCGCGCGCGCAGCCTGAGCTCGCGTGCTTCCTCGTCGAAGAGTTCGGCGTTGCGCAGGTACACCTCGGTGGCCTCGATCGCCATCGGGCTGTCGAGGTAGATCCTCCAGTCGGCGAGCTGCCACTCGTCGTAGTGCGTCCCGAGCTCGTAGAGCACGTCCTGGCTGCGGCCGACCGCGAATGCCGGGATCAGCACGTTGCCCCCGCCGCGCGCGGCCGTGCGCAGGATCCCGCCGAACTCCTCCAGCGTGTCCGCGCGCTCGCGGTGCAGCCGGTCCCCGTAGGTGCTCTCCATCAGCACGAGGTCCGCGACGAACCCCGACTCCGGGTCGCGCAGGATCGGCGAGTCGTACTGCCCGAGGTCGCCGCTGAAGAGCAGGTGCCGCGTCACGTCGCCCTCGGTGACGGCGAGGCACACGCTTGCCGAACCGAGGATGTGGCCGGCGTCCCGGAACGTGAGCTCGACGCCGGGGACCACCTGGGTCGCGCGGCCGTAGCCCACGGTGCGGAACTGGCGCATGACCTGCTCGGCATCCTCGCGCGTGTAGAGCGGCTCGGCGTGGCCGCGCGCACCGTTGCGTCGCCGTCGGCGCTCCTCGCGTTCGGCATCGTGCTGGGCCATCGCGGCGCAGTCGGCGAGCAGGATGCGCGCGAGGTCGCGGCAGGCACCGGTCGCGTACACCGGGCCGCGGAACCCCCGCTTGCGCAGGAGCGGCAGCCGCCCGCAGTGGTCGATGTGCGCGTGACTGAGCACCACCGCGTCGACGCTCGAGGCCTCGAACGGGAACGGAGCGCGATTGCGCTCGGCATGCGCGCCGGCGCCCTGGATCAGGCCGCAGTCGAGCAGGACGCGTCGGCCGCCCGTCTCGAGCACGTGACAGGAGCCGGTGACTTCGCCGGCGGCCCCGTAGAATTCGAGAAGCATCGCCGGCTCAGGCGATGCGCTGGCCGGCGTGGGCCTCCGGCTCGCTGCGCAGCTGGCGCTCGCGCAGTATCTTCACGCAGGCACGCACGGCGGCCGCATCGTAGCGCCGTCCACCCTGCGACTGCAGTTCCTCGATGCAGGCCGCGATCGTGAGTGGTTGCCGGTGCGGACGCGGCGAGAGCATCGCCTCGACCGCGTCGGCCACGGCCACGACGCGCGCCTCGAGCAGGATGTCGTCGCCCTTGATGCCGCGCGGGTAACCGGACCCGTCGAGCCGCTCGTGGTGCTGCCGCACGGCCTCGGCGACCGGCCACGGGAAGTCGATCCGGCGCAGCATCTCGAAGCCGCGCTCCGGGTGCGTGCGGACCAGCTCGAACTCGGTCGCCGTGAGCGGGCCGGGCCGCCAGAGGATCTCGCGCGGGATGTGCAGCATGCCGACGTCGATGAGCTGGCCGATCAGCCGCAGCCCGCGCAGCGAGTGCCCGGGCATGCCCATCGCCGAGCCGATGCCGGCAGCGAGATCGGCAACGCGCCGGGCGCGGCCGGTCTTGCGACCGTCCTGGGTCTCGGACAGCGCGCCGACGGACTCGATGACGCCGAACATCACGCGTTCCATGTGATCCATCGCGCTCACGACCTCGGCGTCCGAGCGCCGCCGGCGCAGCGCCTTCCAGAGGCCTTCGGCCGCGAGCACCGCGTGCTGCCGGTCGTCCTCGTCGTAGGGCAGGGACTTGTCGGCCAGCAGCAGCACGCCGACCAGGCGTCCGCCGTCCATGATCGGCGTGGCGAGCTGGCGGGCGAAGCTCGCGGGCAGGCCGGCCTGCTCGAGCGGCCCGTTGCGCTCGGTCGAGTGGCGCTCGGTCGCGGCCAGCGTCGTCGCGCACTCCCAGAAGGCCGAATCCGCCGGCGCCTGGCCGCGCCATCGCGACGGGGCGCGTCCGTCACCGCCGGCGAGCGCCGCGAGTTCGTACTGGCCCGGCTCGGCGGTGGCGAGGAACACGCAGCCGTACGCGCTGTCGGTCGAATCGCGCGCGACCTCGATCGCGCGCTGGGGCACCTCGACCTCGGTCAGCGTGTGGACGTGCTGGGCGAGTTCGAGCAGTCCCGCATTGCGCCGGCGCTCGCGCTCGACGCGTGCCTCGGCCGCGCGCTCGGCGGTCACGTCGCGCAGCGCAATCACCCGCGCACCGGCCGGTTCGGGTGCCAGCGCGCCGATCGACTCGCCCTCGAACGTGATCCCGTCGGCACGCCGCCAGTGCGTGCGCATCGGCCGCACGGAGGCGAGCAGGCCGTCGACCGACGACGGCTCGACGACGAGCTGGGACAGCGCCACGCCCTCGATCCGGCTCGCCTCGAGCAACAGCAGCAGCCGGAAGGCCCGGTTCGCGGCGAGCAGCAGGCCCTGTCCGTCGACGGCGCAGAGCGCGGTCGGCGAGGCCTCGAGTGCGGCGGCGCGCGGACGGGCCCGGCGTTCGGCATCGGCGAGTTCGCGGCTGTCGGTCACGTCCACCAGCGTCGTGAGCCAGCAGGCGCGCCCCGCGTAGGACACGGACGCACGACGCAGCGCGAGACGTGCCGGGGTGCCGTTCGGCCGCGTGTACTCGAGTTCGTCGGGCTGTGGCTCGCCCTCGGCCGGGACGCTGCCGGGCAGCAGGTCGCCAAGCGAACGCCCCGGGATGGCTTCGGGCGGCACGCCGAGCAGCGCGGCGACCGCGTCGCTGGCGGAGCGCACCTCGTGCGTCTCCATGTCGTGTAGCAGCGTGGGCAGCGGCAGTGCGCCGAACGCCCGGACGGCGTCGGCCGCGCTCGCCTGCGCGAGCGCCCGACTCGACTGCAGTTCGGCGAGTCGCGCCTCGAGCACGCCGACGCGGGCCTGCGCCGCACGGGCTTCCTCGGCCGCGTCGTCGCGGGCACGGCTGCCGGCGTCGGCGAGTTCCTGCTCGCGTGCGGCGACCGCCGCGATCCGCGCCTCGAGGTCGCGTTCGCGCTGCTCGCCGTCGGCGAGCCGGCGCTCCAGATCGGCGATCCGCGACTCGAACTCGTGGCTGCGGGCCGCGTCGTCCGCGTCGGCCCGCGCATTCGCGTCGGCCCGGGCGCCGGCATCGCGTTCGACCTTGCTGCGGGCCGCGCGCTCCGCGGCCGCGAGCAGCTTGTTCGTGTACGTGAGGTCGCGGACCTGCTTCTCGAGTTCCGTGACCCGGCGCCGGTCCTGTTCCTGCCGGTCGAGCAGTTCCGGCACCAGCGCCGGTATCCGCATCGTGTCGGACGGGGTCTTGAGCCCGTCGATCGCCGTCGCGAGTTCCTCGAGCGTCGAACCGCGCGGGAAGAAACGCTGCGCACCGACCTCCGCGGCGAAGGCCTCGTACTTGGGGCCCTCGACGCGGAACGACATCAGGAACATCGGCAGGTAGCGGGTGACCGGGTCTTCCTTGAGGCGCCGGCACAGCGCGAACCCGTCGAGCAGCGGGAGCATCACGTCGCTCACGATTGCGTGCGGCGTCTCGGCACGGGCCACCTCGAGGGCCTCGAGTCCCGTGCGCGCCTTCACGACGTGATGGCCACGGGATGCCAGCAGGGTCTCGATTGCGGCGAGGTCCTGGTCGCGCTCGTACGCGAGGAGGATGGCACTCATAGGCCCGCCCAGTATGCCTGTGCGGACGTCCGGTACCAATGCCGGCCGTGCCGGCGCGAGCCAGGTCACAGATTGCCGGCGTTCGGGCCTCGCACGCATGCGACCCGCACCACCCGTCCGACGGACCCCGGTAAACGCGGTTGACGCGGGTGGGCGCCGTGGCTGTACAGTCCCCGACGGGGCGACGGACACGGGGAGTCAGCAATGTCGAAGCGGGCCGGCCTGGCTGCCGCGCTGCTCGCGATGCTCGCGGGCTGCGCCTCCACGTGGGACGTGGACAAGTTCCAGGCGCCCGGCGCCGACGTCGCCGCACGCCGGACCTTCGCCTGGGGCGGTGGCGAACTCGGTTCGGCCGCCGCGATCGACCCCGGCGTCGTGCAGTCCGCCGACCGGCAGATGCGCGAAACCATCGTCGGCGAGCTCGTGAAGAAGGGTTACCAGCCGGTGGCCGACGCGAAGGCCGCGCAGATGATCGTGAGCTACCAGGTGGTCGGCACGCGCAAGTACGTCACGTCGCAGCAGCCGCGCTTCAATGCGCCTTCGCCGAACGCGGTGCTGAGCGCGAGCGCCCCGCCGCAACCCGCCGCCTCCGAACTGCCGCGCGAGCGGCGGGTCACCGAGGGTTCCGTGATCGTCTTCGTCGACGACCCGACCTCGCAGTCGCTCATCTGGCGCGGCGCGATCACCGCCGAGACGCGCAACGCGAACTCCGAGCAGGCGATCCGCACCGCCACGGAAATGGCGACCGACATCCTGGGCGAGTTCCCGAAATACTCGCCCTGAGGCGTCGCCCGTTCAGGCCGCGTAATAGTCGGGCCCGGCGCCCGGCTTCCACTTGATGTTGCAGCCGAGGCTCGGCCGCTGTTCCGGGTCCACTGTCCGGCCCGAGAGCACCGCTTCCGTGGCCCGTCGCAGGTCCGCCCCGGTGACCGGCATCGCCGCGCCCGGCCGGCTGTCGTCGAACTGTCCGCGATACACGAGGCGGCGATCCGGGCCGAACAGGAAGAAGTCGGGCGTGCACGCCGCGCGGTAGGCCTTCGCGACCGCCTGCGTCTCGTCGAGCAGGTACGGGAACCCGTAACCGGCCGACCGCGCCTCCTCGCGCATCGCGTCGGGACCGTCCTGCGGGTACGCCCCGAGGTCATTCGAATTGATCGCGACGATCGCGAGTCCGCGCGGGCCGTACTCGCGCGCGTAGCGGGCAAACTCCGCACGTACGTGGCGCGCGAACGGGCAGTGCTCGCAGGTGAACACGACGAGCAGGGCCGGCGAGGCCGCGAAGTCGGCGAGCGCGTGGCGGCGCCCGTCGAAATCCGGCAGGTCGAACCCGGGCGCGGGTGTCCCGAGCGCGAGCATCGTAGAGGGTGTGCGGGCCATCGGTCCTCCTAGCGGCGAACGATCAGCACGGCGCCCACGATCACGAGCGCCGCGCCGACCAGTCGACCAGGCGTCACGACGTTCTGCGGGAAGCCGAGCACGCCGAACTGGTCG
Source organism: Steroidobacteraceae bacterium (assembly GCA_046347155.1). GTDB lineage: Bacteria > Pseudomonadota > Gammaproteobacteria > Steroidobacterales > Steroidobacteraceae > RPQJ01. The sequence continues at coordinate 8,224 of JAXMGT010000002.1, read as the reverse complement.
ACCGCGAGCGCGGCCAGCATCTGTCCCGCGAGCACGAGCGCGAGCAGCGCGGTCGCGCCGAGCCGCGGGCCGAGCACCGTCGTCGACGCGACGTACGCGGCGCCGAGCAGCCCGCCGAGCCAGGCCCAGGCGGGCACCGTCCCGGCTCCGCCCGGCGCGACGCGTGCCCCACCGACGACCGCGACCACGACGAGCGCGGCGAGCCCCACGCCGAAATTCACGACGGCGGCGACGACCGGCGACCCGAGTGCCAGGCGCACGGTCGAATTCATGCCGACCTGCACCGTGAGCCCGGCACCGACCAGCATCGCGACGAGGTGCGGCCAGTAGTTCACGGCTCAGCCTCGGCTCGGCGTGGCGTCGCGACTGGTCCAGCCTTGTGCCGCCAGCGCACCCATGCCCGCCACCAGCACCACGAAGTGCACGAGCCCGCCGATGAACGGCACGAAGTCGAGCGCGGCGAGCACCGCAAGCGCCAGCAGCAGCGCGATCAGCCGCCACTGGGTGGTCACCGGGCGCTCGCCCGGCGCGAGCGACAGCGCCTTCTGCCCGAGGAACGAAGCCCCGACGATCCAGCCGAGGAACATCACGAGCAGGTAGACGAGCACCAGCAGCAGCGCGAGCGGTATGCCGACGATCGTCAGCACCAGCACGACGGCGACCAGCGGGTTGAACACGAGCACGCCGAGGCCGACGCCGAGCGCCTTCCACGGATCGCGGCCGACCACGTCGACCGCGCGCGCCGACATCGTCGGGAACAGCACGAGGAACAGTGCGCCCATGCCGAACACGCCGGCGAACCAGAGCAGCGAACCGAACCAATGGGTGCCCTGGCCCGACCCGGAATCACGGGTCAGCGAGTCGCCGTGGCCGCCCTCGTGATACTCGACGCCTCCCACGATCACGGCGCCCTCGGGAACGACCGGCGGGGTGGGCCCGCGGTAGACGAGTCGCCCACCGACCTCGGTGCCGGGCAGGATCGTGAGTTCCTCGGCCCGCACGTCGACGTCGCCGTGGACCTGGCCGCCCAGCGTGACCGAGCCGCCGCTCAGCTTCAGGTAACCGTGGGAATTGCCTTCGAACACGATCCGTCCGCCCGCGATCGTCGTCGAACCCGCGACGACAGTGGCCGGTCCGAATGCAACGTCCCCACCGCCGACCCGAGCGTTGCCGTGGATGATCGCGTCCACCTTGACGTCCCCGCCCGCAGCATAGAGGTCGTCGCCGACGCTGCCGCCGACCGAGATCTCGCCGGCGGCCACCACCAGGTCGCCGCCCACCTCGTTGGCCGTCGAGACCTGGCCACCGGCGAGGAAGGCGTCGCCCTCGACGGCATCGGTCAGGTTCACGAAGCCGCCCGCGCGGTAACTGTCGGAGCCAAGTTGCTCGCTGACGTTCTTGTCGCTGTCGATGCTGACGTTGCAGCCGCCGATGGTCGCCAGGCCGAGCGCTGCGAGCGCCACGGCTGCCAGGTGCCGGATCATGTTCGTCTCCTTCGCGCCCCGTCGTCCCGCGTCGGGAACGGGGCATGGGCAGGCCATCGAGACCGAGTGTAAGGCAGCCGGCGACCCGGCGCAGCGTTCAGGTCTTGTGCGCGACGCCTTCGGTCACGTAGCCGAAGATCTTCGGCAGACCCTCGAGGTACCCGGCGCGCAACGGGCCGGGCTCGAGCCCTGCGCCCGCGACGAGCTGGCGGACCGGGCGATTCAGGTGACAGCCACCGCCGAGCGGCTTCCAGACCGGCGTGAGCCGGTCCTGCCAGCGGGCGACGCCCGGGTCCGGGGCAAGGCCGTGCTCCATGAACAGGAACTGGCCGCCGGGCTTCAGCACGCGCCGCACCTCCGCGAGCGCGTGCACGACGTCCGGGATCGAGCAAAGCGTCAGCGTGCACGCGACCGTGTCGAAGCTGTCGGACTCGAACGGCAGGTGCTCGGCGTCGAGGTGGTGGAAGTCCACCTGGATGTTCGAGGCCGCGATGCGCGGGGCCGACCAGCGGTCGAGGTCCACGTCCGGGTCGATCGCCTCGATCCGCGTGACGCCGGCCGGCCAGTGACGCAGGTTCACGCCGGTGCCAAACCCGATCTCGAGGATACGGCCTGAGGCCGGCGCGAGCGTGCGCGTGCGCGGCTCGCGGAACGCGGGACTGCGCATCGCGAGGTCCAGCAGGCGCGGAAAGACGTGGCGATGGTAGAAGGACATGAACCCGGCCAGTTGTTCAGCGTGGATTTATAATAGGCCCAATCCTCGGGCCGGTGAGAGCGGATTCTAAGGCGGACGCTTAAGGTCCGTGGCACCCCCCGATTGGCCCGCGGCGCGCACTCGGGTAGATTGCGCGCCCTTCACGCAAGGTCGAGTCCCATGGGTCGCATATTCGAAGTCCGCAAGCACGCGATGTTCGCGCGCTGGAACCGCATGGCGAAGCAATTCGCCCGCATCGGCAAGGAAATCACGATCGCGGTCAAGAAGGGCGGCACCGACCCGAACTCGAACCCGGCGCTGCGTCGGGTGATCCAGAACGCGCGCGCCGTGAACATGCCGAAGGACAAGGTCGAGGCCGCGATCAAGCGCGCGTCCGGCCGCGACGCGGCGAACTTCGAAGAGGTGATGTACGAGGGCTACGCGCCGCACGGCGTCGCGGTGCTGGTCGAGTGCGCGACCGACAACCCGACCCGCACGGTCGCGAGCGTCCGGAACGCATTCAACAAGCACGGCGGCAACCTGGCGACTACCGGCAGCGTCGCGTTCCAGTTCCGGCGCATGGGCGTGTTCCGGCTGAACCCCGAGGGCATCGACGCCGACGACCTCGAGCTCTACCTGATCGACCACGGCCTCGAGGAGTTCGGCGAGAGCACCGGCGAGAAGGGCGAGCCGCAACTCGTCGCGCGCTGCAACTTCGAGGACTTCGGCACACTGCAGAAGGCGCTCGAGGAACGCGGGATCACGCCAATCTCGGCCGAGCACGAATACATCTGCCAGACCCCGACCGAACTCGGCGAGGTCGAGGCGACCGAGGTGCTCGAGATGATCGACAAGCTCGAGCAGGACGAGGACGTCCAGAAGGTCTACCACACGCTCGCGTGAATAGGTGTCAGTCCCCTACCCCCCGTGCAGGTGACTGACACCTACCGGAAAAAAAGGGACGGTCTCCCCCGGGGCCAGGGCTAGCGAGCCGATCGCGCGCGCCTCGCCTTGATCCACGCCGCCTGGCTGCGCTGCAGTGCGAGGAAGCGCCTGAAGCACGCCGGGTCCGGGTCGTTCGGCTTCCCTTCGCTCATCAGCACGATCTGGTCGTAGTACCAGGACATCACCGAGAAGCTGGCGATCGTCTTGACGAGTTTCACGGGACTGTCGACGCCGAAGAACCGGCGCGGGTTCCCGAGCAACTTCTCGTAGCGCGGCAGGTCGGTCCCGTCGCGGAGCAGCGCCTGCGTGCAGAGCGGATCGCCGCACAGCGGGCGCCCGATGCCGATCGCCGCGATGCTGTCGTCGCGGACCGCCTCCACCATGCCCTGCGCGGTGCGGAAGCCACCGGTCACCATCAGCGGCACCGACACGACGTCCTTCAGCTCCGACGCGAACGCGAGGAAGAACGCCTCGCGCTGGCGCGTGCTCGAGCGCAGCGGGATCTCCTCGACCGGCTCCAGTCCCGCGAGCTCGAGCATCCGCGGCTGCTCGTAGGTGCCGCCCGAGAGCTCGATCAGGTCCACGCCGTCGGCTTCGAGCCAGGCGACCACCTGCCGCGCGTCGTCCGGGCCGAAGCCGCCCTTCTGGAAGTCGGAGCTGTTCAGCTTCACGCCGACCGCGAAATCGCGGCCCGCCTGCGCGCGCGTCGCCGCGACGATCTCGCGCAGGAAGCGCGCGCGGTTCTCGAGCGACCCACCCCACTCGTCGGTGCGCCGGTTCGTCATCGGACTCAGGAACTGAGAGATCAGGTAGCCGTGCGCCGCGTGGACCTGCACGCCGTCGAACCCCGTCTCGCGGGCCACGACCGCCGCGGTCGCGTAGCGGCCGATCAGCGCTCGAATCTCGTCGCCCGTGAGCGGCCGCGGGCGCGCGAACTGCCCGCCCGGCAGCCCGAGCTTCACGTCGGAGGCCGACGCCGGGCGGGGATTCACCGCCTTCTGCGTCTGCCGGCCCGCGTGCGAGACCTGCATCCACACGTGCCCGCCCTCGGCGCGGGCCGCGTCGGCCCAGGCCCGGAACCGCGCACGCTCGTCCGGCCCCATCGCCCGGTCGAGGATCACGTTGCCCGGTCGCTCGAGGTGATCGCCGTCCACCATCACGTTGCCGGTGACCTGCAGCCCGACGCCGCTCTTCGCCCAGGTCCGGTACAGCCGCACATGGCGTTCGTTCGGCAGGCCGTCCGGGCCCGCGAGGCCCTCGGTCATCGCCGCCTTCGCGAGCCGGTTCGGCAGCACGGCGCCGCAGCGCAACGTGAGCGGGGTCTTCAATGGGCCGGTAGAACTTCCACTCACGCGCCTGGCTCCCGTCGCGTTGTCCGAACAACGAATCTATCACCCGCGCATGCGCAGCGGCCCGGCCGGGGTTGGTTCAAGACCAGCCCGCCGCGCTGAACTCGAGCACACCAGGGTCCAGCGGGTCGCTGCGCTGCCAGACGACCCGCGTCTGCGTGACGGTGAGCAGCCAGCCCTGCTGCTCGACGGGCGCGCGCGCCGCGAAGGCCGCTGCGTCGAGCACCGCGCCGCAGCCGCCGTGGCGCGAGTCGCGGACGGATTCATAACGCAGCCACTGCACGCCAGCGTTGCGCGCGGTGCGAGCGAGCGCCTGGCAGTGGGCGTAGTCGGCGCGGTCGGTCCAGTTCTCGCGATCCCGGTCGAACGGTGGTGCGCGCAGGTCGACGGCGCCGCCCGAGACCGGCACGCGGAAGACTGTCTGCGGCCGCTGGGGCATGGACAGGAGTCCCGGCGAGTCGCGCAGGTGTCGCCAGCGCCAGTACCCCACTTCGGCGCAGGCCGTGCGCGGCTGATCGGCACCGTAGAAGACGCCCGGGTCGTTCGGGCCGCGAAATCGCGAACCGCCGGGCGGGGGCGGATAGCGGAACGGCGTGAACAGCAGCCAGTGCAGGCCCAGGGCCGCGACTTCCCGCGGTACCGGCGGCTTCGAGGACTCGACGAGTCGCTCGAGCACGGCCTGCTCGGCGACCGAGTCCACGAGCGTCATCGTCGAGGCGACGTGCTGCGCTTCCACGGCCCGCCAGAGATCGGCGCAGGCGGCGCGCGCCTCAGACGCGACCGCGGGCGTGGTCCAGATAGTCAACGACGCGCACCAGTCCGGTCGTCGAGCGGATGAGCTCGAGCGGCGTGGCGCCGAGCGCCGTGTTGTACGTGGAGAGCCAGGCGCGCGCCGTGCCTTCGTGGCCCCACAATGCGTCCAGCGAGCGGAACAGCCGGACGAACAGCAGGCTGAGTTCCCACTCCTTGGAGCGAGTCGGGCTCAACCGGTACTTGCCGGCAAACAGCCGCGACGCCGTCGGCGCGGACATCCCGAGCGTATCGGCGAGCTGGCGCTGCGTGACGCCGAGCAGCGTGGCCGCACGCGTAACGGCCTTGGTCAGGACCGAGGATTCGTCCGGACTGGCCTTGGCCTGGGCGAGGCGCGGATTCATGGCGCAATGTTATTCCTACAGAATGATTCTGTCCATATTCTTTCTATAAGAACCATTGACGACGCCCAGCCCCACCCCGCCGCGGCCCGACGACACCCGTCTCGGGCCCGCCCCGGACGTCGTCTAAACTGCCGCGCATGCAGACGGCCCGCGACCTCTTCTCCTACCGCAAGCACTGGGCCCATCGGTTCGGTACGGCACCATTCCTGCCGATGACCCGGGCGGAGATGGACGCGCTCGGCTGGGACGCCTGCGACGTGATCCTGGTCACCGGCGACGCCTACGTGGACCTGCCGAGCTTCGGGATGGCGATCGTCGGGCGCGTGCTCGAGGCGCAGGGCTTCCGGGTCGGCATCATCGCCCAACCCGACTGGCACTCCACCCGCGACTTCATGCAGCTCGGACGCCCGAACCTTTTCTTCGGCGTGACCGGCGGGAACATGGATTCGATGGTGAATCGCTACACCTCCGACCGCCGGATCCGGAGCGACGACGCGTACACCCCCGGCGGCGCGGGTGGCGCGCGGCCCGACCGCTGCGTGATCGTCTATTCGCAGCGTGTGCGCGAGGCGTACAAGGACGTGCCGCTCGTCGTCGGCGGCATCGAGGCGTCGTTGCGCCGCATCGCGCACTACGACTACTGGTCCGAGAAGGTGCGTCGCTCGGTGCTGCTCGACGCGAAGGCCGACCTGCTCGTCTACGGCAACGCGGAGCGGCAGATCGTCGAGATCGCGCACCGGCTCGCGGCCGGCACGCCGATCGGGGAGATCCGCGACCTGCGCGGCACGGCGTTCGTGCGGCGCGGCCTCCCGGACGGGTGGACCGAGATCGATTCGACGCAGGTCGACGAGCCGGGGCCGCTGGCGCCGCCGGTGGATCCGTACGCGTACTCGCCGTCGGCCTCGCACGGTGCGGCGCGCGATGGCGCCGTCACGGGGAGGCCGGCCGGGCCGATTGCCGCGGCGCGAGATGGCGCTGTCTCGGGGGGGTCGGCCAAGTCGCTCCTCGGGAATCGCTTTGTTGGCCGCCCCCCCCGCGCCAGCGCACGCGATGCCGCTGTCGCCGTCGCGGTTGACCGCGCATCCAACGTCGAGTCGCTGCCGCCGGGCGTTCGTGAGGCGGGACCGGTCGACAAAGCGATTCCCGAGGAGCGACTCGACCGGTCCCGCCTCGCGGACGCCGATGCGGCCTCGAATGCGCCGACGTTCGCGCGCGACACGACGACGCCACGACCGTCGCGCCGCATCGACCGCGACCGCAGCGTGATCCGGATGCCCGCCTACGAGCAGGTCGCCGCCGACCCGGTCCTCTACGCGCACGCCTCGCGCGTGCTGCACATGGAGTCGAACCCCGGCAACGCGCGCGCACTCGTGCAGCGGCACGGCGACGTGGACGTGTGGCTCAACCCGCCGCCGATCCCGCTGACGACGAAGGAAATGGACGCGGTGTACGAGCTGCCGTACCGCCGAGTGCCGCACCCGTCGTACGGGACCGCGAAGATCCCGGCCTACGAGATGATCCGCTACTCGATCGCGATCCAGCGAGGCTGCTTCGGCGGCTGCACGTTCTGCTCGATCACCGAGCACGAGGGCCGCATCATCCAGAACCGTTCCGAGGACTCGGTGATCCGCGAGATCGAGACGATCCGCGACAGCGTGCCCGGCTTCACCGGCGTGATCTCCGACCTCGGCGGCCCCACCGCGAACATGTACCGGATCGCCTGCAAGTCGCGCGAGATCGAGTCGGCCTGCCGCAAGCCCTCGTGCGTGTACCCGGGCATCTGCCCGAACCTGAACACCGACCACTCGGCGCTGATCCACCTCTACCGCCGCGCGCGCACGCTGCCCGGCATCAAGAAGGTGCTGATCGGCTCGGGCGTGCGCTACGACCTCGCGATCGAGTCGCCCGAGTACGTGAAGGAACTCGCGCAGCACCACGTCGGCGGGTATCTGAAGATTGCGCCGGAGGCGATCGCCGAGGGTCCGCTGTCGAAGATGATGAAGCCTGGCGTCGGCACCTACGACCGATTCAAGGAGCTGTTCGACAAGTACTCGAAGCAGGCGGGCAAGGAACAGTACCTGATCCCCTACTTCATCGCCGCGCACCCGGGCACGACCGACGAGGACATGCTCGAGCTCGCGCTGTGGCTGAAGCGGAACGGCTTCCGCGCCGACCAGGTGCAGGCGTTCCTGCCGTCGCCGATGGCGACCGCGACCGCGATGTACCACTCGGGCAAGAACCCGCTGCACAAGGTCACGCACTCCTCCGAGGACGTGGTGATCCCGAAGGGCACGCGCCAGCGCCGCCTGCACAAGGCGTTCCTGCGCTACCACGACCCGAACAACTGGCCGCTGCTGCGCGAGGCGCTGCGCGCGATGGGACGCTCGGACCTGATCGGCAACGGCAAGCAGCACCTGGTGCCGACGTACCAGCCGGTCGGCACGGGTCGCGCGCACGAAGGTCGTCGATCGGCGGGCGGTGGCGCTTTGCACCGGGGTCCTCGGTCGAGTCGCTCCTCGGGAATCGCTTTGTCGACCGAGGACCCCGGCACGAAGCGCTCAGCCGCGGCTTCGGGTCACGGCGAGAAGGCTGGGCTGA
>JAXMGT010000001.1:0-1880685 GCA_046347155.1 Steroidobacteraceae bacterium | reverse complement strand
CGCGGGGGGAGCACGAGTGGACGGCGAGCGCAGCATGACCAAGTCGGAGCTCATCGAGCTCATCGCCGCGAAGCAGAGCCATCTGCCGGCGAAGGACGTGGAACTCGCGGTCAAGCAGATCCTCGAGATCATGAGCGACGCGCTCGCGCAGGGGCAGCGCATCGAGATCCGGGGATTCGGCAGCTTCAGCCTGCACTTCCGCCCGCCGCGCCAGGGGCGCAATCCGAAGACCGGCGAGTCGGTCGCACTCGCGGGCAAGTACGTGCCGCACTTCAAGCCCGGCAAGGACCTGCGCGAGCGGGTCAACGAGTCACTCGATTCGGCGGAGCCTGCGCCGGCGCAGTAGGCCGGCTGCGCCCCGCGGGGTGCTAGACTCACCGGCGTCACAGGCGCCCCCGGTCCACGATGCTGCGGCGACTCGCCACCCTTTCCGCCGTCATCCTGCTCGCCGCACTCGCGGTGATCTTCACCGCGCTCAACCAGCAGCGATTCTCGGTCGACCTCGCGATCGGCCGCTTCGAACTGTCGTCGGGCCTCGCGCTCGTGGTCGCGTTCGCCGCGGGACTGCTCGCGGGTGCGTTGTGGCGCTCGAACTGGATCGCCAGGCTGCTTGCCGAACGTGGTCGCCTGCGCAACGCGCTCAGGCTGGCGGAATCGCGTGCGGCCGCGACCCCGCAGGCCCGCGAAGGCGGCGCCGGATGAACACGTTCTGGGCGGTCTTCACCGGCACGCTCGCGACCGGCTGGAGCGCGACGGCGATCTACACGGAGTACCGCCGGCGTCGCCGGGTGCGACGCCGGGAACGTTACCTCGAGGGTCTCCGGTTCCTGCTCGACGACAAGCCCGAGCGCGCGCTCGAGGTGTTCCTGAGCCTCGCGGCGACGGACGACGAGGCGATCGACACCCATTTCGCGCTCGGCAGCCTCTACCGGCGGCGCGGCGAGGTCGATCGTGCGATCCGCGTCCACCAGCACCTCGCGGACCGTCCCGGGCTCGACGCCCGGCACCGCGATGCGGCGCTCACCGAGCTCGCGCGCGACTACTTCCGCGCGGGCCTCTACGACCGTGCCGAGAAGCTCTTCCTCGAGCTGGCGGAGACCGGGCGCGAACCGGCCGTCGCGCTCGGGCACCTGGTGCGCATCCACGAACTGCAGCACGACTGGGAACAGGCGGCCGCGATGCACGAGCGGCTGCGCGCGGTCGGCGTGCCCGACCAGCCCGGTGCGATCGCCCACTACTGGTGCGAGCTCGCCGACACGGCGATCGCACAGCGCGATCTCGAGGCGGCCGCGGGCTACCTGAAGACCGCGCAGAAGGAGCATCGCGAGTCCGGGCGCGTCGCGATCCTGCTGGGCGACCTCGCGCGACTGCAGGGCGACCCGGCGCTTGCGCTGCAGTGCTACCGACGCGTCGTGCGCCGCAGCTTCCACCTGCTTCCGCTCGTGCTGCCGCGGCTCGCCGAGGCGACCCGTCAGGCCGGCGATGCAGGGGCTTTCGACGAGACGCTGCGCGAACTCCTCTGCAGCGGGCTCGGCAACCGTTCCGAGATCGCCTATGCGGCGATCGTGAGCGGGTACTACGACGACCCGGTCATCCTCGGCTGCGTGCGCGAGCTGATCGCGACGGACAGCGACCTGCGCGACCTCACCGGTGCGTTGCTGCCACCGGGCGCCGAGCCCGACGAGCCACAACTGCGCGCCGTCGCGGGCGCGTTGAGGAACGTCGTGCTGCGCCACGCACGCTATCGCTGCAGCGTTTGCGGCATCGACGGCTCGACGTTCCTCTGGCAGTGCCCGGGCTGCCGCTCCTGGGACACCCAGCGCGCGATCGCGGCGCTCGAGTTCCTGCCGCGCGCCGCACGGCCCGGCGCTTCCGAAGACTGAGCGATTCTGCGCGGAATCGTGACGAATGCGCGGCGCCGGAACGCCCCGCGCGGCGCTACTGTCCGCCGAACCGCACCCGTCCCGGGGGCGGGCAGCCAAGGAGGCACCGATCATGAAGAGGGAGTACAGGTACGCCGTACGGGCGCTCGTCGCGAGTCTGGTCCCCGCCGTCGCGTGGAGCGGGCCCGTCAACATCAACACGGCCGACGCATCGACGATCGCGCGCGAGCTCGAGGGCATCGGTCCGGCGAAGGCGCAGGCGATCGTCGAGTACCGCCAGAAAAACGGCCCGTTCAAGGCCCCCGAGGACCTGCTGAAGGTGCAGGGCATCGGCGAGAAGGTCCTGGAGCAGAACCGGGGCAACATCCGCACCGCTGCGGCCGCGCCCGCGCCGGGGCAGAAGAAGGCCGACTGAGCCCGGGTGGCGGCCGGCAACCGGGGCCGGCCGCCGCCCGGCCGTGTCGGGCCGGGGTCCCGATCCGCTATGATTCCGAGCTCCAGGTGCAGCAGGTCGGGGATCACCCATGGCGCGGATCAGGACGGCCGTCTTCCCGGTGGCCGGTCGGGGAACCAGGTTCCTGCCGGCCACGAAGGCGAGCCCGAAGGAAATGCTGCCGATCGTCGACAAGCCGCTGATCCAGTACGCGGCCGAGGAGGCGCTCGCGGCCGGCGCGGAAAAGCTCGTGTTCATCACGGGCTATGCGAAGCGGGCGATCGAGGACCATTTCGACACCGACCACGAGCTCGAGAAGGAACTCGAGGCGCAGGGCAAGCGCGACCTGCTCGAAGCCGTGCGCGGCATCGTGCCGTCGCGTGCGAGCTGCATCTACATCCGCCAGCCCGCGCCGCTCGGGCTCGGCCACGCGGTGCTCTGCTCCAGGCCGGCCGTCGGCGACGAGCCGTTCTTTGTCCACCTCGCCGACGACCTGATCGACGCCGAGGAGTCCTGCCTGGCCCAGATGGCCCGAGTTTTCGGCGATCGCGGTGCGAGCGTGCTCGGCGTCGAGACGGTCGACCGGAGCCACACCGACCGCTACGGCATCGTGGCCACCCGGTCGCTCGACGCGCGCCTCGGTCGCGTCGAGCGGATCGTCGAGAAGCCAAAGCCTGCCGACGCGCCCTCGAACCTCGCGGTCGTGGGGCGCTACCTGCTGACCCCGGCGATCTACTCGAAGCTCGAGACCACCGGCCGCGGCGCGGGCGGCGAGATCCAGCTCACGGACGGCATCGCCGCACTCATGTCCGACGAGCCGGTGTACGCCTACGCATTCGAGGGACGTCGCTACGACTGCGGTTCCAAGCTCGGCTACCTGCAGGCGACGGTCGAATTCGCGTTGAAGCATGCCAACCTCGGCGACCAGTTCGCCGACTACCTGTCGAGCCTCGTGGCCGGCCGCACGCGCGGCTGAGCCCGTCCCGGAGTATCCATGAGCAAGAACCAGGACCTGCAGAAGCGCCGGGACGCCGCGTTCGCCCGCGGCCTCGGCAACCAGCTGCCCGTGTACGTCGAACGGGCGCGCAACGCCGAACTCTGGGACGTCGAGGGGCGTCGCTACGTCGACTTCGCCGGCGGCATCGCCGTGCTGAACACGGGCCACCTGCACCCGAAGGTCCAGGCCGCCGTCATGAAGCAGCTCGACGCCTTCAGCCACACGTGCCTGATGATCACGCCGTACGAGTTGGCCGTGGCGCTCGCGGAGCGGCTGAACGCACTCGCCCCGGGCCCGTCGCCGAAGAAGACGATCTTCGTGACCACGGGCGCCGAGGCCGTCGAGAACTGCGTGAAGATCGCCCGTGCGCACACGGGCCGGGCCGGCGTCATCGCGTTCGGCGGCGGTTTCCACGGGCGCACGTTCATGGCGATGGCGCTCACCGGCAAGGTGGCGCCGTACAAGGCCGGGTTCGGCCCGTTCCCGGCCGAGGTGTACCACGCGCCGTACCCGATCCCGTACCACGGCGTCACGGTCGAGCAGAGCCTCGCTGCGCTCGAGCACATCTTCAAGTACGACATCGAGCCCGCGCGCGTCGCGGCGATCATCATCGAGCCCGTGATGGGGGAGGGCGGCTTTTACGCGGCGCCGCCCGAGTTCCTGCGCGCGCTGCGCCGGCTCTGCGACGAGCACGGAATCGTGCTCGTGATCGACGAGATCCAGACCGGGTTCGCGCGCACCGGAAAGCTGTTCGCGATCGAGCACGCGGGCGTCGAGCCCGACCTGATGACGATGGCGAAGAGCCTCGCGGGCGGCTTCCCGCTCGCCGCGGTGGTCGGCAAGTCGGCGATCATGGACGCCCCGGGCCCTGGCGGCCTCGGCGGCACCTACGCCGGGTCGCCGATCGCCTGCGCCGCGGCTCTCGCGGTCCTCGACGTGATCGAGGAGGAGCAGCTCTGCGCCCGCGCCACGGCGATCGGCGACCTGATGACTGCGCAGCTCCGCGAGCTCGCGCGCGAGCTGCCCTGCATCGGCGAGGTGCGAGGGCTCGGGGCGATGGTGGCGATGGAACTCGTCAAGAACCGCGATCCGCACGCGCCGGACGCCGAGCTCACGAAGGCGCTGACGAAGCGGGCCGCCGAAAAGGGCCTCGTGCTGCTCTCGTGCGGTCTCTACGGCAACGTGATCCGGTTCCTGGTGCCGCTCACGGCCTCCGACGCGATCGTGCGGGAGGGCCTCGGCATCGTGGCCGCGGCGCTCCGCGAACTGACCGGCGCCGCCGTGCGGCCGGCGGCGAACGCATGAGCGGCGCCCGTCTGGCGGGCAAGGTCGCAATCGTCACGGGCGCCGGCTCCGGGATCGGCCGGGCGATCGCCGATGCCTTCGCGGATCACGGCGCGCGCGTACTCGCGGTGGACCTGCCCGGTCGGGACTGGGCCGCGCATTACACCGGACGCGAGGGCGTCCGTTGCCTCGACCAGGACGTCACGGGGGACGAGGCCCCGGCGCGCATCGTCGCGGCGGCGGTCGACGCCTACGGCGGCCTCGACATCCTGGTGAACAATGCCGGCATCGCGCTCGGCGCGCAGTTCGAGGAGACGACCGACGAGCAGTACGACCGGATCTTCGCGATCAACGTGCGCTCGATGTTTCGGCTGAGCCGTGCCGCCGTGCCGCACCTGCGCGCGCGCGGACGCGGCCGGATCATCAACCTCGGATCGATCATGTCGAGCACCGGCGGGCCGATGCTTTCGGTCTACGGTGCCACGAAGCATGCAGTGGCCGGCCTCACGAAGGGAATGGCCGTCGACCTCGGCAAGTACGGCATCACGGTCAACTACCTGCAGCCGGGCTCGATCTACACGGCGCTGTCGGCGCCGTTCTTCGAGGACGAGGGGTTCCGCAAGTACTGGGAGCAGAAGGCCCCGGTCGGTCGCATCGGCCAGCCGGCCGACGTCGCGTCCGCGGCGCTGTTCCTGGCGTCGGACGAGGCCGGGTTCGTGTCCGGGGCGGGGCTCGCCGTGGACGGCGGCGCCGGCGTGAACTTCTAGGGGGAGTTGGCTCCGACACCTGGATTCGAACCAGGGACCCGCTGATTAACAGTCAGCTGCTCTACCGCTGAGCTATGTCGGAACCGGAGGGCGCGGAATTCTCCGGATTGGGGGCGCCCGAGTCAAGGAAACCGTTCAGCCGCCGGCGAGGGCCCGGCCGATGCGCTCGAGTGCCTTCTGGAGCGTTTCCATGCTGACCGCGAACGAGAACCGCATGTGGCCCGGGGCCCCGAAGCCCGTGCCCGGGACGCCTGCGACACCGGCCTTGTCGAGCAGGAACTCCGCGAATTCGTGGTCGTCGGCCAGCCCGCGGGCCGCGATTGCGCCCGAGACGTCGCACCAGGCGTAGAACGTCCCGGCGGCCGGCAGCACGCGGAATCCGGGCAGGGCGTTCAGTCCCGCATTGAAGAAATCGTGGCGGGCCTTGAAGTGCTTGTTCATTTCCGAGACGCAGGACTGGTCCGCGTTCAGCGCGACGGTCGCGGCCTTCTGCGCGATCGACGACGGGTTCGAGGTGCTCTGGCTCTGGATCGTCGACATTGCCTCGACGATGGCCGCCGGGCCACCACAGTAGCCGATGCGCCAGCCGGTCATTGCGTAGGACTTGGACACCCCGTTGATCGTGACCGTGCGGTCGTACAGGTCCGGGCAGGCGGTCAGGAAGCTCGTGAACGGCTCCTTCGCCCAGTAGATGTGCTCGTACATGTCGTCGGTCGCGACGATCACGTCCGGGTGACGGCGCAGCACCGCGCCGAGCGCATGCAGCTCCGCGCCCGTGTAGGCGGCGCCAGTCGGGTTCGAGGGGCTGTTCAGCATGAAGAGCCGCGTCTTCTTCGTGATCGCGGCCTCGAGCTGCGCGGGTGTGATCTTGTAGCCCTGGTCGGGGCCCGCATACGGCGTCACCGGCGTACCCTCGGCGAGCAGCGCGATGTCCGGGTACGACACCCAGTACGGCGCGGGGATGATCACTTCGTCGCCCGGGTCGATCACCGACATGAAGAGGTTGTAGATGGTCTGCTTGGCGCCGGTCGAGACGAGGACCTGCGGGCGCGTGTACGCGATGCCGTTGTCGCGCTTGAACTTGGCGATGATCGCGTCCTTGAGGTCGGGAATGCCCTCGACCGCCGTGTAGCGCGTGAAACCCTTGCGGATCGCCTCGACGCCTGCGTCGGCGATGTGCACGGGCGTGTCGAAGTCGGGCTCGCCGACGCCGAGTCCGATGATGTCCTTGCCCTCGGCCTTGAGCTTTGCGACTCGGCCGGTGAGGGCGACGGTGGGCGAGGGCTTGACGCGCTTCAGGCGCTCGGCGAGGACGATGGTCACGTGTGTATCCAGGGGCGGGAGGGAGCGCGCATTTTAGGGTAATCTGGTCCGTCGCCCAAACGCGGGCGATTACCTACGGGACATGGACGCGAAACCATTCCGACTGCAGGCGGATTACCGGCCGGCCGGCGACCAGCCGGAGGCGATCGCGCGCCTCGTCGACGGGCTCGAGAGCGGGCTCGCGCACCAGACGCTGCTCGGCGTCACCGGCTCCGGGAAGACGTATACGATTGCAAACGTCATCGAGCGGCTGCAGCGGCCGACGCTCGTGATGGCCCACAACAAGACGCTGGCCGCGCAGCTCTACGGCGAGTTCCGCGAATTCTTCCCGGACAACGCGGTCGAGTACTTCGTCAGCTACTACGACTACTACCAGCCCGAGGCCTACGTCCCGTCTTCGGACACGTACATCGAGAAGGACGCCTCGGTCAACGCGCACATCGAGCAGATGCGCCTGTCGGCGACCAAGGCGCTGCTCGAGCGGCGCGACTCGATCATCGTCGCGACCGTGTCCTCGATCTACGGTCTCGGCGACCCGCAGGCGTACTTCGCGATGGTGCTGCACCTGGTGCGTGGCGAGCGCCTCGACCAGCGCAAGCTGCTCCGCAAGCTCGCGGACATGCAGTACACGCGCAACGAACTCGACCTCTCGGCCGGCACCTACCGGGTCCGCGGCGACGTGATCGACATCTTCCCGGCCGAGTCGAGCCGCGAGGCGGCCCGCGTCGAACTCTACGACGACGAGATCGAGTCGCTGTCGTGGTTCGACCCGCTCACCGGCGAGGTCCTGCGGAAGGTGCCGCGGCTCACGGTGTACCCGTCGTCGCACTACGTGACACCGAAGGAGCGGATCGACCGCTCGATCGAGCTGATCCGCGGCGAGATGCGGGAGCGGCTCGCCGAGCTCAAGGGGCTCGGCAAGCTCGTCGAGGCGCAGCGGCTCGAGCAGCGCACGACGTTCGACCTCGAGATGCTGATGGAGGTCGGCTACTGCGCGGGCATCGAGAATTACTCGCGCTACCTGTCCGGGCGCGCCCCCGGCGAACCGCCGCCGTGCCTGTTCGACTACCTGCCCGAGGGGTCGCTGCTCGTCGTCGACGAAAGCCACGTGACGATCCCGCAGATCGGCGGCATGTACCGGGGCGACCGGTCCCGCAAGGAGACGCTGGTCGAGTACGGGTTCCGGCTGCCGTCGGCGCTCGACAACCGGCCGCTGCGCTTCGACGAGTGGGAGAAGCTCGCGCCGCAGATGGTCTTCGTCTCGGCCACCCCGGGTCCCTACGAGGGCCGGATGTCGGGGCAGGTGGTCGAGCAGGTGGTCCGGCCGACCGGGCTGGTGGACCCCGAGGTCGAGGTGCGGCCCGTGCGCACGCAGGTGGACGACGTGCTGTCGGAGATCGGACGCTGCGTCGAGCGCGACGAGCGCGTGCTGATCACGACGCTCACGAAACGGATGGCCGAGGACCTCACCGACTACCTCGACGAACACGGCGTGCGCGTGCGCTACCTGCACTCGGACATCGAGACCGTCGAGCGCGTGGAGATCATCCGCGACCTCCGGCTCGGCAAATTCGACGTCCTGGTCGGCATCAACCTGCTGCGAGAGGGTCTCGACATGCCCGAGGTGTCGCTGGTGGCGATCCTCGACGCGGACAAGGAGGGATTCCTGCGCTCGGCGGGCTCGCTGATCCAGACGATCGGTCGTGCCGCGCGCAACGAGCACGGCCGTGCGATCCTCTACGCCGATGTCGTGACCGGCTCGATGCAGCGGGCGCTCGCGGAGACCGCGAGGCGTCGGGCGAGGCAGGTCGAGTACAACGGGTTGCACGGCATCGTCCCGCGGACGATCCGAAAGGCGGTCGCCGACGTGATGGAAGGCGCGCGCGGCGACGCGGCCCCGGGCGGCCACGGAGAGGGCCTCGGGCCGAAGGACGCCGTCCCGCTCGGGCCCGAGCAGGCGATGAAGAAGATCCGCAAGCTCGAGGCCGACATGTACCGCCACGCCCGGAACCTCGAATTCGAGGCCGCCGCGCGGCTTCGCGACGAAATCGAGCGGCTGCGCGCCGATGCGTTCGGCACCGCCGGCCAGCGGGCCGGGTAGGGGTCGGCCCCCTTTTCACGCGGTCGACCGATCCTGTATCCTTCGCGGCTCGTTTGAGGGCGCATAGCTCAGCGGTAGAGCACTACCTTGACATGGTAGGGGTCCGTGGTTCGATCCCACGTGCGCCCACCAGACCCTGACCTGCCAAGGACCCGACCATGCCCGTCATCACCCTGCCGGACGGCAGCCAGCGGACCTATGCGACCCCCGTCACGGTGGCGCAGGTGGCGACGGACATCGGCCCGGGCCTGGCGAAGGCCGCGCTCGCGGGCCGGCTCGATGGTCGTCTCGTCGACACGTCCCACCTGATCGAATCCGACGCTTCGCTCGCGATCGTGACCGCGAAGGACGCGGACGGCCTCGAGATCATCCGCCATTCGACCGCGCACCTGCTCGCGCAGGCCGTGCAGTCGGTCTATCCCGACGCACAAGTCACGATCGGCCCGGTCATCGAGGACGGCTTCTACTACGACTTCGCGTTCAAGCGGCCGTTCACGCCCGAGGACCTCGCGAAGTTCGAGGCCCGGATGCACGAGCTCGCGAAGGCCGACCTGCCGGTGTCGCGTCGTGTGATGCCGCGCGACGAGGCGATCGCGCTGTTCGAGCGCATGGGCGAGCACTACAAGGCTGAAATCATCTCGGCGATCCCGGCCGGCGAGCAGATCAGCCTGTACGGGCAGGGCGAGTGGTTCGACCTGTGCCGCGGCCCCCACGTCCCGAGCACCGGCAAGCTCGGCGCGTTCAAGCTGATGAAGGTCGCGGGCGCCTACTGGCGCGGTGACTCGAACAACGAGATGCTCCAGCGCATCTACGGCACGGCCTGGGCAAACGAGAAGGACCTGAAGGCCTACCTCACCCGGCTCGAGGAGGCCGAGAAGCGCGACCACCGGCGGCTCGGCCGCGAGCTCGACCTGTTCCACATGCAGGAAGAGGCGGTGGGCAGCGTGTTCTGGCACCCGAAGGGCCACACGCTGTGGCGCACCGTCGAGGGCTACATGCGCGGCCGCCTCGAGGCTGCGGACTACGTCGAGGTCAAGACGCCGCAGCTGATCGATCGCGTGCTCTGGGAGAAGTCCGGGCACTGGGAGAACTACCGCCCGAACATGTTCATCGCCGAGTCCGAGGAGCGCATCCTCGCGGTGAAGCCGATGAACTGCCCGGGCCACGTGCAGATATTCCGGCAGGGCATCAAGTCGTACCGCGACCTTCCGCTCCGGATGGCCGAGTTCGGCGCCTGCCACCGCAACGAGCCCTCGGGCGCGCTGCACGGGCTCATGCGGGTGCGCGCGTTCACGCAGGACGACGCCCACATCTTCTGCACCGAGGACCAGATCGACTCGGAGACGCGGGCGTTCTGCGACCTGCTGCTCGGGGTCTACCGTGACTTCGGCTTCGAGGAGGTCCGGGTCAAGTTCTCGGACCGCCCGGCCAAGCGGGCGGGCAGCGACGCCACCTGGGACAAGGCGGAAGGCGCCCTGCGCCGGGCCATCGAGGCGGCCGGGCTCGAGTACACGATGAACCCGGGCGAGGGCGCCTTCTACGGCCCGAAGCTCGAGTTCGTGCTCCGGGACGCCATCGGCCGGGACTGGCAGTGCGGGACGCTGCAGGTCGATTTCGTGCTGCCGGAGCGCCTCGGGGCCGAGTACGTCGGCGAGGACGGGGCCGTCCACCGGCCGGTCATGCTCCACCGGGCCGTCCTGGGCTCGCTGGAGCGATTCCTGGGCATCCTGATCGAAAACCACGCCGGCAAGTTCCCCGCCTGGCTGGCCCCGGTGCAGGCCGTGGTGCTCAATATCACGGACGGACAGGCCGATTATTGCCGCCGGGCGACCGAATTCCTGAAAAATCAGGGGCTTCGGGTCGAATCAGATTTGCGTAACGAGAAAGTCGGCTTTAAAATCCGCGAACACACCCTCCAGCGGGTACCGTACCTGCTGGTCGCGGGCGACCGCGAGATGGGATCGAATTCGCTGGCCGTGCGCACGCGCAGCGGCAAGGACCTCGGGGCGATGTCTCTCGAGACGATCGCCGAGAGGCTTGCCGAGGAAGTCGCGAGCCGCGGCCGCACTGTTTTGGAGGTATGACGCATCGCTGCCCCAGCACCTAAGCGCATCCGGCGCAACGAAGAGATCACGGCCCCTCAGCTCCGCATCATCGGTGCGGACGGAGAGCAAGTCGGGGTCATGAGCCGGTACGATGCGCTGCAGCTCGCTGCCTCGCAGGAGCTCGATCTGGTCGAGGTTTCTCCGACGGCCGACCCGCCGGTCTGCCGCGTCGTCGACTTCGGGAAATTCATGTTCGAACAGAACAAGAAGACCCAGGCGGCGAAGAAGAAGCAGAAGCAGATCCAGGTCAAGGAAGTGAAGTTTCGTCCCGGAACCGACGAAGGCGACTATCAGATCAAGCTCAGGAATCTGATCCGCTTTTTCGAGGAAGGTGACAAGGCCAAGGTAACCCTGAGGTTCCGTGGTCGTGAGATGGCCCACACCGACATCGGACGCCAGGTCCTGATCCGGTTGCAGCAGGACCTCGCGGCATATGCGCAGGTCGAGCAGCACCCGCTGATGGAAGGCCGGCAGATGGTGATGATGCTCGGGCCGAAGAAGAAGTAGGGCCGGGGTAACCCGTCCTTCGCCCCCGAACCGCGGCCCGCCGCGGGGAGACGGGCCAGTACAAACAAGGAGTCGAGACATGCCCAAGTTGAAGACCAACCGGGCTGCGGCGAAGCGTTTTCGCAAGACTGCGAAGGGTTTCAAGCGCGGCCAGTCGCAGAAGCGACACATCCTCACGAAGAAGACGAGCAAGCGGAAGCGCCAGCTACGCGGCCAGACGCAGGTCGCCAAGCAGGATCTCGGCCGTCTCGTTCAGCTTCTGCCCCACGCCTGAAGGAGGTGACCCATGGCTAGAGTGAAGCGTGGCGTCATCGCCGGACGCCGACACAAGAAGGTCCTCGCGAAGGCGAAGGGCTATTACAACGCACGTCGCAAGGTCTACCGCGCGGCGAAGCAGGCCGTCATCAAGGCCGGCCAGTATGCCTACCGCGACCGTCGCGCCAAGAAGCGCGACATGCGCGCGCTGTGGATCACCCGCATCAACGCGGCCGCGCGGGGCTTCGAGCTCTCGTACAGCCGGATGATGGCGGGCCTCAAGGCCGCGGGCCTCGAGATCGACCGCAAGATGCTCGCGGACCTCGCGGTCCACGACATCGAGGCGTTCGGCAAGCTGGCCGAGCAGGCCAAGGCGAGCCTCGGCAATTGATCGAGCCGTGCGCGGCCCCGCGCCGCGCATCGATCGCACGGTGGAGGCCGGGGCGCGCAAGCGACCCGGCCTCTCTTGCCTGAGGAACCTCCGAATCCCATGAGCGACGCGAACACCGATCTCGAGTCACTGGCGACGAACGCCCGCGCGGCGATCGAAGGCTGTGCGGACCTGGCTGCGCTCGAGGCCGTCAAGGTCGACTACTTCGGCAAGAAGGGCGCGATCACGGCGCTCCTGAAGTCGCTCGGTGCGCTCGCGCCCGACGCCCGGCGCGAAGCCGGTGCGCGCATCAACGCCGTGCGCGACGAGCTCACGGGCCTCGTGAACGCGCGCGAGTCCTCGCTCGAGGCCGAGGCGCTCGAGCAGCGTCTAGCCGCCGGCCGCGTCGACGTCACGCAGCCGGGCCGCGGGCAGCAGCCCGGCGGGCTGCATCCGATCACTCGCACCCGCCGCCGGATCGAGGCGATCTTCCGCAATGCCGGCTTCGGCGTCGAGGACGGTCCCGAGGTCGAGGACGACTGGCACAACTTCGAGGCGCTCAACATCCCGGCGAATCACCCGGCGCGGGCGATGCACGACACGTTTTATTTCCCGGACGGCCGGCTGCTGCGCACCCACACGTCGCCCGTGCAGGTGCGTGCGATGCTGCGCGAGAAGCCGCCGCTGCGGATGATCATGCCGGGCCGCGTCTACCGCTGCGATTCCGACATGACCCACACGCCGATGTTCCACCAGGTCGAGGGCCTGGTCGTGGACGAAGGCGTGAGTTTCGCGCACCTGAAGTCGGTGCTGCACCACTTCATGGAGCGCTACTTCGAGCGTCGGCTCGGCATCCGGTTCCGGCCGTCGTACTTCCCGTTCACCGAGCCGTCGGCCGAGGTCGACATCGAGTGCGTGTTCTGCAGCGGCCAGGGTTGTCGCGTCTGCAAGCAGACCGGCTGGCTCGAGGTCGCGGGTTGCGGAATGGTGCACCCGAACGTGCTCAGGAACGTCGGCATCGACCCGGAGCGCTGGACCGGCTACGCGTTCGGCATGGGCATCGAGCGGCTGACGATGCTGCGCTACAACGTGAACGACATCCGGATGTATTTCGAGAACGACCTGCGCTTCCTGCGCCAGTTCGGCTGAACGAGGAACGGCTGCATGCGCATCAGCATCCAGTGGCTCGCGGAGTGGCTCGGCGCCCGGCCGGACCCCCGCGCACTCGCCGAGGGCCTCACGGCGTCGGGCCTCGAGGTCGAAGCGGTCGAGCCGGTCGCACCGCCACTGGACGGCGTCGTCGTGGGCGAGATCCTCGAGCGCGTGAAGCACCCGGACGCAGACACGCTCGGCGTGTGCCGGGTCTCGACGGGCCGCGAGGAAATGCAGATCGTCTGCGGCGCCGCGAACGCGCGGGCGGGGCTCAAGGCGCCCCTCGCGACGATCGGAGCGAAGCTCCCGGGCGGGATCGAGATCCGCAAGGCGAAGCTGCGCGGTGTCGACTCGTTCGGCATGCTCTGCTCGGCGCGCGAGCTGGGGCTCGCGGAGGACGCGTCGGGCCTGATGGAACTGCCCGGGTCGCTCGCGACCGGCACGCCGCTTCTCGACGCGCTTGCGCTCGACGACACCGTGCTCGAGGTGAACCTGACGCCGAACCGCGGTGACTGCATGAGCGTGCTGGGCGTCGCCCGCGAGGCAGCGCTCAAATCCGGCGTCGAACTCTCCGGACCGTCGTTCGCGCCGGTTCCGGCCGCGACGGCGGATCGGTTCCCGGTCGAACTCGAGCCTGGTGCCGGGTGCGTGCGATTCGCGGCCCGGGTGATCCGCGGCGTGCAGGCGGCCGCAGCCTCGCCGCTCTGGATGCGTGAGCGGCTGCGGCGCGCGGGGCTCCGCCCGATCAACGCAGTCGTCGATGTCACGAACTACGTGATGCTCGAACTCGGCCAGCCGATGCACGCCTACGACCTCGGCGTGCTCGAGGGCGGCATCGTTGCTCGTCGCGCGCGCGCGGAAGAAAAGCTCACGCTGCTCGATGGCCGCGAGATCACGCTCGACCCGAGCGTACTCGTGATCGCCGACCGCGCGAAGCCGCTCGGCCTCGCCGGCGTGATGGGTGGCGCGCATTCCGGGATTTCCGACGCGACGCGCGACGTGCTGCTCGAGGTCGCGTTCTTCCTGCCCGATGCGATCGCCGGCCGGGGTCGGCGCTGGGGTCTCGTGACCGACGCGTCCCAGCGCTTCGAACGAGGCGTCGACCCGACGCTGCAGGAGCGCGCGATCGAGCGCGCGACCGCGCTGCTCGTCGCCAGCGCGGGCGGCGTGCCGGGCCCGGTCGAGGTGACCGAACTTCCTGGCGAACTGCCGGCCCGGGTGGCGGTCGCGTTCCGGCCGGATCGCGCCCGACGGCTCATCGGGGCGCCGGTGGCCGACGAGACGATGGCCTCGATCTTCGGCCGCCTGGGCATGCGGGTCGACCGGGCGGACCCGGCGCGCTGGAGCGTCCTGCCGCCGCCCTGGCGTTTCGACGTCTCGATCGAGGAGGACCTCGTCGAGGAAGTGGCGCGGGTCCACGGCTTCGATGCGGTGCCGGAAACGGAGCCCGCCGTGCGCGAGGCCATGCCGCCCGTCACCGAGACCCGCGTGACGGTGGATGCCGCCGCGGACCTGCTCGTGCAGCGCGGCTATTTCGAGGCGATCACGTACAGCTTCGTCGACCCGTCCCTGCAGGCGAAGTTCGTCCCGGGCGTCGCGTCGCTCGCGCTGGCGAATCCGATTTCCGCCGACCTCGCGGCGATGCGGGTATCCCTGTGGCCCGGGCTCGTGAAGGCGCTGGCCGAGAACCAGCGCCGGCAGCAGCCGCGCGTCCGGCTGTTCGAGGCCGGGCGTCGTTTCGACGTCACCGACGGCAAACTGCACGAGGTGCCCGTGATCGCCGGGCTCGCGGCCGGTGCCGCATGGCCGGAGCAGTGGGGCGCGCGTAGCGAGCCTGTGGATTTCTTCGACGTGAAGGCGGACGTCGAGGCGCTGATCCAAGCGACGGGTGCGGCGGGCGAGTTCCGCTTCACGCCGGACCGTCATCCCGCGCTCCACCCAGGCCAGAGCGCCAGGGTGCTGCGCGACGGCCATCCGGTCGGCTGGGTCGGCCGACTGCACCCACAACTCGAGCGCGAGCTCGATCTTACATATTCCGCCGTCGTCTTCGAGCTCGAGACCGAGTCCGGACTCGCGGCCGCCGTGCCACGACACCGGGAAATCTCGCGTTTTCCTGCCGTGCGCCGCGACGTGGCGATCGTGGTGGACGAGGCCGTCCCGGTCCAGGCGCTGCTCGAGCGGATCCGCGCGAGCGCAGGCGACCTGCTCACCGACCTCGTCGTGTTCGACGTCTACCGCGGCCAGGGCATTACGCCCGGTCGCAAAAGTATCGCGATAGGCTTGAATTTACAGGATATTTCCCGCACGCTTACCGACGTAGACACAGATGCCGTCGTGGCACGGGTCGTGAGCGACCTGGAGCGGGAGCACCAAGCCACGATACGAGACAAATAAATGGCATTGACCAAGGCCGAAATCGCCGAAGCGCTGTTCGATCAGCTCGGCCTCAACAAGCGTGAGGCCCGTGAGCTCGTCGACCTTTTCTTCGAGGAACTGCGTTCGTCGCTGGCGACGGGCGAGCAGGTGAAGCTTTCGGGCTTCGGTAATTTCGACCTGCGCAGCAAGAACCAGCGGCCGGGCCGCAATCCGAAGACCGGCGAGGAGATCCCGATCAGCGCGCGCCGCGTGGTGACGTTCCGTCCAGGGCAGAAACTGAAGGCGCGCGTGGAAGCGTATGCTGGAACCCAGCAATAACGACGAACTGCCGGCGATCCCCGGCAAGCGCTACTTCACGATCGGCGAGGTGAGCGAGCTCTGCGCGGTCAAGCCGCACGTGCTGCGCTACTGGGAGCAGGAGTTCCCGCAGCTCAAGCCCGTGAAGCGCCGCGGCAACCGACGCTACTACCAGCGCCAGGACGTGCTCGTGATCCGGCAGATCCGCGCGCTGCTGTACGACCAGGGGTTCACGATCGGCGGAGCGCGCCAGCGCCTCGAGGGCGAGGAAGCGCGCGAGGACGTCACGCAGGTCCAGCAGCTCTCGCGCCAGCTGCGCACCGAGCTCGAGGAAATCGTCCGCATCCTGCGGCGCTGACTGCCGCCCCTTCGACGTCGAGGCAGGACGCGTTTTCCAGTCATTGCTTGCGCTGCACCGGTCCATCGCGCCGGTGCGCTTCGACGCCGTTCTGTGGTCAAATCTGGCCGCATGGACGCTGCATGGATGCCACGGTCCACGAGAATGGCCGAGTCGGAATCGTTCGGCCGCCTCACGTCGGGTGCCGCCACCGCGCTGCTTGCGGCCCTGCTGTCGGCTGCCACGTGCGAGGCGGCCGAGTCCGTCCCTCCCGTGGGCCCCGAAAGCATGCGGGTCGCTGTCGAGGCACTTCGCTCGGGCAACGAGGCCAAGGCCGTCCCGATGCTCGAGCGCAATGCCCTTGCCGGCGACTCCCGCGCCCAGTACCTGGTCGGCGTGGCGTACTTCACCGGAAAGGCGCTGCCCGTCAACAAGCCACTCGGTTTCGCCTGGCTGGAAATTGCCGCAGATGCGACCGGCGGCTATGCCGACTGGTCCTCAAAGCAGGCGGTCGACACGATGCTCGAGGTCCAGCCGCACATGTCGGACCGTGACCTCCTCGAGGCGGACCGTCTGCTGCCGAGCCTGACGAACCAGATACAACGCACGCTGGAGGAGGCATTGCGGCCGGCGCTGAAGCTCTATTCGACAGCTCCCGTCGAGTTCGACGAAGCGTGGATTCGCTTCCTCGATCCGGAGGTGCAGATCTCGATGCCGACCGGACCGTCCTCGCATCCCCTGGTGGTGCCAGGCTGCGGGGACGTCGAGCACACGAACTGTCCTGCGCATCGCGAGACGGGCTCCGGGCCGGCGTGCACCGGGCGGATCCTGCAGGCCGACACGGCACCCACGATACTCGGTGGTGAATCGAAGATCGTGCAACCTAGTTACCCGGTTGGCGCGAGGCGCGACTGGAGCAGCGGGCGTGTCAAGGTGCTCATGCACGTGGACGCGAGCGGCTGGGTGTGCAGTGCCACACTCGCGGAATCCTCCGGGGATCCCGCGCTCGATCGCGCAGCGGTCGACGCCTCCCGGCTTTGGCGGATCAATCCGGCGCGGGCGGCCGGGCGGCCGGTGGAGTCGCTGTACACCGTCGGCGTCGAGTTCGTGCTTCACTGAAGGATCGACGGTGCGCGGCGGCCCTCGGCATGTCCGCGCCGATGGTATACTCCGCCCCCGGTCGGAGCGTGGCGCAGCCTGGTAGCGCACTTGCATGGGGTGCAAGGGGTCGCGAGTTCGAATCTCGCCGCTCCGACCAGTTCCACCGCACCCAGTCCTGTCCCAATGCCGTCTGGCCGCGTCGAAGCGCGCTAGAATCGGCGGGCCGCCATGCCGCGGCCGATCACCGGGAGCTGGACCATGAAATCGATATACCGCACCCTGGCCGTGCTCGGGGCAGTGCTGCTCGCGTCGGCCCCGGCCCACGCGGACAAGTACTCCGACACCGTCAAGTTGTTCCGTAACGCTGGGCAGAGCGGGGAGTTCTTCGGGAAGTCCTACGGCTATGCGGTGTTCCCGACCATTGGCAAGGGCGGCGTCGGCATCGGCGGCGCCTACGGCGAGGGCCGCGCCTACGTCGGCGGCCGGTACGTCGGCGACACCTGGATGGCGCAGCTCAGCTTCGGCTGGCAACTCGGCGGCGAGGGCTACAGCCAGATCATCTTCTTCGAGGACCGGCGCGCGTTCGAGGAATTCTCGTCGGGGAATTTCGAATTCGGCGCCAACGTGAATGCGGTGGCGATCACCGCCGCGGCGTCCGGCACTGCCAGCACGGCCGGGGCCAGCGTCGGTGCGAGCGGCGGCAAGAAGGACGCCGCCACGGCCGGCAAGTACTACAAGGGCATGGCAGTGTTCACGATCGCCAAGGGCGGCCTGATGTACGAGGCCTCACTGTCGGGCCAGAAGTACAGCTACAAGGCCGTCGGCAAGTAGTCGACTTCGCGGCCCCCGCCGACCGGCAGCGGACCGGCGGCGGCGGTCACGAATGCGTGACGGCCGCCGCGCGATCCGCGCGCTCGAGGTGCGGGACCGCATTGAACGACACGAGCCGGCGGGCGCTCCGACCGACGATCATCTCCGTCACCCCGGTGTTGCGCGTCTGCAGGTTCAGGTTGATCGCGGCCTCGGGGCCGGCGCCCAGCGTGGCGGCGACGAGACGCCCGATCACGCCGCCCGACGTGACGATTAGCACCTGGTCTTCGGCGCCGAGGCCGGCGCAGGCCGCCTCGAGTCCCGCGTGCACGCGCTCGCCGAACTGGGCCCAGGACTCTCCCCCGGGGATCGGGGCGTCGCTCCGTGACCACGCGTGCAGTGCGTCCCGCACCGCCGTGAAATACGAGCGCCGGTCGCCGGCCGCACGCAACGCGCGCTCGTCGCCGGTCGTGTAGGCGCCGAGCACGCTCGCGGCGTCGTATTCGTTGAAGCGCGGGTCCACGAGCGGCGGCGGGGCCTCGAGGCCGGCGGTCAGCATCGCCGCCAGCGTGCCGCCCTGGCGATCCAGGCTGCCGGACAAGGCCCGGGCGAACCGCAGGCCGCGCTCGGCGTAATGCTCGCCGAGCCACGCGGACTGCCGGAGCCCGAGAGGCGTGACGGAGTCGTAGTGGCCGGTGAAGTCGGGCTGCGCGTGGCGGACCAGGTGGACGTAGGGCATCGGCGGGGCGTGGCGTGGACAGGCGACGCAGTCTAACCTGTCGGCGCCCGCGGCTCGCGGGCGCGGTGGCCGCACATGACCAGCGATGCCCAGACGTTTCGCCCCTGCGGACTCGTGACGCTCACGACCGATTTCGGCCTGCGCGACCCGTTCGTCGGCGTCATGAAGGGCCGGCTGGTCGCGCACCACCCGGAGGTCCGGATCGTGGACCTGACGCACGAGATCCTCGCCCACTGGCCGGCCGAGGCGGGGTTCTGGCTCGCGCGTTCTTTCCGCTATTTCCCGTCCGGCACCGTGCACGTCGCGGTCGTCGACCCGGGCGTTGGCGGGGCCCGCGAGATCGCGCTCGTCGAGGCGGAAGGGCACGCGTTCCTTGCGCCGGACAACGGGCTGCTCGCCGCCGTCGTTGCGGCCGTCGAGCGACCGCGACTTCGGCGCGTGGCCGCGCCGGCGCTGTCGCGGCTCGGCCTCGATGCGCCGAGTGCCACGTTCCATGGGCGTGATGTGTTCGCACCGCTCGCTGCAATGCTCGCGTCCGGCCAGGAGTCGCCGGGGTCCGTCGCGGACGATGCGGCCGAACTGATCCCCGGATGGTTGGACGACCCGGTGCGGGGCGCAGACCGTGTGGGCGGCACGGTCGTCACGATCGACCACTTCGGCAACCTGCTGACCAACATCGACGCCATGCACGTGAACGCCGTCCCGCACGCGGTGGTTCGGGTGGCGGGACGAGAGGTCCCGCTGCGGCGGACCTATTCGGACGTCCGGCCCGGTGAGTACCTGGCGCTCGTGAATTCGTTCGGCGTGCTCGAGATTGCCCGGGCCGAGATGAGTGCCGCCGAGGGCCTCGGCCTCGACCGGGGTGCTCCGGTGCTTGTCGTTCGAAAGTAGACGTAACGTACTGTATTGCCAACCAAAACAACGGGATGCGCCCGGCGGCCGCTGCGGCGCAACACAAGACCCTTGTCGCGCCTCCCGATTCGTATATAGTTCGCAGCCCTGTGCCCGGAATTTCGGGCAGCACGTTGAAATCTCAGGACTTTCTCAAGGTCGTGACATGGAACGAGACGAGGAGCACTTCGACCTCGACGAGGAATTCGTGGCCGGCGGGGAAGAAGAGGATTACGACCGTTTCATCGATCGCGTCGACCGGCGCAAGCCGGTGACGAAGCGCGGTAAGGCGGCGTGGAGCAAGCTCGAAGACGTGCTGGCCGAGAAGCGTCTGCAGAAGGCGCTGAAGGACGTCTACGACGACGTGTGATGTTGTTTTGACGCGGCCCCCGGCTCCTGCACCCGGGCGTCGCCCGGGGCCCGCTCGATGACCAGCCATTCCGAATCGCACTGGGTCGTCCTCAAGTTCGGGGGCACCAGCGTTTCGAGCGTCAGCAACTGGAAGAACGTCGCGGGCGTCGTCCGCGCGCGGCTCGACGAGGGCCTCCGGCCGCTCGTCGTCCACTCCGCACTGTCCGGCATCACCGATCGCCTCGAGCAGCTGCTCGCCAAGGCGCTCGCCGGTGACTGGGAACCGGTGATGGAGCAGATCGAGCGCCGCCACTGCGACCTCGCGCGCGACCTCGGCATCCCGGTCAGCGCCGAACTCGAGCACCACTTCGCGGACCTGCGCCGGATGGCCTCCGGCATCCACCTGATCGGCGAGGTGAGCGACCGGCTGCGCGCCCGCGTGATGGCGACCGGCGAGCTGATGGCGACGCGGATCGGTGCCGCTTTCCTCTCGGCCGAGGGCCTGGCCGTGCAGTGGCTCGATGCGCGCACCGTGTTGCACGCCGAGGAACGTTCCGGCGCGACGGCACGCGCCGGGTACCTCTCGGCCACCTGCGCTTTCGAACCGGACCCCGACCTGCAGCGGCGCCTCGCCGCGGGTCGCAGCGTGCTGCTCACGCAGGGCTTCATCGCGAGCGACGCGCGCGGCGAGACCGTGCTCCTCGGTCGCGGCGGGTCGGACACTTCGGGCAGTTATTTCGCGGCGAAGCTGAATGCGCGCCGGCTCGAGATCTGGACCGACGTGCCCGGCATGTTCACGGCCAATCCGCGTGCGGTGCCGAACGCGCGGCTGCTCAAGTCGCTCGACTACGACGAGGCCCAGGAAATCGCCTCGAGCGGCGCCAAGGTGCTGCATCCACGCTGCATCCTGCCGGTCAAGCAGTACGGCATCCCGCTCTCCGTCCACGCAACGCAGAGCCCGGACCTCGAGGGCACGGTGATCACCGCGCTGGGCGGGGCCGGTGGTGCGCGGGTAAAGGCGGTCTGCACGAAGAAGGGCATCACGCTCTTCTCGATGGAGACGCTCGGCATGTGGCACCAGGTCGGCTTCCTGGCCGACGCGTTTGCGGTGTTCAAGCAGCACGGGCTCTCGGTGGACCTCGTGTCCACGTCCGAGACTACGGTGACCGTGTCGCTCGACCCTGCCGCGAACTCTCTCGATGCCCGCGCGCTCGACGCGCTGGTCGCCGATCTCTCGTCACTGTGCCGGGTCGAGGTGATCGGTCCGTGTTCTGCGGTGAGTCTGGTCGGGCGCAACATCCGCGCCACGCTGCACCGGCTCGGCGCCGCGCTCGAACTGTTCGAAGAACAGCGCATCTACCTGGTCACGCAGGCGGCGAACGACCTGAACATCACGTTCGTCGTCGACGAGGAGCAGGGCGACCGGCTCGTCTCGCGGCTGCACGACGTGATCGTCCGGAACGCGCCATCCGACCAGGTGCTCGGGCCCACGTGGGAGCAGTTGCATGGCATCGGCGCCCAGCCGCGCGAGGGCGGGCCTCCGTGGTGGCAGGCACGCCGCGAGGACCTGATCCGGATCTCGCGCGCCGAGGGTTGCGCCTACGTCTACGACAAGGCCTCGCTCGAGGCGTCCGCCCGCCAGCTCCTCGGGATCGGCGGCGTCGAGCGGATCTTCTACGCGGTCAAGGCGAACCCGCACCCCGAGATCCTGAAGCTCTACGCCTCGATGGGCCTCGACTTCGAGTGCGTGTCGCAGGGTGAGTGCGAGCGCGTGCTCGAGGTGGTCCCCGGCATCGAGCCGTCCCGGATCCTGTTCACGCCGAACTTCGCGCCGCGTTCCGAGTACGAGTGGGCGCTCGCCCGCGGCGTCCACCTGACGCTCGACAACATCCACGCGCTCCGCCACTGGCCCGAAATCTTCCGAGGCCGCGACGTGCTCGTGCGCATCGACACCGGCTTCGGCCGCGGCCACCACGACCACGTGCGCACCGCCGGCGTCCACGCCAAGTTCGGCATCCCGATCTTCGAACTCGACGAGGTCGACCGGCTCGTGAAGGCCGCAGGATGCCGGGTGGTCGGGCTGCACGCGCACACGGGCAGCGGCGTGTTCGACGTGCGCAACTGGCAGCAGGTCGGCCAGCTGCTCGGTGAACTGGCCGGCCGTTTCCCGGATGTTCGCGTGATCGACCTGGGTGGCGGTCTCGGCGTGCCCGAGAAGCCCGGCCAGGTGCCGGTCGATCTCGCGATGCTGCAAGGCGTGGTCGAGGACCTGCGCGTGCGTTGGCCGTCGCTCGGCCTCTGGCTCGAGCCGGGCCGGTTCCTGGTCGCCCAGGCGGGCGTGCTGGTCGCCCAGGTGACCCAGCTGAAGGGCAAAGGCGCCGTCCAGTACGTCGGCGTCGCGACCGGCATGAACTCGCTGATCCGGCCGGCGCTCTACGGCGCTCACCACGACATCGTCAACCTCACGCGGCTGGGCGAGCCCGGCACCGAGGTGTACAACGTGGTCGGGCCCATCTGCGAGTCGGCCGACTACCTCGGCCATGAGCGGCTGTTGCCTGCGACGGTCGAGGGCGACACGCTGCTGATCGCCAATGCGGGCGCCTACGGCCGTGCGATGAGTTCCTGGTACAACCTGCGCGAGCCGGCGCGCGAGTTCGTGATCTGAACCGGCGGGAGCGAGTGATGAAGACGGGCATCGTCGGCTGGCGCGGCATGGTGGGCTCGGTCCTGATGCAGCGCATGCGGCAGGAGCGCGACTTCGCGCACTTCGAGCCCGTGTTCTTCAGCACCTCCCGCGCGGGCGGCGCGGCACCGGACGTGGGCTGTGGTCCGTCGACGCTCCGGGACGGCAACGACCTCGCGGCGCTCGCCGAGTGCGAGGTCATCGTCACCTGCCAGGGCGGCGATTACACGAACGACGTGCACCCGCGGCTGCGCGCCGCGGGCTGGCGCGGTCACTGGATCGACGCGGCGTCGGCGCTCAGGATGAAGGACGATGCGGTGATCATCCTCGACCCGGTCAATCGGGGCGTGATTGACCGCGGCCTCGACGCGGGGCTGCTCGATTACGTGGGCGGCAACTGCACCGTGTCGCTGATGCTGATGGCGCTCGGCGGGCTGTTCCGGGAGGGGCTCGTGGAGTGGGTCACGAGCATGACCTACCAGGCCGCCTCCGGTGCCGGTGCGCAGAACATGCGCGAACTCGTCGAGCAGATGGGTGCATTGCACGCGGCCGCGGCGCCGTTGCTCGCCGACCCCGCGAGCGCGATCCTGGACATCGACCGCGCGGTGACCGGCGCGATCCGTGGCCCGGCGCTCCCGACCGCGCAATTCGGCGCCGCGCTGGCCGGCAACCTGCTGCCCTGGATCGACAAGGACCTCGGCAACGGCGTGAGCCGCGAGGAGTGGAAGGGCATCGCCGAGACGAACAAGATCCTCGGCCGCGGCGCGAACCCGATCCCGGTCGAGGGCATCTGTGTGCGCGTCGGCGCGATGCGCTGCCACAGCCAGGCCATGACGATCAAGCTCACCCGCGACCTGCCGCTGTCCGAGATCGAGCGCATCCTTGCCTCGGGCAACGACTGGGTGCGCCTCGTGCCGAACGACCGCGAGTCCTCGCTCCGCGACCTCACGCCCGCCCGGACGAGCGGCACGCTCGACATCCCGGTCGGCCGGGTGCGCAAGCTGGCGATGGGCGGTGAATACCTGTCGGCGTTCACGGTCGGCGACCAGCTGCTGTGGGGCGCCGCCGAGCCGCTGCGCCGGATGCTGCGCATCCTGATCGAGCGTCGAGCCCGCTGATCGCATGGGCGGCCTGCGCACGTCGCTGCCGCGCACCGTCGTCGTCCTCGGCTTCGTTTCGCTACTGAACGATGCGGCGAGCGAGATGATCACGCCGCTGCTCCCGATCTTCCTGACCGCGACGCTCGGCGCCGGGCCCGCGATCGTCGGTCTCGTCGAGGGACTCGCCGAAGCCACCTCGAGCGTGCTGAAGCTCGTCGCGGGTCGGCTCGCCGACCGCGGCGTCCCGGCGAAGCGGCTGGTGCTCGGCGGCTACGGGATCGCGAACGTCGCGCGTCCCCTGATCGGGCTCGCGACCGGCTGGGCCGCCGTGCTGCTGCTCCGCTTCCTCGACCGGGTGGGCAAGGGGTTGCGCTCCGCACCGCGCGACGCGCTGATCGCGGGCGCCGTCGGGGCCGCGGACCGCGGCCGTGCGTTCGGCTTCCACCGCTCGATGGACCACTTTGGCGCCGTGGTCGGCCCGCTGCTCGCGTTCGCGCTGCTGTCGATGCAGGCGGACCTGAAGAACGTGTTCCTCGCGTCGGTCGTGCCCGGCGTGCTCGTGATGCTGCTCTTGTGGCTTGGCCTGCCGCACGACGGCCCGAAGGTCGCCGTCCCGGCGCCGCCCCGGCTCGAGTGGCGCGCGTTGCACGGCCGGCTGCGCGCGATGATCGTCGCGGCGGGCGTGCTCGCGCTCGCGAGCGTGCCCGAGGCGTTCGTCGTGCTGTGGGCGCACGATCGCGGCCTTGCGGTCGCCTGGGTGCCGCTCGTCTGGGCGGCGGCCAGTCTCGTGAAGATGGGGCTCGCGATGCCGGCCGGGATCCTCTCGGATCGCGTCGGCCGCGTGCCCGTGCTGCTCGGGGGCTGGGCCGCGCGCGTGGCCGTGCTGCTCGCACTCGCGACCTCGAACCCCGGCGCGCTCGGCGTGTGGGCGCTGTTCCTCGCGTACGCCGCGACGCTCGCGGTGACCGAACCGGCGGAGCGCTCGGTGATCGGCGACCACGCGGCGACGGCGGAGCGGGGCACAGCGTTCGGTCTCTATCACCTGGCGTCGGGACTCATGGCGCTGCCCGGCGCCGTGCTGTTCGGGCTCGTGTGGGAGCGCTGCGGCTCCGGTGCCGCGTTCGCGGCCGCGGCCGCAGTGACCGCCGTCGGCGCCGCGTGCATGGTGTGGCTGGGCAGGGAAGCGAGGGCCATGCGATGAAGCCAGGCAGCGTGGCCGGGGATCTCGCGGACCGGCAGGCGATCGACGCGCTGGTGCGGGCGTTCTTCGCGGTTTTCGACAATCGCGGTGGACGGCGGCCTCGCCTCGCCGAACTGCACGAACTGTGCCTGCCCGAGTGCGTGATCACGAAGTCGGAGCCGTTGGGCCTCACGGTGACGGGGCTCGAGGCGTTCGTCGCGCCGCGCGCGGAACTGCTCTCGGGAGGTCGTCTGGTCGACTTCGTCGAGGAAGAGGTCTCCGGCCGCACGGACCTGTTCGGTGGAGTCGCGCAGCGGATCTCGCTCTACCGGAAATCGGGCGTGCTGGACGGCGTCGCGTTCAGCGCGCGGGGCGTGAAGACGTTGCAATTCGTCCGGACCAGGGAAGGCTGGCGGATCAGCGCGGTGGCCTGGGAGGACGAACGTCCGGGCCTGCCGATACCCGCGGGGCTCGCTTGAAAAGGAGCGTCGCCCTGCAACGGTCGCGACCGGCGGACCGGCCGTTCCGGCCGCTCGATCGGCGCGCGGTCGTCGAGCGATTCGAGGCAGCGCTGTCCAGCGGCGACGGCGTGACCGGCGCGCACTGCGTCCACGAGTTGTGGATGCGCAATGAACCGCCGATGAACGTCGAGCGGATGCTCGGGCTGCTGTGGCGGGCGGCGTCGGAATCGGTGCCCGAGTGGCTGCCGATGCGCTACGTGTCGTGGCTGCCGTTGGCTTATGAGGTGGCGGGCCGGTTCGAGCGGCAGGGCAAGGGACGCATGAACCTGTACCTGGTGCTGCTCGACTACGGCGACAGCCGCACGGAGCCGCACGGCGTGTATGTCGGCGCGACGCATTACACGCCCGCGGCCCGGTTCGACCAGCACAAGCAGGGGATCCGGGCGGCCGGCAGCGTGCTGAAGCGCGGGCTCGAGGCGCTGACCGGCCCGGTGCTGCACCTGCAGGGACTCACGAAGGCGCAGGCCGAGGAGGTCGAGGAAGGGCTCGCCGAGGCGCTGCGGGCCGAGGGGATCTTCGTGCAGGGCGGGCACTGAGCCGGGCGTGCGAAAGCGCCCCAGCGGCCACGTCGACGCCCGCCGCGAAACCGACCTACAATCGGTCCACTTTCGTCCAGAGGAGGACTGCCATGGGTCTCTACGTGGATGGGTTCGTTCTTCCTGTTCCGAAGAAGAAGCGTGCGGCCTACCTGAAGATGGCGCGACTCGGCCGCAAGGTGTGGCTCGATCACGGCGCGCTCGATTACCACGAATGCGTTGCCGACGACGTGAAGCCGGGCAAGCACACCTCGTTCCCGCAGGCCGTGAAGCTGAAGCCGGGCGAAGAGGTGTGGTTCTCGTGGGCGGTGTACAAGTCGCGCAGGCACCGCGACCAGGTCATGAAGAAGGTCATGGCCGATCCGCGCATGGCCGTGTACGGTCCGCAGAACATGCCGTTCGACGGCAAGCGGATGTTCTGGGGCGGGTTCAAGGCCATGGTGTCGGCATGACCCCGGCCACGCGACCGGCTCGGCACGGTCGAAGGCTCGGCTGACGATGACCGCCCCGTCCAGCAACCCGGCGGGACTCGTGCGTCGCATCCTCCGCTCACCGCCCGCGCGGATCCTCGTGCTCGGATTCGTGCTCGTGGGCATGATGACCTTGAACACCGACGTGATGGTCAGTTACGCCGGCGAACCGCTGAAGGCGGTGGCGCACGTCGTGGCGCTGGCCGTCGCCGGGTTCGGGGTCTACATCGGCTACGCGACCTTCATCGAGCGTCGTCCATTGTCCGAGCTGGCCCTGCCCGGCATGGGTCGTGAACTCGGCATCGGCATGCTGATCGGGTTCGGCCTGTACACGGCCTGCGTGCTGGTACTGATGGCCTCCGGCATCTACCGTGTCGATGGCCTGAACTCGCTCAGCTTCCTGGTGCCCGCGATCGCGATGGCGGTGAGTTCGGCCGTGTACGAGGAACTGTTGTTCCGCGGCGTGGTGTTCGGCTCGGTCGAAGTCTGGCTCGGGAGCTGGGCGGCGCTGGTCGTGTCTTCACTGGTGTTCGGCCTCATGCACCTGGTCAATCCGGAGGGCACGGTCGAGGGCGCACTGTTCATCGCCGTCGAGGCCGGTGTGCTGCTGGCGGCCGCGTACATGCTGACGCGCCGGCTGTGGGTGAGCATGGGTTTCCACGCGGCCTGGAACTACACGCAGTCGGCGATCTTCTCCGGCATCGTCTCCGGCAACGAGGCCTCGCAGGGCCTGATCCGCTCCACGGTGCACGGGCCCGACCTGCTGACCGGCGGCAGGTTCGGCGTCGAGTCTTCGGTGCTTGCGCTCGTGCTGTGCACCGCCACCGGGATCGCGATGCTCGTGATGGCGGTCCGGCGCGGCCGGATCGTGCCTCCGATCTGGAAACGCCCGGCGGCGGCGCCGGTATCGTCCGCGGCTGATTCCTGATCAAGGTCCGACGGCGCCAGCGGCCGCAGCGACGATGCGATGTCCGGTCCCGCGCGGCAGCGATGCTTGCACATCGGCGAGGGCTGGGGTTAGTTTCGTCTCAGGAGGGCCCATGGACGATTTCTGGGCGACGCGTACCGGCCGGTGGCGCGTGGCGCTGCGACGCCTCGAGACGCCGACGGTCGTGGATCGGCTCTATGCGGTCGTACGGCGCGACGTGGAGCAGGGGGTCCTGCACGAGGGCGCCGAACTCCCGCCCGAATCGCGCTTCGTCGCCGAACTCGGGATGTCCGTCGAGGACGTGCGCTCGGCGCTCGAACAGCTCGAACGCGACGCACTGATCGAGCGCCAGGACGAGGGCCGTTACGTGGTCTCGGCGCGTGGCGACGCAGACGACGAGGACAACCTGTTCAAGGCGGCCCTGCGGCGGGTGCACGCCTCGAGCCGCAAGGGCCCGGGCGAGTACGGCGAAGACTGAGGGCCGGCCGGGCGCCGGTTCCTT
The DNA here is from genome assembly GCA_046347155.1 of Steroidobacteraceae bacterium. Lineage (GTDB taxonomy): Bacteria > Pseudomonadota > Gammaproteobacteria > Steroidobacterales > Steroidobacteraceae > RPQJ01. The sequence goes on along the minus strand of JAXMGT010000001.1, from coordinate 1,852,686 downwards.
CAGCGGGCACCCCCGTGCCGTGACTCGAGCGTCTCGACCACCTGCGAAAGCCGGAGCCCCCGGGACTGCATCAGCACGGCCAGGTGGTAGACGAGGTCCGCGGCCTCGGCCAGCAACCCCGCGTCGTCCCGGCTCACGGCCGCGAGCGCGGTCTCCACGCCTTCCTCGCCGACTTTCTGTGCGATCCGCGGCGTGCCCTCGGCGATGAGCCGTGCGGTGTAGCTGTCGGCGGCCGTGGCCTGCGCGCGTGCGGCGATGGTCCGTTCGAGCACGGAGAGGAACCCGAACGCCGTCGCGTCGGGGTTCGCGGCGTCGTCGAAGCACGATGTCGTGCCGTTGTGGCAGGCGGGCCCGGCCGGGTCCGCGAGTACCAGGATCGCGTCGGAGTCGCAGTCGGTGCTGACGTCCGTCACCGCGAGCGTGTGCCCGGACGTCTCGCCCTTGACCCAGAGCGACTGCCGGGACCGGCTGTAGAACGTGGTGAGGCCGGTGTCGAGCGTCTGCCGCAGCGAGGCCTCGTTCATCCAGGCCAGCATCAGCACCTGGCCGGTGCGCGCGTGCTGGACCACCGCGGGCAGCAGCCCTTCACCCTTGGCCCAGTCGAGCCGCGCGACGTCATCGAGGGTCATGGGCGCACCTCCACGCCCGCCTCGGCGAGCGCACGCTTGAGATCGGGGATCGCGATCAGCCCGTCGTGGAACACGCTGGCCGCCAGCGCGCCGTCGACGCGCGCCTGTTGGAACACGTCGACGAAGTGCTGGACGGTGCCCGCGCCGCCCGAGGCAACGAGCGGCACGCGGCAGGCCTCGCGCACGCGTTCGAGCTGCTCGAGGTCGTAGCCGCGCTTGACCCCGTCGCTCGCCATGCAGTTCAGCACGATCTCGCCAGCGCCCCGGTCCTGGACCTCGCGCGCCCAGTCGAGCGTCGCGCGGGCCGTGGAGCGCGAGCGGTCCGGGTCGCCGGTGTACTGGTGCACGAACCAGCCGTCGGGCGTCGTCTGGCTGTCGATGCCGACGACCACGCACTGGGAACCGAATCGTCGCGCGAGCCGGTCCACGAGCGCGGGATCGGCGAGCGCCGGCGAGTTCACCGAGATCTTTTCGGCCCCGAGGTGCAGCACGGCCTCGGCGTCCTCGACGCTGCGGATGCCGCCCGCGACGCAGAACGGGATGTCGAGCAACCGTCCGATCCGGTCGATCCACGAGCGATCGACCGAACGGCCCTCGGGACTCGCCGTGATGTCGTAGAACACGAGTTCGTCCGCGCCTTCGTCGCGGTAGCGCGCGGCGAGCGCGAGGATGTCGCCCACGACCCGGTGGTCGCGGAACCGTACGCCCTTGACGACCTGCCCGTCGCGGACGTCGAGGCAGGGGATTATGCGCTTGGCAAGAATGGCGACAGCTCCTCGGGCTGGATCCGTCCGTCAAGCAGCGCGCGGCCGCTGATCGCGCCGGTGGCGCCGATCCGGGCCAGCGCCGCCAGGTCCGCGGCGTCGCGCACGCCGCCGGAGGCCTGCCATTCGATCGTCGGGAAACGGCGGATTGCCTCTTCGTACAGGGCGCTGTTCGGGCCGGTGAGCGCCCCGTCGCGCGCCACGTCCGTGCAGAGCACGTGCCGGAGCCCGTGCGGCAGGAAACGCTCGACGGCGTCCCACAACGACAGTGCGCTCTGGCGCTCCCAGCCGTGCGTCGCGAGTCGGGGCACGCCGTCCGCGTCGAGCCGGACGTCGAATGCCGGGACGATCCGGTCGGCGCCGAATGCAGCGAACCAGGTCTCGACTTCGTCCGGCGCCGTCACTGCGGCGCTGCCGACCACGACGCGCGCGACGCCAGTCTCGAGCCAGTGCCGGACGGTCGCTCGGTCGCGCACGCCGCCGCCGAGTTGCAGCTGCGCACGGTTACGCGCGACCAGCCGCGCGACGGCGACCGCGTTCGCCTGAGAACCGTCGCGGGCACCGTCGAGGTCCACGACGTGGACGAGCCGGGCGCCGAGTGCTGCATAGCGATCGAGCACCTCGGCCGGGTCGTCCGCATAGATCGTCTCCGCGTCGTAGCGGCCCTGGTAGAGCCGCACGCACTTGCCGCCGCGCAGGTCGATGGCCGGTATGAGCTGCATCAGGCCGCCTTCAGGAAATTCGCGAGCACGCGTGCGCCGGCCGGACCCGATCGCTCGGGGTGGAACTGTGCGCCGGCGAAGTTACGCTGGCGGACCACCGCCGAGAATCCGCCGCCGTAGTCGCTGGTGGCCACGGTCCAGGGGCCCAGCGGCGCCCGGTAGCTGTGGACGAAGTACACGTGCTCGCCGGCACGCAGGCCGTCGAGCAGCGGGTCGGGCGTCAGTGCGGCGAGTCGGTTCCAGCCCATGTGCGGCACCGGAAGGTCCGGTGCGTCGGCGAAACGACCGACCCGGCCATCGATGATGCCGAGGCAGGCAGTGTCGCCTTCCTCGCTGCGGCCGAACAGCAACTGCATCCCGAGACAGATCCCGAGCACCGGTTGCTCGAGCACGCGGATCGCCTCGACGAGTCCTGCCGCGCGCAGCCGCTCCATGGCGTCGGCGGCAGCGCCGACGCCGGGCAGCAACACCCGAGGCGCGCCACGCAGAATTGCGACGTCCGTGGTCAGCACCGAACTCGCGCCGAGGCGCTCGAGCGCGTGGCGCAGCGAGGCGATGTTGGCGCCGCCGTTGTCGATGATCGCGACGTCGGTCATGCGTTGCTCAGAGCGTGCCCTTGGTGCTCGGCACGGTGTCTCCGCGAACGCGGATCGCGCGGCGCAGCGCGCGGCCGAATCCCTTGTAGCAGGCCTCGATCATGTGGTGTGCGTTCTCGCCCTCGACCTCGACGTGGATGGCGGCGCCGAGGCTGTCCGCGAGCGAGCGGAAGAAGTGGGGCACGAGTTCGGTCGGCAGGCCGCCGACCGTCTCTCGGCCGAACCGCCCGGTGAACACCGAGTACGGGCGCCCGGACAGGTCGACGGCGACCTGGGCCAGCGCCTCGTCCATCGGCAGCACGAACCCGTAGCGGCCGATGCCGCGCTTGTCGCCGAGCGCGGCACGCAGGGCCTCGCCGAGGGCGAGCGCGCAGTCCTCGACCGTGTGGTGCTCGTCCACGCGCAGGTCGCCGGTGCAGGTGAGCGTCAGCGCGAACCCGCCGTGACGGGCCACCTGCTCGAGCATGTGGTCGTAGAAGCCGATCCCGGTCGAGATCGAGACCGGTGCGTCCGCGTCGAGGTTCACCTCGACGTGGATTTCCGTCTCGCGCGTGCGCCGCTCGACCATTGCCGTGCGCGGCGGCCGGGCGGTCAGCCGGGCGGCGATCCCGTCCCACGTGAGCCCGTCGGCGCCGTGGATCCGGAAGCCCGGAAGGCCGAGGTTCGCGGCGAGATCGAGGTCGGTCTGCCGGTCGCCGACGACCGCGCTCCGGGTCCGGTCCATCGCCCGACCGGCGAGGAATTCCGTCAGCAGGCCGGTCTTCGGCTTCCGGCAGGCGCAGTCGTCGGCCGGGAAGTGCGGGCAGAAGAACTCGGCGTCGAACTCGATGCCCTGGGACGCGAACAACCGCCGAACGAAGTCCTGGGTTGCAATGAAGTCGGGCTCCGGGAAGGACGGCGTGCCGAGCCCGTCCTGGTTGCTCACGAGCACGAACCGGTAGCCGGCGCGCTTGAGGTCGAGCAACGCCGGGATCACGCCCGGCACGAGCCGCACCTTGTCGAGGCGGTCGACCTGATAGTCGTGCGGCTCCTCGATCAGCGTGCCGTCGCGGTCCACGAACAGGATCAGTTCGGCGGTCATGTGCGCTCCAGTGCGGCGAGCAACCGCGCGTTCTGCTCGGGCGTCCCGATCGAGATCCGGAGGCAGCGCTCGAGGCGGGGCGCGCTGCTGAAGTCGCGTACCAGCAGCCCGACCGACTTGCCGGCCTCGAGCAGCGCCTGCGGGTCGCGTGCGCGGACGAGCAGGAAATTGGCGTCGGACGGGTACACACGTTCGATCCCGGCGATGCGCCCGAGGCGCAGCCGCATGATCTCGCGCTCGGCGAGCAGCATCCGGACGCGCTCCGCGGCGATCGCCCGCTGCGGCGCCTCGGTCAGCGCCAGCACTTCCTCGACCGTCGAGGCCGGGATCGCGTACGGCGGGATGATCCGGCGCAGCAGCCCGACGACGTCCTCGCAGGCGACCAGCGTGCCGAGCCGCGCGCCCGCGAGCGCGTAGGCCTTCGAAAGCGTCCGCAGCAGCACGAGGTTCGGCAACGCGTCGATGTGCGGCGCGAGGCTCGGCCGGCCGCAGAACTCGAGGTAGGCCTCGTCGACGCAGACGATCGCCTGGTCGGCGAGTTCGCGCGCGACCCGCAGGATCGCCCGCTCGTCGAGCAGGTTGCCGGTCGGGTTGTTCGGGGAACACAGGAATACGATCCGCGCGCGCCGGCCCGCCGCGATGACGCCCTCGACGTCGAGTGCAGCGTCCTCGGCACCGAGCGGGACCTCGATCACCTCGGCGCCCTGGATCTTCGCTGCGACCTTGTAGTAGCCGAACGTCGGCGGCGTGGTCACGACCGCATCCACGCCGGCGCGGCAGAACGCCCGGGTGAGCAGGTCGATGGCCTCGTCGCTGCCCCGGCCGACGAGCACGCGCGACGGCAGTACGCCGTAGAGCTTTGCCATTCGCGCGAGGAGCGCCACGGGCTGTGGTTCCGGGTAGCGGTTGAGCCCGGCGCCCGTGTTGTCGCCCTGGGCACGCCACGGCATCTCGTTCGCGTGCATGCGCTCGAGCGAGGGATCCCATTTCGCGTGCTGGTAAGGCGCGAGTTCCCGGATGTCGGGTCGTGCGAGGTCGAGCACGCTGCTCACGTCCGTGACTCCGACTCGAGCGCCTCGAGACGGACCTCGACGGCGCGCGCGTGCGCTTCGAGCGACTCGAGCTTCGCCAGCGTGCGTGCGACCGGGCCGAGGTCGGCGAGGCCCTCGGGCGTCGCCTCCTGCACGGTCATCCGCCGGACGAAGTCGAGCACGCCGAGCCCGCTGTAGGCGCGGGCGTGGCCGTAGGTCGGCAGCACGTGGTTCGTGCCGCTGCAGTAATCGCCCAATGTCTCGGGCGTCCAGGCGCCGAGGAACACCGAACCGGCGTTGCGCACCCGATCCAGCCAGCGGCGCGGTGCGCGCACCTGCAGGATCAGGTGCTCGGGCGCGTAGCGGTTGCTCACCTCGAGCGCGGTCTCGAGGTCGGGCACGAGCAGGATCCGGCTCGAGCCGATCGCCGCGCCGGCGATCTCGCGGCGGGGCAGGGCCTCGAGCTGCCGGGCGACTTCGACCGCGCACGCCTCGGCGAACGGGCGCGACAGCGCCACGAGCACGACCTGGGCGTCCGGGCTGTGCTCGGCCTGCGCGAGCAGGTCGGCCGCGACGAACGCGGGCTCCGCGGCGTCGTCCGCGATCACGAGCACCTCGGAGGGCCCCGCCGGCATGTCGAGTGCGGCGCCGTCCGCGTCGGCCGCGACGACCTGCTTGGCCGCGGTTACCCACGCGTTGCCCGGGCCGTAGATCTTGTCCACTTTTGGGATCGTCGCCGTCCCATAGGCCATCGCTGCGATCGCCTGGGCACCGCCGACCTTGTACACCTGCTCGATCCCGCACAGCTTCGCGACGACGAGCACGGCCGGGTCGGCGCGGCCGTCAGGCCGCGGCGGCGTGCAGAGGACACGGACCGGGCAGCGGGCGAGCCGCGCCGGGACGGCCAGCATCACCGCGGTGGACGGCAGCGGCGCGGACCCGGCCGGGACGTAGAGACCGACCGCGCCGATCGGGACCATCAGCCGCTCGCAGGTGACGCCCGGGACGGTCTGCAGCCGCACGGGCTCGAGACTCTGCGTCTCGTGGAACCGGGTGACTGTCTCGATCGCGCGACGCAAGGCCGCCAACTGCTCGCGAGTGAGTGTCGCGGTCGCGGCCTCGAACTCGGCGGGCGCCACGGCGAGCGAGTCGAGGTCGACCCCATCGAACTTCGCGGTGTATTCACGCACGGCCGCATCGCCGCGCGCGCGCACGTCGGCGACGATCGCGGCGGCGCGGGCCGAGAGGCCGGCGGCGTCGCGCTGGGAGGGTCGTCGAAGCAGCGCCGCGCGGCCCGGCTCGTCGAGCGAAGTCCAGTCGTGGATCGCGAGCGGCGCGTTCATGCGAGCATCTTCTCCACCGGCAGCACCAGCACCGAGCTGGCGCCCGCGGCCTTGAGTCCCTCGAGGGTTTCCCAGAACACGTTCTCGCGGCAGACCGCGTGGACGGCCACCTTTTCGCCGCTGCCGTCGAGCGGGATCACGGTCGGCGACTCGCTGCCAGGGAGGAGCTTGCGGATCTCCGGCAGCGCCGAGCGCGGGGCGTGCAGCATGATGTACTTGCTCTCGCGGACCTGCTGCACGCCGTCGATGCGCATCAGCAGCCGCCGTGCCCAGTCTTCCTTCTCGGCGGACAGCGGCACGGGTGTGCGAACGAGCACTGCCTCGCTTTCGAGCACGGTCGCCACCTCGCGCAGGTGGTTCGCGCGCAACGTCGAGCCGGTCGAGACCAGGTCGCAGATCAGGTCGGCCCGGCCGAGGCGGGGGGCGATCTCCACGGCGCCCGACAGCGTGACGATCTCGGCCTCGATGCCGTTCTCGCGCAGGTAGCGCCCGAGCACGTGGGGGTAGGTGGTCGCGATCCGGCGACGGGCGATGCTCCCGGGCCCGGCGTAGTCGAACTCGTCCGGCACCGCGATCGAGAGCCGGCAGCGCCCGTAGTCGAGCTTCTGCACCTGTGCGAACGTGGGTGGCGTCCCGCGCGCGGCCATCGCGAGGCGCTTCTCCTCGATGACGTTCGCGCCGACGATGCCGAGGTCGCAGACGTCCTCCTGCACGAGGTCCGGGATGTCGTCGTCGCGGACGAACAGCACGTCGAGCGGCATGTTCTCGCCGTAGCACATCAACTGGTCCTTTCCGCGGCTGAGCTTCAAACCACAGCGGGCCAGCAGGTCGAGCGAGAGGTCCGTCAGGCGGCCCGACTTCTGGACGGCGATCCGGAGGCGTGCACTGCGTTCCATCTCAGCGCTCCGCGAGCCGGCGGGCGGCGAGGGCATAGCCGCCATTGCCGGCACCGAGGTAACGGGCCACGCGGCCGATCGTCGTGACGCTGACGCCGGTGACCCGGTGGATTTCCCGGTAGGGCATGCCCTGTTGCAACAGGCCGACGACGTTCCAGCGGTCCGAGAGGGCCTGCAGTTCGGCCGGCGTGCACAGGTCGCGGAAGAAGTCGCGGCACTCCTCGACGGTGCGCAGCGTCAGCACGGCCTGGAACAGCGAGCGCTCGGCGGCGGCTTCCTGCCGCTGGCTGATCCCGCGGTGGGTCTTCATGGGAACGTTCCAATGTAATAGCGCGATGTTACATTAGTGCATTGGCACGTCGGACGCAAGCGCCGCCTTGACCGGCCGCGGCCCGCCACCCTAAACTTCGCCCGCTCATCGAGACCGGCTGAGGGACTGGCCCTTTGAAGCCGGGGCAACCGTCGGGGCCGCAAGCCCGAAATGGTGCCAACTCCACGGGGACTCGGTCCGCCGACAGATGAGTTGACGCACAGCGGTCCCGGGTCGCCCCGGGGGCGCCGGGACCGTCAACCCACCTACCCGTCGAGTCTCGCGAAGGATCTAGGGCGGCCCGTGGCCGTCCCGGGAGTGCGTGTGCCGTGGGATCGACTGCCGTGAACGTCCTGCCTGCCGACCGGCCGCTGCCGGTGGGGCACGCCTGCGTCACGGACCTGGCCCGGTTCGAGGGGCCCCTGGCGCTTGCCTACGGCGGAACGCTGCCGGAAGTCCACCTGGCCTACCGGCTCGCCGGCCGTCGCGACGCCCCGGTCGTCGCCGTGCTGGGCGGCATTTCCTCGGGCCGCCACGTTTTCGGGTACGACGGTGAGTCCGAGGGATGGTGGCAGGAGAGCATCGGCCCCGGGCGTGCGCTCGACGCCGACCGCTACCGGGTGCTCGGCATCGACTTGCTGGGCGGCAGCCACGCGAGCACGGGCCCGGTGCCGGGCCGGGTGTTCCCGTCGGTCGGCAGCCACGACCAGGCCGCAATGCTCGTCCGACTGATGGACCGGCTCGGGATCGAGCGCCTGCACGGCATCGTCGGTGCGTCCTACGGCGGGATGGTCGCCCTCGCGCTCGCCGAGCGGTACCCGGACCGGGTGGACCACGCGGTCGTCATCAGCGCCGCCCACCGGACGCACCCGATGTCCACGGCCTGGCGCAGCGTGCAGCGTGCCGTCGTGCGATATGCGCTCGCCCACGGCGAAGGCCCGCAGGGGCTTGCGCTGGCCCGTGCACTCGCAATGGCCACGTACCGGTCGGCCCGCGAATTCGAGGAACGCTTTCCGGGCCCGCCCGAGCGGACGCCGGACGGGTTCCGGTTCCCGGTCGAGGCCTACCTGCTCGCGCGCGGGGAGGCCTACGCGGCCCAGTACCGGCCCGAAGCCTTCGTCTGCCTGTCCGAGTCGATCGACCTGCACCGCGTCGCGCCGGAGACCATCCGGACGCCCGTCACGTTGCTCGCGATCGTCGAGGACCAGCTGGTGCCATTGCACGACATGCGCGAGCTGCGCGACCGGCTGGCCGGCAACTGCCGGCTCGTCGAAGTGAGTTCGCTGTACGGACACGACGCATTTCTCAAGGAGACCGAAGTGCTGCGCGACCTGTTCGCGCAGGCGCTCGACTGAACATGACCAAGCCCTTAAACCCCCGTACCCGCGCCGTCCGCGCCGCCCTCGAGTCGGACACCCAGCACGGCGCGGTCGTCCCGCCGATCCACCTGACTTCGACGTTCGCGTTCGAGGGATATGGCCGCAAGCGCACGTACGACTACTCGCGGTCCGGCAACCCGACCCGCGACGCACTGGCCGGCGCGCTCGCCGAACTCGAGGGCGGGGCGGGGGCGGTCGTGACCGCGACCGGCATGGCGGCCGTGGGGCTCGTCACGCAGCTCTTCTGCCCGGGCCAGCTCGCCGTGGTCCCGCACGACTGCTACGGCGGCACCTACCGGCTCTTCAACGCGTTGCGCGAGCGGGGATCACTCGACGTCCACTTCGTGGACTACCACGATGACGCGGCACTCGCGGCCGCGCTGGCGCTGAAGCCCGCGCTCGTCTGGATCGAGACCCCCAGCAACCCGCTGCTCCGGGTCGTGGACGTGGCGCGGATCGCCGCGGCGGGCCGCGCGGCCGGCGCACTCTCGGTCGCCGACAACACGTTCCTGTCGCCGGTGTGGCAGCGGCCACTCGAACTCGGCGCCGACGTCGTCGTGCATTCGACGACCAAGTACCTGAACGGCCACAGCGACGTGGTCGGCGGCGCCGTGGTTGCCGCGGACCGCGAGCTGCACGAGCGGCTGGCCTGGTGGGCCAACTGCACCGGCGTCACCGGCGCGCCGTTCGACAGCTACCTCACGCTGCGAGGCATCCGCACGCTGCACGCCCGGATGCGGGCGCACGGGGAGAACACCGCGAGGGTGGTCGAGTGCCTGGTGAGGCATCCCGCCGTGGCGCGGGTGTACTACCCGGGCCTCGCCTCGCACCCGGGCCACGAGGTGGCGCGGCGGCAGCAGCAGGGCTACGGCGCGATGGTCAGCTTCGAGCTGAAGGGCGGTGCGTCCAACGTCGAGGCAATGGTCGGCGCGCTCGAACTCTTCTCGCTGGCCGAGTCGCTTGGCGGCGTCGAAAGCCTCATCGCGCACCCGGCGACGATGACGCATGCAGCGATGGATGCGGCCGCGCGTGCGCGCGCCGGCATCTCGGACACGCTGCTCAGGCTGTCGATCGGCATCGAGGACGCGGACGACCTCGTGGCCGATCTCGAGCGGGGGCTCGCGGCCGCGAACGTCGGTTGAACACGAGCGCGGGCCGGTAGCCGGGCGTCAGCGCCGGCAATCACATCCATTCTGGTTTGCAATCGGCGGGCCGGTCGATTCCCGGCCACTACAATTTCGTGCGCACGGGCATCGGAGCGGACCGTGCCGATGCGCGTACCTGCGCCTGCTGTTTTCCCGGCGGCCGGGCCAAGGGAATCGAAGGCCGGACCGGATCCCTGCGGTTCATGAGGACGTCCATGAATATCCTGGGAATGCTGTTTGCGGTCCTGTTCGCGCTTTTCCCGATCAACGCGCTCGCGGCTCCTGCGACCGTGTTTTTCAACGGCGACATCCTGACGATGCAGGGAGACAGCCCGAGCTACGTCGAGGCGGTCGTGGTGTCGGGCGACCGGATTGCCTTTGCCGGCCCGAAGGCGGCGGCACTGGCCGCGGCGGGACCTCACCCCGTGATGCAGGACCTGAAGGGTCACACGCTGTTGCCCGGGTTCATCGACAGCTGGGGGCACTTCGCGCTGGTGGCGCAGGACACGCTGGGCGTGAACGTCGCCTACTTTTCCGATCGTCCGCCGGCGAACAAGGCGCAATTGATCGCCCGGCTGCGCACGGAAGGGAAGCCGCTCAACGGCTGGATCATCGGAACCGGGTATTCGGATGCGATGCTGTCCGATGGCGCGCTGTCGCTGGCCGAGCTCGACGCGGCCTTCCCGACCCAGCCGTTGCTGATCGAGAACATCTCGACGCTGACCGGCATGGTCAATTCCGCGGGCCTTAAGAAACTGGGCATCACCCGGGCGACCAAAGCCGTGGCGGGATTCATTCCGATCGACCCGAAGACGGGAGAGCTGACCGGTGAATTGATCGGCCAGCCGTACCTGAGTGCGGTCGCCACGGTGGTCGGCAAGTACCCGCAGGCCGTGACATTCGAAACGTATCGCAAGGCGCAGCAGATCTACGCCTCCAATGGATTCACGACGGCGCAGAGCTACGAGGCGACCACCGACGACATCGACAACATGCGTGCAGCCATCGAGCAGAAGGTGGTTTCCATCGACCTGATCGCCCTGCCCACGTTCGACGTCGTCGACCAACTGCTCAAGACCGACCCCAACTACAAGTTCGGGGTCTACAGCGGTGGTGACCGCGGCTTCAAGGTGGCGGGAATCATGGTGCCGACCGACGGCGCACCGCAGTTGCGCCTCGCTTTCTTCAGCAAGCCATATGCGGACACGTCGGGGCTGCCCGGGGATTGGCAAGGGTTCCCATACAGCCCGCAGAGCGTCATCGATCACTACGCGAAGCTCGCGTACGAGAAGAACATCCAGTACTTCGGCTACAGCAACGGGGACGGGGGCATCGACATGACCCTGGCGGCCCTGGACAAGGCGATCAAGGAGACCGGCGTCACGGAGGATCGCCGCACGGTCATTTCCCATTCGATGTTCGTTCGCGACGATCAGCTCGCGCAATACAAGGCCATGAACGTCCAGGCCATCGTGCTGGCCAATCACGTGTGGCTCTACGGGGACGTCTACCTGGGCATACTGGGGGAGTCGCGGGCGACGAACATCAACCCGCTGGCCACGGCGCAGGCCGAGGGCGTGAGGATCGGGATCCACAACGACTCGCCGTCGTCCGGTCCGAATACGCTGTTCTCGATCTGGACCTCTGTCAATCGCAAGACTTTCAGCGGCAGGACGCTGGGCCCGCAGGAGCGCATCGATCCGTACCTGGCGCTCCAGTGCTTCACGACCCGGGCCGCGTATCAGTACCGGGAGGAAACCCGCAAGGGCATGATCGTCCCGGGCATGCTGGCCGACCTGGTGGAACTCGACCGCAACCCCCTGAAGGTCGATCCCGACGCGATCAAGGACATCCGGGTCGTCCGGACGTTCAAGAGTGGCCAGGTCATTTACCGTCATTGATGTATTCGACACGTGGAGTGCACGAACATGAGATTCACGAAACGCTCGCTGGTGCTGGCCTGTGCCACCGTCCTGGCCATGGCTTCGCAACAGGCCGACGCCTGCACGTCGCTGGTGCTGAACGGCAACGACGGCGGCCGGGTCTACGGCCGCACGATGGAGTTCGGCATCCCGCTGCATTCCCAGGTGATGAAGATGCCGCGCGGCTATCCGAACGTGGGCATCGGGCCGGACGGCACCGCCGGCAAGGGCAAGAACTGGAACTCGAAGTACGCGGTGGTTGGCGCGAACGTCTTCGGCCTGCCGTTCTACGTCGACGGCCTGAACGAAGCCGGCCTGGCCGGCGGCCTGCTGAATGCCCCGAACACCGCCCACTACCAGGACGTGCCCGCCGGACAGGAGGCGAACAGCATCGCGCCCCAGCAGCTGCTCACCTATGTCCTCGGCAATTTCGCGACCGTGGACGAAGTGCGGCAGGCCCTTCCGGGCATGTACGTGAGCAACGCGCCGATGAAGGAATGGGGTGGCACGCCCAGGGCGCGGATGACGCTGCACGACGCCCAGGGCGGCAGCCTCGTCGTCGAGTACCTCGGGGGGCGCCTGGTCATGACCGACAACGTGATCGGCGTCATGACGAACGATCCGGCGTTCGCCTGGCACCTCGCCAACATCGGCAACTACGTGAACCTCGGCGGCCTGGACAAGAAGCCGCTGGAGGTGAAGGGCACGGTCTTTCCGCCGGCCAGCTCCGGCAATGGATTGCACGGTTTGCCGGGCAGCATGCTGAGTTCGGACCGCTTCGTCCGGGCGGCGATCTACGTGCTCAACACGCCGACCGACGCGACGACCGACGTGCAGCGCAGCCGGGCCTGGCACATCCTGAACAATTTCGACATCCCGTTCGGCTCGATCTACCTCGACGCGTCGAGTGGCTACGGCGGTGGCGCGAACGCCTACGAATTCACCGAATGGACGGTCGTCGCCGACCTCAAGAACCGGACGTACAGCATCCGGTCATTCGAGAATCCGGGCGTGCTGACCGTCGACTTCAAGGGTTTCGACCTGAACGGCAAGGCCACCACCAGCACGCCGCTGCTGAAGTGAGCGGTGGAGGGCGGTGACCCCGGGCGACCGTGCAAAAAGAAAGGCCGGCGATTAAGCCGGCCTTGCGAAGAAGGACTCGAGTGCCTCGTTCCGTGAGGCAGTGACTAACCCGACTCAAGTCCTGTTCGTTCGGTGTCGCGCTCGGGGAGGGGTGCCGTGGGCGCCGGTCCTGCGAGCGGACGCGCAGTATAGCGCCGCTTTTCCGCCGCTTGCACAGGCTTTTCCGGGACGGGCGGGCCCGGTGGTGGCCCGGGGCCTCAGCTTTATCCAATCTGTCTTGATTATCTCGTAATGTCTTGTTTTTATTGAGGTCAGTCCCGGGTCAAATCGGGCGCTTCAGAGGGCCCGGATCACGGCCTCGGTTGCCGGTCCGCTGCCGACGGCGGCCTGACCCGGCGCGGCGATGTCGGCCGTCCGAAGGCCGGCCCGCAGCGCGGATTCGACGGCCGCCTCGACGGCCGCGGCCTCCGCCTCCAGCCCGAGCGAGTGCCGGAGCAGCATCGCGGCGCTCAGGATCGTGCCGATCGGATTCGCGATGCCCCGCCCGGCGATGTCCGGGGCCGACCCGTGGATCGGCTCGTAGAGGCCGACGGTCCCGTCGCCGAGCGACGCCGACGGCAGCAGTCCGAGTGAACCGGCGAGCATCGAAGCCTCGTCCGTCAGGATGTCGCCGAACATGTTCTCGGTCAGCAGCACGTCGAACGAGGCGGGCTTGCGCAGCAGGTGCATTGCGGCGGCATCGACCAGCATGTGCTCGAGCGCGACGCCCGGGAACTCGGCGGCCAGCACCCGCTCGACGACGGTGCGCCACAGACGCGAGGTCTCGAGCACGTTGGCCTTGTCCACCGAGATGATCCGGCCGCGGCGTGCGCGGGCGAGGCGCCCGGCGATCCGCGTCACCCGCTCGATCTCGGTCGCGGAGTAGGAGCAGAGGTCCTCGGCTTCGCTCGCCGTCCGGCTCTTGCGGCCAAAGTAGATCCCGCCGGTGAGCTCGCGCACGACCATGATGTCCGTGCCGCGGATCACCTCGGGCCGCAGCGGCGAGGCGTCCTGCAGTGCCTCGATCGTGCGGACCGGCCGCAGGTTCGCGTACACGCCGAGGGTCCGACGGAGCTCGAGCAGTCCCTGCTCGGGCCGGACCCGGGCCGCGGGGTCCGACCACTTCGGGCCGCCGACCGCACCGAGCAGCACGGCGTCGCAGCTGCGGCAGGCGTCGATCGTGCGGGGCGGCAGCGGGGAGCCGCTCGCGTCGATCGCGGTACCGCCGATCAGCGCCTCGACGAACTCGAACCCGTGGCCACCGCGCCGGGCGATTGCCTCGAGCACCCGCACGGCGGCACCGGTCACCTCGGGGCCGATGCCGTCGCCGCCGAGCACCGCGATCCGTGCCTTCATGCCCGACGGGCCTCCCAGGCCTCGATTGCGCCGAGCTTCGAGAGCAGGTAACCGAGTTCGTCGACGCCGTTCATCAGGCAGTACTTCGCGAACGGCTCGATCGGAAACGTGACCGAGCGTCCGTCCGGCAGCCGAAGCGTGGAGGCGGGCAGGTCGATCTCGACTTCCGTGCCCGGATGGGCAACGAGCCAGCCGTGGGTCGCCTCGTCCACGACGACCGGCAGCAGCCCGTTCTTCAGGCTGTTGTTCTTGAAGATGTCGGCAATCTCGGTGCTGACGACCGCGCGGAAGCCGTAGTCGAGCAGTGCCCACGGCGCGTGCTCGCGAGAGGAACCGCAGCCGATGTTGCGGCCGGCGACGAGCACCCGGCAGCCCGCGGATTCGGGCTTGTTCAGCACGAAGTCGGGCTTCACCCGGCCCGCGGGGTCCCTCCGCAGGTCCGCGAACAAGGCCTCGCCCAGCCCCTCGCGGGTCGTGGTCGTCAGGTAGCGGGCCGGGATGATCTGGTCGGTGTCGATGTTCGACGACGGCATCACGACCGTGCGCGAACGAATGACGGTGATCGGTTCCATGCGGGGCCTCAGTGTATGAACTCGCGCGGGTCGGTGACGCGGCCGGTGACGGCCGCGGCGGCGGCCGTGGCGGGGCTCGCGAGGAGCGTGCGTGCACCGAGGCCCTGGCGGCCCTCGAAATTGCGGTTGCTGGTGCTGACGCAGTAGTGGCCCGGGTCCACCGTGTCCCCGTTCATGCCGAGGCACATCGAGCAGCCGGACTCGCGCCATTCGGCACCGGCGTCCGTGAATATCTTCGCGAGGCCGAGCGCCTCGGCCTCGCGCTTGATCCCCTGCGAGCCGGGCACGACGAGCGCACGCACGCCCGGTGCCACCTTGCGCCCCTTGAACACCCGGGCCGCGAGTTCGAGGTCCGACAGCCGCGCATTCGTGCAACTGCCGATGAACACGACCTGCACCGGGCGGCCGCCGAGCGGTTCGCCCGCCGCGAGGCCCATGTACTCGAGCGCGCGCGCGTGGACCGGGTCGCCCGCGGGGTCCGGCACGCGGCCGCCGACCGGCGCCACCATGCCCGGGTTCGTGCCGTAGGTGATCATCGGTTCGAGACGGGATGCGTCGAACTCGACCACCCGGTCGTAGCGGGCACCCGGGTCGGTCCGGAGCCCCTGCCAGTCGGCGAGCGCGCGCTCCCAGTCGGCGCCCTGCGGCGCGTACGGGCGGCCTTCGAGGTAGGCGTACGTCGTCGCGTCCGGCGCAACCATGCCGGCGCGGGCGCCGGCCTCGATGGACATGTTGCAGACGGTCATCCGCTCGTCCATCGACAGCGCCTCGATCGCGGCGCCGCGGTACTCGATCACGTGGCCGGTGCCGCCGTTCACGCCGATCCGCCCGATGATCGCGAGCACCAGGTCCTTCGCCGTGACGCCGGCGGGCAGCCGCCCGCCGACCTCGATCGCGAGCGTCTTCGGCTTGCGCTGCAGCAGGCACTGCGTCGCGAGCACATAGCCCACTTCCGTCGTCCCGATGCCGAAGGCGAGGGCACCGAACGCGCCGTGGGTGCTCGTGTGGCTGTCGCCGCAGACGATCGTCTTTCCAGGCTGGGTGGCGCCGAGTTCGGGCCCGATGATGTGGACGATGCCGCGACGCGGGTCCCTGAGGCCGATCAGCTCGAGGCCGAACTCGGCGCAGTTCTTCTCGAGCTGGTGGACCTGCTTCGCGGCCGACTCGAGCGCGATCGGCTGGCCGCCGAACACCTGGGCCGTGAGCGTCGGGGTCGAGTGGTCCATCGTCACGAGCGTGCGGTCCTTGCGGCGCACCGGGAGGCCGCGCTCCCGCAGCACGGAGAACGCCTGCGGCGAGGTCACCTCGTGCGTCAGGTGCAGGTCGACGTAGAGGATCGCCGGCGTGTCGGCGGTTTCCGGCACGACTTCGTGCCGTTCCCAGATCTTCTCGAACAGCGTCTTTGGGGTCATCGCGGGTCCCGTGGGGTCAGAGGGAGTGCGAGGTTTCGACCGCCTCGAGCTGTCGCCGGTCGGCTCGGGCGGCGGCGGTCGCGCGCATCGATTCGATGCGGTTCACGACCTCGAGGAACGCGCGGACACCGGACTCGACGATGTCGGTCGTCACGCTCGAGCCTCGGTACGAGCGGCCGTTGTGCTCGACGGTCACGACCGCCTCGCCCTGGGCGTCCTCGCCCATCGAGACGCTGCGCACCTCGAACTTGCGTAGCGTGACGATGACGCCCGTCGCGGTCTCGATCGCCTTGAACGCGGCGTCGACCGGGCCGTCGCCGTGCGCGTCCTGCGACACGATCCGGCCGTCGCCGTGCCGGAGGCCGACGCGCGCGCTGGCCGTGCCGCCGGTGTCGCTCACCGCGTGCAGGCTCTCGAGGTGCCACGGTCCGCTCTGGCCGAACTCGGCCTTGAGCACCAGCGCCTCGATGTCGCCGTCGAACAGTTCCTTCTTCTTGTCCGCGAGCGACTTGAAGTCCTCGAAGACGCGCGCGAGCTCGGCGTCGGAGAGCTCGAAGCCGAGTTCCTTGATCCGGTCGCGCAGCGCGGCGCGTCCACTGTGCTTCCCGAGCACCAGGTGCGAGCGGGAGAGACCGACGTCCTCGGGGCGCATGATCTCGTAGGTCGAGTGGTGCTTCAGCATCCCGTGCTGGTGGATGCCGGACTCGTGCGCGAACGCGTTCTCGCCGACGACCGCCTTGTTGCGCGGGATCGTCATGCCGGTGATGCTCGCGAGCAGCCGGCTGGTCGGGAACAGCCGCTTCGTGTCGATGCCGGTGTGGAAGCCGAGCAGGCCCTCGCGGGTCTTCATCGCCATGACGAGTTCCTCGAGCGAGGCGTTTCCGGCCCGCTCGCCGATCCCGTTCACGGTGCACTCGACCTGGCGTGCCCCGGCCCGCACGGCCGCGAGGCTGTTCGCGACGGCCATCCCGAGATCGTTGTGGCAGTGGACGCTGAAGGTGACCCGGTCGGCGCCCTTCACGTTCTTCTTCAGGTGGCTGAAGACCTCGTGGAACTCCTCGGGCACCGTGTAGCCGACCGTGTCCGGCACGTTGATCGTCGTCGCGCCGGCCTCGATCACCGCCTCGACCACCTCGCGCAGGAAGTCGAGTTCGGTGCGCGAGGCGTCCTCCGGCGAGAACTCGATGTCCTCGCAGAGACTGCGGGCGTAGCGCACGCCCTCGACGGCCGTGTGGATGATCTGCTCCTTGGCCATGTTGAGCTTGTGCTCGCGGTGGATCGCGCTCGTGGCCAGGAAGACGTGGATCCGCGGCCGTTCGGCGACCTTGATCGCGCTCCAGACCTTGTCGATGTCCTCGCGGTTGCAGCGGGCCAGCCCGGCGATGATCGGGCCGCGCACCTCGCGGGCGATCTCGTGCACGGCCTCCCAGTCGCCGCGCGAGGCGGCCGGGAACCCGGCCTCGATCACGTCCACGCCGAGTTCCGCCAGCGCCCGCGCGACGCGCAGCTTCTCCGGCTGCGTCATGCTGCAGCCGGGGGACTGCTCGCCGTCACGCAGCGTGGTGTCGAAGATCAACACGCGGTTCGGGTCGCGGGCGGGGCTCGATGTGGACATGTCGGTCACCGTAGGGTGTGGGCGGGCTCGACGATCGCGTTGGTGGGGTCAGCCGGCGTTCAGCCAGGGCATCCGGCCGCGCAGTTCGCGCCCGACCTTCTCGATCGGGTGGGCGAGGTCCTTCTTCATCAGTGCGTCGTACTTGCGCCGGCCGGTCTTGTTCTCGCGGATCCAGATGCGCGCGAACGAGCCGTCCTGGATCTCCTTCAGTATCTTCTTCATCTCCTTCTTGGTGTCCTTGTTCACGACCCGGGGGCCGCGCGTCAGGTCGCCCCACTTGGCGGTGTGGGAGATGTACTTGTGCATTTTCGCGAGGCCGCCCTCGTGCAGCAGGTCGACGATCAGCTTCAGTTCGTGCAGGCACTCGTAGTAGGCGACTTCGGGCTGGTAGCCGGCCTCGACCAGCGTCTCGTAGCCCTTGAGGACGAGTTCGGTCGCGCCACCGCAGAGCACGGCCTGCTCGCCAAAGAGGTCCGTCTCGGTCTCCTCCTTGAACGTGGTCTCGAGCACGCCGGCGCGGGTGCCGCCGATGCCGTCGGCGTAGGCGAGCGCCTTGGCCTTGGCCTGGCCCGAGGCGTCCTGCGCGATCGCGATCAGGCAGGGCACGCCGCGGCCTTCCTGGTACTGGCGGCGGACGAGGCCGCCCGGGCCCTTCGGCGCGATCAGCACGACGTCGAGGTCCTTGCGCGGCTTGATCTGCTTGAAGTGCACGTTGAACCCGTGCGCGAACAGCAGCGTTGCGCCCTTGCGCAGGTTCGGCAGGATCTCCCTGTAGTTCTCGGCCTGCGTGGTGTCCGGGGTGAGCAGGGCCACGAGGTCGGCGCCCTTGACGGCGTCGGCCGGCACGGCGACCGAGAGGCCGTCCTTCTTCGCCTGTTTCCAGCTGTCGCCCTTGCGCACGCCGATCACGACGTCATAGCCCGAGTCCTTGAGGTTCAACGCGTGCGCGCGACCCTGGCTGCCATAGCCGACGACGGCGATCCGGGCGCCCTTGAGTGCCTTCTTGTCCACGTCCTTCTTCGAGTACGCGCGCATGTTCGAAACTCCTCGGCTGGTGTATCGGGAAATCGATAGTCGAATCGTCTGGTCCAAACGAAGAACCCCGCCCGGATCGGGTCCGGTGCGGGGTTCCTCTAGTCCTCGAGCGCCTTTTGCGCCTTCAGTCCGGGGCCCCGCACCTCCCGAGGGGAAGCAGCGCAAGCAGGGGAAGCAGCAGCAGGCCCGCCAGACGGGTGGTGGCGGTGTTCGCGACGTCGAACGGGGCCTCGAGCTTCATCATTGCCTGCGGATCTGGGGTCGGACCGAGCGGTGGATAGCAGCACAGCCGGACCGTTATTGTCAACCGCACTGCAAAAAGAAACTCGGCTAAAGTGTCGGCACCATGTTCGAAGATTCCGACGTCGCGGCCGCTCGGCCGCTGTGGCTCGTCAGCGAGGACGGGCTGGAGGACTGGCTCGGGTCGCAGGGTGTATCGACGCGACGCTGGCTTGCAGACACCCGATTCCGGGCGGAGCGCCACCAGCTCGCGGTGGTCCCGGGACCCGACGGCACGGTGCAGCTCGCGGTGCTCGGGCTCGGAAAGGCCGCGACACCCGACACGATCGAGCCCTGGGCGCTCGCAGGGGCTCCCGACCGCCTGCCGGCCGGCCCCTGGCGCATCGCGACACCGCTGGCCGCCGGGGCCGCGACTGCCGCTGCAATCGGGTGGGCGTACGGGAGCTACCGCTACGACCGTTACCGCCGTCCGGCGGCGACGAACCGGGACCCGGCGAGTCTGGTGCCGCCGGTGCTCGCCGACATGACCCACGTGCGGCGCATGGCGGCGGCGCTCGCGATGGCTCGCGACCTCGTGAACACGCCGGCCGCCGACCTCGGTCCGGCCGAACTCGCCGCGCACGCGCTCGAACTCGCCACCCGCTGCGGTGCGACCGGCCGCATCGTGCACGGCGATGCACTCGCCGAGGGTTACCCGGCGATCCACGCGGTCGGCCGCGCCGCGACGGCCGGGCCGCGACTCGTGGACTTCACCTGGGGCGACCCGTCGGCCCCGAAGGTGACGCTGGTCGGGAAGGGCGTGTGCTTCGACACCGGCGGGCTCGACGTGAAACCGTCATCCGGCATGCTGCTCATGAAGAAGGACATGGGCGGCGCGGCCTGCGTGCTCGCGCTGGCACGGGTCGTGATGGAGAGCGCGCTGCCGGTGCGCCTGCGCGTGCTGGTCCCGGCCGTCGAGAACGCGATCTCCGGGAACGCCTACCGCCCGGGTGACGTGCTCAGGACCCGCAAGGGCCTCTCGGTCGAGGTCGGCAACACGGACGCGGAGGGACGCCTCGTGCTCGCCGACGCGCTCGCGGCCGCCGACGACGAGACACCCGACCTGCTCGTGGACCTCGCCACGCTCACGGGCGCGGCCCGGGTGGCACTCGGTCCGGAGCTGCCGGCGCTCTTCGGCAAGCGCGAGGCCACCGTCCAGTCGCTCGCCGCGCACGGCCGCACGCTCGGCGACCCGCTCTGGCCGATGCCGTTGTGGGACGGCTACGACGACGAGTTCGCGAGCCGCGTCGGTGACATCAATAATGTGTCGCCGTCCGGGTTCGCCGGCTCGATCATCGGGGCGTTGTTCCTGCGACGCTTCGTCACCGCGTCGCCCGACTGGGTCCACGTCGACCTCTATGCGTGGAACGCCCGCGAGCGCCCGGGCCGGCCGGTCGGCGCCGAGCCCCAGGCGGTGCGTGCCCTCTGGGCGCTGCTGGTCGAGCGTTACGGCTGAGCGGTCGTGGACCTCGGCCATGAGCGTCGGGCCTGGACGCTGGTCTACCTCTGCCTCGGCACGATCGAGGGCGGCACCGCCGCCGTGATGGTCCGTTCGTTGTTCGGCGGCACGGTCCGGGGCATCGCGGTGGATCTCGTGCTCGGGCTGGTGAGCGCGGCGCCGGCCTGGTCCAACCTCGCGAGCCTCGCCTATGCGAGGCGCGCACAGGGCCGTCGCAAGGTGCCATTCCTGCGGCCGCTCGTCGTCGCGCTCGCCGCGTGCGTCGCAGCCCTCGCGCTGGTGCCGCGCGGCGGCACCGGGCTCGTGCTGTTCCTGCTCGTCTATGGCGCGGCCCGGATCGTCTGGGCCGGCATCGACACGGTGCGCTCGGTCATCTGGACCGTGAACTACCCGCGCCGCCTGCGGGCGAGCATCACCGGTCGCATCATCATGAACGGATCGCTCGCGCTGGCCGCCTCGGGGCTCGCCGTCGGTTGGTTGCTGGAGCGGGGCGGGGAGTGGATCCGCCTGGCGCTCGTCGTCGCGGCCGGCCTCGGTCTCGCCGGTGCGCACGCGTTCGGCCGGTTCAGGGTCCGCGGCGAGGAGCGCCTGCTCGCCGCCGAGCGGGAGCGATTGGCCGGTGGCGCGCGCTTCGATCTCGCCGGCGCCCGGGAACTCCTCGCGCGCGACGCGAACTACCGCCGCTACATGGTCGCGATGTCGGTGTTCGGCGCGGGATTGCTCTCGCTCACGCCGCTGCTCGTGATTTCGCTCGACGACGTGCTCGGCGCGTCGGAATTCGTGCAGGTCGCCGTCACTTCCGCGCTGCCGATCATCGTGATCCCGTTCGCGATCCACCCGTGGGCCCGGTTCCTCGACCGCGCACACGTCGTCGTGTTCCGCTCGGTGCACGGCTGGGTCCTCGTCTCGGCGGCGACGCTGCTGGTCGGCGCCGTGCTGCTTGGCTGGCAGTGGCTGCTGTGGCCGGGCGCGCTGCTGCTCGGCACGTCGCTCGCCGCGGGCAGCCTCGGCTGGTCGCTCGGCCACAACGACTTCGCGCCGCGAGGTGAGGAGACGCGGTACATGGCGCTGCACGTCACGCTCACCGGGGTCCGTGGCCTGCTCGCGCCGCCGTTTGCGATCGTCCTGTACCACGCGCTCGACGCGTGGCGGCCCGGCTCGGGCGCTTGGGCGCTCCTGATGCCGCTCGGGCTGATCGTCGCGGGCGCGCACCGCTTCACGCGAATGCGGCGGTACGTGACCGCGGCCGGCGCGAAGTCGCACAATACCGATTCCACCGTGGAGCCAGTCCATGAAACGACGCAAGGTTGATCCGCGCGCGTACTCGCGCCTCGTCTACGACGGCGTCAAGCAGACGCCGAGCCGCGCGATGCTGCGCGCCGTGGGCTACACGGACCGTGACTTCAGGAGACCGCAGGTCGGGATCGCCTCGACCTGGAGCAACCTGACGCCGTGCAACATGCACATCGACCGGCTCGCGGACGCGGCGGCGGCCGGCGCGGATGCGGCCGGCGGCAAGAGCACCGTGTTCGGCACGATCACGGTCTCGGACGGCATCTCGATGGGCACGCCCGGGATGCGCTACTCGCTCGTCTCTCGCGAGGTGATCGCCGACTCGATCGAGACCGTCGTCGGCGCGCAGGGCTTCGACGGGCTCGTCGCGATCGGTGGCTGTGACAAGAACATGCCGGGCTGCATGATGGCGATCGCCCGGCTCGACCGCCCGGCCGTGTTCGTCTACGGCGGCACGATCCGTCCGGGTGCCGGACGGCGCGACATCGTCTCGGTGTTCGAGGCGGTCGGCGCGCATGCGCAAGGGACGATTTCGGACAAGGCGCTCCGCGAGGTCGAACGCACGGCAATCCCCGGCGCCGGCAGCTGCGGCGGCATGTACACCGCGAACACGATGGCCTCGGCGATCGAGGCGCTCGGCATGAGCCTCTCGAACAGTTCGGCCCAGGAGGCCGTGTCCCGCCACAAGCGCTCGGACGCCGAGCGGGCGGGGCGCGCGGTCGTGAACCTGGTGAAGCGCGGCATCCGGCCCTCCGACGTGCTGACGCGGGAGGCCTTCGAGAATGCAATCGTTTGCACGATCGCGCTCGCCGGCTCGACGAACGCGGTGCTGCACCTGCTCGCGATCGCGCATGCGGCGGGCGTGCCGCTCGAACTCGACGACTTCACCCGGATCGGTGCGCGCGTGCCCGTGCTCGCGGATCTCCGGCCGAGCGGGCGCTATTCGATGTCCGAACTGATCCGGATCGGAGGCATCCAGCCCCTGATGAAGGAACTGCTCGGCGCGGGATTGCTGCACGGCGACTGCATGACGGTCACCGGCCGGACGCTGGCCGGGAACCTGAAGCGCGTGAAGCCGTACCCGGCGGGCCAGGACATCGTCCGTCCGCTCGACCGTCCGATCAAGCCCGAGAGCCACCTCGTCGTGCTCTACGGCAACCTGGCGCCCGAGGGTGCGGTCGCGAAGATCAGCGGCAAGGAGGGCCTCGAGTTCTCCGGTCGCGCGCGCGTGTTCGACGGCGAGGAGGCGACGTTGCAGGCGATCCTCGACGGCACGGTCGTCGCCGGCGACGTGCTCGTCGTGCGTTACGAGGGCCCGCGCGGCGGTCCGGGCATGCGCGAGATGCTGAGTCCGACTGCGGCGATCATGGGCAAGGGACTCGGCGACAAGGTGGCGCTGATCACGGACGGACGGTTCTCCGGCGGCAGCCACGGTTTCGTCGTGGGCCACGTGTCGCCCGAAGCTGCGGTGGGCGGTCCGCTCGCTCTGGTGCGCGACGGCGATCCGATCACGATCGACGCGAACCGGCGCAGCATCACGCTCGGTGTCGGCGAGGCCGAACTCGCACGGCGTCGCGCGGGCTGGACGCCGCCCGGGCCCTACGCGGTGCGCGGCGTGCTGGCCAAGTACGCGGCGCTCGTGAGCAGCGCGTCGCTTGGCGCGGTGACGGACCGGGGGCTCGCTGCACACACCCCCGCGGCCGCGCGGCAAAAGGGCCCCTGACGGGTATTGAGTTGACCGTGGGGGGTCGGTAGAGTGCGCCCCCGCTCACCCGGAGTTGCGACCGCCGACCGGCTCTTGTAGTGTCGCCGGTCTGCCCCGGGCACGAGCGCGGGAACGCCCGGCAGACACATACAAGACCCCATTGCGACGGAGGGGACGTGGCCTACGAGTACTCGATCGACGATCCGGCACGAAACCAGAAGCGGACGCTGGCGTTCTTCATCGTCGTCGTCATCCACGTGCTGTTCTTCTGGGTCCTGGCGTCTGGCCTCGGCGCCAAGATCGTCGAGGTCGTGATCCCGCCGGTCCAGACGAAGATCATCGAAGAGAAGCCTCAGGACGACAAGCCGCCGCCGCCGCCGCCGGAGATGGAGCAGCCGCCGCCGTACGTGCCGCCGCCGGAACTCCCCATCGACGTGCCGACGGACACCGGGCCGACCACGGCGATCACGAACACGACCAACACTCGCCCGACCGCGCCGCCGCCGCCGGCTCCGGCGCCGGTCGAGCACCAGGTCGTGAAGACCCCGCCGTCCACCGCCGGCAAGGGCGCGCGCGTCACGAAGCCGGAGTACCCGCCGTCGTCGCGCCGCGCGGGTGAGGCTGGCACCGTGACGCTCGCGGCCTACGTGCTCGAGTCGGGCAAGGTCGGCGAGGTCAAGATCGTCAAGAGCAGCGGCTACGAGAAACTCGACGAGGCCGCAGTGAAGGAAGTGCAGCGCAACTGGCGGTTCTCGCCAGGCAAGGAGGACGGCAAGCCCGTCGCCATGTGGCACACGTTCAACGTCGTGTTCAACCTGACGGATTGACCGTCCGCGGTCCTGCCGCCGACTACTACTACGCCGGCACGGCCGGTAACGAAAACAGATTCGCTGAAGGAGAGTCCCAATGGCCGCTGATTCGATCGCTGTAGACAACCCGTATGGCATCCAGGCCCTCTGGGCGCAGGGCGACTTCGTCGCCAAGGGCGTGCTGATCCTGCTGGTGCTGATGTCCGCCTACTCGTGGTTCATCATCTTCACGAAGTGGTGGGAACAGAAGCGCCTGCTGAACCAGGCCAGGGAGGCCGAGAAGAATTTCTGGGCCGCCGAGAACATCAAGAACGGCGTCACGAAGCTCACCGGCAAGGGCAACATCTTCAAGGTGCTGGCCTCCGAGGCGATCGACGCGGCGGAGCACCACGACTCGCGCATGACCGAGTCCGTGCCGCTGCACGAGTGGATCGACAACGTGATCGCCCGCGGCGTCGCCCGCATCGGCAACGCGCTGTCGACGCAGCTGCCGTTCCTCGCCACGACCGGTTCGACCGCGCCGTTCATCGGCCTGTTCGGCACGGTGTGGGGCATCTACCACGCGCTCGTCGCGATCGGCGTCGCCGGCCAGGCGAGCATCGACAAGGTCGCCGGACCGGTCGGTGAGGCGCTCATCATGACGGCCATCGGTCTCGCGGTCGCGGTGCCGGCGGTGCTCGGCTACAACTACCTGCTCGGCCGCAACAAGCTGATCATGGAGAAGGTGAAGCTCTTCTCGTCGGACCTCGAGCAGGTGATCGTCAGCGGCTCCCGCGTCGAGGGTACGGCCGCGCGCGTCATCTCGGGCGGCCCCAAGAAGTAATTCGGACCAGAGCCGCCGGAGGCAGCAAGCATGGGCATGTCAATCACCACGGGCGGCGGTCCGGGCGACGACGAGAAGCCGATGTCGGAGATCAACACCACGCCCCTCGTGGACGTGATGCTGGTGCTCCTCATCATCTTCCTGATCACCATCCCGGTGATCACGCAGTCGGTGAAGGTGGAGTTGCCCAAGGCAGCCAACATTCCCACCCAGACGAAGCCGGAGAACATCAACATCGCAGTTGATACCGACGGCAACGTGTACTGGAACACGGCGCTGGTGCCGACGCAGGAGGCGCTGCTCGACAAGCTGAAGGGCGTCGCCGTGCTGCAGCCGCAGCCGGAGATCCACGTCCGCGGCGACAAGCACACGAAGTGGGAGAACATCGGCCGGGTGATCGTGCTGTGCCAGCGCAGCGGCATCCTGAAGGTCGGCTTCATCACGGAACCGGATCGCGGCCTCGGTCGGCTGTGATGCGCGCAGGCAGGCAGGAGTAACAGCATGGGTATGAGCACAGGCGGCGGCGACGACGAGCCGATGATGGACATCAACACGACGCCGTTGATCGACATCCTGCTCGTGTTGCTGATCATGTTCATCATCACCATCCCGGTGATGACGCACGCGGTGAAGCTCGACATGCCGCGTCCGAACAATGCGCCGTCGCAGGCGCAGCCGGTCGTGATCAACCTCGAGATCGATTTCGACGGAACGGTACTGTGGAACGGGACTCCGGTACCTGACTTCGATACGCTCGATGCTTATTTCCAGCGGGAGGCGGCCCAGGACCCGCAGCCGGAACTGCACATCTACCCGAACAAGCGCGCCGACTACGACGTGGTCGCGCGGGTGCTCGCGAGTGCGCAGCGCAACCACCTGGTCAAGATCGGCTTCGTAGGCAACGAGCAGTTCATGTAACCGTCGCCGGTGCCGGCCGCGCTGCGGTCCCACTGGCGTTCCACACCACAGGCTGCCGGGGCGACGCGCCCCGGCGGCCTTCATCTTGGGAGGGGGTGCCCGGCGGGCACCCGGAGTGAGGCGAGCGATGACCAACGCGAAGTGGGTGCTTAAGGCGGTCCTGATGTCGGCGGGCGTGTTCGGGACGGCCACCGTCCTGCTCGCGCCGTCCGTCGCCGTCGCCGAGCAGAAGGTCAGTGTCGCGGTCGGCAAGAGCCTGAAGACCGCGCAGGAAGCCATCCAGAAGCGCAAGTGGGACCAGGCGCTCACCGCGATCAAGGCGGCCGACGCCACCGCGGGCAAGACGGCTTTCGACCAGTACAAGATCAACGAACTGCTGTGGTACGTGTACCTGCAGCAGGGCCGCAATGCGGACGCCGCGAGGCTGCTCGAGCAGCAGATGGCATCGCCGTTCATGTCGGCCGGCGAGAAGACCGAGCGCACGAAGACGCTGTCGCAGCTCTACTTCCGCGCAGGCAGCTACGGCAAGGCCACGCAGTACGCGAACCAGTACCTGAAAGCCGTCCCGGGTGACCGAGATACGCAGATGCTGGTCGCTCAGGCAGCCTACAAGCAGGGCGACTTCAAGACCGCCTATGCGGTGTCCGAACGCCTGAGCCGCGCCGGCCGCCCGAGCGAGGAAGTCCTGCAGCTGATGCTGGCCTCGAGCTACAAGCTCGACGACAAGGAAGGGACGGCCAAGTCGCTCGAACTGCTGCTCAAGTACTACCCGTCGCCGGACACCTGGTCGCGACTGCTCGATGGCTACATCCAGCAGACCAAGGACGATGACCAGCTCGTCGATCTCTATCGCCTCGCCGAGGACGTCGGGGCGCTCTCGAAGCCCCGCCAGTACGCGGACATGTCGCAGGGCCTGGTGGTCGCCGGGTTCGCGATCGAGGGCCAGCAGGTCATCGAGAAGGGCATCGCGGCGGGCGTCTTCCAGGGCGAGGATGCGACGCGCGCCCAGCGCACGCTCGATTCGGCGAAGCGCCGCGCCGATGCGGAGCGGGCACAGCTGCCGAAGGCCGCCGCCGCGCTGGCGGCCGCGACGACGGGCGCGCAGATGTACACCGTCGGCAAGCTCTACTTCAGCGCCGGCGACTACGCGAACGCCACCAATGCGATCGGCAAGGCGCTCGCGAAGGGGGGTCTCGCGGACGCCGACGATGCGCAGATGCTGCTCGGCATCGCGTATTTGCGGCTCGGCAAGTCCGCTGACGCGGACAAGGCGTTCAAGGCCGTCAAGGACCCGAAGTTCGCCGAGATCGCAAAGCTCTGGATGATCAAGGACTGAACCCGTTCGGGTGCCGGCCCCCGGCCGGTACCCGATCCGTCGGGCACGAAAAAGGCCCCCGGCAGCGATGCCGGGGGCCTTCTCGTTTGCGACCTGGGAACGGGGCGCGTGGCCGTCAGCCGCCGCCCGGGGTCGTCGCCGGGGCGGGCGTCGCCGCAGCCACAGCCGCGGTCGTCGCGTCGATGTACAGCACCCAGAGCCGCGTCACCTTCACGAGGCTCGGCGCCTGGACCGCCTGGAACGCGGCCTTTGCCTCGGCCGACTTGCCGCCGCGCACGAGCGCGATGCCGAGCAACGCGTTCGCGTCGTCCGCATCGGCCACGCCACCCTTCGCGAGGCCCTTCTGGATTGCATCCGCGGCGCTCGCGTAGTCGCCGGCGCTGAAGTAGAGCTTGCCGGTCGCGACCATCTCGTTGCCGGTCTTCGCGCTGGCCAGCGCCTTGGCCGCACCCGGCAGGTCCTTGGCGTCGGCCGCGGCCGTCGTCCGGGCACGATCCAGGTCGCCCTTCGCGCGGGCGAGCGCGTCGCCCGTGAACACGTTGGCCGCGAGGCCCGCTTCCAGGACCTTGACCGCTTCGGCCGGGTACCCGCCGGACACCATCATCGCCGCGGCCTCAGAGTAGTCCTCGGCCGTCGAGAGCGTGTTCGTCTGCTGCATCAGCCGGTAGAAGTCGCGCAGTTCACGGTCTCCGCGCACCTGCGGGAGCGTGTTGTCGAGCAGGTCCGCCCAGTACTTCTGCTGCGGGTACCAGCGGACGCGCGCCTCGAGCGCCTGCATCGCGCCCTCGTTGTTCTTGAGCGCGATGTCGCTCTGCAGCCAGATCTGCAGCATCTGCTCGTCCGGCTTGCCGCCCTTGGCGATCTCCTTCTGCGCGAGCGCACTCGCGGCGGCGTAGTCCTTGTTCATGTAGTAGGCGTGGTCGACCATCAGCGCGGTGCGCGTGTCGCCCGGAACCGCCTCGAGGTACTTCACGCCGAACTCCGTGGCCTTCGTGTAGTTCTTGGCCTCGTAATTGAGCTGCGTCAGCGCCTTGAGCCGGCTCGGCACGTCGGCCGCAGGCACGAAGCCGGAATTGAGCGACTGCTCGAGCGCGGTTGCGGCGGCCGGGTAATCCTTCTTCTGCAGGTACGCGACCCAACTCATCTCGTCGATCATGAACTGGTCGTAGGCGGACGTGCCCTCGACGGCGGAGGCTTCCTTCAGGTCGGCGAGCGCGCCGTCGTAGTCCTTTGCGGCAAGCGCTTCCTGCGCCGCCTTGAGCGGCTTGACGACCGAGGCGCTGACCTTCGGTCCCGGGGGCGCCTTGTCCGCGGCCACGGCCGGCACTGGGTAGAGCGCCCCGGTCGCGAGACCGGTCATCCCGGCGGCGGCGATCGCGGCGGCCAGTACGAGATTCACTTTCTTCATCGTCGTCCTCACAGGCCCGGGACGGGCCGATGGCCGCGCATTGTACCGCCAAGCACGGCCCCGGACGCCGGTCCGGCGCAGGTCGTCAGGCCCGGGCGGGCAGTCCCGCCAGGTACGCGCGAGCGGTCTCGAGCGTCACCACCTCGGCGTACTTGGCCTGCAGGTCGAACAGGTTGGCCTCGTGGGGCGCCGGGTGGCGGTCGCCCACGGCCTCGCGGACCACCAGCGGGACGTACCCGTGCTGGCAGGCGTCGACGGCGGTGGCGCGGATGCAGCCACTGGTACTGACACCGGCGATCAGCAGCGTGTCCACACCGAGCGACGCCAGGAGGGAGGACAGCGGCGTGCCGAAGAAAGCGCTCGCGTACTGCTTGGTGATGACCGTCTCGCCGGGCTTCGGTTCGAGGCCCTCGGCAAAGGCAGCGAGTTCCGGGTGGGTCCCGTCCTGGAAACAGGCCAGTGCCGGCACCTTGCGGTAAAAAACCCCCCCGTCCCGGCCCCCTGGCTGGTATCGGACATTCGTGTGGATGACCGGGATGGCGGCGGCACGGGCCGCCGCGAGCAGTTCGACGGCGGCGGCCCGGGCGGGCTCGGCCCCGGCGTAGAGCGGGGACCCGGGCACCAGGTACGCCCTGACGAAGTCCACGACCACGAGCGCGGGGCGACGGCCGGGCGCCAGACCGCGCCCAAAGCCGCCAGCGGCATAGTTGTCCTCGAGGGACGTGGGCATTGCTCAGATCACCTTCGCGGCCTTCAGGGCCTCGTAGCGCGCCTCGTCGAGGCCCAGCAGGCCCCGGTAGACCTCGTCGTTGTGTTCGCCCATCTCGGGGCTCGGGCTGCGGATCGAGCCCGGCGTTTCGGAGAGCTTCGGTGCCACGTTCTGCATCCTGAGTTCCCCGAAGTCCGGGTGGGGCACCGTGACGATCGCATCACGGGCCCGGAAGTGCGGGTCCTCGAGCATGTCCGGCGGACGGTAGATCAGGCCGGCCGGGACGCCGTGGCGGTCCATCAGGTCCAGCACCTCGCGGGTCGGGAGCGTCGAGGTCCAGGCCTCCACCATGCCGTCGAGTTCGGCCTGGTGGGCGCCCCGTGCGCCGTGCGTCGAGTACCGGGGGTCGGTCGAGAGCCCGGGCTGTCCCATCGCTTCGGCGAGCCTCGAGAACACCGTGTCCTGGTTGGCCGCGATCAGGACCATGCCGTCCCGGGTCTTGTAGACGTTCGAGGGCGCCACGTTCGGCAGGATCGCGCCGGTGCGTTCCCGGATGAAGCCGGCCTTGTCGTACTCGGTGACCAGCGACTCCATCATGTTGAGCACGGCCTCGTAGATCGCCGAATCGACGACCTGCCCGCGCCCGGTGCGCTCGCGGTGATGCAGCGCGGCGAGCGCACCGACGCAGGCGAACGTGGCGGCGAGCGAGTCCCCGATCGAGATCCCCATCCGGGACGGGGGTGTCGAGGGGTCGCCGACGACGTAGCGCAGTCCGCCCATCGCCTCGCCGATCGCGCCGAACCCCGCCTGGCGGGAGTAGGGGCCGGTCTGCCCGAACCCGGAGACCCGGATCATGATCAGCCGGGGGTTGATGGCCGAGAGTTCCGCCCAGCCGAGGCCCCACTTCTCCATCGTCCCGGGCCGGAAGTTCTCCAGCACGAAGTCTGCTTGCCCGACCAGCGACTTCAGGATCGCCTGTCCCTCGGCCTGGCGCAGATCCAGCGTGATCGCCTTCTTGTTGCGCGCGACGACCGGCCACCACAGCGACTTGCCGTTCGCCTTCTCCCGACCCCAGACTCGCATCGGGTCGCCCTGGCCCGGGGGCTCGATCTTGATGACCTCGGCGCCGAAGTCCCCGAGCAGTTGTCCGCAGAACGGACCTGCGAGCAGGGTGCCGAGTTCGAGGACCCGGAGGCCGCTCAGTGGACCCGATTTGACGTTGGGTGCGTCGCTCATGCCAAATGTCCGGTCATTAGGGGTGCAGGCTTTTTAACCGGCGTCGCCGGCGGGGGTCAAGGAACCTTCGACGCGACCCGGTCGGGACGCTGCGCCGTCGGGCGGGAGAGAGGTGAGATGGCGGAAGTTCGCCGGGTCGAGATCGTCGAGGTCGGGCCGCGCGACGGGCTGCAGAGCGAGCCCGGCGTCGTGCCGACCGTGACGAAGGTCGAATTCATCGATCGCGCGGTGGCCGCGGGCCTGCGCCGGATCGAAGTCACGAGCTTCGTGAACCCGAAGAAGGTGCCGCAGATGGCCGACGCGGAGGAAGTGCTCGCGGCACTGCCGCGGCGCGAGGGCGTCTACTACGTCGGGCTCGTGCTGAACCGCCGCGGTTTCGAACGCGCCGCGGCCGCGGGCTGCAACGAGATCGGCATGGCCGTCGTCGCGAGCGACACGTTCAACCGGCGCAACCAGGGCGTGTCGAGCGAGGAGTCGGTGGCCGCGTGGCTCGAGATCGCCGCGCTCGCGCGAGAGGCGGGCATCCGCGCCCAGGTGACCGTGTCGGCCGCGTTCGGCTGCCCGTTCGAGGGCGAGGTGCCGGTGTCCCGCGTCGTCGAACTGGCCCAGCGCGTCGCCGAGGGCCGCCCGCACGAAATCGCGATCGCCGACACGATCGGCGTCGGCGTGCCCTCACAGGTCACCGAGATCGTCGGCCGGGTGCGCGAGGCGCTGCCCGGCATGCCGCTGCGCTGCCATTTCCACAACACGCGCAACACCGGGCTCGCGAACGCGTTCGCGGCGGTGCAGGCCGGCGTCGGCACGCTCGACGCGAGCCTCGGCGGCATCGGTGGCTGCCCGTTCGCGCCGGCCGCGACCGGGAACATTCCGACTGAAGACCTGCTCTACATGCTCGAACGTTCCGGTTACGAGACCGGCGTTTCGCTCGCGGCTGCGATCGAGACCGGCCACTGGCTGCAGGAGCAGCTCGGGCGTCCGGTGCCGGGCATGCTGGTGAAGGCAGGCGCATTTCCACGACCGGCCGCGGGGCCGGCGTCCGAGACCACAGGGGTGAGGGCATGACATACCGATTGGGCGTCGATGTGGGCGGCACGTTCACGGACCTGCTGCTCGTGAACGAAAAGACCGGCCAGAGCTGGAAGGCGAAGGTGTCGAGCACGCCGGCGGACCAGTCCGTGGGCGTGCTGAAGGGCATCGAGCGGGTCTGCAAGGAGGCGGGCGTCGCGCCCGGCGAGATCGGGCACGTCATGCACGGCACGACCGTCGCGACGAACACGGTGCTCACGGGCACCGGCGCGCGGGTCGGCCTCGTCACGACACGCGGCTACCGACAGGTGCTGCAGATCGCGCGCAGCTTCGTCCCGGGCGGACTCGGCGGCTGGGTGATCTACAACAAGTCGCTGCCGATGGCGCCGCTCGCGCTCACGATCGAGGCGGACGAGCGCGTCGGCTCGAAGGGCGACGTCGTCACCGCGCTCGACGAGGCGAAGCTTCGCGCCGACCTCGCGGTGCTCGGCGCGAAGAAGATCGAGGCGCTGACCGTCTCGCTCGTGAACTCGTTCGCGAACGACTCGCACGAGCGCCGGATCAAGGAAATCGCCGCCGAGGTGCTGCCGGGCGTGCCGGTGTCGCTCTCGTCCGAGGTGGTCCCCGAGATGCAGGAGTACGAACGCACCGTCACGACGGTCGCGAACTCCTACGTGCGCCCGCGCGTGCAGAAATACGTGCACAACCTGAAGACGAAGCTCGAGTCGCGCGCGCAGGGCGTCAAGCTCCACATCCTGCGCTCGGACGGCGGCCTCGCGTCGGCGCGCTCCGCCGAGGACTTCCCGGTCAACCTGCTGATGTCGGGCCCGGCCGGCGGCGTGACCGGCGCGCTCTGGGTCGCCGTGCAGGCGGGCTTCCCGAACCTGCTGACCGTGGACGTCGGCGGCACCTCGACCGACGTCGCGCTGATCATGAACGGCCAGCCGCGGCTGCGCCGCGAGACGACCGTGGGCGACGTCACGGTGCGAGCCTCGTCGGTGGACATCCGTACCGTCGGCGCGGGCGGCGGTTCGATCGCCCACGTCCCGGAACTCACCGGCGCGCTGCGCGTCGGCCCGCAGTCGGCCGGGGCGGACCCGGGTCCCGCGTGCTACGGCAAGGGCGGCACCGAGCCCACGGTCACCGATGCGAACGTCGTGCTCGGCTACCTGCCCGAGCAGCAGAAGCTCGGCGGCGACATGCAGCTCGACCGGGCGCTCGCCCACCAGGCCGTCGAGAAGATCGGCAAGGCGCTCGGCAAGAACGTCCGCCAGGCCGCCGCGGGCATCTACGACATCGTCAACGAGAACATGGTCGGCGCGCTGCGGCTCGTCTCGGTCGAGCAGGGGCACGACCCGCGCGACTACGCGCTGATCGCGTTCGGCGGCGCCGGCCCGCTGCACGCCAACGCGCTGTCGCGCCTGCTCGGTTCCTGGCCGTCGATCATCCCGCCGGGACCGGGCGTGCTGTGCGCGCTCGGCGATGCGACGACTGCGGTCCGCGACGAGTCCTCGCGCACCTACATCCGCAAGTTCGGTGCGACGACCAAGGGCGAGATCGCGAAGCAGCTGCGCTCGCTTGCCGAGGACGCGGCTCGCGGCCTCGCGGCGGAGAAGGTGCCGGCTTCCGAGATGGAGTTCGGCTACCAGGTCGACGTCCGATACCACGGCCAGGGGCTCAGGCTCACGGTGGACGTGGACCTGAAGCGGCTCGAGAAGGAGGGTCTCGACGCGATCAGGAAGCCTTTCGACGCCGAACACACCCGGCTCTTCACGTTCGCGCTCCCGCTCGAGCACGAGTTCGTCGCGCTGCGTGCAGTCGTGCAGGGCAAGGGCATCCGGATCAAGCGCCAGGCGATCGCGAAGGGCGGCCCGTCCCCGGCGGCGGCGGCGGTTGGCCGGCAGAAGTGCCACATGGACGGCAAGGACTGCACGGCGACGGTCTACGACCGCGCGCTGCTGCGCGCGGGCAACCGGATCGCCGGGCCGGCCATCGTGATGGAGATGGACTCGACGACCGTGATCCTGCCGAAGCACCACGGTCGAGTGGACGCCTACGGCAACATCCTGATCTACCCGGACGGCTACAAGGCGCCGAAGAAAGCCGGTGCCTCGAAGCCGAAGCGTGCGTCGGGCAAGGCCCCCCGCAAGGCCAAGTGACCGCGGTCCGTCACCCAGATTCCGGAGAAACGAACATGCCTGCAAAGATCGTCCAGCGAAACAGCCGCAAGATGAAGAAGGTGAAGGTCGACTCGGTCACGATCGACATCATCGAAAGCGCACTCAGGAATGCACGCTACGAGATGGACACGGTGCTGTTCCGCACCGCGATGTCCCCGGGCATCCGCGAACAGCACGACGAGTTCCCGATGATCGCCAACCTCGAGGGGAAGATGGTCGTCGGCCAGTTCGGGTCGTTCATCTGGGGCTTCATGCAGGGCTACGACGGCACGGTCGAGGAGGGTGACGTGTTCCTCACGAACGACCCGTACTCGGTGAACGGCGCGATCAGCCACCAGAACGACTGGCTGATGCTGATGCCGATCTACAAGGACGGCCGTGTGATCGCCTGGGCCGCGATGTTCGGCCACATGACCGACGTCGGCGGCAAGGTGCCGGGCTCGCTCCCGACCGACGCCCGCACGGTCTACGAGGAGGGCGTCTGCGTCCCGCCGGTGAAGATCATCAAGGGCGGCCAGCTGCAGGAGGACCTGCTCAAGGTGGTCCTGCACAACTGCCGCCTGCCCACCTGGAACTTCTCCGACTTCAACGCGATCGTCGCGGCGTTGCGCACCGCGGGGAACCGCTGCGTCGAGATCTCGACGCGTTTCGGCGACGACGTGTTCTACTCGGCGATGGACGAGATGCTCGAGCGCAACAAGCGCGCGATGCGCCAGCTGATCCGCCAGACGGTCCCGGAGAAGAAGCAGTACTTCGAGGACTACATCTGCGACGACGGCATGAACATGGGTCCCTACAAGATCGCCTGCACGATGTGGCGCGAGGGCGACAAGTGCATCTTCGACTTCACGGGCACCGACCCGCAGTCGATCTCCTCGATCAACTTCCTGTTGAACGAGGAGATGTTCAAGATGTTCGCGGGTGTCTACATGATCATGGTGTTTGACCCGCAGATCCTGTTCAACGACGGCTTCTACGACCTGATGGAAGTGCGCATCCCGCCGGGCACGCTGCTGAAGCCGCTGAAGCCCGCGGCGCTCAGCTGCCGCACGCACGCGCTCGGCCGCATCTTCGACATCCTCGGCGGCCTGCTCGGCCAGGGCAACCCGGCCTTCATGTGCGCGGCCGGCTTCTCGGACAGCCCGCACTTCATGTACTCGGGCTACGACCGGAACGGGGAGTGGTACCAGCTCTACCAGATCACGTTTGGTGGCATCCCCGGCAAGCCGTTCGGCGACGGGCCGGACGGCCACTCGCTCTGGCCGTCGTTCACGAACGTGCCGAACGAATTCCTCGAGAGCTACTTCCCGCTGCGGATCGACATCTACGAGACGATCCCGGACACCGGCGGCCCCGGCAAGAACCGCGGCGGCAACGGTCTCAGGATCGGTTATCGGTTCCTCGAACCGGGCGAGATCTCGATCCACGACGACCGCTGGCTCACCTACCCGTGGGGCGTGAACGGCGGCCTGCCGGGGGCGCGCAGCCGCAAGACGCTGGTGCGCGCCGACGGCACGACCGAGAACCTGCCGTCCAAGATCGACCA
Source organism: Steroidobacteraceae bacterium (assembly GCA_046347155.1). Lineage (GTDB taxonomy): Bacteria > Pseudomonadota > Gammaproteobacteria > Steroidobacterales > Steroidobacteraceae > RPQJ01. The sequence continues at coordinate 1,817,029 of JAXMGT010000001.1, read as the reverse complement.
CATCAAGGTCGAGGCCGGGGACCTGCTGCTCGCCGACACCTGGGGCGGTGGTGGCTGCGGCGACCCGTACGAGCGCGAGATCGGGCGCGTGGAGTTCGACGTGCAGGCCGGGCTCGTGACGCCCGAGGGCGCCCGCCGCTACGGCGTCGTGATCAAGTCGAACGGCAAGGCCGACGTGGCCGCCAGCGAGGCCTTGCGGGCGAAGCTCAGGGCCGAGCGTGGCGCCGTGAAGCTCTTCGATCGCGGCTTCGAGTCGATGGACGAGCTGAAGGGACGCTGCCTGGCCGAGACCGGTCACGACGCGCCCCGCCAGCCCCGTTTCGACGAGCGCGTGATGAAAAAGGCAGGGAAGGCGGCTTGACCGACAACTACCAGCGCGTCGGCTACGACCACGGCCGGACCGGCTTCGGTCGCAGGCCGGCGGTGCTGGTGGTCGACTTCCAGGTCGCGTTCACGGATCCGAAGTACGCGCTCGGCGGGTTGCCGGCCATCCACGCGGCCCGGGACCGGACGGCCGTGCTGCTCGACGTCGCGCGTTCGAGGGGCATCCCGGTCGCCGCGTGCTACACCGCCTACGGCAGCCGCGAGGACATGCCGCTCTGGAAGGTGCGCGCGGTCACCGAGGAGTTCTTCTACGGGCACCCGTGCACGGCGATGGACCCGCTGATCGACGACCCGCGCAACTTCACGTACTGCAAGAACGCGCCGTCGATGTTCTTCCACACGCCGCTCATCACGTTCCTCGCGAAGCACGCGGTCGACACCGTGATCGTCACCGGCTGCACGACCAGCGGCTGCGTCCGGGCGACGATCGTGGACGCTTTCTCGTATGGATTCCGGGTCGCGGTCGCCGACGACTGCTGCGGCGACCCGGACCCCGGCCAGCACCGCTCGAACCTCGAGGACGTCGGGCGTCGCTACGCGGACGTGATGCCGGCGACGGAGGTCGAGACGCTGCTGCGGGCGCTGCCCGGCGGCTGAGTCCTCAGGTCGACGCGAGCCACTCGAACAGCGTGTTCGCGAACCGGATCTTCTGTTCCTTGCCGGCGACGACGTGCGCGAGTTCGGGCCACAGCTGGCCGCGCGCGCCCGGGATGCCCTGCTCGATGGGAATCGTGTTGCGTGGTGCGGTCACGACGTCCTTGCCCGCGTGGATCACGAGCGACGGGCAGCGGATCTGGTGGAGCCGGTCCTTCGAGTGGAAGCCGACGCAGGCGTCGATGAGGCGCGAGTGGGCCTCAAAGCGGCCGTTCAGCTCCTTCCAGCCGCCCTGGGGACCAAGCAGCCGGTCCTTGTTCGCGTTGTAGTACTCGGCGTCGAACGACAGCAGCGTCACGGCCTTCTGGAACGAGAAGAAGCCGAGGTCCCGGTGGATCCAGCGGAACATCTCGAGCTGGTCGCGCAGGAAGTCGTCCACCTCGCACCAGGCACCCATGTTCAGCATGCTCCGCGCGAGGTCCGGGCGGCGGATCGCGATCTCCTGGCACACGCAGGCGCCCATCCCGACGAGTCCGACCAGGTGGACGTTAGACAGTCCCAGGTGGTCGAGGAGGCCGATCGCGTCGTTCGCGTGCAGTTCCATCGTCGAGGGCACCGACGGGTCGTCGCCCGAGTCGCGGATGCCCCGGTAGTCGAAGATGACCACCTGGTGGCGTTCCGTCAGGCCGCGTGCCAGGTGGTCATGGTTGTCGTGGCAGAACGTGCCCCAGCCGCCCATGCAAAGCACCGGGTCGCCCTGCCCGAGCACTTCGTAATACATGTCGTGCCCGTTGATGCGTGCGGTGGGCATGCGTCGATACTCCTGCCGATCGGGACCGGCGCGACGGGCCGGACGTGGGCTTGGATGATTCCACAGGAAGCCGGGCAGCGGCAACGCGGACCGCCGCCCGGCGGCGGCCGCCGCGTGCACGAATCCGCAACATTTTCGGGTAGAGTGGCGACCTCGAAATGCACCCGGGGGTCGCGTGACCTACGCCGCCATCACGGGCTGGGGCAAGTGCCTGCCGCCGGCCATCCTCACCAACCACGACCTGACCAGCGTCTTCGACACCAGCGATGAGTGGATCGTGACGCGCACCGGCATCCGAGAGCGTCGCATCTCGCACGTGCCGCTCGGCGACATGGCGTACGTGGCCGCGAGCCGCGCGCTTGCCGCGGCCGGACTCGACGGCGCAGAGGTCGAGCTGATCGTGTTCGGGACCTGCAGCTTCGACGATCAGGTGCCGAACCAGGCCTCGGGCCTGCAGGTGCGCCTCGGCGCGAAGCGAGCGGCGTCAATGGACGTGAACACCGCGTGCACGAGCTTCCTGTACGCGCTCAGCACCGCGACCGCGATGATCCGCACCGGGGTCGTGCGCAATGCAGTCGTCGTCGGCGGCGAACTCATCAGCGCGTTCATGGACTGGACGAACCGCGGCGTCGCCGTGCTGTTCGGTGACGGCTGTGCGGCGGTGGTGCTGCAGGCCACCGAGCGGGAGGAGGGGCTCCTCGGCGAGAAGCTCGGCTGCGACAGCGACGCGCGCGACACGCTCGTCGTCGAGGGCATGGGCACCCGCTATGCCGACTATTCGCGCCGCTACGGCGACACGAACTGGGTGTTCGAGGGACAGGAGATCTTCAAGCGGGCCGTGATCGGCATGTCGGGCGCCTGCGCGGACGTGCTCGCGTCCCGGAACGTGGCCCCGGAGGACGTCTCGCTCGTGATCCCGCACCAGGCGAACCTGCGGATCATCGAGGCGGTCGCCAAGCGTGCCGGGATGCCGATGGATCGGGTGTTCGTGAACGTGCACCGCTACGGCAACATGTCCGCCGCGACGGTGCCGGTCGCCCTCGTCGAAGCGCTCGAGGAGGGTCGCGTGGCGCCGGGCAGCCTGCTGCTGCTGCCGGCCTTCGGCGCCGGGCTTACCTGGTGCGCGCACCTGGTGCGCTGGGGCGACCGGGTGCGGCCGCTCGGCACGTCGGACGCGGAGCTGCCGCCCTGCGACACGAGCGCGCTCGAGATCGTCCAGCGACACCTGCGCCGCAAGCGGGGCGAGTCGGCGGCCTGAGTCGCCGGCCGGTCGCGCCCATGACGAATGCTGCAGCGGGCACCGGGGCCGATCCCCAGGTGCGCAGGGCGCTGCTGCAGATCCATTTCTGCGTCGTGCTGTGGGGTTTCACGGCCATCCTCGGCAAGCTGATCAGCCTGCCGGCGTTCGAGCTCGTCTGGTGGCGCATGCTGATCGTGACCGTGGCGATCGCGCTGTGGCCACCCGTGTGGCGCTCGTTGAGCCGGCTCGATCGCGGTACGTGGCTGCGCTATGCCGCGGCCGGCGTCGTCGTCGCGCTCCACTGGCTCACGTTCTACGGTGCGATCAAGCTCGCGAATGCGTCGGTGGCGGCCACCTGCATGGCGCTGTGCCCGCTGATGATGGCGGTCGTCGAGCCGTGGATCGCGCGGAGCCGGTTCGACGCCCGCGAACTTCTCATCGGGTTGCTGGCGCTGCCGGGCGTCGCGCTCGTCGTCGGCGGCACGCCGCCCGGGATGCGCGCCGGCATCGTCGCGGGCACGGTCTCGGCGGCGCTCGTCGTCGTGTTCGGCTCGCTGAACAAGCGCTGGGTCGAGCGTGCCGACCCGCTCTCGATGACGTGGATCGAGCTCGGCGCCGGCACGGCCTTCCTGACGCTCGTGGCGCCGCTTGCGCCGGGCGGCGGATTCGCCTGGCCGGACGGCCGGGACTTCGCACTGCTCGTGACGCTGGCGATTGCCTGCACGCTGCTGCCGTTCACGCTGTCGCTCCGGGCGCTGCGCCACACGAGTGCGTTCACGGCGCAACTGGCCGTCAGCCTCGAGCCCGTCTATGCGGTGCTGCTCGCGATCGTACTGCTCGGCGAGCAGCGGGAACTCACGCTCGGGTTCTACGGTGGCGTCGCGCTGATCGTCGGCTCGGTGCTCGTGCACACGGTCATGAAGCTGCGCGGCGCGCGCTGAGCGCCCGCCGCCGGATCCGCCAGCCGAGCAGTGCGGCGAGCACGACGCCGTACAGCAGCGGCTCGCGCCAGTCGGCTTTCACCTCCCACGCAAAGTGCAGGCAGGCGAGCACGGCGGCCGGGTAGACGAGCCGGTGCAGCCGGTGCCAGCGCGCGCCGAGGCGGCGCATCGCGGCGTCAGTCGAGGTCGCGGCAAGCGGCACCAGCGCAATCACGGCCAGCATCCCGACCGTGACGTACGGTCGCCGGACGACGTCGGCGAGGATGGCCCGGCCGTCGAACCAGTGATCCAGCACGACCCAGTTGAGCACGTGCAGCACGGCGTACGCGAAGGCCCACAGGCCGAGCATTCTCCGCAGCCCGTACAGCCAGGGCTTGCGCAGGGCGACCGCGAGCGGCGTCACGCAGAGCGTCGCGAGCAGCAGCCTGAGCGCCCACTGGCCGAGGCCGTCCTGCAGCGCGTCGATCGGGTTCGGCCCGAGCCCGGGGCCCGCGACGCCCGCTGCCCGCGCGATGAGCAGCGCGAGCGGCGCGGCGCAGGCCGCGAACAGCAGGGACTTGCGCAGTCGCAGCACGGACGGTCAGTAGTTGCGGACGAGGTCCATGCCCCGGTAGAGGCCCGCGACCTGTTCTGCATAGCCGTTGAACGGCAGCGTCGCCTGCCGTGGCGAGAAGAGCCCGCCGCCGAGACGCCGCTCGGTCGCCTGGCTCCAGCGCGGGTGATCCACGGCGGGGTTCACGTTCGCGTAGAAGCCGTATTCGCCGGGCGCCTGCCGGTTCCATGAGGTCGGTGGCTCGCGCTCGGTAAAGCGGATCTCGACGATGGACTTGATGCTCTTGAAGCCGTACTTCCAGGGCACGACGAGCCGCAGAGGCGCGCCGTTCTGGTTCGGCAACGCACGACCGTAGACCCCGACCGCGAGCAATGTGAGCGGGTGCATGGCCTCGTCGATCCTGAGACCCTCGACGTAGGGCCACTGGAGCACCGGGAAGCGCTGCCCGGGCATCTCGGACGGGCGCAGCACGGTCGTGAACGCGACGTACTTCGCGCGCGAGGTCGGCTTGAACCGACGGAGGAGGTCGCCGAGCGGGAACCCGACCCAGGGGATCACCATCGACCAGGCCTCGACGCAGCGCAGCCGGTAGATGCGTTCCTCGAGCGCGTGGGGCTTCAGGATGTCCTCGAGCGTGTAGGTGCCCGTCACCTCGGCCTCGCCCGAAATCTTCACGCTCCAGGGGCTCGGCCGGAACCGGGAGGAATTGTCCGACGGATCCGACTTCGAGGTGCCGAATTCGTAGAAGTTGTTGTAGGTCGTGATCTCTTCCCAGCTGTTCCGCGGCTCCTTCGTGCTCCAGCGGTCGTTCCGCTGGTAGTGCAGCACCGGGCCGCCGGCGTCGGCACCCAGCGCCGGCGTGGCGACCAGCGCCGCGAGGCCGGCGAGCAGGTCCCGGCGCCGCAGGTAGACCTCCGGTGGCGTGATTTCGGAGGGACGGATGCGCGACAGCGGGGGTTTGCGGATCACGACAGGCACCGATTGACCATACGTAACTATAGACCGTCCGGTCGTGGTGAATGTCACCGGTTGAGGGCGTTCAAGCGCAGCATCGCCTGCACCTTGCCGGGCCACCGTCCGGCGCGCATCCTGAGCGCATGGCCAACCGGGTCCTCGACGAAGTGCGCCGCTCGCCGATGCTCTGGCTGCTGGTCGCCGTGCCGGCCCTGTTCCTGCTCGAGCGCTCGTCGCCCGAATCCCACACTGCGCTGTTCGTGGTTTCGGTGCTGGCAATCGTCCCGCTGGCATCGCTGCTGAGCCGGGCAACCGAAAGCGTCGCCGCGCGCACCGGGGATGCCGTCGGCGGGCTGCTGAATGCGACGCTCGGCAACCTGACGGAACTCGTGATCGCGCTGACGGCGCTTCGGGCGGGGATGTTCGACCTGGTCAAGGCTTCGATCGCAGGCGCCATCGTCACGAACTCGCTGTTCATGCTGGGCATGGCGCTGCTGCTCGGCGGGCTCCGGTTCCACTCACAGGAATACAACCGTTCGACGGCGCGCCTGCAGGTCGGCATGTTGCTGCTCGCCGCGATCGCGATGCTGGTCCCCTCCGTCATCGCGGCGAACGAACGGCCGGGCGCGATGCAGCTGGTGTCGGACCTGAGCCTGGGGCTCTCGGCGCTGCTGCTCGTCGCCTACGTGCTCGGCCTGCTGTTCTCGCTCCACACGCACCGCGACTTCTTTGCCAGCGCCGGCGGCGAGGCACACGACGAGCCCGTCTGGCCGCTCCGCGTGTCGCTCGCGCTGCTCGGTGTCGTCACGGTCGGCGTGGCGCTCGTGAGCGAGGTCTTCGTCGAGTCGGTACAGCAGGCGGCGGTCACATTCGGGATGACGCCTGCGTTCGTGGGCTTCATCGTCGTCTCGCTGGTCGGGGCGGCCGCCGAGATGACCGCTGCGTTCTCGGCCGCACGGAAGGGCCGGCTCGACCTCAGCATCGGTATCGCGCTCGGCAGTTCCTCGCAGATTGCCCTGTTCGTGGCGCCCGTGCTGGTCCTGTCGAGCTATGCAATCGCTCCGACGCCGATGACGCTCCACTTCTGGCCGGGCGCCGTCGCGACGATCCTGATTTCGACGATCGCCGTCGCATTCGTCGCGACGACCGGCCGGTCGGCCTGGTTCACCGGCGTCCAGCTGCTGGTGGTTTACCTGACGTTTGCAATGACGTTGTACCTGATCCCGCCGGTGGTGGCGGACTGACACAGCGTCCCCGGGGGCATCGATGCGTCTCATACCTGGCCTGGGCGCCGCCGCGGAGCACCTCGATCCGGGTACCCGGATGGGCGAGATCCTGTTCGGGCTGATCATGACGCTGACGTTCACGCTCGGCGCCGGGCTGGTGCTGGAGCAGGAGGGTCGCGAGGGTGCCCGGGCCCTGCTGCTTGCGACCATCGGCTGCAACGTGGCGTGGGGCCTGATCGATGGCGTGTTCTACGTACTCGGCCGTGTGTTCGAGCGTGGACGCAGGGCCCGGACGGCCGCGGCCGTGCGCGCCGCGTCGACGGCGGAGGATGCGGAGCGGCTCGTGGCCGCGGAGCTCGACGCCGCACTCGAGCCGGTGTCCGACGAGCCCGAGCGTCGCGCGCTCTACGGGTCCATCGCGCGGCGGCTGGCCGCTGCGGCGCCGCCGGACGCAACCGTCACGCGGTCCGACCTGCTCGGCGGATTCTGGGCCGGCTGGCTCGTCTTCGCCTGCAGCTTTCCGGCCGCGATCCCGTTCTTCTTCATAGACGACCCGCGGACGGCATTGCGCGTTTCCAACCTGCTGCTGATCGCGCTGCTCGCAGTCGTTGGCTGGCGGGCCGGACGTGAGGCGAATGCGAGGCGACCGTGGGCGACGGCGTCCTCGTTCGTCGTGGCCGGCTTGCTGCTGGTCTGCGCGGCGATAGCGCTCGGGGGCTGAGCGGACGGGCTGGAGTTCGCGACACAATTGCCGCAGAGTGGCGCCGGCATCGGCCGAGGGAGACAGCAATGCGTTTCGAGGCGGGGGTATCCGGATCGGGTGTGAGGCGTGCGGTGACCGGGGCGCTGGCGGTGGCACTCGGCCTTTCGGCCGTCGCTTCGCGCGCCGAGGATGCGGGACGGTCATTCGAGATCTACGGTTTCGCGCAGGCCGATGGCATCTACGACTTCGGCCGCATGAACCCGGACTGGGACGACGCGTTCCGCCCGTCGAAGATCGCGAACCCGGAGGGCATCTACGGCAGCGACGGGCAGGCGAGCTTCTCGATCAAGCAGAGCCGCTTCGGCATCAAGGGCACGATGCCGACGGCCGACGGGTACGACCCGATCACGTTCAAATTCGAGTTCGACCTTTTCGGCGTCGGCGTGGATGCCGGGCAGACCACGTTCCGGCTGCGCTACGCCTACGGTGAGTGGGGTTCGCTGCTCGCGGGCCAGACGACGAGCGTATTCATGGACCTCGACATGTTCCCGAACGTCATCGACTACTGGGGCCCGGACGGCATGGTGTTCTGGCGAAACGTCCAGTTCCGCTGGACGCCGTACCGTACCGAGTCGAACTCGTTCGCGATCGCGCTCGAGCAGCCGTCGAACGACGTGGATTCGGGACAGATCCGCGAATACGACCCTGAACTCGGCAATGCAATCCAGGGCAACGAGACGATGCCGAACCTCGCGGCCCACTTCAAGACGAAGGGCGACTGGGGCCACGTGCAGATCGCGGGCCTCCTGCGCGACATCGGCTACGACACGAAGGGCACGAAGAACAACAAGCCCAAGGGCAGCGTCACCGGCTGGGGCGTGAACCTGAGCGGCACGCTGAACACCTGGGGCAAGGACAAGATCCTGTGGCAATACGTCTACGGCCACGGGATCGCGAGCTACATGAACGACGGCGGCGTGGACCTGGCGCCGAAGGGCCGGTTCCCGACGGAGACCGACCCCGGCAACGTGAGTCCGGAAGCGATCCCGCTCACCGGCATCGTCGCGTACTACGACCACTACTGGAACGAGAAATTCTCGACGTCGTTCGGTTACAGCACGACCTACGTGGACAACTCGAACCTGCAGGACCCGGATGCCTACAGGAGCGGCCAGTACACGTCGCTCAACCTGCTCTATTACCCGGTGCCGAACGTGATGATCGGTGGCGAGGTGCTCTGGGGCGACCTCGAGTACAAGAACGGGGACACGCAGGACGACACCCGCGTACAGTTCTCCGTGCAGTACAAGTGGGGCAAGACCTTCTGATTGCCATGAGGACACCCGACATGACACGTCCATACCTGTCCGCGCTGCTCTCGATCGCGTTCGCCGCGGGCCTGGCCGTTTCGACACCGGCTCACGCCCGCAAGTCGGATGACGCACTGTCGCCGGAGCGCGTGCAGGCGGCGTTGGACGCCGCCTACGCACAGTTCAAGGACCTGAAGGAGGGCGCAAACGCCGATTACATCCCGGCCCTCGCGAAGGTGGACCCGGACATCTTCGGCATCGCGCTCGTGACCGCGGACGGCCGTGTCTACACGAAGGGCGACGTGACCTCCGAGGTCTCGATCCAGTCGATCTCGAAGGTGTTCACGATGGCGCTCGTGATCGAGGAGCAGGGTCCTGCCGCGATCGCCGACAACATGGGCGTGGACGCCACGGGCCAGGTGTTCAACTCGATCAACGCGGTCGAGCAGTACAAGGGCGCCGAGATGAACGCGATGGTGAACCCCGGCGCGATCACGGCCACGAGCATGGTCGCCGGTAGCACGCGCGACGAGATCTGGTCGAAGATCCTCGGCTACTACGGCGACTTCGCCGGGCGGCCGCTGTCGGTGAACAAGGAAGTGTTCGCGTCGGAGTCCGAGACCAACCAGCGCAACCAGGCGATCGCGATGCTGATGTACGCCTACGGGCACATCAAGTCCGACCCGCTCCGCGCGACCGACATCTACACCGAGCAGTGCTCGGTCAGCGTGAACGCGAAGGACCTGGCCAGCATGGCTGCGACGCTTGCGAACGGCGGCACGAATCCGGTGACGGGCAAGGGCGTTCTCGACGCGAAGTACGTGCCGAACGTGCTCGCGGTGATGGCCACCGCGGGGCTCTACGACGATTCGGGCAAGTGGCTGTACCGGACCGGACTGCCGGCCAAGAGTGGCGTGGGCGGCGGCATCATCGCCGTGTCGCCCGGGAAGTTCGGCATCGCCGTGATCAGCCCGCCGCTCGACGCGGCCGGCAACAGCGTCAGGGCGCAGAAGGCGATCGAGGCGGTCTCGAACGCGCTGGGGGGCAATCCGTATTCGGTGACGCCGGCCCGGGCGAGCCGCTGAGCGGCGCGCTAGCGCGAGGACGCCACGGTCACCGGTTCGGCGAAGCTCCCGCCCAGCGCGAGGTGCAGGTTGACCCGCTGCGAGAGTTGTTCGCGCTCGGCGCGAACGTAGGCGATCTGCGCCGACTGCACCTGCTGGCGCTGTGCCTCGACGGAACGCAGGTCGGTGCGACCGACCCGGTAGGCCTGTTCCTCGAGCTCGAGGGCTCTCTGCTGGTCCGAGAGTGCCTGGCCGAGGGCGTCGACGCGTTGCGCGAGTATTGCCGAGGCCGAGAGCGAGCTTTCGACGTCCCCGAGCGCCCGGAGCACCTGGCTGCCGTAGAGCGCGACCGCTTCCTTCTGCTCGGCCGTGCGGGCCGCGACCTGCGCCTTGAGCGCGCCGCCCCGGTAGACCGGCGCGAACAGCGTGCCGCCGGCGCCGCCGGACGGATTGCTGTAATCCTGCTTGAGTTGCAGCACGTCGCTCGACAGCGCCGCGATGCTGGCGTTGAGCCGGATCGTCGGCAGCATCGCAGCCTGGGCCTCGCCGACCCGGTCGAACGCCGCGTCCACCCGCCGCTGTGCGGCGATCAGGTCCGGCCGCCGCGCCAGCATGTCGAGCGGCATCCCGACCGGCACCGGACCCGGCAGCGCGGGCAGGGCGGTCGCGACGGCGAGATCCGCGCCCGGGTAACGCCCGAGCAGCACCTCGAGCGAGCGCACGGCCTGCTGGTTGGCAAAACGGGCCTGGGCGGCGGCGTCCTCGAGATTGCCGAGCGTCGCCCGCGCCGCGGCCGTTTCCCGTGCGTTGCCGTTGCCGACCCGCTGGCGGTCCTCGGCCAGCGAGACGAGCGACCGGCCGGAGGCGACCATCGCGTCGGCCGCCTCGAGCGTGATCCGCGACTCGATCGCCACGAACCAGCTGCGCGCCACCTGGGCCGCCAGCGACTGCCGCGCGAACTCGAGGTCGGCCTGGGCCGATGCATACGTCGCGTCGGCCGCATTCCGCCCATAGCGCAGCCGTCCCCAGAGGTCGGGCTCCCAGGAAATCCCGAGCATGATGCCCTGCAGCGCCGAGGTCAGGTCCGACCCGCCGCCGGCCTTCACGCCACCGGTGCCGATCACGTTCAGGGCCGGCAGCAACGCCGCCTGTGCGGCCGTCGAATACGCCGCGGCCTGTTCGACCCGGGCGGCCGCGGCCCGCAGGTCCGTGTTGTTCCGGATGGCTTCGGCGACCAGCGCGTCGAGCTGCGCGTCGCCGAAGGTCGAGAGCCAGTCGTCCTGCACCGGCGACGCGTCCACCGGTGCCGGCGCGCCGGCGGCCTTCCAGCCGGCCGGCACCTCGGTCGCGGGCAGCGCGTCCTTGCGTACGGCCTCGGCGACCGGCGGCGACTGCACCGCGCAGCCCGCCAGCCCGGCCAGGCAGGCGAACACGACGGCTACTCGCAGCGTGCGGATCCTGGCCATCAGTGGAGCTTCAGTACGAGCCAGTCCATCTTCGTCGTCACGCGCAGGAACACCTTGCGCAGTATCTGGATCGCCTTGAAGTGGCTCGTGTACACGGCACCAGCGCCGCGTGCACCCGGCGCCAGGAACAGGTCCGTGTCACCGACGTCTGGATTCAGTTTCACGGCGAGCCGCATCTCCGGTGCCGGTCCAAAACCGGTGTTCGGCAGCATTCCGCTGATCGGCAGCTGGCCCTGGGCCGTGGCCCAGATCACGGAGTCCACTTTGCACTTGATGATCCGGCCCGGGTAGGTCTCGAGCGCAATTTCCGCTTCCTCGCCGCCCTCTATGTAGCGAACCTCGTTCTGCCGGAAGAATGCGACCACCCATTGCTCGTCCTCGATGAATGTCATCGCCGGGAACGCCGGGAAGGGTACGGTCATCACGCCCGGCCGCAACGCAAGCGCGACCACGGTGCCGTCGGCCGGCGCGTACTGCACGGATTCCGACAGCTGCCACTTCGCGTCCGCGAGCTGGGCCTCCGCCTGGGCGAGCTGCGCGAGCGCCTGTGCAACTTCCTGCTGGACGCCGGCCGGAGTCTTCGCGGCGAGGTTTTCCTGCGCCTGCGCGACCGACGCCTCGGCCGCCTGCAGGTCGTTCTGGTAGCGGGCCACGTCGGCCTGGGCCTGCTCGAGGTCGAAGCGATTGCCGGCGCCGGTTTTCGCCAGCTCCTGGAACTGCTCGACGCGCTTGCGCGCGAGCGTGAGGCTCGCGGTCGCGACGCCGCGCTGCCCAACGGCCTGCTTCAGCTGTTCCCCGAGGTTGCGCGCAGTGGCGTTGGCCTGCAGCAGCTTCGCCTTGAGCTGCGAGACGTTGGCTTCGGCCGCGCGCACCTGGATCTGGAACGGCGCCGGGTCCAGCCGGAAAAGCACGTCACCCTTCTTCACGTGCTTGTTCGGCTCGACCGGCACGTCGATCACCTTGCCGGCGACGCGTGGATTGATCGGCACCACGTAGTTCATCACCCGCACGTCCGAGGAGGACGGCGCGCCGACGTTCAGGCACAGGATCAGGATCGCGAGCGCGACGATCGGGATCGTGACGACGATCACCTGGCTCGTGATGTTCCACGGCAGCCACTTGTACTTGATGAAGACGAGCCAGACGAAGAACGAGTAGATCAGCAGCAGCAGGATGTCCATCAGCCGCGTGCTCCTTCGCCGAGGCGCGCCTCGAGGGCCGCCAGACGCTCGCGCAGAGCACCGATGTCGTCCCGGGCCTCGACCATTTCGGTCTCCCGGGCGAGCTCGCCGCCGTGGTCGTCTGCGACGTCGGTCCCGTAGGCCAGTTTGTGCAGCACGGGCTTCGTGTACGCCCAGAGCCACGCGAGCGGCCACAGCAGCCCGCCGAAGAGCAGCGACAGCAGGCACAGCGTCTGGATCGCCTTGGCCTGTGGGTGCCTGCGCTGCTCGGCGATCTTCTCGGGCAGGATGTGGATCAGCCAGAACACGACGATGCCGACGACCGGCACGATGACGAGCACCACCCAGGACAGTACGTTGGCTGCCGTGTCGAGCGCCTCGCCCGACAGGAACGATGCCTGGGCGGGCGTCGAGGCAAGCACGCCGGCGATCGCCGGTGCGGCAACGCTTCGCAGCGTCGGAGCCATGGAACGGGTCATGCGCAGGTCCTCGGTGCCGGCCCGATCGGGGCCCGCCTAGTGTAGCCCTCGGCCCGCCGCGCGTCAGGTGAAGTCGGCGCGCGGCGTCGCCGTCGGCGTATCATGGAGGCACACCCGTCCGGTGGTGCGAGGACCCTGCGAATGCACCCTGCGTTGCACGTTTTCGGTCGGCTTCCGCCGCGGCGCGTCTCCGATGCCTGAGGTCCGGCCGCGCTGGGAATGGCGTAGTTTTGGTGACCGCTTCCCCGGCGCCGAAACCCGGTTCTTGGAACTGACACCGTCCGGCGTACAGGAAAGCGACGAGCTGTACCTGTTGCGCGGCGACGGTGACAACGTGAAGGTCCGGGACGCGCTGATGGACATCAAGGTCCTGAAGCAGGTCGACGCGCACGGACTCGAGCAGTGGATCCCGGTCATGAAGCAGGCGTTCCCGTTGTCCGCCGGCGACACCGGAGCCGTGCTCAAGGCCCTGCGCCTCGCCGTTCCGGCGACGCTGCGATCCGGCTATACGCTCGACGAGTTCCTGGCCGAATTCACGGGCCCGGGCCACGAGGTGCGCGCCGTACACGTGCACAAGCGTCGCGTGCGCTACACGATCGAGGGCTGCACGGCGGAATTCTCCGACGTCGTCGCCGGCGGACGGTCGACCCGCACGATCGCCGTGGAGTCGGAGGATGCCGACGCGGTCGTCCGGGCCGTGCGCTGGCTCGGGCTCGGCGACCACGTGAACACGAGTTATACGCGCGGACTCGCCGCGCTGATCGACGGCACGCCGCAGCGCTACGCCGTGATCGACGTCGGCACGAACTCGGTCAAATTCCACCTGGCGGAGCGTCAACCTGACGGCGGCTGGCGAACCCTCGCGGATCGCGCCGAGGTCACGCGGCTCGGCGAGGGGCTTGGTGCGGAAGGACGCATCGCACCTGCCGCGATCGAGCGTACGGCAGTGGCCATCCGCGGCATGGCGGAGGACGCCCGCCGGGCGGGTGCGCAGGCCATTGCCGCCGTCGGTACGGCCGGTCTCCGGATGGCGCCCAACCGGGCCGAGGCGCTCGCGGCCTTCGCCGCGGCCGGCGTCGAGGTCGAGGTGATTTCGGGCGAGGAGGAGAGCCGCCTCGCGTACGTCGCGACGATCGCCGGCCTTGGCCGCCCGGCCGGTCCCGTCGTCGTGTTCGACACGGGCGGGGGCAGTTCGCAGTTCACGTTCGGCCATGGCACGAGGGTCGACGAACGATTCAGCGTGGACGTCGGCGCGGTGCGCTACACCGAGCGCTTTGGCCTCGATCGCGCGGTGTCGGTGGACGTGCTGCAGGAGGCGCTCGCCGCCATTTCGCGGGACCTCGCGAGACTGGACGGGCGTGCGTCCCCGTCGGCGCTCGTCGGCATGGGTGGCGCGGTCACGAACATCACGGCCGTGAGTCACGGACTCTCGACCTACGACCCGGAGCGCGTGCAGGGCAGCGTACTCGAGCGGGCGGAGATCGACCGGCAGGTCGAACTGTACCGTACACGCGATGCGGACGCGCGTCGCACGATCGTCGGCCTGCAACCGAAGCGGGCCGAAGTGATCCTGGCCGGCGCCTGCATCGTTCGGACCGTGATGGAGAAGCTCGGGCAGGCGTCGCTGACGGTGAGCGACCGTGGACTGCGACACGGAGTGCTGGCTGAGCGATACGGCATTTGATGGCCGGAGCCGGCCCGGGCCGCGACGAGGACGGAACCAGGAGCAGCATCATGGCGACACGCGCGAAGCATGCAGTCCGAAAGGCCGCCGCGAAGCCGGCCTCGCATCCGGTCCGCAAGGCCGTACGGCGTGCCGTCGGCAAGCGGGTCGCGCCGCGCCGGTTGGTAGCGACCGCGCCGCCGACCGCCGAGCGCTTGTCGCCGAAGGACATGGCGACTGTGCTCAAATTGCTCAAAAACAGCGGCAGCGTCGAACTCAAGCTGACGATTCCGGCCGAAGGCCACCGCGTCGCGGCCCGCAGCATCGGCCTCGACGCGGTCGAGGCCCAGCCGCGCCAGGCCTACTTCTTCGACACGCCGGACCTCGCGCTCAACCGCGCCGGCATCATCCTGCGTGCCCGCCGGTTCCAGGGTGGCAAGGGCGACACCGTCGTCAAGGTGCGCCCGGTGGACCCCGCGACGATCGATCCCGACCTGCGGCGCTCCGACAGCTTCAAGGTCGAACTCGACGCGATGCCCGGCGGCTTCGTCTGCTCGGCGTCATTCAAGGGCAGCTGCGACGGATCCGAGGTGACCGACGTCGCCTCGGGCGCAATGCCGCTGCGACGGCTGTTCTCGAGGGAGCAGCTCGCGTACTTCGACGCTCGAGCCCCGAAGTCGGTACGGATGGACAAGCTCGTCGTGCTCGGCCCGATCCTGCTGCTGCGCGCCAAGCACGCGGCCAAGGAACTCGGACGCAACCTCGTCATGGAGTTGTGGATCTATCCGGACGGTTCCCACGTGCTCGAGATCTCGACGAAGTGCGAGCCGCGGGAAGCGTTCCAGGTGGCGGCGGAATTCCGGGCGTTCCTTGCCGAGCGCGGGATCGAGGCTGGCGCCGAACAGGAATCGAAGACCCGTACGGCACTCCAGTACTTCAAGCTGCGTCTGGACGCTGGCCTCCCCATCTGACGGGGCCGTCGACGGGACCCGGCGGGCGCCCGAGGTTCAACGGCCGATGGCGCCCATCGCGCGGATCCGTTCGACCAGTCGCGGCAGCAGCCGGCCCGCGGGGCCACCGAGCCGGACGTCGACCGAATCGCTGAGATCGGTGCGGTCCGGATTCACTTCGACCGTCACGGCGCCGGCCGTTCGTGCGATGTCCACGAGGCCGGCGGCCGGATAAACGACCGACGAGGTCCCGACCGACAGGAATACGTCGCAGCTGGCAGCGGCCTCGGCCGCGGCGTGCTTCGGCGCCCCGGGGATCGGTTCGCCGAACCACACGACGTCAGGCCGCAGCAGCGACCCGCAGCGTGCGCAGCGCGGCAATCCAGGGTGGTCGCCCGTCCGCTCCGCGACCGTGCCCTCGACGGTGCAGCGATCGCGCATCAGGCTGCCGTGGTATTCGAGGACGTTTCGGCTCCCGGCGCGCCGGTGCAGGCCGTCGACGTTCTGCGTGACGAGCGTCAGCGTGGGCACGAGCGCCTCGAGCGCGGCGAGGGCGTAGTGCCCGGCGTTGGGCGAGGCCGCATCGACGCAACGTCGTCGTTCCTCGTACCATCGCCACACGAACGCGGGGTCGCGCTCGAACGCTTCCGGTGTCGCGAGGTCCTCCGGGCGGAAACTGGACCAGAGCCCGGTCATCGCGTCGCGAAACGTCGGGATGCCGCTCTCTGCGGACACACCGGCCCCGGTGAGCACGCAGACGTGCCGCGCGTTACGGAGCGCGTCCGCCGCCACGGCGATGGCCGGGTCCAGCGGGATGGCGGTGTCGTTGCCCACAATCCGCCGCCCGCCGGCCGGTCCCGTGCCCTCAGGCCGCCTTGCCGCCCGAAGCGAGCTGCCGCAGCACGTACTGCAGGATGCCGCCGTGGCGGTAGTAGTCGCGCTCCTTCGGCGTGTCGATGCGCACGCGCGCCTCGAAGCGGATCGGCGCGCCCGCGGCCGGCGTCGCGGTCACGGTGACCGTCTTCGCCGCGCCGCCTTCGAGGCCAGTGATCTCGAACGTCTCGCGGCCGGTTAGCCCGAGCGTCTGCGCGTTCTGGCCGTCCTTGAACTGCAGCGGCAGCACGCCCATGCCGATCAGGTTCGAGCGGTGGATGCGCTCGAAGCTCTCGGCGATCACCGCCTTCACGCCGAGCAGCATCGTGCCCTTCGCGGCCCAGTCGCGCGAAGAGCCGGTGCCGTACTCCTTGCCCGCGAGCACGACGAGCGGCGTGCCCTCGGCCTTGTACTTCACCGCGGCGTCGTAGATCGACATCTGCTCGCCGGTCGGCACGTGCAGCGTCACGCCGCCCTCGGTGCCGGGCAGCATCAGGTTCCGGAGCCGGATGTTCGCGAACGTGCCGCGCATCATCACCTCGTGGTTGCCGCGCCGCGCGCCGTACTGGTTGAAGTCGGCGGGCTGCACGCCTTGTCCGACCAGGTACTTCGCCGCCGGGCTCGACTTCGCAATGTTGCCGGCCGGGGAGATGTGGTCGGTCGTGACCGAGTCGCCGAGCACCGCGAGCGCGCGGGCGCCGCGGATGTCGCCGACCGCGCCCGGCTGCTTCGGCATGCCCTGGAAGTAGGGCGGGTTGCGCACGTAGGTCGAGGCGTCATCCCAGCGGTAGACCTCGCCGGCCGGGACCTGGATCGCCTGCCAGTTCGCGTCGCCCGAGAACACGCTCGCGTAGCTCTTCTTGAACATCGTCGAGTCCACCGAGGCGGCGACCGCCTGCTGGACCTCCTGCGGCGTCGGCCACAGGTCCTTGAGGAATACGGGCTTGCCGTCCTTGCCGGTGCCGATCGGCTCCTTGGCGAGGTCGATGTCCATCGTGCCCGCGAGCGCGTAGGCGACCACGAGCGGCGGCGAGGCGAGGAAGTTCATCTTCACCTCGGCGTGCACGCGGCCCTCGAAGTTGCGGTTGCCCGAGAGCACCGAGGTCGCGACGATGTCGCCGGCCTTGAGGCCGTCGGAGATCTCGGGACGCAGCGGGCCGGAGTTGCCGATGCAGGTGGTGCAGCCGTACCCCACGACGTAGAAGCCGACCGACTCCAGGTCGACGAGCAGGCCGGCCTTCTGCAGGTAGTCGGTCACGACGCGCGAGCCCGGCGCGAGGCTGGTCTTGACCCACGGCTTCGCGGTGAGGCCTCGCTCGTGCGCCTTGCGGGCCACGAGGCCCGCGGCGATCAGCACGTTCGGGTTCGAAGTGTTCGTGCAGCTCGTGATCGCGGCGATCATCACGGCGCCGTCCGTGAGCTCGAACGACGTGCCGCCGCTGGTGACCGTGGCCTTGCCGGTCGCGGACGGGTTCTTCGCGGTGCGCTCGGCGACCATCGGGGCAAGGTGCTTGCGGTAGGTGTCCTTCGAGACGCTGAGCGGCACGCGGTCCTGCGGGCGCTTCGGGCCGGCGAGGCTCGGCACCACGGTCGCGAGGTCGAGCTCGAGCACGTCGGTGTAGTCGGCCTCGCGCATGCCGTTCGTGCGCCAGAGGCCCTGCGCCTTGGCGTAGGCCTCGACGAGCGCGATCTGCGCGGCCGGGCGACCCGTCAGTTCGAGGTAGCGGATCGTCTCCTCGTCGATGGGGAAGATGCCGCAGGTGCTGCCGAACTCGGGGGCCATGTTCGCGATCGTCGCGCGGTCGGCCAGCGGCAGGCTGGCAAGGCCGTCGCCGAAGAACTCGACGAACTTGTCGACGACGCCCTTCTTGCGCAGCATCTCGGTGATCGTGAGCACCAGGTCGGTCGCCGTGGCGCCGGCCGGCAGCGAGCCCTTGAGCCGGAAGCCGATCACGTGCGGGATCAGCATCGTGACGGGCTGGCCGAGCATCGCCGCCTCGGCCTCGATGCCGCCCACGCCCCAGCCGAGCACGCCGAGGCCGTTGACCATCGTCGTGTGCGAGTCGGTGCCGACCACGGTGTCCGGATAGGCGACACCGCCCTCGGCGAATACGACGCGCGCGAGGTGCTCGACGTTGACCTGGTGGACGATGCCGGTCGCCGGCGGGACCACCTTGAAGTTGCGGAACGCCGACTGGCCCCAGCGCAGGAACGAGTAGCGCTCGCCGTTCCGGGAGAAGTCGATCTCGTTGTTCTCGCGGAGCGCGTCCGGCGTGCCGTAGGCGTCCACCTGTACCGAGTGGTCGATCACGAGCTCGACGGGCGCGAGCGGGTTGATGTCCTGCGCGTTGCCGCCGAGCGCGACCATCGCCTCGCGCATCGCGGCGAGGTCGACGATGCCCGGGACGCCGGTGAAGTCCTGCATGATCACGCGGGCGGGCGTGAACGCGATTTCGTGGCTCGGGGCCGCCTTGGCGTTCCAGTCGAGCAGGGCCTCGATGTCGGCGCGAGTCACGTTGACGCCGTCCTCGTGCCGCAGCAGGTTCTCGAGCAGGATCTTGAGCGAGTAGGGCAGCCGGCCGAGGTCGTGGCCCTGAATGGCCGGGAGGCTGTAGATCTCAAGCGACTGGCCGCCCACCGACAGCGTCTGGCGGGTCTTGAAACTGTCCTTCATGGAACCTCCGGGGCAAAACGGGCCCGACTGAGCCCCGGAATTATAGCGGCTTTGAGGCGATCACGGCCCCCCCGAGGCAGGTGTCGCCGTCGTAGAAGACGGCCGACTGGCCCGGGGTGACGGCCCGCTGCGGGGCGCCCGTGCGGACGATGCAACCGCCGTCGTCCCGGACCGCGACCGTGCAAGCCTGGTCGGGCTGGCGATAGCGGGTCTTCACGGTGCACTCGAACTCCACGTCGGGCGGGGCACCGGCCACCCAGGACGCCGGCTCGGTACGGAACCCGGTGGACATCAGCAGCGGGTGGTCGTGGTCCTGCACGACGATGAGCGTGTTGCGCCCGAGGTCCTTCGCTGCGACGTACCACGGCGCCTCCGCGGCACCGCGCACGCCGCCGACCTCGATGCCCTGGCGCTGGCCGAGCGTGTAGTTCATGAGCCCGCGGTGGGTGCCGAGCCGGCGGCCCTCGGGGGTCTCGATCGGTCCGGGCTGCGCCGGCAGGTAGTTCGAGAGGAACTCGGCGAACGGCCGCTCGCCGATGAAGCAGATGCCGGTGCTGTCGCGTTTGTCGTGGACCGGCAGCGCCCGCTCGTGCGCGATCCGGCGGACCTCGGACTTCTCCAGGTGGCCTACGGGAAACAGCGACCGGGCGAGCAGCGCTCCCGGCACCGTGTGCAGGAAGTAGGTCTGGTCCTTGGAGCGGTCCGCGGCGCGCAGCAGCCGGGCCGTGCCGTCGGCCGGCGCCGTGCGCGCGTAGTGACCCGTGGCGAACCAGCGCGCGCCGAGTCGCTCGGCGTGCTCGAAGCACGCACCGAACTTTATTTCGCGGTTGCAGGCGACGTCCGGGTTCGGCGTGCGGCCGGCCGCGAGTTCATCGAGGAAGTGACGGAACACCCGCTCGCGGTATTCGACCGAGAAGTCGACCGTGTGCAGCGGGATGTCGAGGTCCTCGCAGACGCGGCGGGCGTCCTGCAGGTCGGCGGCGGCCGTGCAATACGCGTCATCGTCGGCCCAGTTCCGCATGAAGAGCGCGTGCACGTCGTGGCCCGCGTCGCGCAGCAACGCAGCCGCGACGGCCGAGTCCACGCCGCCCGAGATGCCGAGTACGACCCTGTCCCGATTGCTCACCCGACGATTGTAGGGAAAACGGGGACATTCTGGATTTCCCGGCGGGAAATCCAGAATGTCCTGAGCGTCAGCCGCTGGCGGCGAGCGCCGCGGGGTCGTCGATCAGGTGGTTGAGCAGCGAGAGCGGGTGATCGGCGCCGGCGAGCCAGTGGTCGACGCAGGTCAGCACGAGCGGGCTGCGGAGCCGCTGGCCGGGCGCGGCCAGTTGGGTGCGGTTGAGCCAGCGGGTGCGGAGGATCGCGCGGTCGAGCGGGCGCGCCGGGTCGTGGGCGACCAGGACGCCGCGGAACGCGACCCGCAGGAACGTGCGGCCGCCGGGCCCGCGCTTCCAGAGGTACAGGCCGACGATGCCCGTGGGCTCGAACGTCCACGCCGTTTCCTCGAGCGTCTCGCGCACGACGGCGTCGATCAGTGTCTCGCCATCCTCGAGGTGGCCAGCCGGCTGGTTCAGCACGATGCGTCCACCGGCGCGCTCCTCGACGAACAGGAACCGGCCATCGCGTTCGGCGACGGCTGCAACGGTGACGTCCGGCTTCCAGACCATGCCGGTCATTATAGGGTCGTGCGGAAAGGGCGCGGCTGCGCCTAGAAATCGACCGCGGTCGCTCGCAGCTCGGGCTGGACGATGCTCTCGGCCCAGACCTGGTCGAAGTAGGCGAGGTAGCGGCGCACGAGCGCCGGGTCGTTGAACTCGACGACGCCTTCCCACTTCGAGGCCTGCTGGCGATAGGCGATCGCCTTGTCGTCGGCGACGATGAACGAGCACGGGTTGCCGCGGAACGGCACCGAGACGTTGCGCAGGTCGATGTAGCTCGTGAGCCGGCGGGCCGCCTGCATGAAGCGGTTGCCCTCGCGGGCGACGCGGCCCGGGTCCGAGATGAGCACCCGGAGCCGGGCGTGGCTGCGGGCGAGCACCAGCCGCTTCATCGGCTCGAGGAAGCTGTCCTGGTCGTAGATCTGGGGTTCGAGGTCGGGCGTGTAGATCGACAGGCAGCGCTGGGCCCGCGAGGCGAGCTCAGCCACGGTCGCCCGATACTCCTCGAGCGAGGTCAGGATGTTCCGCGTTGCCGTCGCGTCCAGGCGTGGTTCCATCTGCTCGCTCGATCCCGCGGCGCATGCGCCGGTGCGGGATGCCTACCTCGTCGAAGATCGGACCTTCTGCGTTGAATCCCAGCCGCTCGTAGAAGCCCACGGAGTCGGCCTGGGCGTGAAGGTATACCTGGGCGAGCCCGAGTTCTGTGGCCTGGTTCACGAGATGACGAACGACCGCGACCCCGATTCCGAGGCCCCTGTGGTCGCGCAGGACCGCAACCCGGCCGATCTTGCCCGACGGGGCCAGGCGGCCGGTCCCGACCGCGCGGTCCCCGAGACGCGCCACCACGTGGACGCAGGACGGATCGTACTCGTCGATTTCCTCGCTTTCCGCGATGCGCTGCTCGATGACGAACACGGCCCTGCGCACGGACATCAGCTCGTCGCGGTCGGCCGCCCAGGTCGCCGGCACGAGCAGGAGCCCGGCCGGCCCGGCGCGCTCAGACATCGCGGGCCAGCCGTGCCGCGATGCCGAGGTAGTTGCCGGGTGCGAGCCCGCGCAGGCGTTCCTTCTCTTCCTTCGGGATCGCGAGTCCGTCGATGAAGGCCGCGAGCGCGGCCGAGTCGAGGCGACGACCCCGCGTGAGTGCCTTCAGCTGCTCGTAGGCCTCGGGCACGGCGTGCCGGCGCATCACGGTCTGGATCGGCTCGGCCAGAAGTTCCCAGTTCGCGTCGAGCTCGGCGGCGAGCTGTGCCCGGTCCACCTCGAGGCGCGCCAGCCCGCGCGAGACGGACTGGATCGCGACGTCGGCGTGGGCGAGTGCGACGCCGATGTTCCGCTGCACGGTCGAGTCCGTGAGGTCGCGCTGCCAGCGCGACACGGGCAGCTTTTCGGCCATGAAGCGCAGCAGTGCGTTCGCGACGCCGAAATTGCCCTCTGCGTTCTCGAAGTCGATGGGGTTCACCTTGTGGGGCATCGTCGAGGATCCGACTTCGCCGGCCACCACCTTCTGCCGGAAGGCGCCGACCGAGATGTAGCCCCAGAAGTCCCTGCACAGGTCGACGAGCACGGTGTTCGCGCGCGCAAGCGCATCGAAGTACTCGGCCATCCAGTCGTGGGGCTCGATCTGCGTCGTGTAGGGATTCCACTCGAGGCCGAGCGATTCGACGAGGCGCCGACTGAGCGCGGGCCAGTCGACCTCCGGGTAGGCGGCGACGTGTGCGTTGTAGTTGCCCACGGCGCCGTTCGCCTTGCCGAGGATCCTGACCGAGCGGAGCCGATCGATGCAACGGCGCAGCCGATGGACGAACACGGCGACTTCCTTGCCGAGCGTGGTCGGCGTCGCGGGCTGGCCGTGCGTGCGCGACATCATCGCGTCGTCCGCGTGCGCATGCGCCATGGCCCTCAGCGTCTCGACCAGTGCATCGAGCCGGGGCGCCAGCACCCGGTCGCGCGCCTCGAGGCACATGACCGCGTAGGAGAGGTTGTTGATGTCCTCCGAGGTGCACGCGAAGTGCACGAACTCGAGGCGGGTCGCCCAGGCCGCGTTACGGCCCAGACGGCGCTTGATCCAGTATTCGACGGCCTTGACGTCGTGGTTGGTCTCGCGCTCGATCGCCTTCACCTCGGCCGCGTCGGCGTCGCTGAACCCGGAGGCGAGCTGGGCGACCGTCGCCAGGTCGGCCGGGCCGAGGCCCCTCAGTTCCTGAATCGACGGGTTCGCCGCGAGCGCCTGCAGCCACGCGGCCTCGACGCGGACCCGGGCCCGGACGAGTCCGGCTTCGCTGAAAATCTCGCGCAGTTCCGCGCACCGGCTCGCGTATCGGCCGTCGACGGGCGAAAGTGCCGTGAGGGTGTTGAGGCTCATGCGGGAATCCGGGAGGTGCTACGATCCGCGATGATACCGCAGGCCCGGTTCCCGGCGCCCGCGACCGCCTTCGGAGCCCGCGACATGTCGAGCCAGGACTACCGCCTCGAACGCGACAGCATGGGCGAGCTTCGGGTGCCCGCCCACGCCCTGTGGGGTGCGCAGACCCAGCGCGCCGTCCAGAACTTCCAGTTGAGCGGCCTGCGGATGCCGAGGGGATTCATCCGGGCGCTCGGGCTCGTCAAGTGGGCCTCCGCCGTGGCCAACGACGAGCTCGGCGTGCTCGATCACGTGCGAGCGGTGGCGATCCAGCAGGCCGCGCTCGAGGTGGCGGAAGGCCGTCACGACGCCCAGTTCCCGGTCGACGTGTTCCAGACCGGTTCGGGCACGAGCAGCAACATGAACGCGAACGAGGTGATCGCGCGGGTCGCGAGCGCCGGCGCCGGCGGACTGCCGATCCACCCGAACGACGACGTGAACCGCAGCCAGAGCAGCAATGACGTCATCCCGACCGTGATCCACCTGAGCGCCGCACTGGCGCTGACCGAGCAACTGCTGCCGTCGCTGCACGAGCTGTCGGAGACGCTCGGTCGCAAGGCCGCCGACGTCGGGGAGGTCGTCAAGACCGGCCGGACGCATCTGATGGACGCGATGCCGCTCACGCTCGGCCAGGAACTCGGCGCGTGGCGCACGCTCGTCGAGGACTGTGTCGCGCGTCTCCGCGGCTGCCGGCCCCGGCTGCACACGCTCGCCCAGGGCGGAACGGCGATCGGCAGCGGCGTGAATGCGCCGGACGGTTTCGCGGCGGCGTTCGCGGCGGCGTTGTCACGGCAGACCGGCCTCGACCTGCGGCCGAGCCGGGACTTCTTTGCAGCGATCAGCTCGCAGGACACGGCGGTCGAGCTCTCGGGCCAGTTGCGTACGCTCGCCACCTGCCTGATGAAGATTGCGAACGACCTGCGATGGATGAACAGCGGCCCGCTCGCCGGCCTGGGTGAAATCGCACTGCCGGCGCTGCAGCCCGGCAGCAGCATCATGCCGGGCAAGGTGAACCCGGTGATCCCGGAGGCGGTTGCGATGGCGGCCGCGAAGGTGATGGGCAACGACGTCACGATCGGGATTGCCGGACAATCCGGGAACTTCCAGTTGAACGTGATGCTGCCGGTGATCGCGCATGACCTGCTGCAGGGCGTCGAACTGATGGCCAACGCGTCAAGGGCGCTCGCGCGCAGCGCGATCGCCGGGTTCGCGGTGAACGGCCGGCAGCTCGCCGGCGCGCTCGAGCGCAACCCGATGCTCGTGACGGCGCTGAACCCGGTCGTGGGGTACGACCGGGCGGCCGCGATCGCGAAGAAGGCCTATGCGGAAGGCCGGCCGGTGCGCGAGGTCGCGGGCGAGATGACCGACATCGAGGCCGAGCGCCTCGCCCGGCTGCTCGACCCGGCCGCGCTCACTCGCGCCGGGAAGCGGCACGGGGACGGGGAGGAGTGACGGTGGCGGCGGCGCAGGATGCGGCGGGCCTGCGTGCGCTCGTCGAGGCGCGGTTGCGGGGCAGTGCGCCCGGCGGCGACCCGTTCGCCGCGCTGGCACGGGAACGCTCGGCCGACGAGATCGAGATACTGCGCACGATGCTGCCCGCGACGTTTTCGCGCGCCGCCGTGCTGGTGCCGATCGTCGAGCAGCCGCACGGTCTCACGCTCCTGCTCACGCAACGGGCCTCCCACTTGAAGCACCACGCCGGCCAGATCAGCTTTCCGGGCGGCCGGATCGAACCGTCGGACCCGGGTCCGTGGGAGGCTGCGCTGCGGGAGACCGAGGAAGAGATCGGGCTGCCGCGCGGGCACGTCACCCAGGCGGGCTGGCTCGGCGACCACGTGGTCGTGTCGGGGTACGTCGTGAGCCCGGCGGTCGGATTCGTCCGGCCGGGCTACACGCTGTCGCTCGACCGGACCGAAGTCGAATCGGTGTTCGAGGTGCCGCTCGAGTACGCGCTCGACGCGTCGAACTACGTGGCGCGGGAGCGCACGTTCGCCGGCCGGACGTTCCGGGGTCACGACCTGCCCTACGAAGGGCGCAACATCTGGGGCGCGACCGCCGTGATGCTCGGCTCGCTGCGCAGGGCGCTGGGGCTGCCGTGAACGACCCGATCCAAAGGCTGCTCGCGGTGATGGCAAGGTTGCGCGACCCGGAGCACGGCTGCCCGTGGGACCGCGAGCAGACGTGGTCGTCGATCGTGCCGCACACGCTCGAGGAGGCCTACGAGGTCGCCGACGCCGTGCGGCGCAACGACCCGGACGCGGTCCGCGACGAGCTCGGGGACCTGCTGTTCCAGGTGGTGTTCCAGGCGCGCATCGCCGAGGAGGGAGGGCACTTCACGTTCGACGACATCGCCGCGACGATCGCCGACAAGCTCGAACGTCGGCACCCGCATGTGTTCGCCGGCGAGAGCATCGCCGATGCGGCCGAGCAGACGCGGGCCTGGGAGCGTCACAAGGCGGCCGAGCGCGCGGCACGCGGCGAGGCGGCCGGCGTCCTCGACGGCGTCACGCTCGGGCTGCCGGCGCTCACGCGGGCCGCGAAGCTCGGCAGCCGTGCGGCGCGCGTCGGGTTCGACTGGACCGATGCGGCGGGCGTGCGCGAAAAAGTTGCCGAGGAACTGGCCGAGTTCGATGCGGCTCGCGCGTCCGGCGACGTGGACCACGCGCGGGAGGAGCTCGGCGACCTGCTCTTCAGCCTCGCGCAGATCGCGCGACACCTCGGCGTCGATCCGGAAGGCGCGCTGCGCGACGCGAACGCGAAGTTCGAGCGTCGGTTCAGGAGCATGGAGGGCGCGGCGTCCGCCGAAGGCAGG
The DNA here is from genome assembly GCA_046347155.1 of Steroidobacteraceae bacterium. Lineage (GTDB taxonomy): Bacteria > Pseudomonadota > Gammaproteobacteria > Steroidobacterales > Steroidobacteraceae > RPQJ01. Next base: position 1,791,086 of record JAXMGT010000001.1, on the reverse strand, counting down.
CCGTTCGAGGGCCGCACGCTCGAGGAACTGGAGGCGCTGTGGGTCGCGGCGAAACGGGACGCGGGCTGAAGGCGCGGCTCGACGCGCTGGCCGCCGACCTCGACCGCTGCATGCTGCGCGACCGGCGCCGGCTCGCGGGTTGGCGCAACCGCCTGGCCCGCGCCGGGGGCGGCGCGTCGATCGAGGAACTGGAGCGGCTTGCCGCCCAGGTCGCCGCCTCGATCGCACGCTGCGACGCGCGACGCGCGACGCTGCCCGCGATCCGCTGGGACGAGTCGCTGCCCGTGCATGCCCGCCGGACGGAAATCGCGGACGCGATCCGCGTCCACCCGGTCGTGATCGTGAGCGGCGCCGCCGGCAGCGGCAAGAGCACGCAGCTGCCGAAGATCTGCCTCGAACTCGGCCGGGGCGCGGCCGGGCTGATCGGGCACACCCAGCCCCGCCGGATCGCGGCGCAGGCGCTCGCGCACCGGGTCGCGGAGGAAGTCGGGACGGCGACCGGTGACCTCGTCGGCTACCAGGTCCGCTTCACCGATCGCACGGGGCCGCGGACGCTCGTCAAGCTGATGACGGACGGGTTGCTGCTGCGCGAACTCGAGTCGGACCCGCTGCTCGAGCGCTACGACACGCTGATCCTCGACGAGGCGCACGAGCGCAACCTCAACGTCGACTTCCTGCTCGGTGTCGTGAAGCGAATCCTGCCGCGTCGCCCGGAACTCCGGGTCGTCGTGACCTCGGCGACCATCGAGACCGACCGCTTCGCGCAGTATTTCGGCGCGGCGCCGGTCATCGACGTCGAAGGTCGCAGTCATCCTGTCGAGATGCGCTGGCGTCCGCTGCACGAGGAGGACGACGAGGCGCCGTCGCTCCCGGAGGCCGTCGTTGCGGCGCTCGACGAGCTGGCCACCGATGCCCGGGGCATCGACGGCGACGCGCTCGTGTTCCTGCCCGGCGAACGCCAGATCGCCGAGTGCCGGGACCTGCTGGCGCGCACCCGTGCGCGCGAGTGGGATGTGCTGCCGCTGTTCGCGCGGCTGTCCGCGGCCGAGCAGGACCGCATCTTCGCGCCGCACCCGATGCGCCGGGCCGTGCTCGCGACGAACGTGGCGGAGACCTCGATCACGATCCCGGGCGTGCGCTTCGTCGTGGACAGCGGGCTCGCGAGGATCAGCCGCTACAGCCCGAGGACCAAGTTCCAGCGGCTGCCGGTGGAGCCCGTCTCGCAGGCGAGCGCCGACCAGCGCGCCGGCCGCTGCGGGCGTGTGGGCGAGGGCATCTGCATCCGGCTCTACGCCGAGGACGACTACGCGGCCCGATCGCGTTACACGGACCCGGAAATCCTGCGCACCAACCTCGCAAGCCTGATCCTCCAGATGGCCGCGCTCGGCCTCGGTGCGCCGGAGGAATTCCCGTTCCTCGACGCGCCGGACACCCGGCTGCTGAACGACGGTTATCGCCTGCTGCAGGAGCTTGGTGCGGTGGACGGGGACCGCCGGATCACTCGGCTCGGGCGACGGATGGCAGGCCTGCCGGTCGACCCCAGACTCGCCCGTGTGCTCATCGAGGCGGCCCGGCTGCGGTGCCTGGCCGAGGGACTGGTCGTCGCGGCGTTCCTGAGCATCCAGGACCCGCGGGAGCGCCCGGCCGAGCAGTCGGAGCTGGCGTCGGAACGGCACGCGGCGTTCGCGGACGAACGCTCGGATTTCGTCGCGGTGCTGAACCTGTGGCGGGCATCGCGCGAGCGGGCGGCGGCCGGTACCGGTGCACTGCGCCGGTGGTGCCGCGAAAACTTCCTGTCGTTCGTCCGGATGCGCGAATGGAGCGACCTCCACGACCAACTCGCCGGAATCACCGGCTCGCTCGAGCTCGAGCGCAATGCGGAGGCGGCCCCCGCGTCGGCGCTGCACCAGGCGATCCTGAGCGGCTTCCTCGGCGGCATCGGAGTGCTCGACGAGGACCGCACGTACCTCGGGGCGCGCGACAGCCGCTTCGTGATCGCGCCCGGCACGCCGCTCGCACGACGGACGCCGCGCTGGGTCGTCGCGGCGAGCCTCGTCGAGACGCACCGGCTCTATGCCCGGATGGTGGCGCAGGTGCAGCCCTCGTGGATCGAGGTGGCCGGCGCGCACCTGGTGAAGCGCGCCTATGGCGACGCACAGTGGGACCCGGGGCGCGGGATGGTCGTCGCCCGCGAGACGGTGTCGCTCTACGGGCGCATGCTCTCGGGCGGTCGCCAGGTGAATTTCGCGGATGTCGACGCGGCGACGGCACGACGGATCTTCGTCGAGGAGGCGCTGGTACGCGGGCAGTCGTCGCTCGATCACGGGTTCCTGCGCCGGAATGCCGAGGCGCGTCGCCGGGTCGAGCACGTCGAGGCCAAGCTTCGGCGACGCGACCTGCTGGCCCACGACGACGTCCTGGCGGCGTTCTATCTCGAGCGCATCCCGGCCGACGTGGCCACGACCCGCGCCTTCGACCGTTGGTGGCGTGGCGCGGAGCGCGAGTTCCCGCGCCGGCTCGACATGGACGAAGCGGTGCTGCTCGCGCAGCCGCTGCCGGCCGGCACCGACCGGGACTGGCCCGACCGCTGGCCGCTCGACGGGAACGAACTGCCACTCGAGTACGTGTTCGACCCGACCAGCCCGCTCGACGGCGTGAGCCTGAGGGTGCCGTTGCCGCTCGTGCCGATGCTGCCCGCGGACCGGGTCGAATGGCTGGTGCCCGGCCTGCTGCGCGAGAAGGTGATTGCGTTGCTGCGCGGCCTGCCTCGCGAGCTCCGGCGTGAACTCGTGCCGATCCCGGACGCCGCCGACCGCTTCCTCGGCGGGCTCGCATCACCGGGCGAAGGCTCGCTGCACGCGGCGCTCGCGGCGTTCGTGTCGCGTTCGGCCGGCCGGGCGACGGCGGTGGATGCGATCGCGTCGGTGGCGATCCCGGACTGGCTGCGCCTGCGCATCGTCGTCGTCGACGCGGCGGGCCACGAGGTCCGTGCCTCGCGCGACCTGCGTGACCTCAGGCGCGATCTCCGCACGACGGCCGCAGCGAATGGCGCGGCGCCGAGGCACGCCGACTGGCACCGCGACGACGTGCGCCGCTGGGATTTCGGCCCGCTGCCTGAATTCGTGAATGTCGCGAGTGGTGGCGTGAACCTGCGCCTGTTTCCGGTCATCGTCGATGCCGGCACCGCCGTGAACCTCCGTCTCGAGGCCGACGCGACGGCGGCGCACGCAGCGACCCGCGGGGGCATCGTGAGGCTCGCGGCACTCGCAATGCCGCAGCAGCGTGAGTGGGTCCTGCGGTCCGCGTCCGCGGATCGAGAGCTCGCGTTGCTCGCCGCCGCCGCCGGCGCCGGCCGCGCGCTCTATGCCGAGCTCGCGGACCGGGCGGTCGAGGAGGCGCTCCTCGCGAGCGGGGCGTCGTGGCCACACGATGCGGCCAGCCTCGACGCGGCGGTCGAGGCCGCGCGCGGCGGGGTCGCCGAGCGGGGAGACGACCTGCTGCGGCTCGCGCGGAACACCCTCGCGGCCCACCGGGAGCTGCGTGCAGCTCTCGAGGGGCTGTCCGGTGCGGCACACACATCGGCGCGGACCGGCCTCGAGCGGCACGCCGCGGCGCTGCTCGCGCCCGGGTGGCTCAGGCGGACGCCCCACCCATGGCTGCGGCAGCTGCCGAAATACCTGAAAGCCGCGGCGCGACGGGCCGTCCGGTTGCGCCACGACGTCGAGCGGGACCGGCGACTCGAGGAGCAGGTGAGGCCGTACGAGGCCGCGATCGTGGCGCTCTCGGCGGAACGGGCCGGCCGCCCGCCCGGGCCGGCGGCCGCGCAGCTCGGCTGGATGGTCGAGGAGTTCCGGGTGTCGCTGCACGCGCAGGAGCTGCGCACGCTCGTGCCGGTGTCGGCGCGTCGGCTCGACGAGCAGATCGAGGCGGCGCGCGCCGAGCTGCACGACCCGCTCGCGGCCGGGCGGGTCGCCGCCCGGCGTTGACGATCAGCCCGAGACGTCGAAATTGATGCCCTGGGCGAGCGGCAACTGGCGGCCCCAGTTGACGGTGCACGTCTGCCGGCGCATGTAGGCCTTCCAGGCGTCGGAGCCCGATTCGCGGCCGCCGCCAGTGTCCTTTTCGCCACCGAACGCGCCGCCGATCTCCGCGCCCGACGTCCCGATGTTCACGTTTGCGATGCCGCAGTCGGAGCCGGTCGAGGCCAGGAACCGTTCGGCATGCTGCAGGCGGTCCGTGAAGATCGCGGACGACAGGCCGTGTGCGACGTCGTTCTGCATCGCGATCGCGTGGTCGAGGTCGCGGAACGGGATCAGGTAGAGCACCGGCGCGAACGTTTCGGTCCGGACGATCTCCCAGCCGCTCTCGGCGACGACGATCGCCGGCTCGACGTAGTGGCCCGGCCCCGCGATCGCCTTGCCGCCGCAGAGCAGGCGGCCGCCGCTCGCGACGGCCTGCTGGACGGCCGCCTCGAAGCGGCGGACCGAATCGCCGTCGATCAGCGGGCCCATCAGCGTCGAGGGATCGAGCGGGTCGCCGATCCGGACCTGCCGGTAGGCGCGCACCAGTCGCTCGCTCAGGTCGGCGACCCGCGATTCGTGCACGAACACGCGACGCGTCGTCGTGCAGCGCTGCCCGGCCGTGCCGACCGCGCCGAACACGATCGACGGCACCGCGAGGTCCAGGTTTGCGGACTCGTCGACGATGATCGCGTTGTTGCCGCCGAGCTCGAGCAGGCTCTTGCCGAGCCGGCGCGCGACCCGCTCGCCGACGATCCGCCCGACGTGCGTCGAGCCGGTGAACGAAACAAGGTCGACTCGGCGGTCGTCGACGAAGCGCGTGGCCAGTTCCTGGCCCGCGTCGATGAACAGCTGGAAGATGCCCGGGTACCCGTGGCGCTCGAGCACCGCGTTCGCGAGGCGCTGTACCGCCACCGCGCAGAGCGGCGTCTTCGGCGAGGGCTTCCACACCGTGACGTTGCCGCAGATCGCCGCGAGGAACGCGTTCCACGACCAGACGGCGACCGGGAAGTTGAACGCACTGATGACGCCCACGACGCCGAGCGGGTGCCACTGCTCGAACATCCGGTGGCTCGGGCGTTCCGAGTGCATCGTCAGGCCGTAGAGCATGCGCGACTGGCCGACCGCGAAGTCGGCGATGTCGATCATCTCCTGCACCTCGCCGTCGCCCTCGGCCTTGATCTTGCCCATCTCGAGCGAGACGAGGCTGCCGAGGTCGGACTTGTGGCGGCGCAGTTCCTCGGCGACGAGCCGGATCGCCTCACCGCGCTTCGGCGCGGGCACGCTGCGCCACGCGGCGGCGACCGCGCGTGCGCCCTGCATCAGCTGCTCGTACTGGTCGGGCGTCGTGCCGAGCACGCTGCCGATCACCTCGCCGGTGGCGGGATTCGACGAGTCGATGCGCGGCGCGGCGGGGTCGGTCAGCCAGCCGCCGTTCGAAGTCCAGGTGCCGGAATTGACGGGCTCGAGGCCGAGCCGGGCGAGCAGGCCGGTCATCGGGTGCCCCCGTTCACGACGCGCTGCTGTCCGGTTTCGCCGGCGACGACGGCGCGCGAGGAGATCTCCTTCGTGCCGGTGCTCGCGTAGTGGCGCCCGAAACGGTTGTCGAGCACGTCCACGAGGGGGAAGTCCTCCTGCCGGACGAAGCCGCGATAGCGCGACGGGTTGGCGAGCACGAGGTCGACCACGGAGGTGATGCCGGCGGCCGTGGTCACCTGGATCGCGGACCACAGCCGGCCCGCGATCACCTGCGGGTAGATCTTGCTCACGTAGTTCTCCTCGCGGAGTTCCGTGCCCTGGCGGCCCGTCACGGCGACATAGACGATCACGACGTCCTGCAGCGTCTGCGGAACGGCGTTCTCCAGGATGCGCTTCAGCGTCGAGCGGTCCTGGTTGAGCTTCAGGTCGTTCATCAGCAGCCGCATCTGGGCACAGTGGCCCGGGTAGCGGATCGTCTTGTAGTCCATGCTCTCGGCGCGCTGGCCGTAGGTGTCGCCAAGCGAGCCCAGGCCGCCCGAGGTGTTGAACGCCTCGTAGAGCGTGCCGTCGATCTCGATCTCCTCGAGTCCCTCGAGCGGGGCGGCTTCGACCGAACGACCGTTCGCGATCGCCTCGCAGGGATTGCCGTACTCGTTGATCAGGCCCTCCGTGGACCACGTGAGCGAGTACTTGAGCACGTTGTTCGGGTGCTGCGGCAGGGCGCCGACCCGCAGCTTCACGCTGCGCAGTTCGTCGAAGTGGCCGATCAGCGCGTTGGCGGCGATGCTGATGAAGCCCGGCGCGAGGCCGCACTGCGGCACGAAAGCGCGGTCCGCGTCGGCGGCGAGCGCGCGCACCGCACGCGTGACCGCGACGTCCTCGGTCAGGTCGAAGTAGTGACAGCCCGTCGCGCGGGCGGCTTCCGCGACGCCGACGTTGCAGTAGTACGGCAGGCTCGAGATCACGGCGTCGACCGGGTGTTTCGCGAGGTGTGCGCGCAGCGCCTTCGCGCTGCCGGCGTCGAAGCCGTAGGCCTGCAGGTTGGGCAGGCCGTGGGCAGCGACGACCGAGTGCGCGACGAGTTCGTTCACGTCGGCGACGTGAACTTCGTAATCGCCGGTTTCGGCGAGCAGGCCGGAGATCAAGGAACCGATCTTGCCGGCCCCGAGGACGAGGACCTTGTGCATCGTGGGAACTCCTGAGGCGGGCAGGTCCTCGGGCGCTCGGGGCGCGGGACAGAGGGCGGGCCCGGTGTGTAGGGGCGCGATTCTGACGAAACGACCGCGCGGAGTCACCCCCTGTGCCTGTTGCACTGCAAAGATAGCGGTTAGGATGCACGGATGGACGCACGAACCACGCCCGCCGACTGGTCGCCGACGAGCTGGACGCACCGCCCGGCGGCGCAGCAGCCACATTATCGTGACGCGGCCGCGCTCGATCGTTCGGTTGCCGCGCTGGCCCGCTTGCCGCCGATCGTGGTTTCGTGGGAGGTCGAGGCGCTGCGACGACAGATCGCGGATGCGCAGCAGGGACGCCGGTTCCTGCTGCAGGGCGGGGACTGCGCGGAATCCTTCGACGACTGCGAGTCCGGCCAGATCGCCCGGAAGCTCAAGATACTGCTGCAGATGAGCCTCGTGCTGCTGCACGGGCTCAAGCGCCCGGTGATACGCGTCGGGCGATTCGCGGGCCAGTACGCGAAACCGCGGTCGGCCGACACCGAGACGCGCGACGGCGTGACGCTGCCCGCGTATCGGGGCGACCTCGTCAACCGGCCGGGATTCACGGCCGCCGATCGCGAACCCGACCCGGAACTGCTGCTGCGCGCCTACGAACGCGCTGCACTCACGCTCAACTTCGTGCGCGCGCTGATCGATGGTGGCTTTGCGGACCTGCACCACCCGGAGTACTGGGACCTCGGCTTCATGCAGCACTCGCCCTCGCGGGACCAGTACCAGCGCATCGTCGGGTCGATCTCGGACTCGCTCGAGTTCTTCGAGGCCATCAGCGGCAGCCGCGTCCACGAGGCGAGCCGTTCGCCGTTCTACGCGAGCCACGAGGCACTCCACCTGCATTACGAGCAGGCACAGACCCGCCACATCGAGCGGCAGGGGCGCTGGTACAACCTGTCGACGCACCTGCCGTGGATCGGCATGCGCACGGCCGCGCTCGACGGCGCGCACGTCGAGTACTGCCGCGGCATCGCGAACCCGGTGGGCGTCAAGGTCGGGCCCGCGATGGACGCCGAGTGGGTGCAGGGCCTGTGCCGCGTGCTGAACCCGGGCGCCGAGCCGGGGCGCCTGGTGCTGATCCACCGGATGGGCGCACGCGACGTCGAGTCCCGGCTCCCGCCGCTGATCGAGGCGGTTCGCGCCACCGGCGTACCGGTGCTGTGGGTGTGCGACCCGATGCACGGGAACACCGAGACGGCGAGTTCGGGCGTGAAGACCCGACGCTTCGAGAACATCGTCGCGGAACTCGAGAGCGCGTTCCGGATCCATCGGGACGCCGGCACGTACCTCGGTGGCGTCCATTTCGAACTCACCGGCGAGGACGTGACCGAGTGCACCGGCGGCGCGCGGGGTCTCGCCGACACGGACCTGATGCGTGCCTACCGCACCACGGTGGACCCGCGGCTCAACTACGAGCAGGCGCTCGAACTCGCGATGAGGATCGCGACGCAGGCCCGGAGCGCCTGACCCGCCCCGAGGCGAGTACCCGTTCCGCCTCGGCGCGCTGCACCTCGCGCCACCCGCCGGGTGCCAGTCCCTCGACCGTCCAGGGCCCGACGCCGATCCTCACCAGTCGCAGCGTCGGGTGACCGACGGCCGCGGTCATCCTCCGCACCTGCCGGTTGCGACCCTCGTGCAGTTCCAGCTCGATCCAGCTGGTCGGGATCGCGAGGCGCACCCGGATCGGCGGATTGCGCGGCCACAGCCATGCGGGGGACTCGACCCGGCGCGCCGCGGCCGGCCGTGTCGGCCCGTCGTTCAGCGCCACGCCGCGGCGCAGTGCCCCCAGCGCCGCCTCGCCGACCTCACCCTCCACCTGTGCGAGGTAGCACTTCGCGTAAGGCGACCCCGGCTGGCTCAGCCGTGCCTGCCAGGGCCCGAAGTCCGTGAGCAGCATCAGCCCCTCGCTGTCGTAGTCGAGCCGTCCGGCCGGGTAGAGGCCGGGGGCCGAGACCAGGTCCGCGAGGCAGCGCCGGTCGTCCGGGCTCGTGAACTGCGGGAGGACCTGGCAGGGCTTGTTGAGCAGGATCAGGCGCATCGTGAACAACCGGGGCTTGCCCCTCGGAGGGGGCGCGTCTATTCTCTCTTATTGCGCTGCAACATGTGGCCATCGGGGTGGATCGGGCCCGACGCGGCCCGCCTGGAGCCTGCCTTGACGACACAGCCGAAGCTCGACCTGCCCGCGGGTTGCGAGGTGACCGGTCACCTGCGCCCGGGATTCGAAACGGTCCTCACGCCGGGGGCGATGGCCTTCGTCGCGGACCTGGTGCGGCGTTATGGACCGAGGGTCGACGAGCTGCTCGTGCGTCGCGAGGCGCGCCAGCGTGCGATCGACGCGGGCGAGCTGCCCGTCTTCCTGCCGGAGACGCGCAGGATCCGCGAATCGGACTGGCGCGTCACGACGATCCCGGCGGATCTGCAGGACCGCCGCGTCGAGATCACGGGGCCGACGGACCGCAAGATGATCATCAACGCGCTGAACTCCGGCGCGAAGGTGTTCATGGCGGACTGCGAGGACTCGATGACGCCCACCTGGGACAACGTCGTCCAGGGCCAGATCAACCTGCGCGACGCCGTCGCGCGCCGGATCGACTTCACGAGCCCCGAGGGCAAGGCCTACAAGCTCAACCCGGCCATCGCGACGCTGATCGTGCGCCCTCGCGGCTGGCACCTGTACGAAAAGCACGTGCTCGTGGACGGCAAGCCGGCACCCGGCGCGTTCGTGGATTTCGGCCTCTACCTGTTCCACAACCACGCCGAACTCGCACGCCGGGGCACCGGCCCGTACTTCTACCTGCCTAAGACCGAGAGCCACCTCGAGTCGCGCCTGTGGGCCGAGGTGTTCAGGCACGCCGAGTCGACGCTCGGCCTCGCGCCGCAGACGATCAAGGTCACCGTGCTGATCGAGACCATCCTCGCGGCGTTCGAAATGGACGAGATCCTCTGGGAACTGCGCGAGTACATCGTCGGGCTCAACTGCGGGCGGTGGGACTACATCTTCAGCTTCATCAAGAAATTCAGCCGCTACCCGGACCGCGTGCTCCCGGACCGCGCCCAGGTGACGATGACGACGCACTTCCTGCGCTCGTACTCGAAGCTGCTGATCAAGACCTGCCACCGGCGGGGCGCGTTCGCGATGGGCGGCATGGCCGCGCAGATTCCGATCAAGGGCGATGCCGTGGCGAACGACGCTGCGATCGCGAAGGTGCGCGCGGACAAGGAGCGCGAGGCGGGCGACGGTCACGACGGCACCTGGGTTGCGCACCCGGGACTCGTGCCGGTCGCGATGGAGGTGTTCGACCGGCTGATGCCGACGCCGAACCAGCTGCACCGGACGCTCAACGACGTGCGTGTCGAAGCCACGGACCTGCTCAGGATCCCGGAGGGCACGATCACCGAGGCGGGGCTCCGGAACAACGTCGACGTGTCGATCCAGTACATGGCCGCGTGGCTTGGCGGCAACGGCTGCGTGCCGATCCACAACCTGATGGAGGACGCGGCGACCGCGGAGATCTCCCGCTCGCAGGTGTGGCAGTGGATACACCACGAGCGCGGCGTACTCGACGACGGACGCAAGGTGACCGTCGAGCTCTTCCGCCAGGTCGTCCGCGAGGAGCTGGCGAAGCTGCGGGCGAAGCTCGGCGACGCCGCGTACTCGGCCGGCAACTACGAGCGTGCCGCCGCGCTGATCGACACCATCACGACCGCCGACGCGTTCGAGACCTTCCTCACGCTGCCGGCGTACCGCGCCATCGACTGAACCGAATTCGCAAGACGAGGACCGAGACATGACCGACAAGGCCGCGATCGAACTGCGCAAGGACTGGGACACCAACCCGCGCTGGAAGGGCATCAAGCGTCCGTACTCCGCGGAGGACGTCGTGCGCCTGCGCGGCAGCGTGCAGGTCGAGCAGACGCTGGCGCGGCTCGGTGCCGAGAAGCTCTGGAAGCTCGTGAACACCGAGCCCTACGTGAACTGCCTCGGCGCGCTCACGGGCGGCCAGGCGATGCAGCAGGTGAAGGCCGGCATCAAGGCCATCTACCTGTCGGGATGGCAGGTCGCGGCCGACAACAACAGCTACCTCTCGATGTACCCCGACCAGTCGCTGTACCCGGTCGACTCGGTGCCGAAGGTGGTCGAGCGCATCAACGCCTCGTTCCAGCGCGCCGACCAGATCCAGCATTCGAAGGGCATCCGCGCGGGCGACAAGGACTACGTGGACTTCTTCGCGCCGATCGTCGCGGACGCGGAGGCCGGCTTCGGCGGCGTGCTGAACGCGTTCGAACTGATGAAGGCGATGATCCGCGCCGGCGCCGCGGGCGTGCACTTCGAGGACCAGCTCGCGTCGGTGAAGAAGTGCGGCCACATGGGCGGCAAGGTGCTCGTGCCGACGCAGGAGGCCGTGCAGAAGCTCGTCGCCGCGCGCTTCGCGGCCGACGTGATGGGCGTGCCGACGATCGTGCTCGCGCGCACGGACGCGGAAGCCGCCGACCTGCTCACCAGCGACGTGGACGCGAACGACAAGCCGTTCTGCACGGGCGAGCGCACGCCGGAGGGCTTCTACAAGACCCGTCCGGGCGTCGAGCAGTCGATCTCGCGAGGCCTGGCCTACGCGCCGTACGCCGACATGGTGTGGTGCGAGACCGGCAAGCCCGACCTCGAGTTCGCGAAGAAGTTCGCCGAGGCGATCCGCAGGCAGTTCCCGGGCAAGCTGCTCGCCTACAACTGCTCGCCGTCGTTCAACTGGAAGAAGAACCTCGACGACGCGACGATCGCGAAGTTCCAGCGCGAGCTGGGCGCGATGGGCTACAAGTACCAGTTCATCACGCTGGCCGGCATCCACTCGATGTGGTTCAACATGTTCGACCTCGCGCAGGAGTATGCGAAGCACGGCATGACGGCCTATGTCGAGAAGGTGCAGGAGCCGGAGTTCCAGGCGCGCGACCGTGGCTACACATTCGTGTCGCACCAGCAGGAAGTCGGCACCGGCTACTTCGACGAGGTCACCCAGGTGATCCAGGGCGGCCACTCGTCGACGACCGCGATGCACGGTTCGACCGAGGAAGAGCAGTTCAACACCGGCGGCGCGCATCACTGAGCCGCCTGCCGATCGTCGATCCACGGCCCGGACGGGCGACCGTCCGGGCCGTTTCGTTCCAATTCGAGGCCCGAGCATGCAGTACGACAGGATCCAGGTGCCCGCCGAGGGCGAGGCGATCAGTGTGAACCGTGACGGAACGATCGAGGTTCCGGACCGGCCGATCATCCCGTTCGTCGAGGGCGACGGGATCGGCGTGGACATCACGCCGGTGATGCGCCGCGTCGTCGACGCGGCGGTACTGAAGGCCTATGGCGACCGCCGCCGGATCGAGTGGATGGAGATCTACGCCGGCGAGAAGGCGTCGAAGGTCTACGGACCGGGGGCCTGGTTCCCCGAAGAGACCCAGCACGCGCTCGGAAAGTTCGTCGTCTCGATCAAGGGGCCGCTCGCGACCCCGGTCGGCGGCGGCATTCGCTCGCTGAACGTCGCGATGCGCCAGAACCTCGACCTCTACGCCTGCGTGCGGCCGATCCGGTACTTCCCGGGCGTCGTGACCCCGATGGCGGACTCGAGCTACGTGGACATGGTGATCTTCCGCGAGAACACCGAGGACATCTACGCCGGCATCGAGTACCCGGCCGGGTCGCAGGAGGTGCAGAAGCTGATCCACTTCCTGCAGCACGACCTCGGCGCGCGCGGCATCCGCTTCCCGTCAAGTTCCGGAATCGGGATCAAGCCGGTCTCGAAGGAGGGCTCGCAGCGGCTGATCCGCAAGGCGATGCAGTACGCCGTGGACAACGACCGCAGTTCCGTGACGCTGGTCCACAAGGGCAACATCATGAAGTACACGGAAGGCGCGTTCCGGAACTGGGGCTACCAGCTCGCCAAGGACGAGTTCGGCGCGCTCGAGGTGGGCGGCGGCCCGTGGATGAGCTTCCCGAACCCGGTGACCGGCCGCGAGATCGTCGTGAAGGACATGATCGCGGACAACTTCCTGCAGCAGATCCTCCTCAGGCCGGAGGACTTCGACGTGATCGCCACGCTGAACCTGAACGGCGACTACATCTCCGACGCGCTGGCCGCGCAGGTGGGCGGGATCGGCATCGCACCGGGCGGCAACATCGGCGAGGGTGTCGCGGTGTTCGAGGCGACCCACGGCACCGCGCCCGGGTTCGCCGGCAAGGACCGCGTGAATCCGGGTTCGCTGATACTCTCGGCCGAGATGATGCTTCGCTACCTGCGCTGGACCGAGGCGGCCGACCTCGTGATGAAGGGCGTCGTGAACACGATCGCGGCGAAGGAACTCACGTTCGACCTGGCGCGGATGCGCAAGGCGATCCGCGCGCCGAAGCACCCGCACGCGAGGAGTGCGGCCGACGTGAAACAGGAACTCGAGGAACTCGTGCCCGGCGCGATTCTCGTCGGCACTTCAGGGTTCGGCGAGGCCGTCGTCAGGCACATGGATGACTGAGTTCGATCCCGGCTGCCGGCGCTGCCCGCGCCTCGCTGCGTACCTCGACGAGGGCAGGGCGCTGCACCCGGGGTATCACTGTGCGCCGGTGCCACCGTTCGGCGACGCGGCCCCGCGGCTGCTGGTGGTCGGGCTCGCGCCCGGTTTCCATGGGGCGAATGCCACCGGACGGCCGTTCACCGGCGATTACGCGGGGGTGCTGCTGTACGAAACGCTGCACGCGCACGGCTGGGCAAGCCGGCCCGTCTCGGTCGCGCGTGACGACGGGCTCGAACTCACCGGGTGCCGGATCACGAACGCGGTGAAGTGCGTCCCGCCGGGCAACAAACCGACGCCCGCCGAGATCGCCGCCTGCAACGACTACCTGGCCCGGGAACTCGACGGCCTGCCCGTCTCGACGGTGATCCTCGCGCTCGGTTCGATCGCGCATTCGTCCGTGCTGAGGGCGCGCCGCGAGCGCGCGTCGCGCTGGCGGTTCGCCCACGGGGCCGAGCACCGCCTGCCGGACGGGCGCGTCATGGTGGACTCGTACCACTGCAGCCGCTACAACACGAACACCCGGCGGTTGACGCCGGAGATGTTCCAGGACGTCGTGGGCCGCGCGACCGCGCTGGCACGCGGCGGCTGACCGAGGACACGTCCGTTGCACCACCTCCGGACCTGGCAGCTGTTCGCGATCTGCGTGCTCACCTGGGGCACGACCTGGTATGCGATCACGTTCCAGATCGGGCTGTTCCCGCCCGAGGCGGGCGTTGCGCTGCGCTTCGCGATCGCGGGAGCGACCGTGCTCGCCTGGCGGGCCGCAGCCGGCGAGCGGCTCGGATTCGCGGCCGCCGACCACCTGCGCTTCGCGCTGCAGGGCGCATTCCTCTACGGCGTCTCCTACGTCTGCGTGTACCACTCGGAGCGTCACATGGTGTCGGGCCTGGTCGCGGTCGGGTATTCGGCGTCCCCGCTGGTCACGGGGCTCGGTGCCCACGGGCTGTTCGGCGTCCGGGTCACCCGGCGGTTCATCACCGGTGGCCTGCTCGGGCTCGCGGGCGTCGCGCTGATCTTCTGGCCGGAGTTCGCTCGCGCGGCCGGCAATCGAGACACGGCGCTCGGCGTCGTGTTCATCGTGTCGGCGGTGCTCCTGTCGGCGGTCGGAAGCCTGACCGCAAGCCGGAATCGCACGCACGGCCTCCCGTTCTGGCCGTCGCTCGGGTACGGGATGCTCTACGGTGCCGCGACGTCGGCGTTGATCGCGGTTGCACTCGGACAGTCGTTCGTTCCCCCGTCGGTGCCGTCCTGGTGGCTGTCGCTCTTCTACCTGGCGCTGGCAGGGTCCGTGCTCACGTTTGCGTGCTTCCTGACGCTGCAGGAGCGCATCGGCCCGGGGCCAACCGGGGCGGTCGGCGTGATGACCCCGCTGCTCGCGCTGCTCGTGTCGATGGCGTTCGAAGGCTTCCGGCCGGACCTCGTGACGGCCGCCGGGGCCTGCCTCGCCGTGGCCGGCAACGTGCTGATGCTGCGGCGTGGTGGCTGAGGCGCCGCGCCGCGGTAGGCTGGTTGCAGTGAACGACGACGCGCCCTTCGACCTCGATACGTTCCTCGCCTCGCTGCCGGCGAAGCCGGGGGTGTACCGGATGCTCGGCGCGGACGGGACGATCCTGTACGTCGGGAAGGCGCGCCAGCTGCGAAACCGGGTGACGAGCTACTTCCGGGGCCGGGTCCACGCGGCGAAGACGCAGGCGCTCGTTTCGCAGATCGCACGCGTCGAGGTGACGGTGACGGCCTCGGACATCGAGGCGCTGCTGCTCGAGCACAACCTGATCAAGCGCCACCGGCCGCGCTACAACGTGCTGCTGAAGGACGACAAGAGCTTCCCGTTCATCCACCTGACCGAGCACGCGTTTCCGCGACTCGAGTACTACCGCGGCCCCCGCCGTGACCGCGGCCGGTATTTCGGCCCGTACCCGAGCAGCGTGGCGGCCCGAGAGTCGCTGCTGCTGCTGCAGCGGCTCTTCAGGCTGCGCCCCTGCGAGGACACCTACTTCTCGAACCGCTCGCGGCCCTGCCTGCAGTACCAGATCCAGCGCTGCACCGCGCCCTGCGTCGGCCTCGTCTCCCGGGAGTCGTACGGACAGGACGTCGTCGATGCTGCTCGCGTGCTCGAGGGACGCAACGACGAAGTCGCGAGGAGCCTGCGCGAGCGCATGGATGCAGCCGCCGAGGCGCTGCGCTACGAGGAGGCGGCGAGGCTGCGGGACCGTATTGCGATGCTGAAGCAGGTCCAGGCGAACCAGGCGGTCACCCGGATGGCCGGGCAGGACGCGGATGCAGTCGCGGTCGCGACGGCCGGCGCCGAGGTCTGCGTGTCGGTCGTGTTCGTTCGGGGCGGGCGCAACCTCGGCAGCACGAACTACCACACGCGCGCTGGCCTCGGTGGCCGGGAGGAGGCGCTCGCGGCGTTCCTTGCCCAGCACTACCTGGCGCAGGAAGCCCCGCCGGAGATTCTGGTCGACGCGCCGGTCGAGGACGCGGACCTGCTCGAGTCGGCGTTTTCCGGCCGCGCGGGCCACGCGGTGCGGATCCGGTCTCGTGTGCGGGGCGCGCGAGCCCGCTGGGTCGCGATGGCTCGCACGAACGCGGAACTCGGGCTGGCGATGAAGGCGGCGAGCCGTGCGGGTGTCGCCGAGCAGTTGTCGGCGCTCGGGGAGGCGCTCGGCCTCGGGGCTCCACCCTCGCGCGTCGAATGCTTCGACGTGAGCCACACGATGGGCGAGTCGGCGATCGCGTCCTGCGTCGTGTTCGGTCCGGAGGGCCCGATGAAGAACGCCTACCGGCGCTTCAACCTCCGCGAACTCACGCCGGGCGATGACTACGCCGGCATGCGCCAGGCGGTCGGGCGCCACTATGCGCGCATCGCCGGCGGGGAGATTCCGATGCCGGACGTGCTGCTGATCGACGGCGGGCCGGGGCAGCTCGCCGCGGCGATCGACGGACTCGCCGAGGCGGGCGCGGCGCCGGCGGTCACGGTCGGCGTCGCGAAGGGCGCCGACCGACGACCCGGGCAGGAGCGCCTGTTCTTGGCCGGTCAGGACACGCCGCTTATACTCGAACCGGGTTCCCCGGCACTCCGGCTGGTACAGCGGGTGCGCGACGAAGCGCACCGGTTCGCGATCGCCGGCCACCGGAAGGCGCGGGACCTTGCGCGGCGCGAGTCGTTTCTCGAGGAGATCCCCGGACTGGGCCCGGCGCGGCGCCGGGAACTCCTCAAGGCCTTCGGCGGGCTGCAGGGACTCAGGCAGGCATCGGTCGAGGACCTCGCGAGCGTGCGGGGCATCAGCCGGGGGCTCGCGGAGAAGATCTACGAACGCATGAACCCGGGGCCTGCATCCGCGTGAAGCTCGAGAGCCTGCCAAACGTCCTGACGCTTGCGCGCATTGCCGCCGTCCCGCTGGTGGTCGTGCTCTTCTACTGGAACCACCCGTGGTCCGACCCGATGGCGGCGCTGGTGTTCATCGCGGCCGCGATCACCGACACGCTCGACGGCTACCTCGCGCGGCGGCTGGGCCTCACGACGCCGCTCGGCGAGTTCCTCGATCCGGTGGCGGACAAGCTGATGGTCGCGACGGCGCTCGTGTTGCTCGTGGGCCACGACACGCGGCCGCTGTTCGTCATCACGAGCATCGTGATCATCGGCCGGGAAATCACCGTCTCGGCGCTGCGCGAGTGGATGGCCCAGCTCGGGTCCCGTGCCACGGTGGCCGTGTCGGTGATGGGCAAGTGGAAGACGATCGTGCAGATGACGGGCCTGTCGATGATGATGTTCCGGGAGGACGTGTTCGGGCTGCCGATCTACGACACCGGAATGTTGCTCGTGGTGCTGGCCGCGGTGCTCACGCTGTGGTCGATGGTGAGCTACCTCCGGGCGGCCTGGCCGGAGATCCGCCGGCACGATGCCCTTGACAGAAAGGCTTAAGCCTTTGAAAATTCGCGTTCCCTAACGGCCTGGGCCGTCGGGGAATGCGGGCGGGAATAGCTCAGTTGGTAGAGCACGACCTTGCCAAGGTCGGGGTCGCGAGTTCGAGTCTCGTTTCCCGCTCCAGTTTCCCAGCGGTAACCCCGGGCCCTCCCGGGGTTACGCGCTTTTGAGGGCTAGGTGGCAGAGTGGTCATGCAGCGGCCTGCAAAGCCGTGTACGCCGGTTCGATTCCGACCCTAGCCTCCACGTGATCGCCTCGGGTCGCCCGGCAGCGGCGCCCCGCGCGGAAACCTCCGATCGCGTCAATGTTCATCGGCCCGGTGTGGCCGGCGGTGACCGATCCTTTACACTCCGCCCACCTTGCGTCGCACCGTTGCGGTGCGGCGGTGTCCGGTCCACTCGAGCGAGCAAACCATGCGCCTGAGAAGCTGCCTGACGACTGCGGCGATGACGGCCCTGCTGGTCGCGAACGCGCCCGTTGTGGCTGCGGCGACCGAGATCACGGCCGCCGACCTCGGCCGGGGTCCTGCGCGCGTGATCGTCAAATTGCGCAACGCCGATGCCGCAGTCGCCGGCGACGAGGCGCCGGCCGACCTGGCTCGACTGGCCGGCCGCACCGGCGTCCCGCTGCAGCAGTCGCGACGGATCACGACTCGAATCCGCGTGGTCGAACTCGGGGTCGTCGCCGCGCCCGGCCCGGTGAGCGCCGCGATCGATCGCCTGCGCGCCGACCCGGACGTGCAGTACGCGGAACTCGACCGCCACCGGACGGCGAGCCTGGTCCCGAACGACCCGGGCTACGCGCCCGGCAATTCGAACGGACAGTGGTACCTGCGCCTCGATCCGTCGACGCCGAGCGCGGCCGATGCCGTGGATGCGTGGTCCCTGACGACCGGCAACTCGGGCGTGGTCGTTGCGGTGCTGGACACCGGCATCCGCTATGACCACCCGGACCTCGGCACGGCCGGATCGGGCGGCCGCCTGCTCCCGGGGTTCGACTTCGTCAGCAACACGACCGTCGCGAATGACGGCGACGGCTGGGACCTCGACCCGTCCGACCCGGGCGACTGGGTCGCGCAGGGGGACGTCTCGTCGCTGCCGTTCTCGAACTGCGCGGTGTCGGACAGTTCGTGGCACGGCACACGCACGGCCGGCATCATCGGGGCCCGCACGAACAATGCGGCCGGCGTGGCCGGGCTGCTGTGGCAGGGCTGGATCGTGCCGGTGCGCGTGCTCGGCAAGTGCGGCGGTTTCGACTCGGACATCACGGCCGCGATGCTCTGGGCCGCCGGCGTGCCGGTGGACGGTGCCCCGGCGAATCCGTACCCGGCACGGGTCGTGAACCTGAGCCTCGGCGGCGGCGACACCTGCCCGCAGAGCTACCTGGACACGATCACGGCGCTCCGCGCACGCGGCGTCGTGGTGGTCGCGTCGGCGGGCAACGAAGGCAGCATCGTCGAGGCGCCGGCCAATTGTCCCGGCGTGGTCGCGGTCGCCGCGCTGCGCCACGTCGGCACGAAAGTCGGCTTCAGCAACCTGGGGCCCGAGATCGTCGTGTCCGCCCCGGGCGGCAACTGCGTCAACACCGGCACGGGCGAACCCTGTCTCTATTCGATCGACACGACGACGAACCTCGGCACCCAGGGCCCGGCCGCGAACGCCTACACGGACGCGTTCAACTACAACGTCGGCACCAGTTTCTCGGCGCCGATCGTCTCGGGCATCACCGGGTTGATGCTGTCGGTGAACAGCCGCCTCTCGACGACGAACCTCATTGCCAGGTTGCAGGAAGGCGCCACGAAGCCGTTCCCGGTGTCGAGCGAGGCCGGGGTCCCGGTTTGCGCGGACCCGGCGACGAATGGCCCGCAGGCCGTCGAATGCACCTGCACGACGGACACCTGCGGGGCGGGCATGGCCAATGCGCTCGGCTCCGTCAACGCGGCGCTGCGACCGGTGGCCGCCGTGAACGTGCCGGCCACGGTGGCCGCTGGCCAGAACGTCGTGCTGGACGGCACGCCGAGCAGTGCCGCCTGCGGCAGCAACCTCGGCACCTACGCATGGGCGGTCGTCTCGTCGATCGGCGGCGCCTCGACGACGATCTCGGGCGCGAATGGACCCACGGCCACCGTCGTCGCGCCGGCGAGCGGCAGCTACGTCGTCCGGCTGACGGTCACCGACGACGCGGGGCGAATCGACACGGCTGACGTGCGAGTCTCCTCGACCGCGGCGACGACGACCGCAGCGCCGTTCACGGCCGCCCCGGTTTGCGCCGCGCC
Source organism: Steroidobacteraceae bacterium (assembly GCA_046347155.1). Classification (GTDB taxonomy): domain Bacteria; phylum Pseudomonadota; class Gammaproteobacteria; order Steroidobacterales; family Steroidobacteraceae; genus RPQJ01. The sequence continues at coordinate 1,771,604 of JAXMGT010000001.1, read as the reverse complement.
GGTCGTCGCGGTCAACGTGTCGCCGGTCCGCGCGTCGACCCGTGCCGGTGGCACGACGCTCGCCTTCGTGGCCGAGGTCGCGAATGCAGGCTCCACGTCGGTCACCTGGTACGTGGACGGTGTCGCCGGCGGCAGCGCCAGCATCGGCACGATTTCCGCGTCCGGCGTGTACACGCCTCCGGCCTCGCAGCCCGCCACGGGCAAGGTCACCGTGAAGGCCGTCCCGGTTGCGGACACGGCCCGCTTTGCGAGCGCTGTCGTGACGGTCGGTCCGCCGCAGGCGGCCGGCGGTGGGGGCGGCGGCGGCGCCGGCGGCGGTGGAGGGGGGGTGGACCTGGCGCTCCTCGTCCTTGCCGCACTGGCTGGCCTTGCGCGCCGCCGGCGTCGCGAGGGGCGGGGCGTCGTGCGTTGAAGACGATCATCGAGCCGTTCCGGATCAAGGTCGTCGAGCCGATCCGGATGACCACGGTGGAGGAGCGCCGCGCGCTGCTCGAGCGCGCGGGCTGGAACCTGTTCGCGATCCGCTCCGAGGACGTGATCATCGACCTGCTCACGGACAGCGGCACCAGCGCGATGAGTGCCGCGCAGTGGGGCGCGGTGATGCGCGGCGACGAGTCGTATGCGGGTTCGCCGTCGTTCTACCGGTTCGAGTCCGCGGTGCAGTCGTTGATGCATTTCCGGCACGTGATCCCGACCCACCAGGGTCGCGCGGCGGAGGCGATCCTGTTCTCGATCGTCGGCGGTCCGGGGCGCGTGATCCCGTCGAACACGCACTTCGACACGACGCGAGGCAACATCGAGGCGACCGGTGCACGCGCCGTGGACCTCGTGATCCCGGAGGCGCACGACCCGGCGTCACGCCACCCGTTCAAGGGCAACATGGACCTCGCGCGGCTCGAGCGGCTGCTCGAGTCGTCCGGCGCGAGCGTGCCGCTCGTGATGCTGACCGTGACGAACAATGCGGGCGGCGGGCAGCCGGTGAGCCTCGAGAACATCCGTGCGGTGGCCGCGATCGCGCGCCGGCACGGCAAGCCGCTCGTGATCGACGGCTGCCGGTTCGCCGAGAACGCGTGGTTCATCAGGACGCGCGAACCGGGCCAGTCGACCCGGCGCGTGGCCGACATCGTGCGCGACATGTTCGCGCCGGCCGACGGGATGACGATGAGCGCGAAGAAGGATGCGTTCGCGAACATCGGGGGCTGGCTCGCCACGAACGACGACGTGCTCGCGGCCGAGGCCCGCAACCGGCTGATCCTGACCGAGGGCTTCCCGACCTACGGCGGTCTCGCGGGGCGGGACCTCGAGGCGATCGCGGTCGGACTCGAGGAGATCGTCGACGAGGACTACCTCCGCTACCGGGTCCGGACGAACGAGTACATCGGCGACAAACTCACCGCGCTCGGCGTCCCGATCGTGCAGCCCGTCGGCGGCCACGCGGTGTTCGTCGATGCGCGGCGGTTCCTGCCGCACATCCCGCCGCTCGAGTACCCGGGCCAGGCGCTCGCGGTGGCGCTCTACGAAGCGGGCGGTATCCGGGCCTGCGAGATCGGCACGGTGATGTTCGGCCTCGCGCCGGACGGTTCCGAGCAGCCGGCCGAGATGGACCTCGTCAGGCTCGCGATGCCGCGACGCGTCTACACGCAGTCGCACGCCGACTATATCGTCGAGGTGTTCGAGGACATCGTGGGGCGCAGGAACGCGCTGCGCGGCTACCGGATCGCGTGGCAGCCGACGCGGCTCAGGCACTTCACTGCCCGGTTCGCGCCGCTCGCCTGATCCAGGGGTGGTGCCCGGGGCCGGGATCGAACCGGCATGGAGTCGCCCCCGAGGGATTTTAAGTCCCTTGCGTCTACCAGTTCCGCCACCCGGGCCGAAGTGCGGCGCGCGGGATCATACACCGGGCGGCGTCGGACCCGGGCGCACGGTCGGTCAGGCGGCCGAGACCCGCGTGTCGAGCGCGATTCCGGCGACCTCGTAGCCTCGACGGAAGTCCTGGACGTGGCGCGTCATCCAGGCTTGCGCTTCGTCGGGGTGCCGGTCCCGGATGGCTTCGACGATGCAGCGCTGGGCGACCGCGATCCGGGATCGCCCCTGCGGCACCCGGTCGATCACCCGCCGCAGCGACGGCGACAGCAGGCGGGTGACGGGCTGCATCGCGAGCACGAGCACGCGGTTCTCGCTCGTGGCCGCGAGGACACCGAAGAACTCGACGACGCCGGCAACCGCGCCTTCGGCGGTCCGTGCGGTCTCGACGGCAAAGATGCACTGCTCGAGGCGCTCGATGTTGCCCGCGAGCGGGCTCGCGGCGGCGAGGGCCGCCGTGCGTGGGGCAATCGCGAGCATGGCTTCCCAGAGCTCGATGAACGTGACGTCGTCGAGCGCGAGCGCGCGGCTCAGGCTCGACGTGGTGGCGGCCTGGCCCGGCCGCGTCACGCGCAGGCGCTTGGTGCCGGGCAGGCGGCCGATCAGTCCGGCGGACTCGAGCCGCCGCACGGCCTCGCGGACCGTCGAGCGGTGCACGGCGTACCGCTCGGCCAGCGCCGTCTCCGAGGGCAGGGGATCCCCTTCCTTGAGGGACCGGTCGAGGATCCGGGCCTCGAGATCCGCGGCGATCCGCGCGAATGCGGCGCTGCGTGGACCGGCCGCGGCGGGGCGGTCCGCGCGCCGGGGCCGGGCGACTGCGGCACGGGCGGATTTCGGGCGTTTCCGGGCCCGTCCGGTCGGGGTGTTCGGCTTCATTTGACGTGTCCCAAGATTGTCGGACAATATACGCAGGCCCACCCCGGTGGCAAGGGCGCTGGAGGCTCGCGTGCAGGACTTCGACTTCGGGCTCGGCGAGGACATCGACCTGCTCCGCGAAACGGTGCGGACGTTCGCCGCGGACGCAATCGCCCCGCGCGCCGCGGAAATCGACCGCAGCAACCAGTTCCCGCGCGAACTCTGGCCGCGCCTCGGCGAACTCGGGCTGCTCGGCATCACCGTCGAGCCCGAGTTCGGTGGCAGCGCGCTCGGATACCTGGCCCACGTCGTTGCGATGGAGGAGATCAGCCGTGCCTCAGGTTCGGTCGGGCTGTCGTACGGCGCGCATTCGAACCTGTGCGTGAACCAGATACGGCGCTGGGGCACGGTCGGGCAGAAGGAGCGCTGGTTGCCACGACTCGTGAGCGGCGAGCACCTCGGTGCGCTCGCGATGAGCGAGCCGGGGGCGGGGTCGGACGTGATGGGCATGCGCCTGCGGGCCGAGCCCCGCGGCGATGCCTACGTGCTGAACGGTTCGAAGATGTGGATCACGAACGGACCGACGGCCGACGTGCTGGTCGTCTACGCGACCGTCGACAGCGCACTCGGGACCCGCGGGGTCACGGCGTTCGTCGTCGAGCGCGGCATGGCCGGCTTCTCGACGGCGCAGAAGCTCGACAAGCTCGGGATGCGCGGCTCCGACACCTGCGAACTCGTGTTCCGGGACTGCGAGGTGCCGGCGGCGAACGTACTCGGCGCCGTCGGCGGCGGCGCGAAGGTGCTGATGAGCGGCCTCGACTACGAACGCGTGGTCCTCGCGGGCGGCCCGCTCGGGCTGATGCGGGCGAGCCTCGACCTGGTGCTGCCCTACGTGCACGAGCGCAAGCAGTTCGGCCAGCCGATCGGCACGTTCCAGCTGATGCAGGGCAAGCTCGCCGACATGTACGCCACGACCAATTCGTGTCGCGCCTACGTGTACTCCGTCGCGCGGGCCTGCGACGCCGGGCGCACGACCCGTATGGACGCGGCGGCCTGCATCCTGCTGGCGGCCGAGCAGGCGACCGCGGTGGCGCTCGAGGCGATCCAGGCGCTCGGCGGCAACGGCTACATCAACGACTTCCCGGCGGGCCGGATCCTGCGCGACGCCAAGCTCTACGAGATCGGCGCCGGCACCAGCGAGATCCGCCGGATGCTCATCGGCCGCGAACTCTTCGCGGCCTCTACCTGAGGGCTCGACGATGGCGATGGGGGGACTCTGGTACGAGCAGTTCAGCGTCGGGCAGCGCTTCGAGCACGTGCTCCGCCGCACGGTGACCGAGACGGACAACCTGTTGTTCAGCGCGCTCACGCACAACCCGGCCGCACTGCACCTCGACGAGGAGTACATGAAGGGCACGGAGTTCGGCAGCCGGATCGTGAACAGCTGCTGGACGCTCTCGCTGATGGTCGGCGTGTCGGTGGCCGACACGACGCTCGGCACGACGATCGCGAACCTCGGCTGGGACGAGGTCCGTTTCCCGCGGCCCGTGTACCCGGGCGACACGCTGCGGAGCGAGACGGTCGTCCACGAGATGCGCGAAAGCCGTTCGCGCCCGGATGCGGGCATCGTGGTGTTCATCCACCGCTGCTACAACCAGCGCGGCGAGGAAGTGGCGAGCTGCAGGCGGACCGCGCTGATGAAGCGCAAGGCGGTGAGTTGATGCGATCGATGCTTTTCGTGCCCGGCGACCGGCCGGAACGGTTTGCGAAGGCCGCCGCGAGCGGCGCCGACGCGGTGATCTTCGACCTCGAGGACGCGGTCCACCCGGACCGCCGACCCGCGGCGCGCATGGCCATTCTCGAGTGCCTCGCAAAGGTGGCGAGGCCGGTGCCGTTCTGGGTGCGCATCAACCCGGTGGATACGGCGGATGCGCTGCCCGACCTCGCCGCCGTGATGCAGGGCCGCCCGGACGGCATCATGCTGCCGAAGGCGCGCGATGGCGCCGACGTGCTGCAGGCGAGCCACTGGATCGAGGCGCTCGAGGCGCGCGAGGGCGTCGAGCCGGGCAGCACCGGCCTGATCCCGCTGATCACCGAAAGCGCGGGCGCGGTGCTCGCGATCAACACGTTCGCGTCGCTTCCGCCCAGGGTCGGCGCGCTGACCTGGGGCGCAGAAGACCTGGCTGCGGACATCGGTGCGCTCTCGAACAGGACGACCGGCGGAGAGTTCGACCCGGTCTACGCGCACGCGAGGACGATGTGCCTGTACGCGGCCGCGGCGGCCGGTGTGCCCGCGATCGACACGGTCGACACCGAAATCCGCGACGCGGCCGCGGTCGAGCGCCGCGCCCGCGATTCGCGCCGGCAGGGCTACACCGGCAAGATGGCCATCCACCCGGCGCAGATTGCGCCGATCCACGCGGCGTTCCGGCCGAGCGAGGCGGAGGTGGACTGGGCCCGCAAGGTGCTCGAGGCCTTCCGGGCCGCGCCCGGTGCGGGGGCGCTGTCGCTCGACGGGCGCATGCTCGACAAGCCGCACATCCGCCAGGCGGAGCGCATCCTCGCCGCGGCGGCGCGGAATTGAGCGGGGTGGCCGCGTGAGCGTCATCGAGACACGCATCGATCCGTCCTCGGCCGACTGTCGCGCGAACGAGGCCGAGAACCGCAGGCTCGCCGCCGAACTGCGGGCGCTGCTCGAGCGCGTGCGTGCGGGCGGGTCCGTCGCGGCGCGCCGGCAGCACGAGGAGCGCGGCAAGATGTTCGCGCGCGACCGCATCGACCGGCTGCTCGACCCGGGCTCGCCGTTCCTCGAGGTGGGATCGCTGGCCGGGCACGAACTCTACGGGGACTGGATCCCCGCCGGCGGCATCGTCACCGGGATCGGGCGCGTGAATGGCGTCGAGTGCATGGTGGTCGCCAATGACGCGACCGTTAAGGGCGGCACGTATTACCCGATAACGGTGCGCAAGCACCTCCGTGCCCAGGAGATCGCGCTCGAGAACCGCCTGCCCTGCGTCTACCTGGTGGATTCGGGCGGCGCCTTCCTGCCCCGACAGGACGAGGTCTTCCCGGATCGGGAGCACTTCGGGCGCATCTTCTACAACCAGGCCCAGATGTCGGCGCGCGGTATCCCGCAACTCGCGGTCGTCATGGGCTCCTGCACCGCCGGCGGCGCGTACGTGCCCGCGATGTGCGACGAATCGATCATCGTGCGCGAACAGGGAACGATCTTCCTCGGCGGCCCGCCGCTGGTGCAGGCCGCGACCGGCGAACGCGTCGACGCCGAGACGCTCGGCGGCGGCGACGTGCACGCCCGGCAGTCCGGCGTCGTGGACCACCTCGCCGACAACGATGCGCACGCGCTCTGGATGGCACGCCGCCTCGTGGCCCGCCTGAACCGGGCCGGGTCGCGGCCGCCGCCGGTCGCGGGGCGGGCGCCACGGTACGCCGCGGAGTCCCTGTACGGCGTCGTGCCGCGGGACACGCGCCACCCGTACGACGTCCGCGAGGTGATCGCGCGGCTCGTGGACGGTTCCGAATTCGACGAATTCAAGGCGCTCTACGGGACCACGCTCGTGTGCGGCTACGCGAGCATCGGCGGCTACCCGGTCGGCATCGTCGCGAACAACGGCGTGCTGTTCTCGGAGTCCGCACTGAAAGGCGCCCACTTCGTCGAGTTGTGCAACCGCCGTCGCATCCCGCTCCTGTTCCTGCAGAACATCACCGGCTTCATGGTCGGCCGGAAGTACGAAGCCGGCGGCATCGCGCGTGACGGCGCGAAGATGGTCACCGCGGTCGCCTGCGCGTCGGTCCCGAAGCTCACCGTCGTGATCGGCGGTTCGTTCGGCGCCGGGAACTACGCGATGTGCGGCCGCGCCTACGGCGGACGATTCCTGTGGACCTGGCCAAATTCGCGGATCTCGGTGATGGGCGGCGAGCAGGCGGCCACGGTGCTCGCGATCGTGAAGCGCGATGGCATGCAGCGACGTGGCGAAGCCTGGCCCGAGGCCGACGAGCGTGCCTTCCGCGAGGATATCCGCGGCCAGTACGAGGTCCAGGGCCACCCGTATTACGCGAGCGCCCGGTTGTGGGACGACGGCGTCATCGACCCGGCCGACACCCGCTCGGTGCTCGAACTCGCGCTGGCCGCAACCACCTGCCGGCCGGACGAGGGCGAGTCCCCGTACGGCATCTTCCGGATGTGACGATGATCGAACGCCTGCTGATCGCCAATCGCGGCGAGATCGCATGTCGGGTGGTCCGCACGGCCCGGCGCCTCGGCGTGCGCACGATCGCCGTGCACTCCGAGGCCGACCGCGGTGCGCTGCACGTGCGCCTGGCCGACGAGGCCATCGAGATCGGCCCGGCCCCCGCGCGCGAGAGTTACCTCGACGTCGGACGCATCCTCGCGGCCGCGCGCTCGAGCGGCGCGACGGCTGTCCACCCGGGCTACGGGTTCCTGTCGGAGAACGCCGCATTCGCGCGAGCCTGCCGGGACGCGGGGCTCGTTTTCGTCGGCCCCCCGGAGGACGCGATCCTGCGGATGGGCTCGAAAAGCGGGGCCCGTGTGCTGATGGCACGGGCCGGGGTCCCGGTGCTGCCGGGCTACGACGGCGACGACCAGTCCGACGGGCGGCTCGAGGCGGAGGCGTCCCGGCTCGGGTTCCCGCTGTTGATCAAGCCCACCGCCGGCGGTGGCGGCAAGGGGATGCGCATCGTGCGGTCCGCCACCGAGTTCGGCGAGGCGCTCGCGGGCGCGAGGCGCGAGGCCGGCAAGTCGTTCGGCGATGCGCGCGTGCTGCTCGAGCGCTATGTCGAGCAGGGCCGCCACGTTGAAATCCAGGTGTTCGCGGACCGTCACGGCCACGCGATCCATCTGCATGAACGGGACTGCTCGCTGCAGCGTCGCCACCAGAAGGTGGTCGAGGAGGCACCGGCCCCGGGCCTCGATGCCGGGACGCGGGCCGCCATGGGTGCCGCCGCGGTCGCGGCGGCCCGGGCGGTCGGTTACGAAGGGGCGGGCACCGTCGAGTTCCTGTACGACGGGCACGGGTTCTACTTCCTCGAGATGAACACCCGGCTGCAGGTGGAGCACCCGGTCACCGAGATGATCACCGGGCTCGACCTCGTCGAATGGCAACTCCGGATCGCCGCGGGCGAGCCGTTGCCGCTGCTGCAGGAGGGGGTACGCACCGAGGGCCATGCGGTCGAGGTTCGCCTCTACGCCGAGGATCCGGAGCGTGGCTTCCTGCCGTCCACGGGCCGGCTCACGCGGTTGCGGTTCCCCGTGGTGGACACGGACCTGCGCGTGGACGCCGGCGTCGCCGAGGGCGACGAGGTGACGGTCCACTACGACCCGATGATCGCGAAGCTCATCGCCTGGGGACCGGATCGGCGCACGGCGCTCGATCGGTTGCGCGACGCCCTCGAACGGACCGTTGTCGAAGGGGTGCGCACGAATGCCCGGTACCTGTGGGAAATCCTGGGCGCGGATGCCGTCCGCGAGGGTCGGGTCAGCACGCGACTGCTCGAGCAGTCGTTGACGCCGGTCGGCGAGACGGAGGCCGAACGCGCCGACGCCTGGTGCCTTGCCGCGGCCGCACGGCTGCTTGCGCGGGGTGCCCCTGGCGGGGAACCGCGTTCGCCCTGGGCGGGCGCCGGCGGATTCCGGGTGGCCGGGGCGCCGGTCGTGCGCCTGCCGCTCGAACTCGGCGACGAACGGGCGTGGCTCTCGGCCCGGGCGGACGGCGGGGCGCTGGTCGTCGAGGCCGGTGGCCACCGACGCACCGTCGAGGTCGAAGTGACAGGGCCCGGCCGCCTCGCCGGTCGGCTCGACGGCGCGCCCGTGAGTGCTGCCTTCGAGGCCGAGAAAGATGCGGTCGTGATCCGCAGGCACTGCCTGCGGCACGAATTCCGGGAGGACACCGGGGCCCGTCACCATGCGTCGGCGGAGCACGAAGGGCACCTGCGGGCGCCGATGCCCGGCCACGTGCTCGACGTGAAAGTCGCGCCGGGCCAGCGCGTCGCGGCCGGATCGGCGCTCGTCGTGCTCGAGGCGATGAAGATGGAGCACTCGATGCTCGCCCCGTGGGACGGAACCGTGATCGAGGTGCCCGTCAAGCCCGGAGATCGCGTAGAAGAGGGTGCTGAGCTCGTAGTTCTCGCTCCAATGGAGCCGTGAAGGCTGCGGCATACCGCAAAGCCGGACTCAGTCTCGTTTTGCTAGACTGCGCCGCGAGTTAGGTCGTCCCGCCAGTCGGGTTCCGGACGACCGGCGGAGGATCGAATGCCCGACGGGGCGCTGCTCGAAGCGCGGTCGATCAATGCGTGGCGTGGTGACCGGCACATCCTGAAGGACGTGTCTTTCACCGTGCGCGCCGGAGAGTTCCTGAAGATCACGGGGCCCAACGGCGTCGGCAAGACCACCCTCTTGAGGGTGGTCTGTGGGCTGTTGCCCGCCGAGAGCGGGCAGATCCACTGGTGCGGTCGGCCGGTCGGGGGCGCCCGGGACGAGTTCCACGCCCAGCTCGGCTACCTCGGCCACCCGAATTCGCTGAAAGCCGACCTGACGGCGCGCGAGAACCTCCGTTTCCTCGCCGGCCTGCGCCAGGACCTGACGCCGCGAGACGTCGATGGCGCGCTCGAGCGCGTCGGCATACTCTCGCGCGGCGACCTGCCGGCGCGCTCGCTGTCCGCCGGGCAGAAGCGGCGGCTCGCGCTCGCGAGGCTCCTGCTCGCCGAGGCCTCGCTATGGGTGCTCGACGAGCCGGTCACGAACCTCGACGCCGCCGGCATCTCGCTCGTCGAGGAGCTCGTCCAGGACCACGTGGGGCAGGGTGGACTCGCGCTGGCCGCGGTCCACCAGAAGCTGCTCGACGGGTCGCCGCACCTGCGGCGGCTGGAGCTCGGCTGATGCGTCGCGCCTCCGTCGCGTCCGCGGCCCGGCTGGTCCTCCTGCGGGACATGACGCTCGCCTGGCGTCGCTGGGACGAGGTCGCGCAGCCGCTCATCTTCTACGTGGTCGTGACGACGCTGTTTCCCCTTGCCACGACGCCGGACCTGCAGCAATTGCGGGAAATCGCGCCGGGCGTGATCTGGGTGGCGGCACTGCTCGCGTCGCTGCTCGCGCTGGAATCTTTGTTCCGCTCCGATGTCGAAGACGGCACGATGGAGCAATGGGTCATGACGGGTCAGCCGCTCGGCTGGCTGCTGCTCGCCAAGGTGGTCGGTCACTGGATACTGACCGGCCTCCCGCTCGTCGTGATGTCGCCCGTGGTCGGCACGGCGCTCGGGTTGCCGTACGACGCCTGGGGCGCGCTGGTCGTCTCGCTGCTGCTCGGCACCGCGACGCTGAGTGTGCTCGGCGGCATCGGCGCCGCGCTGACGGTCGGGGTGCGCCGGGGCAGCGTGCTGCTGTCGCTGCTCGTGCTGCCACTCGCGATGCCGATGCTCATCTTCGGCTCGCGCGCGGTCAGCATGGCGATGGACGGCGACTCCCCGTCGGGGCCGCTGCAACTGCTGGCCGCGATCTTCTTCCTGGTGCTGAGCCTCGGCCCGCTCGCCATGTCGGCGGCGATCCGGATCAGCGTGGAGAACTGACGCGGTCCCCGGGCCGCGCAAAGGAACGTCATGTGGACATGGTTTCATAAGCTCGCTTCGCCCCCGCACGCGTACCGGCTGCTCGGCCGTTTCGCGCCATGGTTCGGCTGGCCGGCGTTGGCACTGATCCTGCTCGCTGCGTGGTGGGGGCTCGTGAAGGCGCCGCCCGACTACCAGCAGAAGGACGCGTTCCGGATCCTCTACGTGCACGCGCCGAGCGCGTGGATGTCGATGTTCGCGTACGTGCTGATGGCCGTCGCGGCGGGCGTCGGCCTGATCTGGCGCATCAAGCTCGCACATGCCGCGGCCGCCGCCGCAGCGCCGATCGGCGCCTCGTTCACGTTCCTCGCCCTCGCGACCGGCTCGATCTGGGGCAAGCCGATGTGGGGCACGTGGTGGGTGTGGGACGCGCGCCTCACCTCCGAGCTGATCCTGCTGTTCCTGTACCTCGGCTACATGGCGCTGCGATCGTCGTTCGACGACCCGCAGCGCGCCGACCGCGCGAGCGCCGTGCTCGCGATCGTCGGCGTCATCAACGTGCCGATCATCCACTACTCGGTCGAGTGGTGGTCGACGCTGCACCAGCCCGCCAGCGTGACGAAGCTCGCAAAACCGTCGATCGCGCTGCCGATGCTGGTTCCGCTGTTCATCATGATCGCCGGGTTCCAGTTGTACTTCGGCTGGCTGATGTGCAAGCGCATGCGGGCGGAGATCCTCCGACGGGAGCGCAACGCCTCGTGGCTCAAGGAGGCCTGAACCCATGACCCTCGGCGAATTCCTGAACATGGGCGGCTATGCCGGTTACGTCTGGACCTCCTACGGTCTCACGACGTTCGTGCTGGTCGCGAACTGGGTTTCCGCCCGCCGGATCGAGGCCGAGCAGCAGAAGCTCGCGCTCCGCCGCTCGGGCATCGAGAAGGAGGATGCGACATGACTCCGCGCCAGAAGCGCATGGTGACCGTGGCGGCGATCGTCGTCGGCGTGGGCATCGCGACGGCCTTCGCCCTCAAGGCGTTCCAGAAGAACCTGCTCTACTACTACAGCCCGACGCAGGTAGCGGCCGGCGAGGCCCCGTCCAGCCGCGCATTCCGTGTCGGCGGACTCGTCGAGGTGGGCAGTGTCAAGCGCGAGCCCGGCAGCATGGTCGTGCACTTCACGCTCACGGACTACGGCAAGGAACTCGTCGTGTCGTACGACAAGATCCTCCCGGACCTGTTCCGCGAGGGCCAGGGCGTGATTGCCCGCGGCAAGCTCGGCTCGGACGGCACCTTCGTCGCCGAGGAAGTGCTCGCGAAGCACGATGAGAACTACATGCCGCCCGAGGTGAAGCAGAGCCTCAAGCCGCACGCCGAGGCCGCCCAGGCCGGCGCGCCGGCGACGCAGAGCAGCACCTGACCGCCGCACCGCACGGGAGGATCGCATGATCGTAGAACTCGGACTCTTCTCGCTGGTGCTGGCGCTGCTGCTCGCGATCGCGCAGTCGGTGTTCGGCATCGTCGGACCGATGACCGGCAACCGCCGATGGATCGCCGCGACGCGACCGGCCGTTGCGGGCCAGTGGGTGTTCGTCACGATGTCGTTCGCCGTGCTGAGCTGGGCGTTCTACAAGAACGACTTCTCGGTGCTGTACGTCGCGAACAACTCGAACTCGGAGTTGCCCACCTTCTACCGATTCACGGCCGTCTGGGGCGCCCACGAGGGCTCGCTGCTCCTGTGGGCCCTCGCGCTCGCGACCTGGTCGGTCGCCGTCGCGGCGTTCTCGCGCAACCTGCCCGAGACGTTCGCGGCCCGGGTGCTCGGCGTGCTGGGGGTCGTGGCGATCGGGTTCCTGTCCTTCATCCTGTTCACGTCGAACCCGTTCGAGCGTCTGGTGCCGGCGGCGATGGACGGCCGCGACCTGAACCCGCTGCTTCAGGACTTCGCGCTCGCGGTGCACCCGCCGACGCTGTATGCCGGCTACGTCGGCTCCGCCGTCGCCTTCGCATTCTCGGTGGCGGCGATGCTCGAGGGCCGGATGGACGGCGCCTGGGCACGCTGGACGCGACCGTGGACGACGATCTCCTGGCTGTTCCTGACGCTCGGCATCGCGGGCGGCAGCTGGTGGGCGTATTACGAACTCGGCTGGGGCGGCTGGTGGTTCTGGGATCCGGTCGAGAATGCCTCGTTCATGCCGTGGCTCGTGGGCACCGCGCTGATCCACTCGCTTGCGGTCACCGAGAAGCGCGGGCTCTTCAAGAGCTGGACGCTGCTGCTCGCGATCATCGCGTTCTCGCTCAGCCTGGTCGGCACGTTCCTGGTCCGCTCGGGGGTGCTGGTGTCGGTGCACTCGTTTGCCTCGGATCCGAAGCGCGGCCTCTTCATCCTCGGCTTCCTCGGGGTCGTGATCGGCGGGTCGCTGCTGCTGTTCGCCTGGCGCGGATCCGAACTGCGCACGAAGGGTGGGTTCGAGATCGCCTCGCGCGAGGCGTTCATCCTGTTCAACAACATGCTGCTCGTCGTTGCATCGGCGCTGATCCTGATCGGGACGCTGTACCCGCTGTTCCTCGACGCGCTGAACCTCGGCAAGATCTCGGTCGGCCCGCCGTACTTCAACGTCGCGTTCCTGATCCCGATGGTGCCGCTGATGGCGCTGCTCGCGATCGGCATGCACGCGGCGTGGAAGAAGTGGCAGTTCGGCGGGATCCGCAACGTGCTGCTCGGGATGCTGGCGGCGTCCGTCGCGTTCGCCGCGTTCGTCACGGAGTGGGGCTACGGTGAATTCAGCCTGATGGGCGTCGTCGGCCTCGCGCTCGGCGTCTGGATCGTGCTTTCGTCGCTCTACGAGCCGGTGATGCGCTGGCGCAGGGGCCAGAGCCTGTCCCGGGGCATCGTCGGGATGACGCTCGCCCACATCGGCGTCGGCCTGTTCGCGATCGGCGTCACGGTCACGCAGACCTACCGGGTCGAGAAAGACGTGGGCCTGAAGCCCGGCGAGTCCGTGCAGATCCACGACTACTCGTTCCGGTTCGACGACTCGAGGCAGGTGACGGGCCCCAACTACCAGGCCATCGAGGCCCAGTTCACGATCCTGCGCAAGGGCGAGACGGTGGCCGTCCTGCATCCGCAGAAGCGCGTCTATCGCGTGCAGCGGAGCCCGATGACCGAGGCCGGCATCGAGGTCGACTGGAACCGCGACCTGTTCGTCGCGCTCGGCGAGGACCTGGGCAACGGCGCGTGGAGCGTCCGGGTCCAGTACAAGCCGATGGTGCGGTTCATCTGGCTCGGCGCCATCGTCATGGCACTCGGCGGCCTGATCGGCATCACGGACCGCCGTTACCTGGTCCGTCGCTCGACGGCCGCGGATCCGGCCAAGGCCGGTGCCGCTGCCCGCGCGTCCTGAGGAGGTTGTCCGGAGATGTGGAAGTTCTTCGTGCCGATCGGGATATTCGCCGTGCTCGGCGTGTTCCTGTACGTCGGTCTGTACCGTGACCCGTCGTACGTGCCGTCGCCGCTGATCGGGAAGCCGGCGCCGGAGTTCTCGCTGCCGAGCCTGCAGGACCCGGCGTATCCGGTCTCGAGCAAGGACCTGAAGGGTCGGCCCTGGGTCCTCAACGTCTGGGGCACCTGGTGCGGTGGCTGCCGCGAGGAGCACCCAGTGCTCGTCGAGATCTCGAAGCAGACGTCGGTGCCGATCATCGGACTCGACTGGAAAGACGACGCCGTCGAGGCGCAGCGCTGGCTGGCGTCGCTCGGCAACCCGTATGCAGCCGTGGCGTTCGACACGGAAGGCCGGGTCGCGATCGACTGGGGTGTCTATGGGGCGCCCGAGACGTTCCTGATCGGATCGGACGGTACCATCCTCTACAAACACATCGCGCCGATGACGTTCGACGTCTGGCGCCGGGAGTTCGAGCCCCGGATCCAGGCCGCCGCGGGTGCCCAGGGTGGTGGCTCGTGAGGCGGTCGCTCCCGGGTTTCGTGCTGGTCGTGGCGCTGGCTTGCGCGGGCATCGCGCACGCGGTCGACACGGAGCAGCCGCTGGCCGACCCGGCACAGCAGGCGCGCTACGAAGCGATCACCCGCGAACTGCGCTGCCTGGTCTGCCAGAACGAGACGATCGCGGACTCGAATGCGACGCTCGCCCGCGACCTGCGCAGCGAAGTGCGCGACATGATCGCGGAGGGCAAGTCGGACGACGAGATCCGCGAGTTCATGCTGGCGCGCTACGGCGACTTCGTGCTCTACCGGCCCCGCCTGACGCCGCTCAATTTCCTGCTCTGGGCCGCGCCCGTGCTGCTGCTCGTGGCCGGCCTGTTCGCCGCCGTGCGCGTCATCCGGCGTCGCGCGGCCGAAGCGGACATCGAACCTGAGGCCCCGGAGGGCGGCGCATCGTGAGTACTTTTTTCCTGATCTGCGTGGTGCTGGTGCTGGGCGCGGTCGCGATCCTCGCGTATCCGCTGCTGCGGCCCATGGCGGCCGGGGCCCAGGGGGGCGGGGCGCCGGCGCGCGCGGTGCCGGTGTTCGTGCTGATGGCGATCGTGATCCCGCTGGCCGCGGCCTCGCTGTACAAGGGACTGTCGACCTATCCCTGGGACGACCCGGGCGCCTCGGCGGCGCCGGCCGGCCACGGCGACGGCAGCGCGGGTTCGATGTCACAGGTGGCCCAGCAGCTCGAAGCGCGCCTCGAGGCCAATCCGAACGACGTCGAGGGCTGGCGCATGCTCGGCCGGACCTACCTGATGACGGGCGCACCCGACAAGGCGATCGCCGCCTACGAGAAGGCGGACGCGCTGACGGGCGGCACCGACGCGGCATTGCAGCTCGACATGGCCGAGGCAATCGTGCTCGGCGAGGATCCGGCCCGGCAGGCGCGCGCGCGTGAAATCCTGTCGGCCGCGCTGAAGGCCAATCCGGACGAGGGCAAGGCGCTCTGGTACACCGGCGTGCTCGCGATGCGCAGTGGCGACACGGCGACCGCGAAGGCATCGTTCCAGAAGCTGCTCGACCAGAACCCACCGCCCGAGATCCGGCAGATCGTCGTGGAGCAGCTGGCCTCGCTCGGCGTCCAGGTGCCCGCCGGAGCGGCGGCACCCGCGGCCGGCGCGGGCATGGCCGGGGCCGCCGCGCCCTCGGCCGCAGACGGTCCCCCGGCCGAGGGGCGCACCGTCAGGATCGACGTGTCGGTCGCGCCGGCGCTTGCAGCCCGCGTGCAGCCGGGTACAGCGCTGTTCGTTGCCGCGCGGCAGCCGGGCATCCCGGGACCGCCGCTCGCGGCGGTCCGGCTCACGACGGACCAGTTGCCGACGACCGTGGTCCTGAGCGACGCTAACTCGATGATCGAAGGTCGCAACCTCTCCTCGGTCGACGACGTCGAGATCGTCGCCCGGGTCGCGTTCGGCGGCACTGCGGTGCCGGCATCCGGCGACCTCGTGGGCTCTGCGGTCGCCTCGAAGGGCGGTTCCGGCGCCGTCAGGATCGTCATCGACCAGGTCACCCCCTGAACGTGGCGACGTCGGTGCATCTGCGGCTGCGCAAGCTGCCGACGGGGCTCGCGACGTACCCGAGGGTACTGTTCACGCGGCGGCCGCCGCTCACCGGGATCGGCGAACCCGCCGAATTCACGGCCGACGTGCAGGGCGTCACGCTCTCGGCGGCTCACGTCGCACGTTATTCGCGCGCCTGTGGATTCGGGGGCGACGCACTGCCGCCGACCTATCCGCACGTGCTCGCGATGCCGCTGCACCTCGAGATCTTCGCGTGCAGCCGCTTCCCGCTGCGCCCGATGGGACTGATCCACCTCTCGAACACGATCGACGTGCTCGGCGAGCTGAAGCCGGGGATGCGCCTCGACTTCCGGGTTGCCGCGCGCAATTACCGGCACACCGACGCCGGCCTCGCGTTCGACATGACCACCGACATCACGCGCGAAGGCCGCGTGCTCTGGCGAGAAACCTGCGTGTTCCTGTCGCGCTGGCCCGAGCCGCAGGAGCGCAGCGGCGCGCGACCGCCAAGACCGCCGAAGGCGCCCAGGGACGCAAGCGTGCTGGCCGAACTCGACGTCCGGCTTTCGACCGCCTGGGCCTATGCGCGGGTCTCGAGTGACTTCAATCCGATCCACCTGAGCGACCGCGCGGCACGGTTCTTCGGCCTCAGGGGTTCGATCGTGCACGGCATGTGGTCGCTTGCGCGGAGTTACGCGCAGGCCCCGGCCCCTGCGCTGCCGGCGGGCACGCGGATCGACACGCAGTTCCTGACCCCGGTGCAGCTCCCGGCGCGCGTCGCGATCAAGGAATGGCAGGAGAGCGGGGAGTCCCGGCGGGCGCTTTGCGACGTGCGGACCGGGCGCGTGCACATGTACTCGACGCTCCGGACGATCGAGGCCGGCTGACGCGGCCCGCCGCGCGCCGACCCCGATGGCGACCGGTTCATCCCGCAAGCGCAGTGCAGTGCCCTCGTCGCGGGCGGGCCGATTCCTGAGGTTTGGCATGCTCGGTGGCGAGCTCGCCCTGTCGGCGGCGGCGGCGACCGCGCGCCAGATCAGCCGTGGCGAGAAAGTCGACTTCGCCGCGGCGCTGCTCACGCCGGGGAATGCGGGCGTGCTCGCGAAGCGCCTGGCGGCTCTGCGCGGACCGGCGATGAAGGTCGGGCAGATGCTGTCATTGCACGGCGACGAGCTGCTGCCGGCCGAATTCCGGGTCGCATTGAACGTGTTGCGGTCGCAAGGCTACGCGATGCCCGACGCGCAGCTCAGGCGCGTACTGGGCCGCGAGTACGGGCGGGGCTGGGAAAGCCGGTTCGCGCGATTCGACCTCGAGCCCGTGGCGGCCGCGTCGATCGGGCAGATCCACCGTGTCCGGACGCCTGGCGGCCGCGAGCTGGCGCTCAAGGTGCAGTTCCCGGGCGTCGCGAAAAGCGTGGACAGCGACGTCGACAATGTCGCCGCGCTGCTCCGGCGGCTCGACTTCCTGCCGCTCAGCCTGGACATCGACGCGCTGGCGGCCGAGGCGCGGCGGCAGCTGCACCTCGAGACGGACTACGAATCGGAAGCCCGCAACCTCGAGCGATACGCGAAGCTCGTCGCGGACATGCCTGACGTGGTCGTACCACGCGTATTCCGTCCGCTCACGACGCGCCGGATCCTGGCGATGGACTGGATGGACGGCGAGCCGCTCGAGTCCATCACGAGCTCGGCCGTCCCGCAGGCGACCCGCAACGCCGCGGCCCGCACGCTGCAGTCGCTCATGTACCGGGAACTCTTCGAGTTCCGGTTCATGCAGACCGACCCGAACATCGCGAACTACCTGTACGTGCCGGACGGCCAGCGAATCGGACTGCTCGACCTCGGGGCGGTGAGCGAATTCCCGCGGACACTCGTGGACGGGTATCGACGCATCTCGCGCGCGGTGATCGACGACGACCGGCCCGCGATCCGCGACATCGCGCTCGAGATCGGTTACGTGCACCCGGAGGACCGGCCCGAGCGCGTGCAGGGGGTGGTCGACCTGGTCAGGCTCGTGTGCGAGCCGCTCGCGCACCGGGGGCCCTATGATTTTGCAGGGTCGGGCATGCTCACGCGGGTGCGCGACCACCTGGTTTCGCTGGCCCTGAACGACGGGGTCCGGGTGCCGCCGGCCGAGACGATGTTCCTGCACCGGAAGCTGGTCGGTACCTTCCTGATCTGCGTCCGCCTGCATGCGCGGGTCAACATCCACGCGTTGATCGAGCCTCATCTCGACTGAGCTTGCGCGTGCGCCCGGCCGCGGCTAGCCTCGGCAGCCCGCCCAGGAGCACACCCGATGCACGACGACCGCAGCACCACCCGATTTGCCGCCTGTGCCGTCGCGCTGTGCACGGCGTTCTCGCTGCCGGCCGTGGCCAGCACGGTCGCCGGCGACGGCGAGGCCGAGTTCCGTTCGCTCTACAAGGAACTCGTTGAAATCGACACGACGCTCTCGAATGGCAGCTGCACGCGGGCGGCCGAGGCGATGGCGGCCCGCCTGCGGGCCGCGGGAATGCCGGCCGAAGCGATACAGATCCTCGCGCCGGACGATCGACCGAAGAGCGGTGCGCTGATCGCGAGCTACCCCGGGACGGATCGCTCGCTCGAGCCGCTGATGCTGCTCGCCCACATCGACGTCGTCGAGGCAAAACGCGAGGACTGGGAGCGTGACCCGTTCACGCTGGTCGAGGAGGGCGGCTACTTCTACGCCCGCGGCTCGAGCGACGACAAGGCAATGGCAGCGGTCTTCACGGACACGCTGGTCCGGTTCCAGCAGCAGCGCTACCGGCCGAAGCGGGGCCTCAAGCTGGCGCTCACCTGCGGCGAGGAAACCTCCAACACGTTCAATTCGGTGCGCTGGCTGCTGCAGACGCGCCCGGAGGTGCTGAAGGCTGCATTCGTGCTGAATGAAGGCGCCGGCGGGCTGCTCGACGAGAACGGCAGACCGGTCGCGCTCGACATCCAGGCCGGCGAGAAGACCTACCAGGACTTCACACTCTCGACGACCAACCCGGGCGGACACAGTTCGAGGCCCGTTCGCGAGAACGCGATCGCACAACTCGCGGCTGGCGTCACCCGGCTGGCCGCCTACCAGTTCCCGGTGCAGCTGAACGACACGACCCGCGCGTATTTCGAAGCCCAGGCAAAACTCGCCGCGCCCGAGGTCGCGGCCGACATGCGGGCCGTACTCGCGAACCCGGACGATGCGGAGGCCGCGGCGCGGCTGTGGACCGCGAACCCGGGCTGGAACGGGATGCTGCGCACGACCTGCGTCACGACGATGATCGAGGGCGGCCATGCGGCGAATGCACTGCCGCAACGGGCGCACGCGAACGTCAACTGCCGGATCCTGCCGGGCGTGCCGATCGACTCGGTCCGGGACGAGATCGTCCGGATCGTCGCGGATCCGGGCATCCGGGTCGAGCCGGCCGGCAACGCGGGCATCATGGCACCCGTACCGCCGCTGACGCCGGCGATCCTCGATCCGGTCAAGAAGGTGGCTGCGGAAATCTGGCCCGGTGTCCCGGTGATCCCGACGATGGCGACCGGCGGCACGGACGGGCGTTTCCTGAACGCAGCGGGCATCCACACCTACGGGCTGTCGGGCATGCTTTCGACGGCCGAGGGAACGCGAGCCCACGGTCTCGACGAGCGGATGCGCGTGCAGTCGCTGATGGAAGGCAGGCAATTCCTGTACGAGGTCGTGCGGATCTATTCTTCGCGCTGACTTGACGCTGGCCCCGCGGCCACGTAGGAAAGCGCTACGAAGACCGACCACGGAACCGAGGCCCATGACCCGAACCCCCGTGTCGCCCGACCTGCTCGCGCTCCAGCGCCTCTACCACTGGGAGCGCGCCACGCCCGACCGTATCGCGCTGACCCAGCCGATGGGCGGCGGTGTCCTCAGGGAGTGGACCTGGCGCCAGCTGATGGACGAGTCCCGCCGGATGGCTGCGCACCTGCAGGGGCTCGGTTTCGAGCCGGGGTCGCGGATCGCGCTGCTCGCGAAGAACACGGCCCACTGGCTGATGGCGGACTTCGCGATCTGGATGGCCGGATACGTCTCCGTGCCGCTGTACCCGACGCTCGCTCCGACCACGATCCGGCAGATCCTGACGCACAGCGAGGCGCGCCTGCTGTTCGTCGGCAAGCTCGACGGCTGGGACGACATGCGACCGGGTGTGCCCGAGGGGCTGCCGATCGTCCGGCTGCCACTGTCGCCCGTGTTCGGGGCGCCGGACTGGGACTCGATCGTCGCCGCGACGCCGCCGCTCGAGGGTCATCCGGTGCGCGACGGCGACGAACTCGCGACGATCATCTACACCTCGGGCACCACCGGCGTCCCGAAGGGCGTGATGCACAGCTTCGCGACGTTCGCATGGTCGTACAGCACCGTGCTGAAGCGGATCGGGCCGCACGAAAACGGTCGCGTGCTCAGCTACCTGCCGCTCGCCCACGTGGCGGAGCGCACGATCGTCGAGCACGGGATGCTCGCGCTCGGGCTGCACGTGTTCTTCAACGAGTCGCTCGAGACGTTCGCGGCCGACATGCGGCGGGCGCGCCCGACGATCTTCTTCTCGGTCCCCCGCCTCTGGGTGAAGTTCCGGCAAGGCGTACTGGCGAAGATGCCGGAGAAGAAGCTCGACCGGCTGCTCTCGATCCCGATCGTGCGTCGTGTCGTCGCCCGGAAGGTGCTGACCGGCCTCGGCCTGCAGGATTGCCAGTTCGCCGGTGGTGGCGCGGCGCCGATGCCGCCCGACCTGCTGCGCTGGTACCGGCGGCTCGGGCTGCGGCTCTCCGAGGTCTACGGCATGACCGAGAACTGCGGCGTTTCACACGCGACGCTGCCCGACCGGCCGCGCCCGGGCACGGTCGGCCCGACCTACGATGGCATCCAGTGCCGTCTCGATCCGGAGACCCGCGAGGTGCAGGTCAGGAGCCCGGGCGTCATGCTCGGCTATTTCCGGAACCCCGAGCAGACGCGCGAGGCGATGACCGACGACGGCTGGCTCAAGACCGGTGACAAGGGCGAGATCGACGCAGAGGGGAACCTCCGGATCGTCGGCCGCGTGAAGGACCTGTTCAAGACCGGCAAGGGCAAGTACGTGGCCCCTGCGCCGATCGAGGATCGGCTCGTCACGCACGTCGCCGTCGAGGCCTGCTGCGTCACCGGTGCGAACCTCGGCCAACCGCTCGCGCTGCTGATGCTGAACGCCGAGACGGTGGGTCGTGCGGTCGACCCGGTCGAGCGCACCCGCCTCGAGCAGTCGCTCGCAGCCCACGTCGAGTCGATCAATGCGACGCTCGACCCGCACGAGCAGCTCGACTGCGTCGTCGTCGTGCGCGATGCGTGGACCGTGGACAATGACCTCGTGACGCCCACGCTCAAGGTCAAGCGCAACCGGATCGAGGCCGTCTACGGCGATCACTACGAGCGTTGGGTGTCCTCGCGCCAGACCGTCGTCTGGCAGTGATCGTGGCCGCTCAGGCGGCGCCGATCCCGAGCAGTTGCCGCGTTTCGGCGACCGTCGCGACCTCGCGCCCGGCCCGCCGCGCACAGGCGGCCAGCGCCTCGATCAGCACCCCATTCCCGCTCGCCCGCCCGGCGCCCGGCAGGTAGAACGTGTCCTCGAGGCCCGTGCGCAGCATCCCGCCGAGTTCCGCGGCGCGCTGGTGCACCGGCCAGATCTCGCTGCGTCCGATCAGCGTGGCCTGCCACACCGCGCCGGGCGGCGCGTAGCGCGGCAGCAGCGCGAGCAGGTCGGCGTCGCAGGGCATACCGCTCGCGACGCCCATCACGAAGTTCACTTCCGGTACGCCGGTGAACATTCCGGCCTTCAGGTACATCCCGACCGAGCGGACGATGCCGACGTCGAAGCACTCGAACTCCGGGTGGATGTGCAGTTCGTTCATGACGGCCAGGAACTGCTGGACCTTTTCGACCGGGTTGTCGAACACCATCGGCGGCCAGGCCCAGCTGCCATCGTCCTTGATTTTCAGGTAGTTCAGGCTGCCGGCATTGCAGGCCGCGGCCTCGGGCCGGACGCGGCGCAGGCAGTCGAGCGGACCGGACACGTCCTTGCCGATGACGCCGGTGGTCAGGTTGATCACGACGCCGGGACAGGCATCGCGGATCGCGGTCACGACGGACTCGGCCACGTCCGGGTCCCAGCTCGGCAGGTGGCCCATCCCGGGTTCCTGCCGGCGGAGGTGCACGTGCATCACGGTCGCACCGGCATTCCAGGCATCGCGGGCCTCGGCCGCCATCTGTTCCGGGGTGACCGGGACCGGGTGCTGCTTCGGGTTCGTGAGCACGCCGGTCAGCGCGCAGGTCAGGATCGCCTTGTCCACGTTCAGTCTCCGTCGATGTCGATTTCGACCAGCACGGCACCGGCCTCGACGCTCTGGCGCAACTCGACGTGCACCTGACGCACCGTGCCCGGCGCGCGTGCGTGCAGCCACATCTCCATTTTCATCGCCTCGACGCACACGAGTGGTGCGCCGGCCTCGACTCGGTCGCCGGGAGACACGCTGAGTGCTGCCACAGCGCCGGCGACCGGCGCCCGCGCGAGGCCCGGGTCCGTGTCCGCCGCGTCCGCAGGCCAGGGCGAGACTTCGTGCAGTCGCACCGCGCGGGCGTCCTCGAGCACGTGCAGCGCGTCGCCCGTGTCCACGACGAGCGTGCGTCGTTCCAGGCCGTCGCACCGGTGGCGGACCCAGCGGTCCTCGGCGCCGAGCAGTTCCAGCCTCCTGGTCACCGCACCGTCCGTGACGTCGACGGCGCCCGCGCGGGGGCGCACCCTCAGCCGCCGGCGTTCGTCACCGGCGGCGAGGTCGAGGTCCCAGGCGGCGACACTGGCCGGACGCCAGCCCGTTCCGTTGCGGGTCGCGAACAGGGCGGCAGCCAGCCACCAGGTCGCATCGTGGACCGCGGGTCGAACTGTGATCGGGTCTCCGTCGGACGACCATCGGTCCAGCGTGCCGGTGTCGAGCGTCGCATCCCGGAATTCCCGCCGGTGCAGCAGGTCGCGGAGGAAACGCCCGTTGTTCGCGGGGCCCACGAGCGGCGAATCCTCGAGCGCGGCCGCGAGCCTCCGGATTGCGTCGTCGCGGTCCCGGCCGTGCGCGATGACCTTCGCGACCATCGGGTCGTAGTGGGGGCCGATTTCGCCACCTTCGGCGATCCCGGCGTCGATCCGGACGCCGGGCCGGAGTGCCCGCGCCGGCCGCCAGTGCAGCACGCGGCCGGTCTGGGGCGTGTAGCCGGCGTACGGGTCCTCTGCGTAGAGCCGGGCTTCGATGGCGTGCCCGCAGCGACGCACCGCCTCCTGTTGCAGGGGCAGGGGTTCCCCGGCGGCGACCCGCAGCTGCCACTCGACCAGGTCGAGCCCGGTGATCATCTCGGTGACCGGGTGCTCGACCTGGAGTCGGGTGTTCATCTCGAGGAAATAGTGGTGGCGTGCGGCGTCCACGATGAATTCGACGGTGCCTGCCCCGACGTAACCGACCGCTCGCGCGGCTGCGACCGCATCCGCGCCCATCCGGGCTCGCATTGCCTCGTCGACGATCGGCGACGGCGCTTCCTCGATCACCTTCTGCCGGCGCCGCTGGGCGGTACAGTCGCGCTCGCCCAGGTGGATCGCGTGGCCGTGCCGGTCGGCGAACACCTGGACCTCGACGTGATGTCCGTGCTCGACGAGCCGCTCCAGCATCAGCGTCCCGTCGCCGAATGCACTCTCGGCCTCGCGGCGCGCACCGGCCAGCGCGGCCGGCAGGTCTTCGAACGAGCGCACGAGGCGCATGCCGCGGCCGCCGCCGCCCGCGACCGCCTTCACGAGCAGGGGCAATCCGAGACGGCGGGCCTCCGCGGTCAGTTGCTCGTCCGACGGCTGCTCGCCGAGGAAGCCGGGCACGCAAGGGACGCCGGCCGCCAGCATTCGTCGCTTGGCGCCGGCCTTGTCGCCCATCGCGGCAATGGCGGCGGCGGGTGGGCCGATGAAGACGATGCCCGCGTCTTCGCACGCCCGGGCGAAATCCGCACGCTCGGACAGAAAGCCATACCCAGGGTGGATCGCGTCGGCGCCGCTCGCGCGGGCCGCATCGATCAGTCGGTCGATCCGGAGGTAGCTCTCGCCGGCCGGCGGCGGGCCGATCCGGACGGCCGAGTCGCAGGCCCGCACGTGGGGGGCTGCGGCATCGGCGTCGCTCGCGACGGCCACCGTCCGGTAGCCGAGGTCGCGGGCCGTGCGCGCGATTCGCGCCGCGATCTCGCCGCGGTTCGCGATCAGGATCGTCGAGTAGGTCACTGGGGCACCCAGCCCGGCTTGCGCTTCTGGATGAAGGCCATCGTGCCGTCGACGCCTTCGGGGCCGAGCGCGGCGCGCGAAAACGCGCGTGCCGCTTCGTCGATGAGATCGGCCGCGGGCGTGAGGCGCGCCTTGCGCACGAGCGCCTTCGTGGCGGCCAGTGCACCCGGCGCACAATGCAGGATGTCTCGGGTCACGCGTTCGACGACGGCCTCCAGGCCCTCGACGGCACACACTTCGTGTACGAGCCGGATGGCCAGCGCCTCGCGCGCGTCGATCCGGCTCCCGGTGACCGCCAGGCGCTTCGCCTCCGAATACCCCAGCCGCTCGACGAGATAGGGCGCGATCTGTGCCGGCAGCACGCCGAGAGAGGTTTCGGGCAGCCTGAACACGGTATCGTCGGCCGCGATCACCACGTCCGCGACGCAGGCGAGTCCGAACCCGCCGCCCATTACGGCTCCGTGGACCGCGGCGACGATCGCGAGCGGACTCGCCGCATAGGCATTGCAGAGCACGCCGAACGATGCATTCACCTTCGCGACGGCGTCCGGGTCCTCGGACAGCCGTCCCCGTGCGGCGGCCATGTCCTTGATGTCCGCGCCGGCGCAGAAGCCGCCGCCGGCGCCGCGCAGCACGACGACGCGCGTCGTGCCGTCCTGCTCGGCCTCTGCAAGCGCTGATGTCAGTTCCGCGACCATCGCGAGCGACATGGCGTTGCGCGCCTCGGGTCGGTTGAGCGTCAGGCGCAACACCGGGCCGGAACGCTCGACGGCGATCGCGGTCGTTCCGCCCATGGTCAGTGCGAGCCCCGTGGGAGCGTGCCCTCGAGCTTCGCGATGATCCCGAGCATCACTTCGTCGGCACCGCCGCCGATCGAGACGAGTCGCGAATCGCGGTAGGCGCGGGCCACCAGGTTCTCGGCCGTGTAGCCCATGCCGCCCCAGTACTGCAGGCAGGCGTCGGTGACCTCGCGCGACAGCCGCCCGCACTTGAGCTTCGCCATCGAGGCGAGCTTCGTCACGTCCTTGCCGCCGACGTAGGCTTCGACAGCCTGGTAGGTGAGTGCGCGCAGCGCGGCGACCTCGGTCCGGAGTTCCGCGAGCCGGAAGTGGATCACCTGGTTGTCGAGCAGGCTCTTGCCGAAGGCCTTGCGTTCGCGCGTGTATTCGATCGTCGCGTCGATCAGCTTGTCGAGGCTGCGCAGCGAGCTCGCCGCGCCCCACAGCCGCTCCTCCTGGAACTGCATCATCTGGAACGTGAAACCCATGCCTTCCTGGCCGATCAGGTTGCGGCGCGGAACCCGAACGTCGTCGAAGAAGAGCTGGGCCGTGTCCGAGCTGTGCATGCCGATCTTGTGGATCTTCTGCCGGCTGACGCCCTTCGCGTCGAGCGGGACCATGATCAGGCTCTTGTTCCGGTGGACCGGGCCCTCGCTCGTGTTCGCGAGCAGGCAGCACCAGTCCGCCTTCATGCCGTTCGTGATCCACATCTTCGTGCCGTTGATCACGTAGTCGTCGCCGTCCTTGCGGGCCGCGCACTTGATCGCGGCGACGTCGGATCCACCCGAGGGCTCGCTCACGCCGATGCAGCCGACGACGTCGCCGGCGATCGCCGGGGCGAGGAATTCGCGGCGCAGTTCGTCCGTACCGAACCGGGCCAGCGCCGGGGTGCACATGTCGGTGTGGACGCCGATCGCCATCGGCACGCCGCCGCACTGGGCGGCACCGATCGCCTCGGCCATCACCATCGAGTAACTGAAGTCGAGTCCCATGCCGCCGTAGGCCTCGGGGTACTTGAGTCCGAGCAGCCCGAGGTCGCCGAGCTTCTTGAAGAGTTCGTGGCTCGGGAATTCCTCCGCGCGCTCCCACTCAACGACGTACGGGTCGATCTCGTTCTGGACGAAGCGGGTGACGGTGTCGTCGAGCTGGCGGTGCTGGTCGTTGAACTGCATGCGGGCGCTCCGGGGCGGGCGAGGGGCGGAATCGCGCTACAGGCGCGCGACGCCGAACGTATTCGGGTGCAGCAGGCGTGCCTCGGCTTCGGCCGTGATGTCGAGGCAGAGCGCCAGCACGCGGCGCGTGTCGCGCGGGTCGATGATGCCGTCGTCCCACAGGCGGGCCGTGCCGTAGAGCACGTCGCTCTCGGCATCGAGCCGCCGTTTCAGCTGGTCGCCCATGGCCTTGAGGCCCGCTTCGGCCTTCTCGTCGAGCGGCACGCCGGAGCGGCTGAGCTTCGAGCGACTCACCATCTCCATCACCATTGCCGCCTGGGCACCCCCCATTACGGCGGTCCGGGCCGTGGGCCAGGCGAAGATGAAGCGAGGATCGAAACCCCGGCCGCACATGCCATAGTTGCCGGCGCCGTAGGACCCGCCGAGCACGACCGTGAGCTTCGGGACCCGCGCGTTTGCGACGGCCTGGATCATCTTCGAACCGTGCTTGATCGCGCCCGCGCGCTCGGCGGCGGTGCCGACCATGTAGCCCGTGGTGTTCTGCAAGAACACGAGTGGCGTGCCCGTCTGGTCGCAGAGCTGCATGAACTGGGCGGCCTTCACGGAGCCGGTGGGCTGGATCGGGCCGTTGTTGCCGACGAGCCCGACGCGGTGACCTTCGATCCGCGCGTGTCCGCAGACAGTGTCGCCGGAATAGGCGGCCTTGAACTCGAGGAAGTCCGAGTCGTCGACGATGCGCGCAATGACCTCGCGGACGTCGTAGGGCGTGCGCTCGTCGGCCGGGACGATGCCCATGAGTTCGGCCGGGTCGTAGCGGGGCGGTGCCGCGGCAGCTCGCGCGGCGACTTCGTCCCAGCGCAGTGCCGCGAGCACCTCGCGCGCGATCGCGATTGCGTGGGCGTCGTCTTCGGCCAGGTACTCGCCGAGGCCGGTCACCGTCGCGTGCAGTTCGGCACCGCCGAGCGCCTCGTCCGTCGCGTCCTCGCCGATGGCCGCCTTCACGAGTGGCGGGCCCGCGAGGTAGATGCTCGAGCGGTCGCGGACCAGCACGACGTAATCGGACAGGCCGGGCAGGTAGGCGCCGCCCGCGGTCGACGAGCCGTGCACGACGGCGACCTGCGGGATGCCTGCGGCCGACATCCGTGCCTGGTTCGCGAAGCTGCGCCCGCCGTCGACGAAGATCTCGGCCTGGTACATCAGGTTCGCGCCGCCCGACTCGACGAGCGCAACGAGCGGCAACTTGTTCTCGGCCGCGATCGCCTGGGCGCGCAGGGCCTTTTTCAGGCCCATCGGCGCGATCGTGCCGCCCTTGACGGCGCTGTCGCTTGCGGAGACGACCACGCGGCGCCCCGAGACGACGCCGATGCCGACGATCGAGCCGCCCCCCTGGATGTTCTTGCGACCGTCGTCGTCGTGCATCCCGAGCCCGGCCAGCGGACTCAGCTCCAGGAACTCGCTGCCGCGGTCGAGCAGCCGAGCGACGCGCTCGCGGGGAAGCAGTTGCCCGCGCTCCTCGAACTTCGCGCGCTTCGATTCCGACTCGGCGACCACCCGCGCCTCGAGCGCGCGGATCTCCTCGAGTCGGGCGGCCATGCGCTCCGCATTGGCTTTGAAGGCCGCGCTGCGGGGGTCGAGCCGGGAGGTGAGCGCGGGCATCAGCGCAATGCCTCCGGCAGGACGGCGCGGTGGAATCCGTCGTAGGGCACGGACCGGTCGTGGTCCAGGCTCGGGAAAACGGCGCTGCCGAGCGACGCGCCGCCGTCGATCTGGACCGTCACGCCCGTGATGAACGCCGCGGCGGGCGAGAGCAGGTACACGATCGTGGCGCTCACCTCGGCCTCGGTCGCCAGGCGCCGGAGCGGGACGTGAGCCTTGAGCTTCGGTATCAAGGCCCGGACGGCGCCCTGGTACGTGTCCATCCCGGACGAGGCGACCCAGCCCGGCGCCACGGCGTTCACCCGTACACTCGAGCTCGCCCACTCGTACGCCGCACTCATCGTCAGGTTCGCCATGCCGGCCCGGGCGGCGCCCGAATGCCCCATGCCGGGCATGCCGTTCCTGAAGTCGGCCGTCATATTGACGATCGAGCCGCCGTGCTTCTGCATCGACTGCAGGTACGCTTCCCGCATCATCAGGAATCCGCCGGTCAGGTTGTTCGAGACGACTGCATCGAAGCCGCGCTTGGAGATCGCCGCGAGCGGCGAGGGGAACTGGCCGCCCGCATTGTTCACGAGGGCGTCCACGCGACCGTGCCGGGCCACGACGGCGGACACCGCGGTCTTGACCGCGTCCTCGTCGCGGATGTCGAGCGGGACAGCCTCGCAGCGTCCGCCGTCATCGGAGATTTCGCGGGCCACGGTTTCGAGGCGCGCGGCGGTGCGCCCGCTCAGGACCACGGTCGCGCCCAGCGACGCGAGTTCGTGCGCGACGCAGCGGCCGATGCCGCTGCCGCTGCCCGTGACCCAGGCGACCCGGCCGTCGAACAGCCCGGGACGGAATACGCTGCGGTAGCGGGCTGGGCTGGCAGTGTCGGCTGGGTTCATGGTCCGGACGCCCGTGATGGCCGGGGAGTCCGTATTAGGCAACGGGTTGACGTTAACGTCAACAGGATGACAGCGGACGTATCCACTTCTCACGGGCGGACCGGCGTGCCAAGATGCGCCACCCACCCACGTCCACCAGGAGTGATCAAGATGGATTTCCAGCAGTGCAACGACGCGATCCGGGGCAAGGTCGGCGAGTCGAGCGGCCTCGACGCCGTGCTCAAGTTCGACTGCGGTGCGGACGGCGTCATCGTGATCGACGGCAAGTCAGTCCCGAATTCGGTTTCGAACCAGGACCGTGAGGCGGATTGCACGATCGCGATCACGACCGAGAACCTCTCGGCGCTCCTCTCCGGCGAACTCGAGCCGGTGACGGGCTTCATGACCGGCCGCTTCACGGTCTCGGGCGACATGAGCGTCGCGATGAAGCTCCAGCGGGTCGTCTGAGATGCCCGTCGCGCGTGCCGCCCGCCCGGCAGCCCGGACCCCTCGCGGGCCCGGCCGGTCGGCGGCGCGCGCCGTCCTCGCGGCGCACCACGACGAGGCGAACGAAGAGATCTACGGCATCGCCGAATTGAGCCGCGAGTTCGGCATTTCGCCACGGGCGATCCGCTTCTACGAGGCCAAGGGGCTCCTGAAACCTCGCCGGGTCAATGGCGCGCGGGTCTACACCCGGCGGGACCGGGCCCGGCTGTCGCTGATCCTCCGGGCCAAGGCGATCGGTTCGTCGCTGGCCGAAATCCGGCACTACCTGGACCTGTACGGGTCGCGGGGGGAGGGCCGGGTCGCACAGCTGCGCTACGTGCTGGCCCGCACCGACGAGGCGATCGGCGAGCTCGAGCAGCGGCGGACCCACATCGAGACCACGCTGGCCGAACTCCGGCTCATCAATGACACCGTCCGTGGCCATCTCGAGGGGAAGGCCTGACGCGGGCGCCCGCTCGTAGTATCGTTGCGCCTCGGCCACCAGCCAGGACCGGCGGAGCGTTATGGAAGGGCGGGATCCCACGGAAACGGGCGACGACGACGCGACCTATCCCCACCTCGAGTCCCTGGAGGCGGGTGTCGAGGCATTACCTGAGCTGGTCGAACCGTCGGAGGTGCTGCGGTACCTCGACGACGCGGAGCAGGGTCCCGGGTACGACGAGTCCCTGCCCGGCATCCTGAAGATGCCCGAGGGCATGAAAGTCGACGAGCGCCGGGTCGGCCGGGCCGTCGCCCAGTGGGTCCTGCACGTACGCTGCGACTGTGGAAAGCGCTGGTTCGAGACGGACGTCGTCGACAGCACCACTTGCCCGCGCTGCGGGCTCCTGGTGTACGTGGACATGGACGCCCGGCGCAGGCGCTGAGCCCGGCCTGACCACGGTCCCGCGGCACGGGTCACGACCCCAATGAGCCGCGCATTCGTCAAGGAGCAGGACGGCGAGGCGGGTGACGCGTTCCCGGAACTCGCGGTCAGCCCGCACCGCAACCTCGTGACCCCTGAGGGTCTCGAGCAGCTCGATGACAACCTCCGAAGGCTCGACGCCGACTTGTCCCGGGCACGCTCGGCCGGTGACCGATCATGGGTCGCCCGGATCGAACGGGACCGGCGCTACTGGAGCCGAAGGCGCGCAACCGCCGAGCTCGTCCCGAAGCCGGTGGGTCCGCACGAACCGGTCCGGTTCGGCAGCCAGGTGACCCTCGAACGCCCGGATGGCCGCCGGACGGTGTTCCGGATCGTCGGCGAGGACGAGGCCGAGCCCTCGGCGGGACGGGTGTCCTGGGTGTCGCCGCTCGCGGAGTCCCTGCTCGGGGCGGTCGTCGGCGACCTGGTGCCATTCCAGGGCGACCAGGCCGAGATCGTCGGTATCGATTGACGCGACCAACGTCAACCAATTTGGAATGAGTCTACGGTGATTACGTATTCCGTCTGGTGCGGCGCATCAATACGCTGACACCATTCTCCCCCTGATTGGCCCTCCTCGTGAGGGCCTCTTTTTTGGGGTCACTGCCGACCGGGGCCGTCCCGCCACCTGCGTGCGCGGCCCGTCAGTTGCAGCTCGTCAGGGAATTCACCCAGTTCGTCAGCAGCGCCACACCGGCCGTGTCGACGACCGTGCTGCCGAGCGGCGGCATCGCATTGGCGTCACGCCTGTTCGCTCGGGCGACGAGCACCGAGCGCGCCGCATCGCCGGTCGCGATGATCCGGGCGTTCGCGATGCCGAGGTCCCCGGCCTGGGGCACGGCATTGCAGGTGTTCGTCGCCGACAGGGCGGTGTCGTAACGGAGGTCGAGGTTGACCGGCGTGCCGCCGCCCGGTCGGTGGCACTGCGCGCAGTTCGTGTGCAGCCAGGCGCGGGCGCGCTCGGTCAGCGTGCCGGCCGTGCCGTACGGGTTGCGGTATGCCGGCAGCGACGCGGGCGGCGTCGCGATCGGCGGGCTGAACAGGCCGATCGCGTCGAGCGTCGTGACCTGGTTGGCCGTGCGGCCGGTCTGCGGGTAGAGCAGGTCGCCGTTCAGTTGCGCGATCTCCAGTCCGAGGTTGCGACCGGCGGCGGCCGTGTGGCAGGCGAGGCACTGCGTTTCGCTCGGGAACACCCAGGTCTGGCCATTCACGGTCGCGGTCTTGCCGCCGACGACGCGGGTTGCATCGGTTCCCTGCGCGTTCCACTCGTAGGTGTAACCGGCCCACTCGCCGTCGGTGTGCCGCATCAGCAGGCGGGTCTCGACGCGCCTGCCGGCCAGCGTGAAGTTCTTCATGAGCACCGTGCCGTTCGGGAACTGCACGTCGCCGGCCGCATCCACGCTGAGCGTCGCGCCGTTCGGGAGCGCGAGGTAGCGATCCTTTACCGCGCCGTCTGACCAGAACGGTGCATTCGGCGCGTACGGGATGAGACCGGTGGCGGGCTGGGTCGCGTCGTTCGGCAGCACGCAGCCGGTGGCTGAGAGCTGCGACGCTATCGTTCCGCCGCCGGTGCCTGCGGCGGGGATCAACTTGTACAGCTGTCCGCCGTAGTAGTCCACCAGGTACAACTCTCCATCGGCGCCCTCGCCAAATGAGGAAGCGCCGATGCCGGAATCGAACCCCGTTGTCACCGTCAATGTCGGCGTCGTGTCGCGGGGAATTTGCCAGACGCGGCCGCTCGCCCAGTCACCGAAGACATATCGACCCACCAACGCGGGTATCGCCGAACCGCGATAGACGTAACCTCCAGTGATCGCCTGTCCAACCGTGTGATCGTACTGCGCAATCGGCGGCAGGCTGGCGCCGGCATTGGGACCGCAGGTCGAATTGTAGGGGTTGGTGCCTTCGAAACAGCGCCAACCATAGTTGCCTCCGGCGACGACGCGATCTACTTCCTCGATGTTTCCCTGGCCAACGTCTCCGACCCACAGTTCGCCACTGCCGCGGTCGAAACTCCAGCGCCATGGATTCCGGAAACCATAGGCATAGATTTCAGGACACGACTGGGTGCCGGTACCGGCGCTGCACAACGGGTTGGCCGCGTAGGGATTCCCGGCCGGGATCCGATACGGGACCGAACCGGTCGTCCCGCCGATGTCGATGCGCAGCATCTTGCCGAGCAGCGTCTGCAGGTTCTGTCCATTGCCGATCGAACCCCAGGGGTCGCCACCGCTGCCACCGTCGCCGAAACCGACGTACAGGAATCCGTCGGGACCGAACGCGATATTGCCACCGTTATGGTTCTCGGCTGGCTGGTTCACCGTGAGGATTACCTTCTCGCTCGAAGGATCGAGCGTAGCGCCGCCGTCGATCGTGCGAAACTCTGAAATCCTAGAGACTAGATTCGCGCCACCGGTCGTGTACGACAAATAGACGCGCGGGTCGGTCGGGAAATTCGGGTGGAACGCCATTCCGAGCAGACCCCGTTCACCACCTGTCGTGACCCGGCCCGTGATGTCTATGAACACCTGTAAGTTCGAGACTGACGCCTGGTTCGCAAATGCGCGCACCACGCCCGCTTGCTCGACGACGAACCAGCGCGACCCGTTGCCGGGTGCCTGAACGGCCAGGACCGGGCTAGCAAGAAACGGAAGGCTCGGAAACGCGCGTTGAGTCGCGAGCGCAACGGACTGCGACGGCCGCTCACCCGCCACGCAGGTCGTATTGTCCGGGCGCGTGTCGAGCCCGGAGGCGGCGGCGACGGCGTCGGTTGTCGCGGTCGCTTCGGCTGACGTCGCCGATTCGTTGGCGGGATTCGCGCGGTCATAGGCACGGACCGCATACCGGTACTGCGTGGACGGGGAGAGTGCGGTGTCCGTATACGTCGTGACAGATACGCTCGCGACTGGCGTCGCACCGCCGTCCCGGTACACACGGTAGCCTGCGACGCCACTGCCAGAGTCCGTCGACGCCTGCCAGGAGACTGTGATCTGCGTGGCCGACACCACGGTCGCCGTCACGCCTGCAGGCACCGACGGAGGCGTCGTGTCCGGCATCGGCTGGGAACCGCCGCCACCGCCGCCGCCCCCGCAGCCGTGCAGGCCGGCGGCAATCGCGGCAATCGAAAGAACACGAATGAGCAATGGGCGGGCGTGCAGATTCACTCGGGCAGTACTCCGTCGGCGGTTCCGTGCGATGGGTGGCTATTCCGCGAGCATCTCGCCAGACCCGCCGAATTCCTTCGGAAAGTCCTTGAACTTGGGCAAACCGTCCCGCACCGCCAGGACCTTCTCGCCGTAGTGCACGTGCACGGTCGGCTTGAAGTCGAGCCCGGCGATCGACACGGACGGTACGTCGGTCATGCCGATGGCCGGGTGGCCGACCATCACGGCGGCGCCACAGCTGCGGCAGAACTGCCGATGGCTCGCCTCGGTGCGCTTGAACGTACCGAGGTTGTCGGCGCCCTTCGTCACTTTGACATTCGTCGTCGGCCAGAGCGTCGCCCCGTGGATCGGCGCACCGAGCCACGTCCGGCAGGAATTGCAGTGACAATAGACCTGGACGCCCGGCTCACCCGAAAGCTCGAGTTGCACTGCGCCGCAGGGACAGCCGGCCTTGTATGGACCACCCATGACGATCCCCCCATGCCTGTGGAACGCCCGATTGTCCCCCCGGGCCGCCCGAAGTCAAATCGGGGCTCGCGAGTTGACGTAACGCAGCCCCGGGGGCGTCTAGAACAGGCTGCCCCGCTCGCCGAGCATCAGTTCACGGACCAGCGGGAGGGGCAGGGGGCCCACGGCATTAAACCGGTCGTGGAAATCCTGGAGCCGGTACGCCGCTCCCTGCTGGCGCCGGTAGTCGTCGCGCAGTTTCAGGATCGCGAGCTTGCCCATCGTGTAGTAGCCGTACAACGCGTCCGACGTGCCGCGCTTGGTCTCGAGCTCCGCCACCGGCCGGGGCTGGTAACCCTCGTGCTCGAAGAAGTCCTCGGCCTCGGCGATCGTCATGCCCTGCGTGTGCATCCGGATGCCGGCCACGAAACGGGCGTCGCGCAACAGCGCGTCCTGGAGTTGCGCGAGACGGTAACGCGGGTCGTCGGAGTGCCAGCCCTCGTCGATGACCATCTGCTCGCAGTAATGCGCCCAGCCCTCGACGTTGGTGTTCGAGTAGATGACCTTGCGAGCGGTGGTCGGGTATTCGGGCGAAAAAAGGAACTGCAGGTAGTGCCCGGGCCAGACTTCATGCACCGATGTGTTGCTGATCGCCGCGTAGTACCAGACCGTCATGAATTCCTCGGTCTCGGCGGCGCTCCACTGCGGGTCGGGCGGCGTCATGTTGTAGAAGCCGCGCATCTTCGTCCGTTCGAACGGCCCCGGCGTGTCCATCGACGCGGTCGTCGTCGCGCGCATGAACGGCGGCGTCTCACGCACCTGCGCCGGCGGCGAACCGGCCGGGATCGTGACGATGTGGCGCTCGGTCATGAAGCGCCCGAGCGCGTCGAGGCTGTCCTGCGTCGTCGAGAGCAGCTTGTCCGCGGGCGGGTGGTCGCGCTGTACGTCCGCGAGGACCTGCATCGGCGTCTTCGAGGGATCGATCTGCCGCGCAGTCTCGACGAACGCGGCCTGGTTGCGCTTCAGGTCCTGCTCGGCGACCTCGAGCAGCCTGGGCAGCGGCGTGTCGACCATCTCGGTCGCGCGCAGCATCCGGCCGTAGAGGTCGGCACCCCAGGCGAACTGCCCGTCGGCCCGCGGCAGCAGTTGCTCGAGCCAGGCCTTGTACTCGCCGAGCGCCGCGATCACGGCGTCGTTCGTCTTCTTCAATTCCGCCTGGAGTTTCGCGTCCTTCACGCCGGCGAAGGCCTCGACCACGGCGGTTCTGAACAGCTCGCGCTCGCCGTCGATCTGCTCGATCGCGATTTCGACGTATACCTTCGGCGGGTTGGACAGGTTGACGCGGGCCGCCGCGAGCGCCGCGGGCATCGCACGCTCGCGCTCGATCAGGCGACGCATCCGCTCCTCGGCCGGGGCGTAGTCGCGCTTGATCAGCGAGAACGCGGAGTTCGAGATCCCGCCGCTGTAGGTGTCCGGATCCCGGGCCCAGGAACGGACCTCGGTCAGGTAAAGCCGCCGCCCCTCGAGCCAGCCGAGCAGCATCTCGCGGTCGAGGCGCTCGTCGCGGTCCAACGTCGCCGGATCGAGGGCCGCGAGCGCGCGGTGCTGGCGGACGATCGCGGCGACTTCGTCGTCCACGGCCGCGCGGGAGTAGTCCTCGAGTTGGCCGTCGTAGCCGTGCAGTCCGAGGTCGGTCGCCTGGGTCGGATTGCGGCGGTAGTAGTCCTCGAGGATCCCGTCGACGACGACGGCGTAAGCGGACCGCGCCGGGGCGGCATGCGCCACGGGGCCACCCACGGCACCCGCGGTGACGAGCGTGGCAAGCGCGATCGACAGAAGTCGCCGGATCATCGGTTCGAACATTGGCAGCCTCTCGGATACAGTGTCTGCGCGGCGGGCGGGCGCGCATCATCTCACCGCGCCGCACGACGGTCATCTGCTCGGGGATCGACGCTTCGCCGGGTGAGGTTGCGCACGGTTTCGGGGTCGCGTCGGGGCGGTCCGCAGCGGAAGCGTGACACCGGTCACGGGCGACCCATCAAGCGCCCGCGCTCGCTGCCGAAAGCGGCGGCATGGACGACACGAATCGCCCGAGGACACGGGCACCCTGGTGGAAGCGGTGGGCTGCAGCGCCGGCATCGGCTCCGCGCACGATGGACGGGCTGATCGAGCGGGTCCGGCAGCGCCACGACTACACGCCGGCCAGCTCGGGGGCCGCGCTGGCCCGTTTCGAGGCCCGTAGCTCGCTGTCGATACCCGACGACATGCGGCGTTTTTACACGTCATTCGACGGTGCGCGACTCTGGGGTGCGGAGTACGTGCTGCTGGACCCCGACGCGTTCCTGCCGCTCGGCGTCGCGGTCCGGGCGGCTGGCGCAGTGGATCCGTCGATCCCGGACAGCTGGACCTGGTTCGCCCGGACTCGCGTGGGCGACTGCATCGGTATCCGGCTCGGCTCGACCGCGACGGCCCAGACTGAAGTCGCGGCGTGGTCGACCCGGGATGCGACGCTTCGGACCATCGCCGTCACGTTCACGGAGTTCCTCGGACGCGCACTCGACGGTGGACCCCGGTCGTACTGGACCTGAGCGGGCGGCGCGTCCGCCGGGTGCTTCCCGGCACGATCGCGTTACGGTGTACTGGGGCGATGCGCGCATCGCTCGGATTTCCGCCGGTCTACACGCCGCAGGCGCGGGTGCTGATCCTCGGCTCGCTGCCGGGACCCGAGTCGTTGCGCCAGCGGCAGTACTACGCTCAGCCCCGCAACGCGTTCTGGCGGCTCATGGGCGACCTGTATGGCGCCGGCTGGCACCTGGCCTACGAGCAGCGCCTCGAGGCGCTCCGTGCGCGGCGAGTCGCCCTGTGGGACGTGTGCCGCTCGGCCCGCCGGCCGGGCGCGCTCGACCAGCACATCGATGCCGCGTCGGTCCGGGCCAACGACTTCGCGAGCCTGTACGAGGATTGTCCGACAATCGAGCGGATCTGCTTCAACGGCCAGACCGCGGCCCGGCTTTACCGGACGCACGTGCTTCCGGGGCTCGACGCACGGGCCCGCGACCTGCCGCAGGTCGTGCTCCCCTCGTCGAGTCCCGCCCACGCATCGCTCTCGTACGAGGCGAAACTGCAGCGGTGGGCGGCGGTGGCCGGCTAGGAACGCAGGCCCAGGAAAGCCCGCATGCGCTCGAACTCGGCGTCGAGGCCGGTCGCAAACACGGGGTCTTCTGGCGGACCGCCGTCGACGTAACCGAAGGACGCGTGCAGGCGTTCGCCCTTCATCGACAGGTTCCCCCAGCCGATCACGCGATCGCCCCAGAGCACTGGCAGCGCGTAGTAGCCCAGCGTTCGGCGTGCCGGCGGCGTGTACGCCTCGAAGCGGTAGCGCCACCCCCACAGCCGCTCGAACCGCCCGCGGTCGTGCACGATCGGATCGAACGGCGTGAGCAGGCGGACGGCATCGTCGGGCCGCCAGCGACGCGAGGCGGGATTCTCGTCCCCGGGCCAGTACCAGGTCTCGCCGTCCACGCGCGACTGGCCCAGCCGGCGCTTCGCGCGGGCCAGCGTCTCCGCCCGGTGCGAACGCCATTGCGGCACGCCCGTGCAGAGCAGGCTCAGGTAGTAACCGAGGCTGCGCGCCGGCAGCGGTGCGTATTTCCGGACGATCAGGTCCACGAGTGCGTCCATGCGCGCCTCGATCTCGCCCGGGCGAGCGGCACCAGCGGTCGGTTGCTCGCGCGCCGCGTACACCCGCGTGCCGCCTTCGCGACGGACCACACGGAGCATGCCGCGATAGTGCATCTCGTCGAGCAGCTGGGTGCTCGCGTTCGACGACCCGCCGAACCAGTTCGTCGTCTTGCCATGCGCGAACGTGGCGTCGACCTCGCGCGGGTGCACCGCTCGCCGACCACGCACGAACTCGAGGACGGCCTCGGCCTGGCGTCGTCGCGCGGCCGACCACGACCGGCGGGCGATCCGCGGGTGCATCAGCGCGCTCGACGCCCGCGGCAGGAACCCGTAGTTGACGAAGAAGTCCTCCTCGAGGCCGAGGCGCGGGTAGCGGCGCTCGAGATCGCCGGCGCGATAGCCGACGACCCGGTGGCGGAGCACGAGGTCCTGCGCCCGGGCGGGCGCGCGTATCGGGTCGGCCTGCACGAACCCGAGGCGGCGGACGGCACGACCGAGCGTCGTGGGCCGGAAGAGCGTGCGGGCGACGGCGTATCGGCGCAGGTGGTCGAGCGTCAGCGGCATGCAGGACGGTTCCTCGGCACAGGATCGACCCAATAGTGCCGCGCGGGCCATCCGCGCGAAAGGACGCGGGCCCTCACGCCCCGATGGCGATCCACCCTCGCGCGATCGATCGCCCCGGCTGTGGCGGCCGCAACTGCCGCTCGGCCGGCCCCCCGCAACGCTCGCAGCGGAATCGCAGGCGCGCGATCGGCGTGCGGCCCCAGCCCGTGTCCGCCAGTCGCTGCAGCGGCGCGTCGGCCCATCGGATGCAGTGGCGGCAGTACAGGCCGAGCGTGTGCTGCCGTGCGAGCAGGTCGGCCACGGTGTGCAGGTGGATCGGGTGCATCATCGGCGTGCTCCTTCTGGCGGGGCCCGGTGGGCGTGACTGCGCGCAACGATGCCCGGCACCGGGCTCAGGCGATGAGCCTCCGAAGGCGGTCGCGAGCCTGCCCTGGAACGCGCATTGGGAGCGACGGGCACCGATGTGCGATCCTGTTGCGCAGGATCGGGCGCCACGGTCGCGCCAGAAGGGGAGGGCCGGATGATTCGCTCGATACTGGCGGTGGTCGCGGGCGTCGTGACCTGGATCGTCGCGGCGACGGTGCTCAACGTCGGCCTGCGGCTCGGATTGCCGGGTTATGTCGATGCCGAGCCGACGATGGCGTTCACGCTGCCGATGCTGGTCGGGAGGTTGGCGATCGCGCTCGCGACCTCGGTCCTGGCGGGTGCCGCCTGCGGGTGGGTCGGGCGCGGCAGCGGGAAAGCTGGCTGGGCGTTTGCCGTCCTGATGCTGCTGCTGTTCGTGCCGCTGCACTTGAAGCTCTGGCACGCGTTTCCAGTCTGGTACCACCTGTTCTTCCTGCTGACGCTGGCGCCGACGCTGCTCATGGGCGTTGCACTCGGCCGTCGCCGGGCACGACAGGGATGAGTACCTCGTTCCGGCGCAGGAATGCCGGCATGAAGGGCGGGTTGTAGCGCGCCAGGATCGAAGCGCCCGCCGCCACGTACCCGCGCCCGGTCATGGCCCGGCGCAGGTCCGCTTCGTGCTCACGGTAGTTTTCGGGCGTCCAGCGACCCGAATAACGCCAGGCCGCGACGAGCCGACCCGGCACGGCGCGGATCCGGACCGTCGGGTCGGTGGGTTGCGGCACCGTGTCCGCCGTGTACTGCGACGGCACGACGAACGCGACCACGTAGCCGTCCGCCGCGGCAAGCTGGGTCACTGGCGCCGTCATCGCGATCTTCTCGCCGCCGCTCCGCGACTGGGTGACCGGTGCGGTCATCGCGATCTTCTGCCGGGGCACGTTGTCGCCGCTGATGTAGCGGAACAGCCGCCGGAACGCGATGCTGCCGGCCTCCTCGAAATCCGCTCGCACCGTCGTCTCCGCGACCAGGTGGGGCGCGTACTCGCGCAGTTCGAACGCGCCGTCACACTCGACGATACGGAAGGATGGTTCTTCGGTGGCCATGCAAGCCGCCGTTCACCAACGCCCATGCGGCCCGTGGCCGGCATCGGTCACGCCGCGTTCGCCCGCCGTGCCCGCATTGCCAAGCGGGTCCGCGCCCGGCGGGCGCTCGACGAATCGGCGTACGCTGCCGTGCTCGCCCACGATCAGGCGGACGAGGCGGGCACGCACGGCCTGGTCGGACTCGGTCGGGCGCGTCCGCCAGCGCAGGTGATCGAGCCAGGTCGGGCTCTCGAAGCGCTCGACCCACAGGTCCGGTGAGTCAATGTCCTGGCAGATCGACCAGGCGCGCGCGCCGTCGCGACGCCGGATCCGGCCGACGTCGTTGATCACCGCGACGAATTCCACTGCGTGCTCGGCCGGGACCCGGTACTCGATCACGACGACGATCGGCCCGGACGAGGGGTGGATGTCGACGCTCGGGGGATTCAGGTTGCCGCGGGCGCGCGGGTCGAGCGATCCGAGCTGCTCGACCGCGATCGGCAGCCAGCGCGCGGCGGCCAGCGCGACGAGTGCCGAGAGCCCGGCCACCACGAGCGCCTCGCGCAGCCCGATCTCGGTGCCGAACCGTCCCCACCACCAGCTGCCGAGCGCGATGCTGGCAAACGCGATGCTCTGGTAGATCGCGAGCATGCGACCGGTGACCCAGCGTGGCGAAGAGAGCTGGACGGCGATGTTGAAGTTGGCGAACGCCAGCGTCCACGCCATCCCGGCGAGCACGTGCGCGAGCAGCGTGAGCGCCATCCAGCGGCTCGCACCGATGCCGATCATCGCAACGCAGGCGAGGGCGGAAAGCAGGCGCAGCAGCCGGTCGTGCGTGAACTGGGTGCGCAGCGTCGCGCTCGACAGCGCTCCCGTCATCGCGCCGACGCCGAACCCGCCGAGCAGCACGCCGTAGGTGGTCGCGCCGCCCCCGAGCAGGTCGCGGGCGACGGTCGGCATCAGCGCAGGCACGGCCGCGATCGGTATCGTGAACAGCACGCACCGGAGCATGATCGACAGCAGGTGCGGCGACAGGCTGATGTAGCGCACGCCGGCCGCCATCGCGGTCGCGAGCGGCTCGGGCGGCAGCTCGCTGCGCACCCGCACGGGTCGCCACCAGAGGAGCGTCACGAGTATGCCGACGTAGGACACGGCGTTCAGGATGAACGCCGCCGCGGCGCCGATCGCCGCGACGATGACGCCGCCGATCGCCGGGCCGAGGCTGCGGGCCATGTTGAAGCCGACCGCGTTCGCCATCACTGCCGAGGGAATCAGGTCGCGGGGCACCTGGTCGCCGATCGAGGCCTGCCACGCGGGCGCGAACATCGCGGAGCCGCAGCCGATCAGGAACGTGAATGCGAGCAGCAGCGACGGCGTGATGCCGTCCGCGAGGACGACGGCCGCGAGCGCCACCGACGCGAGCAGCGCCAGCAGCTGCGAAGCCAGCATGATCGTGCGCCGGTCGCGCGTGTCGGCGAGTGCGCCGGCGAGCAGCGACAGGAAGAAGAACGGCAGCGATCCGGCGGTCTGGACGAGCGCCACCTGGTCCACCGACGGCGCAATCGTCGTCATCAGCCACGAGGCGCCGACCGTCTGGATCAGGCTGCCGAACGAGGAGGCGAGCGATGCCCACCAGAAGAGGGCGAACACCCGATGCTCGAACGGCGCGAGCGTCGCGCGATGCCAGCTCTGAAAGCGGGTCGGCGCGGCTTCGGACGCGGAGGTCATCCCGGTACCGTATTGGCAGAGTCCTGCAAGCGCAAGGGCCGGCGCCGACGTCGGGCCCGGTGAGCGACGTCACGTAGGCGCGCGCGCGTGGCGCCAAGGTCACGCTAGACTGCATCCATGGCGCTGACCGAGGTGATCGTCGTCGGCACGAACCGCGATCTCGTGGCCGCGTGGTCGGAGGAATTCGGCGGCTACCCGGCCGTAAGGGTCGTGCACGGTTCGATCTTCGATGCCGACGCCAACACGCTGGTGTCGCCAGCCAACAGCTTCGGCGTCATGGACGGCGGCCTCGACGGCAAGCTCCGCGATTACTTCGGCCCGTCGATCGAGCAGACCGTGCGCGAGCGGATACGCAGGGACTTCGACGGGGAATTGCCGGTCGGCCTGGCGACGGTCGTCGAGACCGGGCACCCGCGCCACCGGTATCTGGTCTCCGCGCCGACGATGCGCTGTCCGACCGATGTGTCGCTGACGATCAACGCATACCTGGCCATGCGGGCGACGCTGAACGCCGCCTCGAGGCATCCCGAACCGCTGTCAGTCGCGATCCCCGGCTTTTGCGCGCTGACCGGTGGCATGCCACCGACGCAGGTCGCGCGACAGATGCGCATCGCCTACGAGCGCGTCGTGGTCGGCTTGCATTCCTACCGTCACTGGCGTGAGGAGCGGGAGTTCGAGCGATACATCCGTGGCGACAGTCTCGTGCCGCCGGCGGAGCCCGGGTCGGCATCGCGATGAATCGCCACCGGATTGCGCCAGCAGTTCGGCCTGCCCAGGTTGTCGCGGGGGATGTTTTCGCTGCTGCCGATCGCCGCCGGCTGCGCGGTCAAGGCGCGGTCGCTGGTCAAACGGGGGCAGATCACCTGGAGCCGTCCAGACCGGCATTGGCTCGACTAGGCCTGGCGGGTCGGGGTTGGAATGACCGGGACACGAGGTGTCCCTCGGGACCCCTGTATATTATTTACCATAATATACATTATGCGTACTCAATTCTCGCCTTGGCCGGCCTCCCCGTAGACCTTCACGTGCCGAAACGGTCGCGTTCCGTTGCCCGCTCCACCGGCGTACGCTCCCGGGGAGCTAACTCGAATTCGCGCACGCCAGACGCGCCGGCGCGACTGACTAGCCTCAGTCGGACCTCGACCGCTCGCTGGACGCGCCCGGTGCACGGCGGGCACGAGCCCGTCGCGCGAAGTCTCTTGCGAAGGCCTTGACCGCCTTGGTACTGGACGGGGCTCCTGCTTCCATCCAGTAAGACATCCCTGATAACTACTTCGCTTCCGCCGATGCGTACGCGGCAACGGCTCGTATGGCCTGCTCAGTTGCGCCGTCAGCTCCGCACACGCTTAAGCAGGATTCCAAATTCTTGGCATCCCTGAAGACCCGATACATAAGGGCGTGAATGAATGACTGAGTGGCGGCTCGGACGCCGGTGAAGTCCAGTAAAAGCAGGTCACCACGATTAAGAGTGGAAATTATCGTCTGTTCACGCAACTTTGCGGCCGCCTCGACATCTTCCTCGATGTCCTTAATTATTATGGTCGTGAGCCCCTCGAGTTCGAGTCGACCGTCAACAAAATCCACGGCGAGTTCCGTGCGCGATTTCCGAACGCCAGCCGCGATTTCTCGACACCACGCTAGCAGTTCGCCGAACTCTCCGATCGTGTTTTTTCGAAGTTGAAGAAGCGCAAATGTTCCTCGCCAGCCGCTGCTCCGAGCCTCCACATACCGCTTCTTGATATTTCCTTCATTGTCTCCCCACACGTCCGCAAGCATGCGGCCTGAACCGAGAAAAAATCCTCCGGAGGCTCGCGACGAAATTTCCTTGATGAAGAACAGTCCGAGGCCGGCATTGTCTTTCATCGACTGGTATTGCCCACTCTGAAATGTGCCGGATACGTGTGGCTGCATT
Organism: Steroidobacteraceae bacterium; assembly: GCA_046347155.1. Classification (GTDB taxonomy): domain Bacteria; phylum Pseudomonadota; class Gammaproteobacteria; order Steroidobacterales; family Steroidobacteraceae; genus RPQJ01. The sequence goes on along the minus strand of JAXMGT010000001.1, from coordinate 1,728,698 downwards.
GCAAATCGCACGGCCTTCTGGTCCGAGTTTATTTCTGGGTAAGCCTCTCGCAGCGTCGCCCGAACGCCGCATCCAATATCGGCCACGACAACATCGACAAGCTCTGACTTGGGGAAATAGACCGCAGAAACGAAGCCACCTATTCGGCTGCGGGCATGCTGCACCACATTTCGAAGCAGCTCTACCAAAGAGTACCGCACTGCATCTTCGACCTCCGGATCTCCGATGGTAAGCATTGCCACTAGCGAATTAACGGTAGGGGCTATTTGCTTGCTCTCGGTTATTCGGGTGATAGGAAAGACGCGCATATCCGGATCGGGCGCCGTTATCGACGTCACTCCAAGGAGTTGCGGCAGGCCGATTCGCTCCAGGAATCGACCGACATAAGTGGAGCCGTCGTATTCCAGCGTGACATCTTTGCCACGTACCTCCTTCAACCAAATGGCGTACGCGCCGAAGAGTGTCGCCGCCCAAGGCGCCATGTGAGTGCCTCGGGTTACATTCAGTACTACAGGCGTTGGAGGATCATCGAGCCATGTCCATCCTCTGAAGAATGCGCAAAGATCCTTGTCGCCGATGGTGGTGGGCACGTCAATGTCAAAACTCATCGGGTGTCCTGCTGCTTCATCTTGAGATTGTCGCAGTCACACGCATCTTCCGATGCAACGTCGGCATGTGCCGCGTGCATGGTAGCAGACAGAGCGTAACCTTATGATCACACGGCCTATTTCCGCGCGAATGCCTGATTTCTTGCCGCTCATTTGCGTACTTATGGATCTCGGTAGGAACCAACGCAGGGTCGCGTTTCGCCGGGAGACCGGCCCGTCCCTGCCGCGGGGGCTCCCGCTCGTTCCCCGATTGCAGTATTTGTGAGCCGCGAATCCTGTCGCCGAAACCAAAGGATGTGGTGACGAATGTTCAGGGCCAAGGGAGTGGCGTTGACGGCTGCGGCCTTCGTATCGATGGCCGCACTTCGAGGAGCGCCGGTGCTCGCCGGTGCCGCACCCGGGGCGCCACCGGCGATCGCGTCCACCCGACCGGTCGCCGAGTCTGAATCCTTTGCCGCACGACTCGAGCAGGCGTTGTCGCTGGCCCAGGCCGGCGAGTTCGCTGCGGCCGACGCCATCATCCGCGGCCTGATGGCCGATCCGCAGTTCCCCCAGCTGCCCGATGAAGCGCAGGCGGCCGTCTACATGCTGGCCGGTACCGTTGCGTATGCTCTTGAAGACACCGATCGCGCATGGGCGCTGCTGGACCGGGTCGCCGCTGATCCGCGCATGGATCCCGCGTTTGCCGAGGGCATCCTGGGCTTGGCCATTGACGGGTCGCGTGCCGACAAGGCGGTGGCACCGGTCCAGGTCCTCGCGAAACGGGCGCCGGACAAGCTCCAGTCCTTGGACGATCGCACCGTCTACCGCCTCAATGCGGACCTGCGCAAGCAATCCGCACCGGCCACGGAGCGGATCGCGTACCTGCAGGCCTTGTTCGACGCAAATCGCCTGACCGAGGACGGGCGGCAACCGAGCGGGCTCTGGCTCGACCTGACCCAGCTGCGCCTCGACCAGGGTGACCTGCCCGCAGCGATCGCGACCGCCCGGCGCATCTCGTCTGCGTCGGAACTCCTCTCATTGCAGGTCGACCGTCGATTCGACCCCGTCGTCGCCGCGCTGCCTTCCGGCCAACTGGACCTCGCGGCGGCGCTCACGAGGGAAATCGACACCGTGAAGTCGCAGATCGCGCGAGAGCCCCGAGATCTGCAGAACGTCGTGGAACTCACGTACCTCCTGTTGCAGGCGGGTCGGTACCAGGATGCGCTGGACGCCTGCGATGCCGCGCTGGCGCAATCCGCGGCGGCGAAGGATGCGCCGGCCTTCGACGACGAAGACGATTCCCTCATCTGGATACAGGACAACCGTGCGCGTGCCCTCCTCGGCCTCGGTCGCGTCGACGAAGCGATTGCGGTGTGGGAGGACGCACGACGTCGGCCGGAGAATGGAGGCGACAACGTCAGCCAGGCCATCAACATCGCGATGCTGTACGGTGAGCTGGGCCGGTCCGGTGAGGCGCTGACGGCACTGTCGGGTGTCAAGCAGGCGAGCGAATTCGGCTGGATGCAATATCACCTGGCCCGCTACTCGGCACTGGTGGACGATGCGAACGACCCGCGCGGCGAGGAGTCGCTGGCGTACTTGCGTGACAACCGGAAGGACGCGCAGTCGGCGTACTTCGCCGCCCTAGTGATGAAGGGCGACATGGACGAGGCATCGCGGGTCTATCGCGAGTGGCTGGCCGATCCGGCCCATCGAACCGATGCGCTGCTGGCCGTGCAGTCATACGCCAATCAGCCCGTCTCCCCGCGCAGCGCAGCGTGGAAGGCGCGCACGGGTGAACTCGTGCGGCGGCAGGACGTGTCGGACGCGATACAGGCCGTCGGCCGGGTGAAGCAGGTTCCACTCTACGATCTCGGCCCGTAGATTGCGTCCCGAACGGCTGGAATTCGCCAGGCGCCGCGTACCGCGGCGCGATCTCCCCGTCCGTCCTGCCTAAACTCCCTATGGCCGGGCCGTCCGACGCGGCTCAGCGTCGAGCGATGCGCGCAATCGCCATCGACGGACGATCCCGAACATGACGGACTCCGACAGGACGCACGCCTATTCCCTGACCGGCCTGCAGATCTCCCGCCGCGATTTCCTGGCCTACTCGGCCGGCACGGTCGGCGTGGCGACGCTCGGGTCGCTCGCCACGGCCTGCGACGGAAGCACTCACGTCGCCACGTACCCAATTGCCAGGCCCGTCTCGACGACGGTCGAGCGGATGCTCGCGTTCCCGGCCACGCTGCCGGGGCTGACGCCCGCGGAACTCAAGGACGTGGCGTCGTACGCCCGCTACGGCTACGGCGACTGGACGTACGGCTCCGGCCTGCCGGTCGTGACGCGCACCGACCTGTACCCGGACGGCTACGTCGCTCCGTCCGTGACCCGCCGGAAGCGGCTGGCTCACTTCTTCGCGTTCACCGACGTGCACGTCACCGACAAGGAAGCGCCGAACCAGCTCGCGGTCCTCCAGCAGGTCGAGCCGACGGCCCAGCTGAACACCTCGATCTACTCCCCGGTGATGCTCTACACGACGCAGGTGCTCGACGCGGCGGTGCAGACGGTCAACGCGCTGCACGAGCAGAACCCGTTCGACTTCGGACTCGCGCTCGGCGACGCGGCGAACAACACCAGTTACCAGGAACTGCGCTGGTACATCGACGTGATCGACGGCAAGCGCATTCACCCGAGCACCGGCGCGCACGTCGGCGACGGCGAGGTGGATTTCCAGACGACGTTCAAGGCGGCGGGGCTCGACAAGTCGATCCCCTGGTACCAGGCGATCGGCAACCACGACCACTTCTACATCGGCTCGTTCCCGGTCGACGCGGACCCGGGCCTCGGCATCCGTGAGTCCTACCTCGCCGATCACGTTTGGTCGATCGGCGACGTGCTGGCCCCGATCACGGCGAATTTCCCCTGCAACTTCGACACGACGCGGCTGCACGACGCCCCGACCTACTACGCGGGCCTGCTCGACGGCGCTTCTCCCTATGGCCGGCTGATCGACGACGGCGCGACGACCGATCCGGCGTTCGCGGGTGGTCCGCCCGTGGTCGTCCCGGACTGGAACCGGCGCTCACTGCTGCGCAGGGAATGGATCGACGAATTCTTCAGGACCTCGAGCCAGCCGGTCGGACACGGATTCGACCTCGTCGATCGATCGAATCCGGCCTACGGTCCCGGCTTCGCCTGCTACAGCTTCGTGCCGAAGATCTCGGTCCCGCTGAAGGTCATCGTGCTCGACGACACGCAGTCCGAGACAGACGGCTCGACGGACGTCCACGGCCACGGTTACCTGGACGCGACCCGGTTCGCGTGGTTGCGTTCGGAACTCGACGCCGGGCAGCAGAACAACCAGCTGATGATCATCGCGGCTCACGTGCCGATCTGCGTCTCGGCGGCGGGCTCCGAAACGGAATGGTGGAACCAGGTGGACGGCATCGATCCGTCGAACCGGAACGCGTGCACGCTGCGCGAACTCGTCGACCTGCTGCGGGCCACGCCAAACCTGCTGATGTGGATCGCCGGACACCGCCACGTGAACACCGTCAAGGCCGTCCGGTCCGCCGACCGCGACCGGCCGGAGCACGGGTTCTGGCAGGTGGAATCGTGTTCGCTGCGGGACTTCCCGCAGCAGTTCCGGACCTTCGAAATTTTCCTGAACAGCGACGACAGCGTGTCGATCGTCACGCTGAACGTGGACCCGTCGGTGGCCGAGGGCACGCCGGCCGCGACGTCGCGCCGTTACGCAGTCGCCGTGCAGCAGATCGTCCAGCAGAACCTGCACCCGAACGCGCCGAACCTCACAAACATGTACGGCAAGGAGGTCCAGCTCGTCGATCCGTCGCGACCCGCCGACGGCAACACCGACGAAACGATCCTGTACTACGACCTGGGCACGGCGGAGATGCCCGTTCCTTACAACGCGTCCTACAACGCGGAACTGCTGAAGCCGCTGTCACCCGCGATGGTGGCCGAACTGCGCCGCTGGTTCCCCTGAAAAAAAAGGCCCCGCGATGAGCGGGGCCAAGGTTGGGGGCCGAAGTCGGGGAGTCAGAGCGCGAAGTCATCCATCAGGATCAGTCCGAGCGGCGCACCGCCGCCGGCCGCGTCGCGGGCCACGGCCGTGTAGATGCCGCCATTGGCGACGGTGATCGTGGCGGGGCCGATCGCGGCGGTCTTCGAGCCGGCGGGCGTCACGGTCACGTCATAGGACCCGGCCGCGAGGCCCAGGAACCCGGTGTTCGCCTTGAACGGCACGTTGGCGAGCGTCGGCGACAGCGCGGCGATGCTGGCGCCCGGGGCCGTGACGTAGATGTCCACGTTCTGCGCCGTCGGCGACGCGTGGATGATCCGCACCTTCGCCTCGGTTGCGACGCGGCGGGGATCGTCGGTGGCCACCAGCGGCTCGATCGACGCGAGCGGCCCGACCGCGAGCACCGTGTAACGGGTGCCGGCCGCGAGGGCGAGGTCGGCATTGATCGCGATGACGCTCTGGGTGGCCGCGTCGGTGACCTTGACGTTGTACGTCGCCGGCGGAACGCTCAGGAAGCCCGTGAAGTCCGGGAACGCGAGGTCCGAGACGAGCGGGTTCGCGAAGTCGTCGTTCGCAACCACGTCGACCGCGGGGGCATCCGGCGACGCGTGCACGACCCGGAGGTCGGTCGGCGTTCCGGCGTCGAGGATCTCCGAAGTCGTCGTGCCGTTCTGCACGACCAGGCTGATCGGCGAGCCGCCGGTCGTCGTGTTCTCGACTGCGGTGACGAGCAGGTTGCCGCCGGCGGCCAGCGTCACCGTACCGCTGTCGTATACGACCGCGGACGGGTTGCCGGCCGGGGTGACCCGGATCTGGTAGTCGCCCGCGGGCACGTCGACCGGGCCGAAGTCCTGCTTGAAGGAGAACGTCCCGGCCGGGGCCGAGGCGGCGAGATTCGCACCCGGCGCGGTCAGGTAGACGTCCACCTGGGGCGCCAGCGGCGCGGCGTGCAGCACGCGCAACCGGACGGAGCCGGCCGGGACCGCCGTGTCGGGCTGCGACAGCACCACCGGCGAGATGTCGGCGACGTCACCCACGGCGACGATGCTGTAGAGCGTGTTGGCCGCGAACGTGAGCGACGCGGGACCGATGACGGTCGTCGTACCGCCCGGGACGATGCCATCCACCTTGACGGTGTAGGTGCCGACGTTTGCAGACAGCGCCGCGGTGCCGTCCTTGTAGTCGATGCCGCTGATCGTGCTGGAGCCGAACGACACGTTGACCTTCGGCGCATCTGGAGACGCGTGCAGCACCTGGACGCGGAACTGGGCCGGCGGTGGCGGCGGCTCGACCGGTCCGTTGTTGCCATTGTTCGAATCGCTGCATCCAGCGAGCACCAGCGCCAGCGCCGCCGCGGGTATGAGCCTCAGTTTGTTGAACATGCGCGAGTCCTTCGTCGGTGATGTAAGGGAGAGGTCTTGGCGTGCATGGTTCCGCACGCGGTCCGGCAAGGGGTCTCCAGGCCGTAACCATTTGTAACTAATTGCAACGGCGGCCCCGGGGCTGGACACGGGCCTCGAGGCTCGCGGTACGATCCCCGCATGACCCGGATACTCCTGATCGACGACGACCGCCGGCACTCCGACCTGCTGAAGGCCTACCTCGGCCGCTACGGAATCGAACTCCTCTGCGCGCCGGATGCAGACAGCGGCCTCGCCCGCCTCGAGTCCGCCGATCCGGACCTGCTGCTGCTCGACGTGATGCTGCCGAAGCGGGACGGGTTCGACGTGTGCCGGGAGGTCAGGAAGCGCAGTTCGATCCCGATCGTGATGCTGACGGCCCGGGACGACGTGATCGACCGAGTCTCCGGGCTCGAGCTCGGCGCCGACGACTACGTCTGCAAGCCCTTCGAACCGCGCGAGCTCGTGGCCCGGATCCAGTCCGTGCTGCGCCGGGTCGAGTCGCGCGGCGGGCGGTCGGCACTGCGGTTCAGCGGCATGGAGATCGACCTCGACGCGCGTTCCGTCCGGGTCGACGGCGCGCCGGTCGACCTGACCTCGATGGAGTTCGAGCTGCTCGCGCTGCTCGCGCGCCACGCCGGTCGCAAGATGTCCCGGGACGAGATCCTCGTGAAGCTGCGCGGCATCGACGCCGCCCTCCTCACCCGCTCCGTGGACATCGCCGTGAGCCGCCTGCGCCAGAAGATCGGCGACACCGGCAAGCCCGCCCGATTCGTACAGACGGCCTGGGGCCGCGGCTACGTGTTCGTGGGCCGGCCGGTCGACGCCGATGCTTGACTCGCTCTCCCGCTCGCTGTCGTTCCGGCTGCTGGCGATCTACCTGGTGATGGGCGCGCTGTTCGTCGCGGGCTCGATCCTCGCGATCCGCTGGGTGTACGCGAACGACCAGCTGCGCGAACTGGTCGGCGGCCACCTGTCGCTGCACATCGACTATGTCCGGCGCGACATCGGGAACCCGCCCAACATCGCCAATGCGATCGCGATCACCCGCCGCGTGCCGATCGACATCCGCATCACGGGGCCCGACCTCGACTGGTCGTCGAGCCCGAAGTTCCCGGCGCCGGCGTCGCTCAAGTTCGGCGACAGCAACGTGTTCCAGGCCGCGACCGCCCACTGGCTGCAGGGGCTCGAGGGCGTGCAGTTCGCCGAGTACCGTGGCCACAGCTTCCTGAAGTTCGAGGAGGGGCCGTATTCGGTGATCGTGGCGACGCCGCGCATCGCGGATCCGGCGGTCGAGCGACGGCTCACGCCCGTCATCGTCGGTTTCGCGCTGGTGCTGGTCGCGCTGACCTACCTCGCGGTCCGCTGGCTGTTCCAGCCGATCGCGGCGATCCGCCAGGGCGCCCGCCGGATCGGGCGCGGCGATTTCGACCATCGCATCACGCAGGTCCGCAACGACCAGCTGGGCGAACTGGCGGCCGACATCAACGGCATGGCCGACGACGTGCAGGGGCTGCTGGATGCGAAGCGGCAGCTGCTGCTCGGGATCAGCCACGAGCTGCGTTCGCCCCTCTCGCGCATGAGGCTCGCGCTCGAACTCGCCGACGACTCGACCGAGGTCCGCGGCATGCGTGCAGACGTCGTCGAGATGGAAAAGATCATCGCGACGCTGCTCGAGGCCGAACGGCTCAACACCCGGCACGCGACGCTGCGCATCTCGAGCGTCCTGGCCGCGGAGGTCGTCGGCCGGGTGATCGACGACTTCTTCGGCGCGGATCGCGCGAGGATCACGGTCGCCGGCCCGGACGATCTCCGAATCCAGGTGGACGAGGCGCGACTCACGCTGATCCTCAAGAACCTGCTCAGCAATGCGCTGCGCTACACGCCGGCGGGCCATGGCACGGTGGACGTCGCGTTCGCCTCACAGGGCACGAGCTGGACGCTCAGCGTCTCGGACCACGGTCCCGGCATTCCTGCGGACCAGTTGGCGCACATCGGCGAGCCGTTCTACCGAGGCGATCCTTCGCGCACCCGGGACACGGGCGGCAGCGGCCTCGGCCTCTACCTCGCCCGCCTCGCGGCCCAGGCCCACGGCGGGACGCTGGAAGTCGACTCGTCGTTCGACGGCGGCGCCCGGTTCGTCGTGACCCTGCCGGTCAGTCCGGGCGCCACGCCGATCGCGACGCCCGGATCGACCGCACCCAGGGCTACTGGAACCACACGGCGCCGCGGGTGAATCCAGTCGGATACTCGGGGCCCGCGAGCACGGAGGTGTTCAGGTTCGGGAAGACCGCCTGCACGTGGATTTCGCCGATCGGGTGCGCCAGGGCTTCCGCCAGCGTCGTGACGCCCGAGGTGAATCCGCCGCCATTGCAGCCCTGAGCCAGTTCCATCGTATTGAGCGGGATCGCATAGGCGAGCATGTCCGAGGTGGTCGGCGTCAGGCCCGTGCGCACCAGGATCCGGCACTGTCCGCCGCCACCGTCCGAATACACCTGGCTGCCGATCAGGAGCACCGTCAGCTGCTTGTTGCCACTCTGGGCAAACCACTCCGCCCCCATCGCCAGTTCGATGTCGAGCGTGGTCTGGCCGTTCAGCGTCACGCCCGCGTTCGGCGCGGCGATCGTCGAGCCGGGCGCGGCGGTGAAGATTCCCATGTAGCCGTCCGTGGTCGGTGCACTGGTCGTGACGACCAGGTAGATGTAGGAGTCGGCCACGGCGACGCCTGCATCGACGAATCCGCCCCCCGTGAACGTGTTCGCATAATTGGCGAAGTTGCCGCTGTAGAAGCCCCATTCGCCGCCTTCAACGGTGCGGTTGTTGCTTGCGTACCCGGAGGCGAACACCAGCGTGCCGGCCGGGCCGCTGCCGAACGCCACGTCGTCGAAGTAGAACGTGCCGCCACCGCCAGCGGCCCCGGTCGTGCCGAAGTCGAAGAAGATTGAAACGCGGTTGTAGGTGTACGCGAGGTTGAGCGGCTGCGTCCCGGGCGCCTGGTTGGCGAAGTTGAATGTCAGCGTTTCCCAGGCATCCGCCGTGGTCGTCGTCGCCTCGGTCTCGACCGAGTGGGTCGGGTCGGCGGCGTCCTCGACCTTGAGTCGCACCGGGATGCCGGCCCGCGGCGAGTACACGCGCACGGTCATCGACTTGCTGCTCGCCGTGAACGGAATCGTGCCCGCGGTATTGTTGGGCTGGGTCGACACGGTTGTTCCGGCCCAGAGCTCGGCGGTGGGCGACTTCACGACCTTCGCGACCTTGTTGGTGCCGCCGGTCGGATCCGTCACGACCGTGGCGTCCTCGGCGCCGCCGAACCCGGTCAGCGTGTAGGTCACGGCCGGATCGTCGAACGTGATCGTGGCGAACGACACGACGAACGCCACGTCGTCGAAGTAGAACGTGCCTCCGCCGCCCGCAGCACCGGTGGTGCCGAAGTCGAAGAAGATCGAGACGCGGTTGTAGGTGTAGGCCAGGTTGAGCGGCTGCGTCCCGGACACCGGGTTCGCGAAGTTGAACGTAAGCGTTTCCCAGGCGTTCGCCGTGGTCGTCGTCGCCTCGGTCTCGACCGAGTGGGTCGGGTCGGCGGCGTCCTCAACCTTGAGTCGCACCGGGATGCCGGCCCGCGGCGAGTACACGCGCACGGTCATCGTCTTGCTGGTGGCCGTGAACGGGATCGTGCCCGCCGTGTTGTTGGGCTGGGTCGACACGGTCGTTCCGGCCCAGAGTTCGGCCGTGCCCGACTTCACGACCTTCGCGACCTTGTTCGGGCCACCGGTCGGATCCGTCACGACCGTGGAATCCTCGGCGCCGCCGAATCCGGTCAGCGTGTAGGTCACGGCCGGATCATCGAACGTGATCGTCCTGAATTCCTGCGGGGCGGTCGTCACGGTGACCGGCACCGGTGCGGCCTGCAGGCCGGAACCCGTCTCGGTCACGGTGATGGACGCGTCGCCCGCTGCGATGCCGGTCACGACGCCGCCCGGGGTGACGGTGGCGATGTTCGTGGCCGATGAGACGAACTGGCTGGTGGCCGTGACGTTGCCGGTCGTTCCGTCATTGTAGGTTCCGACGACCGACAGGGCCTGCGTGCCGCCGATCGACACCGACACCGAGGCGGGCACCACGGCGATCGACACGACGCGCAGTGCACGGACCGTGACGTCGACGGTGGCCGTCTTCCCGGAGGGCGTGTGGGTCGCGGTGATCCGGGCGGTGCCGGGCGCGATGCCGGTCACGACACCCTGCGCATTCACCGTCGCGACGCCGCTGGCCGAGCTCGAGAACTGCGAATCGAAGTTGACGTCACGGGTCGAACCGTCCGAGTACGTCGCCCTCACGACCAGGGGCTGCACGCCGCCCACGTCGACGACCGTCGGGTTGGGCGTCGCGATGATCGAGGTCAGGCTCGCTCCATTCGGCGTCCCCGGACTCGAGGGCTGGCAGCCGGCAAGACCGAGCGCGCCGGCCACGGCGACCATCGTCACGGCGAAGGACTTCAGGAAATTCATGCCGCACCTCCGGTGCGCGAGTGATGGCGCTTTGCAACCGGCCGCGGGATCACCGCGTGCCGCCCCCTGCAAAAGAAAGCGCTTTCAAAGCTAGATATAAGCATCGACGATATTCCGTGTCAATCGAGCCCGCGATCGGTTCGTGTTGCGCCGCCGCATCCCGGCGCGACCGGGATGCCGTGCGCGGTCCCCGCGCCCAGCCATCCCCGCATCACCTGCTTCGGGCGCCGGTCCACCGTGTAGAACCCCCAGTGCTTTTCCGGCTCGAGCGGATCCGGGGACCCTTTCCACGGCTCGTCGAACGCCTCGAACACGAAAGTCGTCACGCCCTCCGCGTTCGACCAGGCGCGCAGCTCCGTGCAGTAGCGCTCCTGCGCGGCCTCCGAGGCATTCCAGGGCTCGATGCCCCGGCCGTTCGAGCCCGTCGTCCAGCCCGCCTCGGTGATGACGATGGGCTTGCCCGGATTGGCGTGCCGCGTCCGCTCGCAGTCGGCCCGCGTGTGCTCGAGCGCGCCCTCGACGCCCCGGTATTCCCACACCGGGTAGCTGTGCAGCGAGATGAAATCGAGTTCCGGGACGAGGTCCCGCAGCTTGTGCTGCCAGGGGACGTGGTTCTCGCACACCGTCACCGGCTGCGCGACCGCACGACGGACCCGGCGCACATGGCCGATCACCCGCTCCACCGGCACCAGGTGGTCCGTCCAGTCGACAGTCGCCTCGTTGCCGACCGCGACCGCGCAGACGATGTCGTCGTAGCGGCCGGCGAGCGAGACCAGCCTTTCCATCTCCTCGTCGTTCTCGACCGCGTTGGCCGCGAGCCTGTCGTCGTCGTACACCCCGCCCCACGGGCAGCCCGGGTTGCTCGTCTCCGCCGCAAGCCACCCACCGAGCAGCACCGAGAAGTCGAGCCGGTCGCGCCGGATCACCTCGAGGACGCGCTCGGCGTGCAGGCTGCAGTCGTAGAGCCGCAGCAGCCGCCAGTGCGGACCCAGGAGCTGAAGGTCCTCGCGGATCTGCTCCATCGAGGGGTAGATCCGCGCGTCCGGGCTCTGGCCCTCGCGGTAGCCCGAGTAGCAGATGCCGTCGCCGGGAGGCAGCATCAGGATGCCCCCCGGTCGCCGCGGAACTTGGGCCGTCCCTGCTCGTCCCACAGGCCCCAGTACGCGCCCACGTCGCCCTCGGCGCCCGTCTTCCACGCCTCGTCGAACGCGGCGAACCAGAAGACCGGGATGTCCTCGCGCTGGGTCCAGCGGAAGGTGTCCACGAAATACTGCATCGCGCCTTCGCGCGACGGCACCGCGCCGTGGAACGGGCTGCCGCGGTCGGGCCAGCCCGTTTCGCTGATGATCACCGGCTTGCCGTTCGCAGCCGCCCGGGCGCGCGCGTACATGCTCTGCATGTACGCGACGGCGCCTTCCCGCGGGCACCCTTCCCAGAACGGGTAGCAGTTCGCAAACACCACGTCGCACGCGGCCGCGATCCTCGGGTGCAGCTCGAACAGGTAGTACGCGTCCACGTAGCCGACCGGCACGTCCGGCACGGCCCGGCGGACACGCTCGATGTAGCCGAGCAACTCGTCCTCGCCGAGGTCTTCCCGGAGCAGCACTTCGTTGCCGATCGCGAGCAGGTCCGCGTGTCCGCCGCGGGCGAGTTCGATCGCTGCGGCCACCTCGCGCTCGTTGATCGCGCGGTCGGTGCCGAGCCACGCGCCGACGAGCGTGCGGAAACCGAGTTCGTGCGCGATCCGCGGCGTCTGCTCGTGGCCTTCGGTGCAGGAGAACGTCCGCACCCAGCGCGCGTGTGGGCGGATGATCCCGAGCCGCGCGCGGATCTGCGCCTCGCCGATCGGGTCGCCGGGCACCTGTCCGACGACGTACGGGCTGAAGCACAGCCCGTGCACGCCCGCGCCGATCAGTCGATCGAATTCGTCGTCGAGCGCCGCGCGCTGCGCGACGGTCAGTGGCAAGGGCCCGGTCCCGGTGGCTTCCGGCGGCGTCACGCCGGTGCGCGGGGCGCTCGGGTGGGCGCGCTCGCCCGCTCGCACCGACCCGGTTCCGGACGGCATCGCTGTACGCCCGGCGGCGGACGCGCGTGCCGCGACCGTCGTGGCCGCCCGGCCGGGAGAGCGCGTGGCGTCCGGCTTCGGCGGGGTCCGGTCGTTCGGCGCTTCCAGGCCATCCGGTCGCGAGCGCCGCGCCTGCAGTTCGGCGGTCATCCGCTCGACGGTCGACTTGTCGAGTTCATAGAACCACAACGCCGCGACGGCGATCACCGCCGCGGCCGCGGGGATCAGGCTCATCATCAGCACGATCCCGTGCACCGTGCGCTCGGACTGCGCGACGTTCGGCACGTAGCCGTAGAACGCGAGCAGCCAGCCGACGCCCGCGCCGCCGATCGCCCAGCCGAGCTTCTGCGCGAACGACGAGGCCGAGAACACGAGACCGGTGGCCCGCCGACCGGCCCGCCACTCGGAGTAGTCGGCGGTGTCGGCGTACATCGCCCACACGAGCGGCGCGGTCGGCGCCGCCAGCACATTGATCAGCGTGTTCATCCCCCAGACCAGCGGCAGGTTCGACGGGGGCACGAAGAAGAACGCGAACGTCGCGATCGCGGTCAGCGTCATCGACACCATGTAGAAATTGCGCTTGCCGTATCGCTTTGCCAGCGGCGCGGTGGCCATGACGCCGGCGATGAATGCGAACGCGCCGGTCGTCATGACCGGCCCGAAGTACTCGGCCCCGCCCGGCACCACGTACTGGAAGTAGTAGATCGCCACCGTGTTCCGGATGTTCGAGTAGGTGAGCGCGGCGATGCCGACCGCGGACAGCACCATCCACGGCTTGTTCCGCAGCAGGTCGCGCAGGTCGTTGCGCAGCGAGGAATCCTCGCGCGGACCGGAGGGCACGCGCTCGCGGGTCAGCGCGAAGCAGGCAAAGAAGAGCAGCACCGCGACCGACGAATACAGCAGCATCGTCATCTGCCAGCCGCGTGGAGAGTTGTCGCTGCCGCCGAAGTGGTTCGCGAGCGGAATCGCCGTGTTGACGACGACGAACACCGGCAGCAGCGCCATCACGAACCGGTAGGAGCTCGCGCTCGTGCGTTCCTCGGAGTCGGGCGTGAGCACGCCGAGCAGCGCCGAGTACGGGATGTTGATCGCCGAGTACGTGACCATCATCAGCGACAGCGTCACGTAGGCATAGGCGACCTTCGCGCCACCCTCGAGGTCGGGGGTCGTGAACGTGAGCGTCGCGGTGGCCGCCATCGGGATCGCCATCCAGACCAGGTACGGCCGGAAGTGTCCCCAGCGGGTGTTCGTCCGGTCGGCAATCGTGCCGACCATGGGGTCCACGAAGGCGTCGAGTACGCGCGTCGCGAGCAGCATCGTGCCGAGCGTCGCGGCGCTCAGCATGAACACGTCCGTGTAGAACTTCGCGACGAAGATCGCGAACATCTGCCAGAACAGGTTCGAGGCGAGGTCGCCGAACCCGTAGCCGACCTTTTCGAGGACGGAGAGCTTTGCGCCGTCTTTGTTCATTTCCCCCTGCTCCGCCGACGCTTTCAGCGCGTCTTTCGGTATGGCACCCGCCCGCGTCCGCGACGGCCGGGCGGCCCGTAGCCACCCACGCGGTCGTACACCCTCACGTAATCGACGACGAGTTCCGCGGGAAACCGCGTCGCCGGGTTCGGCACGCCCGGGAAGTCGCCCCCGACGGCCACGTTCATCAACAGGTAGAACGGCCGGTCGAACGGCGCAGGCCAGGGATTGAGGTCCGCCGCGTTGCGCGGCCGGGCTCCCCGCCCCCGCACAAGCCGGCTGCTGCTCCACCAGAACGACTGCCGCGCCCAGGGGGTGCCGTCGACTTCCCAGCGGATCTCGCCCGGTTCCCACTCGACCGCATAGCAGTGGAAGTCGCCGACCGTCCCGCCGTCCGCGAGACGGTGCACGTGCGTCACGAGTTCGCGGCGCGGAAACGTACAGCCGAAATGCACTGACCCGAGATACTCGTGCGGCCGCTCGCCGACGATCTCCATGATGTCGATCTCGCCCGACGCGGCCCACGGGCCGTATGCCTCGTCCTGCGGCAGCATCCACAGCGCCGGCCACAGGCCCTTGCCATGCGGCACCTTGGCCCGTACCTCGAAGCGGCCGTATTGCTTGGCGAACAGCGGCGTGCCGTCGCGCCGACGCGTCTTGAGCCGCGCCGACGTGTAGCCGCAACCGTGCACGGACTCCTTGATCGCGCGGATGTGGAGCAGGCTGTCCTCGACGGACACGTTCGACGGTTCCTGCGTGTAGTACTGCAGTTCCGAGTTGCCCCAGCCCGGCACCCAGGCCTGCGCGCGGTAGTCGAAGAATCCATTGCCGAGGTCGAAATCCCATTTCGCGGGATCGACGCCGGGCCCGTCAAACTCGTCGTTCCAGACGAGTTCCCAGCGGCCGGACGGCGTGGTCACCCGGGCGGGCGCCCCGCCTCGACCATTCGCCGGAGGGCGCTTCACCGATGACCACCGGCGGCGGCGAGGCGCTCCGCGCGGCCGCGCCAGGCCGAGACGAGTCCGCGATACCAGAGCGCACTGTCCTTCGGCGTGCGGCGCTGCGTCTCGTAGTCGACGTGGACGATGCCGAAACGCTTCGAGTAGCCGTCGGCCCACTCGAAATTGTCGAGCAGGCTCCAGACGAAATAACCACGGACGTCCACGCCGGCCTCGAGCGCGTCCGCGAGCGCGGAGACGTGCGAGCGGATGTAGCGAACACGTTCCGGGTCGTGTACGCGGCCGTCTTCGCACACGTCGCGATACGCCGCGCCGTTCTCCATGATGAACACCGGTGGAAGCCGATAATCGGCGTTCAGCCTGGTCAGCAACTCGGTCAGCCCGGCCGGGAAGACCTCCCACCCCATGTCCGTGCGTTCGCGGTCCGGATGGTCCGGCTCGAGCGGCGCCCCGGTGCCGGAAATGTTGCGCGTGTAGTAGTTGACACCGATGAAGTCGAGCGGTTGCCGGATCGTCTCCATGTCGCCGGGCTGCACGGCGGGCGCATCGTCACCGAGGTGACTGACGACGTCCTCCGGGTATCGGCCGAGCAGCAACGGGTCCATGTACCAGCGGATCGTGAGCCCGTCGTCGAGCTTCGCCTTGGCCCTGTCGGCGTCCGAGTCGGTCGCCGGGTGGATCGGGGACTGGTTCAGCACGATCCCGAGCGGCGCCCCGACGCCCTGTGCGCGCAACGACTGGAGCGCGAGGCCGTGGCTCACGAGCAGGTGGTGGGCTGCGCGGAACGCCGTCGCGCGGTCGCGGATGCCCGGGGCAAAGATCCCGGCCTCGTGTCCGAGCGTCGCGATCACCCACGGCTCGTTGTGCGTCGCAATCGAAGCCACGCGGTTGCCGAGCCGCCGGGCCATGCCTTCGGCATAGTCGACGAACCGGTGCACGGTCTCGCGCGAGTTCCAGCCGCCGAGGTCCTGCAGCGCCTGCGGCAGGTCCCAGTGGTTCAGCGTGACGTGCGCGGCGATCCCGCGCTGCTCGAGGCGATCGAGCAATCGCCGGTAGAAGTCGATGCCCGCCTCGTTCCAGCGACCGCTGCCGAGCGGCTGCACGCGCGGCCAGGACACCGAGAACCGGTAGGCCGCGAGGCCGAGGTCGGCGATCAGGTCGACGTCCCCGGCGTAGCGATGGTAGTGGTCGCAGGCGCGATCGCCGCTGCTCCCGTCACGTATCGCGCCCGGGCGACGGCAGAATGCGTCCCAGATGCTGTCGCCGCGACCGTCCTCGGCCGCCGCTCCCTCGATCTGGTAGGCGCTGGTCGCCACGCCCCAGACGAACGAACGGCCGAACCGGGCGGCAATCTCCGTGGCGCCGTCGTCGCCCGTCGCAGGATGGGAAGTCAGCGCGTCGTTCATGGCCTCGAGTCCCGTGTCTGGTGACGCGCCCGCCCGGCGGGCACGGTCTCCGGAATCAAGAAAGCGCTTTCAAGGTACCGCAGGGGACGGGCCGACTGCAACGGCGACCGGCTCCCGGCCGGCGGTGCCGGTCAGGAACGCAGCGGCCGGGCCGACTCCCGGACCGCGAGCGTGGGCGCCGGAACGTGGGTCCGTACCGGGCGCCCCTCGACCAGGTCGATGATCGCCTCAGCCGCCATTTCCCCGACTTCCTCCGTCGACCGGTGGATCGTCGTGAGCGGCGGGATCGTGTACGCGGAGGACGGCAGGTCGTCGTAGCCGACCACCGACACATCCCGCGGCACGCGGCGTCCGTGGCGGTGGAGCGCGAGCAGCGCGCCGACCGCGCTCTGGTCGTTCGCGGCGAACACGGCCGTGAACGACGCGCCCGACGTGAGGAGCGCGTCCATCGCGGCGTAACCGCCCCGCTCGGTGTACTGGCCCGGGACCACGAGCTTGCGGTCGTAGGGCACTTTCGCAGCCGCCAGCGCGGCGCGGTAGCCTGCGAGTCGCTGCGCGGCGTCTGCACGGCCGGCTGCGCCCGCGATCATCGCGATCCGGCGGTGACCGAGGCCCAGCAGGTATTCGACGGCGAGTCGCGCGCCCGAGGTGCTGTCCACGTCGAGGCAGCAGAGCCTTTCGCCCGCCACGCTGCGCCCCGTGACGACCAGCGGCACCGTCCCGGACAGGTGCGAGAGTTCCGCGTCCGAGCGGCCGCTCGTCAGCAGGATGATCCCCTCGACGCGGCGCGAGAGCAGGTGCTCGACGCACTTGCGTTCGTCCTCCTCGCGGCCGTGGCCGCTGACGAACAGCGCCGCGTAGCCGGCGCGCAGCAGGCGCTTCTCGATCGCCGCCAGCGCCGTGCCGTAGTACGGGCTCGCGAGGGCCTGGGTAACGACGCCGACGCTCATCGAGCGCCCGCGCGCCAGCGAACGGGCGACAGGGTTCGGGCTGAACCGGAACTTGGCGATCGCCGCCTCGACGTCGCGGACCTTGGACTCCCGGACGCGCGCGGTCCCGTTCAGGATGCGCGAAACGGTGCTCGGTGAAACGCCCGCCTCGCGCGCGACCATGTCGAGCGTGATGGCGGACGACTGTTCGGCTGGCGCGCGCCGGCCCGGTCTCGGTCTGGACATCGGAAGAATCCTCGCATGAGCGCCGGAGCGGCGCCACCGGGGCCGAATGCGGCGGCGCAGCACCCGGATCGCGGGTGCACCGGACGTGCGGTCGTTGACAACCGTGGTCGGGTTTCGCTAGCTTTTGCAAGCGCTTTCAAAACGACGATCCGGCCAGCCCGTCCACCGTGCGGGCGGCGGATCGCGGACATACGACCGGCGACCGGGGGAACTGCCAATGATATGGACGAACGTCACGCACCAGTTCGGGGCCGCGGCTGTTTCGCGGCGTCTCGCGGCCGTCGTCGAACGCCCGGGCGTTTCCAGGCGCGCGCTGTGGTCCTGCATCGCCGCGGCTGCGGCGCTCGGCCTCGCCGGTTGCGGCAGCAGCCAGAACTACAGCAACAAGAGCGCCTACGTCTCGGTCGGCGGCACGGTCTCGGGCCTCGCCTCCGGCGCGACGCTCTATCTCTGGAACAACGGCAAGGACAAGCTCGCGATCGGTTCGAACGGTTCCTTCGCGTTCTCGCTGCAGATTGCGAATGGCAGCGGCTACCAGGTGCTCGTCGCCAGCCAGCCGAATGGGCAGACCTGCACCGTCTCGAATGGCACCGGCGTGGCGACCGGGAACGTGAACGGCGTGAGCGTGACCTGCACTGCCTACGTGTACTCGCCCCGGCCGCTGCCGGCCGTCTATTCGACGGGCAAGGCCGTGAACTACAGCCCGTACCGCGCCGACGGCCCGGCCCGGGGCGAGTTCCCCAGTGACACGGACATCCTGCAGGACCTGACGCTGCTCAACGTCGCGGGCTACGACCTGATCCGGCTGTTCGGCGTACGTGCGCCCGGCAACCCGGCGGTCGCCGAGCGCATCCTTTCGCTCGCCGAGCAGTACTTCCCGAACATGAAGTTCCAGCTCGGCATCGAGCTCAAGGGCCTCACGAGCTGCAGCGACACGTCGAACGACTACGTCATCGCCTACTCGATCGGCACCCTCGCCCGCCATGCCAACGTTGTCACGGTCAGCGTGGGCAACGAGACCTCGTTCTACTCGAGGTACATGCCTCTCGCCTGCCTGACGGGCTACATCCGGACCGTGCGCAGCCAGGTCACGCAGCCCGTGACCGCCGACGACGACTTCACGTTCTACGCGGGGCTGACGGCGGACTTCGGCGACCAGGTCGCCGTACGGCCGGACGCCGTTCTGGCGATGATCGACTTCGTGTCGATCCACATGTACCCGATCAGTCGGCCCGACTGGTGGAACTGGCAGCAGACCGCCGTGCCGGCGGGCGCCGCCCGCGCGCAGGCGATGATGGAGGCCTCGCTGGCGGTCGCGAAGAACTGGTACCAGCAGGTCGCCGACTACCAGTACACGAACGCCGACGGCGTGAAGGTCAGCACCGGCCAGTCGCTGCCAATCGTAATCGGCGAAACCGGCTGGAAGGCGCTGCAGACGAACCCCGGTTCGGCGATCGAGGCGTACGCGGCGCTGCAGCCCAACCAGAAGTGGTACTACGACCTGCTCTACGGCAACCCGGGCCAGGGCTATCCTTCGTGGGCCGGCTCGAGCGGCGGGCCGGTCTCGATCTTCTGGTTCGAGGCGTTCGACGAGGCCTGGAAGGGCACCGACGACGGCTGGGGCCTGTGGACGATCGCGCGCACCCCCCGTTACGTGCTGTGCGGCACGCCGGCCGGCCCGGCCTGCAACAGCGATCTGTACCAGGGCGCCGGGTACTACAACCCGGGTCCGTTCCAGACGATCACGTTCGACGACCCGTCGGTCTCCTACCTGCTGACCGGCTTCGCGGGCGCCGAGGACTCGCAGGTCGTGGCCGACCCGGCCGCACCGGCGAACCACGTCGCGCGCGTGGTGCGCTCCGCGGCCGCGCAGACCTTTGCCGGCACGGTCGTGTCGACGCAGCCGGGCCTGTCGGCCGGCATCATCCCGTTCACCGCGTCGAACACGCGGATGACCGTGCGCGTCTACTCGCCAGCCGCCGGTACGCCGGTGCGCCTCAAGGTCGAGGACTCGGGCAATTCGGCCCACTCGGTCGAAACCCAGGTGAATACGACGGTCGCCAACGGCTGGGAAACCCTGACGTTCAACTTCGCGAACCCGGTGGCGGGGACTCCGGCGTTGAACCCGGCCTGGACGTACGACCGCGTGATCATCTTCTTCAACTTCGGCGTCACGGGTGCCGTTGCGGGCCAGCAGACGTACTACTTCGACGACGTCGCATTCCTCGCCGGTGGCGGCGGACTGGTCTACGCCAGCGGCTATGCAGTCGTCGCCGCGCAGTTGCAGTCGACCGAAGGCGGCAATGCCGGCAACTACCGCGACGAAGGCGTCCCGGTCGGCTACGGCTGGGGCCTCGAAGCGGCCGCGGGTCCGCCGCCCCAGTTCTTTTTCGGCTGGGGCTTCGACGTGAACGCAAAGCCGTGGGGCTTCGGCGCCTTCGTCAACGCGCCGGGCAACGGCACGGCCTCCGTCGCGGGCCTCTCGAACCTGCAGATCTCGGTGTGGGGCAACGACGAACTGATGAACACCGGCCCGACGCTGACGCTGGTGCTGCGCGGTCCGTCGATCTCCGGCTGCGTGGCCGAGGTCCAGAGTTCGGTCGTCGTTCCGGGGCCCGGCGTGCAGACGTACACGGTGCCGCTGTCCGGCTTCACGATCCGGACGCCGTGCGGATTCGCGACGCCTGCCCAGGTGCTGGCCGCCGGCGTCAACGAAGTGCACGTCCAGGTGCTCGGCACGAACGTGCAGTTCGTGACGACCGCCGGCGGGTTCTACCCGAACGGACTGAACATCGGCCCGATCGCGTTCAACTGAAGCCGTGCGCAACCTGTCCGCCACTCCCACCCCAACCGGGGAGACCGCAGTGAAGATCCGAAACATCGTCCGATCCGTCGCCGCCGCGTCCGTCGTGATCGCCGTGCCCGCGGCCGCCGAGCAGTTCGGCCCGCTCGAGATCACGGGCTTCGCGAAGGACGAGTATTCGTTCTGCGACAACTGCTCCGAGGGCCTCGTCAACCCGTCGCCCTACGACCCGCGCGGCGTGCTCTCGCCGCCCGACCCGATGGTGAACCAGCCCGGCGACACGAGCTTCCTCGGCAAGAACCTCGGCCTCGTGATGCTGCGCGCGGACCTGTCGCACGAGTTCGACAACGCGGTGAAGATCGACGCGGTGGCGGCCGTGCGCATGCGCAACTGGGACGCGGACATCTACGACAACTGGATGACCGACATCTACGGCTCCGTCTCGCACCCGGTGTACGGGTCGCTCGCGGCGGGCAAGATGTCGTCCCGCTCCTGGACCCGCACCGACGGGTTTGCCTATCCGTTCGGCCTGTCGAGTCCCTGGGCCGAGGGTGGCGCGGGCTACGGCCTGTACCCGGAGGCGGTGCGCTACGCGACGCCGCTCGAGGAAATCCCCTGGGGCAAGGTGATGTTCGAGGCGACCTACGCGCAGGCGGACACGCGCAAGCCGCTCAACCCGACGTCGACCGTGCCCGGCCAGGGCCCGCCGGATCCGTGGCTGTTCGAGGTCTTCGTCCAGTATTCGAACGAGAAGAACCTCGTCGAACTGATCTACCAGCAGAGCGAGGGTGGACGGCAGAGCTCGTTCTCGAAGGGCGCGTTCTACGGGGCCCAGGGCAACACGAACGGGCCGGATCCCTCCCCCTACTACGAGACCCCCTGGGAGAACGTGCTGGTGCTGCAGGGCAACTACTGGCTGAACCCGCAGTGGAAGTTCACGTACGGCGTGAAACGCAGCGCCTGGTCGGGCCAGGCCCAGCAGTGCGACTACGGGCCGGTGACGCCGGAAGAGTCGGCCTGTTACTGGGACCAGGCCGGGTTCAACTATTCGGACGACGTGAACCGGGCCTACAGCGCCGTCGAGTACGACTTCCTGCTCGGGGCGGCGTACTCGAAGGAACTCTGGACGTATTCGCTCGGCGGCGTCTACATGGGCAATGCGAGCACCCGCAATCCGGTCAACTGGGGCCAGGACAATTCGGCGACGTTCCTCGTGCTGTCGGCGCACCGGCAGATGCCGGAGATCTGGAAGAACATCGAGTTCTACGTCAACCTCGAGCGCGTCATGTTCAGCGACCGCGGGCCCGCGCCAATCAGCATGCCGAGCAACCTGGCGTTCGGCCAGGTCGACCCGCGCGTCAGCGAATCGGCCAATACACTGGTCGTCGGGGCCAACATCACGTTCTGAGGAGCGACCGATGAGGAGCAGCGCCGAACGGACCGCGGGCCCCACCGGACACGCCGCCGGGACGGCGCGCGCGGTCGCACGACTGCTCGTGGTCCTGCTCGCGTCCGCGACCGCCGGCGCGGCGTCCGCCGCCGACCCGGTGGAATCCCTCGGGCTGGGTCGCTACTTCCTGGCGCCCCGCGGTTCCGAGAAGCCGCCGGTGGCCACCTACGTCACGGGCGAGGCGGCGAATCGCCCGGCGCCGACGAACCAGTGGTATTCGTCGGTGATGTTCCAGCAGTGGTCGCAGCCGATCCACGCCCACCCGATGACCTACCGGGCCACCGAGGCGGGCTTCGAGGTCGGGTTGCCCACCGCGAAGCTCGTCGTCGAGGACGGCGGGCGCAAGCGTGAGATCGCGTACCCGCACGTTCCCGCACTCGTCGTGTCGCCGGTCGGGTTCCAGCCGCGCGACGCGCGGCTCGCCGGCTATTCCGACTGGCTCGCGAAGGTGAGCCTGGCGAGCGGCGCGGACCAGTTGACGGCGACGGTGCTGCACGGCAGTCCGTTCAGCTATTACGACTGCAGTTGCAGCGACGTGCGTATCCGGCTGCACGCGGCCCCGACCGTCCTCTCGGACCCCCGGGCGACCGGGCACGACCCGCGCGTCGCCGCGTTCACCGTCGACGGCCGCCCGTATGCGATTTTCGGTCCGACCGGTGCGACGTGGACCTGGGACCAGCCCGGCGAACTCGTGCTGCACCTGCCGTCGGGCAGTCGGTATTTCTCAGTGGCCGGGTTGCCGGACACGTCGCCGGCGGCGCTCGGTGCGTACCTGGAGGTCGCCTACGCGTTTCCGACGGAAACACGCGCGGAATGGACCTACGACGAGCGAACCGGTGCTGTCCGCACGACGTTCACGGTCCGGACGGTCGCTCGCGAAGGCCAGAACGCCACGACGCTGATGGGCCTTTATCCGCACCAGTGGGCCGCGGCGGCGCCTGCGCCCAGTGCGGCCTACCAGTACGCCTCCGTGCGGGGACCGATCCGGATCGTCCGCGCGAACGCGTTCACGACGGAGCGCCGTTACCACGGTTTCGTACCGTGGTGGCCCGGCCTCTCGGACGCTGCCGATGCGGACGGCGTGCAGAGCCTGCTGGTCGGCGACCTCGCGAAGGCGGACCAGCTCTTCACGAAGATGGGCAATGGCACCTACTGGTGGGGCAAGGGTCTCGGCGCGACCGCGCAGCTGCTCTGCATCGCGGAAGCCGAGGGTCAGGCCGGAACCCGTGACAAGCTGCTCGCCAAGCTCCAGGAACGGATGGAAAGCTGGTTCGACGGCGAGCACTCGCACTACTTCGTCCGCGACTCGACACTCGGGACCTTCATCGGCTACCCGCAGGAGTACGACAGCGTCCGCGGGATGAACGACCACCACTTCCACTACGGCTACTGGATCACGGGCGCGGCCCACGTCGCGTTCCGGAACCCGGCCTGGGCGCGACCCGACCAGTGGGGCGGCATGGTCGGGATGCTGATCGCGGACATCGCGAACGATGACCGGACGAGCCGCGAATTCCCCTTCCTGCGCAACTTCGACGTGTACGAGGGACACTCCTGGGCCTCGGGCACCGCCGACTTCGACGCCGGGAACAACCAGGAGTCGTCGTCGGAGGCCGTCAACGCCTGGGCGGGGCTGGTGCTCTGGGGCGAGGCCACGGGCAACCGGCGGCTCCGCGACCTCGGCGTCTACCTGTACACGACCGAAATCGCATCGGTTCAGCAGTACTGGTTCGACCTCGACGGACAGGTGTTCGCGCAGGACTACGCGAAGCCGTTCGCGGCAATGGTGTTCGGCGGCAAGTACGCCTACAACACCTGGTGGACCGAGGAACCGCGTCAGATCCTCGGGATCAACCTGCTGCCGTTCACGCCGGCGTCGACCTACCTCGCTGCGGATCCGAAGTTCATCCGCCGGACCGTCGACGCGCTGCCGGCCGACGTGAAGCTCTACGAATCCAAGGGACCGACGGACGGCACGCCCGCGGACGTCTGGCAGGACGTGCTCGCGAGCTACCTCGCGCTCGCGGACCCCGAGGCCGGCTACGCGGCCTGGAACCGGCGCGGCAGCGTGGAGTTCGGCGAGACCCGTACCCACACGCTGTTCTGGCTGCTCAGCCTGAAGGAAATGGGCGTGCCAGATCTCTCCGTCGGTGCGGACGCCCCGCTCTACGCGGTGTTCCGTGACCGCAGCGGGCGACCGACCTACGTCGCCTACAACGCCGGGGACGCGCCGCGACGCGTCACGTTCACCGACGGGCGCACGCTCGACGTGGCGCCCCGTTCGCTCGCGAGCGCGCGTTGACAGGTGCGGCGGGCCGTCAGTCCGCGTTCGGCGCCGGACCGACGCCGATGGCGGCGTAGATCTTCGCCGGGTCGAACACGCGCCCGCCTTTGACCACCATCACCGGTCGCCGGAGGTCGGATATGCGCTTGGTCGGGTCGCCCTCGACCAGCACGAGGTCGGCATACCTGCCCTGCTCGACGACGCCGAGGTCAGCGTCCTGCCCGGCTACCTGCGCCGCCTGCAGCGTAGCGATCTGCAGCACGCGCTCGGTCGGGATGCCAGCCTGCACGTAGAGCTCGAGCTCGCGATACAGCGCGAACCCGGCCAGCGCGTCCGTGCCGGCGACGAGCCGGACGCCCGAGTCGTAGAGCTTGCGCACCATCGCAAGCACGGCCGCATAGGAACGCCGGTACTGAGCGTCCCTCCCTTCGGGCACCGGCAGGCCGCCGCCCTTCAGGCTGCGCGCGGTTCCGACCGGCAACCGGTCGGCCACGGTGGCATATCCCGGGCTCGTCTGGCCCGGGCGTGCGGTCAGCAGGTCCTCGAACACGGAGACCGTCGGGTCGAGGACGATGTTCCGTGCCTTCATCAGCTCGATGAACCGTTGCACCTGCATCGAATCGAGGTCCAGGTCACCCGCGCGCTCGGCCACAGACGTGAACCGGAGCGGCGTGCGCGTGTCCTGGACGTCGGGCCAGAAGTTCAGGAACACCATGTTCACGTGCTGGATTTCGTCGTAGCCCGCCCGGATCGCCTGGTCGGCGGTCATGAACGCCGGGATGTGTCCCGACACGCGCATCCCGCGGGCGTGTGCCGCCATGGCGATCGGCTGGACCAGTTCGGGCTTCAGCGAACTGTAGAGCTTGACCTGCCGGTAGCCGAGCGCGGCGAACTGCGCCACCGCCGCCTCGCCCTCGGCTGCGGTGTCCGCGCGGGCGCCCGACGGCGCCTGGAACGGTCCCCGCCCGTCGATGAAACCGCAGGGGAACACGCGGGGCCCGATCAGCTCTCCGGCGGTCCAGAGTTTGCGCAGTGCCTCGAGCTGCTCGACGACGTTGCCCATGTCGCGGGTGCTCGTCACGCCGGCGGCGATGTCGAGCGGACCGTCGAGCCCCGACATGTGCGCATGCATGTCCCAGAGGCCCGGCAGCAGCGTGCGTCCCTGGCCGTCGACGACCTCGGCATTGGCGGGGACCGGGACGTCGGCCCGCGGGCCGACGCGGACGATCCGGTCGCCGACGACGACCACGGTCCAGTCCTCGTGCGCCGTCGCCGCCCGCGAGTCGTACACGCGGACACCGGTGAACGCGAGCGGGCGCTCGAGGCGGCGCGACGCGTCGGCGGCAAGCACGCGCCCGCGGGCCTGGGCCGCTTCGTCCTGTGCCTGCTGCAGCCGGCCGATCTCGGCCTCCCAGCCCTGCTCGATCGTCGTGAGCCAGCCCGACACCGAGGCGAACATCCGCCCGTCCGGCGTGAGCCAGACGTACTGCGGCTCGAAGTCGAGTCCCGACAGTGCGTAGAGCGTGACGGACCGCTTCCCGCCGTTGCGCGCGAGTTCGAGACTCGACAGGCGCTCGACGTGCGCCTCCCCGCCGGGCAGCAACCCGATCCGGCCGTCCGGTGCTCGCAGCGTCGCGCCCGCGAGCAGTGCGAGTTCCTGGGGAGACCCGTCGAAGCTGAGGTAAAAGCCACGGGCGTCCGGGCGCTCGGACGTCTCGGTGCGATTCGTCC
The DNA here is from genome assembly GCA_046347155.1 of Steroidobacteraceae bacterium. Classification (GTDB taxonomy): domain Bacteria; phylum Pseudomonadota; class Gammaproteobacteria; order Steroidobacterales; family Steroidobacteraceae; genus RPQJ01. The sequence goes on along the minus strand of JAXMGT010000001.1, from coordinate 1,702,818 downwards.
AGCGCGCCCGGCCGGCGGTGCGCTCGTAGCGCTCGTCGACGGGGGCCTTAAGGTACTCGTTGCCTCGCGTCGTCAGTGAGTCGATCGTCCCGTCCGACGCCACGACGATCTCGGAGTGCAGCGTTGGTCCTCGACCCCTGTCGTTGAACGTGTACTCGAACGTGTACACGCCGTCCTTCGGCCCTGTCCAGCTGGCCTGACCGGCCGGGCGCCCCGTCAGGTAAACCGAGTACTCGACGTCGGCGGCGTTTGCCACCTGCGCGAACGCGAGCGCCGCAATGGCGATCCGGGTGTAGCCGCCCATGGTGTGTCTCCTTTGCCGCTGCTCTTCGAGCCCGCTCAGCCGCGGGCCGAGAGCCTGTTCTTCTGCATGCGCCACAACAGCACGTCGATGCGATCCTGCCCGAAGAACGGCTCGCCGCGGTACACCATCAGCGGCACGCCCCAGTGGCCGGCCTTCCGCTGCGCGGCTTCGTTTGCGACGATCTCGGCCTCGTGGCCGTCCGGGTCCGCGGCGATTGCGGCGTCGAGTTCGGCCAGGTCGAGCCCCGCGCCGGCCGCCGCACGGGCCAGGTGGTCGCCCGTGTGCCAGTCCTTCACGCCGCCGAACGTGAGTTTGCCCACTTCGTGGATGAACTCGAGCCCTCGCCCACGCCGCTGTGCGGCGACGCCGAGCCGGGTCAGGCGGTGGATGTAGGGTTGCTCGGCCGCGACATCCATCGTCGCACGGTCCTGGACGATCGGGTCCGGGGACGGCCACGCGAACACAACGCCCTGCATCTCGGCGAGGCGGGCACAGTCCCGGACCAGGTATGGCGGCCACATCGGGTTCACCTGCTTGAAGAAGCCGGGAATCCTGAGCGCGATGGGGTACACCGGGCGCACGTCGATCGTGACGTCGTACTGTGTCCGGAGCTCGATGAGTCGTGGCGTCGCGAGGTACGAATACGGTGATCGGAACGACCAGTACACGTCGACGTGGTGCATGGCGGTGGCGCTCCCCGGGGTGTAACGAGAGATCCTGGCCGACCCACCGGCCGGACGTCAGGCGGACTGCACGAGCACCGGACCCAGCCGGAGCACGACGGACAGGATCAGGCCGGCCAGGAACCACATCGAGAACCGGCGCGTCACGGCGAACGCGTGCGGCGCAAACCACAGTGGCCACGCTTCCGGGCGGAACCATTCCGGCCGTTCGACCGGTCGGGGCTGGCCGAAGATCCGAACCGCACCGAGCGCGAGCGGCGCCGTCATCGCGACCAGCACCATCGTCCAGCTCACCGTGCGCGCGAGCAGCAGCGCGAGCACCAGCACGAACTGCATGACGATCAGCACCTGTACCAGTCGACGCGACGTGATCTCGCCGAGGATCACCGGCAGCGTGCGCACCCCGCGCGCGCCGTCCACGGAGATCTTGTCGATGTGCTTGCCGAGCAACACCGTCGTCGGCCCGAGCGCGTACACGCTGCCGATGGCGGCGGCCGCCCAGCTCCACTCGCCACAGGCGACGTAGTACGAGCCGCCGGTGATCAGCGGGCCCCACACGAGCAGGACCGCCGGTTCGCCAAGGCCGACGTGTTTCATCGGCCAGGTGTAGAACAGGACGAAGATCGCGCCGGCCGCCATCAACGGCAGGATCAGCCCGCCTCGCAGCGCGACGAGCAGCAGCCCCGCGGCGATCGCGACCGCGCAGGTGGCGGCGATGTAGCGCAGCATCCCCGCCGGGGTCACGAGACCGGACTCCAGCACGTGGGTGCCGTAACGGGTCCGGAAATAGTCATGGCTGTCGATCCCGAGCCGCGTGTCGACGTAGTCGTTGACCAGGTTGTTCGCCGCGTGGGCCGCGAGTAGCCCGATCAGCGCCAGGACCCAGCAGTCGAGCCGGAAGTCGGGCCGGGTCAGCGCGAGCAGGCCGCCGATCGAGCAGGAGGTCAGCGTCATCACCAGCACGGAGGCGCGGGATGCGACGGCCCATCGGGTGTACCAGGGCAGTCTCGACCACTCCGCGGCGTCGACCCGCGGAACGGTGCGCAGGGCGTCGAGCAGCGTCGTCACGGACAGGCCTGGTGCTGCTTCCAGGCGCCCGGGCGTACGCAGGTGTTCGCGCGTTCGTCCATCGTGGTCATCCCCCTTCCGAATCGTTGTATGGCGGCTGTCGCCTGTGATGGAGCGCCGGCCGTCGGCCGCGCCGGTCTGCCCCTGGCTGGGTCCTCAACTCGAGAGCAAGGTCTCGGCGTAACGTCCGGCGGCGTCCGGGGCGTGCAGGAAGAAGAGCGACGGCTCGGTCAGCTCGAGTTCGAGGACGACCGGCCGGCCGCGGGCATCGTGCACGAGGTCGATGCGCGCGTAGAGCGGCTCATCGTGCGCGCAGGCGCGGAATGCGGCTTCGGCCACCGCGCGTTCGGCCGCGTCGGGCTCGCGCGGGGAGATCTGCTCCGGCGCAAAGAGCCCCGGCACGAAGCCGTCGTCGAGCTTCAGCAATGCGCCCTTGCGGATCGCATGGCTGTACTCGCCGCCGATGTAGATCACGGCGGTCTCGCCACGCTCGTCGACGCGGTCGAGGTAGGGCTGCAGCATCACGCTGCGGCCGTCGGCAAGCAGTCGTGCGACGTGTGCGAGCGCGCGATCCCCGTCGGCGCGCCGGTAGCGGGCCGCATCGCGGGAGCCGGCACCGACGCTCGGCTTTACGACGAACTGATCGAACGCGGCGCACTCCCCAACCGTGACCGCCGACGGGCCGCTGCCGAGGAACCGGGCGAGTTCCACGGCGGGATCGGTGCCGGGCTCGACGAAACGCGTCGGGACGACCGGTACCCCGGCGTGGGCCAGGTGGACGAGGTAATGCTTGTCGGTGTTCCAGCGCACGACGGGCGGGGGGTTCACGAGCCGCGTCTGGCGCGCGCACTGCTCGGTCCACTCGAGGAATTCGTCGAGGCGATCCGCGTAGTCCCAGGTCGACCGCAGCGCCGCAACGTCGTAGCGCCCCCAGTCGACGTCGGGGTCGTCCCAGAACGGCGTCTCGACCTCGGCACCCTGCGCCCGCAGCGCCATTACGAGCGCGGGCATGTCCTCGTCCAGCGCGAGGGCTTCACGGGCGGTGACCAATGCAACCGATTTCACGGGAGCGGACTCTACCCGCCCCCGCCATCGGTGGCCAGTCCGTCAGGCGAGCACGAGCAGGTAGTCCGCCCGGGCCAGCGGCCGGCGCGGCTCGATGGCCAGTGCCGCCCGGCCGCCGGTCCGGTCGAGAAGCCGGTCCAGGCGTGCCCGGTCCTCGCCGCCGAGCGCCCGCGCGGGCCCGGCCGCACACTCGAAGTGCCAGAGGCCGTGTGGGGCGCTGGCCCGCCGGACCGTGGCCCCCCGCAGGGAATACTCGATCGGGCCCAGCGTCGGGTGGACCCGGCGATCACCGGTGACCGTGACGGGAGCACCGGATGGGCGGTCGGGCTCGGCGTCGAGCCACGCGGCATAGCAGGCGGCATTCGCCTCGAGTTCGGGTGTCCAGTCCTGGAACACGACCTTCAGCACCGGTTCCAGCGTCGGGGGCAGCGCATCCCCGGGCATCCATTCGGGCGGGACGGAATAGAACTCCGGGTCCGGGAGGCCGGCCGAGTTCATGCGTTCCGTCCACCGGTATACGTTCGGCGCCCGGTTCTTCATCAGGTTTGCCGGCACCGGATCGCGACCGAGGTGCGCGTACAGCGGCGCCATCAGTCCGAAGTCGGCGTTGCTCGGCCGGCCCCCGAGGAGGTAAGGAACCCGCTGGAAGTGGTCGTCGAGGGCGTCGAGGAGATCCAGGCAGGACGCCTCGATGGCCGGGATCGTCTCCGGCGTGACGCCGAGGCCCGGCAGGAACGAACTGAAGTAAGACATCACCTCGGCCCCGGCGCGTCGCTGCTGGTCGCGGTCGGGGCCCGCGTACACGCCGCGTCCGAACTCCGCGGCGAGGAATGCTTCCTGCTCGCTGCGGTAGCTCCAGCGGTAGTGCATCGCCGCCGGCAGCAGCGCCTCGCAACCGTACGCGTCGAGCAGGTCGGCGACCATGCGCTGCACCGGGCCCGGAGGCCGCATCGATGGTTCGGGGTGGCGGGACTCCAGGTAATCGATGATCTCGGTCGTGTCCTGCAGGATCGCCCCGTCCGGCGTCTCGAGCACCGGCACGACGACGTGCCGCACGGTCGGGAGGATCCGCGCACGAAACTCGGGATGCGACGGAAAGCGCTCGATGAACGGGAGCCCCTTCTTTCGAAGGTAGGACCGCACCTTGCCGCTGTAGAGCGAATGTGCGGCGCCCCAGAGGACGTAAGCTTGCTTGTTCATCTGGACGTACCTCAGCGGCTCAGGATGTGGATGGCGACCGCCGCCTCCTCCACGCCCTGCATGCCGCCGCCGTTTTCCTGGATCGCGTGCCGGGCACCCTCGACCTGTCGTGCGCCGGCCTCGCCGCGCAACTGCGTGACGAGTTCGAACAACTGGCCGATCCCGGTGGCGCCGAGCGGGTGGCCCTTGGATTCGAGGCCGCCCGACGGATTGATCGGGATGCGCCCGCCGAGCGTGAACTCGCCGCGTTCGGCAGCGGGCCCGCCGCCGCCAAATGGCACGAGCCCCAGGTTCTCGGCCTGGATGATCTCGCCCATCGCCGACGCGTCGTGCACTTCCGCCACGTGCATGTCCTCGGGCCCGAGGCCCGCCATCTCGTACGCGGCCAGCGCGGCGCGATGCCCGACGCCCTTCTCCGGCTCGTCGACGCCGCGATGGGTGAAACTGCGGACCACGCTTGCCGCGACGCGGATCGAGCGCCCGCGGTCGGCGCCGATGCGCTCGAGGCCGTCGCGGGTGCAGAGGATCGCCGCCGCGGCGCCGTCGGACAGCGGCGCGCACATCGGCAGCGTGATCGGGTACGTGATCGGCGGGGCCGCGAGCACCTCGTCGATCGTGTAGGGCTTCCGGAACTGGGAATACGGATTGTGGACCGAGTGCTGGTGGTTCTTCGCGCACACGGCGGCGATCTGTCGCTGCGTGGTACCGAACCTTCGCATGTGCCAGCGGCACATCGCCGCATAGATCGACATGAAGCGGCTGTAGGGCTTGTCAGACTCGGAGCCGGGCGGCGGGTCGATGCCCTCGCCCATCTTCACGAGCGTCCGGTAGTTCTCCTCGGCGCGCGACACGTCCCACCCGCCCTCGAAGATCGAGAAGGCCCGCGCCTTGTCCGCGATGTTCATCTTCTCGCTGCCGATCGCGAGCGCCACGTCGGTCGTGCCCGCCTTCAGGCTCTGCACGGCGAGGTTGAACGCGGAGCTCCCGGAGGCGCAGGCGTTCTCGACGTTGTAGACCGGAATGCCCTCGATGCCGATCTTGCTGAACACCACCTGCCCGGGGATCGAGATCTGCCCCTGCAACGGGCCGTTCGTCATGCCGGAGTAGTAGGCGACGCCGAGGTCGGCGGCAGTGCAACGGGCATCCGCGAGTGCACCCGCGAGCGCCTCACCCGCCAGGTCCTCGAGGCTGCGTTCGGGGTGCCGCCCGAACACCGTCATCGCGATCCCGGCGACGTAGACGTCGGTCATGCCGGCCTCCCGGCCAGCTTCTTCAGCTTGCGGACCTGCGCCTGGATAAGCGCCGGGTAGCTGTTCGGCATGAACCGGCTCATCAGGAAAAAGCGGGTCGACCAGCTGCCGGTGACGACGCGGCGCCGGCGCCGCTCGACGCCGTCGATGATCGCGGCCGCGCACTCCCCGGGGGGCGTCACCAGCAGGTGGTTGCCCAGGCCCTCGAACACGGCCTCGTCGGCGCCCGACGCGGCGCAGCGTCTCGCCGCCTTCTCGATGTTCGTCCGGATGCCGCCCGGGTGCACGCACACGGCGTGCACGCCGGTGCCGTCCAGTTCGGACCACAGGCATTCGGTGAGGCCGCGGACGCCGAATTTCGAGATGTTGTAGGCGCTCTGCAGCGGAAACCCGAGCAGCCCGAACACGCTGGAGATGTTGACCAGCACGCCGTCGCGCTGCTCGAGCATCATGGGCAGGAAGGCCTTGCAGCCGTAGATGACCCCCCACAGGTTGATCCCGAGCTGCCACTCGATCTCCTCGACCGTGAGGTGCTCGAAGGTCCCGACGATCGACGTGCCGGCATTGTTCACCACGACGTGCGCGGTACCGAAGTCCCGCCGGACGTCGTCGGCATGCGCGAACACGGCCTCCCGCCTCGATACGTCGAGCGGGTACGCGCGCACCTCGGTCCCGGCCGGGAGCCGCTCGACCGTGCCGCGCAGGCCGTCGGCGTTGACGTCGGACAGCGCGAGACGCGCCCCCTTCGCCGCGAACTGCTCCGCGAGCGCCCGGCCGATGCCCGAGCCCGCGCCGGTCACCACGACCACCTTCCCGTTCAGTCCAGTCATCGTCGCCTCCCCCGCGAATCAGATCCGCGTCTTCTGTCCCTGCCAGTACCGCGCCCTCAGGTCCTTCTTCAGCACCTTGCCAACCGGGCTGCGCGGCAGGCTCGCCACGAAATCGACACTCTTCGGCGCCTTCACGGAGCCGAGACGGTCCTTGCAGAGCGCGATGATCTCCTGCTCGTCCGCCGACTGTCCCGCATTCAGTTCGACGACGGCCTTCACGGCCTCGCCCCACTTCTCGTCCGGCACCCCGATCACGGCGCAGTCCTGGACGGCCGGGTGGGACCAGATCACCTGCTCGACCTCGCTCGGGTAAACGTTGAAGCCGCCCGAGATGATCATGTCCTTCTTGCGGTCCGTGATGTGCAGGTAGCCCTCCGCGTCGAGGTGGCCGATGTCGCCCGTGTGGAGCCAGCCGTCGACGATGGTCTCGGCGGTCTTGTCCGGCGCTTTGTAGTAGCCCTTCATGACCAGGTCGCCGCGCACGCAGATCTCGCCGGTCTCGCCCTGCGGGAGGACCTGGTTCGCGTCGCCCATGATCTCGACGCGCACCAGCGGGTTCGGGCGCCCGACCGACGAGAGCCGCTCGTCGCCGGCCACGCGACCGTCGACGAAGTGCTCGCCGGGCGGAAGGTAGCTGATCGAGGCCGGCGCCTCGGTCTGGCCGTAGCCACCGGTCATCACCGGACCGAACACCTCGATCGCCTGGCGCAGCTTGTCGACGGACATCGGTGCCGCACCGTACATGAAGTACCGGAGCGACGAGAAATCGACCTTCTTGGCGAGGTCGGGGATGTCGAGCAGCCGGTAGATGACGGTCGGCGGCAGGAAGAACTCGGTCACCCGGTACTTCGGGATCGCCGCGAGCAGGACGGCCGGGTCCGGTTTCGTGACGACGACCACTGTTCCACCCCGTGCCGTGCAGGGCACGGACAGCAGGCCGGCCGTGTGCGTCATCGGGGCCGCGGCGAGGTTGACCGGCGTCTCGTCGGACCGGTACGGGCAGCCGATCATGAAATGCGCACAGAAGGTCTGTGCGCTGCGGTGCGTGTTCATGACCCCCTTGGGCAGCCCGGTCGTGCCGCCCGTAGCCGAGACCATCACGACATCGTCGAGGTCCACGGCGATTTCAGGCCGCGTCGCCGGCTGTCCCTGCACCCAGGTCGAGAGCGAGCGCGCACCCGGCACCTCCGGCGCGTCGCCGTCGATGCAGATCCACAGGCGTACCTTCGTAAGGCGCGGGGCCAGCGAGGCGATCGTTTCCGCGTAGGCTTTCTGGAAGAAGAGGACCTCGCAGTCAAAGGCCTCGAGCGCGTACAGGTTTTCCTCGGCCGGGTTGCGGGCGCTGACGGGTATCCAGCACATGTTCGCCCGCCACAGTCCGAGCGTGCAGGTCCATGCCGTCACGTCGTTCGAGGACCAGACGGCGCCCTTCGTCTCCTTCGGCAGACCGAGCGCGAGCAATCCGTTCGCGATCCGGCACGACAGGTCGCCCACTTCGTTGAAGCTGTAGTGGCGGTCGTCCTGCACGTAGGCGGCGCCCTGCGGGTTCGAGCGCCAGCCGCGGTCGAAGAAGTCGATGATCGCCATCGCATCGGCCTCCCGCGGCGGTCAGAGCGCCGCCACGGTCGCGTGCGCGAGCCCGCGGCTCTCGAGGAACGCGAGCAGGTAGCGGTGGCCGAACGCCTTCGACCCCGACGCGAAGCCGACCCTCGCCGTCTCGCCATCGAGCAGCTTCACGACGCCCGCGGCCTGGACGGCCCCGGTCGAGATGTACGGGGTGATCCCGTGCACCGTCGCGCGCACGGCCTTCAGGTGGCCACGCCCGATCGCGAAGTCCACGGTTCGCTGCAGCGTCGTACGCTCGCGCGGCGGCATCGATGGTGTCGTCGAGTCGACGATCTGCTTGATGACGACGTCCTGGTGCTCCTTCGGCAGGTGCTTGAATTCGGCGTCCCACTTCTGGCCGAGCGCGTGGACGGTCTGCATCACGTTGTTGTCGTAGAAGCCGACCCAGGAGATGCAGCCGCGGACGCGGGCGTCGTGCTCGAAGTAGACCGGCAGCGAGGTTCCGCTCCAGGGCAGCGCGAACACCGGCTGGACGAAATTGGGGTCGACCACGGTCGTGTGGGTGCCGAAGGGGTGCTCGACGAGCTCGTTCTCCCAGAGGTAGTGCTGGCGGCTCCGGTACATCTCGAAGATCGAGGCGGTCGAGCCGACCGTCACGCCGGACGCGCCGGTGCGGGGGCCGCGGGCCAGCGCCGCCGTCTCGATCACGTCGATGCCCGGGGTCTCGAGTGCGAGCTCGGCCGCGATTTCGGAGAACGTGTACATGTAGGCGAGCGACGGCGACAGCAGCAGCCCCGCCTGCCGGAACGACTCGCCGAACCGGTCGCGCACCGCGAGCAGGTAGGCCTGTTCGCCGGTCGTGTCGAGGTAGTGGCAGCCCGCCCGCAAAGCAGCCTCGACGGCCGTCGCACCGAAGTTCACGAACGGACCGACCGTGTTGCAGACCACCTTCGCGCCCTTGAACGCCGCGGCGAGCGCGTCGACCGTGTGCTCGGACTCGATGATTTCGTAGCGCGCCGACTCGAGCCGCACGACGCGGCTCGCCATCATCTCCTTCACGCGCGCGGCACTGCGGCCGACCGCGGTGAACGGTATGCCCTGGTCGATGAGCCAGTCCATGATCAGCATGCCGGTGTAGCCGCTGGCTCCGTAAACGACGACGGGATGATTGGCCATGTCTCTATCCTCCGGATTCCTGGTTGCGTGTGCGGGTGCCGCGACGGCCCGTGTCGCCGCCGCGGCCGTGTGTGCCGGGCGCGACGGGCCTCAGCCCTGCGCCCACCCCTCGGCGTGGAGCTGCTGCGCGAGCAGCCCGAAGCGCATCGTGAGCACGTAGTTCTCGCCGTCCTCGATCAGCGCCGCCCGCGCGTCGCGGAACAGCCGCTCGATCGGGTACTCCCGCGACGTGCCCGCGCCACCGTGGATCTGCAGCGCCTCGTCGACGACCTTCATCGCTTCCTGGGTCACGGTGACCTTCGCGGACGCCGTCACGTACGGGTGGGACTTCGGCGACAGGCGCGCGTAGGCGAGCGAGCGGCGCGCGACCGCGCGGCAGATCTCGACCCGGCGCAGCATGTCGCCGATGCGCCAGCGCGTGAGCTGGTGGTCCAGGATCGGCTGCCCGCCCTGCCGCCGCTCCGCCGCGAAGGCGAGCGCGTACTCGAACGCCGCGCGTGCGACGCCGGTGAAGACCTGGGACATGTGCGTGCCCGCGTAGGACCAGGCCGACGCCATGTTGCCGTAGTAGTCCTCGCCCAGCGCGACGGCGAACCGCTTCGGCACTCGGACATTGTCGAAGTAGATCTCGCCCTGCGGCAGCGAGCGCTGGCCGATCTTGTCGAGCGGCCTGCCCTTCGAGACGCCCTTGAGCTCGAGCGGGATGATCACGGCCATGCCGTTCGGCCGGCCGTCGGCCTGGTAGAAGCTGCCGCCGTACTCCGCGCCGATGTAGCCGAGCGCGACTTGCGCGACGGCGCCATTCGAGACCCAGGCCGAGCACTGGCCGTTGATCACGATCTCGTCGCCGTCGATGCGGCCCCACATGCTGCCCTTGTTGCCCGGTCTGCCGGAGGGCCAGTCGCGCTGCATGTCAAACACCTGGACGTCGCTGCCCTTGTCCGGGTGCGTGATCATCCAGCAGCCGATCCGGTTGGCGCAGAGCTCCGCGAGCTCGGGCATCCCGACCGATGCCGCCATGAGCGCCGGGAATCCGGCGGCCCCGAGCGAAACGCCGAGACCGGCGTCGCCCCAGCCGAGTTCCTCGCCGATCAGCGATTCCATCCGGATCGCCATCTCGGGCGGCAGCTCGGCCATCATCGTCGGATCCAGCCCGAGTTTCGCGTACTCGGCGAACACGGCGTAATACGGCGAGCCCGGGGCGGTCACCGCGTCGGCCGGCATGGCATCCAGCTCCGCGGCCAGCGGGCGCAGTACGTCCTTCGCGAACCGGTGGACGACCTGCTGGACCCCGGCCTCCTCTTCGGCGAGCGGCGTTTCGAACCCCGTCATGCTGGCGGTGGGCAGCTGGAGCGTCGGGCTCAGTCGGATCATGGCTTCCCCCACGGTCGTTGTACGTGCGCACCCGAGACTAGCGCCGGCCGGCAGCAGGTATTACCATTTAAAGCCATTTAATTACCCTGAGCCGCCACCCCACCCGACCCGATGCCCACCCCCCGATCCAACCCGCGCGCCGATGGCTACGCGATGATTGCGGCCATCGCCGCTGCGCCGGGCCTGATCTCGCGCCTTGGCGGGAACCCCGACGATGTGGCGCGACGGGCGGGCCTCGACCCGGCCCGGTTCGCAGACCTGACGTCGCTCGTCCCGTTCACGGTGATCGGCCGCTACGTCGAGGCGGCAATCGAGGCCACCGGGTGCACGCACTTCGGGCTGCTGCTCGGCGCCGAGGAGGGTTTCGCGAACCTCGGGATCGTCGGTCGGCTCGCGGAACACTCCCCGACCGTGGGCGCCGCGCTGCGCGACCTTGCCGCGAATTTCCACGTCTACGAGGTCGGTGCGACCACCTCGATCACGATCGAACGGGACGTCGCCTCGCTCGTCTACACGCTGGAGCAGCCGCTCGGGGCGGCCGACCAGGTCGTCGATGCGGCGCTCGCGATCGGCAACGGGCTGCTCCGGCAGATGTGCGGCCCGCTCTGGGCGCCGCTCGAGGTGCGGATGATGCGAGCGCGCCCCGCCGACACGGCGCCGTACCGACGCATCCTCGGTGAGCGCGTCCGCTATGGCGCCGACCGCAATGCAGTGATGTTCCCGGCCCGCTGGATGGGGCATCGGCTCGAGGGCGCCGAGCCCGACCTGCGCGAGTACCTCGCGGGCCGGGTGGCCGAAATGCGCAGCGACGCGCCGACACTCTTCACGTCGCGCGTGCGCACGGTCATGCGGGCGCGGCTGCTGGGCGGCGACTGTTCGAACGACAGGATCGCCGACGCACTCGCCGTGTCGACCCGCACGCTGCACCGGCGGCTGGCGCGCGACGGGACGTCGTTCGAGGCGCTGCTCGACGCGCTGCGCTACGACATCGCGCGGCAGATGCTGGTGAATTCCCGGGCGTCACTCGCCGAGATTTCCGCGGCGCTCGGCTATGCCAACGCCAGCGCGTTCACCCGCGCGTTCCGGCGCTGGTCCGGGCGCCCGCCCCGGGACTGGCGCGCCCATGCGGGGAAGTCCTGACGAGTCCCACCGTGCGGATGCCTTGTATTCCTGATCCTTCAGGGTATATTCGCCTCGCAGATCGTTGAATCATCGGGACTTTCAGAACCCGCGCGTTGGGGAACCCGCATTCGGTTGCGGGCATAAACTACTAAAATATAAAGACATTATGTCGGATACGGACACCCGCACCAGCAGCTTCGAGCACCTCGATGGTGCGGTGCGGGTGCTCGTTGGGATCGGGCCGGTCAAGCAGCGACTCACCGAGGCTTCGACGCGTCACCTGACCGCAGTCGACCCGAACGACCTGCCCCGTGACCTCTCCGTCGTGTTCCGGACGCTGATGTCGACGCTGAGCACGGCCCCGGCCGTCGGCGGCCTTGGGTCGATCGAAGCGACGATACGCAAGATGTCGGAGCAGGATGCGGCCGGGCACGCGCTCCGCACGTTCGACCTGTGCGTCGCGCTCGCGAGCCGCGAAGGGCGGGAACCGGCCTCGATGATTTCCCCCCGCCAGCTGCGTCTCGTCGGCGAGGAATGACCGGGCGGGCGGCCGGCACCGGCGGCCCGGCGCTTCAGTCGAGCTTGAACTCGATGACGTCGAAGCGCGTCGTTTCCTCGTGGCGCGCCTGACGCTTGATCGCGTCGACGATCTGCCGCAGGTCCCACGGCACGACCTCGTCCCCGAGTTCGAGCACGGCCGGCGCGATCGTGTCGTGCGACCCGAACGGTTCCAGCACGATCACCGGCTTGTCGAAGGCCTTCGCGCAGTTGAGCTGGAATTCCACCCAGTCCACGTACTTTCGGTACAGCGACGCCGGCACCAGCACCACCTCGGCCTCGGTGATCTGCCGGCGCAGTTCGTCGCGCTGCGGCTCCTTGCCGACCGGGCGCTCCGCCAGGTTGCTGGTGTTCTTGTAGAAGAAGTTGTCCGCGCTCTCGAGGTACTCGAATACCCGGAGGTAGTCGTCGTTCTCGACCCAGACGTGGGTCACGAAGATCCTGACCGGGTTCTTCTGCGATACGCTGCTCACGGAACCTCCGTCACGTTCCCTCGAAGCCCCCTGCGATAGTCTAGCCTACCACCGGCGATTCCGGTTCCCGCCGCGGGCCTATAAGATTGCGACGCGCATGCGATTCCTGCTCTACAACATCCGCTACGCGACCGGCACCGGACCCGCCTTCCACCTGCCCGTCCCCGGGGCCGGCTACCTGCGCAGCAATCCGCGCGTGCTGGACGGCATCACCCGCTTCATCAAGGCGGCCGACCCGGACATTGTCGGGCTGGTCGAGGTCGACACCGGGTCGATCCGCACGGGCGGCGTGAACCAGGCCGAGGCAATCGCCCAGTCGCTCGGGCACTACTCGACCTACCAGTGCAAGTACGGCACCAACTCGCTCAACACGCTGGTGCCGATCGTGAACAAGCAGGCCAACGCGTTCCTCGCCGCGCCGCGCGTGGCCGGCGAGCGCTTCCACTATTTCGACACCGGCATCAAGCGACTGATCATCGAACTCGAGCTCGACGAACTGTGCGTGTTCCTCGTGCACCTGTCGCTCAAGTTCCGCCACCGCCAGACGCAGCTGCGGCACCTGTTCGAGCTGGTGAAGGGCTGCCGGAAGCCTGTGATCGTCGCCGGCGACTTCAACACGTTCTGGGGCGAGCACGAGATGGCGCTGTTCATGGAAGCCGCGGGGCTGCGCAGCGCCAATCGCGATCGGCTGCCGTCCTGGCCGGCCCGCCGGCCGCGCATGGAACTCGACTTCATCCTGCACACGCGGGACATCGAAGTCGACACGTTCTCGGTGGCCGACGTCACGTGGTCGGACCACCGTCCGCTCATCTGCGATTTCCGCGTGACGGCGCGGCAGCAGCGGGCCGCCTGACGCCGTGCGGCCTGTGGTAGCATTCGGCCCCACCACGGAACTGGCGCGCGGGCATCACGCTCCGACTCGCAGCCGACGGACTAGATGAGCGAAGCCCCGACCCTCGACCTCAAGATCCTGCGCAGCTTCTCGCCGCTCGACGGCCTGAAGAACGAGAACCTTCGCGCGCTGTCGCGCAAGACGGTGCTGCGCGAGCTCGGGCAGGGCCGGATCCTCTTCAAGGAAGGCGACTCCGACAAGCGCACCATCTACCTGGTCTCCGGCATCGTCGACCTGCTGGCGGACGGCAAGATCGTCGGGTCGGTCGCGGCCGGCAGCCCGGATGCGAAGCATGCGCTCGTCCCGGTGCTGCCCCGCCGCTGCACCGCGCGGGTCGCCTCGGAGCGCATCGAGTACCTCGCGATCGACAGCGACCTGCTCGACGTGCTGATCACGTGGGACCAGACCGGCACCTACGAGGTGGGCGACCTCGCGGCGACCGACTCGGGCAGCGACTGGATGACCGTGCTGCTGCAGAGCCGGGCCTTCCACCGGATCCCGCCGGCCAACCTCCAGGCCGTGTTCATACGGATGCAGAAGGTCCAGATGAACGCGGGCGAGGTCGTGGTCCGCCAGGGCGAAGAAGGCGATTTCTTCTACGTCGTGGTGAACGGCCGGTGTGCGGTGACCCGCGAGACGCCGCTCAACAAGGACGGGATCAAGCTCGCCGAACTCGGCATGGGCGACACGTTCGGCGAGGAGGCACTGGTTTCCGGGGCCGCGCGCAACGCGACCGTCACGATGCTCACCGACGGGACGCTGATGCGGCTCGGCAAGGACGACTTCAACGAACTGCTGAACGAGCCGATGCTCCGCTGGGTCGACTACACCGAGGCGCAGCGCATCGTCAGCGGCGGCGGGGCCTGGCTCGACGTCCGGCTGCCGAGCGAATTCGAGCACGTGCACTTCGAGGGCTCGCTGAACGTGCCCCTGTACTTCGTCCGGCTCAAGCTCAAGTCGCTCGACCCGGCCGTGCCCTACGTGGTCTGCTGCGACAACGGGCGACGCAGTTCGGCGGCGGCCTACCTGCTGAGCGAACGCGGATTCGACGCCTGCGTGCTGCGCGGCGGCATTGCCGCGACGGAACTGGCCGAAGGCCTCAACAAGAACCGTTGACCGGCGCGTCGCGCCGGTGCGGGCGCCCGGGGCCCGTGCTCACATCGTGTGCGTCGGCTTGTCCCCGCCGAGGGCCCCGGCGAGGTAGGACTCGATCTTGCGCTGCGTGTTGCCGCGGTCCTGGTCGCTGAACTGCACGCCGATCCCGGCCGTGCGCTTGCCCTGGGCGCCCTTCGGGGTCATCCAGATCACCCGACCTGCGACCGGCAGCTTCTCGTCCTCGCCCATCAGGTTGAGCAGCATGAAGACCTCGTCGCCGAGCCGGTAGTTGCTGCTGGTCGGGATGAACAGGCCGCCGTTCTTCACGAACGGCATGTACGCAAGGTAGAGCGCGCTCTTGTCCTTGATCGTGAGCGTGAGCAGGCCCGGCTTGTTTGGTTGTCTCATGACGCGGCTCATCATGCCAGTCCTCGGCGTCCCAGCACACTCGCGGCCTCGACCATCAGCGACTCGAGCAGTAGCTGCGCGGCCGCGGACCCCTCGAGCAGCCGCCGGACCTCCCGGATCCGGTCGAGCAGGCGGAACGCAGCACCCATGTTCAACTCCGCAGCGCTCCTTTGCAACAACGGGGCGCGGTGAACCGTGAGGCCCATCCCAGTCGGGACCGCCCGGGCCCGGATCGCCTGTGCGAGCCAGCCCTCGAACCAGTCGAGTCGGTGGGGCAACCCTTCGCCGAGCATCCGGGCGGCCGCCCCGCAGGGTTCCGCGTGGCCGGCCACGACGGCTTCCAGGAGCTCGGTCATTCCGGCGTCGAGGTCCGCGAAATGCGGCGCCAGCGCGAGCGCCCTGAGCGGCGCCCCGCCGCTCGAGGCGAGCAGGCCCGGCGGAACGTCCGCGCCGGTCGCCGCGACGAGCCACGCGGTCGCCTGGGCAGCGGGCGGGCACGGGATCTCGAGGCGCTGGCAGCGGCTCCGGAGCGTCGCGAGCAGCCTCGACGGGCGGGCCGCCAGCAGGACCATCAACGTTTGGGGGGCCGGCTCCTCGAGCGTCTTGAGCAGCGCATTCTGCGCGCTCGGGGTCATCACCTCGGCCGGCGAGAACACCGCGATCCGCGCGCCGCGCCGTTGGCTCGTCATCGCGAGTTGCTCGCAGGCCTCGCGCACCTGGTCGACGCCGATGGTCCTCCGCTCCTCCTCCGGCCGGACCCAGTGCAGGTCCGGGTGCGACCGGGCGACGTAGAGCCGGCACTCGGGGCACTGGCCGCAGGCCGCGAGGGCCGGCCCGCGCGCGGTGCAGAGCAGCGCGGCCGCGAGCGCCGAGGCGAAGACCTCCTTGCCGACGCCGGCCGGGCCCTGCACGAGGACCGCGTGGGGCAGTCGGCCGGAGTCGACGGCCGTGCGCAGACGCTCGAGGGCCGGCGCCTGCCACGGGAGCGCCTCGAGCGGCGGTCTTGGAAGCGCGACCTCGGTGTCGCTCACGGCGTCACCCCGTCCGAAAGCGGCACGAGCAGCGCCTCGATCCGGCGCGCGACGTCGTCGACGTCGCCGGTCGCGTCGACCACCCGGATCCGGGCCTGCTGGCTGCGGGCACGATCCAGGTAGGCGGCGCGGACCCGCTCGAAGAACTCGGCGCGCTCGGTCTCGAAGCGGTCCGGCCCGCGACTGCCGTTCCGAGCGGCGGCACGCGCCAGGCCGACCGCGACCGGAGCATCGAGCAGGACCGTGAGGTCCGGTTCGAAGCCGTCCTGCACCAGTTGCTCGAGCGCTTCAATCGCCGGCACCGGAACGCCGCGTCCACCGCCCTGGTACGCATACGTCGCGTCGGTGAACCGGTCGCCGAGCACCCAGGCGCCACGCGCGAGCGCGGGTCGCACCAGGTTCTCGAGGTGGGTCGAGCGTGCGGCGAACATGAGCAAGAGCTCGCAGGCGCGCGGCATCGGCTCGGCGTCGCGATCGAGAAGCATCGCGCGCAGTGACTCGGCGCGCGCCGTCCCGCCGGGCTCGCGCGTGAGCACGACCTCGATCCCGCGGAGCGCGAGCCACCGTGCGGCGCGCGCGATCTGCGTGGACTTGCCGACGCCCTCCCCGCCCTCGAACGTGATGAACCGACCCTTCATTGCTGGTCCGTGTCCTGCTGCCTGTATCGCCTCAGGTAGTCGGCGACCGCGCGTTCGTGCTCCGCAAGCGTGCGGGAGAACACGTGGCTGCCGTCGGCCCGGCCCGAGGCGACGAAATACAGTTCGTCGCGTTCGTCGGGCTGCACCGCCGCTTCGAGCGCAGCGGCCCCGGGCAGCGCGATCGGCGTCGGGGGCAGGCCCGCCCTCGTGTAGGTATTGTACGGCCCGTCGCGCAGCAGGTCCGCCTTGCGGAGGTTTCCATCGTACTGCCCGCCGAGGCCATAGATCACGGTCGGGTCGGTCTGCAGTCGCATGCCGATCCGGAGTCGCTCGGCGAACACGCCGGCGATCCGCGCGCGTTCACTGCCGAGTGCAGTCTCCTTCTCGACGATCGACGCGAGGATCAACGCCTCGTACGGCGTCGTGATCGGCAGGTCCGGCGCGCGGCGCTCCCATGCGGACGCGAGTTCGCGCTTCATCCTCGCGCGCGCGAGCGCCAGGAGCTCGAGGTCGGTGATTCCCTTCTCGTACAGGTACGTGTCCGGGAAGAAGAGGCCTTCGGGCGGGACACCGGGCTCGCCGAGCGCGGCCATCACCTCCTCGTCGCTGCGACCCGCCAGCGACTGCCCGAGTACCGGGGCACGCTCCAGCGCGCGTCGCAGGTCGTGGAAGGTCCACCCCTCGACGACGGTGACGGCCCGGCGTACGACAGCCCCGGACTGCATGAGCGCCAGCAGTCCGCGCGGCGTGGTCCCGGCCGGGAGGTCGTATTCGCCGGCCCGGACGCGTGCATCCACGCCGGTCGCCCGGGCGTAGAGCGCGAGCCAGCGCGGGTGGTCGACGACGCCCTGGGTCGCGAGCGCGTCGAGTGTGCGTGCGAACGGCTGGCCGCGCGGCACGTCGATGCGCGTTTCGGGGCCCGGGAACGGCAACGGCGCATCGAGCCACGCCTGCAGGGCGAGCCAGGCGGCCGTGCCCGCGATCGCAGCGAGCGCGACCAGCACCGCGACGAGCCTGCGCGTGCCCGCCCGCGTCATCCGGCCGTGTGCGACGCGAGCGCCCGCGTGACCGGGCCGACCGCCCATCGGCAGGCCCCGAGCAGCTCCCCGACGGGCCGGATCCCGGTCACGGCGTTCGTGATGAACACTTCGTCCGCGCCGGCGAGGCGCTCCGGCAGCACGTCGTCGAGGATCGCGTCGATGCCGAGTGCGGACGAAGCATCGAGCACCGCCTGGCGCATGACACCCGACACGCCGCAGTCGCGGATCGCCGGCGTGACGAGCCGGCCGTGCTCGACGAGGAACACGTTACCGGCCGTCGCCGCGATCAGCCGCCCGTCCGTGGAGAGCATCAGCCCTTCGCCGATGGCCGGGTCGCTCCACTCGGCGCAGGCCATCACCTGCTCGAGGCGGTTCAGGTGCTTGAGTCCGGCGAGGGCGGGATTGAGCCCGAGACGGGTGTCGCACAGCCGCACGAGCAGCGGCGGCGTCGTGTCGCCGCGCGGGCGAGGCGCCGAGGACTGCACGATCCTCGTCACGGCAGGCTCTTCCGGCGGGCGGTAACCACGAGGCCCCGGTCCCCGCGTGATCGTCAGCTTGACCGTGCCGTTGCCCATGCCCGCGAGCACGCGCCCGCATTCCTCCTCGAGCAGCCCGTCCGGGGGCATCGGAATCCCGAGCCGTCGGCAGCCTTCGGCGAGCCGGGCCAGGTGCGCCGCGAGCCGGCGGACGCGTCCGCCGGTCGCGGCCATCGTCTCGAACAGCCCGTCGCCGTACTGGAGGCCGCGGTCGTCGGGCGAGATGCCGCCGCTTTCGGACCCGTTGACGAGCCGCCGGCCGATCACGACTCGACCCCCAGCGCGCGCAGCATCCCGCGTGCCTTCGCCCGCGATTCCGCAAGCTCGGAATCGGGCCGCGAGTCGGCAACGATGCCGGCGCCCGTGCGGAACCCGACCGAGCCGCCCGCGACCGTGAGCGTGCGTATCAGGATGTTCATGTCGAGCGACCCGTCGGGGCCGAGGTAACCCATGGAGCCGGTATACGCGTCGCGCGGCCCGCGTTCCAGTTCGGCGAGGATCTGCATGCAGCGGATCTTCGGGCACCCCGTGATCGTGCCGCCGGGGAACACGGCCGCCAGCACCTCGCCCGGTGTCACGCCCTCGCGCAGTCGGCCGCGCACGTTCGAGACGATGTGGTGCACCGTCGCGTACGACTCGACCGTCATGAACTCGTCGACCTCGACGCTGCCGCCGATGCAGATGCGGCCGAGGTCGTTGCGCTCCAGGTCGACGAGCATCACGTGCTCGGCCCGCTCCTTCTCGCTCAGCACCAGGTCGCGCTTGAGCGATTCGTCGTCCAGCGCCGTCGACCCGCGCGGACGCGTGCCGGCGATCGGTCGCGTGCTGGCCTGGCCGTGCCGGACGCGCACCAGCCGCTCCGGGGACGACGACAGCAGCGTGAATCCCGGCATTGCTGCGATTCCGGCGAACGGCGCCGGATTCGAACGACGGAGCCTGGCGTAGAGCCGCGCCGCCGTCGTACCGGCCGCGAGCCTGGCGCGCCACCCGCGCGAGAGGTTGGCCTGGTAGACGTCGCCGCGCGCGATGGCGTCGAGCACCCGCCCGACGCCGGCCGTGAACCGCGCGGGCGGATCCTCCTCGACGTCGCCGTCGATCGGCGTACCCCCGGCGTCGAACGGGCTGCCGGCGGTGGCGGCGAGGTCCGCGCCGGCCATTGCCGCGAGCATCTCGCCCTGATCGCCCGCGTGGAAGGACACCTCACCGGTCGCGCGATCGCGAACGACGGCGCCGCGCATCCGCCAGGCGATTGCCGAGGGGTGCTCGGGTGGCGGCAGTACGAGCGTCGGTTCGATCTCGGCTGCGAGCTCGTAGCCGACGTACAGGAACCACCCGCCGCCGAATGGCACCGGGCCGGCCGGGTGGACGGTCGACTCGGACCGCCACCAGGCATCCAGCGCGTCGAGGAAGCGGCCGTGGCCCTCGGCCCCAGGGCCCTCCAGGCGGCCGTCGGGGTGCCGGATCAGGCGCTCGCCGGGCAGTGCCATCAATACGTCGTAGCGACCGAGCGACGGTTCGCCGCCGACGCTCTCGAGCAGCACGGGATATCGTTCGGGAAAGCGATCGTGTAACCCGAGCAGGGCGTCCTCGGGCCAGGCAGCCCGCGACGTCACTTCGGCTTGCGGAAGACGAGGCTGCCGTTGGTCCCGCCAAAACCGAACGAATTCGACAGCGCCACGTCGAGGGCGACGCGCCGGGCGCTGCCCGGCACGTAGTCGAGGTCGCAGGCGGGATCCGGGTTCTCGAGGTTGATCGTCGGCGGAACGATTCCGTCGCGCAACGCGAGGATCGTGAAGATCGCCTCGACCGCACCGGCTGCACCGAGCAGGTGGCCGGTCATCGACTTCGTCGAGCTGACCATCACGCGCGAGGCGTGGTCACCGAACGCGCGCTTGATCGCCACGGTCTCCGCGCGGTCGCCGAGTTCGGTCGACGTCGCATGGGCGTTGATGTAGCCGATCGCGTCGGGGCCCACGCCCGCGTCGCGCACCGCGTTCGCCATCGCGAGGAAGGCGCCCTCGCCGTTCTCTGGAGGCGCGGTGATGTGGTGCGCGTCGCCGCTCATGCCGAAGCCGGCAAACTCCGCGTAGATCGTCGCGCCGCGCGCCTTCGCGTGCTCGTACTCCTCGAGCACCAGCGCACCCGCGCCCTCCGCCATCACGAATCCGTCGCGGTCGCGGTCCCATGGGCGGCTCGCGGCCTCGGGGGCATCGTTGCGCGACGAGAGCGCCCGCGCCTGGCAGAAACTGCCGAGCCCGAGCGGCGTGAACGCGGCTTCGGCGCCGCCCGCGACCATGACGTCGGCGTCGCCGTACTGGATCGTGCGCGCGGCGATGCCGATGCAGTGGGTCGACGTCGTGCACGCCGTGACCATGGCCAGGTTCGGGCCCTTGAGCCCGTAATGGATCGACACCTGCCCGGCCGCGGCGTTGATGATGCTGCCGGGGATGAAGAACGGCGAGATCTTGCGGGGCGTCCTGGCCTCGAGCCATTTCGCCGTGTTTTCCTCGATCGTGCTCAGGCCACCGATGCCGGCGCCGATCGCGACGCCGATGCGCGGCGCGCTGGCCTCGTTCACCTCGAAGCCCGAGTCGCGGATGGCCTGGACGGCCGCCGCGAACCCGAAGGGCACGAATGGGTCGAACTTCCGGACGTCCTTCGCCGGCATGTACGACTCGGCGTCGAAGTCCTTGACCTCGCCGCCGATCCGGACCGGGAACGCGGTCGTGTCGAGCCGCGTGAGCGGCGCAATGCCGCTGCGACCCGCACACACGGCGTCCCAGGCGGACGCCACGGTGCTGCCGAGCGGTGAAACGATGCCGAGACCGGTGACGACGACTCTACGCTTGGACAAGCAGCGTCCCCTCGCCAGGGCGGAGTGCACGCCGGGGCCGCCGTCCGTGGCGGCCGGGCCGGGCCGATCAGGCCTGGCTGCGGCGCTCGTTGATGTAGTCGATCGCCTGCTGGACCGTCGTGATCTTCTCGGCGTCCTCGTCCGGGATCTCGGTCTCGAACTCCTCTTCGAGCGCCATCACGAGTTCGACCGTATCGAGCGAGTCGGCGCCCAGGTCGTCGACGAAGGACGAATCGTTGTTGACCTCTTCTTCCTTCACGCCCAGCTGTTCGGCAACGATTGCCTTGACCCGCTGTTCGATGGTGCTCATTGTCTTTGGAGTCCTCTGTGGGAAACATGCCCGCCGGGGCTCCCCTGAGGGCACCCGGCATGGGGCGCGTATTCTAAGTTAAGGGTGGCATGGGGTCCAATTGGACCAGAATTCCTTTCAGATCATGTACATGCCGCCATTGACGTGCAGCGTTTCACCCGTGATGTAACCGGCAGCCGGGGAGGCCAGGAACGCGACGGTGGCCGCGATGTCCTCCGGCGAACCGAGCCGCTGCAGGGGCACCTGGGCCATCAGCGCCGCCCTCGCCTTTTCGTCCAGCGCATCGGTCATGTCGGTGACGATGAAGCCCGGGGCGACGACATTTACCGTAATCCCGCGCGACCCGACCTCGCGGGCCAGGCTCTTCGAGAACCCGATCATCCCGGCCTTCGCGGCCGCGTAGTTGCTCTGGCCCGCGTTGCCCATCACGGCAATGACCGACGCGATGTTGATGATGCGGCCGCGCCGGGCCTTCAACATGCCGCGCATGACCGCCTTGCAGGTCCGGTAGACCGCGGTCAGGTCCGTGTCGACCACGGCCTGCCAGTCGTCCGCGCTCATGCGCATCAGCAGCCCGTCCCGGGTCACGCCTGCGTTGTTCACGAGGATCGAGGGCGTACCCTCGGCGGCCTCGAGGTCCTTGAAGCAGTGCTCGACCGATTCGCCGCTCGCCACGTCGAGGACGACGCCGCGCCCGCGCACGCCGGCCTCGACGAATGCCACGCCGATCGCAGCGGCGCCTGCCTCCGTCGTCGCCGTTCCGACCACCGTCGCGCCACGCCGGCCGAGTTCGAGCGCGATCGCCCGGCCGATGCCGCGTGACGCGCCGGTGACCAGGGCAAATTCGTTTTCGAGCATGTTCAGCCTCCCGTCGCCGCGAGCGCGGCGGCCAGCGTGTCCGGATCGTCCACCGCGAGCACCCTGAGGTCCGCCCGCTTCTCGATGCGCTTGTTGAGCGAGGTGAGCACCTTGCCGGGCCCGCACTCGACGAGGGTGGTCACGCCCGAGGCGAGCATCGCGCGGACCGTGTCGGCCCAGCGCACGGGCTTGAACAGCTGCTCGCGGAGCGCGACCCGTATCCCGTCCGGGCTCTGGTGCCGCCGCACCTCGACCGTGTAGACGTCCGGGACGTCGGGCATCCGGACCTCGACCGTCGCGAGCCGCGCGGCGAGTTCGTCGGCGGCGCCGACCATCAGGCTCGAGTGCGAGGGCACGCTGACCGGGAGCTGCACGGCCCGCTTGGCGCCCCTCGCCTTCGCGGCCTCGATCGCCCGCGCCACGGCGGTCGCGTGGCCGGCGATCACCACCTGCCCGGGCGCATTGAAGTTGACCGGTTCGACCACCTCCCCCGCGGCGGCCTCGCGGCAGGCCGCTTCGACTTCGGCGTCGTCGAGCCCCAGCACGGCCGCCATCGCGCCGGTGCCGAGCGGCACGGCGCGCTGCATCGCCTGGCCGCGGAACCGCACCAGATCGACGGCGGTCTGGAAGTCGAGCGAACCGGAGCACACGAGTGCCGTGTACTCCCCGAGGCTGTGGCCGGCCATTGCGACCGGCCTCGCGCCGCCGTGCGCACACCAGGCCCGCCACACAGCCACACCGGCCGCGAGCATCGCGGGCTGGGTGCGTTCCGTTGCGCCGAGGTCGGCCTCCGGGCCCTGCTGGGCCAGTGCCCAGAGGTCGTAGCCCAGCACCCCGGAGGCCTCGTCGAAGGTCTCGCGCACCACGGGCTCCGCCGCGCCGAGCGCCGCGAGCATGCCGACCGACTGCGATCCCTGGCCTGGAAAGACGAAAGCGAGCGTCATTGTTGTTCTACCGCCCGGCGGTCCGGCCGCCTGAGCGCGCGATTATAGCGTCGCTCGACGGCGGCGCCCGAAGCCGAGGGCCGCGGCCGCGGCGAGACCGCCGATCGCGCCGTAGCCGTGCGCCTCGACGACGACAGGCACGTCTAGCGTGCCGGCCGTGAACGGCAGCGCTCCGTGCCATTGCTCCCAAGCGAGCTTCGCCGCGAAGACCACGGCGATTGCAACGACGAGCGGATCCCGGCGGCGGGCCAGCCAGGCGGCGAGCCCGGCGGCCATGCAGCCGTGCAGGACGCCCGACAGTCCGACGTACCACTCGAGGCCGGGTTGGAGCACGAGGAATCCGGCATCGATCGCTGCAACGGACGCGAGCGCGATCGCGCACCAGGCGCGCCAGGTGTATTCGCCCGCGAACAGCCACCCGACCAGTGCGGCGCCCGCCAGGTTCCACGCCAGGTGTGCGCCATCGGCATGGACGAGGTGCCCGGTGGCGAGCCGCCACCACTGGCCGTCCTGGATGGCCGTGCGCTCGTAGCGCAGCACGCCGGTCACCGCCGGCCCGGCAGCCCACAGTGCCACGAGCACCGCCCCGGCGAGCAGCCCCGTGAGCCAGTTCGCAACATCGCCGTCCGGCCTGCGCACCTGTCAATCCACCCCGGGGAGGATGGCCCCGTTTGCTATCATGCGGACTCTACAGTCATGGGCTCCCACACGCGATGAACACCCGGTTCCATGCTCGTACCCACGCCCGCCGGAACGCGGGATTCACCCTGATCGAGATCATGGTGGTGGTGGTGATCCTCGGCATCCTCGCGGCGCTGGTGGCACCCAACGTGATCCGGCGGATCGACGACGCTCGGGTCACCAAGGCCAAGCAGGACATCCGTTCGTACGAGACCGCGCTCAACCTGTACCGCATGGACAACTTCCGGTACCCGACCACGGACCAGGGACTTCAGTCCCTCGTCACCCGTCCGGTCGACCCGAACCTGAAGAACTGGAAGGAAGGCGGCTACATCGACGGCCTGAAGAAGGATCCGTGGGGCAACGACTACATCTACCTGTCGCCGGGCACCCACGGTGAGTACGACCTCTACACGCTCGGCGCGGACGGCCAGCCCGGTGGCGAGGGCCCCGATGCCGACATCGGGAACTGGAGCATCGAGTAGTCCCCCGCTGCGGGCCGTGGCCCGCGCTCGCGCCTCGGGCTTCACGCTGCTCGAGGTGCTCGTCGTCGTCGTCATCATCGGCATCATCACGAGCGTCGCCGTGATCTCCGTGCACGTGCTCGGCGGCGACCACGAGATGCAGCAGGAAGCCGACCGGCTCGCCGCCCTGCTCGGGCAGGCACGGGAGGACGCGATGCTGCATGGCCGCGACCTCGGCCTGCGCATCGACGGCAACGGCTACGACTTCCTGCGCTACGACTCGCGGCTCGAGCGCTGGCAGCTCGTGGCCGACGATCTGGTGTTGCGGGAGCGCACGCTGCCCGACGGACTGGTGCTCGACCTGATCGTCGAGTCCCGCCCGGTCGTCCTGAAGCCCAGGGGCACGGACACCCAGATGGACCCGGTCACCGGTGCGCCGAAGGTCGCGCTGCGTCCTCAGGTCGTCGTGCAAGCTTCGGGCGACCTCGTGCCGTTCGAGATCGTGTTCACGCGCGACGGCACCCGGGAGGTGCGTCGCGTCGTCGGAACCGAAGCCGGCGAGATCAGCGTCGAGTCCGGCGATGAACATGCGCGCTGACACCGGCCGCGGATTCACGCTGATCGAGGTGCTCGCCGCGCTCGTGATCGTCGCGCTGGGCATGCTCGGCGTGATCGAGGCGGTGACGCAGAACGCACGCAACGGGACCTACCTCCGGGACCGTACAATCGCCCACTGGGTCGCGATGAACCTGCTGACGGACCAGCGCCTGCAGCCGGCGCCGCCGGCCGTCGCGGAGAGTTCCGACGACGTGGAGATGGCCGGGCAACGCTGGCGGTGGACGCTCAAGGTCACCCAGACACAGGTCCAGAGCCTGCGCCGGATCGACGTCGAGGTGCGCCGCGCCGACGCGCCGGAATCCTCACCGCTCGCGACGGTCACGGGTTTCTACGGAAGCGCGATCGGACCGGCCGGTGGCGAGTCGCTCATGTGGTCCGACGTCACGGGCGGCGCAGACGAGGACGGCGGCGGCGGCAAGCAGGGCGGCGGCGGTGACGGCACAAGGCCGCCGACGCCACCACCCGCGGAACCCCCGCCGACGATCCCGCCGATCGAGGACGACCAGTGAGCGATCCTCGCGCCCGCGGATTCACGCTGCTCGAACTGCTCGTCGCGATGGCGATCTTCGCGATCGTCGGCGTGATGGCGCTCACCGGCTACACGCAGCTCGAGCGCCAGAGCGAGACGGTCGAGCAACGGCTCGCGCGCACGCGCGACATACAGACGGCCGTCCAGGCGATCTCAAGCGACATCGAGCAGATGGAGCCGCGCCCGATCCGCTCGCCGATCGGCGACACGCCGATTCCGGCCGTCGTCGCCGGCGGAGATCCCGGGTACGTGATCGCGTTCACGCGCGCCGGCTGGAGCAACACCGCGGGTGTGCAGCGTCCGACCGAACAGCGCGTTGCGTACCGCCTCGAGGGCGGGGAACTCTGGCGGGACAGCTGGCCGGTGCTCGATCGCTCGATGGCGGTCGAACCGGTGAAGCGCAAGCTGCTCTCGAACGTACGCTCGGTCACGGTCCGGCTGATGGACCCGGCGCGCAGCTGGGTGGACCACTGGCCGGAGAACCAGAACCCGGACCCGGCGGCGGCCCGCCAGCGCCCTGCGGCCGTCGAGGTCGTCATCGACCTCGAGGACTGGGGCGAAATCCGCCGGTTGGTCGAGGTGCCGGGATGAGCGCTCGCGCAGGCATCGCCGTGCGGGCCGGGCAGCGCGGCGTCGCGCTGATCATGGCCGTGCTGATCGTCGCGCTCGCGACGATGCTCGCGGTCGGCGTCGTGTACCGGGGCGTGCTCGACCAGCGACGGACCGGAACGCTGCTCGCGATGGACCAGGCGTTCCAGATCGCGCTCGGGGCCGAAGCCTGGGCGGCGGACTTCCTGCAGCGCGACCTTCAACAGTCGCAGGGCGACAACCTGTCCGAGACGTGGGCACAGCCGCTGCCGCCCCTGCCCGTCGACGGAGGCACCGTGGCCGGGCGGCTCGTCGACCTGCAGGGTCGCTTCAACCTGAACAACCTTGTCTTTGCCGACGGCACGCCGAACCCGGACGCGATTGAGCAGTTCTCGCGGATCCTGGTCGCACTCGACCTCGAGACGTCGTGGGCCTCGATCATGGCCGACTGGATCGACCTCGATACGCAGCCGGGATTCCCGGACGGCGCCGAGGACAACGTCTACCTCGGCCAGGTGCCGCCGTACCTCGCCGCGAACATGCCGGTCACGCGCGCGAGCGAGATCATGGCGCTGCCCGGTTTCGGTCCCGATCGATGGGCGCGCCTGAAGCCCTACGTCACCGCACTGCCGGTTGGGACCAAGCTAAACGTCTGCACCGCGCCGGGCATTGTCCTAGACGCGCTGAGCGACGGCCTGCGCGAGTTCGGCCTGAACCCGGACGACCTGGCGAAGCGGCGGGCGAACGGCTGTTTCCCGTCTTTGAACGACCTGCGTGGTGCGATGGGCGACGAGGCGTACAACAAGGTGAAGGACGGCCTGTCGGAGTCGAGCAGCTACTTCGGCGCGACCGTATGGGTCACTATTGGCACCACCGACTTCACGCTGTACAGTCTGCTCGTTCGCGGACAGGGCGGGCTGGTGCGCCCGCAGCTGCGAAGTTTCGGCACCGAATGAATCCCCCGAGGCCCGATGTCTGAGACGCTGGTGATACGCGTGCGCGCCACCGATGCCGCGCAGGCATCGTGGCTCATCCTCGACGGGAACGGCGCGCGGTCCGGCCCGTTGCAGGACGGCCCGATCGTGAATGCGCAGCCGGCGGCCGAGCAGCGCCGCGTCGTGCTGCTCGTGCCGGGTACCGATGTCACGCTCGCGGCGCCCGAGTTGCCGGTCCGTGGCACCGCCCGCCTCGCCCAGGCCGTCCCGTATGCACTCGAGGAGCAGCTCGCATCGGACGTCGATGAACTGCATTTCGCCGTTGGCGCGCGCGAGTCCGACGCAGCCACGGTACCGGTCGCCGTCGTCGCACGCTCGGCGATGGACCGCTGGCTCGGCGCCTGCGCCGATGCCGGCATCCACCCCGATGCGGCCTATGCCGACTCATTGGCCGTTCCGGTGTCGGCCGGCGCCACGACGCTGCTGCTCGACGGAACGATGCTGTACGTCCGTCCGCACGACGCACTGCCGTACGTGCTTGACACCGGTACACCCGAGGACGCGATCGAACTCGCGACCGGCGAAACGCCCGAGGCGACCGGCCAGCTGGTCTTCTACGCATCGCCGGGCGACTACGAGCAGTACCGGGAACTGATCGAAGGGCTGAGGTCCCGCGCAGCGTCGCTGCAGGTCAAGCTGATGCCGGACGGAGCGCTCCCGCTGCTCGCCGTCCATGCGGCCGGCGGCGCCGGCGTCGACCTGCTGCAGGGCCCGTATGCCGCGCAGGGATCCGTTGCCGCCCGCCTGAAGCGCTGGCGCCTGCCGGCGGCGCTCGCGGCCGGCGTCGTGCTCGTCTACGTGGTCGGGCACGTGATCGCGGCCGTGCAGATGCACCGCGCCGAGCGCGCGCTCGACGCGCAGATCACGCAGGTCTTCCAGCAGGCGCTGCCCGGACAGAAGGCCATCGACCCGCGCGCACAGATGCAGGGCATGCTCGGCGGCGCCGGTGGCCCGAGCGCGTTGCTCCCGACGCTGTCGGCGCTGTCGCACGCGGTGGCGGGCTCGCCGCAGTCGCGCGTGCAGGCCATCACCTGCCGGGCCGGCGTCGTCGACCTGCGTCTCACGGCGCCGAGCGTCGGCGCGCTCGATGCGATCAAGCAGTCGCTGCAGTCGGCTGGCCTGAACGCCGAGATACAGTCGGCCACGCCCCGCGCGGGGACGGTCGAGGGCCGGCTGGTCGTGAGGCTCGCCCAGTCATGAACGTCCGGCAGTGGCTCAACGGACTCGCGTCGCGCGAACGCACGCTGGTGCTGAGCGCCGGCGCGCTGGCGGCCGTGGCACTCGTGTACGTCGGGATCGCACTGCCCGTGCAGCGCCTGCAGGCGCGCCAGGCGGCGCGCATCGAACAGAAGACGGCCGACCTCGCCTGGATGCGCCAGGCCGCACCGCGCGTCGCCTCCGTCGCGGCGCGCCGCGGCGGCAATGAATCGCTGGTGGTGCTGGTGGACCGCACGGGACGCGAGGCCGGCATCGGGGCCGCCGTGCGCGACCAGAGTCCGGACGGCGCCAATGGATTGCGCCTGCGGCTCGAAGGTGCGCCGTTCGATGCGACGATCGAGTGGCTGGG
This sequence comes from Steroidobacteraceae bacterium, assembly GCA_046347155.1. Classification (GTDB taxonomy): domain Bacteria; phylum Pseudomonadota; class Gammaproteobacteria; order Steroidobacterales; family Steroidobacteraceae; genus RPQJ01. The sequence goes on along the minus strand of JAXMGT010000001.1, from coordinate 1,674,101 downwards.
CACCCTGCAGCAGCAGTACGGCGTCAGCGTCTCCGACGCCACGATCGATGCGGCCGGCGCACCCGGCCTCGTGAACGCCAGCATCACGCTCTCGCATGGCGGCGCGCGCGCCGCGCCGTAGTCCGGTCGCGAGCACGCCGCCGCCGGCGCCGAGGCGCCGCGGCACGCTCGTCTTCCTGGGCCTGCTCGCGCTGCTCGGCTTCGCCGCGGCGACGCTGCCGGCGTCACTCGCGGCCCGGTTCCTGCAGGGGCAGGCCGTCTCGGTCACGTCCTGGTCGGGCACGATCTGGTCCGGACTCGCCCAGGGGGTTGCAGCGTCCGGCGTCCCGATCGGCGACCTGCGCTGGAGGCTGCATCCGGCCGCCCTGCTCCGATTGCGCGTTGCCGCGGACCTGGAGTTGACCCGACCCGACGGCCGGGCCACTGCACGGGTCTCGGCCGGTGGCCGCGAGTCGGTGGAACTCACCAACGTCGACCTGGAACTGCCGCTGTCGGCGTTTGCGCGCTCGCCGTCGTTCGGCTGGGCCGGACGCGTGCAGGGCCACCTCGACGCGGTGACGATCGCGAACGGATGGCTCACCGCCGTGCGCGGACAGCTGAAGCTCGGCGGCGTCACCTCGCCGGCGCCGCTGTCGGCCCCGCTCGGCGATTTCGATCTCGCATTCCCGGATCCGCGGACCGCACCGACCGATGCGTCGACGGTAACGGCGCGCGTCACGGGCGGAACGCCGCTGTCGGTCGATGCCTCGCTCAGCGTTGGTGCCGGGCGCAGCTTCGAAATCCAAGGCACCGTCGCGGGCGATGGCGAGGTTCCACCCTCGCTGCAACGCGTGCTCGGAGCCCTCGGCCCCCCGGACGCCGCGGGGCGTCGACCGTTCGGCGCGAGCGGTACGTTCTAGGCCGTCGCGCCGCTCAATCCCACTCCCGCCACGCGGAGAGCAGCGGGAAATAGAGCCCCATCCTGACGGGCTGCGGCCCGTATCGGCGCATCAGCGCCGCGTACCGCTCGAGCTGCGGCCGATAGCGCTGCTGCTCGCGGTCGAGGAATTCGTCGCGGCCCGAACCCTCGTGCGTGCTGGTCTTGTAGTCGACGACCCAGCGCGTACCGTCCGCGTCCACGAACGTGCGGTCGACGACCACCGACACGAGTTCGCCCGCCACGCGCCCGGTCAGCGCGAGTTCGGCCGCGGACAGTGCATGCGCACCGTCTAGCAGCCAGCGCCCGCGCGGATCGGCGAGCGTGCGCTCGATCGCCCGGACCACGCGGTCGACGGCCGCGGCACGCCGGTCGGCCGGGACGCCGAGTTCCGCGAGTTCGTCGTCGCAGCGCCGCCGCGTGCGTGCGTCCGCACCCGGCACCGGCGCCCCGCGCACCAGCCGCATCAGCGCACGGTGCACGACGGTGCCGACGTGGCGCGCGGTCTCCGTCGCCCAGTCGAATTCGAGGTCCGTCGCGGCGGCCACGGGCACGCGCGGCGCTTCGGTCCGTCGCGGTGCGACGATGTCGGGCGCGGTCCACCCGAGCGGGAGTCGCAGCAGCGGCGGCATCCGCCGGCGCGCGGGTTCCGGCTCGGGCTCGAGCGACGCGGCCGCCGCGAAGGACGCCGAGAACTGTGGACCGACCACCGGCCACAGCACGCCGAGTGCCGTCGAGGCCGCGGGCGCGACCATCGCCGGAGGGTCGCCGGGCTGCTCCTTCACGCGGCAACTGCCGATCAGGTGCAGTGCGCGTCGCGCCCGCGTCACGGCCACGTACAGCAGGCGTCGGCGCTCCTCGGCCAGCTTTTTCGATTCGAGCGCCTCGCACCAGCGGTAGAGCGCGCCCGGGTCCTCGCCGGCACCCGACACCGGCGCGACGAGCAACCCGTCGTCGCCGAGCGCGGGCAGCCGCGCCCATTGCAGCAGGCGGCGCCGGTCGCGCGCGTGACCGCGCTCCAGGCCCGGGACGATCACGGTGTCGAACTCGAGCCCCTTCGACTTGTGGACGGTCAGCAGCTGTACCCTCGTGCCGGGGTCCGGACGCGACGGCGCGTACAGTCGCGTCAACGCCGACTCGAGCGCGGGGAACTCGAGCGGGCCTCGTCCGCGCGCCTCGAGTCCGGCGAGCACGTCGAGGTAAGCGCGCGCCTCGTCCAGTTCGCGGGCATCCTCGAGCGTCGCCGGGCCGGCGAGCCCGATCCACGCGCGCTCGACGGCATCGCGCAGCCCGAACCGCTTCGATTCACCGGACGCCAGTTCCAGAACGCTCCACGCGTGCTCGACCCGCGTCGCCGCCTCCGGCTCGAGCCGCGCGCGCCGGTCGGGATCGGCGAGCAGCGCGGGAATCGTCGTGTCCGGGTCGTCGCCGCACAGCGCGTGCAGGTCCGCGAGGCGCAGTCCGCACCAAGGGGCCCGGAGCACCGAGAGCCACGCGGGCCGGTCGGCCGGGTGGGCAATCGCCCGCGTCAGTGCGAGCAGATCGAGCACGGCCGGGCGTTCGTCGAGCGGATCGATGTCCGTCGCCTGGAACCGGATGCCCCGCCGCGCGAGCTCGGCGACAATGTCGGTCAGGTGGCCGCGCGCCTGCACCAGGATCGCGACGTCGGCGTCCGGGTCCTCGCCGAGCCGTGCGGCCACGAGGTCCGCGACCAGCACGGCCTCGCGTCGCCGGCTGCGGCGGAACAGCGGGTGGACCGTGACCCCGCCGGCATCCGCGGCCCGCTCCGATTCGACGCAGGGCGCGTAACTCACGGCGCCGCTCACCTCGTCGTCCCGCGACGGGAACACGCGTGCATAGCAGTCGTTCACCCAGTCGACGACCGGACGCGTCGAGCGGAAGTTGACCGCGAGCGACAGCGGCTCGAGCCGCACCTCGCCGATCCCGCGCGCCCGCACGTCCAGGTACAGGCCGACTTCAGCGTGCCGGAACCGGTAGATCGACTGCATCGGATCGCCGACCACGAAGAGCGTGCGCCCGTCGTCGGGCTGCCAGCCCGCGGTCAGCCGCGCGAGCAGGCGGACCTGTGCCTCCGAGGTGTCCTGGAACTCGTCGACGAGCACGTGCCGGAGCTGTGCGTCGAGCGCCAGCGCCGTGTCGGTCGGCGCGTCGTCTCTGCCGAGTGCGGCCAGCGCCGCCTCGGCGATACGCGGATAGTCCGCACGCTGGCGCTCGCCGAAGACCACCTCGAGTTCCGCCGCCGCGAGCCGGAGCACCCGGAGCTGCGCCTCGAGCACCCGCCACTCCTCGTCCGGGTAACACGCCTCCGGCAGCCCGCGCACGTCGTCGAGTTGCGAACGCAGGTCCGGGTCCGCCGCCAGCGCCGCGGCGACGGCGGCCGCGCGCTGTTTCAGCGCCGGGTTGGTCGTCTCGAGCCCCTGGCGGGTGTCGAACTTCGCGCGGGCCGCGCCTTCGTTCGTGAGGTACAACGCGGCGATCCCGCGCCACGCGGGCAGGTCTGCGGCCGACATCCCAGGTGCCCCCGACCGGCCCGCGCACGCGAGCGTCGGCGACTCGCGCCCGGATGCCACGAGCGCCGCGCCGGCCTCGGACGCGATCGCGGCCGCTTCCGCCAGCCGCGCCGCACCGAATGCCGCGACCAGGCCGCCGAGCCGGTCGGCCAGCAGTGCCGCCCTCGCCGCTTCGAGCCGCGTCCGCAGCGCAGCGCTCGAGCGTTCATCGGCGCCGGCCGCCGGCAGGTTCGAGCCCCAGGAGTCGCGTCGCGCGAGCATCTCGACCACGAGGTCCACGAAGCGGTCCACCCGGTTGTCGAGGTGCGCGAGCAGCGTCGCCATCGCATCGCCGTACTCGTCGTCGGACGACAGGTGCTCGAGCAGCCGCTCGGCCGCGAGCCGGTGCAGTTCGCCAGCGTCGTCCTCGACGCCGAGGCCTGCGCCGAGTCCGGACAGCAACGGCAGTCGGCGCGCGAGTCCGAAGTTGAGCGAGTCGATCGTCTGTATCCGGAGCCGCGCCGGATTGCCGAGCAGGTCCCACGCGAGGCGCCGGTCCGCCTCGAGCGCGACCGCGGCGAGTTCGAGCGTGCGCGGGTGCGGCGCGGGTTCCACGGGCTGGCCGGCGGCCGCGCGCAACGAACGCACGACCCGGTCGCGCATCTCGGCCGCCGCCTTGCGCGTGAACGTGATCGCGAGCACCGACTCGGGGGCCTCGACCGTCGCGAGCAGCGCGAGGAACCGCCGCGTCAGCAGTTCCGTCTTGCCGGAGCCCGCGGGGGCTTGCACGACGAAACTCCGGCGCACGTCGAGCGCCGTCTCGCGCGCCGCGGCGTCCATCGCGCGAAGGTCAGTCATCCGTGTCCCCCGCCTCACCCGACTGGTGGATGCGGCACAGCCCGGCGAGGTGGCAGTACTCGCAGGCGGTCGGCGGGTCGTGCGCGAGTCGCGCGTCGCCGCGCGAGTACTCCCGGGCGATGCCCTCGAGCCTGCGATGCCAGCCCGCGAGCAGGTCGTTCCAGTCCGCGAACTCGCGCGGCCAGGCCTTCTTCGCGCCCGGGTCCACGAGGCCCGGGAACTGCCTCGCGTCGCGGGCGTAGCCGCGGAAACCCGTTTCTCCGGCACGCACGCGCCCGAACGCGACGGCGCCGAGCGTCGCATGTCCGACCGCTTCCGCATACAGCGGGAGCTGCGGCAGTCGCGGCCGCTCGCCGAGCCACGACGACGGTTCGGCGTCGCCGCCGGTCTTGTAGTCGATAACGGCGAGGCTGCCGTCCCCGAGCCGGTCGATACGGTCGACGCGCAGCGACAGGCTGAGCCCGCCGAGCTCGAGCGTCACCGGTGCCTCGACGGCCTGGACCGTGAACGGCGCGCGGGCCAGGTCGTGCTCGAGGAGTTCGCGCACGCGCGACTCGAGCCACGACACCTCGATCTCGAGCAGCCTTCGCATCACGCCGCGGGCGGTCGCGATCGCGGCCGCGCTCTCCCCGGCGACGACGGCGTGCACGCGCGCCGCCCGTTCGCCGGGCGACAGTGCCGCGAGCGTCGCGCGATCGCCGAGCTCGCGCCAAAGCCGCGCGAGCACCTCGTGGACGAGATCGCCGCGGTCCGTGGCGGCGATCCCGAGCGATGGTTCCTCGAGCACGCGCGCGCCGAGGCGCAGTTCCGCCTGCGCCCGGAACGGGCACGCGGACGTGAGTGCCACGAGTTGCGAGCCGCCGCGCACCGGGCGCCCCTCACCGTCGCCCGGCAGTTCGGCGTCGTCGAGGTGCTCGAGCGGCGGGCGCGCCGCATGGAGCGCGGTCGTCGGGACGTCCGCCGTCCACGCGTCGTCCAACGTCGCGGCCGGCAGGTCGAGCACCAGTGCGCTCGGCAGGAGCGTCGCCTCGCCGTCCAGCGCCGGGACCGACACGACGACGGTGTCCGCTGAAGTGCACAATCGTGCGAACAGCGCCCGGGCTTCCGCCGCCGCGATCTCCGCGCTGGCACGCGGCATCCCGCGCCGCTGCTGCCAGTCCCGCGGCAGGAACGGATCGGGGCTCGCGGGCGGCGGCCAGAGGCCGCTGTCGAGCCCGACCACCCAGAGTCCGTCGAAGTCCATGCCGACGCAGGCCGCCGCGTCCGTGACCAGCAGCCCGGTCGTCGGCGACTGCGGCTCGAACAGCACGGATTCGGCCTCGTCCCGCAGCATCGCGAGCGCCGAGGGGCCCGTGAGCGGCCCCGCCGCGTCGTCGGCCGTACCAAGTTCGCCGAGCAGCCGTTGCCAGCGCCCGAGCGCCTGGTGCTCCTCGCTCGAGAGCCCGCCGCCCGGCCAGCCGAGCGCGCGCAGGAACTCCGCCCAGTGTTGTGCCCAGCGGCTCGGCAGCGCGCGCCGCGGCCAGTGCGCGCGGATCGCGAGCGCCGCCTGCAGCGCCGCACCGAAGCCCGGCGCGCCGCGTCCGCTCGCGAGCGACGCGAGCCGATCGAGGCCGAGGTCCGGATCCTCGCGTCGGCGGATCCAGGCATCGAGGGTTGCCCGGGTGCCCTGCTCGTCCGGGTGCCCGCCGAGGTAGGCCGAACGCAGCAACCGGCTCGCGCGCGCGAGGGTTGCGTCGCCGGTCACAGCTTCGACGGCCTCGAGCGCGGCGGAGACGAGCGGCTGCGACGCGAGCGCTGCGGCCGCCGCGAGTTCGAAGAACTGCGCACCGGGCGCCGGGCCACCGGCCCGCGTGGCGGCCGGTACCAGCACCGGCTCGAGCGCCCGCCGCACCGCGTCACGCTCCGCCGCGAGATCCGGCACGACGATCGCGAGTCGCGCCGCCGGATCGCGTTCGAGTCGACCGGCCGCCCAGCGGGCCGCCCGCTCGAGTTCCTCGGCTCGATCGCGGCAATCCACGCGCAGCGTCACGCCGGCGCGAGCGGCGGCCGGGCGTTCGATGATTTCGCAGCCGGCGTTCCGCAGCCGTTCGATCACCGCACGCTGCGCGGGCGTCGTGCGCTCGAAGCCGACGAGTTCCACGCGGCCCGCCGGGGCCACGTCGCCGATCCGGGACTGGGCGAGCGCCGGATCGAGGCCGCGGTGTGCGTCGAGGAAGCCGCGGTATTCGAACGCCCACCGGGCCCAGGCCTGGGCCTCCGGGCGGTCGTCGCGGGAAACCGCGTCGAGCGGAATGTCCCAGGCGTGCAGGGACTGCCAGGCGACCCAGGCCGACCGCGCGAGCGCGCCCGGTGCGACGACCGGGCCGCTGGCCGGGTCCGCGCGCACGATGCGGTCCCAGGCGAGGCGCGCCGCCGTGTCCGGGACCCAGCGCAGGTCGATCGCACCGGCGTCTCGGGAGGCATGGAAACAGCGCTCGACGAAGGCGCCCCAGCCGACCGCCTCGAGCGACGGCCACACCTCGAGGCCCCGGGCGAGACACGCCTCGTCGTGGCGCCGGCGCAGCCAGTGCGCCAGCCGCTGCGTGGGCGTGACGACGAGCATGGAGACGGCACCCGGGCCCGTATCAGTCACAAAATCCTTTCATGACAGATACTTGTTTGATTTTTATGAAGTGATTTCAGCGCTTGGCCGCCGGCTCGACGACCCGCAAGGCCGGGTTGACCCGCGCGGCCGGCGGCTCCCCGAGCGCGTAATTCCCGAGCAGTTCCTCCATCCGTGCGAAGACCTCGGTCAGCACCTGGGGTTCGGGCAGGTTGGTGACCCGGAAGTAATTCCGGTACGGCACGTTGAAACTCGTGCCCGGCGCCACGAGCACGTGCTTGTGCTCGAGCAGGTCCATCGCGAACTGCTGGTCGTCGAATTCCGGCAGCGCCTCGGTGTTGACCCCGACGAACGCGTACATGGCGCCCATCGGTGGATTCAGCATCAGGTAGCGGCTGCGGGCCACCGCGTCGACGATCGCCCGCCTCGACTCGTACAGGCGACCGCCCGGACCGACCAGTTCACGGATGCTCTGGTAGCCACCGAGCGCCGTCTGCACGGCCCACTGGCCCGGGACGTTGCTGCACAGGCGCAGCGACGAGAGCAGTTCGAGCGCCGAGAGGTACTCGCGCGAGTGCTCGACGTCGCCCGAGAACACGGCCCAGCCGACCCGGTAGCCACAGGCGCGGTAGACCTTGGAAAGCCCGCTCAGCGTGCCGCAGAGCGTCCCGTGCACCAGCGTCGCCATCGGCACGAACTCCGCCCCGCCGTAAAGCACCTGGTCGTAGATCTCGTCGGCAAGCACCACCAGGTGGTGCTTCTCGGCCATCGCAGCGATCGCCTCGAGCACGGCGCGCGGGTAGACGGCCCCGGTCGGATTGTTCGGGTTGATCACGACGATCGCGCGGGTCCGCTTCGTGATCAACGACTCGATCTCCTCCGGGTCCGGCACGAAGCCGCGCTCCGGTCGGCACGGGTAATGCACCGCGCGACCGCGGTTCAGGTTCACGGCCGCCGTCCACAGCGGGTAGTCCGGGCTCGGGACCAGCACCTCCTCGTCGGCCGCGAGCAGCGCCCGCAGCGTGAGGTCGATCAGTTCGCTGACGCCATTGCCGATGAACACGTCGTCGGCCGTGACGCCACGGACGCCGCGCTCCTGCTGCTGCATCACGACGGCTTCGCGCGCCGGGAAGATCCCCTTCTGGTGGCAGTAGCCCTCGGCCGAGCGCAGGTTCTCGATCATCGCGAGCCGCATCGTCTCGGGCGTCCGGAAACCGAAGTTGCCCGGATTGCCGATGTTCAGCGAAACGATGTCGTGGCCGAGCCGCTCCATCTCGTGGGCACGACGGGCGAGCCGACCGCGGATTTCGTAGCGTACGTTCGCGAGCCCGGGGCTCGGTCGGATGGTGCGGATGGGCATGGAACTGGCCTGCGTTTACCGGTCGTCCATTATGTCCCGGCCACGGCCCCCGTGCACGGGACCCGATTCACGCTATGACGCCGCGCTCCCGGAGCGCGCCGAGCGACCCGCGCGAGAGCCCGAGCCTGCCCGACAGGACCTCGTCCGTGTGCTCGCCGAGCAGTGGCGCGGACCGCCCGTACTCGATCGGCGTCCGCGAGTAATTGACGGGGTTGCGCACCGCCGGCGCGTGCCCGGCGGCGCCGTGCGGCAGGTCTATCCGGAGCCCGCGGTGCCGCACCTGCGGATCCGCGTAGACCTGCGCGAGGTCGTTGATCGGCCCGACCGGGACCTGTGCCGCCGCGAGCGAATCGAGCCACTGCCGCGTCGTACGGGTCTCGAGCAGCCGCGCGACCGTGGGCACGAGCGTCGCGCGATTCGCCACGCGGGCGGCGTTGGTCGCGTATCGCGGGTCCCCGGCCAGCGCCGGGTCGCCGGCCGTGGCGCAGAAGCGCTGGAACTGGCCGTCGTTCCCGACCGCGAGCATCAGGTGCCCGTCCGCGGTCGCGAACGCCTGGTAAGGCACGATGTTCGGGTGCGCCGTGCCCTGCCGGACCGGCGGCGCGCCGCCGACCAGGTAGTTGAAGTTTTGGTTCGCGAGCCACGCCACCTGGGTGTCGAGCAGCGCGAGGTCGACGTACTGGCCGCGACCGGACGCATGGCGTTCGTTCAGTGCACCCATGATCGCGGCGGCGGCGTACATGCCGCACATCAGGTCGGCAACCGCGACGCCGACCTTCTGCGGGCCGGCGCCCGGTTCGCCGTCCGGCACGCCGGTGATGCTCATGAGCCCGCCCTGTGCCTGGATCATCGCGTCGTAGCCGGGTTCGGCGGCGGACGGGCCGTCCTGTCCGTAGGCCGATATCGACAGGTACACGAGCCGCGGACAGGACGGCACGAGGTCGGCGTACGCGAGCCCGTAGCGCGCGAGCCCGCCGACCTTGAAGTTCTCGACGAGCACGTCGGCCTGGCACGCGAGATCCCGCACCAGCCGCTGGCCCTCGGGCTGTGCGAGATCGATCCCCACCGAACGCTTGCCGCGGTTCGCCGACAGGAAATACGCAGACTCCGCCGTTTCGGCGCCGCGGGCATCGCGCAGGTACGGCGGGCCCCAGCGCCGCGTGTCGTCACCGCCGCGCGGGTGCTCGACCTTGATCACCTCGGCGCCGAAGTCCGCGAGCAGCTGCGTCGCCCAGGGACCGGCCAGGATGCGACTCAGGTCGAGGACGACGATTCCGGCAAGTGGACCGGCCATGCACGTGATTCCTGCAAACGGGCCGCCCGGCGCGGCGGCCGGCATGTTGCCAGATCGGGTGGCGGCCTGTCGCCGAGCGGGCGGTCAGAGCCCGAGCGCGATGATCCCGAGCCCGCACATCCCGAGCGCCGCGCCCGCGAGCGCGTGCGAGTAGCGCTCGGCGGTGTCGAGTGGCAGGTACTCGAGGCCGCGGGTCGCGAGCGAGACCACGGTCAGCATCGTCGCGATCGTGGCGGCGCCGAACGAAAGCACGACGACGAGCACGCCGCCCGGGCTGTGTTGGGCGGCCGGGTACATGAGCAGCGGGATCAGCGGCTCGCAGGGGCCGAGCACGAAGATCACGAACAGCGCCCACGGCGTGATGCTCCGGGCGTTCGTCGCGTCCACATGGGCGTGCACGTGGCCGTGCTCGTGGTGGTGGTCGTGGCGGTGCTGCGTGCCGTCCGCGTGCACGTGGTCGTGGCTGTGCGGGCGCGAGCGCAACGCCTTCTTGAGTCCCCAGGCCATGTAGGCGAAGCCGAAACCGGTGAGCAGCCACGCGGCGACGTCGCCGCGCAGTCCCTCGATCCACTGGAGTTTGGCGAGCGACACGCCGATCCCGATACCGATCGCACCGATCGCGACCGAGCCGAGCACGTGACCGGCTCCGCAGAGCGCCGTGACCCACAGCGTGCGCCGACGGGTCCAGCCGCGGGCCGCCGACATCGCGACGAATGGCAGGTAGTGGTCCGGGCCGAGCAGCGTGTGGACGCTGCCGATCGAGACCGCGGTCAGAACCAGGAGCCCGAGTTCCGTGTTCATGCCTGCCCTGCCCGGTTGGCCCGGGTGGCGGCAGGAAAACACAGGGAAAACCGGGGGGCAATGCGCACTAAACCGTATGCGCCCCCGGTGGGCCTTGCTGCAGCGCGGCGCGGGCGCGGACCGGGTCGGGGTCCGGGACCGAGGCCAGCAGCGCGCGCGTATAGGGATGCCGGGGCGCCGCAAACAGCGTGCTCGCCGGACCCTCCTCGACCAGCCGCCCGGCGCGCAGTACGGCAACGCGGTCGCAGACGTGGCGCACGACGGCGAGGTTGTGGCTGATGAACAGCAACCCGAGCCCGTAACGGTCGCGCAGCTCGAGCAGCAGGTTGACGATCTGCGCCTGCACGGACACGTCGAGCGCGCTCACCGCCTCGTCGCACACGAGCAGGCGTGGTCGCGCGACCGTCGCACGGGCGATCGCGACGCGCTGGCACTGGCCACCCGAAAGCTGGTGTGGATACCGCGCCGCGAAGCCCGGATCGAGGCCGACCGAGTCGAATGCCGCATCGACGCGGGCTTTGACCTCCGTCGGCGACGACACGCCCGCAAGCGCCGTGAGCGCCTCGGCCACGCTCGCGCCGGCGGTCATTCGCGGGTCGAGGCTGCCGACCGGGTCCTGGAACACGACCTGGACCGCCCGTCGGTAACCGCGCATCGCAGCCCGGTCACGGAAGTCGACGCGCTCGCCGGCCCATCGAACCTCCCCTGCACTCGGCCGCACCAGGCCGAGGATCGCACGCGCCAGCGTCGACTTGCCGCTGCCGGACTCTCCGACGACGCCGAGCGTCGCGCCATCCGGCACGGACACGGACACCGCATCGAGGGCCCGGTGCGTCCCCTGTCCGGTGAGCCCCCGGACCGGGTAGTCGACCGAGACCGACCGGACCTCGAGTCCGGCGCTCACGGCTGCCACCCGGACGGCAGCGGCGCATGGCAGCGCCAGGCTCGGTCATCGTCCCGGGCCTCGTGCGGCGCCGTCGTCCGGCAGAGCTCGCGCGCCTGTGGACAGCGTGGCGCGTACGGGCACCCCGCGGCCGTTATGCCGGGCCGCGGCGGCTGGCCCGCGATCCCGGCGAGCCGCGCGCCGGCCTCCGCGTCGAGGCGCGGGACCGATGCGAGCAACGCCGATGTGTACGGATGCCGGGGCGCGCGATACAGCGCGTCGACCGGCGCAACCTCGACGAGCTCGCCCGCATACATGACGCCGACCCGGTCGGCGATCCCGGCCACGACACCCAGGTCGTGGCTCACGAGGATCATCGAAAGCCCGCGCTCGCGCAGCCGCCGGAGCACGGCCAGCACCTGCGCCTGCACCGTGACGTCGAGTGCGGTGGTCGGCTCGTCGGCGACCAGCAGCGCCGGACTCGGCATCAGGGCCATCGCGATCGCGACGCGCTGGCGCTGCCCCCCGGACAGCTCGTGCGGGTACTGGTCGACGCGCCGTTCCGGGTCGTCGATCCCGACGTCGCCGAGCGCCTCGACCGCCGCGCGGCGCACGGCGGCGCGACCCTCGCCACGCACGTGGACACGGTACTCGGCCAGCTGCTCGCCGATCCGCAGGTGCGGCGTCAGCGCGCCCATCGGGTCCTGGGAAACGTAGCCGACCCGCTCGCCGCGGACGCTGCCCGCGCCGCTGCCCGACAGGTCCAGCCCCTCGAGCCGGGCCGTGCCGGCCGCGCGACCGTTCGAGGCGAGCAGGCCGAGGCACGCGAGCAGCAGCTGGCTCTTCCCGGAGCCCGACTCGCCGACGATCGCGACACACTCCCCGCGGGCCACGTCGAGCGACACGCCTCGCACCGCGTGCGCGGTCCCGGCGTCCGTGTCGAAGCGCACGTGCAGGTCGCGGACCTCGAGCAGCGGCGGCGAGTTCACGACGCGTGCCTCGGGTCGAGCGCATCGCGCAGGCCGTCGCCGACGAAGTTCAGGCAGACGAGCAGCGTCGCGAGCACGAGCGACGGCGCGAGCAACTGCCACGGTGCAGATTCCATCTCGAGCGCGCCTTCGGCCACCAGTCGGCCGAGGCTCGTGAGCGGCTCCTGCACCCCAAGGCCCAGGAAACTCAGGAAGGATTCGAACAGGATCACCTGTGGCACCGTGAGCGTCGCGTACACGACGACGGTGCCGAGCACGTTGGGCACGACGTGGCGCGCAATGATCCGGTGGGTCGGCAATCCGAGCGCGATGGCGGCCTCGACAAAGGGCTGGCGACGGATCGCGAGCGCCTGCCCCCGCACGATGCGGGCCATCGTGAGCCACCCGACGGCCCCGATGGCGAGGAAGATGAGCACGAGACTGCGACCGAACACGACGGTCAGGATGATCACGAAGAACATGTAGGGCAGCGCGTACAGGACGTCGACGACGCGCATCATCCAGCCGTCGACACGCCCGCCGACGTAACCGGCCGTCGCGCCCCACGCGACACCGATCGCGAGACTGACGGCCGTGGCCAGCAGTGCGACGAGCAGGGAGACGCGGGTGCCGGCGCAGACGCGGACGAACAGGTCCCGGCCGTTGCCGTCGGTGCCGAGCCAGTGGCCGTTCGCGAGCGATGGCGGCGACGCGAGCGCCGCGAGCGACCAGTCGACTTCGTCGATCGTGTAGCGGCTGGCGTACGGGCCGAACACGGCCGCGACGACCAGCAGGGCCAGTACGACGAGCGAGACGACGGCCGCCCGGTTGCCGGCCAGCCGGCGCAACGCGGTGACGTACAGCCCTCCGGCCGGCTCAGTCATGGCGTATCTGCGGATCGAGCCAGCCGTACGCGAGGTCGACCAGCAGGTTGAGCAGCAGGATGAGGCCGGCGTAGAAGACGACCATGCCCATGACGAGCGTGTAGTCGCGATTGACCGCCCCCTGCACGAAGTACCGGCCGATGCCCGGCAGCCCGAACGCCTGCTCGACGACCAGCGACCCGGTGAGCAACCCGGCCGCCGCCGGCCCGAGGAAACTCACGACCGGCATCAGTGCCGGCTTCAGCGCGTGGCGCAGCAGCACGCCGCGCCCGTCGATCCCCTTTGCTCGCGCGGTGCGTATCCAGGGCGCCTGCAGCACCTCGAGCAGGCTGCCGCGCGCGAGGCGGGCGACGTAGGCGATGAACGGCAGCGCGAGCGTGACGACGGGCAGCACCATGTAGCGGGGGTCCGGGGACTCCCACCCCGCCACCGGCAGCCAGCCGAGCCGCACGCCGAAGACGAGTGCGAGCAGCGGTGCGACGACGAAGTTCGGCACGGCGATCCCGAGCAGCGCGAGCGTCATCACGGCGTGGTCCGGGCCGCGGTTGTGGTGCGTTGCGGCCGCGAAGCCGAGCGGGACGCCGACCGCGACGGCGAGCAGCAGGGCCGCGAACCCGATCGTGAACGTCACCGGCGCGCCGCTCGCGATCAACTCCGCGACACCGTGGTCCTTGAGCCGGAACGACGGGCCCAGGTCACCGTGCGCGAGACCCTCGAGGTAGCGGACGTACTGCTCCCACACGGGCCGGTCGAGACCGTACGCGGCCTCGAGGTTGGCGCGGATCTCCGGTGGAATCGCCTGCTCCTGGTCGAACGGGCCGCCCGGCGCCGCCCGCATCAGGAAGAACGCAGCGGTGACGATCACGAAGAAGGTCGGCACCAGGCCCACCAGACGCCGGATCGCATACCGACCGTACATTCAGCGCCCGTCCCGCCCGAGGAGCGTGAGGAACTCGCGCTCGTCCACGATCCGGACGCCGAGTTCCGTCGCCTTGCGGAGCTTCGACCCCGCCTCGGCTCCCGCGACGAGCAGCGTCGTCTTCCTGGACACCGAGTCCGTCACGCTCGCGCCGGCCGCACGTGCCGCGTCCCGTGCCTCGTCGCGGGTCATCGATTCGAGCGCGCCGGTGATCACGAGCACCTCGCCGGCCAACGGACCCTCGACCGGTGCGGTCGCGGCCACAACCGGGTCGCGCTCCGGCCAGTGCACGCCGGTCGCGCGCAGCGCCTCGACCACCGCGCGGTTGTGCGGTTCGTCGAAGAACTCCCGCACGTGGCGCGCGACGACGGGCCCGATGTCGCGGACCTGCTGGATCTCCTCCTCGCGCGCCGCGACCAGCGTCTCGAGCCGACCGAAATGGCTGGCCAGCGCGAGCGCCGTCGCCTCGCCGACGTCGCGGATGCCGAGCGCGTACAGGAACCTGGGCAACGTCGTCGCCCGGCTCTTCGCCAGCGCCTCGACGAGGTTCGCGGCCGACTTCTCGCCCATCCGGTCGAGCGCGGCGAGTTCCGCGGCGTCGAGCGTGTACAGGTCGGCGGGCGTCTGCACCCGCCCCGACGCGACGAGCTGCTCGACGATCTTCTCGCCCAGCCCGTCGATGTCCATCGCGCGCCGCGATGCGAAGTGCAGCAGCGCCTCGCGGCGTTGCGCACTGCATACGAGTCCGCCGCTGCAGCGAGCCACCGCCTCGCCCTCGTCACGCGTGACCCGCGAACCACACACCGGGCAATGCTCGGGCAGGCGGACCGGCTTCGCGCCGTCCGGCCGGCGTTCGGGCAGCACGCGGACGACCTCCGGGATCACGTCGCCGGCCCGTCGAACGACGACGGTGTCGCCGACACGGACGTCCTTGCGCTCGAGTTCGTCCATGTTGTGCAGCGTCACGTTGCTGACCGTCACGCCCCCGACGAACACCGGGTCGAGCCGGGCGACCGGCGTGAGGGCGCCCGTGCGACCGACCTGGAAGTCGACCCCGCGGACCACCGTGACCTCTTCCTGGGCCGGGAACTTGTGTGCGACGGCCCAGCGCGGTGCGCGTGCCACGAATCCGAGCTCGCGCTGCCAGTCGAGCCGGTCCACCTTGTAGACGACGCCATCGATGTCGTAGTCTAGCCCGGCTCGCGCGGCCTGCAGGCGTTCGTAGTACGCCAGGCAACCCTCGAGCCCCTCGACGACCGAGGTCTCCTGGCAGGTCCGCAGACCAAACTCGCGCAGCGCGCCGATCACCTCGCTGTGCCTCGAAGGCAGCTTCCAGCCGTCGGTCTCGCCAACGCCGTAGAAGAAGACGTCGAGCGCCCGGCCCGCGGTGACGGCCGGATCCAGCTGGCGCAGGCTGCCCGCCGCCGCGTTGCGCGGATTCGCGAACGTCTTCTCGCCGGCCGCGGCGGCGCGCGCATTGAGGCGCTCGAACGAGGCCCTCGCCATGTAGACCTCGCCCCGCACCTCGAGCACCGCCGGTGCGCGGCCGCGCAGTCGCAGCGGCAGCGCCGCCACTGTGCGCACGTTCGCGGTCACGTCCTCGCCGCGGCTGCCGTCGCCACGGGTCGCCGCGCGGACGAAACGCCCGTCCTCGTAGCGGACACTGATCGCAAGCCCGTCGATCTTCGGCTCCGCGGAATAGCCGACCGCCGCCACGTCGAGTCTCTCGCGCACCCGCCGGTCGAACCCGGCGACGTCCTCGGTCGAGAACGCGTTGTCGAGCGAGAGCATCGGCACCGCGTGGACGACTTCGGCGAACCCGGCGGACGGGCGGCCCGACACCCGCTGCGTCGGCGAATCCGGCGTCACGAGGCCGGGGTGCGCGGCCTCGAGCTCGCGCAGCTCGCGCATCAGCGCGTCGTAGGTGGCATCCGGGACCTCCGGATCGTCGAGCACGTAGTAACGGTAATCGTGCCGCTCGATCGTCCGGCGCAGTTCCTCGATCCGCCTGGCGGGGGCGCCGGCCATCGGGTCAGCGTCGGCCCGCGGCGCGATCGATCGCGGCCATCTCCTCGCGCAGCCGGGCGATCCGCTGGGCGACCAGCGGGACGCCGCGATTGTCCTGCACGTGGCCGCCGAGGCGTCCCGCGAGCGACCGGGCCGCGACCAGCAGGTCCTCGAAGGCCTGTTGTGCGGACAGCGGTCCCGGCAGCACCGCGAACAGCACGAGTCCAGCATAGGCCGCACCCGACATCGTCGCCGGATCGAAGGTGCCCGGCTCGCGCAGGCTCGCGAGGCTGATGAGCGGCTGCCCTGCGGCATCGAGCCGGTGGAATATCTGGAAGCGCCCGAATTCGAACTGCTCGGCCGCCAGGGCGTCCGCGAGCAGCGAACCCTCGAACCGCGAGGGCAGTGGCGCAACGACGCGCAGGGCCACGATGCTCTGGGCCCGCGCCTCGACCTCGGTCTGGGACTCATCGTCGCGCGCCGGCGACGGGGCCTCGGCAGTTCCGGACGGCCGGCGCTCCGCGCGTTCGGTACGCTCGAAACGCTCGGTCGGCTCGAGGCGTTCGGTCCGCTCGACGCGTTCGGCACGTTCCGTTCGCTCGAATCGGGCGGTCCGTTCGAGCCGCTCGGTCCGATCCGGGTCGTCGAATGGCTCGAACGACTCGACGCGCTCGGTACGCGCCGTCAGGCGCTCGCCGAGCGTTGGTTCGCGCCGGCCGCCGGTGCCGGCTTCAACGACCGTGTCCCACTCGTCCGCGTCGATGTCCGGCGCCACCGGTCGCATCGCATGCCCGGGCATTTCGACGTGCGCCTCGGGCTCGTATCGCTCGGGGTCCGCGTCCCCGGGTCCGTCGCCGGCTGTCGTCGGTACCGTGACGCTCCGGGTGCGCTCGATCGCCGCGGACCGCAGCCGTGAGCGCGTGCCCCACAGGTACAGGCCGATAATGAGCGCAACACCGGCGCCGAGCAGTATCCAGCGGAGTTCCGCCATCGTCCCTCGTCAAACCGCGGCGAGGCGCACGGCCTCGTCGACGTCGACGGCGACGAGGCGCGACACACCCGGCTCGTTCATGGTCACGCCGAGCAACTGGTTCGCGAGTTCCATCGTCGCCTTGTTGTGGGTGACGAACACGAACTGAACGCGGCTCGACATCTCGCGCACGATGTCGCAGAACCGCCCGACGTTGTTCTCGTCGAGCGGCGCATCGACCTCGTCGAGCAGGCAGAACGGGGCCGGGTTCAGTTCGAAGATCGAGAACACGAGCGCGACCGCCGTCAGCGCCTTTTCGCCGCCGGACAGCTGGCTGATCGAGCTGTTCCGCTTGCCGGGCGGGCGGGCCATGATCGCGACGCCCGACTCGAGCACGTCGTCGCCGACCAGCTCGAGGTAGGCGTGGCCGCCGCCGAACAGGCGCGGGAACTTCTCCTTCAGGCCCGCATTGACCCGGTCGAACGTGTCCTGGAAGCGCGTGCGCGTTTCGCGGTCGATCTTGCGCATCGCATCCTCGAGCGTCGAGAGCGCGTCGTTCAGGTCGGTGAACTGGCGGTCCAGGTACTCCTTGCGCTCCGACTGCTCCTTGAACTCGTCGATGGCCGCCAGGTTGACCTGGCCCAGCCGCTCGATCTTTTCCGCCGTCTCCGCGAGCCGGACCTCCCACGGCGCGACCGCGGCCTCCGGCGGGAGCGCCGCCGTGACGTCACCGATCTCGAGCTTCGTCGCGGTGAACTGCTCGAGCAGCGCCTCGCGGCGCAGGCGCAGCTCCTGCACCGAAAACTTGACGTTCTCGAGGGCATCACGCGCTTCCTGCACGGCGGCCTCGGTGCCCATACGCCGTTCCTCGAGTGCCCGCAGCTCCGCGTCGACCGCCTCTGCGGCACGCCGCGCCGTCGCGAGTTCCTCCTCCACCGCGACGCGGCGCGCCAGCGCGTCGTCGAGGTGCTGGCGCAGCTCCGACTCGGCCGTCTCGCCCGAGGCGAGCTGCATCTCGAGGTCGTCCCGGCGCGCGACGAACTGGGCCATCTGACCGTCGAGGCGCGCGATGCCCGCAAGCAGCGACTCGAGGCTTGCACGACGCGACTCGACCCTGATTGCCACCTCGCGCGCCTCGTTGCGGTCCCGCTCGGCCTGCTGGCGTGCCGCCGCGAGCGCGCCCCGCAGCGCGTCCCGCTCCTGCTCGAGTTCGCGGCGACGATCTTCGAGCGCCGCCATCGCGTCCACGGCCTCGGCCAGTCGCGCGCGCGACGCGCGATTGCCGGCGGTCGCCTCCTCGATCGCATGCTCGAGTTCGGCGAGCTCGTTCGCGAGTCGCTCCATCCGGGCCGCGCGCTGCTCGGCGCGGGCCCGCAGCCCGTCGAGCTGCGAGCGCAGCGACATGTGATCCGCGCCGGCCTGCGACAATGCATGCTGGCCGCTCGTCAACTGGTCTTCGATGCCGCGCAACGCACCACGCTGCGCCTCGAGCGCCGCCTCGAGCTCACGGTGGGCGGCGACGCGACGTTCGAACTCCGAGCGCTGGCGGCGGAGTTCCTGTTCACGCTCGATGACGCCCTCGTGCGCGTCGCGATCCCGGCTGACGCGCAGCCAGTCCGGTCCGATCCACACGCCATCCCGGGTGATCACGGACTGGCCGGCACGCAGGTGGCGACGCTGGGCAAGGGCCTCGGACAACGTGTCGGCCGATGCAATGCCCTCGAACAGTGCGTCGAGGCCCGCCGGGCCACGCACGCGGGCGCGGAGCGCCGTGTGACCGGCCGGCGTGCCGGCCTCGGCCGCGCCGGCGGCGAAGAACGTGACCGTGCCGGCGCTGAGGCTCTCGAGCATGCCCGCCACGTCGTCGATCGACTCGACGCAGACGGCCTCGAGGTACGACCCGAGCACCGTCTCGACGGCACGTTCCCAGCCGGCGTCCACGCTCAGTTGCTGCGCGAGGCGCTGGTTCGCCCCGAGGCCGCGGGCCGCGAGCCACTCGACGACCTTGCCCTGGCCCTGCCCGAGGGCTGCGCGCTGCAGCGCCTCGAGCGACACGACGCGGCCTTCGGCGTCTTGCGCGGCGCGCCGGGCCGCCTGGGCCGCGTCGGCGAGTTCGCGTTCACGCGTCCTTTCAGTCGTGAGACGCGTGCCCAGATCGGCGATGCGGGCCCGGGTCGACTCGAGCGCCGCGCGCGCGGCGCCTTCGGCCGCCGCGATCTCGGCGAGCTTCGCGTCGACGTCGGCCGCCGACAGGGTGGTGTGCTCCTGCGTGCCCCGATCACGCTGCTCGCCCAGCCGCTTGAGCTGGATGTCCATTTCGCCGAGCCGCGCGCGCTCCGCCTCGGCCGTCGAGGACGCGGACCGCAGCGAGTGGTTGAAGGCCTCCCAGCGCTCGGCCCAGTCCTGCATGCGCGCCTCGGCGTCGGAGAGCTGCGCCGTCGACGCCTGCTCGGCCGACCGCGCCGCCTCGAGCCCGGGGCCGAGGTCGGCCAGCGCCACCTCGAGTTCGGCCGCCTGGGCCGTGTCCCGGCGCCGGTGGACCTCGGCTTCCTCGAGCCCCTGCACCGCGCGGGCCAGTTCCGCGCGCTGCCGGCCGCGGATTTCCCGCGCGTGCTCGATCGCCTGCTCGCTCCTCGAGATCTCCGCCCCCACCTGGTAATAGCGGCCCTGCACCTCGCCGAGCACCTCGGCGTGCGCATCGTGGTCGCGACGTGCGCGTTCGATCGCCGCTTCGACCGATCGTTGCTCGGCCAGCGCCGACTGCAGCGCGAGGTCGCGTTCGCCGAGGATCGCCTGCCGGGCACCGGACTCCGTCTCGACCTCGCGCAGCTTGAGCGCGAGCAGTTCGGCGTGCACCTGCCGCTCCTCCTGCTTCAGCGCCTGGTATCGGCGTGCGGTCGCGGCCTGACGCTGCAGGTGGCGCAGCTGCTTCTCGACTTCGTCGCGCAGGTCGGAGAGGCGCGCGAGGTTCTCGCGCGTGTGCGAGATCCGGCTCTCCGTCTCGCGGCGCCGCTCCTTGTACTTCGAGATGCCGGCCGCCTCCTCGAGGAAGTAGCGCATCTCGTCGGCCTTGGCCTCGATGACGCGCGAGATCATGTTCTGCTCGATGATCGCGTAGCTGCGCGACCCGAGGCCGGTGCCGAGGAACAGCTGCGTGATGTCCTTGCGACGGCAGCGCACGCCATTCAGGAAGTACGACGACTGCCCGTCGCGCGAGACGATGCGCTTGAGCGACACCTCGGCGTAGCTCGCGTACTCGCCGCCGAGCTTGCCGTCGGAGTTGTCGAACACGAGTTCCACCGAGGCCTGCCCGACCGGCTTGCGGGACCCCGAGCCATTGAAGATCACGTCGGCCATCGAGTCGCCGCGCAGGTGCTTGGCCGAAATCTCGCCCATGACCCAGCGCACCGCGTCGATGATGTTCGACTTGCCGCAGCCGTTCGGACCCACCACGCCCACCAGGCTCGACGGGAAACTGACGGCGGTCGGATCCACGAAGGACTTGAATCCGGCCAGCTTGATCTTGGTCAGGCGCATCGGTCACCCGGGGCGGGGAGGCGGAATGGGATGGACGCGAAGTGTAAAAGAAAGCGCGCCACGCCACAGCACCGGACGGCCGGACGGCGGGGCGGCCGCGACGGCCCGGAGAGGCTGAAAAAGCCGGGTGGACCGGGCGCGCACGGTCTGTATAATCCCGCGTCCTTCGTCGAGTCCCGGAGTCAGTAGATGCCCGCCAGGAAACCGTCTGCCAAGGCACCCAAGGCCAAGAAGACTGTTTCTGCCAAACCCGCCGCCAAGCCTGCCCGCGCCAAGGCGGCGCCGGCGGCCAAGGCGCGCCCGGCGGCGGCTCCGAAGAAGGCGGCGACCCGTCCCGTCGCGAAGCCCGTGCCGGTGCGTGCGCCGGACGTCCCGGTGAAGCCGGCGCCGAAGTCGGCTGCCCCGGCCGGCACCACGCCTGTCGTCTCGGTCGTCAAGTCCCCGCCCCCGCCGATCACCGGTGGCAGCCTGCTCGCAGGCCCTCGCAACGTGGAACCGTACGTTCCGCGCAAGGGCGAGGAGTACATGAGCAAGGAGCAGCTCGAGCATTTCCGGCTGATCCTGAGCAACTGGAAGCAGGACCTGATGCAGGAAGTGGATCGGACGATGCTGCACATGAAGGACGAGGCGGCTAATTTCCCTGATCCGAACGATCGCGCGACGCAGGAATCCGAGTTCAGCCTCGAGCTGCGCACCCGTGACCGCGAGCGCAAGCTGATCCGCAAGATCGACGAGGCGCTGAAGCGCATCGAGGACGGCACCTACGGGTTCTGCCTCGAGACCGGCGAGCCGATCGGCGTGAAGCGCCTCGAGGCCCGGCCGGTCGCCACGCTGAGCGTCGAGGCCCAGGAGCGGCGTGAGCGCAGAGAAAAGCAGTTCGGCGATCGCGACGACTGGTATCGCTGAGCCCACCGGCCGCCCGCACTGCGGCCGGTTCGCGCCGACGCCGAGCGGCGCACTCCACTTCGGTTCCCTGGTCGCAGCCGTCGCGAGCTGGGTCGACGCGCGCGCCCTCGGTGGCCGGTGGCTCGTCCGGATCGAGGACATCGATCCGCCCCGGGAACGCCCGGGCGCCGCCGACGACATCCTGCGCGCCCTGGAACGGCTCGGTCTCGGCTGGGACGGGCCGGTGTTGCGGCAAAGCACCCGTTCGGACGCATACGGCGAGGCGCTCGACCGGCTGGCCGCGTCGGGCCACCTGCGGGACTGCAGCTGTGCGCGTTCCGCGCTCGCCGCACTGCCCGTCAACGCGGGTCGCGCGAGCGGCGAGGACCTCTACCACCCGGCCGAGTGCCTGCCGCGGCCGGAGCCGGCCCGCCCGGGCGAGTTGGCCCGTCGCTTCCGCGCACCGGACCGGGACGTCTGTTTCGAAGACCGGGTCCAGGGTTGGACCTGCGCGAACGTAGCCCGGACCAGCGGGGATTTCGTCCTGCAGCGGCGCGACGGCCTCTACGCGTACCAGCTCGCCGTGGTCGTCGACGACGAAGCGCAGGGTGTGACGGATGTCGTGCGGGGCGCAGACCTGCTCATGAGCACGCCGCGGCAACTGCTGCTGCAGCAGGCGCTCGGCTTCGACGCACCGTCCTACCTGCACGTGCCGATTGCCGTCGGCGCGGATGGCCTTAAACTCTCCAAGTCGGCGGATGCGCCCGGGCTCGCCTCGGCGAACCCGGGGGCCCAGCTTGCGGCCGCGCTCGGGTTCCTCGGGCAACGGCCGCCGCAGGAACTCGCCGGCTGGGACGCAGCCGCGGTGCTCGAGTGGGCCGTGGCGAACTGGATTCCGGAGGCGATGCGCGGGCTTGGCCCGCGGGTCGCGGCCGGCGCGGAGTGAAGGCACAGGAGCTGCAGCACAGAGGACCCATGACGACGAAGCCCAGAACCAAGCGCACCCGGACCCCCTCCGCGCAACACGACGGGAAGCCAGCGCCGCGGGTGATCCGGAAGTACCCGAACCGCCGGCTCTACGACACCGTCGAGAGCCGCTACGTCACGCTGGCCGACGTCCGGCGGCTGGTGGTCGAGCGCATCGACTTCGTCGTGCTGGACCGCAAGTCGCAGCAGGACATCACGCGCAGCATCCTGCTGCAGGTGATCGCGGAGCAGGAAGGGGCCGGGGAATCGCTGATGAGCCGCGACTTCCTGTCGCAGGTGATCCGAAGCTACGGCAGCGGGCTGCAGGAATTCGTCGGTCGCTACCTCGACGAAAGCATCCAGCAGTTCGCACGCGAGCAGCGCGAACTGCGGGACCGGTTCAAGAACGTGGTCGGCGTCGACCCGGTGGAGACCGTCACCGCGGTCGCGCAGAAGAACTACCAGCGCTGGAAGTCGCTGCAGGAAGAGGTCTTCGGCCGCCTGACCGGGCCGTTCAACCGCGACCGCGACTGAGCTGTCGGGCCCGGCGGGCGGGCCGGAAGGCATCCCGAACGAACAGGGCCGGCAATGCCGGCCCTGTTTGCGTCAGCCATCCGCGGCCGCGAGTTGCGGCCGCCCGCCGTCAGGCGTCGACGTTGCGCATCGACAGGCGCACGCGACCCTGCCGGTCGACCTCGAGCACCTTCACGCGCACGACGTCGCCTTCCTTCAGCTTGTCGCTCACGCGCTCGACGCGCTCCTCGGAGATCTGCGAGATGTGCACGAGGCCGTCCTTGCCGGGCAGGATCTGCACGAACGCGCCGAAGTCCATCAGCCGCACGACGCGCCCCTCGTAGATCGCCCCGACCTCGACCTCCGAGGTGATCAGCTCGATCCGGCGCTGGGCCTCGCGGCCCGCGGCGCCGTTGACCGACGCGATCTTGACCGTGCCGTCGTTCTCGATGTCGATCGTCGTGCCGGTCTCCTCCGTGATCGCGCGGATGACCGCGCCACCCTTGCCGATGACCTCGCGGATCTTCTCCGGGTCGATCTTGATCGTGATGATCGTGGGCGCCCACTCGGACATCTGCGGGCGCGCCGCGGTGATGACCTTGGCCATTTCGCCGAGGATGTGCAGGCGCGCCTTGTGTGCGTGTTCGAGCGCGACCTTCATGATCTCGCGGGTGATGCCCTCGATCTTGATGTCCATCTGCAGCGCCGTGACGCCGTTCGAGGTGCCCGCGACCTTGAAGTCCATGTCGCCGAGGTGGTCCTCGTCGCCGAGGATGTCCGTGAGCACCTGGAACTTGCCGCCCTCGAGCACGAGACCCATCGCGACGCCGGCCACCGGCGCCTTGAGCGGCACGCCGGCATCCATCAGCGACAGGCTGGTGCCGCAGACGGAGGCCATCGAGCTCGAGCCGTTCGACTCGAGGATCTCGGAGACCACGCGGATCACGTACGGGAACGTCGCCATGTCGGGCATCACGGCCGCAACGCCGCGGCGCGCCAGGTTGCCGTGGCCGATCTCGCGGCGCTTCGGCGAACCCATCATGCCCGTCTCGCCCACCGAGAACGGCGGGAAGTTGTAGTGGAGCATGAACGGTTCCTTGCGCTCGCCGGCCAGCGCATCGATGATCTGCGCGTCGCGGCCCGTGCCGAGCGTCGTCGTGACGAGCGCCTGAGTCTCGCCACGGGTGAAGAGCGCCGAACCGTGCGTGCGCGGCAACACGCCGGTCTGCACGGTGATCTTTCGCACCGTGTGCATGTCGCGCCCGTCGATGCGCGGCTCGCCGGCCAGGATGCGGCCGCGGACCAGGTTGTACTCGAGCATGCCGAGCTGGTCGCCGACCTTGCGCGCCGTGTACTTCGGGGACTCGCCGCCCGCGAGCGCCTCGACGGTCGCCTTCTTGATCTCGCCGATGCGCGCGTAGCGCTTCTGCTTGTCCGTGATCGTGTAGGCCTCGCCGAGCGCCTTGCCCGCGAGCCCGGCCACCGCGGCCACGAGTTCCGCGTCGGTGGCCGGCGCCGTCCAGGTCCAGGCCGGCTTGCCCGCCTCGGCGGCCAGCTCGCGGATCGCCTGGATCGCGACCTGCATCTGCTCGTGGCCGAACACGACGGCGCCGAGCATCACGTCCTCGGGCAGCATCTTCGCCTCGGACTCGACCATCAGCACCGCGTCGGCCGTGCCGGCGACGACGAGGTCGAGCTGCGAGGTCGTGAGGTCCTTCGCGGTCGGGTTGAGCAGGTACTTGCCGTCACGGTAGCCGACCTTCGCGGCGCCGATCGGGCCCTTGAACGGGATGCCGGAGATCGCGAGCGCCGCCGAGGCGCCGAGCATCGCCGGGATGTCCGAATCGATGTCCGGGTCGAGCGAGACGACCGTCGCGACCACCTGGACCTCGTTGAAGAAACCCTCGGGGAACAGCGGGCGGATCGGCCGGTCGATCAGTCGCGACGTCAGCGTCTCCTTCTCCGTCGGCCGGCCTTCGCGCTTGAAGAAGCCGCCCGGGATGCGCCCGGCGGCATAGGTCTTCTCGACGTAGTTGACGGTCAGCGGGAAGAAATCCTTGTTCGGGTCCGCTTCCTTGCGGCCGACGGCCGTGACGAGGACCGAAGTGTCTCCCATGGAGACGAGTACTGCGCCGTCGGCCTGGCGCGCCAGGCGGCCGGTCTCGAGCGTGACGGTGTGCGGGCCGTAGGGAAAAGTCTTCTTGTGGACGTTCACGATGGTGTCCTGGAATTCGGGGTCTTGGGGGGTGCCGAAACGAATCCGGCCCGCAGGGCGGGCCGGAGTTCGCGGGGTCAGCGACGCAGGCCGAGCCGGCTCACGACGTCCTGGTACCGGGCAGGGTCCGAGGACTTCAAGTAGTCGAGGAGCTTGCGACGCTGCGTGACGAGCTTCAGGAGGCCGCGACGCGAGCTGTGGTCGCGCTTGTGCGTGCTGAAGTGATCGCCGAGTTCGTTGATGCGGGCGGAGAGCAGCGCGATCTGGACCTCGGGCGAACCGGTGTCATTGCTGCTGCGGGCGTACTCGCCGACGATCTCGCCCTTGCGCTCGGTGGTCAGTCCCATCGTTTGGAATCCTCAAAAAATCGTGTATGCCTTTGGTGAGCCGCGCATTTTACCCGTTATGCATCCGGATTCTCAAGCCTCCGGGGGGCCCACGAAGAGCCGAAGCACCCGCAGGCCGCCGTCCGGCACAGGCTCGACCAATCCGAGGAACGTCCCGTCCGGCGCATAGGCCCGGGCCGGCCCGCCGGCCGGGTCGAGGACCGGCGCGGCGAGCACGCGCCCCTGGGCCAGGTGCCGGGCCTGCGTGTCGTCGAGGTCCACGCGCGGCAGGCCCGGGTACGCCCGATCGGACGGCAGCCACCAGCGCTCGCCGCGCGGATCATCCCCGCCGGCCGCTGCCCAGGCCTCGATCGCATCGAGCGTGACCATGTCGGCCGGGTCGAATGGTTCGACCCAGAGTCGGCGGAGCGCCGCCAGGTGGCCGCAGGTGCCGAGTGCCGCGGCAATCTCCTCGCCCAGCACCCGGACGTAGGTCCCCTTCGAGCACTCGACCTCGAACGCAAGCCGGTCCGGCCCCAGCCCCACGCATTCGAGCCGCCCGATCACGATCCGGCGCGCCGCCCGGGGCACGTTCTCGCCGCGCCGGGCCCGTTCGTAGAGCGGCCGCCCGTCCACCTTGATCGCGGAATGCATCGGCGGGACCTGGTCGATTTCGCCGCGAAAACGCCCGAGCGCGGCGTCGATGATGCCCTCGTCGAGCGCCGGTACCGGTCGCTCGAGCGTCACGGCACCCTCGGCGTCGCCGGTCGCGGTCGCCCGCCCGAGCGCCAGGTCCGCGCGATAGGCCTTGCGACTGCCGAGCAGAGGCCCGCAGGCGTTCGTGGCGCGACCGAAACACAGTGGCAGCATGCCGGTCGCCAGCGGGTCGAGCGTGCCGGCGTGGCCGCCCTTGGCCGCGGCGAGCGCCCGGCGGACGCGCTGCAGCGCGTGGTTGGAGGACAGGCCGGATGGCTTGTCGAGGAGCACGATGCCGTCGACCGCGCGCCACGGCCGGCGCACGGCACGACCAGGCGCCGTGCCGGTCACTGCCCGTCGTCCCCGGGCTCGCCGTCGGGGCGTCGAGTGCGGTCTTCGCGCACCGCGCGGGTGATCAGGTCGTCGAGGCGGTTGCCGCGCTCGAGTTCCTCGTCCGGGCTGAAGTGGATCTCGGGCGCGAGCCGCAGCCGGAGTGCGCGGCCGAGCGGCCCGCGCAGCCGGCGCGCCGCCTCGTCGAGGATCTCCTGCTGCAGCGGGTCGGGGGCGCCGCCGAGCAGCGGCGCGTAGTGGACCCACGCGTGCGTCAGGTCCGGCGACACCTTCACGTGCGTGATCGTGAGCGGCTTCAGGCGCGGGTCACGCACCTCGCGCAGCAGCATCTCCGAGAGGGTGCGCTGCACCTGCTCGGCGACGCGTCGCGCCCGCGGCACTTCACGCGGCATGGCGGTGCGTCACGCGCTGCGCGCGACCTCGACGCGGGCATAGCACTCGATCTGGTCGCCCGCGCGGATGTCGTTGTAGTTGCGCACGCCGATGCCGCACTCGGTACCGGCCCGGACCTCGCCCGCATCGTCCTTGAACCGCTTCAGCGAGTCGAGCTCGCCCTGGTGGATCACGACGTTGTCGCGGAGCACGCGGACCGGGTTGCCGCGCTTGATGAAGCCTTCGACGACCAGGCACCCGGCGACGGTGCCGAACTTGCTCGACCGGAACACCTCGCGGACCTCGGCGAGGCCGACGATCTGCTCCTTGATCTCTGGCTTCAGCAGGCCGCTCATCGCCTGCTTCACGTCGTCGATCGCCTCGTAGATGATGCTGTAGTAGCGCACGTCGACGCCGGAGTCCTTCATCGCGTTTCGCGCGGCACCGTCGGCGCGCACGTTGAAGCCGATGATCCGGGCCCGCGAGGCCGCGGCCAGCGTGACGTCCGATTCGGTGATGCCGCCCACGCCGCTCGCGATGACCTTCACGGCCACCTCGTCGCCCGAGAGCTTCGAGAGCGCGTCGCGCAGCGCCTCCGCGCTGCCCTGCACGTCCGCCTTGACGATCAGCGCGACGACGGCGCCGGTCTGCTCGCCCATCTGCGAGAAGACGTCCTCGACCTTCTTCGCGGCGCCCGCGAGGCGCACGTCGCGGAACTTGCCCTGGCGATGCAGCGCGACTTCGCGCGCCTTGCGCTCGCTGTCGACGACCAGCAGGTCGTCGCCGGCATTCGGCGCGTTGGACAGGCCCAGCACCGCGACCGGCACCGCCGGTCCCGCGCTCGGCACCTGCTTCCCGGTCGCGTCGAACAGCGCGCGCACACGGCCGAACTCCTGCCCGGCGATGATCGGGTCGCCGGACTTGAGCGTGCCGCGCTTCACGAGCACCGTCGCGACGGGGCCGCGGCCCTTCTCGATCGAGGACTCGAGCACGACGCCGACGGCGAGGCCGTCCTGCGGGGCCTTCAGGTCGAGCACCTCGGCCTGCAGCAGGATCGTCTCGAGCAGCTGGTCGATGCCCGCGCCGGTGCGCGCCGAGACGTGCACGAACAGCGTGTCGCCGCCCCAGTCCTCCGGTATGACGTTCTGCTTCGCAAGGTCGTTGCGGACGCGATCGGGATCCGCATCGCTCTTGTCGATCTTGTTGACCGCGACGACGATCGGCACGCCCGCCGCGCGCGCGTGCTGGATCGCCTCGATCGTCTGCGGCATCACGCCGTCGTCGGCCGCGACCACCAGCACGACGATGTCGGTCACGTGCGCGCCGCGGGCGCGCATTGCCGTGAACGCGGCGTGGCCCGGGGTGTCGATGAACGTGATCAGGCCCTTTGGCGTCTCGACCTGGTAGGCGCCGATGTGCTGCGTGATCCCGCCGGCCTCGCCCGCCGCCACCTTCGTGCGGCGGATGTAATCGAGCAGCGACGTCTTGCCGTGGTCGACGTGGCCCATGATCGTGACGACGGGCGGCCGCGGCAGCGCCTCGACCTCGCCGGCCTCCGCCTGGAGCGTGTCTTCGAGCTCGCTTTCCTTCAGCCGGACGGCCGAGTGGCCGAACTCCTCGACGACGAGCTGCGCGGTGTCCTGGTCGATGGGCTGGTTGATGGTGGCCATCACGCCCATCTTCATCATCGTCTTGATCACCTCGTTGGCCTTGACGGCCATCCGTTGGGCGAGTTCGCCGACGGTGATCGTCTCGGGCAGCTGCACCTCGCGCTTCACCGGCGCGGTCGGCAGCTCGAAGCCGTGACGGGAGTCGACGCTCACCTGCACCGGTCGCCGGCTGCGGGTCGCGAGTTGGCGCTTCTTGTAGCGCGCGCCCGCGTCGCCACCGACGTGGAGTTCCTGGCGGCCGTACTTGGTCGTCGCGCCCTTGGCCCGCGCCGCCTCTTCCTCGGCGGCCGTGCGCACCTTCGGTGCGTGCGGCGCCGGGCGGGCCGGCTCGGCCTCGCGGCGCTCGGCCTCCGCGCGCTCACGCTCGCTGCGCTCGCGCTCGCGGGCGGCTGCCTGCCGGGCACCTTCTTCCTCGGCCCGCTGCCGGGCTTCCTCGTCCGCGCGGCGACGCGCTTCCGCTTCCATCCGCTCGCGCTCGAGCCGGTCGGCATCGCGGCGCTCGGCCTCCTTGCGCTCCGCCTCGAGGCGCACCGCCTCCTCGGCGGCACGCTGGCGGTCCAGTTCCTCCTGGCGCTGGCGCTGCTCTTCCTCGAGCACCGTGCGGTTCAGGTAGGTCTTCTTCGCGCGCACCTCGACGTTCACGGTGCGGGCGCGGCCCTGCACCGAGGCGACCTTGATCTCCTGCTGCGCCTTGCGCTTCAGCGTGATCTTGCGCGGCGCGGCCGCGTCCTCCTGGCGACCGTGCGCGCGGCGCAGGTGCGTCAGGAGTTCCATCTTCGCCTCGTCGCTGATCGTGTCGTCGGCACCCTTCACCTTGATGCCGGCTTCGTCGAGCTGCGCGATGAGCTTGTCGACCGGGACCTTCAGGACCTCGGCGAACTGACTGACCGTGACTTCCGCCATGGGGTACCTCCGGTCAGGCCTGCTGGCCCTGCTCGAACCAGTGTTTGCGTGCAGCGAGGATCAGCGCGCCGGCGCGCTCGGGGTCGAGCCCCTCGACCTCGCCGAGGTCGTCCACCGCCTGCTCGGCGAGGTCCTCGCGCGTCACGATGCCGTGCCGGGCGAGTTCGGCGGCGAGTTCGTCGTCCATGCCCTCGACCTCGAGCAGGTCCTGGGCCGGCTCGGCGCCCTCGATCGTCTCCTCGGTCGCGATCGCCTGCGTGAGCAGCACGTCGCGCGCGCGGTTGCGCAGCTCGTTGACGATGTTCTCGTCGAACTCCTCGATGCCAGCGAGCTCGGCCTGCGGGACGTAGGCGATTTCCTCGATGCTCGAGAAGCCCTCGCCGACCAGGATCGCGGCGACGTCCTCGTCCACGTCGAGCTGCTTCATGAACAGCTCGCGCAGCTCGCGCTGCTCGGACTCGCTCTTCTCCTCGGCCGCCTGCTCGCTCATGATGTTGAGCTTCCAGCCGGTGAGTTCGCTCGCGAGCCGGATGTTCTGCCCGCCGCGGCCGATCGCCTGCGAGAGCTTCTCCTCGGCGACCGCGATGTCCATGCTGTGCGCTTCCTCGTCGACGACGATCGAGCTCACCTCGGCCGGCGCCATCGCGTTGATGACGAACTGGGCCGAGTTGTCGTCGAACGGGATGATGTCGACGCGCTCGCCGGCGATCTCGTTCGACACCGCCTGCACGCGCGAACCGCGCATGCCGACGCAGGCGCCGACCGGGTCGATGCGCGGGTCGTTCGAGCGCACGGCGATCTTCGCGCGGGCGCCCGGGTCGCGGGCCGCGCCCAGGATGTTGATGAGGCCCTGGCCCACTTCCGGGACCTCGAGCTTGAACAGCTCGATCAGGAACTCCGGCGCCGTGCGCGAGAGGAACAGCTGCGGGCCGCGGATCTCCGAGCGCACGTCCTTCAGGAACGCCTTGATGCGGTCCTGCGTGCGCACGGGCTCGCGCGGGATCATCCACTCGCGCGGGATGAAGCCCTCGGCATTGCCGCCGAGGTCGACGAAGATGCCGTTGCGGTCGACGCGCTTCACGAGGCCCGACACCAGCGTGCCGATGCGGCTCTTGTACTGGTCGACGACCTGCGCGCGCTCGGCCTCGCGCACCTTCTGCACGATCACCTGCTTGGCGGTCTGCGCGGCGATGCGGCCGAAGGCCACGGATTCGAGCGGCACCTCGACGTAGCCGCCGATCTCGGCGTCCTTGTCGACGTCCACCGCGTCGTCGAGACGCAGTTCCTTCTCGGGGAACTCGAGCTCGGTCGAGTCGTCGGCGAACACCTTCCAGCGCCGGAACGTGTCGTAGTCCCCGGTCTTGCGGTTGATCGCGACGCGGACGTCGAAGTCCTCGCCATACTTCTTGCGGGTGGCCGACGCAAGCGCGGCCTCGAGCGCCTCGAAGATGACTTCCTTGTCGACGCCCTTCTCGTTCGAGACCGCGTCGACGACCATCAGGATCTCTTTGTTCATCGCTCGTCCTCCCGCCACGCGGGTGTCTGGCTCACGGCGCCACCAGGTGCGCCTTGCGTATTCCCAGGACCGGCAGACCGTGGGTCCGCCCGTCCACCTCGACCTCGATCGTCACCGGGCCGGCCGCGAGCAGCCTGCCCTTGTACCGCCGCCGCCCGTCCTGCGGCACGGCAAGCTCGACGTACACCGTCTCGCCCACGTACCGGCCGAACTGTTCGGCCGTCCTGAGCGGCCGCTCGAGTCCCGGCGAGGAGACCTCGAGCGTGTATTCGCCCGCGATCGGGTCGTCGCGGTCGAGCACCTCGCTCACGGCCCGGCTCACCCGCTCGCAGTCGTCGAGCGTGATGCCCGGCCCGGCGTCGATGTAGAGCCGGAGCAGGCCACTGCGACCGGGGACGAACTCGAGTTCCCACAGTTCGCAGCCCTGCGCTTCGACCACGGGCCGCAGCAACTCGGCCAGCGCGTCCCTCTGCATCGGCACCACCCAGCGCCGGGCGCACAAACAAAAAATGGGCCGGCGGCCCATTCGTTTCTTGCGTTCGGGCACTCGGCCCGCCGCAAAACGAAAAATCCCCGCTGAGGGGGATTTCTCTGGCGAATCTCCCGCCGGACCGGCGCGTCCCGCCCGGGGACCCGCCTGCTCGGCCAGGAATCGCTGCCGGATCAGTGACTTGCGCCGGCCGACGATTCCAGACCCGCGAATTCTATAGCAAGGGACACCGCCGGGCTAGTCCGCGAGCGCCCGGCCCCGCGTCTCGATGATGAACGGCACGAGCAGCAGACCCGCGAGCGGCACGGCGGCCACCCAGGCGATCGCCGCCATCGCGTGGTCGACCCCGCGCGAGGCAATGGCGCCGACGATGAACGGACCCGCCGCCGCGATCACCCGGCCGATGTTGTAGCAGAACCCGGACCCCGTCCCGCGCAGCCGGGTCGGGAAGAGTTCCGGCAGGTAGAACGTGAAGCTGCCGAACACGCCGAACACCGACAGCCCGATGAAGAAATAGAGGTGCAGCCGGACGTCGGGCGGCCAGTCGACGCCGAACGCCGCGTAGATCGCCGCCGCCGAGGCGGCGAAGTAGATCCCGAACATCGGCTTGCGGCCGAGGTGCTTCGCGACCGGGATCGTGAGCAGCGTACCGATCAGCCCGCCGAGGTTGAACCACGCGGTTGCCTGTGTTTTCCAGGACTCAACCAGCGCGAGCGTTGCCTCGCGGCCGAAACCCGATGCCTGCGCGGTCGCCTGCGCGAGTCCCGAGGAGACGGTCGGGATGAACGCGTTGCAACTCCACCACGCAACCAGCGCGACGATCGCCATCAGCGTGCCTCGCACCGTGACGGACAGGACGCCCGGCGCGAACAGGTCGCGGATCGAGGGTGGCGCGCGATTCGCCTGCACGGCCTTCCAGCGCTCGGGCTCCCGGACGAACATCCGGACCAGGAACGCGATCGCCGCCGGAACGAGCCCGAACAGGAACACGATGCGCCACGAGTACTCCGGCGAATCCGCAAGCCAGACTGCCGCGACCTGGTGGTTCACGAACGTCGCGAGGAACAGCCCCATCGGCGCCGCCGTGTAGAGCAGCGCCCCGGCCTCCACCCGCTTCTCCTCCGGCACCACCTCGGCCACCATCGAGGCACCGGCCGCCCACTCGCCGCCGATCCCGAGACTCGCGACGAGCCGGAAGAAGGCCAGCACCGCGATGTTCGGCGCGAATGCGCAGGCCGCGGTGCCGAGCGCGTACAGCGTCATCGTCAGCATCAGCGTGCGCGTGCGGCCGATCCGGTCGGCCACCATCCCGAACAGGATGCCCCCGGCCGCCCAGCCGAGCAGCAGGATCGACGTGAGGACGCCCGTCCAGAAGAGCGTCGCCTGCTTGGCCTCCGGGCTGCCGATCGCGAGTCCGAGCAGCGTCGGCACGCAGTTCGGGGCCACGTAGTTGAACAGGAATCCGTCGAACACGTCGAAGCCCCAGCCGAGCCAGGCGGCGAAGAGCACGGTCCACTGGTAGCGGGTCAGCCCGAGCACG
Source organism: Steroidobacteraceae bacterium (assembly GCA_046347155.1). Classification (GTDB taxonomy): domain Bacteria; phylum Pseudomonadota; class Gammaproteobacteria; order Steroidobacterales; family Steroidobacteraceae; genus RPQJ01. Next base: position 1,641,149 of record JAXMGT010000001.1, on the reverse strand, counting down.
GATCCCCCCTCGTGTGTTGCCGGACGCCCGGCTTCAGCCTGCGGCGCCGACCAGGCTCTCGGCGACACGGTCGACGTTGCCGTCGCTCACGCCGGCGAAATTGATGCGCCCGTCGGGCGGCAGGTAGACATGGTACTCGTCGCGCAGGCGCGTGACGCCGGCCGCATCGAGGCCCGTGAGCGAGAACATGCCACGGTGCCGCGTGACCCAGGACCAGTCGAGATCGGGACGGCGCGCCTCGAGGCGCCCGGCGAGCAGCGCGCGCAGCGACTTCATCCGCGCGACCATCGTGTCGAGTTCGGCGATCCACCGGGCACGCAGCCCCTCGTCGCCCAAGAGCCGGGCGACGATCGCCGCGCCGTGGTCCGGCGGCATCGAATACATCCGGCGGCCGGTGCGCGCCTGGTGCGTCGCGACGGCCGCGGCGACGGACGGCGTCGAGCCCACGACCGCGAGCGCACCCGTACGCTCCCGGTACAGGCCGAAATTCTTCGAGCAGGACATCGCGAGCAGGAACTGCGGACTGCGCTCGGCGATCCGACGCAGCCCGTACGCGTCGGCCTCGAGGTCGTCGCCGAAGCCCTGGTACGCGAGGTCGATGAACGGCACCAGCGACTTCGACTCGACCAGGGCCGAGAGGTCGTCCCACTCTTCGCGGGAGAGGTCCGCTCCGGTCGGGTTGTGGCAGCAGCCGTGCAGCAGCACGACCGAACCGGCCGGCATGCGCGCAAGGTGGTCGCGCATCCGGCCGTAGTCCACGCCGTGGGTACGCGCGTCGTAATAGGGATAGCGGTCGAGGCGCAGCCCGCAGGTGCCAAGCAGCGGCTCGTGGTTCGCCCAGGTCGGGTCGCTCACGTGCACCACCGCATCGGGTTCGGAGGCGCGGACGATCTCGGCCCCGAGCCTGAGCGCACCGCAGCCGCCGACGGTCTGGATCGTCGCGGTGCGCGCGGCGAGCGGCGCGGCGAGGGGCCCGAGTGCCATGGCCACGAGGCGCTCGTTGAACTCGAGGTTGCCGGCCGGGCCGACGTAGGTCTTCGTGCGCTGGTCGGCGAGCACGGCGCGCTCGGCCTCGCGCACGGCCCCGGGCACCGGCGTCTCCCCACGCTCGTCGCGATAGACGCCGACGCCGAGGTCGATCTTGCCGGGTGTCGGGTCGGCCCGGTAGGCCGCGGTCACGCCGAGGATCGGGTCAGGCGGCAGCCGCTCGAGGTTGCTGAAGATCATGGCGCCGGGATTCTCGCACGGGGCTCACCCGGCCGGAACGACCCGCTGGTCGATGGCACCGAAGATGCTGTTGCCGTTGCGGTCGAACATCTCGATCCGCACCCGGTCGCCGTAGCGCAGGAACGGCGTCGAGGGCTTTCCGGCCTCGATCTGCTCGAGCATCCGGCGTTCGGCGATGCACGAGGAGCCGAGGCTGCGGTCATAGTTCGACACGGTGCCCGACCCCACGATGGCACCGGCCCCGAGCCGGCGGGTGCGGGTCACGTGGGCGATCAGTCTCGGGAAGTCGAACGTCATGTCGACGCCGGCGTCGGGCTGCCCGAACCGCATCCCGTTCAGCTGCGTGACGAGCGGCCGCAGCACCTTGCCGCCGTCCCAGGCCTCGCCGAGCTCTTCCGGCGTGACCGCCACCGGGGAGAACGAGGTGGCGGGCTTCGACTGGTAGAAGCCGAAGCCCTTGGCGAGTTCGCCGGGGATCAGGTTCCGGAGCGACCAGTCGTTCACGAGCATCACGAGGCGGATCCGGTCACGCGCTGCCCGCGAGTCCGTGCCCATCGGCACGTCGTCGGTGACGACCGCGACCTCCGCCTCGAAGTCGATCCCATGCTCCTCGCTCGGCAGCGGCACGTCCCCGGTCGGCGGGATGAAGTCGTCGGAGCCGCCCTGGTAGACCAGCGGATCGGTCCAGAAGCTCGGCGGCATCTCGGCACCACGCGCCTTGCGCACCAGCTCGACGTGGTTCACGTACGCGGAGCCGTCGACCCAGTGATGGGCGCGCGGCAGCGGCGCGAGCGCCCGCGACGGATCGAAGGGCTGCGCCGTCGCCACGCGGCCGGACTCGAGGTCCGCCGCCCGTTCCCGGAGTGCCGGCTCGGCCTCGGCCCAGCGGTCGAGCGCGTCCTGCAGCGTCCGCGCGATCCCGGGCACGGCCACCGCGCGCGTGAGGTCGCGACTCACGAGCACGAGCTGCCCGTCGCGCGACCCGTCGGCCAGCGTCGCGAACTTCACGTTCGCACCTTCCAGCTGTCGACGTAGCCCGTCCACTCGACCGAGGACGCGCCGGCGCCGACCTCGAGCGGGTCGCGGGTGTCGATCATCACGGCGACCTCGTCCGTGGCCGGCTTCTCCTGACGCAGCATCCGGGTCAGTGCCTTCGGGTGCGGCCCGTGCGTGAAGCCTGCCGGGTGGAAAGTCACCATGCCGGGGTGGATGTTGTCGCGGCTGAAGAATTCGCCCGCGTGGTAGAAGAGCACCTCGTCGTAATCGTCGTTGTTGTGGAAGAACGGCACCTTGAGCGCGCCCGGGTCGGTCTCGAACGGACGGGGCACGAACGTGCAGACGACGAAGCGGTTCGCGAGGAAAGTCGTGTGGGCCGACGGCGGCAGGTGGTAGCGGTGGCTCATCAGCGGCCGGAAGTCTCGGACGTTGATCCGCACGACCGAAAGCTCGCCGTGCCAGCCGACCGCGTCGAGCGGGTTCCAGTCGTACGTGATCCGCGAGACCTCGTTGCGGCGCTTGACCTCGACCACCCACGGCCCGGGCGCCGCCTGCTGGGCGACGAACGCGTCGTCGATTGCCGGAACGTCGAGCAGCGCCGGATCGAAGATCGCGTGGTTGCCCACGAGCCCCTTGTCCGGCAGCGTGTAGCTCGAATTCGTCGCCTCGACCATCAGCACGTCCATCTGGGCCGCGCACTCGATGCGCCACATCGTTCCGCGAGGCAGCACGACGTAGTCGCCCGGTTCGATCGCGAGCCTGCCGAAGTCGCTGTAGAGTTCCCCGCGACCCGCGTGCACGAACAGCAGCTGGTCGCCGTCGGCATTCCGGGCCAGCCGGTTCATCGACCGGGGCAGCCGCCAGTAGCGGACCTGGCAGTGGGCGTTCGCGAGCACCGGGTGCGACGACCACGGGCCGGCGTCCGTCCCCTCGAGGCGCGCGAGGTCGAACGCCCGGGGGCGCAGCGGCCCGTCGAACGACGACCACCCGGTCGGTGGACGCCGATGGTGGAAGAATGCGGCCGGGCCGAAGAAGCCCTCCTTGCTCATCTCGCGCTCGTAAGTGCCCTCGGGCATGTCCGCGTGGGCCTGCCGGGACGCCGTGCCCGCGTGGCGCGAGATCGGGATGTATCGCTTCATCGCCCTGTCCCTGCCTGCGGCTGCCGGCCGCTCAGATCACGCCTCGGCGTTCCTGGTCGAGTTCGATGGACTCGAACAGCGCCTTGAAGTTGCCTTCGCCGAAACCCTCGTTGCCCTTGCGCTGGATGATCTCGAAGAAGATCGGGCCGATCACGTTCTTCGTGAAGATCTGCAGCAGGATCCCGTCCTTCGCGCTGCCGTCGATCAGGATCCGTCGCCGCGCGAGCTCGTCGAGCGATTCACGGTGGCCGTCCACCCGCGCGTTCACGCCCTCGTAGTAGGTGTCCGGCGTGTCCTGGAAGTCGACGCCATTCGCGCGCAGCCGGTCCACGGTCGAATGGATGTCGTCGGTCGCGAGCGCGATGTGCTGTATGCCCTCGCCCTGGTATTCACGCAGGTACTCCTCGATCTGCGACTTGTCGTCCTGCGACTCGTTGATCGGGATCCGGATCTTGCCGCAGGGGCTGGTCATCGCCCGGCTGAAGAGCCCGGTCTTGCGCCCCTCGATGTCGAAGTAGCGGATTTCGCGGAAATTGAACAGCCGCTCGTAGTAGCCGGCCCACAGGTTCATGTTCCCGCGGCGCACGTTGTGCGTCAGGTGGTCGATCACGGTCAGGCCGACGCCGGCCGAGGCCGGGATCGCCACCGGCACGAAATCCACGTCGTAGATCGTGCGCTCGCCGTAGCGGTCGACCAGGTAGACGATGCTGCCGCCGATGCCCTCGATCGCCGGGATGTTGAGTTCCATCGGTCCGACCGGCGTCTCGACCGGCCTGGCGCCCAGCTCGAGCGCGCGGCGGTAGGCATGGGCGGCGTCGCGGACCCGGAACGCCATCGCGCAGGCGGACGGGCCGTGGCGCTCGGCGAAACGCTGCCCGAAGCTGCCCGGCTCGGCATTGATGACGAAATTGACGTCGCCCTGCCGGTGCAGCGTGACGTTCTTGCTCCGGTGGCGCGCGGTGACCGGGAATCCCATCCGCTCGAACAACCGGCGCAGCAGCTCAGGGTCGGGCGCCGTGTACTCGACGAACTCGAAGCCGTCCGTCCCCATCGGGTTGTCGAAGAGGTCCGCCATGGCGCGCTCCAGCCCGTTGATTTCAATTGAAACTAACCGGGATTGTACGGCGACGCGCTGCAGCATTGCTAGGCCGAGGCCGACGACCGGGACCGGGCCCGCCCAAGCCAACGGTGTTCACGCACCGTTCGGGTTGCCCTCGCCCATCACGGTCATCTGCTTGCCGGTGTTCTCCTCGAGGACCGGCGCGTCGGTCACGAGCAGCGTCGTCCCGGGCACGAACAGCGGGTACACGAGCTTCGCGAACGGCTGCGGCACCTTGAGCCGGCCGCCCACCTCGGCGGTCAGGTCGTGTCCCGCGGCGTCCGCGTAGCCGGGCATCGGCACGGCCATCCAGTTGCGCGCGGCGGCGCCTTTCAGGAACACGCTGTTTCCGTAGCCCGGCCCGTCCTTGACGATGAACGCGTGTGTGCCGAGCGGCTGGTCGCCCGCGATCGCGATCTTCGCCCGCCCGATCTCGACGCCATTGCGGATCACGATCAGGCGCTGGTCGGCGGCGCTCATGACGAGCGACACCGGGCCATCCGGCGACTTCTCCGGCTGCCAGCGCCACTCGGTCGTCGCGTCGAGGCGCGCCTGGACGTCGTCGGTGCCGGTCGTCGCGTCGACCGGCGCGAGCGCGGCCGGGTGGTCCACGTCCACCGGCGCCGTCTTCGAATTGACGACCACGACCGTCATGCCCATGTGCGTCACGCCGAACAGGTCGGCCGCGAACTGCGACGGCAGGTGCACGCAGCCGTGCGATTCCGGATAGCCCGGCAGTCCGCCCGCGTGCAGCGCCACGCCGTCCCAGGTGAGTCGTTCCTGGTACGGCATCGCCGCATCGTTGTACTTCGACGAATGGTGGTCCTTGTCCTTCTGCAGGATCGTGAAGATCCCGGTCGGCGTCTCGTGGCCGGGCTTGCCGGTGCTGACCGTCGTATAGCCGATCTGCACCCCGTTCCGGTACACGTAGGCGCGCTGCTCGTCGAGGCTCACGACGACGACGATCGGCCCGTCGGGTGCCACGTCCGGCTGCCAGACGAACTCGCCCGGCTTCAGTGCGGCAGGCGGCGTGCCGGCCGGGCTCGAATCGCGGGCGCCCCAGAACGGGACCGCAACGGCGCTCGTCGTAACGACCATCAGCAGGGTCAGGAGCCAGGTACGTCGCATCGGCAGGCCTCCGGGTGGGTCCGACATTGTTTTCCAGAAAATCCGGGCCGCGCCAGTCCGGTCGCGCCCTGCCCGGTGCACAATGTCACGGTACCGGTTCCCCGCCGGGAGGATCGGGCATGGACACACCGCAGACGACCCGTATCCCGGCCACCGCAGGGGCCGGGCCGCTGATCGTCGACGCGCTCGGGTCGCTCGCGAATCCGAACCTCGATGATGGCGGCGACCCGGTGCATGCGGTGGACGCGCGCGCACTCGACGATGCGATCGCCTCGGGACTGGCCGCGATCCACCAGACGGTCGGGTACGTGAGCGGTGATGGCGATCCATACCACTCCACGCACGCGGACCTCGACGCGTGGGACCACCTGCTCGAGAGGAACGGGGACAGGCTGCACCGCGTCCTCGTGTCGGACGACATCCGGCAGGCCCGACGCAGCGGCCGGATCGGCGTCATCTACGGCTTCCAGAACGGCACGATGCTGGCCCCGGACCCGGGGCGTGCCGCCGAATTCGCGCGCCGCGGCGTGCGCATCGTCCAACTCACCTACAACGGCGCGAACCCGCTCGGCGACGGCGCGATGGCGCCGGAGAATCGCGGTCTCACCGACGTCGGCCACGCGGTCGTCGAGGCACTCAACCACGCGGGCCTCGCGGTCGACCTGAGCCACAGCGGCGAGCGCACCTGCCTCGACGCGGTCAATGCGTCCCGCGAACCGGTGATCATCAGCCACACCGGCTGCCGGGCGCTCGCCGACCTCCCCCGCAACAAGACCGACGCGGAACTGCGCGCCGTGGCCGATCGGGGCGGGCTGGTCGGGATCTACTTCATGCCGTTCCTCGCGATCGGCCGTCAGCCGACGGCGCTCGACCTGATCGCGCACCTCGAACATGCGATCGACGTCTGCGGCGACGAGCACGTCTGCATCGGCACGGACGGCGCAGCGCCCGGCATCGACGACCTCGGGCGCTACCGGGAGACCCTCGCGAGGGAAGTCGCCGAGCGGCGCGCCTCCGGGATCTCGGCCACCGGCGAATGCGCCGACGTCGTGCCGTTCCTGCCGGACCTCGAGGGCCCGGGCCGGTTCCGGCGCCTCGCGGGCCTGCTCGAGGCGCGCGGCCACCGCGGGGACCGGATCGAACGGATCCTCGGCGGCAACTTCCTGCGCTACGCGCGCGGTATCTGGGGCTGAAGATGGTGGGCCGTGATGGGATCGAACCATCGACCAACTGGTTAAAAGCCAGCTGCTCTACCGCTGAGCTAACGGCCCGCGCCTGACGCCGGCCTTGCGCCGGGGGCGCGCATGATATCAGGGCCGCCGGGGCCGATCAGCGATAGCGCGTCGGGTCGGCGAGCCCGGCCGCCTCGAACCCGGCGCGGCGCAACCGGCACGAGTCGCAGCGCCCGCAGGCGCGGCCCTCGGCATCCGCCTGGTAGCAGGACACGGTCTCGGCAAAGTCGACACCGAGAGCGACGCCGCGACGGACGATCTCGGCCTTGCTGAGCGAAATGAGCGGCGTGCGGATCCGGAGCGGCGTCGCGCCCTCGACGCCGGCGCGTGTCGCGAGGTTGGCCATGCGCTCGAAGGCCGCGACGAACTCGGGCCGGCAGTCCGGATAGCCCGAATAGTCCACCGCATTCACGCCGATGTAGATGTCCGTGGCGCCGAGCACCTCGGCCCACGCGAGCGCGAGCGACAGGAACACCGTGTTGCGCGCCGGCACGTAGGTGACCGGGATGCCGCCGGTCGGCGACTCGGGCACGGCGATGCGGGCGTCGGTGAGCGCGGAACCGCCGAACGCGGCGAGGTCGATGTCCATCACGCGGTGCTGGCGCGCGCCGAGCTGCCGCGCGACCCGCCCGGCGGCGGCGAGTTCAGCGGAATGGCGCTGGCCGTACGAGAAACTGAGCGCATGGCAGGCGTGGCCTTGCTCGCGCGCGATCGCGAGACAGGTGGCCGAATCGAGGCCGCCGGACAGCAGCACCACCGCGGGCGACACGGCGCTCATCGACCCCGTGCCTCGCCCCAGAGGACCTTGTGCAGCTGGACCTGCAGCCGGACCGGAAGCCGGTCCTCGAGCATCCAGGCGGCGAGGTCGGCCGGGGCCACCTGGCCCCAGCCCGGCGAAAGGAGCACGGGCGCGCGGATCACGGCGGCGTGCTCGCGCAGGAACGCCCTCGCCCACTCGTAGTCGTCGCGCGAGCACAGCACGAACTTCAACTGGTCGCGCGGACCGAGCAGCGGCAGGTTCTCGAGCCGGTTGCGCCCGGACTCGCCGGACGCCGGCGCCTTCACGTCGACGACCCGGCTCACGCGCGGATCGACGCCCGACACGTCGAGCGCACCGCTCGTCTCGAGCGAGACCGAATGCCCGGCGTCGCAGAGCGCGGCGAGCAGGTCGAGGCAGGCGCGCTGCGCGAGTGGTTCACCGCCCGTCACGCAGACGTGACGGACGCCCGAGGCACGGGCGGCCTCGACGAGCGCGTCCACCTCGTGCCACTCACCGCCGTGGAACGCGTACTCGGTGTCGCAATAGGTGCACCGGAGTGGACAACCGGTCAGCCGGATGAAAAACGTCGGCCAGCCGACGGCGTCCGCCTCGCCCTGGATCGAGAGGAACGTCTCGGTGACCTTGACCCGGCTCACCGGCCGTCGGCGTCCATCTGCACGAGCCGCTGCTCGGCCAGCCGCGCCGCCTCGGTGCCCGGGTACGCCGCGACGACCTTCTGCAGCGTCAGGCGCGCGTTGCGGTAGGCCTTCAGCTCGTACTGGCTGTACCCGACCTTGAGCAGCGCGTCCGGTGCCTTGCGTGAACCCGGGTACTGGCTCATCACGGTCTGGAAGGACTTCAGCGCGGTCGCGTAGTCCTTCTGCACGTAATAGGACTCGCCGAGCCAGTACGTCGCCGAATCGGCCCGCGGCCCGTCCGGGAACTTGGTCAGGTAGAGCTGGAATCCGCGCACGGCCTCGTCGTAGCGGCCGGCCTTCAGCGCTGCGAATGCGTCGCCGTAGACGGACGCCTCGTCGGCGGCACGCAGGTCCTCGGTCGCCGCCGGCACCGGCGCGGCCCCGGGGTCCGTACCCGCCGGCGGCACGACCGGCGGGGCCGTCGGGCCCGACGCGGCCGGCATCACGGCGTTCTCGACGATCAGCAGCCGACGGTCGAGGTCACCGTAGAGGTCCTTCTGCTGGGAGCGCAGCGTGTCGAGCTGGTGCTGGAGTTCCTCGACCTGCCCGCGCAGCGTCCGCAGGTCCTGGCGCGCGGCCTCGATCTGCTGCTGGAGCTGCACGAGCACCTGGTTCGCGCGCTCGACGGCGGCGAGACGGGCGTCCATCTCGTTCGCCCGCGCCTCGAGTTCCTTGTTGCTTGCCGTCGCGTGCGCGGCCGCGCCCCAGAACACGAGCGCGACGGCGACGAAGCCTGCCTTGCGTAGGTTCATCGGCGGCTCACTGCGGGTACACGAACTCGACGCGCCGGTTCTGCGCATAGGCGGCCTCGTCGTGGCCCTCGACGGCCGGGCGCTCCTCGCCGTAGCTCACGGTCGTGATCTGCGCCGCCGCGACGCCCTGCGCGAGCAGTGCACTGCGCACCGTCTGCGCACGCCGCTCGCCGAGGCCGATGTTGTACTCCGGCGATCCACGCTCGTCGGTGTTGCCCTCGAGCCGGACGCGCGCGGTCGGGTACTTGACCAGGTAGGCGGCGTTCGCCTGGACGACCGCCAGATATTCGGACGGGATCCCGCTGCTGTCATAGTCGAAGTAAATGACGTTCTTCGCCTTCAGCGCCGCGAGCGCCTGCTGCTGCGGGGTCAGCGTCGAAGTCGCCCGGCCCGCCGACGGATCGGCGATGCCGCTGGTCGTGGCCGTGTCCGCGGGCGGTGGCGGCGCGGCCTCCGGCTTCGTCTGCGTCGGCTTCGAGCAGGCGGCAGCGGCGAGCGCAAGCAGCGTCACGGCGAGTACACGGTTCAGCTTCATCTGGGGACTCCTCGGAGGTGGGCCGGCCGGGTCCGGGCCTGGCCAGCCACAGGAAGCGCGCCTTTTACCACAGGGCGCGCGGGCGATCATCAGCGCGAAGGATACGGCGACCACGCGGGTTCGCGCACGCTGCCGCGTTCGGACGACAGTCGCTCCTTCCAGGCGCCATCGCTCGAGACGAGGCCGAGCATCCGGCGGGCGCCCGCGTCGGTTGCGTAGACGAGCATCGCACCGTTCGGTGCATAGCCCGGCGACTCGTCCTGCGGCCCGTCGGTGATCACCCGCAGGGCCCGCGTCTTCAGGTCCATCACCGCGATCCGGTACCCGCGGTCGAGCGTGACCATCGCGAGCGACTGGCCGTCCGGCGACACGCGCGGTCGCGCGTTGTATCCGTTCGTGAACGTGACCCGCTGCGGGTTGCCGCGGTCGTCGAGCGACACGCGATAGATCTGGGCGTTGCCCGCTCGGTCCGACGTGAAATAGAGCGACCCGCCGTCGGGGCTCCAGGCCGCCTCGGTGTCGATCGCCTCGTCGGTCGTGATCCTCGTCAGCACCTGCGAGCCGAGTTCGAGCACGTAGATGTCGAGGTTGCCGTCGCGGGAGAGCGTGAGCGCGAGGCGGCCGCCGTCCGGCGACCAGGCCGGCGCCCCATTGACGCCCGAGCGCGCGGACACCCGGCTGCGTTCGCCGCTCGCAAGCCGCTGCACGTAGACGGCGGAAGTGCCGCCCTCGAACGAGACATAGGCGAGGCTCGCCCCGTCCGGGGACCAGGCCGGCGACATGAGCGGCTGTGCCGACTCGGCGACGGTCCGCGGGTTGTAGCCGTCCGCGTCGGAGACGACGAGCCGGAACGTGCGATTGGGGGCCCGGCCGTCGACGGCGACATAGGCGAGCCGCGTGCCGAACGCGCCGCGGATGCCGGTGAGTCGCTCGTACACGAGGTCGGAGACCTGGTGCGCCACGGCCCTGAGCGGGCGACCATCCACCGGCACCGATTCGGCGAGCATCCGCTGGCCGGTCCGCACGTTCACGAGTTCGACGTCGACGGTGGCGCCCGCGTCGCCGAGATGGCCGACGACGACGTAGTCGGCCTTGAGCAGCCGCCAGTCCTCGACGCGGACCTCGGCCGCCGAGGCCGGGCGCATCACGAGGTCGGCCCGCTCGAGCGGCGCGAAGCGGCCGCTGAGCTCGAGGTCGCCGGACACGACGGCGGCGATGTCGTTCGGGCCGCCCTCGGGCTGCCCGGCGAACGGGACCACCGCGACCGGGACCGCATCCTTGACGCCTTCCGTGATGTCGAGGCGCAGCTGCGCGTGCGCCGGACCGGCGGCCAGGAGTGCGAGCCACCCGAGGACGAAGCCGATCCGGCCCCGCACGCCCCGTCCACCGTTCGTCTTGCGCATCGCGTCTAGTCCTTCGGCCTGAAGACGATCTCGAGTCGCCGCTCGAACGCCCGTGGATCGCGGGGCGGCGGCAGTGGCGACGCTTTATACACGGCGGTGACGACCGAATCACGCACGGCCTGGTCGCCGTTGCACCCGCCGAGTTGCACGTCGACGACCGTGCCGCCGGGCGCCTGCGTGACGAAGAGCGTGCAGGCGAGGCCCGGCCGAGCCGTGGGCGGTCGTATCCAGCTGCGCTCGATTGCCTGCACGAGCAGCGCCCTGTACTCGTCGCGAACGCCGTCCCGGGCGGCGGCGTCCGCCTCCTCGGCTTCCTCGGCGGCGAGCGCGCGTTTCAGGTCCGCCTCGCGCGCAGCCCGGTCCCGGGCAGCCTGCGCTTCCGCCTTCTGCTTCGCAGTCTTTTCCTCGGCGGCCGCCTTCGCCGCCGCTGCCTTGTCGGCGGCGGCCTTCTCGGCCTCGGCTTTCCGCGCCGCCGCCTGCTTTGCGGCGGCCAGCTCGGCGGCCTGCGCCTTCGCCACGCGTTCGGCGGCTTCCTGCGCCGCGGCCCGTTCCTGCGCGTCGGCGGCGGCCTGCTCCTTCGCCTGCCGGGCCACCGCCTCCGCGCGCTCGCGCTCGGCGCGCGCCCGGGCCTCCGCGGCGGCCTCGGCCGCCGGATCGGGTTCCGGCCGGCGCGGTGGCGTCGCCGCGGGCACGTCGATCGCGCGGTTCTCGCGCACCGAGCGAGGCAACGTCCTGGCGTCGACCGCGACACCCTGGATCGCGAGTTCCACCGGCGGCTGCTCGCTGGTCCAGCGCAGTGCGAGTCCGCCGGCGACCACGAGCAACAGCAGGTGCAGCGCGGCCGAGCCGGCCAGCGGTCGCAGGTGCTCTCGGACGAATCCGGGCATGCTCAGCGACGCGCCCGCGCGTCGCCCGGCGGTTCGGTTACGAACCCGACCTTCTCGGCTCCCGCCTTCTGCAGCAGCACCATGCCCTCCACGACCCGGCCATAGGCGACCGCCGTATCTGCCTTGACCAGCACCGGACGCGAGGGTTCCCTGCGCAGCGCAGCGCTCGCGATCTCGAGGACCCGCTCCGGCGACTGCGCGACCTTTGGTTGCCCGAGATTCAGGTAGAGGCGTCCCTCGCGGTCGATGCTGAGCACCAGCGGTTCGAGCTTGTCGGGCTTGATCGGCTCGGCGGCGGCCTTGGGCAGGTCGACCTTGATGCCCTGGCTCAGCATCGGTGCCGTGACCATGAAGATCACGAGCAGCACCAGCATCACGTCGATGTACGGGACGACGTTGATTTCGCCCATCAGGCGGCGGCCGCGGCGCCCGTGCACGCCGCCCGCCATCAGCCCGCGCCCCCGACGCCCGCGTGGCGCTGCAGGATCGTCGAGAACTCCTCCATGAACGTGTCGTAGCGCAGCTCGAGACGCGCGACCTGGTCCGCATACCGGTTGTAGGCGATCACGGCCGGGATCGCCGCGAACAGGCCGACCGCGGTCGCGATCAGCGCCTCGGCGATGGCCGGCGCAACGGTCGCGAGCGTCGCCTGCTGCACGCTGCCGAGCCCCTGGAACGCGCTCATGATTCCCCACACGGTGCCGAAGAGGCCGACGTACGGGCTCGTCGAGCCGACCGTGGCCAGCGTCGCGAGATTGTGTTCGAGGCGATCCGTCTCGCGCAGCAGCGCGACCTTCATCGCGCGGCGACTGCCCTCGAGCAACTGGTCGCCGGCGAGACCGGCCTGCTGGCGCAGCCTCGAGAACTCGCGGAACCCCGAGACGAACACCCCGGCCATCCCGGTCTGGCTCGCACCGTCGAGCGATCGGTACAGCGACGCCAGGTCGCCGCCGGACCAGAACTGGTCCTCGAATGCGGCCGCCGCCGAGCGCGCCTCGGAGAGCACTCGGCTCTTGCGCAGGATGATGGCCCAGGACACCACGGACGCGCCGAGCAGCAGCGCGAGCACGCACTGCACGGCGAAGCTGGCGCCCAGGATCAGGTCGAGGGCAGAGTGTTCACCGATCATCCCGTCTCCTCAGGTGTCGAACAGGGCGGCCGTGCCCGGCCGGTCCGGCGCAGGCGGCGTCAGGCCGAAGTGCAGGTAGGCGCTGCGGGTGGCGACCCGCCCGCGCGCGGTGCGCATCAGGTAGCCCTGCTGGATCAGGTAGGGCTCGATGACGTCCTCGATCGTGCCGCGTTCCTCGCCGAGCGCCGCCGCGAGACTGTCGACGCCCACCGGTCCGCCGTCGAACTTCTCGATGATCATGAGCATCAGGCGGCGGTCCATCGGGTCGAAGCCGAGCGGATCGACGTCGAGCAGGTCGAGCGCCGACTGGGCAACCGCCTCGGTCACCTGGCCGCCGGCCTTCACCTCGGCGTAGTCGCGCACGCGGCGCAGGAGCCGGTTCGCGATGCGCGGCGTGCCGCGGGAGCGTTCGGCGATGCGTCGGGCCCCCGCATCGTGCATCGGCACGCCGAGGATGCCGGCCGAGCGGGTCACGATGCTCTGCAGTTCCTCGCGGCCGTAGAATTCGAGGCGCTGCACGATGCCGAAGCGGTCCCGGAGCGGCGAGGTCAGCAGTCCCGCACGGGTCGTCGCGCCGACCAGCGTGAACGGCGGCAGGTCGATCTTGATCGAGCGGGCGCCCGGACCCTCGCCGATCATGATGTCGAGCTGGAAGTCCTCGAGCGCCGGGTACAGGATCTCCTCGACGACCGGGCTCAGCCGGTGGATCTCGTCGACGAACAGCACCTCGTTCGGCTGGAGGTTCGTGAGCAGCGCGGCAAGGTCGCCCGGGCGCTCGAGCACCGGCCCCGAGGTCTGCTTGAACCCGACCCCGAGTTCGTTCGCGACGACGTGAGCGAGCGTCGTCTTGCCGAGTCCCGGCGGACCGAAGATCAGCACGTGGTCGAGCGCGTCACCGCGCTGGCGAGCCGCCTGGATGAAGATCTCCATCTGCGCCTTCATCGCCGGCTGGCCGACGTACTCGGCCAGCGTCTTCGGGCGCACGGCGCGGTCGTAGGCTTCCTCGTCCCGTTGCGGGCCGGCCGACACCACGCGGTCCTGTTCGATCACGTCGCCTCCGTCAGCCCGCGGCCGCGCGCAGCGCGTGCCGGATCAGTTCCTCGGTCGCCGTCACCGAGGGATCGACCTTCTGCAGCAGCCGCGTCACCTCGGCCGGCTTGTAACCGAGCGCCACGAGCGCGCTGTAGGCTTCGGACTGCGGGCTCGACGCCGCGCCCGCCGGCGCACCCGGCACGGGCGACGTTCGCCCGGAGGCGAGCCCCTCGAGCCGGTCCCGCATCTCGACGACCAGCCGCTCGGCCGTCTTGCGGCCGATGCCCGGCACGCGCACGAGCGCGGCGACGTCCTCGGACTCGACGCAGCGGTGGAACTCCTCGACGGTGACGCCCGAGAGGATCGCGAGCGCGATCCGCGGCCCGACGCCGGACACCTTGATCAGTTCGCGGAACAGCGCACGCTCGCGTTCGGTCCCGAAGCCGTAGAGCACGTGGGCATCCTCGCGAACGACCAGGTGCGTGTGCAGCTGGACCTCGGCGCCGGTGGACGGCAGGCCGTAGAAGGTCGACATCGGCGCCTCGACCTCGTAGCCGACGCCGCCCACGTCGACGAGCAGCGTCGGCGGGTGCTTGCCGGCGAGCCGCCCACGCAGGTAGCCGATCATCGTGCGACCGCCGCGGCCGCCCGCGATGCGCGGCTGTACCCGTGGCAGAGCGCGACGCCGACCGCGTCGGCCGCGTCCGGGCCGAGTTCGCCGCTGAGTCCGAGCAGCGTCTTCACCATCAGCTGCACCTGTTCCTTCTGCGCACCGCCCTGCCCGACCACCGCGAGCTTCACCTCGCGCGGCGCATACTCGTAAACCGCCGGCCCCGTCGCGAACACCGCGCAGAGCGCCGCACCGCGCGCCTGGCCGAGCTTCAACGCGCTGTCGGCGTTGCGGTGCATGAACACCCGCTCGACCGCCACCTCGCCCGGCCCGTAGGAACGCATCACCTCACTCACGCCTTCGAAGATCTGGCGCAGGCGCGGGGCGAACTCGCGCCCGCTCGTGCGGATGGTGCCGCTCGCGACGTAGCGCGGCGCGCCGCGGGACCAGTCGATGACCCCGAAACCCGTCGCGACCGAGCCGGGGTCGATGCCGAGGATACGAACCGGAATGTCACCGGCCGCGGGCGTACCTGCGGTCACGGTCCAGCGCCGGACTGCTCGACTGGGCCTCGGCAACGCTTCACTCCGCGGGACACCCGACGACGGCGCGATATCATAACCCACGCTGTGAAACCCGCCGAGTTCGAACACGAGTCGCACACGGAGCGAGTGAGGGTCGCGCTCGACGACCTGCGTGCGCGCGCGCCGGCCGACGCGGCGGCGCAGGCGGTCGAACTCGCCGCACTGCTCGCACAGCTGCGGGCTGACGAAGACGTGCTGCTCGCGGCGCTGATGGTCTCCTGCCTCGATTCCGGCGTGCTCGACGAGGCCGACGCGCGCGAACGCTACGGCCCGGCCGCAGCCCGGCTCGCGACCGACGTGCGGCGGGTCGGCAGCATCGCGATGCCGGCCGACTGGCGTCCCGGCGGGCACCTGAAGCCGCAGCAGGCCGAGGGACTCCGCAAGCTGCTGCTGGCGCTCGCCTCCGACGTCCGGCTGGTGCTGCTCAGGCTCGCGTTGCAGCTCGTCCGGCTTCGCCACCTGAAGGAGGCGCCGCCCGAGGAGCAGAACCGCGCGGCCCTCGAGACCCGGGAGATCTACGCGCCGCTCGCGAACCGGCTCGGCATCTGGCAGCTCAAGTGGGAACTCGAGGACCTGGCGTTCCGCTACCTGGAGCCGGGCGAGTACAAGCGCATCGCCGGATGGCTCAAGTCGAAGCGTGCCGAGCGCGAGCGCTGGATCGAGGACGTCAAGGCCCAGCTCGGGGCGGAACTCGCCCGCGCGGGCATCGCGGGCGAGGTCACGGGGCGCCCGAAGCACATCTACAGCATCTGGCGGAAGATGCAGCGCAAGCACCTCGCCTTCGAGCAGGTGATGGACGTGCTCGCGGTCCGCGTGCAGGTCGAGACGGTCGCCGAGTGCTACGCCGCGCTCGGCATCGTGCACGGGCTGTGGACCTACATCCCGGGCGAGTTCGACGACTACATCGCGACCCCGAAGGAGAACGACTACCGCTCGCTGCACACGGCGGTGATCGGCCCCGGGCGGCTCCCGCTCGAAGTGCAGATCCGGACCCGGGAGATGCACGAGCATGCGGAACTCGGCGTCGCGGCCCACTGGCAGTACAAGGAAGGCGCCCGGGCCGGCTCGGGGCTGCACCAGAAGATCAACTGGCTGCGCCAGCTGCTCGAGCCGGCCGCGCGCACCGGCCTCGAGCCCGACCTGCTCGACGGCCTGCAGGCCGAGATCTTCGAGGACCGGGTCTATGCGCTGAGCCCGAAGGGCGAGGTGGTGGACCTGCCGCGCGGCGCCACGCCACTCGACTACGCCTACCAGGTGCACACCGACCTCGGCCACCGCTGCCGCGGCGCGAAGGTGAACGGCCGGATGGTGTCGCTCAACCACGCGCTCGCGAACGGCGACACCGTCGAGATCATCACGGCCAGGCAGCCGAACCCGAGCCGCGACTGGCTGGTGCCCGCGCTCGGGTTCCTGGCGAGCCCGCGCAATCGCGCGAAGGTGCGGAGCTGGTTCCGGCGGCTCGACGAGGGGCAGAACCGCGAACAGGGGCGCGCGCTCTTCGACCGCGAGATGGAACGGCTCGGCGTGCGCTCGCTCCCGCTGCCGGAGATCCTGCGCGAACTCGGGCTCGAGGATGCGGACGCACTCTACGTCGGGCTCGGCGAGGGCGAACTCACGATCGCCCAGGTCGCCGGCGCGATCCAGCGCCTGCAGCACGACCGCGAGCCGCCCAGGGCGCCGCGCACGCCGCGCGCCGCGACCGGAGGGGCCGGCGGCATGGTCGTCGACGGCGTCGGCGACCTGATGAGCACGATCGCCCGCTGCTGCCGCCCCGTGCCGCCGGAACCGATCACCGGCTACATCACGCTTGGCCGGGGCGTGAGCATCCACCGGGCGGACTGCCCGAACCTGCTGCGGATGCGCGACCGCGAGCCGCAACGCGTGCTGGCGGTCGACTGGGGGCGCACCTCGCCCGAGCGGACCTTCCCGGTCGCGATCCGGGTCGAGGCGTTCGACCGTCGCGGCCTGGTGCGCGACATCTCCTCGGTGCTCGCCGACGAGCACATCAGCATCGAGACGATGAACACGGTGACGAACCCGGCCGAGAACACCGCGACGGTGGACCTCACGGTGACGGTCCACGGCATCGAGGAACTGAGCCGGCTGCTCGGCCGGTTCGCCGGCCTGCCGAACGTGATCCGCGCGACCCGCCGCGGGCGCTGAACCCGCGCGACGGTCAGCGGTTCGGCATGTCGATCGCGCGCTTGTCGGCCGCGAGCGCCGCTTCGTGCAGCGCCTCGCTCAGCGTCGGGTGCGCGTGCATCGTGCGCTGCAGGTCCTCGGTGCTCGCGGAATACTCGAGCGCGAGCACGGCCTCGGCGATCAACTCGCCGGCCATCGGGCCCACGATGTGCACGCCGAGGATCTCGTCGTCGTCGGTGGCCGAGATGACCTTGCAGAACCCGGCCGTCGCTTCCATCGCGCGGGCCCGCCCGCTCGCGACGAACGGGAACGAGCCCGTCTTGTAGGCGCGGCCGGAGGCCTTGACCTCTTCCTCGGTCTGGCCGACCCAGGCGATCTCGGGCGCGGTGTAGATCACGGACGGGATCGCCTTGTAGTTCACCTCGGAGACGAGGCCCGCGATCAGGTCGCCGACCATCACCCCCTCCTCCTTGCCCTTGTGCGCGAGCATCGGGCCGCGCACGACGTCGCCGACGGCCCAGACGTTGCCGGCACCCGTGCGGCACTCGTGGTCCACCTTCACGAAGCCGCGCTCGTCGAGCTGCACTCCGGTACCGTCCCCCAGCAGTCCCTCGGTGTACGGACGGCGCCCGATCGCGACGATCACCTTATCCACCGTGACGGTCTGGGCGCCCTTCGCGTCGTCGTAGCGGAGCGTGAGGCCGTCCTTGCCGCGATCGAGGCCCGAGACCTTCGCGCCGAGCCGGATGTCGAGCCCCTGCTTCCTGAAGTGCCTGAGCGCCTCCTTCGCGAGCTGCTGGTCGGCCATCGCGAGGAACTGCTCGAGCGCCTCGAGCACGACGACCTCGGCGCCGAGCCGGCGCCACACGCTGCCGAGTTCGAGGCCGATCACGCCGGCGCCGATCACGGCGAGCCGCTTCGGCACCGAGGCCAGGTCGAGCGCTCCCCAGGAGTCGAGCACGTCCTGGCCGTCGAACGGCACGCTCTTCAACGCCGCGGGCACGGAGCCCGACGCGAGCACGACGTGCTTCGCGAGGTACTCGCGCTTCGCGCCGTCGAACCCGGTCACCTCGACACGGTTGCCGGCCAGGAGCTTCCCGTGGCCCTCGATCGGCGTGACGCCCGCGGACTTGAACAGCGCCGCGACGCCCTGCGTCGAGGCCTTGACGATCTTGCCCTTGCGCTTCTGCATCGCGGTCACGTCGAAGCTGAGGCTCCCGACGCCGATCCCGTGCACGGCGAACTCCTCGTGGGCCCGGTGATAGAGCTCGGACGACTCGAGCAGCGCCTTCGACGGGATGCACCCGGCGTTCAGGCAGGTGCCGCCCCAGGCGTGGGTGCCGTCCCGGTTCTTCCACTCGTCCACGCAGGCGACCTTGAGACCGTTCTGGGCGGCGCGAATGGCACACGGGTAGCCGGCCGGGCCGGCGCCGATGACGATGACGTCGTAGGAATTGTCGGACATTCTTTGTTCCTCAGACCTGCAGCAGCAGGCGGGCCGGATCCTCGAGTGCGTCCTTCACGGTGACCAGGAACTGCACGGCCTCGCGGCCGTCGATGATCCGGTGGTCGTAGCTGAGCGCCAGGTACATCATCGGGCGCACGACGACCTGACCGTCCACGACGACCGGACGCTCCTGGATCTTGTGCATCCCGAGGATCGCGCTCTGTGGCATGTTCAGGATCGGCGTCGACAGCAGCGAGCCGAACACGCCGCCGTTCGTGATCGTGAACGTGCCGCCGGTGAGTTCCTCGAGCGTGATCGAGCCCTCGCGGGCCCGGTTCGCGTAGCCGACGACCGCCTTTTCGATGTCGCCGAAGCCGAGCGTGTCGGCATCCCGGAGCACCGGCACGACGAGGCCGCGGTCCGTCGAGACCGCGACGCCGATGTCATAGAACTCGTGGTAGACGATGTCGTTGCCGTCGACCGAGGCGTTGACGACCGGGTAGCGGCGCAAGGCCTCGACGCAGGCCTTCACGAAGAACGACATGAACCCGAGGCGGGCGCCGTGCAGCTTCTCGAAGCGGTCCTTGTGGCGGGCACGCAGCTCGTTGACCGCCCTCAAGTCGACCTCGTTGAACGTCGTGAGCATCGCGGCCGTGGACTGCGCCTGCACGAGCCGCTCGGCGATCCGCGCCCGCAGGCGCGTCATCGGCACGCGGCGCTCGGCGCGGGCACCCGCAACCGGCGCCGCCGCCGCGATCTTCGCCGGCGCGGCCGGAGCCGGCGTCGCCGCCGGGACCTCGCGGCCCGACAGGTGGTCGAGCACGTCACCCTTCGTGATCCGGCCGTCGCGTCCGCTGCCCGGGATCGCGCCGGCGTCGAGCTTGTGCTCCTCGACCAGGCGTCGGACGGACGGCGCGAGCTTCTCGGCGACAGCACCGCCACGCGCCGCCGGCTCGGCCGGTGCCGCGGACGCCGCGGCCGGGGCCGGGGCCTTCGCATCATCGGTTGCGGTCTCGTCGAGCAGCGCGAGCACCTGGCCGCTCGTCACGGTCGCGCCGTTCTGGACGCGCAATTCGACGATCACGCCCGCCGCGGGCGCCGGTACCTCGAGCACGACCTTGTCGGTCTCGAGGTCCACGAGGTTCTCGTCCCGGCTGACCGGCTGTCCCGGCTGCTTGTGCCAGGCCACGACGGTCGCGTCGGCGACGGACTCCGGCAACTGAGGGACCCTGACTTCGATCGTCATGTGTTCTTCCTGGAGGGTGCGGTGCGCAGCCGGCGGGGCGCCGGCGCCAGTTCGTCGACCGTGCGGGCCCGCAGCGCCGCCGCCACGAGTCCCTGCTGCTGTTCATTGTGCAGTTGCGGGATGCCGGTGGCCGGCGCCGCGGACGGACGGCGGCCGCAGTAGAGCAGTTCGCGCCGCCCGAGCGGCTCCTGCAGCCGGTGGCGGATCTGGAACCAGGCTCCCTGGTTCTGCGGCTCCTCCTGGCACCAGACCACGTCCTTCGCGTTCGGGTACCGCCCGAGCACCGTTGCGTATTCGTCCGCCGGGAACGGGTAGAGCTGCTCGACGCGAACGATCGCGACGTCACGCTGCTCGCCGGCCCGGCGCGCCTCGAGCAGGTCGAAGTAGACCTTGCCGTAGCAGAACACGACGCGCGTCACCGCGGCCGGGTCGAGGTCGTCGATCTCGTCGATGACGTTGCGGAAGGATCCGCGGGCGAGGTCCTCGAGCGCGGACACGGAGAGCTTGTGGCGCAGCAGGCTCTTCGGCGTCATCACGACGAGCGGCTTGCGGAAGTCGCGCTTCATCTGCCGGCGCAGCATGTGGAACATCTGCGCCGGCGTCGAGGGCACGCACACGCTCATGTTGTTCTCTGCGCAGAGTTGCAGGAACCGCTCGAGCCTGGCCGAGGAATGCTCGGGCCCCTGCCCTTCGAACCCGTGCGGCAGGAACATCGTGAGGCCGCAGTGGCGGCCCCACTTCGTCTCGCCCGAGCTGATGAACTGGTCGATGATCACCTGGGCGCCATTCACGAAGTCGCCGAACTGCGCTTCCCAGATCACCAGGCAGTTCGGGTCCGTCGTCGCGTAGCCATACTCGAAGCCGAGCACCGCCTCCTCGGAGAGCAGCGAGTCGGTGACCCGGAACCGCGGCTGGCCGGGCTTCAGGTGCCGGAGCGGCACGTACGTCGCACCGGTCTTCTGGTCGTGGCCCACCGCGTGGCGGTGGAAGAACGTCCCGCGGCCGCTGTCCTGGCCCGTGATCCGGACCTCGTAGCCCTCGTCGAGCAGCGTCGCGTAGGCGAGCGTCTCGGCGAATCCCCAGTCGAGCATCGCCTGCCCGGCCGCCATCTTCCGGCGGTCCTCGACGATCTTCTGCACCTGCCGGTGCAGCACGAACCCGTCCGGGTAGCTCGTCGCGCGCTGGCCGAGGTCGCGGAGCGTCTCGAGCTTCACGCCCGTGCGGACCTGCTCGGTCCAGTCTGCGTCCTGGTACTTCGTCCAGTCCACCGTGTGCGCGTTGCCGACCGTGCCGATCACGTTGCGGGTCGCGGGCTGGTGGTCGCCGTCGTCGAGCGAGTTGCGGTACTCCTCGGCCATCCGGTCGGCGTCGCCCGGGGCGATCGCGCCTTCGGCCTCGAGCCGCGCGGCGTAGAGCGCGCGGGTGGTCGGCTTCGAGCGGATCGCCGCGTACATCACCGGCTGCGTGGCCGCCGGCTCGTCGGCCTCGTTGTGGCCGAGCCGCCGGTAGCACACGAGGTCGATCACGACGTCCTTGTGGAACTTCATCCGGTAGTCGAGCGCGAGGCGCCCGGCGAACACGACCGCCTCCGGGTCGTCGCCGTTCACGTGCAGGATGGGCGCCTCGATCATCTTCGCGACATCGCTGCAGTAGAGCGTCGAGCGCGTGTCGCGGGGATCGTGCGTCGTGAAGCCGACCTGGTTGTTCACGATCACGTGGATCGTGCCGCCCGTGTAGAACGCACGGGCCTGCGACATCTGCAGCGTCTCCTGGATGACGCCCTGGCCGGCGAACGCGCTGTCGCCGTGGATCAGCACCGGCATCACCTTGTCGCCGGCCGCGTCGCCGCGGCGTTCCTGGCGGGCCCGCACCGAGCCCTCGACCACCGGATTCACCACCTCGAGGTGCGACGGGTTGAAGGCCAGCGCCACGTGGACGTTGCCCGCGGGCGTGCGCACGTCGCAGGAGTAGCCCTTGTGGTACTTCACGTCGCCCGAGCCCTTGAGCTTCTTCAGGTCGTACTTGCCCTCGAACTCGGAGAAGAGGACCTCGGGCACCTTGCCGAGCACGTTGACGAGCACGTTCAACCGGCCGCGGTGTGCCATGCCGATCACGACGTCCTCGACGCCGTGGCCGCCGCAGGACTGGATCAGGTCCTCGAGCAGCGGGATCAGGCTGTCGCCGCCCTCGAGCGAGAATCGCTTCTGGGCCGGGTACTTCGTCGCGAGGTAGCGCTCGAGCCCCTCGGCGGCCGTGAGGCCCCAGAGGATGTCGCGCCGGGCCTCGGGCGACCAGTGGCCCTGGGCCCGGCCCACCTGGAACCGGTCCTGGAGCCAGAGGCGCTCGGTCTCGTCGGAGACGTGGGCGAACTCGGCACCGATCCTGCCGCAGTAGATCTGCCGCAACTGGGACACGATCTCGCGCAGCCGCAGCCGCGGCTTGATGGCGTCGTTGCGGCTGCCGGTCAGGAATTCCGTGTCGAGGTCGGCATCGCCGAGCCCAAGGTACTCGAGGCCGA
The DNA here is from genome assembly GCA_046347155.1 of Steroidobacteraceae bacterium. Taxonomy (GTDB): domain Bacteria; phylum Pseudomonadota; class Gammaproteobacteria; order Steroidobacterales; family Steroidobacteraceae; genus RPQJ01. The sequence goes on along the minus strand of JAXMGT010000001.1, from coordinate 1,618,585 downwards.
GGACCTTCGGGATCGGGCGGACCATCAGGCCCAGCGGGTCGATGTCTGCGATCAGGTGCCCTCGGTTCGCGTAGATCTGAATCATTCGCGATACCGCGCCCTGCTTCGCGGCCATGCCGTCGCCACGCACCGGCGCCGGTGCCGGCCCCCGCGCGGTGCGCGCACGCCGGGCCAGTTCCTCGACGAGCGGTCCGTGGGCGACCTCCCCGGATGGCGCCCCGAGGCGGTCGAAGTACTCCCTCCAGCGGGCCGGCACCGACGCCGGGTCGGCCAGGTACCGCTCGTAGAGGTCCTCGACGTACGGCGCGTTGCCTGCCGACAGAGGCGTCGAGGCCCGGGCTGCGATCAGATCACTCATGGCTGGTTGGGGTCGCTCGCTAGGTCGAGCCGGCCCGGTCGGCCGGGCTGCCAAAGGGCCGCGTAGTTTACCCAAAGCCGGTGGCGACTGGCGATTGCGCGCCCGCCGGGCGCGGGCGTAGTCTTGGCCGGTCTGGAAACGTCCGTGCCGGGCAATGTCGCTCAGGCACAGCCAAGGGGGAATCAGTATGACGAAGGTCAGGACCGGGGTCGGCGCCGTAGCGTCGATGGCGCTCGGTATGTTCGCGTTGGCCGGATGCAGCGGCTCCGACAACAACAACAAGGGCTCGACGCCACCGCCGCCAGTGCCGGAGGCCGTCGCCAATTTCAACCTCGCGACGGGCGAACTGCCCTATCCGGCCGACCCGTACTTCTTCGTGGGCTCGACCGACGGTACCGTCAACGCGCCTTCCGTCCTGTTCCGTCCGGCCGCGATGCGGACGGCGATCAACTCCCAGGATGGCTGGGGCCTCGCGGTCGAGCCGTGGACCGGCTTCTCGATGCCGTTGCTGCCTTCGTCCATCAACGGCAACACCGTCAAGATCGTCAAGGTCTACCTGAACCCGACCAACAAGGCGCCGGTCGACGTGACCGACCCGGTGCAGGTCGCCGCGTACCTGCCGACTGGCTGGAACGTCCTGAACGGCCCGGTCGCCGGCGTGCTGACCTACGGCACGGATTACACGGCCAAGGTCGACCCCGCGATCGACAGCGGCGGTCGCATCCTGACGATCACCCCGCTCAAGCCGTTCGCGGCGAGCAGCGGCCCGGCCGTCAATGGCCCGAACAAGATCCTGAACGTCGGCTACATGGTGTTCCTGACCAACGGCCTCACCTCGACGCTCGGCCAGCCGTTCAGCCCGGACGCGACGTACGCCGCGTTCAAGGCGGCACCGGCCGACTGCAGCACGATCGCCGACGCGACGGCGAAGCAGGTGTGCCTCTTCACGAAGCCGCAGCTCGCGATCGCCAGCGCGGTCGGGATCAACACGGCCAACGTGATCCTGTCGTGGAGCTTCTCGACGCAGTCCGACCATGACGCATTCAACGTCATCTCGGCGACCGCGACGCCGAAGTCCACGATCATCGTCCCGCTCTACGATGCAACGCTTGGCCGCATCCTGAACACGTCGGACGTCGGCGGCTTCGGCAAGGCCAACATCTACGCGGGCTCGACGCAGCTGCCGTATTACCTGACGGCGACGAACCCGACCGAGTCGCTCGCACAGCAGAACGCGGCAGTAAACCTGTCGTTCTGGAAGGCCGCCGGCCCGCCGCCGGCGCCGCTGGCCGACCCGGCCGGCCAGCCCTACAGCTACGTCACGATGTTCAACCCGATCCCGGGCCCGACCACGACCGTCACCGTGCCCATCCTCGTGACGGTTCCGCGCACCGACGGTTCGTCGGGATGCGCGGCCATGCCGGTCGGCGGCTGGCCGGTCGCGATCGTCCAGCACGGCATCACCCGCAGCCGCACGGACGCGCTCGCGATCGCGGATTCGTTCGCCGATGCGTGCACGATCGTCGTGTCGATGGACCTGCCGCTGCACGGCATCACGGCCACCAGTCCGTCGGACCCGCTGACGAAGCTGCACTGCTTCCTGCCGCCGCAGCCGGCGAATCCCGCCTGCCTCGGCGCGTACGAGCGCACGTTCGACGTCGACCTCGACGGGGTGCCGGGCATCGACGCCTCGGGCGCCTACATGATCAACCTGGCGAGCCCGATCACCGCACGCGACAACCTGCGCCAGGGCGAGGCGGACCTGATCCAGCTCTCCGCGTCGGTCGGAGGTCTCGCGGTCGCGCAGGCGGCCCCGGGTTCGCTGCCGGCAGGCCCGGTCGGCGTCAATGCCGACCACGTCGGGTTCGTCGGACTCTCGCTCGGTTCGATCGTCGGCGGCACGTACGCCCGGTTCACGGGCGACATCACGAGCGCCGCGCTCTCGGTGCCGGGCGGCGTGATCACGAAGCTGCTGCTCGAGTCGCCGACCTTCGGGCCGCGGATCCGCGCGGCGCTGCAGGCCCAGGGCCTGACCCCGGACGGCACGCTGTTCGGCCAGTTCTTCCGTGACTTCCAGACGGTCGTCGACAGCGGCGATCCGTTCAACCACATCAGCGTCACGGCACAGACTCACCCGACGCTGTTGTTCATGGTGAAGGACGACACGGTGGTGCCGAACAGCGCGACCAAGCGCATGATCTACGCGGGCGGCCTCTCGCAGATCACCGCGCTGGGCGTGAACCCGGTCGCGGCGGGTGCGGGCAAGTGGACCTACTTCACCGCCGGCTCACACGGAACGCTGTTCGACCCGACCGCGAGCCTTCCTGCGACGCAGGAAATGCAGGCACAGGCCGTGACCTTCACGGCCAGCGCTGGCGCGGCCGTGCTGGTGGGCTCGCAGAGCGCGAGCGTGCTCGGCCTGACACCGGTCCCGTTGCCCTGATCCGTCAGGCGCTTCCGGCGCACGACAAGAAGGGCGGGAGCAATCCCGCCCTTCTTTTTTTGGCGCTGATCCGCGCCGCGGGTCGCGGGTAAAATGAACCGGTCACGCAATCCGTGAGGGCGCCGTGGCCTATCCCTGCTGGCTGCTCGCTGCGTTCGGGGTGTTCTGGCTGGCGCTCGCGATCCGGCCACTGGACCGTACCGTCTGGCTGACCGAGAACGCCCTCACGGTCGCCGCGGTCGCCGGACTGCTGGCCACCGGTCGCTCCTGGCCGCTCAGCAATCTTTCGTACACGTTGATCGCCGCGTTCCTGGTGCTGCACACGATCGGCGGGCACTACACCTACGTGCGCGTTCCATGCGACGCCGTCACCCGTGCCCTGTTCGGCTTCGAGGCCGGCCGTCGGTGGGGCTGGACGCGCAATCACTACGACCGCGTCGTGCACCTGTGCTTCGGGCTGCTCGTCGCATACCCGGTGTACGAAATGCTCGAGCGCTACGCGCGGCCGACCGGGGCCTGGAGTTACGTCGTCGCGCCCGCGCTGATCATGGCGGGCAGCCTGCTCTACGAACTGGTCGAGTGGCAGGCGAGCGCCCTGCTGGGCAGCGGTGCCGGCGCCGACTACCTGGGTGCCCAGGGCGACGAATGGGACGCGCAGAAGGACATGGCGCTCGCGACCGTCGGCTCGGTCGTCTCGATGGTCGCGACGGGCATCGCATCCTGAACGCGGTGGCCCGTGGCGCGGGAGACCGGCGCGCAGGGGACTGGCGCCCCGGGCCGGAGTTGAACCGACGACCTACCGCTTAGGAGGCGGTTGCTCTATCCACTGAGCTACCGGGGCGTGCGCGCGAGTGTACTACCGGCCGGGCCCCGTTTCCGCCCGCCACCCGCGCAAACGAAAACGGCCGGGTCCCTTGGGACCCGGCCGTCGCATCGTGGTGGAGCGGAAGGGGATCGAACCCTCGACCTTCGCATTGCGAACGCGACGCTCTCCCAGCTGAGCTACCGCCCCACGAAAGGGCGCGCATTGTAGCACCGGCCGGCCGACCCGCAAGCGGCGTCGCGCGACGGTATCATCGCCGGATGGACATCCTGGTACGGCCGGCCGAGTTGCGCGACATACCGGCCCTCGCCCACGGCAACGTCGCGATGGCGCTCGAAGCCGAGCACAAGCGTCTGGACCCCGCGATCGTCGAGCGCGGCGTCCGCGCGGTGTTCGAGGCCCCGTCCCGCGGCCGCTACTTCGTTGCCGAGTCCGGCGGGCGCGTCGTCGGACAGGCGATGTACACGACCGAATGGAGTGACTGGCGCTGTGGCGACTTCTGGTGGTTCCAGAGCGTCTACGTGCTGCCGGAAGCCCGGCGCCTCGGCGTGTTCCGGTCGCTCTACCGACACGTCGAACGACTCGCCGAGGCGGATCCCGGTGTCTGCGGCCTCAGGCTGTACGTCGAGCGCGAGAACCTGCGCGCACAGGAGACCTACCGTCGCTGCGGGATGCAGGACGCGGGTTACGTCGTGATGGAAGTCGACATGTCCGGCGCCGTCCAGCGCGCCGCAGGAGGATGAGATGCTCGCGAACGGAACCAAGGCCCCTGAATTCGACCTCGAGGACCAGGACGGGAAGCGCCACACGCTCAAGTCGCTGCTCGCTGGCGGTCCGCTGATCCTGTACTTCTACCCGGCCGACTTCACGCCCGGTTGCACGAAGGAGGCCTGCAGCGTCCGCGACCTGCACCAGGACCTGCTGCGCGCAAAGCTGCGCGTGGTCGGCGTGAGCCCCCAGGACACGGCGTCCCATCGCCGATTCGCCGACAAGCACGGGCTCAACTTTCCGCTGCTGGCCGATCCGGACAAGAAGGCGGTCAAGGCCTACGACCTCGACGGTCCGCTCGGCTTCGGCGTACGCCGCGGTACCTACCTGATCGGCACGGACGGCAAGATCAAGGACGGCGTGCTGGCCGACCTCCGGATCGGCGCGCACGAGGACTTCGTGCGCAAGGCCATCGAGTCCGGTGCTACGAAAAAATAAGCTCGTCAGTAGGTTATGCAACTCTGTTAAGTCGATTTCTGCGACTTCGGGGCTGGGGCCGAGCGGCTCGGGGCACCGTACCGGAGAGTGAACACCCGGGTGTTGCCCGGGCTCGGGATCACGATCAGGTGGATCGCGTCGGCCGACGCCTGCGTCGCCGACGAGTGCGAGCCGGCGAGCTGGCTGACCAGGTTCGGCACGGTGCTGTCGTAGCCCACCACGACGACCGTGCGTCCGCGGTGCTCGCTGCGTATCCGGCTCGCGAGCCCCTCCCAGTCGCTCGGGGCCAGCAGGTTCACGGGCAGTCCGAACCGGTTCGCGATCGGCGCGGCGGTCTGCTCGGCGCGTCGCGCGTCGCCGCTGTACAGATAGTCCACCTTGTCCCCGCCGAGCACGCCTTCGAGGAATTCCCCGAGCAGCTCGGCCCGGGCGGCTCCGGCCGGGCTCAGGTCCGGATCGCCGGCCGGTGTCGCAGCCGGCTCGGCGTGCCGCACGACGATGACCACGGTCGTGCGGGCCCAGGTGCCGAGCCAGAAAACACCGGCCGCGGCCGCAAGCAGCACGAGCAGCGGCACCAGGATCGGCGCCGGGTGGGCCCGGCGCCGCACGCGGACGTTCGCGTCGGTCATGGGCGGATGATAGCCGTCAGTCGATCGGGCGTCGCAGGCGGTCGAACTGCGGCGTCGCTCGCTCGTGGAAGGACCTGCCGTCCGCACTGTGCTCGATGAAGAGCGCCGCGAGCCCGAGTCGGTCCGCGAGTTCATAACCCTCGGTGGGCCCAAGCACCATCAGCGCCGTCGCAAGACCGTCCGCGCGCGCCGCGGAGGGGTCGACGACGGTGACCGACGCGAGCCGGTGGGAGACCGGCGCACCGGTGCGGGGATCGATCGTGTGAGACACCCGGCGTCCGTCGACCACGTGCGCGTCCCGGTAATCGCCGGAGGTCGAGATCCCGAGTCCGTTCAATTCGACGAGCGCGTATGGACGGCGCTCGCCGGCACGCGGCGACTCGATCGCGACGCGCCAGGGACGGTCCTCGGGCGACAGTCCGCGCGCACGGAGTTCCCCGCCGAGCTCGACCAGGTATCGGCGGGCGCCGCGTGCTTCGAGCCGCTGGGCGACCAGGTCCACCGCATAACCGGGGGCGATGCCATCCACGTCGACGACCAGGTCCGGGAGTTCCTTGCGCAACGTGCCGTGCGCGTCGTCGGCAACGAGGTTCCGGTAGCCCACCCGGCTCCGGGCCCACGAGAGTGCCGCCGCATCGGGCGCACGGTCGCCGGTCGACGTGCCCGCGCTGCCGAATCCCCACAGTCCGACCAGCGGCCCCACCGTGACGTCGAATGCCCCGCCCGTGCGCGCGCTCAGCTCGCCCGCAATGCCGACGAGCTCGCGGAGCATCGGCGAGGCCGCGACGGGCGCCGTCGATTCGTAGTCGTTGAACCGCGACAGTTCGCTGCCGGGGTCGTACGTCGAGCAGGTCGAATCGACCGCCTCGAGCACGCCCTGGACCAGCGCCTGCAGGCCGTCGCGATCGAGCCCGGCCGGTGGATCGGCGACCACCACGCTGTAGGTGGTCCCCATCGTCGGGCCGCGCAGCTCGAGCGGCGCACGGCCGCAGCCCGCGCAGCCGAGCGACACCGCGAGGAGCGCGGCGATTCGCCGCGTCAGTTGACGACCTGGTTCAGTTCGCCCTTCCGGTAGCGCTCGGCCATCTTCTCGAGCGTCACGGGCTTGATCTTCGCGGCCTGCCCGGCACAGCCGAACGCCTCGTAGCGCGCCTTGCAGATCTCCTTCGCCGCCTTCTGCGCGTCGGCGAGGAACTTGCGCGGGTCGAACTCGGAGGGCTTCTCGGCCATGTGCCGGCGCATCGCGCCGGTCATCGCGAGCCGGATGTCGGTGTCGATGTTGACCTTGCGCACGCCGTGCCTGATGCCTTCGACGATCTCTTCGACCGGGACGCCGTAGGTTTCCTTCATCTGGCCGCCGTGCTTCCTGATCACCTCGAGCCACTCCTGCGGCACGCTCGAGGAGCCGTGCATCACGAGGTGGGTGTTCGGGATGCGCGCGTGGATCTCCTTGATGCGCTGGATGGCCAGGATGTCGCCGGTCGGCTTGCGGGTGAACTTGTAGGCGCCGTGCGAGGTACCGATCGCGATCGCGAGCGCGTCGCATTGCGTCTTCGCGACGAAGTCGGCGGCCTGGTCCGGGTCGGTCAGCAGCTGCTCGCGGGTCATCGTGCCCTCGGCGCCGTGGCCGTCCTCCTTGTCGCCCTTCATCGTCTCGAGCGAACCGAGGACGCCGAGTTCGGCCTCGACGGTGACGCCGATCGCATGCGCGAAGTCGACGACCTTACGGGACGTCTCGACGTTGTATTCGTAGGAGGCGACGCTCTTGCCGTCCTCCATCAGCGAGCCGTCCATCATCACGCTCGAGAAGCCCGAGCGGATCGCGCCCATGCACACCGCCGGCGACTGGCCGTGGTCCTGGTGCATCACGACCGGGATGTGCGGGTAGGCCTCGATCGCCGCCTGGATCAGGTGTCGCAGGAAGGCTTCACCGGCGTATTTCCGAGCGCCCGCCGAGCCCTGCATGATCACCGGGCTGCCGGTCTCGTCGGCGGCTTCCATGATCGCTCGGACCTGCTCGAGGTTGTTCACGTTGAAGGCCGGAAGGCCGTAACCGTGCTCGGCGGCGTGGTCGAGCAGCTGACGCATCGAAACCAGGGGCATGGGCGACTCCTCGCAATGGACGCGGCCACTGTAGCCGGTCGGCCGGCCGGCTGCATCCGTGCCAATCGCAGTCGGCGCGGGCGGGAGGATCGTCGCGGGGGGAGTGGCGGAGAGGGTGGGATTCGAACCCACGAACACCGGTTAGATGTTACTGGAATTCCAGTCCAGCGCCTTCGACCACTCGGCCACCTCTCCGCTGGAAGGGGCCGGAAGCCTACACGTTCGGAGCCGGCCCGGAAAGACCCGGTCCGGGTTCATGCGAGTCGCAGCCCAGCGGCCCGGGCGGCCGTCTCGACCTCAGCCCGCCGGTCCTCGCTGAGCGGCACGAGCGGCAGGCGCAACGTCTCACCGGCGAGGCCGAGCCGGTGGACCAGCCACTTCACCGGGATCGGATTCGGCTCGACGAACAGCTTCTCGTGGAGCGGCGCCAGCGTCGCGTCGATGCGCCCGGCCGCCGCGTGGTCGCCGGCGAGCGCCGCGGCGCACATCTCGTGCATCGCCCGCGGCGCCACATTGGCGGTGACCGAGATCACGCCCCGAGCGCCCACTCCCATCAAGCGGGCCGCGGTCGCGTCATCCCCGCTCAGCACCAGGAACCCGGGCCTCGCCGTGGTGAGTATTTCGGTGCAGCGCTCGACACTGCCAGTCGCCTCCTTGATCCCGACGATGCGCGGGTGGGCGGAGAGGCGCGCCACGGTCCCGGGCAGCAGGTCGCAGGCCGTGCGTCCCGGCACGTTGTAGAGCAGCACCGGCACGTGGACGGCGTCGGCGATCGCCATGAAATGCCGGTACAGGCCTTCCTGGGTCGGGCGGTTGTAATAGGGGGTCACGACGAGCAGCCCGTCGGCGCCCGCCGCCTCCGCGACCTTCGACAGCGCGACGCTCTTCGCGGTGCCGGCGGTGCCGCTGCCAGCGATGACCGGGATCCGGCCTGCGCAGCGACGGCGCGCACGCGCGACCAGCGTCTCGAGTTCGGCGCGCTCGAGCGACGGCGATTCCCCGGTCGTGCCGGCGACGACCAGCGCGTCCGATCCTTCGGCCAGGTGGTGGTCGACCAGCCGGTCCCATGCGACCAGGTCCAGCGAACCGTCCGGCGCCATGGGCGTGACCAGTGCCGGGATGCTGCCCTCGAACATGAGCGCCTCGAACGGTGGGAAATGAAATGCTATGCCCGCCCCCGCACGGGTGGCAAGGCAAACGCGCGTGTACGCGGCCGGCGCTCCCCGTTACACTCGCGCCTGAAAGCCATGAAACAACTCATTGCGATTTCCGCCATCGGCAGCGACCGTACTGGCCTCGTCTACGACCTGACCCGCGTGGTGGTCGAATGCGGGGGCAACGTCCTCGAGAGCCGCATGACCGCGCTCGGCAACGAGTTCGCGATGCTGATGCTCGTCTCGGGCAGCTGGCACACGATGAACAAGCTCGAGGGCGAACTGCCGAAGCTCGCCGAATCGTCCGGGCTTGCAATCTCGAGCCGGCGCACCGAGCCGAGGCCCGCGCGCACCGACATGGTGACGTACTCGGCCGACGTCGTGTGCCTGGACCAGCCTGGCGTTCTGCACGCGCTCGCGGGCTTCTTCTCGTCGCGCGGCATCGACATCGGCGACATCACGACGCGCACCTACGCGGCCGCCCACACCGGCGCGCCGATGTTCTCCGTCTACATGGTCGTCCACGTGCCGACCCGCGTGCACATCGCGGCGCTGCGCGAAGAATTCATGGACCTGTGCGACCACATGAACCTGGATGCGATCCTCGAACCCCTGAAGTCGTGAGGCGACATGGCCGGCAAGACCGCGGCACTGGACAGGAAAGTCCCCGATTTCTCGCTCCCCTCCTCCTCGGGCAAGGCCTGGAAGCTCTCGGAGTCCGCCGGCCGCAAGGTCGTCGTGTACTTCTACCCGAAGGACAACACCTCCGGGTGCACCCGGGAGAGCGTCGCGTTCCGTGACCTGCACGCGGAGTTCCGCAAGGCGAAGGCGGTCGTGGTCGGCGTCTCGCCGGACAGCGTCGCCTCGCACTGCCGGTTCCGGGACAAGTTCGACTTCCCGTTCGAGCTGCTTTCCGACGAGGAGCAGGCGGCCTGCCGGCTGTTCGGCGTCTGGAAGGAAAAGAGCCTCTACGGGCGCAAATACATGGGCGTCGAGCGCAGCACGTTCCTGATCGACGCGGCGGGCGTGCTCCGTCGCGAGTGGCGCAAGGTCAAGGTGGACGGCCACGCCGAGGAAGTCCTCGCGGCCGCGAAGGCCTTGTAGGGCCGGGCCGGACGCCCGCCCACCGGCCCGCTCCCCCACCCCGCCCGGAGTCCCGAGTTGCCGTCCAAGAAGAAGCCCGTCCAGCGCCGCATATTCCTGCTCGACACGAACGTCCTGATGCACGACCCGTCGTGCATCTTCCGGTTCGAGGAACACGACATCTTCATCCCGATGATCGTCCTCGAGGAACTCGACGCCGGCAAGAAGGGCATGTCCGAGGCCGCCCGCAACGTGCGCCAGGTGAGCCGCTTCCTCGACGAACTGATGGCGAACTCGACGAAGCAGCAGATCGACCGCGGTCTCGAGTTGCCACCGGCGAAGTACTCGATCGGCGGCAAGAAGCAGCCGACCGGCCGCCTGTTCTTCCAGACGCGCCAGATGAGCACCGGGCTGCCCGACACGCTGCCCGGCCACGGCGCGGACAACGCGATCCTCGCCCACACGGTCGCATTGCAGCGCGAGCACCCCGAGGCGCGCGTGACGCTGGTGTCGAAGGACATCAACCTGCGCATCAAGGCCGCGATCGTCGGCGTGCACGCCGAGGACTACTTCAGCGACAAGACGATCGAGGACGCGGATCTCCTCTACACCGGGATGGAGGAACTGCCCGCGAACTTCTGGGAGCGCGCGGGGCGCAACCTCGAGTCCTGGCAGGAGCACGGGCGCGCCTGGTACCGGCTGCGCAGCCGGCTGGTGTCGAACTGGGCGCCGAACCAGTTCGTGTTCCAGTCCGGCGAGCACGGGCTCGAGGCGATCGTCCGGCGCATCGAGGGCGACACGGCCGTGCTCGAGGTCGTCCGCGACTTCCGACGCGAGCGCCACGGGATCTGGGGCATCGCGGCGCGCAACCGCGAACAGAATTTCGCGCTGAACCTGCTGCTCGACCCGGAGGTCGACTTCGTGACCGTGCTCGGGCCGGCCGGGACCGGCAAGACGCTGCTCACGCTGGCCGCGGGGCTGTCGCAGACGCTCGAGACGAACCGGTTCAGCGAGATCATCATGACCCGCGTGACGATCCCGCTCGGCGAGGACATCGGCTTCCTGCCCGGGACCGAGGAAGAGAAGATGGAGCCCTGGATGGGCGCGCTGATGGACAACCTCGAGGTCCTCACGCAGAGCCAGGAGGGCGGCAGCTGGGGCCGCGCCGCGACGAACGACCTGCTGCGGAACCGGATCAAGATCCGCTCGCTCAACTTCATGCGGGGCCGGACGTTCCTGAACCGCTACCTGATACTGGACGAAGCCCAGAACCTCACGCCGAAGCAGATGAAGGCACTCGTGACCCGGGCGGGCCCCGGCACCAAGCTCGTCTGCCTCGGCAACATCGCCCAGATCGACACGCCCTACCTGTCCGAGACCACGTCGGGCCTCACCTACGTCGTCAACCGCTTCCGCGGCTGGGCGCACTACGGCCACGTGACGCTGATGCGCGGCGAACGCTCGCGACTCGCCGACTTCGCGTCGGAAACGCTTTGAGCCGGGAATCGTGGGCTGCGGAACCACGGGCGCCGGCGGACGGTCCAAGGGGGCGATGATCCCGCGCATACTCCCCTTCCGGATCGCCGCGCTGGCCGCCGTGGCTGCATTGTCCTGGCTGGCCGCACCCGGTCCCGCCGCGGCTGCGGACGTGCAGGACCAGTTGCCCGAGATGGGCACGGCCGCCGAGTCGACGCTCAGCCTCGAGGACGAGCGGCGCATCGGCCAGATGGTGATGCGGGGGCTCCGCGAATCCGGTCGGGTGATCGAGGACCCGGAGACGAACGAATACCTGCAGTCGCTCGGGCTCCGGCTCTCGAGCCTCGCGAACCAGGGCAACCGCCAGTTCAATTTCTTCTTGGTCAACGATCCGTCGATCAACGCGTTCGCGCTGCCCGGCGGATTCATCGGCATACACACCGGGCTGCTGCTCGCGACCCGTGACGAAAGCGAGCTCGCGGGCGTCTACGCGCACGAGATCTCCCACGTCACGCAGCGCCACATCGCACGCAGCATCGACGCGGGCGGGAAATCCTCGCTGGTGTCGACCGCGGCGACGCTGGCCGCGATCATCCTGGGCGCGATCGCCGGGGTTGGATCGAACGCGACGCTCGGTGCGATCACGGTCGCGCAGGGGCTCGCGGCCCAGGCCCAGCTCAATTTCACGCGCGAGAACGAGTACGAGGCGGACCGGGTCGGGATCAGCCTGATGGCCCAGGCCGGCTTCGACCCGAATGCGATGGGCTCCTTCTTCGAGGAAATGGAGCACCGCACGCAGCTCGCGCCGGACCAGATCCCCGAACTGCTGCGCAGCCACCCGGTCACGAGCAACCGCATCGCCGAAGCGAGGGCCCGTGCGGCGCAGTACCCGCAACCCGTCGTGCGCGATTCGATCGGCTACGCGGTCACGCGCGAGCGCGTCCGGGTGCTCACGACGCCGGCGGGCCAGGACCCGCGCGCCTATTACGCCTCGCTCATCGGCAGCGAAGCGGACAACAGCATCGCCGAAGCCTACGGCAAGGCGCTGGCGCAGATGGTGGCCGGCGACCCGAAGAGCGCGGTGCCGACATTCGAGCGGCTCGTGGCCGCGCACCCGGAGATCATGCAGTTCCACACCGCGCTTGCGCAGGCGCTCGTGGCGTCCGGGGACACGCGGGCTGGCCTGCAGGTGCTCGAGAAGGCCCGCGAGCTCGCGCCCCGGAACGTGCCGGTGACGGTGCGGTACGCCGAGGCACTGCTGAAGGCCGGCCGGCCGAAGCGCGCCCACGAGGTGCTGCTCGACCTGTTCAACAACGTCCCGCCGAGCCAGGACCAGATCCGGCTCACCGCGATCGCCGCCAACGCGGCCGGGGACGTCGCCGATGCCTATTCCTACATGGCCGAGTACCACCTGATGAGCGGCGACCTGCCGCTGGCGGCGAACCAGCTGGAGCTCGCGCTGTCGGTCCCGGGCCTCACGGCCGTGCAGCGGTCCCGCTACGAAGCCCGGCTGCGCGAGATCCGCGATGCGATGCCGCAGGACCGCCAGCGGATGGAGCAGCAGCCGGCCGGTGGCAGCCGGCCGCCCGGTGGCTGAGCGGCGCGCGCGGGTCGGTTAGAATCCGCCCTCCCCCGAGTCCACGGACCTGAGATGCCCGCCCGATCCGCCCCACTGCCGCGCCTCGCGGTCATCGCACTGACGTCCTGGCTCCTGGCCGGTTGCGCAACCACGGGCCCCAAGGACCCGGCCGACCCGTGGCAGCCGATGAACCGTGGCGTCTACAGTTTCAACGTTGCCGTGGACAAGGCGACGCTGAAGCCCGCGGCCAAGGTCTATCGGGATCAAGTACCGAAGCTGGTGCGTACCGGGGTCGGCAACTTCTTCACGAACCTCTCCGTGCCGGCCACGGCGCTCAACGACCTGCTGCAGGGGAAGCCCGTCGCCGCGAGCCAGGACCTGCTCCGGTTCGTGATCAACACGACGCTCGGTTGGGGCGGCATCTTCGACATCGCGACACCGTCCGGCGTGCCGATACACCAGGAGGACCTCGGACAGACGCTCGGCAAGTGGGGCGTGCCGGCGGGCCCCTACGTGATGGTGCCGCTGCTCGGGCCCTCGACGGTCCGGGACCTGCCGTCCGCGGTCGTAGACCGCCTGCTCGAGCCGCTGTACTGGTTCAACCCGGGCAACGCCCGATGGATTTCGCTCGGTCTCTCGGCCGTCGACACCCGGGCCAACCTGCTGCCGCTCGACAAGTCGCTCGCAAAGACCTACGACCCTTACGCGTTCGTGCGCAACGCTTACCTGCAGCGCCGGGAATTCCTGATCTACGACGGCAACCCGCCCGAGCAGCCTCTGGACGAGGAACTGCTCGAGGATGAATCGCCGGATGAAAGTGGCGACGCCGCACCGCCGGCAACGGACCCCGAACCGGCGCCCGTACCCGCAGACGAACCACCGCCCGGGACCTGACGGGTCAGGACCGCAGCAGCAGGTCCTCGAGGTCCGAAATCCGCGCGATCGCCAGCATCTGCGCCGGGATGCGTTCGTAGCGCACCCGTGCGCCGGCCGCCCGCGCGACCGCCGCCCACTCGACCAGCACGGCGACGCCTGCACTGTCGCCCGACGTCACGCCACCGAGGTCCACGACCTGGTCGCCCCGACCGCGGATCTCCGCCTCGCCCGCGCGCAGCGCCGCCGCCGCGGTCGGGAAACCGAGTTCGCCGCGTGCGGCCAGCCGGCCGTCGCCGTCCCGCGTGAGCTCGAACCCGGCCATGCTCAGCTGCCCTTGGCCGCCGACTTCGCCGCCGCCGCCGCGCCCTGTGTCTCCAGGCGCTGGATCACGGCATCGAGCCCCTTGGCCTCGATCTCGGAGCCGAAGTCGGTGCGGAAGTTCTTCACGTAGGAAACGCCTTCGATCGTGACGTCCCAGGCCTTCCAGCCCTCGGGCGTCGCACGGAGCGAATAGTTGACCGGCACCGGCGTGCCATCGTCGCGCTTGATCTCGGTACGCACCGTGGCGCTGGCCGAGTTCGGGTCGCCCTTGTACGGCAGCATCGTCATCCGACCGGACGTGAACTGGAGCAACGCATTCCCGTACTGGCGCATCATCGAGTCGATGAATGCATTGATGAACCGAGTGCGCTGCTCCGGCGTCGCGGTGCGCCAGTACTTACCGAGCACGAGTCGGGCCGAATACTCGGCATCGAACCTGGGCAGCAGCACCTTGTCGACCACGGCACGCAGTTTCGCCGGGTTCTTCGTGAGCGCGGCCCGGTCCGCGTCGATCGCCTTCAGCAGGTCGCCCGACACCTGCTCGACGAGCTGCTGGGGCGCCGGACCCGGGACCGGCGGCGGCGCCGCCTGCGCGTGGGCCGCACCCGCACCGAACGCGGCCACCGCGGCCGCCACCAGGGCGATGATCCTGCTCGACATGGCGCTCACTCCTTCGCTGCCGCGGCGGGCGCTGCCGGTGTCGCCTCCGACCCGTCGGTCTTTCCGGCCTGCCCGAACATGTACTTGCTGATCAGGTTCTCGAGCACGATCGCGTCCTGCACGAACTCGATCGTCGAGCCGTCCTTGAGGTAGGTTTCCGATCCGCCGGGCGACAGCCCGACGTATTGCCCACCGAGCAGGCCCGCCGTATAGATGCTCGCGTCGCTGTCGTCGGGAATCTGGTCGTACCGGCCGTCGATGCCCATCGTCACGACCGCCTTGAACACCTTCATGTCGTAACCGATCTGCTCGACCCGGCCGACCGTGACACCGGCCATCTTGACCGGCGCGCCAACCTTGAGCCCCCCGACGTTCTCGAAGCGAGCCGTGACACGGTACCCCGCGCCCTGCGACGTGAACTCGCGGTTCGAGATCTGCGTCACCAGGAACACGATGGCCGCGATGCCGAGCAGCACGAACAGGCCGGTGGAAACGTCTATCGCGCGGTTCTGCCGCATGGTCGCCTCGATCAGAGCAGGATGGCCGTGACGATGTAGTCGAGCACCAGCGTCGCCACGGCGGAGACGACGACGGTGCGGGTGGTCGCGCGGCCGACGCCCTCGGCCGTGGGCTCCGAATTGTAGCCCTCGAACACCGCGATGAAGCTGCAGGCGACGCCGAACACGAGACCCTTGATCAGGCCCTCGCGTACGTCGGAGACCTCGACATAGCCGCGCATCTCGGACCAGAACTGGCCGCGATCGATGCCGAAATACTGCACCCCGATCAGCTGCACGCCGAAGATGCTCACCATCACGAAAATCGCGGTGAGCAGCGGCATCGAGATCACGCCGCCGAGGAAACGGGGCAGCACGACGCGGCGGATCGGGTCGACCGCCATGATCTCCATCGCCGAGAGCTGGTCCGTGGCGCGCATCAGCCCGATCTCCGAGGCGAGCGCCGTGCCGGCGCGACCGGCGAACAGCAGTGCCGTGACGACCGGGCCGAGTTCCTTCAGCAGCGTGAGTGCCGCGCCGGTACCGAGCGATTCCTCGGATCCGATGCGGGCCAGCAGGTCGTGCCCCTGCAGGCCCATCACCATGCCGACGAAGAGGCCGCTGGTCATGATGATCGCGAGCGAGAGCGCGCCGGCGTTGTAGACCTGCTCGGCGAGCAGCCGGGGCCGCAGCAGCCCGGCCGGTGTGGCGACCAGCAGTCGCCCGAAGAAGCGCGTCATCGCACCCGCGCGCGCCAGGAAATCGGCCGCGCCGGCCACGAGTTCCCGGGCCAGCAGACTCACGGGTCCACCCCGGGCGCGAGCAGCTGCGCGTAGTAGTCGCCTGCCGGATAGTGGAACGGCACCGGACCGTCGGCGAGGCCTTCCATGAACTGCCGGACGATCGGCGACGGGTGCTCACCGAGTTCGCGCGGCGAGCCGTGGGCGACGACCTGCCCTTCGGAGAGGATGTAGCTGCGGTCGGCGATCTGCGCAATCTCGTGGACGTCGTGGGACACGACGACGCTGGATATCCCGAGCGCGTCGTTCAGCGAGCGGATCAGCCGCATGACGACGCCCATCGAGATCGGGTCGAGTCCCGCGAACGGCTCGTCGTAGATGAGCAGCTCCGGGTCCATCACGATCGCCCGCGCTAGCGCGACGCGGCGGGACATGCCTCCGGAGAGCTGTTGCGGCAGCAGCGTCGCCGCCCCCCGCAGGCCGACCGCGTGGAGCTTCGAGAGCACGATCGAGCGCACCAGCCGCTCGGGCAGCCGTGCGTGCTCGCGCAGCGGGAAGGCGACGTTCTCGAACACGTCGAGGTCGGTGAGCAGCGCGCCGTTCTGGAACAGCATGCCCATCCGGCGGCGCATCGCGTAGAGCTCATCCCTGGAGCGGGACGCCACTTCGCGGCCCTCGACCTCGACCGAGCCGCGGTCGGCGCGGATCTGGCCCGTGACCAGCCTGAGCAGCGTCGTCTTGCCCGTGCCGCTCGGCCCCATGATGGCGGTCACGTGGCCGCGGCGGAACTCGACATCCACGCCCCGGAACACCGGCTTGCCGTCCACCGCGTAGTGAACGCCGCGCAGGGCGGCGACGATGTCGCCTCCCGCACTCGCGCCGCGGTTGCCCGCAAGACCTTCCACGATGACCGGACCCTCCGAATGTCGCGCGCGGCGGACGCCGCGGACGCCAGATTCGACCGTGGCGATTGTAACAGGTTCACGCCGGCAACCCTCTGGGATGGCACGGGTTTTGCCCTGCGGGCAGGAATAGGACTAAAATCGTCCCAATTCGGACCCGACCACGATGTTGCGCATCAGCAAACTGACCGACTACGGGACGCTGATCCTGGCCTGCCTCGCCGCCGCCGCGGGGCGCCGATACACGGCGACCGAGGTGGCCGAGCGTACCCGGATCGGGCTCCCGACCGTCAGCAAGCTGCTGAAGAGCTTCCAGCGCGCCGGGATCGTGAGTTCGGTGCGCGGCGCACACGGCGGTTACCAGCTCGCCCGACCGGCCCGCGAGATCAGCGCCGCGTCGATCATCGACGCGATCGAGGGTCCCGTCGCGATCACGGAGTGCAGTGGCGACCACAGCGCCTGCGACCTCGAGCACTCCTGCAGCACCGGCGGGTCCTGGCAACGCATCAACGACGCGATCCGCCGTTCGCTCGACGGCATCTCGCTCGCCCAGCTCAGCGGCCAGGAGGCCGTCGCCGTCTGGCGCCCGGAACTCGCCGGCGCGATCCGCCGGGCCGCCCACGCCCGCCCGAGGTCCACGCCGTGAGCCAGACCCCTGACCTCGACGCGATCGTCGGCCAGAAGTACCGGCACGGCTTCGTCACCGACATCGACTCCGACACGGTGCCGCCCGGCCTCGACGAGGACGTGATCCGGCTCATCTCCCGGAAGAAGGGCGAGCCGCAGTTCATGCTCGACTGGCGCCTGCAGGCCTACCGGCACTGGCTCGGGATGCAGCCGCCCGACTGGGCGCACCTCAGGATCGCGCCGATCGACTACCAGTCCATCTCGTACTACTCGGCGCCGAAGGCGAAGACGGACGGGCCGAAGAGCCTGGAGGAAGTCGACCCGAAGCTGCTCGCGACCTACGAGAAGCTCGGGGTGCCGCTGCACGAACGAGCACGGCTCGCCGGCGTGGCCGTCGACGCGGTGTTCGACAGCGTGTCGGTCGCCACGACGTTCAAGGACCGGCTCGCGAAGGCCGGCGTGATCTTCTGCCCGTTCTCGGACGCCGTGCAGAACCACCCGGAACTCGTCGAGCGCTACCTCGGCAGCGTGGTCCCGTACACGGACAACTACTTCGCGACGCTGAATTCGGCGGTGTTCTCCGACGGCTCGTTCGTCTATGTGCCGAAGGGCGTGCGCTGCCCGATGGAGCTCTCGACCTACTTCCGGATCAACGCGGCGAACACCGGCCAGTTCGAGCGCACGCTGATCGTCGCCGACGAGGGCTCGCACGTGAGCTACCTCGAGGGCTGCACGGCCCCGATGCGCGACGAGAACCAGCTGCACGCCGCCGTCGTCGAGCTCGTCGCGCTCGAGGACGCGAACATCAAGTACTCGACCGTGCAGAACTGGTATCCGGGCGACGAGGAAGGCCGCGGCGGCATCTACAACTTCGTGACGAAGCGCGGCGAGTGCCGCGGCGCGCGCTCCCGGATCAGCTGGACCCAGGTCGAGACCGGCTCGGCGATCACCTGGAAGTACCCGAGCTGCGTGCTCACGGGCGACGACTCGGTCGGCGAATTCCACTCGGTCGCGCTCGCGAACCACTGCCAGCAGGCCGACACGGGCACGAAGATGATCCACGTCGGCCGCAACACCCGCAGCACGATCGTCTCGAAGGGCATCTCGGCCGGGCGCGGACAGAACACCTATCGCGGCCTCGTGAAGATCCTCCCGGGCGCCGAGGGCGCGCGCAATCACACGCAGTGCGACTCGCTGCTGATGGGCGACCGTTGCGGCGCGCACACGTTCCCGTACATGGAGATCCGCAACCCGACCGCCGTCGTCGAGCACGAGGCGACGACCTCTAAGATCGCGGACGACCAGCTCTTCTACTGCCGCAGCCGCGGACTCTCCGAGGAGGACGCGGTGAACATGATCGTCAACGGCTTCTGCAAGGCCGTGTTCCGGGAGTTGCCGATGGAGTTCGCCGTCGAGGCGCAGAACCTGCTGTCCGTGAGCCTCGAAGGCGCGGTGGGCTGATCATGACTGGAGGCGAGACCTTGCTCGAGATTCGAGACCTGCACGCCCGGGTGGGCGACCGCCCGATCCTGAAGGGGATCGACCTGACCGTGCGCGCCGGCGAAGTGCACGCGATCATGGGTCCGAACGGCTCCGGCAAGAGCACGCTCGCCTCGGTGCTGGCCGGGCGCGACGGCTACGAGGTGACCCGCGGCAGCGTGACCTGGCTCGGCCGCGACCTGCTCGCGCTGGAGCCCGAGGAGCGGGCCCGCGAAGGCGTGTTCCTAGCGTTCCAGTACCCGGTCGAGATCCCCGGCGTGAACAACGCCTACCTGCTGAAGGCCGGGCTGAACGCCGTGCGCCGCCAGCGCGGCCTGCCCGAACTCGACGCTTTCGAGTTCCTCGACCTGGTCCGTTCGAAGATGAAGCTGATGCAGATGGACGAGGCGTTCCTGAACCGCGGCGTCAACGAGGGGTTCTCGGGCGGCGAGAAGAAGCGCAACGAGATCCTGCAGATGGCGGTGCTCGAGCCCAGGCTCGCGCTGCTCGACGAGACCGACTCCGGGCTCGACATCGACGCGCTGCGCGTCGTGTCGAACGGCGTCAACAGCCTGCGGTCCCCGGACCGGGCCATCGTGATGGTGACCCACTACCAGCGGCTGCTCGATCACATCGCGCCCGACCACGTGCACGTGCTCTCGGGCGGGCGGATCGTGCGCAGCGGCGACCGCACGCTCGCGCTCGAGCTCGAGCGCCGCGGCTACGACTGGCTGCAGGCAGCGGCGAACGCATGAACGCCGCGGTGCAGACCGGCGTGATCGACCACTACCGCGCCGCCTTCGGCGACTCGGTCGGCGGCGCGGCCGACGCGGTCTCGGCGGCGCGCAGTGCGGCGTTCGCGCACTTCGAGTCGCTCGGCTTCCCGTCGCCGCGCGAGGAAGCCTGGAAGTACACCTCGCTCCGCCGCCTCGAGTCGCGGCGTTATCCGGCCGCGTCCGCCGGCCCGGCCGCACCGGCCACCGGCGAAGCCGGCACCGTGCGGGTGGTGGACGGACGACTGGCGGCACTCGGCCCCCTGCCCCACGGCCTGCGGGTGCGGACGCTCGCCGAGGCGGTCGCCGACGGCGAGGCACCGGCGTCCCTGCTGCGGGTCCCGGTCGGCGGCGGCACGGAGCGCTTCGCCGCGCTGAACGCGGCGTTCGCCCCGGAGCCGCTCGTCATCGACGTCGAGGACGGCTGCGTCGTCGAGGCGCCGTTGCACGTCGTGCTCGAGGCCCGCCGGCCGTCGGCGGTGTCGTACCCGCGGCTCGCGATACGCCTCGGGCGCGGCGCCTCGGCGCGGTTCGCCCTCGAGCACCGGGGCGATGACGAGGAGCGGTTCGTGAACAGCTGCCTCGACATCGAAATCGGCCCCGATGCGCGTGCCGAGCTGTGCCGCCTGCAGGGGCACGGTGACCGCACGTTCGTGATCGAACGCATCGAGGCGACGCTCGCGCAGCGTGCGACGCTCGCGGTGCACGAGGCGGCGCTCGGCGGGGGCCAGTCGAGGCTCGACCTGCACGCGAGGCTCGCAGCGCCCGGCTCGGGCTTCTCGGCGCACGGCCTGTTCCTGTCCGACGGCGCCCGTCACCACGATACCCATGTGCGGGTCGACCACTTCGCCCCGGCAACGACGAGCGAGATGGACTTCCGCGGCATCGCCGCCGCCCGAGGCCGCGGCGTGTGGATCGGCAAGGCGGTCGTGCATCCCGGTGCCCAGGGGACGCGCGCCCGGCAGGCGAGCCGCAACCTTCTGCTCTCGGCCGGCGCAGAAATCGACACCCGCCCGGAGCTCGAAATCTACGCCGACGACGTGCAATGCAGCCACGGCGCGACGACCGGCCAGCTCGACCCGGCCGCCCTCTTCTACCTGCGTTCGCGTGGCCTCGACGCGTCGTCGGCGCGCGCCGCGCTGACCCGGGCCTTCGCCGCGCCGGTGCTCGCCCGCGCCACGGTCACCGACCACGTCGAGCGGGTGCGCGCGCGGCTCGACGACCGGTTCGCCACGCTGCTCTCGGGGGCCGCGTGAACGCGCTGGCCGATCGTCGCTTCGCGGCGCTCGAGGTCGAGGCGCTGCGGGCCGACTTCCCTGTCCTCGCACGCACCGTGCACGGCAAGCCGCTCTGCTACCTGGACAATGCGGCGTCGAGCCAGCGGCCCCGCCAGGTGATCGACGCGATCTCACGGTACTACGAGCACTCGCACGCGAACGTGCACCGCGGCGTCCATGCGCTGAGCCAGGAAGCCACCGACCTCTACGAGGGGGCGCGCGAGAAGGTGCGGCGGTTCGTCAACGCCGCCTCGACCCGAGAAATCGTATTCGTCCGCGGCACGACCGAGGCCGTGAACCTGGTGGCCCAGAGCTGGGGACGCCCGCGCCTGCAGCCCGGCGACGAGATCGTGGTCTCGCACCTCGAGCACCACGCGAACATCGTGCCCTGGCAGATGGTCTGCGAGCAGACGGGCGCCCGGCTCCGCGTGATCCCGATGACGCCGTCGGGCGAACTCGACTTCGACGCCCATCGGGCGCTGCTCGGTCCGCGCACGCGGTTGCTCGCCATCACGCACGTGTCGAACGCACTCGGCACCGTCGTGCCGGTCGCCGAGTACATCGCCGAGGCACGACGCCACGGCGTCACGGTGCTGCTCGACGGCGCACAGGCCGTCCCGCACATGCCGGTGGACGTGCGCGCGCTCGACTGCGATTTCTACTGCTTCTCGGGCCACAAGATGTGCGGTCCGACGGGCATCGGCGTGCTCTACGGCCGCGAGTCACAGCTCGCGGCGATGCCGCCGTGGCAGGGCGGCGGCGACATGATCCTCGCCGTCAGCTTCGAGCGCACCGTCTACAACGACCTGCCCTGGAAATTCGAGGCGGGCACCCCGCACATCGCGGGCGCGGTCGGTCTCGGCGCCGCGATCGACTACCTGGCCGGGATCGGCCTCGAGCGGATCGCCGCGGCCGAGCACGACCTGCTCGAGTACGCGACCCGGCGGCTCTCGGCGATCGACGGGCTCACGATCGTCGGCACGGCGCCGCACAAGGCGGCGGTCGTCTCGTTCACGCTGCGCGGCGTGCACCCGCACGACCTCGGCACGATCCTCGACATGGAGGGGGTCGCAATCCGCACCGGCCACCATTGCGCGATGCCGGTCATGGAGTACTACGGCGTGCCCGCGACCGCACGCGCCTCGTTCGCCTTCTACAACACCCGCGCCGAGGTCGACCGCCTGGTCGCGGCGCTCGACGTCGCACGGGGGATGCTCGGCTGATGGACCTGAACGACCTCTACCGCGACGTGATCGTCGATCACAATCGCAACCCGCGCAATTTCCGGCCGATGCCGGACGCCGATCGCACGGCCGAGGGTTTCAACCCGCTCTGCGGCGACCGGCTGACGATCTACGTGCGTCTCGACGGCGAGACGATCGCCGACGTCTCGTTCCAGGGCAGCGGCTGCGCGATATCGGTCGCCTCGGCCTCGCTGCTCACCGAGAGCGTCAAGGGCCGCACGGTCGCCGACGCCGAGCGGCTCTTCGGCACGATGCACGACCTGCTCACGCGCGACGACGTCGCGGCCGACCCGGCCGTGCTCGGCAAGCTCGGCGCGCTGTCCGGCGTGCGCGAGTTCCCGGCGCGCGTGAAATGCGCGAGTCTCTGCTGGCACACGCTCGACGCCGCACTGCACCGGCAGTCCGAGCCGGTGCGGACCGAGTGAGCGGGGCGGAGGTACGCACGTGTACGGGTCCGACAACGAACCGGTGACCATGACGCGCGACGTGGACGCGATCATCGTCCCGGCCGGCATCCAGGTGAAGCTGCGCAAGGACCAGCAGGGCTTCATCACGCAGGCACTGGGCGGGAGCTTCACGGTCTACGTCGAGGGCAACCTGTTCCGGATCGCGGGCAAGGACGCCGACGCGCTGGGCAAGGAGACGGCCGACATCCCGGAACTCCCGCCGGACGCGAGCGACGAGGACGTCCGCAACCTCGCGTGGCGGCAGATGAAGACCTGCTACGACCCCGAGATCCCGATCAACGTCGTGGACCTCGGCCTCGTCTATTCGTGCGACGTCACCTCGGAATCCGACGGCCGCGTGATCGCGATCACGATGACGCTGACGGCACCCGGCTGCGGGATGGGCGACGTGCTGGTCCAGGACGTGCGCGAGAAGGTCGAGATCATCCCGACCGTGAAGCGCGCGGACGTCGAACTCGTGTTCGACCCGCCCTGGGACCAGTCGATGATGTCCGAGGCCGCCCGGCTGCAGACCGGGATGATGTGATGGGCTGGGTCCGCGTCGCGCCCGCCTCCGCGATCCCGCCCGGCGACCACGCATCGGCCGAGGTCGACGGCGACTTCGTCGCGGTATTCAACGTCGACGGCGAGTTCCTGGCCGTCCAGGACCTCTGCACGCACGACGGCGGCGGGCTCGCCGGCGGCCCGCTGGTCGGGGACCGCGTCGTCTGCCCGCGCCACGGGGCGCAGTTCTGCCTGCGCACCGGCCGCGCCCTCACGCCCCCGGCCTACGAGCCGGTGCGCTGCTACGCGACGCGGGTCAACGACGGCTACGTCGAGGTCGAATCACCGTGAAGAGACTCACGCTCGTGCGGCACGCGAAGTCGGACGTCGGCCTGGACGGCCAGCCGGACTGGGACCGTCCGCTCAACCGCCGCGGACAGCGTGATGCCCCCGAGATGGCCCAGCGCCTGCGTCATGAACGGCTGAAGCCCGATCTCGTGCTGTCGAGCCCGGCGGTGCGGGCGCTCACGACGGCGACGATCATGGCCCGCGAACTCAAGGTCCCGGCGAGTGCCGTCGGCCAGGACGAGCGCCTCTACCTGGCCTCGCCCGCCGTGCTGCTCGAGGTCGTGCGCGACCTGGGCGGGCACACGCCCCACCTGATGGTGATCGGGCACAATCCGGGCATCACGGACTTCGCCAACGCGCTGTCGTCGGGCGACCGTATCGACAACATGCCGACCTGCGCGGTGTTCACCGCGCTGTTCGACCTGGACGACTGGGGCCGGCTCGAGTTCGGCACCGGCCGGGACGCCGAGTTCGACTACCCGAAACGGGTCGGCTAGACGCGGCCCGAGACCGCGACGGCCGCGCCGGTGACCGCCCGCGCCGCGTCCGAGGCGAGGAACGCGACCACGTCGGCGATCTCGGCCGGCTTCACCCAGCGCGACGCATCGGCCGCGGGCATGTCGGCGCGGTTACGGGGCGTATCGATGATCGAGGGCAGCACCGAGTTCACCCGGATCCCGTGGTCCTTGAGTTCGTCGGCGAGGCTCTCAGTGAGCCGCTGCACGCCGGCCTTCGACGCCGTGTAGGCGCCCATCCCTGCGGCGGCCTTCGTGGCCGCGCCCGCGCCGATGTTGACGATCGAACCGCGGCCGCGCTCGATCAGCGCGGGCAGCGCCACCTTGCAGGCGACGACCGCCGTGCGCAGGTTCATCCGGTAGAGCTGGTCCCAAGTCTCGACGTCGCCCTCGAGCAGCGACTGCCACTGGAACCCGCCGGCGACGTTCACGAGTACGTCGATCCCGCCAAAGCGCATCGCGGCCGCCGCCATCGCGCGCCGGCTCGACTCGAGCTCGCCAAGGTCCACCCCGCCGAGCAACAGGTGCGCCGCGCCGAATTCGCGGGCGAGCGCCTCGGGCGGCTGGATCGCCAGGTCGAGCAACGCAAGCTGCGCGCCACCGGCGGCGAACCTGCGCGCGACCGCGGTGCCGAGCACGCCAAACGCGCCCGTGACGACCACCACCTTGCCTTTGAACTCCATCGGGCGCCTCCCTCAGCACTCCGGTACGTTGACGGCCAGACCACCCTGGCTCGTTTCCTTGTAGATCGCGCTCATGTCGTGCCCGGTCTGGCGCATCGTCGCGATCACCTGGTCCAGCGACACCTTGTGCGTACCGTCGCCCCGGATCGCGAGTCGCGCCGCGTTGATCGCTTTAACGGCGCCCATCGCGTTGCGCTCGATGCAGGGGATCTGCACCAGCCCGGCGATCGGGTCGCAGGTGAGGCCGAGGTTGTGTTCCATGCCGATTTCGGCCGCGTTCTCGACCTGCTCGTTCGTGCCGTTCAGCGCCGCGACGAGCCCGGCCGCGGCCATCGAGCAGGCGACGCCCACCTCGCCCTGGCAACCCATCTCAGCGCCCGAGATCGACGCGTTGCGCTTGTAGAGCATGCCGATCGCGCCGGCCACGAGCAGGAAGCGCACGACGCCCTCCTCGGACGCGCCGGGCTCGAAGCGCCGGTAATAGGCGAGCACCGCGGGCACGATACCGGCGGCCCCGTTCGTCGGCGCCGTCACGACGCGCCCGCCCGCGGCGTTTTCCTCGTTCACGGCCAGTGCAAACGCGTTGACCCACTCGATCACGTCGAGCGGCCGCGCTTCCGAGGCCTCCGTGAGGACCCGCTGCAGCCGGGCCGCGCGGCGCTTGACCTTCAGCACGCCGGGCAACAGCCCCGTGCTCGCGAATCCCCGCTCGATGCACTCGTGCATCACCGACCAGACGTGCAGCAACCGCGCGCGCGTCTCGGCCTCGGGCCGGAATCCCCGCTCGTTCGCCAGCACGAGTTCGTGCAGCTCGATCCCGTGTGCCCGGGCCGTGTCCAGGAGTTCGCGTGCGGACTCGAAGGGATACGCAAGCGCCACGTGGCGCGCGGCCGCTGGCTCGCGACCGTACTCGGCCGCGCGGACGACGAACCCGCCGCCGGTCGAGTAATACTCCTCGCGGTGCAGCACCCCACCCCGGTCGTCGAGCGCCGTGAAGCGCAGGCCGTTCGGGTGCAGCGGCAACCGCTGGTCCCGGTGGAAAAGAAGGTCCATCGGTTCGTCGAAGGCGATGTCGCGCAGCCCGCCGAGCCGCAGGCGACCCGAACTCCGGATGCGCTCGAGCGTCGGGGCCATCGCCGCCGGATCGATCGTGTCCGGGCGGAGCCCCTCGAGGCCGAGCAGGATCGCCCGGTCGGTGCAGTGGCCGAGCCCGGTGAGAGCGAGCGACCCGTACACCTGCACGCCGACGCGCGCGGTCCTGTCGAGCACGCCGCGTGCGACGAGATCGGCGACAAAGTCGGCCGCCGCGTTCATCGGCCCCATCGTGTGGGAACTCGACGGCCCGACGCCGACCTTGAAGATGTCGAGGACACTGAGCGTCATCGCCGCCGTCCGATGGTCGACTGCACCGTGCACCCCCAGGCCGCGCGGGCGCGGCTCACTCCATCGCGAGCAGCGAAGCGTTGCCGCCCACCGCCGACGTGTTGATCGTGACCGTACGCTCGTGCGCGAACCGGTGGAGGTAGCGCGGGCCACCGGCCTTCGGGCCGGTGCCCGACAGCCCGCAGCCGCCAAACGGCTGCGTGCCGACGACCGCACCGATGATGTTCCGGTTCACGTAGACGTTGCCGGCATTGATGCGCGAGCACACGCGCTTCACGGTCCCGTCGATCCGGCTGTGGATGCCGAACGTGAGCCCGTAGCCCGTCGCGTTGATCGCGTCGACCAGCGACTCGAGGTCACGGGCTTTGTAGGGCAGCACGTGCAGGATCGGGCCGAACACCTCGCGCTCGAGCACCGACAGCGAGCCGATCTCGACCGCGAGCGGCGCAACGTAGGTGCCGCGGGCGGCCGATGCAGGCAACCGGCACCGGTGGTGCCACGCGGCGCCCTCGACGATCCGGGCCGCATGCCGTTCGAGCATCTCGCGCGCCGGCTCGTCGATCACGGGGCCCACGTCCGTCGCAAGCATCGCCGGATCCCCGATGACGAGCTCCTCCATGTAGCCCGCGAGCAGGCGCTTGACCTTCGGGGCGATGTCCTCCTGAACGCAGAGGATCCGGAGCGCGGAGCAGCGCTGGCCCGCGCTGTTGAACGCCGAAGCCACCGCGTCGACGACCACCTGCTCGGGCAACGCCGAGCTGTCGACGATCATCGCGTTCTGGCCGCCGGTCTCGGCGATCAGCGTCGCGATCGCGCCTTCGCGCGCGGCGAGGCTGCGCTGGATGAGCCGCGCCGTCTCGGTCGAGCCGGTGAATGCGACGCCGGCCACGCGCGGGTCGGCCACCGCGCGCCCGCCGACCGTCGCGCCGTCGCCCGGCAGGAACTGCAGCACCTCGCCCGGCACGCCAGCCTGCAGCATCAGCCGCACGGCCTGGGCCGCGACGAGCGGCGTCTGCTCGGCCGGCTTCGCGACCACCGAATTGCCGGCCGCGAGCGCCGCCGCGACCTGCCCCGCGAAGATCGCGAGCGGGAAGTTCCAGGGGCTGATGCAGACGAACACGCCGCGCCCGGCCAGCGAGAGATCGTTGCTCTCGCCGGTGGGTCCGGGCAGTCGCACCGGGCGCCCGAAGTCCTCGCGGGCATGGACGGCGTAATAGCGCAGGAAGTCGACCGCCTCGCGCACCTCCGCGATGCTGTCCGGCACCGTCTTGCCCGCCTCGCGGACGCACATCGCGACGAGTTCCTGCGTGTTCTGCTCGAACAGGTCGGCGGCGCGCTCGAGCGCCTCGGCGCGCGGGCCGGGTCCCGCGGCATCCCAGCCCGGCTGCGCCGCGGCCGCGGCGGTGATCGCCGCGTCGACCTGCGCCGCACTCGCAGTCCGCACGGTGCCG
Organism: Steroidobacteraceae bacterium; assembly: GCA_046347155.1. Taxonomy (GTDB): domain Bacteria; phylum Pseudomonadota; class Gammaproteobacteria; order Steroidobacterales; family Steroidobacteraceae; genus RPQJ01. Next base: position 1,591,005 of record JAXMGT010000001.1, on the reverse strand, counting down.
ACGACCTCGGAGCGGTCGGCCGGATTGCGGATCTCTTCCTCGGGTCCCGTCGCCTCGTGGCCCGACAGGCACGGGTTCGCGACCCACGGCCGGCGCGACACGTGCTCCATCCGGTCCGCGAGTTCGCGCAGCACCGTGCCGTTCGCGAGGTGCAGGCCCAGCGAATTGCGGCGCTCCGGCTGGTAGACGTCGACCGGCGCCGGGATCCGCGGGTGCGCCGCCTGCGCGTAGCCGTCCACGGTGGCGACCGGATCGGCCACGATGTTCTCGACCGCCTCGTTTTCGTTGACGATCCGGTTCACAAACGAGGTGTTCGACCCGTTCTCGAGCAGCCGGCGCACGAGGTACGGCAGCAGGTCCTCGTGCTCGCCGACCGGCGCGTAGACGCGGCACGGCATCCCGAGGCCCTCGGGCCGGGTCACCTCGGCGTAGAGGTCCTCGCCCATCCCGTGCAGGCGCTGGAACTCGAACTCCCGGTTCGCGGCCTTCGCGAGGTGCGCGACCGCGGCGACCGTGTGCGCGTTGTGGGTGGCGAATTGCGGATAGAGTTCGCGGCCTTCGGTGAATACGAGCCTCGCGCAGGCGAGGTAGGACACGTCGGTGTTCGGCTTGCGCGTGTAGACCGGGTAGCCGGGCAATCCGCGCTCCTGGGCGCGCTTGATCTCGGCATCCCAGTACGCGCCCTTCACGAGCCGCACGTGCAGCACGCGCTTCGTCTCGCGCGCCACGCCGATCAGGTGCCGGAGCACCGCCGGCGCGCGCTTCTGGTAGGTCTGGACGGCGATGCCGAAACCGTCCCAGCCCGCGAGCTTCGGCGAGCGGCAGACCGCCTCGAGCAGTTCGAGCGTGAGTTCGAGGCGTTCGGACTCCTCGGTGTCGAGCGTGAGCGCGATCCCGGCGTCGCGCGAGGCGACGCACAGGTCGACGAGCCGCGGCGAGAGCTCCGCGAGCACGCGACGGTGGTGCGCCCGCTCGAAGCGCGGGTGCATCGCCGAGAGCTTGACCGAGATGCTCGGGCGCGACTCGAAGTCCGGGTATTCCCCAACGCGCGAGTGCAATGCCTGGATTGCGCTGCCGTAGGCCTCGAAGTAGCGGTCGGCGTCCGCCGAGGTGAGCGCCGCCTCGCCCAGCATGTCGAATGTGTAGCGGTAGCGGCGGTTGTCGCCCTTGAGCGAGTTGTCGAGCGCCTCGGCAATCGTGCGTCCCATCACGAACTGGTGGCCCATGATCCGCATCGCCTGGCGCATCGCGGTCCGGACGATCGGCTCGCCGATGCGGCCGGCGACGCGGGCCATCGCGCCCTGGGGCGCCGCGAGGTCGCCGGCGTCGAGCCGGACGATCCGGCCCGTGAGCATGAGTCCCCAGGTCGACGCGTTGACGAACAGCGACTGGCTGTCGCCGAGGTGGCTCGCCCAGTCACCGGAGCGCAGCTTGTCGGCGATCAGTCGGTCGGCGGTCTCGTCGTCCGGGATCCTGAGCAGCGCCTCGGCCAGGCACATCAGGATCACGCCCTCCTGCGAGGACAGGTCGTACTGCCGCAGGAAGGCATCGAGCCCGGACTTGGCGCGCGGTGCGCGTCGCACCGCCTCCACCAGCCGCTTCGCGGTGGCCTCGACGGCCGCCGCATCGGCCGGATTCATCCGGGCGGCATCGGCGAGCCGGCGGACGGACCGCTCCTCGTCGGCGAGGAAGTCGTCGTTGATCGCCCGTCCGACGGGCGTCAGGAAGTCGCTCGCGTCCGGGAACAGGAAGCGGGATGGCTGGCCGTCGCCGGCGTCGTTGGACATGGGTCTCGCCCCGTGGATGGCAAGCGGCGGATTCTAGCGAATTGCGGCGCCTCCGGGCTCACCGGCGACGGCCCGGCCGGCGGTCACTTCGTTTCGTACAGCAGTCCGATCGTCGTGAGCGTGTCCGTGTGGTCGACGCCGGCCGGCACGTCGGTGTTGTACCGGACCTCGTAGGCGAGCCGGAGCCCGAGCGACCCGGACATCATCACCTCGAGCCCGAGGTCGTTCTGCAGGTACGTGTTGTCCGAACCCGCCTCGATCAGGAACCGGTTGATGAGCTTCGTGTTGGAGGTGAATTTCTGCTCGTAACCCAGATTGCCGCGGAAGATCAGGCCGTCGACGTTCCGGCCGGTCTCGCGCTCCTTCGACAGCCGGTAGCCGGGGCCGCCCTGCACCCAGAACTTCAGTTCTTCGCTGTCGAAGAACTTGTACCCGAGACCGGTGGCCAGCGAGGCCTGGTAGTCGTAGGCGCTGAAGCGGTCGTCGTCGTAGCGACCGGCACCGAACCAGTAGGCCTTCTCGGTGAAGTCGTAGTTCGACTGGGCCCGGACCTCCCAGCGCTGGGCGGTGGTCTGGTCGCCGTCGTTGCCGTAATTGCCCGAAAATCCGAACTCGTGGCCCCACTGGTCGTACTTGAGCGTGAGCCCGAGTGCCGCGTTGGCCGACTGGTTGTCGCTGTTCCCGGTCGCAAACGAGCCGCCGAGCTCGGCCTTGGCCTTCCACTCCGCGTGGGCCGCGGCCGGAACGGTGGCGAGGGCGACGGCCGCCGCCAGGACTGCATAGCGCTTGTGCATCGAACCTGCTCCCCGAATGGTCTTGCCGGTGAAACCGGCCCGAAGTATAAGTCGCGGCGAGGACGTGACGCCTGCCAGCCAGCCTTGGACCCCGAGATGGCCGAAAAGCCCGAGTCCGACGAATTCGAGGACGACGACGAGGACGTCGGTGGTACCGACGATGCGCTCGACGTCGACCGCCTGATCCAGGACATCGACAAGCGCAAGCGCGGCGCCGCACGGCACGTCGAGGAACCGGCGTGGCGCCGGCTCGAACGGCTGATGGAGCAGAAGCGCACGTCCGAACTGCTCTCCGACTTCGACGACTACGACCTCGACGGCGACCGCCCGCGACGCAAGCGCTGAACCCGCCTCAGTGGAAGTCGCGCGGCCGGGTCACGAGCCGGCCGAGCAGCGGCGTCAGGTCCAGGAGCCGGTGCGCGATCACGTGCATCACCTCGCCCTCGAGCTGCAGCTCGCCGGCCACGCCCATCAGCCGCGAACCGACCAGCGCCTGCCGTTGCCGCTCGGCCGTGCGCTCCCAGACGATCAGGTTGACCTGGCCCGTCTCGTCCTCGAGCGTGACGAACGTGACGCCGGAAGCGCTGCCGGGGCGCTGGCGGGTGATCACGAGTCCGGCCGCGCGCACCGCGGCGCCGTTCGGCAGCGTGCGCAGCCGCTCGGCCGTCAGGATGCCGCGCGCCTCGAGGCGCTCCCGGAGCAGCGCGAGCGGGTGGCGACGCAGCGTGAGCCCCGTGTGGGCGTAATCGGCCACGATGTCCTCGCCCTCGCGCGGCGCCCTGAGCATCGGCAGTCCCTCGGCGATCCCGGGTTGCGGCAGCAACGGCAACGGCGGCTCCACCCCGGCCACCTGCCAGGCAGCCCGGTGACGATGACCGGCAATCCCCGCGAGCGCGCCGGCCGCGGCGAGGCTCGCGAGTTCGCGGCGTACGAGGTGGGCCCGCCCGGCGAGATCCTGGACGCTTGCGTACGGTCCGGCGGCCCGGGCCTCGACGAGGCGCTGCGCCGCCTCCTCGGGGAAACCCTTCACGACGCGCAGCCCGAGCCGCAGCGCCGGGCCCGGGCCCGCGCCGGGCTCGAGCGTGCAGTCCCAGCGGCTCGCGGTCACGTCGACGGGATGGACCTCGACGCCGTGCCGGCGTGCGTCCTGCACGAGCTGTGACGGCGCGTAGAAGCCCATCGGCTGGCTGTTGATCAGTGCCGCCGCGAATGCGGCCGGCTCGTGGCGCTTGAGCCAGGCCGAGACGTAGACGAGCAGCGCAAAACTCGCCGCGTGCGACTCCGGGAACCCGTACTCGCCGAAGCCGAGGATCTGCCGGAAGATCTGCTTCGCGAACTCCTCGGCGTAACCCCGCTCGCGCATGCCGCGCACGAGGCGCTCCTCGAAGTGCCCGAGCCCGCCCTTGCGCTTCCACGCCGCCATCGCCCGGCGCAGCTGGTCGGCCTCGCCCGGCGTGAACCCGGCGGCGACCACCGCGAGCTGCATCACCTGTTCCTGGAAGATCGGCACGCCGAGCGTGCGCCGGAGCACCCCCTCGACCTCGGCACTCGGGTAGGACACGGGCTCCGCGCCGCTGCGCCGGCGCAGGTACGGGTGGACCATGTCGCCCTGGATCGGGCCCGGGCGGATGATCGCCACCTCGATCACGAGGTCGTAGTAGTTCGCGGGCCGGAGGCGCGGCAGCATCGCCATCTGTGCGCGCGACTCGATCTGGAACACGCCCACCGTGTCGCCGTGGCCGATCATCTCGTACACCGCCGGGTCCTCGGCCGGCACCGTCGCGAGCGTGAGCCGCTCGCCGCGCCAGCCCTCGACGAGCGCGAAGGCCCGGCGGATCGCCGTGAGCATCCCGAGCCCGAGCACGTCCACCTTCAGGAGCCCGAGCGCGTCGAGGTCGTCCTTGTCCCACTGGATCACCGTGCGCTCGGGCATCGCGGCGCTCTCGACCGGCACCAGTTCCTCGAGCCGGTCGCGCGCGATCACGAAACCGCCCACGTGCTGCGACAGGTGGCGCGGGAAGCCGAGCAGCGCCTTCGCCACGCCGATCACCCGCGCGAGCACCGGGCTCGACGGGTCGAGCCCGGCCTCGCGCACGCGCGCCTCCTCGATCCGCGAGCCGTCCCACCACTGCATCGAGCGGGCGAGCGCGTTCACCTGCAGCGCGTCGAGCCCGAGCGCCCGGGCGGCGTCCCGGATCGCGCTGCGCGGCCGGTAGCGGATCACCGTCGCGGCCAGCGCGGCGCGTTCGCGGCCGTACTTCGCGTAGAGGTACTGGATGACCTCCTCGCGCCGCTCGTGCTCGAAATCGACGTCGATGTCCGGCGGTTCGTTGCGCTCGCGGGAGATGAACCGCTCGAACAGCAGCGACATGCGCCCGGGGTCGACCTCGGTGATGCCGAGGCAATAGCACACGGCGGAATTCGCCGCCGAACCGCGCCCCTGGCAGAGGATGCCGCGCGAGCGCGCGAACTCGACGACATCGTGCACCGTGAGGAAATAGGCCTCGTAGCCGAGGTCCGCGACGAGTTCGAGCTCGTGCCGGATCAGCGCCGCGACGGCCGGTGGCGTGCCCTCGGGCCAGCGCTGCCGCTCGCCACGCCGCGTGAGCGCCGCGAGCCAGCTCGAGGGTGTCTCGCCGTCCGGGACGATCTCGCGCGGGTACTCGTAGCGCAGCTCGTCGAGCGAGAAGCGGCAGCGCGCGGCGACCGCGAGCGTCTCCTCGAGCAGCGCGCGCGGGTAGACGGCCTCGAGCCGTGCGAGCGGCCGCAGGTGCCGCTCGCCGTTCGGGTGCAGCGCGTAGCCCGCACGGTCGACGGTCGTCGCGAGCCTTGTCGCCGTGAGCACGTCCTGCAGCGCGCGTCGCCCGCGCACGTGCATGTGCACGTCGCCCGCGGCGACGAGCGGCAGCGAGAGCTCGCGCCCGAGCCGCTCGAGCAGCTCGAGCCGGCGACGGTCGCCGCCGCTCGTCAGCAGCTCGACCGCGAGCCAGGCGCGGCCGGCGAACACCGAACCGAGCCAGGCGCCCTCCCCCGGGTCCGGGCGCGCCGTCGGCAACCACAGCGCGAGCAGCGACTGCGCGGCCGGTTCGGCGGCCATCGCCTCGAGTTCGGCTCGCCGGAGCCGGTAGCGGCCCTTGGTCGCGGCGCGGCGCGCCCGCGTGACGATCCGGCACAGCAGCCCGTAGGCCGCCCGGTCGCCGGCGAGCAGCACGCAGCCGGGGCCGTCCTCGAGCCTGAGTTCGGTGCCGACGATGAGCGCGAGGCCGTGCCCGCGGGCCGCGACGTGCGCACGCACGACGCCCGCGACGGAACACTCGTCGGTCAGCGCGAGCGCGGTGTAACCGAGCGCCGCGGCACGCTCGACGAGTTCCTCCGGATGCGAGGCCCCGCGCAGGAAACTGAAGTTGCTGACGCAGTGCAGCTCGGCATAGCCCATCGCCCAGGCCTCGCGAACCCGGCCGCGTCAGCCGAACACGCCGTGCAGGAACCAGCCCCGCCCGGCGCCGCGCTCGCGATACACCCACAACCGCGCGCCGGCCCGCGTGCGGGCCACGTAGTAGTCGCGGCGCACGTCCCGGCCGTCCCACCAGCCCGACTCGATGCGCTCGGGCCCGGACTCGAGTTCGAGCGGCCCCTCGTGATGCGGCCGTGCCTCCCCGGCCAGCGGCAGCGGCTCGGCGAGCAGCCACAACGGCCGGGTCGGCGGCAGTGCGGCCGCGACCGCCGGCTCCGCATCCATCACGCGACCGGCGCGGATCTCGGCGGTCGCGCACGCCGCCTCGGGCCGGTGTTCGGCCACGGCCCGCAGTCCGTGCACGGCGCCGTCGCCAAGGCGCGCCCGGAGTCGCTCGACGAGTTCCGGCACGCCGCCGCCGTCGCCACGGTGACGCTCGAAGAGATCCTGAGACACGTCACGGACCGCGACCAGCGGACCGCTGCGCAGGCGCACGGCGCGCACCGGCGACGGCAGCGAGGTGGCCGCGAGGCGCTGGCCGAGCAGCGCGTCCATCCGCGACGCCGCGGCCACCGGCGAGGCGAAGCGCAGCACGAGGCGCGTCTCGGGCGCGTCGCGGTGCACGAGGCCGAGCTCGATCGCCTCGACCGCGCGGACCCGGCGGCGCAGGAAGCGCGCAAGCCCCTCGAGCATCGGCGCCACCACCCGCCCGAGCAGGTCGAGCCGCTCGACCTCGGGCTCGAGGTCGCGGCGCGTGGCGTAGCGTTCGCGCCGTGCGCACGACGCCCTCGGGTCGGGCGCGCGGCCCGTGGCGCGCTCGAGGTCGCGCAGCGCCGCGGCACCGAAACGCCGCGCGAAGCCGTCGCGCGGCAGGCGCAGGCACTCGCCCACGGTGCGCACGCCCATCGTCGCGAGCGCCTCGAGGTGACGCGCGTCCCAGCGCGTGCAGCCGAGCGGCAGCGCACCCAGCCGGCCCGGAAGTGCGTCGCGACGGCGCAGCGCCACCTGCTCGCCCGCGCGGGCGAACCACAGCGCCGCGAGTGGCGTGGGCGCGAGTGCGAGCTGCGGCGAGAGCGCGGCGGCGTGCAGCCGCGTCCGAAGCTGCTCGACGAGCGCGCGCACGCCGCCGAAGAGCCGCAGGCTGCCGCGCACCTCGAGCAACACGGCGTCCGGCGGCTCGAGCACCGCGCGCGGCGTGAAGTCGCCCCCGCAGGCCGCCACCGCCTCGAGCAGCGCGCGCTCGGCGGCCGGCTCTCGCGCCCGCACCTCGAGGTCGGGGCGCAGCGCGAGCGCCGAATTGAGCGCCATCCCGGGCCGTACGCCCGCCGTGCGTGCCGCCGCGTCGCAGTCGCGGACCACCCGGCCCGACTCCTCGCGGTCGACGACGATCGTGGCGGACCGCGCCGCGGGTGGTGCGCGGAAGTCGAGCGACTCGAGCACGAGGCCCGGCAGGTGGATCGCGAGCCAGAGTTCATCGACCCGAGCGAGTGCGCGGGCGGGCTCGCCGGGCCCGCTGCCGCCGCCGGGCGCGGGCCTGAGGCGCGGCGCACGGCGCTCACGCGCCGGCGACGCGGGAACCGCGGGCAGGGCCCATTGCCGGCGCGACGTGGCCACGTCAGTGCGCGACGGCCGGCGTCGCGGCGTCGAGCCAGCCGAGGTGCACCGTGACCGGTCGGCCACCACGACTCTTCAGGACGCGCACGTCGAGGCCTCGGGCGCCCGGCTCGAGCACGAGCCTGAGCACCGCGGGCGACGGATCGGCCGCCGAGGCGGACGCGCGGAACAGCACGGCGAGGCTCGAGGAGGTTTCGGCCGCGAGCTGCAGCCGGCGCAGCACCGCGCGGTCGCGCGACGCGCTCCAGCCGACCACGGCGCCGCAGGCACCGGAACGCAGCGCCTGCTCCATCGCCCACTCGGCGGACGCAGCGCGCACGACGAGCACGTGCGCGAGCGGGATGCCGCGCGCGGCGAGTGCAGGCGCGTAGGGCTGGTACGGCGGCGCGACCAGGGCGAGCCAGCCGGCGCCCCCGCCATCGCAGAGTGCGGCGAGCGCCGGTACGAGCAGGCTCAGTTCACCGACGCCGCAGCGGTCCGCGAGGATTTCGACCAGCCCCTGACGCGGCCAGCCGCCGCCGGGCAGCGCACGGTCGAGCGCGGCATATCCGGTGGGCAGCGTCGCGGGGCCGGGGGCCGCGCCCGGTTGCTCGCGGGCGCGCCACAGGCCCGGATGACGCAGCAGGTCGTCGAGTGCAGACATCGGCGATGGTCGGTGACCGGGAACGGGGGTGGGTGGGGCAAAGCCGCCCGACGGGGAGACTCTGGACTCTGTCAGGGCTGTGCGGTCCCCCGTCCCCGGTCACCATTTCCGTGCATCAGGCCCGGCCCGGCTCCTGCCGGACGACGCCGACCACCACGCCCTCGATGATCAGCGATTCCTGCTTCAGGTCGACGCGCAGCGGCTCGAAGTCCTTGTTCTCGGGCATCAGCCACACGACCGTGCCCTCCTGGCGGTAACGCTTCACGGTGACGTCGTTCTCGAGGCGGGCGACGACGATCTGCCGGTTGCGCACCTCGGGCGTGCGGTGCACGGCCACGAGGTCGCCGTCGAGGATGCCGGCGTTCTTCATACTCATGCCGCGCACCTTGAGCAGGTAGTGCGGACGGGGCTGGAAGAGCTGCGGGTCGATCTGGTAGTGCGCCTCGACGTTTTCCTCGGCGAGGATCGGCCGGCCCGCGGCGACGCGACCGATGAGCGGCAGGCCGAACTGCTCGCGCAGCGAATCCTTGAGCACGATGCCGCGCGAAGCGCCGGGCCGCAGTTCGAGCACGCCCTTGCGCTGCATCGCGCGCAGGTGTTCCTCGGCCGCATTGGCCGACTTGAAACCGAGCGCCTCGGCGATCTCGGCCCGCGTGGGCGGAATGCCGTGTTCGGACACGACGTCCTGGATGAATCGCAGGACCTGGCGCTGGCGCGGGGTGAGGTCGTCCATGGCGGCTCCTGTATGTATTTACAGTAACTGTTCTTATATACAGTCCCCGGCGGCTCCGCAAGTGCCTGCAAGGTTTCCAGGGGCAGCGGGACTACCATCCACATGAGCCCGCAGGAATTCGCCGCAGACATGGCCGCCCCGGCACACCACGCCCTCTTCGGCGAGCTGCTCGAGCGCTACCAGGCGCCGATCGCGCGGCTCGCCGGCGCCTACGAACCCCGCCGCGCCGACCGCGAGGACCTCGTGCAGGACATCTGGCTCGCCCTCTGGCGCGCCCTGCCCGGATTCCGCGGCGAGTGCAGCGAGCGAACCTTCGTCTACCGGATCGCGCACAACCGCGCGATCACCCACGCAGGCCGTCGCCAGCCCGACATGGCCGGCCTCGACGAGGCCCCCGAACTGCCCGACCCCACCCCGGCCGCCGAGGCAGTGGTCGGCGCGCACGAACGGCACGCGAGGCTGCTCGCCGCACTGCGCCGGCTGCCGCTGATCCAGCGCGAGACGGTGACGCTCTGCCTCGAGGGACTGTCGCACCGCGACGTCGCCGACGTGCTCGGCACGACGCCGGCCAACGTCGCGGTCCGCCTGAGCCGCGCCCGGGCCGAACTGACGCGTCTGCTCGACACCGATGGAGGATGACACGATGAGCACCCACGCCGATGCCGACTGGAACGCGATGATCGCCGCCTGGCGGACACCCACCGACGCGGGCGGGCTGCCGGATCCACACGGAATCCGGCGCCGCGTGATCGCGGAGAGCCGCCGGATGACGGTGCAGATGCTGGTCGAGTACGCGTTCGGGCTGGCGCTGGTCGGCTTCGCCGCATGGCGACTCGCGACCGGGCCCGGCCTCGACGACTTCGTGTGGGGATTCGCGCTGCTCTGGTTCACCGCAATGGCGCTGCAGTACGCCTCGAACGCGCGCCGCAACCTGTGGCGACCGGCCGGTGAGTCGACCGCTGCGTACCTCGCGCTGGCGCTCGAACGGCTGCGGCGACGCGAGGCCGCCGTGCGCTACGCGTGGCTGCTGTTTTCGCTCGAGACCGCCTTCATCGTCGCCTGGTACCCGCTCAGCTGGTTCTTCTGGCCCGGGAAGTTCTGGCCACTCGTCGAGCGCACGCCCTGGATGTTCGGCGCACTGTGCCTGTTCGCCGCGGTGCTGGCCGGGTGGTCCATGTCGACCTGGAAACACATCCGTCTCGAGCGGGCATCGTTCGGACAGGCGGCGCACGAGCTCAAGGCCAGCCCTTGAGCGCTACGACGGCCGTGCCACGCGCCTTTACAAATCCGGGCGATGCGTTAGGATCGGGGTGCTCGACCGATTGATACCTTTCCGGATCCTCTCCGGAAAAGGCCCGGTTGGCTTTTGACATCCCCCAATACAGAGACTTTGAAGGAACAACCAATGAAGACCATCGCCAAGGTCCTGACCGTCGCCGCCGCCGGCATCGCCCTCGCGGGCTGCGTCAGCGAGTCGAAGTTCAACGAGCACGTCGCCCAGGCCGACGCGCAGATCAAGGCTGCCCAGCAGGAAGCCGCCGCCGCGTCCGCCACGGCGAAGGCCGCTGCCGACGCCGCCAAGGCTGCTGCCGACGCCGCTGCCATGGCCAACCAGACCGCCAACCAGGCCGGTCAGGCTGCCAAGGCCGCCCAGGCCTGCTGCGACGCGAACAGCGAGAAGATCGATCGCGCGTTCCAGAAGTCGATGGGCAAGTAATCGCCCCGCGATTTTCGCAGGACGAACGAAGACGCCGCGGCAACCCCGCGGCGTTTTCTTTTTCAGGGCCCGTGAATCTCCGGCCGCCCGCTCAGCGGCTCGCGGTGCGCACCGGCACCGACACCGGCACCGGCACGCCAGTCTGGCGCTCGAACGCGCCGGTGACCCGCGACCAGTCGACCTCGACCGGGCGCCCGGTCGCCGCCGCGGCGACCAGCTGGTTCATGACCGAGGGATCGACGTCGAGCGGGTTGTCGGTGCCCTCGAGCGGCGCGTGGCGCTCGACGTAGAGCGTGCCCCGCTGCCAGCCGGCCTTGTTCGGCTGGTCGATCAGGTTCACCTGGGTGTTCACCGGCACCATCGGGAACAGTTCCTCGATGTTCTCCGGGTACATCCGGATGCAGCCGTGGGTCACCTGCATGCCGACGCCGGCGGGCTTGTTCGTGCCGTGGATCAGGTAGGCGCCACCCGGGATGCCGAGGCGCATCGCGTACTCGCCGAGCGGATTGTCGGGCCCGGGCGGCACGACCTTCGGCAGCGGGTCGCCGCGTTCCTCGTGCTCCTTCAGCACCGAGGCCGGCGGATACCAGTTCGGCTTCGCCTGCTTCGAGACGATGCGCGTGATGCCGATCGGCGTCTTCCAGTCCATCTTGCCGGTGCTGATCGGGTAGGTGATCACGACCGCGGGCTCGTCCTTCTTCGGCTTCGGGTAGTAGTACAGCCGGTGCTCGGGCAGGTTCACGACGATGCCGGTGCGCGGCGCGTCGGGCAGGATGTAGCGTGACGGGATCAGGATCTCCGTGCCGTCGCCGGGCAGCCACGGATCGACGCCCGGGTTGGCCGCGACGAGTTCCTCGTAGCCGACGCCGTTGCGTCGCGCGATGTCGAACAGCGTGTCCTCGTGCGCCGCGACGTCGGTGCCGTTGCGCCCGATCACGTTGTCGCCGTTCGTCGGCAGCACGTACTCGGCCGCGCCGGCACCGCAGGACAGTGCGCAGGCGATCAGCAGGACGGCCGTGCGTGCGTGTGCGTGGGTCATGGATCCAGTCCCGGGAAGACGCCCGACATTCTAGCGGGAGCCGGGGCCGGCGTTGACCTCGCGGGCGCCGGACCGTAGCCTCGTCCGCAGGGGGCACGCCATGACCTTACGGATCTCCATCGAATTCTCGGAGCGGGACCTGCGCCACTTCCGCCGTGAACTGCGCAAGGCGCGGGCCGCCGTGGGTGTCGCCGACGACGAGGAGATCCTGTCGGCCGCCCGGGACCTGGCCGCGTCGATCGGCCGGACCCGGCTGCCGGACTTCCTGTCCGGGCGTTTCGACAAGCTGCACGACCTGATCGCAATGGTCGCGGACGCCGACTGGGCGCTCGGTGACCGGGAGCGCGCGCCGGTGCTGGCCGCCCTCGCCTACCTCTGTGACCCCGAGGACCTGATCCCGGACGACATCCCGGGGATCGGCCTGCTCGACGACGCGGTGATGATCGAACTCGTGTTCCACGAACTCAGGCACGAGATCGCCGCGTACCGCGATTTCAGCCGCTACCGCGCCGGGCTCGCGCGCGGGTCCGATGCACCGGCGAAACTCGCGCGCCGACGCACGGCGCTGCTGCGTCGGATCCGGGAACGCCAGGCGCGCGATCGCGCGGCCGGCTGAACGGTCAGTCGGCGGCCGGTGCCGCCGCGTTCACGCGGGCCACGAGTTCGCCGATCTGCGCCGGCACGCCCTTGCGCGCTTCGGCGATCGCGACGCGCACGGCGTTCGCGAAGGCAGCGCGGTTCGCACCGCCGTGGCTCTTGATCACGACGCCCTGCAGCCCGACCATGCTGGCGCCGTTGTGCGCGCCGGGATCCATCCTCACCTTGAGCGCGTTGAGCGCCGGGCTTGCGGCCAGCGCACCCGCCTTGCGGATCGGGCTGCGGGTGAATTCGTCGCGCATCACGGTGCCGATGAAGCGCGCGAGCCCTTCCATGCACTTGAGCGCCACGTTGCCCGTGAATCCGTCCGTGACGACCACGTCGACGTCACCCGAGAACACGTCCGTGCCCTCGACGAAGCCGACATAGTTGAGTGGCGCCGCGGCCAGGCGACGGTGCGCCTCGCGGATTTCCTCGGTGCCCTTGATGTCTTCCTCGCCGATGTTCAGCAGGCCGACCCGGGGGCGGTCGGTGCCGTGCAGGTCGCTCGCGATCACGGAGCCCATCGCGGCGAATTGCACCAGGTGGTCGGCGGAGCAGTCCGGGTTCGCGCCGAGGTCGAGCATCACGGTGTGGCCGTGCGCAGCGGGCATCGCCGAGACGATCGCCGGCCGGTCGACGCCCGGGATCATGCCCAATACAAATCGCGCGGTGGCGAGCAGCGCACCGGTGTTGCCGGCGGACACGCATGCCGCCGCCTCGCCCCGTTCGACGAGGTTTATCGCGACGCGCATCGAGGAATTTTTCTTGCGGCGGAGCGCGTCCTGCGGGCGCTCGTCCATGCCGACCACCTCGCTCGCCTCGACGAGGCGGCAGCGGGCCGGCGGGCTCGCGCCGAGCAGCGGGCGCAATGCGTCGCCGCGGCCCACGAGCACGATCTCGAGGTCCGGGGTCGCGGCGAGTACGTCGAGAGCCGCCGGAACGGCGACTTCCGGGCCGTGGTCGCCACTCATGACGTCCACGGCGATGACGAGCCCGGGCGTCATGCGCGGGCGGCCGGGATCAGTCCTGGCCGTCCTCGGCCGCGGGCTTCTCGATCACCTTCTTGCCGCGGTAGAAACCGTCCGGCGTGATCCGGTGACGGAGGTGCGTCTCGCCGCTGGTGCGGTCGACCGACAGCGCCGGCTTCGTGAGGAAGTCGTGCGACCGGTGCATGCCCCGCTTCGAGGGCGTCTTGCGGCTCTTCTGGACTGCCATGATCTCAACTCCTGTCGCGGTTCAGCGCTCGTTACGCCCGAGCAATTCCCGCAGGTTCGCAAAAGGTCTCTGTGTCTCTTCGGCCGGCGGTTCCCCGTCGTCCGCGCCGTGCACGCCCCCGGCGTCGCAAGCGGCCTCGTCCTCGTGCATCGGCACCAGCGGCATGCCGAGCAGCACCTGTTCCTCGACCAGTTCCGCGAGCGACAGCCGCTCCGCGTCACCGATCGCAGCTTCGTACCCGCCCGGCACCGTCGCCGAGTCGTCGGCGACGATCGCGAGCATCGCGCCGTCGTCGACCGGGCACTCGACGGGACGGAGGCAGCGCTGGCACGGCAGCCACACGCTGCCCGCCACCGCGAGATCCACCGTCGTCCGTCCCTCGAAACGCCCGAACTCGAATCGCGCCGCGACGCGGGTGCCTTCGAGCGCACCGGCCTCGACGAGCCTGGGCAATTGCCGGAGGCCGAGCTCGCGTTCCAGCGTTGCCGCCCGGCCCGCCAGCTCGACCGCGTTCACCTGATCGGACCGGGCTGGCGGCATGGGGCGCGTATAATAGTGACGCCCCCTGCCCGTGTCAAAGCGAATTCGAGCGCAAACCCTTGTTTTTCAAGGTCCACGGCTCGGACTGGAGTCGCGCGTGAATGCCCCCGCCCCGCCCCGGCTCGTCCTCGCCTCCACCTCGGCCTACCGGCGCGAGCTGCTCGGCCGGTTCGGGCACCCGTTCGACTGCGAGGCCCCGGGCGTCGACGAGGCCCGCCGAGCAGGCGAAACGCCGCTCGAGCTCGCCGTCCGCCTCGCCCGGGCGAAGGCCGAGGCGGTGGCCGGCCGCCACCCCGGCGCTGTCGTCGTCGGGTCGGACCAGGTCGCGGTGCGGGGCGACGAGGTGCTCGGCAAGCCCGGCTCCGTCGAATGCTGCATCGCGCAACTCAAGGCCTCGAGCGGTCGCGAGGTCGAGTTCCTGACGGCCGTGCACGTCGTGCGCGGCGGGGCCGCCGAATCGCACGTCGATCGCACGGTCGTGCGGTTCCGGACGCTCGGTCGCGAGGAGATCGTCCGCTACGTCGCGGCGGACCGGCCGCTCGACTGCGCCGGCGGCTTCAAGGCCGAGTCGCTCGGCATCGCGCTCTTCGAATCGATCGAGTCGCGCGACCCGACCGGGCTCACCGGCCTGCCGCTCGCCTGGCTCAGCGGCGCCTTGCGCCGCGCCGGGATCCCGGTGCCTTGAGCAGTGCGTCGAGGACCGCACCGAGGTCCTCGCCGAGCGGCGCGCTCACGTTCAGCGGCTCGTGTGTGCCGGGACGCTCGACGCCGATCGACGCCGCGTGCAGGAACATCCGGTTGAGCCCGTACTGGCGCAGCGCCTCGTTCTTCTCCCGGTCGCCGTACTTGTCGTCACCTGCGACCGGGTGCCCCGCGTAGGCCGCGTGCACGCGGATCTGGTGCGTCTTGCCGGTGTCGATCGCCACCTCGACCAACGTCGCGACGTTGCCGAAGAACTGCACGGGCCGGAACGTGCTGACCGCCGCCTTCCCGTGGCCGCGCACGGCCACGTGGCGTTCGCCGCCGCGCCGCTCGCCCGTGTCGAGCGCGAGCTCGATGCGCTTGTGCCCGAGGTTCCACTTGCCGCAGAGGAGCGCGAGGTAGAGCTTCTCGGTCGTCCCTTCGCGCAGCTGCGCGTGCAGGTTGCGCAGTGCCGCCCGCCGCTTCGCGACGATCAGGCAGCCGCTCGTCTCGCGGTCGAGCCGGTGCACGAGGTCGAGTTCGGTGGCCTCGGGACGGGCGGCCCGGAGCACCTCGATCACGCCGTGGGACATCCCGCTGCCGCCGTGCACGGCGATGCCGGCCGGCTTGTTGAGGACCAGGATGTCGTCGTCCTCGTAGACGATGGACCCGAGCACCCGCTCGATGAGCGAGCGGCTCGGCGGGCGGGCGCCCGCGGCCGTCGGTTCGGCTTGCCGCACCGGCGGGATCCGGATCCGGTCGCCCGTCGCGACGCGCTGGTCGGCCCGTGCGCGCTTGCTGTTCACGCGCACCTCGCCCTTGCGGAGCAGCCGGTAGACGTGCGTCCGCGGGACACCCTTCAGGTGCCGGACCAGGAAGTTGTCGAGCCGCTGGCCGTCGTCGCCTTCGCCGGCTTCGACGTAGCGAACGCCGCCCGTGGGCGCCTGGCCTGCCGCGGGTTCGCGCTCATTCTCGTAAGCCATTGATTTGCCGGCCTTCGCTTGCTAGAGTCCAACCCCGTAGCGCCGTCCAGACGCCCGTGCGGACGGATTGGCGCAAATCGGCGCGGTGACCGAAGGCCTGGCGGCCCGAGGCGCCCGCATCTTAGTTGGTTCTGAAGTTTCAGACCATCGCACTGCCGTGAACACGTGCAGGTGCCGCAGCCCGGGCGGGCGGCGGACCCGCGCGATCCCCGGCGGGATCGATGCCAGACACCCAGGATTCGGTCGAGCGCCCTGCCCCTCTCTGGTGCGGGCGCGGAAAATAACAGCCGCATGACCCAGGCCGCTGCAAGACCTCTCCCCAGGCACCCGGCACCGCCCGCGCGGGCGTTCACGGTCCTCAACTCGTATACAGCGAGGACCGATGAAGAGAATGCTCGTCAACGCAACCCAGGAAGAGGAGTTGCGCGTTGCGCTGGTTGACGGCCAGCGGATCTACGACCTCGACATAGAGATCCCGTCCCGGGAAACGAAGAAGGCCAACGTCTACAAGGGCCGGATCACCCGCGTCGAGCCCAGCCTCGAGGCGGCGTTCGTCGACTACGGCGCGGAGCGCCACGGCTTCCTGCCGCTCAAGGAAATCTCCCGCGAGTACTTCAAGTCGCAGGAGGGCGGCGACGGCCGTCCCGGCATCCGCGAGCTGATCCAGGAAGGCCAGGAGCTGATCGTCCAGGTCGAGAAGGAAGAACGCGGCAACAAGGGTGCCGCGCTCACGACCTTCGTGAGCCTCGCTGGCCGCTTCCTGGTGCTGATGCCGAACAACCCGCGCGCCGGCGGCGTGTCGCGCCGGATCGAGGGCGACGACCGCGACAACCTGCGCGAGGCGATGGACAGCCTGCAGATCCCCGACGGCATGGGCGCCATCGTGCGCACGGCCGGCGTCGGCCGCACGGCCGAAGAGCTGCAGTGGGACGTCAACAACCTGGTCGACATCTGGAACGCCGTGAAGCAGGCCTCGGACGGCCGGCCCGCCCCGTTCCTGATCTACCAGGAGTCGAAGGCGATCCTGCGCGCGCTGCGCGACTACCTGTCCGACGACATCGGCGAGATCCTGATCGACAAGCAGGACATCTACGCCGAGGCGCAGGACTACATGCAGCGCTTCATGCCGGCGAACCTGCGCAAGCTCAAGTTCTACGACGACCACGTCCCGCTGTTCACCCGCTACCAGATCGAGAGCCAGATCGAGTCGGCGTACGCCCACAAGGTCAATCTGCCCTCGGGCGGCTCGATCGTGATCGACCACACCGAGGCGCTGGTCTCGATCGACATCAACTCGGCGCGCAGCACCCGCGGCACCGACATCGAGACGACCGCGTTCAACACCAACCTCGAGGCGGCCGACGAGATCGCCCGCCAGATGCGCCTGCGCGACGTGGGCGGGCTCATCGTCATCGACTTCATCGACATGGAGTCGCAGAAGAACCAGCGCGCGGTCGAGGACCGGCTGCGCGACTCGGTGAAGCAGGACCGTGCCCGGATCCAGATCGGCAAGATTTCGCGCTTCGGGCTGCTCGAGCTGTCGCGGCAGCGCCTGCGCCCCTCGATCAGCGAGACCACCAACATCACCTGCCCGCGCTGCAACGGCATGGGCGTGATCCGCAGCGTCGAGTCGCTGGCGCTCGCGATCCTGCGGCTGATTGGCGAGGAGGCCCGCAAGGACCGCACCTCGAAGGTGATCGCGCAGCTGCCGGTGGACGTCGCGACGTACCTGATGAACGAGAAGCGCGACTTCCTGAACAACATCGAGTCGCGCAGCGGCGTCGACGTGATCCTGGTGCCGAACCGCTACCTCGACACGCCCGCCTACGAACTGCGCCGCGTCCGCGACGACGAGGCCGAACTGCCCGAGTTCTCGGTGATCAGCCACCAGATGGCCGTCGAGCCGAAGATCGACCTCGAGGCCATCGCGGCCGAGGAAAAGGCCCCGCCGCCGCCGGTCCCGGCCGTCACGACGGTCGTGCCGAGCACGCCCGCCCCGCCGCCCGCGCCCGAGCCGGTCGCGGCTCCGGTCGCCGCCCCCGTGGCGGTGGCGGTGCCGCAGTACGGCCCGCGCGACGGCATCTTCGTGCGGATCTGGCACTGGCTGTTCGGCGACAAGCGTGCGCCGGCCCCGGCCGAAGAGCGCGCCGGCGGCCACGGCCGCCGGGACGAGCGTGGCCGCGACCGCGATCGCGATCGCAACCGCCGTGACCGCGACGAGCGCCGCGGACACGAAGGTCGCCACGAGGGTCGTCGCGACGGGCGTCGAGACGATCGCGGCCGCGACGAGAAGCGCGGCGGCGAGCGCGGCGACCGTGATCGCAACCGTCGCGACGAGAAGCGCGGCGGCGAACGCAATGAGCAACGCGGCGCCGAGCGCAATGACCAGCGCAACGAGCAGCGTGGCGGCGATCGCGGCGAGCGCCGGGACGGCAATCGCCGGCCCGAGCAGCAGGCCCAGGGCGGGAACCGCGACCGTCGTCCCGAACAGCCGCAGCGCCAACCGGCCCCGCAGGCCGCACCGACGCCCCCGCCTCCGCCGCGCGCGGAAGCGCAGGACGGTGGCGATGCGCGGCCGATGCAGGGCGAGCGCCCGCCGGGCGGTGACCGCCCGCAGGGCGACCGGCCCGAGGGTGAGCGCGGCGAACGCAGCGGGCGTCGGTCGCGCCGCGGCGGACGTCGTCGTCGTCGAGACGGCGGCGAAGGCGCGCCGGCTGGCGAGCCGCGCGCCGAGAGCGGTGCACCGGAAATGAACGACGCGAACGGCGAGCGCCCCGAGCGCGGTGCGGAGCCCGCGTGGAACCCGCCGGCCGCAGTCGAACAGGCGCCGCGTCCGCCGCGCCCGGCATTCGCCGAGACACCGGCGGCCCCGGCCTGGCGGCCCGAAGCGCCGCCGCCGCAGCCGGGTTCGTTCGACTTCGCGCACCGTCCGGAACCCGTGCGTTACGAGCCGCCACCGCCGCCGGCGGTCCGGCCGTCGCACGAAGTCCAGGAATGGACGCCGTCGCCGCCGAACGACTCGACCCGCGAGACGCCGCGCGACGAACCGTGACCCGGGGCGGCGCTCAGCGCCGCGCCGTCACCTGACGACGCACTTCGTCGAGGAGGCCCACACAGGCCTCCTCGACGAGGTCGAGCACCTGCTCGAATCCGGCCGGCCCGCCGTAGTACGGGTCCGGCACGTCCTGCTCGTCGATGCCGGGCGCAAACTCGAGGAATAGCCGCACCCGCGAGTGGTACTCGGGCGGGCAGCGATCGATCAGCGTCTCCCGGTTGAGCCGGTCCATCGCGAGGATCAGGTCGAAGCGCTCGAAGTCGCGCGCACCCACTTTACGGGCCCTGAGCGGGGTCAGGTCCACGCCGCGGCGCGCCGCGGCCTCGATGCTGCGTGGATCCGGCGGATCGCCGACGTGGTAGCCGTGGGTGCCCGCGGAGTCGATCTCGAGCTCGAGGTGCGCCGCGCGCTCAGCGACGAGCTTGCGGAACACGCCCTCGGCCGTGGGCGAGCGGCAGATGTTGCCCATGCAGACGAACAGGACTCTTGTAACCATGTGCTTGTGCGTGATCGTTGATCGATTCTTCGGCTGAAAAACACCCCACACCGCGGTTCTCGCGCCGGACGAATCAGCGGGCCCGCGACTGTACCTCGGACAGCGCCCGCGCTGCACACCCGGCACCTTTAGATCGGCCAGACGGACAGCTCGATTCGGGTGGCCCCCGGCTCGCGCACGCGCCAACCTTCGTCGTCGCGGCATTCCCGCCGCCGTGGAGCGACACGCATGGACTTCAGGATCACCGGCTTGCCACTGGCCGAATTCGCAGCGCTGCTGAATCTCGACGACGACGCGCTCCGCGCCCGCGGAGTCCGGCGCGTCATCGCCGATGCCCCCAACGCCTATCCCTGTCGCATCACGCTCGAGGATGCGGCACCCGGTGAGGAACTGCTGTTGTTGTCCTATGCGCACCTGCCGGCCCGCACGCCGTACGCGTCCGCCGGTCCGATCTTCATCCGCCGCAGCGCCGCCGCCACGCGCACCGTGATCAATGCCGTCCCGGAGCAGCAGCGTCGCCGACTGTTGTCAGTGCGCGCGTATGACCCTCACGACTGCATGGTCGACGCCGAAGTGATCGAGGGGACGGCACTCGAGCCACTCATCCGCCGGTTCCTGGCTACCCCGGAGGTCAGCTACCTGCACGTCCACAATGCCCGCCGCGGATGCTATGCGTGCCGGGTCGACCGGGCGTGACGAGTTTTTCCCAAACTGCCGGGGCAATGCGTGCATTTTCACTTCGATCCTGAAGTCTTTCTGTCGCAATTGCTGCGCCACTGACCGTCGGCGGTTTTATATCTGCTCGGCAAATGCTCCTCGAGTGAGCGCCCCGACCGCCTTGAGCAGCACACCAAACCGCGGCGGATACTCGTTCGACCCCCTGGCGCGAACCCGCGCAAGCCCGGGCCAGTCGACGAGCAGACGCCACTGCGTCCCATCGCAAATCTCCGGAAACTCGTACCGCTCGTCCCAGTCACAAACCCGGATCCGCCGCAGCACCCTGGCAAACGCTGCGCATTCTTCCGCGGTTGGCACGATCAGCCGGTTGTCGGCATCCCCGATCTTGGACATCGGTGGCACGTACCGTACGACGCCACGCCGCCACACGACCACCGACGTGCCGGTCGGATACCCACCGACGGCCAGGCAGAACGCCTTCGGTTGCACGGCCACCGGATCGACGCTCAATTCGCAACTCCGGTGAGCGGCCATCCTTCGGGCCACAGCCGTTCCGCCACGACCTCCCGCGGCACCACCCGCTCCGCACCAACCCGCCGTCCCCTGGCCATCACCATCCTCCCTAGAATTGCGTCACTCCCGCGCGGCATCCGACCCGCCCCGTCGCCCCGTTCGTCCGCACCGACCTGATCGCTCGCTCAACGGCTCCGCAGATAGAACCAGAGCGCGACCATTGATGTCGCGAGCAGCGCGAACAGCGCCCAGTACAGCCGTCGCTGGAAGATGCCGAACATCTTGACGCCATCGACCCGAAACTCGTGCCCGCACTTCGGGCACACCACCCGATCAAAGTCCCGCAAATCGGCTAGTACAGTGCCGACCAGGCCCAGCGCGGAGTAGTTCGGATCGAGCACCAGCTTCCGGTTGTCTCCGGCTGGAAACCTCGTCCCACAGTTTCGGCACGAGCACGCAGTCAATTGAGTGCCCGTTCCCCTTCTTGGCGCGCCGGCATGCTGCCTTGACGGTCCACTCCAGGCCGTCACCCTACCTTCCACACCGCCGCGCCGACATCCCAACCAGCGTCCATCGAAAGACGAATCTCGCCGGGTCGGTGACGGGCACCCGAATCCCGCGGATCAGCGGCAACGCAGCGATCCCGCGGCAGTAGCCCGAACAACCGTTCGAGACTCCCGGCCCCCGCAGTGGTGTCCCCGACCTCGGCCGCCCGTATCCGGCCACCGTCGCCCAGGTACCAGGGCACGATGTTCCAGACCACCGTCCTTCGGCGATCAATGCCCGCTTCCTGATTGAGGAGCAGGAAACTCTTCGCGGTCTCATCCGGGTTGTCCCGCGACACGAACCCGCTGGCGACGGCCCTTGGACCCGGCGCCTCGAGCAGATACAGCAACGTCGCGAGCGTGCCACCGTCGAGAGGATCGAAGTAAGGTATCGAGTAGTCGGGGCCGACCTCGCGCGCAGTGACTCCACAGATTCGGTCAGCGGCGCAATGTGCAGGGCATGAAGCGCTGCCACGCGTCGCGCCTGAGCCACCGGGTCGCGCAGCGACTTCGGCGCCACGCACTGAATGTCCGTGCCATTCATTCGCCGCGACCCTTCTGCACCCACCGCTCCCCGCACTCCGTGCACGCATGCGTCGGGTCATCGACCTCCATCATGCACCCCCCGAGCACGAGCTCCCCGCGTTGCTCCGCGAGAAACGCTTCCTCGGTCGGATACCCGTAGAGGATCCGGACCCCGGCCACCGCCCCGCACTTCGGACAGCGCCTGCGGCGCCCGCCGGCCGCGCCCATCACCACTCGCCCCTTTGGCTCGCCGACTCCAACCCGGCCACGATCAGTCCCCTCGCTCCCACGACGGCGTTTCCCAGGCCACCTTCGGGACCGTCCCGACCTGAACGTCATTCACCCGGATCGACTTCTGGCGTGCCTGTCTGTTCCACCGGACGACGAACGGACCGTGCTTCCTGAACACTTCGAGCAGCACGACGTCCGCATTGGCAATCTCCTGCTTCTTCCGTTCGACGTCGGCCTCCTGCGACCGCTCGTATTCACCAATGAACGTACCGTCGCTGTAAATGAGCAGTTGAAACAGCCGCTCCCCAATCGAGTTGACACTCACTGTCAGCGCCATTCGCAATCTCCTTGGCCCGCCGTTCCACGGTCACACCACCCGCAATCCCAGGTTCTCAGGCCACCCGTCCCGCTCCGCCCGCTGCCGCGTCTTGAGCCTCGAGTAGGTCATCGATCGATGCCCCCCCTACATCCAGACCGACGGCGGCCGTCCGGCCGCCGTCTCCCGCAGCAACGGCAACGCCGCCGGCTCGATGGCGCCATCCGGCACATGGGCGAGCAACATCCGGGCGAACTCTGGCAGACCCATCAGCATCACGGACAGCCGCGCCACTTCGTCGGACGTCGATTCGAGCCGAAACCACTTCATCCCCGATGCATACCGCACGTTCCGCACCTCGGACCAGCGCATGAATTTCCGGGTTCCGACGAATTTGCGGTAGTGCAACCCCTCGTCGGTCACTTCGTGCCGGGCAACAAAGTAGTCGACCACCATCGGCACGGACATCAACATGAACCCCAGACCGACGAGCGGTATCCACCAGTCACCGGGCCCCTTGCTCGTCACGATCGATGCCACCGTCACCGTGCCGAAGAGCCCCAACCCGACGATGGCGATGACCAGGGTGCTGGTCGGGTGCCGGAGTAGACGGTCCTCACCCGCCGGCCTCGCCTTCATGCGCGTCCGTCCGAGCCATCCCATGACCGCCGACATGATCAGGGCCCAGACAGTCCACTGCACTACCGTCGCCCACCATGGCCGATCACTCACGCCGTTGCCTCCTTTCCTTGCCCGATCCGGACCCACAGCCGCCCGATCGCGAGCGCCTGCAGCACCGTCGTCATCCTCCTCCGACGCGTTCCGCCGCTCTCCACTCCGTTCACGACCCCACCCACGCCGTCCACAGTGCCGACACCCCTCACCTCCGCGAGGCTATCGCCGCCCGAGCTTGAGCCTTTGATTCGGCCGGCCGGGTCGACGGCCGATCGCCGCCACTCCGCTCGTCCCAACCGAGCCGCGGGCGCGGCTCATCCCGATCCTCGAATCCCAAGTCCCGCACCTCGTCCCTGACCTTCCCCGTATATAGACCAATCTTGCACTGCAGTGGTCAATTTGGACCATAATCCGGGGCCCACAGGAACCCGGGTACGAACGCGAGACGCGCAGGGACGCCCATGCACCCGAACCGCCGCCAACCGACCACCACCCGCCAGCCAAAACGCTGCCGTGCCTGCGGCGGGTCGGTTCCCCCGACCCATCGCTACTGCCCGACCTGTGGCCAGTCGACGACGGCCCGGAGCGCACCCGCCATCCCGAGCGTGCGCACCTGAACCCACCCCGGAGCCGCCGATGAAAGTGATCTCGAACCGCTCGACGAAGTTCTACAAGTACGGCTTCCCGGTGCTGTGGTTCGGCGTCCTGTGCTTCATTATTGCCACCGGCTTCACCTCCGGCGCCATGCGCCAGTCGCCGGTGTTCTTCGTCGGACCCTGCCTGATGGCGGCAATCGGGTTCGTGATGTTCCGGAAGATGTTCTGGGTGCTGGCCGACGAGGTCCAGGACGGTGGCGACCATCTCGTCGTCCGCCGCGGCAGCGAGCAGGTCACCGTCCCGCTGTCCGACATCATGAACGTCAGCGCAACGACGAGCATGAATCCCCCGCAGGTCACGCTCCGGCTCGCCACCCCTTGCCGGCTCGGCACCGAACTGGTGTTCAGCCCCGCGACCGGCTTCTTCTCGCTGAACCCCTTCCGCAAGAACGAGATCGTCGAGGACCTGATTGTCCGCGTCGACAACGCGAGGCGTCAGCGTGCCCGCTAGCCACGCCGCACGGCCACCTCGGTCCGACCGTCACCGAGCGGCCGCTTTCGGCCAACAGCGGTCGTACAAAGTTAGCGTGCCGAACGCCCCCGACTAGCCTTGCAATTAGGACTTCGAGATGTCGGACCGGGACTGGTTTAGGCAGACAGAGTGGACACCGTCCGCTGCTGCGCAATTTCAGACCAAGCTCGCGAGAACGCGTGGCCAACGGAGCGAGTACCTGCGCATTCAGGCTTGGACCCTTGCTGACACGGGGCAACTGCGCAATGCGGCACCTGCGATTGAATTGGCCAAGCAGTTCCTGGAGGTCACCAAGTACAAGCATGGAATCGCTCAGGCACATAGAGTTATGGCACGAGCTTTCGAGACGCTTGGAGACCTTCCTGCGGCGATCGATGCGTATCGAAGAGCAGTCTTGGCAGAGCGGGAGTTTCCGAATGCGAGGGGTTGCGCCTACATCGACTTCGCTTGGTTTGCAGCCAGGCATCGAATGCGCAACGTCTACGATGAAGTCGTTGCGGCGCTGGACTCGGACCTGCAAGACCAAGATCTGATTTTTCCTGTCAGGCGTTTTCGATACTTTGGAGCGTTCGCACTGATCTCGGACGACCGGGGCGACCGCGAAAATGCAAAGCGCATGGCGGCGAATGCTTTGGCTGCGGCGGCGATTGAGCAGGGCCCCTTTAGCCGTCATCCCGGCATAGGCCTAGTTCGGAACGCCACAGATGGAAGCTACGAACATATTGAGCGCCTTGCCCGCTAGGTGCAGGCATTGAATTGAACGACCGGAATGGGTCGAAAGCAGTCGTTCATCGCGCAGCGCTCTCGCACTTGATTCCAGTCTGACGCCCCATCGTCGTAAGCAGCGTCGACCACGAGCACCACAACCATGCGCCTCATTCGCCTCGCCGGATTGATCGTCGTCGCACTCCTCGCGAGCCTGGGCCTGGCAATCCTTCTGATGTCGTACGCAGCACCGCCCTGGATCGACGGCAACGAAGCGGACGCCGCGGTACTGGTTGTGGCCGCGGACGCGCTGAGAACCTCCAGCCGGGAAGTCACGTACGTGTCACTGGGCGGGCGGGATCCGCGGCCGGAGCAGATGGCCGAACTGCGGAGGCAGACGAAATCGAGGTTGCTTCCGTACAGCGCGCGACCGAAAGACACCTGCGTAAACCAGGTCGTTCCGCCCTTCTGCGAAAAGGACGACTTCCTGATGGTTTCGGTCAACTCGATGCCCCTATGGCGCACCGCACTGGTGAATGCAAGTACGCTGGCCTGTGGCACCGAACATGTCATGTTCAAGGGCCCGACCGGCTGGGCCAGCATACGGTCGCTGGGATTTTGCATCTAGCGGCGTATCTTCCATCCCGAGCCGCGGAGCCAACCGGCTCCTCCTCGAACATGACTCTGCCCCCCGCACGCTGTGGTTGTAGATCGCCGCCTCGACGTCGGCGTCACCCGCCCTCGCCTCGCGCATGACCACGGAACTCACCCGCCCACGGCCCGCGCCACCGAACCGCCGGACTGAAGCGGCGCTTCTATTCGCCATGGCTCCGACCCAGTGACCGCTCGATGCGACGATCCGGCACCAGCCACAGGAGGGCCACGAGCACATAGAGCCCCTGCGCGATCCACGTCCACCGCACGGTGGCCAGGATGCCGACCAGGTACATTACCGGCGAGAGCTTTCCCTTCCAGTCGCCGCCGATCGCGGCCTTGAGCGGGGAGCGTTCCCCCTGCGACGCGATGATGGACTGCTGCAGCACCCAGTAGGCGATAGCGGCGGCCAGCAGCACTCCGCCATACAGCGCCGTCGGCACGGCTCCGAAGTGATTCTCGCCCATCCATCCGGTGACGAACGGAAGCAGCGACAGCCAGAAGAGCAGATGCAGGTTGGCCCACAGTATGCCGCCCGTCACCTGGGTGACCGTGTGCAGCATGTGGTGATGGTTGTTCCAGTAGATGCCGATGTACACGAAGCTGAGCACGTAGCTCATGAGCACCGGCGCCAGTGGCATCATCGCCTCGAGTCCGGCCCCGTGCGGAACTTTCATCTCGAGCACCATGATCGTGATGATGATGGAGAGCACGCCGTCGCTGAACGCCTCGAGTCGGTTCTTGCCCACGTTCGCCCCTCGTACGATTCCCGTTTGCTTCGCTGGACAGCGGAACACTGCCCGACGCCGTCGGCCGGCCGCGCGCGCTGCCCCTACCCCCGCCCGGCCGTCACCCCGACCAACGCCCCGTCCTCGTCGACCTCGCCCGCGAGCTCGATCGGCTGGCAGCACACCTGGCAATCCTCGACATAACGGAACGAGCCGGCCGACAGGTCGACCGACGTCTCGATCGATTCCCCGCAATACGGGCACCGCACCGCGACGAACCGCGTAAGTTCACTCGACCCCACCCCGGGCTCGAACACCGGCTCGAGTCCATAGAGCTCATCGATCGCCCGCGCATCGAGCGACTCGCGCGATGGCGCGTCGGGAGGACTTTTTCGCCTCATCAGACAAGTATGCCATTCACGGCCTGGATCGCCGGATCACGGTGCACTGGCATGTGGCCGGCGTGCACGACCGGCCAGCCCGGACCGGCGTCCAGAGCCCCCGCTCCGTGCGAGAATGACCACGCCCGGCCCACCCGCCCCCGGATGACCGCCGCACGCTGCCATGGAATTCACCGACCCGCTCGCGCTCGCCCGGTTCCAGTTCGCCTTCACGGTGAGCTTCCACATCATCTTCCCGTCGATCTCGATCGGGCTTGCGAGCTACCTCGCGGTGCTCGAGGGGCTGTGGCTCGCGACCGGCCGCGCGGTGTTCCTCGACCTCTTCAACTACTGGAAGAAGATCTTCGCGGTGGCGTTCGGCATGGGCGTCGTGTCGGGCATCGTCATGAGCTACCAGTTCGGCACGAACTGGAGCGTGTTCTCGGACAAGGCCGGCCCCGTCATCGGCCCGCTGATGGGCTACGAAGTGCTCTCGGCCTTCTTCCTGGAGGCTGGCTTCCTCGGCGTGATGCTCTTCGGCCTGAAGCGGGTCGGCCCGCGGCTGCACTTCCTCGCGACGCTGATGGTCGCGCTCGGCACGTTCATGTCGGCGTTCTGGATCCTGTCCGTGAACAGCTGGATGCAGACGCCGGCGGGCTACGCGATCAACGCGGCCGGCCAGTTCGTGCCCGTGGTCTGGTGGGCGGTGATCTTCAACCCGTCGTTCCCGTATCGGCTGGTGCACATGCTGCTCGCGGCCTACCTGACGACGGCCTTCATCGTCGGCGGCACGGGCGCCCTGCACCTGCTGCGCGATCCGACGCGGCCCGCCTCTCGCCTGATGTTCTCGATGGCGATGTGGATGGCCGCGCTGGTCGCGCCGCTGCAGATCGTGGCCGGCGACCTGCACGGGCTCAACACGCTCGAGCACCAGCCGGCCAAGATCGCGGCGATGGAAGGCCACTTCGAGACGCGCGCCGGTGCGCCGCTGCTGCTCTTCGGCATCCCCGACATGGAGGAACAGCGCACGGACGACGCGGTCGGCATCCCGAAACTCGGCAGCCTGATCCTGACCCACGACTGGAACGGCACGGTGCGCGGCCTGAAGGAGTGGCCGCGGGCGGAGCAGCCGAACGCGACGCTCCTGTTCTGGAGCTTCCGGGTGATGGTCGGCTGCGGAATCGCGATGTTCCTGATCGGCGCCTGGAGCCTGCTGCTACGGCTGCGTCGCCGGCTCTACACGACGCCGCGACTGCTGCAGGCCACGCTGCTCCTGAGCCCGGCCGGGCTCGTCGCGGTCATCGCCGGCTGGATCACGACCGAGGCCGGGCGCCAGCCGTACACGGTTTACGGTCTGCTGACGACCGCGGACTCCGCCTCATCCGTCGCGGCGGAAGCGGTCGGCGCGTCGCTCGTCGCGTTCGTCGTGGTCTATTTCACGGTATTCGGTGCCGGCGCGTTCTACATGCTGCGATTGATGTCCCGGCCGCCAACGCCGTCCGAGGACGAGCTGTCCGCATCCCTGCCGCTGCGCGCGAGCGGGCTGATGCCCGCGCCGGTGCTGGCTGGCGGCACGGGGCAGCGCACGCGGGGGGCCGGTCCGTGACGCTCGACCTGCCGCTCGTCTGGGCGGGGCTCATCGCGTTCGCGGTGCTCGCCTACGTGATCCTCGACGGTTTCGACCTCGGCGTCGGGATCCTGTTCCCGTTCGTGCCGGGCGAGTCCCACCGCGACGAGATGATGAACTCGGTGGCGCCGGTCTGGGACGGCAACGAAACCTGGCTCGTGCTCGGCGGCGGCGGACTCTTCGCGGTGTTCCCGCTCGCCTACGCCGTGATCATGCCGGCGCTGTACGCGCCGGTCGTCGCGATGCTGCTCGGGCTCGTGCTGCGCGGGGTCGCGTTCGAGTTCCGCTGGAAGACCCGGCGCGGCAAGTTCCTCTGGGACTGGGGTTTCGCCGCGGGTTCGACGGTTGCGGCATTCGCGCAGGGGCTCGCACTCGGCGCACTGGTGCAGGGCATCCCGGTCGAGGGCCGGGCCTACGCGGGCGGCTGGTGGGACTGGCTGACCCCGTTCAGCGTGCTGACCGGCGTCGCGCTGGTCGTCGGCTATGCGCTGCTCGGCGCGACGTGGCTGATACTCAAGACCGAGGGTCACGTGCGCGACCGGGCGTACCGCTACGCGCACATCACTGCGTTGGGGACTCTTGTGCTGATCTTCGTCGTCAGCCTCTGGACGCCGTTCCTGAGCGACGCGTTCATGCAGCGCTGGTTCGCGTGGCCGCAGGTCGCGTTCGTCGCGCCGGTGCCGCTGCTGGTCGCGGTGGCCGCGTACGCGCTGGTCCGCGGGCTGCGCGAGCGTCGGGAACTGCGGCCGTTCCTCGCGGCGCTCGCGTTGTTCGTGTTGTGTTTCTTCGGGCTGCTGATCAGCTTCTACCCGTACCTGGTACCGACCTCGGTGACGATCTGGGCCGCGGCGGCCCCGGACGTGAGCCTCCGCTTCCTGCTCACCGGTGCCGTGGTGCTGATCCCGCTGATCCTGCTGTACACCGGGTACTCGTACTGGGTGTTCCGCGGCAAGGTCGGCGGCGCCGGCGGATACCACGGATGAACGAGCCCGGGCGATCCTCGACCTGGACGCGCGTGGTCTGGTTCGTGGCGCTCTGGGCCGGCAGCGTGCTGGCACTCGGCCTCGTGGCGCTCGTGCTGCGCTGGCTGCTGCGCGCCTGACCGGCCGCGCGATGACGGACGCCGGCGCTGCGTCGTGCGCGCCGCCTGTTACGATATCGGGCGTCACGAACCACTGGACGCGGAGCCACTTGAATCGATGCGCCGGATGACCTGGGCACTTGCGCTGCCACTCCTCCTCGTCGTGGGCCTGTATGCCTACGCGCGCTACGGCACCCCGCGGATCGGGGACCTCCGGGCCGCGGTCGCGGCCGTGATCGGCCATGACACAGCGACGCCGGCCGGTGAGATCGACTTGTCGCGTTTCCACGCGGCGCCGGGCTGGACGGTCACGCTGTACGCGGACGAACTGCCGACGGCGCGCTGGCTGCTCGCGACGCCGGCCGGCGACCTGCTGCTCGCACGCAGCCAGTCGGGGGCCGTCGAACTGCTCGCACGCGACGCGAACGGCGACGGGCACCCGGACGGCCGCCGCACGCTGCTCGAGAAACTCGACCGTCCGCACGGCCTCGCGATCCGCGACGGATGGCTGTACGTCGCCGAGAAGACCGCCGTCGGTCGCGTGCGCTACGACGAGGCCACCGGCACGACGTCCGGCCCCTACGAGCACCTGATCACCGGGCTCACCGGCGACGGCAACCACGTGACCCGGACGATCGCGTTCGGTCCGGACGGTCGCCTCTACCTCTCGCAGGGTTCGACCTGCAACGTCTGCATCGAGCAGGACCCCCGCCGCGCGACGATGATGGTGTTCGACGCCGACGGCTCGAACGGCCGGATCTACGCGACCGGGCTGCGCAACAGCGTCGGCTTCGACTGGGCACCGTGGGACGGCGCGCTCTACGCAACCGAGAATGCCCGCGACCTGCTCGGCGACGAGTTCCCGCCCGACGAATTGAACCGCGTCGTGGACGGCGGCTTCTACGGCTGGCCGTACTTCAGCGGCAACAACGTCCGGGACCCCGATTTCGGCGACCGCGTGCCGCCCGCGCTGGCCGCGGCCGCACGCGTGCCTGCGCACGGCTTCCGGGCCCACAACGCCCCGCTCGGCCTCGTGTTCCTGCGTTCGCCCGCGCGCCCGCCGGGCTACGAGCGCGCGGCGATCGCCGCGCTGCACGGCTCCTGGAACCGCTCGGTGCCCGACGGCTACAAGGTCGTCTCGCTGCACTGGGATTCGGACGGCCAGATCGTCGAACGCGACTTCCTGACGGGCTTCCGCAGCGACGGCGACCTCATCGGCCGTCCGGCCGGGGTCGCCGAGGGCCCGGACGGCAGCGTCTACGTCGCCGACGACTACGCCGGCGTCGTCTACCGCGTGTCGCCGGCCGCAGCCGCGCGATGAGCCGCGAGCGCGTCGTCTACTCGACGGACGTCGGGCGGCGCTGCCCGGAGTGCGCGCGCCCGGTCGCCGAGTGTCGCTGCCGTCGCAGCAAGGCGGCGGTTCCGGCCCCGTCGGCCGTGCCGGCCGGTGCCGCGAAGGTGCGCGTCGGCCGGGAAACCGCCGGCCGCAAGGGCAAGGGCGTCACGGTGGTCACCGGGCTGCCGCTCGCGGGCGACGCGCTCGACGAACTCGCGACCCGGCTCAAGAAGCGCTGCGGCACCGGCGGCACGGTGCGCGACGGCGTGATCGAGATCCAGGGCGACCACCGCGACGTGCTGCTCGTCGAACTCGAAAAGCTCGGCTACGCGCCGAAGCGCTCCGGCGGCTGAGGACGGCCGCGGTGAGGATCAACAAGTTCCTCGCCGAGTCCGGCGCCTGCTCGCGCCGGGAGGCCGATGCCTGGATCGCGGCCGGTCGGGTGACCGTGAACGGCGAGGTCGCGGAACTCGGCACGCGCGTCGCCGAGGGCGACGCGGTCGCGGTCGACGGCCGCGCGGTCGAGGCGAAGCCTCGCAAGGTCTACATCGCGCTCAACAAGCCCGTCGGCATCGAGTGCACGACGGATCGCGACGTGCCCGACAACATCGTCGATTTCGTGGGGCACCGGGAGCGCATCTTCCCGATCGGCCGGCTCGACAAGGACTCCGAGGGGCTCATCCTGCTCACGAACGACGGCGACGTCGTGAACCACGTGCTGCGGGCCGAGCACGCCCACGAGAAGGAGTACGTCGTCGCCGTGGACCGGCCGCTCACCCCGGAATTCCTCGCCGGCATGGCGCGCGGCGTGCCGATCCTCGGCACCGTGACGAACCCGTGCCGGCTCAGCCAGGTCGGCCGCAACACGTTCCGGATCGTGCTCACCCAGGGGATGAACCGGCAGATCCGCCGGATGTGCGAGCACTTCGACTACACGGTGCGGCGGCTGCAGCGCGTGCGGATCATGCACGTGCGGCTCGGCGACCTGCCGCTCGGCAAATGGCGCAACCTGACGCCGGACGAAGTGCGCGGGCTCGTGAAGTCGCCGCGGACGCTGACGCTGCGCCGCGATCCGGGCTGAGGAGTCAGCCGTCGGCGGCCTCGCGGACCGACCGCTTGTGCGTCAGGTCCAGGTAGAGGTTGTAGCCGGCGACGCCGGCCGGGAACAGGTTCGAGAGGATCCCGACCGAGTCGTTCTTGCCGAACACGAAGTACGAGAGCAGCAGCAGGCTGCCCGAGATGCTCATGATCCAGAACACCGTCGGCACGACCGGGCGTCCGTGCCGGCGGGAGTAGATCATCTGGACGAACCAGCGCCCGGCGAACAGGACGACGCCGACGTACCCCACGAGCTTCCAGGGCGTCACGACGACGCCGAACGCGGTTAGCAGCACCTGGTTCATCTCGATACTCCTCGATCCATCGCGGCCGTCGCGAGCGCACGGGCGCGCGCGAGGTCCGCCTCGGTGTCGACGCCGTGGCCGGGTGGCACGGCACAGGCCGCGACGACGATGCGCACGCCGGCCTCGAGCGCCCGGAGCTGCTCGAGCTTCTCGAGCCGCTCGAGCGGCGACGGCGCGATCGCGGTGACGCGCGCGAGCGTCGCGACCCGGTAGGCGTAGATCCCGACGTGGCGCATCGCGCCGTCGTACGCCCGCTGGCTCGCGAGCCCGGCCGGCGCGCCGTCGCGGCACCAGGGGACCGGCGCGCGGCTGAAATAGAGTGCGGCGCCGTCGGCCGCCGTCACGACCTTGACGACGTTCGGGTCGAGGAAGGCCTCGAGCGACGTGATCGGCGTGGCGAGCGTCGCGATGCCGGCCCGCGCGTCGCGCTCGAGCAGCGTCGCCACCTGGCCGATCAGCGCGGGCGGCATGAAGGGCTCGTCGCCCTGCACGTTCACGACGATCGCGTCCTCCGGCCAGCCGAGCCCGGCCGCCACCGCGGCCGCACGATCCGTGCCGGAGGGCAGTTCCGGGTCCGTGAGCATCGAGGACACGCCGTCGAGCCCGCCGACCGCCGCGGCGATGCGCGGGTCGTCGGTCGCGACCACGACCTGCGCGGCGCCACTCGCGCGCGCGCGCTCGGCGACGAGCCGGATCATCGGCTGCCCACCGATCTCGAGCAGCGGCTTCGCCGGCAGCCGCGTCGAGGCATACCGCGCCGGGATGACGACGTGGAAGGCCACGTCAGTCCCTGAGCAGCGGATCGTCCGAGGCGAGGCGCGTCGCCTCCTCCTCGAGCATCACCGGTATGCCGTCGCGGACCGGGTACGACAGCCGGTCGGCACGGCACACGAGACAGGGCACGTCGCGGTGCCACTGCAGCGGCCCCTTGCAGACGGGGCAGGCCAGGATATCGAGCAGTTTGCTATCCAAGTTTCACTCCCGCACCGGTCAACCCGGTGCGCTCGAGGACCCTCGCGACCAGGTCGCGGGCGTCGTCGCGCCCGACCTCGACGTCGAGTTCGACGTACCACCAGCCGGCGCGCGCGTACGACGCGCATTTTACGGCATCCTTCTCGGTCATCAGGACCGTCGCGTCGGCCGGGAACGGCAGCGCCTGCGGGTCGAGCGCAGCGTGGTCCGGCAGCCGGTGCGGCTCGAACCGGAGTCCGGCCGCCGAGAGCGCCGCGAAGAACTGCTCCGGGTGGCCGATCGCCGCCAGGGCGTGCAGCGGTCGCCCGCCGAACGCCGCGAGTTCCCGGCGCTCGCCGGTGCGCAGGTTGACCGCGGCGCCCGGCACGAGCCGGGCCTCGATCGAGTACGGGCCCCGCGCACGGGGCGCGCGGTCCACGGACCCGCCCCGCCGGGTCACGACGAGCACGTCGGCCCGCTCGAGCCGCGATGCGGGCTCCCGGAGCGGCCCCGCCGGGAGCAGCCAGCCGGTGCCGAAGCCCCGACCGCCGTCGACGACGACGATCTCGAGGTCGCGGGCCAGCGCCAGGTGCTGCAGGCCGTCGTCGCACACGACGACCTCGGCCCCACGTCCGACGGCGATGCCGGCCGCGCCGGCCCGGTCGGCGCCGATCACGACCACGTGCGGCGAGCGGCGCGCGTGCAGCAACGCCTCGTCGCCGACGACGGCCGGGTCGTCCGTCGCCTCGACCACGCGCGGCGGACCGTCCCAGCGGCCACCGTACCCGCGCAGCACCACGCCGACCCGGCGGCCGCGCAGCGAGAGCTCGCGCGCGAGCCAGGCGGCGACCGGCGTCTTGCCGGTGCCGCCGACCGTCAGGTTGCCGACCACGACGACCGGCGCCGCGACGTGCCGGCGCCTGAACAACCCGATTGCGTAGAGCGCCCGGCGCACCGCGATCACGAACGCGTACGGCAGTGCGAGCACGAGCAGCGGCCAGGCCCGCGCGCGGGATCCGTACCACAGCCGCTCGAACGCGGCTGCCGCGCTCATTCGTTGAACTGCATGCGGTAGAGCACCGCGTACTGGCCGTCGAGCGCCAGCAGTTCCTCGTGCGTGCCCGACTCGATCACCCGACCGCCGTCCATCACGACGATCCGGTGCGCCTTCTCGACCGTCGAGAGACGGTGCGCGATCACGAGCGTCGTGCGGTTCGCCATCAGCCCCTCGAGCTGCTCCTGGATCTGGCGCTCGAGCTCCGTGTCGAGCGCCGAGGTGGCCTCGTCGAGGATCAGCACCGGCGTGTTCCTGAGCAACGCGCGGGCGATCGCGATGCGCTGGCGCTGGCCGCCCGAGAGCAGGATCCCGCGGTCCCCGACCACCGTCTCGAGGCCGTCGGGCAGCTGGTCGGTGAACTCGGTCACCCGGGCCGCACGCGCGGCGGCCTCGATCTCGGCGTCCGTGGCATCGAAACCAAAGGCGATGTTGCGCCGGATCGTGTCGTTGAACAGCACGACGTCCTGGCTCACGAGACTCACCTGCCGGCGCAGGTCCTTGAGCGTGTAGTCCCGCACGTCGCGCCCGTCGAGCAGCACCTCGCCGCCGGCCACGTCGTAGAAGCGCGGCAGCATGTTGACGATCGTCGACTTGCCGCTGCCCGATCGGCCGACGATCGCGAGCGTCTCGCCGGCCCGGACCGAGAAGCTCACGTCCTTGAGCACGTCCTCGCCCCCCCTCGGGTAGCGGAAGCGGACGGCCCGGTACTCGACCTCCCCGCGCGCGCGCGGGACCGTGTGGTTGCCGCCCGGGTCCTCGACCGGTTCGTCGAGCATCTCGAACAGGCTCTGCGCCGCCGAGATGCCCTGCTGCAGCGGGCCGGCGACGTTGACGATCCGACGCAGCGGCGCCGTGACGAGGCCGAGCGCGGCGATGAACGACGTGAAGTCGCCGACCGTCATGGTGCCCTTCATCGCCTGGAGCGTCGCCGTGTACAGCACGCCGGCCATCGCGCAGGACGCAATCAGCGCGACGACCGGGTTGCTCAGGCCCTTGGTCACCATCAGACGCATGTACGAGCGGCGGTTCTTCTCGATCACGTCCTCGAAGAGCCCCGCCTCGTACGGCTGCGCGTTGAATACCCGCACGACCCGGGGCGCCTCGATCGCTTCCTTCGCCACGCGCGTCACGTCGCCCATCGAGTTCTGGATCCGGCGGCTGTAGCGCCGGAACAGCTGGTTGATCTTGCGGATCATGAACGCGATCACCGGGCCCACGGTCAGGCTCACGAGCGTGAGCTGCGGATTGAGCCAGAGCAGGTAGCCGATGAAGCCGATGATCGTCAGCGTGTCGCGGATGAACACGGTGATCGAGTCGGTGGTCGCCTGCGCAACCTGCTCGGTGTTGTACGTGAGCCTGGACAGCAGCACGCCCGAGGACTCCCGGTCGAAGAACGCGACCGGCAGGTGCAGGTACTTGTCGAACAGTTCGCGGCGCAGTCGCTTGACGATGTGCCGGCCGACGTGCGCCGGGCAGTACGTCTGCAGGAAGTCGCCGATGCCACGGAACACGAACAGTCCGATCAGCACGATCGGCACCAGCCAGACCATCCGCGGGTCCTTGTGCACGAACGTGCCGTCGAGGAAGAACTTGATGAACCCGGCCCAGCCGGCGTCCGAGGCGGCCGACATGACCATGCCGAGCACGCCGACCGCGAACATCGCGCGGTGTTCGCCGAGGTAGCCGAGCAGCCTGCGGTAGGTCCGCAGCGCGCCCTGCGGCATCGTGACGTCGGCGGCCTTAGTTGCCTTTCTGGCCATCGTCCACGGTCGCGATGTTGATCTGCCGGTACCCGGCCCGGCCGGCGACGTCCATCGCGGTGACCACGGACTGGTGCATCGCCCGCGCGTCGGCGCGGATCGTAATGGGCAATGCACGATTGCCCTCCGCCGCCTTGCCGAGCGCCGCCGCGAGGGTCTCCGGCGCGTTGTTGATCAGCGGCCGGCCGTTCACGCGGTAGGCGCCTTCGGCCGTGACCGAGATCTCGATCGACTGCCGGGCCGACTCCGCGTCCGGCGCAATGCCCGCCTCGGGCAGCCGGATCTGCAGGCGGCCTTCGTCGATGAACCGGCTCGAGAGCATGAAGAAGATCAGCAGCAGCAGCACGACGTCGATCAGCGACGTCATGTTCAGGTCCGGCTCCTCGCTGCGCCGCGGCTGGAACTTCACGCGACGTCCTCGACCTCGACGGGCCCGCGCTCGGCGAACTCGCGCGCGGCCTGCGGCATCGTGCCGCCCGCCCGGTCGATCGCCTGCACGAGCTTGATCGATTCCTTTTCCATCTGGATCACGAGCGCGTCGACGCGGCCGCGCAGGTAGCGGTAGGCCACCAGCGCCGGGATCGCGACCATCAGGCCCGCGGCCGTCGTGATCAGCGCCTCGGCGATGCCGCCGGCCATCGCGGTCGGGTTGCCGATCCCGGAGAGCGTGATCGCCTTGAACGTGCGGATCATGCCCGTCACGGTGCCGAGCAGGCCGAGCAGCGGCGAGATCGCCGCGATCGTGCCGAGCATCCCGAGGTAGCGCTCGAGGTCGTGCACGACGTGTCGGCCCGCGTCTTCGATGGCCCCGATCATGACCGCCCGGTCGCGATGGCGGTTCGCAAGCCCGGCGGCGAGGATCCGGCCGAGCGGCGAATGCGACTGGAGTGCGGCGATCTGTTTGTCGGACAGTGTGCGGTTCTCGACCCACTGCCAGACCTTGTCGGCCAGTTCGGCGGGCGCGACGCGCTGGCCGCGCAGCGTCCACAGCCGCTCGAGCGTGATCGCCACGGCGAGGATGGAGCACAGGATGATCGGCACCATCACGATGCCGCCGGCCTTCACGATTTCGAACATGTCCTGGTTCCGGCCCCCTGTCGCCGCGCCCCGGGATGATACTTGATCGGGGGCCGCGACCGCGACCGAACCGGGTCACGGATCGGCCCAGGGCCGCAGGTGCGACGGGCGCCACTCGGTCGGTGCCGGCGGCGACGCCCTCGGTTCGAGCTCGAATTCGACTGCGCCCGAGCGCGAGGTCAGTAGCACCCCGGCGCCGGCGCGCTCCCAGCGCTCGACCACCGGTTCTGCCGGGAATCCCCAGCGATTGCGGTACCCCGCGCTCACGAGCGCCCAGCGGGGCCGCACGGCCTCGACGAACGGCCGGGTCGAAGAAGTGCGGCTCCCGTGGTGTGGGACCAGGACGATGGTCACGGGGCCCTGGACGCCGCGCTCGAGCATTTCCCGCTCGGCGGCCGCCTGCACGTCACCGGTCAGGAGCAGCGACGCGGCGCCCGCGCGCACGAGCAGCACGCACGAGCGATCGTTGTCGTGGACCGGGAGCGACGCGCCGGGATGCAGCCAGGAGAACTCGACCCCGTCCCAGCGCCAGTGCCGGCCGGCGCGACAGCGCTCGACCGGCCCGATCGGATCGAGTGCCGCACCGCTCGCGGCCAGTGCGCGCACGGCGACGCGATCGGCGACGGACCGCGCGCCTCCACTGTGGTCCGCGTCGTCGTGGCTCGCAACCAGCAGGTCCACGGTCCGCAGGCCGCGCGATTGCAGGAATGGCGCGATCACCATCGCGCCCGCGTCCGTGCCGCTGCGAAACGCCGGCCCCGTGTCGTAGACGATCACGTGGCGCCGCGTCTCGACGACCGCGGCGAGTCCCTGGCCGACGTCGAGCAACGTGAAGCGCGCGCAGCCCTCGCACGGCGCCGCGGGTCGCCACGCGCAGGCCGCGAGCACCATCGCGAATCCGGCGACCCGCCCGGCCACCGGCAACGGCAGCATCACGGCCACCGATCCGGCCGCCAGGGCGGCCCAGCCCCAGGGCGGCAGCGCCGCGATCCCGTGCATGGCGGCCGGCCAGCCGGCGGGTACCGCAATCAGGGGCCACGACCACTCGATCAATTCCGCGACGCCGCGCAATGCCCAGTCGCCTGCGACCGGCAGCACGCAGGCCATCGCGGTCGAGATCAGCACGGCCGGCACGATCACGAGTGTGTAGAGCGGGATCGCGACGAGGTTCACGAGCGGCGAGACGCCCGACAACCCGCCGAAGTAGGCCGCGAGCACCGGCAGCAGGCCGACTCCGACCGCGAGTTGCGCCCGGGCGTAGGTGGCCAGCCGGCCCTCGGCGACCAGCATGCCGCCACCGGCCAGCACCAGCGCTGCGACCGCACCGAACGACAGCCAGAAACCGCTCGCGAGCGGTGCGAGTGGATCGAGCGCGAGCACCCCGACGACGCTGGCGGCGAGCGCGTCGGCCGGACCCGTGCGTCGGCGGAGCGCACAGGCGACGGCGACCAGCACGATCATCAGCAGCGTGCGCTGCGTCGGCACCGACCAGCCCGCGAGCAGCGAGTAGCCGACGGCCGCGACGCAACCCGCGAGGGCCGCGGCGTCGCGCGCCGCGCCGGTCGCGCCGCGGGCCTGTCGACGCCGCTGCCAACGCTGCACGACCCACGCCGCAGCCGCGGCGAACATGCCGATGTGCATGCCCGAGATCGCCATCAGGTGCGTGGTCCCGCTGCGCGCCAGCTCGCGCCACTGTTCGCGCGACACGGCGTCCTGCAGCCCCACGGCCAGGCCGGCCACGATCCCGGTGGCCGGCCGTTCGCCGAGCGCCTGCCGGATTGACTGTGCCGCGACGTCGCGCGCGACGAGCACCGGGCGCCGGACCACGTCACGCCAGGACCGCCCGTCGTGCTCGAGTGACGTCGCGTAACCGGTCGCACCGATTCCTTCACGCAGCATGCGCGCCTCGAGGTCACTGCCCCCGGGGTTCGCGTACCCGCGTGGACGCCTCAGGCGCACGACCGCCCGTATCCGCTCCGCGGCCCGGGGCTCGGCGAGCGGCTCGCGCAGCGTGATCTCGATGTTGGGTGGAATGTGCAGGCCCGGCGCCACGGCGACCCTGAATCGCACGCCCCCGGGCTGGTGCTGCGGGATCGACGTGACGACACCCGAGATCGCGAGGTCGCGCCCCTCGAGCGCCGGATCGAGTTTCGAGTCGAGCCCGGACTCGATCGCGTGCACGCCATATGCGAGCGCCGCGATGAAGGCGAGCGGCTCCCAGCGTCGCGCGGCCGCCGCCGCGAGCGCCGCGGCCGCGACCGCGATGACCGGCGATGCCGGCCACGCACCGAGCCACAATGCGAGACACGCGCCCGAGAGCGCCGCCAGCGCGAGACCGACCATGCCGCCCCCGCCACGGGTTCGTACGCCCTGCAGCGTGGCCCGCCGGCGCGTGGCCCGCCCGGCGCGAATCAGTCGGGTTTGCGGAGATTCAGGCGGGCCGGAGCCGGCCGTCGACGAGCGTCAGCACGCGCTGCATGCGCCCGGCGATCGAGTCCGCGTGCGTCACGACGACCAGGCTGGTGCCGAGCTCGCGGTTCAGCTCGAGCATCAGGTCCATGACGCCACGCGCGTTGACGCCGTCGAGATTGCCGGTCGGCTCGTCGGCGAGCACGAGCTGCGGTCGGGTGACCAGTGCCCGCGCCACGGCCGCGCGCTGGCGTTCGCCGCCCGAGAGCTGCGCCGGGCGATGGCCGAGCCGCTCGCCGAGACCGACGCGCTCGAGCAACCGGCGCGCCTCCTCGCGCGCCTGCCGCACCGGCGCGCGCCGGACCAGCAGCGGCATCGCGACGTTCTCGAGCGCGCTGAATTCCGGCAGCAGGTGGTGGAACTGGTAGACGAACCCGAGCGCGCGGTTGCGGAGCGCCCCGCGGGCCGCGTCGGACAGCGCGGCGAGCGACTCCCCGGCGATCCGGACCGTCCCGGAGGTCGGCAGGTCGAGCCCGCCGAGGATCTGCAGCAGCGTCGTCTTGCCGGAGCCCGAGGCACCGACGATCGCGAGCGTCTCGCCGCGGCTCACCCGCAGTTCCACGCCGCGCAGCACCTCGAGCCGCTGGCCGGCTTCCTCGAAGTGCTTGCGCACGTCGTCGCAGCCCAGGATTTCCGGTTCAGTCATGTCGCAATGCCCTCGCAGGGTCCGTGCGCGCGGCGCGCCAGGCGGGATAGACGGTGGAAAGGCAGCACAGCGCGAACGCAGTGGCCGCGATCAGCGCGACGTCGCCGGCCTCGACCCGCGCCGGCAGGTCGCTCATCAGGTAGACGCTCGCGTCCATGAACCGGGTGCCGAGCACGGCCTCGAGCCCGTGCACGAGCGACTCGAGGTTCACGGACAGCAGCACGCCGAGTGCGACGCCGGCGAGCGTCCCGACCGTGCCGATCGCCGTGCCCTGGGTCGCGAAGATCGCGAGCACGCTGCGGGGCCGGGCGCCCATCGTGCGCAGGATCGCGATGTCGGGCTGCTTGTCCTTCACGGCCATCACGAGCGTCGAGACGATGTTGAAGGCCGCGACGGCCACCACGAGCAGCAGGATGAAGAACATCATCCGCTTCGTGAGCTCGATCGAGCGGAAGAAGTTCGCGTGGCGCTGGGTCCAGTCCTCGACCCACAGCCCGCCGCCGAGCGCGACCGCGATGTCGCGCGATCCGGTCGGCGCCTCGAACGGGTCCTCGAACGTAAGCCTGAGCCCCGTCACGTTGTCGCCGAGCCGGAACAGCCGCTGGGCGTCCGCGATCGAGGTGAGCACGAGCCCGTTGTCGATCTCGTACATCCCGGAATAGAAGGTCCCGGCCACGGTGTAGCGCCGGAGCCGCGGCACGACGCCGGCCGGCGTCACCGAGCCCTGCGCCACGGCGACGACGACACTGTCGCCCGGACCAACGCCGAGGCGTCGCGCGATCTCGCTGCCGATGAGCGCCCGGTACGAGCCCGGTGCGAGGTCCTCGAGCCGCCCGCTCTGGAGCCGCGACTCGAGCGCGGACACGGTGCGCTCGAGACCGGGATCGATCCCGCGCACGATGGCCGGCGTCGAGCCGCCGTCCGGCCGGTCCGCGATGACGAGCGCCTCGCCCTCGACGAACGGTGCCGCGCCGACGATGCGCGGGTCCGAGATCGCGGTCTGCCGCAATTTCTGCCAGCCCTCGGCGCCGGCGCCGAACGCCGACAGCGTCGCGTGCGAGGTGACGGCCAGGATCCGGCTTCGCAGTTCCGCCTCGAACCCGTTCATGACGGACAGCACGACGATCAGCACCGCGACGCCGATCGCGACACCGATCATCGACATCAGCGAGATGAACGACAGGAAGCGGTTGCCCGAGGCGCGCAGGTAGCGCCGGCCGATCGCGATCTCGAAGGGCAGTTCGCGCGCCATCACTCGTACCTGAGCGCTTCGGCCGGCTCGGTCGCCGCGCCGCGCAGGGCCGGGTAGATCGTCGCCGCGACGGTGAGCAGGAACGCGACCAGCGCCACCGTGGTCACCTGCCCGGCGCGCACCTCGGACGGGAGCGCCGTGATGTAGTAGACGCTCGGGTCCATCACGTGGAAGTGGAACAGGCGCTCGAGCGCGGGAACGATCACGTCGACGTTCGACGCGGTGAGCACGCCGAGCAGCGTGCCGAGCGCGGTGCCGGCGATACCGATCACGAGCCCCTGCGTCAGGAACACGCCGACGACGCCGCGCGGCGGCAGGCCCATCGTGCGCAGGATCGCGATGTCCGAGCGCTTCTCGTTCACGACCATCACGAGCGCCGCGACGATGTTGAACGCCGCCACCGCGACCACGAGCATCAGGATCAGACTCATCATCGTCTTTTCGATCCGGATCGCCCGGAAGTACGCCGCGTGCTCCTCGCTCCAGTCGCGCACCGTGTAGCCCGGCCCGAGCGCCGCAGCGACCGCGCGGGCGCGCTGCGGCGCCGCCATCACGTCGTCGAACCGGAGGCGCAGCCCGTCCGGCGCGGCGCCCCGCCCCGCCACGTCCGCCGCGTCGGCCATCGGCACCAGCACGAGCGTCGAGTCGTGGTCCTGCAGGCCGACCTCGAACAGGCCCGTCACCTCGAACGTCTGCAGCGCGGGGCGGCCGGCTCCGGTCACGAGGTCGCGACCCGGCACCAGCACCGTGATCTGGTCGCCGACGGCCGCACCGAGTTGCCAGGCGAGCGCACGGCCGAGGATCGCGTGGCGCGACCCGGGCGTGAGGTCACCGAGCCGGCCTTCGAGCAGGTGGCGCTCGACCTCGGAGACCGACGGTTCCGCCGTGACGTCGACGCCGTGCAGCACGGCCGGCAGCAGGCTGCCGGTGCGACCGACCATCGCCTGCACGTCGACGAACGGCGCGACGCCCACCGTGCCCGGGACGGCGCGCGCGCGTGCCGCGACCGACGGCCAGTCCGCCATCCGGTCCGCGGGCCCGGTCACCGTCGCGTGCGCGGTAAGCGCGACCAGCCGGCCGCGCAGTTCGCCCTCGAAGCCGTTCATGACGGAGACGATCGTGATCAGCGCGGCGACGCCGAGGCAGACCCCGAGCATCGACACCCACGAGATGAACGACACGAAGAACCCCTGGCGCCGGGTCCGGACGTAGCGCAGTCCGACGAACAGGGGCAGCGGATGGAACATGGGGGACCTGGGCGAAAGGCCGCAAGGCTAACCGCCGCGACCCGGAATTGCACGCCGGCGGCCGGGCGGCCCCGCCGGCCTGCAGGGGTTGAAACCCGCACGCCCGTCACGATTCGGCCTCGCACGGCGGTGATATATTTGGCCGAGGATTCCAACTCGGGTCATCGACATGCGCAAGACGGTACTCGCGGCCTGTGCACTCGCGGTCTCGCTGGCGGCCTCGGCCGCGCAGGCCCAGGACACCCTGGCCGTGCCCGCCGGCGCGGCGCCCGCGACCAGCGGCCCGCAGCGGGGCCTGACGATGGCCGAGGTCGAATCCCGGTATGGGGCCCCGGCCAGCAAGCTCGACGCGATCGGCCAGCCCCCGATCACCCGCTGGGTCTACCCGGGATTCGTCGTGTACTTCGAGTACGACCGGGTCATCCACAGCGTCGACAAGGCCGACCCGGCCGCACGCTGAGGCGCGCGCTCACCGGCCGCCTCGCGCCGGTCGTCCTCTGGTAATCTGCGCGCCCGAACGGCGCCCGTCCGCCTGGGACCTCGATCGAATCTCATGATTCGACCGCTATCTATTGTTTTGAAAAAGAATATTCAACTCAATTTCCCGACCTCGGGCACGCCCGAGGTGCACTGGGTCGGTCTCGCCGGCGCCGGGGTCGTATTGCGCCTGGCCGAGGCGGCTGCGGCCGTGGGCCAGCCGATCCTCGTGATTGCGCGCGATGCGGCCGAGGCCGCCCGGCTCGAGGAGGAAGTCCGCTTCTTCGCGCCGGCAGACCTGCCCG
Organism: Steroidobacteraceae bacterium; assembly: GCA_046347155.1. Classification (GTDB taxonomy): domain Bacteria; phylum Pseudomonadota; class Gammaproteobacteria; order Steroidobacterales; family Steroidobacteraceae; genus RPQJ01. The sequence continues at coordinate 1,547,849 of JAXMGT010000001.1, read as the reverse complement.
TGCTGGCGTTCCCGGGCTACGAAACACTGCCCTACGACCAGTTCTCGCCGCACCCGGACATCATCTCGCAGCGCTTGCGCACGCTGGCCCGGCTGCCGACGCTGGACCGCGGGCTCGTGGTCACCGACCTCCCGACCGCGTTGCAGCGGCTCGCGCCGCCCGATTTCCTCGCCGGCCACGCGCTCAGCCTCGAGGTCGGCCAGAGGCTCGACATCGGCGCGTTCCGTGTGCGCCTCGCCGCCGCCGGCTACGCGAGCGTCCCGCAGGTCGGCGTCCCCGGCGAATTCGCGATCCGCGGTTCGCTGTTCGACCTGTTCCCGATGGGCGCCGACGCGCCGCTGCGCATCGACCTGCTCGACGACCGGGTCGACTCGGTGCGTCGGTTCGACGCCGACACGCAGCGCTCCGGGGATCGCGTGACGCGCATCGACCTGCTGCCGGCCCGCGAATTCGCGCTCGGCGAGGAATCGATCCGCGACTTCCGTCGGCGCTTCCGCACGCGGTTCGAAGGGGACCTGACCCGGATGACCGTCTACCGGGACGTGGGCGACGGCCTCGCGCCGGCCGGCATCGAGTACTACCTGCCGCTCTTCTTCGAGACGACGGCGACGCTGTTCGACCACCTGCCGGCGGGCGCGACCGTGGCACTCCCGGCCGGACACGACGCAGTGCTCGAGACCACGTGGACCGAGATCCTCGAGCGGCACGAGGAGCGCCGCTACGACATCGAGCACCCGGTGCTCGACCCGGCCGAGGCGTTCGTACCGCCGCCGGACTGGCGAGCCGCCCTCGCCCGCCACGGCCGCATCGTGCTCGGCGGCCCGCCCTCCGGTGCGCGCGACGAACGCGACCTCGGCACGGCCGAAGCACCGTCGGCAAGACTCGACGCACGCCGGCCGGAATCGGTCGCCGGGTTCGCCCGCACGCTCGGCGCACACCCCGGACGCGCACTGGTCGTCGCCGAATCTCCGGGCCGGCGCGAACTGCTGCTCGACCTGCTGCGGCCGCACGGCATCGAGCCACGCGTGGTCGGCGGCTGGGCCGAGTTCCTCGCGCTCGACGTGCCGCTCGCGATCGCGGTGGCGCCGCTGTCCTCGGGCGTCGCGCTCGCCGACCCGCCGGTGACGCTCTACGCCGAGGATCAAGTGTTCGGCGAGCGGGCGAAGCAGGAGCGCCGGCGCAGACGATCGGATCGCGATCCGGCCCGGCTCATACAGCAGCTCTCGGACCTGCGGCCCGGCGCGCCGGTCGTCCACGAGGACTACGGCGTCGGACGCTACCTCGGGCTCACGACGCTCACGACCGGCGGGATCGCGGCCGAGTTCCTGGTGCTCGAGTACGCGGACGGCGACAAGCTCTACGTCCCGGTCCAGTCGCTCGAGCGCGTCAGCCGCTACACCGGCGCCGCCGGCGACGCCGCGCCGCTGCACCGGCTCGGCGGCGACCAGTGGAGCAAGGCGCGCGCACGCGCGGCCGCGAAGATCCGCGATGCCGCGGCCGAGCTGCTCGACGTCTACGCGCGCCGGGCCGCCCGACCGGGCCACGCGCACGCCTGCGACGACACCCAGCTCGCGGCGTTCGCCGCCGGATTCCCGTTCGAGGAGACTGCCGACCAGGCCGCGGCGATCGCGAGCGTCGTCGAGGACCTGCGCGCGCCGCGCCCGATGGACCGTGTCGTCTGCGGTGACGTGGGCTTCGGCAAGACGGAGGTCGCGTTGCGCGCGGCCTTCGTCGCGGTCCAGGGCGGCCGCCAGGTGGCCGTGCTCGTACCGACGACGCTGCTCGCGCAGCAGCACTGGCAGACGTTCGCCGACCGATTCGCAGACTGGCCGGTGCGGATCGAATTGCTGTCGCGGTTCCGCGGCGACGCCCAGTCGAAGGCCGCGCTCGCCGCGCTGGCCGAGGGTCGCGTCGACATCGTCGTCGGCACCCACCGACTGCTGCAGCCGGGCGTGAAGTTCCGCGACCTCGGGCTCCTGATCATCGACGAGGAGCACCGGTTCGGCGTTCGGGACAAGGAACGCCTGAAGTCGTTGAGGGCCGAGGTGGACGTGCTCACGCTGACGGCGACGCCGATCCCGCGCACGCTCAACATGGCGCTCGGCGGGCTCCGGGACCTCTCGCTGATCTCGACGCCCCCGGCCGGACGCCTCTCGATCAAGACATTCGTCTCGGAATGGAGCGCCCCGGTGATCCGCGAGGCCTGCCTGCGCGAACTGCGCCGCGGCGGCCAGGTGTACTTCGTGCACAACTCGGTCGAGACGATCGAGAACGCCGCCCGCCAGCTCTCGGAACTCGTGCCCGAGGCACGGATCGCGATCGGACACGGCCAGATGCGCGAGCGCGACCTCGAGCAGGTGATGCTCGACTTCTACCACAAGCGCGCCAACCTGCTGCTCTGCACGACCATCATCGAGAGCGGCATCGACGTGCCGACCGCGAACACGATCATCATCGACCGCGCGGACCGCTTCGGGCTCGCCCAGCTCCACCAGATGCGCGGCCGGGTCGGCCGCTCGCACCACCAGGCCTACGCCTACCTGATCACGCCGCCGAAGAACGCGATGACGGCGGACGCGGCGAAGCGCCTCGAGGCCATCGAATCGCTCGAGGACCTCGGCGCGGGCTTCGTGCTCGCGACGCACGACCTCGAGATCCGGGGCGCCGGCGAACTGCTCGGCGAGGGGCAAAGCGGCCAGATCCAGGAGATCGGCTTCGCGCTCTACATGGAACTGCTCGAGCGCGCCGTCGAGGCGATGCGGGCCGGACGCGTCCCGGAACTCGAGCGGCCGCTGCACCACGGCCCGGAGATCGACCTGCACGTTCCGGCGCTGCTGCCGGAGGCATACCTGCCCGACGTCCACGCGCGGCTCGTGCTCTACAAGCGGGTCTCCGGCGTCGCGAGCGAGGCCGAACTCGACGACCTGATGGCAGAGACGACCGACCGCTACGGCGTGCTGCCGGCGCCGGCACGCAACCTGTTCCGGATTGCACGCCTGCGGGTGGCGGCCGCCCGGCTCGGCATCGAGCGCCTCGATGTCGGCGCGACCGGCGGCTCGGTGACGTTCGGGCCCGAGACGCCGGTCGATCCTGGCGCGTTGATCCTGCTGGTGCAGCGCAGCAACCGGGCACTCCGGTTCGACGGACCGAACAAGGTCCGTTTCTCCGGCACGCTCGAGGACGAGGAACGCCGGTTCGAGGCCGCGACGGCGCGGCTCGAATCGCTGGCCGGCTGCGTGACGGCGGCGCGACTCGGCTGAGCCCGCAGCCGCCTCAGTCTTCGCCGCGCTTCAGCGGCAGCCAGTGCACGAAGCCGAACAGCAGCGTGAGCGCAATGCTGTCGACGAGCGGGCCCGGATAGCGACGGATGTGCGGCAGGGCGACCGGCACCTCGAGCGCGTGCAGCAGGAGCAGAACGAGCGCGACCTTGCCGAGTGGCAGCGCGATGGCGGGTGGCAGCCAGCCCGCCGCGCCGATCGCCGCGCCGACGTACACGAGCACCGCGACTGCCTTGATCAGGTCGTTCATGCCGCCCTCCCGGGTCAGATCTCGCCGCCGACGACGCGATTGCCGCCGGCTTCCTTCGCAGCCTTGAGCGCACGGTGCGCCGCCTCGAGCAACGCCGCGTGGTCGCGGTCGCGCGGTGGCACGCTCGTCGCGACGCCGGCGCTGACCGTCAGGTAGCGCCCGGTGCGCGAACGCGGGTGATGTATCGCGAGCGAGCGCACCCTCGCAAGTATCGACTCGGCGTAGGCGCAGGCGCTGCCCTGCTCCATCGACAAGCCGTAGGCCACGAACTCGTCGTCCCCGGTGCGGGCCACGACGTCGCTGGTGCGGCGCATCGCCGAGGCGATCGTCCGACCCACCTGTCGGAGCACGTTCTCGGTCGCAACCCGGCCGAACACCTCGTGGTAATCCCGGCTCGCGTCGACGTCGAAACGCATCACGGTCAGGCGGCGCCCGTCGCGCTGTCCGACCGACCAGTCGCGGCGCAGCGTGTCGAACAGGTGCTCGGGTGTCGCGAGTCCGCTCGCGCGGTCCACGCTCGGGGCCGCGCCGGACCGCTGGAACGGCCGGTAGTGCATCGCAAGCCGCCCGTCGCCCAACATCACGGTCCAGCGCTCGCAGGGCAGCAGCGTTCCATCCGCGCGCCGCAGCTGCACGCGCAGCGCGGAACCACTGACCGTGGCGTTCGGGTCGGTCGCCGCCTCCGTCTCGATCTCGAGCAGCGTGCGCCCGACCACGGAAGCCTCGGCGAGCCGGAGCAGCGCCGCGAGCGTCGAGTTCGCGTACACGACCCGCAGCGTGCCGCCCTCGCCGGACACGACGGCGACGCCGTCCGGGGAATGCAGCAGGACCTCGGCCAGCAGGGTCGTGTCGGGTGCGCTCATCGGCCGAGTTTACCGCCGGTCATGCGTCGAGCCGCAATGGGGGTGCGTCACGGGAATGATCGACGGCCGCCCGGCACTCCTGCCAGCGGGGGTCGAGCACCAGTGCCGCGCGATCCGGCGCCGGTCGCCCGTGCAGCCTCGCGAGCCGGACCTGGCTCAGCGGGTCCGCCTCGCCGGCCAGTTCGTCCAGCGTGGCGAGCACGGCCGGACGGTCGTTGCAGATCGACAGGATGTCGCATCCGGCGGCCAGCGCGCGACGCGCCCGCTCCGGGACCGAGCCCGCGAATGCGGCACCGCCCATCGACAAGTCGTCCGAGAACACCGCGCCGGCGAACCCGAGCCGTCCCCGGAGTTCGTCGTGCACCCAGCGTCGCGAGAACCCGGCCGGCGCCGCGTCGACCTCCGGGAACAGCACGTGCGCGACCATCGCCGCTGTGAGGCCATTGGCGACCAGACGGCGGTACGGAAGCAGTTCCGGCTCGAGCGCCTCGATCGGGCGACGATCGATCGGCAACGACTTGTGGGAATCGGCGACGACGGCCCCGTGCCCCGGGAAATGCTTCGCGCAGGCGGCCATCCCGGCCGCACGCATCCCGAACATGCAGGCCGTCGCAAGCGTCGCGACGACCTCCGGGTCGCGGTGGTAGGCGCGGTCGCCGATCACCTCGCTCACACCGTGGTCGAGGTCCACGCAGGGCGTGAAGCTGAGGTCGACCCCCACCGCCCGCAGCTCGGCCGCGAGCAGCCAGCCGCACTGCCAGGCGAGCCGGCGGCCCGCCTCCGGGTCGAGGTCCCAGGCGTGGCCGATCGTGCGCTGCGCGGGCAGGTTCGTGAACCCGGTGCGGAAACGCTGGACGCGCCCACCCTCGTGGTCGACCGTGACGAGCAACGGCGGGCGGCGCACGGCGCGGATCTCGCGCACCAGTTCCTCGAGCTGCCCGAGGCTGGCGAAGTTCCGCGTGAACAGGATCACCGCGCCGACGAGCGGATGCGCGAGCACCCGGCGGTCCTCGGACGTGAGCACCGTGCCCTCGACGTCCACCATCAGCGGACCGAGCGTCATCGGCGGGCCCGGCACGAGGCCGGATGTGCGGTGCGTTGCATCGGTTCAGCGCTCGAAGACTGCCATGGCCTCGACGTGGGTCGTGTGCGGGAACATGTCCATCACGCCGGCCGACACGAGCCGGTAGCCGTGCTCGCGCACCAGCAGGCCGGCGTCGCGCGCGAGGCTGCCCGGGTGGCAGGAAATATACACGACCCGGTCCGCGCCGCTCCGGGCCACGACCGGCAGCACCTCGCGCGCGCCGGCGCGCGGGGGATCGAGCAGCACGCGCGCGTAGCCGTCGCGGGCCCACGGCGCGGCGGACGTGTCGGCGGCCAGGTCGGCCGCGTGGAATTCGACGTTGCCAAGCCCGTTCAGCGCTGCGTTCTCGCGCGCCCTCGCGACGAGCCCCGGGTCGCCCTCGACGCCGGTGACCCGGCCGGCCTGCCGCGCGAGCGGGAGCGAGAAGTTCCCGAGGCCACAGAAGAGGTCGAGCACCCGGTCGCCGGATGCCGCCCCGAGCAACTCGACCGCCTGCGCCACCATCCGCTCGTTCAGCGCGCCGTTCACCTGGATGAAGTCGGTCGGCTCGAAGCGGATCCGCACGTCGAACCGGGGTAGCGCGTACTCGAGCGGCGGCGGCCCCGGCACGAGCGGGCGCACGGTGTCGACGCCACCCGGCTGCAGGTAGATGCGAACCTGCCGTTCGCGCTCGAACCCGCGCAGCGCCTCGAGATCGGCCTCGCCGGGCTCGTCGAGCACGCGCAGCACGATTGCACAGGCATCGTCCGCGACGGCGACCTCGGCCTGCGGCACGCGCGATGCGATCGCGAGCCCGGCGACGAGCGCTGCCAGCGGGTCCATCAGCGTCCCGGCGGGCCCGGCCAGCACGCGGCACTCGTGCAGGTCCGCGACATACGGCGCCGAGCGCTCACGGAAGCCCACGAGCACCCGGCCCTTGCGCGGCACGAGCTTGATCCCGAGCCGGGCGCGGCGCCGGTATCCCCACGCCGGTCCCTCGAGCGGCGGCAGCACCCGTTGCGGCTCGACGCCGCCGAGCCGCGCGAGGTTCTCGAGCAGCTGGCCCTGCTTGAACGCGAGCTGGGCCGCCGGGGCGAGGTGCTGCAGCGCGCAACCACCGCAGGTCCCGAAGTGCGGGCACTCGGCCGGGCGGCGGTCCGGGCTCGCGACGAGCACGGACTCGAGCACCGCGTGGTCGTAGTTCCGGTGTCGCGCCACGCGACGCATCACGACGCGCTCGCCCGGCAGCGCGTCGGCGACGAACACGGCCTTGCCGTCCACCCGGGCCACGCCCATGGCCTCGTGCGAGAGGTCGACGATGTCGGCCTCCTCCGGCGCGGCGCTGATCCGTTTCATGCGGGACCGGCCGGCCAGGCGGCCAGGAACTCCTCGAAGTGCGCGCGACCGGTGCCGGCGAGCCAGGTGCGCACCAGCCCGCACTCGCGTTCGTATTCCTCGCGGTTCAGGCGCCCGCGCATCAGCTCGAACCGGAGGTACACGAGCCAGGTGTTCACGACGTCGGTCTCGCAGTAGTTGCGGATGCCCGCGACGTCCCCGGCGAGCCACGCGTCCCAGACGCCCTCGCCGCTCATCCCGAGCTTGCCCGGGAAGCCGAGGAGCTGCGCGATCCGGTCGAGCCCGACGCGTCCGCGGCCCTGGAAGCCCGCGAGCACGTCCATCAGGTCGATGTGTCGCCAGTGGAACCTCGAGAGGTAGTTGTTCCAGCGGAACGACTGGTCCTCGTCGCCGGTCTCCCAGTAACGCGGCGCCTGGATCGAGTGGCGCATCGCCCGGTAGTGCAGCACCGGCAGGTCGAAGCCGCTGCCGTTCCAGCTCACGAGCGTCGGCGTGAACTTCTCGATCCCCTCGAAGAAGCGCCGGATCAGCTCGGCCTCCGACGCGTCCGGCTCGCCGAGGCTCCAGGCGCGGAAGCCGTCCCGCGATCGCATCGTGACCGAGATCGCGACCACCCGGTGCTGCTCGAGCGAAAGGAACTCGCTGCCCGTCTGCTCACGCTGGCGGGTCTGCATCACGTAGCCGACCTGCTTGTCCGACAGGCCGTCGAGGCCGTGGAGCCGGCGCCCGAACTCGACGTCCGGGACCGTCTCGATGTCGAACACCAGCGTGTTCGTGACGCTCACGCCGCACCCCGGCGCATCAGCACCGCGACGGCGACCACGAATCCCGCCTCGTCCGTGAGCGTGACGTGCCCTTCGCCGGCGCCCAGCTCGTCGCGGACCCGGCGGCCGCGCTCCGACCAGATCACCTCCGGGCGGCCCCATGCGTTCGGGGCGATGCCGACGTCGCGGATCCAGATGCCGTGCGCGAACCCTGTACCGAGCGCCTTCACGATCGCCTCCTTGGCCGCGAAGCGCATCGCGAGGAAGCGCACCGGCCGCTTGTAGGCCCGGAACGCCCGCTCCTCCTCGGGCATCAGCAGGCGCTGGACGAAATGCTCGCCGTGCCGCTCCCAGGTCGATTCGATCCGGGCGAGCTGCACGACGTCGGTGCCGATCCCGAAGATCATGCGTCGCGACCGCCGGTCGCGAGACCGCGCCGGGCCGCGTCCATCAGGGCCCGCATCTCGCGCACCGCGCTCGCCATGCCGTCGAACACCGCGCGTGCCACGATCGAATGGCCGATGTTCAGCTCGACGATCTCCGGGATCGCAGCGACCGGCTGGACGTTGTGGTAATGGAGGCCGTGCCCCGCGTGGACCGTGAGCCCGATCCGCGTCCCGAACCGGGCCGCCTCCACGAGTCGCGCGAGTTCCATCGCCTGTCGCTCGCCGGTCGCCTCCGCATAGGCCCCCGTGTGCAGTTCCACGACCGGCGCGCCGGCCTCGAGCGCCGCCTCGAGCTGTTCGGGCTCCGGATCGATGAAGAGCGACACGCGCACGCCGGCATCCTCGAGGCCGGCGCAGGCATCGCCGAGCCGGTCGACCTGGCCTGCGACGTCGAGCCCGCCCTCGGTCGTGAGTTCCTCGCGGCGCTCCGGGACCAGGCAGACGTCCTGCGGTCGCACCTCGCGCGCGAACCGCAGCATCGCCTCGGTGGCCGCCATCTCGAGGTTCATCCGGGTCTGGAGCGTCTCGCGCATCCGGGTGACGTCGTGGTCCTGGATGTGCCGCCGGTCCTCGCGCAGGTGCAGCGTGATGCTGTCCGCGCCCGACTGCTCGGCGACCAGGGCCGCGTACAGCGGGTCGGGGTAGGTCGAACGCCGCACCTGGCGCAGCGTCGCGACGTGGTCGATGTTCACGCCGAGCTTCAGCGGATGCGTCATCACGATTCAGACTCCCGGCGCGCCGCGTGCGCGCATGGCGATCATCACCTCGCGGGTCCTGAGCGGGCGGCCGTCGAGGGCCTGGTCCAGCGCGGACCGCAGCAGCCGGCGCGCATCGGCGAGGCTGCGCTCGTCGGCGAGTTCCTCGCGCGCGAGCGACCGTAGCGACGCGCCGGAAAATATCAGGGTTCCCTCTGCGACTCCATCCACCCGCTCCGCGCCGCCGTCCGGACGGTAGCGGTATGCGGCTGCCTCCTCGAGTGGCTCGCCGGTTGCGGCGTCCTCCCCGAGGCTGAGACCCCAGCCGAGCTCCTCGAGCAGGCGCTTTTCGAACAGCCTGAGGGGTCGCGACGGGGCGTCGGGTGCGTCGGCAAGGTCGCCAACCAGTCGGGCGTAGGCGTCATAGAGGCCCGGGTGCGGGTCGTGCCGGACGAGCAGCTTCACGAGCAGCTCATTCGCATAGAACCCGCCCATCAGCGCGTCGCCCGTGAGCCGTTGCGCCGGACCGCCCCGCTCGGCCCCGCTGAGCTGCCCGGCCTCGCCGCGCAGGCTGTAGGACACCAGCACCTCGGCGAAGGGCTGCAATGCGGCCGGCAGTGCGGAACCACCGCGACGCGCAGCCCGCGCAAACACCGTGACGCGGCCCCGCTCCCGGGTGAACAGGTCGAGGATGCGGCTCGAGTCGCGCCAGGGGTGGTGGTGCAACAGGAACGCCCGCTCGAGCTGGACCCGCCGCGCCGCGCCGCTCACGTCTCGTACCCGAACCGGCGCAGCGCGCCCTCGTCGTCGGACCAGCCCTCCCGCACCTTGACCCAGAGTTCGAGGTGCACGGGCCGGCCGAAATGCGCCTTCAGGTCGAGCCGGGCCGCCCGCCCGATCTCCTTCAGCTGCTCGCCGCCCTTGCCGATCACGATGGCCTTCTGGCCCGCGCGCTCGACCCAGATCACCGCCTGGATCACCAGCTTGCCCGGCTCGTCCTCCGCCTCGCCCATGCCCTCGACCTCGACGACGAGTCCGTAGGGCACCTCCTCCTGCAGCCGACGGGTGAGCTTTTCGCGGACGATCTCGGCCGCCATGAACCGGTCACTGGCATCGGTGACCTGGTCGGCCGGGAAGAGCAACGGCGACTCCGGCAGGTGTGCGGCGATCACGTCGGGCAGGCGTTCGAGGTTCTTGCGCTTGAGCGCGGACAGCGGCACCACCTCGGCGAACTGTGCCTTCGAGGTCACCTCGGCGATGAACGGCAACAGCCGCGACTTCTGCGCGACCCGGTCCACCTTGTTGATGAGGAGCAGGATCGGCCGTCCGGCGGCCACCAGCTCCGCGAGCGCCCGCTCGTCCTCGTCGGTCCAGCGCAGCGCCTCGATCACGAACAGGTTGACGTCCGAGTCGGCCAGCGACGCGAGCGCCGTCCGGTTCATGTAGCGGTTGATCGCCCGCGGCTGCTTCGCGTGGATCCCGGGCAGGTCGACGAACACGATCTGCATCCCGGGCCGCGTCAGCACCCCGTGGATCCGCGTGCGTGTCGTCTGGGGCCTCGGGCTCACGATGCTGACCTTGCGGCCGAGCAGCGTGTTCAGCAACGTCGACTTGCCGACGTTCGGCCGGCCGACCAGCGCCGCGAATCCGCAGCGCCCCGTTTCACCGCCGGTCGCGCCAAGCCCGTCCGCCTCGCTCACTGGTCCTCCCCGGCGCGGTCGATGCGCGCCAGTACCCGCTGGGCTGCGGCCTGCTCGGCCCTGCGCCGGCTCGTGCCGTCCCCGGTCTCACGGATCCCGAGCCCCGGCACGTCGCAGCTCGCGATGAACTGCTGTTCGTGCGGCTCGCCACTCACGTCCTCGATCTCGTACACCGGCAGCGGTCGGCCCTGCGCCTGCAGCAGTTCCTGGAGTCGGGTCTTCGGGTCCTTCAGGTCGGCCGCCGCCTGCGGGAGGCCCGCAACCCGCCCGGCGACCAGCCGTTCGACGACGGCCGCCGCCGCGTCCGTGCCGCCGTCGAGGTAGACGGCACCGACCAGCGCCTCGAGGGCGTCCGCGAGTATCGAGTCCCGCCGGAATCCGCCGCTCTTCAGTTCGCCGCTGCCGAGCCGCAGCTGCTCGCCGAGCCCGAGCCCGGCCGCGAGGTCCGCCAGCGACTGCCCGCTCACGAGCGTCGCCCGGTAGCGGCTCAGGTCACCCTCGTCCGCGGACGGGAACGCCCGGTAGACCAGCACGGCCACCGCGAAATTGAGCACGGCATCGCCGAGGAACTCCAGGCGCTCGTAGTTCGAGCGGCCGGCGCTGCGGTGCGTGAGCGCGGCGTCGAGCAGCGCGGCGTCGCCAAAGCGGTAGCCGAGCCTGTCCTCCGCCCATGCGCCGGACGTTCGCAAGCCTGGCTACTGCTGGATCGTGACCAGCTTGTCGAATTTCGCGAGCAGGAAGATGTTGCCCGCGAACGGCCGCTCGACCGAGTAGTCGGCCTCGACCTCGAAGCCGCCGTCGACCTTCCGGATCTCGATTTCCTTCCAGCCGATGCTCTCGATGTCCTCGACGTCCCAGCGCTTCTCGAGCGCATTGCGGATCATGTGGACGTTCGTGTCGTTGCCGGACTCTTCGTCCCGGACCTGCTCGAGCGCTCGCGCGACTTTCGTGTACTCGAGGTAGACGGGCAGCAGCCGGATACCGGCGTACACGGCGGACCCGAGGATGAGGATGATGACGACCATGCCGATGAAGGTCGCGCCACGCTGACGGTCTCTCATGGTTGGCACTCCGGTGTAGGTCAGTGGATCGAGTCGCCGATGCGGCTCCAGATCGGCGCGTCGGGCAGTCGCAGGTTGAACCAGATGCGCACCGCCTTGCCGACCACGTTGTCCACGGGTACGTACCCCACTTCGGGGAAGCGGCTGTCGCGGCTGTTGTCGCGGTTGTCGCCCATGAAGAAATAGTGGCCCTCGGGGACGACGCCGTCGAAGTCGGTGCCCGGGCTCTCCGGGATGTAGAGCGTCCGGTGCTCGACCGTGCCGAGCGTCTCGACGCCGATCTGCGTGAGCGGCGTGCTGGCGAACGGCGGATACATGCCGTCGAGGCGGACCGGCTGCTCGACGCCGTTGATCCAGACGCGCTTGTCGCGGACGACGACGTGGTCGCCCGGCAGCCCGACGAGCCGCTTGATGTAGTTCGTGGAGGGGTCCGCGGGCAGGCGGAACACGACGACATCGCCGCGCGCGGGCGCGCCCATCGCGACGACCTCGGTGTTCAGGACCGGGAGCCGCAGCCCGTACGTGAACTTGTTGACGAAGATGAAGTCCCCGTCGAGCAGCGTCGGCATCATCGAATCCGAGGGGATCCGGAACGGCTCGAACAGGAACGAGCGGATCACGAGCACCAGCAGGATGATCGGGAAGAACGACCGGGCGTACTCGACCAGCACCGGCTCCGCCGGCGTCGTGCCGGGCGTGGCCGTGGCCAGCCGGCGCCGGCGCAGCACCCCGGCGTCGAGCGCCCAGATCGCGCCGGACACGAGCGCAGCGACGACCAGCCAGAACGAGAAATCGACGATCAAGGGTCACCTCACCTGCGGCGCGAGTATAGGGGACATTCCCGATTTCCGCTGCGGGCCGAAATCGAGAATGCCCCCTAGTCCTTGCGCCCGACCTTCAGCACCGCGAGGAACGCTTCCTGCGGGATTTCGACCTGGCCGAGCTGCTTCATGCGCTTCTTGCCTTCCTTCTGCTTCTCGAGGAGCTTGCGCTTGCGGGTGATGTCGCCGCCGTAGCACTTCGCCAGCACGTTCTTGCGCATCGCCTTGACGGTCGCGCGGGCGATCACATGGGCGCCGATCGCCGCCTGGATCGCCACCTCGAACATCTGCCGGGGGATCAGCTCCTGCATCTTGTCGACGAGCTCGCGACCGCGCTGGTAGGCGCTGTCCCGGTGCGCGATGATCGACAGCGCGTCGACCTTGTCGCCGTTGATCAGGATGTCGAGCTTGACGAGCGGCGCGGCCTGGAACCGCTCGAACTCGTAGTCGAACGACGCGTAGCCGCGGCTCACGGACTTGAGCCGGTCGAAGAAGTCGAGCACGACCTCGGCCATCGGCAGTTCCCACTGCATCGAGACCTGGCTCCCGAGGTACTGCAGCTTGAGCTGCACGCCGCGCTTCTCGAGGCAGAGCTTCATGACCGGGCCGACGTAGTCGGGCGGCAGGAGCAGGTTGGCCTTGATGATCGGCTCGCGCACCTCGGCGACCTTGTCGGCCGGGGGGAGCTTGGCCGGGTTGTCGACGTAGAGCACCTCGCCGGCCGTCGTCGCGACCTCGTAGACCACCGTCGGCGCACTCGTCACGAGGTCGAGTTCGTACTCCCGCTCGAGCCGCTCCTGCACGATGTCCATGTGCAGCAGGCCGAGGAACCCGCAGCGGAATCCGAAGCCGAGCGCGGTGGACACTTCGGGCTCGTAGTGCAGCGCCGAGTCGTTCAGTTTCAGCTTCGCGAGCGCGTCGCGGAACTGCTCGTAGTCGTCGGTGCTGACGGGGAAGAGTCCCGCGAACACCCGAGGCTTGATCTGCTTGAACCCGGGCAGCGGCGCCGTGCACGGTTTCGAATCGAGCGTGATCGTGTCGCCCACCGGTGCGCCGTCGATCTCCTTGATGCCCGCCACGACGAAGCCGACTTCGCCGGTCTCGAGCGATTCGGTCACGAGCGACTTCGGCGTGAAGCGCCCGACCCTGTCGACCTGGTGCGCGCGGCCGGTGGACCAGACGCGCATCTTCTGGCCGGTGCGCAGGGAGCCGTTCACGACCCGCACCAGCGACACGACGCCGACGTAGCTGTCGTACCACGAGTCGATGATGAGCGCCTGCAGCGGCGCGTCGGGATCGCCGGCCGGCGGCGGGATGCGCTTCACGAGGCAGTCGAGCAGCTCCGTGACGTTTTCGCCGGTCTTCGCGCTCACGCGGACCGCGTCCTGGGCCTCGATCCCGATGATCTCCTCGATCTCCTTGATCACCCGGTCAGGGTCGGCCGAGGGAAGGTCGATCTTGTTCAGCACCGGCACGACCTCGAGTCCCTGCTCGAGCGCCGTGTAGCAGTTCGCGACGCTCTGCGCCTCGACGCCCTGCGCCGCGTCCACGACCAGCAGCGCTCCCTCGCAGGCGTACAGCGAGCGGGACACCTCATAGGAGAAGTCGACGTGCCCCGGGGTGTCGATCAGGTTGAGCTGGTAGACCTCGCCGTCCGACGCCTTGTAGCGCAGTGACACGCTCTGCGCCTTGATCGTGATCCCGCGCTCCCGCTCGAGGTCCATCGAGTCGAGGACCTGCGCCTGCATCTCACGCGCGTCGAGGCCGCCGCACAGCTGGATGAAGCGGTCCGCCAGCGTGGACTTGCCGTGATCGACGTGTGCGATGATCGAGAAGTTGCGGATGTGTTTCATCGGAGCGGCCGGACGGGCGCCGGCGCCGGCGCGGGCAAAGCGCGCGATTATACCTGCAGAGCCGCGAGGACCCGCGCCCGGTCGTAGCGGCCTTCGCAGATCACGGCCCCGCCGGACGCCAGCACCGGGACCCGGCTGCCATAGCGCATCGCCAGGTCGGGGTCCCGGTCCACGTCCAGCACCGGGACGCCGGCCGCGGCCGGCCCGAGGTCCAGTTCCAGCGCAATCAGGAAGTCGTCGCAGAGGTGGCAGCCGTCCCGGACGTACAGGACCGGCCCGGCCTCGGCCCCGGGCGCCGCGGTCGGGGGGTCCCCGGGCGATCCCGCCACCGGCTCAGCGCTGCTGCAGCGCGGGCACGGGTGGCGCGTCGACCGGCCGCGCGGGCGCCGGCGGGGCCGTCGCCCGGCCCGGCGGTCCGAGCGTGGCCGGCATCGTCACCGGTTCGACGGACCGTGCCACGTCCCGGACGGTTTCGAGCGGGACTTCGCCGACTGCCGTGACGACGTGACCGTGCACCGTCGTCGAGAAAGCGCTGGCGGAGCCGACACTCGAGGATTCCGCGGGAGCATTGCCATCGGGACGGACCGGCTCGATGAACACCGAGATCGAGGCGAAGCCGTCCGAGAAGATCAGGTGCTGCACCGGCAGTGCGACGCCGGGCACCACCTGCAGGCGGCTGTTCACGAGCTTGAATCCGGGCGGCAGCCGGGTCGGCAACCAGGCGACGGCCCGGGGGCGGGCCTCCGCGTCCTTCGAATTGCGGACCCAGCGATAGCCGGTCGCGTCGAGCGACGTCTCGGTCTCGCCGGCCCGGATCTTCTTCGGCAGTTCGAGTTCCGTGAACGTGATCGTCTCGACGGGCCGACCGGCGGGGTCCACGACGACCGTACGCAGCGGCATGGCGCTTTTCTCGTCGAGCCACAGCCGGTACCCGAATCGGTACGCGTCGCGGGGGCGCACGTCGAGCACGACCACGTCCCGGCCGAGCAGCTTCGGGCCGTCGTGTATCTCGAGCACGTAGTAGCGGTCGAGTTCGGGCCCCGGTTCCGGGTACTTGCCGACCAGCGACCCCTCGTCGCTGCGCGGCTCGACGAGCACCACGGAGCGGTCGGGCAGGTAGACGTGCACTTCCCGCGCGGTCCGGACGATCTCGCGCCCGCTGCCGTCGAGCGAGACGAGCCGCTCGGTGCTCTCGCCGTCGTCGACGCGATGCACGATGCGCATCGTCTCGGACTGCCGGCGCGTGGAGTGCGTGAAGACACCCGTGTAGTTGCGCGAGGTGAGCGCCTCGCTCATCCGCTCGAGCCACTGGCGTGCGTCGTCGTCGGACCGCGCCGGAAACGAGGCCAGCGCGAATGACGCCGCCAGCAGGGCTCCGGCCGTCCGCACTCAGGGGGCCTCGAGGTTGTCGATCGCCGAGCGGGCGAGACCGGGATCGGAGGCGAGCACGCTCGACCAGGCGTTGCGTCGCCCGAGCGTGCTGGCGAACTGGCTGTGCGCAACCAGGTAGCCCGCGAGACGCTGGCTGTGGCCGGTGGCGGCGTTGCCGATCTGCACGGTCGGGACGGCCATGCGGGCGCGCTCGATCGTGATCTCGGCCAGCGTGGTGGCCTGCTCGGAACTGCGGCCGACCAGCAGCACCGCCGCGATGGCCGTGCTGGCCGCGACGGCCGTCGCGATCGCCGGGCGACCCCAGCGCGACGGCCGGGGACCGGCGGCCGCGACCTCGGGGGCACCGGCCTCGGCATCGATCGCCGCCGACACACGCGCCGAGAACCCGGCACCGGCGATCTGCCCGCCCGGGGCGCGCATCACCTCGCCCGCCAGCACGTAGCGGCCGAACGTGCGGCGCAGCGCCGGATCGCGCTCGAGGCGCCGGACCAGCAGGCTCACCTCGTCGGCCGGGAGTTCGCCGTCGAGGAAAGCCGAGATCTGTTCGCGTATGCGGTCTGTCATGTTGGTCACTCAGTCGATCAGGGGCTCGAGGACGCGATCGATCGCTTCCCTTGCCCGGAATATCCTGGAACGCACGGTACCGACCGGGCAGTCCATCGCCTCGGCGATTTCCTCGTAGCTCAGCCCCTCGACCTCGCGCAGCACGATCGCCGTGCGCAGGTCTTCCGGGAGGTCACCGATGGCCTTGTTGACCGCCCGGTGGATCTCGTCGGACAGGACGTCGGCCTCGGGCGTGTCGTGGTGCCGCATCCGCGACTCGACCGCCGACTGCTCCGACTCGCTCAGCCCCGCCTCGTACTCGACCGGCCGTCGCTGCCGGGACGCGAGCGCGTTGCGCGCCGTGTTCACCGCGATCCGGTACAGCCAGGTGTAGAAGGCGCTGTCGCCCCGGAACGACCCGAGGGCGCGATAGGCCTTCACGAAGGCCTCCTGCGCCACGTCCTCGGCTTCGGTCCGGTCACGCAACAGACGCGTCACGAGTTTCACGACCTTGTGCTGGTACCTGAGCACCAGCAGGTCGAACGCCCCGCGTTCGCCCCGCTGAGCCCGCCTGACGAGCTCGAGGTCGCTCTGCTCGACGCTGGATCCCACTCCGGCACCGGCTGCCTCGGGCTCATGCGCCTGCATAGACCCGTCCGAGGGGGGAAAGTTCGACATGGGCAGGTCCGGGCGCCCCGTTTGACGGAAAACCGTCATGCCCCTGCGGCGACCGGCGTGGTCCGGAGCCGCACGGCCAGTTCCCGGAGCTCGGCGTCCGGGGCATCCCAGGGGGTGAGCCACGCCTGCCGGACCTCCCGGCCGGCCCGCCATCGCAGTGCAACCGTGCGCCCGAGCAGCCGGGTTCCCGGGAGGACGTCCGAGGGGACCTGCCGGCCGTCCTGGTATTCGGTCTGCAGGCGGCCGTCGGGCCCGATCGAGAGCGCCGCGACGCCCCGGGTGCTGCGGCGCCCGTACCAAAGCCAGGCGCCGAGGAGCGCGAGCGCCAGTACGCCGAGCCCCGGACGCGGGTCCGGCGTGCGGGCGGCCACCGCCTCGATCACGAGCGCCGCGGCGACGACGAGGCCCGCCGCGACACGGTCCGCGACCGGCCAGGGGCGCAGTTCGAGCCTAAGCACGGCGGATGCGGTCGACGACATGGCGCAGGTCCGCCTCCACGGGGGCTACACGCCCGACAAGATAGCCGAAGATCTCCGGGTCCTGCATGTCCAGCAAGCGCGCGAACGCGTCGCGTTCGCGCGGTGACGCGGCCGGGTGGTCCCGCTCGAGGTAGCGCAGCAGTAGTTCGTCCAGCTCCCGCATGCCCCGGCGGCAGCGCCAGCGCAGCCGCGAGAGCGTCGGATCCGCCGCTGTCCCGGGCGCGCTCAGTGCTGCCGCTCCACGATCATCTTCTTGATCTCGGCGATCGCACGGGCCGGGTTCAGGTCCTTCGGGCACGCCTCGGTGCAGTTCATGATCGTGTGGCAGCGGTACAGCCGGAACGGGTCCTCGAGCTCGTCGAGCCGTTCGCCGGTCGCCTCGTCGCGGGTGTCGATGATCCAGCGGTAGGCCGCGAGCAGCGCCGCAGGCCCGAGGTAGCGGTCACCGTTCCACCAGTACGACGGGCAGCTCGTCGAGCAGCAGGCGCACAGGATGCAGGCCGACGGCCGGTCGATCTTCTCCTGGTCCTCCTTCGACTGCAGCCGCTCGCGGTCCGGCGGGGCCGGCGTGCGCGTCTGCAGCCACGGCTTCACCGACGCGTACTGCGCGTAGAAGTTCGTCAGGTCGGGGACGAGGTCCTTCACCACGGGCATGTGCGGCAGCGGCGAGATCTTCACGTCGCCGCGGATCTCGGCCGTCGCCTTCGTGCAGGCGAGCGTGTTCACGCCGTCGATGTTCATCGCGCAGGAGCCGCAGATGCCCTCGCGGCAGGACCGGCGGAAGGTCAGCGTCGCGTCGACCTCGTTCTTGATCTTGATCAGCGCGTCGAGAACCATCGGCCCGCAGGCGTCCATGTCGACGTCGTAGCTGTCGACGCGCGGGTTCTCGCCGGTGTCCGGGTCGAAGCGGTAGATCCGGAACGTCCGGACGTTCTTCGCGGCGGACGGCGCCGGGTGGTTACGGCCCGGGCGGACGCGGGATTTCTCGGGAAGCTTGAATTGCGCCATTGCGTTGAACCCGTGGTCAGTACGTGCGCGCCTTCGGCGGGATCGGCTCGACGTCGTTCGTGAGCGTGTTCAGGTGCACCGGCCGGTAGTCGATCCTGACCTTGCCGGCCGCGTCCACCCACGCGAGCGTGTGCTTGAGCCACTCGCGGTCGTCGCGGTCCTTGTAGTCCTCGCGGGCGTGCGCGCCGCGGCTCTCCTTGCGGTTGCCGGCCGAGTGCATCGTCGCGACCGCCTGGCCGAGCAGGTTGTCGAGTTCGAGCGTCTCGACGAGGTCGGTGTTCCAGACGAGCGAACGGTCGCTCACCTGCACGTCGGCGAACGAGTCGAATACCCGGGCGAGCCTGTCCGCGCCCTCGGCCAGCGACTCGCCGGTGCGGAACACGGCCGCGTGGTTCTGCATCACGCGCTGCATGTCGAGACGGATCTCGGCGGTGCGGCGCGAGCCCTTCGCATTGCGGAGCCGGTCGAGTCGGCTCACCGCGAGCTCGCCGGCGTCCTTCGGCAGCGGCTTCTGCGACGTACCGGGCTTCACGGTGCGCCCGCAGTGCTGCGCAGCCGCGCGGCCGAACACGACAAGGTCGAGCAGCGAGTTGGAGCCCAGCCGGTTCGCGCCGTGCACCGACACGCAGGCCGCCTCGCCCACGGCCATCAGGCCCGGGACCACGCGGTCCGGATCGCCGTCCCGCAGCGCGACGACCTCGCCGTGCACGTTGCAGGGGATTCCGCCCATGTTGTAGTGGACGGTCGGCAGCACCGGGATCGGTTCCTTCGTGACGTCCACGCCGGCGAAGATCCGCGCGGTCTCGGCGATGCCCGGCAGGCGCTCGTGGATCACCGCGGCCCCGAGGTGCTCGAGGTGCAGGTGGATGTGGTCCTTGTGCTGGCCCACCCCGCGGCCCTCGCGGATCTCGATCGTCATCGAGCGGCTCACGACGTCGCGCGAGGCGAGGTCCTTGGCGTTCGGCGCGTAGCGCTCCATGAAGCGCTCGCCGGCGGAGTTGGTCAGGTAACCGCCCTCGCCGCGGGAACCCTCGGTGATCAGGCAGCCGGCGCCGTAGATGCCGGTCGGGTGGAACTGCACGAACTCCATGTCCTGCAGCGGCAGCCCGGCGCGCAGCACCATGCCGCCGCCGTCCCCGGTGCAGGTGTGGGCCGACGTGCACGAGAAATACGCCCGGCCGTAGCCGCCGGTCGCGAGGATCACCTGGTGGGCACGGAAGCGGTGCAGCGCGCCGGTCGCCATCTCGAGCGCGACGACGCCGCGGCACTCGCCGTTCTCCATGATCAGGTCGATCGCAAAGAACTCGATGAAGAAGCGCGCCTCGTGCTTCAGCGACTGCTGGTAGAGCGTGTGCAGCATCGCGTGGCCGGTGCGGTCGGCCGCCGCGCAGGTGCGCTGCGCGATGCCCTGGCCGTAGTGGGTGGTCATGCCGCCGAACGGCCGCTGGTAGATCTTGCCCTCCTCGGTGCGCGAGAACGGCAGGCCGTAGT
This sequence comes from Steroidobacteraceae bacterium, assembly GCA_046347155.1. Lineage (GTDB taxonomy): Bacteria > Pseudomonadota > Gammaproteobacteria > Steroidobacterales > Steroidobacteraceae > RPQJ01. Next base: position 1,528,108 of record JAXMGT010000001.1, on the reverse strand, counting down.
GCTCGAGCTCGAGGATCGCCGCCGGCGCCTCCTTCGTCATGTACTCGATCGCGTCCTGGTCGCCGAGCCAGTCCGATCCCTTGATGGTGTCGTAGAAGTGGAAGCGCCAGTCATCCTCGCCCATGTTGCCGAGCGCGGCGCTGATGCCGCCCTGGGCGGCGACCGTGTGGCTGCGCGTCGGGAACACCTTCGTGATGCAGGCGGTCGACAGCCCGGCCTCCGCGAGGCCGAACGTGGCGCGCAGGCCGGCGCCGCCGGCACCGACGACGACGACGTCGTAGCTGTGGTCGATGAAGGTGTAGGCGCTCATGACGCGACTCCGAATCCGATGCGCAGGACGGCCACGACGGCGCTGAGCGCGGCGACCGCAAAGACGAACTTGACCGCCACGAGCACGACCGTGCGCACGCCGCGCGCAGCAACGTAGTCCTCGACGACGACCTGGAGGCCGAGCACCGCATGCCAGCCGGCGACCACGACGAGGAGCAGCATCGGCACGGTGACCGACGGCCGGTGCACCCAGGCCGTCACGACTTCGTACGAGACGCCGCCGAGGCCGGCGAGCGCGACGAGGAACCACAGCCCGAGCGCCGCGAGCGCGACGGCCGAGACACGCTGCGCGTACCAGTGCGAGGCGCCGCTCTTCGCGGAGCCGGTGCCGAGCACCCGGCCCAGGGGACTGCGGAGGCTCATGCGCCACCCCCGAGCGCCCGGGCGAGCGCGAACCAGGCGACGCCCGCGAGCAGCACCGCGCCGATCGCAACCGCGCGGGCGCTGGCGCGGGCCGTGGCCTTCTCGAACCCGATCCCGGCGTCGAAGAACAGGTGCCGGATTCCGTTCAGCAGGTGATAACAGAACGACGCCAGGGCCCCGAAGAGCACCAGCCGGCCCGGCAGCGAACCGAGGCAGACGAGCACCTGCGCGTAAGCCTCCGGTCCTGCCGCAGCGGCGGCGAGCCACCAGACGAGCAGAAGGAACCCGCCGGCGAGCAGCACGCCGGTGATGCGGTGCAGGATGGACAGCGTGTTCGTGTACTGCCACCGGTAGTTCATGAACGGTGACAACGGCCGTTCGGGCTGGGCCATGCTCGTCTCCTTGGGACCGGCCGCTAGAAATCGATGCAGCGCCCGGCCTTCTCCCAGTCGCCGTAGCGCGTGGGCTCCGGGCCCGCGCGGCCGCCGATTTCCCGGGGCGGGACCACCGGATCGGGGGTCGGGCTCACCGGGGCGTCGGGGGGCGACGGAGGGAGGGGGGATTCTGCTTGCGGCGCATTCATGTCGAGCCCACAAGTCTGCCAGAATGGGCGCTGCTTCACCACTTTGAAAACAAAGGCAAATTTTGCCCATGACCCCGCTGCCCTTCCTCGCCGTCCTGCGCCTCGCCGGGCCCGATGCCGTGACGTTCCTGCAGGGGCAGGTGACGAACGACGTACGGCTGCTCGCGGACGGCCGCACGCAGTTGGCGGCGGTCAATACGCCCCAGGGCCGGGTGATCGCGCTGCTGCGGCTGCGCGAGGCCGGCGACTCGATCTTCGGCCTGCTGCCGCGGGACCTGGCCGACGCGGCCGCGACCCACCTGTGCCGCTACGTGCTGCGGGCGAAAGTCATGGTCTCCGTGGACGAGCGCCCGCTCGTCCGGCTCGAGGCCGGCGAGGCGGCGCCCGCGGGCGCCGTCGTGTTCCAGTACGACCCGGGACGGCGGGTGGCCCTCACGACCGGTGACGCCATCGCGCACGGCGACGACGACCTCGAAGGCGCCCGTTGGGTGGCCGAGGACGTGGCCGCGGGACAGCCGCAGGTCACGGCGGCGACCTCGGGCCAGTTCGTGGCCCAGATGCTGAATCTCGACCTGCTCGACGGGATCAGCTTCCAGAAGGGCTGCTACACCGGGCAGGAGATCGTCGCGCGCACCCAGCACCTCGGACGGATCAAGCGCCGGACGCTGCGCTACCGCTCGCCGGGTGACGGCCTGCCCGCGCCGATGAGCGGCGTGCTCGCCGGCGACCAGAAGGTCGGCGACGTGCTCACCTCCGCGCGCATCGATGGCGCGGTCGAACTGCTCGCGGTCGTGAGCCTCGAGGCGGCGGACCAGCCGCTGCGGCTGGCCGACGGCCGGACGATCGAGCGCCTGCCGCTGCCGGGGATCGCTCCCGCCTAGGCCTCGGGCCGCATGTGCGGGAACAACAGCACGTCGCGGATCGACGGCTGGTCCGTGTAGAGCATCACCATCCGGTCCACGCCGATGCCGAGGCCGGCCGTCGGCGGCAAGCCGTACTCGAGCGCGCAGACGTAGTCGGCGTCGTAGAACATCGCCTCCTCGTCGCCCGAGGTCTTGCGCGCCGCCTGCTCCCGGAATCGCGCCGCCTGGTCGTCGGCGTCGTTCAGCTCGGAGAATCCGTTCGCGAGTTCCCGACCGCCGACGAAGAATTCGAAGCGGTCCGTGATGAACGGGTCCGCGTCGTTGCGGCGCGCGAGCGGCGACACCTCGGCCGGATAGGCGTAGACGAACGTCGGCTGACGCAACGTGTGCTCGGCCGACTTCTCGAAGAGTTCCGTGAGCAGCTTGCCGGCGCCGTCCGCGGCGTTGACGGCGACGCCGAGCCGCGCACAGACCTCGCGCAGGTACGCGACGTCGCGGATCCGCGCGCGGTCGAAGCCCTCGACGTGCGCGAGCACCAGTTCCTCGACGGTCACCCGGCGGAACGGTGCCGAGAAATCGAACGTCTCGCCCTGGTAGGACACCTGCCGGGTGCCGCAGACGGTGTCCGCGACGCCCTGGAAGATGCGCTCGACCATGTCCATCAGGTCCCGGTAGTCCGCGTAGGCCTGGTAGAGCTCGAGCATCGTGAACTCGGGGTTGTGCCGGGTCGAGAGCCCCTCGTTCCGGAAGTTCCGGTTCAACTCGTAGACCCGCTCGAAACCGCCGACGACGAGCCGCTTGAGATACAGCTCCGGTGCGATCCGCAGGTACATGTCGACGCCGAGCGCGTTGTGGTGCGTGACGAACGGCTTCGCGACGGCGCCGCCCGGGATCACCTGCATCATCGGCGTCTCGACTTCCATGAAGTCGAGCGCCTCGAGGTAGCTGCGCAGGAACTGCACGATGCGGTTGCGCGCCTGGAACACGCGGCGGCTGTCGTCGTTCACGATCAGGTCCACGTAGCGCTGCCGGTAGCGGCTCTCGACGTCCGCGAGGCCGTGCCACTTGTCGGGCAGCGGCCGGAGCGACTTCACGAGCAGGCGCACCGAGTCCAGGCGCACCGAGAGCTCGCCCGTCTTCGTCCTGAACAGCGTCCCCTCGCCGCCCACGATGTCGCCGACGTCCCAGCCCTTGAATTCCTCGTACGCCTCGCCGAGCGCGTCGCGCTGCAGGAACAGCTGGATCATCCCGCTGCGGTCCTTCACCTGCGCGAAGCTCGCCTTGCCCATCACGCGCTTGAACATCATCCGGCCGGCGACCGACACGCGCACCGGGTGCGCGTCGAACCACTCGGCCGGGTGGCCGCCGTAGCCGACGTGAAGTTCCTCGGCCGTCGAGTCGCGGCGGAAGTCGTTCGGGAACGCGACGCCGCGCTCGCGCAGCCGCGCGAGCTTCGCGCGACGCTCGGCGACCAGGTGGTTGACCTCCGCTTCCGGGGCAGGGTCCGTCGTGCCGCTGTGCTTCTCGTCCGCCATTCCACCCGTCTCCCGGCCCACCCGGGGCCGCACCGTCGTCACGCCGTACCTACAGCCCCTGCTTCAGGCTCGCCTCGAGGAAGGGATCGAGGTCGCCGTCGAGCACCGCCGTCGTGTTGCCGATCTCGACGCCGGTACGCAGGTCCTTGATCCGCGACTGGTCGAGCACGTAGGAGCGGATCTGGTGGCCCCAGCTCACGTCCGACTTCGAGTCCTCGAGCACCTTGGCCGCCGCGTTGCGCTTGTTCACCTCGAGCTCGTAGAGCTTCGCCTTCAGCATCTTCATCGCGGTCGAGCGGTTCTTGTGCTGGCTGCGCTCGCTCTGGCACGCGACGACGATCCCCGACGGCAGGTGGCGGATGCGCACGGCCGATTCGGTCTTGTTCACGTGCTGGCCGCCGGCGCCGCTCGAGCGGTAGACGTCCATCTCGAGGTCGGCCGGGTTGATCTCGATGTTGATGTCGTCGTCCACTTCGGGCGAGACGAACACGGACGCAAACGAGGTGTGGCGCCGCGCGTTCGAATCGAACGGCGACTTGCGCACCAGCCGGTGCACGCCCGTCTCGGTCCGGAGCCACCCGTAGGCGTACTCGCCTTCGATGCGCATCGAGCAGCTCTTGATGCCGGCGACTTCGCCGTCACCGACGTCGGTGACCTCGACCGTGTAGCCCTTCTGGTCGGCCCAGCGCAGGTACATGCGCATGAGCATCTGCGCCCAGTCCTGGGCCTCGGTGCCACCCGCGCCCGCCTGGATGTCCAGGAAGCAGTTGTGCGGGTCCATTTCGCCCGGGAACATCCGCTGGAATTCGAGCTTGGCGATGTCGCGCTCGAGGCGAGCCGCGTCCGCCTCGACCGAGCGCGCCGTACCCTCGTCCGATTCAGCCTCGGCGAGTTCGAGGAGCTCCGTCGCGTCGCTGATGCCGGACTGCAGCCGGTCGAGCGTACCGACCACGGCCTCGAGCTTCGTGCGCTCCCGCCCGAGTTCCTGCGCGCGCTCGGGCTGCTGCCAGACGCCCGGATCCTCGAGTTCCCTCAGGACCTCGGCCAGGCGTTCGCTGCGGCCCTCGTAGTCAAAGAAACCCCCTGAGCGCCGTGCAGCGCTGCGTGAGGTCCTCGAGCGAGCGTCGGATCGGGTTCGTTTCCATCGTCGGAGGCAATCGGGCGGGTGGAACGTGAAATTCTATCACGGGAGGGGTCGCAGCCATTCCGTCACGAGCTGCATCCGGTGCGCGCCACCCCAGGTGTCGAGGTCCGGGCGGTAGACGACCTCGACGTCGCCGCCGGGCGTGATCGCGGGTCGGGCTTCCTCCAGGTGGCGGAACGCGATCGCGTCGACGATTTCGCCAGACCCGGCTCGCAGGCGCAGCTTCAGGTGACGCTCGCCGACGATGCGGGTGCCGACGACACCGAAGCGTCCGTCGAACGTCGGCTCCGGAAAGCCTGCGCCCCACGGACCCGCCTCGCGCAGCGCGATCGCGGTGGCGGCGTCGAACTCGCCGGCGAGCAGCGGTCCGTCCGTGTGCAGGTCGCCCGTGAGCAGGTCCGGATCGATGCAGCGCCCGACCTCCTCGGCGAAGGCCTGGCCGAACGCCGGGAGCCGGTCCTCGCGCAACGTCATGCCGGCGGCCATCGCGTGCCCGCCGAAGCGATCGAGCAGGCCCGGGTTGCGCGTCGCGACGGCGTCGAGCACGTCGCGCACGTGCACGCCCGGGACGGAACGGGCGGACCCCTTCACCCATCCCGGGTCACCCGGTGCGAATGCCACGACCGGCCGGTGCACGCGCTCGCGGACCCGCGCGGCGACGAGGCCGATGACGCCCTGGTGCCAGCCGGGATCGTGCAGCGTGAGACCGGCGGGCATCGCCCCCTCGAGCGACGCAACCATTGCATCGACCTGCACCAGCGCTTCCTGCTGCATCCGGGCCTCGAGTTCACGCCGGTCGGCGTTCAGCTGGCCGAGCCGGGCGGCCAGTTCGCGGGCCTCGGTCGGGCTCGCGGTCAGCAGGCACTCGATGCCGAGCGACATGTCCTCGAGCCGGCCCGCCGCGTTGAGACGCGGGCCGACCTGGAAGCCAAGGTCCTGGGCGACGATTGCCGCGAGCGGCCGGCCGGCGAGTTCGAGCAGCGCACGCAGCCCGGCGACGCATCGCCCCGCGCGGATTCGACGCAGCCCCTGCGACACGAGCACGCGATTGTTGCGGTCGAGCGGTACGACGTCCGCGACCGTGCCGAGCGCCACGAGGTCGAGCAGGTCCGCCGGGTTCACTTCGGCCGCGGCCGGCACGAGCCCGAAGTCGCGCATGCGCCGCGTGAGCGCGGCCATCACGTAGAACGCAACCCCGACGCCGGCGAGCGCCTTCGACGCAAACGTCTCGCCGGGTGCGTTCGGGTTCACGATCACGTCCGCGCGTGGCAAGTCGGCGCCGGGCAGGTGGTGGTCCGTGACCAGCACCCGCAGTCCGGCACGCCGGGCGGCGTCGACACCCTCGAGCGAGGAAATCCCGTTGTCGACGGTCACGAGCAGGTCCGGCTTCATCGCGGCGGCGACCTCGACGATGCCGGGCGTGAGCCCGTAGCCATAGCGGAAGCGGTCCGGCACCAGGTAGCCCGGGTCGGCGTAGCCGAGCCGTCGCAGCTGCCGGACCATGAGCGCGGAACTCGTCGCGCCGTCCGCGTCGAAGTCGCCGACGACGAGCACGCGCTGGCCGCGGCGGAAACAGTCGATCAGGAGTTCCGCCGCGGCGTCCACACCGCCGAGCGACCCCACGGGCAGCAACCGATCGAGCCCGAGGTCGAGTTCGTCGTCGCTCGCGAGGCCACGCGCCGCGTAGACACGTTGCACGGCCGGGTGCAGCTTGCGCGCCGACGCGGGCAACGCGGTCGTGTCCGCCGCGCGGCGCAGGATCCGCCGGCTCACCCGAGCACCTCCCCGAGCGGCCGCACGCGTCGCCAGGCGCGCCAGCGCGCGTGGCGACCGATGGACCACGCGTGCGCGCCGAGCCGCAGGCGCATCCGCGCGGCGCCGGTCGCCGCCACGCGACGCAGCGGCTCGAAGCAGTCGCGCTCGAGCGCCGCGGGGTCGTCGGCGCGCAGATCGACCGCGCCCACGCAGATCCGGGGAACGCCGTCGCGCAGCAGTGCGGCCACCCGGTCGATCCCGTGCACGACCCCGCCGTGCACGCGCCACGCGGCCTCGAGCCAGGCGTCGTCGGTCGCGAGCACCGGCAACTCGAGCCGGCCGACCGGCGCTTCGTGGCCCCAGCCCCAGGGCCAAAGCCCGTTCACTGGCGCTACTCCACGCGAGGTGCGCGCCACGTTGACCGGGTGCTCGTGCAGCAGCATCTGCACCTCGTTCATCAGCGACGCGATCGCCGCGCTGTCCGCACCGCGGGGCATGAGCTCACGCAGGTTGCGGCCCGGCAATGCATCGGGCGCGCACGATGACACCTCGAGCGGCCGCGCCGAACCGAGGAGCCAGTCCGGCCCGGAAACGTCAAGGAATGCATAATCGGTGCCGGCGAAATGCCGCGCCAGGTCGGCCACGAGCGTCGCACGATCCCCGGCCTCGAGGTGCACCGGCGCCGCGTCCACCTGCAGGTGGTCGATCGCGGCGAGCAGGTGCACCGGGCGCAGGCAGGCCCAGGCTTCGCCACTGGCCTCGAGTCCCGCGGCCGCGCGCACGCAGGGTCCCGCCGGGTGCATGGCGAGGCCGCCGGCGGCACCGAGCCAGTCATCCGCGAGCCAGCCACGCCAGTCGGCCACCGGAGCGTCCGCGCGACGGCCACGCGCGACCAGCCACTCGAGCGCCGGCAGGCGCAGGTCACCGACCCGCGCCGCATCCAACCACGGCACCGCGACGTCGATGCTGACCGTTTCCACGCTGTCCAAGACCGTCCGTTTCCCGTCGACGGCCGTGACCGGTGCCGCCCTCGTCCGTTATGGTACCCGGATGAAGTTCAATCTCGACCCGCCCGGTGGACGATTGCTCGTACGGGCGTGGACGCCCGGCGAGATCCGGATCGGCGACCGGGCCTGGACCCGGAGCGTGCTGCTCGGCCACGACGGCACGGTGGCCGAGTGGCGGCCATCCTGCATCGAGGACCTCGTCGAGGCGGACCTCGACGCCGTGCTCGCGCTCGGTCCCGAGGTGATCTTGATCGGTTCGGGCACCCGCCAGCGATTCCCAGACCGGGCGCGCCTCGCGCCGTTGTACGCGGCGCGGGTCGGATTCGAGATCATGGACAGCGGTGCCGCCTGCCGCACCTACAACCTGCTGGCCGCCGAGGGCCGGAACGTCGCGGCGGCACTGATCGTCGAAGCGGCGCGCTGAACGCCGCGCCGGCTCACCCGAGCAGGATCGCGCGGAAATCGTTGACGTTGGTACGCGTCGGGCCGGTGACGACCGAGTCGCCCAGCGCCTCGAAGAACGAATGCGCGTCGTTCGACTCGAGATGCCGGACCGGATCCAGCCCGAGTGCCGCGGCGCGCGACACCGTCCCGGGCGTCCAGATTGCACCGGCGACCGGTGCGTTGCCGTCCACGCCGTCCGTGTCGCAGGCGATCGCGTGCACCGCACGGTCGGCGGGCAGCGAGAGCCCGAACGCGAGCAGGAACTCCACGTTCGGCCCGCCGCGGCCGGGGCCACGCACAGTCACCGTGGTTTCCCCGCCGGAAATCAGCAGGTGAGGCGCGCCGGGCCGCGGCACGCGAGCGGCCGCGAGCCGGGCCATCGCCGCACCGACGACGCGCGATTCACCCTCCAGCCGGTCCGAGACGACCTCCGCCTCGACGCCCTGCGACCTCGCCCACGCGCGCGCTGCCTCGAGCGAGTGGGCCGGCGTCGCGACCAGCCGGTAGTCGACCGCCGCCACGGCCGGGTCACCGGGTTTCACGGACTCCCAGCGACCGGACTCGAGCGCGGCGCGTGCTGGCGCGGGCAGTGCGATCCCGTGGCGGGCGAGCACCTCGAGCGCGTCCGCGCAGGTCGTCGGATCGGCGACCGTGGGGCCCGAGGCGAGGTCGACCGGGTCGTCGCCCGGGACGTCCGAGATCGCGAGCGTGACGACGCGGGCCGGCGCACACGCGACGGCGAGCCGCCCGCCCTTGATCCGCGACAGGTGTCGGCGCACGCAGTTGATCTCCCGGATCGTCGCCCCGGCGAGCAGCAGCGAGCGGGTGACGCGCTGCTTGTCGTCGAGCGCGAGGCCGTCGGCCGGCAGCGGCATCAGCGCCGAGCCGCCGCCCGACAGCAGCACGATCACGAGATCGTCGGGCCCGAGCCCGCGGACCCGCTCGAGGATACTGCGCGCCGCATCGACGCCTTCGGCGGCCGGCAACGGGTGCCCGGCCACGCGCACTTCGATCCGGTCGCAATCGACCTCCGCGCCCGGCACCGTGACCACCGTGCCCTCGAGCGGCCCGTCCCAGTGCCCCTCGACCGCCGCCGCCATCGCCGCGGCGGCCTTGCCGGCGCCGACGACGATCGCGCGGCCGCGTGGGCGAGGAGGCAGCGCGGGCGGAATGCACTGCGCCGGATCGGCCGCGTCGACCGCGACGCCATAGAGGCGTCGAAGGAATTCCCGTGGCGCGAGGCCGGTCGGAATCGCGGTCATCCGCGCGGGATCAGCCGAGTCCCTGCAGCAGCGGCACGAACGTGGCGGGCCCGAGCACCTCGCGCTCGTAGGTCTCGCCACGCCGCGTGATGCGCACGAGCTTCTGGTCCCGGTCGGGCCCGACCGGCATGATGAGCCGGCCGCCATTGCCGAGCTGGTCGAGCAGCGCGGCCGGCACGGCCATCGCGGCCGCGGCCACCAGGATCCCGTCATACGGCGCGTACGGCGGCCAGCCCTCGAAGCCGTCGCCGTGCCGCATGAAGACGTTCGAGATCCTGAGGTCGCGCATCACGCGCCGCGCGCGCACCTGCAGCGCGGCGATGCGTTCGATGCTGTACACGGTCGTCACGAGCGGCGCGAGCACGGCGGTCTGGTAACCGCAGCCCGTGCCCACCTCGAGCACCTTGCGCGGCGTGCCGGCCTCGAGCAGCGCCTCGGTCATCCTCGCGACGACATACGGCTGGGAAATCGTCTGGCCGTGCCCGATCGGCAACGCCGTGTCCTCGTAGGCACGGCTCGCGAGCGCCTCGTCGACGAACACGTGGCGCGGGACGGCCCGGATCCGTTCGAGCACCGCCGGGTTCGCGATGCCCTGCTCCCGCAGACGCGCGATGAGCCGGTCGCGCGTGCGCGCGGAGGTCATTCCGATGCCGGTGAGCCGTGGCCCGTTCACGCGCCGCGCCCCGCGAGCCAGTCCGCGACGTCGCCGAGTGCGGCGTGCCGGGTCAGGTCGACCTGCAGCGGCGTGACCGAGACATAGCCGGCCGCCACCGCGTGGAAATCCGTGCCTTCGCCGGCGTCCGCGCCTTCGCCGGCCGGACCCACCCAGTACACCGGACGGCCGCGCGGGTCGTGCGTGCGGATCACGGGCTCCGAGCGGTGCCGGTGGCCGAGTCGCGTGACGCGCATGCCGCGCAGGTGCTCGTGCGGCACGTCGGGCACGTTGACGTTCAGGATCATCGAGGCGTCGAGCGGGCTGCGCATCAGGCGCATCACGAGTTCGCTCGCGACGCGCGCCGCGGTGTCGAAGTGCCGCCCCTCGCGGGCCACCAGCGACACGGCCATCGTCGGCAGGCCCAGGAAGCGCCCCTCGATCGCCGCCGCGACGGTCCCGGAATAGAGCACGTCGTCGCCGAGGTTCGCGCCGTCATTGATGCCCGAGACGACCATGTCGTGCTCGAAGTCGAACAGGCCCGAGATCGCGAGGTGCACGCAGTCCGTCGGCGTGCCGTTCACGTAGTACTGTCCGTCACCGTGCTGGAACACCCGGACCGGCACATCGAGCGTGAGCGAATTGCTCGCCCCGCTGCGATTGCGTTCCGGCGCGACGACGGTCACCTGGGCAAGCGGACGCAGCGCGTCGGCGAGGTGCCGCAGCCCCTCGGCCCGGTAGCCGTCGTCGTTGCTGACCAGGATCTTCACGTGTCGGGTCCGCCGGAATCCGCCGGAACTATACTGGAATCGTGCCCGTCCCACGCCCCGGCGAGCACCTCGTGCAGCACGGAGGTCGCGAACGTTCCGCGCGGCAGTTCGAAGCCCACCCTGAAATCAGAGCCGTCGAGCGACCACTCGAGCCCACGCACCGGCAGGCGGAGGCTGCGTCGCTCCGCCTCGAGGCCCTGCGACTCGAGCAGCGCGGCCAGTCCCGGCTCCCCGGCGACGGCCGCGAGTTCGACCTCGCGCGCCTCGCCGGCGGCGCCCTCGTCGCCGCGTCCCCACAGCGGACCGGTCGGGTGCAGGTCGAGCGCGGCGCAGCGCGCCGCGAGCGCCTCGTCGACCACCTCGGCCCGGAACCAGCTGCGGCGCCCGTCGAGCATGACGGCCTCGCCCGGCAGCAGCCGGTTCCAGTCGCCGCGTCGCACGCGTTCCGCGACCACCCGGTTGAACAGTTCGCTGCGGGCCGTCGACAGCGCGAAACCCCGCTGCGTCCGGTCGCGCGGCGCCGTGCCGCCCGTCGCCCACTGCCGCGCCCGCTCGAGGTTCGCGCCCTCGCGTCCGTAGCGCTGCGGGCCGAAATAGTTCGGCACGCCGTCGCGGGCGATGGTCTCGAGCCGCGTCCCGAGCCGGCCGCGCTCCGCGTTCGCATCACGAACCCGGATCACGAATCGGTTCGAGCGGTGCGAGCCGGGCCGGAGCTTCCGGCCGTGCCGGTGCACGGCGATCACCTTGTAACCTTCACCGGCGACCGCTTCGAACGGCGAGGTCGGGGCGCTCACGGACCAGGGCAGCGAGAACCATTGGCGGGCCACGGCCCGACGGTCCTTGTGGCCGGACCAGCCGACGTCCCGGACCGCGCAGTCGGCCGCGCGGGCGAGCTGGGCCGCGACCCAGCCCGTGTTCGCGTCGCGCTTCTCGACCAGCACCAACACGTGGCCACCGGCATCGTCCGGGCGGAACCCGAGCACCTCCTCGACGACGAAGTCCTCGGGTTCGACGCGCAGCCGGCCACTCAGCAGGGGCTCACCCCAGGCGCAGGGATGGTCCACGGGTTCAGTGCGCCCCGGTGGCCGGCTCGAGCAGCACGACCGCCTGCGCGGCCAGCCCCTCGGCCCGCCCGAGCGTGCCGAGCCGCTCGTGCGTGGTGGCCTTCACGTTGACCCGCTCCGCCTCGCAGCCGAGCGCGGTCGCGATCCGCTCGCGCATCGCGGCCCGGTGGGACCCGAGCCGCGGCGCCTCCGCGATCACGGTGGCGTCGACGTTCACGACCCGCCAGCCTCGCTCGCGCATGAGCCCGGCGCAGTGGCCCAGCAGGTCGAGGCTGTTTGCACCCTTCCAGCGCGGGTCGGTGTCCGGGAAATGCTGGCCGATGTCGCCGAGCCCGAGGGCCCCGAGCAGCGCGTCGCACAGCGCGTGCAGCAGCACGTCGCCGTCGGAATGGGCAACCACCCCGTGCGCGTGCGGGATCCGCACGCCCCCGAGCATCACGTGGTCGCCCGCACCGAATGCGTGCACGTCGTAGCCGATGCCGACCCTCATCGTCGCCTCCCGGCACCGAGCACCGCCTCGGCGGCCAGCCGGTCGGCCGGCGTCGTGATCTTCAGGTTGTCCGGGCGGCCCTCGACCAGCAGCGGCTTCAGCCCGAGCGCCTCGATCGCGGACGCCTCGTCGGTGACCGGGCGATCGCGCTCGCGGCACAGCGCGAGCGCGCGACGCAGCATCCCGTAACGGAACGCCTGCGGCGTGAGCGCCCGCCACAGCGAGCTGCGGTCGGCCGTTCGGGCCGCCCGGCCACGTCCGTCGTCCACCTTGATCGTGTCGGCCACGCGTGCCGCGAGCAGTCCGCCAACCGGATCGTCGCGGACCGCATCGAGCAACCGCTCGACGTCTTCGGTCCGGAGGCACGGCCGGGCCGCGTCATGCACCAGCACCCAGTCGTCGTGCCCGGCGCTGGATTCCAGCGCGTCGAGCGCGCGCGCCACCGACGCCTCCCGTCGATCGCCGCCTACGCAGGTCACGACCCGCGGGTCGCGGGCCTCCGGCAGTGTCGAGAAGCGCCGGTCCCCCGGCGCCAGCGCGACGCACAGGCCGTCGAGGGCCCGCGAGCCGAGCAGCGCCGAGATCGACCACGAGAGCACGGGCCGACCGAGCAGCGGTTCGTATTGTTTCGGGAGGCGCCCGCCGTATCGTTCGCCGCGGCCGGCCGCCGCGACGACGGCCCAGCGCCGCGTGCGGCGAGTCATGGGCGCTCGGCCTGCGCGGTGCGGCGGGGTTCCTGCGGCACGGCCTCGCCGGACTCCGCAGGCGGGACGACCTGGAAGAACGTCTCGCCCGAGCCGATCATCCCGAGGTCGGTCCTCGCGCGTTCCTCGATGGCCGCATGACCTTCCTTGAGGTCGCGCACCTCGGCCGCGAGCGTGCTGTTGCGCTCGCGAAGCCGGGCATTTTCCTCGGACTGGGCGGCGATCGCCTTCTCGGTGCGCCAGACATCCTGCATCCCGTTCGGGGAGATCCACAGCCTGTACTGCAGCGCGAGCACTGCCGCGAGCATCAGGCCGGCGACGATGCGGATCATCATGGGCGCCGGAGGGTAGCAGAAATCACGTGTCGCTGTCGCCACGCGTTCAGGCGCAGTGCACGGTGACGGGCACCGGGAACGCGTCCCGTCCCGCGTAGCCCGCGTCGGCGCCGAGTTCCGCCTCGATCCGGAGCAGCTGGTTGTACTTCGCCATCCTGTCCGAGCGGCACAGCGAACCCGTCTTGATCTGCGTCGCCCGCGTCGCGACGGCGATGTCCGCGATCGTCGAGTCCTCGGTCTCGCCGGAGCGGTGCGACACGACGGCGCTGTAGCCCGCGTCCGCCGCCATGTCGATCGCCTCGAGCGTCTCGGTCAGCGTGCCGATCTGGTTCGGCTTGATCAGGATCGAATTGGCAACCCCGCGGGCAATGCCCTCCCGCAGGATCTTCGTGTTCGTGACGAAGAGATCGTCGCCGACGAGCTGCAGCCGGCGGCCGAGCCGCTGCGTGAGCATCGACCAGCCGTCCCAGTCGCCCTCGGCCATCCCGTCCTCGATCGTGATGATCGGGTAGCGGTCCGCGAGCCCGGCCAGGTAGTCGACGAACTGCGCCGAGGTGAACCGACGGCCCTCGGACTCGAGCTCGTAGGTGCCGTCCTTGTAGAACTCCGAACTCGCCACGTCGAGCCCGAGGCAGACGTCGCGGCCGGCCTTGTAGCCCGCCCGGCCGAGCGCCTCGAGGATGGTCTCGAGCGCGGCCTCGTTCGACGGCAAGTCCGGTGCGAAGCCGCCTTCGTCGCCGACCGCCGTCGCGAGCCCGCGGTCGTGCAGTACCTTCTTCAGTGTGTGGAAGATCTCCGCGCCGCAGCGCAGCGCCTCCGAGAAACTCGCCGCCCCGACCGGCAGCACCATGAATTCCTGGATGTCGACGCTGTTGTCGGCGTGCGCGCCGCCGTTGACGATGTTCATCATCGGCACCGGCATCGTCTTCGGTCCCGGCCCGCCGAGCCGGCGCCAGAGCCCGTGGCCGTCGACCTTCGCGGCCGCGTGCGCCGCGGCGAGCGACACCGCGAGGATCGCGTTCGCGCCGAGGCGCGACTTCGTGTCGGTGCCGTCGAGTTCGATCATCCGCCGGTCGATGCCGGACTGGTCGCGGACGTCGTGGCCGAGCAGCGCGTCGCGGATCTCCCTGTTCACGTGTGCGACGGCCTTGCGCACACCCTTGCCGAGGTAGCGGCCCTTGTCCCCGTCGCGGAGTTCCACGGCTTCGCGGGTCCCGGTCGAGGCGCCCGAGGGCACGGCGGCGCGGCCCGCCACGCCGCCCTCGACGCGCACGTCGGCTTCAACGGTCGGATTGCCTCGCGAGTCGATGATCTCGCGGGCGACGATGTCGATGATCCGGGTCATAAACTCGATTCCTCGTATGGCCGCGACTTCACCGCGGCGTCGATCTCTTTGAGCGTCGAGAGCAGCGATCGCATCCGGTCGAGCGGCCAGGCGTTCGGGCCGTCCGAGAGCGCCTTCGCCGGGTCCGGGTGGGTCTCCATGAAGAGCCCCGACACGCCGGCACCGACGGCCGCCCGGGCCAGCACCGGGACGAACTCGCGCTGGCCGCCCGAGGCGCTGCCCTGCCCGCCCGGCAGCTGCACCGAGTGCGTGGCGTCGAAGACGACCGGCGCGCCGGTCGCGCGCATCACGGCGAGTGAACGCATGTCCGAGACCAGGTTGTTGTAGCCGAAGCTGAAGCCGCGCTCGCAGACGAGAATCGACTCGTTGCCGGTCGAGCGGGCCTTGTCCACGACGTTGCCCATTTCCCACGGGGAGAGGAACTGGCCCTTCTTCACGTTGACGGGCCGTCCCTGCGAGGCGACGTTCACGATGAAATTCGTCTGGCGGCACAGGAACGCCGGCGTCTGCAGCACGTCGACGACCGAGGCCACCTCGCCGAGCGGCGTGTCCTCGTGGACGTCGGTGAGCACCGGCACGCCGAGCTCGGCCTTCACCCTGGCGAGGATCGCGAGGCCTGCCTCGAGCCCGGGGCCGCGGAAGCTCGAGCGCGACGAGCGGTTCGCCTTGTCGAACGAGGCCTTGAACACGTACGGGATGCCGAACTCGCGCGTGAGTTCGCGCATCCGGCCCGCCACCTCGAACACGAGCGTCTCGCTCTCGATGACGCAGGGGCCCGCGATCAGGAAGAACGGCCGGTCCGGCCCGACCTCGAATCCGCAGAGCCTCATGCGCCGGCCGCCGCCGGCAGCTGGGCGAGCCGGTACTCGCGCGCCGCGCGGATGAAGCCGGTGAAGAGCGCGTGGCCGTCGCGCGGCGTCGAGCGGAACTCGGGGTGGTACTGGCTCGCGATGAAGAACGGATGGTTCGGCAGTTCGACGATCTCGACGAGCCCGTCCTTCGAGAAGCCTGAGAACCGCAGGCCCGCGTTCATCATCTTCTGCAGGTAGTTGTTGTTGAACTCGTAGCGGTGCCGGTGCCGCTCGCGGATCACGTCCGTGCCGTAGACCGCGTGCGCGAGCGAGCCGTGCGAGATGCGGACTTCCTGGGCGCCGAGGCGCATCGTCCCGCCGAGGTTCGACTGCTCGGTGCGCGCCTCGACGGTGCCCTTCAGGTCCTGCCACTCGGTGATCAGCGCGACGACCGGGTTCGGCGCCTGCCGGTTGAACTCGGTGCTGTGCGCGCCGTCGAGGCCGGCCACGTGGCGCGCGTACTCGATGATCGCGAGCTGCATGCCGAGGCAGATGCCGAGGTACGGCACGCCGCGCTCGCGGGCGTGGCGCACGGCCTGGATCTTGCCCTCGATCCCGCGCTCGCCGAAGCCGCCCGGGACCAGGATCGCGTCCATGCCGTCGAGGCAGCCCGTGCCGTGCTTCTCGATGTCGGTCGCCTCGACGAACTCGATGTTGACCCGGGTCCGGGTGCGCAGCCCCGCGTGGGTCAGCGCCTCGGTCAGCGAGATGTACGCGTCCTTCAGGTTCACGTACTTGCCGACCATCGCCAGGTTGATCGTGAGGTCCGGGTTGCCCTTGGCCGTGACCACCTGCTGCCATTCGCGCAGGTCCGCCGGCGGCGCCTCGATGCGCAGCTTGTGGCAGACGATCGCGTCGAGTTCCTGCTCGTGCAGCAGCTGCGGGATCTTGTAGATGTCGTCCGCGTCGATCGCCGAGAACACCGCGCGGTCCTCGACGTTCGTGAACAGCGCGATCTTGCGCTTCTGCTCGGGCGGCAGCGGGTCCCGGCAGCGGCACAGGAGCACGTCGGGCTGGATGCCGATCGAGCGCAGTTCCTTGACCGAGTGCTGGGTCGGCTTGGTCTTGATCTCGCCCGACGTCGCGATGTAGGGAATGAGCGTCAGGTGCATGTAGAGCACGTTGTCGTGCCCGAGCTCGACGCCGAGCTGGCGGATCGCCTCGAGGAACGGCAGCGACTCGATGTCGCCCACCGTGCCGCCGATCTCGACCATGCACACGTCGGCGTCGCCGGCACCGAGCCGGATGCAGTGCTTGATCTCGTCGGTGATGTGCGGGATCACCTGCACGGTCGCGCCCAGGTAGTCGCCACGGCGCTCCTTGGCGATCACGCGCTCGTAGATCCGGCCGGTCGTGAAGTTGCTGTTGCGCCCCGTCGTCGTGCGCACGAAACGCTCGTAGTGGCCGAGGTCGAGGTCGGTCTCGGTGCCGTCGTCGGTGACGAACACCTCGCCGTGCTGGAACGGGCTCATCGTGCCCGGGTCCACGTTGATGTACGGGTCGAGCTTGACCATCGCGACCTTCAGGCCGCGCGCTTCCAGGATGGCGCCCAGCGAAGCCGCTGCAATGCCCTTGCCCAGCGAGGAAACGACGCCGCCGGTCACGCAGACGAACTTGGTCATGGGGATCACCGTCGCAGGAATGGCACGACGGGAGGACAGTCTATCGGAATGCGCCCTCCCGGGCCACCGGCGCGTGCGACCGGACGCCGTCAGTCCGTGGCGTCACCCGCCGCGTCGAGCGACACGGCGCTCACGTCCGCGGCGGTGACGCACGGCCGACCCGACCAGTGGACGGTCCAGCCGTCCTCGCCGGGCCCGGCGACCCAGCCTTCCGCCACGGACAGGTCGGCGATCGCGACGATCTCACCGTCGCAGGCGAGCAGCGGCAACTGCGTGCGCCGCCAGGGCAGCACGCCGCGGTCCTGCAGCCACTTGCGCAACGGCCGACGATGTGCGGCGCCCGGCGGGCGGAACCAGCCGCCGTCCGGCCGACCGATCACCTCCAGCCCGTCGCCGAGCCGCGCCCGTGCGATCCCGGCGCCGGTGGCGGCCCGCAACTCGAGCGACCCGAGTTCCCCGAGCGGATACACGGAACCCGCCGGCCAGGCCCCGGCCGCGAGCGGTGCGCCGGCGAGCGACTCCGCTTCCGCGTACAGCCGCCCGCGGTAGCGATGGACCCGTGCGCCGGACCAGCGCGTGCACGGCACCCGGTCGGGCGCCGCGCGCCCGGCGTCGCGCTCGAGCGCGGCGAGCGTCGACTCAGCCGGCACCGGCAATCCCCGCGCGCGCAGCCAGCGCCGGAGCACCCAGCGGCGCCTCGCATCCGGGAGCCACTCGAGCCGTTCGACGACGACCGACGCGCCGTCGGCGACCATAGCGAGATCGGCCGCCGCGATCTCCTCCTCCATCGCGAGTGCCTCGGCCGCCTGCGCGGCCACGCGCCCGACCGTGCGCGCGGCCGACGGCCAGCGGGCCCGGATTGCCGGCAGCACGGCGTGACGGAGGTAGTTGCGGTCGTAGCGCAGGTCCCGGTTCGACGGGTCCTCGTGCCACTCGAGCCCTGCTCCGCCCGCCTCCGCCGCGAGTTCGGCTCGCGTCAACCCGAGAAGCGGCCTCGCGTGCCAGCCGGCGCCAAACCGCCGGACCGGGAGCATGCCGGCCACCGCCCGCAGGCCACCGCCACGCAGCCACTGGAGCAGCACGCCCTCGAACTGGTCATCGGCGTGGTGGGCCGTCAGCAGCATCTCGCCCGGGTGCAGCGCGGCGGCGATCGCCGCGTAACGGACCTCGCGGGCGTGGGCTTCGGGGCTCGCACCCGGTGGCGGCCGCGCGTCGACGACCCGGACCTCGTGCGGCACGCCGAACCGGGCGGCGAGTGCGGCCGAACGACCGGCCCAGGCCGCGGAGTCGGGATGCAGCCGATGGTCGACGTGCAGTGCCCGGACGGACGGCAGGGCCAGTTCACCGCGCAGTCGCGCGACCTGAGCGAGCAGCACCGAAGAATCGAGGCCGCCGCTCGTCGCGACGCAGAGCCCGCACGGACGGGGATCCGCGGCGTCCAGGCAGGCGCGCAGGGCCGCCGCGATCCGCGCGGTGGACCCGGCCACGCCGGTCAGGTGGCGTTGAACACGCCCTGCCCGCGCAGGCGCGCGTAACGCTGCTCGACGAGCCGCTCCTCGGGCTGTGCGGACACCTCGGCCAGGTGCCGCACCAGCGAGGCCTTCAGCGCATCGGCCATGGACTGCGGGTCGCGGTGGGCACCGCCCAGCGGCTCGCGTATGACCTCGTCGACGAGCCCGAGCCGCGACAGTCGATCCGCCGTGATGCCCATGGCCTCGGCGGCCAGTTCCTTGCGGTCGGCGCTCTTCCAGAGGATCGACGCGCAACCCTCGGGCGAGATCACCGAGTACACGCTGTACTGGAGCATGATCAGCCGGTCGCAGACGCCGATCGCGAGCGCACCGCCGGAGCCGCCCTCGCCGATGACCGCGGTGATCACCGGCACGCGCAGCCGAGCCATCTCGAACAGGTTCCGCGCAATCGCCTCGCTCTGGTTCCGCTCCTCGGAACCGACGCCCGGGTAGGCTCCCGGCGTGTCCACCAGCGTGACGATCGGGACCCGGAACCGCTCGGCGAGCTTCATGAGCCTGAGTGCCTTGCGATACCCCTCGGGCTTCGGCATCCCGTAGTTGCGCCGCACCCGCTCCTTCGTGTCGCGGCCCTTCTGGTGGCCGATCAGCATCACCGGCCGGCCGTCGAGCCGGGCGAGCCCGCCGACGATGGCCTGGTCGTCCGCGTACATCCGGTCCCCGTGCAGTTCGACGAACTCGTCGAAGATCGACGCCGCGTAGTCGAGCGTGTAGGGACGGTGCGGGTGGCGCGCGAGTTGCGCAACCTGCCACGGCGTGAGGCTCGCGAAGATGCTGGTCGTGAGTGCGCGGCTCTTGGCCCGCAACCGGGCGATTTCCTCGCCGATGTTCACCTCGCCGTCCGACGAGACGAAGCGCAACTCGTCGATCTTCGCCTCGAGCTCGGCGATCGGCTGCTCGAAATCCAGGAAACTGAGTGCCATGGAGGCGCAGGATGCCGGAGCGCGACGGCGGCGGCAATCGCCGGGGCGACTGGCGCTCATCCGCGTTGCGGCGCGGTCAATGGTCGCCCGTACGCCGGACGCTGGTCCCCGGGACGCCGGCCGAGGTGGCCCGGACTCAGCCGTCCGTGCGTGGCGCGTAGACGATCTCGACGCCGTCTCGCCCGACGAGCTGCCCGAGTCGCTCGACGAGCTCGCGGGACGGGCGAACGGTCCATTCGTCGCCGAAATTCACGAGCGCCGCGGCGTCGCTGCGCGCAAACCGGACGGACACGCCGCAGCGTCCGCCACGGCTGCCCCGGAGTGCCTGCTCGATCTCGCTGACGAGCCTCCGCCCGTCCGGGGCCTTGTCGCCGCGGGGCCAGCGCAGCACCACGCGACGGGCGTACTGCTCCCGGGCCTGGTCGACGTCCATGATCCGCTTCGCCGCGAGTCGCCAGTCCTCGATGAAATCGTCCCAGCGCAGCGCCCCGTCGACGACCAGGATCGAGTCCTTCGACACGAGCGCACGGTACTGCTGGTAGACGTCCTCGAACAGCGTCACCTCGAGACGGCCGCTCCGGTCGTCGAGCACCAGGCTCGTGCGTCCGCCTCGCTTGCGCACTTCGAGCACGAGGCCGGCAATCGTCACGCTGCGACCCGGGCCGCGCCATCCGCCGCCTTCGCCCTGGCCGACCGGTCGCGCACCGCCCACGTCGGCGATCCGCCCGCTCACGATCGGTCGCAGCTCCTTCTCGTATTCGGTGATCGGGTGGCCGGTCAGGTACAGGCCGAGCGTGTCGCGCTCGCCGGCAAGCCGTACCGCCTCGCTCCAGTCCGGCAGCCGTTCGCGCGATTCGGGCGCATCGTCGCCCGCGGGCGACGCGGGCTCGGCGAGCCCGAACAGGTCGTCCTGTCCCGCGGCCAGCGCCCTGGACGACTGGTCGGCGGCCTGCATCGCCGCCGGCAGCTGGTGCATCAGCGTCGCGCGGTTCTCGCCGAAACCGTCGAGTGCGCCGGAGCGCACCAGCGCCTCGAGCACGCGGCGGTTGACCTTGTTCAGGTCGAGCCTGCGGCACAGGTCGCGCAGGTCGCGGAACGGGCCGGAGCCCTCGCGCTCCGCGATCATCGAGTCGACCGCCGCCTGCCCCACGCCCTTGATCGCGCCGAGCCCGTAGCGGATCGCCTTCGGCCCGGACACGGTGAACATGTACTGCGAGGCGTTCACGTCCGGCGGCTCGACCTCGAGGCCCATCCGTCGGCACTCGTCGATGATCGTCACGACCTTGTCGGTCTTGTCCATGTCCGAGGACAGCACCGCGGACATGAACGCCGACGGGTGGTGCGCCTTGAGCCACGCCGTCTGGTACGACAGCACCGCGTACGCGGCCGAGTGCGACTTGTTGAAGCCGTACCCGGCGAATTTCTCCATCAGGTCGAAGATGTGCGCGGCCGTGTGCTCCGCGACGCCACGCGAGACGGCGCCTTCGACGAAGATCGAGCGCTGCTTCGCCATCTCCTCGGGCTTCTTCTTGCCCATCGCGCGGCGCAGCAGGTCGGCGCCGCCGAGCGTGTAGCCGGCGAGCACCTGGGCGATCTGCATCACCTGTTCCTGGTACAGGATCACGCCGTAGGTCGACTGCAGCACCGGCTTCAGCTCCGGGTGCAGGTAGTCGATCGCCCCGCCCGCGCGTCCGTGCTTGCGCGCGATGAAGTCGTCGACCATCCCGGACTGCAGCGGGCCCGGCCGGAACAGGGCCACGAGCGCGACGATGTCGTCGAAGCAGTCGGGCTGCAGCCGGCGGATCAGGTCCTTCATGCCGCGCGATTCGAGCTGGAACACGGCCGTCGTCTCGCAGCGCTTCAGGAGCGCGTAGGTCGCCGGGTCCTCCATCGGCAGTGTCGCCATGTCGAGCGGCGGCTCGCCGGCGGTGCCGCGGGCCGCATTGATCGTCCGCACGGCCCAGTCGATGATCGTGAGCGTGCGCAGGCCCAGGAAGTCGAACTTGACGAGTCCCGCCGCCTCGACGTCGTCCTTGTCGAACTGCGTGACGACGCTCGTCGAGCCCTCTTCGCAGTAGAGCGGCGCGAAGTCGGTGAGCACCGACGGCGCGATGACGACGCCGCCGGCGTGCGTGCCCGCGTTGCGCACCAGCCCCTCGAGCGAACGCGCCAGGTCGATCACCTCGCGCACCTCGTCCTCGTTCCGGTAGCGCTTGCGGAGTTCCTCCTCCTTCTCGAGCGCGTCGTCGAGCGTGATGCCGAGCTCGAAGGGAATCAGCTTCGCGATGCTGTCGGCGAACCCGTACGAGAGGCCGAGCACGCGTGCGACGTCACGCACGACCGCCTTCGCCGCCATCGTGCCGTAGGTGATGATCTGCGAGACGCGGTCACGCCCGTAGCGCCCGGCGACGTACTCGATGACCCGGTCGCGGCCCTCCATGCAGAAGTCGACGTCGAAGTCGGGCATCGACACGCGCTCGGGATTCAGGAACCGCTCGAACAGCAGGTCGTGGCGGATCGGGTCGAGGTCCGTGATGCCGAGCACCCACGCGACCAGCGACCCGGCGCCGGAGCCGCGCCCCGGGCCCACCGGGACGCCGTTCTCGCGCGCCCAGCGGATGAAGTCGGCGACGATCAGGAAGTAGCCCGCGAAACCCATCTGGGTGATGACGGCGAGTTCCGTGCGCAAGCGCTCGTCGTATGCGCCGCGCCCGTCGGCCGGCGGCGCGCCCGGCGCGGCCAGCCGCGCGTCGAGCCCGCGGCGCGCCTCGTCGCAGAGGAACTCCTCGGTCGTCTGGCCTTCGGGCACCGGATACGGCGGGAGCGAGGACTTGCCGAGCCGGATTTCGAGGTTGAGCCGCCGGGCGATCTCGACCGAGTTCTCGAGCGCCTCGGGCACGTCGGCGAAGAGCTTCTCCATCTCCTCCGGCGAACGCAGGTACTGCTCCTCGCTGTACCGGCGAGGGCGCGACGGGTCGCCGAGCAGCGCCCCGTCGTGGATGCAGACGCGCGCCTCGTGCGACTCGAACTCGTCGCGCGAGATGAACCGGACGTCGTTCGTCGCGACCACCGGCACGCCCGCCGTGACCGCGAGCGCGAGCGATCCGGCGATGCACTCCTCCTCGCCGGCCCGCCCGGTACGCGTGAGCTCGAGGTAGTAGCGATCGTCGAAGAGCGAAAGCCAGCCGTCGAGCGCGGCACGCGCATCGGCCTCGCGGCCGGCCAGGATGCAGCGCCCCACGTCGCCCTCGCGCCCGCCGGACAGCGCGATCAGCCCGGCCGTCGTGTCACGGTCGAGCCACGACCTTCGCAGCGTCGGGCCGTGGCGGCCCTGGCCCTCGAGGTAGGACCGCGTCACGAGCCGCGTGAGGTTGCGGTAGCCGCGATCGTCCTGGCAGAGCAGCACCAGGCGCGAGGGCTCGGCGCGTTCGCCCTCCTCGGCGACCAGCGCGTCGACGCCCACCAGCGGCTTCACGCCACGCACGAGCGCCGCGCGGTAGAACTTCACGAGCGCGAACAGGTTGGCCTGGTCGGTCAGTGCGACCGCGGGCATGCCCATCCTCGCGCAGGCGTCGATCAGGCCCTCGCGCACCAGCGTGCCGTCCTTGTGCTCGCTGTCGACGCGCACGACGCCGTCGACGAGCGAATACTCGGTGTGCACGCGCAGGTGGACGAAACGCGCCATGGGTGGGCCGGTTCAGCGGGGACCTGCGGATTGTACCGGCGCATAGCTCCGCCGGTGCACCGGCGAGGGACCCAGGCGCGCAAGGGCCGACAGGTGGTCGGCCGTGGGATAGCCCTTGTGGACCGCGAAGCCGTAGCCCGGGTGTGCGAGGTCGAGTTCCCGCATGTGCGCGTCGCGGGCGACCTTGGCGAGGATCGACGCCGCGCTGACGGCGGCGACGGTCGCATCGGCCTTGACGATTGCCTCGCAACTGCACTCGAGCGGCAGCCCCGAGAGGTCCGGGCAGCGGTTACCGTCGACGATGACGTGCGCGGAGGCAAGGCCGAGGCCGGCCACCGCCCGACGCATCGCCAGCATCGTCGCGCGCAGTATGTTGACCTCGTCGATCTCGCGCGCATCGGCCCAGCCGAGCGACCAGGCCACGCACGCCGCGCGGATCTCGGCGTCGAGGCGCTCGCGGCGCGCGGCCGTGAGGGCCTTGGAGTCGGCCAGCCCGTCGATGGGCCGGGCCGGGTCGAGGACCACCGCGGCCGCGACCACCGGGCCGGCGAGCGGACCGCGGCCCGCCTCGTCCACGCCCGCGACCGGTCCCGGCCGACGCCAGTCGAAGCTCGACTGCCCGGGCGCCGTGCGGGACGTCACGCGGCGCCGGCCCGCGAGCGGGCGAGTTCGACGATCGCCTCGGCCGCGCGGCGGCTCGCATCGCGACGCAGCGCGAGGTGGATGGCACGGCAGGCCTCGTCGAACGCGGCGGCGTCCGGGCGCCCGAGCTGCGCGAGCACCGCGGGGCCGAGCACGTCCGGGCGCACGTCTCCCTGGAAGTATTCGGGCACGATCTGACGGCCCGCGAGCAGGTTCGGCTGCGAGAAATACTCGGTCTTCACGAGCCGGAGGCCGCGGAGCAGCCAAAGCGTCAGCGGCGCGACGCGATAGGCCACGACCATCGGCCGCTTCACGAGCGTGGCCTCGAGCGTCGCGGTGCCCGACGCGAGCAGGACGGCGTCCGACGCCTCCATACAGCGCTGGGCCCGCCCGTCGAACACCGTCACCTCGATGCCGGGCGCATGCGCCCGCAGGGCCGCCTCGAACGCGGTACGGGCGCCGGCGTTTGCCATCGGGGCGACGAACCGGAGGCCGGGCCGCCGGCCCGCCAGCCACGCGAGCGTCGCCGCGAACGGCGGCCCGAGGCGCGTGTACTCGCCGCCGCGGCTGCCGGGCAGTACCGCGACGACCGGCACGTCGCCCGGCAGCCCGAGCTCGGCGCGCGCGCCCGCCCGGTCGCCGTCGATCGGGATCCTGTCCGCGAGCGGGTGCCCGACGAACTCCGCCCGGACGCCGTGCGCCCGGTAGAAATCAACCTCGAACGGCAGCAGGCAGAGCACCAGGTCGACGGCGGCACCGATCGTGCGCACCCGACCCTGCCGCCAGGCCCAGACCTGGGGACTCACGTACTGCACGGTCGGCACGCCGCGCTCCTTCAGCGCCCGGGCGACCCGCAGGTTGAATTCCGGCGCGTCGATGCCGACGTACACGTCGGGCGGCGCTTCGAGCATCCGCGCGATCAGTTCGCGCCGCAGGCGCAGCAGCCGGGGCAGGTGGCGCAGGATTTCGGCGAGCCCCATCACCGACAGTTCCTCGGCGTCGAACCAGGGTTCGCAACCGGCCGCACGCATGCGCGGACCGGCGATGCCGCGGAACGCGGCGCCGGGCGCCAGGCCGGCGATCGCCTCGATCAGCGGCGCCCCGAGGTTGTCGCCCGAGGCCTCCCCGGCGACGAGGCCGTAGGTGCGCGCCCCTGTCGTCGGCACGGCGGCGATGCCCCGGTCAGCGAACGATGCCGCGGCTCGCGAGCGGCAGGAACTCGACGAGCGGGCGGATCTCGGGCTGCCCGGCCGCGAGTTCGGCGAGGCGCAGCTGCGCCTCGGCGAGCTTGAGGCCGGACCGGTAGAGCAGCTTGAACGCGGCGCGGATGTTGCCGATCTGTTCCGAGGTGTAGCCGCGCCGCCGGAGTCCCTCGGTGTTGACGCTGTGCGCCCCGGCCGGCTGGCCCACGGCCATCACGTAGGGCGGCACGTCGAGCGTGACGGCCGCGTTGTTGGCGATGAATGCGTGCGCACCGATCCGGCCGAACTGGTGTATCGCGGACAGCCCGCCCATGATCACCCAGTCGCCGACGTGCACGTGACCGGCCAGCGTGGCCTGGTTTGCGAGTACGCAGTTGTCGCCGACCACGCAATCGTGGGCCACGTGGCTGTAGGCCATGAACAGGTTGTCGTTGCCGATCCGGGTGACGCCCTGGTCCTGCGCGGTGCCGCGATGCAGCGTCGCGCACTCCCGGATCACGTTGCGGTCGCCGATCTCGAGCCGGGTGACCTCGCCGCGGTACTTCTTGTCCTGCGGGTCGGCACCCACCGAGGCGAACTGGAAGATCCTGTTCTGCTCGCCGATGACGGTCGGTCCCTCGATGACCGCGTGCGGCCCGACCCGCGTGCCGCGACCGATCCGGACGCCGGCACCGATCACCGCGTAGGGCCCCACCTCGACGTCGTCGGCGATCTCGGCGCCCGGTGCGACGACAGCGGTCGGATGGATGTTCGAGGTCATGGCCGAGTCTCGCCGGTCAACCCGGCATCACCAGCATCTCGGCACTGGCGACCTCGTTCCCGTCGACGAGCGCGATGGTCGAGTACTTCCAGATCGTGCGGATGCGCCGCTCGAGCCGTGCCTCGAGCCGGACCTGGTCCCCGGGAACGACGGGCCGGCGGAACCGGGCCTTGTCGATGCCCGCGAAGTAGAACTTCACGGTCTCGTCCGGGTACACCCCGGCCGTCACGAACGTGAGGATGCCGGCTGCCTGCGCCATCGCCTCGAGGATCAACACGCCCGGCATCACGGGGCGCCCGGGGAAATGCCCGGAGAAGAACTCCTCGTTCATCGTGACGTTCTTGATCGCGGCGATGCGCTCGCCCGGAACGCACTCGAGCACGCGATCCACCAGCAGCATCGGGTAGCGGTGCGGCAGGCGCCGCATCACCTCGTCGATGCCGAATCCACCCAGGTCACTCATCCTGTTCCTCCCCCGTCGCGGTCCCGGTCGCCTTCTCGAGCTGACGCACCCGCCGCGCGAGTTCGTCGAGCCTGTGGAAGCGGGCCACATTGCGGCGGAAGCGCTTCGCCTCGTCCGCCGGGATGCCGCTCGAATACACCCCCGCCTTGCGGATCGGCGACGTGACCATCGTCCGTCCGGTCAGGATGACGTCGTCGACGATCTGCAGGTGGCCCGAGATGCCGACCTGGCCGCCGACCATGCAGCGCCGGCCGATCACCGTGCTGCCCGAGATCCCGCAGCAGGCGGCGATCACCGTGTGCGCCCCGACCCGGACGTTGTGCCCGATCTGGACGAGATTGTCGATCCGAACGCCATCCTCGAGCACCGTGTCCCCGATCGCCCCACGGTCGACGGTCGAGTTGCAGCCGACGTCGACGTCGTTGCCGAGCACCGCTCGACCGACCTGCGGCACGCGCACGTAGCCGTCGCGGTCCGGCGCGTGGCCGAAGCCATCGCCGCCGATCACGGAACCCGGGTGCAGCACGCAGCGCTCGCCGACGACCGACCCGGGCCCGATCGTGACCCGCGCCACGAGGCGCGTGTCGGCACCGAGGCTCGCCCCTTCGAGGACCAGCGACCCCGGGCCCACGAGGACCCGGGGTCCGACCCGGGCGCCGGCCGCGACGTAGGCACAGGCACCGATCGAGGCGCTCGGGTCGACGTCGGCGCCGGGATCGACGGAGGCACTCGGGTGTCGGCCGCCCTCGACGACGGGCAGGGGGTGCAGCGTGGCGGCGATCCGCGCATAGGTCGCGTACGGATTGCGCACGACGAGCGCCGCGACGGTGCACTCCGCCGCGGCCGCGGCGTCGAGCACGACGGCGGTGGCCCGGGTGCCCGCCAGGTGGCGACGGTACTGGGGGTTGGCGAGGAAGCTGATCGCGCCCGGGCCGGCGTCGTCGAGCGACGCCACCCGGTCGACGACCGCATCCGGGTCGCCGCGCAGTTCGCAGCCGAAACGGACGGCCAGGTCGGCGAGCCGCGCTGGCATCCCGGCTACGCCTGGTCCGGCGTCAGGGCTTGCCCGAGGTGCCCTTGCGCGCCTGCAGCGCGGAAAGCACCTGGTTCGTGATGTCGACCGCCGGGCTCGCATAGAGCGCGTCGGCGACGACGACGTCGAGTCCGGCGGACTTCGCGTAGGTCTGCACTTCCTGCAGCACCGTGCGCTGCAGCTGGCCGAGTGCCTCGTTGCGCCGGACGTTGAGATCCTCCATGAACTCGTTCTGCTTGCGGGCGAGTTCGCGCTGGCCGTCCCGGAGCGACTTCTCGGCCGCGGCGCGTTCGTTCGCGGCCATCACGGCGCCGTCCTTGTTCAGCTTGTCTTCCTTGGCCTTGAGGTCCTTCTGCTGGGCCTCGAGTTCGCGGCGGCGGGCGGCGAATTCGCTTTCGAGCGCCTGGGAGGCGGCCTGGGCCTGCGGCGACTCCTGGAGCAGTCGAGTCACGTTGACCACGCCGATCTTCGTGTCGGCCAGCGCGGTGCCGGTCGCAAGAGCGCCGGCGGCCAGCGCGATGATCGAAAGGGTCGCTGTCTTGATGCGCATGGAGTCCTCGAGAACCTCAGAAAGCCTGGCCGATGGAGAACTGGAAATTCTCGGTCTCGTCGCCGTACTGCGTCGGGCTGCCCTTCTGCGCGTTGAGCGGGAAGGCGTAGCTGAACCGGAAGATTCCCATGGGCGCCATCCACTGCACGGCGACGCCCGTCGAATATCTCAGTTTATCAAGGTTGAAGTCGTATTTCACCGGCGTGATGTTGTCCGGGGCGTAGAACTTGACGTTGTCGGACGAGAAGACGTAGCCGCCGTCGAAGAACAGGCTGAAACGCGCGGAATTCTTGAACTTTTCCGGCATCGGCAGGATCAGTTCGAGCTGGTTCGTCAGCTTGATGTTGCCGCCGTAGGGATTGCCGAAGGTGTCGTAGGGGCCCAGCGTGCTCGCCCGGTAACCGCGGACACTCTCGGCGCCGCCGGCGAAGAAGTTGCGGTACGGCGGGATCGCGGTGGTCGACCCGAGCGCGGCCGCGTAGCCGGACTCGAAGTTGTTCATCAGCGTGAACCAGCGGGTCAGCGGCAGGAACTGCAGGTAGTCGTACGTGAGCGACCAGAACTCGACGCCGCTGCCCGGGATCGTGTACGTCGCGTTGACCAGGTGACGCGCGCCGCGATCGGCGAAGATGGCCCGGTTGCGGGAATCGTAGCTCCAGCCGGTCGACAACGGGAACGAGTCGAATGTCGTGCCGTAGTACGTGTACGTGATCGGGGGCAGGCCGACCTGGGTCGTCTTCGTGTAGGAATTCCCGTTGTCGCGCACCCACTGCACCGACTGCGCGGAACTCGAGTTGGGGTTCGTGAACAGTTCCGAGTGCTGCGCCGCGACGCCGACGCGGAACGACTGGAACTCCGAGAGCGGCCAGCCGTAGTCGACGCCGATAGCGCCGGTGGTCGTGTCGAACTGCGAAGAGGAACTCGTGTACTGCTTGTAGTTGCGGTAGCTGAGTGACAGCGTGCGGGACACGCCGTCCACCGTCACGTACGGGTCGGTGTGCGAGATGCTGTACACCTGGCTGTACTGCCCGGCGTTCACCTCGGCCGCGACGCGATTGCCGGTGCCGAGGAAATTCGAGTGCACGAAGCTGCCCTGCAGCATCACCGACTGCGACTGCGAATAGCCGATGCCGCCGCTGAACTGCCCGGGCAGTCCCTCCTTGATCTTGAAGTCGACGTCCACGAGGTCGGGCGTGCCCGGCACCGGGTTCGTCTCGACATCGACCTTCTCGATGAAGGGCAGGCGCTGCAGGCGCTGCTTCGAGCGCTCGACGGCCGCATTCGAGAGGTAGCCGCCCTCCATCTGGCGCATCTCGCGCCGGAGCACGTCGTCGTTGATGCCGGCCGAGCCGTCGAAGTTGATGTGGCGCACGTAGGCGCGGTTGCCCGGCTGCACGAGGAACGTGATCGAGATTTCCTTCGTCTCCGGGTTTTCCTGCGGGACCGGATCGATCTTCGCGAACGCGTAGCCGTCCTGGCCCAGCCGCAGCGACATGAGCTCGGTCGTCGCCGTGATGTACTTGCGCGAGTAGATGTCGCCGCGCCGGACCTGCACCATCGCCATCAGGTCCTGCTCGGGCACGACCAGGTCGCCGGCGATCTTCACGTCCGAGACGCGGTAGACGGCACCTTCCTTGACGTTGAGCGTGATGAAGATGTCGTCCTTGTCCGGCGCGATCGCCACCTGCGTGGTCTCGACGTCGAAATCGGCGTAGCCGCGGTCCAGGTACCAGGACTTGAGCGTCTCGATGTCGCCCGAGAGCTCCTCGCGCGAGTACTTGTCGTCGCTCTTGTACCAGGACAGCCAGTTCGGCGTCTTGAGCTTGAACTGCTCGAGCAGTTCCTCCTCCGTGAACGCCTCGTTTCCGACGATGTTGATCTGCTGGATGCTCGAGCGCTTGCCTTCCTTGATGTCGATCGCGATCGACACCTGGTTGTTCGGCAGGTCGGTGACCTTCGTGTTGATCAGCACGCCGTACTTGCCGCGCGAGTAGTACTGGTCGGTCAGGAAGCGCTCGACCTCGTCGAGCGTCGACTGGTTGAAGATCTTGCCCTTGGCGAGCCCGACGCCGCGCAGTGACTTCTCGAGGTCCTCGGTCTTGATGTCCTTGTTGCCCGTGATCGTGAAGCTCTCGATCGACGGGCGCTCCTTGACGACGACGAGCAGCGTCCCGCCGTCGCGGCGCAGCTCGACGTCCTTGAAGAAGCCGGTCGCGTAGAGTGCGCGCAGCGCCTCCTCGGTACGCTGCGGCGTCATCCGGTCGCCGATGTTGACCGGCAGGTAGTTGAAGACCGTGCCCTCGCTGATGCGCTGCAGGCCCACGACCTCGATGTCGCCGACGGTGAACTCGCCGGTGTCCTGGGCGTAGACGGCGGGTGCGGCAAGCAGGACCGCGAGCGCGGCCACGTCGTTGTATCGCATGGCGGGCGGCTCAGCTGAACAAGCGCGAGAGGTCGTTGTAGAACGCGAAGCTCATGAGCATCAGGAGCAGCGCGATGCCGATCTGCTGACCGACGGCCTGGGTGCGTTCCGAGAGCGGCCTCCCCTTCGCGAGTTCGGCGAGCTGGTAGAGGACCTGGCCTCCGTCGAGGATGGGTATGGGAAGCAGGTTAAGCACGAACAGGCTCACGCTAACGATGGACAGGAACGACAGGAATGCAAGTATGCCCTGTCGCGCGGAGAATCCGGCGTATTCCGCGATGTTGATCGGCCCGCTCAGGTTGCGGGCCGACACGTCCCCGGTCGCGACGTTCCACAGCAGGCGCACCGTCAGCGCGGACATTTCCCAGGTCTTCGCGACCGCGCGACCCGACGCGGCGAACGGGCCGTAACGCTCGCGGGACTGCATCTCCGGCGGTATCGGTGCCGGCGGCGCCGGCTGTACGCCGATGCGGCCGACCATCCGCTCGCCCTCGCGTTCGGACGCCACTTCGACCGGCAGCTCGAGGCTGCGGCCGCCCCGATCGACCGTGAGCGTGAGCGTGCGGCCGGCGGCCGGCTGCACCTGCTTCACGAGCGCCGGGAAGTCCCCGACCGGCGCGCCGTCGACCGCGACGATCCGGTCCCCGGTCTCGAGCCCGGCGCGCGCGGCCGGGCTTCCGTCGACGACCTTGCCGACGACGGACGGAATCGCCGGGTACCAGAACTCGAACCCGAGGCCCGTCAGCAGCATGCCCGGCTCGGTCAGCTTGCGCGTGTCGCCGTCGATCGCGAGCCGGACCGACCGGCTGGACCCGTCCGGCCGCACGAGCTCGAGGGCGATGCCCTGCCCGCCCATCAGCTCGTCGAGTACCGCGAGCAGCACCGCCTCGCGACTCGAGGTCTCGGTCGTACCGACCCGGCGGATCTCGTCGTCCGGCTGCAGTCCGGCGTGGGCCGCAATCGAGTTCGGCGTCACCTCGCCGACGACCGGCTTCAGCGCGGGAACGCCCGCCATGAAGAGCACCCAGTACGCGACGACGGCAAACAGGAAATTGGCCAGCGGACCGGCGAGCAGGACCAGGATGCGTTGCCAGACGGGCTTGCGGTTGTAAGCCTCCCCGAGCTGGTCGGCCGGGACCGGAGCTTCGCGCTCGTCGAGAAGTTTTACATAACCCCCTAACGGGATTGCAGAAATCGCGTACTCAGTCCCGAGAGCGTCACGCCGGGTCCACAGCGGCCTTCCGAAACCGATCGAGAACCTCAGGACCCGGATACCCACCCGGCGGGCCATCCAGAAATGACCGTACTCGTGGACGGCCACCAGGATCCCGATCGCGACTAGGAACGCCGCCGCATACGTGAGCACGGTCATCCGGCAACCCCTGCCCCGGCCCCGAGCGCCCGGGCGGCCGCGGCGCGTGCCAGCACATCCGCCTCGAGCACGGCCTCGAGGCTCGACGCAGCCGCATTCTCGTGACCCTGGAGCACGTCTTCGATGACCTCCGGAATTCGATGGAAACGGGCGTTGCCGGCCAGAAAGGCCGCCACCGCCACCTCGTTGGCCGCGTTCAGGGCCGCCGGCGCCGTGCCGCCGGCCTCGACCGCCTCGCGGGCCAGCCGGAGTGCCGGAAAGCGCAAGACGTCCGGGGCCTCGAAATCCAGTCGGGCGGCCGCCACGAGGTCCAGCGATTCTACACCGGAGGCGATCCGCTCCGGCCAGCCGAGCGCGTGGGCGATCGGCGTGCGCATGTCCGGATTGCCGAGCTGCGCAAGTATCGAGCCGTCCACGTACTCCACCATCGAATGAATGATGCTCTGCGGATGTACGACCACCTCGACCCGGGAGGGTTCCGTCCCGAAGAGCAGGCAGGCCTCGATCAGCTCGAGACCCTTGTTCATCAGCGTGGCGGAATCGACCGAGATCTTGCGGCCCATCCTCCAGCGGGGGTGGGCACAGGCCTGGTCCGGCGTGACCGCGCGCATCGCCTCGACCGGGGTCCGGAGGAACGGGCCACCCGACGCGGTGAGCAGGATGCGCCGCACGCCCGGCGACGCCCGACCGGCGGTCGGGCCCGGTGGCAGGCACTGGAAGATCGCGTTGTGCTCGCTGTCGATCGGGATCAGCGTCGCGCCACCCGCCTGGGCGGCCTCGAGCAGCAGTCGTCCGGCAACGACCAGCGACTCCTTGTTCGCGAGCAGCACGCGCTTGCCGGCGCGGGCCGCCGCCAGCGTCGAGGGGAGCCCGGCCGCACCGACGATCGCGGCCATCACGACGTCGACGCCGGGCCCGCCGGCAACCTGCGCCAGCGCGTCGCCCCCGCAGGCGACCCGCGTCGGCAGTCCCTCCGCGCGCAGCGCAACCTCGAGCGCCCTTGCGGCCGCCGGATCGTCGAGCACGGCGACGGCCGGGCGGTGAGCGCGGCACTGCTCGAGCATCCTTGCGTGGTTCGAGGCGGCGGCCAGTGCGACAACCTCGTAGCGGTCCGGGTGCCGAGCGACGACGTCGAGCGTACTGACGCCGATGCTGCCGGTGCTGCCGAGCACGGCGACGCGCTTCACGCGGCGACCCCGATCGCCTGCAACCCGAGCAGGAACGCGGGACCCGCGGCCGTCAGGCTGTCGATCCGGTCGAGCACGCCCCCGTGGCCCGGGAGCAGCCCACCGCTGTCCTTCAGGCCGGCGCGTCGCTTCCACATGCTTTCGACGAGGTCACCGACGACGGACACGAGCGCCACCGGGATGCACACCGCGAGCCACGGAGCGACCGGCACGTCGAAGAGCGCGGCACCGCAGGCCGCGGCCGCCGCGGCGGCCAGCATGCCGGCCACGAACCCTTCCCAGGTCTTGCCTGGACTGACGGCCGGGGCGAGCTTGTGGCGGCCGAACAGGCGCCCGCCGAAATAGGCCCCGACATCGGCGGCCGCGATCAGGATGATCAGGAACAGCAGCAGCGCCTGGCCGTACGGCACCACGAGCGCGGTGCGAGCGAGGCCGATGGCCGCGGGCACGAGCACCGCGACGCCGGAAATCGCCGCGGCGGGACGGCCGCCGCGTCCCGGCGCAACGAGCACCCACAGGAGGCCGACGGCCCACCAGGCCGCCGTCGCGCGCAGGAATGTCGCGAGGTGCGCGGGATCCGACGTCCAGTGCCAGGCCAGGGCCGCGAGCGCTGCGATCGCCGCGGCATACGCGCCGCGTCCGGCCGGGCCGGTCCATCCGGCGAAGCCCGCCCACTCCCAGGCGCCGCCGAGCACGACGATCACGGCCACGACCGCCACGGCCGCGAGGGGCGGCATCGCGAGCAGCACGCCGAGCACGACGGCCGCCAGCGCCAGCGCCGTGAACACCCGCTGGCGCAGGCCGCTAGCCACCGGCCACCCGGGGATCGAGCAGGCCGTAGCGGCGCTGCCGGCCGGCGAAGTGCCGGAAGGCCCGCTCGAGCGCCGCGTCGTCGAAATCGGGCCAGAGCGTGTCGCAGAAATAGAGCTCTGTGTAGGCCAGGTTCCACAGCAGGAAGTTGCTCACCCGCTGCTCGCCGCCCGTCCGGATGAAGAGGTCCGGGTCCGGTGCGTCGCCGAGCGCGAGTGCGCGACCGAACGTCGCCTCGTCGATGCCGCCCGGCTCGATCCGCCCGGCCGCCGCGTCCGCGGCGAGGTGCTTCGCGGCCTCGACCACGTCCCAGCGACCGCCATAGGAAACCGCGACGAACACCGTCATCCGCGTATTGGCGGCCGTGCGCGCCTCGGCCGAGGCGATGCCTGCGCGCACGTGCGGACGGAGCCTCGTGAGGTCGCCGATGAACCGCAGCCGGATGCCATTCGCGTCGAGTTCGTCCACCTCGCGTTCCATGGCCTCGACGAAGAGTTCCATCAGGCGCGAGATCTCCTCCTGGGGCCGGCCCCAGTTCTCGCTAGAGAATGCGAACAACGTGAGCGCCTCGACGCCGCGGCGCGCGCAACCCTCGACGACGGCGCGCACGGCCTTCACGCCGGCCCGGTGGCCCATGTGCCTCGGAAGCGCGCGCCGGGCGGCCCAGCGGCCGTTGCCGTCCATGATGACGGCGACGTGGCGCGGCGTGCCCGGGTCGCGGGTGTGCGTCTGCGCCACGGGGTCAGACCTGCATCAGCTCCTTTTCCTTCTCGGCAAGCACGGCGTCCACCTCCGCGACGTACTTGTCGGTGAGCTTCTGGACCTCCTCGTGGGCCTTGCGCTCGACGTCCTCGGAGATGAGCTTTTCCTTCAGCATCTCCTTCAGTTCCTGCAGCACGTCGCGGCGCACGTTGCGGATCGCGACGCGCGCCGTCTCGCCCTCGTGGCGCACGACCTTCGTGAGTTCGCGGCGGCGCTCCTCGGTGAGCGACGGCAGCGGCACGCGGATCACGCTGCCGGCGGTGGCGGGCATCAGCCCGAGGTCCGACTTCATGATCGCCTTCTCGATGACCGGCACCATCTGCTTTTCCCACGGGACGACCGTGAGCGTGCGCGCGTCCTCGACCGCGACGTTGGCGACCTGCTGCAGCGGGACCTCGCTGCCGTAGTACTCGACCTTCAGGTGCTCGAGCAGGTTGGTGCTTGCGCGCCCGGTGCGCAGCTTCTTCAGGTCGGCCTTCAGCGCGACGACGCACTTGGCCATCCGTTCGGCGGCGTCCTTCTTGATGTCCTCGAGCATGGTCGTTCTCCGGCGGCCGGGCCGCCTCAGTTCGTGACGAGCGTACCGACGTCCTCGCCCCGCGCGACGCGCACCAGCGCGCCGGCGTCGTTGAGGTCGAACACGCGCAGCGGGAGCCGGTTGTCCCGGCACAGGACGATCGCGGTCGCGTCCATGACGTTCAGCCGGCCGTCGAGCACCTGGTCGAACGTGAGCCGGTCGTAGCGGCGCGCCTGCGGGTTCACGACCGGGTCGGAGTCGTAGATGCCGTCGACCTTCGTGGCCTTCAGCAGCAGGTCGGCCTCGATCTCGATCGCCCGGAGGCTCGCGGCGGTGTCGGTCGTGAAGAACGGGTTGCCGGTGCCGGCGGCGAAGATGCAGACCCGGCCCTTCTCGAGGTGGCGCACGGCGCGGCGGCGGATGTAGTCCTCGCAGACCTGGTTGATCCGCACGGCCGAGAGCACCCGCACGAACACACCGATCGACTCGAGGGCGTCCTGCAGCGCGAGCGAGTTCATCACGGTGGCGAGCATGCCCATCTGGTCGCCGGTGACCCGGTCCATGCCGGCCCGGGCGAGCCCGGCCCCACGGAACAGGTTGCCGCCGCCGATCACGACAGCCACCTCGACGCCGAGTTCGCGCACCGCTGCGATCTCGGAGGCGAGTCGCTTCAGGAACGCCGGGTCGATGCCGTAATCCGAGTCGCCCATCAGGGCCTCCCCGGACAGCTTCACGAGTATGCGGCGATACGCCGGCTTTCCGTCTGCGGATTCTGGCATGCGGTCCGTCACCTCCGACGGGGGGCCATTATAAGGAACCCCGCTCGCGCGGGGTTCCTCGTGGTGGTCGTCTCGCGGCCGGTGCGGGCTCAGGCGCCCCGCACCTGCGCCATCACCTCGGCCGCGAAGTTCTCCTGCTTCTTCTCGATGCCGGCGCCGACCTCGAAACGGACGTAGCGCACGACCTTCGCGCCGGCCTGCTTGAGGACCTGCTCGACGGTCTGCTTGTCGTCCTTCACGAACGGCTGGCCGAGCAGCGTGATCTCGGAGAGGAACTTGCGCAGCTTGCCCTCGGAGGCCTTCACGAGCACCTCCTTCGGCTTGCCCTGGAGCTTCGGGTCCGCCGCCGCCTGGGCGACGATGATCTCGCGCTCCTTTTCCACCTGCTCGGCCGGCACTTCGGCCGCCGACAGGTACTGCGGGTTGATCGCCGCGACGTGCATCGCGAGGTCGTGGCCGAGTTCGCCATCGCCACCCTCGAGCACCACGACGCTGCCGATCCGGCTGCCGTGGAGGTAGGTCGCGACGGTGGCCGAACCGGTCACCACCTCGAAGCGGCGCACGCCGATGTTCTCGCCGATACGGGCGATCAGCGCGCGGCGCGCCTCGTCCACGGTCCGGCCGTCCGGCAGCTTCGCGGCATTGAGCGCGTCGAGGTCCGCGGGACGGGTCTCGAGCGCAACCCGCGCGACCGCGGCGGCGAAGGACTGGAAGTCCTTCTCGCGGGCGACGAAATCGGTCTCCGAGTTGACCTCGACCAGCGCGACGGCGCGGCCGTCGGCGGCCTTCTCGACCGCGACGACGCCCTCGGCCGCGACGCGGCCCGCCTTCTTGTCGGCCTTCGCGAGACCCGACTTGCGCATGGCCTCGGCCGCGGCCTCGAGGTCGCCGCCGGCTTCCACGAGCGCCTTCTTGCACTCCATCATGCCCGCGCCGGTACGCTCGCGGAGCGACTTGACGGCCTCAGCGGTGACGGCGGTCATGGTCACTCCCCCGCGGCCGGCGTCGCCGGGACGTCGGCGGTCGCAGGGCCCTTCTTGCGGGCGGCTTCGCGGCGCGCCATGAAGGCCTCCGGGCTCTCCTCCGGGTCGGCCTCGGCAAGCTCGGCCTGGGCGTCGTGCGCCGGGGCCGCGGCTTCGCCCTCGGCACCGGCCTTGCGGCGCGCCGGGGCCTTCTTGCGGGTCGGGGCGGCACGACGCTTCGGGCCCGCCTTCGCACGCGGCTTGCCTTCCTCGTCGAGTTCGACGAACTCGTCCTCGCCGACGCTCACCTCGGGCAGCGTCGAGCGGCCCTCGAGCACCGCGTCGGCGATACCGGACGCATAGAGCTCGATCGCGCGCATCGCGTCGTCGTTGCCCGGGATCACGTAGCTGATGCCATCCGGCGAGCAGTTCGTGTCGACCACGGCCACGACCGGGATGCCGAGCTTCTGGGCCTCGTGGATCGCGATCTTCTCGTGGCCGACGTCGACGACAAACATCACGTCCGGCAGCCCGTCCATGTCCTTGATGCCGCCGAGGCTGCGGTCGAGCTTCTCGCGCTCGCGGCGGAGCATCTGCGCCTCGCGCTTGCTGCGGCCCTCGATCGTGCCGCTCGCGAGCAGCTCGTCGATCTCGGCGAGGCGCTTGATCGACTGGCGGATGGTCTTGAAGTTCGTGAGCATGCCGCCGAGCCAGCGGTGGCTGACGTAGGGCATGCCGCAGCGGGCAGCCTCGCGGGCGACGGCCTCGCGGGCCGAGCGCTTCGTGCCGACGAACAGCACCTTGCCGCCCTCGGCGACCGTGTGCTTGACGAAGCCCGCCGCCTCGACGTAGAGGGGCAGCGTCTTCTCGAGGTTGATGATGTGGATGCGGTTGCGCTCGCCGAAGATGAAGGGGGCCATCTTCGGGTTCCAGAAGCGGGTCTGGTGTCCGAAGTGGACACCCGCTTCCAGCATCTGACGCATGGACATGCTGGCCATGATTGCTCGATCTCCTTGTGGGGTTGGGCCTCCACGCACCCCATGCGGCAACCCGCGAGACCTCCCGGCCTGGCAGGCACCCAGCCACATGTGACGGCGCGTGTGCGGTTTAGGTTGTGAAAAACGGGCGCGCTTTATACCATAACTTTCCGTTCGTTCAAACACTTGCGCGCCGGGGCCACGGGGCACCGGCGCTGGAAGCACCCGCCGACCATGCAGCAGCCTGAGCCAGCCCTGGCGGACCGGCCCCCACCCGTTGCGGGCCGCGTCGCCGTGAAATCCCCTGCCGAGCAGGACGCGATGCGTCTGGCCGGGAGGCTGACCGCCGAGGTGCTCGACATGATCGGCCAGCACGTCGTGGCCGGCGTCTCGACCGACGAGCTCGACCGGCTGTGCCACGACTGGATCGTCGAGCGGCAGCAGGCGGTCCCCGCCCCGCTCGGCTACCGCGGGTATCCGAAGTCGATCTGCACGTCGGTGAACCACGTCGTCTGCCACGGGATCCCGGGCGACAAGCGCCTGCGGCAGGGCGACATCGTCAACGTGGACGTGACCGTGATCAAGGACGGGTTCCACGGCGATTCGAGCCGGATGTTCTGCGTCGGCAAGGTGCCACCGCACGTGCAGCGGCTGGTCGAGGTGACCCGGGAGGCGATGTGGCGCGGCATCCGAGTCGTGCGCCCCGGCGCGCGCCTCGGCGACATCGGCGCCGCGATCCAGTCGTTCGTCGAGGGCAACCACTACTCGGTCGTGCGCGAGTACTGCGGCCACGGCATCGGCCGCGGGTTCCACGAGGACCCGCAGGTGCTGCACTACGGCACGGCCGGCACGGGCCTCGTGCTCGAGGCCGGGATGACGTTCACGATCGAGCCCATGGTCAACGCCGGTCGCCGCGAGGTGCGCCTGCTCCCCGACGGCTGGACCGTCGTCACCCGCGATCACTCGCTGTCCGCGCAGTGGGAGCACACCGTGCTCGTCACCGACGCGGGCTCCGAGGTGCTCACGCTCGGCGCGCAGGAGCGGCCACCCGCTTGAGCGCGACCCACGGAGAGGCCGAGGAGTTCGCTGCCGCCACCGGGCGGGTACCGCTGCCGTCCTGGCCCTTCCTCGACACGCTGCCGGCCGCGATGTCGGCCGGTGCGGACCGGGTCGCGGCGTTCCGCCAGGCCCTTGCTGAGGGCACCGCGAGCCTCGTGCAGCGCTTCGGCGAGGACGAGCCGATCGAGGCGCTGGTGCGCGACCGGGCCCGGATGGTGGACGTCGTGCTGCGCGAGGCCTGGTCGCTGCACGCAGGCGCGACGCGCGACGTCGCGCTCGTGGCCGTCGGCGGCTACGGCCGCGGCGAGCTGCACCCCTGCTCCGACATCGACGTGCTGATCCTTCTGCCGAAGTCCGACGACGAGGGCGGCCACGAGGGCATCGAGCGCTTCCTCGCCTTCCTGTGGGACATCGGCCTCGAGGTCGGTCACAGCGTCCGGACGATCGACGACTGCCAGCGCGAGAGCGCCGCCGACGTGAGCGTCGCGACGACGCTGATCGAGGCGCGACTGCTCGCCGGCCCGGAGCATCTCTAC
The DNA here is from genome assembly GCA_046347155.1 of Steroidobacteraceae bacterium. Classification (GTDB taxonomy): domain Bacteria; phylum Pseudomonadota; class Gammaproteobacteria; order Steroidobacterales; family Steroidobacteraceae; genus RPQJ01. The sequence goes on along the minus strand of JAXMGT010000001.1, from coordinate 1,488,819 downwards.
CAGGCGATGCGCCGCGCGCTCGGCGCGGACAGCGTGTGGTCGTCGAAGGCGTTCTTCGAGGCCAAGGTGACCGAACAGCAGGCGCGCCACCACCGGCACCACGACACGGCCTACAACCTCGAGCCCAACGTGAAGACCGGCCCGGGCGGACTGCGCGACATCCAGACGATCGGCTGGGTCGCGAAGCGCCACTTCGGCGCCGACACGTTCGACGAACTCGTCGAGCACGGGTTCCTGACCGCGGGCGAACTGCGCAAGCTGCGCACCGCGCAGGCCTTCCTGTGGAAGGTGCGTTTCGCGCTGCACGTGCTGACCGGGCGGCGCGAGGACCGGCTGCTGTTCGACCACCAGAGCCGCGTGGCGCAGATGTTCGGCTACGAGGACGCGACCTACACGCTCGCGGTCGAGCAGTTCATGCAGCGCTACTACCGCACCGTGATGGATGTCAGCCTGCTGAACGAGATGCTGCTGCAGCTCTTTCGCGAGGCCATCCTGGGCGACGGCGGCGCGGAGATCGTCCCGCTGAACCCGCGCTTCCAGGTGCGCGGCGACTTCCTCGAGGTGACCGCGGACGACGTGTTCGCACGCCAGCCTTCGGCGATCCTCGAGCTGTTCCGCCTGATGCAGGACCACCCGGAGCTTCGCGGCGTCCGCGCCTCGACGATACGCGCGCTCGGCCGGCACCTGTGGCTCATCGACGAGGAATTCCGCCAGCACCCGCGCAACCACCGCCTGTTCCTCGAACTGCTCCAGGCCCCGGCGGGCGTCACCCACGAGCTCAGGAGGATGAACCTCTACGGCGTCCTCGGGCGCTACATCCCGGCGTTCGGCCGCATCGTCGGCCGGATGCAGTACGACCTGTTCCACGCGTACACGGTCGATGCGCACACGCTCTTCGTCGTGCGCAACCTGCGCCGGCTGATGCTGCCGCGCTTCGAGCACGAGTTCCCGGAGCTGTCGCGCCTGATGCTCGCGCTGCCGAAGCCCGAGGTCGCGCTGCTCGCCGCGCTGTTCCACGACATCGCGAAGGGCCGCGGCGGCGACCACTCGGAGCTCGGAGCCGTCGATGCCGAGGCGTTCTGCCTCGAGCAGGGCCTCTCGCGCTACGACGCGCGGCTGGTCGCCTGGCTGGTGCGGAACCACCTGCTCTTCTCGGTCACCGCGCAGAAGAAGGACATCTCGGACCCGAAGGTGATCCAGGACTTCGCGCGCGTCGTGGGCGACCAGACCCACCTCGACTACCTCTACCTGCTCACGGTCGCCGATGTCCGTGGCACGAACCCGAAACTGTGGAACTCGTGGCGCTCGTCGCTCTTCCACGACTTCTACGAGCGCACGAAGCGGGCGCTGCGCCGCGGCCTCGAGGCGGCGGTCGACAAGGACGAACTGGTCGCGGAGACGCGCGCCGCCGCTCTGGAGCTGCTTGGTCGCGAGGGCGTCGATGCCGGTCGCGCCGCGCGCGCCTGGTCGCGCCTGAACGACGACTATTTCCTGCGCCACACGCCGTCGGAGATCGCGTGGCACTCGCGGCTGATCGCCGACCGCGACCCGGCCGACCACTCGCCGCTCGTCGCTGTTCGCGACACGCCCGAGCGCGGCGGAAACGCCGTGATCACGTACATGCCGCACACGCAGCAGAACTTCGCGCGGACGACCGCGCTGCTCGACCAGCTCGGGCTCAACATCCTCGACGCGCGGATCACGCCGCTCGGCGACGGCCTGTCGCTCGACACCTACGTCGTGCTCGAGGACAACGGGGCGCCGGTGGCCGACCGCCACCGCGCGCACGAGATCGAGCAACGGCTGTGGCGGGTGCTGCAGGCGCCCGACGCGGCGACGCCCGCCGTGACGCGCCGCGCGCCGCGGCAGGTGCGGATGTTCGCGACGCCGACGCAGATCACGTTCACGGACGACCCGGTGCGGGCCCGCACCGTGATCGAGCTGATCGCCGGCGACCGTCCCGGCCTGCTCTCGGAAGTCGGCAAGGTGCTGCTCGCCGAGCGCGTCGACGTCGTGACCGCGCGCATCATGACCGTCGGCGAACGGGCCGAGGACGTGTTCTACGTGACGGACGACCGGGGCCGACCGCTCGACGAGGCCACCCGCCGCCGCGTCGAGGAACAGCTGCACGCGGCGCTCGACATCCAGGGCCCGACCGACCGCGCGGCGGGCCAGCGGTGAACCCGCGGATCGGGCAGCTCTATCCGTATCCGTTCGAGCGCTTGCGCGCCCTGCTCGACGGCGCCGCCCCGCCACCTTCGCTCCGGCACATCCCGCTCTCGATCGGCGAGCCGAAACACGCGCCGCCACCGTTCATCGCGGCCGCGCTGACCGGCGCCCTCGACACGCTCGGCAGTTACCCGGCCGCGCTCGGCCTGCCGGAACTGCGGTCGGCCGCGGCGCGCTGGCTCGAGCGGCGGTACACGCTCCCGGCCGGGAGCGTGGACGCCGAGCGCATGGTGCTGCCGGTGAACGGGACCCGCGAGGGACTCTTCGCGTTCGTGCAGGCGGTCGTCGGCGGATCGCGCGACCGCCCGGCCGTGCTGATGCCGAACCCGTTCTACCAGATCTACGAAGGCGCGGCGTTGCTCGCCGGTGCGGAGCCCGTGTATCTCGGGTGCACGCGCGCGAATGGCTGGCTGCCCGACCTCGACGCGGTGTCGCCCGGCGACTGGGCGCGCTGCCAGGTGCTCTTCCTGTGCAGTCCGGGCAACCCGACCGGCGCCGTGATGCCCGAGGACTACCTGCGCCGCGCGATCGAACTCGCGGACCGCCACGACTTCGTGATCGCGTCGGACGAGTGCTATTCGGAGATCTACGACGACGAGCGGCGCCCGCCCGCCGGGATCCTCGCCGCCGCCCGCGCCGCCGGCCACGGCAGCTACGAACGCTGCGTCGCGTTCCACAGCCTCTCGAAGCGCTCGAGCGTGCCGGGGCTGCGCTCCGGCTTCGTCGCAGGCGACGCCCGGGTGCTCGCCGATTTCCGGCTCTACCGCACCTACCACGGCTGCGCGATGCCGCTTTACGCGCAGCGCGCCAGCGTGCCGGCCTGGGACGACGAGGCCCACGTGATCGAGAACCGGCGACTCTACCGTTCGAAGTTCGACGCCGTGCTGCCGATCCTCCGCGAGGTGATGGAGGTCGAACGGCCCGCAGGCGCGTTCTACCTGTGGCCCGAGGTCGGCGACGACGAGGCGTGGACGCGCGGCCTGCACGCCGGCCACAACGTCACGGTGCTGCCGGGCTCGTACCTGTCGCGGCCCGGTCCCGGCGGCAACCCGGGACGCGGCCGGGTCCGGATCTCGCTGGTCGCGCCGGCCGACGAATGCGTCGAGGCGGCGCGGCGGATCGTCGCGTACGTGCGGAACGGTCGCTGAACCACATCGGCCGCGCAGCCGCGGGCCCGGCCGCGGACCGGGTCCACGGCCTTCGCGTCGCGTTCGGCTATGCTTCCGGCCACCATCCGCAAACGCCGAGCCCGCCATGACCGACCACGCACGACTCGCCCGCCTGATCGACGCCGCATTCGAGGACCGCGCGAAGTACGCGCCGGGCCAGGCGCCGTCCGACGTCGCTGCCGCCGTCGAGTCGGTGATCGACCTGCTCGACCGGGGCGAACTGCGCGTCGCCGAGCAGCGCGGCGACGAGTGGGTCGTGCACCAGTGGGTCAAGAAGGCCGTACTGCTCTCGTTCCGGCTGAACGACAACCGGGTCGTCGACGGCGGCGCGACCCGCTGGTACGACAAGGTGCCGCTGAAGCACGCCGGCCATGACGAGGCGCGGTTCCGCGCCGAGGGCGTGCGGGTCGTGCCCCCTGCGGTCGTCCGTCGGGGTGCCTACGTGTCGCGAAACGCGGTACTGATGCCGAGCTACGTGAACATCGGGGCCTGGATCGGCGAAGGCACGATGGTCGACACCTGGGCCACGGTCGGTTCGTGCGCGCAGATCGGGCGCAACGTACACCTCTCGGGCGGCGTCGGCATCGGCGGCGTGCTCGAGCCGCTGCAGGCCAACCCGACGATCATCGAGGACGACTGCTTCATCGGCGCGCGCTCCGAGGTCGTCGAGGGCGTCATCGTCGAACGCGGCGCGGTGCTCTCGATGGGCGTCTACCTCGGGCAGAGCACACGGATCTACGACCGCGAGCGCGACGAGGTGAGCTACGGCCGCGTCCCGGCCGGCGCCGTCGTCGTGCCCGGCTCGCTGCCCGCGGCGAACGGCCGCTACTCGCTCTACTGCGCCGTGATCGTCAAGCGCGTCGACGCGCAGACGCGCGCCAAGGTCGGCATCAACGAACTGCTGCGCGGGGCGGACTGACGATCCGCTCGACGACCCGGGCCGCCGTCATCGCGCTGTCCAATGGCTGCCACGCTCGCGCAATCTCGCCCAAGCACACTCTCCATCGCGCCGCGGAGGCGCCAAACGGAGAGACTTCGATGACCATCGTTGCAATCGTGATGATCGGCTCGGTGGCCCTGTGGCTGACCCGGCAGTTCGAGGGCGGCTGGTAACGAGTCAGGGCTGAGGCGGGCGCGCGACGTGGGCACGTACGCCCGTCGCGGGCCCCGCGAGCCGCTCAGGCCCGGACGCCCTCGACCATGTAGATCACCTGTTCGGCGATGTTCTTCGCGTGGTCGCCGATGCGCTCGAGCCCCTTGAGCGCGAACACCGTGTCGACGGTGGCCGACAGGAACTGCCGGTCCTCCATCACGAACGACATCAGCTGACGGATCGCGTCGGCGAATTCCGCGTCGAGTTCGCGGTCGCGCGCGAGCACGGCCCGCGCCCGTTGCGGGCTCGATTCGTCGAGCGCCCGGACCGAGTCCCTGAGGAGGCTCACCGAAAGGCTGGCCATGTGACGCAGGTGCCGCGCGACGGCGACGACCGGATCGTGCCCCGGCGACGCGCCGATCCTCGCCGCGAAGCGCGCGATCTTCTTCGCCTCGTCACCGGCGCGCTCGAGTTCGAGGGCCGCACGGGCGACCGCACGGGTCATCCTGAGGTCATTCGCGACGGGCTGTTGCAGCGCGATGAACGTGAGCGAATCGGCGTCGAGCCTCGCGTCGTAGCCGTTCACGATCGCCTCGCGCGACAGCACGGTCTCCGCGAGCGCGGTGTCACGGCCGAGCAGCGCCTCGACCGCTTTGCCGACCTGGTCGATCACGAGCCCGCCCATCTCAACCGCGTGCAGCCGGAGCCCGGCGAGCGACTGGTCCACCGCGCGAGCGGTGTGCCCCTCGCCGGGCACCGGGCCGGGCGCGTCGAGGCACAACGGTCGCAGCGGCTCCATTCCAAGTTCCTCAGCCGTAACGGCCCGTGATGTAGTCCTCGGTGGCCTTCTTCGCCGGGTTCGTGAAGATCTTCGACGTGACGTCCACCTCGACGAGCTCGCCGAGGTACATGAAGGCCGTGAAATCCGACACGCGCGCGGCCTGCTGCATGTTGTGCGTGACGATCAGCACGGTGACCCGCTCGCGGAGCTCGGTGATCAGTTCCTCGATCTTCGCGGTCGCGATCGGGTCGAGCGCCGAGGTCGGCTCGTCGAACAGCAGGATCTCGGGCTCCGTCGCCAGCGCGCGCGCGATGCACAGGCGCTGCATCTGGCCGCCGGAGAGCGCGAGTGCCGAGTCGTCGAGGCGGTCCTTCACCTCGTCCCAGATCGCCGCGCCGCGCAGCGCCTGCTCGACCCGCTCGGCGAGTTCGGCCCGGTTGCGCAGGCCGCGCAGGCGCAGGCCGTAGGCGACGTTCTCGAACACCGTCTTCGGGAACGGGTTCGGCTTCTGGAACACCATCCCGATGCGCATGCGCACCTCGATCGGGTCCGTCTCGGCGCCGACCAGGTTCACCTGGTCGGGCAGCAGCGTGATCGCGCCCTGGTAGCGCGTCTCCGGCTGCAGGTCGTGCATCCGGTTGAAGCAGCGCAGGAAGGTGCTCTTGCCGCAGCCGGACGGGCCGATCAGCGCCGTCACCTGGTTCACCGGCAACGTCAGGTTCAGGTTCCTGAGCGCGTGGTTCGAGCCGTACCAGAAGTTCAGCTCACGGGCGATCGCCTTCGGCGGGTTCGCCACGGAGGCGGCGCGCTCGCCGAGCGCGACGGAGAACGGCGCGGAGCCGCGTTCGGTCTGGTCTTCGCCTTGCATCGTCCGTGTTCCGTTGGTCGTGGTCGGGGCGGTGGCCGTCGCTGTGTCTGCCATCGTGCTCACCAGTTGATCTTCTTGCGGAAGCGGTAGCGGATCGCGATCGCGATCGCGTTCATCGCGAGGCTCATGCCGAGCAGGATCGCGCCGGCGGCGGCCGCGTTGGCCTGGAAGGCCTGGTCCGGCCGCGACACCCAGTTGAAGATCTGGATCGGCATCACGGTGAATTCGCTCGAGAGCCACTCGAAGCTGAGGTACGGGAACGTGCCGGACACCGGCGACGGCGGCAGGAACGCGATGAACGCCAGCGCGCCGATCGTGATCAGCGGCGCCGTCTCCCCGATCGCGCGCGACAGGCCGAGGATCAGACCGGTCAGGATGCCGCCCGTCGAATACGGCAGCACGTGGTCGCGGGTGACCTCCCAGCGGGTCGCGCCAAGCCCGTAGGCGGCCTCGCGGATCGCCTTCGGCACCGCGCGCAGCGACTCGCGGGTGGCGACGATGACGATCGGCAGGATCAGGAGGCCGAGTGTGAGGCCAGCCGTCAGGATGCTCTGTCCGAGGTCGAACTGGTAGACGAACAGGCCGAGCGCGAGCAGGCCGTACACGATCGACGGGACGCCGGCCAGGTTCGTCACGTTGATCTCGATCACGGACGTGAACCCGTTCCGGGGCGCGTACTCCTCGAGGTAGATCGCCGCGGCGACGCCGACCGGCAGCGCCGCGACCATCGTCACGAGCATCACGAGCGAGGTGCCGACGGCGGCCGACAGGATGCCGGCGTTCTCGGCCTTGCGCGACGGGAACGAACTCAGGAACTTCCAGCCGAACCGGGAGGCGCCGTCCTGCACCAGGTCGATGAAGAGCAGCGCCAGGATCGCGAGGCAGCCGAGCAGCACCAGGAGCCCGAGCACCACGAACAGCCGGTCGAGGTTCTTGCGCCACGCGAGGCCCTGGCGGATGGCCGCGAGTTCGCGGCTGGCGACGGTCGCGCTCATCAGTAGGCCTCCCGGAAGCGGCGCGTCAGGAAGAACCCGATCACGTTGAACACCAGCGTCATCAGCATCAGCACCAGACCGGCCGCAAAGATGCTCTGGTAGCCGATGCTGCCGTGCGGCAGGTCGCCGAGGCTCACCTGCACGATGTAGGCGGTGATCGTCGCCGCCGGCTCACGCGGGTCGAACGTCATCGTGGGCTGCATGCCGGCCGCGATCGCGACCACCATCGTCTCGCCGATCGCGCGCGAGATGCCGAGGATGTAGGCGGCCGCGATGCCCGAGAGCGCGCCCGGGAACACGACCCGGACGGCCGTCTGCAGCTTCGTCGCGCCCATCGCGTAGGAACCCTCGCGCATGTAGCGCGGCACCGCGCGCATCGCATCCTCGCTGACGGATGCCACGTACGGGACGATCATGAGCCCGATCACGAGGCCGGCACTCAGCATGTTGAAGCCCGGCAGGTCCGGGATCAGCTTCTGCAGCAGTGGCGTCACCATCAGCAGCGCGAAATAGCCGTACACGACGGTCGGCACGGCGCCAAGCAGTTCGAGCACCGGCTTCACGGCTTCCCGCAGCCGGTGCGACGCGTACTCGGACAGGTAGATCGCGATGAGCGTTCCCAGCGGAATCGCGACCACGAGCGCGACGCCGGTGACCGTGAGCGTCCCGGCCACGAGCGGCAGGATGCCGTAGTGCGCGTCGGCGAAGAGCGGCGTCCAGGTGGTCCCGGTCACGAACTCGACGATCGAGACGTGCTCGAAGAACGCCACCGACTCCTTGACCAGGATGAACACGATCGCGACGGTCGCGAACACGGCGACCAGGCCGCAGGCGAACAGCACGGCCTCGATGACCCGGTCCCGGGCACGACGGTACCGGAGCGCGGCCGACCCACCGAACCTGCCCATGGAACGCCCCTCCTTCATCGCAGACTCACCCCCGGAGACGCGGAACGGGGACGCGTTCACACGCGTCCCCGCGCATCGACCAGTCCCTCGCGCCCGTCAGAGCTTCGCTTCCATCGCGAGCAGCTGCTCGATGGTAACACCGACCTTCGGCACGCCGCCGAACACCGTGCCGGTCTTGCGGTCCGTGTAGTGCTTGAGCACCATCGGGTAGGCCGAGGCCGGCAGCGGGATGTAACCCACCTCCTGCACGAGGCCGGCGCCCTTCGTGAGTGTGAACTGCACGAACTCCTGGACCTCGGGCCGGCTGGCCGCGGCGACCTTCACGTAGATGAAGAGCGGCCGCGAGAGCGGCTGGTAGGTACCGTTCAGCACGTTGGCCTCGGTCGGCATCACCGGGCCCTTGCCGCCGTCGATCGCGACCGCACTCAGCTTGTCCTGGTGCGCCGTGTAGTACGCGTACCCGAAGTAGCCGAGGCCGCCCTTGTTGTTCTCGACGCCCTGCACCAGCGTGTTGTCGTCCTCGCTGGCGCTGTAGTCCGAGCGGCTCGCCTTCGCCTTGCCGTTCACGGCCTCGGTGAAGTAGTCGAACGTGCCGGAATCCGTGCCCGGCCCGAACAGCATCAGCTTCTCGCTCGGATAGCCCGCCTTGACCTGGCTCCAGTTGTTCACGCGGCCCTGGGCATCGGGGGCCCAGATCTTCTTCAGGTCGGCGATCGTCATCGACTTGGCCCAGGTGTTGCCCTTGTTCACGACGACCGTCAGTGCGTCGAACGCGATCGGCAGTTCGATGTACTGGACACCCGCGGCCTTGCACGCCGCCATCTCCTCGGCCGAGATCGGGCGCGAGGCGTTCGAGATGTCCGTCTCGCCGCGGCAGAACTTCTTGAAACCACCGCCTGTGCCGGCGATGCCGACTGTGACGCGGACCTTGCCGCGCTTCGAGATCTGGAATTCCTCGGCCAGTGCCTCGGAGATCGGGAACACCGTGCTGGAGCCGTCGATCTTGATCGAAGCCGTCTGGGCCTCCGCGCGGCCGGCGAAGCCCGCCGACATCACGCCGATGCAGAGTGCCGGGAGGATGACTTTCTGCCAGGACTTCATTTAGCGTTCCTCTGGTGTTGGACTGCGGTGACGGGCCCTGGTGGGCCGGTTTCCGGACGGCGCAAAGTCTGGATCGGACGTGTGACAGGAGTGTTACATTGCGTGCCCCGATGACCGACACGCTCGACCTGACCTGCGAACTGATCCGCCGGCCCTCGGTCAGCCCCGAGGACCACGGCTGCCTGGACCTGATCGGTGCCCGGCTGGCGGCACTCGGCTTCCGGAACGAACGGCTCGATTTCGGCCCCGTGGCCAACCTGTGGGCCGTGCGCGGCTCGGGCGGCCCGGTGCTCTGCCTCGCCGGGCACACGGACGTCGTCCCGACCGGCCCCCGGGAGGACTGGGCGACCGACCCGTTCGAGCCCGTAGTACGGGATGGCACGCTGTACGGTCGCGGCGCCGCGGACATGAAGAGCGGCCTCGCCGCGATGGTGACCGCCACCGAGCGCTACCTCGCGCGCCACCCCGGCCACGGCGGGCGGATCGCGTACCTGCTCACGAGCGACGAGGAAGGGCCGTCGGTCGACGGCACCCGACGCGTCGTCGAGGTGCTGCGCGCGCGCGGCGAAACGATCGACTGGTGCGTCGTCGGCGAGCCGACGAGCGGCGAGCGCCTCGGCGACACCGTCAAGATCGGCCGCCGCGGCTCGCTGTCGGGCCGGCTCACGGTGCACGGCGTCCAGGGGCACATCGCCTATCCGCAGCTCGCCGACAACCCGGTGCACGGCTTCGCGCCGGCACTCGCGGAACTGGTGGCGCGGCACTGGGATGAAGGCAACGAGTTCTTCCAGCCGACCTCGTTCCAGGTGTCGAACGTCACGGCTGGCACCGGCGCGCCGAACGTCATCCCGGGCGAGATGAAGGTCCGCTTCAACCTGCGCTTCTCGACCGAGCAGACGGTCGAATCGCTGCAGCGCACGGTGCTCGCGATCCTGGACCGCCACGGCGTCAAGTACACGCTCGAGTGGTTCGTCTCGGGGCTCCCGTTCCTGACCCGCCCCGGCTTCCTGACGACCGTGGTGTCCGCCGCGGTCCGGGACGTGACCGGGCTCGATCCCGAGTTCTCGACGACCGGTGGCACCTCGGACGGTCGGTTCATCTCGCCGATGGGCGCCGAGGTCGTCGAGGTCGGCGTGCCGAACGCGACGATCCACAAGGTCGACGAGTGCGTGCGGCTCGAGGACGTCGAGGCGCTCACGCGCGTGTACGAGCGGATCCTGGAGCGGGCGCTCGGGCCCGCGGGCGCCGCGGACGACGCCTGATCTCAGGCGGCCGCCCGGGGCCGCGCGACCGTCACGAAACCGTCACGGCCCGCGGGCACGCTGGGCGGATGCGCACGGAGGACACGACGTTGGAGGGGATGGATCGCAGCTGGCGGCGCGCCTTCCAGCGCAATGCCTGGCTCGACCGCGACCTGAACTGGCTCGAGTTCAATCGCCGGGTGCTCGCCGAGGCGCTCGACGGGCGCACGCCGATGCTCGAACGGCTCAAGTACCTGGGCATCTTCACGTCGAACCTCGACGAGTTCTTCATGAAGCGCATCGGCGCGATGCGCACCCGCGCCCATGCCGACGGCACGGCGGCCGCGATCGCCGCCTTCAACGATCACGTGGTCCGCCTCCGCGAGGTCCTGCACCCGATGCTGCTCGAGCAGGCGGCCTGCTTCGAGCGGCTGCGCCTCGAACTCGTCGAGGAGGGCATCCGGATCGCCCGGTGGGACGAACTCGACCCCGCCCAGCGGGCCGAGGCGTCGGCCCACTTCGACACGCACGTATCACCCGCGCTGACACCGCTGAGCCTCGATCCGTCGCTGCCATTCCCGTTCATGTCGAACCTGTCGCTGTCCTGGGGTTTCGTGCTCCGCGACGACCTGACCGGTGAACGCGTCCCGGTGCGCGTGAAGGTGCCGCCGTCGGTGCAGCAGTGGCTCCCACTGCGCAGTGGCATACCCGAGGGGGAACGCTGCCTCGTTTCGCTGCAGGAGGTGATCCGGCACAACGCGGCCCGGCTGTTCCCCGGTGCGACGATCGAGGAGGCGACGCTCTTCCGGGTCTCGCGCAACGCGGACATCGCGATCGAGGAGGACGGCGACAACAGCATCCGGGAACTCGTCGAGGAACACGTGCGCCAGCGTCGGTTCCAGCCCGTGGTCCGGCTCGAGTTCGGCGCTCCCCTCCACGCCGAGATCCGGACGAGCCTCATGGAGCGCTTCGACCTGCGCGATGCGGACGTCTACGAGCTGCCGGGCCTGCTCGATTACACGACGCTGTCGGAAATCGCGTCGCTGCCGTGGCCCGACCTGCGCTACCCGCCCTGGACGCCGATGGTGCCGCCCGGCTTCGACCCCGGTGGCGACATCTTCGCGGCCATCCGGGCGGGCGACGTGCTCGTGCACCACCCGTACGAGAGTTTCGACGCCACCGTCGAACGCTTCATCCGCGACGCCGCCGACGACCCGGCGACGACGACGATCAAGATGACCGTCTACCGGCTCGGCGACGACACGCCGTTCGTCCGCTCGCTGATCCGGGCGGCCGAGAACGGCAAGCAGGTCGCCTGCCTCGTGGAACTTAAGGCGCGTTTCGACGAGGAACGGAACCTGCACTGGGCGAACGAGCTGCAGAAGGCCGGCGACCACGTGATCTACGGCGTCCGCGGGCTCAAGACCCACACGAAGCTCGCGATGGTCGTGCGCCGCGAGGGCGACGGGCTCCGGACCTATGCCCACATCGGCACCGGCAACTACCACGTCAAGACCGCGCGCCTCTACACCGACTTCGGGCTCTTCACCTGCGACGCCGCGATCACGCGCGACGTGGTGAAGCTCTTCCACCACCTGACCGGATACTCGCGCGGCCCCGAGTTCGAACGGCTGCTCGTGGCGCCGAACGGCATGCGCGAGCGGTTCATCGCGCTGATCGACCGGGAAGCCGAACACGCCCGGGCCGGGCGACCGGCGCGCATCGTCGCGAAGATGAACCAGCTCGAGGACCTGCCGGTCTGCGAGGCGCTCACCCGCGCCTCACAGGCGGGCGTCCGGATCGACCTGCTGGTACGCGGGTTCTGCTGCCTGCGGCCCGGGGTGGCGGGCTGGACCGAGAACGTGCGGGTGCGCTCGATCGTCGGCCGGTTCCTCGAGCACGGCCGGGTGTTCTGGTTCCAGAACGGCATGGCCGACCCGCTCGATGGCGATTTCTACATCGGGTCGGCCGACTGGATGGACCGCAACCTTTCCCGCCGGATCGAGGCGGTGGCGCCGGTCGAGCCGCGCGTGCTGCGCGAACGCCTGTGGGAAGTCATCGAGGTGCAACTCGAGGACCGGCGAAACGCCTGGGAACTCGCCGCCGATGGGAGCTATCGCCGCCCTGCGGACGACCCGGAGGCCACCGAGACCGGCCGGGACGGCACGCACGTCACGCTGATGAAGCGCACGCGCTCGCGCTTGCGGGGTTGAGCGGCGGACGCGGTCGACGGTTCGTCAGCGGCTGCGCGGCACGAACCAGTTCACCAGCACGCCCCAGAAGCCGAGCCCGACCAGGCTCAGCAGCACCCAGGTCGGCATGTTGAGGCCCAGGAACATCCAGTCGATCTTCGCGCACTCGCCCGACCCGGACAGCACCTTGCCGAGCACCTGGTGGAGCGGCAGCACGTCCATCATGTATTCGAGGCTGGCGCCGCACTCGGCGACGGTGCCCGGCGGCTGGGCGATGACCCAGATGTGACGCGACGCGACCAGCACGCCGCCGAGGGCCGCGAGGTCGATCAGCGCGCCGTAGACCTTCGACCCGCGCTCGCCCGGGTGCTGGATCGCGGCGAACAGGAACAGCAGGCCGGCGCTGATCACCGACACGCGCTGCAGGATGCAGAGCGGGCACGGCTCGAGCTTGAGCACGTGCTGGACGAAGAGCGCGTAGCTCATCAACATCGCGCAGGCAAGAAACCCGAGCAGGTTGCCGCGTCGGCGCGTGAGCCAGGTGGGAATACCGAACATCGTCAGCCCCCTGCAGACCTCTCCGCACGGGCCGACGCCAGCTGTTCCTCGACGTCCTCGATCGACAGGTGGCGGATGTCCTTGCCGAGCACCATGAAGACCACGTACTCGCAGATGTTCTTCGCGTGGTCGCCGATGCGCTCGAGCGCCCGCGCGACCCACAGCACGTCGAGCGCGCGGCGGATCGTCCGCGGGTCTTCCATCATGAACGTGATGCACTGGCGCTGGATGGCCTCGTACTCCTCGTCCACGACCCGGTCGCCCCGCGCGACGGCGAGCGCCGCCTCGGTGTCCATCCGCGCGAACGCGTCGAGCGCCCCGTGCACCATCTCGGCGACCGACTCGCCCATGTGGCGGATCTCCCGGTAGCGCTCCCCGGGGCGGTCGATCGTCGAGATGCGCGCGGCGATGTGGCCGAGCTTCTCGGCCTCGTCGCCGATGCGCTCGAGGTCCGTGATCGTCTTGATGACCGTGACGATGAGGCGCAGGTCCGAGGCGGTCGGGCCCCGGGTGGCGAGGATGCGGCTGCAGTCCTCGTCGATCGCGACCTCCATCGCGTTCACCTTGTGATCGAGCCGGGCCACCTCTTCGCCGAGCCGGTTGTCCCCGGCGGCTATCGCGCGGACACCGTTGCGCAGCTGCTGCTCCACGAGCCCGCCCATCTGCAGCACGGACGAGCGCAGGCCCTCGAGGTCGGCGTTGAACCGGCTCAGGATGTGGTGGGAGAGATCCGACGTTTCCATGCTGGCCTCCAGACCGTCCGGTGATATACCCCAGTGCCAAGCCGGCGGGCAAGCGGGATGACCGATGCCGCGCCGCCCCCGTTCAAGAGAACGCCCCCTCCCGCACGCCGGCGGAAGGGGGCGCCCCGTGTCTCAGACCCGAATCAGAACTTGTAGTTCACGTCGAGCTGGAACCGGTCGTAGCTCATGTCCTTGCCGACCGCGTAGGGACCGGCGTACGGACCGCTCGCCACGTTGCCCGACACTGCGTAGACGTCCTTGTTCGTGGTGTTCAGGAAGTACGTCGCGTTGACCGTGACGTTCTTGACCGGCGCGTAGGCCGCCTTGAACACCCAGCCGTCCGCGTCGGTCACGCCGCCCGCGAAGTCCGAATCGATGAACTGCGCGAACATCGCGTCCTTGTCCATCGACTCGTACATCACGCTCGCTTCCCAGGTGTGGTAGTTCGCCGCCTTGCCGATGCCGGCGCCGACCGACCAGGCGTTGTCGTACTCGACGTCCGCGGCCACGTTCTGCGACCAGTCGGCCCAGAACGTGAACGGCAGGTTGAACAGCGTCGTGCCCATCTCGGCCGAGAGCTCGACGATCTCGTAGTTGTACTTCAGCACCTGGGTCGCCGTCGTCGAACCGTTCAGGAACCGCGCATACGTGGTGTTCCCGTAGGTGTTGCCGTTGTAGAACGGCGCATTGCCCTGCCCGTTCGCCAGGTTGTAGTACAGCGCCGCGACCTTCGTCTCGCCGCCGAGCAGCGGGAACTTGAGGCCCGCCTGCAGGCCGAAGATCGTCGGGTCCACGTTCACGTAGCTCGAGTTGTTGTTCGCGTTCGTGAGCACGGTCCACGCCCAGCCGCTGCCGAAGAACATGCCGCTGTTGTACGTGGCCGCGACGGCTTCCGGGTTCACGTCGCCGTCCCAGAAGAGCGAGTAGGCCGGACGCCAGAACGGGTACGGCTGCTTGCCGAGCAGCAGGTCCGCCCCCTGCAGGAAGTTCCAGTCGGCGTAGGCCTGGCCGATGTAAATGCCCTTCTCGGACGACTCGTTCGTGTAGGTCTGGTTCGTCGAGCGCGGATCGCCGTCGCCGCTGTCGAGCCGGAAGGTCACCGTCGAGTGGTCGGTGACCTGCGCGGTCGCACCGACCCGGAACCGAAAGCGGGTGCGCCACTGCTCGGCCCCCTCCTCGACCGAGAGCGTCGAGGGCGTCGTCGTGGTCGGGGCCTTGCCGGCGACGTACTGGTTCTGGATGTACTCCTCGCGCAGCCGGAAGTCGCCCTTGAACTTGATCCGCGAGGCCCAGTCGGCGCCGTTCAGCTTGCCGAGGCTGGCGTCGGCCTGGGCCGTTTCCTGGCGCAGGTCCTTGGTCTGGGCCTTCAGGTAGTCCACCTCGGCGTCGCGCTGCTCCGCGGCCGCCTTCAGCTGCTCGTTCTCGCTCTGCAACTGGGTGTTCGCGGACTCGACCTTGTTCAGGCGGTCGGACAGCGCCTGCAGCTGCGCCTTCATCGCCTCGATCTCGGCCTGCGTCGAGTTGGCCGGGGCGGCCGAGGCCTCCATCGAGCCCATTGCAAGCGCTGCGGTCACGGCCGCGGCGACCAGGGTGTTTCTCACGATAATCCCCTCACGGTGTTGTTGACTGGCTACGTTCCTGCATCCCGGCGCGCCCAGTCGGTCGCGTACGGTCTGTTGGCCAGGATTTATAAGGCCGTCGTATGACAGAGAGATTGCAGTCGTCGTTGCAAATATGCGACGGACCCGGATCACGACGCGCCGGGAAGGACGCGGTCCGCCGGGAAATGACAGGTGAACGTGCTCCCCTGCCCTTCGACGCTCCGGACGTCCAGCTGCGCACCGTGCCGCTGCAAGGCATGCTTCACGATCGCGAGCCCGAGCCCCGAGCCGCCCAGCTTGCGCGAGCGGCCGGCATCCACCCGATAGAAGCGCTCGGTCAACCGCGGCAGGTGCTCGGCCGGGATGCCGATCCCGGTGTCCTCGACGCTCACGTGCCCGCCCGCCTCGTCGGCCCACCAGCGGACGCGGATGCGACCCTCGGCCGGCGTGTACTTCACGGCGTTCGTGAGCAGGTTCGAGAACACCGAGTGCAGCTCGGGCTCCGCGCCGAGGAGCCTGGCCTCGGTCTCGAGCGCGAGTTCGACGGTGGCGGTCGGTTC
Organism: Steroidobacteraceae bacterium; assembly: GCA_046347155.1. Taxonomy (GTDB): domain Bacteria; phylum Pseudomonadota; class Gammaproteobacteria; order Steroidobacterales; family Steroidobacteraceae; genus RPQJ01. The sequence goes on along the minus strand of JAXMGT010000001.1, from coordinate 1,472,780 downwards.
AGGCCTGGCCGCGACGTCGCGTCGCAGAGACGCCAGCATCCCACCGACGTCCACGGGCGCAGTCTCGGCGGGCCCCGTCTGCGCCTCGAGGCGCGACAGCTCGAGCAGGTCCTGCACAATGCCACGCATCCGGTCCGACTGGCGCCGCATCTCCCGCACGGGCTCCTGCCACACCGGGTCGAGCCCCGGGTCGTCGGCCATCGCGTCGAGGTAGCCGCCGATCACCGTGAGCGGCGAGCGGAGCTCGTGCGAGGCATTCGCGACGAAGTCCTTGCGCATCGCGTCGAGCCGCGCCTCGCTGGTCACGTCGCGGACGACGAGCAGCTGCTGCCCGCTCGCGGCGTTGATCGCGAGGAAGAACGCGAGCCAGCGGTCGTCCTGGCCCGTGAGTTGCACGCGCGGCGGTTCGCCACGCCCGCGCGACTGCAGGTAGTCGACGACGGCCGGGTGGCGCACGAGGTTGTCGATCCGGATGCCGCGGTCGTAGCGACGCCGCAGCCCGAGCCAGCGGCCGGCCGCCGCATTGAACCACTGGATGTCGCGGCCCGGGCCGAGCAGCACCACGCCGTCCGGGATCGCCTCGGCCATGCGCCTGAATTCGCGGACCAGCGACGTCAAGCGCTGCTCGTGGAATAGCTTCCGCCGGTGTATGCGGCTCGCCGCCGCGACCACCTCGCCCCACAGGCCCACGAGGTCGGGCGGTGGCATCGTGTCCTTGTGGCGCAGCCAGCGGTCGACACGCCCGAGATTCACGACCTGCAGTGCCAGCAGGGCCGCGAGCGCCAGCATCGCCCCGAGCGCCGGATGGCCGAACAGCGCGCCCGCCAATGCGGCGGCGCCGACAGACACCGCCATGCCCGCCAGCACACGGATCAGGGTGCGCTGCATCGCGGGGCCCGGTTACTCGGGCCGCGCCGAGAACCGGTAGCCCGACCCCCGGACCGTCTGGACCATCCAGTCACACCCCACGGGCTCGAGCGCCTTGCGCAGGCGCCGCACGTGCACGTCGACGGTGCGTTCCTCGATGTACACCGAGCCACCCCAGACGCGGTCGAGCACCTGCCCGCGCGCGTACACGCGGTCCGGGTTTTCCATGAAGAACTTGAGGAGCCGGTACTCGGTCGGGCCGAGCGCGACGGTCTCGCCGTTCGCGGTGACGCGGTGGCCGTTCGTGTCGATCGCGAGCGGCCCCGCCTCGAGCGTGCCGCCGGCGCCCTCCGGCGCGGTCCGCCGCAGCACCGCATGGATCCGCGCGACGAGTTCGCGGGTGCTGAACGGCTTCGTGAGGTAGTCATCCGCGCCGACCTCGAGCCCGGTGACCTTGTCCTGCTCGGCCGCCCGGGCCGTCAGCATGATCACCGGGAGGTCCTCGGTCGCACGGTCGCGGCGGATCGCGCGGGTCAGCTCGACACCACTGTGGTCCGGCAGCATCCAGTCGACGAGCAGCAGGTCTGGCCGGCGGTCGGCGATCCCTGCGCGGGCCGCCGCGACGTCCTCGGCTTCGCGCACCTCGAAGCCGGCGCGGCGCAGGCCGAAGGCGATCATGTCCCGGATGGGCTTTTCGTCTTCGACCACGAGGATCTGCTTGGCCGTCATCTCGCGTCCGGGGGTTCCTGCCGGGTGGGCGGATTACAGACTCGAATTATGACATTCCGATGACGGTGCCACCCGGCGGACGCGCGACGTCGTCGCGCACGTAGACGGGCACCGCATCGACCGGCGCGACGCTGCGGCCCGCCGCCCAGTCCCGCGCTGCGATCGCGAGCACCGCCTCCGCCCTCGGATAGACCCCGTCCGCGACGGCGATACCGCCGGCGACCAGCCGTTCGCGCAGCGCCGGGTGCGCTGCGAGGCCGTTGCCGGCGGCGTGGCCTGCCCCGACGGTCGACGCATCGACCACCGACGGCACCGACACGCGCTCCGTCGTCACGGCGACGAGCCCGCCGTCCGCGGCGCGCTCGAAGACGGCCCAGTAGACCTCGCCCATCCGCGCGTCGTTGCAGGCGACCGCTCGGTCGCCGACCGGCCGCAGCACCTGTTCCGCAACGGCCGCAAGACTCGACACGGGCAGGACCCTGAGGCCGCCACCGTAGGCCAGCCCCTGCGCGACACCCGCCGCGATGCGCACGCCGGTGAAGCCGCCCGGACCCCGGCCGAACGCGATCGCGTCGAGCGAGGCGAGCGCGGCACCGGCCTCCGCGAGCACCGCATCGACCATCGGCAGCACGAGCTCTGCGTGACTGCGCTCGGTGAGCTCGAAGCGAGAATGCACGCGGCCGTCGACGGCGAGCGCGACGGAGCAGGCTTCGGTCGAGGTGTCGAGGGCGAGCAGGCGCATGCGGCGGCCGGTTGTCCGTTCGGGCAACCGGCAGTCTATGCGTTTCCACCGAGCCGGTCGCGCAGGAACCGCGTGACCTCGCCGAGCTCGCGGGTGCGCTTCATCGGCGGGAGGCTCGTGACGAACGCGCGGCCGTACCCCTTGGTCACGAGCCGCGGGTCGCAGATCATCACGACGCCGAAGTCGCCCTCGTCGCGGATCAGGCGACCGGCGCCCTGCTTCAACGAGATCACGGCCTGCGGGACCTGCTCCTCGAAGAACGGGTTGCCGCCGCGCGTGCGGATCGCCTCGAGTCGCGCCTTGAGTTGCGGGTCGTCCGGCACGGCGAACGGCAGCTTGTCGATCACGACGACCGACAACGCACTGCCCTTCACGTCGACGCCCTCCCAGAAACTGCCCGTGCCGAGCAGCACCGCATTGCCGGCCTCGCGGAACCGTCGCAGCAGCTGGTCGCGCGAACCGTCTCCCTGGACGAGCACCGGCACCGGCGGCGCAGGGCCCCATGCCTGCCGGAGCACCTCTGCACCCTCGCGCAGGGCGCGGTGGCTCGTGAATAGCAGGAACGCCCGGCCACCGCTCGCCTCGAGCACCGGCAACGCGGCCTCGATCACGCTGCGGGTGTGGCCCGGCGAACCCGGGTCGCCGAGCCCGCGCGGCAGGTACAGGAGCGCCTGCATTGCGAAGTCGAACGGGCTCTCGTAGCGCACGCAGCGAGCCTCGGCGAGCCCCGAGCGTCGCTGGTAGTGCGAGAAGTCCTCGCCGACCGCGAGCGTGGCCGAGGTCAGGATCCACGCGCAGGACTGCGCGGCCATCAGCGCCGCGAGCTGGGAGGCGACGTCCACCGGCGCGTAGTGGCAACTCACGCCGCGCGCACTCGTCTCGGCCCAGCGCACGCCGCGCGGCGCGTCCTCCGCAGTGAACGAGTCGAGCCGGGTCGCCCCGTCCTCGAGCCGCTCGCGGATCCGGGCGAAAGCGCCCTGACCGTCTCCGGCGAGCGGCGCAATCGCCTCGGCCAGTGCGCGCGTACGGGCGGCGAGCGCGCCAACGGCCTCGACCAGCCGCTCGGGCCACTGCGACTGCTCGAGGCGTGCGTCCGCACCGCCGCCGGCCGCAACGACCTCTGCGACCTGCGCCTCGAGACCCGAGATGGCCGCGTCCACGCCGCCACCCATCTGCTGGGCAAGCAGCAATTCGCCCGAGAGGTCGCGCGCGAGTGCCGACAATTGCCGTGTCCCGACGCTGTGGCCGAGGAACTGCGCCGCCACGTCGGGCAACTGGTGGGCCTCGTCGATCACGATCGCGTCCGCACCGGGCAGCAGGTCGCCGAACCCCTCGTCCTTGAGCACGAGGTCCGCCATCAGCAGGTGGTGATTCACGACGACGATGTCGGCTGCCTGCGCCTCGCGTCTCGCGGCGAGCACGAAGCAGTCGTCGAACTTCGGGCACTCGGTGCCGATGCAGTTCTCGCGGGTCGAGGTCACCCAGGGCCACACCGGGTCCTGCTCGCCGAGTCGCGCGAGTTCCGCGACGTCGCCGCGTTGCGTCGTGTGCGACCAGGCGCGAACCGCGGGCAGCGCCACCGCGACCTCGCGGCGCACGCCGCGCGCGTAGGCCTGCTGCTCGGCGAGGTCGAGCCGGTGCCGGCACAGGTAATTCGCCCGGCCCTTGAGCAGTGCGACACGCACCGGACGGCCGAGCGCGCGGCACACGGCGGGCAGGTCGCGGTGGTAAAGCTGGTCCTGCAACGCGCGAGTCCCGGTCGAGATGATGACCCGACGGCCCGACGCCAGCGCCGGGACCAGGTAGGCGTAGGTCTTGCCGGTGCCGGTACCCGCCTCGACCACGAGTGTCTCGCGCGCCGCCATCGCCGCCGCGACGTCGCGCGCCATCGCGAGCTGCCCGTCGCGCACGCCGTAACCCGGCAGCGCCGTCGCGAGCGGCCCGTCGGGGCCGAAGATGGTCTCGAGATCGTCGTGCATCGTCAGCGGAAGATCGCGCGGAAACGCAGGAGCGACGTGGCGCCCGGCGCCAGCGCACCGGAGCACGTCCAGCGCACGTGCGTGTATGCACTCGTGCCGCGCCGGGCGGGCGCGTAGTGCCGCCCCCCGTCCGCCGAGACGTCGACCCGGCAATCCGGCCCGACCGCCGAGCCCGGCACGTACTCGACGCCGTACGGCAGCCGCTTCGTGACGACGAGGTCCTTGACCGCCACACGGCCCGGGTTCGTGACACGGATCGTGTAGTAGATCTGCTCGCCGACCTCGAGCCGCCGTGCGTCGACGAACTCGCGGACCGTCGCACCGCCGTCCAGGGTCTCCCGCTCCAGGCGCTCGACCTCGATCTTCGCGACCAGCGGTCCGCTGCCGGTCACCGTCACGGCCGCGGCCTCGCGATCGTCACCGGCCGGGAGCGCCGGCGCAGCGGCCAGCAGCCCGGCGACGAGGCCGGCCCCGCCCGCGCGGGCCGCCGTCAGGATCGTGGTTCTGGCGCGGTGGGGCATGCGGCCGGGACTCTGCGGGAGCCGGCTCCGGGTGGCAAGCCGGGGGCCCGGCCGGACTCCGCACTTGCCCCATTTGACATTCGGGGGTCGGGTCGGTATTGTGCACTGCAACAATTGCTGCAACGCAGCAGCCGAACGCGCCGCACGCCAACACACAAGGAGTCAGGCAATGATCGAGCAGATCCAGGAATTCGTGACCGACAAGGCCTCCGCCCTGACCAACCAGGTCGAGAAGATCCGCAAGGAGTCCGTCGAGACCGTCCGCGAAGCGGTGGCCGGCGGCGCCGACAACCTGAAGGCCCTGAAGTCGCCGGTGCGCGTCGTTGCGCGCTCGGGCGTGAAGGTGACCAGCGTGTCGCAGACCGCCGTCGCCAGCCTGATCGAGCTGCAGTCGGACGTGCTGACCTCCGCGCTGACCGACGTCGCCGTGCGCCTCGAGCGCGCCGCGAAGGCCGAGAACCTCGCCTCGCTCGTGCGCGAGCAGATCGAGCTGGCCGAGGCCACCCGCGGCCGGATCGTCGAGGACGCCCAGCGCGCCGTCGAGATCATCAAGGTCGCCGGCCGTGACCTGAAGGGTGTCGCGACGCACGCCTACGAGCGGTTCGTCGAGACGACCGAGGAGAAGGCCCCGGCCGCGAAGACCGTTCGCGCCAAGGGCAAGCGCGTCGTCCGCAAGACGACCCGCGCCCGCAAGGCGGCCTGAGCCTCCCGACGCCACCAGTTTTTCAACGATCTCCCCCTGATTGCGCCCTCTTCGGAGGGCGCTTTTTTTTGCCTTTTCATCGGGTTGCGTCGCGCTGCGGTGCAACGGGACTGCGGCATTCCGGGCCGTGGAGGTTATAATCCCGCAATCGATTTCAAAACAGTTCCCCGGGCAGCGGCTGTCTGAGCGGCGACCGGCGAAGAGGACAGCGCTCGATGACCACGACAAACGCCGCACTCAGCGCCTGGGTCGCTGAGACCGCCAAGCTCACCCGTCCCGATCGCGTCCACTGGTGCACGGGGTCCGACACGGAGCGCGACGAACTGGTCGCGAAGATGAAGGCGAACGGCGACCTGCTCGAACTCGACCCGGCGAACTTCCCGAACTGCCACCTGCACCGCTCCCACCCGTCCGACGTCGCCCGCGTCGAGCACCTGACGTTCATCTGCACGGCGTCGAAGGACGACGCCGGCCCGAACAACCACTGGATGGCCCCGGCCGAGGCGCACGCGAAGATCGACGCGCTGTTCGACGGCTGCATGAAGGGCCGCACGATGTACGTCGTGCCCTACTGCATGGGCCCGATCGCCTCGCCCTACGCGCGCTGCGGCGTCGAGATCACCGACAGCCCGTACGTCGTGCTGAACATGCGCATCATGACCCGTATGGGCAAGCCGGCCCTCGAGCGCATCGAGCGTGATGGCACGTTCGTGAAAGGCCTGCACTCGGTGGGCGACCTCGATCCGGACAAGCGGTTCATCATGCACTTCCCCGAGGAGCTCTCGATCAAGAGCATCGGCTCGGGCTACGGCGGCAACGCGCTGCTCGGCAAGAAGTGCCACGCCCTCCGGATCGCGAGCTGGCAGGCGCGCGACGAAGGCTGGCTCGCCGAGCACATGCTGATCGTCGGCGTCGAGAACCCGCGCGGCGAAGTGCACTACATCGCCGGCGCGTTCCCGTCGGCCTGCGGCAAGACGAACCTGGGCATGCTGATCCCGCCCGACACGATGCCGGGCTGGAAGGTGTGGACGATCGGCGAGGACATCGCCTGGCTGCACGTCGGCCGCGACGGGCGGCTGCGCGCGATCAATCCGGAGGCCGGCTTCTTCGGCGTCGTACCCGGCACCAGCCCGAAGACGAACCGCAACGCCTACGAGATGATCCACCACGACACGATCTTCACGAACGTGGCGCTCACGGCCGACAACCAGCCGTGGTGGGAAGGCCGCACGACCGGTACGCCGGCCTTCGACTGGCAGGGCCGCCCGTACGACAAGGCGAACGGCCCGGCCGCGCACCCGAATTCGCGCTTCACCGTGTCGGCGAAGCAGAACCCCGCCTACAACCACCTGATGGAGCATCCCGAAGGCGTGCCGATCTCGGCGATCCTGTTCGGCGGCCGACGCCGCGAAGTCGCCCCGCTCGTCTACGAGGCCCGCGACTGGGCGCACGGCGTGATGGTCGGCGCAGGCATGGCGTCCGAGACGACGGCTGCGGCCGTGGGACAGGTCGGCGTCGTACGTCGCGATTCGATGGCGATGAAGCCGTTCTGCGGCTACAACTTCGGCGACTACTGGGCGCACTGGCTGTCGTTCCAGGACCGCGTGCAGCACCTGCCGAAGGTCTTCCACGTCAACTGGTTCCGGCAGGGCCCGGACGGCAAGTTCCTGTGGCCGGGCTTCGGCGACAACCTGCGCGTGCTGTCGTGGGTGATCGACCGCTGCGAGGGCCGCGCCGGCGCCGTCGAGACGCCGATCGGCCACCTGCCGCGCAAGCAGGACCTCGACCTCGCGGGACTCGGCATCGCCGACGCGACGCTCGACCAGCTGCTCAGCGTGGACCCGGCGGCCTGGCACCGCGAGATCGACGACATCGGCCGCTACCTCGGCGAATACGGCGACCGTACGCCGGCGGCGCTGCACGACGAAGTGCGGCGCGTGAAGCAGGCGCTCGGCTGAGGGCCATGCCGGCCGCCTGAGGGTGGCCTTGCGTGGCTGGCCTTGCGAGTGGCTCTCCGGCCCGAGTCCGGGTCTCCCGCGCTTCGTGCTCGTGTCGTGCTGCGCATGACACGAGCACGGCGTGCCCTTGCGCGTGCGGGGACGCGGCGACGTTTCAACCGAGGGGATCACGCGCCGCAGACGCCGCGTCCCTGCGCCCGCGCTGCGGCGTCCGACACGGACTCCGGCCGGAGAACCCCTCGCAAGGCGCGGACGGTCGGCTCATCGTGGAGCGCGGTCGCCATTCGCGCATCGCGAGGTCTGGGCCGTGCCGAGCGGTACGGAACGAGCTCGAATTGCACGGTGAGAGGGTGGGTGGGGCCGACCTGGTCGGGTCGGGTCGGGGGAGGTCTCCCGGTCGGGCCCGTGTCGGACGCCGCAGCGCGAGCGCTGGATCGCGGCGCAACTTACGCAAAAACACCGCGGTTTCAATTTCGCCGCGATCCCGCTCGCGCAAGGGAACGCCGTGCGCCGGGCAGGCGCAGACTGGCCGGCGCACGAAGCGCGGTAGACCCGGGTCCGGCCGGGAGACCTCACCTGACCGGACCCAGCCCAGCCCAGCCCAGTCAGGCACGTACAGGCGCGCTCAATCCTCGAGCTGGTACCGGATCGCGTCGTCGAGGTCCGGCAGCTTCCCGAGCCCGATCATCCCCTGCCCTTCGAGCGCCGAGGAATCGCGGCGGATGAACGACTCCTTGCCGTCCGGCGCGACGATGAACGAACCGTTCGTGCTCTGGTCGACCAGCAGCACCTTGTTCCGCGCGATCTCGACGCGCGCGTGGATGCGGGAGATCAACGGACCCTGGACGACGATGTCGTTCTCCTCGGCCCGTCCCATCGTCAGGCTGCTCCGGCCCTCGCCGACCAGGTAGTCGCGGCCCTTGTACCGCAGCCGGACGCGCTTCGGCCGGTGCCCGGTGCGTGCGTCGAGCTGGATCGACGGCAGCATGCTCGTCGCGTCCTCCTGCTGCCACAGCACCTCGAAGAGTTCCATCTCCTCGGTGCGCCCGCGCACGGGCGTCACGTCGATCTGCCGCGTGACCGCGCGCCACTCGGGCGACAGCCGGCGCACGGCCTCGGCGGTCAGGATGATCTGCCCGGCCTTGGCCTGGCTCGTCATCCGGTTCGCCGTGTGCACGGACGAGCCGAAGACGTCGCGGTTTTCGAGCACCACGGGACCGTAGTGGCAGCCGATCCGGATCGCGACGTGCTGGCCCTGGACCTCGAGCGTCGGTCGTGCGCGGATGTCCTGCTGCATCTCGCCGGCGGCGTTCACCGCGTCGTTCGCGGTCGGGAAGATCGCCAGGATCTCGTCGCCGATCGTCTTGATCACGGAACCGCGGTTGCGCTCGGTGGCGGCGCGCATGAGGTCGACGCACGACACGACCATGTCGCGCGCCTTCAGGTCGCCGAGCACCTCGTACAGGCGCGTGCTGCCGACGACGTCGGCGAACAGTACGGCAACTTCGGTCTCGTGGCCCGGCTCCGCCAAGATCCCCCCTGCGCCCGCGCCCCCGGGGCGTCGGTTGTCGGAGGATTATACAGACCCGCGATCAGGCGGCGTCGCGGAAGATCCCGAGCGATCGCTCGAGCAGGTCGGCACCGGCGCCCGGCCGGATGCCCTGCTCGGTCAGGAAGCGCCGCCACGCGCGCGCACCCGGCTGGCCCGCATAGAGCCCGTGCAGCGGGCGCAGCAGCAGCGGCAGCCGGTGGCCCTCCCCGAGCATGCGCTCGACGTAGGCCGCGTACGTGCGCACGACGTCGGACCGCGCGGGCGGCGTCCAGTCCGCGTCGATGAAGGCCCGGTGCAGTTCCGTGAGCAGCCACGGCTCCTGGTAGGCCTGGCGTCCGATCATCACGCCGTCGAAGCCCGGCCACCACTCGCGCACCTGCGCGACGGACTTGAGGCCGCCGTTCAGGATCACCGTGAGTTCCGGGTTCTCCCGCTTGAGCCGCGCGGCCGTCTCGTAGCGCAGCGGCGGGATCTCGCGATTCTCCTTCGGCGTCAGGCCCGTCAGGATCGCCTTGCGCGCGTGGACGATGAACACGTCGACGCCGGCGCGGCGCACGGTCTGCACGAAGTGGTCGAAGAAGCCGTAGTCGTCGAGCTCGTCGATGCCGATGCGGCACTTGACCGTGACGGGCAGCGAGACGGCGTCGCGCATCGCCGCGACGCAGTCGGCGACGAGCTGCGGTTCGGCCATCAGGCACGCGCCGAAGTTGCCCTCCTGCACCCTGTCGCTCGGGCAGCCGACGTTCAGGTTGATCTCGACGTAGCCGCGCGCCTCGCCGAGGCGTGCGGCGTCGGCGAGCAGCCGCGGCTCCGAGCCCCCGACCTGCAGTGCGACAGGGTTCTCGGCCGGGTCGAACGGCAGCAGCCGGTCGGCCTGGCCGTGGGCCAGCGCCTGCGCGGTCACCATCTCGGTGTAGAGCAGCGCACCGGGACTCAGCAGCCGGTGCAGGTAGCGGCAGTGACGGTCCGTGTAGTCCATCATCGGCGCGACGGACACCCGCCGGTCCAGACGGGGACATTCTCGATTTCGCGGGGCGAAATCGAGAATGTCCCCGGGTTCCCTGTATTCAGCGCTCTCCATCACGCGACAGGCTACCAGAATCGGGGCCCTCGGCCGCCCGCCGGTCGGCCTCGAACAGCTGCTCGAGCTGGCGGGCGGAGGCGGCGGCCGACGCGATCAGCCGGTCGGCGTCGTCCCGCATCCCGAACTGCTCGATCAGCGTCGCCTCGTCGTGATCGCGGAATCGCCGCACCGTGGCGCGGGCGCGCGTCGCCGTGTCGCCGAGCGCCTCGAGGGCCCGCTCGGCCACCTCGAGGCTGGTGCCGAGCGTCTCGCGGAACACGTGCTCGATCCCGAGTTCCATCAGCTGGAACGCGTGCTGGCGGCTCCGGGCCCGGGCCAGCACCTTCAGGTGCGGGAACTGCTCCCGGACGATCGCTGCGGCCTTCAGCGAGGCCTCGACGTCGTCGATCGCGAGCACCAGCAGGCGCGCCTCGGCGGCGCCCGCGGCGCGCAGCACGTCGAGCCGTGTCGCGTCGCCGTAGTAGACGCGGTTGCCGAACCGTCGCAGGAAGTCGATCTGGCTCGGGCTCGCGTCGAGCGCCGTGAACGGTATCCGCCGGCCGCGCAGGATGCGGCCGACGATCTGCCCGAAGCGGCCGAACCCGACGATCAGCACGTCGCCCTCGCGCGCCTCGATTGCGTCGGGCTCGCGGGCCGGTCCCGGCGCGCGCCGGCGGGCCAGCGCGTCGTACGCCGTGAGCAGCACCGGCGCGAGCGCCATCGACAGCGTCGCCGCGAGCGTGAGCCGGGCCGTGACCGCGGCATCGACGAGGCCCGCGCGACCGGCCAGCGCGAACAGCACGTACGCGAACTCGCCCCCGCCCGCGAGCAGCAGTGCGAGCCGCCAGCCGGAGGCCGCGCCCATCCGGTCGAATCGCGCGACCACGCCGAGGCCGAGCGCCTTGAGCCCCATGAACCCGAGCGTGATGCCCGCGACTTCGAGCGGCACCTCGGCGAGCAGCGCCAGGTTCGTCGACAGCCCGACGCTGACGAAGAAGAGACCGAGCAGCAGGCCCTTGAACGGCTCGATGTCGGCCTCGAGTTCGTGCCGGAACTCGCTGTCCGCGAGCAGGACGCCGGCGAGGAACGCCCCGAGCGACATCGACAGCCCGACCGCGTCGACGAGCAGCGCCGTCGCGACGACGATCAGGAGCGCCGCGGCCGTGAACACCTCGGTGACCTTCGTCGCCGCCACGGCGCGCAGGGCCGGCCGCAGCAGCAACCGCCCGGCGAACAGGATGATCGCCACGGCGCCGGCGAGTTTCGCAAGCCCGAGCCCCGGCGAGGCGGCCCCGTCCGCCCCGGCCGCGAGCAACGGCACCAGCGTGAGCACCGGCAGCACCGCGAGGTCCTGGAAGAGCAGGATGCCGAACGCCGCACGGCCGTGCTGGGTCCTGAGCTGCTGCCGTTCGGCGAGCACCTGCAGGCACATCGCGGTCGACGACATCGCGAGCCCGAACGCGACGATCGCCGCGCCCGGGCCCCGCAGCCCCGCCATCCACGCGCCGGCCGCGAGCAGCGCGGCGCAGATCCCGACCTGCAGTGCGCCGAGGCCGAACACCGCCTTGCGGAGCACCCAGAGGCGCGAGGGCTGCAGTTCGAGCCCGATCACGAACATGAGCAGCACGACGCCGAACTCCGAGACGTGCTGCAGGTCCTCGGTGGCGCGGATCCAGCCGAACCCGTACGGGCCGATCGCGACGCCCGCGGCGACGAACCCGAGCACGGAGCTGAGCCGCAGCCAGCGGAACAGCGCGACGAACCCGACCGCGGCGACAAGCACGATCGCGACCTGCGCCAGTGAATCCATCACTCCTCCCGGGGACATTCTCGATTTCGCCCGGCGAAATCGAGACGGTCGCCTGTTCCTAAAAGGGGACAGTCCCCTGCGGGGACAGTCCCCATCCCTGCGGGGACAGTCCCCTGCGGGGACAGTCCCCATCCCTACGGGGACAGTCCCCTTGCCGTCTCGGCGACGAGCCAGTCCACGACGAGGCGCAGCGCCGCCTCGTGGTCGGCGCCGTCGGCCCGGGCGGCCCGGTACACCTCGAGCTGCCGGTGGGCGCTCGTGCCGCGCGACAGTATCCGCCTGAGGCCCTCGATCTCGGCCGTGCAGCCGAGCACCTCGGCGTCCTCGCGCACCAGGTCGACCAGTTCCTCGAGCATCTCGGCGAACGGCACGATGCGCTTCTGCCCGAGGTCGAGCAACCCGGCATCGAACGAGTAGCGCATCGCGCGCCAGCGGTTCTCGCCGAGCAGCAGGTGCGAGTACATGCGCCAGCGCTGGTTGGCGCGGCGCAGACGGTACAGCATCCGCAGCAGGCACTGGACGAGCGCGGCGAGCGACAGCGTGTCCTCGAGGCTCGTGCAGCAGTCCATCACCCGCGTCTCGAGCGTCGGCCAGCGTTCGCTCGGCCGCAGGTCCCACCAGATCCGCGAGGTGTCCGCGATGATCCCGGTCTCGACCAGGATGTCCGTGTGGCGGCGGTACTCGCCCCAGCTCGAGAAGTGCTCGGGCAGGCCTGTACGCGGCACGCCGTTGAAGATCATGAGCCGGAACGACATCAGCCCGGTGTGCTCGCCCTCCCAGAACGGCGAGCTGCAGGACAGCGCGAGCAGGTGCGGCAGGAAGTAGGTCAGCTGGTTCAGCAGGTCGATGCGCAGTTCGTCGTCGTCGAGACCCACGTGCACGTGCAGCCCGCAGACCATCAGCCGCCGGGCCGCGCCCTGCATCTCGTTCAGCAGCGCCGCATATCGCTCCTTGTCGGTGCTCCGCTGCCCGGAGGCGAGCGAGAACGGGTGGCTCGAGGCCGCGATCGGCGCGAGCCCGTGCGCGGCGCCCACCTCGACGACCGCGCGCCGCAGCGCCGCGAGCTCGGTGCGCACCTCGCCGACCGTCCGGCACACCGGCGTCGCCACCTCGACCTGCGAGCGCAGGAACTCCGGGAACGCGTGCCCGGCCGTGCGCTCGTCGAGTTCCGCGAAGAGCGCCTGCGGCGGGTCGCTCGCGACCGCGCGCGTCGCGCGGTCGACGAGCAGGTACTCCTCCTCGACGCCGATCGTGAACGGCGGTTCCCGCACGCTCATGCGGTGCCCCGGCCCGCGCGCTGCGCGTCCACCCGCGCGCCGATCACCCGCGCGAGCAGCCGCACCCAGCGCTCGACGCCGGCGGGCGACTCGAGCAGGTCCTGGCGCACCTCGATGCACACGCTCGGCAGGCCGGCCGACTCCGCGTGGTGGTCGACCGTGTAGTCGCCCGGGTGGCGGCCGCTGTAGGGCTCGTTGTCGCCGACGACGAGGCCCTCGACCGCGCGCAGCCCCTCGAGCACCGCGCGGGCCGAGGCTTCGTCACGGTCGTACAGCACGCCCGCGTGCCACGGCCGCGCGACGCCGTCCATCACGGGCGTGTAGCTGTGCACCGACACGAGCAGCGGCGTGACGCCCCGGGCGCGCAGTCCACCGAGCAGCGCCTCGATCGCGCCGTGGTACGGGTCGTGGAAGGTGCCGAGCCGCGTGCGCTTCTCCTCGTCGCCGAGGCCGACGTTGCCGGGCACGGCGGTCCCGTCGCTCGCGGTCCGGAAGGCCTCGGGGTCCGCGGGCGCGCGATTGCAGTCGACGACGAGCCGCGAGTAGCCGGCGAGCACGGCGGGCGCGTCGAGCGCGGCGGAAAGCCCCCGCGCCAGTTCGCCCGCCCCGATGTCCCAGGCGATGTGCCGCCAGGCGTCCACCTCGGCGAGACCGAGGCGGCCCATCGAGCGCGGGAACGCGCGGCTCGCGTGGTCGCAGACGACGACGGCCGGCGCCGTCCCGTGCTCGTTCAGCAGCACGAACGGCGCGGGGTCGTCCGGTCCGATCAGGGTGAGGCTCGCCGGGAGCCGGTCGGGTCGGTCAGTGGCCATGGGTCCGTCTCGCGCGGCAGGCCCCGATTGTACCGGACCGGCCCCGTCGACCCCCCCGATTGCGACCCCGGTCACACCCCCCTCGCCCCCCCACGACCTACCATTCCTGCGCCCGTCCAGGCATCGGGACGGCCAGATCGCGGGAGAACCATGGAGCACGAACCCGGGCGCACCGGAAGCGTTGCGCCGCCAGGCCCCGGGCACGCAGAGCCCGGCGGTGCGGCGGAGGTGCCCCCGTTCGCGCTCGCGACGGCGCCGCACCACCTGCCCGGTCCCGAAGATCCCACCCAGTTCCAGCTGGTCGTCGACCACGTCAAGGACGCGATCCTGACCGTCGGCCCGAGCGGCCGGATCGAGACGATGAACCGCACGGCCGAGCGCGTGTTCGGCTACGACGAGGCCACCGCGCGCGGCCGCAAGCTCGACCAGCTGATCCCGTCGCTGTCGCGGACCGGAGCGCTCGTCGAGTCGCTCGACGAACTCGCCGACTCGATCGACGACACGCAGATCGACCTCTCGCCGCGCGAGACCCGCGGCCGGCGCGCCGACGGGACGCTGTTCGACGCCGAGATCGGCGTGAGCAAGGTGCGCCTCGACCGGCGCCAGGTCTACGTCGTCTGCCTGCGCGACACGACCGAGCGCAAGCTCGCGGAGGCGGCGCTGCGCGACAGCGAGGCGCGCTACCGGACGCTGGTCGAGAACGCGCCGGAGGCGATCGTCGTCTACGACGCCGACCTCGACCGCTTCGTCGAGTGCAACGACAACGCGGTGCGCTTCTTCAAGATGACGCGTGACGAGCTGCTCGCGCTCGGCCCCGAGGCGCTCAGCGCCCCGGACCAGGCCGACGGCCCGCTGCACCTCGTCTCCTCGCGCGGCTACATCGCCCGGGCGCTCGACGGGGAAACCCCCTGCTTCGACTGGGTGTACCGGGACGCACTCGGGCACGACATCCCCTGCGAGGTGCGATTCGTGCGGCTGCCCTCGAGCGGCCGGCGCCTGGTCCGCGGCAGCATCATCGACATCACGGAGCGCAAGCGCGCCGAATTCCTGGTCGCCGGCGAACGCCGCGTCTTCGAACGCATCACGGGCAATGCGGACCTCGAGGCCACGCTCGAGTCGATCGCCGAGACGGCCGAGCGCGTGACCCCGGACGCGGTCTGCACCATCTCGCTGTACGAACCGGGCCCGAACCGCGTGCGCCGCGTCGCGGGCGAGCGGCTGCCGCCGTCGGTCGACGCCGCGATGGGCACGATCGAGGTCGGCCCGCGCAACGGATCGTGCGCGGCCGCGGTCTTCCTGCAGCGGCAGGTGATCGTGGCCGAGATCGGCCGCGACGCGCTCTGGGAGCACGTGCGCGGTCCCGCCGTCGAGGCGGGCCTGCGGGCCTGCTGGTCCACCCCGATCCGCACCGAGGACTGCCGGATCCTCGGCACGCTCGCGCTGTGGTTCCGCCGGCCGCGCAGCCCGCTGCGCCGGGACTTCGAACTCATGAGCCGGCTCGCCACGCTGGCCGCGATCGCGATCGAGCGCCGCCAGGCCGAGGAAGCCCTGCGGCAGAGCGAGGCCCGGTACCGCGAACTCTTCGACAACGTGCTCGAGGGCGTCTACCGGCTCGACGCCGCCGGCCGCCTCGAGACGGTGAACCCCGCGCTCGTGCGGATGCTGGGCTTCCAGCGCGACGAGGACCTGCTCGCGCTCGACTCGACCGACTCGCTCTACGTCGACCCCGCCGACCGCGCCCGGGTGCTCGAGGCGCTGCACCGCGACGGCCGCGTCGAGAGCGCCGAATACCAGTTGCGCCGGCTCGACGGGCGCGTGATCACGGTGGTCGAGAACGCCCGCGTGGTCCGCGACGGCGAGGGACGCATCGCCGGCTACGAAGGCACGATCACGGACATCACGAAGCGCAAGCAGGCCGAACTGCAGCTCGCCGACGAGAAGGAGAAGGCGCAGGTCACGCTGCAGTCGATCGGCGACGCGGTGCTCACCGCGGACGCGCTCGGCCGCGTCGAGTACCTGAACCCGGTTGCCGAACTGCTCACCGGCTGGACCACCGGCGAGGCGAACGGACGCGCCGTCAGCGAGGTCTTCCAGATCGTCCACGAGACCACCCGCGCCTCGATCGACAGCCCGATCCTCCGCTGCCTGCGCGAGGACGAGGTCGTCGACCTCGCCGAACCCGCGCTGCTCGTGAACCGCACCGGCCAGGAGATCTCGATCCAGGATTCCGCGGCGCCGATCCGCGACCGCAACGGCCGGCTCGTCGGCGCCGTGATGGTCTTCCACGACGTGAGCCAGGAACGCCGGCTGCAGCGCGCCCTCGCCTACCAGGCGACGCACGACCCGCTCACCGGCCTGATCAACCGCCGGGAGTTCGAGGCCCGGCTGGTCGACGCACTCGAGAACTCCCGTGAGACCGAGCTGCGGCACGTGCTCATGTACCTCGACCTCGACCAGTTCAAGGTCGTCAACGACACCTGCGGCCACGAGGCCGGCGACCGGCTGCTGAAGCAGGTCACCGGGATGCTGCAGACCCGGATCCGCACCAGCGACGTGCTCGCCCGGCTCGGCGGCGACGAGTTCGGCGTGCTGCTCTGCGACTGCACGCTCGAGACGGCGCAGCGGATCGCCGAGGACCTGCGGCAGGCGATCCGCGGCTTCCGGTTCTTCTGGGAAGGGCGCGTGCTCAAGATCGGCGTGTCGATCGGCGTCGCGGAGATCACGCCGGAGTCCGGCACGCCGGCCGGCGTGATGAGCGCGGCCGACATCGCGCTGTATGCAGCGAAGGACTCCGGCCGCAACCGCGTCCAGGTGTTCGAGCAGGGCAAGGCGCCCGAGCGGCTGCGCGAGATGCAGTGGGTTTCGCGGATCACGAGCGCGCTGGACGAGGACCGCTTCGAACTGATGTGCCAGCCGATCGTGCCGATCCGCACCGGCCTCGGCAGCACGCGGATCTTCGAACTGCTGATCCGGATGCGCGAGCCGTCCGGCGAGATCGTCAACCCGGCCGAGTTCATCCCGGCGGCCGAGCGCTTCAACGTGATGCCGGCCGTCGACCGCTGGGTGGTCCGCCAGGCCTGCACGCGGCTCGCGCACCGCCGCGCCGACGCCGCGCGGCGGGCGCCGTACACGCTCACGATCAACGTCTCGGGCACGACGCTGAACGACGAGCAGTTCCTAGAGTACGTGCTCGGGGAGATCGCCGCGGCGGAACTCTCGCCCGGCGCGCTGTGCTTCGAGGTCACCGAGGCCGGCGCGATGAACAGCCTGGTCGCCGCGACCCGGTTCATCCAGGAACTGCGCGGCCGGGGCTGCCTGTTCGCCGTCGACGACTTCGGCAGCGGGCTGTCGTCGTTCATGTTCCTGAAGAGCCTGCCGGTCGACTTCCTGAAGCTCGACGGCCAGTTCATGCAGAACCTCGCGCGCGACCCGATCGACCGCAGCATGGTCGAGGCGATCGCGCAGATCGGCGAGACGATGGGCATCCGCACGATCGCCGAGCGGGTCGATTCGGCCGAGACGCTGACCCGGCTCGCCGACGTCGGCATCCAGTACGCGCAGGGCAACTACATCGGCGCGCCGCTGCCCGTGCAGGTGCTCGAGTCGCTGGTGGCCGACGAACCGTCGCTGGTCCGCCTGACCGGGTAGGTGTGACCGGGTAGGTGTCAGTCACCTGCACCCCCGGTAGGTGTCTGACACCTTCTCAAATTAATGGGACGGGTTCCTGTTCTAGTATTCTTGGCGAATGGACGCCAACCTGATCCTGTTGATCCACTGCCCCGACCGCCCCGGCCTCGTTGCGACCGTCACCGACCTGATCCGCCGTGCGCAGGGCAACATCGTCGACCTCGACCAGCACGTCGACACCGAGCGCAAGGTGTTCTTCATGCGCGTCGAGTGGACCCCGCCCGCGGGCGACCCGGCCGCCGCCACCCGGTTCGAGGAGACGTTCGCATCGGAGGTCGGCGGGCCCTGCTCGATGACCTGGCGCCTCGAGCGGGGCGACCGGCGCCTGCGGATGGCCGTGTTCGTCTCCCGCTACGGCCACTGCCTGTACGACATCCTCTCGCGCTGGGAATCGGGCGAATGGTCGGTGGACATCCCGCTCATCGTGAGCAATCACCGCGACCTCGAACCGGTCGCATGCCGCCACGGGATCCGCTTCGAGCACGTGCCGGTCACCCGGGACACGAAGGCGGCGGCCGAGGCCCGCCAGCTTGGGTTGCTGCGGGAGGCCGGGGCGGACCTGGTCGTGCTGGCGCGCTACATGCAGGTTCTGTCGGACAATTTCATCCGCCAGATGGCCGGCCGGGTGATCAACATCCACCACTCGTTCCTGCCCGCGTTCGCCGGGGCACAGCCGTACCACGCGGCCTACGCCCGGGGCGTCAAGGTCATCGGGGCCACGAGCCACTACGTGACGGCCGAGCTCGACGCCGGGCCGATCATCGCCCAGGACGTCGCGACCGTGAGCCACAAGGACTCCGTCGACGACATGGTCCGCAAGGG
Organism: Steroidobacteraceae bacterium; assembly: GCA_046347155.1. GTDB lineage: Bacteria > Pseudomonadota > Gammaproteobacteria > Steroidobacterales > Steroidobacteraceae > RPQJ01. The sequence continues at coordinate 1,454,258 of JAXMGT010000001.1, read as the reverse complement.
TCGCGACCTCGAGAAGATCGTGCTGGCGCGCGCCGTCTACGCGCACCTCCAGCACCGGGTGCTGGCGTACGAGAACCGCACCGTCGTGTTCGACTGAAGTCGAATTCGGTGTCAGTCCCCTACCCCAGGGGTAGGTGTCAGTCCCCTACCCAAAAAACGGGGACGGGCTCCCTCGGGCGTTGACCATTCCTCGGCGCTTCCGGCCAATTTGCCGGATGCGGCTACGGCATTCCGACGGCACGCTGCGACCATGCCTCGCACCCGCAGGAGTGTGGTGAGCGGCGGTTGCTACCACGTCCTCAACCGCGCCAACGCACGGGCCACCGTGTTCCACGACCGGCTCGAATACCGCGCGTTCCTCGATCTGATCGACCAGGCGCAGGACATCTGCCCGGTACCGTTGCTCGCGGCCTGCGTGATGCCGAATCACTTCCACCTGGTCGTGGTCGCGCCTGGCCGTATAGAACTGAGTCGATGGGTACAGTGGCTCCAGTCCACGCACAGTCACCGGTACAACGTTTTCCACGAGCGTTCGGGCCACGTCTGGCAGGGTCGGTACAAGTCCTTCCCGATCCAACAGGATGATCACCTGCTGACCGTACTGCGGTACGTCGAGCGCAACCCGGTGCGCGCAGGTCTGGCGTTGAGGGCCGACGCTTGGCCGTGGGGCAGCCTGGCGTGGCGCACCGGACGTCATCCCGGGCCGCGACTGGCCGAGTCGCCGGTGCGACTGCCACGCGACTGGGACGATTGGGTCAACTGGCCTCAGGCGCCGGCAGAAGTCGCGGCATTGCGCGCGTCGGTGAACAGACAGCGTCCGTTCGGAACCGACAGCTGGGCCCGCGGCGCGAGCGAGGAGCCTGTCCCTTTTATTTCCGTAGGGGACTGACACCTACCCCCGGTGCAGGGGTCTGACACCTATCGGTCTATCAGTCCTCGTCGCGGGCGGCGCGCTTGCGGTCCTGCTCCTTGAGCGACCGCTTGCGGATACGGATCGACGCCGGCGTGATCTCGACGAGCTCGTCGTCCTCGATGAACTCCATCGCCTGCTCGAGCGTGAAGCGCACCGGCGGCGTGAGGATGATGTTCTCGTCCCGGCCGGCCGCGCGGATGTTCGTGAGCTTCTTGGCCTTGAGCGGGTTCACGACCAGGTCGTTGTCGCGACTGTGGATGCCGACGACCTGCCCCTCGTACACCTCGTCGCCGTGCGCGACCATCAGCTTGCCACGCTCCTGCAGGTTGAAGAGCGCGTAGGCGAGCACCGTCCCCTGGCCGTTTGCGATCATCACGCCGTTCTGGCGACTCGCGATCGCGCGGTCCGACACCGGCGCGTAGTGGTCGAACACGTGGAACAGCAGTCCGAGGCCCGAGGTCAGCGTCCTGAACTCGGTCTGGAAGCCGATCAGCCCGCGCGCCGGGATCACGTAGTCGAGTCGCACGCGGCCCTTGCCGTCCGGGTGCATCGCCTGCAGCAGGCCGCCGCGCGCGCCGAGCGCGGTCATCACGGCGCCCTGGCTCGAGTCCTCGATGTCGACCGCGAGGATCTCGTACGGCTCGTTCTGGACGCCGTCGATCTCCTTGATGACGACGCGGGGCCGCGACACGGCGATCTCGTAGCCCTCGCGGCGCATGTTCTCGAGCAGCACGCCGAGGTGCAGCTCGCCCCGGCCGTAGACCTGGAACTTGTCCGGGTCGTCCGTCTCCTCGACCCGCAGCGCGACATTCGTGAGTGCCTCGCGCAGCAGGCGCTCGCGGATCTGGCGGCTCGTGAGGTACTTGCCCTCCTTGCCCGCGAAGGGAGAGGTGTTGACCTCGAACGTCATGCCGATCGTCGGCTCGTCGACGACGAGCGGCGGCAGCGCCTCGGGCTGCGCCGGGTCGCAGAGCGTGTCCGAGATCGCCGGGTGCTCGATGCCCGCGAACGCGACGATGTCGCCCGCGCTCGCCTCGTCCACCTCGATCCGCTCGAGGCCGAGGAAGCCGAGCACCTGGATGATCTTCTCGTTGCGCGCGCGACCCTGGCGGTCGACGACCGTCACGGCCTGGCCCTTGCGGATCGTGCCGCGCTTGATGCGGCCGATGCCGATCGCGCCGACGTACGGCGAGTAGTCGAGCTGCGACACCTGCAGCTGCAGCGGGCCCGCGAGGTCGACGTCCGGCGGCGGGCAGTGCTTCACGATCGCCTCGAACAGCGTCGTCATGTCGCCGCCGCGGTGGCCCGGGTCGAGCGTCGCGAAGCCCTGGATCGCCGAGGCGTAGACGACCGGGAAGTCGAGCTGCGCCTCGGTCGCGCCGAGCCGGTCGAACAGGTCGAACGTCTGGTCCAGCACCCAGTTCGGGCGCGCCTCGGGTCGGTCGATCTTGTTGATCACGACGATCGGGCGCAGGCCGTGGGCGAAGGCCTTCTGCGTCACGAAGCGGGTCTGCGGCATCGGGCCGTCGACCGCGTCGACGAGCAGCAGCACCGAGTCGACCATCGACAGCACGCGCTCGACCTCGCCGCCGAAGTCGGCGTGGCCCGGTGTGTCGACGATGTTGATCCGGTAGCCGTTCCAGCGGATCGCCGTGTTCTTGGCCAGGATCGTGATGCCGCGTTCGCGCTCGAGCGCGTTCGAGTCCATCACCCGGTCGACGACGGCCTTTCGGGTGTCGAACGTGCCGGACTGGCGGAGCAGCTGGTCGACCAGCGTGGTCTTGCCGTGGTCGACGTGCGCGATGATCGCGATGTTGCGGAGGTCGGCGGTGGAATTGGCGGCCATGGGGCCCCCGGAGGGCAAAAGGCCGCGGAGTATACCCGAAAAGGGAGCATTCCCGATTTCCACGGGAAATCGAGCATGTCCCCTGCTGCGGCCTACGGTTTCGGCGAGGTCGCGGGCTTCGCGGTCGCTGGCGCCGTCGGCGACGCGGCCGGCGCGCCGGCGGCCGGTGCGGCACCCGGCGCTGCCGCGGCGTCCGCGGGTGGCGGGGGCGCTTCGGCGGCCACGACAGGCACGCTGTAGCTGACGTCGTCGTTCACGACCTTCGTCGTGAGATGGACGTCAACGTTCAGGTAATAGATGCCGGCCGCCTGCGGCTGCACCTGCACCTTGGCGACGTAGGTCTGGTGGCCGACGACGCCCTGGAACGAGGCCGCGCCGCCAGTGAGCACGTCGAGCCCCGGCATGCCCTTCACTTCGAATTCGAGCCGCTCGCCGCCATTGCGGGGCGTGATCGCGAGTTCGACCTCGAGTGGTGCACCGGCGACCGGCTTCGACAGCAGGTCGTAGCGCAGCTCGATCGGCGGGAGGCCCTTGGCCAGGTAGACGGCCGACGCGTAGCGATCGTCGTCCGAGCGCTGGGCCGCGGCGGCAGCGCGTGCCTTCTTCTGCGCGGCCTTGTCCTGCGCCTGCTTCTTCGAGTCGGACCCGCCGCAGCCGCCGGCAACCGCGAGGACCGCGGCGAGCAGCACGACACCGATCCGGCGATGGTCGAAAGCGGTCATCGTAGTCCCCCTTGGGCGCGCGAGCATAGCACGAGCCGCGACTCGCTCAGTTGCGCTGCAAGCCCGGCTCGCGCAGCAGCCGGTGCTCCCACTCGAACTGGGTGCGCACGATCGTCTCGAGGTCGTCGAGTCGCGGCTGCCAGCCGAGCACCCCGCGGATCCTCGAGGACTGCGCGACGAGCGACGGCGGGTCCCCGGCACGCCGCGGGCATTCGACGACGTCGAGCTGGCGGCCGCTCACGCTCGCGACCATGTCGAGCACCTCGCGCACGCTGTAGCCGTGGCCGTAGCCACAGTTGAGCGTCTCCGATGCACCGCCCCGCCGCAGGTGGTCGAGCGCCGCGAGGTGCGCCGAGGCGAGGTCCTCGACGTGGATGTAGTCACGCACGCCCGTGCCGTCGGGCGTCGGGTAGTCGGTGCCGAAGACCGACACCTGCGGCCGGACGCCGGCCGCGTGCTGGCAGGCGACCTTCACGAGCAGCGTCGCCTGCGGGGCCGTGTGGCCGATCCGGCCGCCCGGGTCGCTGCCCGCCACGTTGAAGTAGCGCAGCGCGACGTGGCGCAGCGGCGTGGCCGCCGAGAGGTCCCGCAGCATCCACTCGCTCATCAGCTTCGAGAGGCCGTACGGGTTGATCGGCACGGTCGGCGAATCCTCGCGCGCGAGGCCCTCCGGCGGGATGCCGTAGACCGCCGCGGTCGAGGAGAACACGAATTGCCGGACGCCCGCCCGGTCGCAGCACTCGAGCAGGTTGCGGGTCGCGCAGGTGTTGTTCCGGTAGTACTTGAGCGGATCCGAGACCGACTCCGGGACCACCGTGTGTGCGGCGAAGTGCATCACGGTGTCGACCGAGTGCCCGGCCAGCGTCGCGTCGACGAGCGCCCGGTCGCCCGTGTCGCCGACGACCAGCGGGGCACCCAGGACCGCGCTACGGTAGCCGGTCGAGAGGTTGTCGAGGACCACGACCCGCTCGCCCCGCTCGACGAGTTGTCGGACGACGTGACTGCCGATGTATCCGGCGCCGCCGGTGACCAGGATGGATGCCATCTTGAAATCCTAAAGGATCAGTGGCTTACAAAGTGCGAGCCCCGTCCAGAAATAGGGGTCAGACCCCTACCCCCCCGACGGGTGACTGACACCTACGAAACAAAAAGGGACAGGCTCCCCTACGACTCCTCCATCGCCGCGATCTGCTCCCGCAGGTCGAGGACGTGCTGTTCCCAGTACTTCGGCTCCTCGAACCACGGAAACGCACGCGGGAACGCCGGATCGTCCCACCGCCGCGCAAGCCAGCCCGCGTAATGGACGATGCGCAGGGTCCTGAGCGGCTCGATGAGCCGAAGTTCGTGCCAGTCGAAGTCGCAGAAGTCCTGGTAACCCTCCAGGAACCCCTCGATCTGGGCCTGCCGTTCCTCGGGTCGTCCGGACACCAGCATCCACAGGTCCTGCACGGCCGGCCCGGTCACGCAGTCGTCGAGGTCGACGAAATGCGGCCCGTCGTCGGTCCAGAGCACGTTGCCCGGGTGACAGTCGCCGTGCAGCCGCAGCGTCCGGTACGGGGTCGCCTCGGCAAAACGCTGCTCGACCAGCCCGAGCGCATCGGCCGCGACGGACTCGTATGCCGGCTCGAGGTGCGGCGGGATCCAGCCCTGCGCGAGCAGCCACTCGACGGTCTCGACACCCATCGTCCGCCAGTCGAGGCGCGCGCGGTGCCGGAACGGCCGGGCCCGGCCAACCGCATGGATCCGCCCGAGGAAGCGGCCCATCCAGCGCCGGTCGTCGGCCGACCCGAACTCCGGCCAGCGCCCGCCCTGGCGCGGATAGACCGCGTATCGGAAGCCGTGCGACTCGAACAGGCTGCGCCCGTCCCGGACCTCCGGAGCCACGACCGGCAACTCGGCGGCCGCAAGCTCGAGCGCGAACCCGTGTTCCTCGAGGATCGCCGGCGTGCTCCACCGGCCAGGCCGGTAGAACTTGACCACCACCGGCGCCGCCTCCTCGAGCCCCACCTGGTAGACCCGGTTCTCGTAGCTGTTCAGCGCGAGCGCCCGGCCGTCGCAGCGGTGGCCGAGCGCCTCGACGGCCTCGACCACGACGTCCGGGGTCAGCGTGGAGTACGGGTGCATGCGCGCATTGTCGCCTAGAATCGCGCCCGTGATCCGCCTCGCCTCGCTGCGCCCCCGCTCGCTCACCGGCCTGATCCTGCTCGGCTTCGCCGCCGTCGTGCTGCCCATGCTGGTGGGCGCGCTCGGCGCCGCGATCGAGATGCGCGACCTCGCGCAGTCGAGCGAGCGGCTGGTCTCGAATGGCGTCGCCGCGACGCAGTACACGCAGTCGGTCGTGCGCCAGGTCGCCTCGCTCGAGCGCTCCGCCCGCCTGTACCAGATCCTGCGCACCCGGGAGATCCTCGGCGTCTACCGCCAGAACCGCACGCTGCTCGTGGAGACGCTCGACGGGCTCGAGCAGCTGCCCGGCGATCCCGACCGTGCGGCCGTGATCGGCCACCTGCGCGATACGCTCGACGGGATCTCCGCCGGGCTCGAGTCCCAGCACGCCGCCGACATCAAACCTGCGCTCCGGTTGTTCACCGAGCTGTCGCGGGACGCCGGTCGCCTTTCGTCGCTGGCGAGCCGCCAGACCGACCGCGAACTCAAGGCGCTGCGCGCCGAGACCGACGCCGCACGCCAGCGGATCCTCGTGCAGACCGCGCTCCTCGTGCCCGTGAGCATCGGCCTGATGCTGCTCTTCACGTTTTTCCTCGCCCGGCCGCTGCGACGGATCGACGAGGCGATCGGCCGGATCGGCCACGGCCAGCTCGACCAGCCGGTGGCCGAAGAAGGCCCGACCGACCTGCGTGCGCTGGCACGCCAGCTCGAGTGGCTGCGCGTGCGGCTCGGCGAGATCTCCGAGGAGCGCAACCGGTTCCTGCGCCACATGTCGCACGAACTGAAAACGCCGCTCGCGAACCTGCGCGAGGGCACGGAGTTGATGCTCGAGGGCGCCGTCGGTCCGCTCGGCGACGGGCAGCGCGAAGTCGCCGGGATCCTGCGCGAGGAGAGCCTGCGGCTGCAGCGCCTGATCGAGAACCTGCTCTCCTACAGCGAGTGGCAGGCGAAGCGCGGCGGCCTCGAGTGCACGACGTTCCGGCTCGCGCCGCTCGTGGCCGCGGCCGTCGAGACCTACCAGCTGCCGGTCGGCGCGCGGCACCTCACGCTCGCGGTCGACGCGGACGACATCGAAGTCACCGCCGACCGGGCGCGACTGCGGCTCATCCTCGACAACCTGATCTCGAACGCCGTGAAGTACTCGCCCGACGGCGGCACGATCACGCTGCGCGCGCGCCGGAGCGGCGACGACCTCCTCGTCGAGGTCGCCGACGAAGGCCCCGGAATCCCCGCCGAGGAACGCGGCCGCGTGTTCGACGCGTTCTACCAGGGCACGGCCGCGGCCGGTGCACTGGTGCGCGGCACCGGCATCGGGCTCTCGGTCGTGCAGGAGTTCGTCCAGGCGCACGGCGGCACCGTCGAACTCGTCGACGGCGAGTTCCCGGGCGCGCACTTCCGCGTACGACTGCCGGGCGTCGCCGGCGGTACCATTCACATCGCCGCCCCCGCGGGGGCCGGCCCATCCCCGACCACGACGATCGCCCAGACCAGCGCATGACCCGCAACACCGAACGCCGCATCCGCCGACTGGCCCTGCTCGGCGCCCTGGCACTCACCGCCTGCGCGAACCTCGACGCCGGCCACCGCTCGGCGGCCGCGTCCGCGCCCGCCGAGCCGGCCCCGCCGGCCTCCCCGCTCGCACCGTACCTCGCAACGCTGTCCGCCATGGCACCGGGCGACCCGGCCCGCCAGCAGGCCGAACTCGCCGCGGCGCTCGCGGCTGCGCAGCAGACCCCGTCCGCGTCCGCGACGCTCCGCTATGCGCTCGCGCTCGGCAGTGCGGGCTCGCAGGCGTCGAACCCGGTGCAGGCGAAGCGACTGCTCGGCGACCTGCTCGCCGGTCCGAACGACCTGCCGCCCGAGGTGCGCGAGTTCGCGGCTGCGTACCTGCAGGAGTTCGATGCGCGCGTCGCGCTCTATGCCGAGCTCGCCCGCCAGCGCGAGGACGCCGAGCAGCGCCTGCGGTCGAACGACTCGAGCGCGACGAAGCGCGCCGACGCGCTCGCCGCCGAGAACGCTCGGCTCAAGAAGCAGCTGGCCGAAGCCGAGCGCAAGCTCGACGCCGTCGCCGAGATGGAACGCTCGCTGCAGCAGCAGACGCAGCAGGCCGAGCAGGACGCGGCACCGCCGCCGCCCTGACCGCGCCCGATGTCCCGACCGTCGCGCCGCACCGCCCGGATCCTGGTCGTCGACGACGACCCGGGGCTGCTGCGGCTGCTGACGATCCGGCTGCGGTCGCAGAACTACCTGGTCGAACCGGTTGACGGGCCGGCCAAGGCGCTTGCCGCCGTGTCGCGGTTCCGGCCCGACCTCGTGATCACGGACCTGCGCATGCCGGAGATGGACGGCATCGCATTGCTGCGCGAACTGCAGCGCCGCTGGCCCAGCCTCAACGTCATCATGCTCACCGCGCACGGCACGATCCCGGACGCGGTCAAGGCAACGCAGACCGGTGCGTTCGCGTTCCTGACAAAGCCCGTCGAGAAGGACCAGCTGCTCGAGGAAGTGCGCCGCGCGCTCCGCACGTCCGGGTTCGCCGACACCGACGCCGACGACTGGCGTGCCGAGTTCGCGACCCGCAGCCCGATCATGGAGGACCGCCTCGCGAAGGCGCACCTGGTCGCCGGCACCGATGCCCCGGTGCTGCTCGCGGGCGAGCCCGGCACCGGCAAGGTGCTGCTCGCGAAAGCAATCCACCGCGCGAGCGTCCGCCGTGAGGCGGCGTACGTCGAACTCGACTGCGGACGGCTCGAGCCTGCGGCCGGCGATGCGGAGATTGCCGCGGCGTTCGATCGCGCGGCGGCGGGCACGCTGCACCTGCGCGACCTCGACGACCTGCCGGCGGCGTTGCGCCCGGCGCTTGCGCGCAGCCTCGAGGGCGCCTCCGCACGCATCGTGGCCTCGACGGACCTGCGCGCCGATGACGCGGCTGAATCCCGCTACGCGCGCGAACTCGCCGAGCGGCTCGGGGCCGTGACCGTCGAGCTGCCGCCGCTCGCGACCCGGCGCGAGGACGTGCCGCTGCTCGTGCAGCAGTGCCTCGACGACGTGGCCGAGGAGACCGGGCAGCCGAAGCGCACCTGTTCACCCGAGGCGATGGAACTCCTGGCCGCGGCGCGCTGGCCGGGCAACGTGCGCCAGTTGCGGATGGTCGTGCGACAGGCGGCCGCGGCCGGCGCTGGACCGGTGATCACGCCCGACCAGGTCCAGGAAGCGCAGGGGCAGATCACGACGCTGCCTTCGTTCGACGAGGCCCGCGACGAGTTCACGCGGCAGTACCTCGTGCAGCTGATGCAGGTGACGCAGGGCAACGTGAGCCAGGCCGCGCGCCTCGCGAAGCGCAACCGCACCGACTTCTACAAGCTGCTCTCGCGGCACGGGGTGGAGCCGGAGGAATTCAAGGAGCAATGAAAAGCCCCGCCGAGGCGGGGCTTCGTTGCAAGCCGCGGTGGCACCCGCGGGCCGCGGACGGTCCGGCAGCGCCGAGGATGCTCAGGCCTTGCGGCGCCGCGAGAGACCGAGGCCCGCGAGGCCGAGGCCGAGCAGTGCGAGGGTGCCGGGCTCGGGCACGTTCGCGTAGGCGTGGTTGTCCGACTCGAACGCGAAGTTCGTCGAGATGAACTTGATGCGATCGAAGAACAGGCCGCCGAAGAAGAAATCGACGTAGCGGTTCGAACCCGGCGAGGTCTGGTTGCCGAGCAGGCCGAGCGCCGTGATCACGTCCTTGCCGTTGATCGAGGCAATCAGCTGGTCGCCGTTGTAGAACTCGAGCGTGTTGTAGGAATCCATCGAGCCCCAGTAGAGCCCGAAGTAGTTGTAACTGCCGCCCGGGATCGCCCAGAGCGAACCGGAACTGACAGGGTTCGGCACCGACAGGTAACGCGTGCCATCACCGGCCGGCGCCGCGTACTGGCCCGACAGGTTGCCCGAGACCACCTGCCCTGCGCCGGTGTAGCCGGCCGGCATCGTGCCGGAATTGAAATCGATGACCGTCGCGCCCGCGACGCAGGTCGTCAGGTTGCTGCCGTCGCCGGCCGCACAGTTGCTGAAGCCGATCGTCACGGCGTGCGCCATCGGCGCGGCACCCAGGGCCAGGAGGCCCAAAATCGGCAGCAGGCGGGTACGGGTCATGCGGTCGGCTCCATGTGCGGGACATTCGGGGGCGTCCATTGCATCGTCGCGGGGAAGCCCATGCCCCAACTAAAGCAATTTCGATGCCAAGCGCCCATCCATCTGATATTAATCAATTTATTCGGTCGCACGGGATTGGCTTGTAAAGACTTCCGACGATGTTGCGGTGGCACAACGCAATCGCGTCGCCAGCCTGGCGCGCCGCACCGACACAGCCTGCGTCCGGCCGCCGCGGGGTAGGTACACACAACATATTGTGTTTTCAGATGTTTTTTCACATAATCGCGCCCGGATCCGAAGCCGACCGGCTGGGCCACTTCGATCCGATCCACGGACTGCACTTCGACGATCTCCAGTGCCCGGTCCTGTGCGCTGGTCGTCATTGTGCGGCCCGTTTCAACGGTACGATTCTGGCTCGTCTTATAGACGGCAAACCCGCTGCGAAGCGGGGACGCAAAGCCTCCGGCCCTGCAGTTTTGCAACGCAGGGTAGCGGGGTTGCCAGTGGGAAACGACTGAGTAAGACGATGACACGAACCGCCCGAAAACCCGCGCTCCACCTCGCCACGGCCTTCATGGCGGCGCTCCTGACCGCCTGTGGCGGCGGTGGCGGCGGCTCCGGCGGTGCGGCCGGCGCATCGACCAACCAGGCCCCGACGATCTCCGGGACGGCCTCTACGACGGCCACGGTAGGCCAGGCCTACAGCTTCCAGCCGACGGCCAGCGACCCGGAAGGCAAGGCGCTCACGTTCAGCATCTCGGGCAAGCCGTCGTGGGCCGTGTTCGACGCCAACACGGGCCGGCTGTCGGGTACGCCGACCGCCTCGGACGCCGGGGCGAGTAGCAGTGTCGTCATCTCGGTATCGGACGGCCATAACAAGGTCTCGCTGGCCTCATTCACGCTCACGGTGGCGGCGGCGGGCACCGGCACGGCAACGCTCCGATGGGTGGCACCGACGGCGAACGAAGACGGCTCTCCGCTCACGAACCTCGCCGGCTTCAGGATCCGCTACGGCAAGGACCTGTCGAACCTCGACCAGTCGGTGACACTGTCCGGTCCGACCACGACCTCGTACAAGATCACCGGGCTCTCTACCGGCACGTGGTACTTCACGTTGTCATCGTTCACGAACGTGGGCGTCGAAAGCCAACAGTCTGCACCGGCGTCGAAGACGATCAGTTGACGCGCCCTCCGCGCTCATCGGCCGCCTGAGTAGCGGTATCCATGGCGAAAGGACCGTCGGATTACACGGTCGAGGAAATTGACCCGCGAGACTGCGAGGCGGTCGCGGCCGCGTACGAGGCTGCCTGGTCCGGCGATCCCGAGCCACCGCTCGACATCCGGCGACGTTGTGATTGGCTGTACCTCGCAAACCCAGCCGGACGTGCGCGGATCCTCGTACTGCGCTCGCCGACGGGCGATGCGGTCGGCATGCAGGCCGTCGCGCCGCGCACGTTCTGGATAAACAGGTCGCCTAGGACGCTTGGACTGTTGTGCGACCTGGTCGTGCACAAGGACCATCGTTCGCGGTTGCCCGCGTTGCAGCTTTTGCGAGCCACGCGCGCGTGTGCCGACCACGAGGGATGGCCGATCTACGCCGTGCCGAACGAACGGGCACTGCGAACATTCCGTCAGCTGGACCAAAACCGGTACGTGGACCGGCCACGCGTCGCACGCCCATTGCGACACCGGGGCTACTTGAGTCCCCGCCTCGGCTTTTCGGCCGCGCCGGTCGCCTGGGGGCTGGATGCCCTCGCGAACGCCTGGGACACTTTGAATTCAATCGGGTCCGGCCGACATGGCGTGGAATCCCCTGACGAGATCGATGTCACCGCCCATGATGCGCTCTGGCAGCGGGTCATGCCCGCGGTGTGCATGGGGGAACGGAGCGGCCGATTCCTGCGTTGGCGTTTTTGGGAAGAGCCCGATCGCCGCAGCCGCATGCTGACCATCGCACGATCCGGCGATTACGGGCTCGCCGGATATGCGATCGCCACGTTCGACAACGGCCATTGCTCGATTCGCGACCTGCTGATCGACTCGGACTCCATTCCACCGAGGCCAGCCCTGGCCCTCCTGTTGCGTGCGGCGCGGGACCTGGGTTCGCTCAGTGTCAGTTTCCGGGTTCGCCCGGACGATGCGATTGCCCGGGCATTCCGTACGCTCGGGCTCCGGGAACGCGAGCACGAAACGGTCGTGTGGTACGGCGACGCTCGAGAGCAGTTCGCCCGGTCGCATTTCACCCGGGCCGACGAAGACGTCTGAACCGCCCCAGCCTAGCCAGCCTGGGCCGGGCCATGACGGACGAAAGCGAGTTCCTGCGCCATGCAGGCCACGACATCGTCGATCAGCTCGAAGGCTCTCTGGAAATCGACGTCGTCGCGCCCAAAGGGATCGGCGATCCGGTCGACCCCGTTGTACAGGCTGACCCACGATGCCGCTCGAGTCCACTGCGCGCCCGAGCGACTGGCCGCATCGGCGGCCTGTGTACGTTGACCGTCATCCATCGTGACGAGCAGGTCGGCCGCATCGAGTTCGACCTGGTCGAGTCGACGTGACCTGTGCGAGGACAGGTCGACGTCGCGCAGGAAGCCGTTTCGGAGTGCGGATGGATCGGCGGCGGCACCTGGTGCCGCGGTGATACCGCACGATATCGCCTCGACCCGCGCGATACGGGCGCGAGCCTCCGCGTACGGACTCCGGCAGATGTTGCCCTTGCAGACGAACACCAGTCTTTTGACGCGCGACCAATCCAGCGTTGAGTCCGCATGGTCGACGGGAATCGGACGTCCGGATGGCCGCGCGGTTCCCTTGGCGGCCGATCTCGGGAAGCCGAGCAGCATCCGGAGCGCTGCCCTCGGATTGTCCACGAATCCATGCCGATGCAGCAGCGGGATGTGGTTCCGGCGCGAGCCGACACCCGGAACGTGGTCTTCGGTGTAGACATCGACCGCCGCTGCATAGCCGGTCCGCGCAGCAAGATCCAGGTCACGCCCGCCAAAATCTGCGCGGCGACCAATCGGCCAAGCCAGTATCGGCAACGGGTGTTCGAACTCCTGCTGGACGCGCCGCCGGGATTCCATCAGTTCAACTTCGGCAGCCGCGTCGGACAATCGGGAAAAAAGCCGGTGGGAAACGGAATGCGAACCGAATCGGACCCCTCGCCGCTCGAGGTCACGCGCCTGATCCCAGGTCATCGGGCGATGGTGCATCGGTACTGGCAGGTCTGGAGGAACGCCGACCGCGTTTGCCAGCGACACGAGCAACTCTTCCCGGCGTTCGTCGGAGACCGACTTGCAGAGGTTCGTCACGCAATGCCTCGATTCCGCCCGGGTGGCAGCCGTTCGAAGGTCGAACGTAGCCTGCCCGGCACCAAGCCGAAGCGTCACGACCGACTGGGGGGCCAACCGGAAGTACTCATGGACGCGTGCGTCCCACGGCCAGAGCTGCCCATCCAGGAAGCCCGTGATCAGGAACATCGAGGGCTTTGCGTCGCGGGCCAGGAGTAGCGGCAGCGTCACGTCTGCCTGGTCCCAATACCCGTCGTCCAGCGTGAAGCAGACGCTGACCGGCGGAAGCGTGCGCGCGCCGATCTCCGCTTCCAGCACTTCCGCCAGGCTGACGAACGGAACGCCCATCCGACGGATGCGCCGCAAGGTCCGCTCGAGCAGAGCGACATCGTGTCCCCGAATCTCGTGCGCCGGGTCCGACAGGCGATGCAGCGTGAAGACGACGACTCGACTCTCGGGCGTCTGCAGAAACACGTGGCGCAGCGGCGTGCTGGCGACGATCTCCGTCAGCAGGCCGACCGACCCGTGCTTGAGCATCTGAATCATCAACCAGTGCGCCGTTTCACCATCGGGCCGCTAGAATGCCGGAATGCCAGTGCCGGCACAAAGTGCAAACTCGACTGCAGTGCGAGAGCCGTCTCGAAAAAGCCAGCCCGGGATTCGACATAAGCGATTATTGCGACGGCATCGGCGAGCGGTCGAATGACGGCCGACTCCACCCATGCTGTGGATCGTGCTTTGACGGCCATGCACGTGGCGTCCGGCGACCTGTGGGGCGGCGCGGAGTCTGTGGTACTCGAGCTGGCGATTGCCCAGGTGAGATTGGGGCATTCTGTTCATGCCGTCCTGTTCAACGACGGCCTCCTCGCGGACAGGCTTCGAAGTGCCGGCATCCGCACCACCGTGATTCCCGAGTCGAGCAACGGCCCCCTCGCACTGCTGCGTGGCGTACGACGGGCCTGCCTCGACGTGCGACCGGATGTCGTGCACTCGCATCGGATGAAGGAAACCGTCATCGGGGCCGTGGCCGCACGCTCTGCGGCAGTTCCGGTATGCCTGCGGACCGTGCACGGGGACAACGAGCATGCGCTGGGCTGGCACCAGTGGCGCAAGGGCTTCGCTCGTATCGCCGAGCGGATTGCGTCGGCCACCTTGCTCGACGCGACCGTCGCCGTGTCCGCAGAGTTGGGCGAACGGCTGCGGCGGCGGCGCCCTGCGGGCCGGATCGAAGTCATCGAGAATGGCATCGACCCCGACCGGGTGCGGCGAGAGGCCGAGGACCACGCCACACCCGCACGGGCTCCTGCGGGGGCCATTCGGGTCGGGCTCGTGGGTCGCCTCGTCCCGGTGAAACGCGTCGACTTGTTCCTCGATGCGTGCGGCGAGTTGGCCCGATTGTGGGGAACGACGCTGGAGGCCGTGGTCGTCGGCGACGGTCCATTGCGCCAGGATCTCGAGAGACAGGCGGCCCAGCTTCGAATCGTTGGCACCACGTTCAGTGGCTTCGTCGACAACCCGGCGTCCTGGATTCGCGACTTCGACCTGCTCGCCATCACGTCCGACCACGAGGGGTTGCCGATGTGCGTGCTGGAGGCGTTCGCGCTCGGCGTTCCGGTCGTTGCGCGGGCCGTCGGGGGCATCCCTGCGCTCCTGCACGATGGGCGACGGGGGCGCCTGGTGGATGATGGCGACGCGACCTCGTTTGCGGCAGCCATGAAGTCTGTGCTTGACAGCGGCAGGCGCTCGGACGCAAACATCCCTGCGGTCCATTTCCCTCCCGAGATGTCCATCGACGCGACTGCCCGCCGATACTGCACGCTGTATGCGGACCTGATCGCGCACAAGAAGGGCCTCGCTCGCGGAGGACCGCGCTAGTGCGGTGGCCGCGATTCATACCCCCGGTCGGCGACCCGATCGGCCCCCGATTGCGGGGACGATCCAGCGACTTCGACTGGACGTTCGGGGGCAGGTACCGACCGATTTTCGTGGATTCCGGTACCACCGCGCTCCGCCTCGCCATTTCCGCGGCACGACTCGTGACGGGTCGCGATGGACCCAGCTGGGTACCGGCGTATGGGTGCCCGGACATACTGTCGGCGTGCCTTGCGGCCGGCGCCGAACCAATGCTGTACGAGGTTCAGGAGGACAGGCCCTTTTTCCAGGCGGGTCAGTTGCCGCCCGCGAACCTCACGTCCGCGATCGCCGCCCACTTCGTCGGCTACCCTCACCCGCCCGACGACCTGAAAGTCGCCGTGTCTGGCACGGGCGCCGTATTGATCGAGGACAGCGCCCAACGATTTCCCTCGGCCGACACCCGACTGTTCGGCGATTGCGTCGTTCTGAGCTTCGGTCGCGGCAAGCCGCTGAGCCTGATGGAAGGAGGCTGCCTGCTCGCAAATGATCGTCTGTACCCGCATGCCCTCGCAGCCGCCGGCCAATACGGACCGCGGGACGCCGGCATTCGGGGCACCGTGCGGAGGCGCTTGCACGACCTGGCACTGCGCCCCGAGGCCTTCGCGCTGGTCCGCAGGCTACCGGGCCTCGCGATTGGTCGCGTCGAATTCAGGCGCGCTCCCGCGCCCATGCGGGCCGGCCCCCGGCTCGAGGAACTTGCAACCCGGGCGGCCGCTGCGTATCAGGCCGAAACCGACTGGGCGTCCCGGCAGCTGTCCACCGAGGCCTACATCGCCAGGGATTTCCCGGGCCTGCAAATGCCGTTCCGGGCCGGCAACGCCAGCGGACCTCGCCTGTCGCGCATCCCGTGCCTCGCCGTCGATGGTCCGTCGGCCGACAAAGTCTTCGCTGCCGCGACGCGCGCGGGGATCGGAGTCACTCGCATGTATGGCCGCGAGCAAGCCGGGATCGCGGGAGTCCCGATCCGGCTGGATGGAACATGGACGAACGCGGCGACGCTCGCGGCGCGGCTGGTTACGTTTCCATTGCTGTCACCTGCCGACGTCGAGGCGCTCGAACGTGATCGACCGCACGCCGGCACGCGCTCTTCCCCGCCGTAGCGGCGCAGCAAAGCCCACTTCGTGTAACCTCGGACGCCAGGCCCATGGAACTCGAACGCATGCACGCAGACGCAGGGACCGAACCCGGTACGCGCGATTCCAGGCCCCGATTCGGCATCGTCCCCGACGGTCGCGCGCCGTTCTCGACGTCGTCCATCTGCCCGATCCGGCACACGTACCACCTGCATCCGTTGCTGCAACTGCCGGCGCTGGCGGAACTCGCCGTGGAACTGACGCCGACCAATCAGTGCAGGTACATAGAACCGGGCACCCGACAGGACAGCGAGTTCCACCACGAGTCCGCGGATCCGGCCGGTCGCGGAGTGACCGAAGTGTTTCGCGACATCGAACGACCGGGCTCCTGGATTGCCCTCTACAACGTGGAGACCGTTCCACGATACCGGGAACTGCTCGAGACGATCATCGACGGCGTGCGTCCCCTGGTCGAACCTACGCAGCCGGGGATCTTCAACGTCGGCGGCTTCATATTCATCTCCGCTCCGCCTTCGGTGACGCCCTTCCACATCGACCGCGAGAACAACTTCTGGCTGCAGATCGCCGGACGAAAGATCATGGATGTCTGGGACCCGTCGGACAGGCGCGTGGTCGCGGGCGCGGACCGCGAACGCTTCATCGTCAACCGATCGCTGGAGAATGTCCGGCTGCGCGACGAGTTCCGGACGCTGAGCCACCACTTCGACGTGGGCCCCGGCGATGGCGTCTACTTCCCCAGCACATCCCCGCACATGACGCGTAGCGACCGGGACTGGGTGCGACCGGGCGACGGCGTATCAATCAGCATCGGCGTGGTGTTCTACACGAGCGTGACGCGTCGCCAGGCTTACGTGCACGCGTGCAATGCGTTCCTTCGACGCCTCGGCATGAATCCGGCCGACCCGGGCCCGACCACTCGATCCGATCCCCTGAAGCACCTGTTCGGCCGCTTGCTGATCGCTTACAGACATCGACTTCGAGGCTACAAGCTCGTTGCCGGCATGTGACGGTTCGGCGTCCCACGCGCCGCATCCGATTCCATTTCGACGTGGCGCCGCGGTACAGGGCTCACAGCACGAACAACTCGAGGTATGACGGCGCCTCGAGGGAGTGATAGACGCGGTTGTTTGCAATCCGGACGAGCGTCTCCGCGGCGTTCGACGGCGCGCCCGTATTGAGATTCCGCTCGAGCCTCGGGAAACTGCTGCTCGTGACCTGCAGGCGCAGGCGGTGGCCGGCCGGTACCCGGTAGGCAATGTCACGCATCTCGACGGTCACCCGGTAGATGCGCCCGGGTTCCAGCAATGCAGGGGACGCATAGCCGTCCCTGTAGCGCAATCTCAATGCCCCCTCCTGTATGTTGATCGCCGTTCCATCCGGTCGCACATCCACCAGCCTCGCGACGAGGTCGGTGTCGGGTGCATCGGACGCGAAGCTGAGTGTCGCCCGCAGTGGCCCGGCGATCCTGAGGTCCTCGACCAGCGGTTCCGACGTATAGACCAGTACGTCCTTTCGCGCCTCGACGTCCGCCTGGTCGGCAGGCCCCGGTGCGATGGCCGGATCGCCGGTGCAGCACGTCGGGCCGCCCCTGGACGGCACTGGATCGTCGGGATCGTAGCGATACTCATCGACGATCCCGGGACCGCCGGGCGCGTCCGAGAGCGTCCCGTCACCCGCCCGCGAATTCGCGTGGCCGCCGCTCCCGAGCCACCAGCGTCGCTTGACCGCGTCTGCTGGCGGCCACCGGTCGGCCTCGTACCAGCGATCATCGTTCAGCATGTAATAGGTGTACGGCGCCCTGCCCGAGAGCCCGTCACCCTCGTTCCGAAGCCATCGGTCGAACCACGCCAGGTACCATTCGTCCAGCGGTACGGCTGCATTGCCGACCTTCACCGCCCCCCATGAGGCGTTTGTCGCATCGAACACGGTCTGTTCACAGTGGTTTCCCGGGGCAATGACGACCCTCTGGTCCGCGTCGGCCTGTTGCCAGGTGCGTGCCAGAGCGAGCGTCTCGCCGACGGTCTGGTCTCCCCAGGTGTTGACGAAGAATGCGGGGACCCTGCTGCGGTCGGCATCCGACACGTAACCCCATTCATGCCACCTGGGATCGCCCAAAGGCGTCGCCAGGAAGTCGGAATAGCCGTTCGGCGACGGTCGCACCCGATCGACCAGCCCCGACACCGGCAGCTGCCGAAGGATCTCCCGGGTGTCGAAGGCCCGAGGTGGCGGCGCATCGCTGGATTTCGCACCGTACCGCACGAACCAGCCGAATCCGCTGGCGAGTTCGAAAACGCCACCTTCAAAGACGCCGAAGAAGCCGAATTGCCCCGCCGCCGACCCGACGCCCCCGCCCGCACCACTCGCGATGATGGCTGCATGCGCCGGATGATTGCGCGCCGCCAGCGCAAGCTGCGTCTCACCCAGGGCGGAACAGCCGAACGTACCAACCTTGCCGTTGGACCACGACTGGGCGGCGATCCAGTCCAGGATCGACATTCCGTCGCCCGCCGCATCGCGCCACGGCAGCAATTCCCCACCGGAATCGCCGGTGCCCCGCAAATCCACGACCAGCACCGCGTAGTCGTGCTGAGCAAAATAGATCGCACTCTCGTAGGCCTCGGCGTACCGAAGGCGACCGTACGGCAGGCGTATCAAAACCGTCGGGAGCTTCCGCGTTCCGGGCGTCAGTGGGCGATACAGGCTGCCGGCCAGATCGATGCCGTCGGCCATCCGTATCCTGACGTCGTGGTCGACCGCGACATCGTGCCGGATCGCCTTGACCTGGATCGCCCACTGGGGCGGCAACCGGCTCAGGAGCGCATTCCGGACATCCCTGCTGCCCAGGATCACGATCGCCGCCATTGCGACGACGATCGCCGCGGCACCCGCGACGGTGCGGGCGCGGGTCATCGGGATGGTCCGGCTGCCTGCTCGACCTCCGGTACCCAGCTCGAAACCAGGTCGAGCATCCTTGCCTGCGTGTCGAGCAGGACGAACGTGTGGTCTATGTCGGCCCTGTACTCGCACCTGATCCGGCGGACGAAGTCAAAGCCGGCAAACGCATCGCGGAACTGGTTGCGGTAACTGTAGAAGTCGATGAACGAACCGCTGAACACGACGAACACCGATGCGCCGCGCGCGAGCAACTGGTCCATCACGCGGGCAAACGACTCCTTCGGCGGAGTCGGCGTGACCGCATCGGCGGACATGATGGCGACCGGATTGGGAGACGCCCCCGGCGCCGGACCTCGGTTGCGACGAAGCCTGTTGCGGATCGCGGATACCCACCGGGACGCCGAGGCCGTGCGTGCGCGCTTGAAATACTTGACCCACTTGGTCCACTTCGTGAGGTAGCAGTAACCATCGAACATCAGCACACCCGCGACACGCGGGTCTTCGTCCGCGACGGTGTAGACCGTGAGCGCGCCCGAGCAGACGCCGATCAGCGCGAATCGACGCACGCCGTACCTGCCCTCCATCATGTCCATGGCGCTCCGGACATCCGCGACCGCCTGCTGCCGGAAGTCGAGCGACTGGTTCGGAACGCGGCTGTCCCCGAACCCCGCAAGGTCGAATCGGAGGGAACTCACGCCATGCCGGGCCAGCCGCTCCGCAATCTTCACGTTCATCCGGTGGGGCCCGAGCCGGGGCAGCACGCCTGAATTGAACATGATGAAGGCGAGATCCGGCCGCGCCGCGGGCTCCGCCAGCGTCACGACGCCGACGAGATTCGCGTCGGGCCCGAATACGACCGCTTCGGACTTCAACGCCATTCGAGCAGGCTCCTCGTGAGTCCGCTGACCGCAGGTGCGGGCACCAGGGCCACGTTCTCCGCCGCGGAGCTGAGCCAGTCCATCCCGTGTTCCACGGCGATCGGCTCGACCCACGCCGGCGAGGACTCGAGGTAACCCAGAAAACCCTGACCGTCCGCAGTGCCACGGTCGTAGATCACGGTCGCGCGACGCCGCGACATCCCGGAGCCCATCTCAGCAATCGACACCCGGCGCAACTGGTCGACGAAATGAGCGGGAAGCGCGAATCCGAGCGCCTCCCGACCGACGACCGTCGACGCCGGTCGACGTTGCGACCGTGGCGGGATGCTGAACGCCTTCGCGGCACTCTGCTCGTGGCGTTCGGCCAGCGACCGGAGGTACCGCTCACCATCACAGACCGGATCCCAGAAAACGTATCCGGTGTCGGACGCATCGACGTTCGAGAATGCACGTGCAGCGGCCGTTGCGCCAAGCCGGACCCCGAGGCAGGTGACTCGACGCAGGCCGGTACGTTCTCGAATCTCCCGACCGGCCGCGACGATATCGGTCGCCCAGCCGTCGAGGTCGGCGTCCTGGTCACTTCCCTCGGATTCCCCGCTCCCGTAGTAGTCGAAGCGCAGGACCGGGACACCTTCGCGGGCCAGCCGATCGGCCACGACCCGCAACAGGCGATGCACCCTGATCGCTTCACGCCCGAACGGTCCGCAGACGACGACCGCATGCCCCCTGCGCGCGCTCGCCGAGGAATCATGGAGCATTCCGAACAGCCGGCGTGCCGGCGCACCGAACATGAACGGCAGCGAGCGGGATTCAGCCATCGGTCAGCGCGCCTCCATGCAGGCAACGGCGGCCACCAGGTTGTGACCGACCGTCAACGACGCGACCCGGACGCTGGCCAGCGCCGACGAGGGCGTGACGACCGTCTCGAGCGGCGCATCCCCCACGTCGACGTCCGCGGCCGCCACCGAAAATCCGCAGCCAAGCGCCTTCAGGCACGCCTCCTTGCGCGTCCAGATGTCGAGGAACGTGCTCGATGAATCCCCGGCTCCCGCCATTCGCTCCATCGACGATATCTCGCCCGGCGAGAAGTGGCTGGCGGCGATTGCCTCCGCTCCGGGAACGCGCCGCGCCTCCTCGATGTCCACTCCGATCTCGTGGGTTGCGGACACGCCTATCAATGCGTGCCTGCCGCAATGACTCAGGTTGAAGCTTCCGGACGTACGGCCCGGGACCGCGGGTTTGCCATGCACCCCGATCGCGAACGGTTGCGCGACGCCCAGCCCGAATTCGCGGGCCAGCACGGTCCGGAGGACTCGCCGTCCCGCAAGGTATCGACGCCTGTCGACGTCGCGGAAGAATCGTCGCGATCGCTCCTGCTCGACCTCCGGCAGTGCCGGTCGACACGGGATCGCCTCGTCGTCCAGATCGACGATCCAGAGCCTGGCCCACGGCGGACCCTGCACCGGTCGCGCATATCGCTCGTCGAGGCAATGCAGGAACGTCACGCCCCGCCGCCCTTGCGCCCGAAAAGGCGCTTAAGCAATCCCCCACCGTCCCGGATGCTTGGCGCCGGCTCCTGGGCAACGACCGGGGCGGCGACCGGCGTAGTGACCGCAGCCAGTTGCGCGAGCGTTTCGTGCACGTAGCGCCGCGGGTCGCCGGCAATGCCCAGTTCCTTTTCCATTCGCACGACCGCCTGCATGACGAGCAGCGAATTGCCCC
Source organism: Steroidobacteraceae bacterium (assembly GCA_046347155.1). Lineage (GTDB taxonomy): Bacteria > Pseudomonadota > Gammaproteobacteria > Steroidobacterales > Steroidobacteraceae > RPQJ01. Next base: position 1,432,690 of record JAXMGT010000001.1, on the reverse strand, counting down.
CCAGATCGAAAAAGTTGTCGTCGGGGCGAATCCCGCGCACGTCGACTCCGAGCAGGTCCGCCCAGATGGCCGCAATCCTCGCTCCCGCGCCCACCACGGGGGATGCCGCCGATCGGGGCGCGGCCGGATCGCCATGCGCCGACCGCTCCCGCGCGACCGAAGACCGGCCACGGGCCGACTCGATCCAGTTTTCCAACATGGTCCGATCTTCGCCGGCATCGCGCAATATCTCGTCCACGCTCCAGTGTGGCGTGACCGCCACGCGCTCCAGCAGGCCCAGGAGCCGTCGCTTGAACAGGCTCGCGGTCGTCGCGTCGAAGATGTCCGGATTGACGTTGATGCCGCCTTCGAGTCCGGTCGGGACCTCCATGAGCCAGAGCCCGAGATCCTCCGTTGCGCCCCGCTGCATCACCAGCACCGTCGAATGCTGCAGCGGACCCCAGGTGCGCGGCCGGTCCCGGGCGTCCTGGAATGAAAAGAGGCTGTGGTAGAGCCCGCTGGGCCCCGACAGCCGGGCTATCGCCGGCTCATCCAGGAGCCGGTGGAACGGTACGTCCTGGCGCTGCAGCGCATCCGAGAACCTGGACTTCAGGTGCCGCAGGAAATCGCCGAACTCGAGGCCCAGAGGCACCTCCACCGGCAGTGGCAGCAGGTTGATGAAAAAGCCCATGACGTCCTCGAGGCCTTCGTACGAACGGCCGCGAACCGGAATCCCCAGCACGATGTCCCGACTGGCGGTCAACTCCGCCAGCGCAAGCGAATAGGCACCCATCAGGAGCATGTTCAACGTGGCGCCACTGCGGGCCGCCACGCCGCGGAGGGCCTCGGTCAGGTCCCGCCCGACGTGTATCCACTCGACGGTCGCCCGTCCGCTCGACTCGACCGGCCGTTCCCGATCGGTCGGCAATGCGGAGGTACGCGCCAGACCCGCGTACAGGTTCCGCCAGTACGCGACCTGTTCCGCGCACTCCCGGCCCTGCAGCCATTCCGAACACCAGCGCGCATAGTCGAGGTAGGTAACCTGCAGCGGCGGCAGCGGCGCCTCGCGACCGTCCAGCCGGGCGGAATACAGCTCCGCCATTTCCCGGTACAGCAGGTCGAAGGACCACCCATCCCAGACGATGTGGTGGGCCATGAAGAAGAACACGTGCTCGTCGGCGGCGAGGCGATACAGCGCGACCCTGAACAGCGGGGCACGACCGAGCGCGATGGGATGCTCGATCAAGCGCTCCATGCGTTGAATCAGCTGCGACTCACGCTCCTCGATCGGCAGGACGCTCAGGTCCTCGATCGGCAGGCCGGCATCGACCTCGTCAAGGACCCGCTGGAGGGCTACCTCGCCTCCGGCCGTGATCTCGGTGCGCAGCGCCGGTTGCCTGGCAACCATGGCTCGAAACGCCCACGCAAACGCGTCGTAATCGAACGGCCCGCGTAGCCGATGGGCGGATGGCGTGTTGAACGCGATCCGCCCCGGATACATGCTTTCGAGGAGCCGCACGCGCTCCTGCATCAGGGTCAGCGGTCCGGTCGATTCCTCGACGTGGGGGATCGTCCTGCGTCCGGCGCCGCTCGCGACGTTCCGGGCGTCCTCGAGGTGCCGCGCCAGCGATCCGGACGTCGAGTGACCGAAAATGACGCCGATCGGCACCGCGATCCCGAGCGCGCCTTCGAGTTGCGCAGCCAGCTTCGCCGCCAGCAGCGAATGCCCCCCGAGCAGGAAAAAGTCATCGTCCATGCTCAATTCCGGAAGGTTCAGCAGCGCACGCATCCGGTCGTGCACAGCGACCTCGACGTCCGTCATCGGCCCGATGACGGGACGTGCCCGGGCAACGCCGCCCGTCTTCGGATCCGGCAGGCTCTTGCGATCGACCTTGCCGTTCGGCAGCAGCGGCACGGCATCGATGACCTCGAAGTGCTGGGGCACCATGTAGGCCGGAAGTCGGTCCCGGGCGTGGCGTCGAATCTGCTCGATCACCTCGCGCGGGTCGTCCACCGGATTCTCGAGGACGCAGAACGCGACCAGGCGAGCGTCCCCGGCGGAGGCCTGCCTCACCGTCGCAACGCAACGCCGGACGTGCTCCGACGACTGGACGTTCGCCTCGATGTCCTCGATCTCGATGCGGAAGCCCCGCAGCTTGACCTGGGTATCGAGGCGACCGAGATGCTCCAGCGTGCCGTCCGACCGCAGACGGCCGCGATCTCCCGTTCGATACAGCCTTTGCCCCTTGCGGCGGGGGTCGTCGACGAACCGTTGGCCGGTGAGGTCCGGGCGATTGAGGTAACCGTCCGCCAGCCCCGCGCCGCCGATGCAGATCTCGCCGGGCACCGAGACGGCGCACGAGCCCAGTGTATCGTCCAGTATCTCCACCGACGTGTTCGCGATCGGCTTCCCGATCGAAATCACCTGAGGATCGACGGGTACGCGTTCGACGGTAGACCAGATGGTCGTCTCGGTGGGGCCATAGAGATTCCACAACTGTCCGCACATTCGGGCCAGTTGCCCCGCCAGGTCGCGTGGCAGGGGCTCGCCACCGACGAGCGCCTTGAATCCCGGGCGCCCCGCCCAGCCACCCTCGATCAGCAGCCTCCAGCCCGACGGTGTCGCCTGCATGACCGTTGCGCCGCTCGACTCGAGCAATCGCGCAAGGGCGCGCCCGTCCTTGACCGTGTCGGCGTCCGCAATGACCACGGTCGCACCGACCGTCAATGGCAGCAGCAACTCCAGACCGGCGATGTCGAAACTGATCGTCGTGACCGCAACGAGTCGATCGTCCGGCGACAGGCCGGGTGCCTCCTGCATCGAACGCAGGAAATTGACGAGCGCCCGTTGCGGGACGACGACGCCCTTCGGGCGGCCGGTCGATCCCGACGTATAAAGCACGTACGCGGTGCCCGCCAGGTCGGCGGCCACCGCGGGCGCCGTACGAGCGCGCCCCGCCGAATCCACGCGGACCTGCGCAAGCCCATGGCATGCCGCACTGCCCGCGGTCTCCGAATCGCAGACGACGATGGCCAGGCCGGCATCGGAGCGCATGTAGGCCAGTCGCTCTTCCGGAAACCCAGGGTCCAGCGGAACGTAGCCGGCACCCGACTTCAGCACGCCCAGCAATCCGACGAGCAGCGGGTGGCCCCTGCCGCAGCACAGGCCCACGAGGGACCCGGTGCCAACGCCCCGCGCAACGAGGGCCTCGGCAACGAAGTTGGACTGCTCGTCGAGTTCGCGGTACGTCAACCTCGTGTCGCCGGCAACAACCGCCGTCGCGTCCGGAGCGCGTGCCGCGACGGCGGAGATCCATCGCTCCACTCGCACCGCGTCGCCCATGTCGCGGTGCGTGTCGTTGAGGGCGTCGTACCGTCGCCCGTCCGCGTCCGTCGCCCTGTACAGGGCCTGCATCGGCTGCCCGGGGTCTTCCACGTAGCGGCGAATCGCCGCATCCAGCAGCCGCAGCCAGCCTCGGACGCTGTCCGCGTCATACAGCGCCGCGTTGTACTGGCACTCGAGCACGATCGCGCCGGCGGACTGCGTCGCGTTCACGAAGAGGTCGAAGTTCTCGTACTCGCGCGGATTCGACCGCAGCGACACCTCGAGACCGGCGACCGACAAGTCCTTCGGGTCGATCTCCGAATCCAGGTTGAACTGGACGGAGACCAGCGGCAGCCGCGACGCGTCGCGGGCCAGTTGCAGCTTGCTGAGCAATCGACCGTACGTGCAGGCCTGGTGCTCGTAGGCGTCGAGCACGCGACCGCGCGCCTGGTCGAGCATGGCCTCGGCCGGCGCCTTCGGATCGATGCCGACCCGCACCGGCAACAGGTTCACGCAATGGCCGACCAGTCCCTGCATGTCCCGGGTCGGCTGGCCCGCGGCAGGCACGCCGACGACCAGGTCCGACTCCCCGGACAGCCGCTCCATCAGGCCGGCGTACAGTCCGAACATCGCGGCGAACAGGCTGACGCCGCGGGCCGCCGCGGCCTTGCGCAGGCCCTCGACGACCGCAGCCTCGATACGCAGGTCTTCGCGCCGGGACGTGAATTGCCGCTGCTTGCCCCGTGGCCGGTCCACCGGCAGGTCGAGCACCGGCACGGAGCCGTCGTAGACCGACAGCCAGTACTTCTCGTCCGCCTCGGCGGCTCGCTGCAGTTCGACGTCGGTCACCGCGTAGGCGCTGAAGCGATCGGCCGGCGGCAGCCCCGCATCGGCGGCGCCCGCGACCTGCGCCCGGTACAGCGCCATCAGGTCGCGGCTGATCACGCCAAAGGACCAGCCGTCGCAGATCACGTGATGGGTCGTCAGCACCAGTTCATGGGAATCCGCCTCGAGCCGCACCAGCTGCGCGCGCACCAGTGGCCCGCGGACCAGGTCGAACACCTGCGTCACCGCCCCGCGGCGGAGCTCGACGAGCGCCTCGGCGCGCGCCGCCGGCGCGAGCGCGGACAGGTCGATCTCCTCGACGTCGATCCGACCCGACGGCGCGACCAGCAGGCTGAGGCCGTCCGGGCTCAGCGTGGCCCGCAGCGACTCGTGCCGGTCGGCGAGCTGCTGCAGCGCCAGCAGCAACGCCCCGACGTCGAGACGTCCGCGCATCTGCAGCGAAATCGATTCGTTGTAGGCCAGCGAGGCTTCGGGACCGAACTGGCAGGCGAGCCACACCTCCCGCTGCGCGTCGGTGGTCGGCACCGCGAGCGCGATCGAGGCATCGGCAAACGGGTCGTAGTCGACCGCGGTGGCCTGAAGGTCGGGACGTCGGTCGGTCATCATCAGGCCTCGAGCTTCATGTACTTGCCGGGTTCACCGGGGCGCGGGACGTACCAGGCCGGATTGCCGGCCGGGTCGCGCCCGAGGCGGGCCCCGGGCACCGGCGGACGGCTGGCGTCGAACACCGCCGTGGCGGCCTGTCGCCGCGGCAGGAAGTCGGCTTCCTGCAATTCGGCCACCGCCTCCTTGAACGCCGCCGTGATCGCGGCGAACTCGGCGTCGCCATGGGCCGTGGTCATGAAGCACGGAAAGTTGTCGAGGATGTGCACGCCACGGATGCGCATCATCGCGAACAGCAGGTCCTGCAGCGGGTGGTCTTCCTCGAAGAAGATCTTCCACACCGACGCGAACGATTTCACCACGATCGGCGCACCACGGTCGCGGCAGTAGGCGTTCATCTCCTCGACCATCGCAGCCGTGCGCTCGGTGAGCGCCGACTGCAGCACCGGCCCGGCCTCGGCGAGGTGCTTCAGCACGGCCTCCGCGGCGGCCAGCGCCAGCGGGTGGCGGACGAACGTGCCGGCGAAATAGGTCACGCCGACCGTCGGGATCGAGTCGTCGCCATACTGCCACTGCCCGCCGTCCAGCGCGTCCATGAACTCGCGCTTGCCGGCAATCACGCCGATCGGGAATCCGCCGCCCACGACCTTGCCGTAGGACGCGAGGTCGGCGCGGATCCCGAACAGCGCCTGCACGCCACCCGGGTGGCTGCGGAAGCCCGTGACCACCTCGTCGAAGATCAGCACCGTGCCCTGCTGCTCGGTGGCGGCACGCAGGTCCTGCAGGAACTCGCGCGGCTGGAAGTCGGGCCGCCGGCTCTGCACCGGCTCAACGAGCACCGCCGCCAGGTCGTCCGCGTTGTCGCGGATCCACTGCAGCGACTCGGGCGTCCCGTACTCGAGCACCACGACGTTCTCGGAGGTGTTGGCCATGATGCCCGGCGCCGCGGGCACCGCGGTGAACTTGCGCGTCCCGCGCACGATCACTTCGTCGAAGATGCCATGGTAGGCGCCGGTGAACATCGCGATCTTGCTGCGCCCGGTCACCGTGCGCGCGATACGCACGCACCCCATCACGGCTTCCGAACCGGTGTTGCACAGCGCCGCCCGATCGAACCCGGTCAGCTCGCACACGCGGCGCGTGACCGACCCCGCCAACGGGTGCTGCGGGCCGATCTCGTAGCCGACATCGAGCTGGCGGCGCACCGCCTCGAGCACGAAGTCCGGCTGCCAGCCGAACAGGTTCATGCCGAAGCCGCACAGCGCGTCGACGTACTCGTTGCCGTCGAGGTCCCAGACCCGGGCGCCTTTCGAACGCTCGATGACGATCTGGTAGATGATCTCCTTCAATGTCGGGCGGAATCCGTTGACGACCCGGGGATCGGCCATGTGCGGCCGGTTCTCGACCGTGAACGCCTTCGAGCGCTGCGTCTTCTGGATGTAGCGACGCATGAACGCGTCGAGCCGCGCCCGCTGTCGTTCGGTGAGCTCGGCCCCCGTGGTATGGATCCGCGCGATCGCACCGAACGCCTTCTTGACGTCGTAGCTCTTGTGCTGGAGCGCACGCTCCTCGTCGGCCGGCGCGTCGGCCGTGGTGGCCGCCGCAGGCACCGCCGGCGCGTTCGACACCGCGGCCGCGGGGACACTGCCCCCGGGCAGCGGCGCACCACCGAGCAGCGCCAGCTGCCGGGCCATGAGCTGCATCTGCTGGTCCATCAACTGACGCAGCAGCGTCTCGTTCGCCGGCGATCCTGCGGCCGGCAGGCCGGACGCGGCCGGCGGCGGCACCGTGCGGGCCAGCGTCGGCGTCGGCGCCGGCGCCGCGTCGGGCGGCAACTGCTGGTCGAGGAACGCGGCCAGCGCGTCGAAGCTGCGATAGCTCTCCATCAGCTGGCGGAAGGTCACCGGAACCTTGAATTCCTTCTTCAGCTGCAGCGCGACCTGCGTCAGCGTCAGCGAATCGAGCCCGAGCTCGACGAACGACGCGGCGGCATCGGCATCGCCGAGTTCGAACCCGGACACGTCCTCGAAGGTCTTGCGCAACCGGGCGACCAGGCCCGGTCGGCGGTCCGCGCCCGCCTGGGTTACGGCATTCGACATGGGTTCCCCTGCGATCACTGCGGGAGCCGTGTACGCGGCCCCATTGTCCCGTGCCGGGCCGGCGTCGAGCGCTGCAACCGGCGTGGCGGCGCCCTCCTGGGCGGCGGGCTTCGCCTCCACCCAGTAGCGCTGTCGTTCGAAAGGATACGTGGGCAGCGTCACCTTGCGCCGGCGTCCCGCCTTCACCCACGGGCACCCGGCCCGCACGCCGACGGTCCACAACTGTCCGCCGGCCTCGGCCACCGAACGGACCTCGGCCTCGGGCGCATCCGCGAGGCTCGCGACCGCAGTCGCCGCCCCGCCCCGGCCGCGGTGCTGGCGCACCAGCGTCGACAAGGTCGCCCGCGGACCGCACTCGAGGAACACGGCCCCCTCGACCTCGGCGAGCGCGGTGCCGACCGCCGGCGAGAAGCGGACCGGTTCGCGCATGTGGCGCGACCAGTAATCGGGCGACCTCGCCTGGTCGGCCGTCAGCCAGCCACCGGTGACCGTGGAGACGATGCGGGCGCGCGGCTCGGCCAGCGGCACGGCCGCCACCGCCTCCGCGAACCGTGGCACGGCCGGGTCCATCATGGCCGAGTGGAACGCGTGCGACGTCTGCAGCCGGCGGGTCACCACGCCCCTTTCGGCCAGCGCGGCCGCAAAGGCATCGACCGCATCGAACGGTCCGGCCACCACGCAGGCCGCCGGGCCGTTCTCGCTCGCGAGCTGCAACGTCGGCGGCAGCAGCGCCGCCAGTTCGCCGGCCGGCATCCGCACCGACAGCATCGCGCCGGGCGGCAGCCCCTGCATCAGCGCGCCGCGCAGCGCCACCAGCCGCACCGCGTCCGCGAGCGGCATTACCCCGGCCAGCGTCGCGGCGACGAACTCGCCGACGCTGTGACCGATCATCGCCGCCGGCTCGATGCCGGCGTCCATCCACATCCGTGCCAGCGCGTACTCGAGGCAGAACGTCGCCGGCTGGGTGACCTCGGTCTGCGCGAGCCGCGCTGCGCCGCCGTCGAACAGCGCGGCGCGGAGGTCGAACGAAAGCGAGCCCGCGGCCGCGCCGATGCACTCGTCGAACGCGTTGCGGAACGACGGCACCCGCCCGTACAGCGCGCGACCCATGCCGACGTACTGGGCACCCTGGCCCGGGAACGTGAACACCACGGCCGGTTCCGTGGACGGTACCGCGCGCAGCCGGGCGCGAGCGGCGTCGGGTGCGTCGAGCAGGCGCACCGCCTCGCTCGCGTCGTCTACGACGACGAACGCGCGCTGAGCGAAGTCGCGACGCCCGACTTCGAGCGTGTGGGCCACGTCCGCGAGGTCCGCCTCCGGGTGCCGCTCGAGATGCCGCGCCAACCGGTCCAGCGACTGCTCGAGTGCGGGCCGGCTGCGGGCCGACAGGCGGAGCAGGAAAGGCCCGACCGATGGCGTGACGGGCGCCGGCGCCGGGGCTTCCTGGACGACCACGTGGGCATTGGTGCCACCGACGCCGAACGAGCTGACGCCGGCAACCCGCGGCACTTCGCCGCGCGGCCAGGGATGGGATTCCGACCGCACCTTGAACGGGCTGGTCTCCAGCCCGATGCGGGGGTTGGCACGCTTGAAGTGCGCGGTGCCGGGGATGCGCTCGTGGGTCAGCGCCAGTGCGGTCTTGATCAACCCCGCCGCACCGGCCGCGATCACCGTGTGGCCGACGTTGCTCTTGCACGATCCGAGCGTGCAGTAGCCGACGTCCGGGGTCTGGCGCCGGAACACCTCGGTCAATGCAGCCACCTCGACCGGATCGCCGAGCGGGGTCGCCGTACCGTGGGCCTCGACGTAGGACACCTCGCGCGCGTCGACGCCGGCCCGCGCCATCGCGGTCGAGACGACCGTGACCTGGCCGCGCACGCCCGGGGCCGTGAAGCTCGCCTTCTCGGCGCCGTCGTTGTTGACCGCGACGCCGCGGATCACCGCGTGGATCTCGTTGCCGTCGGCCAGCGCGTCCGGCAACCGCTTCAGCAGCACCACCGCCGCGCCGTCCGAGAACACCGTGCCCTGCGCGTCGGCGTCGAACGTGCGCGTGTGGCCGTCCGGCGACAGCATCGCGCCGTCCTGGTACAGGTAGCCGGCATTCGGCGGGCTACAGATCGACGCGCCACCCGCCAGCGCCATGCCGCACTGCCCCGCCTGCAGCGACTCGACCGCCTGTGCGATCGCCACCAGCGAGGTCGAGCAGGCCGTGTGCACGCTGATCGCCGGGCCGGTCAGGTCGAGCTTGAACGCCGTGCGGGTGGCGATGTAGTCCTTCTCGTTCGCCAGCATCACCTGGAATTCGCCGACGCGCCGGACCTTGTCCGGGTGGCGGGCGACGTTGTTCTGGAAGTAACTCGCGTTGTACATGCCGGCGTATACGCCGATCGCGTGGCTTGCCTTCTCAGGCACCTCGCCGGAGCGCTCGAGACACTCCCAGCAGAGTTCGAGAAACACCCGCTGCTGCGGGTCCATCAACTCCGCCTCCTTCGGCGAAATGCCGAAGAACGCGGCGTCGAACAGCTCGACACCGTCGACCACGCCCCGGGCCGGCACGTAGGACGGGTCGGTGCGCAGGTCCGCGGGAATGGACGCGTCGAGTTCCTCGGCCGTGAAGTAGCGGATACCCTCGCGGCCTTCGTCCAGCAGGCGCCAGAACGACTCGAGATCCGGCGCGCCCGGCATCCGGCAGGCCATCCCGATCACCGCGATCGGGACGTCCGCCGCGCTTCCGGTGGCGGCCCGGGGCGCACCAAGCGGCGCGGCCCGCGCCGCATTACCGTCGAGCACGCCGCCGATGCCGCGCGGTGTTGGGTCGCGGAACAGCTCGGCGACCGGCAGCGACCCGCCCGGACCGGAAAGCCCGGCGTGGACGCGCATCAGCAGCAACGAGTTGCCGCCCAGGTCGAAGAAGTTGTCCAGTGCACCGACCCGATCGAGGCCCAGCACCGAGGCAAATGCGTCGGCAACCCGGGCTTCGCCCGATCGAGCGGGCCGGACAAAAGGTTGGGCGATGTGCGCCGGCCGCTGGGCGGTCGGCGCCGGCAGCGCATGGCGGTCGAGCTTGCCGTTCGGCGTCAACGGCAGTGCCGCCAGCTGCAGGAAGTGTGACGGGACCATGAACGCCGGCAATCGCGCCTGCATCCGCTCGCGAAGCCCGGCCGGGTCCCACGCGTCGCCGACCGGAACCACGTAAGCCGCAAGCTCCAGGCCCCTCGACGGATCGTCGTGCACCACGACCGCGCAGCGCGCGACCTCCGGGTCGGCGGCCAGTGCGGCCTCGACTTCGCCCGGCTCGATCCGGAAGCCGCGGATCTTCACCTGGTCGTCGGTGCGGCCGAGATACTCGAGCGCTCCGTCCTCCCGCTCGCGGACCAGGTCGCCGGTGCGGTACATCCGGCCACCGGCCACCTGCGGATCGTCCAGGAATCGTTCGGCGGTCAGTTCGGGGCGGTTGCGGTAGCCACGGGCCACACCCAGACCGCCGACGTAGAGTTCCCCCCGCTCACCGCGGGCAACCGGCCGACCATCCGGGTCGAGCACGTACAGTTCGGTCGCCGTGATGGGGCGACCGATCGGGATCGAACCGCCGGACACGAGATCCTCCGGGCGGATCCGGTGCGTCGTCGCAAAGGTGGTGCACTCGGTCGGCCCGTAGCCGTTGATCAGCGAGGTCCCGGGAACCGCCTCCATGAAGCGGCGCACGTGAGGGACCGACAATGCTTCCCCGCCGACCAGGAGCTCCTTGAGGCCGGCCAGGCACGTCGGATCCACGTCGACGATCGAGTTGAACAGTGCCGACGTCAACCACGCGGCGTCGACGTGATGCGCGGCGATCGTCGACCTTAGGCCTGCGGCCGTCGGTACCGGCTCCGGGTGAATCACGCAGACACCGCCGTTCAGCAACGGCCCCCAGATCTCGAGCGTCGATGCGTCGAAGCCGAGTGGTGCCGCCTGCAGCACCGAGACCCCCGGACCAAGGTTCATGTATGTCGCGTCGCAGACCAGGCGAATGATCGACTGGTGCATCACTTCGACGCCCTTGGGCGTGCCCGTCGACCCAGAGGTGTACATGACGTAGGCGAGAGAATCGCGGGAGAGGCTAGCCGTCCCGGCTGCGGTCGCGACCAGCGCCCCTGGTTCCACTCGCGGCACCGCATCGAGCGACATAGTAAGGGTGCCCGTCGGAGCTCGACCGATCTCGGCTGACGAAAGAAGCAACAGTTCCGCCCCGGAGTCGTCGAGCATGAGACGGACTCGATGTTCGGGGAACGCCAGGTCGACGGGCACGTATGCCGCGCCCGCACGAAGGACCCCGAGCATACCGGCGACTGCAGACGGAGAGCGGGTCGCGGTCAACGCAACGACAGAACCGGGCCGAACGCCCCCTGCAATCAGGGCACCCGCAATCTGGATCGACCGTTCGCGCAGGGCTCCATACGATATGGAACCCCCGCCCGCAACGATCGCCAATTCGTCCGAATATCCGGCCGCCATCGCATCGAATAACGCGACTACGTTTTCGGACGCCGTCCGTTGGCCCAGCGCTGCTACTTTACGCGATCTAGTCTTCATGTAATCCGGACCCGACCCATCGACCACTTCGACGTACCGGGCATCCCGCGATTTCGTGGTTCCGACGACCCTTGCCGAGCCGCAATATACGACCAGACCGCCCGCCGAATTGTGAGCCTGTGCACTCCGAGCGCAATATGTCAAGCCTGCTGCGTACCATATGTGATACACCAACCAGTACCGGTGCCTCTAGCGTCGTCATCGTCAGTCGGACGAATCGACCGAAGGGACCAATGACCTCCAGCAAGCGGACGAGCATGCGCCAGCTGGTGCACTCGAGGCACCGCGTAACTCCGGGCGTCAATCGACAATGTACAATTCCGCGGATCGCAAGAAGTCGTTACCCACGGTTGGGAGAACTGACCAATGCGACTTTCGTCAATGCGCCTCCGGCCCTGCGACGCCAGACTGACTCCGCCTGCAGCACCGCCCCATTACTGAACACACGGCCCGCCATCTTTGGAAACGATTCGCGCCATTTACGCACTGCTCGACGAAAGCCAGAAGCGTCGTAGCGCCATCCTGCTGTTGGTGTTTTCTGCGTCGGCAATGCTGCAGGTCGTCGGCGTCGCTTCCATTGCGCCGTTCGTGGCACTGCTCGACAACACGGCACTGATTCATACCAATCGGTGGCTGAAGGCCGCCTACGACATCGGTCACTTCCACAGCGACAAGCAGTTTCTCGTCTGGTTCGCGATCGCCGTAATGCTCTTGACCGTCGTATCCAACGCGGTCGGTGCCCTCACGACCCGGACATCCGTTCGGACATCTTTCGCGATGGGCGCCGAATTCCAGAAGGACATGTTCCGAGGGTACCTCTGCCAGGACTATGCCGTACTGGCTCGAACAAACACTGCCACACTGATGTCCGCGCTGTCCCAGGAAGCCGCGCGATTTGTCTACATGGTGTTGACCCCACTCCTGAACCTGATCAGCTATTCGCTCACCGCACTTACCATCGTCGCGCTGCTGGTCGCGATCGATCCCGTTGCGGCCTTGATCGTGAGCGCCATCATCGGAGTGATCTATTCCGCGACGTACCGCCTGTCCACGGAGCGACTGTCGTTCCATGGTCGTCGCGTCAGCGAGATCAACGAACAGCGATTCCGCCTGATGAGCGAAAGCCTGGGCGGCCTCAAGGAAGTAAAGCTCCTGGGAACCGAGGCGCACTACCAGTCCATGTTCGAGAGGCTCAATTCCGAAGGTCAGCGATCAAACGCTGCCGTAGTCCTGCTCACGGATCTGCCGCGGTTCTTTCTCGAAGCGGCCGCCTTCTGTGCCCTGCTCGGACTCGCCATCCACATGTTGATCAAGGGTGCCGACACCGATTCGATCGTCGCGGTTCTGAGCCTGTATGCGATGGCCGGGTATCGCCTGTTGCCGGTAGCGCAGAACATCCTGCGCAGCGCCTCCTCGATCAAGGCCAATGCATCCGTGATAGAGATATTGGCGCCGCACATCAAGGCCGGCCGCGCCGCACCGGCGAATGATGAGACCGACGTCGCAGAGGGTCGCTTCCCCGCCGGTCCGATAGCGCTCGAGGACGTCTCTTACTCCTACCCAGAGACGGCCACGCCCGCCCTGCGCAACGTTTCAATCAGCATTCCGCCCCGAGCCATCACCGTTCTCGTCGGCGAGTCTGGCGCCGGGAAGAGCACGCTCGCCGACATACTCCTGGGACTGCTTCGACCGTCGCACGGCGCAATGACCGTAGGCGGCGCACTGATCGACAGGACCAACGTAAGACGTTGGCAGCGTAATCTCGGATACGTTCCGCAGAACATATACATTCTCGATGCAACCATAGCCGACAACATCGCGATGGGATCGCCGACTGCGCGCTCCATGGACCGCGTCAAGCGCGCCGCCGGCCTCGCCAGTCTCGACCGATTCATCGAGTCGTTGCCACGCCAGTATGAACAGGTGACGGGAGAGCGAGGCGGCATGCTGAGCGGCGGTCAGCGACAGCGTATCGGCATTGCGCGGGCCCTGTATCACGACGCCGAGGTCCTGATCATGGACGAAGCGACGAGCGCGCTGGACGCCTTTACCGAAAACGAGATACTAGAATCACTCCGGTCGTTGCGCGGCGAGAAAACCATCGTGATGGTTGCGCACCGACTCTCGACGATCCAGGCCGCGGACTGGATCGTGATGCTGAAGAACGGATCCGTTGCTGCGCAGGGTCATTTTCGCGAACTCGCCGAAAATAACGACGACTTTCGAGCGATGCTTGCGGCCGCGACGCACACGGCGCACTCGAATGAATAAGGCCTCGTTTTCGGCGAATTGCCGGCGGCGCCGATTTGATTCCATTGCGTGAGCGAAGTCTTCGGGCAGCCATACATGCGACGCCCTGCACCCGGCAAAGCCTCTCCTCACGACCCTCGCGCAGTCACTGCAGACCCATTTCTGCCTTACTCCGCCAGCTTCCGGTCGGTGCTGCGCGGCATTCGAGAGGAGGCGTTCTCCTTCTGGATGATGTGCGGATACCTGATCGTCGAATACGTGCGTCCGCAGTCCATTTTCCCGGCCCTGGACGTGCTGCCATGGGGCAAGATCTTTCTGATATTGGCGATGCTCGGGCTGCTGACTCAACGCCGATTTCGCCTGGTTTCGGATCCGGCGAACGTGCTCATGACGATTTTTCTTGCCGTGATTCTAATGGCGTCGTATCTCGCGATTTACCCAGACGTTTCCTGGTTTCACTGGTTCGATTTCGTCGGCTGGTACCTGATCTACTTCTTGATCGTGAACATCGTAACGACTGAACGGCGGTTTACGATCTTTCTCGCTATTTTCCTGCTTGCCAGCTTCAAATTGTCTTTCTTCGGCGCGCGCACCTGGGCGCTTCGCGGTTTCAGCTTCACGACCTGGGGCCTGATGGGCCCATCGGGGCCGTTCCAGAATTCCGGCGAACTGTCAGTGCAAATGCTCATGTTCGGCCCGATCGCCTATGAATACGCGCAATACCTGAGGGTGCGCGCGCCGGGCGCTCCGTACGCATTCATGCTGTTCCTCCCAATCACCGCGGCGATGACCGTGATCGGCGCCAGCAGTCGCGGAGGCCAAGTCGGGCTTGCCTACCAAATGTATCGCAGCCTTCTGAAAGGGCGACTTCGCTTTCGCACACTCGTAGCGACTGCCATGGTGGTTTCGCTCGCTGTCGCGCTGATTCCGAATGAGCAGGTCCAACGCTTCCAGTCCGCCGGCACCGACACAACGTCCCAGCAGCGGTTGTTGTACTGGAAGCGAGGTGTCGAGATGATCGACGCTCATCCCACGCTGGGCGTCGGGTTCTACAACTTCGCCCCGTTCTTTGCACAGCACTACCCCGAAGATATTCTTCTGGGTTCGGCGCAGTTGCCGCACAACATCTTCATCCAAGTTGGCACCGACGCGGGCCTGCTTGGGCTGGCGGCATTCATCGCGCTGATTGCAAGAAATTTCCTGTGTTGCCGCCAGATCACTCGTATTGCCAGCGAGAGCAAAGAAGACCTGCGGTTCGCGGCCTTCATTGCGAGAGGCCTGGGAATAGCGCTGTGGGGATTCCTGATCGCCGGCCAGTTCGTCACGATCGCGTACTATCCGTTCTTCTGGGTGAACCTCGCCATGTCCGTGGCGTTGCTCAACATTGTTCGGAGTCGGTCCAAGATCGAACAACGGCCGGTCGCCCGTCGTGCCTGAGGCCACGGGACTCTCATTCGAACCAACGAGCGTCAACGCGTCTTCGGCCTAGACAATCAGCGACGCTATTTCGGCTATCTGCCGATCCTTTCCAAACAGACGGATGGCGCGTTCTCTCGAATGCTGCGAGAAGGCCGCTGCCTTCGAGTCGTCGTTCGCGATTTCGAACACGCGGCCGGCCAAGTCGACGGCATTCCCCGGCTCGATCGTGTAACCATTGAGGCCGACTTCCACCGCCTCTCCCAGACCACCCAGGTTCGAAACCACCAGCGGCAGGCCGGAGGCCATCATTTCCACACTGGACATCGTGAAGGAATCCCATCCTGTCGACGCAATCACACCGACATGGGCTCCCCGCAACAAGCGACCCATGTCAGAACGATACCCCGCAAACGTCACGTGCTGCTTGGCTTCGGACGAGTCGAGCATTTCTTCGTAGGGCCTCGCTTCGTCGCCCTTATTGCCGCATATAAGAAAGTGAATGCCCGAAAGCCGACCCATTGCCCCGAGTTGCAGAGCCGCCTTCATGATGACTCGCACACCCTTACGCTCTTCCATGTGCCCGGAGTAGATGGCGACTTTCCGGTTCCTCGGAATATTGAATTGATCGTGCAGGTAGAAATCATCGCCCTCTCGCGGACGGAAGGCATCGGTGTCGACACCGAGCCGCACCACTCGCGTCGCACTCTGCGGCACCCCGCGGCCGTGCGTCGCTGTCTCCCGCATGGCTTCTGACTCGAATATGAACAAGTCCGGCTTATACCGGCGGCAGCTGTATTCGAGCCGCTTTGCTGCCAGGACGGCGCCCTTATTGATGCCGCTCATGCTGGCACCCCAGTAAGACACGATTCGTCTGACACCCTCCCGGCGAAGGTCTGCCAGCACCGGGGCCGGCACCGGCATGTCGAATGCAAGAACGGTCGCTACCCGATGCCTACGCAGGAATGCTCTCAGTTTTTCAGAATCCGGCGAGCGATAACTGCAGTCAATCTTTCTCGGGTTGGCTACGTCTTTCAGGCCATTGAAGGACCATACGATGTCCCCTTCGTCGAATCCCGCCTTGCGGCCTGCGCGATAAAAAACGTCTTCGAGTGGCGCGATCGCATATCCGGTGCGTTCCTCGCAGTGGATCATGATCAGCAGGGCGCGCCTCATGCGTCACGCACCCAATGAGTGATCAGCGCCAGGTCTCGCCGCACATTCACGTATTCGAAGTACAGTCGCGCCTTGTCCAAAGACAACAGGTGCACGGGAACGCGAAGGAACGCTCGCGCCAAATCCATCGTCGCATCGACGATAAGTCTCGCCGGGCGCCCCATGAATCGCTTGCGCGCATTCCGTCTGGCCGAATGGTAGGTCGAGCCAGCCGCGTCGACATTGAGCCTGAGGATATTGCTCGCCAGATACTCCCGGGCCTTGAGCCTGTGCCCGACTTCCGCGTCCGGGATATAGATCAGCTTCTTTCCGGCCGAAAGCAGGCCGCGAAAAATCAGCGTCTCCTCACCGGCGGCCAGCTTTGTGCCGACGCGGCCGAGCGCTGGGTCAAACCCGCCCATCGAACGCAGAAGATCCGCGCGGACACAGAAATTCTTGCCAAAAAACTCCATTCGAGGGTCATCGACCTCAATCAGGTCGTCACCGTAGTCCAGGCCGACAAAGCAGGGCGTGTACTCGGGTACAAACCACCATGGCACCGCCTTGTCCCAGATGATCTTGATCTTGCTGTATACACAGTCCGGGGCGCACGACTGAATGACGTCGAGGTATCGACGAACCCATCCAGCGGGGATATCAGCGTCGTCATCGGTAAACAGGATGAACGCCCCCCGCGCTTCCTTCATGCCGGTATTCCGGGCATGTGACAGCCCCTGCCGCGGCTCGAACAGGTAACGAAACTCGACCGAGCCTCCTGGCTTCAGATAGGGCTCGACAACTGCATCGGTATGGTCCGGAGAGTTGTTGTTAACCACAATGACTTCGAACGACCCTGGTTCCGGCCCCTCCTGTCGACTCAGCTGCCCCAATGTGAGCGCCAGCGAATCCGCGTTGTTGTACGTGCAGATCACCACGCTGATAACAGGGGTCATGGGCAGCCCCTACCGAATCCGAAAGCACGGCGCACGGACTGCACGCTATTCGTGCGGCGCCACACCGGCACCCTGGGCCAATGGCACCACACGACGTTATGTCTACTGGCTAGCATCGGGTTATCTACGTACCATTGACCAACGACAGCGGTCCGCCGATGCCATTGTGAGGCCAAGCACTAAGCCGCTGAAGAGGTCCGACTTCTCAACCCATCGCCCAGCGGCGGTCGACGTCACGATAACGTGTCGCTCCGCGCGCGGCTAGAGCGATACCTGGAGTAGACATGAAACGGGCGCTTATCACAGGGGTGACGGGTCAGGATGGCTCTTACCTGGCCGAGTTTCTGTTGGACGAAGGCTACGAAGTCCACGGCATCAAACGTCGATCATCGCTGTTCAACACGCAGAGAGTGGATCATCTATATCAGCATCCGCATTTGGCGAGTCGCAACTTCGTTCTGCACTACGGCGACCTGACCGACGCATCCAACCTGACACGCATCATACAGCAGGTCCAACCGGACGAAATTTACAACCTGGGCGCCCAGAGTCACGTGGCCGTGAGCTTCGAGTCGCCGGAATACACGGCCGACGTCGACGCCCTGGGCGCACTGCGATTGCTGGAGGCGATCCGCCTGCTCGGACTCGGCGAGCGTACACGCTACTACCAGGCGTCCACCTCCGAACTTTATGGTCTGATACAAAGTCCGCGGCAATCCGAATCCACTGCTTTCTATCCTAGGAGCCCATACGGCGTGGCCAAGCTGTATGCCTACTGGATTACGGTCAATTATCGCGAGGCATACGGTATGTATGCCTGCAATGGCATTCTCTTCAATCATGAGTCGCCGCGCCGCGGCGAGACGTTTGTCACCAGAAAGATTACCCGCGGACTGTGCAATATTGCTCAAGGCCTCGAATCCTGCCTTTACATGGGAAACATCGACGCTCTCCGCGACTGGGGCCACGCCCGCGACTACGTCCGCATGCAGTGGCTGATGCTTCAGCAAGCACGACCCGACGACTACGTGATCGCCACAGGCGAACAACACTCCGTTCGCGACTTTGTGAAATGGGCCGCAGAAGAACTCGGCATCACGCTCGATTTCGTCGGTAAAGGACTCAGCGAGACTGGAATCGTTCGTCGGGTCGTCGGTAACGATGCACCTGCCGTAAAGCCTGGCGACGTGATCGTCCGTATTGACCCGAGGTATTTCCGGCCGGCTGAGGTCGACTCATTACTTGGGGATGCCACCAAGGCACGTACAAACCTGGGCTGGACGCCGACGACCACCGCGCGACAGATGTGCGCCGAAATGGTGGCGACTGACCTGCTCTCCGCGCGCCGCCATGCACTGCTGCGCCAACATGGGCACGACGTCGTTCTCTCGAGCGAAAATACGGGGGCCTCGTGACAACGTATTTCGTCGCAGGCCACCAGGGTATGGTGGGATCCGCCATCGTCCGACGGCTGCACGCGATACAAGACGTTGACCACGGCGTATCCGTAATCACGCGGGGACGTCATGAGACGGACCTTCGAGACCAGCGCGCGGTTCTGAATCTCTTCGAATCGGCGAAACCGGATGTCGTCATTCTGGCGGCCGCCAAAGTCGGTGGAATCTACGCAAACAGCACGTTCCCTGCAGATTTCATTTACGACAATCTTGCAATTCAATGCAATGTAATTCATTCCGCATGGAAATTTGGCGTCCAGCGACTGCTGTTCCTTGGCAGTTCCTGCATCTATCCCCGTCTTGCCGACCAACCGATTCGCGAGGACAGCCTGTTGACAGGCCCGCTGGAACCCACCAATGAACCGTACGCCGTCGCGAAGATAGCTGGCATCAAACTCTGCGAGAGTTACAACCGGCAGCACGGCACGGACTTCCGATGCGTCATGCCCACGAACCTTTACGGCCCCGGCGACAACTATCACCCGAACAACTCCCACGTCGTACCCGCATTGATTCGTCGCTTCCATGCCGCCACCGTATCCGGCGCGCCGGAAGTCGCCGTGTGGGGCTCCGGCAGCCCACGCCGCGAATTCCTGCACGTCGACGACCTGGCGGACGCCGCGATGTTCGTACTCAATCTGCCGAAGCCTGTGTACGCCTCAAGCACATCGCCGATGCGCTCGCACATAAATGTCGGCACTGGGGTCGACATCTCCATACGTACCCTTGCCGAGATGATCGCCGACATATCCGGCTTTCGAGGCCGCATTACGTTTGATTCGACAAAGCCGGACGGCGCCCCGCGAAAACTTCTTGATGTCTCCCTGCTTGCGTCGCTCGGCTGGCAAGCCCGGATTTCCCTGGCAGACGGTCTCCGCACGACGTTTCGCGCCTTTCTCGAGAGCGGTAACAAACGTGGCGACGACTGACACGAAGCGAGTGCCGAGACCGCGGGTCGCCTTGGTCGCCGATCATTTCCACCCTTTGGAGCTGCCTCCTGAGGCCAAAATAAATACCGATCTGGCGTTGTATCTGTCTTCGAGGGGCTTTCACGTCACTGTCTTCACCTCAGGCAAGGCCGAGAATCCAGGAAGCGATCCGAATATCACCGTTGTCGGCGGATCGACCGAGGGGTCCTTGCGTGCGACGTATCGTCTGGCCACGCTCATCGCCGCTGAGCCAGTCGAAACTGTGATCATCATGTTCAACTCCAACGGCTTTGGGCACCATCCGTGGATCAGCCTTTTGCCTCCGCTGCTGCGCCGCCGCTTCCGCTTTCGCGGCAAGATCGTGGCACACTTCACAAATGCCGAGACGGCGCCTTTCGGACGCGTGACGCGCAGAATGCTTCGATTGATTGGCGACTCGGGCGTTCGAACAGTGGACTGGCGTATCGGCGGCTTTGCTGACGCGGACCGACTCGTTTTCTATTGCAGCCAACATCGCGACATCCTGCTTTCCGCCAGCCCCCATTTGCATCCGAAGTCATTCATCAGCCCCGTGCCGCTAACCGTTGCAGTACGCGAACCTTCGCCCACCGCGGTCGCCCGCATTCGCCAGGAGCTGAATTTGGGGACAGATACAAAGGTCGTGCTGTTCTTCGGGCTCATCTACCCCGGCAAGGGAATCGAAGACCTTCTTGCCTCGATTGCCATTCTGAATGAGCGTGGACATGACTCAATCGCTGTAATCATTGGTGGCAGCGGCGGCGTGACCAGCGACGAACAGTGGAACAAAACGTGCGATGAGTACTATGAACGCATGAAAGCCCTCACGCTGGACTTGCGCCTATCCGACCGATGCCGATGGATTGGTCATGTCGACGACACTCAACTGACCAATTGGTTTGCGATTTCCGATGTCGCTTGCCTGCCATTCTCCGGTGGCATTCGGTCGAACAATTCAACGTTTGCCGTGTGCGCGGCGCACGGGGTTCCCGTCGTCACGACCAGATGGGATGGAATTGACGAATTGTTCCGCTCCCCCGGGAATGGCGTCCGGCTTGCCAGTGCACGCGATCCGAGTTCTTTGGCGGACGAACTGGAGCACATTTTGTCGGATGCAGCCGTTCGCGCGGCAATGTCAGATCAAATCCGGACGCTTTTCGATCAGTGGTTTACTTGGGATCGACTAACGGGCGCTCTCGCCCTCACCGCGGATAGCTCGCGACTCAATTAGCGCAAAACTTTTGAAACCCGGCGTTCGGGATTGTCGGAACAATCGCGCATGGAACATTCGCCACTGCTAACGACCCGCCAGCACGAGTCGCACCGGGCGGGCCATTTCGCCCCACAAAGCCGTGTACGACTGTCGGGTCGCGTCAGCGTCGCGATAAACCCGCTCAACCTCGGAAACCGCGCGGCGAACTACTTCAGCAATGTCTCGCGACTCATTTCTGGCAAAGAACGCTCCGTTGGCAAACGTGCGCCGATTGACAGCTGTATCTGTCAACACTACCGGTCGTCCAACCGCCAGTGCTTCATATGCTCCACATACCAAACAGTCCTCACGGGTTGTCAGGTCGACTAAAGCATCTGATTCGTACAGCTGTTCCCAGTAGCACTCGGTACTCAAAAAACCAGTAAACCGGACGTTCTCTGGAATAGCTGACTCAAACACGCTACGCCATTTTGCTGAATTTCCGGTGAAGAAAAAATCTGCTTCTTCTCGCAATAAGTGTGCCGCCTCAATGATCTGCTCAATTGGCTCGTCGGCCGCGTACGTTGCGATCACAGTGACGACCGCCCTCCCTGCCCTAACCCGAGCCCTCTCAATTATTGGCGACGTTGGAAGCGGGTCCGGCAAAATCAACGGGGCACCTCCGTACGATGCTACACGTGACTCCAACCCTTTATTGGTAACGATAACCGCCACCGACGCGCGACAAACTAACCGAGCTGCATGGCGAACAGCCCCTCGTCGCGACTCCAATTGCTCTATCGCAACGTTGTGACAATCGACAACCAATTTGGCGGATGGCCGCAATCGCGAGTAAGCCACTCCCATTAGCGCCAGGATCAGCGAAGGATTCTGTACAACAAGTACACGTGGCCTTTTCCTTGCGAGGAGCCACGCGGTCTGACAAATGGCAACGATATAGCGACCCAACCCACGACGGGCTGCCGCAACCTCGAATAGCGGAAGCCCAAATTCTTTACACAGTGATCGTGTTCGCTGATGCACCTCCCACGAAACCGCTAATGCCGGCGTCTCCATACTTCTGTCCCCATTTTCCGAAACTGACGTTGCCATTGAAAAGAGAGCCGAATCGCTTCGCCAATGACCACTTTAAGTTCTGGCCCAACACGCTTGAGCAACATCTGATTGCCGCACGTCGGACTCCTTGACCTGCGGTTTTGTCTTACGACCAATTTGGCTGTGAGTCTGGCGTCGATATTGGCCGCTTCGGGGCTGGCTTGTCGAGTCTGCGCCAAAGTCTGGCATGGGAGCACCCCGTGTAGACGCCGGTGGCCGCGAACGATCCCTTCATCGCTCGATGATCACTCGGGTCTTCTCGACGTCGTCGAATCTAGCGCAGCGCGGGTATTCGTCACGGAGCTTGACGCGCAGGCTCTCGACGTCGCCGTTTTGCGAAAGCCGGCCCGGCGAGATGAACGCCCGGCGGACGCACTGGTCCCTCAGCCAGCGCATAATGCCCCGCGATAAACTCAGTGCCGTTGTCACTGTCATGGTGCGCGAGCCAGCCCTAGAGCTTCATGCGCTGCGAGAGTGCCAGAATCACGTCCTGCGGTCGGATCCTTCGGCCGCCCTATGCCGTCAAGCACTCTGGAAAACATTCTTTGAGCACGCGGCGCATCTTCAGCCCGTTTCTGCTGGCGAGTTGGTTGCGCACAAGATCTAGGTGCACACCTCGTATGGGGCGCCTGCCCCCCCAGGGAAAACAGATTCGCGACCCACAGAGACGACGCCGAAGTTGGCGCGTCTCGCCCCCCCGGCAAGCCGCAACGGAACCAGCCGTCAACTCACCGGCGTTTTCCTTTCCCCCGCGATAGCACCTTCACTGAGTCAATCGAGAACAACTGTTCTGCCACTAGTATTGGAGCTTGCGGTTCTCGGCCTTAAGCACCTTGAGCCGACGCGCTTCCGAAACGCCCTTGCCGCGATACCCATTGCTCCGACGGATAACTGTCATCTCGGTGCGATGCGACGCCGACCCTTGGTCGCGATCTAGGCATTGGGCCACTCCGCCTCCCGCAGTCCGCCAATCATCTATATATCGATGAGCCGCCTCTCTGCTGCCAAGTTCACCAAAGTAAAACGTGGCCATGGGAACTCACCGAAACGCTGGTCAAAAAAAGATCGGCCGCAGGTTGACGAGACTAACGGCCAGATAACCCATATAGCCGCGGAATGGATGGATCTGGTCTAGTCTGCCGGTCGTGTCTCTTGTAATCTATTGGCGCTCCAGATTTGAGCGGTATCAGAGATTGCCTCATTGCAAGTCGGTTGCCGCTTGGACGCGTTACTGCCCTGCCTCGCCTCGTGACATTAATCTGTCGACCCCATCACAGGAATTGTCCAGCGACCTTTGGTTTGCCACCCACGAAGCAGTACCCTTAAAAAGAACGCCGAATTGGTCGCTGGTTTTGCAAGTGGACCCATTCGGAAGTGATTTCGCACTACTCAATCCGGAGAAAGTGCCATGACCAGACACGCCGCGCATTCCACGATTCGACGCCTCACCATGCTGGGCCTCTTGATTCCCGGTCTTGCGGGCGCCGCAACGACGCTCACATTCCTTAACTTCGACGACAAGTCGCTGTCTAAGCCCGGTTGGACATTTGGGGCTCAGGACGGCGGGTCGGTAACCGTATCCGCAGATACCAGCGCTAATCTTGACGGCAGTGCCGGCAGCCTCAAGGCAAGCTATCCACTTGCTACCGGCCAGATTTACGCCTGGGGCGTCTACGATGTTTCCGCACTGAACACATACGAGGTCTATGTTGACTTCTGGGCCAAGATGCCCAACGCGAAACAGGGCCTCAAGTTCCTCAAAATCTTTGGCGGAGACAACAACGGAGTTGCAAATACTACATTCGGGCTCGACTACACCGGCGTCGACAGAGGCTCGATGTATCAAGTCTCATTTGGCGATGGCAGCGCCGCATACAACGATACCCAGAATGTGATCAATTTGGATGGTTCGTACCCCAATTGGATCGGCCGATCATATGGCGTTGCGACCGTCGAAACGCCGATGCGCCAGGCTTTCCACTCGTCCGACTGGGGTACCGGCTGGCATCATTTCCGTATGCGCGTCAAATTCAACAGCGGTACCACTGCAGCAAACGAGAAGCCGGATGGCGCCTACTATGTGGAGATCGATGGAAAGGTTTATGTGAATGCCACAGGACTGTTCAACCGGCATTACTCGAACCCACCAATCAACTCCGTGGCACTTCTGAACTGGTCGCAGACGGGCACCGCACCTTTTGACATCTGGTACGATAACGTACGAATCAGTACCGGCGGCTTCGTTGACGACGTTCCGCCGCGGGCGCCGTCTGACGTGATCGTCGAGTGATTTCCACCTAATGCCTTCGACACGCCAATCGTTGTCGCCGTCGCCGTCACTTTTCCTCGTCGAGCACCAACCTTTCGCTTTTCTCTCGAGATCCAACGCCTGGCCTACTCTACGCATCCGTCTACGACTCGACGCGTCGCCGGCCGACCAGTCAATCGTCTGACAGGTGAGCCGACTCGCTGGAGAGTCGTTGGGCACCAACCGGAGCTCCGGGATTGACTGCAGTCCTCGTGCTCGATGGGACACAGAGGAGCTCCTTGGCTATTGTCCGCAGCCTCGGACAGAAGAAAATAGGCATTCGGGTCGCAAACGACAGCCAGCACCAATCTCTAGCTGGTTCCTCCAGTTTCTGCGCCAGCACATTCGTGGTGAGGAGTCCGTTGGCGGAGCCGGCCGCATTTGCGGATTCGCTATTCGAAAACTGCCGAAGCGACTCCGGCGAGTGGATTTTTCCAACTACCGACAGCACGACCATGCAATTGGTAGGCGACCGTCGATTTGCCGGTCGCCTACTGGGACCATCTGCGGATTCGTATGAAACGCTGACGAACAAAGCACGGATGGTCGAATTGGCCGCCGAGCTTGAGATTCCGCATCCGGAAACCATTATCGTCACTTCCTTGCGCGAAGCTCACGAGGCGGTGGGCCGCGTCGGCCTGCCGATTGTCATCAAGCCCTCTCGCTCTCGGTACCTTAGCGCCAACACGATACGCTCGACGGCCGTGGCGATCGTTCAAACCCCGTCAGCTGCGCTGGAGCATTTAAATTCGTGCAACTGGTTTCCCGGGATTCCCGCGCTGATACAACGCTACGTACCAGGCACCGGAGCCGGCGTTTTCACACTGTTCTGGCGCGGTCGCCCTGTTTGCTGGTTTGCTCATCGGAGATTGCTGGAGCGACCGCCCTGGGGCGGTGTCAGTGTCTTGTGCGAGAGTGTCGCAGTTGATCCTGTTCTTCAGGAATTGTCGCTTCGCCTTCTGAACCACGTGCAATGGTCGGGTCTCGCGATGATTGAATTCCGCGTGACTCCGGGCGGCTCCGCGTATCTGATGGAGGTAAACGGTCGACCGTGGGGTTCGATGCAGCTTGCGATTGACTGCGGCGTTGACTTCCCTTGGCTCCTGTACTGCTGCGCGCAGGGAATTCCGTTTGATGCTCCTGCCACCTACGAGCAGGGCCGACGTCTGCACTGGACTCTCGGCGACCTTGACCGGCTTCTGATTCAGTTGCGCGGTCGGGCTGATTCCGGGCAGCGCGCGGGCCGGTTACGTGAGATCGCTGCATTCGTCGGACGGACGTTTCGATACGCGCATCGTTCAGAAGTTTTTCGCATTTCGGATCCGCTTCCGGGTGTCTTCGAGGTAAAACGCTGGCTGGCCGACGCCATCGGTTTGAATCGACCCGACGGGCGCGGTCCGCTTGCCGACCAATGAAGACGGTTCTACACCTGATCGACACCGGCGGCCCAGGCGGCGCGGAAACCCTGCTGCGCCGACTCGTCGCGGACTTCGCGGCGGTTGGTCACCGCAATGTCGTTGTGATCAGCCGCGATGGCTGGTTGGCGGAACGCATTCGCGACCTCGGCATTTCGCCGGTGATCCTTCCGTCGAAAGGCTCCTTCAACATACGCTACCTGCGTGCGCTGCTGCGGTTGATTCGCGACGCGCGCGCAGACGTGATTTTTGCCCACCTCTACGGCTCCGCGGTCTATGGCAGCGTCGCGGGGCGGATCGCCGGCGTGCCCGTAGTGGCCATCCTGCACGGTCAGTCGGACGTCGATCCCAGGGCGCGGCTCTCGTCGGTCAAGGCTTTCGTGGTGCGCCGCGGCGCCAGCCGCATCGTCTTCGTGTCGACCCAACTGGCGCGGGACCTCGCGTTGCGCCTCGGTCTCGGTCAGGGCGACTACACTGTCATCGAAAACGGCATCGACCTCGAGGCTTTCCGGCCCGAGCCAGATTCGACGCTGCGCCGCGAGATAGGGCTGCCGCCCGATGGGCTGCTGGTGGGTGCAATCGGAAACCTGCGGGCGCCGAAGGCTTACGACGTCCTGCTCGACGCCGCCCGGATCGTCTGCGACCGGACGGATCGTGTCCGCTTCGTGGTGGCCGGACAAGGCGACGGCGCACTGCAGCAGGCGTTGCTCGAGCAACGCGAACGGCTGGGCCTGACGGAGTGCTTCCATTTTCTGGGCTTCCGCAGCGACACCGCGACGGTATTGAGGGGCCTCGACGTGTACGTGCTCAGTTCCCGAACCGAGGGCTTCTCGATCGCCTGCCTGGAGGCGATGGCCTGCGGCATTCCGGTCGTCGCGACCCGCAGCGGCGGGCCCGAGGCGATCATCGTCGACGGCGAGTCCGGAATGCTGGTGCCGGCCGGATCACCGGCTGCGCTCGCTGAAGCCATGTTGCGGCTACTCGGAGACCCCGCGCTTCGGCAGCGACTGGCGACCAGCGGGCGCACTCGCGTGGTCGAGCACTTCGACGAGCGACGGATGCTGTCCCAGTACCGGTCCCTGGTCGGCGAACTCGGCCTGCGCCGCTGACCTTCAGGCCAGCGCGCCGACCCGCGCGTACAGGCTCCATCGGTCGTAAGCCACGTCCTCATGGATCGACGCCCGGTTGAGCAGGAACCGGTCCGTCGATGCATCGTTCCAGCCGGATTGCGTCGTGACGGCACCGGCATAGGTTTCGCGCACCGCGGCCACGGCTGCCCGGCAGTGGTCGCCGTTCGGGTAGCAGAACAGGTCGATCGGCTGGCCGGTCAGCTCGCGCAACCGGTCCCGCGACCCGCGCACTTCCTCTTCGATCGTGCTTGCGGCCATTCCGTCGACGAGTCGCAGGTGCCGCCGGCCGTGCGACCCGAACCGCACGAGCCCGGAGCGGCTCATCTCCTCGATTTCGCGCTCGTCCAGCAACGCCGGCGCCGGCTGCGTCGCGGCGACGGATGCTTGCGATTCAGCCTCGGCGACAACCTCGTGCATCGCCTGATCGCTGATCGTCTTGCACGCATTTATCGCCGCATCGACCCGCTCGACGACCGACTGCCCCTCGGGCGCTTCGATCCAGGCCGGCGCGCCGACGCGGCGCAGCACGTTCCGCAACGCCATCGGCAATGGGGCCGCACCCGACCCGTCCGCACCGGCGATAAGGCGGCCGAGTCGGTTTGGCCAGAACTCGTAGTCGCTGCCGATGAAATCGGCCACAAGGAAGATCGTCGCGGGAACCCCCGCCCGTTGCAGGACCGGCAGTCCGTACTGGTGGTTGTCGCGCCAGCCGTCGTCGAACGTGATGCTGCATGCACGGTGCGGCAGCGGCAGGCCGCGCTCCCGGCGGGAGATCCAGTCCGCCAGGTCGATCACCTCGAAAGACCGCTGCAGGGCCTCGAGATGCATCGCGAGGACTTCCGGCGACACGTACATGCCGGGCTGTTCGTATCGACGCTCGGGATGGTCTTCGGGCAGCACCCGGTGATACATCAGCACCGCCAGGGCATTGCGGCGTAGCTGCCACGTGATCGGGGCTGCCGCGCCGATGATGCGCCGGGCGGCGCGTTTGAAAGATGCGGCGGTCATAGGATCACCACGGCAGCCTCGGGCTGATGCCTGGGCCCAGCGCATTGGCGAGCCAGAGCGGCAGCCGACTCCAGGCGCGGGGCGCCGACTCCAGCAGTGATGATCGGCCGCTCGACGCGGCGCCGGACTCCCCGGGTCGGTCGTCCCGCGTCATCCAGTGCAATTGCACCGGCAGCGCACCCCATTGCGCCTTGAACCGCTGGGTCCCGGAGTCGCGACTGCTGCGACCGAAATCGAATCGACGGCAGCCACGTTCGACCGCCAGGTTCAACAATTCCCAGTAGAGGCGCATGTTGACGGACAGCGGGTTCGCGGCGCGCAGCGTACCCGCCCACGGCACCTCCACCGCATCCCGCCATTGCGTCATCACGGCACCGGAAACCGGCCGTCCATCGACCCGGATCACGACGACGGTTGCTGCGTCGCCGAGCGCTTCGAGCACCGCGTCGAAGAACCTGCGCGGATACACCGGCGTCCCGAGGTCCCTCATGACGCTGCAGAACACCGGGTAGAACTCGTCGAGCAGCTCACCTCGGCCGACTCGCACCTCGGGATTCGCGCGCTCCGCGCGCTTCACCTGCGATCGCAGCTTCGAGCCGAGGCGCTTCGCGAGCTCATCCTTGGTGGCCGGCAACTCGAGCACCATGGCGACCTTGTCCAGACTTTCCCGGTACCTGGATCCCGGCATCGGTCGCGCGAGGCGCAGCACGACCCGCCGCGCCCGGGTGCGCTCGGCCAACGCATCGACGACCGCCATGAGCGATGCCAGGGTGTCGTCATTGTCGACGAGCGGTCCACCATAGGTGCAGAACGGCAGGGACACCAGCGTCCTGACCCTCGGTATCAGCATCTGTTCGACGAGGGGCAACACACCCGCCAAGCGCCCGTCGTGCATGCGGGCGGTCAGGTAGAAGGTCCGCAGGCCGAATACGCGCTGCCCGACCGCGACGGCCGCGGCCCGGTGGAACACGCCCGACGCCGGGTGCGAGTGGACGAAATCGTCCCAGTCCACCGGCGCCGACTCGGACCAGGTGCAGGTTGGGGGAGTCACCGCGCCGACGGATCCCAGGTGACGATGCGGCGGCCGCGCATGAAATCGAGCCCTGCCCGGCCGAGCGCCAGGTTCACCTGCACGAAGAAATACGCGAGCCGGACGAGCGCGAATCCGCGCAGCCGGGGCGCCACGTGCGCCGCGAACACGACGCCGTAGCCGAGCCCCTGCGCAGCGAGTGCCAGGGCGTACACCGGGTGGGCGCCGGCGAGCACGGCCGACGACACGAGCAGCAGCGCCATGAACGCCGGTACGAGCCAGCGCATGACCTTGTGGCTCCAGACCTGGAACGAGAACAGGCCGTAGCGGAACGGGTTCAGCACCTCGCGCATCACGGCGACGGCGGTCATCCCTCGCACCGCGGTCCGGACTTTGCGCGAGAACTCCTTGGACGGGTCCTTGATGTCGCGATACACGCCGACGACACGGGGATCCGACACGGCGCGCAGGCCGGCCTGGACGGAATACAGCGCGCAGGCGAAGTCGCTCGGGATCGAAGGGTTCCAGCGGCCGGTGACCGATCGTCGGACGCCGAAGAACGAACCGCTGAGCCCGACAAGGCCCGCCCGTCGCGACTCGAGCCGGCGCAGCCACATCTCGTATCGTACGTACGCGCCCTCCCCGACCACTCGGCCGTCCTCGGAAATGAAGCGGTCCTCGCTCGAGACGGCACCGACCCTCGGGTCGGCGAAATTCTGCGCCAGGTGCCGCAGGCTGTCGGACGGAAGGTCGGTGCCCGCGTCCGAAAACACGACGATCTCGCCGCTCGTGCCGGCGATGGCCAGGCCCTGGGCGTACTCCTTGCCGCGACGCTCCGGCGAGCGGATCAGGCGCACGCCACGCGCCGCGTACTCACGGACGACGTCGTCCGACCCGTCGTCCGAGGCGTCCGAGGCGACGACCACCTCGAGCCTCGGGTAGTCGACCGCCAGCGCATTTTCGATCTTGTGCCTGAGGCGGCGCACTTCGTTGCGGCAGGCGATCACGAGCGTGATCGGCGGCCAGGGGTCACCGGCCGGTGCAGTCTCGGGCGAGGTTGGGGTCGCAGGAACGAGCCGAAGCAGCAGGGGATACAGCGCGTAGCTGTACATGCACCCAGCCAGCGACAGCCAGAACACGGCCTCGAACACCGGACTCATGGCCGCACCGCCGCCTCCGGCAGTTCCCGGCCCGCCAGAACGTCGGACATGGTTGCGAACCGGAACTCGCCGATCAGCCGCCCGAGCCGGGCCTCACAGCTCGCGAGGCCCGTGTAATGTCGCAGGCGGGACTTGATCCCCGTCTCGATGCGCGGCTGGTCCGGGTCGATTTCCCACGGGTGCAGATAGAAGAAGAACGGCTGCCGCTGGCGGCCGTTGATCCGCGCGAGGCCGCGCCGCACGAGCGCATAGGGGAGGATCCGGAAGTAACCGCCCCCCGCGACCGGCAGGCTGACGCGGCCCCAGCGAGCCAGCATGACCGGGAACTCCACCAGCTCCGCGCCGCTCTCGGTCCGCAGGCGGGTCGGGACCCTGGGCCCGTTCAGCCACCCGTAGATGTCGTGCCGCATCGGCGCCACGCTCGAGTCGTACTCGAACCCGGCCGCCGCAATCTCGTCCAGCGCCCAGAGCGTTTGCGACGTGATCGAAAAGCTGGCCGCCCGGTAGCCGCGCACCCGGGCGCCCAGCGCCTGCTCGATGACCGACTTGGCCCGGCGGGTCTCGGCGGCGAATTCGGAACGCTGCTGCCGGTAAATCAACTGGTGACTGTAGCCGTGGCAGCCCACCTCGTGCCCGGCGGCCCCGATCTCGCGCACCAGTCCGGGGTAGCGCTCGGCAA
This sequence comes from Steroidobacteraceae bacterium, assembly GCA_046347155.1. Lineage (GTDB taxonomy): Bacteria > Pseudomonadota > Gammaproteobacteria > Steroidobacterales > Steroidobacteraceae > RPQJ01. The sequence goes on along the minus strand of JAXMGT010000001.1, from coordinate 1,402,047 downwards.
CCCACCCGAGCACGAAGAACGTCGCACGCACGCCGCGCAGCCCGAACAGTTCGAGCAGCCGGCGGGTATTGCGTTCGACCCGCGACTCGAGACCTGTCCAGTCGCCGGGATCCACGGACGAAGAGAACGCCGAGACGTGGAAGTAGTCTTCCACGTCCACGGTCATTGCATTCGTGACGGCATCCCCGGACAAGCGGTCACGACCCGGGCGGCGGCGGCGAAAGCGGCGACAGGCCCGGCGTGGCGGGCATGCCGGGACTGCGGTGGTCGATCGCCTTCCAGGTGAAGCGCAACCAGTACTGGTTTTCGTGCGCATCCGGCGACCCGGTGTTCGATGCGCCCCAGCGGGCCCACTCGAGTGTCGCACCGACGGTGCGCGCGAACTGCCAGTCCAGGTACAGGCTCCAATCGACCTGCGAGTCGGAATAGTCGACCTTGGTGTAGCTTTCGTCGTAGTAGGTCACGTCGAGCCCGCCCGTCAACCTGGGCGTGAAGTCGCGCTGGAGGTAGCCCGAGACGTCCCAACGGTGCAGATCGTTCAGGCTGGTCTCGACGTAGTTCTCGTCGTGGTACGTGACGCTGCCGCCGAAACGGGTGCGCAGGCGGTTGAAAGCGATGCCGAGGCCACCGTAGGTGTCCACGAACACCTGTCCGTTCGCACCGCCGGTCGTGGCGCCGGGATTGCCGGGCATCGACAGGTCGCCGTTCAGCTGGCTGGCGGCATCGCTGTACTCGTCGCCGGCAATCGCATAGATCGTCGTGTACGCCGACAGCAGCCTCGAGAGGCTGAATCGCACGAGCGGACCGCCCTGCGTCTTCGTCCCGTTGTCGAACGAACGATAGCCCAGGTCGAGGTCGAGGTTCGTGCGGGCACCCTCGACCATGTAGGCGCCGAAGTACTCCCAGGTATCGTAATCCGGCGCAAACGAACCGTTCGTGTAATTGGTCTTCAGGTACTGTGCCGAGAGGCGCAGGCTCGAGGCCTCGCTGAGTGCGCGCCCGAGCGAGACGCCGGCGCCGTACTGGTTGCTGTCGCCGTCCTGGTTCTCGTACCAGGAGTTGGCGTACACGGCATTGGCGATGACGAACATCCGCTGGGAGAAATCGACCCGCAGCTGGGGCCCGGTCGCGAAGTAGTTGATGCCCTGGGTGTTTTCGGGCGTCGCGGCCTGGAAGGCGTCGGCAAGCCCCTGTCCGTACGACTCGGTGACGTTCCAGACGAATGTCTCCGGCACGATGCCGATGGCGGCGCTGCCGTCGAACGTGCCGATCAGCCGGCTGTCGAGGTTGTCGGCCGAGTAGATCAGGTAATCGAGCGTGCCCAGGGCCCGCGCGTCGAGCCCCGCGGATTTCTCCGCGTAGGCGATGTCGAAGCCGGGCGCGTACAGCGCCGAGCTCTCCTCGTTGCTGCTCGTACGGTAGACATTGTCGGAATAACCGGCGCTGGCCCGGAGCCCGAGGCTCAGTTCGTCGGCAGCGGCCACCGCCGGAGCCAGCGCGAGCACCGCCATCACGCCCGTCCGCAGGTTGTCCTGGAACATGGTCACCCCCCTCGCTGTTCTTCGTCGTCCTGCCCGTATTCGTACATGCGCCCGTAGTAGCCGTAGCCGTAACCCACGCCCGACACGGTCTCCGACTCGTTCAGCACCAGCCCGACGAACTTGGTCTCGGGCAGGTGCCCGATCGCGTCGAGAACCGCACTCTGGGGGGTCGATGCGCCGCGGACGACCAGTACGACCTGGCCGGCGGCCTCGACCAGGGTCTTGGCCTCGTTGGTCACGAGCAGCGGCGGCGCGTCGAGCAACACGACGCGGTTGGGCCAGTCCTTCGACGTCAGCCGGGCCAGGATGTCGGACATCCGGGCGCTCGACAGCAACTCGGCGGCCGTCTCGGAGGGGCGTCCCGCCGGGATCACGGTCAGTTTCGGCAGACTGGTGAGCGTCACCAGCCTGTCGATGTCGGCGTGCGGATCCAGCAGCGCATCGACGAGGCCGGCACGGCCCTGCAGGCCCAGCGTGCGGGTGACCTGCGGTCGGGACGTGTCCGCGTCGATCAGCAGCACGCTCGAGTCCTTCTCGAGGCACAGGCTGCGTGCCAGGTTGAGTGCGCAAAACGTCTTGCCTTCGCCGGGCAGCGCGCTCGTGACCATGATCACGCGCCCGCGCTCGACCGGTTCCGCGCCGCGACCGAACGCCCGTGCGAGCAGTGGACGCTTGATGTGTCGGAACTGCTCGGCGATTTCACGCTCCTGCTCGACCGGTGGGAGGTACCCTGCCCGACGCAGTGCGTCCGCGTCGATTTCAATCGTCGGGAGCGCATCGAGCGAGGAAGTCGTTTCGCCGGACGAGGCGCTCGAGCCCGCGGCCGGCGACGCGCCCGCGGCTTCATCGGGACGTCCCGTGACGCCCACGACTCCCGCCGGAATCGACCCTTCGGCGGCCACGGGTTCGCTGCCGGCCAGTGGCAACGGACGACCGGTCTGCTTGGCCCGCTTCAGCGCCTGTTCGACGAGACTCATGCCGCGACGCCCTCAGCCGACCAGGCCGTGTATGAATCGCGAAACCGGCCCCTGGACCAGCATCACGACGAGAAAGACCCCGACCAGCGCCCCGCCGACCGCGGCCACGCGGAAGACTTCCTGCCGGCGCTGCTGGCGATGGCGCTCGCGCCATATCCGGCTCACGGCCCCCAGGACCGGCAGTGCGGTGCTCTCAGCGAGCGCACGGACATTGTCGAACACGGGTCGCGCCTGGTTCAGGAAAAACGCCAGGCCGCCGCCGGCGCCGATGCCGGCCAGGAGCACGAGCGCGATCAGCACGGGCCGGTTCGGCGAGACCGGCTTCAGGCTGACACTCGGCGGATCGATCACCTCGAATCGGACGACGCCCGTTTCCTCGGCCTGTTCCGAGATGCGTGCACGGTCCAGCCGGCTCACGAGTTCGTTGTACTGCGCCTTGACGACGTCGTAGTCACGCGTCAGCCGGGCGTACTCGGCTTCCGCTTCCGGTGCGGTATCCATCAGGTTGCGCAGCTGGGTGGCATTCTGCTGGTGCACCGTGAGTTCACTGCGCAGCGAGGCGATCTCGACGTCGACCTGGTTCATCTGCGCCTGTGCGGCCTGGTAGACCGGGTTGGCAACCATGCCGGCGACCGACTGGCCCGCGGCGGCCGAGCGGCGCATCGCGTCGATCTCCTGCTGCTGCCGCGCCTTGAGCTCGGCGAGCGTCTCCTCGGTGGCGATCACGTCCGGATGCTTCTCCGTGTAGCGGAGCAGCAGTTCCTGGAGCTTGGCTTCCGTCTCCTGGATCTTCACTGAGGTCGGCGTCGCGAGCGACGGCTGCCCCGGGACGGCGGGCGCGGCCATCACGGCCTGCTCGCCCTTCAGCTGCCGCGAGATGACCTCGCGCCGGTTCAGCGCGTTGTTGAGCGACGCCTGCGTGCGCTGAATGGCATCCTGCTCCGTCTGCAGGCGCGTGAAGAAGTCGCCCTGCCCGCCCGGCGCAAGACCCACGTACTTCTTCTTGAACGACGCCAGGCGCGCCTCCGCCTCGGCGAGCCGCTGGTCGTACTCCTTGATCTGCTTCTCGAGGAACTGCTGCGCGCTCTCGGAGCCGTTGCGCTTGCCGCCGATCGTGTTCTCGAGGAAGGAATTGACCAGCGTGCGCACCACGTTGAGCGACGTGTCGCGGGACGAATTCCGGTAACTGATCGAGAACAGCGTGCTCCCGGCCTGCTGGCTGTTGCTGTTCGCGCCGCCCTGGACGGCCGACTCGATGTTGATCTTCGTCGCGAGATCGGCCAGCACGGCTTCCCGGGCCTCGGGCGTGCGGGCCTTCAGGAACAGGTCGTTCTCCTGCGCCACGCGTTCGAGTTGCGGGCGACTCAGCATCGCCTGGCGGACGAAGTTGAGTTGCGCGCCCACGTCCTGGTCGACGGCGATCCCCTGGAGCAATGGCCGGAGCACGGCAGTCGCATCGACATACACGCGCGAACTGGCCTCATAGACCGGCGGCAATGCCAGCACGACCAGCCATCCGACGGCGCACACCGCCCAGGCGACGATCAGCGCCAGGCGCCGGAACCGCCACATCCCGCGGCCGTGGTCGAGCAGCAGCTGCAGTTGTTCCTGCATCGCGCGCTACCAGCGACTCTGCGGCACGACGAGCACGTCGCCGGGCTTCACCGCGACGTTCTGGCTCATGTCGCCGTCGTTCAGCAGGTCCTCGAGCTTGACCCGGATGTCCGTGTCCTTGCCGTTTTCCTTGCGGACGATCTTGGCGCGATTGCCCGCCGCGTACGGATTCAGCCCGCCGACGGCGAGCACCACGTCGAGCACGGTCATGCCGCTGCGGTACGGCACCGCCTGAGGGCGCAGCACCTCGCCGACGACGCGCACCTCGCTGTAGGCGCTCCGCGCCTGGAGCACGATGACGCTCACCTGCGGGGAGCGGATGTATTCGCCCAGCACCTGTTCGATGTCCTTGGACAACTGCGCCGGCGACTTGCCGACCGCGACCAGGTCATTCACGAGCGGCGTGGAAATCTTGCCGTCGGGCCGCACCGGCACGGTCGTGCTGAGTTCCGGATTGCGCCACACGAACACCTGCAACTGGTCGCCCGGCCCGATCACGTACGACGCCTCTTCCTCGGCGCTGAGGACGGAACTCGCAGGCGCGTCCGCCGGCCCGGTCGGCGACGCTGGGGCAAGCTGAGCCATCGCAGGTGCCATGGCCAGCCAGCAGAAGACGGCTATGAGGATTCTGGAGAACATTGGCTACCCGGAGAGTCTACTGACAGCGCAATTCAGGAACAGTGACGCCGTACGCGGCCGACCCGCAGTGCGAGCCTTCAGGAACCCGCCTCCGCGCGGGCCGCCCGTGCCGCGGGCACCCAACTCGCGTTGCCTCCGGCTGAAATTGCCTGGTCGAGCGCAGTCCTGGCCTCGACCTTGCGGCCGGCTTTCAGCAGCGCAACGCCCAGATGATACGCGATTTCAGGGTTTTCTCTATCCAAATCATGCGCTTGCTGAACATATTTCAGCCCCTCGTCCAGGTTGCCGTTCCGGACGAGTATCCAGCCCAGCGTGTCGGCAATGCTCCCCACCCCTGGCGCCGCGGCCACCGCGCGCCGTGCCATTGCCTCGGCCCGGGGGTCGCCCTGCTCCCCGTACAGCCAGGCCAGGTTGTTCAGGGCCAGCAACGTGCCGGGCCGGAGCTCCAGCGCTTTCTCGTACTCGGCGATGGCTGCGGGCACCGCTCCGGCGGCCTGCTGGACCTGGGCAAGGGCCAGGCGGGCGGCGACATCGTTCGGGTGTTCCCGCACCCAGGACTCGATCGGTTGTGCCGGGCGCGCCGCACCGCTCGCCAGCCGGGCGCGCCCCTGGCCGATGGCCGCCTCGAGGCTGGCACGCTGCCGCGCGGACTCGGCGTAGGCCGTCTCGGCGCCCCTGGCCTGGCCAGTCGACAGCAATATGTCGCCCTGGGCCAAGTAACCGATGGCCGCGGAATCGGGGCTCTTCTGCAGCCCGACGGCCCGTGCGAGCGCCGACTGCACCCGGCGTTCCCGCAGGTCCACCTGCATCAGCAGCAGCACGGCGGGCACCCAGTCGGGCTTGAGGACGAGTGAGCGCTCCAGGGACTGTCGTGCGGCCGAACTCTGGCCGAGCGCGAGCTGCGCGCGGGCGGCCTGGAGCGGATACACCGGGTCGCGCGGGTCCAGCGTCGCCGCGCGGCGGAACTGACCCAGCGCCTCGTCGTACAGGTGGCCCTCCATCAGCACGAACCCGGCCGCCCCGGCGACCGTAGCGCTGCCGGGCTCGGCGGCGACGGCCTCGGCGAGCATCGCGTGGCCGGCCGTCGGGTCGCGACCTCGAAACGCACCTCGGGCCAGCAGGAGCCGGGGCTGGGCCACGGCCGGATCGGCGGCGCGCCAGCGCTCGAGCCACCCGCGCGCGGCGTCCACGTCGCCCTGGGACTCGGCCAGCGACGCGAGCCCGAGGTAGGCGGCACCGCTCTTCGGGTCCGATTCGAGTGCCTGCTCGAAGGCCTGGCGGGCCACGTCGCCCCGACCCGCGGCCGCCTCCAGGCGTCCGAGGTCGAGTACCGACGGCAACCCCTGCCGTGCCGCCGCCTGCAGCGCCGGCTCGAGCACCGTGGCCGCGGCATCGACATGACCCTGGCGCAACTGCGCCTCGGCCAGAAGTTGGCGGGCCTCGACGTTGTCGGGCGCGACCTGGACCACCCGCTGCAACTCGTTCTCGGCGAGTGCGAAGTTGCCCTGCTGCAGTTGCGCGAGGCCGAGAACCATCCGGGCCTGGTGGAAGTCGGGGGCTCCCCGTATGGCCTGCTCGAGCTGCGAGATCGCTTCCGCCGTCTTCCCGCTGGCAAGGTCGATGCGGCCGCCGAGGTAGGCCGCAAGTGGCGATCCGGGCACCAGCCGATCGAGTTGTTCGAGGCTGTGTCGCGCGTCGGCGAACTTGCCCTGCCCCAGTTGCGCCTCGCACAGGATGTCGAACAACCCGACCCGGTCGGCCACCGGCTGCGACGCGAGCGACGGCCATTTGGTGACTTTCGCGAGTGACGACTCGGCGAGCGGGAAGTCCCCGTTGCGCAGCCACAGGTTCGCGCGCGCCACGAGCGCCGGCAGGTACGCGGGATCGACAGAAAGTGCACGGTCGAACGCGGCCAGGGCCGACTGGAGGTCTCCGGCCGCGATGAATCCGAGGGCCTGGGCCGTCGACGCCTCCGCGACCGCGACGCCACGAGCCGCGGTCACCGCGTCGGTGAACGCCGCTTGCGCAGCAGGCACGTCGCCCTCGCCGAGTTCCGCGTAGCCGCGGAACATCGACCGCTCGTAGGCGCCGAGGCCAGAGCCCGGCCGTTGCGCCAGCGCAGCGAGCTCAGCGTACTTTCCGACGGCGCGCAGGATGTCGGCCTGCAGACGCCCGACCGAGGCAGGATCGATGCCGAGCGACAGTGCGCGCTCGAGTTCGACGTCGGCGCCCATCGCATCGCCGCGCCAGTACGCCGTCCGGGCCATCAGCGCGCGCGCGCGACGGTTGTCGGGGTCCTTCCTGAGCGCATTGCGAAGTTCGATGTCAGCCGAGCGATAGTCGCCCTTCGCGATCAGCGCCGTTGCCCGCTCGACACGTGCTGCAGGCGAGACGAACAGGTCGCAGCCGGACAAACCCATGGAGGCCAGCAGGACCAGTGCAACCCAGCGGCCGTTCCTCGTGCCTCGGACGATGTTCAATGCCGGATTCACGGTGCTTCAGCACTCCTCGCGATGGCCCCGGCCAGGGCGCCGACGTGCAGTTGCAGGTACTCCGCCACGACGCGCTCGGCATCGGCGCAGTCCGCGGCACAGCGCGCGGCGACCGCCACGATCCCTGACGGCGTCGGGCGCGCGAGCGCCGACACCGCATAGTAGAGCTTCGAACGCAGTTCGCCGTCGACGGGACGCCCATCGACGACCAGGAGGTATCCGACCGTGTTCAAGTCGCCGCCGGCAGCCCTCACTCGCAGCAGCGTGTACGTAAAAGCCCCGCCCGAGACCCGGACAGGTTCGGCGTCCCGCGGCGATACGCCGGCCGCGAGTCCACGCAACAGGTCGTTGTCGTAGCCGACCAGTTCATGGCCCTGGGACTGGTAACGATAAACGTTTACGTACACGAGGACGGCACCCGTCCCCGTCGAGTACGCGGCCAGCGCGGACGCGTCCGCACCCGGGTAGAGCGGGGCCCAATCGGTTTCCGCGGGCAAGGGTCCGGACCAGCCACGCTGGCCCGGCGGAAGCAGCACGCGCGCGGCTCCTCGAACGACGTGGTGTTCACTCAGCTGGCTGAGCCCCGGCGCCACGGCGAGTGCGACGAACGCGGCGGCCAGCGCCGGCAAGGGCACCCTGTCGGCCACCGGTCCAGGCCCGTCGACGGGAACGGCAACGGGCTCCTTCGACAACACCCGACGCGATGCCCAGAAATACAGGCACATCATCAATGCGAACAGGATCCAGCCGTACCTGTAGTGGTCGACGGCCACGAGGTAACCCCGCATGTCCGTGAAATAGCCATTCAGGATGATGCCGTACACCCGCACCCAGTTCGTGACGACGGCCATCGACCCGGCCAGCACCAGCAGGAGCACGCGCGTTCGAAGACCGACGCGCTCCAGTTCTCCCTGCAACGCCGCGATCGCCAGTGCGACGATTAGGAAATGCAAGCCGCTGCAGCCGCCGGCAATCTCGAACGTGCCCGCCGGGATGTGGACGAAATTGCCTTCGACGTAGGCCCGCACGCCCGTGAAACGGAGCAGCACGGAGACGCTCGTCGTCGTCAGCGACTGGAGCCCGTCATTCAACACGCCCCACACCGGCACGGCGAAGTACAGGTAGCCGACCGGAAACGCACAAAGCGCCGCCACGCGCCATCCGGCAACGGCCAGGACCGCCGCCAGCATCGTCGGCGGCAGCAGGGACTCGTGGACGATCTGGATGCCCGACGACCAGGCCAGATACCAGAGCACGCCGGATCCGCCGAGCGCGGCAACGGCGGGCCAGCAAGGCCGCAAGGGCTCGGCCTCGACCCTGCGTCTCGAACGCCACAACAGCCAGGCCACGACGGCCACGATCGCGTAACCGTGTGTGTACGTCAGGCTGCCCGTGTCCTCCCAACTCGCGGACAGCGACGCGGCCGATGGCCAAAGTGCGGCCACCGTCGCACCCAGCATCAGGCAGACCAGCAGGAAGTTGCGTGGGATCCGCGGCACGGGCGATCAGCCGCCCTAACCCGTATACGGGCCGCGCAGGCCGAATTTCTCCATCAGGTCGTAGAGGGTCGGCCGCGTGATGCCGAGCAACTCGGACGCCCTGGAAACGTTGCCGTCCGCAGTCTCGAGCGCCTGGTGCACCGCGACACGCTCGGCCCGTGCCCGCACTTCCTTGAGGTTCAGCGGCGCCTCGGACGCCCCGGCAGGGACGAGCCCCAGGTCGGCGGCCGTGATCATCGGGCCTTCGGCCATGATCAACGCGGTCTTCACCTTGTTCTCGAGCTCGCGCACATTGCCGGGCCACGGGTGCGCGGCAATGGCCTGCAACGCATCCTCGGTGAAACCACGCCGGCTGCGACCTTGCTGGGCGGCAAACCTGCGTAGGAATGCGTGCGCCAGCACCGTCGCGCCGCCCGGTCGCTCGCGCAGCGGCGGTACCTGCACCGACACCTCACCGATGCGGTAGTAGAGGTCCTGCCGGAACCGCTGCTGGGCGATCAGCGCCTGCAGGTCCTGGTTGGTCGCACAGACGACCCGGACGTCGACGGGGATCGGCTCACGGCCTCCGACACGCTCGACCGTCCGGTCCTGCAGGAACCGGAGCAGCTTCGCCTGCAGCGCGAGCGGCATGTCGCCGATCTCGTCGAGGAACAGCGTGCCGCCGCTCGCGAGTTCGATCTTGCCCGGCGTGGTCTTGATCGCGCCGGTGAACGCACCCTTTTCGTGGCCGAACAGTTCGCTCTCGAGGAGTGCCTCGGGAATCGCGGCGCAATTGATCGCCTGGAAACGGGCCGCCGAGCGGCCGCTCAGCTCGTGCAGCGCACGTGCCAGCAGCTCCTTGCCGGTGCCGCTTTCGCCGAGGATCAGCACCGACGCGTCGGTCGGCCCGACTTTCTCGATCATCCGGCAGACCTTCTGCATCGGCTCGTCGCTCGCGATCAGGCCCGCGAGCGGCGTCCGGGATGCCGCGGCACGCAGTTGCTCGTTCTGCGTCTCGAGCTCGTGGATGTGGAATGCGCGGCTCACGATGAGCTTCAGCACGTCGGTGTCGACGGGCTTGGTGCAGAAATCGTAGGCGCCCTGGGCCACGGCCCTGACCCCGTGCTCCGGGTCCGGCTTGCCGGTAACGACGATCACCTTCGTGCGCGGCGCCAGCCGCAGGATCTCGCCCAGCGTCGCAAATCCTTCGGTCACGCCGTCCGGATCGGGCGGCAGGCCGAGGTCCTGCAACACCACGGCCGGCTCGTGCCGTCGCAACCCGGCGATCGCGGCGGCACGATTCTCCGCCGCGATCACGGTGCAGTCGTCGAAACACCACTTGAGCTGTTTCTGGAGCCCCGGGTCGTCCTCGACGATGAGCAGTGCAGGCTTGTCGGTGGTCAATGCGGTCTCCGCGCGCGACCACGTTGGGCCGCAGCCGCGGATCATACCGCGAGTCGAAGCCGGACTTCGTGACGCGGCCGGTGCATCCGGCGGTCGTCGTCGCGCGACACACCAGGATGGCGGCCCGGCCCAAGGCCGGGCCGCCCGCTCGATTACTGGATGACCTTGTACACAGGCGTCGAGAGATCGCTCTCGGAGCCGTCCGCCGTGTACGCCTTCACCGCGAAGTACCAGGTGCCCGCCTTGAGCCCCTGGACCGTCGCAGTGGTGATCGCTGCGCCGGCAACCTGCAGGCTGCTGTCCAGCGTCGTCGCCGACTGCCCGTACAGCACGCGGTAGCCCGCGAGGTCCGTGAGCGGCGTGCCATCCACGTTCTGGGTCGGCGCAACCCAGCTGAGCGTCGCCCAGCCGGTGGTGGCGGCGGCCACGACGATCGAGAACGAGGGCAGCGTCGTGCTGGCCGTACCGTCCGACACGCTGATCGTGATCGGGCCGTAGGTCCCGACGCTCGTGTCGCCCGGCGTACCCGACAGCGTTCCGGTCTTCGTGTCGAACGTCGCCCACGAGGGCTTGCCCGTGATCGAGAAGGTCAGCGCCTGCCCGTCCGGGTCCGAAGCCGTCGGCGCGAACGCGTAGGGCTGGCCGGCCTTGGCCGTGGTGGACGGCGACCCGGAGATCGTCGGGGGGTTGTTGGTCGGCGCCGGGGGCGGCGGCGAGGTGACCGTGATCGAGAACATCGGCAGGAACGCCACGTCCTTGCCGTCCGACACCGAGATCACGATCTGGGAATACGTCCCGGCGTTCGAAGACAGCGGCGTGCCGGTCAGGCGGCCCGTCGCGGCGTCGAACGACGCCCAGGACGGCGGGTTGACGACCGAGAAGCGCAGCGCGTTGCCGTCGGCATCCGCCGCGGTCGGGCGGAAGTCGTAGGCATTGCCCGCCTGCACCGAGGTCGCGGGCGTCCCCGAAATCGTCGGAGGCGTGTTCGCCTGCGTGGTGACCGTGATCGTGAACGGCGACAGGCTCGCCGTCGTGGCGCCGTCGGTGACCGAGATCCCGACGTTCGAATAGGTGCCGGCGCTCACGGCACCCGGCGTACCGGACAACCGGCCCGTCGCTGAGTCGAAGCTGGCCCAGGTCGGCTTGTTGATCACGGCGAACGTGAGCGCCTGGCCGTCCGGGTCGGCGGCTGCGGGCTTGAAGTCGTAGGCCGAGCCCGCGGTCACGGTCGTCGGCGGAGTTCCGGAGATCGTGGGTGCGCTGCCCGTTGTCACACGGAGCGTGAACTTCGGCAGGCGAGAGACATTCCTGCCGTCGCTGACCGAGATCACGATGTCGCGCGTGCGCCCTGCATCGGCGGCCGTCGGCACCCCATACAGGCGGCCAGTCGCCGTATCGAAGCGCGCCCAGCCGGGCTTCTTGTTGATGGCGAACGTCAGCCGGTCGCCGTTCGGGTCGCTGGCGGTCGGCTGGAAACTGTAGTTGCCGCCGGCAATCGCCGTCGTCGGCGGGGTGCCCGAGATCTTCGGCGCGCCGCTCGAGATGCCGGTGAAGGACATGCCTGCCTGGACCGGGCCAGCGATCACAGCGGCCACGATCAACACTGCGAGGAGGGAGTACCTGCGGAGACCATCGAATGTGTGTGCCATGTGCCTCTTCCCGCGTGCATGGCCTGCGGTACGGGAGGACTGGCGGGATGGCCGGCGGTTGCGGCAGGACGCAGCGACGCCGCAATGAGCGTCGTGGTACTGGCAACCCCGCTATCCGTGGCGCGTCACGCCCGAGGACCGGAGGCTTTGCGTCCCCGCCTTTCGACGGGTATGCCCTGATCAGTCGGGGGCGAGTATTCGCCGCGTGACGGGGGTCCGCAATGCGGGTCGGCACGAACTGCGGGCCGCATCGCGGAACTGGCACCCAGGCCACATTATGAAAAAACCGGTCGGCGGGACTGTGGATCAGTTCACGGCCAGCGGCAGCAGCACGCGCATGCACGTGCCGCGGCCCGCTTCGCTGTCGACCTCGATGCGCCCGCCGATCGAGCGCACGTACTCGCGTGCCTGGTAGGCGCCGATGCCCATGCCCTTGCTGCCCTTCGTCGTATCGAACGGCTTGAACAGCCGGTCGCGGACGAAATCGTCGGTCATCCCGGAGCCGTCGTCGATCACCTCGAGGACCGCGTGCGGCACTCGGAGCAGCGTGCTCGACTCGGACGCCGACGCAACCTCGGCCACCCCCGGCGCACCGGGCGCACCGGGCGCGCCGAGCCGGGCCACGACGCGCACGTGGCCCGTGTCCGGCGTCGCGTCCTGTGCGTTGCGCACGAGGTGCTCGACGACGGCAACGAGCCGGTCCGGGTCGCACTCGACCTCGATCCCGAGCGGATCCAGCTCGAGCGTGGGCAGCGGCCGTCCGGCCGCGCAGCGCTCGCAGGCGCGGCGCGCGACCTCCGAGAGCGGAATCGCCTGGGCGCGGCCCTGGGTATCGCGCCGCTGCAACTGCTCGATCAGCCGCTGCATGCGTTCGGTCGAGTTGGCGATCGTGCCGATCGCGTCGTCGACGAACTCCGGATTCCTGCGGTGACGCTCCGCATTGGCCACCACGAGCGACAACTGCGCCGCCAGGTTCTTCAGGTCGTGCATCACGAACGCGGTCAGCCGGTGGTAGGCCTCGAATTGGCGGTTCTCGGCAAGGCGACGATCCGCCTCGTGCTGGACGATGTGGGTTGCGACGTGCCGGCCCAGCGTCTTCAGCAGGTCCCGGTCCTCGTAGTTCGGATCGAAGCGGTCCTGTGCCTCGAGTGCGAGCAGGCCGATCAGTTCGCCACCGTGCACGAGCGGCACGACGAACCGCAGCGGGGTCTCCGGCCCGAATGGCGGCGGCAGCGAGATCGCTTCGTATAGGTCGGGTTCCGTCGAGTGTTCCTGCACGTCGACCACCCACTGCCGGCGGGCCAGGAAGCGCGGCAGGTCCTGGCCGAACGGTATCGGCGGATGCCCGGAAAGCTCGTAGCGTCCGCGCGGCCAGGCCGCGACCGCCTCGTAACGCTCCTCCGCCGGTCGCCGTACGTAGATGACGCCGCCGGGGCTCTCGAGCACCTGCGCGATCGCGCGCACGGCCGTCTCGTAGGCGTCGAGCCCCTCCTCCGGCTTGGACAGCACCTCGATGAACCGCAGCCACTCGACGCGATAGTCGTAGCGATTGCGGTAGAAATGTTTCGCCAGGAAGACCCGCAGCCGGCGACGCAGGCCACTGGACGTGACGAGCACGAGCAGCACGACGCCCGCGCCGGCGACGAACACCGCCTGCAGCACGCCGCCCCAGTTGCCGCCATGTGCGCTGAGCAGGTAGCCCACCATCGCCATTGCCAGCAGGTAGACGCCGACCGCAATCAACGTCGTCGTGTAGAACACCACCTGGCGCGACACGAAGATGTCGAGCGACCACTGCGGGTTCCGCCTCGCCGCCACCGCAATCATCGGCACCGTCAACGCGAACACGAGACCGCGCGCGTCCCAGGACTCCCGGACGACCACGCCGAGCAGTTCCGTCTGCGAATACAGGAACACGTCGTACACCCACATGGTGCCGAGTGCGATCGCGAGGTAACGCAGCGCCGCGCGACCTTCCGCACGCGAGTTGCGGTACAGCTGCTCGAGCAGGAGCAGCCCGAGCAGGGCCAGCGAGAAGCCGGTCACATTCAGCGCGACCGACGGCAGCAGCACCGGGATGCCCGCGCGCTCGAGCACCGGGGCCGCCGCCAGGTACGCGGCGACGAGGATGCAGAGCGCCACGAGTGCCCGGGCCAGGCCCCGGGCGACACCGGCCGACTGGGCGAGGCCCGCAAGCACCGCGATCCAGGCGGTGTCGCGCAGGCATTCGGTCAGCGCGACGAGGTACGCCGGCACCGCGTCGTTGCGCCCCTCGAAAGCCATCAAGGCCGCCCACAAGGACGTGGCGGCACACGCGACGATCAGCCGCAGCCCCGCCGACGCACGCCCTTGCCAGCCCGCGACGAGCAGCAGCGAAAGAAGCAGGTAGGCGACCGCGGCGACGCCGTAGGAGTACGTGCCCGCGTTGGCCGCGTGGATCACCGGTGGGCGGTCATCGCGCGCCCTTGCCCCACAGCACGACCTCGACCGTCTGGACGAGGATCGCGAGGTCGAAGAGCAGGTTGCGGTTCTTCACGTAGAAGAGGTCGTACTGGAGCTTCTCGAGCGCGTCCTTCTCGGAGGATCCGTACGGGTAGCAGAGCTGCGCCCAGCCCGTGATGCCGGGCTTCACCGTGTGGCGCTCGCGGTAATACGGGATCTTCTTCTCGAGCCGCTCGACGAACTCGGGCCGCTCCGGCCGCGGACCGACGAAACTCATCTCGCCGCGGAGCACGTTCACGAGCTGCGGCAACTCGTCGATCCGGGTCTTGCGGATGATCGCGCCGACCCGGGTCACCCGCGGGTCGTTCTTGACGGCCCAGATCGCCTCGCCCTGCTCCGCATCGACGGTCATGCTGCGGAACTTGAGCACGTCGAACGGCTCGTTGTAGCGCCCGACCCGGCGCTGCCGGTAGAGCACCGGCGCCCGCCAGCCGTCCTCGATCCGGATCGCGATGCAGGCGAGCATCATGAACGGCAGCGCGACCGCGAGCAGACCGAGGCTCGCGATCAGGTCGAAGCCGCGCTCCAGTGCGCGTTGCAATGGCGAGGCGTGGAATCCGCCGCCGAAGATGATCCAGCTCGGGTTCAGCGCATCGAGCCGCACCTTGCCGGTCTCGCGCTCGAGGAACGACGGCAGTTCGAGCACGTCGATGCCCGCCATCCGGCATTCGAGCAGTTCGTGCATCGGGAAACCGCGCCGGCGATCGTCCATCGCGACCACGATCTCGTCGATGTCCTCGTCGATGCACCAGCGGAAGATGTCCTCCGGGCGCGGGATCACCCGCTCGTGCGCCGTCACGTGGTCGCCCTCGGCAGCGATGAACGCCACGATCTGGAATCCGCGGGTGTCCGTGCGGCGGCGCAACTCGAGCAGGCTCGCGATGCGCCGGCCGGCCCCGTAGACGAGGACCCGGCGCTTGAAGAGGCTCTCGTCGGCGACCCGTTCGAAGATCAGGCGGACCGCGCCGACCGCGCCCACCGAGAACAGGGCCATCGTGGCCAGGACCGCCCGACCGACCGCAATGTCCGGGAAGAAGTAATAGACGACGCCCGAGGCCCCGACGGCGCCCGTGATCGCCGCGACGATCCGGACCAGGATGCCGGCCCGGTCCGACCGTTGCCGGGTCGAGTAGAGACCGACCGCGAACAGCGACACGAGGCCCGCCGCCGCATAAAAGATCGCGGCGGGCAAGAGGCTTCCGATCGGGTTGACCCGCGCCTCCGACAGGCCATCGATGAACAGTGCGGCCGAAAAGTAGGTTGCAAAGAACAGCAGCGAGCCCTCGATCAGTGCCAGCAGCACGATCGGCAGCTTCAGGTACATGCGGAACAGTCGAATCGACAACGCCAATCCCCGTGATCACGCCTGCCGGGCCCGGCCGGGCCGGTCCCACCCCCTGCAGCCCCTCATTTTTTCAGGAATGGCCACGGGTTGCGAGCGCCAACGCGACGCCGCCTGAGACCCACTCTACCGGCATCCGGCAGCCTGGCCCGTGACGGCAGTCTCAACTGGCCGCCCGGGTGCCGGGCGGTCCCAGGGGCATGCGTCGTTTGACTTCGGGACCGCCGTCCCCCAAAATTCGCGCCCTTTCGTGGGGCCATAGCTCAGCTGGGAGAGCGCCTGCATGGCATGCAGGAGGTCGACGGTTCGATCCCGTCTGGCTCCACCAATTTTCCGGTTGCCTCGACCGCGTCCCCATCGTCTAGAGGCCTAGGACACAACCCTTTCACGGTTGCGACCGGGGTTCGAATCCCCGTGGGGACGCCACTTCCGCCCAAAAGCAAACAGCCCGGCTCGGGGCCGGGCTGCCGCTTTCCGGAGAGGCGAATCGACTACCGCGTCGTGCGGCGACGGCTGAGCCCAAGCCCAGCCAGGCCCAGCCCCAGCAATGCGAGCGTGCCCGGTTCCGGGACGCTGCTCGCCCGCCAACTGCCCTTCGTGCTGTCCGTGCCGCTCAGCGTGGACCCGTTGATCAGGTTCGCCCAGTACGTCGCCGAGCCGATGTTCACTGCACCGGGCGCGATGCTCGTGGTGCTGAACGTGAGACTGTCGCCGGACACCGTACCGCTGAAGAACTCGCGACCGTAGCAGGTGATACCGGACTTGCAGGTCCAGTCAAAATAGCCGGTGAACGCGCCGCCCGGATCCTCGGTGTCGAACACGAGGTTGAAATCCGCCGTGATTCCATTGCCAGCCCAGTTGCCCTGCCACGAGCCGAGCAGTGCCGTCGAATGCGCACTGACTGGTCCGATCAGGAGCCCGAGCGCCACGAGGGGGAACAGTTTCGCTTTCATCGGTGCCTACCTTAGCACTGGCCCGCTATCCAGTGGTTAACAATAAGCAAGATTCGTGCCGTTTGGCGGATACTGCAACGCGAACAATGGCTAGTCCCGGGCCCGCGCCGCGCCCGCACGGCGCGGGCCTACAAAATCGTAAACCTTTCCGACACCCTGGCGTCGGCACCCGGCCCTGCTGCAGCGGTGGCGTCGATCAGCGCGGGCAGGCCCCGAGCGCCCGCCCCAGCCGCCCAAGCGTCGCCTCGCGCCCCAGGATCTCGAGCGTCGCGTCGATCGGCGGGGAGACAGTTCCGCCCGTAACGGCCACACGGACGGGCTGCGCGACCTTGCCGAGCCCGACGCCTTGCCCGACCGCGACGGCCGAGATCGCCTCGTGGATCGCGGGGGCCGTCCAGCCCGGCAGCTCGGCGAGCTTCGAGCGCACGGCGTCCAACAGCGGCGCGGTCTCGGCGTTCAGGTTCTTCGCCGCGGCCTTCTCCTCGTAGCTCGTGACGTCCTCGAAGAAGAACCGGCTGTTCGCCGCCATCTCCTTCAGCGTCTTCGCGCGCTCCTGCTGCGCCTTCGCGACCGCGGCGACCTTGGCGAGGTCGTCGGCGACCAGGCCAATCGCCTCGAGCTGCGGCTTCAGGTAACGGGCGAGGTGCTCCGGCGTCGAGCGGGCGATGTGCTGCTGGTTGGTCCAGAGCATCTTGTCGACGTTGAGCGCCGACGCGGACTTGTTCACGTCGTGGATGTCGAACAGCCGGGTCATCTCCTCGATCGAGAAGATCTCCTGGTCGCCGTGCGACCAGCCGAGCCGCCCGAGGTAGTTGAGCAGCCCCTCGGGCAGGAAGCCGTCCTCGCGGTACTGGAGCACGCTCACGGCGCCGTGGCGCTTCGAGAGCTTCGCACCGTCGGGGCCGAGGATCATCGGCACGTGCGCGTAGACGGGCGGCTCGGCGCCCATCGCGCGGATCATGTTGATCTGGCGCGGCGTGTTGTTGATGTGGTCGTCGCCGCGGATCACGTGCGTGATGCGCATGTCGTAGTCGTCGACCATCACGCAGAAGTTGTAGGTCGGCGTGCCGTCCGAGCGCGCGATGATCAGGTCGTCGAGTTCGGCGCTGTCGAACGTGATCGGGCCGTGGATGACGTCGTTGACGACGACCTGCCCTTCCTCCGGATTGCGGAATCGCACCACGGGGTTCGTGCCGGTGCCCGGCGACGTGCGGTGACGGCAGCGGCCGTCGTAGCGCGGCTTCTCCTTGCGCGCCATCTGGCCGGCGCGCATCTCGTCGAGCTCTTCCTTGCTGCACCAGCAGTGATAGGCCTTGCCCTCGCGCAGGAACTGGTCGATGACTTCCTTGTAACGCTCCATCCGGGCCGTCTGGTAGTACGGGCCCTCGTCGTGGTCGAGCCCGAGCCACTGCATGCCCTCGAGGATCGCCTGGACGGCCTCGGGCGTCGAACGCTCGCGGTCGGTGTCCTCGATGCGCAGCACGAACGTGCCGCCGTGGCGGCGCGCGTAGAGCCAGCAGAAGAGCGCCGTGCGCACGCCGCCGATGTGGAGCATGCCAGTGGGGCTGGGGGCGAAACGGGTGCGGATGGTCATGGACGGCCTCGGGCCGCTAGGGGCCTGAAACGGAAACGCCGGCCAGGGGCCGGCGCCGGGATCTGGTGGGCGGTAGTGGGATTGAACCACTGACCCCTGCCGTGTGAAAGCAGTGCTCTACCGCTGAGCTAACCGCCCATCCGAGGGCCGCGTAGTCTAGGGGGTCGGCCGAGGCGGGTCAACCGGGTTCGCCACCAATCAGTGCAAGCAGTTCGGCGGTCTTTTCGCGCATCAGCGATTCGTCGCCACGGCTTTCGACGTTGAGCCGGATCAGCGGCTCGGTGTTCGACGCACGCAGGTTGAAGCGCCAGCGGTCGAACTCGACACTGACGCCATCGGTCCGGTCGACCGCGAGCGCCGTCGGCTCGTACTTCGCGAGCACCGCCGCTATCGTCGCCGGGACGTCCGGGACGCGGCGATTGATCTCGCCGCTGGCCGGGAAGAGCCGCATCCGCTCGCCGACCAGTTCCGAGAGCGTCTTGCCCGTCTGGCTCATCACCTGCGTCACGACGAGCCAGGGGATCATCCCGCTGTCGCAGTAGGAGAACCCGCGGAAGTAATGGTGCGCGCTCATCTCGCCGCCGTAGGCGGCATCGACGTCGCGCATCACCTGCTTCATGAACGCGTGACCGGACTTCGACTGCACGGACTGGCCGCCGGCGCGCTGCACGATGTCGAGCGTGTTCCAGGTGAGCCGCGGGTCGTGCACGACGCGCCCGCCCGCCTCGCGTGCGAGGAACACGGACGCGAGCAGGCCGACGATGTAGTAACCCTCGATGAACCCGCCCCGCTCGTCGAACAGGAAGCAGCGGTCGTAGTCGCCGTCCCAGGAGATCGCGAGGTCGGCGCCGTGACGGCGCAGCGCCTCGACCGGCGCTCGGTGGTTCTCGAGCAGCATCGGGTTCGGCACCCCGTTCGGGAACGTGCCGTCCGGCTCGTGGTCGACCTTGATGAATTCGAACGGGAGGTAGGGCTCGAGCCGGTCGACGATCAGGCCGGCGCCGCCGTTGCCCGCGTGGACGACGACCTTGAGCGGCTTCAGCGTCGCGCGATCGACGTACGACAGCAGGTGCTCGACGTAGTCCGGCACGATGTCGACGGCGTAGCGTTCGCCGACCCGCACGGGCGGCGTGAACCGCCCCGCCTCGGCCAGCGCCCGGATCTCGGCGAGCCCGTTGTCGCCGCTGATCGGCCGCGAGCCTTCGCGGACGAACTTCATCCCGTTGTAGTCGGGCGGGTTGTGACTCGCCGTGACCATGATCCCGCCGTCCATGTCGCGTGCGAACGTCGCGTAGTACACGACCTCGGTGCCGCAGAGGCCGATGTCGTAGACGTCGACGCCCGAATCGAGCAGGCCCTGCTCGAGCGCCTTGCAGAGTTCCTCGCTCGAGAGCCGGATGTCGCGTCCGACGACCACCTTCTTCGGCCGCAGGAACTCCGCGTACGCCCGCCCGACCCGATAGGCGACGTCCTCGTTCAGTTCGTCCGGGATGCGTCCCCGCAGGTCGTAGGCCTTGAAGCCCGAGATCTTGATCGGATTCACTTGCTCGAACCCTCGCGTCCGTAGCGGTCCTCGAACCGGACGATGTCGTCCTCGCCGAGGTAGCTGCCTGACTGCACCTCGACGATGTGCAGCGGCACCTTGCCTGGATTCTCGATCCGGTGACGGGTGCCCATCGGGATGTAGGTCGACTCGTTCTCGCCGAGCAGGAACGTCTCCTCGCCCCGCGTGATCCGCGCGGTGCCCGAGACCACGATCCAGTGCTCGGCCCGGTGATGGTGCAGCTGCAGCGACATCGATGCACCCGGCTTCACGGAGAGGCGCTTCACCTGGAAGCGCTCGCCCGAGTCCACGCTGTCGTAGCTGCCCCAGGGCCGGAAGACTTCCCGGTGCAGCGAGGTCTCGTAGCGGCCCGCGGCCTTGAGCTGCGCCACGAGTGCCTTGACGTCCTGCACCCTGTCACGCGGTGCGACGAGCACCGCGTCCTTGGTCTCGACGACGACGTGGTCGCGCAGGCCGACCGCGGCGATCAGCCGGCTCGTCGAGTGCAGGTAGCAGCCCTCGGCGCCCTCGACCAGCACGTCGCCGGCGGTCACGTTGCCGGCGCCATCGGTTGGCAGTGCGTCCTGCAACGCGGACCACGAACCGACGTCGCTCCAGCCGGCCGCGAGCGGTATGACCGCCGCGTGGCGGGTCTTCTCCATCACCGCATAGTCGATCGAGTCGCTCGGGCAGGCCGCGAACTCGTCGGCCGGCAGGCGCGTGAAGTCGAGGTCGCGTTTCGCCGCGGCGACCGCGTGCTCGCAGGCCGCGAGGATTTCGGGCGCGTGGATCCGCAGTTCGTCGAGGAAGGCGCGCGCGCGGAACAGGAACATCCCGCTGTTCCAGTAGTACTCGCCCGAGCTCACGTAGCGCGCGGCCGTCGCCGCGTCGGGCTTCTCGACGAATTCGGCCACCGGGTAGGCGGGCCCCTCGCCCGCCGCGCGACGGATGTAGCCGTATCCGGTTTCCGGGCGGTCCGGAACCACGCCGAACGTGACGAGCCGGCCCGAGTCAGCCGCCGAACGCCCGGCCGCGACCGCGGTGCGGAACGCCTCGACGTCGCGGATCACGTGGTCGGCCGGCAGTACCAGCAGCGTCGGATCCGGATCGCCCGCGCGACGGGCCGGATTCCGCTCGAGCGCGACCAGCGCCGCGACGGCCACCGCCGGCGCGGTATTGCGCCCGACCGGCTCCAGCAGGATCGCGTGCGGGGCCGCCTCGGCCTCCCGCAGCTGCTCGGCCACCATGAAACGGTGGCTCTCGTTGCAGACGACGATTGGCGCGCCGAGCCCGGGCAGGCCCGCGACCCGCGCCGCGGTCTCCTGCAGCATCGTGCGATCGCCGACCAGCGGCAGCAGCTGTTTCGGGTAGAGCTCGCGCGACAGCGGCCAGAGTCGCGTGCCGGAGCCGCCGGAGAGGATGACTGGAATGAGCATGAGGCGGCCCGTACCGTTCGAGTGGAGCGGCTCGTCAGACCGGCAGCCGTTCGCCGCGACCGACGCCGAAGTAGTGGAGCCCGAAGCTCTTCACGAGCGCCGGGTCATAGAGGTTGCGGCCGTCGAACACGACCGGACTCGCGAGGCGATCGCGGATCAGGTCGAAGTCCGGGCTGCGGAACTCCTGCCACTCGGTGACGATCGCGAGCGCGTCGGCGCCCGTGAGCGCGTCCTCGGCGTGCTCGACCAGCTGGAGGTCCGGCCGCTCACCGTACAGCCGGCGCGCCTCGCCCATCGCGACCGGGTCGTAGGCACGCACGCGCGCACCGGCGGCCCAGAGCGCTTCCATCAGCTCCCGGCTCGGTGCTTCGCGCATGTCGTCGGTGTTCGGCTTGAACGCGAGGCCCCACACGGCGATCGTGCGGCCCGCGAGGCTGCCCTTGAACCAGCCCGAGATCTTGCGGAACAGCAGCTGCTTCTGCGCCTTGTTCACGGCCTCGACGGACTTCAGCAGCCGCGCGTCGAAGGCGTGCTCGCCGGCGCTGTGCACCAGCGCCTTCACGTCCTTCGGGAAGCACGAGCCGCCGTAGCCGGCGCCCGGGTAGATGAAGCTGTAGCCGATGCGCGGGTCGGAGCCGATGCCGACGCGCACCTTCTCGATGTCGGCGCCCATGCGCTCGGCCAGGTTCGCGATCTCGTTCATGAAGCTGATCTTCGTCGCGAGCATCGCGTTCGCCGCGTACTTGGTGAGTTCGGCCGAGCGCACGTCCATCACGATCATCCGCTCGTGGTTGCGGGTGAACGGGTCGTAGAGCGTCTTCAGCAGTTCGGCGGTGCGCGGGTTGTCGGTGCCGACGATCACGCGGTCGGGCTTCATGAAGTCGCCGATCGCGGCGCCTTCCTTCAGGAACTCGGGGTTCGAGACCACGTCGAACTCGACCTTGACGCCCCGTTCCGCGAGCGTGTGCTCGATGCGCTCGCGGACCTTGTCGGCCGTGCCGACCGGGACGGTGGACTTGTCCACGACGACCCGGTAGTCGGTCATGTGACGACCGATCGTCTCGGCGACCGCGAGCACGTGCGAGAGGTCCGCCGAGCCGTCCTCCTCGGGCGGCGTACCGACCGCGATGAACTGGAACAGGCCGTGGGCGATGCCCTCCTCGGCACTGGTCGTGAACTTGAGCCGGCCCTTTTCGAAGTTGCGGCGGACCAGCGCGTCGAGGCCTGGCTCGTGGATCGGGATTTCACCCTGCTGCAGGCGTGCGACCTTGCCGGCGTCGATGTCCACGCAGACCACGTGGTTGCCGGCCTCGGCGAAGCAGGCACCGGTCACGAGGCCGACGTATCCCGAACCAAATACTGTGACTTTCACCGGCAAGCCCTTGTTTTTACAGAATCTTGAGCGGGGTCAGACCAGCCATTTTAGCAGCCGGAAGGGGGACATTCTCGATTTCGACCGGTCCGGAGCCCCGTAGGTGTCACCCCGTAGGTGTCAGTCACCTGGCCGCCCCTTAGGTGTCTGACACCTGCCCACCCGGTAGGTGTCAGACACCTACCCTAGACACCCAGCCCCGGAAATCGAGATTGTCCCTTAGCCGAGGTTGACGACCTTGGGGTTCGGGGGACCACCATCCCGGTAGTACTCGAGATACCAGTCTACGAAGGCCCGGATGCCGACCTCGACGCTGGTCGCGGGCAGGTATCCGACGTCGCGCACGAGGTCCTCGACGTCCGCCCAGGTGTCCGGCACGTCGCCGGCCTGCAGCGGCAACAGGTTCATCTCGGCCTTGCGGCCCAGGCAGTCCTCGAGCACCCGGATGTAATGCAGCAACTCGACCGGCCGGTTGTTGCCGATGTTGTAGAGCCGGTACGGCGCCTTCGACGACGCCGGATCAGGGTCGTCGCCGTTCCACGCCGTGTTGCCGGTGGCCGGACGGTCGCAGGCTCGCACGACGCCCTCGGCGATGTCGCCGACGTACGTGAAGTCGCGGCGATGGTGGCCGTGGTTGAACACGTCGATGGGCTTGCCGGCCAGGATGTTCCGGGTGAACAGGAAGAGCGCCATGTCCGGACGGCCCCACGGTCCGTAGACCGTGAAGAAACGCAGCCCGGTCACCGGCAGGCCGTAAAGGTGCGCATACGTGTGCGCCATCAACTCGTTGGCCTTCTTGGTCGCCGCATAGAACGACAGCGGGTGATCGACGTTCTGGTGGACCGAGAACGGCATCTTGGTATTGGCACCGTAGACGGAACTCGTCGACGCATAGACGAGGTGGCCGACCCCGTTGTGCCGGCAGCCCTCGAGCACGTTCGCGGTACCGACGACGTTCGAGTCCACGTAGGCCAGCGGGTTCTCGATCGAGTAGCGCACGCCGGCCTGCGCGCCGAGGTGGATCACGCGATCGAACTTACCGCGCCCGAACAGTGCCTTCATGCCGTCGCGGTCGGCCAGGTCGAGCTTCTCGAACTGGAATCCGGCGTGCCGCTCGAGCCGGGCCACCCGCGCGAGCTTGAGCCGCACGTCGTAGTAGTCGTTCAGGTTGTCGAGGCCGACGACTTCGTCGCCACGCTCGAGCAGTTTCGTGGCCGTGTGGTAGCCGATGAATCCGGCGGCGCCGGTGACCAGGATCTTCATAGCCTGCCGTCGACCTCGTCCGCTGGAAAGACGTACTTGATGTCGTAGAGCACGTGCTCGCGGCGGCCGAGCTCGCGGATCTTCGCGATGCCCATCCGCCTGAACTCGTCGTGCGCGACGCCGACGACGATCGCGTCGTAGGTGCCGGGCTTCAGGCGGCGGATCGGCTTCAGCCCGTACTCGTGCTGGGCCTCGTGAATGTCGGCCCAGGGGTCGTAGACATCGACCCTCGCGCCGTATTTGCCGAGCTCGCGCACCACGTCGACGACCTTGGAATTCCGGACGTCCGGGCAGTTTTCCTTGAACGTGAGCCCGAGCACCAGGATCCGCGCGTCCCGCACCTGGATGCGCTTCGCGATCATGAGCTGCGCGACCTGCTGCGCGACGTAGATGCCCATGTTGTCGTTGATGCGCCGCCCGGCCAGGATCATCTCCGGGTGGTAGCCGATCGCCTGCGCCTTGTGGGTCAGGTAGTAGGGATCGACGCCGATGCAGTGGCCACCCACGAGGCCAGGCCGGAACGGCAGGAAGTTCCACTTGCTGCCCGCGGCCTTCAGCACCTCTTCGGTGTCGATGCCGAGCCGATTGAAGATCAGCGCGAGCTCGTTGATCAGCGCGATGTTCACGTCGCGCTGCGTGTTCTCGATCACCTTGGCCGCCTCGGCCACCTTGATGCTCGAAGCCTTGTGGGTGCCGGCGGTCACGATCGAGCGGTACAGTCCGTCGACGAACTCGGCCACTTCGGGCGTCGAGCCCGACGTCACCTTCCGGATCGTCGGCAGACGGTGCTGCTTGTCGCCCGGGTTGATGCGCTCGGGGCTGTAACCCGCGTAGAAATCCTTGTTGAAGCGCAGCCCGGAGACGCGCTCGAGGATGGGCACGCACACTTCCTCGGTGCAGCCCGGGTAGACGGTGGATTCGTACACGACGACGTCGCCCTTCTTGAGCACCTGTCCCACCGTCTCGCTCGCCTTCACGAGTGGCGTGAGGTCGGGGCGCTTGTACTCGTCGATCGGCGTCGGGACGGTCACGATATAGACCCGGCACACCTTCAGGTCGGCGAGCCGGCTGGTGCAGGTGAGCTTTGTCGCCGCAGCGAGTTCCTCGGCGGTCGTTTCGAGCGTGCTGTCATGGCCGGCGCGCAGCTCATCCACGCGCGCCTGCTTGATGTCGAACCCGACGGTCCTGAAGCGCCGGCCGAACTCGACCGCGAGCGGCAGGCCCACGTAACCGAGGCCGATCACGCCGACCGAGAGGTTCCTGAGGTTGAATCGAGGCATTCGCGGGTCCCGGAATCAGTCAACGCACGCCCCGCCGGGGCGCGCGCCCCGGCGAATCCAGACGGCAAGGATGCCACAGCGGCCCCATCGCGAATGCGACACCGGTCACCTTGCCGGCCCGGCACCCCCGGGATCCGAGCGGCTCCGGCGACCGGGCCCGCGCCGGACCGGGCGACCGCCACGCGCTCACGGCAACCAGACGACGGCCACGAAGC
This sequence comes from Steroidobacteraceae bacterium, assembly GCA_046347155.1. Classification (GTDB taxonomy): domain Bacteria; phylum Pseudomonadota; class Gammaproteobacteria; order Steroidobacterales; family Steroidobacteraceae; genus RPQJ01. The sequence continues at coordinate 1,376,753 of JAXMGT010000001.1, read as the reverse complement.
CGACGGCCGAGAGCACGACGAAGTACGGCAGCGCCATCCAGACCATCCGCAGGTAACCGAGCCGGATCAGCGGCGCGAGCGTCGACGTCAGCAGAAACAGGAACGCGGCCTGGCCGTTCGGCGTCGCGACGCTCGGGATGTTCGTGCCGGTGTTGATCGCGACGGCCGCCGCGTCGAACTGCTCGCGCGTGAGGAGGCCCTGGAGCAGCGCGGCCTTCATCTCGGTGATGTAGATGCTCGCGACGAACACGTTGTCGCTGATCGCAGACAGCGCGCCCGTGGCGAGATACAGCAGCCCGGCCTGGTCCCGTCCACCGGTCTCGATCACCCGGCGCATGACCGGCTCGAAGAGGTGCTGGTCGTGGATCCCGGCCACGATGACGAAGAACACGACCAGCAATGCCGTGAAGGGCAATGCGGACTCGAACGCCTTGCCGATCTGGTGTTCTTCGACGATGCCGGTGAAGCTGGTCGCCAGGATGATCACGACGAGCCCGATCAGCCCGACCTCCGCGACGTGGAACGCGAGCCCGAGCACGAGCACCAGCGCGACGAGCGCCTGCACGACGAGCACCTGGCGATCCCGCGGCGTCGACGCCGCGTCGGCCCGCGCCGCATGCTCGGCGAGCACGGTCCGCGCAGCACCCGGCAGTCCGGTCCCGTAGCCAAACAGGCCGAACCGCTCGACGACCCAGCAGGTCGCGAGGCCCGCGATCGCGACCGGCACCGACACCGGCGCCACCGCCAGGAAGAACTCGCCGAAGTTCCAACCGGCGTGCTCGGCGATCAGCAGGTTCTGCGGCTCGCCGACCTGGGTCATCACGCCGCCGATCGCCGTGCCGACCGCCGAATGCATCATGAGTCCGCGCAGGAACCCCCGGAAGCGCTCGAGGTCGTCCCGGTGCCGTTCATCGACGGCCTCGTCGTTCGCGGGGTCGTGGGCATCGTGGTGAGTCTTGCCGGACGCGACGCGGTGGTAGACCGCGTAGAACCCGCTGCCGACCGTCACCGCGACCGCGACCACCGTGAGTGCGTCGAGAAAGGCCGACAGCAATGCCGACGCGGCACAGAACATCAGGCCGAGCGCGGTGCCGGAACGCACGCGGAGCAACAGCCGGGTGAACACGTACAGCAGCAGCTCGCGCAGGAAGTGGATGCCGGCGACCATGAACACGAGCAGCAGGATCACCGGCACCGCGCCGAGCACCTCACGGTACACGCCCTCGGCCGTCGTGAGCCCCATCAGCACCGACTGGATCGCAAGCAGCCCGCCCGGCTGCAGCGGATAACAGCGCAGCGCCATCGCCAGCGCGAAGATGAACTCCGCGAGCAGCAGCCAGCCGGTCACCGCCGGCCCGGCCAGGAGCAGCACCAGCGGGTTGACGAGCAGGAACCCGAGCACCGCGAGCTTGTACCAGCCCGGCGCGTGGCCGAGGAAGTTGCGGGCGAACGCCTGGGACAGCGTCGCGCTCATCCCGGCGGCTCGAACGTCCGCCAAAGCGTCTTGCCGCCGCTCGACTTGTCGAGGGCCGCGAGGCGCGCCTCGTGCGCGGCGCACTCTGCTTCGGACGCCCGCCGGACCACGAGCGTGCCCTTCGGCCGCTTCGCGCGGCGCGTGCTCGCCTGGCTCGCCGCGCCTTCGTCGCCGTCGCCGAGCGTGAGCGCGCCCTGCCCGCCCGTCATCGCGAGGTAGACCTCGAGCAGCAGGTCGGCGTCGAGCAGTGCGCCGTGGAGTTCGCGGTGCGAGTTGTCGACCGAATAGCGCTTGCACAGCGCGTCGAGTCCGTTGCGCTGGCCGGGGTGCATCTGGCGCGCGAGCTGCAGCGTGTCGAGCACCGTGCAGTGCTCGGCGACCGCAGTCGGTTCCGCGAGACGACGGAACTCGGCGTCCAGGAACGCGACGTCGAACGGGGCGTTGTGGATCACGAGCTCGGCGCCACGGATGAATTCGAGCAGCTCGGCTGCGACGTCGGCGAACCGCGGCTGGCCGCGGAGGAAGTCCTCGCTCAACCCGTGCACCTGCAGCGCGCCGGCATCGATCTCCCGGTCCGGCCACAGGTAGCGATGGAACCGGCGGCCGGTGCGGCGCCGGTTCACGACCTCGATGCAGCCGACCTCGATGATCCGGTGGCCCTGCTCGGGCTCGAGGCCCGTGGTCTCGGTGTCGAGGACGACCTGCCGCATCAGGCGACGGCCTGGGCGAGCGCGCCGACGACGGTGCGCTGCTGCGCCTCGGTGAGGTACGGGTGCATCGGCAGGCTGATCACGCGACGCGCGGCCGCCTCGGATACCGGAAAGTCGCCCAGCCGGTACCCGAGCCCCTCGAACACCGGCTGCTCGTGCAGCGCGATCGGGTAGTGCACGGCCGTCGGCACGCCGGCCGCCTTCATCCGTGTCTCGACGATCTCGCGCCGGTCGACCTCGACCGTGTACTGTGCGTAGACGCTCGTGTTGTGCGGCTCGACGTGGGGCGCGCGCACCGCGCCATCGGCACCGAAAGCTTCGGCGATGAGCCGGGCGTACGTGTCACCGACGCGAACTCGCGCGGCGACTTCGTCCTCGAAGATTTCCATCTTCGCGAGCAGCACGGCCGCCTGGATCGAGTCGAGCCGCCCGGTGAGGCCGAGCCTCGGGTGGTGGTAACGCCGGTCCTGCCCGTGGACCCGGATCTCGCGCATCAGCCGAGCAACCGCGTCGTCGTTCGTGAAGAGTGCCCCACCGTCCCCATAGCAGCCGAGCGGCTTCGATGGGAAGAACGAGGTGGCGCCGACGAACGACAACGCATTCGAGCGCCGCCCCTTGTAGGTGGCGCCGAAGCTCTGCGCCGCGTCCTCGATGACCGGCAGTTCGTGACGGCAGGCGATCGCGTTGATCGCGTCGAAGTCCGCGCACTGGCCGTACAGCGACACGGGCATGATCGCGCGGGTGCGCGGCGTGATGGCGGCTTCGAGCCTGGCCGGGTCGATGTTCCAGGTCCGGGGCTCGATGTCGACGAACACGGGTCTTGCGCCGATCAGTGCAATCATCTCGGCCGTCGCGAAGAACGTGAACGGGCTCGTGATGACCTCGTCGCCCGGCTTTACGTCGAGCGCCATCAGCGCGATCAGGAGCGCATCGGTCCCGCTCGACACCGCGATGCAGTGCTTCGTGCCGCAATACGCGGCCAGGACCTGCTCCAGCTCCGTGACCTCGGGCCCCATCACGTACTGGCCGTGCTCGAGCACCCGGGCGATCCGGGCGTCCACCGACGGCTTGATGCGCCGGTACTGGGTCTTCAGGTCGATGAAATCCATGGGTGCTCGCCGACGGTCCGGGATTGCCCGCTAGTGTAAGAGAACTGCGCCGGGCACGGCAGGTCGTGGCAAGTGCCGACCGGGCTCAGCCCGTCCGCCCCCCGAGCACCGATTCGACGCCGCGATTGGCGAGTGCGTCGGCCCGTTCGTTGCCCTCGTGCCCCGCGTGGCCCTTGACCCAGTGCCAGTGCACGTCGTGGCGACCGATCTGTTCCTCGAGGCGCAGCCAGAGGTCGGCGTTCTTCACGGGCTTCCGGTCAGCGGTCTTCCAGCCCCGTCGCTTCCACTGCGGCAGCCATTCGGTGATGCCGTTGCGGACGTACTGGGAGTCCGTGTAGAGCTGCACGGTGCATCGCCGGCGCAGCGCGGCAAGCGCCTCGATCGCCGCCGTGAGTTCCATCCGGTTGTTCGTCGTCCCGGGCTCCCCGCCCCACAGCTCGCGTTCGTGCTCGCCGTAGACGAGCCAGGCGCCCCATCCACCGGGACCCGGATTGCCCTTGCAGGCCCCGTCCGTGTAGATCGTCACCTCGCTCATGCGGCGTTGCGGCGCGTCGGTTCGGCCGCCACCGCGACGACCTTCGGGGCGACGCGCCAGGCCGGCCGGATGGGCGTCATCGCGCGGACGCGTTTGCGGGCCTTGAGCACGTAGGCACTGGCGAGCGGGGCCATCAGTTCCGGGCCGCGCCGCTCGAACCAGCCGTCCGGATCCGCCGACGTCGTGCGCGCCCACGGCACGACGAACAGGAATGGCCGGCTCGCCGTGATCTCGAACCCGAGCAGGCGCAGCCAGTCGGCCAGCCGTCCTTCGCCGAGCAGGCGGTCGGCATACGGCAGGTAGCGCCCGAACGTCACGCGGTCGCGCAGGCCCCAGGGCCCGTAGGGATTGATGCCGCAGACCGCCACCTGGCCCTCGCCCATCAGCACGCGCTCGACCTCGCGCAGCACCTCGTGCGGATTGGGGGCGTGCTCGAGCGTGTGCGGCAGCACGACCCCTTCGACCGACGCGCTCGCGACGGGCAGCGCGTCGTAGTTCGCGCGGATCGCGCCGGGCCCACAGGCGTCGGGCGCGACGAGCCAGTGGCGCTGGGTCCGCGCGGATGACGAGAGCGCCACGCCCTCGCCCCAGCGTCCCACCTGCAGCGTCTCGAAGCCGACCAGGTCGCCGAGCACCTCCTCGAGTACCCTCGCCTCGGCGTCGAGCAGCGCACGCCCGGGTGCCGTGGCCAGCCAGTCCACCGTCGGGGCCTGTTTCATGGGGCGCAAGGATAGCGGCATCGGAGACCCCAACGTGCGGATTTCGTGAGACATATTCTGGAATTTTCCGCCGCGAACGGGTCTAATACGCGCGCCCGGACTCCTGGCCCGACGACTGCGGGGATCGCACATGCTCGATGTGAGCCCGGTGCGGGCGTTCTCGGACAACTACATCTGGCTGGTGCGTGCGCCGGCCGACCCGGCACTGGCCGTGGTGGTGGACCCGGGTGACGCCCGTCCGGTGAATGCCTGCCTCGAGCAGCACGGCCTCAGGCTCCGTGCGATCCTGGTTACGCACTACCACCCCGACCACGTCGGGGGCGTTGCCGAACTCGCAAGCGCCCACGGTGCGACCGTCTACGGGCCCGCCCGCGAGCACATGCCCTGCGAGGCGCACCGGCTCGACGACGGAGATCACATCCACCTTGCCGACCTCGGACTGGAATTCGACGTGATTGCAGTGCCGGGTCACACGCTCGGGCACATCGCCTACCACGGGCACGGTGCGCTCTTCTGCGGCGACACGCTGTTCAGCGGCGGCTGCGGCCGCTTGTTCGAGGGCACGCCGGCACAGATGCTGGGCTCGCTCGACCGGATTGCCGGCCTGCCGGACACGACCCGCGTCTACTGCGCCCACGAGTACACGCTGTCGAACCTGCGCTTTGCCTCCGCGGTGGAACCCGGCAATGCCGCCGTGATCGAGGCGCTCGAGGCCACCCGGCGGCTGCGCGAACAGGATGGCATCAGCCTTCCCTCGACGCTCGGCCGCGAACGCCGGATCAATCCGTTCCTGCGCAGCCGCGAGTCCGCGGTGCGCGCGGCGGCCGAGGCGCACGCCGGCCGCCCGCTCGCCGGGCCCGTCGAGGTGTTCGCAACCGTGCGCGGCTGGAAGGACGGTTTCAAGTGATCCGGCGCGTCCTCGCCGGCCTCGCGCTGCTCTCACTGCTCGCGCTCGGTGGCTGCGCGAGCACGCCCGAGGGGGAGTATTCGAGCCTGCCGCCCTCGGCCCGGCACGGGGCCAAGCCGAACGCCGAGGAGCCGCCGGGCCAGCCGCCACCGCCGGTCGAAGCGGTGCCCGACCTGCCACCCGACGCATACGCTGACCTGCTCGACCGCGTCCGCGCCGGTTACGCGATCGAGGACGTGCAGAGCTACGCGGTCGACCGCGAGGTCGAGAATTACCGGACGAAACCCGACTTCCTGGACCGGACGTTCCGGCGCGGTTCCCGGTACCTCTATTACATCGTGACCGAGCTCGAACGGCGCGGGATGCCGCTCGAACTCGCGCTGCTGCCGGTGGTCGAGAGCGCGTTCAACCCGGTCGCCTACTCGCGCAGCCGGGCCGCGGGCCTCTGGCAGTTCATCCCGAGCACCGGCAAGCACTACGGCCTGAAGCAGAACTGGTGGGTGGACGAGCGTCGCGACGTGCTGCTCTCGACGAACGCCGCCCTCGACTACCTCGAGAAGTTGCACGACTACTTCAACGGCGACTGGTACCTCGCGATCGCGGCCTACAACGGCGGAGAGGGCACCGTCAGCGCGGCCGTGCAGCGCAATGCGAGCGCCGGGCTGCCGACGGACTTCTGGAGCCTCGACCTGCGCCCGGAGACCCGCGACTACGTTCCGAAGCTACTCGCGATCCGGCGCATCGTCGGCGACCCGTCGGCGTTCGGCCTCACGTTCTCGCCGATCCCGAACGCCGCCTATTTCGGCATCGTCGATCCCGGCCGGCAGGTCGACCTCGGGCGGGCCGCCGACCTCGCGGGCATCTCGCGCGACGACATGTTCGCGCTGAACCCAGCCTTCAACCGGATGACGACCCCGCCCGACGGACCGCACCGGCTGCTGCTGCCGGTCGGCAACGTCGAGCAGTTCCAGGCCGCCCTCGGCACCGAGGCCGGCGTCACGAGCGTCGCCGCCGTCGCGACCGCGCCACCGCCGGTCCGCAAGCACCACGTCCAGCGCGGCGAGACGCTGAGCACGATCGCCCGCAAGTACGATGTCGGGGTGGCTTCGATCAAGGCCGCGAACGGTCTCCGGGGCACGACGATCCACCCGGGCGAGACGCTGCGCATCCCGGGCGCCTCGTCCGCGGACGACGACCCGGACGTGGCGGCCTCGCGTACGGACATCGCCGCGCAGCTGCCGGAACGCCAGCCGGGCGGGATGGCTTCGGTTGGCTCGGCCCCGAAGGCGCCGCAGAGGAGCAGTCGCGTCCACGTCGTGAAGCCGGGAGACACGCTTTGGGGCGTGGCGCGCCGCTACGACGTCAGCGTGGCGGCCCTCTCGGCCGCGAACGACCTGTCGCCCCAGGCCGCGCTCAGCGTCGGCACGCGGCTCGAGATCCCGTCGGCGGGCTCCGGCGGTTCGAAGGAGTCCAGCCGGACGACCTACGAAGTCCGCAGTGGCGACACGCTCTCGCGGATCGCCGACCGTTTCAACGTGTCGGTGAGCGACCTCGCCGGTTGGAACGGAATCAAGAAAACGGAGACGCTGCGCACCGGCCAGCGTCTCGTCGTCTATTCCGACCCGCAGCGGGTCGACGGAGGTTGATGCCGTGTCATTCCTGGCGGGCAAGCGCGCCCTGATCGTCGGACTCGCGACCGAGCGTTCCATTGCCTACGGCATCGCCGCGGCCATGCATCGCGAGGGCGCGGAACTCGCCTTCACGTACCAGAACGACCGACTCAAGGACCGGGTCGTCGAGATGGCCCGCGGCTTCGGCGCGGCACTCACGGTGCCGATGGACGTCGCGAGCGACGCGGAAATCGATACGGCGTTTGCCGCACTCCGGGGCCACTGGGACTCGCTCGACATCCTGGTTCACTCGGTCGCATTCGCGCCCCGCGAGATGCTCGCCGGCGGCTACCTCGACAGCGTGACGCGCGAGGGATTCCTGGTCGCCCACGACATCTCGAGCTACAGCCTGGCCGCGCTCGCGAAGGCCGCGCGCCCGATGATGGCCGGCCGCGCGGGCGCAATCATCACGATGTCGTACCTCGGCGCGGTGAGGTCGATCCCGAGTTACAACGTCATGGGCGTCGCGAAGGCGAGCCTCGAGGCCAACGTGCGCTTCCTGGCCGCGGATCTCGGTCCGCAGGGCATCCGCGTCAACGCGATCTCGGCCGGCCCGATCAAGACGCTGGCCGCAGCCGGGGTCTCGGGGTTCCGGAAGACGCTCGGCCACGTCGCCTCGTACACGCCGCTGCGCCGCAACGTCACGATCGACGAGGTCGGCAATGCGGCCGCGTTCCTGTGCTCCAACCTCGCCTCCGGCATCACCGGCGAAGTGCTCTACGTCGACGCGGGCTACAGCCACGTCGGCATGGCCTTCCCGGAAGACGAGAAATAGCGGCTACGGCGCCTGGTCGTCCGACCCGAACACGTTCGGGTTGATCGTGATCTTTGCCCGGGCCTCGAGTTCCTTCACGTAGGCCGCGAATTCAGCGACCCCGGAGGCACCGGCCGCCTTCTGCGCGACCTGCATCAGTTCGAACGCCGCGCTGTCGCCGGTCGGCGCGACACCGGCGCGGACCGCGGTCACCGCGAACACGGCGACGTCGCCGTTCGCCAGCACCGCCGTCCCGCCGACGGCACCGCCGGGCACCGGCCGCTGCGCGCGGAACACGGCCTTGAGCAGCGCCGGATCGACGCCCTCGGCCGCCCGACCCACCGAGCGGCTGCCGGCCGGCGCGACGCCCGCACCCTTCGCAACCGCCGCGATCGGCTGGCCGGCCGTGATCGACGCCGCGTCGGCGATCGCGGCCGCCTCGGCGGCCTTGGCCGCGCCCTGCTTGCGGAGCGCCGCCTCGATCTCGCCCCGGACCTCGTCCAGCGGGCGCTGGGCCGATGGCTTGTGATCCGTCACGCGAAGGATCACGACGTCGCCGTCATTGACGGTGACCGCCGGGCTGTTCTGCCGCTCCTCGAGCACCGTGTCGCTGAACACCGCCTCGATCACGCGCGCGTTCTTGCCGAACGGACCGCCACCCTGGCGGGTGTACACATCCACGGTCTGGACGGCCAGGCCATTCTTCTTCGCGACGCTCTCGAGCTCGTTCAACGACGCGAACGCATCGTCGGCCAGCTGCTGCGACTTTTCGTAGAACAGCGACTGCGCCTGGTCGTTGCGATAGTCGGCTTCGAGCTCCGCGCGCACCTCGTCGAACGTGCGCTGGTGCGACGGCTGGACTTCCTCGAGCTGGATCACGTGCCAGCCGAACTGCGTCTTGACCGGCGCAGAGACCTCGCCGGCCTGCATCGAGAACACCGCGTTCGCGAACTCGGGCACGTAGGCGTCACGGGTCGCCCAGCCGAGCTCGCCGCCCTGGTCCTTCGAGCCCGGGTCCGCCGAGTACTGCTTCGCCAGTGCCGCAAAGTCGGCGCCCGCCTTCGCCTTCGCAGCCACCTCGTCGGCGGTCTTCTTCGCGGCGGCGTCGTCGCCACCGGCCTCGATCAGGACGTGCCGTGCCCGCCGGCGCTCGGGCTCGACGTAGCGCTCCGGCGCAACCTGCTCGTAATACTGCCTGAGCCCCTCGTCGGTGACGGTGACGCCGGCCGCGACGTCGGCGGCCTTCAGTTCGACGAACTGCAGCGATACCGTCTCGGGCGTCATGAAGTCGGACTTGTGGGCGTCGTACCACGCCTGCACCTGGGCGGGAGTCAGCACCACGCCCGACTCGAACGGCGCGGCCGCGAGCACGAACCAGTCCGCGTCGCGCGTCTCGCCCTCGAGCGCGATGCGCCGGCCGAGCTCACCGGGCGTCACGAACGACGACACCGCGATCCCTCGACGCAGCTGCTGGACCTCGAGTTCCTTTCGGTACTCGACCTCGAAGTCGGCTTCGCTGCGGCCCTGCTGGCGCAGCAGCGCGGCGTACCGGTCACGGTCGAAACGACCGTCCACCTGCAATGCCGGGATCGACTCGATCTCCTTCGCAAGCATCGTGTCCGTGACCCGGTAGCCCATTTCGTGGGTGTGCTGGTCGAGGATGGCCCGGTTGACGAAATCGTCGATCAGCTTCTTCTGCTCGGCCTTGACGACCGACTCGGGCAGTTCGTCACGGGTCGCCTGCTGCAGCTCGCTCTGGCGCTGCTGCCAGGCCTTGCGGACCTCGCCGACCGAGATCGACTCGCCGTTCACCTTCGCCGCAGTGGACGCCGGGCCCGATTCGAACCGGATGCCCCAGAAAATGAACACGACGGCGATCGCACCGAGGAACACCGTGGCGAACCAGCCGGTAATCTTGTCGCGGATCTGCTGCAGCATCGTCCTGGGTCCTTAATACGAGAAAGCCCGCTGTCGCGGGCTTCTCGTCGTATGAATGGCGGAGTGGACGGGACTCGAACCCGCGACCCCCGGCGTGACAGGCCGGTATTCTAACCGACTGAACTACCACTCCGCGCTCGACTGGTGGGTGCTGAGGGGATCGAACCCCCGACCTACGCCTTGTAAGGGCGTCGCTCTCCCAGCTGAGCTAAGCACCCGGCCCCGCTAGGAAGCGCGCTAGTTTAGAGCATCCTTCAGCGCCTTGCCAGCCTTGAATGCCGGTGCCCGGCTGGCCGGGATGTCGATGCTCTCCCCGGTGCGCGGGTTGCGGCCGGTCCGGGCCGCGCGGGTCTTCGCGACGAAGCTTCCGAAGCCCGAAAGCGCCACGGCATCGCCAGCCTTCAGTGCGTCCGTCACGGCGCCGAGCAGGGCCTCGACGGCCCGGGCGGCGTCCGATCGCGCAAGCCCGGTGCGCTCGCTCACTGCCTCGATCAGGTCGTTCTTGTTCATGGTCTCTACCTCCGTGATCCCGTGCGGGACCCTCAATGTGCGTGGACGGGTTTCGCGGGCCGGCGACCGGGCCGCTTGGCGGGCTTTGCGTCGTCGGTGGCCGCGGTCGCGGCCACCGGCTGGGGCATGTTACGCAGCGCGACCGCGAGCACCTCGTCGATCCACTTGACCGGCTTGATCTCGAGCTTGCCCTTGATGTTGTCGGGGATCTCGGCGAGGTCCTTCACGTTCTCGTCCGGGATCAACACGGTGCGTATGCCGCCGCGGTGCGCGGCGAGCAGCTTCTCCTTCAGGCCGCCGATCGGGAGCACTTCCCCGCGCAGCGTGATCTCACCCGTCATTGCGACGTCGCTGCGCACCGGGATGCGCGTGAGCGCCGAGACGAGCGCCGTGCACATGCCGATGCCGGCGCTCGGGCCGTCCTTCGGCGTCGCGCCTTCCGGCACGTGGATGTGCACGTCGGCCTTCTGGTAGAACTCGGGCTCGAGCCCGAGTACGTTCGCGCGGCTGCGCACGACCGTCATCGCGGCCTGGATGGACTCCTGCATCACCTCGCCGAGCTGGCCGGTGTGCGTGAGCTTGCCCTTGCCCGGCATCACGGCCGACTCGATCGTGAGCAGCTCGCCGCCCACCTCGGTCCAGGCGAGGCCTGTCACCTGCCCGACCTGGTCGTTGTCCTCCGCGCGGCCGTAGCGGTAGCGCTTCACGCCGAGGAACTTCGAGATGTTCTTCGGGGTCACCGACACCTGCGAGCGGTTCGTCTCGAGCAGCAGCTCCTTGACGGCCTTGCGGCAGATCTTCGAGATCTCGCGCTCGAGGCTGCGAACGCCCGCCTCGCGGGTGTAGTGGCGGATGATCTCGAGGATCGCGGGGTCGCTCACCTTGAGCTCGTCCTCCTTCAGGCCGTTCGCCTTGACCTGCTTCGGCAGCAGGTAGCGGCGCGCGATGCTCGCCTTCTCGTCCTCGGTGTAGCCGGGGAGCCGGATGACTTCCATCCGGTCGAGCAGCGGCGCCGGGATGTTCAGGCTGTTCGCCGTGCAGACGAACATCACCTCGGAGAGGTCGAAATCGACCTCGAGGTAGTGGTCGTTGAACGAGTGGTTCTGCTCCGGGTCGAGCACCTCGAGCAGCGCCGACGACGGATCGCCACGGAAGTCCATCGACATCTTGTCGACTTCGTCGAGCAGGAACAGCGGGTTCCTGACCCCGGTGCGCGCCATGTTCTGGATGATCTTGCCCGGCATCGATCCGATGTAGGTCCGGCGATGCCCGCGGATCTCGGCCTCGTCGCGCACGCCGCCGAGCGACATGCGCACGAACTTGCGGTTCGTCGCCCGCGCGATCGACTGGCCGAGCGAGGTCTTGCCGACGCCCGGCGGGCCCACGAGGCACAGGATCGGGCCCTTGAGCGTCTGCACCCGCTGCTGCACGGCCAGGTACTCGACGATGCGCTCCTTGACCTTCTCGAGCCCGAAGTGGTCCTCGTTCAGCACCTGCTCGGCGCCGGCGAGGTCGTGCTTGACCTTGGTGCGCTTGCGCCACGGGGCCTTCACGAGCCAGTCGATGTAGTTCCGGACGACGGTCGCCTCGGCGGACATCGGCGACATCAGCTTGAGCTTCGCGAGTTCGGAGCGCGCCTTTTCGCGCGCCTCCTTGGGCATGCCCGCGCGGGAGATGCGCTTCTCGAGCTCGGCGATCTCGTTGGGCGCGTCGTCCATCTCGCCCAGTTCCTTCTGGATCGCCTTCATCTGCTCGTTGAGGTAGTACTCCCGCTGGCTCTTCTCCATCTGCTGCTTGACGCGGCCCCGGATGCGCTTCTCGATCTGGAGCACGTCCATCTCGCCCTCGATCAGCGCGAGGATGTGCTCGAGCCGCGAGCGGACGTCCTGGATCTCGAGGATGCGCTGCTTCGCGTCGAGCTTGAGCGACATGTGCGCCGCGACCGTGTCCGCGAGCCGGCCCGGCTGCTCGATCCCGGCCAGCGAGGTGAGTATCTCGGGCGGCACCTTGCGGTTCAGCTTCACGTACTGTTCGAACTGCGAGACGACCGAGCGCACCAGCACGTCCATCTCGCGTTCGTCGTGGCCCTCGCCGTCCGGCAGCACCTCGACGCCCGCGGTGAACCACTCGCCGGCCTCGAGCGAGGTGACCCGGGCACGGTCGCCGCCCTCGACCAGCACCTTGACGGTGCCGTCCGGCAGCTTCAGGAGCTGCAGGATCGTCGCCACCGTACCGACGTCGTAGAGGTCCTTCGGCGCGGGGTCGTCCACGTCGGCCTGCTTCTGGGCGAGCAGCAGGATCTGCTTCGACGCCTTCATCGCCTGCTCGAGCGCGAGGATCGACTTCTCGCGGCCCACGAACAGCGGGATGACCATGTGCGGGTAGACGACCACGTCGCGCAGCGGCAGCACCGGCAGCGGCTCGGGGGTGGTCACGGGGGTCGGTGTATCGGTCACGGGGATCTCCGGCGCCGGGTGCGGTGGCGGGCCTGCCGGCGCGCGACGGCCGGCGGAACTGAGGTGCCCATCTTTGAGGACCCGGGCCCCAGATTCAATAGGTGATTGAGGGAATGAGCACCGGTCAGCGCGACCGGACGTCGACCTCGAACTCGAGCACCAGGCCGTCGCCGAGGTCGTAATGCAGCCCATCGCGCCGCGGGAGCGTCGCTGCGAACCCGTCGAGGTCAGCGGCAGGCAGTACCAGCCTCCAGCAGGTCGCATCGACGAAGAACCCGAGCGACGGGCCGCAGGCGAGTTCGAGCGACAGGATCGCACGGCCGGCGTGAGACGGCGACAGCTGGAGCGTCGCGCCGCCGCGCAGCGCCGCGAACTCGCCGGGCGTCACGCGCAGCCGCAGCGATCGGTCGCGCAGCGTGAGATTCACGTGCGTGTTCCAGCGACGCGGGCGTCCGTCTCTTTTCCGCGGATCGGGGACTGACCCCTGTCAGTGGTCGGAGCCGGTGCGGCGCTCTTCGATCGCCGCGAGCCTCGGTTCGTCCGGGCCGTACACGAGGTAGGGCTTCGACTCGCCCTGGATCACGTCGTCGTCCACGACGACCTTCTGCACGTTACGCATCCCGGGCAGGTCGTACATGATGTCGAGCAGTACGTTCTCGAGGATCGTGCGCAACCCGCGTGCGCCGGTCTTGCGCTGCATGGCCTTGCGGGCCACCGCGCGCAGCGACTCCTCGCGGAACTCGATCTCGACGCCCTCCATGTCGAAGAGCTTGCGGTACTGCTTCGTGAGCGCGTTGCGAGGCTCGGTCAGGATCTGCATCAGCGCGGCCTCGTCGAGCTCGTCGAGCGTCGCGACGACCGGCAGGCGACCCACGAACTCCGGGATCAGGCCGTACTTGATCAGGTCCTCGGGCTCGACGTCGTGGAACAGGTCCGACCCGTGCGGGCGGGCATTCTGCTCACGCACGTCGGCGACGAAGCCGATGCCGCTCTTCTGCGTGCGGTTCATGATGATCTTCTCGAGGCCCGAGAACGCGCCACCGCAGATGAACAGGATGTTCGAGGTGTCGACCTGCAGGAACTCCTGCTGCGGGTGCTTGCGGCCGCCCTGCGGCGGCACGGACGCGATCGTGCCTTCGATCAGCTTCAGGAGTGCCTGCTGCACGCCCTCGCCCGACACGTCGCGGGTGATCGACGGGTTGTCGGACTTGCGCGAGATCTTGTCGATCTCGTCGATGTAGACGATGCCGGTCTGCGCCTTCTCGACGTCGTAGTCGCACTTCTGGAGCAGCTTCTGGATGATGTTCTCGACGTCCTCGCCGACGTAGCCCGCCTCGGTGAGCGTCGTGGCATCGGCGATCGTGAACGGCACGTTCAGCAAGCGCGCGAGCGTCTCCGCGAGCAGCGTCTTGCCGCTGCCCGTCGGGCCGATCAGCAGGATGTTCGACTTCGCGAGCTCGACCTCGTCGCGCTTGGCGCCCGAGGCGCCGCGGGTCTGCAGGCGCTTGTAGTGGTTGTAGACGGCGACGGAGAGCACCTTCTTGGCGCGGTCCTGGCCGATCACGTAGTCGTCGAGGACCTTCTTGATCTCGTGGGGCTTCGGGAGCTTCTCGCGGGTCTTCTCCGCCTTCTCCTCGAGCTCCTCGCGGATGATGTCGTTGCAGAGTTCGACGCACTCGTCGCAGACGAACACCGACGGTCCGGCGATGAGCTTGCGGACCTCGTGCTGGCTCTTGCCGCAGAAGGAACAGTAGAGGAGCTTGCCGTCGTCGTGCTTGCCGCGTGTGTCGTCCGCCATGCCCTGCCTTCCGATACGCCCGTACGGGCCACGTGGGGACCGCCGGCGGCGGGCCCCCGAGGCTTATACCACGCGGCCGGTGCGGCCGCAAAAACCCCTTCGACTACAGCGACTTAAGGTGAAAGGCGGCGGCGGCCCAGGATCAGGCCGGGACCGGCGCCCCGCCATCGCCGCGGCGCGACAGCACCGCGTCGACGAGACCGTATGACACGGCCTGCTCGGCGCTCATGAAGTTGTCGCGCTCGGTGTCGAGCTTGATCTGGTCGATCGACTGACCGGTGTGGTGCGCGAGGATCCGGTTCAGGCGCTCGCGCGTGTCGAGGATCTCGCGCGCGTGGATCTCGATGTCGGTCGCCTGGCCCCGGAAGCCCCCGAGCGGCTGGTGGATCATCACGCGCGAATGCGGCAGGCAGTAGCGCTTGCCCTTCGTGCCGCCCGCGAGCAGTACGGCGCCCATGCTGGCCGCCTGGCCGACGCAGATCGTGCTGATGTCGGGCTTGATGAACTGCATCGTGTCGTAGATCGCGAGGCCCGCCGTCACGATGCCGCCGGGCGAGTTGATGTAGAGCGCGATGTCCTTCTCGGGGTTCTCGGACTCGAGGAACAGCAGCTGGGCCACGATCAGGTTGGCCATGTGGTCCTCGACCTCACCGACCACGAACACCACGCGCTCCTTCAGCAGTCGCGAATAGATGTCGTAGGCGCGCTCGCCGCGGGCGGTCTGCTCGACCACCATCGGCACGAGGTTCAGGGCGGTGGGCGGCGTGATGGGCATGTGCGTGACCGTTGGCTGTCGTTGGTGGCGAGTGTACGGGACCGGCGGCTCAGCCGCCGAAGTTCATCACTTCCTTGAAGCTGGCCGGCTGATCGGTGACCTTCGCACGCTCGAGCAGCCAGTCGACCACCTGCTCCTCGAGCACCATGTTCTCGATCTGCCGCATCGCGTCCGCGTTCTGGCGGTAGGCCTTGAGCACCGAGCCCGGGTCCGGGTAGCCACCGGCGAGATCCGCGAGGCGGGCCTCGACCTTGTCGCGGTCGAGGCGGATGCCATTGCGCTTGATGACCTCGCCCACCAGGATGCCGAGCGCCACGCGACGGCGCGCGGGCTCGACGAACGGGTCGGCCGGCGGCACCTGGGAGGCATCACGGGCGCCCATCCGGCGCGCCGCGTCGATCTGCATCTCGCGCACCTGCGCATCGACGAGCGACCGCGGCACCTCGACCGGGTTGGCCTCGAGCAGGCGCTCGAGCACCTGGCCGCGGATCCGGCCGCGCACGTTCGCCTCGAGCTCGCGGCGCATGTTCTCGGCGACCTCGCTCCGGAGCTGGGTCATGCCACCCTCGGCCACTCCATATTCGCGGCAGAACTCGTCGTCGAGGTCCGGGAGGCTCTTTTCCTCGACCTTCTTCATCGTCACGTCGAAGGTCGCCGTGCGACCGGCGAGCGACTTGTTGTGGTAGTCGTCCGGGTAGCGGACGTCGAAGCGGCGCTCCTCGCCCGCCTTCATGCCGGTGATCCCGGCCTCGAACTCGCGGATCATCCGGCCACCGCCGAGCAGCACGGCAACGTCGGTGCCCGAACTGCCCTCGAACGCCTCACCGCCGATGTTGCCCGCGAAATCCATCGTCACCCGGTCGCCCTCGCGGCTCTCGCGCTCCACCGGATCGAACTTCGGACGCTGGGCGCGAAGGTTCTCGACCATCGCGTCGATGTCGGCGTCGCCCACCTCGGCGACCGGCCGGACGACCTCGATGCCCTCGACCTTGCCGAGCGTGACGTCCGGATAGACCTCGAACACCGCGCGGTAGCGCAGGTCCTCGCCCGGGCCAACCTCGATCGGCTCGATGCGTGGGCCGGTGGCCGGCGCGAGCTTCTGCTGCGTGACGGCTTCGGCGAACGTCGCCTGCACGAGGTCGCCCACCACTTCCTGGCGGACCTGCGCGCCGAACTGCTGGCGGATGACCTTGAGCGGGGCCTTGCCCGGACGGAAGCCCTTCAGCCTCGCGGTGCGCCCCACCTGCTGCAGGCGCTCGTGCACGGCCTGCTCGACGCGCTCCTTGGGGACGCTCACCTCGATGCGGCGCTCGAGGGCGCCGGTCTGCTCCACGGAAACCTGCATGCTCTTCGGTCCTCGGAAGGGTCGGGGGGCGGTATCGGGTCCGCCCGGGAAAGCCGTGTATTTTGCCACGAAATCACCGGCTTGAACCGGCGGGCGCGGGCTGGTGCGAAAGGAGGGACTCGAACCCTCACGGGGGTTACCCACTGGAACCTAAATCCAGCGCGTCTACCAGTTCCGCCACTTTCGCCGGCACGCGGCTGGCGGCGCGATTCTATAGGTAAATCAAGACCCAAGGGCGATCGGCTCCGCGCCGGGCGGCACACGGCGCGCACCCGTCGACCGCACCGAACACGGGCAGCCGTAGCCAGCGTCGCGCAGTTTCGGTGCAGTGCAACGGCGCCACGCCGCAGGGTCGAGCGGAGCATTTCCAGCGGCCGCAAAGACTTACGTGGCCGCCGGCCTCTGGCACGGCAATTGCTTCGAACTGCGCACATGAGCAGCAAGGCAGCGACGGCGGGCGTGGCACCCGAACACCTCGGGTGGCGGCTGCGCACGGGCATCCTGGGCCAGCATGCCTCGAGCCCGCAGTCGGTGCATGCGCTGCTCGGGTACTTCCTGAAGGACAGGTTTTCCCCCACTCCCTTCCCGGGACGAGATCGCCTCGCCCGGGAGGGGCTTTTTGACTGGGGGCTGGCGCCGCCGCTCGAGAAGGTGATCGAGACGCCCGAGCACCTGCGGCTGCTGATGCAGCTGCCCGAGATCTACCGCCAGAGCGTCTCGATCATCGAGCCGTGGCGCGACGTCGGCGTCAATCCGCGCGGCGAGCCGGTGCGGGCGTCGAAGAACGTCGCCTACGTGCTGCAGCAGGTTGCCGACGCCGACACGATCCTATACCCGGTCTGGCGCAGCGGCATCGACTCGCCCGAACGGATCGCGAACGTGCTGAGCGCCGGGATCGCGACCGTCGTGCAGGGCGGCAACCCGTCGGTCTACGACGCCACGAGCTTCGCCGGCAGCCGCGCCGGGCTCGAGGACCTGCTCGGGCTCGTGGACCAGTTGCTGCTGCGGCGTTCGACCGCGAGCGGCCCGACGATCTTCATCTGCCTCGGTCACCAGCTCGCCGCGGCCTCGCACGTGCGGCTGCTGAAGCGCGCGGCAAACGAAGTGCTCTCGCTCGAGCGTCTGCCGATGGATGCCGGCGGCCGGGCGCTCGATGCACTGAAGCGCCACTGCGCCGAAGTCGTCGCGGTCGGCGAACGCCTGCCGATCGTCAAGCGCGGCGAGGTCGTGGCGGCGGGCTGGGACGACCCGCGGTTCGCCGTGTCGCCGAACGAGAGCCTCGAGATCGGCAGCCGCACCCTGCTCCCGTACGCGCGCCGCGAGGAGATGCCGCACGTGCCGGAGGCGCTGCACGTCGCGCATGCGCTCGTCGCCGACGAGCTCGACGGCGTCGTCGACGAGGTGATCTCGACGGAGCGCGAGCTCACGGTCGAGGTGTTCCATGCCGACGAGGTGAACGAGGAGGCCATCCTGTTCGCGAACTGGGCCTGCAAGGGCCTGCACGACGCCGTGATCCCGATCCGCCACGCGGTCGCGGTGAGCCCGGTCGCCTGGCTGCTCGCGCTGCCCTACGCGGTCGAGGTCCTCGGGCAGACCCGGGTCGACCCGGCACACTGGACCGAGGTGAGCGCGACGGCGATCTACTACAAGGACTGGGAGACGCGACGCATCCGCCGCTCGTTCAGTTGCCAGTTCCACCCGGAACTGATGGCCGACATCCGCGACGTCGGCGGCCGCTCCGGGATGCGCTACCAGGAACTGAAGGCCAGCGACGGCATCCGATTGCTGATCCGGATGCTCTACCACGGGATGCAGGAGTGACGCCGAGGCTCAGGACGGCCCGGCTTCCCCGTCGAGCAGGCGCGCCGGGTACCAGGCGGCCACGAGCGTCGCGAGGATGATTGCGGTCCCGAGGTTCACGACGAGTCCGTAGTCGTCGCGTCCGACCACGAGCGCCGCCACCATCGGCCCCGTGGCCAGGCCCATCTTCGACGCGAAGCCTCCGATCGCGGCCATCTGCCCGCTGGCGTCGAACGCCGCGCACAGCCCGAGCAGGTACGGGATCCCGATGGACCAGGTCGCGCCGACCACGCAGTTCGCGACCAGGTACACGGCCGGCACGCTGCTGAAGTGAAGCGCCCAGGTGCACGCCGCGGTGAGGAACACGGCCACCGCGAGCGGCAACGTGCGCCCGTAGCGCGTCGACAGCACGATCACGACGCCGGCGCCCGCAATGCCGACCCACGACGCCGCGGCCAGCGCCGGACTGATGAACGACATCGGCAGTCCCGCGTGCTCGCCGAGCCCGATCACGTAGGCGAATACGGCCATGTTGCCGGCCTGGAACAGGAACGTGCCGAGCAGGCCGAGTGCCAGCGGCCCGATCCGCACGGCGCCGCTCGCCGTGAGCACACGCTTCGGCGTCACGCCCGGAGGATAGTCCTCGAGGAACGGCACCATCGCGAGCGTCGCGCCGCTGAACACGACGAGCGCCCAGAACAGCACCGGCGTGCCGAAGTGAGGGACCAGTGGCGGAAGCAGCATCAGCCCCAGGCCTCCTAGGCCGAACTGCACGAGCAGCAGGTAACCGAACGTCCGGTCCGCCTCGCGCGTCCGGGCGATGATCGAGAAGCCGACGCCAACCAGCATCCCGCCCACGAACCCGTGCGCAAACCGGGTCGCCGCGAGCCACTCGAACGTCGTCACGACCATGGACGCCACGTCCATCGCGATGAGCCCGACGAGCAGAACGCAGGCCGTCGGTCGCCACGCGATGCGCTTGACGAAGAAGACCGCGACCAGCGCCCCGAGCGCGGCGCCGTACACGTTGCTCGAGCCGACGAGGCCCGCCTGCCGGTTGGTGTAGCCCGCCCCCTGGATGAGGCCGTCCACGAGCGCCGGCATGATGTTCACGTAGAAGAGTCCCGCGCTCGCGAGGAAGGCGAGCAGGACGCGTGCGACCTCCCCGTTCGGCGCCGCGCGGCGCAGGCCGAGAATGACCGTGCGACGAACGGGATCGGGTACCGGCGTATTCATCCTGTGGCCTCCGTCGGCGTCACGTGTCGAACGTCGTCCGCGCAATAGGGACGGATCCGGGCGGAAGCCCGCACGGCACGGGCGAAACTGAATTCCCCGCCGTCGCTGAAGTAGAAGTAGGAGACGCCGTTAGGCATCAGCGCGAGGGTCAGGCCGCCGTAGCCGGACAGAAACGGTACGTAGACCGGCCCGTCGCAGCCGGGCAGCCCCTCGGCACGGTAGGCCCAGAATCCGTGCTGGTACAGCAGGTCGGGGGCCCCCGCGACCGGTCGCCCTCGCCGGGCGGGATCGCGTTGCAGGGCCTCGCGGTAAAGCCGCTCGTCGAGACCGGGGAGCGTTGCGTCCTGGTCGAGGCGCCACGCGATCCGCGCCACGTCGCCGGGCTCGAGGTACAACCCGTAGCCGACGAAGGGCTGGGCGCGGGCGTCTTCGGTCCGTCGCACGCCGGCCACCCGCGACGGCAGACCCATTCCGTGCCAGATCCCGGGCCACGCGAGGTCCCCGACCAGGTCGGCCCCGGGGCCGCGCAGTGCCCGCAGTTCGTCCGTCATCGCGACGCCGAGCAGGTAGGTGTCGCTGGTGCGATACACGAACTGCGTCCCCGGCGGCGCGCCGCGCGGGTACCCGTTACAGGCGTGCGCAACCTTCTCAACATGCGTCGTCGCGAGGAAGAACCCGCGGTCGAGGTCGGCGGAGGCTTCATCCGCCATCGGCGCGGCAGACACGAAATTGCCGCTCGCCATGTCGAGCAGGTCGAGCAGCGTCACGTCGTCCCAACGGCCGCTCGCGCGGCACTCCGGGACGTGCGCGGCGACGGTCTCCCGTGCGGCGCCCGGCCGCAGGTGCTCGAGGCGCATCAGTGCCAGGGCCGCGAACACCGACTTCGCGAGTGAGTACGACGGCAGCACCAGTTGCCCGCAGAAAGGGTATTCGCCCGCCCGCGTCGGACAGCCGCCCGAATAAAACGTGCCGTCCACGACTACGCCGAACGTCGATACCTCGCGGACGTCGTTCGGGTCCGCATACGCCCCCGCGTCGACACCGGGATAGCGACGAGCGAGTTCGGCGATCGACCGACGCGGAACCGCGCGGTCGGCCGCAGCACGCCATTCGCGGATCGCATCCGCCCTGCCCTCCACGTCGCCCGGCCGGTACTCCGCGTCGGCGTATCCCCAGAAATCCGCCTTCAGGTACATGCACGTCTCTCCGCTCACCTGGTAGGCGAC
Source organism: Steroidobacteraceae bacterium (assembly GCA_046347155.1). Lineage (GTDB taxonomy): Bacteria > Pseudomonadota > Gammaproteobacteria > Steroidobacterales > Steroidobacteraceae > RPQJ01. The sequence goes on along the minus strand of JAXMGT010000001.1, from coordinate 1,355,791 downwards.
CCGCGAGACGTGGCCGTCGGGCCGGTACAGGAACGACAGCACGCCGTTGTGGACGCAATTCGCGTTCTTCTCGGCCAGCGCGAACGGAATGGCCGCGCGTGAATACCCCCGATCGTCCGCGCTGCGCCACGCCCGTCCTTCGCCGACCAGATAGTCCCAACGCGGGTGCGGCGTCCGCACCAGGCCGGCAACGACCGGCACCAACGAGTCGCCGACCAGCACGAAAGCGACGTCCATCACCGGCAGTTCCGCGATGCGCCGGTCCGGGTCGCGCGCGTCGCCGTAGTCGTCCCTCAGCACCGCGACGTGTGCATCGCCCGGACGCGGCCGGATGACCAGGCGGCCTTCGAACGGTTCCGGCGTCCGGGCCGCCGCGGGCGCCGCGTACGCGGCATAGTCCACCGGACGCTCGTACCGGCCCGCGCCCGGCAGCGGCTCGGCCTCGAGTGTCGTTGCGCCGGTCGCCGGCATCGTCGCCAGCAGCGACACGCACAGCGCCACGGCCCTCATTCGGTGTCCAGTCCAGCCGCGGCGAGTCGCGCGCGCAGCGGCTCGAGCTCGCCCGCATAGTCGCGCCAGCGGCCGATCGAGCGCGTGTACGGCGGGCTGCGCACCTGCATCGCGCTTGCGGTCGTCGAGGGTGCGTCGTTCTCGTAGAACCGGAGGCAGCGCTCGTCCCACGAAAGCCCGCAGTGATCGAGCAGCCGACGCGCCTCCGCCTCGAAATCCCTGACCAGCGACTCGTAGCGCACCGCGAGCACGGCACCGGGCAGGACCGCATCCCAGTGCCGCATCAGCCTCGAATAGCCAATGTAATAGCGGCCGAGGTCGGCCAGGTCGTACGAGAACGGATACGCGTCGCGGAAAAGCTGCTTAAACACTGCGTAGCAGGTGTCCATCGGGTGCCGATCGAGCCGGACGAGCCGCGCCCCCGGCAGCGCCAGCCGTATCAGGCCCGCGTACAGGTAATTGAACGGCAGCTTGTCGACGAAGTACGGGCGCCGGTCGTGGTGTGCGCGGGACGAGCGCAGGTAGGAATCGCCGAGTTCGGCGAAATCGAGCGACGCCGTCCGCTCGACGAACTCGGTGCGGGTCCGGGCTGGCGGCCCGGGCAAGGCCTGGGTGAGCCGCGTGAGCTCGAGCGAGAACGTGCTCAGTTCGCCGGCCGAGCAGACGTCCGGGTGGCTCGCGAGTACCCGCTCGACCAGCGTCGTGCCGGTCCTCGGCATGCCGAACACGAAGATCACGCCCGTGCCCCGCCCACCGCGGGGCGCTGCGCCGCATCGCTGCGCGTCGTACACGTCCGCGATCCGCTCCATGATCGCGAGGTCGGTCGCGACGTCGTAACGCATGTTCCGGCGCTTCAGTGCCGCGCCCTCGCGCAGCCACTCGAACGAGCGCCGGTGATCGCCCAGGTCCTCGAGTTCCTTTGCGAGGGCATGGCAGAGCTCGATGCGACCGGCCGGATCCGTCGCGCCGGCGAGCGCCGACTCGAGTTCGCGGACGTGGTTGCGCTCGGCCGTCTGGCGCCGCAGGTGCGAACGGCCGTGCATCGCCTCGTAATCGTCCGGTCGCAGCCCCAGTGCGACGTCGAACGCCGCTTCCGCACCTTCGGCGTCCCCGAGGTAGCGGAGCACCGCGGCACGGTTGTAGTGATGCCGCGCCTCGCGCGGCGCAAGCCCCGCCGCAAGGGTGTACTGCGCGAGCGCAGCCCGCTGGTCGCCGAGCTGGTTCAGGAGACCCCCGAGCTCGTCATGCAGCATCGGCTCGCCGAGGTCGCGGCCGGCCAGCGCCAGCGCAACCGCACGGGCCGCCACGGCGTCGCCCAGTGCCAGCAGGCATTTGGCCTGTTCGAGGCGGTATTGGTCGCGGGGCTCGAGCTCGACCGCCCGCCGCGCGGCGGACAGCGCACCCGGCGCATTGCCGGTCCTGCGCAACAGCCACGCCGAGAGGTACCAGCCCCACGCGTCGTCCGGCCAGACGCGGTTCAGGCGCGCACTGTCGAACAGCGCTCCCCTCAGGTCCCCGGACGCGGCACGGGACTCGACTTGCGCAGCGAGCTTGGCCCGGTCGAGCGGTGGGTCCGGTGTCATGGCTCCTGTCGCCGCGTGGATTCCGTCCGGGGCCCATTCACGCATGCGAGCGCCGGCCCGGCAAGCGGGGCGGCCGGTGTACCGCCCCGCCGCCCTGCACGCCGGCGCCCCGCCTCAGAACTTGTAGGCGACCACCAGCCCGAACGTCCTTGGCAGCGCGATGTACTCGCGCTGGTTGCTGCCGTAGAACTGCTGCGACGGCGTGGTGTTCGAGCCTCCCGACAGGAACGTGAACATGCCCGTCGTACCCGAGTCGTTGAAGATGTTCTTCAGGTACAGCGAGGCCTCCCAGGACTCCCAGGAGAAGGTGCCGCTCACGTTCCAGATCTGGAACGAGTCGAGGTGCGCGAACTGCCGCGAGAACACGGAGTCGGGGGCGTAGAACGCCGATGCCGGGTTCGCACTGTCGCGGCAGTTGCCGATCGCGTTGAACGACGTGTAGCAGTAGTCGTTGCCGATGCTGTTGACCGTCCCGGACTGGTAGTAGCCGCTCAGCATGCCGTCGAAGTGGACGTCGCCGGTGATCTCGGTACTGTAGATCAGCGAGGCGCTGATCATGCTCTCGGCGGCCCCCGGCAGCCGCCCGCCGTTCTTGCCGACGAGGTCGTCGTAGTAGACGCCCGATCCGTAGAAGTTGCCCGCCGGCTGGTAGACCTTGCCGGTCAACTTCGCGTCGGTGTACGAGTAGCCGAGCATGTAGCGCCACTCGTCCGTGATCAGCCCCGACAGCTCGAGTTCGACGCCCTGGGATTTCGCCGTGTCTCCGTTCACGACCGCGAAGAAGCCCCAGTTGCTCGTTGCGGTGTTCAGCTGCGGGCGGTTCCAGTCCGCGTAGTACAGCGATACCGCGTAGTTGATGCGCTCCGTCGACCCCTTCCAGCCGATCTCGTAATTGTCGATCGTGTCGGACTTGAAGGTCAGGTACGCGGGGTTCTCCGCGTACTTGCCGGTGGTCGGCACCGCGTTCGCACCGGCGTGGCGGTAGCCCTGCGAGAAGGTCGCGTAGAGCATCGACTTGTCGGTGAAGTCCCAGGCGACGTTGGCCCGGAAGAGGAAATCGTTCTCGTCGATCGACTCCTTCGCGACGCCCGGCGGGGAACTCGGGCTCGCATAGATCGGCACGTCCACCTTCGCATTGACGTCGACCGAGCTGTCGAACCAGCGACCGCCGACCGTCAGGTGCAGGTCGTCGGTCGGGTTCCAGGTGACTTCGCCGTACAGCGCCATCTCGTCGTACTGCTGCTTGCGGCGGAACAGGAAATCCTGGTCCGTGGTGTACGGTGCGAGCCCGTACCAGTCGATCGCGTCCAGGTAGGGGATGTAGCCCACGAGGTAGCTGTTCTGGCCGAGATTGAAGTCCTGGTGCGTCCAGTAGAACCCGGACATCCAGTCGATCGTCTCGCCGCCCTTCGACACCAGCCGGAGTTCCTCGGTGATCGCACTGTTGTCGTAGAAGCGGTTCGCCTTGTCGATCGGGCGCGGCGAGCTTCCGTAGAAGGCGAACCACCCGTTGCGGGCGTAGACACCCGAGTTGTCGCTGTTGCCGACCCCGTTCTCGCCGTAGTACGAGGTGCTCGAGGTCAGCGTCGCGAACCCGAGGCCCATCTCCATCTCGAGCGCGGTCATCTGCACCTCGCGGTTCGAGGGTTCGATCTGGACCGCGCCGTACTCGTAGTCCTTGTATTTCTTCCCGGTGACCTCGTTGATCCCGGTGCTCGTCTGGCGACGGCCCCGCGTGTGGTCGTCCTGGTACATGTAGGACAGTTGCGCCTGGAAATCGTCACCGGGCGCCCAGAGCGCAGCGGCCCGCGCGTACTTGAGGTCGACGCTGTCGACGTCCTCGACCTTGTGGTAGACGGGCGTCCCGGTGACCACGTCGCCATTGGACGACAGCGGCACGCCGTCGGGCCCCTTCTTGTAGACGTTCGGGTAGTCGATGATGCCGTCGTTGTCGATCATGCCGGCCGAGACGCGGAATGCGAGCGTGTCGCTCGCCGGCACGTTGATCATGGCGTCCGGGTTGAAGTTGTACCCGCCGGACCCGTCCGTGACGCCGAAGTTCAGGCTGACCGACCCGTCCAGGGCCTTCGGGTCGGGCTTGTTCATGATGTAGCGGACGTTGCCCGCGAGCGAGCCCGAGCCGTAGAGCGTTCCCTGCGGACCGCGCAGGACCTCGATGCGCTCGATGTCCTTCAGAACGAAGTTGCTGTTGAGCGCCGTGTCGTCGACGTAGACCGCGACCGCCGACGGTGCGGCGAGCGGCACGTCGCCGTTCGCGCCAGAATCGACGTTGATGCCGCGGATCACGATGCCGCTCGCCATGCCCGAGTTCCGGTAGCCGCGGTCCTGCATCGAGATGCCCGGCAGCATGCGCAGTGCCTCGACGGCGTCGCTCACGTTCCCGGCCGTGAGGACGTCGCCGCTCATCGCGGAAATATTGAACGGGATGTCCTGCACGGACGTCTCGCGCCGCGTGGCCGTAACGACGACCTCCTCGAGCGCCTGGTCGGCCGCGGACACGGCGGGCGCCGCGCACTGCAGCCCGGCCGCCGCAACGGACAGGGCGAGTGCCCCGCGTCCGCGGCGGGCCCGCAGGCATTCCCGCACCGCGGTGGCAAGCAGCGTGGCGCCCGCCGATTCTCTATTGCTCATGCCCGGTCCCCCTTCGATTGTTTCGACCCTGACATGGCCCAGGGCCAAGCTTGTGCGCGGAACATAGGTGAGGCGGACTGCCCTCCATAGGTCCAGCGCCGCACGTTCAATTGGTCCAGATAGCCCCGTTGGTCACGTGTCGTTGCCGGCGCGCCCGGGGACCTCGAGGGGTCCAAGGGCATCGAGTGCCGGCGACCGGCCGCGCCCGTCCAGGTACGGCGGGAACCGGACTTCGCTGTCACGGAAGCTCTTGAGCGGCTGTCCCAGCCCGAGCAGTCCCCGCCGGCGCGTCCGGCGCACGTGCTCTAGGTCGAACTCGATCGGGATGACCTCGGTGCCCGTGCCTGCCTGGTGGAGCACGGTGCCGTCGGGCCCGACCACGATCGAACGTCCATTACCGAGCCGGCCGGCGCAGTTGATGTCGACGAAGTAGCACTGGTTCAGCGCCGCGCTCGAACGGGCGATCGACAGTTCGAGATCCCGGTCGATCGTGTTCGTCATGGTCGGGTGGACGATGACCTCGGCGCCGAGCCACGCGAGCGTCCGTGTCGTCTCCGGGAACCACATGTCGTAGCAGATCGACACGCCGAACCGGCCGACCCTCGGCACGTCGAACACGACGAAATCCGTACCGGGCGTCACGCCCTTCTCGTACGGCAGGAACGGGAACATCTTGCGGTAGCGCGCGATGACCTGGCCGCGGGGATCGATGACCGGCGTCGTGTTGTAGATGCGCTCACCGGCGCGCTCGTAGATCGACCCGGGCACCAGCCAGATGTCGAGGTCCCGCGCCATTGCGCACAACGACTCCTCGACCCGCCCTGGCATCGGCTGCGCCTGCGCCACGTTCGCGCCGAACAGCGACAGTTCGGCCAGCACGACCATGTCCACCCAGGGGAAGCGCAGCTTCAGGCGCTCGAGTTCACCGCGGACCAGATGCAGGTTGTCCTGCGGTCCGAGCTCGAGCTGCAGGCCCGCCACGGCAAAGTGGGACATGGAATGGCACCGACGACATGGGCCCCGGAGGCCGTTCGTCGCAGGCTAGGCGAGCCAGTGCGGGTCCCGTAGTGCCAGTTCCGGGTCGCGAATGGAGCCAGAGCCGCCCTCAGGCAGCGTCATTGGCCCGAGGATGGAAGGTCAGCGCATCCTCGATAAAGCCCGACTCCAGGTAGAACTTCAGGCGCGTGTCGTCCAGGACGACCGCATAGGACGCGACCTCCCCGTATGACCAGCGGTTCCATTGCCGGACGTACCGGTCGCCTTCGATCCACCAGCGACCCTCGTCCCGGTCTTCCCCGTGGTGCCCCGCCCGCCCGCTCATCGACCCGTCGGCGCCCCACCGTATCTCGAGCGGTTCGCCATAGACGCGCCGGGTCGTGATCGCCGCACCGGGCAGCATCGAGCGCAGGTCCTCCGCCTTGAGCCGACGCCCGACGCAGGTGTCGAGGTGCTCGCGGGCTCCCTCGGTGAGCCCGCGGACCACCGCGGCCAGCTCCGCCACGCCGGCCCGAATGCGCTCCTCGGGAATCGCGGAAATGCCCATCCGGAAGCAATTGAGCGGACGGCGCGACAATGCGTAGAAGTGGTCCACCGGCTCGACCAGCACCCCCCGTCGCGCGGCACCGGTCACGACACGCGCGACATCGAGCGCGTCGGAGCCCTGTACCCAGAGCACGGTACCGCCGTGGCTCGGCGCGAGCGCCACCCAGGGCGGCAGGTAGAAGTTGAGCGCGTTGCGCAACGCTTCCCACCGCCGTCCAAACGTCGCGTGGAGGCTGCGCGTGAGCGCGTCGTAATGTCCGAGCCGGATGAAATGCGCCATCGCACGCTGGTTGTTGCGAGGCGGGTGCCCGACCATCAGCGAGCGCAGCTTGCGTGCCTCGGCGATCAGTTCCGGCGCCGCGACGATGTAGCCGAGCCTGAGTCCGGGCGCGAGCAGCTTCGTGAGCGTCGAGACGTAGATGACGCGGTTCTCGCGATCCATGCCGCGCAGGGCGGGATGAGGGTAGCCCTTGTAGTTGCTCTCGCAGTCGAAGTCGTCCTCGATCACGAGCATGTCGCGTTGCGACGCCTTCTCGAGCAGCGCCCGGCGGCGCGGCAGCGACATCGTGACACCGGTCGCCGCCTGGTGACTCGGCGTCACGTATACGATCCGGCAACCGTCGAGCGTGCTGTCGACGAGCAGTCCATCCCCGTCGATGGGCTGGTGGACGATCGGGGCGCCGCGACGATTCAGCAGGTGACGCATCGCCGGATACCCCGGCTCCTCGATCGCGACCGACACGCTGGAATCGACGAGCAGTTCGGCCACCAGGTAGAGCGCCTGCTGGGCGCCGACCGTGATGAGTATTTCGTCCGCGCGAGCCGTTATCCCGCGCATCGGCAGGATCTTGGTCCGCAATTCCTCGATGAGCATCGGGTCGTCCTGCCCGCCGCCGGCGCCCGACCAGGCCTCGATGTCGCCGCTCGCGAGCGCGTAGCGGCAGGCTTCCCTCCACTCGGCCACCGGAAAGAGCGAGGCGTCGAACTGGCCGTCGAGGAAACAATAGGGATAGCTGCGGGCGTCGGCCGGGGCAACGCGAGCCGTGTCCGGATTCGCTCGCGCCTTGAGCCACTGCTGCCATCGCCCCGTGATCCCCGCGCGCTCGTGCGGGTCCAGCACCGCCGGGGAAGGCCAGGCGGCCCGATGCGCCACGTAGAGTCCGCTTCGGGGGCGGCCGGTCAGCAGGCCTTCCGCGACGAGCTGCTGGCAGGCGAGCACGACCGTATTGCGCGCGACCCCCAGTTGATCGGCGAGCGTGCGCGACGAAGGCAGGCGGGCTCCCGGCTTGAACACGCCGAGGTGCATGGCCTCCACCAGGCGGTGCCGGATCTGGGCCTGGAGGCCCAACCGGCTGTCGGGGTCGATGTAGAAGAGCCGTTCCGCCATGAGGGAGGAGTATAGGCACGGCCGCTGCTAATATCGCCGGGCGTCGCTCCCCACCACCCGTCCCGTCGGCGCCGGGACTGAAGGTCGCCATGAATCGCAGCCTGCCCCGCCCGTCCGTCCCCGGCCGCATCGCCGCGCTCACCCTGCTGCTCGCCGCCGCGTCCGGCGCGAGTGCCGGCTCGAGCACCGAGTGGGCGCCGAACGCGCCGCGCGACCACCGGTACACGAAGGTGCTCGTGGTCGGCATCTCGCAGAGCGAGGACAGCCGCTGCGCCTACGAGAACTTCCTCGCCGACCAGCTGCAGAGCAAGACGGTCGAGGTGATCCAGAGCTGCGACCTCGACGACCCGCCGATACCGCTCCCCACGCGTGCGTCGGTGGCCCAGATGGCGAAGGACGCCGGCGCGGATGCCGTGCTGACGACCCGCTTCGTCGGCGCCAATGCGTCGGTGCAGAACGACGGCAGCCGCGACGACCGCGGCGGCTATTACTTCAAGGCCTACGGGACCGCCGACATGCCGGACGCGTGGGGGTTCTACGACCTGCCGGTCACCTTGGGCGACTACCAGAACGAGCCGGCGTTGAACCTGCTCGAGGGCAACGTCACCGTCGTGAGCCAGGTGTACTCGGTGCAGGACGCGATGCTCATCTGCACGATCAACACCACCGTGAAGGACGTGGACACCTCCGAAAACGCGATCGCGGCGGTCGCCGAGGCCGTCGCCGACCGGATCCGGCGGGACGGGATCGCGAAGTAGCGACGACGGGCACACGACCCGGCCGGCCGGGCGAGGACAGGAGTCCGAGCGTTGAAGCTGTACGCGGAGCTGCGCCGCCGCAACGTCTTCAAGGTGGGAGCCGCCTACCTCGCGCTCGCGTGGGCCGTCGTCGAGGTCACCGGCACCGTCGCGCCGATGTTCGACCTGCCGCCGTGGATCGGTCGCGCGGTCGTGTGGATCGGCGTCGCGGGCCTGCCGTTCGCACTGCTGTTCGCCTGGGTCTACGAGCTCACGCCGGGCGGTCTCCGTCGATCCGACGAAGTGGCGCCCGCCGAGTCGGTGACCGACGCCACCGGACGCAAGCTGCAGCTCGCGATCGCCGTGCTGCTCGCGATCGCGATCGCCGTGTTCGTGCTCGACCGGTTCGTCATCGACCGCGGGCGGGCGCCGGCGGCGGTCGCCGCAACCGCACCGGCCGGGGCGTCGCCCGCCACGCCGCCACCGGCCGCGGCAGCTCGACCTTCGATCGCCGTGCTCCCATTCGCCGACATGAGCCAGGCGCGCGACCAGGAGTACTTCGCGGACGGGCTGTCCGAGGAGCTGCTGAACCTGCTCGCGCAGCTGCCGCAGCTCCGTGTGATCGCGCGCACCTCGTCCTTCTCGTTCAAGGGCAAGGAGGCCGACGTCGCGACGATCGCGAAGACGCTCGGCGTCGACCACGTGCTCGAGGGCAGCGTGCGCAAGTCCGGCGACACGCTCAGGATCACCGCCCAGCTGATCCGGGCATCGGACAGTTCACACCTCTGGTCGCAGACCTATGACCGCAAGGTCACGGACGTCTTCAAGCTGCAGGACGAGATCGCCTCCGCGGTCGTCGACGCGCTGAAGGTGCAGTTGCTGCCCTCCCAGTCTTTCGCCGAACCCCATCGGACCGCGAACAGCGAGGCCTACAACCAGTTCCTGCTCGGCACACAGTACTACCGTCGACAAACGGCTGAGGGCTTCAAGCTCGCCGTCGCCGCATTTACGCGTGCTGTCGCACTCGACCCCTCGTATGCCGCCGCCTATGCGCGCCTCTCGATCGCCGAGATGTTCGCATCCGACTATGCCGGTAGCGCAGCAGCCCAGGAGGCTGGGCGCCAGCGCGCGATCGCCGCGGCCGCCAGGGCGCTCGAGCTCGATCCCCAGCTGGCCGAAGGCTACGCGGCGCGCGCACGGCTGCGCTCCTCTCAGTCGTACGACTGGGCGGGCGCGCTGGCCGACCTGCAGAAGGCACTGGCGCTCGATCCCGCGAACGTCCGGATCCGGCGTAGCTACGGCAACCTGCTCGGCAACCTAGGGCGTACCGACGAGGCAATTGCGGAACTGCGCGCCGTCGTGGATGCCGACCCTCTGGCCGCCGATTCCTGGGACGTGCTCGGCTATCACCTGATGGCCGCGCGACAGCCGGACGCTGCGAACGCAGCGTTGCTGCGCTCCCTGGAGTTGAATCCCGAGTCCTCTTTCTCGCGCGTGTCGCTCGGCCAGTTGCAGTTGCTGAACGGAGACGCGCATGCAGCGCTGGCGTCCTTCGATCGGTCCGACGCCTTCTGGCGGCGCGTGGGACGCGCGATGGCGCTGCATACGTTAGGCGACGCGACGGCCGCGGACCGGGAGCTCAAGGAACTGATTGCAGCGGAGAGCCGCGAGGCGGCCTACCAGATCGCCGAGGTGTATGCCTGGCGGGGCGACACCGACCAGGCGTTCGAGTGGCTCGATCGCGCTTATGCGCAACGGGACGGCGGACTCGAGCTAATCGCGACCGACCCGGCGCTAGAATCGTTGCGTGGCGACCCGCGCTACACGGCGATGCTGCGCAAGCTCGGGCTGTCGCACTGAGCGCCCGGAGCGGGCGCCTCGGGGGAGGATGGTGGGCCGTGTAGGACTCGAACCTACGACCTACTGATTAAGAGTCAGCAGCTCTACCAACTGAGCTAACGGCCCAACCTTCGAAAGTTGGGGTGGACGATGGGACTCGAACCCACGACAGCCGGGACCACAACCCGGGGCTCTACCAACTGAGCTACGTCCACCATCGTCCGGCGGATCTCCCGTAGGCTGGCGCGCCCGGCAGGACTCGAACCTGCGACCCTCGGCTTAGAAGGCCGATGCTCTATCCAGCTGAGCTACGGGCGCATTCTTGTCCGAGGCCGCGGTCCGGTGGTCGGGGCAGAGGGATTTGAACCCCCGACCCTCTGCTCCCAAAGCAGATGCGCTACCAGACTGCGCCATGCCCCGCCTTGCACCGACCTGCGGTCGCCGCCTGGCTCGCTCCGTTTCCGGATCGGGCCTCCACGGGAGCGCGAATGATACGGACCGCGGTCCGCAAGGTCAATTTCGCCTTCTGCCGTGCCAGAATGCGCGCCCGACACCGGAGGGCCGAGGCGCATGGCGGGCAGGATCATCGACGGCAAGGCGATCGCGGCCGACATCCGCCGGGAAGTGCGCGTCGAGAGCGACCGGCTCGCGGCCTCGGGCAAGCGCCGGCCGGGCCTCGCGGTCGTGCTCGTGGGCGACGACCCGGCCTCCCACGTCTACGTCCGGAACAAGCGCCTCGCCTGCGAGGAATGCGGCTTCGTCTCGGTGAGCCACGACCTGCCCCATTCCGCGACGCAGACCGAGCTCGTGAACCTGATCAACCACCTGAACGAGGACCCGGCGATCGACGGGATCCTGGTGCAGGTGCCGCTGCCGGGGCACATCGACGAGCGGGCGATCATCGAGGCGATCGCGCCCGAGAAGGACGTCGATGGCTTCCACCCGTACAACGTCGGGCGCCTCGCGTTGCGCCACCCGCTGATGCGCCCCTGCACGCCGTTCGGTGTGATCCGGATGCTCGAACGCTGCGGGCTCTCGACCAAGGGGCTCGACGCCGTGGTTGTCGGCGCCTCGAACCTGGTCGGCCGGCCGATGGCGCTCGAACTGCTGCTCGACGGCGCCTCGGTCACGGTCACGCACCGGTTCACGCGCAACCTGCGCGGGCATGTCGAGCGCGCGGAACTGCTCGTCGTCGCGGTCGGCAAGCCGGGCCTGATCCCGGGTGAGTGGGTACGGCCGGGCGCGATCGTCGTCGACGTCGGAATCAACCGGATGCCGGACGGCAAGCTCGTCGGCGACGTCCAGTTCGAGGCCGCCCGCGAGCGCGCCGCGTGGATCACGCCGGTGCCCGGTGGTGTCGGGCCGATGACGGTCGCCAGCCTGATGAAGAACACGCTCGAATCGGCCCTGGTCCGGATCAAGTAGGGGACATTCTCAATTTTTTTGAGCGACCCGGACGTGGTCGGTCACGGACGGGAAAACCGGGAATGTCCCCTATCCGCGCCGCCAGTCGGTCTTCCCGCCCGGACCGTCAAGCAACTGCACGCCGGCGGCCGAGAGTTCGTCGCGGATGCGGTCGGACTCCTTGAAGTCCTTCGCCTTGCGCGCGGCGGCGCGGGCTTCGATCAGCCGCTCGATCTCGGCATCGGTTGGACCGGCGGGGTGCGCCACACCCACCGCCTCTGCCGCTGACGTGCCGGCCGCGCGTCCCTTCGCCGGAACCGCCTTGCGCAGGAATGCCTCCGGGTCGGAGCCCAGCAGCCCGATCCGAGCGCCGAGCGTCCTCAGTTCGGCGGCCGCCCTTGCCGCCCCGGCCGCATCGTCCGCCGCCTTCGCGGTGTTCACCGCGCGGGCGAGCGCCTGCAGCTCGGCAATCGCCTCGGGCGTGTTGAAGTCGTCGTCCATCGCCGCGACGAAGCGCGCGGTGGCCTCGCCGGCGGGCGCCGCGGCCACTGGCTCGACGCCGCGCAGCGCACCGTACAGCCGGGAGAGCGCCGCGTCGGCCTGGGTCAGGCTGTCGTCCGAGTAATTGATCGGGCCGCGGTAGTGGCTCGCGAGCACGAGATAGCGCACCACCTCGGGATCGCGCACCCACTCGAGCACCTCGCGCACGGTGAAGAAGTTTCCGAGCGACTTCGACATCTTCTCGTCGTCGACGCGCACGAAGCCGTTGTGCATCCACACGTTGACGAACTTCGAGCCGCACGCCGCGCAGGTCTGGGCGATCTCGTTCTCGTGGTGCGGGAATTTCAGGTCCATGCCGCCGCCGTGCAGGTCGAAGTGCGGGCCGAGCAGGTCCACCGACATCGCCGAGCATTCGATGTGCCAGCCGGGGCGTCCCGGGCCCCACGGCGATTCCCAGGACGGCTCGCCGGGCTTCGAGGCCTTCCAGAGCACGAAGTCGAGCGGGTCGCGCTTCGACTCGTCGACCTCGATTCGCGCGCCGGCGCGCAGGTCGGCGAGCCGCTTGCCCGAGAGCTGCCCGTACGGAGGGAAGCTCGACACGGAGTAGTAGACGTCGCCGTTGTCGGCGGCGTAGGCGTGTCCCTTCTCGACCAGCGTCCCGATCATCGCGACGATCTGCGGCAGGTAGCCGGTCGCGCGGGGTTCGAAATCGGCGCGCTGGACGCCGAGCGACTCGCAGTCCTCGTGGTAGGCGCGGATGTAGCGCTCGGTGAGCGCGGCCATCGGCTCGCCGTTCTCGTTCGCGCGGGCGATGATCTTGTCGTCGATGTCCGTGATGTTGCGCACGAACGTGACCCGGTACCCGGACGCCGCGAGGTGGCGGCGCACGACGTCGAACGCGATCAGCATCCGCGCGTGGCCCAGGTGGCAGTAGTCGTAGACGGTCATGCCGCAGACGTACATGCGGACCTCGCCCGGGACGATCGGCGTGAAGGCCTCCTTGCGGCCCGTGAGCGAGTTGTGGATCTGCAGCATCGTTCGAACCCTGTCCCGTGTACCCGTTCCGTCTCCCGGTCCCGTCACCGCGCGCCGGCCACGGCGAGCCTGCGCCCGACGCGCTCGGCTCCGATCAGCGCCACGAGCGGCCCGAGTTCCGGACCGTGCGTCATGCCGGTGAGCGCGGCGCGCAGCGGGCGATAGAGGCCGGCGCCCCGCCGCCCCGTCGCCGAGCCGGTGGCCCGTGCAAAGGCCTGGTAGTCGCCGCCGCCCTGCCCCCACGCGGCCAGCGCGGCGGCGAAGAACGCGCCGCCCGCCTCGGCAACCGCGGCCGCGGCGTCCGGTTCGGCGACGGGCACATCGTCGCACACGACGCGCACCAGTGGCAGCGCGTCGTCCGGGAACATCAGGTTGCCGCGCACGGCCTCGACGAACGCACTGCGGCGCGCCGCGTCGCCGAGCGGGTCGATACGAGGGCCCAGCCAGTCGATCAGGTTTGCGACGTCGGCGCGCATCACGGCCTCGCGCTGCCAGTGCCGGAGCTGCGCCTCGTCGTAGCGGGCCGACGACCGGCTGACGTGCGCGAGGTCGAACCGCGCCGCCATTGCGTCGGGCTCGAGCCAGTCGTTCCCGGCGCAGGCGTGCCCGAGGCGGACCAGGTAGTTGCGCACGGCGCCGGGCAGCCAGCCGTGCTCACGGAACTCGGCCAGGCTCTCGGCACCCTCACGCTTCGAAAGCGGCGCCCCCCCGGGCCCGGCAAGCAGTGGCAGGTGCGCGTAGGACGGCACGGGCCGGCCGAGCGCCTCGAGGATCAGGATCTGGCGCGGCGTATTGGCCAGGTGATCATCGCCGCGCAGCACCAGCGTCACGCCCATGTCGGCGTCGTCGAGTGCATTGCCGAGGAAGAACGCCGCGGAGCCATCCGCCCGTGTGACGATGAAATCGCCGATGTCGTCGGTCAGGAATCGCTGCGCGCCGTGCACGACGTCGTCGAACGCGACCGTACGGCCCGGCTCGACGCGGAAACGAATCGCGTGCGGCTGCCCGGCCGCGACGCGCCGGGCAGCCTCGACCGCGTCGAGCGCCGCGCAGGTGCCCGGATAGCGCGGCGGTCGGCCCGCGGCAAGCTGTGCCTTGCGCGAGATCGCGAGCGTCTCCGGCGAACAGAAGCACGGATAAGCCCGGCCGGCCGCTGCGAGCGCCGCGACCGCCCCGGCGTGCCGCGCCTGGCGCTCGCTCTGCCGGTACGGCCCATGGGGACCGCCGACGTCGGGGCCCTCGTGCCACGCAATTCCGAGCCAATGCAGGTCGTCGATCAATGCCGACAGGTGGCGCTCGTCGCTCCGTCCGGCATCGGTGTCCTCGATGCGCAGCACCATCCGCCCACCCGTCGCGCGGGCCAGCAGGTGGTTGTAGAACGCCGTGCGGGCGTTGCCGAGGTGCAGGCCACCGGTCGGACTGGGCGCGAATCGCGTGACGTGGGCGGGCGCGGGCATGGGCGCGCATCTTACCGGATCGGCCTGCCGGGCCCGGGCGCCCGCCCTGCCGCGCTGGCCCCTGCGCGGCCGGACCCCGTAACATCGGGTTCCCGACCGGTGGCCGCGGCCTTGACGACACTCTTCACATCGGACCTGCACCTCGACCCGCGCGAGCCGGAAATCGTCCGCCAGTTCATCGATTTCCTGGACGGCGAAGCCCGGGAGGCCGACGCGCTCTACGTACTCGGCGACCTGTTCGAGGTGTGGATCGGCGACGACGACCCCGAGCCAATGGCCCGCGACGTCGTGGCGGCGCTGCGCCGCCTCACCGACTCGGGCGTGCCATGCCGGGTCATGCACGGGAACCGCGACTTCCTGCTCGGACGGCGTTTCTGCGCCGCGACGGGTGCGACGCTCGTGCCGGACGGCGCCATCGTCGAGTTGAACGGCGAACGGGTGTTGCTGATGCACGGCGACCTGCTCTGCACGGACGACACGAGCTACCAGCGCCTGCGCCGCATCGTTCGCAACCCGGTCGTCCAGTGGGCCTACCTCGCGCTCAGCCTCGAGCGGCGCCGTGCGCTCGCCGAGCGGATGCGTGCCGGGAGCCGGATGCACACGGGCAGCGCCGCCCCGGAGATCATGGACGTCAACGCGGGTGCGGTCGCCGAGGCTTTCCGTCGCAACGGCGTGCGGACGATCGTGCACGGCCACACGCACCGTCCCGCCGTGCACGAACTGGTGGTGGACGGGACACCGGCGCGACGCATCGTCCTCGGTGACTGGCACCGCGCGGGCAGCGTGCTCGAGTGGTCGGGCGCCGGCCCCCGGCTTCGCACGCTGCCGCGGCAGTAACCGCCCCCGCAGGGGAGCCACGATCCCGTAGGTGTCAGTCACCGGCGTGGGCCGCAGGTGACTGACACCTGCGGTGCCCCGCGGGGACGGGCTCCTGCTATTGCGGCGTGCCGGAGTGGAAGCGGAATTCCGGGTCGGGCGACGTTGCAAGGTCGGCCTCGACTTCGGCGAGTGCCGCGAGCCGCTCCGGCACGTCGTCGCCGCGCTTCTCGGCGAGTCGGAGATAGAGGCCTGCGTGGCGCGACTCGGCCGCCGCCAGCGAGTCGTAGAACCCGGCCAGCGGCGCTGGCAGGCGCTCGATCAGGCCGACGAATCGTTCGTGCGAGCGCGCCTCGATCAGCGCACCGCACACGAGCAGGTCGGTGCGCCGGCCCGGCTCGGCGCGCCGGACGGCCCGACGCAGCCCTTCGCCGTAGCGTGACGGCCCGAGCCGGCGGAAAGCGACGCCGAGGTCGCGGATGCGCTGCTGGACGAGCTCGAAGTGCCTGAGTTCCTCCCGGGCGAGCCGGGACATGCGACCCGCGAGTTCCTGGTCGTCCGGGTACGCGAACATCAGCGACAGCGCGGTTGAGGCCGCCTTCTTCTCGCAGTTGGCATGGTCGAGCAGCAGCTCGTCCAACCGGGTCACCGCGACGGCATACCAGCGGGGGTCGGTGGACGACCGCAGGATGTCCGAGGGTGCCGCCATTACGCCGCCGCGCGACCGAGCAGGTCGTCGATCCTCGCGACGATCTCCGCGGCGCACGAGGGGCGGTCGGCCGGTGACTTCGCGAGCAGCGCGTCGAGCAACGGCTGCAGGTTCGCGAGCGCCGGCGGCAGCTGCGGGATCGGCGCGTTCGCGTGCATGTAGATCACCGCGAGCGGCGTCTCGGCGATGTAGGGCTTCTCGCCGGTCAGCATCTCGTAGAGCACGACGCCGAGGCTGTAGAGGTCGCTGCGCTCGTCGAGCGGCTGGCCATGCCCCTGCTCCGGGCTCATGTAGTGGGGCGTGCCGAAGATCGCGCCGACACCGGTGATGTCGCTCTCGAGGCCGAGCTGTCTCGCAAGGCCGAAGTCGATGAACGCGAGGCTGCCGTCCTCGCGCAGCAGCGCGTTGCCTGGCTTCACGTCCCGGTGCAGCACGCCCACGGCGTGCAGCGCCCCGAGCGCGCTCGCGAGCTGGCGCAGGTAGCCGAGCGCCTCGCGCCAAGGCATGGACCCGTGCATCCGCGATCGCAGGTCACCGCCCGGGAAGTACTCCATCGCCAGGTAGACGTGGTCGTCGGCGACGCCGAGGTCGTGGATCCGGGCGACGTTCGGGTGGTCGAGCCGTGCCGCGACGTCGAACTCCCGCAGGAACCGGTCGAATGTGGTGCTGCCTTCGACGACGTCGGGCACCTGGCGGAACACCTTGAGCACGCGGACCTCGCCGGTCCGTTCGACCTCGGCCAGGTAGACGCTCGAGGTGCCACCCGTCGCGAGCCGGCGCAGGCAACGGTAGCCGCGGATGCGCACGGACCCGAACCGGTCCGGCGGTGGCGGCTCGAGCGCGGCCCGCGAGGTCCCGGCCAGCACGTTGCGGCGGAGCGTGAGCGCCGAGCGCACCGCCGCCGCGAACTGCGCGTGCCCGAAGTCGTTGCGCGGCAATACGACGGCCGCTCCGGGCGCCGCGTCGCGGACGGACGTCGTGAAGTAGACGATCGGGGGGAAGCCGGCACGCGCACAAAGGCCGCCGAGCCAATCGAGGCCGAGCCCGCCCTGGACGTCCTGGTCGAGCAGCACGAAATCGTACGTCGACCCCCTGAAACCCTCGGGCAGCGGCCCCCGGGTCACGGGCTCGTATTCGGCCGGCAAGGCATCGGGCCACTCGACGGTCACGTGGTGGGCGAGCAGCTGCCGGTAATCGGGCCGGTCGCTGACGATGAGCGCCTTGACGGTCACGACACCGCGTCGGGACTCACGCGCCGCCGACGACCTTCAGCGGACCACGCCCGCCGCCGCCCGCATTGCGCTCGGCCTTCGCCTGGTCCGACCGCTCGCGCTGCAGGCGCGCGAGGTACTCGTCCGTCACGTCGCCGGTGACGTACTCGCCCGAGAAGCACGAGGTGTCGAACTCGGTCACCTGGGCGTCGTGGTGGCGAACCGCCTTCACGAGGTCGTCGAGGTCCTGGTAGATGAGCCAGTCCGCGCCGATCAACCGTGCCACCTCCTGCTCGGTGCGGCCGGCCGCGACGAGTTCCGAGGCGGCCGGCATGTCGATCCCGTAGACGTTCGGGTGCCGCACCGGCGGTGCCGCCGAGGCGAAGTACACCTGCTTCGCACCGGCCTCGCGCGCGACCTCGATGATCTGAGCGGACGTCGTGCCGCGCACGATCGAGTCGTCGACGAGCAGCACGTTGCGGCCGCGGAATTCGAGGTCGATCGGGTTCAGCTTGCTGCGCACCGACTTCGCGCGCTGTTCCTGGCCGGGCATGATGAACGTGCGTCCGATGTAGCGGTTCTTGATGAACCCCTCGCGGAACTTGACGCCGAGCAGCTGGGCGACCTGCAGCGCGCTCGTGCGGCTCGTGTCGGGCACCGGGATCACGACGTCGATGTCGTGCGCCGGGCGCTCGCGGCGGATCTTCTCGGCGAGCAGCTCGCCCATGCGCATCCGGGCCTTGTAGACCGAGATGTTGTCGATGATCGAGTCGGGGCGCGCGAAGTAGACGTACTCGAAGATGCAGGGCGTGTGGCGCGGCGCGTCCACGCACTGACGGGTGTACAGCCGCGACTGTTCGTCGATGTACACGGCCTCGCCCGGCCCGACGTCGCGCATCAGCTTGTAGCCGGCCTGGTCGAGCGCGACGGACTCCGAGGCGAGCATGTACTCGCGGCCGCGCGGCGTGTCGCGCGAGCCGATCACGAGAGGCCGGATGCCGTTCGGGTCGCGGAACCCGACGACGCCGTGCCCGAGGATCAGCGCGATGACCGCGTACCCGCCGCGCACCCGGCGGTACACGGTGGAGAGCGCGCCGAAGATGTCGTCGGCCGAGAGGTGGGCCGCACCGACCCGCTGCAGCTCGCTCGCGAACACGTTCAGCAGCACCTCGGAGTCGGAACTCGTGTTCAGGTGCCGATGGTCGTCGCGGACGAGTGCCTCGGCGAGTTCGCCGGCGTTCGTCAGGTTGCCGTTGTGCGCGAGGCAGATGCCGTAGGGCGCGTTCACGTAGAAGGGCTGCGCCTCGTCCGAGCTGTCGCAGCCGGCGGTCGGGTAGCGCACGTGCCCGATCCCGACGTTGCCCTTCAGCTGCACCATGTGGCGTTGCTGGAAGACGTCGCGCACGAGCCCGACGTCCTTGCGCATGAACAGTTCGCCCTGCTCGGCCGTCATGATGCCGGCGGCGTCCTGGCCGCGGTGCTGCAGCACCGTCAGTGCGTCATAGATCTGCTGGTTGACCGGTGTCGTGCCGACGATGCCGACGATGCCGCACATGATGGCGCCTCAGGTCCCGACCGCTGGATTGTCGCCCGCGTCGCCGGACACTTCCTCGAGCGCCTCGCGACCGGTGTCCACGTAACCGCGGAGCACGGTGGCCATGTCCTCGCCGAGCGGCATCAGCAGCGACGCGCGCCACCAGGGCTCGGTCGGCAACTCGGCCGCCTGGGCGAGCATCACCGCGAAACCGACGATCACTGCCCCACGCACGAGCCCGAACAGCGCGCCGAGGAATCGGTCCATTCCGAGCGTCAGGCCCGAGCGCTGCACGAGCCAGCTGAGCAGGCTGCCGGCGAGCCACGCGGCGACCACCACGGCCAGCAGCACCAGGATTCGGGCGACCCAGACCTGAAGCAGGGTCCCCGCCAGCGCACCCCCGAGGTAGGGCACGACGGCATCGGCGTGCCGCCAGGCGAGCCACAGGCCGACGAGCCAGCCGAGCAGCGCCACCGACTCCCGCAGGAAGCCGCGGATCGCGCCGAACAGCGTCGAGAGCAGGATGACCCCGGCGAAGATTAGGTCGACTGTCGTCATGCGGCTGGGTCCGGTATCCCTGCGGCGGCGAAGGCCGCGCAGTCTACCAGAGCGGGCATCAGTCGTTCGCCACCACGGTGGCCGGAAGCCCGCGTCCCTTCAGTGTCGCCGCCATCGAATCGGCGCGGGAACGCTCGGCCACCGGCCCGACCCGGACCCGGAACAGCGTCTTGCCGGAGCGCTGCACCGGGGAAACGTAGGCATCGAAGCCCGCCGCGTGCAGTTCCCGGACGACCTTGTCGGCGCCTTGCGTCGAGCCGAACGCACCGACCTGGACGGCAAACGACCCCTTGGCCGCGGGCGGCCGGGACGCCGGCGCAGCCGTCGAGGCACCGGGGGCCGTGGCCGGGGTGGCCACGGCTGGACGCGGCGGGGTGGCTGGCGCCGGGATGTTCGTCGCCGCACCCGCAGCATTCACGGCGACAGTCGGCGCCGGCGCCACGTCATCCGCACCATCGCCGCGGACGGTATCCGCAGTCACCGCCGGGGCCGGCGCATCCGCAGCCGTCACCGCCGGCTGGACCCTGGAACTCCCGGTCGGGGACACCGCTGGTTCGGCAGTCGCGGCAACGGGCCCGGCCGGGGTCCCGGCCGCCGGGGCCCCGCCCGCACTGCCCGCACCGGTGAGGTCGATGGTGAACGAGCGCGTGCCATGCTCGCCCGGCGGCCCGCCCGCGCCCTGCCCCCGGCGCCCGGACAGCACCTCCGGCACTAGGACCACCGCGATGACGACCAGCACGGTCGCGCCGATCAGCCTCGCTTTGAGCGATTCGTCCATCGGCAAAATTATAGCCACCCGGCCGGGGGCGTGCGCCCTGTCGCCGCGAGGTGCTCGAGGGCCGGTCCCACCGTGTGGAAGGACCCGAAGACCACGATGCGATCGCCGGGCGCCGCCCGTGCGGCGGCCACCTCGAGCGCCGCCGGCACCGTGCCCGAGGCGCGCATCCGGACGCCGGCCCCGGCGGCCCGCTCCACGAGCGTCGTGTCGTCGAGCCCGCGCGGCCCCGCGGTCGACGCGGCCAGCCATTCGTCGACGCGGCCGCGCAATGCCCCGACGACCGCGCGGACATCCTTGTCGCCGAGCACGCCGCAGACGGCGATCGTGCGGCCGGGCGCCGGTTCCGCGGCCAGGTTGGCCGCGAGCGTGCGCGCCGAGTCGTCGTTGTGCGCAACGTCGAGCACCCACTCGAAGCCGCGCTCGTCGCGGATGCGCTGGAACCGGCCGGGCAGCGCGGCCGTGGCGAGCCCGCGCTCGATGGCCGACCTGGGGAGCGCCAGGCGACCGTCGAGTGCTCGCAGCGCCGCCAGCACCGCCGCGGCATTGCCGACCTGGACATCGCCCTGCAATGCCGGCCTGGGCAGACCCTCGAACTGCCCTGCGCGGTCCCGGTAGGTCCACCGGTCGCGGTCGGCAACGACCGCGTCGAAGTCGCGGCCCCGAAGTCGCAAGTCGGCACCGAGGCGGTGCGCCGCCGCGAGCACCGACCGAGGCGGGTTCGCCGTGCCGACGATTGCCGGGCGGCCCGATCGCAGGATGCCGGCCTTTTCGCGACCGATGGACTCGACGTCCGGGCCGAGCCACTCGACGTGATCCAGCCCGACCGAGACGATCACCGCGACATCCGGGTCCACGAGGTTGACGGCGTCGAGCCGCCCGCCCATGCCGACCTCGAGCACGAGCGCATCGGGACGGGCCGTCTCGAACACGAGCAGCGCGGCCAGCGTGTTGAACTCGAAGAACGTGATCGTGTCGTCGCCGAGCGCGTCCGCGATCCGCTCGAACGCGGCGACCAGAGACGCGGCCGAGACCGGCACGCCGCCGACGCGCACCCGCTCGCGATAGTCGACGAGGTGCGGCGACGTGAACGTTCCGACGCGTAGCCCGGCCGCACCGAGCATGGCCGCTGCATAGGCGACGCAGGACCCCTTGCCGTTCGTGCCGCCGATCGTGATGACGGGAGCCCTCGGCCCGCGCCAGCCGGTGCGCGCGAGCACCCGGCCCACGCGCTCGAGCCCCAGGTCCATCGCACGCGGGTGCAGCGCCTGCTGCCAGTCGAGCCAGGCGTCGAGCGACGCGTCGCGCGGCGCTCCGGGCATCTCAGGCGATCGGCGTCGTGGTCTCGACCGGGGGCCGACCCATCAGCAGCGCGAGCAGGCCCGCGATCCGGTCACGGAGGTCACGGCGATCCACGATCAGGTCGAGCGCGCCGTGCTCGAGCAGGAATTCGCTGCGCTGGAATCCTTCGGGCAGCGTCTCCCGCACGGTCTGCTCGATCACGCGGGGACCGGCGAATCCGATCAGCGCCCTGGGCTCCGCGATGTTGAGGTCGCCGAGCATCGCGAGGCTGGCCGACACGCCGCCGGTCGTGGGATCCGTGAGCACCGAGACGAACGGGAGCCGCTGGTCGGCCATCCGTGCCAGCGCCGCGCTCGTCTTGCTCATCTGCAGCAACGACAGCAGGCCTTCCTGCATCCGCGCGCCGCCGCTCGCCGAGAAACACACGAGCGGCATCCGGTGCTCGAGGCAGTGCTCGGCCGCCCGGACGAAGCGCTCGCCGACGACCGAGCCCATCGAGCCCCCGAGGAAGCGGAACTCGAACGCGCAGGCAACGACCTCGAGGCCCTTCAGCGTGCCTGCCATCACGATCAGCGCGTCCTTCTCGCCGGTCTGCTTCTGGGCCGCCACGAGCCGGTCGCGGTACTTCTTGCTGTCGCGGAACCGGAGCGGGTCGTCGGGCTCGACTTCGTTCGCGAACTCGTGGGTGGAACCCTCGTCCAGGAATCGCATCAGTCGGTCGCGGCCGGTGATGCGCATGTGGTGCGAACACTTCGGGCAGACCTGCAGGTTGCGCTCGAGTTCGGCCCGGTACAGGACCGCGTCGCAGGCCGGGCACTTGATCCACAGCCCCTCGGGCACCGAACGCGTGCGTCGCTCGGTCTTGATGCGCGAGGGCATGATCTTCTCGAACCAGGTCACGTGCGTCTCCTCGGCGGCCGCGCAGAGTCTACCGCAAGCCCGTGGGAACGGCCGGCAGGCCGTAGCGGCGGTCGTAGGACGCACCGGCGAAATAGAGCCCCTGCGGTGGCGCGGTCATCCCGGCGCGGGTCCGGTCACGCCCGTCCAGCACCTCGGCGACCCAGTTTCCCGGTCGTTCGCCGGTGCCCACGAGCATCAGCGTGCCGGCGAGGTTCCGGACCATGTGGTGCAGGAACGCATTCGCGGTCACCCACAGGTCGACCCGGTCGCCGTGACGGCCGACCTCGATCGAGAGGAGCCGGCGCACCGGCGTGCGCGACTGGCACTCGGCAGCCCGGAATGCGGAGAAATCGTGCTCGCCGACGAGTGCCTGCGCCGCCTCGTGCATCGCCGACGCGTCCAGCGGCCGGCGCACCCACGCGCAGCGTTCGCGCTCGAGCGCCGGGCGGATGCGTCGGTTCAGGATCCGGTAACGGTAGGTGCGCGAGGTGGCGCTGAACCGCGCGTGGAAATCGCCGGGCACCGTGCGCGCCCAGAGCACGCTCACGTCCGGCGGCGACGCGGCCGTCCCGCCCAGCGCCCAGGCCTCGAGCGGGCGCACGGCATCGGTGTCGAAGTGGGCAACCTGCATCAGCGCGTGGACGCCCGCGTCGGTGCGCCCCGCGGCCGTGAGTTCGACCGGATGATCGGCCACCGCCCCGAGCGCACGCTCGAGTGCCGACTGCACGCCGGGTGCGTGGCTCTGGGCCTGCCAGCCGGAGTACGACGTTCCGTCGTACTCGATGCCGATCGCGATCCGGGTCATCCGCCCGTCAGGGCAGGCCCGCGATCAGCCGCTCGGCTTCCTGCTTCTGGTCGGTGCTGCCTTCCTTGAGGACTTCCTCGAGGATGCTGCGGGCACCTTCCGGGTCGCCCATGTCCACGTAGGCGCGGGCCAGGTCGAGCTTCGTGCCAACTTCGCTCATCGTGAGCGGCTCGTCGCCCCCCAGGTCGAAGTCGACCGAGGTCGTGGCGGAAGGCCGCTCGATGCGCACGGTGCCGATCGCCTGGACCTCGTTCGTCGTCTCGGTCAGGTCGATTTCCGGCACCTCGGCCGTGATCTCGATACCCTGCAGGATCCCCGTCTGGTCCTTCAGGATGCCGGTGGCATTCAGCGGGTCGTCATCATCCCCGTCGCGGGAGATCCGGGGCGCCTCGACCGTCGCGTCGAGCCCGCCGCGGCCGACCCGCGGTGTCTCGACCGTATCCTCGATCGCCCCGCGGCCCGCCCGGGGTGTCTCGATCGTGTCCTCGATCGTGCGCGGCACACGCTCCGTCTCGACGGTGTCCTCGACACCGGGTCTCGGCGACTCGACGGTGTCCTCGAGCGCCGCGCGCCGCGACGGACGGAGCATGTCCTCGCCGCCGAGCGTGTCGTCGAGCGACTTGAGGTCGCCGACCTCGAGGCCGAGTTCGTCGATCGAGACCTCCTGCGTCGGGTCGTCCGTCACGGCGTCGTCGAAGCGGCGCAGTTCGACGGTCGGCGCGATCGACGCCGTGTCGCCGGTCGACGGCTCGGTGAATTCGAAGTCGAGTCCGGTGTCGGAGGTGGACTTCACGTTCGCGAGGTCGACGTCCGCGACGGTCGACGTGTCGGCGCCGAGGTCCATGTCGAGCGGACCCTGGCTGCCGTGCAGTTCCATGTCGAGCGACGCCGGCGACGACCGCGCGGTCGCGAACAGCGTGTCGTCCGGGGCAATCTGCTTGCCCATGATCAGGATCTTGTCCCACTCGCCCGCCGGCCCGTCGACGCGCGAGGCCCCGAGTTCGCGTGCGAGTTCGACGAATCTGTCGCGGTTACCCCAGACGAAATAGATCTCGAGCAACTTGACCTTCAGGTCGCGCCGCTGCGGCGCGCGCTTGATGGCGAGCTGGACGAGGTCGGCAGCCTGGTCGTAGAGACCGTAGGCCATGTGGAAGTCGGCCTCGGCGAGCGGGTCGCCGGCCTCGACGCTGACCGGCTCCTCGCCGGAAATCGTGTCGTCGAGCGTCGTGGTCGCGGGCTTGCGCACCGGCGCGGCGGGACGACCCGCCGGCGTGGCCGTTTCGACCGGACGGCGCTCCTCGACGACGATGTTCGTGTCGCGTGGCGACGGGACCCGGGCGCGCAGGTCGGTCCGCGTGCGCGCGAGGGCCTCCTGCAGGTCGACCTCATTGGTGTCGCCGCGGCCCCTGCGATAGAGAACGAACGCGACACCCGCCGCGATGAGCCCGAGCAGCACCCACCAGTAGCCGGCGAGGCGCTCGACGAGCGACGGCCCCTCGGCGGTCGCCGCCGCGGGCTTCGCCTTCCTGGGCTTCTTCGGCTCCTTCTTTTTCTGTTCCTTCTTCGGCTCCTGCGCCTGCGCGGCAGGCGGTTCCGCCGGCGTACCAGCGGCCTCGCCCGTGGGCGCCGGGCCGGTGGCGCCGGCGGCAGGTGCCGGCGGCGTGGTGGCCGTCGGTGCCGGGGCCGGGGCGCCGGTCGCTGGCGCCTTCGTCGCGGCCTGGGCCGCCGTCTGCGCCTGCAGCGTGGCCAGTTCTGCGTTCTTGACCTCGAGCAGGCGTCGCGCCTCGGCGAGTTCCGACTCGAGCTGCTTCACACGGCCCTGGAGCGCCGAGCTGGCGGGCGCGGTCGGCGTCGCCGGTGCCTGGGTCGCCGTCGAAGCGGCGGCCGTGCCCTGCTCCGGCGTCACGAGTCGGAGTCGACCGCCGCCGGAATCACCGGTCGCGGCACTGCCGCCCTCGCGCCAGCTCTGGTACTGCCGGGAAACTTCGGCCGCTGCGGCCGTCGCGGAAATCGACGACACCGCCGACGCGTCCGGGATGCTGAGCGTGCTGCCCGCACGGAGCAGGTTGATGTTGCCGTCGAACGCCTGCGGGTTCGACTGGTAGATCGCGACCATCGCCCGGTTGACGTCCGAGCGGGAGCCCGGATGGGACTCCTCGGCGATCTTCCAGAGCGTGTCGTTCGGTCGCACGCGGTACGTCGACCCCGGGGCGATCGCCGCACGCGGCGCCTCGACCGGTCCCGCCGGCGCGGCCGGCGCGATCTGCGCCGCCGGCGCGGGTGCCGGTGCCGGGGCGGCCGGTCGTGCAACCGGCTGCACGCGGGCCGTCGCAACCGGGGCGTCGGCTGCCTGGGGACCCGGGGCGTAGACCGGCGGGTCGAGCAGCACGGTGTATTCGCGCAGCAGCTTGCCGCGCGGCCAGTCGGCCTCGACCAGCATCGTGACGAACGGTTCCGTCACCGGCCGGGGGGACGTCACCTTCAGGTAGTCCTTGCCCCCGGAGCTGCGGATGACCTTGAACGTGAAATCGGCCATGTAGCCGGGCTTGTCGAGGCCGTAGCGGGCAAACGTGTCGCTCGGGGCGAGGGACGCCCGCAGCGCCGACAGGTCGTCGTCGGTGGCGGAAACGATCTCGATATCGGCATCGAAGGGCTGGTTGAGCGCCGAGTTGAGGTGTATCTCGCCGAGACCGAGCGCATAGAGCGCGTTCGGCGACACCAGGGCACTCAGCAGGAGGATACGGCGGACGGCTGACTTCATCGATGCTCCCGCAAGTTACGACGCACCGCGGCCTGGCCCCTGTTCTGCGCGCCAGGGCTCGACCGTCGACGGTTTCGAATTGGACATAACTATAACCGACGGCCGGACCCGCGCCCACAACGGATCCGGCCTTGTGCCTTTTTATCGCGTTGCGCGTTCCGGAAGTCGGACGCGTCGCACACTTCCGAGCGGAAGCGCCCGATCAGCGGGGACGGGTGATCACCGGAGTGGTCGGGACCACGTCGGCATTCTGGGCCCGGTGCCGGAGCCAGTGGTCCATCAGCACGAGCGCCAGCATCGCCTCGGCGATCGGAACGGCCCGGATTCCGACGCAGGGGTCGTGCCGCCCGGTCGTGCTCACTTCCACCGGCCGGCCCTGGAGGTCGATGGTCCGACCCGGCAGCACGATGCTCGAGGTGGGCTTGAGTGCGAGGCTCACGACGATGTCCTGGCCCGAGGAGATCCCGCCCAGCGTTCCGCCGGCGTGGTTCGACAGGAATCCCTCCGGGGCCAGCTCGTCACGGTGCTCGGATCCGCGCTGTGCGACCGACCGGAATCCATCGCCCACCTCGACGCCCTTCACGGCATTGATACCCATCATCGCGTGGGCGATGTCGGCATCGAGCCGGTCGAACACCGGTTCGCCGAGCCCCGGCGGCACGCCGGTCGCGCTCACGTTGACCCGTGCCCCGACCGAGTCGCCCTCCCGGCGCAGCCGGTCGATCAACGCCTCGAGGTCGGGCACGCGGTCCGGGTCCGGGCAGAAGAACGGGTTGCAGTCCGTCTCGTCGAGGTCGCGCGGCTCGATCACGACGTCGCCCGCCTGGGCCAGCCAGCCGCGGATCGCGACGCCCTGCCCCGAAAGCCACTTGCGGGCGATCGCGCCGGCCGCGACCCGCATGACCGTCTCGCGCGCGGACGAGCGGCCCCCGCCACGGTAGTCACGGAAGCCGTACTTCAGCTGGTAGGTGTAGTCCGCGTGACCCGGGCGGAACCGGTCACGGATCTTCTCGTAGTCGTAGGAACGCTGGTCCTCGTTCTGGACGAGAAGCCCGATCGGCGTCCCGGTGGTTCGCCCCTCGAAGACGCCGGAGAGGATGCGCACCGTATCCGGCTCCCGGCGCTGGCTCGTGTACTTCGAGGTGCCCGAGCGTCGCCGCTCGACGTCGTTCTGGATGTCCTGCTCGTCGAGCGGGAGACCCGGCGGACAGCCGTCCACGATGCAACCGAGCGCGGGCCCGTGGCTCTCGCCGAAGGTGGTGACGGTGAACAGTCGCCCGAAGGTGTTCCCGGACATGGTCGCGCTCCGAATTCCCGTGGCCCCGGCACCTCAGGGAGCCACGAGCTGCTCCCTGTTTATCACGAACACGCCGCCGCCGCCGTTCTCGAACTCGAGCCAGGTGAACGGCAGCCGCGGGTAGGCCTCCGCAAGCCGCTCGTCGCTGTCGCCGACCTCGACGACGAGCACGCCGCCCGGTTCGAGCCGGGCCGCGGCGCCATCGATGAGCCGCCGCGCGACGTCGAGACCGTCGGCGCCGGCCCGCAGCGCGAGGTCGGGCTCCCGCAGGTACTCCTCGGGCAGCGCCGCCATCTCGGCGTCGCTCACGTACGGGGGATTCGAGACGATCAAGTCGTATCGTCGGTCGCCCAGCGACGCATACACGTCGCCCCGATGCAGTTCGAGCCGGTCCCCGACGCCGTGGCGCGCCACGTTGCGCGCGGCCACCTCGAGAGCGGCGGGTGAGAGGTCGACCGCATCCACGCGCGCCGCGGGGAACTCGACCGCACAGGCGATCGCGATGCACCCGGAGCCGGTGCCCACGTCGAGGATGCGGCGCACGCGAGACGGATCGACCCAGGGCCGGAAGCGCGCGGCGATCAACTCGGCGAACGGCGAACGCGGCACGATCACGCGCTCGTCCACCTCGAACTCGAGGCCAGCGAACCACATGCGGCCCATCAGGTACGCGGCCGGCACCCGTTCGGCGATCCGGCGGGCCAGGAGGTCGAGTACCCGTGCGACGCCGGCGGGATCCGGCCGACGGTCGTACTCGGCAGCGGCATCGGCGTGGTCCAGCCCGAGCGCGTGGAACACGAGCGCCGCCGCGTCGTCGACCGCGTTGTCCGTGCCATGCCCGTAGGCGAGCCCCGCCTGCTCGAATTCCCGGGCGCCGTAGCCGATCAGCGCCCGGACCGTCGGGTCCGCGGGCGGCGGGCTCGCGAACGGGGTCGTGGCCTTCATGCGCGCGCGGCCCGTTGTGGGATAATTCGCGGCCCGTCCGGCCGGACCCGCGCCCCCGCCTTCGCCATGCCGAAACGCACCCTGAGGATCGCCATCCTCGCGATTGTAGCCTTTGCAGCGGGGCTCCTGATCGCGCGCGCGCTGCAGGCGCCCGTCCCCGCCGCCCCGCACACCGAGCGTGCGACCGTGCTCGACACCCCGCGCGCGCTGCCCGCGCTCTCGCTCGTGGACCAGGACGGCCGGCCGCTCGGCAATGGCCACTTCACCGGGCGCTGGACGCTCGTGTTCTTCGGCTACACGAGCTGCCCGGACGTCTGCCCGACCACGCTCGCGATGCTCGCGAACGCCACCAGGGCACTCGGCGACCTGCCGGCGAGCGAACGGCCGCGGGTGCTGCTCGTCTCGGTGGACCCGGAGCGGGACGACCCGTCGCGGCTGGCCGCGTACGTCCGGTTCTTCGACCCGGCATTCGAGGGCGCGACCGGCGACGCCGCCGCCGTCGCCACGGCCGCGGGCGCGTTCGGCGTGCCCTACCTCAAGGTCCCGGTGCCGGGCGGCGCGTACAACGTCGACCACGGCACCGGCATCTTCCTGGTCGGGCCGGACGGACGGCTGGTCGCTTACTTCTCCGCACCCCACGACGCCGCCGTGCTGGCGCGCGACTACCGTGCGATCGTGAACCGGGAGGCCCGCGGATCGTGAACGAACCCGACGTCGACGCCGGCGCCTCCGACCGCGCCTTCGCGCTGCTGCAGGACCTGCTGCCGCAGCACGCGCTCTCGCGCCTGATGCACCGCCTCGCGCGCAGCCGGCGACCGTGGCTGCGCACCGCGCTGGTCCGCTCGGTGCTGAACCTCTATCCGCAGATCCAGATGCGCGAAGCCGCCGAGCCGGACCCGCTCGCGTACCCGTCGTTCAACGCGTTCTTCACCCGCGCGCTGCGCGCCGACGCGCGCGTGATCGAGGGCGGGCCGACCGACCTCGTCTGCCCGGTGGACGGGACGATGAGCCGGTTCGGCACCGTCGAGGCCGGGCTCATGGTCCAGGCGAAGGGCATCCACTATTCGCCGGCCGCGCTGCTGGCCGACGAGGCCGCGGCCGCCCGCTACGACGGCGGCGCCTACGCCTGCATCTACCTCGCCCCCTACAACTACCACCGGATCCACATGCCGGTCGCGGGGCGCCTGACCGCGACACGCTACGTGCCCGGCGCGCTCTACAGCGTGAACGCCGCGACGGCCCGGGCGATCCCGGGACTCTTCGCGCGCAACGAGCGCGTCGTCTGCGAATTCGACACGGAACTCGGGCCCGTCGCGATGGTGCTGGTCGGGGCACTCTTCGTCGGCAGCATCGAGACGGTCTACGCGGGCGAGGTGAACCCGCCGGCCGCGCGTGGCGGGCAGGTCGCCGTCGTCGCCGAGGGCGTCGGGCGCGACTTCGCGCGCGGGAACGAGATCGCCCGCTTCAACATGGGCTCGACGGTCGTGCTGCTCGCGGGGCGGCGCGGACTCGCGTTCGACGCGCGCCATGCGCCGGGCGCACCGGTGCGGCTCGGCCAGAAGCTGCTGTCGCCCGCATGAGCGGCGCCCTGCCCTCCGACTGGTCGCCGACGGCGTCGTTCGCGACGCTGCGCCTGCGCGCGGCGATGCTCGAGACGGTGCGCCGTCACTTCCGCGACACCGGGGCGCTCGAGGTCGAGACGCCCGTGATGGTTCAGGCCGCGGTCACCGACGTGCACCTCGAGTCGCTCGAGGTGCGCCGCGCGGACGGCTCTCGCGCCGGCTTCCTGCACACGTCGCCCGAGTACGCGATGAAGCGACTGCTCGCGGCCGGGTCGCCGGACCTCTGGCAGGCGTGCCGCGTCTTCCGCGAGGGCGAGCGCGGCCGCCGGCACAATCCCGAGTTCACGATGATCGAGTGGTACCGCCTCGGCATCGACCACCACGCGCTGATGGACGACGTCGAGCGGCTGCTGCGCGCGCTCATCGAACCGCTGCGGCCGGTCGGCCCCACGCGGCGCGTCTCGTACCGTGACGCCTTCCTGGACGTGCTCGGCCTCGACCCGCTCGAGGCGCCGATCGATGCGATCCGGGCCGCCGTCGCCGGCCGCGGCATCGACTTGCCCGCGTCCATCGCGGGCGAGCGCGACGCGCTGCTCGACCTCGCGATGTCGCTCGCGGTGGCGCCGGCCTTTGCGCCGGACGCGATCACGTTCCTGCATGGGTTCCCGGCGTCGCAGGCGGCGCTCGCGCAGGTGAGCGGCCCCGTGGCGTCGCGCTTCGAGGCCTTCTGGGGCGAACTCGAACTCGCGAACGGCTTCCACGAACTGGGCGACCCGGCCGAGCAGGCACGCCGCTTCGAGGCGGACCGGGCCGAGCGCGCGCGGCGCGGCCAGCCGGACCGTGAGCCCGACCGGCGATTCATCGCCGGGCTCGCCGCCGGACTGCCGCCCTGCGCCGGCGTCGCGATGGGCTTCGACCGGGTCGTGATGGTCGCGACCGGCGCGCGGGCCATCGACGAAGTGATCGCATTCCCGACGGAGCGTGGCTGAGCGGGCGCCCCGGCGCGCGCGAGGCCTGCACAGAGGAGACTCCCATGCACGACATCGGATCGCTGCCGACCGGAGACAAGCACGCCCTGTATCGCGAACTCGAACGCTCGCTCGGCGCGTTGCTCGACGGCGAGCGCGACTTCGTGGCCTCGGCCGCGAACGCCGCGGCGCTCGTCTACTGGAGCCTTCCGGACCTGAACTGGGCCGGGTTCTACCTGGTCGAACGCGCGAGCGGCGACCTCGTGCTCGGGCCGTTCCAGGGCAAGCCCGCCTGCGTGCGCATTCCGATCGGCCGCGGCGTGTGCGGCACGGCGGCCGCGAGGCGCGAAACGTTGCTGGTGCCCGACGTGCACGCCTTCCCCGGACACATCGCCTGCGATTCGGCCTCGAACTCCGAGGTGGTCGTGCCGATCCTCGACGGCGACCGGCTGATCGGCGTGCTGGACCTCGACAGCCCGAAGCACGGGCGCTTCGACGAGGCGGACGCGCGCGGGCTCGAGGCGCTCGTGCGGGTGTTCGTCGCCGCGACGCGCTGACGCGCGGCGGCGGGTCCGG
Organism: Steroidobacteraceae bacterium; assembly: GCA_046347155.1. Classification (GTDB taxonomy): domain Bacteria; phylum Pseudomonadota; class Gammaproteobacteria; order Steroidobacterales; family Steroidobacteraceae; genus RPQJ01. The sequence goes on along the minus strand of JAXMGT010000001.1, from coordinate 1,324,425 downwards.
CATCTGCTGCCGGGCGTATTCGCGGTGATGCGGCGCTGAACGGCATGCGGGTCCCGGGGACGCCGTGAATCCGTCCGTGGAGGCTCGCGCGCGCCATCCCTGGCGCGCGACGCCCCGGGACCCGGACGCCGTCCAGCACCGCGTCGCGCGTCGTGCGCGTCCGCCGCGCGGACTCGCCGTCACGATCAGCGAATGACTTCAGCCTGACGAACCACCGCGCCGGCGAGCGCACGCGATGAGCGGCGCGCGGACCGGGCGTCGCGCCGCATGGACGCGGCGCGCGAGCCTCCAGGGATGGATTTACGGCGTCCCGGTCCGGGCGCCGGGCATTGCGTGCGCGGGTACGCCCGAGCGACGACGTCTGGTCACTGCGCCGGACCTGACAGCGCGACGCGCCACTCGGTCGGGCGCGGCGCGATCAGCCCTTCGCGCGCGACAGGTACTCGCCCGAGCGGGTGTCCACGCGGATCACCTCGCCCTCGTTCAGGAACAGCGGCACGCGCACGACCGCGCCGGTCTCGAGTTTTGCAGGCTTCTGGCCACCGGTCGCGGTGTCGCCGCGCAGGCCCGGGTCCGTCTCGACGATCTTGAGTTCGACGTGCGCGGGCGCGTCCACGGCCAGCGGGACGCCGTTCCACAGCATGACCTTGCACATGACGCCGTCCTTGAGCCACTGGGCCGCCTCGCCCATCGCTTCCTTGCCGGCGGTGTGCTGCTCGAAGTTGTCCGGCACCATGAAGTGCCAGAAGTCGCCGTCGCTGTAGAGGTACTGCATGTCCGTCTCGACGACGTCGGCCGCCTCGACCGTGTCGCCGGACTTGAAGTTGCGTTCGAGCGTGCGACCCGACTTCAGGTTGCGGATGCGGACCCGGTTGAACGCCTGGCCCTTGCCGGGCTTCACGAACTCGTTCTCGACGATCGTGTACGGGTCGCCCTCGAGGATGATCTTGAGGCCCGCGCGGAATTCGTTCGTGCTGTAGCTCGCCATGGTGGCACCGGGTGTCTGTTCGGGGAGTCCCGCGCCTGGCCGGGGGCCCCGGGGCGGGAAAGCCGCGTATTCTACCGTCCCGGGCCGCCGTTCGTCAGCCCCCGGGCCCGGCGCGCCGCCGGTCGCGGGGCCGGCCGGCCGGGCCGGGAACCGCCGCGGCCTGCAACCTGCGTCACGTTAGTGGCCAAAAACCCGGTGCTATAGTCCGCGCGCCCCCGTTCGAGACACGGCCGCAGACGCGGTCGCCGAGGATGCAGAGCTTGCCCGAAAACGGCGCCATTCCCGTCCTGGTCCTGTCGCGCCAGCAGGACCCGGTCGAAATCGTGAACAGCACGCTGCGCAACGCCGGACACCCGGTCCACTGCGCCTGGGTGCGCGACCTGACGGCCCTGGGGGACGCGCTGTCGGCGGCCACGCCGCAACTCGTGTTCCTCTGCGTCGCCGACGACGAGGAGGCCCGGGCGGCCGTCGAGATCCGCAATCGACACGCGACCCACACGCCCGCGATCCTCGTGCGCGAGTCGGTCACCGAAGCGGACCTGCTCCTCGGCAGCGAACTCGGCGCACAGGACGTCGTGACGCTGGCGGCCCGAAGTCGCCTGGAACAGGTCGCGATCCGGGAACTCCGGGCGTCGCGCCTCGACGGCGCCCTCGCCGGGACGCTCGCCTCGGCCCGCCAGTACCGGGACCAGATGCGCGCGTTCATGACGGGTTCGGCGGACGCGATCGCCCACGTCCAGGAAGGCATCATCGTCGACGTGAACCCGGCGTGGGTGGAACTGTTCGGCCAGCAGGACCCGGCGGCGCTGGTCGGACAGCCGCTCATGGATTGCTTCCACACCCGCAGCCATGCGCCGTTGCGCGGCGCGCTGGTCGCGACACAGCAGGGGCGCTGGAACGACCACTCGCTCGCGACCGCCGCGCTGATGCCGGACGGCAGCGAACTGCCTGTCGACCTCGAGTTCGAGCGATTCGAATTCGAGGGCGAACCGGCCGTGCGACTGCGTGTCGCCACGCAGAAGCGCGACCTGCGCTCGCTCACCGAGCAGCTCGAGGAGGCGCTGCGCCACGACGGCGCCACCGGGCTGCTGCGCAGGACGGTGTTCCTCGAGCAGGCGGCGATGCAACTCACGCGCGCACCGAAGGCCGGCCTCCGCGCCATCGTGACACTCGAACCTGACAAGCTTCCGGCCCTCGTCTCGGACCTCGGCGCACTCGCGGTCGAGGACGTGATGGATCAGCTCGGCACGCTGCTGCGCGGCCGCCTGCAGCACGGTGACATCGCCGGGCGCGTCACCGGCCAGGGTTACGCGGCCCTCGTCGAGCGCGGCAATGCACGCGACCTCGACGCCTGGGTCGGCCAGGTGCTCGGACACGTCGCCGAGCACGTCTTCCGGGCCGGGCCCGCACACACGGCGAGCCTCACCTGCAGCGCCGGGGCGACCGTGCTCGAGGCGCACGCTTCGGAACTGATGCAGCCGCTCGAGCAGTCCGTCAGCGCCTGCCGTGCCGCCGCGGCGAGCGGCGGCAACCGGCTGTTCCGGCCGGACGCGGCACCGGTCACGCCGGACGACGAGGAACTCGACCGGACCTGGGCGACGCAGATCAAGGCGGCGCTGATGGCGAACCGGTTCCGTCTCGTCCAGCAGCCGATCGCCAGCCTGCTCGGCGAGGGCGATGACATGTACGACCTGGTCGTGCGCATGCTCGACGACCGTGGCCAGGAGGTGCTGCCCTCCGAGTTCCTCGCGGCGGCCGAACGCACCGACCTGATGAAGAACATCGACCGCTGGGTGATCGGGGCGGCGATGTCGCTCTGTGCCGCGCGCAAGCCGAATCGGGTGTTCGTGCGCGTGTCGCGCGACTCACTGCGTGACCAGACGCTCGGCACCTGGCTGCACCAGCAGATCAAGGCCTCCGGCGTCGAGTCCGCGCGCGTCGTGATCGAGCTCGCCGAGGACCTCGCCACCCGCAATCTGAAGGAGGCGCGCGAGCTGCGCTCGCTCGTCACGCACCTGGGGTTCGGGTTCGCGATCGAGAACTTCGGGTCGGGCCGCGATTCGACGCAGCTGCTGAAGCACCTGCCGTCGAACTTCGTGAAGATCGACGGCGCGCTGATGCAGGGCCTCGCGAGCAATCCGACGTTGCAGGAGCGCGTCCGCGGCCTGGTCGACCAGGCGAAGCGCCAGAAGGCGACGACGATCGCCGAGCGCGTCGAGGACGCGAACACGATGGCCGTGCTCTGGCAGCTCGGCGTCGAGTTCGTCCAGGGCTACTTCGTCAGTGCGCCCGAGGAAGTCGTGCTGGGGGCCTAGCCGCCCTCGACCTCGAGCCCGTCGACCTTGCGCCAGCCCCGCGGCAGCACGGCCCCGCGCTGGCCACGCTCGCCACGGTAGTCGCCGAGTTCGCGATGCGTGAGGCTCATGTGCCGGTCGCCCATCAGGAGCCGCAACGTCTGGCCCGGTGCCACGGTCGCGATCGCGAGCAGTGACTCCGGCTCGACCAGCGACTTCTTCGTCGAGATCCCGAAGATCTTGTTGCCCTTGCCGCGCGGCAGCTCCGGCAGGTCCGATGCCGGGAACGAGAGGAGCCGCCCCTCCGAATTGAGCGCGGCGAGCACGACGCCGTCGCCCGCGGCAAGCATCGCAGGCCCGAGCGCCACCGCTCCCCCGGGCACGTTCAGTGCGGCCTTGCCGGCGCGATTGCGGCTGTGGAGATCGCCGAGCTTCGCGATGAATCCGTACCCGGCGCTGCTCGCGAGCACGCAACGGTCGTCGGGCTCGCCGATCAGCACGCCGGCGAACGTGGCGCCGTCCGGCGGATCGAGGCGGCCCGACAGCGGCTCGCCCTGCCCGCGGGCCGACGGCAGCGTGTGGGCGAGCAGGCTGTAGGCCCGCCCGGTGCTGTCGACGAACACGGCGAGCTGCGTGCTGCGCCCGCGCGCGCACGCCCGGAATTCGTCGCCGGTCTTGTACGAGAGTGCCCGCGGATCGATGTCGTGGCCCTTGGCCTGCCGCACCCACCCGCTCTTCGAAAGCACGACGGTGACCGGTTCGCTCGCGACGAGTTCGGTCTCGTCGATCGCCTGCGCGACGACCGCCGCCTCGACGAGGCGGCTCCGGCGGGCGTCGCCGTATTTCGCGGCGTCGGCGAGGATCTCCTCGCGCACGAGCTTCTTCAGTTTCGCCTTGCTGCCGAGCAGCTTCTCGAGCTGCTCGCGCTCCGCGGCGAGTTCGGCCTGCTCGCCACGGATCTTCATCTCCTCGAGCCGCGCGAGATGTCGCAGCTTGGTCTCGAGGATCGCCTCGGCCTGGACCTCCGTCAGCCCGAAGCGCGCGATCAGTGCCGCCTTCGGTTCGTCCTCGGTGCGGACGATCCGGATCACCTCGTCGAGGTTCAGGAACGCGATCAGCAGGCCGTCCAGGATGTGCAGCCTGGAATTCACCTTCTCCAGCCGGAACTGCAGCCGGCGCGTGACCGTGTCGATCCGGTACGAGAGCCATTCCTCGAGCAGGGCCCTGAGCCCCATCACCCGCGGGCGGCCATCGCGCGCGATCACGTTCAGGTTGACCCGGTACGTGCGCTCGAGGTCCGTCGTCGCGAACAGGTGGGCCATCACCTGGTCCGTGTCGACGCGGTTCGAGCGCGGCGTGATCACGAGCCGGGTCGGGTGCTCGTGGTCGGATTCGTCACGCAGGTCCTCGACCATCGGCAGCTTCTTCGCGCGCATCTGCGCGGCGATCTGCTCGAGCACCTTGGCCCCGGACACCTGGTACGGGAGCTCGGTGACGACGATCTCCCCGTCCTCGACCTCGTAGCGGGCCCGGGCGCGGAACGTGCCATTGCCCGACTCGTAGATCGCGAGCAGTTCGGTGCGCGGCGTGATGATCTGCCCGCCGGTCGGGAGGTCCGGTCCCTGGATGTGCTCGCAAAGCTGGGCGACCGTCGCCTTCGGCTCGTCGAGCAGTCGCACGCACGCGGCCGCGACCTCGCCGAGGTTGTGGGGCGGGATGTCCGTCGCCATGCCGACCGCAATGCCGGTCGCGCCGTTCAGCAGCAGGTTCGGCAGCCGGGCCGGGAGCAGCGCGGGTTCCTCGAGCGAGCCGTCGAAGTTCGGCTGCCAGTCGACGGTGCCCTGCCCGAGTTCAGACAGCAGCACCTCGGCATAACGGGTGAGCTTCGACTCCGTGTAGCGCATGGCCGCGAACGACTTCGGGTCGTCCGGCGAACCGAAGTTGCCCTGCCCGTCCACGATGGGGTACCGGTACGAGAACGGCTGGGCCATCAGCACCATCGCCTCGTAGCAGGCCGAGTCGCCGTGCGGGTGGAACTTGCCGATCACGTCGCCGACCGTGCGGGCTGACTTCTTGTGTTTCGCCCCGGCCGCGAGCCCGAGCTCGCTCATCGCGTAGATGATCCGCCGCTGCACGGGCTTCAGCCCGTCGCCCACGTGCGGCAGCGCGCGGTCGAGGATCACGTACATCGAATACTCGAGGTACGCGCGCTCGGTGAAGCTGCGCAGCGGTTCGCGCTCGACCCCCTCGAAGTCGAGCGTGGCCTGGTCCGTGTCCTTCGACTTGCCCATCGTCATTCGTTCCCGTCGCCGGGCGCGCCGCCCTCGACCGGCGCGACGGCGGACGCGAGGTTGCCCTTCGTCTCGAGCCATTCGCGACGGTCGGACGCGCGCTTCTTCGCGAGCAGCATGTCCATCACCTGGTCCGCACGGTCCTGCGCATCCACCGTGAGCTGCACGAGCCGGCGCGTCTCCTTCGCCATCGTCGTTTCCCGGAGCTGCAGCGGGTTCATCTCGCCGAGACCCTTGAACCGCGTGACCACCGGCCGGGTGCGCGGGTTCTCGGCGCGGATCCGCTCCAGGATGCCGTTGCGCTCGGCGTCGTCGAGCGCGTACTCGACGTTCTTGCCGAAGTCGATCCGGTACAGGGGCGGCATCGCGACATGGACGTGCCCGGCGAGTACCAGTGGCCGGAAGTGGCGCAGGAACAGCGCGCACAGCAGCGTCGCGATGTGCATGCCGTCGGAGTCCGCGTCCGCCAGGATGCAGATCTTCCCGTAGCGGAGGTTCGAGATGTCCGCGGCGCCCGGGTCGACGCCGATCGCGACCGTGATGTCGTGCACTTCCTGCGACGACAGCACCTCGCCCGCGTCCACCTCCCAGGTGTTCAATATCTTGCCACGCAGGGGCATCACCGCCTGGAACTCGCGGTCGCGGGCCTGCTTGGCGGACCCGCCGGCCGAGTCGCCCTCGACCAGGAAGAGTTCCGCGCGCTTCGGGTCCTGGCTCGTGCAGTCGGCGAGCTTTCCGGGCAGTGCCGGGCCGCTCACGACGCGCTTGCGCGCAACCTTCTGGCTGGCCTTCAGGCGGGTCTGCGCGTTGCCGATCGCAAGCTGGGCGATCCTCTCGCCCTGCTCCGGGTGCTGGGCGAGCCACAGCCCGAGCTGGTCCTTGACGATGCCCGAGACGAAGGCGGCCGGCTCGCGCGACGAGAGGCGCTCCTTCGTCTGGCCCGCGAACTGCGGGTCGCGCATCTTCATCGAGAGCACGTAGCTCGTGTCGTCCCAGACGTCCTCCGGGGCGAGCTTGAGGCCGCGTGGCAGCAGGTTCCTGAACTCGCAGAACTCGCGCACGGCCTCGGTGAGCCCGAGCCGGAACCCGTTCACGTGGGTCCCGCCCTGCGCGGTCGGGATCAGGTTGACGTAGCTCTCCTCGAAGCGCGCACTGTCGTCCGTGCGCCAGACGACGGCCCAGTCGACGCCCTCGACCTCGCCCTGCACGGCGCCCGTGTACGGCTCGTCCGGCAGGAACTCACCGGCCTCGAGCGACTCGCGCAGGTACTGCCCGAGCCCTTCCGTGTACAACCACTCTTCCTTCTCGCCGGTCTTCTCGTGAAGGAAGCGCACCTTGAGGCCCGGGCACAGCACCGCCTTGGCCTTGAGCACGTGCTTGAGCTTCGGGATCGCGAAGTCCGGGCTGTCGAAGAACGAGGTGTCCGGCCAGAAGCGCACGGTCGTCCCGGTGCTGCGCGCGCCGACCTCGCCCACTACCTCGAGCTTCGAATGGACCTTCCCGTTCTTGAACGAGATGTTGTATTCCTTGCCCCCGCGCCGCACCCAGCACTCGAGGTGTGCGGACAGCGCATTCACGACCGACACGCCGACGCCGTGCAGGCCGCCCGAGAACTTGTAGCCCGAATCCGCCGAGAACTTGCCGCCCGCGTGCAGGCGCGTGAGGATCAGCTCGACGCCGCTCACCTTTTCCTTCGGGTGGATGTCCACCGGCATGCCACGGCCGTCGTCCACGACCTCGAGCGAGCCGTCCTTGTAGACGGTCACGTCGATCCGGCTGCAGTGCCCGGCGAGGGCCTCGTCGACGCTGTTGTCGATCACCTCGTGCGCGAGGTGATTCGGCCGGCTCGTGTCGGTGTACATGCCGGGCCGGCGCCGGACCGGTTCGAGTCCGCTCAGGACCTCGATGTCCTGGGCGGTGTAGGACTGGCTCATCGTTGGCGGATCCGCGTGCTCGCGTGGGTGATCGAAGGCGCGCGGATGATAGCAGCGTGAATACGCCGATGCTCGGGTGGGTGCCCCCGCCGCCGGACGACCCGGGTGCGCGCAGTCCCGGGACGCGGCTACAGGACGAAGTTGCCGGGTGCAGCGGCGCTGACGGTGGCAGCGTCCGGGCCCGCGGCGTCAGCCGAGGTCCGCCGCCAGCGACGCGCGCGAGGCCTCCGGCAGCGGCTCGATCGCGTGCCGGTAGTACTCGTGGTCCATCCCGATCGAGATCGCGGCGCCCGCCTTCGCCGCAGTCACCGCGGCCGGTGGAAGTTCGAAGCGCAGGAAGTGCACGGCCGAGGTCTTCTCGTCGTTCTCCCGCTCGAGGTCCTCGTCCGCGAGCGCGTAAACGCGCGGGAGCCCGGCCACCTGCACCCAGCAACGGTCCTCGATACCCTTGAGCCGCGCGAGCGCGACGCGGCGCTCCTCGACGTCCGGGAACTCGACGAGCAGCGTCGCCTTCCAGTTCGTGCCGTCAGGTATCAGCGGGTTGTAGGCGTCGAGCTCGTCCTGGATACCGCCGGGCTCGAAGATGCGCTCGATGCGCAGCATCTCCTGCACCTGGTACTGCACGGTCAGGCGGTCCTCGAAACACCAGGTGGCGTTCGGCCCGCACTGCAGCGTCCGGCCGCGCTTGTGGGCGAGCACGCGGGCGCGGAAGGCCGAGCGCTCGCGGGCGTACTGCTCGAGCCCCATCAGGTCGGTCGGGGCGAGCCGGCCCCGGGCGGTCGTCGCGGTCATCATCGGCGGATCCTCGCGTGGGGCGTCACAGGCCGTACGCCATGCGCAGCAGCGTGAGCGGGTGCGTCGGCGGCGGCGAACCCGGCTCGAGCCCCGACTCGATCTGGTGGCCGGCCATCGGGCAGTCGCTCGAGTAATGGTCGGGCGTCGCCTGCTTCACCTTGCTGAACACCGGCCGGCCGATCTTCAGCGACGTCTCACGGTACTCCTTCTTCACGCCGTAGGTGCCGTTGTGGCCGGAGCAGCGCTCGATCGGCTCGACCTGCGTGCCCGGGATCAGCGCGAGCACGTCGCGGGTCTTGAGGCCGAGGTTCTGCACGCGCAGGTGGCACGGCACGTGGTAGCTCACCTTGCCGAGCTGCCGGACGAAGTCGGTGCGCAGCAGCCCCGCCTTGTGACGCAGCATCAGGTACTCGAACGGGTCGAACATCGCGGCGCGGACCTTCGCCACGAGCGCGTCGTCCGGGAACATGAGCGGCAGTTCCTGCTTGAACATCAGCACGCAGGACGGGATCGGGGCGACGATGTCGTGGCCCTGATCGACGAGTGCGGCGAGAGCAGGAATGTTGACCTCCTTTGCGCGTTCGACCGATTCGAGGTCGCCGAGCTCGAGTTTCGGCATGCCGCAGCAGCGCTCCTGCGGCACGACGCTCACCGGGATGCCGTTGTGCCGGAACACGGCTGCGAGGTCCGCGTCGATGTCGGGCTCGTTCCGGTTGCAGTAGCAGGTCGCGAACATCGCGACGCGTCCGCGGGTCTCGGCGGTCGCGCGGACCTCGAGCCCGGGCCGGTCCCCGCGGGCGACCCGCTTTCGACCGGTGTCGCTGTGGTACTCGGGCACCGGCGCGGTCGGGTGCACGCCCATCGTCTTCTCGAGCATCGAACGGCCGAAGCGCGTGCGGTTCACGAGGTTCACGGCCTGGGCGACCACCGGTATCCCCGCGATGGAGCCGACCGTGTCGGTGGACGCGAGCACCCTGTTGCGCAGGCTCGTGCCCTCGTTGCGGAACCTTACGGCCTTCGCACGCAGCATCAGGTGCGGGAAGTCGATGTTCCACGGGTGCGGCGGCACGTACGGGCACTTCGTCAGGTAGCACATGTCGCAGAGGTAGCAGTGCTCGGCCACCTCCCAGTAGACCTTGCGGTCCACGCCGTCGAGTTCGCCGGTCGGGCTGGCGTCGATCGCGTCGAACAGCAGCGGGAACGAGTTGCACAGGCTGAAGCAACGGCGGCAGCCGTGGCACAGGTCGTAGACCCGGTGCAGCTCGGTGAACAGCGCGGTCTCGTCGTAGAACTCCGGGTCGCGCCAGGCGATCGGGTGTCGGGTGGGCGCGGCGAGGCTGCCCTCGCCGGTGGGCGACGTGCGTGTGTCTTCAGCCATGGCCTGCTCCTGGTGAGTCGCCGGGCTCGGCCCGGCGCGCCCCGAACGAAAAGGGCGGACCCGCCGGGCCCGCCCTCTTCACGTCGTGCCGACGATGGGTCAGCGGCGGATCAGAGGGCGTCGAGCGCCTTCTGGAAGCGGTTGGCATGCGAACGCTCGGCCTTCGCCAGCGTTTCGAACCAGTCCGCGATCTCGTCGAACCCTTCGTCGCGCGCGGTCTTCGCCATGCCCGGGTACATGTCCGTGTACTCGTGCGTCTCGCCGGCGATCGATGCCTTCAGGTTCGCCGAGGTCGCACCGATCGGCAGGCCGGTGGCCGGATCGCCCACCGCCTCGAGGTACTCGAGGTGGCCGTGCGCGTGGCCGGTCTCGCCCTCGGCCGTCGAGCGGAACACCGCAGCGACGTCGTTGTAGCCCTCGACGTCCGCCTTCTGGGCGAAGTACAGGTAGCGGCGATTCGCCTGGGACTCGCCCGCGAACGCGTCCTTCAGGTTCTTCTCGGTCTTGCTGCCCTTCAAGCTGCTCATGGATGGCCTCCAGCGGTCTCGCTCGGTGCAACGAGCATGTATTAGACTCAGTCCAACGAAGCCGCAATTTAGGTCGCGGCCGGTGCCAAGTCAACGATCGCACGGGCACTGCCGCACTGGCGATGCGGGGCTACGCGTATGGACCGGGCCGCGCGTTGACCCCTGCCCGACCCCGTGCGAGGCTTGCCCGCCCCGGAGAGACCCGTGACCAGCAAGAAAGCCAAGGCCGTCGACTTCGAACAGGCGCTCGCCGAGCTCGAAGGCGTGGTCGAGAAGCTCGAGCACGGCGAATTGCCGCTCGAGGACGCGCTGCGCCAGTTCGAGCGCGGCATCGAGCTCGCACGCAACTGCCAGGCCTCGCTCAAGGCCGCCGAACAGCGCGTCGAGATCCTGCTCCGCAAGACGCCGGACGCGGATCCGGCGCCGTTCGAGGACGAGGAAGAGTCAGCCCGGTGACGGACCTCACGACGCGCCTCGACCGCTGGCGCGGCCGCGTCGAGCGAGAGCTCGAACGCTGGCTGCCGCCCGACACCCGGGTGCCCGGCCGCCTGCACGCCGCGCAGCGCTATGCGGTGCTCGGACCGGGCAAGCGGATCCGGCCGGCGCTCGTCTACGCAACCGCCGAGACACTCGACCTGCCGCTCGAGCGGGTCGACGCCGCGGCCTGCGCCGTCGAACTGATCCACGCCTATTCGCTCGTGCACGACGACCTCCCGGCGATGGACGACGACGACCTGCGTCGCGGCCGCCCGACCTGCCACCGTGCCTTTGACGAGGCGACCGCCATCCTGGCCGGGGACTCGCTGCAGGTGCTCGCGTTCCAGGTGCTGGCCGACCACCCGGGCATCCCCGACGACCGGAGCCGCGTCCGGATGATCGCCACGCTCGCCGCCGCGAGCGGCACGGCCGGCATGGCCGGCGGTCAGGCCCTCGACCTCGCGGCCGAAGGCCGTCGGCTGTCACTGCCGGAGATCGAGCAGGTCCACGCGCTGAAGACCGGTGCGCTGATCCGCGCGAGCGTGCTGATGGCGGCGCACGCGGCCGGCCGGCCGGATGGGGTCGTCCTGGCCCTCGACGAGTTCGCGACGCTCGTGGGCCTCGCATTCCAGGTCCAGGACGACATCCTCGACATTGAGGGCGACGCCGCGCTGATCGGCAAGCCGGTCGGCAGCGACGAGGCCCGGGACATGCCCACCTACCCCGCCGTGGCCGGTCTCCCGGCTGCCCGCGCCCGGGTCGCCGAACTGCACGCCGCGGCCGGGGCCATCCTGGCCCGCGAAGGCTGGGTCGGTGGACCACTGGCCGGGCTGGCCGACTGGCTGTGCACCCGGCGCCACTGACCGACCCTGTTGCCGCAGTGCGGTAGACTTGACGTTCATGCCCCCCACCGACCAGTACCCGCTGCTCGCCGCGATCGAATCGCCGGCCGACCTGAGGCGACTCCCCGAGTCGCAGCTCGAGCCGCTCGTGCGGGAATTGCGCGAGTACCTGGTCCAGACCGTGAGCCAGATGGGCGGCCACTTCGCCGCCGGCCTCGGCACCGTCGAGCTGACCGTCGCGCTGCACTACGTCTACGACACGCCGCACGACCGGCTCGTCTGGGACGTCGGCCACCAGGCCTACCCGCACAAGGTGCTCACCGGCCGCCGCGACCGGCTCAACACGATCAAGCTGAAAGGCGGACTCGCGCCGTTCCCGAGCCGGGCCGAGAGCGAGTACGACACGTTCGGCGTCGGCCACGCGAGCACCTCGATCGGCGCGGCGCTCGGGATGGCACTCGGCGCCCGTCGCGCGGGCGAGTCGCGCCGGGTGGTCGCGGTGATCGGCGACGGTGCGATCAGCGGGGGACAGGCCTTCGAGGCGATGAACCACGCCGGTCCGCTCGACCCCGACATGCTGGTCGTGCTGAACGACAACAAGATGTCGATCTCCGAGAACGTCGGGGCGCTCGCGAAGTACTTCGCGCGCGTGCTGTCGAGCCCGGCGTACTCGGCGCTGCGCGAGAGCAGCAAGCGGATCCTGAACCGGATGCCGCGCATGAAACGCTTCGCCCGGCGCTCCGAGGAACACGTGAAGGGCATGGTGCTGCCCGGGACGCTGTTCGAGGAACTCGGCTTCAACTACAGCGGCCCGATCGACGGACACGACGTGCTCGGCCTCGTCTCGCGGCTGCGGGTGCTGCGCGAGCGCCGCGGCCTGCAGTTCCTGCACATCGTCACGCAGAAGGGCAAGGGTTACGCGCCGGCCGAGGCCGATCCGATCAAGTGGCACGGCCCCGGCCCGTTCGATCCCGCGAGCGGGACGATCTACAAGGAAGCGGCCACCGGCCCGACGTTCTCGCAGGTGTTCGGGCAGTGGCTCTGCGACATGGCCGAGCGCGACCCGCGGGTGGTCGGCATCACGCCGGCGATGCGCGAGGGCTCGGGGATGGTCGAGTTCTCGAAGCGCTTCCCGGACCGCTACTTCGACGTCGCGATCGCCGAGCAGCACGCGGTGACGCTCGCCGCGGGCATGGCCTGCGAGGGCACGCGACCGGTCGTCGCGATCTATTCGACGTTCCTGCAGCGCGGCTACGACCAGCTGATCCACGACGTCGCGTTGCAGAACCTGCCCGTCGTGTTCGCGGTCGACCGGGGCGGGCTCGTCGGCGGTGACGGCGCGACGCACCAGGGTGCGTTCGACCTCTGTTACCTCCGCTGCATCCCGAACATGACCGTGATGGCGCCCGCCGACGAGAACGAGTGCCGCCAGATGCTCTACACGGCCGTGACGCTGCCCGGGCCGTCGGCGGTGCGCTATCCGCGAGGCCAGGGCGCCGGCGTCGCGGTCGCGCAGGCGATGACGGCGCTGCCGGTCGGGCGCGCCGAACTCCGGCGCGAGGGACGCTCCGGGCTCCTGATCCTCGCGTTCGGCACCGTCGCCGCGGCCTGCGGCCCGATCGCGGAGCGCCTCGACGCGACGCTCGTGAACATGCGGTTCGTCAAGCCGCTCGACGCGGAGCTCGTGCGCCGCCTCGCCGCGACGCACCGCGCGATCGTCACGGTCGAGGAAAACGCGCTCGCCGGCGGCGCCGGCAGTGCCGTGGGCGAATGCCTCGCCGAGGCGGGCATCGAGACCGAACTCCACCACGTCGGCATTCCCGACCGCTTCATCGAGCACGGCTCGCGAGAGGACTGCCTGGCGGCCGCCGGTCTCGACGCCGCCGGGCTGGCCGCGCAGTTCGAGCGACTCTGGCCGTCGCGAGACGAGGTCCGGGTCGCGGCCCGGCCACTGGCGGTGTGAGCATGGACGACGTCCAGGGCCGGGCCGACTCCCGTCGCATCCCGATCAACAAGGTCGGCATCAAGGACATCTTCCACCCGGTGCGGGTCAAGGACCGTTCGGGCGGGGAGCAGCACACAATCGCCAACTTCAACATGTACGTGGCCCTGCCCCACAATTTCAAGGGCACGCACATGTCGCGCTTCGTCGAGATCCTGATGAGCCACGAGCGCGAGATCTCGGTCGACTCGTTCCGGCAGATGCTCCACGAGGTCACCCGCCGGCTCGACGCGACGACCGGGCACGTCGAGATGAGCTTCCCGTACTTCGTCTCGAAGCAGGCGCCCGTGTCCGGTGTCGCGAGCCTGATGAACTACCAGGCGAGCCTGGTCGGCGAGGTGAGCGACGGCCGCGAGGAGACCTGGATCCACGTCGTCGTGCCGGTCACGAGCCTCTGCCCCTGCTCGAAGAAGATCGCCGAGTACGGCGCCCACAACCAGCGCTCGCACATCACGATCCGGGCCCGCGTCCGCGAGCACGTGTGGATCGAGGAACTCGTCGACATCGCCGAGCAGGAAGCCTCGTCACAGCTGTACGGCATCCTGAAGCGGCCGGACGAGAAGTACGTGACCGAGCGGGCCTACGACAACCCGAAGTTCGTCGAGGACATCGTGCGCGACGTGGCCGTGCGCCTGAATGCCGAGCCGCGCGTGCTCGCGTACGTGGTCGAGGCGGAGAACTTCGAGTCCATCCACAACCACTCGGCGTATGCGCTGATCGAGAAGGACAAGGAGCGGGGCTAGTTCTTCCGGCCGCGCTGCAGCCGGCCGATCAGCTCCCGCAGGAACACCTTGTGGAAGCGCAGCTGGCAGGCGATCGAGGCCTGCTCGAGCAGCGTCGCCGGGACCTTGAGCAGCGTGACCGGGCCCTCTGCCTCGATCACCGTGTCCCGGCGCGAGCCCTCGGAGAATGAAGCCTCGCCGAAGCAGCCCCCGGTTTCGACGCGGCCGACGGAATCGCCGGTGCGGCTCACCTTCACGGCACCGTTGACGACGACGTAGAACCGGTCGTCCACGTCGCCGGGTCGCAGCACGGCCTCGCCATCCTGGCAGTCCATCCAGACCGCCGCCTTCATCACCTCGCGGATCTCCGCGTGCGAGAAGTCGTGGAAGAAGCGCAGCCGGCGCAGCACGGCGAAGCGCTCGGCGTCGTCGATCACGGGCTGCGAGGCGCGCAGCTGGTGGTGCACGCGGGTCAGGTCGGCGGCGAACTCGGCGCCGCTGCGATAGCGGTTGCCCGGGTCCTTTTCGAGTGCGCGGTTCACAACCGCCTCGAGCTCGGCCGGCACCTCCGGTCGCACCTGCCGCAGCGGCTCCGGCGTGGACTGGACCACCTGGCGCAGCAGCTTGCCGAGCGCGCCGGCACGGAACGGCCGGTGCCCGCACAGCATTTCGTACATCACGGCGCCGAGCGAATAGAAGTCCGAGCGCGGGTCGAGGTCGAGGCCCTGCACCTGCTCGGGCGACATGTAGGCCGGGCTGCCCGCCACGCCCTCGAGCCGGGAAACCTCGGAGTCAGACACCAGCGCGATGCCGAAGTCGACGATCCGTACGTCGCCGTCCTGCGTGAGCAGGATGTTCGACGGCTTGATGTCGCGGTGGACGACGCCGCGGGAGTGCGCGTAGTGCAGTGCCTTCGCGCACTTGTAGATGATCCCGATGACCTGGTCGATCGGCAGCAGGCTGCCAGGCCGGCAGTAGGCCGAGAGCGTCCGAGCACCGTGCACGTGCTCGGTGACGACGTAGCGGTGGCCGTCCTCCTCGCCCGCGTCGTAGATCGGCACGATGTTCGGGTGCTGGAGCTTGCCGACCATGTGCGCTTCGCCGAGGAACATCCGGCGGGCATTGCGCGACTCCGCGTCGTCCGTGTGCGTGCCGTGGTAGAGCTTGATCGCGACGTCGCGACCGTAGAACGGGTCGTGCGAGAGGTAGACGGTGCCGGTGCTGCCGCGACCCACCTCGTGGATCACGTAGTACTTGCCGATGCGCTCGGGCACCGAGGGCAGCGGCGGGATGATCGGCTGCGTCTGGGTCGAGACGGTCGCATTCGCCATTGTGGTCGGTTCTTCCGCGCTGGGGCCGCCGGTCGGCCGGACGCTGCATGATGTACGGCCGTCAGCATAGTGAACCGGGCGCCGCGCAATCCGTGACCGGCTTCCCGGAACGACCGCATTAAGTCACGGGCGGGGCGGGTCGAAGCGTGATGCAGTGCGTCAGGCCGTCACCGGGGCCGGTTCAGGAGAAGTGGTCGTAGCCGGCCGCGGACCCGGGCACGGCCCGTCCCCCGCGCAGCCACGTGACGCCCTCGCCCGGGACGATCTCGCCGATCCGCGAGACCCGCACGCCGGCCGGCAGCCCGGCAATGACCTCGTCGGCCGTTGCGGCCGGCAGCGTGAAGACGAGTTCATAGTCGTCGCCGCCGCAGAGCACGTAGCGCTCGGCGGCCGCGCGGTCGTGCACGGCGGCGAGCGCGTCGGACACCGGCAACGCGTCGAGGTCGATGCGTGCGCCGACGCCGCTCGCGGCGCAGAGCTTCGCGAGGTCACCCGCGAGCCCGTCCGACACGTCCATCGCCGCGCTCGCCCGTCCGCCGAGCGCGCGACCGAGTTCGATCCGCGGTTCCGCGTAGCGGCATCGCTGCACGAGCCGCTCCGGGCGACCGTCCGTCGAGCCAAGGCGCAACGCTTCGAGTCCCGCGGCAGCTTCGCCGGGCGTGCCGGACACGTAGATCCGGTTGCCGGGCCGGGCACCGCCGCGCGTGAGCGCGCGCGCGCGCTCGACGAACCCGAGCACCTGCACGGTGACCACGAGCGGGCCGCGCACGGTGTCCCCGCCGACCAGGTCGACGTCGTATCGCGCGGCGAGGTCGCGGAAGCCGGACGCGAAGCCGTCGAGCCAGGTCTCGTCCACGGACGGCAGCGACAGCGACAGCAGGGCCCAGGCGGGCTCCGCGCCCATCGCGGCGAGGTCGCTCAGGTTCACGGCGAGCGCCTGGTGCCCGACCGAGCGGGCCGGCGCGTCGGGCAGGAAATGCCGGCCTTCGACGAGCGTGTCGGTGGCCGCGACGAGCAGGCGATTGGGCGGCACCTCGAGCAGCGCGGCGTCGTCGCCCACGCCGAGCGACACGTCGCGGCGGCGCGGCGTCGGGCTGAACCAGCGGGCGATCAGTTCGAATTCACCGAGGGCCACGGCCCCCTCTCAGGCGCGCTCGCGGGCGGCGGCAGCCTGCTCGGCCGCACGCAGCGTGCGCGCGGCGCGGTCGAGCACTGCGTTCACGAACCGGTGACCGTCGGTCGCGCCGAAGCGCTTCGCGAGGTCGACACCCTCGTTGATCGCGACCTTCCAGGGGACCTCCGGCTGGTCGCGCAGTTCGAACAACCCCATGAGTAGCACCGCGTGCTCGATCGGGTCGAGCTGGGCGACCGGGCGGTCGACCAGGCCGGCGAGCAGCTCGTCGAGCGCCTCGCGGCCGCTGGTCACGCCGTCGACGATCGCGGCGAAGTAGTCGCGGTCGGCGCCGTCGAAGCCTTCCTCGGTCGCGTACTGGTTGCGCAGTTCCGCGGCCGACTGCCCGGTGAGCTGCCACTGGTAGAGCGCCTGGAGCGCGTACTTGCGCGCGGCGCTCCGGGCGCGGGTCGCCCGGTCGGGTCGCTTCGACATCGTCAGACGTCCAGCCGCCGGAGCAGATTCGCGAGCTCGAGCGCGGTCAGTGCCGCGTCCGCACCCTTGTTGCCGGCCTTCGTGCCGGCCCGCTCGACCGCCTGCTCGATCGTGTCGGTCGTGAGGACTCCGAATGCGACCGGCACGCCGGTCTCGAGCGAAACGCGGGCGAGTCCCGCCGCGCACTGCCCCGCGACGTGGTCGAAGTGCGGCGTTGCGCCGCGGATCACCGCGCCGAGCGCGACGATCGCGTCGCAGCGCTTCGAGACCGCGATCTTCTGCACGACGAGCGGCAGGTCGTACGCGCCGGGCACCCGCACGAGCTCGATCTGCTTCTCGGCCGCGCCGTGCCGGACCAGCGTGTCGACCGCGCCCCGGATCAGCGTGTCGACGATCGCGTCGTTGAAACGCGCCGCGACGATCGCGAAGCGCAGGTCGCGGGCGATCAGGTCGCCGTTCAGCGTGCGGATGTTGTCCATGAGCGTTCCTCAGCCCTCGTCCACGTACTCGACGACCTCGAGCCCGAAGGCCGAGAGGCCGTGCATCTGCTTCGGCGCCGACAGCACGCGCATGCGCGTGACGCCGAGATCCTGCAGTATCTGTGCGCCGATGCCGTAGGTGCGAAGCACCTGCGCGCCCCGCGCCCTGTGGCCCTGCGGCTCGCGCGGCATGCCGCGCACCGCCTCGGCGACCTCGAGCGGGCTCTCCTGCGGCCGGAGCAGCACGACGATGCCCGAGCCCTCGCGGGCGATGCGTTCCATCGCGCTGCGGAGTCCCCAGCTGTGCGTGCTCTCGCGCACGCCCACGAGGTCGCGCACCGTGTCGTTCAGGTGCACGCGCACCAGCGGCGGCCGGGCGCGGTCGAGCGTCCCGTGCACGAGCGCGAGGTGGACCGTGCCGTTCACGTGATCCTCGTAGGCACAGAGCCGGAACGTGCCGAAGTCCGTGGCGACGTCACGCTCGGCGATGCGCTCGACCGAACGCTCCTTCTCGAGCCGGTAGCGGATCAGGTCCGCGATCGTGCCGAGCTTGAGGCCGTGCTCGCGCGAGAACTCCTCGAGCTGCGGGCGGCGCGCCATCGTGCCGTCCTCGTTCAGGATCTCGACGATCACCGCCGCCGGCTCGAGGCCCGCGAGCCTGACGAGGTCGCAACCGGCCTCGGTGTGGCCGGCGCGGGTGAGAACGCCACCGGGCTGCGCCATCAGCGGGAAGATGTGGCCGGGCTGGCGCAGGTGCTCGGGCCGGGCGTCCGGTGCCACCGCGGTGCGGATCGTGTGCGCACGATCGTAGGCTGAGATCCCGGTCGTGACGCCCTCGGCGGCCTCGATCGAGACCGTGAAGTTCGTCGAGTGGTCCTCGTCGGTTCCGCTCACCATCAGCGGCAGTCGCAGCTGGCGGCAGCGGTCGCGCGTGAGCGTCAGGCAGATGAGGCCGCGCCCGTAGCGGGCCATGAAATTGACGTCCTCGGGCCGGACCTTGGACGCCGCCATCAGCAGGTCGCCCTCGTTCTCGCGGTCCTCGTCGTCCATCAGCACGACCATCCGGCCCGCCCGGATGTCTGCGAGGATCTCGTCGATGCTGTTGAGGCCGACCATCGGTTTACGTTCTATCTGTTTGTAAAACCTGAACTTCCGGCACCAGGGCCGGGCCCCGCGGCGGGGGACGCGCAGTTTAGCAGGCGGGGCCGGACGTTTCCCGGGGAACTGCCGCAGTGCGGCATCGGCACAGGGTCAACCTGGACCCGCAGCCCCGGGGCCCGCTTCGAGCATGCGCTCCAGGTATCGGGCGATGATATCCACCTCGAGGTTGACCGGCCGCGCCGCCGCGAGGTCGCCGAGCGTCGTCACTTCGAGCGTGTGCGGCACCAGGTTCACGTCGAACCGGCGTCCGGCGACCCCGTTCACCGTCAGGCTCACGCCGTCCACGCAGATCGAGCCCTTGCGGGCCACGTAACGGGCGAGCGACGCCGGCACCTCGAACTCGACCCGGACCGAGCGCGCGTCGTCGCGCCGCGAGACCACGACCCCGACGCCGTCCACGTGGCCGGTGACGTAATGCCCGCCGAGGGGCTGCCCGGCGACGAGTGCCTTCTCGATGTTCACGCGCGCCCCCGCCCCGAGACGGCCGAGCGTCGTCAGGTCGAGGGTTTCGCGCGAGAGGTCGGCCGCGAATGCATGGGCCTCGAGCCGTGTCGCCGTCAGGCACGCCCCGTTGACTGCGATGCTCGCGCCGACCGACAGGTCGTCGAGTGGCACCGGGCCGGTCTCGATCCAGTAGGTGGCGTCGCCGCCGCGGGGCTCGACGCTGCGGATGCGCCCGACGCCCTGCACGATGCCGGTGAACATCAGGACTGCCTCGCGGGCCGCGGCCGCAGCGTGAGCCTGAGGTCGCCGCCGATGCGTTCAACGTCGCGCCAATCGAACTCGGCCCGGTCGCACATGCGCTCGAGGCCGGGCAGGTTGAAGAGGCTGCGGGCCTGGCTGCCGAGCACCACGGGCGCCATGTAGATCACGACCTCGTCGACGAGCCCGAGCCGCAGGAACTCACCGCCCAGTGTCGGGCCAGCCTCGACCAGCACCTCGTTGCACTCGTGCTCGGCGAGCCGCCGGAGCACCGCCTCGAGGTCGACGCCGCCGCCACCCGCCGGCAGCGCCTCGACGGTCGCGCCGGCCTCGCGCAGTTCCGCCGCCCGCGGCCCCGACGCATTGCGGGTCAGGATCAGCGTCGGCCCGGAGACCGACAGCACGTGGGCCAGCGTCGGCGTGCGCAGTTCGCTGTCGAGCACGACCCTGAGCGGCTTGCGACCGCGCATTTCGAACCGCGGGTCCCGCACCGTGAGCATCGGGTCGTCGGCAAGCACCGTGCCGCTGCCGGTCACGACGGCCGATGAGCGCGCGCGCAACCGCTGAACGTCGGCCCGCGAGGACTCGCCGGTGATCCACTTGCTGGTCCCGTTCGCGAGCGCCGTACGTCCGTCGAGGCTCGCGCCGAGCTTGAGGGTCACCCACGGCCGGCCGCGGGTCATCCGGCTCAGGAAACCGCGGTTGAGTTCCGCGGCCTCGTCGCCCAGCAGCCCGACGGTGACTGAAATCCCGGCATTGATCAGCCGGCGGATCCCGCCGCCATCGACACGCGGGTTCGGGTCGCGGACGGCGACCACCGCCCGCGCGATCCGGGCCGCGATCAACGCGTCCACGCACGGCGGCGTCCGCCCGTGGTGCGAGCACGGTTCGAGCGTCACGTACGCGGTGGCGCCCTCGGCGGCCGGTCCGGCATCCTCGAGCGCCGCGACCTCGGCGTGCGCGCCACCCGTGCGTGCGTGGAACCCCTCGCCCACCACCTGACCCCAGCGCACCAGCACGCAGCCGACGGCTGGATTGGGCGGCGTCGAGTAGAGCCCCTGCTCCGCGAGGCCGAGCGCGCGGCTCATCCAGCGCCGGTCGTCCGCGGGCAGCGAGTTCAACGCCCCTCCCCGTCGTCTTCGACACCGGACCAGAGTCCGAGCTGCAGGTCCTCGACCGAGCGCGGCCGGCGATGCCGGAGGCGCTCGATCTCCTCGTGGAACGCGTCGACGTCCTGGAAACTGCGATAGACCGAGGCGAACCGCACGTAGGCGACCTCGTCGAGCCGGTGCAGTTCGTCCATCACGAGCTCGCCGACCAGCCGGGCGGGCACTTCGCGCTCACCGAGCGTCCGCAGCTTGTGGCAGACGTGGTTCACGGCCGCGTCGACCGCCTCGCTCGAGACCGGGCGCTTCTCGAGCGCCTTCAGCATGCCCGACCGGAGCTTGGCCTCGTCGAACGGCTCGCGGGTCGCGTCGCTTTTCACGACGCGCGGCATCACGAGCTCGGCCGTCTCGAACGTCGTGTAGCGCTCGCCGCACTTCAGGCACTCGCGGCGACGGCGCACCTGCTGCCCCTCGGCCGCGAGGCGCGAATCGATGACTTTCGTCTCCTCGTGCGCGCAGAACGGGCAGTACATCGCGCTTGCGCCCGCCCCCCGTCAGCCGTAGACCGGGTAGCGCCGGCAGAGTTCGAGCACCGCCGCGCGGGTGCGCGTAATCACGGCCTCGTCCGCCGGGTCCTCGAGTACGTCGGCGATCCAGCCGGAGAGCTGCCGCACCTCGGCCTCGCCGAAGCCACGGGTCGTCACGGCCGGCGTGCCGAGCCGGAGCCCGCTCGTGACGAACGGCGAACGCGGGTCGTTCGGCACCGTGTTCTTGTTGACCGTGATGTTGGCGCGGCCGAGCGCGGCGTCCGCGTCCTTGCCCGTGTAGCTGCGCGAGATCAGGTCGAGCAGGAACAGGTGGTTGTCCGTGCCGCCGGAGACGATCCGGTGGCCGCGCGCCTGCAGCGCGGCGCACATCGCCCGCGCGTTCGCCACCACCTGCTTCTGGTAGTCGACGAACCCGGGCTGCAGCGCCTCGAGGAACGCCACCGCCTTGGCGGCGATCACGTGCATCAGCGGCCCGCCCTGCGTGCCGGGGAAGATCAGCGAGTTGAGTTTCTTCGCGATCTCCTCGTTTCCGCGCGCGAGGATGATGCCGCCGCGCGGACCGCGCAGCGTCTTGTGCGTCGTCGAGGTGACGACGTCGGCGTGCGGCACCGGGCTCGGGTAGACGCCCGCGGCCACCAGGCCCGCGACGTGCGCCATGTCGACCAGGAAATAGGCCCCGACCGCATCGGCAATCGTACGGAAGCGCGCCCAGTCCACGACCCGCGAGTACGCCGAGAATCCGGCGATGATGAGCTTCGGCCGGTGCTCGTGCGCCAGCCGTTCGACCTGCGCGTAGTCGATCTCGCCGGTGGCCGGGTCGAGACCGTACTGGACCGCGTTGAAGAGCTTGCCGGAGAAATTGACCTTGGCACCGTGCGTCAGGTGGCCGCCGTGGTCGAGGCTCATGCCCAGGATCGTGTCGCCCGGCTGGATGAGCGCCAGGTAGGCGCCCGCGTTCGCCTGGGACCCGGAGTGCGGCTGGACATTGGCGTACTCGGCGCCGAAGAGCTTCTTCGCACGCTCGATCGCGAGTTGCTCGGCGACGTCGACGTACTCGCAGCCACCGTAGTAGCGCTTGCCCGGATAACCCTCCGCGTACTTGTTCGTCAGCACCGAGCCCTGGGCCTCGAGTACGCGCGGACTCGCGTAGTTCTCGGAGGCGATCAGTTCGATGTGCTCTTCCTGGCGGACGCGCTCGTGGTCGAGCGCCGCGGCGAGTTCGGGGTCGAACCCGGCGATCTTCATGCTGGCGGGGAACATGGGCACTCCAGGGTCAGGTGCCGCAATTGTAGCGGGTCGGGGGCTGGCACGGCGCGATGGCGGCGGTCGCCGCACGGGACACCGGGTACCGCGACCGCGGGCGACGACCGCGGCCGTCGGGCGGGCGAGTTCGTCGGCCGGTGGGCGCCCCGGGGCGTCGCGCGCCACGGATGGCGCGCGCGAGCCTCCAGGGACGGATTCACGGCGTCCCCGGGGCACGCACCGGCCGACGAGGTCGCCCGTCCAGAGGTGCGCGACCCGCGCAACTCTGGAAGCTGGCGGGTCGGCGCCACGGCGTCCCCGCTCCGACGGTCCTAACCTGCTTCGGCCACATCGCGCGCGGTGCGTGGCGCCCGGCGCGCCGAGGCCGCATAATCGCGGCCCTTTTCCGCCCCCAGACCCGGTACACATGGCCCAGTTCATATATACGATGAACCGTGTCGGCAAGGTCGTCCCGCCCAAGCGGATGATCCTGCGCGAGATCTCGCTCAGCTTCTTCCCCGGCGCCAAGATCGGCGTGCTGGGACTCAATGGCTCGGGCAAGTCGACGCTGCTCCGGATCATGGCCGGTCTCGACACCGAGATCGAGGGCGAGGCCCGGCCGCAGCCGGGCATCAAGATCGGCTACCTGCCCCAGGAGCCGCAGCTCGACCCGACGAAGGACGTGCGCGGGAATGTCGAGGTCGCGGTCGCCGGAATCAAGGACGCGCTCGCACGCCTCGACGCGGTCTACGCGGCCTACGCAGAGCCGGATGCGGACTTCGACAAGATCGCCGCCGAGCAGGCCCGGCTCGAGGCGATCATCCAGGCCACCGACGGCCACAACCTCGACCGCCAGCTCGAGGTCGCGGCCGACGCGCTGCGCCTGCCGCCGTGGGACGCCGACGTGACGAAGATCTCGGGCGGCGAGCGCCGCCGCGTCGCGCTCTGCCAGCTGCTGCTGTCGAAGCCGGACATGCTGCTGCTCGACGAGCCGACCAATCACCTCGACGCCGAGTCGGTGCGCTGGCTCGAGCACTACCTCGAGAACTACCCCGGCACCGTGATCGCGGTGACCCACGACCGCTATTTCCTCGACAACGTCGCGGGCTGGATCCTCGAGCTCGACCGCGGCCACGGGATCCCGTGGGAGGGCAACTACTCGTCCTGGCTCGAGCAGAAGGAAAAGCGCCTGCAGGTCGAGGAACAGCAGCAGGAGGCGCTCAAGAAGATGCTCGCCCGCGAGCTCGAGTGGGTGCGGCAGAACCCGAAGGCGCGCCAGGCGAAGAGCAAGGCCCGCATGCAGCGCTTCGAGGAACTGCAGTCCCGCGAGTTCCAGGAGCGCAACGAGACGAACGAGATCTACATCCCGCCCGGACCGCGGCTCGGCGAACTGGTCGTCGAGGCGAAGGGCCTGTCGAAGGCCTACGGCGAGAAGATCCTGTTCGAGAACCTGAACTTCAACCTGCCCCAGGGCGGCATCGTCGGCATCATCGGCCCGAACGGCGCCGGCAAGACCACGCTGTTCCGGATCCTGACCGGCCAGGAATCGGCGGACTCCGGGGAGATCCGGATCGGGCCGAGCGTGCAGCTCGCCTACGTGGACCAGTCGCGCCAGTCGCTCGACGACAGGAAGACCGTCTGGCAGGAGATCTCGAACGGCCTCGACCTGCTGAAGGTCGGCAACTACGAGACGCCGTCGCGCGCCTACGTCGGACGGTTCAATTTCCGCGGCTCGCAGCAGCAGCAGGCCATCGGCGAACTGTCGGGCGGCGAACGGAACCGCGTCCACCTGGCCAAGGTGCTGAAGGAAGGCGGCAACGTGATCCTGCTCGACGAACCGACGAACGACCTCGACGTGGAGACGCTGCGCGCACTCGAGGAGGCGCTGCTGTCGTTCCCGGGCTGCGCGGTCGTGATCTCGCACGACCGCTGGTTCCTCGATCGTATCGCGACCCACATCCTCGCATTCGAGGGCAATTCGGAGGTCGTCTGGTTCGAGGGCAACTACTCCGAGTACGTCGACGACCTGAAGAAGCGCCGCGGCGAGGACGCCGAGCAGCCGCACCGGATGCGCTACCGCAGCCTGCACGCCTGAGCGGGCCGCGCCACGCACGGCAAGGGGGAGCCCATGACGGAACGCCGACGACGCACCACGCTCGAGATCGACGGGCGCAAGCTCACGCTCGCCCAGTTGCGCGGCTACGAGGTGCGGCGCCCGAAAGTGACGCTGGCCCCGGCGGCGAAGCGCCGGATGCAGGCCTCCCGAGACGCGGTCGGTCGCGCCATCGCGCGCGGAGACGTGTCCTACGGCATCAACACCGGGTTCGGCGCATTCGCGAACAAGGTGATCCCGGCCGCGAAGACGCGACGGCTGCAGCTCAACCTGATCCGCAGCCACGCCTGCGGCACCGGTCGACCGCTGCCGGACGCGATCGTCCGCCGGATGCTGCTGCTGAAGGCCAACTCGCTGGCGGCCGGCCACTCGGGCGCTCGGCCGCTCGCGGCCGGGATGCTGCTCGACCTGCTGAACGCGGACGTGCTGCCGATCGTGCCTTCGCAGGGGTCGGTCGGCGCCTCGGGCGACCTCGCCCCACTCGCCCACGTCGCGCTTGCCCTCGCCGGCGAGGGCGAGGCCACGTGCCGGGGCGATCGACTCGAGGGCCCGGCCGTGCTCGAGGCCGCCGGCCTCGAGCCGCTCGAGCTCGAGGCGAAGGAAGGACTCGCGCTCCTGAACGGCACGCAGCTCTCGCTCGCGCTTGCCCTCGAGGGCCTGTTCCAGGCGGAACGGCTGCTCGACGCCTCGATCGTCGCCGGATCGCTCACGGTCGAGGGTCTCGCGGGCAGCCACGCGCCGTTCGACCCGCGCATCCAGGCCGCGAGCCGGCTGCCGGGCCAGGTGAAGGTCGCCGAGCGGATCCGGCGGCTCCTGACCGACAGCGAAATCCGCCGCAGCCACGAGGACTGCGAGCGCGTGCAGGACCCGTACGCGGTCCGCTGCATGCCGCAGGTCTTCGGCGCGGTCGAGCACACGCTCGAGCACGCCCGCGGAGTGCTCGGCGCGGCCGTGAACGGCGTGTCGGACAACCCTCTCATCTTCGGCGACGACATCCTCTCGGGCGGCAACTTCCACGCCGAGCCGATCGGTTTCGTGAGCGACTTCCTGGCGATCGCCGTCGCCGAACTGGGCTCGATCTCCGAGCGCCGCATCGACCTGCTCGACCGGCGCATCAACCCGAATCTCAACATGTTCATGGCCAGCGAGCCCGGGCTCGAGTCCGGTTTCATGATGGCGCACGTGACCGCGGCCGCACTCGTGTCCGAGAACAAGGGCTACGCCCACCCGGCCTCGGTGGACAGCCTGCCGACCTCGGCCGGGCAGGAGGACCACGTGAGCATGGCGCCGTGGGCCGGCCGCAAGCTGCTCGAGGTCTGCTCGAACACGGCGACCGTGCTCGGGATCGAACTGCTCGCCTCGGCCCATGCGATCGACGCAATGCGGCCGCTCGCGACGACGCCCGAACTGCAGCGGGTCCACGCGCTCGTGCGCAGCCGCGTGCCGTACCGCGGCCGCGACCACCGGCTCGACCGCGACATCGAGGCCCTGGCCGCGCTCGTCCGCGAGGGCGCACTCTCGGACTTCCTGGGCTGACGACCCCGTGCGCGGCATCGCGCTCACGCTCGTCGCCTTCGCCATCGTCGCGACGTTGCTCGCGTGGAGCCGCCGGCTCGCACGGAGGCGGGCCGCCGCGCTCGGTCACCTGGCGCTCGCGACCGTGTGCGCGATGCTGGCCGCGGGACTCTTCCATGCATCGGCCGCGCTCGACGGCTTCCAGCCGCTGGTCACGGACCGACCGCTGGCCGAGCTCCGCTTCGATGCCGTCGGCGACGGCCGGTACACGGCGATGCTGCTTCGGCTGCCCGAGGGCCGTGTCCAGGTGTTCGGCCTGCCCGGTGACCGCTGGCGGATGACCGTCCGCACGCTCGCCTGGTCGCCAGGGGCGACCCGGCTCGGGCTCGCGCCTTCCGCGAGGCTCTACATGCTCGAGTCCGCGGCCGGCGACCGGGTCCTCCGCTCCTACCGTCTCGACGGGAGCGGTCGCCCCGACGCCTGGGCGTCCGCCGCGGCCGGCGGGACCTGGGCGCTGGCCACGACGGCATCCGCGGTCGACAGTGGGTGGCAGCCCATGACTGACCGGGGGGAGTACCGGCTGCGGATCGCGGCTGGCCGGCTGGTGGCCGACGCGGTTCCGGACGGCGCTACGCTCGCCCGCTGAGCCGCCCGCTGCCCGCGCGACGCGCCATCCGTTACACTCGGGGCCGGTCTCACGGGGACGCACTGCCATGTCCGTACACGTCGACGCCAGCGGCCGGCTGCACCACGACCAGGAGCGGAGCCTCGCGCTCAACTGCCCGCACTGCCAGGTGTATTCGCACATCACGGCGGTGTCGGTGCCCTCCTATGCCGAACTCGTCGCGAACCGCCCGAGCCAGGTCGGCATCGTGTACCGCTGCGATTCCTGCAACGCACCGGTCTTCCTGCGCTTCGCCGTCAAGATGTACGGCGCCAATCGCGTCGAACTGGCGAACAATTTCGTCGAGTTGGAGCGGGCCCGGGAGAAGTTCAGCTTCACGTACCTGCCCGAGGACTGCGAGAAGCTGTTCCGGGAGGCGCTCGCGTGCTACTCGGCCGGCCATTTCAACGCGTTCGCGTCGATGTGCCGCCGGACCATGCAGGCCATCCACGCTGAACTCGGCGAGACGGGACGCCTCCGGCTCTTCGACCACCTGGCCGAGGCGCGGGAGATGGCCGAGATCGACCAGGACACCTATGCCGTCGTGAAGAAGGTGCTGTTCGGCACCGATGCGGACCCGCCCCCGTCGATGCCCGAGGTCGGCGCCAACGAGGCGAGCGTCCTGCTCGAGCTGGTGAAGGACCTGCTCTACCAGCAGTTCGTGCGCAAGGGACGGCTGCAGCAGGCGATGATGGTGCGCCGGTTCTTCGCCGAGGAAACGCTGGACCGGATCACGCCGATCGGGCGTGCGGCCGGGGCCGACTGACGCTCACTCCACCCAGGCGCGGGCGTTGCGGAACATCCGCATCCACCCGCTGTCCTCGCCCCACGACTCGGGGTGCCAGGAGTTCTGCACGGTCCTGTAGACCCGCTCCGGGTGCGGCATCAGGATCGTCGCGCGCCCATCTGCGGTCGTGAGCCCCGTGATGCCGCCCGGCGAGCCGTTCGGGTTCGCCGGGTACTCGATGGCCGGCCGGCCGCGGTTGTCCACGAAACGGAGGCTCACGAGTCCGGTCGATTCGCAGGCCGCGACAGCCGTTGCGTCCGGAAACTCGGCCCGCCCTTCGCCGTGCGCGACCGCGATCGGCATCACCGAACCGGCCATGCCGGCGAAGAAGATCGAGGGCGTCTGCAGCACTTCGACGAGGCCGACGCGACCCTCGAACTGCTCGGAGCGGTTGCGCACGAACCGCGGCCAGTGCGACGCGCCGGGCACCAGGTCCTTCAGAGCGGCCATCATCTGGCAACCGTTGCAGACACCCAGCGTGAACGTGTCGGCGCGGCGGAAGTAAGCCTCGAAAGCCTCCCGGAGCCTCGGGTTCCACAGGATGGACTTGGCCCAGCCCTCGCCTGCGCCGAGCACGTCTCCGTAGGAGAAGCCGCCGCAGGCCACGAGGCCCGAGTACCCGTCGAGCCGCACGCGGCCGGAGATCAGGTCGGTCATGTGCACGTCGATCGGCTCGAACCCGGCGCGGTGGAACGCGGCCGCCATCTCGAGCTGGCTGTTCACGCCCTGCTCGCGCAGGATCGCAACCCGGGGGCGTGCACCGCGCGCGACGTACGGCGCCGCCACGTCCTCGGCCGGATCGAACGTCAGACGTGCCGTGAGCCCCGGATCGGCCGGGTCCGTCGCGCGCGCGTATTCCTCGTCCGCACAGGCGGGGTTGTCGCGCAGCGCCTGCATCCGGTGAGTCGTCTCGGACCACGCCCGACGCAAGGCCGTGCGGCTTTCGTCGACCACGGGCGCGCCGCCCACCCGGACGCGCACGGCGTCGTCTCCGGTCACGCGCCCGATCGCGTGCACGCAGCCCGCGAGACCGGCCTGCGCGAATGCCTCGAGCACGGCGGACTCGTGCGCCGCCTCGAACTGCAGCACTGCGCCGAGTTCCTCGGCGAAGAGCGCCCCCGCGACGCCATTCGAACCGGACGGCAGGTCCACCTCGACGCCGCAGCGGCCGGCGAACGCCATCTCGGCGAGCGTGACGAACACGCCGCCGTCCGAGCGATCGTGGTAGGCCAGCAACCGCCCGTCGTCCCGCAGCCGGCCGATCGTGCCGAACAGCGCCACGAGCGCACGCGCATCGTCGCAATCCGGCGCGTCGTGCCCGATCCGGCCGTACACCTGCGCGAGGCACGACCCGCCGAGCCGGTTGCGACCACGCCCGAGGTCGACGAGCAGCAGCCGCGTCGCGCCGCGATCCGTGCGCAGTTGCGGCGTCAGCGTCCGTCGCACGTCCCGCACCGGTGCGAACGCGGAGACGACCAGCGACACCGGCGCGACGACGCGGCGCTGGCCGTCGCCCGCCTGCCACGCGGTCTTCATCGACAGCGAATCCTTGCCGACCGGGATCGCGATCCCGAGCGCCGGGCAGAGTTCCTCGCCCACCGCACGCACGGCGTCGTAGAGGTCCGCGTCCTCGCCGGGCTCGCCGCAGGCGGCCATCCAGTTCGCCGAAAGTCGCACCTCGCCGAGCCGGCCGATGTCCGCGGCGGCGATGTTGGTGACGGCCTCCGCGACGGCCATCCGCGCCGCCGCGGCCGCGTCGACGAGCGCGAGCGGCGTACGCTCGCCCATCGCCATCGCCTCGCCGCGCGAGGAGAAATAGTCGTTGACCGTGACGGCCACGTCGGACACGGGCACCTGCCAGGGGCCGACGAACGGGTCGCGGCTGATCATGCCGCCGACCGAACGGTCGCCGATCGCGATCAGGAAGGTCTTGTCCGCAATCGTCGGCAGGCGCAGCAGCCGGTACGCGGCTTCCACCGGGTCGACGCCTCGGCCGTCGAATTCGTCGGCGGCCCCGGGCAGTCGCCGGACGTCGCGGGTCATGCGCGGCGGCTTTCCGAGCAGCGTGTCGAGCGGCATCGCGACCGGCGCGTTGTCGTGCAGCGGGTCGACGACCTCGAGCAGTCCGTCGTCCGTGACCTCGCCGATCACCGCGTACGGGCATCGTTCCCGCTCGCAGAACGAGGCGAACCGCCCGAGCCGGTCTGCCTGGACGATCAGCACGTAGCGCTCCTGCGCCTCGTTGCACCAGATCTCGAGCGGCGACATGCCGGGCTCGTCGCTCGGGACTGCGCGCAGGTCGACGCGACCGCCGCGTCCGTCGTGTGCAACGGACTCCGGAACCGCGTTCGACAGTCCGCCCGCGCCCACGTCGTGGATCAGCAGGATCGGGTTTGCCTCGCCGAGGCCCCAGCACGCGTCGATCACTTCCTGCGCGCGACGCTGGATCTCCGGGTTGCCGCGTTGCACGGACGCGAAATCGAGATCGGCCGAGCTCGCACCCGCGCCGACCGACGATGCCGCCCCGCCGCCGAGACCGATCAGCATTGCCGGCCCGCCGAGCACGACGATCTTCGCACCGGGGACGATCGGGGCCTTCTCGACATGCTGCCGGCGGATGTTGCCGAGTCCGCCGGCGATCATGATCGGCTTGTGGTAGCCGCGCAGCGGCGAGCGGCCTTCGGCCTCGACCCGCTGTTCGAACGTGCGGAAATAGCCGCAGATCCCGGGGCGCCCGAACTCGTTGTTGAACGATGCGGCGCCGATCGGCCCCTCGATCATGATGTCGAGCGCCGAGACGATGCGGTCCGGCTTGCCGAGGTCCTGCTCCCACGGCTGCACCGCGCCCGGGATCCGCAGGTTGGAGACCGAGTAGCCGACCAGGCCGGCCTTTGGCTTCGACCCGCGACCGGTCGCGCCCTCGTCGCGGATCTCGCCGCCCGACCCGGTCGCGGCGCCGGGGAACGGCGAGATCGCCGTCGGGTGGTTGTGCGTCTCGACCTTCATCAGGATGTCGATCGGCTCGTCGACACCCGCATAGGCACCGCCACCGGGCGCGGCGAACCAGCGGCGCCCGGGCCATCCCTCGATCACCGCGGCATTGTCGCGGTAGGCCGAGAGCACGCCCTGCGGGCTCCGGGCATGCGTGTTGCGGATCATCGCGAACAGCGACTTGCCGCCCTTCTCCCCGTCGACGACCCAGTCGGCGTTGAAGATCTTGTGGCGGCAGTGCTCCGAATTCGCCTGCGCGAACATCATCAGCTCGACGTCGGTCGGGTCGCGGCCGAGTGCCCCGAACGCGTCCACGAGGTAGTCGATTTCGTCGTCCGACAACGCGAGGCCGAGCGAGGCATTGGCTGCGGCGAGGGCCTCGCGGCCGTGTGCGCCGAGCGGCACGGTCGCAAGCGGCTTCGGGGAGGCGTGCTCGAACAGCACCGCGGCCGCGCCTTCGTCGTCGAGCACGGCTTCGGTCATCCGGTCGTGCAGGACCGCGGCCGCGGCACGCAGGTCGGCGTCGGCGACCGGCGCATCGCCATCGAGGTACCAGGCAATGCCGCGCTCGATGCGCCGCACGGCCGCGAGGCCGCACACGTGCGCGATGTCCGTGGCCTTGCTCGACCAGGGCGACACGGTCCCCGGCCGGGGGACCACGACCAGCCGGCGGCCGGCGGGCGCGCCCGGCGACGATGACGGCCCATAGCGCAGCAGCGACTCGAGCACGCGCCGTTCATCGGAGCCGAGCTCGCGGCTCACGTCGACGAAATGCACGTAACGCGAGTCGAGGCGCCCGACGGCCGGGGTTCGTTCACGAACCGCGGCGAGGAGCTTGGCGAGGCGGAATTCGGAGGCCGCGGGGGCGCCGCTGAGTGTGAGCATTCGTAGAGGCCGCCGCCGGTCTGGCAGGGGCGCGCAATGATACCGGACCGGCCGGACCCCGGCCAGCGCTCAGCGCCGGTTGCCGGGCTCGCCCGGCGTGTAGACCGGGAACGGGAACTGCGTGACGTTGGACCCCTCGGCCGCAGTCACCTTGCTCACGCCCGACTTGCGCACCTCGTCGATGCGGATCACCGAGTGCAGGGGCAGGAACGTCCGCTTGACCCCCGCGAATTCGCCCTGGATGCGCTCCTCGGACGGGTCGACGACGACGGCGGAACGCTCGCCGAAGATGAGTTCCTCGACCTCGATGAAGCCGAACAACTCGCCGTGGCTGACCTTCCGGGCGTAGACCTCGTAGACCTTGCCCTGGTTCAGGAAGACGATCTTGTAGATGTGACTTGCGGCCATGACGCTTGCGGACCCGGGTCGAGGCATATTACAAGGAGCCCCGGACCATGGCCATCAAGCTACGCGTCATCAGCGACCAGTACCGCGACCTCGGCGAGAACCGCGCGCGCGTGTTCGGCGTGAACGGCGGCTCGATTGGTCGCGCGCCCGACAACGACTGGGTGCTGCCCGACCAGAAGCGACTCGTGTCGGGGCACCACTGCGACATCGAGTACCGCAGCGGCGGCTACTGGTTGCGCGACCGCAGCACGAACGGCGTCTTCCTGAACGAGGGCGAGGAGCCGGTCTCGGACACCGGTCCGGTCGCACTGCAGGACGGCGACCGGCTGCGCCTCGGCGACTACGAGATCCTCGTGAGCCTCGACGACCGGATCGACTTCCTGCCCGCCGCCGCGGAGCTGCACTCGGCAGAGAAGCACCTCGATTCCGGCCTCGGGGCCAAACTCGACCTCGACAGCCTGTTCTCTCCGCGCGATGAAGCGGTTGGCGACGAGGTCGCGCAGGACACGAGCGAGAGTTCGAGCTCGATCTCGATCCGCAACGCATTCGGACTCAAGCTCTCGCGGACGGTCCGGCGCATCGTGGAGGACGACGCCCCTCGGCCCGCGCGGACGCTGTCGCCGCCCGGTACGCCACCGGACGAACCGCCCCCGCCGCCGGCCGGGTCACCGCCTGCGGACTGGGCGCTCAAGACGAACGCCGTCTCGAGGCAGGAACTCGCCGATGCGCTGGCGCGCAGGCAGCGGCGCATCGAGGCCAGGCAGCAGACGCTGCCGTTCCACCAGCAGGCGAGTTCCTGGGCGGACCTGAAGTCCGCGGTCCAGGCGTTCTGCCGCGGTGCAGGCCTCGATCCGTCGACGCTTTCTGCCGAGGCGCAGACCATGCTGCCCCTGGTCGCCGGCCAGTTGCTGCGCGAGGTGGTGGTTGGACTCGCCGACGTGCAGCTCGCGCGCGGCACCGCCGGCCCGGCGACCCCGCAGACGACCTCGACGCTCCCGGGCTCGAACCCGTTGCGGAGTTCGACGGGCACCGAGCAGGCGCTCACGCGGCTGTTCGAGTCGCATGGCCGCAGCGTCGGTGGACCGGTCGAGGCGCTGCGCGACGTGCTGCTCGACACCAAGGAACACGAGGCGGCGGTCGCCGCCGGCGTCCGCGCGGGGCTCGAAGCCCTGCTCGGGCAGCTCGCGCCCTCGAACGTCGCGGACCAGTTCGAGCAGGGCCGCGCCCGGACGCTTGCGCCGGGCCAGGACCCGCGCCCGAAGTACTGGGAGCACTACGGGGAGCTGTTCCGGGTCATCGCCCAGAACGGGTCCGAGGGCATTCCGCACCCGTACGCCGAAGCCTATGCGAAGGCCTACGAGGCCGCCCGCGCCGAACAGGCCGCCCGCCGCGCCGGCCGCGCCGACGACTGACCGCCCGGCCGCGGCCCGCGGCGCCCCGACCGAGGTGACGAGATTCCGATGTCGACCGGAACCCCGCTGATGTGGACGCTGTTCGCGGCCTTCGTGGCCGTCGCGCTGGTCGTGGACTTCGTCGCGATGGAAAAGCAGGGTGCGCACCGGGTGTCGATGCGCGAAGCCGCGATCTGGTCGATCGTGTGGGTCGCGGTCTCGTTCGCGTTCGTCGCCTGGATGTGGTGGCACCTTGGCGGGCCCGCGGGCAGCGCGGCCGCCGACGCGCGGGCGTTCGAGTTCGTCACCGGCTACCTGGTCGAGAAGGCGCTCGCGGTCGACAACATCTTCGTGTTCCTGATGGTGTTCACGTACTTCGCGGTCCCCGCGGAGTACCAGAAGCGGGTGCTGATGATCGGCATCCTCGGCGCGCTGGTGCTTCGCGCCGTGATGATCCTGGTCGGCGCCTGGCTGATCGCCCGCTTCCACTGGATCCTGTACCTGTTCGGCGCATTCCTGCTCTTCACCGGCGTGAAGATGTGGCTCGCGGTCGGGCAGGAGCCCGACCTCGAGGCGAACCCGGCGTTGCGCTGGGTGCGCCGGCGCATCAAGGTCAGTCCGGACTTCGACGGCGAGAAGTTCTTCACGGTTCGCAACGGCGAACGGATGGCGACGCCGCTGCTGGTCGTGATCGTGCTCATCGGGATCATCGACGTCGTGTTCGCGGTGGACTCGATCCCGGCGATCTTCGCGATCACGACGGACCCGTTCATCGTGCTCACCTCGAACGTGTTCGCGATCCTCGGCCTGCGCGCGATGTATTTCCTGCTGGCGGGCATGCAGGAACGTTTCCACCTGCTCTCCTACGGACTCGCGATCGTCCTGGTGTTCATCGGCACCAAGATGCTGCTGCTCGACGTCTACAAGATCCCGATCGGCTGGTCGCTCGCGTTCACGGCCGCCGTGCTGGTCGCGTCGATGGCGCTGTCGTTGTGGATTCCTCCGCGCGGCAAGCCAGAGTCGGCGTACCCGTTCGCGGCGAAACCGGGCGGCGGCGAATCTCGTGAAGACGATTCCCCGCCCGCGGGCCCGACGGGCCGCTGAAACGGGTGTTACTACGCAGCTGACTACAACCCTCGAGAACCATTCTCATCAGGGTCGATTTTTGCGGTTTTAGGCGAAACCACGTCCCTTCACTCGGAGCCCGCCTCAAAGGAGACTCCGAGCCATGGGCCGAACCACACCCTCGTACCTCAAGGGACTTCGGGATAACCGCGCCCGGGCGGATGCCGATGTCGCCCGGCTGACAGGCATCATCGAGCGGGCCACGAGGTCGCTCCAGGAGGCCATCGACGCCCGCGAGTCCTGCGACCGGCTAATCCGTCGTTTTAACCCCGATCTCGACCCCACCCAGATCAAGCCGAATCGCGGCCTGGGGCGGATTCCAGGGCCTCGGGGGACGCTCCGTTCAGCCTTGGTTGACTACCTCAAGGATCACGCCCCGCACAGCGTATCGAGCACGGAGATATGCCTGGCGCTCGAGATCCATTTCGGGCTCGAGTTCGAGTCGGGGACGCGGAGATGGGACTGGCAGCACGGGACCGTCGGGCGGGCCCTCAAGAGGCTGCACGCCGAGGGGCTCGCCGAGCGGCTACACGACCCGATTCACTTCACCGGGGAGGTCGGCCGTTGGCGCTGGAAATCGGATGTCGACCTTTCGCCGGACCGCTTGCGGGCGCAGGCTGGGGCTGCCGGTGTAGCAGTTCGTGAGAGCGATGGCGACCCCGACTGAAGCCCGTCCAGAACTGGCTTGGGCCGACATTCAGGGCCAGGTGTAGTGCGAGACGGAGCTGCTCGCCGTTGGGCATGCGACGCGTGTCGCTGCGGAATGCGACCTCGACGCTGTAGTCCAGCAGGTACTTGGGCCGAAGGTTGAGGTAGGCCCCTCGCTCGTGCCGGTCCATCCGCCAGTTGAGTTCCTCGGCCTGGTTGTTGTTCTCGCCGTTCGGCCCTGAGAACTCCTTGGTGTGCTCAACCCTTCTGTGGTCGATGAACCGCCGGCCAATCGCCCCGTACGCAGGCGAGCCGTCTGAATTGAGGTAGCTCTCGGGCACGGCGACGAAGTCGGCGAGGATGCCTTCGATGGTCGGAGGTTCCTCGACGAGCCCGATGGCCACCCGCGACGCCACAGCGCCGTCGCCGCGAACACCGGAACGTTTACGCACTGCGAACAGAATGCGGCGGTCCTTAGGCATCACCCAGCCAAATTCATAATCGCGTGCACCCGAGTTGGGCTGGCCGAGAATCTTCTGAAACTCCGCGGTCGACTTGTCCTTCGGTCTAACCTGCGGTCGGCCGCGCTTCTTCTTCGATTCACGCCCGGACTGGTGGGCCCCGTCGACCTCGATGTCGCCACTCAGGAAGCCTACGTTGTAGCCACGCACGAGCGCTTCCCTGACCTTGTGCTGCAAGGCGAAGGCGGTGTTGTAGCTGGTGTTCGTGTGCCGGCGCAGTTCGAGCGCCGCCTGGCCGCCGGCGCTGTTGATCCACATGAGCACCGCCGCGATCAGATCCTGCAGGCGCAACTTGCGCTTCGAGAAGACGGTTTGAGAGGTGACGGAGAACGTCTTCCGACACGCCCGGCACAGCCAGCGTTTGTCCTTCGGCCGCCAATAGTGGTCCGCGATCGTGCCGCAATGGGCGCAGCTGATCGTGTCCCAGCTGCCCCAACGCGCAGCAACGCAGAAGTCGATGGCCTCGCGATCGGTCA
This sequence comes from Steroidobacteraceae bacterium, assembly GCA_046347155.1. Lineage (GTDB taxonomy): Bacteria > Pseudomonadota > Gammaproteobacteria > Steroidobacterales > Steroidobacteraceae > RPQJ01. The sequence continues at coordinate 1,288,476 of JAXMGT010000001.1, read as the reverse complement.
TCGCGTAAATCTGGGCCACCGACATGTCGACGGCTCGACTCGAGAGGAGCCAGCGCGCCGTCCCCTGGCGCTTACGGCTGTACTTCGGCGGCGATGACGGCGGGGGCAGTGCGAGGGTCATACCGCTCGGGCCAGGAACTCGTAGAACAGGTCCTCCCGAACGCGACCCTGCGAGGCCCCCTCCTCAGGCTTTGGCCGCATCCCCTTCCGATGCAACCAGCGCGTGAATCCGGTCCGAGCAGGTTCCTCCAGGCGGTGGAGCGGGATGTAGTGAACGCTGCCGATTTTCTCCGGCTTTGGCATGACGAGCGGCGGCAAGGCCGGTAGCGAATTCACGTCCTCGGCCAGCGCGTGCAGCGTGGCTCGTAGCACAAGTTCGGCCGGGCGAAGTACCCGCGGCCCGAAAACGAACGGTGAGACGTTCCTGCGTCGACTCAGATCTTCCTCGATGCTCGCGACGTAGCGACCGCGACAGCGCTTGTCGTGGGCGATGACGAGGGTGCCGAGGCGGCGCCCTCCGACGCCGGAACTCGGCTGATGTGTAATCAGGGCACAGAGTCGGTTCGCGAAAGCGCAGCGCTCACCAATGTCTTCGGCACGCAACACCTCGACAGCAGACGCATTGGCGTGAAGGGTGGCAGTCGGTTTCGGGCCCGGCGTAACGTCATCGATCGCGATGGGTTCGCCTTCCGGGCCTACCGCAATCGGTGGCTCGACGTTCGGAAGGTCGAAGGACGGACCCGCGCGCCAATAGGAGAGTGCCAGGGCACGGGCAACCAGATCCCATAGGCTTGCCGACCAGCGCGGGTAATTATCCAGATACACGGGGTCGCGACCGCCGATCCCGGCCTCGAAGAGGAAGACCTTGTAGTTCGCGATTGGGGAGAGAGTCGCGTAGCCGATGTCGAGCCAACCGAGCCGGTTATACCTCGACGCTTGCGACGGCAGCCCGGCGTGGAAGCTCACGCGCAGCATCAGAGGATCTCGATGTCCCAGGTCTGGGCGTACTCCACGCCGTCCACATCCTCAAAGCCGCGGATGCGCATCTTCCTGCGGTCCATCCAAAGCAGCACGACGTCGTGCAACGCCAGGAAGATAACGTCGGCTTCGTTATGGCGACCTGTGAGCGTCGCGGTGGTGACGACCCGCCCGAGGCGATGGATGCGGTTTTCAACGACCTTGAGCGCGCCTTCGTAGACGTCGCGCTTCTCCAACTCCTCCTTGAACAGCGGTCGCCCCTGGTAGGCGAGCGGCCGGACCCGGACCTGCAGCGGAGAACCCGCCGACCCTGGGCTGTGCCTCATCCTCACGATCACGGCCCTCCTTGCCGATAACGTCGAGGCTACTGTCGGATACGGCGCCGAGGCGTTACCGACTTCGCAGTCTTCACAACATGTGATCCGTTGGGACCACCATTGGCAGGCCGGTTTTGTCACGGGGCGCGATTTGAGCGGGGCCGGCCAGTACTGTATAAATATACAGTCTCTCGACATCTTCGGCTAGCCGAGCACGCGAGGACTCGATCCGATGACAGATCCAGACGACGACGCGAGCGACGGGCCGCCAACGGCTTTTACGCCGCCCGGGATGCGATCTCTTATGGATGAATACCGGCGGAAGTATCCGGCGTTCCGAGTGGGGCCCGCGCCTGGCTCGGAGCCGTGGCAGGAGTCGAAGCATCCGCTGATGGACGCACTGCTCGAAGAGTACCGGGCGAAGGGGCTGCTCTAGGGGCGGTAAGCCGACCAAATCCTTGGACGAGACGGAGTGCCGAGGCACCGACGCTGGTCGCTACTGTTAGTATTCGCGCGAAACTTGGAGCGCGCCCGGGGGTTGTCGATGGCAGGTGCATCGCGCATCGAGTGGACTGAGCAGACTTGGAACCCGACCACGGGTTGCACCAAGGTCTCGCCGGGATGCACCCATTGCTACGCCGAAGTGATGGCGCGTCGCCTGAAAGCGATGGGCGCCGCTGGCTACGAGCACGGCTTCGAACTCGCCCTGCATCCGGATCGCCTGACACAGCCCCTGCGTCGTCGACAACCCACGATCTACTTCGTGAATTCGATGTCGGACCTGTTCCACAAGGACGTGCCCGACAGCTTCCTTGATCAAGTGTTCGCGGTAATCCGAGACACGCCACGCCACACGTATCAGATCCTCACCAAGCGGGCGAACCGGCTTCCGCGATACTTCGCGCACCGTGAATGCCCGCCCAACGTCTGGCTGGGTGTGTCGGTGGAAAATCGCCGCAACGGCCTTCCACGGATCGATCAGCTGCGTAAGGTCGACGCGAAGGTTCGCTTCGTGTCCATTGAGCCGTTGATTGAGGACCTCGGAACGTTTGATCTGGGCGGGATCCACTGGGTGATCGTCGGCGGCGAGTCCGGTCCCAAGGCGCGCCCGATGAAAGAGGAGTGGGTGCTGAAAGTGAAACGTCAAGCTGAGCGGACGGGCGCCGCATTCTTCTTCAAGCAATGGGGTGGCTGGGGCGCTGATGGCGTGCGCCGGCACAAGAAGACCAATGGCCGCGAGCTACAAGGTCGCGTCTACAACAACTACCCGAACACTCCCGGGGCTACAGCGCCTTGAGAATATGCCCCGCGATCCTGCGCGCCGGCGCTATCGCCTTGGGTGATGGATTGGAAACGGCAAAATAAAGATCGAACGCGGGCGCGCCTCGTTTCCCGTTCGGTGCGGCGTAATGAATTGTCTTTGGAGCGAGCACCGCAGGAAACAATGATTTCAGCCGTCTTGTGACAAACTCCCGGACCGCGTCCAGGCTCAGTCGTTGCCGTCGGTCGTCCCCGAACAGATCACCCGTCGGCACTTTTTCGTACAGTTCGTCTCGCCACGCGCCCGTACCGAAGAATCGAGTGATTGCGGCATCCTTGTCAGCATCCACTTTTCTGGAATCTCGCGCCATCTGGCGATAAAGGCCAGAAAACGAGCACAGGTACCAGACATCGATTGCTTCGGTCCTGCAGATCGCCTCAAGCGTTGACCAATGCACATCAAGACCGAACGGATCCAGGAATAGCACTGCCCTGTATTGAGTCCGATTGAAGGCCCCGCAGATCTTCTGCAATTCTTGATTCGCGTCCCCTTGGATAATGTCGATCTGGCGGTCCGGATGTTGGTCCGCAAGCACCCGCAAGGTGTCGCAACGCGCTTTGCTTTTTTCGATAAAGGTGAGCCGGTCGAAGCCCGGGATCGTCTCAAGTGCGATCGTGGCTGACCCATCGTGCGTTTCGCCGGAGGAATCTTCGAACTTCCCGGTACCGGCGAAGGCGTCGATGTACATCAGCCTGAATCGCTGGTTCTTTAGCGCCGTCGTGTATCCGGCCAGGTACTGCCGAACCGTTTCCAGCTTTTCGAGAGTCCACTGGCCTCCGAATCGATTGACGGCATCTTCACTCGTAAGGACCAATTGCTCGAGATCGGTGCTCACGACACCGCCCTGGCTTGACATTGCAGAACTCCATTTTTGCCAGACGGACTCGAAACCGACTGCCAGGCGCACATTCCGTCGCCGGTCGTACGGCGGAAACCACGCCGCAATGGCACCTACTCAAATTCCCGTCGTGTTCCGTCCTCGTAGAGGATGCTCGTGACGCGGTAGTGGACTCGGATGTTCTCGGTCTTCGTCGTCGCGAGCCACTGGTGGTCGTCCTTGAACTCGTTGTACTCGACGCCCTCCCCGTTGGTGCGGAGTACCTGGCCCGGCTGCAGGCGCTGGTTGATCACCCACTTGATGCTCATCCGCGGCTCATCGAACAGGTCTGTGAAGATCACGGTGCCCTTGATCGCTCGCGCTGGCTTGTCGAGGCCGGTCGCCGCGAATTCGAGGTTCGTGGTCAGGAAGTCCTCATAGCCGGATTTCTCGAGCCGCTTGCTGACGAGCGCGACCGTGAGCACGGTGTCGCTCGGAGTGTCGAAGGCAGCACCCGCCGCCGCGCTGCCTGCTGGTGAAGCGGCCCCACCGCTGTCCGCGGCGGCACCGGCACCTGGGTTGACGGCTGCGAGGGGCGGCAGACCATACTTCGCTGCGTAGTACTGCATCCGCAGTGCCGCAAGCGTGCTGCGCTCGGTTTCGACTGTCACCTGCGAGAGTGCACCCAGGAGCCCGCCCGAGCCCTCGGCACGCGCGGCCGCCGTCTCGACCTTCTTTTCCTGCGCCGCGATGTCCTTCTCGAGCTGGGCCACACGCTCAGGATCGGGCGTCGTTGCCGGCACCGGGTCGCTCACCTTGATCGGTGTCCCCGTCTCGATCGCCACGGCGCGCTGCTCGAGCATCGCCTGGGTGTTCTTGAGGGCTTGCACGCGCATCTGCGCGATCGCGCCGATGAGCCCCTTGCCCTCGAGTGCCTGAGCGGTCTTCACCTCGGCGTCGATGCGAGCGATGTCCGCGCGAATCTGTGTGACCTGCGCTTTCTCCTCGGGCGTGAGCTCCTTGGGCCCGCAACCCACGAGCAGAGCAGCGACAAGTACGAGTCCAATCCAGTTATTCAGGCGATGCATGACAAGCTCCTTCTCTCGCATTCGCTCGGCCGCCGGCCTGGCGGCAGTGCTGTTAAGTCCCTTGGTTCCGTAGTTTACGGTAGGTCCAGAAAGATCCAAGTAATACAGGCAAAGGTATCGTTAGCAGGCTTTAGTGGTCCGTCCTATCCAGCATAAAAGCTGCGGCGGCTGCCTGATTCGGACCCCGCGTACTCGTCAGGGCCGAAGACTTCCGGAAACACACCGGCGCGAGCATTTCGATCTTGTTGAAATGAATTCCGGCGGACGGCAGAAGGCGCCACTTCAATCAGTGAGTTATCCATCCCGCCGCTTCCCTTGGTCATTTCACCTCGATCCGGTTGTCGGGCGCCACATCTACGGCCGGTGCCTAAGCGGCCCGCCCCGGGTCAGGCCCTTCTTCGTCAGCCCGGGCGCGGTGCATGTATCCCCAAGCGATCTCGCACATGCGCTATCCATAGGACTCCGACGGCACCTTGTCGCGTGGCGCCGAACAGGCGGCGAAGAGAATTTGGGGCGACAGGCATCGCCTTGAGCCGCGGGCGCGCATCAGACAGATCGCCGGGGCCTTTCGGCCGGACCGCCACAGATTGTTTGAACAAGGGTATCGCGACGGATGAGCCGCCAAACCTGTAGTCGTCAAGCTGACAAACGATCTAGGACATTGTCGACTACCAGTTTGGTTGGCTCAGGCCCATCGATCGGGAGCACAGGGTGCGCCTCTTCAGGACCCGATCAAACATACGGCCTGTGCGATCGGCAGGTCCGCAAGACCTCGATTGACATCATTGTCTGAAATGGCGATGATCCAGCAGATGCGGTATCCAGGCGGCAAGGGGAAGACGTTTCACCACGTCATCAACTTGATGCCGCCGCACCGCGTATACATCGAAACGCACCTCGGTGGCGGTGCAGTGATGAGGAATAAGCGCACGGCCCAAGAGAACATCGGCATCGATATCGATTCATCCGTAATCGAAAAATGGCGCTGCCCGGCAAGGCCGTGGCTGACACTCGTACACGCCAGAGCCGAAGATTTCCTCGCGTCCTATGAGTTCAGAGGTGACGAACTGGTTTACGTGGACCCGCCATACCACCCGACGACGCGCAGACGATCCCGAGTCTATCGACACGACTACACGGCCGTGGACCATGAGGTTCTGCTGAGTCTGCTGGCAAAGCTGCCTTGCAAGGTCATCCTTTCCGGGTACGAAAATGCAGCTTATTCAACGGCGTTGTCGCAATGGCAAGTTCACAGGTTCAAGGCGAAGACGCACACGGACTTGAGGGAGGAGACGCTTTGGTTCAATTTTGATCGGCCATCCATCCTCCATGACGCAAGTCACCTTGGCGAGGACTTCCATCATCGCCTGACGATCCGCAGACGTATGCGCCGACTGCAGACCCGGGTAAGCAGGATGGATCCGATCGAACGCGCTGCATTCACTGAGTGGCTATATCAAACGTATCCACTCATCAAAAGCGAGGCGCCGACATGAGCCAACTGGTCGTCTTTCCCACGGCGATTGGATCGATCCAACTTGAGCTTCCAGATCCCAATTGCATCGTGGTAGCCCATGTGCCGTGGGGCTCAGTTGATGCGTTGCCCACGCCGGCCTACTGGAGCTGCCAGGTTTTCGGGCGTCGAATTATTGGATTGCCGCCCAAGTATCGACTGGGACGATCCCTAGCGGAGGAGGTAGGCGCCTGCCTGCTTGGAGGCCACGGCATTCCCGCCACGGTCGGGGTCGCGGCGTTTGAGAGACTCCGCCGTCTTGGTGTCTTCGACGAACCGCAGATCAACGAGGCGCAGCTGAAGAAGCTCCTCACGGAGCCGATTCCTGTCGATGGTCGACTGGTGCGCTACCGATTCGCCACGCAGAAATCGCGCTACCTCGCATCGGCGCTGCGCATGGTTCGATCGGCCCCGAGTTTCGAGAAAGGTCGCGAACTGCGGGACTGGCTTTTGCTTCTTCCGGGAATCGGCTACAAGACCGCGTCGTGGGTTGCTCGAAATTGGCTCGATGCCGACGATGTGGCAATCATCGACGTTCACATCCTTCGCGTTGGCCGAGCAATCGGGTTGTTTCCCGCTGGACTGACGGTGGAGCGCCACTATCTCGAGATCGAGCAACGATTCCTCGCGTTCAGCTCCGCGATCGGAGTACGCGCCTCGGAACTGGATTCCGTGATCTGGCAAGAAATGGCTGCTTCACCGCAGGCATCCCGATACTTGATTGAGTACGCATCGGAACACGAAAGTGCCGGAAATCGACGTACTCGGCGCAGCACAGTCAAAAGTCCGCAACGTGAGTTGCTCGTGGATTGAGTCGTGGTGCCATTTCTAATCTGAGCGGAAGCGAATCGCCATCGTCGTCCCCGTGCTCGGCCGCAGCTGTTGTCGATGAGCAGCGGTTCGCGCGCGATTTTCAATTGGTCTTCGGCGCCAAGCGCTTCTGCTCAAGCCATGACGCGCGCACGAATGGATCTGCAACGAGATATATCCCGTGTCCGCGACGCATGATCAGGTTCGCTTCAACCATCTCGTTTACGATTGATTGCACTTCATCGAGCCGAACTTCGCGCCCGAGCACTCGCGAATACTCCGCAGCTGCGTCGGCAGAGAACACGCCTCTTGCTCCGTCATCGGCAGCGGCAATCCGGTCGAAGATCGTTGGCGCAAGCAGGCCGATGCGTTCCAGACGTAACAATTCAAGTTCGGCCGCAGTGGCTCTAATTGTTCCAGCAATGACCTTGAAGTGCGAATCAGGCTCGCTACCCTCGGGTAACTCGGCCTGCAGTATCCGCAGCGCCTTGAGAAACTCCTCTGGCCGACTTCCTAACTTTTCGAAGACCTCTACGGCTGCGCCAATGGATGGTATCGCCCTCATCCCTTCGTGCCGCAAGCGACCTAGAACATGTTCGACGAATTCTCCATTCAGGACGGGATAGTCGACGGACGTCGCGCCGGCAAACGCTTGGTTACGGCGGGTTGTGAGCTCCTTGACGAGCGCGCGATGTGAGCCGGTTCCGATGAATAAGAAGTGACCTGGGGTGCCGGGACGTGCATTTATCGCGTCTCGGGCAGCCTTCAACGCCAACATCATTGCTGCCCCATCGTCGGCACTCAACACCTGCTGGACTTCATCGATGATGACCACAACATCGGTCTTGGCTTGGTCCACCAATTCGGTGAAGGCTTGCGCCAGCGTTACGCCGTTCTCAGTCCCTAGCTTGTCCAGGTCAAAGCCGAACTTGAAGCCATATGCCTCCACCTCCGCGCTGGCGACTCGCAATAGCTTCTTGAGGACAGCTGAACCTGGTGTCTCCAACTCCGAAAGGGTCTTTCGGATAGCGTCCTGAACAAGAGCGGTAGGGCTCGCCCCAATGTCCGACCAGAGATCGACGTAGATGACGAGCGCCCCGGCTTCCTCGAGCGCCGGGATGAGGTCATTCAGCAGAAACGTGGTCTTTCCAGTTCGACGCAATCCGGAAAGGAACAGCCCCGAGCGCAGCCCTTCGTCCAGAACTCCGGGATGCAGCAACTGCCGACACATGTCGGCCGCAATCTTGGGCCGGTGGTATATCGCAGGCATGATTTAGGAGGAATTATTGAACAGGCGTAATTATGCCAAAAAAATAATTTGCACTAAATTACGGGCACCAAAGTCGCCAATTGACTTCGGGGCAGCGCGACTGGTGCGGCAGGTCCTCGTTTTTCATATGATTCAGAGACTTACAATCGAAAGACCCGCCCCACGAAGTCCCGACTGAGGCGCCAGTACATCGCCGAGTTCAGGGTCCCCGGTCAGCCCCAACGGGCAAAATTGCAGCCGAAGCGCCTCGGCGACCAGGGACATATAGCCCAGGAGAGTGCCCGCATCTCGCCAGACCAAGCTTTCCGGGTTCTCGTACTTGGACGCGGTCTTGCCCGATTCAGCGACGAAACCGACTAGCACCCCGCAGCGTACGGCCACCAAGCGGCTCGCCTTATCTCGAACCGCCGCGAGGTTGGCCTCGGACCCTGGCACCGTGACCAGAGCGTGCTCTAAAGGTTCGTAGCGAGCCCACGGTCCGCCTTCGCGACCGACCAACACGTGAATAGGGTGCAGAGCCCCGGCCGAAGGATGGGCTCGACTCTCCTGCTGGAATCCATACGGACTCGGCCGCGAGCTACGGTTGCGGCAGACCAGCCAAAGGAACTCGCCAAGTGCGCCGTCCGGAATGGCGTTCGCGAACTCTCGACGTGTCTGTCGCTGCTCGATGAGAGCTGCAAGATCAACGGTTACGGACCGCAAGCAAGGTTGCAGTTGGACCACGACACCGCTCGGCCACGTAATTGGAGAATACGGCCTGGGTACCGACCTAGGTACCGGATCACTAACCACCCGCATACTCCGGCCCGAGCTCTGCATAGGTTGCAAGATACTTATTGCACCCCCTGCAGTCACCGCATGCGATGTCGGCTTTGTGGCAGCTGTGCGCCCATGCGAGCAAACTCGGAGGCAGACACGATGCCTTGATGAGCTCCGCCGTTGTTAGATTCGCTGCGGGCGCCACAACCTGCAATCCTCCTTCCTGATACGAGACGAGTTCGTTTACCCTACGAATGAATTCAGTCGTCGCATCCAGATGATCGTCGGCGTCGGACCGCACGGTCCCGATGAACAGTGTGGTCGCACCCAGCGTTATCGCTCGCATGGCCGCGAGAGTGATTAGTAGCTGATTGCGGTATGGCCACCAGTCGGAGGTCTTGGCGAGTGAAAGACTGGGTCCCTCCGACATGTCACCCGACCCCAATCGACTGCAGTCCACAGCAATAATCTCGTGCCGGATTCCAAGTTCGGCGCAGACCTGGCCGGACGCGACGCGCTCAGCCCGGGCTGCCCGCTGGCCGTAGTCGATCGTGATGGCAAGTCGTGGACGCCTCCACCATGCAAGCGCCATAGAGTCCATGCCCCCAGACAGCAGAAGGGCATCGCTCACGTTGCGACGGCCTCCCAAAGCGCCGAGTACACGGCTGTCGTGAAATCGTCACACATGACGCAACCGGAGCCCTCCATCATCTTCACGCTCTCGTCCCTGTGCCGCTCGCTGTACACCACGACCGGCTTGTTCAATGCACGGGCATACCCAACCTCAAACACGGTGCCCGCATCCAAGCCGTCAGAAACTGCAAAGACGACATCGGACTTTGCGATCGCCGCGAGATCCTTGTCGACGACGTCACGTGCCGACCCGAGTCCAATGTCGTGGTAGGGAGAAAAGACCTTTAGGCCGATCGCTGCCAGGCTCCCACGGGCCTGCTCGATCAACATCACCTGCATCAGGTCGAAGAATGGACCAGCCAGATATACCTGCCGGGGCATGTCGCAACTTGATCCAGCCATGAAACGGACTGGCTTCCTCACATCGTCCACAAGGTTCGCCGCTGTTGGAAAGCCCTGAGTTTCGCAATAGAACGCTGTCGCTTTGGAGGCCAAAGCGGCAGCTTCCAGCGGAGGCCGATGCTGCAGCATCCAGGCATTCGCGAAATACGAGACAAAGCAATCGCCCGAGCCGATCTTCCAGACGCGACTGCTCCGGTACGCTGGCACGTGACCCACTCCGGATGCCGTCCAAACGAGCGCGCCACTAGCCCCCATCTTGACGACGACGACCTCCGCACCTTCTTGCTCGGCCACTGCTGAAGCGGTGGTAAGGATGTCCGCGTCCGCGCCGCCCGTCAGCTCCCGGGCCTCACAAGCATTCAGTACGAGCGCCAAATGGGTGGCGCTTGAACCATTCTCTCGAAAGCCCTTTGCATCGCGCGCACTTTGAGGATCGTAGACCGCCCAATCTGCCTCAACGACTGAATCGCCCTCGAGCATGCCGAATCGCACGACGTTCTCGCCGCGAACACGGATAGGCGGATGCTGAACCGATGGCACATCATATATCCTCGGCACGGCAAGGGGATGCAGGTAACGAAACCCAACCTGCTCCTTCACCCTGGTGACCTGAATCGACACCCCTGGCAGGTACGCTGCCTTTTCCAGCATGACCGTGGACGTAGCCTCATTCATGTATGAATGCAAGGCGACGTCCGTCCCTATTGTGGCCAGCGCAATCGCAGCCCGCCCAGCGGAACCGTACACGTCGTCGAATCGGGGATGAACGCACTGTTCTCGATAAACTCCGCCGACAACCTGTACCGTCATTGCACGTGGCTCACACGAACTCGAACCTGGCCGCCGTTCACGCTCAGCACAGTAGCCGAGTAACGGTGACCTTCAGCGATACAATTGCGAAGCCTAGTCGCATCAGGCCCCGTCAAGCCGCCGACCAAAGTGCCGCGATGGAGTACCTGAACCACAACCTGCCCGCGCATCGTGGCAACAGCGATTTCAAGCACAGTATTGACTCTTAGCTGAGCGACAGCCACTGGCTGCGGGCTGGTCAGCTGCGCATCAAAGCCGAGCAGGTCGCACTCGACGTTTTCGTCGTGTCCACCAATGCCACCACCTGAGCTTCCAGACATATGGGTATCCTTTGTTGTTGGATAGCTTCAGAAGCTACTTTGAACCTAAACGGACCTTCCCTAGAAACGTAAATGTGTCGAAGTCTTCGTGCCAGCGCGCCACCTGAATCAGGCCAGGACTGGGCAGCCATCCGCGCTACGATTGAGCGAAATGGTCGCGCCAGGTTTCTCGGGTATCTTGATCACGCGCTCACTGTTGCCGGTGGCTCAGCCCTCAGTCGAATCGAGTCCATCGAGGTATCGACGCGCGACGAGAGGCAAATCAGCGCGCGCGTCCGACGAGAGCCGCCTCCCGCGACCATCGAACATCGTTATCGCCTTCAGGAAGGCTTTGTCCGATAGCCTCATGATCTCGAGCGCCAGCGCGGCGCCTTCTGAGCTCACCTCACTTCGGTCGATCATGCTGTCGAGATGCCGACAGACAGCGAGAAAGGCGTTCATGCGCAGCGTGACCGAGAGCATGCCGATTCCCGGCATCGCGGCCAGGGCACTGCTTGCGGCAGCACTGGCCTCGGGCCACCGCATCTCGAGAAGAACCGCATCCGACGGTGAGTAAACACCGCTGCGCTGCAAAATTGCTGCGAACTCGTCTTGGGAAATCATTCGGCGGCAGGTGTGGGAGTTGATCTCGCTTGATTCAAGTCGAAGAGCCGCTTGAGTACCTCGTCGTCGCTAAGCGGCCACTCCCAGCCGTATGCCGAAGCAACCGCGATGTCGAGATCGCGTTGGGCGTGCACCAGCCATGCGGGATTGAAGTTGTACAGCTCCGTCAGCGTCCGCCGCTTCAGTTCAGCCGCCTCGGCGGCACCGCGGGGCACGGCGCGCTTCGGATAGGCGTGCACAAACTCCGGCTCCCAGACCACAAGCTCCGGCGGATTTAGCCAGGCCTCTCGAAGCTCGTTGAGTCGGCGAGCTGCAGCGGCGACACGCTGTGCTCGCGGATCGGTCAAGAACTGGACTGCTGGAATGTTCGGCGCAAGTCCATCGGGGAACGGAAACGTCTCGAATGCCGTGCTTGGCGTATACCGAGGCCGATCCTCGAGACTGGTGCCCAGACGCAGCGACCACAGACGGTGTGGTGTCGACTGGAGAATGCCGAAAGTCGTGTCGTCGTCTCGAGCAAAAGCGATCAGGTTCTTGTCGATACCCACGACGGAGGGTGCCCAAGCAAACACGCGGTGCTTGGCAACTTCCGGCGTAACGATGACCCGCTCAAACATCGCGCGGGCCGCGGCAAGCTCGGGACGCACTCGCCAGAACAACCACCAGTTCGCGACCAGCCAATCACGGTCGCGGGCGTTCTTCACCGTGCTGGCCATGCGCTCAGGCTTTACCGTCGCGGCCAGGTGCTCGAACGGGCGTTCGAATAGCGCGGCTTCCTGTTCGGTCATGCCTGTGAAGTCGACGATCCAACTGTCGCGCGAGCGACGAGTGACGTCGATTCCATTCCAGTAGGGTCGCAGTACGTCAGCGTTCGGGCGGCCATGCGGATTCTGCGGACCCGTCAGCCATTGTCGCGCCAAAGTGCCGGGGACCTCGAACGGACCGGTCTTCTGAATCCCGTTGAAAGCCACCCCCGCGTTTTCCGCGAGTGGCTGAGCATTGGCCAGGTTGACTGAGAGTGACGTCAGGTCGGGGTTGATTCGCTCAACCGGCTGTCCATCCAGGACACGCGAGTCGCCCTCGGATCGGTCGAAGCATACGATCGAGACCCGCACCGCCGCCCCGTCCAATACCCAAGGCTCATCGCTCCAAGCCGTGAAAATCGGCGTCTCCTCGGCGATTCGTTCGAGCACCTGACGGTTGAAGCCGCCACGAATGGAATTGGTTGCCACCAAGCCGACTCGACCGGCCTCACCGGCGATGAGATGCCTGCACGCCTTGTCAAACCAATAGCAGACAAGGTCGACGGACCCGCGGATGGACTCGCTGTAGGCATTCCGAAGGCGACGAACATAGTCCTCGCCGAGCTGCGTCGTGAGCTTTCGGTCACCGAGGAAGGGAGGATTCCCGACGATGGCATCAGCTTTCGGCCACTGCGGCTGAGTGCCATCTTCGTTCAAGATTGCGTCCCTGCATTCAATTTGACCAAGAGGCTTGAGGATTGGGTCCTTTGACACTCCAAAGCCGTTTTCGAGCATCCATTGGATCTCACCGATCCAGACGGTGACCCGGGCAAGCTCGACCGCGTACGGATTCACTTCGATACCGAGGACAGCCTCTGGACCGACGCGCGGAAACTGTCTCGGCAGGCCGAGGGCCTCGGCCTCGTGGATGACCTTCTTCTCGAAGTTCTTGAGTCCACGGAGCGTGAGGTACAGAAAATTGCCCGAGCCACACGCGGGGTCGAGAACGCGGTATTGGTACAGTCGCTCGAGGAACGCGAAGTACCGTTTCTTGGCAGCCTCCGAAACAACCTTTTTCGACTTTTCGATCTGCGCCGCGAGCGCCTTCTTTTCCTCTGCCCATTCGCGCTCCCAGGGATCGAGTACAACGGGCTGCACGATCTTCATGATCGTGTCGGGATCGGTGTAATGCGCGCCCTGCTGGCTGCGCTTGTCCGGGTCGAGTCCGCGCTCGAAGAGCGTCCCAAAGATCGAGGGCTCGATCCAAGTCCAGTCGAGATCCGCCGATCGGAGCAGCAGCTCGATTTCAGTCTTCTCGAGCGGCAGCGTTGATTCGTCGTCGAACAGCCCGCCGTTGAACCAGTCGATAACCTCGAACGCGGCGGTGCCGCCCTTAGCCATGCTGCGGAACAGGTCCCGCGCATACGCCTCAAACGACTCCGGATGTGCTGCAGCTGCCGTCAGCATCTTCGAGAAGACATGGTTCGGCAGTAGTCCCACGTCCTCGGCAAACATCGCGAAGATCGTTCGATTCAGGAAATGAGCCACCTGCTGCGGCGGGTAGCCCTTGGCCTGCAGCCGATGCGCGAGCTCGCTGAAGCGCTCGGCCGCATCTACCGTCACCATCGCGCGCGTAACGCCAGGACGCAGCTTCTCGGGTTCGGCGAACACCCACCGCAAGATCTCGCGCTTCTTGGCGTCAGCGAGGTCGCTGAGCGCAAGCGAATAGACCTTCTTCACGGTGTTCGTGAAGTTGGTGTGGATCTCGATGCGCTTGATGTCGGACGTGACGAGGAGCGGCGGGTTTTCGAGCGCGTCCGCGTACTGCTTCAATTGCGCGTAGGCCGCGAGCAGATCCTTGTCCGGGCCCTTGTACTCCCAGCCGAAGGCTCCGCGCTTCCAGACATCCGCCCAGCCGCGGCCACCATTGGCCTTCGTGGCGCCCTTTTCAAACGTGTACGTCGCGCCTGTCGGGTCGGCTTCCGCGGGCGTCGGCTGGTCGAGCAGCCGACACAAGTCGATGAAGTGCTGCTGGGCAGCCGAGCGCTCTGTCAGCGTCACCGGTTCCCATTTCGCGATGAACTCTTCCGGAGTCACGTCTGCATTCCTTCGCCCGGCCCGGCCGATCTCCACCTACCGCCGGCCAAGTAGGCCAAGCGGTCGTGCGCAGGTGGCCCCTGCGCGACGTCGATGACAGTAACCGAGGACGCCAGTCCCGGCCATAGCAGCAATTGCCCGGGCGAGACTCGTGAGGACGAAGCGCCGGCCCTTGGCGAATCAGCAGACCGTGAGAGTTCTGGCTGGCAGGAGACGCAACTGCGACAGGCAGCCGCAGCGAAGGGGAAGCACGCTACCAATCAACCTGAAAAGGACGCGTACTTCTGAAGTTTTTGGTCAATCGAATTTCGACGGCTACGCAACGCTGCAAGTTGTTGATGTGCCAACAAATTAGTCAACTGCGTAGTAACACCCGCTGAAACGACGACGCCCCCGGGTCGCGGGGGCGTCTGGAAGGTGGCGGAGAGGGTGGGATTCGAACCCACGTGGGGCGGTTATGCCCCCATCCGATTTCGAGTCGGCGCCGTTATGACCGCTTCGGTACCTCTCCGAGGGCCGCGTATTCTATACAAGTCATGAAGGCATTGCTCGCCCTGCTTGCGACCCTGCTGCTCGCGACCTGCTCGCAGCCGCCGCCGCTGCTCGAGCAGGTGCTGGCGTCCGGCGAATTGCGGGTCGCGGCGCGCAACAGCCCGGATTCCTACTATCTCGGCAGCCATGGTCCGGAGGGCCCGGGCTACGAACTCGCGAGCCGCTTCGCCGAGAGCCTGGGTGTCTCGTTGCGGCTTTACGTCGTGCGCACGCGCGAGGCAGCTGTCCAGGAGGTCGCGGCGGGCCGCGCGCACCTGGCCGCGGCCGGCCTCACGACGGGGATCGAACTGCCGCCGGGCGTCCACTTCGGGCCCGGTTACCGGCTGGTTCGCGAGCACCTGGTCCAGCGGCGCGGCGCGGCGCGACCCGCGTCGGTCCGGGCCGCGGCCCGCGGACGCATCGAAGTCGCGGCCGGCAGTGCGCACCTCAGGACGCTCGAGGAACTGCGGCTGTCGGACCCGGACCTCGTCTGGATCGAGCGCGGCGACACGGACACCGAGCAGATCCTCGCCGAGGTGTCGCGCGGCGACGCCGAGTACACGCTCGCGAGTTCGACCGAGTACGTGCTGAACCGTCCCCTGCACCCAAACCTCGCGATCGCGCTCGACCTGTCGCCGGAGCGCGCGAGCGCCTGGGCCGTCAGCACGACCGGGCACGACCGCTCGCTGCTCTCGCGCGTGAACGCGTTCTTCACCGTGTCGCGGGCCGAGGGCTACATCGCCGTCATGCTCGACCGCTATTTCGGCGAGCGCGAGAACTTCGATTACCTGTTCTCGCGGAACTTCATGGACCACGTCGGCGTCCGGCTTCCGCTCTACGAAACCTGGTTCCGCGACGCGGCGCTCGCACACGGCGTCGACTGGAAGCTGCTCGCCGCGATGGGCTACCAGGAATCAAAGTGGGACCCGGACGCGGTCTCGCTCTCCGGGGCCCGCGGGCTGATGCAGATGACGGCCGACACCGCGGCGATGATGAACTTCGGCGACCGTCACGATCCGCGCGCGAGCATCTTTGGCGGCGCGCGCTACCTGGCGCGGATGCTCGACACGGTGCCCGCGCGGATCCCGGAGCCGGACCGCACCTGGTTCGCCGTGGCCTCCTACAACGTCGGCTACGGGCACGTCGAGGACGCACGGGTGCTCGCCCAGCAGCTCGGGCGCGACCCGGACCGCTGGGACGACGTGCGCGAGACGCTGCCACTGCTGGCCCAGGAAAAGTGGTATTCGCGCACGAAGCACGGCTACGCGCGCGGCTGGGAGCCGGTGCGCTACGTCGACAACGTGCGGGCCTACCTCGACATCCTCGAGGCGGCCGCGACCGACTCGGCGGCGGCCGCCCCCGCGCCGGCGCGCTGAGCGGCCACCGGCGGCCGCCCGGCGTCATCGGCGCGCCAGGAAGAATCCACGCAGCAGCGCCCCGCACTCCTCGGCCATCACGCCGCCGTCGACCTCGAGCCGGTGGTTGAGCGCCGGGTGCCTCACGATGTCGAACACGCTGCCTGCGGCCCCGGCGCGTGGATCCGCCGCCGCGTAGACGAGCCTCGCGACCCGCGCGTGCACCATCGCGGCCGCACACATCGCGCAGGGCTCGAGCGTGACGTAGAGCGTCGTGCCGGTGAGCCGGTAGGTGCCGAGCGCGCCGCCGGCCGCGCGCAGGGCCACCATCTCCGCGTGCGCGGTCGGGTCGCAGGTGCCAATCGGGCGATTCCAGCCCTCCGACACGACCACGCCGTCCTTCACGACGAGTGCGCCGACCGGCACCTCGCCGGCGGCCTCCGCGGCCCGGGCGAGTTCCAGTGCGCGCGCCATGAACTGAGTATCGGTCGGGTTCATCGGGTCTCTCGGCCGGGCCGCCGCGGCAATTGCCCGCGCCGCGTCGGCCGCGGCGGGGCGCATTGTCCACGCTGGGAGCCCACGCCGCCACCCGGTCGCCGACCCGCGGTGAAACAAATTGGTACAACTTGTGTACATCTTTAATTGACTGTTTTCGGCCTCTTGTATAACTTTTGCATCGTTCTTGATCGCCAGCACACCCCGAATGCCCCAACGAGAACAGTTCCCGATACGGACCGTGTCGGCGCTGACCGGCGTCAGCACCGTGACGCTGCGTGCATGGGAGCGCCGTTACGGCCTGATCCAGCCGGTCCGGACGCCGTCCGGCCACCGGCTCTACACGCACGCGCACGTCGACGAGATCCGGCGCGTGCTCGCACTCGTCGAGCGGGGCATCCCGGTGAGCCGCGTGCGTCAGGTGCTCGACGCCGATGCCGCAGACCGTGCCACGGGCGGGGACGGCGGGCCGTGGCGCCGCTACCAGGACAGGATGGCCAGTGCGATCGCCGCCCTGGATGAAACACTGCTCGACGACGTCTACGACGAGGCACTTTCGCTGCACGCGGTCGAGCACGTGACGCGACGCGTCGTGCTGCCGCTGCTCGAGCGGCTCGGCGACCGCTGGCAGCAGCTCGATGGCGCGATCGCCGAGGAGCACTTCTTCGCCACCTACCTGCGCAGCAAGCTCGGTGCCCGCCTGCAGCACCGGATGCGCTACGCGACCGGCGCCCGGATCGTCACTGCGTGCGCGCCGGGCGAGCACCACGAAGTCGGGCTGCTGCTGTTCGCGCTCGAGGCGCGCGACGCAGGGCTGCGGCCCGTGCTGCTCGGGGCGGATACGCCGCTCGCCGAAGTCGCGATCGCGCAGCGTCGCTGCGGCGCAGATGCGGTCGTGATCGCGGCGTCCGTGGACCCCGTCGCCGGGCTGCTCGATCGCGATCTGCCCGCTCTCGTCGCCTCGGTCCCGGTGCCCGTGTTCGTCGGCGGCGCGGCGTCGGTGCGGCACCGCAGGGCAATCGTCGCGGCCGGCGCCGTGCCGCTGGGCGCCGACCTCGAGGACGGCGTCCGCCTCCTCGGTTCCACGCTGTTCGAAGAGGAGAAGCCGACATGAGCGAGGCCACGCGCAAGGCGATCGACTGGGTCGAGCAGGGCCTCGTGCCCGATGCGTTCATCCGGGCCGGGATCCGCCGGTTGTGCGAGCAGCGCCTGCGTGAGATCGGCGCCGGGGACGCCGAGCGATCCGCCGCAGCGGCGGAGTCGTTCGTCGCCGAGATGGAAGCGGCCGAACTCGCCCCGGTACCCCACCTCGCGAACGAGCAGCATTACGAGGTGCCCGCGCGATTCTTCGCGCTGGCACTCGGCCCGCACCTCAAGTACTCGAGCGCCTGGTGGCCCGAGGGCACGGCCACGCTCGAGGCGGCCGAGGCACGGGCACTCGCCGCGACCTGCGAACATGCCGGCCTCGGGGACGGGCAGGACATCCTCGAGCTCGGCTGCGGCTGGGGTTCGCTCACGCTGTGGATGGCGGCCCACTACCGGGGCAGCCGGATCACCGCGGTGTCGAATTCCGCCTCGCAGCGCGCGTGGATCGAGTCCCAGGCCCGGCAGCGTGGATTCGACAACGTGCGCGTGATCACGGCGGACATGAACGTGTTCGAGGCGCCCGGGCGCTACGACCGGATCGTGTCGGTCGAGATGTTCGAGCACATGCGCAACTGGCGCACGCTCTTCGGCCGCGTGCACGACTGGCTGCGCCCCGGCGGCCGGTTCCTGATGCACGTGTTCTGCCATCGCTCGACGCCGTACCCGTTCGTGGACGGCGGCCCATCGGACTGGATGAGCCGCCACTTCTTCTCGGGCGGCATGATGCCGAGCGACGAGCTGCCGCTGCGCTTCCAGGACCGGCTGCGCTTCCTCTCGCGCTGGCGCTGGGACGGCACGCACTACGAGCGGACCGCGAACGCCTGGCTCGCGAACGTCGATGCGCGGCGCGACGCCGTGCTCGAGGCGCTCGCCGGTACCTACGGCGCCGCCGCGCCGCTCTGGCTGCAGCGGTGGCGCGTGTTCTTCATGGCCTGCGCTGAACTCTTCGGCCACCGGGATGGCCAGGAGTGGTGGGTCAGCCACTACCTGTTCGAGCGGCCGGAACGGGAGCCACGCCGATGAGCGTCGGCTGGACCTGGGTGGCGTCGCTCCCGGCCATCGCCGTGCTCGCCACGACGGCATGGGCCGTGTGCACCGTGCGTCGAAACGTCGGCCTGGTCGACATCTTCTGGTCCGTGTTCTTCCTGGTCGCCGCGGCGATGTACGCCGTGGTCGCGACGCCGGCCGGCCCCCGCACCGGACTCGTGCTGGCGCTGGTCGCCGCGTGGTCCGTGCGGCTCGCGGCGCACCTCGCGGCGCGCAACTGGAACGCGCCCGAGGACCACCGCTACCAGGCGATCCGCGCCCGCAACCAGCCCAATTTCGAGTGGAAGAGCCTCTACCTGGTGTTCGGCCTGCAGGGACTGCTCGCGTGGATCATCTCGGCGCCGCTCGCGGCCGCGATGGTCTCCCCCGCTCCATTCGGCGCTCTGGACGTGGCCGGCGCGCTGGTCGCGACCGCGGGCATCGTCATCGAGGCCGTCGCGGACGCACAACTCGCGCGCTTCCGCCGGGACTCGAGGACCCGTGGGCGGGTCCTCGACCGCGGACTCTGGGCCTGGTCGCGCCACCCGAACTACTTTGGCGAGTGCTGCGTCTGGTGGGGACTGTGGCTGGTGGCGCTCGCCGGTGGCGCCGCGTGGACCGTGTTCGCGCCGCTGCTGGTGACCGTGCTCCTGCTGCGCGTGTCGGGCGTCACGCTGCTCGAGAAGGACATCGGCGAGCGTCGCCCCGCCTACCGCGACTACGTCGCGCGCACCAGCGCCTTCGTGCCGTGGCCGCCGAGGCGTGCGCGATGAGGCCCGCGACCGCCATGATCGCGGTGCTGCTCGCCGGCGCGGCCGGCGCGTCGATTGCCGGCCCCACGGGGCAGCCGCCGGTCCGTGAATGGCAGTTCCAGGTGCTGCTCGACGGCAAGGAGGTGGGCTGGCACCGCTGGGTCGTGCGCGGCGATGGCGAAGCCACCGAGGTCGAGAGCCGGGCCAGCTTCGACGTGCGATTCCTGTTCCTGAATGCCTATCGCTACCGGCACGAGGCGCGCGAACGCTGGCACGGCGCCTGCCTCGACGAACTCGAGGCGCGGACGGAGACGAACGGCGACGTGGAAGAGGTCGCCGCCGCATCGCTCGGCGACGGACTGATGGTCGCCAGCCCGTCCGGCGACGCACGCCTGCCGGGCTGCGTGATGAGCTTTGCATACTGGAACCCGCGGATCCTCGGTGCGACCCGCTTGCTCAATTCGCAGACCGGCGAGTGGCTGCCCGTTCGCGTCACCGACCTCGGCAGCGAACCGGTCTCCGTGTCGGGCCGGAAGGTCACCGCGACCCGGCACCGTTTGACCGCGCCCGGGCTCGCGATCGACCTCTGGTACACCGGCGACCGCTGGGTCGCCCTCGAAGCCCCGACCCCGGGAGGCCGCACGCTGCGGTACGAACTGCGATGAACCAACCTGCCCGACCCCGTCACCTCCTGCTCGCCGCAGCCGCGGCGTTCGCGATCGCCGGCTGTGGCAGCGTGCCGCGACCGCCCGTGCCGCTGGTCCAGCACGTCGACCTCGAACGGTTCATGGGCGACTGGTACGTGATCGCCTGCATCCCGACCTGGATCGAGCGCGACGCCTGGAACGCGGTCGAGTCATACCGGCTCGACCCGGACGGCACGATCGCGACCACGTTCACGTACCGTGCGGGCGGCTTCGACGGCCCGGAGAAGCGCTACGAACCGCGCGGCTACGTCGTCGACCGCGCATCGAACGCCGTGTGGGGCATGCAGTTCGTCTGGCCGATCAAGGCGGACTACCGGATCTCGTACCTGTCGGCCGACTACGGCGAGACCGTGATCGCGCGCGAGGCGCGCGACTACGTCTGGATCATGGCGCGGACGCCGGTCCTCGACGATGCCGAGTACGCAAGCCTCGTCTCGTTCGTCGGCGGGCTCGGCTACGACACCTCGAAGCTGCGCAAGGTGCCGCAGCGCTGGCCCGAGGGCCCGGGCACGCCGGGGTCTCCGCGGTGAGTACGCGTCTCGCAGTGGCCCTGCGGCGCTGGGTCGACAGCGCGACGGCGGGCGCCGAAGAGGCCGGCGACGCGCGCGGCATCGACTGGCCACGCGTCGTGCCGTTCGCCCTGATGCACGTCGGCTGCCTCGCTGTCGCCTGGACCGGCTGGAGTCCGTTCGCCGTCGCGACCGCGGTCCTGCTCTACGCGCTGCGGATGTTCGCGATCACGGCGTTCTACCACCGTTACTTCTCGCACCGGGCCTTCCGCGCCTCGCGCGGCTGGCAGTTCGTGTTCGCGGTGCTCGGCGCCTCGGCCGTTCAGCGCGGGCCGCTGTGGTGGGCGGCCCACCACCGGCACCACCACCAGCATTCGGACCGGCCCGGGGATGCGCACTCGGTCCGGCAGGACGGGTTCTTCTGGAGCCACATGGGCTGGTTCCTCGCCCGCGAGAACTTCGCGACGCGCGCGCACCTGGTCCGGGACCTTGCGAAGTACCCGGAGTTGCGCTGGCTCGACCGCTACGACGTGGCGGTGCCGGCGGCGCTGTTCGTCGCGCTGTGGGCGGTCGGCGCGTGGCTCGAGGCGGCACACCCGTCGCTCGGCACCGGGCCCTGGCAACTCGTCGTCTGGGGCTTCTGCATCTCGACCGTCGTGCTGTTCCACTCGACGTTCGTGATCAACTCCGTCGCCCACCAGTGGGGCACCCGGCGGTTCGACACGGGCGACGACTCCCGCAACAACGCGCTGCTCGCGCTGATCACGTTCGGCGAGGGTTGGCACAACAATCACCATCGTTACCCGGGATCGGCGCGCCAGGGTTTCTACTGGTGGGAGGTCGACCTCAGCTGGTACGCACTCAGGGTGCTCGCCGCACTCGGCGTCGTGCGCGGTCTGCGGCCGGTGCCCCGATCGGTGATCGAGGCAGGCCGCCGGCCCGGCCGGGGGCGCCTGTGAGGATCGCGATCGTCGGTGCCGGCATCGCCGGAAACGTGGCGGCCCGGGAGCTCTCGCGCGAACACGAGATCACGGTATTCGAGGCTGGCGACCACGTGGGCGGCCACACCCACACGCACGAGATCGAGGCCCACGGCCGGACCTGGCACGTCGACACCGGATTCATCGTCTTCAACGACCGCACGTACCCGAAATTCATCCGGCTGCTGAATGAACTCGGCGTCGCCTCCCAGGAAAGCAGCATGAGCTTCTCGGTGCGGGACGAGGCGGCCGACCTCGAGTACAACGGCACCTCGGTCAACTCGCTGTTCGCGCAGCGCCGCAACCTGCTCCGGCCGTCGTTCCTCGGCATGGTGCGCGACATCCTGCGCTTCAACCGCGAGGCGCCCCGGCTGCTCGAGTCGCCCGGCGGCGAACTGCCGCTCGGCGACATGCTCGCGCGCGGCCGATACGGCCGGGCGTTCGTCGATCACTACGTCGTGCCGATGGGTGCGGCGATCTGGTCGACCGATCCGGCCTCGATGATGCGCTTCCCGGCCCGGTTCTTCGTGCGATTCCTGCACAACCACGGGATGCTCACGGTCGACGACCGGCCGGTCTGGCGCACCGTGGCCGGCGGCTCGGCCCGCTACGTCGAGCGGCTGGTCGCGCCGTTCCGGGACCGCATCCTGCTGTCCACGCCGGTCGAGCAGCTGCGACGGATCCCGGGTGGCGTGCTCGTGAAGCCGCGAGGACACGAGGCGCTGCGCTTCGACGCGGCATTCCTCGCCTGCCACAGCGACCAGGCGCTGGCACTGCTGGCGGACCCGTCACCGGCCGAACGCGAGGTCCTTTCGGCGATCCCGTACCAGGCGAACGAGGCCGTACTGCACACGGACACCCGGCTGATGCCGAGGCGGCCACTCGCCTGGGCCGCGTGGAACTACCACGTGCGCCCGGAGCCCGGCCCGGTCGCGCTCACGTACAACATGAACATCCTGCAGCGGCTCGACGCACCGCAGCCGTTCCTCGTGACGCTGAACCGCACGGATGCCATCGATCCCGGCCGCGTGCTGCGCCGGATCACCTACCACCACCCGCTCTACACGCCGGCATCGGTCGCCGCCCAGGCGCGCCACCGGGAAATCGACGGCGAGCGCGCCACGTACTACTGCGGGGCGTGGCTGCGCAACGGTTTCCACGAGGACGGCGTCGCGAGCGCACTCGAGGCGGTCCGCCACTTCCGGGACGACCATGCACAGCGCGCTCTACACCGGACGGCTTAGTCACCGGCGGCGGCACCCGCGCGCCCACGCGTTCGACTACGCCGTGTGCTACGCGTGGATCGACCTCACGGAGCTTGACACGGTGTTCGCGGGGCGCTGGCTGTGGTCCACGAGCCGGCCCGCGCTCGGCTGGCTGCGCCGCGCCGACTACCTCGGCGATCCGTCGGTGTCGCTCGAGTCGGCCGTCCGCGACCGGGTCGCCGCGGAGACCGGCCGCCGGCCCGACGGTCCCGTCCGGATGCTGGCGATGCTGCGCACCTGGGGGCACTGCTTCAATCCGGTGACGTTTTATTACTGCTACGACGCCACCGGGGAGCGGATCGACACGGTGGTCGCCGAAATCACGAACACGCCCTGGGACGAACGCCACGCCTACGTACTGCCGGCGCGCGACGCGGCCACCGACGACGGGGCGCTGCGATTCCGCTTCGGCAAGCAGTTCCACGTGTCGCCGTTCATGCCGATGGACCACGATTACGACTGGAGCTTCGGCGAACCGGGACGCGCGCTCGGGATCCGGATGGTGAATCGGCGGTCGGGCGAGCGCGTGTTCGACGCGACGCTGTCGCTCGAGCGGCGCGAGATCACGGGCGCGAGCCTCGCCTGGGTGCTCGCCCGCCACCCGTTCGCCACCGTGAACGTGCTGCGCCGGATCTACTGGCAGGCGTTCCGGCTGTGGCTGAAGCGCATCCCCTTCCACGCCCATCCGGCGACCCGGGTGGAGGAGCGAACCACGTGAACGACACTACGCTGATCGAACTGGCCCCGGCCCTGCCCCGCCCGAATCCGCTCGGCGCCGCCGCGAGGCGCCTCGTGTTCGGTCGCCTCGCCGCGCTCCGGCACGGGACGCTCAGGATCCACGAGGGTGATGCCGTGCACGCATTCGGTCGCGAACCGGGTGCCGTGGCCAGCATCGAGGTCCGCGACCCGGCGTTTTACTCCGAGCTCGCATACGGAGGCTCGGTCGGCGCGGCCGAGTCCTACATGCTCGGGCACTGGTCGAGCCCGGACCTCACGGCGCTGCTCCGGCTGATGCTCGCGAACCGCGCGGCACTCGACTCGCTCGAGGGCGGGTTCGCCCGCCTGTCGGCGCCGCTGCGGCTCGCGGCGCACTGGCTGCACCGCAACTCGCGCTCGGGCAGCCGCCGGAACATCTCCGCGCACTACGACCTCGGCAACGACTTCTTCCGGCTGATGCTCGACGAAACGATGATGTACTCGTGCGCGCTCTACGAGCGCCCCGACCAGCCGCTCGTCGAGGCCTCCAGGGCGAAGCTCGACCTCGTCTGCCGCAAGCTCGAGATCGGACCGACGGACCACGTGCTCGAGATCGGCACCGGCTGGGGCGGCTTCGCGATGCACGCGGCGGCGAATTACGGCTGCCGGGTCACGACGACGACGATTTCGCCGAGCCAGTTCGAACTCGCCCGGGAGCGCATCCGGGCCGCCGGGCTCGACGGGCGCATCACGGTGCTGCTCGACGACTACCGCGACCTGCGCGGTCGCTACGACCGGCTGGTGTCGATCGAGATGATCGAGGCGATCGGCCACCGCCAGTTCCCGACGTTCTTCCGCCGCGCCGGCGAACTGCTCGAGCGCCACGGCCGCATGGTGCTGCAGTCGATCACGATCGCGGACGTCAACTACGAGCGCGCCCGCGACGAGGTGGACTTCATCAAGCGCTACATCTTCCCCGGCTGCTGCATCCCGTCGGTAGGCGCGCTGACCGCCGCGATGGTCGAGTCGAGCGACCTGCGGCTCGTGCACCTCGAGGACATCGGGCCGCACTACGCGACGACCCTGGCCGAGTGGCGGCGCAACTTCCACGCGCGGCTCGACGAGGTGCGCGCCCTCGGCTACCCCGACACGTTCGTCCGGATGTGGGAGTACTACCTCTGCTACTGCGAGGCCGGGTTTGCCGAACGCGCGCTCGGCGACGTGCAGATGGTGATGACCCGGGAGTCCTGACCGGCGGATCGGGCCCGCCCCGGCGCGGGCCCGCCTCCGGCGTTCAGCCGCGCGGACCCTCGGCCGCGATGGCCCCGAGGTGCCGGCGCAGCGCATCCAGCGGTCCGTGGACGAGGTCCTTGCAGATCTCGTGCGTCACGCGCGCACGGGTCAGCCGAGGCAGTTCCTTGCGCATCAGCGCGAGGAACGGCGGGCCCGCCACGACCACGAGGCCCTCGAATTCGTCCCTGCGACGGGCTTCGTCGAGACGGCGGGCAACCCGTCGCGCGAACAGTTCGGCCTGGCGGCGATGCGGGCCAACCTCACGCGAAATCGAGTGGCGTGCGCCGCCGACGCTCTCGTACGAGCGGCCTGGACGGTCGCTGGCGAGATCGCGATCGTGCAGGCGCGCCTCGGGGCTGTTGATGCGCGCGACTTCCGTCGGCGCCTGATCGAGGGCTGCGGCATCGTAGAACACCGCTTCGGCCTGGTCGGCCACGAGGATCCGGAACCGGCTCATGTGGACCTCCGCTTCCCGCGGTACTGGCATCACGTTGCGCCC
The DNA here is from genome assembly GCA_046347155.1 of Steroidobacteraceae bacterium. Classification (GTDB taxonomy): domain Bacteria; phylum Pseudomonadota; class Gammaproteobacteria; order Steroidobacterales; family Steroidobacteraceae; genus RPQJ01. Next base: position 1,262,741 of record JAXMGT010000001.1, on the reverse strand, counting down.
GGATCGCGCGACGCGCAATGCGGGATTGTGGCAACCGGTGACCGCGCCGTGGCCGGCCTCGGTCGCCCGGCGGCGCGAGCGTCAGCCGCCCGCGCCGACCACCCGCCCGCGGTGCCGAAGTCGCTGGTCCTGGAATTCCTGCGCCAGCGTGAACAGGATGCCGGTGGACCAGGCGAATCCAAGCAGCCCCGCGGTGGCGATCATGCCCTCGAGCAGGCGCCAGTTGTTCGGCAGGTCGAGCGCGCTCCCGACGGTCGTGTACTCGTTCAATGCAAAGTACGTCGCGGTGCTGTAATTGACGAAGCAGTGCTTCCACTGGAAGAAGCCCGCCCACATCATCACTTCGAGCACGTGCGACAGCGTGATCATCCAGCTCGCGAGGATCAGACGGCCCATGCCCAGCGCGAACGAACCACCGCCGAAGCGTCGCTTGAACCAGTCGCTCGCGCGCAACGTGCTCGTCATCCCGATCGCGTGCATCGTCAGGCTCACCGCGACCAGGATGCAGCCCCAGTACAGTTCGTCCACCGAGGTGACGTAGGGCGGAGGAATCGGTGCAATCGCGTCAGTCATCGGCCGCTCCTCGGATCGATGTGCATCGGATCCGTCGATCGTCGCACGCGTCAGCGCGCAAGGTCGAGCAAGTGCGACGCGACGGCAAGCACGTGCAGCACGACGAATCCCATCAGCACCTGCGCCGACGCGACGTGTACGGCACGCCACGCGAGCGCCGAGGCGCCGCCGTGGGACAGGTACCACGCACCACCGGTCGCACCGGCAACCAGGAGCGCCACCAGCAGCAGGCCCTCGATCATCGCGTAGAGCCCGCCGCCTTCGGCGGCCGGCACCCGGCCGCGGAGGAGGCCCACCACGTCACGACCGACGGCGCCCAGGCCGCCGGAGAGCCACGGAAACAGCGAGCGCCAGCCACCACCGCCGAGGCATGCAATCGCATACGCAACACCGAGCACCAGGCCGGCGAACCCGAGCACGACGTGTGCACGGTCGAACCAGCCGGCCCCCGACGGGACGCGGCGCAGCATTGCCACCCACGGACTCGTGCCGACCAGCCAGACCACGACCGCGACCACCGCCAGGTGCAGCCGGTTGACCGTCGACTCCGGTACCGGCCGCATCAGGCCGGCTGCCCGGACGCGATCGCCGAAATGCGTCCTGCAAACCGTCGGACCGCCTCCCAGTCCGTAAATTCGGTGTTCGTGTGCAGGTCCGTCGGGCCATTCGTCAGCTTCATGATGAAGCGTATTGCATAGCGATCGAACGGTCCGTAACGCTGGTAATCGAGCACGCCACCGAACACGGCCGCGATCGACGGCTTCCACGGCGACTTCGCGAGGAATGCCCGGGCATAGGGATTCGTCTCGGGCGTGTTCTTCGCAGGCTTGCGGGCGACGAGGTTCACCGAGAAGAACGCACTCGGCTTCGACTGCAGCAGTGCCAGGCGATCGCGGATGAAGTCCATGACGGCCGGGTTGTGCTTGCCGTGGCGGATGCTGGCGCCAACCACGATCGCGTCGAAGCCGGCCCCGTCAGCGGCGCCTTGTTCGAGCGGGCGCACGACGACCGCGTGGCCCCGGGCCTCGATCTCGCGCTGCAGGAACTCGGCGATCTTGAGCGTGTGTCCGTAGACGCCCTTGTGCAGCAGCAGGATTCTGGCCACGTCGGCACCCGCCCCTCGCGAAAACCTGCGGAGATTCTAGCCGCCGGCAATCCGCAACCGGCATCGGTACTGCCCACACGCGGACCGGCTCGATCGCCACGTCCGGGACGGGCTCAGCCGGCGACCGGCTTGACGGCCGCGGCCGCGCGCTTCGCGAGTTCCCTGGCGGTCCCGACGTCCGATGCACGCGCCAGTGCAACGCCCATCCGGCGCTTGCGGTATGACTCGGGCTTGCCGAAGAGACGCAATTCCGCACCCGGGATCGCGAGCGCACCGTCGAGCCCCTCGTACGAGATCCCCGCCGCGTCCTGGCCGCCGTAGATCACGGCACTCGCGCCGGGCGCGCGGATCGAGGTGTCGACCGGCAGGCCGAGGATCGCGCGGGCGTGCAGCGCGAATTCGCTCAGGTGCTGCGACACCAGCGTCACGAGGCCCGTGTCGTGCGGCCGCGGGCTCACCTCCGAGAACCAGACGTCGTCGCCGCTCACGAACAGCTCGACGCCGAAGATCCCGTGGCCGCCGAGCGCGTCCGTGACGCGCCTCGCGATCTCCCGCGCCCGGTCGAGCGCCTGTGCGCTCATCGGCTGCGGCTGCCAGGATTCGACGTAGTCGCCGTCCACCTGCACGTGGCCGATCGGCTCGCAGAACGACGTGCCCGTCGCGTGGCGCACCGTGAGCAGCGTGATCTCGAAGTCGAAGCGGACCTCGCTCTCGACGATCACCCGTGGCTGCTTCACGCGGCCGCCGGCCAGCGCGTGCTCCCAGGCGCGGGCGACGTCGCCGGCGTCCCGGATCCTGCTCTGGCCCTTGCCCGACGAGGACATCACCGGCTTCACGAAGCACGGGTAGCCGATGCCGGTGTCGATCGCGGCCTCGAGCTCCCCGAGCGAGGACGCGAACGCGTACCTCGACGTCGGCAGCCCGAGTTCCTCCGCGGCGAGCCGCCGTATGCGCTCGCGGTTCATCGTCGTGTGCGCGGCCTGCGCGGTCGGGATCACGCGTGCGAGGCCCTCGGCCTCGAGCTTCACGAGTTCGCCGGTCGCGATCGCCTCGATCTCGGGCACCACCAGGTGCGGGCGCTCCGCCAGCACCAGCGCACGCAGTGCGGCGCCGTCGGTCATGTCGATCACGTGAGCCCGATGGGCGACCTGCTGCGCCGGGGCATTCGGATAGCGGTCGACCGCGATCACCTCGACACCGAGCCGCTGCAGCTCGATGACGACTTCCTTGCCGAGCTCGCCGGCCCCGAGCAGCATCACCCGGGTGGCGGATGGGGAAAGCGGGGTACCGATGCGCAAGGGGACTCCTGGTGAAGCAGACAGCGACGGCACCGTTCCCGAGTCGCTCACTCCCACTCGATCGTGGCCGGCGGCTTGCCGCTGATGTCGTAGACGACGCGCGACACGCCCTTCACCTCGTTCACGATCCGGCGCGAGCAGACGTCGAGCAGTTCGTACGGCAGGTGGGCCCAGTGGGCGGTCATGAAATCGACGGTCTCGACCGCGCGCAGCGCGATCACGGGCTCGTGGCGGCGGCCGTCGCCGGTGACGCCCACGCTCTTCACGGGCAGGAACACCGCGAACGCCTGGCTCGTCTTCTCGTACCAGCCGCTCCTGCGCAGTTCCTCGATGAAGATGTGGTCCGCGAGCCGGAGCGTCTCGGCCGCGGAACGGGTCACCTCGCCGAGGATGCGCACGCCGAGGCCCGGTCCCGGGAACGGATGACGGTGCACCATCTCGGCCGGCAGGCCGAGTTCGATGCCGATCCGCCGCACCTCGTCCTTGAAGAGTTCGCGCAACGGCTCGACGAGCTTCATCTTCATGTGCGCGGGGAGGCCGCCGACGTTGTGGTGGCTCTTGATGACGTGCGCCTTGCCGGTCTTGCTGCCGGCCGACTCGATCACGTCCGGGTAAATCGTGCCCTGGGCGAGGAATTCGACGCCCTCGAGCCTGTGCGCCTCCTCGTCGAACACCTCGATGAAGAGCCGCCCGATGATCTTGCGCTTGGCCTCCGGGTCGGTGACGCCGGCGAGCGCCGCGTAGAACCGGTCGGCCGCATCGACGCGGATCACCCGCACGCCGAGGTTGCGCGCGAACACCGCCATCACCTGGTCGCCTTCGTGGTGACGAAGCAGGCCGTGGTCCACGAACACGCAGGTCAGCTGGTCGCCGATCGCCCGGTGCAGCAGCGCGGCGACCACCGAAGAATCCACGCCGCCGGACAGCCCGAGCAGCACCTTGCCCGGCCCCACCTGCGCACGCACGCGGGCGATCGCGTCGCCGATGATGTTGCCGGCATTCCAGCTCGCGTCGCAGCCGCAGATGCCGCGCAAGAAGCGCTCGTAGATCCGCGTGCCCTGCCGCGTGTGCGTGACCTCGGGGTGGAACTGCAGGGCGTACAGCCGCCGCGATTCGTCGGCCATGCCGCCGATCGGCAGGTCGGGCGTCGAGGCGATGACCTTGAATCCGGGCGGAAGCTCGACCACCCGGTCGCCGTGGCTCATCCAGACGTCGAGCAACCCCTCGCCCTCGGCGCCGACCCGGTCCTCGATGTCCGCGAGCAGCTGCGAATGGCCGCGCGCGCGCACCTCGGCATAGCCAAACTCGTGGACGGCGCCCGGTTCGACGCGGCCGCCGAGCTGCGCAGCCATCGTCTGCATCCCGTAGCAGATGCCGAGCACCGGGACGCCCAGCTCGAACACCGCCGCGGGCGCCGCGGGCGCGCCGGCCTGCGTCACCGACTCCGGCCCGCCCGAGAGGATGACCCCGCGCGCGCCGAACGCACGGACGTCCGCGTCGGACACGTCCCACGGGTGGATCTCGCAATAGACGCCGATCTCGCGCACGCGGCGCGCGATCAGCTGCGTGTACTGCGAGCCGAAATCGAGGATCAGGATCCGGTGCGCGTGGATGTCGGACGGTCGGGCGGTCGTCTGCTCAGCTGACACGGTAGTTCGGCGCTTCCTTGGTGATGGTCACGTCGTGAACGTGGCTTTCGCGCATGCCGGCGTTCGTGATCCGGACGAACTGCGGGCGGGTGCGCATCTCGTCGATGCTGCCGCTGCCGGTGTAGCCCATCGCGGCACGCAGTCCGCCGGTGAGCTGGTGCAGGATCGCGACGATGCTGCCCTTGTAGGGCACGCGGCCCTCGATGCCCTCCGGCACGAGCTTCTCGAGCTCGGAGGTTGCGTCCTGGAAGTACCGGTCGCGCGAGCCGTGCGCCTGCGCCATCGCGCCGAGCGACCCCATGCCGCGGTACGACTTGTACGAGGCACCCTGGTAGAGCTCGACCTCGCCGGGCGACTCCTCGGTGCCGGCGAACAGCCCGCCGATCATCACGCAGTAGGCGCCCGCGACGATCGCCTTCGCGACGTCGCCCGAGAACCGGATGCCGCCGTCCGCGATCAGCGGGACGCCGAGCGGTGCGAGCGCCGCCGCGACGTTGGCCACGGCCGAGATCTGCGGCACGCCGACGCCCGCGACGATGCGGGTCGTGCAGATCGAGCCCGGACCGATGCCGACTTTCACGGCGTCCGCGCCCGCGTCGGCCAGCGCGAGCGCCGCCTCGCGGGTGACGATGTTGCCGCCGATCACCTGCTGCGCGGGCCACTTGGCCTTGATCTTCGCGACCATCTGGAGCACACCGCGCGAATGTCCGTGCGCGGTGTCCACGACGATCACGTCGACGCCCGCCTCACGCAGCGCCGCGACCCGGTCGAGCGTGTCCGGACCGGTGCCGACCGCCGCTCCGACGCGCAGCGCGCCACGCTCGTCCTTGCAGGCCCGCGGGAACTCGGTCGCCTTCTGGAAGTCCTTGACGGTGATCATCCCCTTGAGCCGGAAGTCGTCGTCCACGACGAGCACCTTTTCGATCCGGTGCTTGTGGAGCAGCGCGAGCACTTCCTCCTTCGGGGAGTTCTCGCGGACCGCGACCAGCCGCTCCTTCGGCGTCATCACCGAGGAGACGGGCGCGTCGAGCTTGGTCTCGAAACGCAGGTCGCGGTGCGTGACGATGCCGACGGCCTGGCCGTCCTTCACGACCGGGACGCCGGAGATGTTCTTCGATCGCGTGAGCTGGATCACGTCGCGGATCGTCATGTCCGGCCGCACGGTGATCGGGTCGTGGATGATCCCGCTCTCGAACCGCTTGACCTTGGCGACCTCGCGGGCCTGGGCCTCGGCGCTCATGTTCTTGTGGACGATGCCGATGCCACCCTCCTGCGCGATCGCGATCGCGAGGCGGTGCTCGGTGACGGTGTCCATCGCTGCGGAGACGACCGGCAGGTTGAGCCGGATGCCGCGGGTGAGCTGCGTGCCGAGGCTCACCTCGTGCGGCAGCACCTCGGAATACGCCGGGACGAGCAGGACGTCGTCGAAGGTGAGGGCTTCCTCCAGGATGCGCAGCATGGGGTGTCCCGTGCGAGTAAAAGGAAGCGCGCAATTGTACCCGGCGCGGGCGCCCCGGGGAAACCCGCCCGGCGCCCTTGTGCCCCCGCCCCGCCCCGCTAAGATCGCCCCACCATGTTCGACCTGCCCGCCGATTCCGGCGCCAAGCCCCCGCCGCCGCGCGAGATTTTCACGATCACCCGCCTGAACCGGGAGGCCCGCTCGCTGCTCGAGCAGGGGCTCGGGTACGTGTGGCTGTCCGGGGAGGTCTCGAACCTGTCGAAACCGGCGTCCGGCCACTGGTACTTCTCGCTGAAGGACGAGGCGGCGCAGGTGCGCTGCGCGATGTTCCGGCAGCGCAACCTGATGGTGCGCTTCCCGGTCAAGGACGGGTCCCGGGTGCTGGCGCGGGGCCGGGTAAGCCTTTACGAGGCCCGCGGCGAGTTCCAGGTCGTGATCGAGTACCTCGAGGAAGGCGGCGAAGGCGAGCTTCGGCGCCGCTTCGAGGAACTGAAACGGAGGCTCGCCGCCGAGGGCCTGTTCGACGAACGGCACAAGCGACCTTTGCCGGCCCTGCCCCGGCGGATCGGCGTCGTGACGTCCCCGACCGGCGCGGCGCTGCGGGACATCCTGCACATCCTGGCGCGCCGGTTCGCGGCCGTCCCGGTGCTCGTCTACCCGGTGCCGGTGCAGGGCGAGGCCGCGCCGCGCGAGATCGCACAGGCGATCGCGCTGGCGGGCGAACGACGCGACTGCGATGTGCTGATCGTCGCGCGTGGCGGCGGGTCACTCGAGGACCTCTGGGCATTCAACGAAGAGGTCGTGGCCCGGGCGATCCACGACTGCCCGATCCCGGTCGTGAGCGGCGTCGGTCACGAGACGGACGTCACGATCGCCGACCTGGTCGCGGATGTCCGCGCGCCGACGCCGTCCGGCGCGGCTGAGCGCGTGGTTCCCGACAGCGGCGAGTGGCTGCGTACGATCGAAGGGTCCGCTCGGCGACTGCAGCTCGCGCTGCGCCGGCGCCTTGGGGAGCTCGAGAACGGGCTCCGCGCCCGCGAACAGCGGCTCGCCCGGGCCCACCCTGGCGTGAGGCTGCGACAGCACGCCCAGCGCCTCGACGAGCTGGAGGCGAGGCTCGCGCTCGCCGTGCGCCACCGGCTGCGGACGGTCCTGCAGCGATCGACGACCGCACGCGCCCGCCTCGCCCAGGCATCGCCGCGGCTGCGGGTGCAGGCCGGTGATCTGCGCCTCGACGTGCTGTCGCAGCGGCTCGTCGCGGCGCAGCGGCAGCGCAACGCCCGGGCGCGCACGAGGTTCGAGGTGGCCGCACGGGCGCTGCACGCCGTCAGTCCGCTCGCGACGCTCGACCGCGGCTACGCGATCGTCGCGGACGACTCGGGCCACGTGCTCACGGATGCGGGCCGCGTCGCACCGGGAACGTCCATCTCGGCACGACTCGCCCGCGGCCGGTTGCGCGCAACGGTCGTCTCGGCGGACGCGGGCACGGCCACCGACCCGGAGCGCGACGCGTGACGTCGCGCCGGGGCCAGTATGCGCCGACGCTGCCCGTCGCCCTGGCGATCGCCCTGGTGCTGCCGGCGGCGCTCGGCGCGATGGCCGCGACCGCCGCGGCCGTCGAACTGCCGGAGGAACGGCGCGTCCCGGGCGGACTCGCGATCCTGGTCCTGCCCGGGTCGGCCGGCAACCCGGCGCCCGGCGAGGTCTGGTTCAACGACCACAGGGCCCCGGTCGTGGACTCGGCGCGCGGCTGGGTGGCAGTCGTCGGCATCCCGCTCGACGTCGTGCCCGGAGCGCACGCCGCGCGTTTCGTTCCGGCGAACGGGAATCCGCCCGAGACGGCGCTCACGTTCGACGTCGTCGATCGCAAGTACGCCGAGCAGCGCCTCGAGGTGAAGAATTCCCACCACGTGAACCCGGACGCCCGGGACCTTGCGCGGATCGAGCGCGAGCAGGTCCGCATCGACGCTGCGCTCGGCACCTACACGGCGGGGCGTGTACCGCAGTTCCGGATGCGACCGCCGGTCGGCGGCGAGCGCTCGAGCAGCTTCGGGCTGCGCCGCTACTTCAACGGCGAGGCACGCAAGCCGCACAGCGGGATGGACATCGCCGCGGCCGCCGGCACGCCGGTGCTCGCGCCCGCGCCGGGCCGCGTGGTCGAGACCGGCGACTTCTTCTTCAACGGCAACACCGTGTTCGTCGACCACGGCGAGGGCGTGGTCACGATGTATTGCCACCTGAGCCGGATCGACGTCGCGCCGGGGCAGCTCGTGGCGACCGGTGACCGCCTGGGCCTGGTCGGCGCCACCGGACGCGTCACCGGCCCGCACCTGCACTGGGGTGTGTCCGTGAACCGGGCGATGGTGGACCCGGAGCTCGTGCTCGAACGCTGAAGCGGCTCAGGCGGCCGGGCGTCCCTCGATGTCGCGGATGAATCCGCCGATCGCAGGCTCGAAGCGCTCGAGGTCGCTCAGGAACGCGTCGTGACCCTGTGGCGACGGGAATGCGTGGAAATGCACTTCGGCCTCGGTCGCCGCGAGCCGGTCGGCGATTTCGCGTTGCTGGTGGATCGGGAACAGCATGTCCGTCTCGACGCCGATCACGAGCGCGCGGCGCACGCCGAATCCGGCGAACGCGCGATCGAGCGAACCGCCGCCGTGCTCGGCGAGGTCGAACTGGTCCATCGCGCGTGAGAGGTACAGGTAGGCGTTCGCGTCGAAGACGTCCGCAAACCGCAGCGCCTGGTGCTCGAGGTAGGCCTCGACCTCGAACTGCGGCCCGAAATCGCCCGACAATCCGGTTGCGCCGGTGACGCGCTTGCGGCCGAAGCGTTCCTGCCACTCCTGCTGGCCGCGGTAGGTGATCGTGCCGAGCTTCCGGGCGAGCCGCAGCCCGAGCCGCGGGCCGCGCCCGGGCTCGTAGTGGCCGCCGCGCCAGGCCGGGTCGCTGCGCACCATCTCCCGCTGCAGCGAGCGCAACGCGATCGCAAACGGCGAGGCCGCGGCCGCACCCGAGATCGTGACCAGGTTCTCGACGGTCCCCGGGTAGAGCGCGCAGTACGCGAGCACCACCATGCCGCCGAGCGACGGGCCGACGAGCGCCGCGAGGCGCTCGATCCCGAGCGTCCCGAGCAGCGCGTGCCCGGCCGCCGCGATGTCCTCGACGGTGAACTCCGGGAACGACATACCGTAGGGCCGGCCCGTCGCCGGGTCGATGGACGCGGGGCTCGACGAACCGAACGGGCTGCCGAGCGCATTCACGCAGACGACGAAGAACCGGCGGGTGTCGATCGGGCGTCCTTCGCCGATCATCGTCTCCCACCAGCCCGGCCGCGGATCGTCGGGCGACGAGGCCGCGTGAGCCGAGGGCGACAGGCCGGTGAAGATCAGCACGGCGTTGTCTCGGGCGGCGTTCAGCCGTCCCCAGCTCTCGTACGCGACCTCGGGGGCCGCGAGTACGCCGCCGCGCCGCAACACGAGCGGCGCGGGCAGCCGCACGATCCGGCGCGCGGGCAGGTCGGTCGCGGAACGATTCGTGGGCGTGCGGGCGAATGCCATGGCCATGGCGGCAGTGTATGCCGACCCTCCCCCCGGGCTACTGACGAGAGGATAGCGCGTCAGAAGCCCCGGTTATGAGGCCCGGCACGCCTCAGCGCTTGCCGGTGCCGGCCTTGCGGTTGCGGATCAGGCGCTGGCGCTTGCGCTGCTGGCGGGGCGTGAGTTCGTTGCGGCGGCCCGAATACGGGTTGTCGTCCGTGCGGAACTCGATCCGCATCGGCGTCCCGGTGAGCCGGAACGCCTGCCGGAAGTGGTTCTCGAGGTAGCGGCGGTAGGCATCCGGCACGTGCTGCGTCTGGTTGCCGTGGATCACGACCACCGGCGGGTTGCGCCCGCCCTGGTGGGCGTAGCGGAGCTTGATGCGGCGGCCCCGCACCAGCGGGGGCTGGTGCATCGAGATCGCCTGCTCGAGCGCCCGGGTGAGTTCCTTCGTCGGCAGTTCCTTCATCGCCGCGCGATACGCCGTGCGCACCGCGCCCATCAGGTCGCCGACCCCGGTGCCGTGCCGCGCCGAGATGAAGTGCACCGACGCGAACCGCAGGAAGTCGAGCCGCAGGTCGACGCCGTCGCGGATCGCGTCGCGCTGCGAGGGGTCGATGCCGTCCCACTTGTTCACGGCGATGACCATCGCCCGGCCCTGCTCGGCCACGAGCCCGAGCAGCGACGCGTCCTGCTCGGCGATCGTCTCGTGCGCGTCTAGGACGCCGATCACGACGTGCGCCTCCTCGATCGCCTGCAGCGCCTTGACGATGCTGAATTTCTCGATCGCGTCGCTCACGCGGGCGCGACGGCGCACGCCCGCCGTGTCGATCAGCGTGTAGCGCTGGCCGTCGCGTTCGAATGGGACGAAGACCGTGTCGCGGGTCGTGCCCGGCTGATCGAATGCGACGAGCCGTTCCTCGCCGAGCAGCCGGTTGATCAGCGTCGACTTGCCGACGTTCGGGCGGCCGACGACCGCGACCCGGATCTCGCCCTCGCCGTCCGGGGCCTCGTCCGGCCGGGCCTCGGGCTCCGGCAGGCCCTCGAGCGCGCGTGCGACGAGCGCGTGCACGCCCTCGCCGTGCGCAGCGGACACGGCCTCGGGTTCGCCGAAGCCGAGCTGGTGGAAATCCGCGCCGGCCATCGCGGGGTCGAGCGACTCCGACTTGTTCGCGACGACGACGACCGGTTTGCCGCTGCGGCGCAGGATGTCCGCGACGTGCTGGTCGCCGGGCACGCAGCCCGCGCGCGCGTCGACGACCAGCAGGACGCGGTCGGCTTCCTCGACGGCCTTGAGCGTCTGCTCGGCCATCAGCCGCTCGATGCCCTCCACCGTCTCGACCAGCCCGCCGGTGTCGACGACGACGCAGGGCCGCGGACCGACACGAGCGTAGCCGTACTTGCGGTCGCGAGTGAGCCCGGGCTGGTCCGCGACCAGCGCGTCCCGCGTGCGGGTCAGCGCGTTGAACAGCGTCGACTTGCCGACATTGGGACGCCCGACCAGGGCGACGACGGGCAGCACGGTCAGCCTCCCGCCGCGCTCCCGACGCGGTAGGCTTCGAGGTGACCGCCCTCGTCGATCGCGTAGACGCGGTCGCCGATCACGAGCGGTGGCGCGGCGATCCGCTCGGAGCCCGGGTGCTCCCGCGCGACGAACTTGCCGGTCGACCGGTCGAGGAAGTGCAGGTAACCCTCGAAATCACCGACGACGACCACGGACCCGACCACCGCCGGCGTGCTGAGGCCGCGCCGCGCCAGCGCCTTCTGCTCCCAGACGACCGCGCCGTCGCGGCGACGCAGCGCCACGACGCTGCCGTCCGAGGTCGCGACGTAGACCTGGTCGTCGTCGATGTCGAGACCACGGTAGCTCGAGAGGTCGCGGGACCACCAGATCTGGCCGCCGTCGAGCGAGAGCATCGCCACGCGTCCCTGGTAGCCGACGGCGTAGACGTCCTTGCCGGAGATGCGCACGGCCGAATCGACGTCTGAGAGACGCTCGAGCTCAGTGCGCCCGTGCGGCGTCGCGAGCTGCAGCTGCCAGAGCGTCTCGCCCTTGTCGAGCGTGACCGCCATGAGCTTGCCCGTGTCGAAACCGCAGACGACCGTGCCGCCCTCGGCGGCGACCGGCGTGGCCGTGCCGCGCAGCGAGAGCCGCGGGACGACGTCCTCGACGAGCCACTGTTCCTTGCCGTCCGTCGCGTCGAGAGCGCGCAGGCGGCCCTCGACCGAGCGCACGATCACGTGCCCGCCCTGTACCAGAGGCGGCGCCAGGAGTTCTCCCGGGATCTTGCCTTTCCAGCGCTGCTTGCCCGTCGCTGCGTCGAGTGCGACGACGTCGCCGTCGCTGGTGCCCACGACGACGAGACCCTCGCCGACACCGGGCCCCGCGGACAACTCGAGGTCCGTGTCGGTGGACCAGCGCACCTTGCCGGTGGCCGCGTCCATCGCGCGCACGTCGCCGCCGCGGCCGGCCGCGTAGACCGTGTCACCCATGCCCGCGACGCCGAGCGTCAGCCTGAGCACCGCACCGTCGCCGCCGAGGCCCTCGGACCAGAGCCTGTGCACCGGCAGCGTCGTCCGGATGTCGACGAGTTCGGCCGGCGGCTCGACCGTCGTGTCGGTGTTGCAGCCGGCGATGAGGCCCAGCGTCGCGAGCGCGGCGAGCCGGCGTAGACGGTTCATGGAGCCGGGGTCCCCGCCGGTGCCGGGGCGGCCGGCGGAGTGGCCGGCACGGCTGCTGCGGGCGCCTGCGTCGCCGCCGCCGGCAGCGCATCGCGCTTCAATTCGACGAACGCACGATCGAGGCCGGAGTCCGTCGCGGGCACCGCGAGCGCGGCGTCGTATTCCTTGCGTGCCGCGGCCGGGTCGCCCTTGCCCGCGTACGCGTCGCCGCGCACGTCGTGGTAGAGCGCCGCCCACGCGCCGGCATCGCCGGTCGCGAGCAGCGCGATCGCGTCGTCGAACTTGCCCTGTTCCACGTAGACGCGAGCGAGCCGCGTACGCGCGATCGAGCGCAGCTCGGCGTCACGCGAGGCCTCCATCACGACGCGCAGGTGGTCGGCGCCGTCCTCGTACTTGCGGGCCTCGACGGCGGCGCGGGCGACCGCGAGGTCCGCCTGGTCCGTGTACGGCGACTTCGGGTGCCGATCGCGCAGCGCCTTGGCTGCGGCGACCGCGTCGTCGAACTTGCTCTGGCTGAGCAGCTCGATCACGGATTCGTACGTGAACTCGTCCTGCTGCGCCTCGGCGAGCTTGGCCGACTTCCAGTAATTGAATCCCCACAGGATCGCGATGCCGAGCGCGATGCCGCCGAGGATCCACGCCCAGTTGTCGCTCCACCAGCGCCGGAGTTGTTCTTCGCGTTCGTTGTCGGTCAGGTCTTCCACGTCCAGGACTCCCATGGCGGCACCGGCCCGGCCGGCGTCGCGTCGTTGTCGATCAGCCGCCCGTGCCGCGTCCGAGGCGGCAGGCCACTTCGGCCGCCAGCCCGTCGAGCGCCACCTCGGACTGGCCGGCCTCCTCGCGCAGCGGCTTCAGCCCGGCGACGCCACGCTCGAGCTCCGCGTCGCCGACGATCACCGCCAGCGTCGCGCCGCTGCGGTCGGCGCGCTTCAGCTGAGACTTGAAGCTGCCGCCGCCCGCATTCATCTCGATCCTCACGCCGGGCACCGCGTCGCGCAGCGCCTCGGCGATCCCGAGACCGGCGGCCTCGGCCGCCGGCCCGCCGAGCACGACGTAGACGTCGGCGACCGTCTCGTCGCCGGCGAGGCCCTGCTGGCGCATCAGCTCGACGATGCGCTCGACGCCGAGCGCCCAGCCGATCGCGGGCACCGGGTCGCCGCCGAGCTGCGCGACCAGCCCGTCGTAGCGGCCGCCCGAGCACACCGCGTCCTGCGAGCCGAGTTCGGTGGTCACCCACTCGAACACGGTGCGCGAATAATAGTCGAGGCCACGCACCAGCCGCGGGTTGACGACGTGCGCGACGCCGGCAGCGTCGAGCCTGGAGCGCAGTTCGGCGAAATGCGCGGCGGATTCCGGGTCCAGGTGGTCCGTGATGAGCGGCGCACCGTCGATCACGCCGCGCAGCGCCGGATTCTTGCTGTCGAGGATGCGCAGCGGGTTGCCGCCGAGACGGCGGCGGCTGTCCTCGTCGAGCACGTCGAGGTGACGGCTGAAGTATTCGACCAGCCGCTCCCGGTAGACGCGGCGCGATTCCGGCGTGCCGAGCGAATTCAGGTTGAGCGACAGGCCGCGGATCCCGAGCCGTCGCCAGATCCGGGCCGACATCAGGATGATCTCGGCGTCCACGTCCGGCCCCGGGAACCCGAGCGCCTCGACGTCGACCTGGTGGAACTGCCGGTACCGGCCCTTCTGCGGGCGCTCGTAGCGGAACATCGGCCCGGTGCACCAGAGTCGCTGCCGCTGGTTGTGCAGGAGCCCGTTCGAGAGGCAGGCCCGCACGATACCCGCGGTTGCCTCCGGTCGCAGCGTCACGGAATCGCCGCCACGGTCCTCGAACGTGTACATCTCCTTCTCGACGATGTCCGTCATCTCGCCGATCGAGCGCTTGAAGAGCTCGGTGCGCTCGAGCAGCGGCAGCCGGATCTCCCGGTAGCCATAGGCCGCGAAGGTCTCGCGGGCCGCGGCCTCGAGGCGCTGCCACGCCGGGGTCTGCTCCGGCAGGACGTCGTTCATCCCGCGGATCGGCTGCGGCGCGCCGCTCACGTGCGTTCCTCGACGGCCGGACGCGGCATACCATCGGCGCCGACCGCGAAATGCGTGACGGTGCTGCCCGCCTCCGGTGCCGGCACCGTCGCGCGCCGGCCGTTCACGTCCATCGCGACCGCCGGCGCATTGCCGAGCGTTACGCTGAGCGGCGGCGTGCCCGAGGCGATGCGCTGCGTACCGGCCTTGCCGAGGTCGTAGACGACCGTGCGGCCGGAGGCGTCGTAGACCTCGATCCAGCTGTCGGCGCTGAACGCAAAGGCGACCGCGACCTGCCCGGCCGGGGCCGGTGCGGCGGGCGCGGCCGGTGCAACCGCCACGGTCGAGGCCGGCGGCGCGGCCTCGTCCGCCCGGGCCGAACGCGAGGCGCGCCAGGCGTCGAACGCGAACCACGCGAGCCCGCCGACCGCGACGAGCAGGACGAGCCCACCGGCCACGATCCACGGTATCGGCGAGCGGCGCTGCGCCGGGCGCATTTCCTCGCGTGCACGCGGGATCAGCGTCGGCTGCCCCGGGCCCGCACTCGAACGGTCGTACGCCGCGAGGATCTGGGCCGCGTCGGCGCCGACCAGCGTCGAGTAGCGACGGAGGTGGCCGCGCACGAAGACCGGCGCACCAAGCGCCGCGTAGTCGTTGCGCTCGAGCGCCTGGACGAGGCCCGCGTCGAGGTTGAGCTGCTCGGCCACCTGCTGTTCGGTGAGGCCCGCCTGCTCGCGCTGGCGGCGCAGCCTCGCTCCGGGATCGGTGGGCAACCCGGCGACTTCGGGTGCGGCCGACGTCACTTTCCGGCCCGCTCGGCGTCGAGGAGCGCGCTCATTTCCGGGGACATCGGATACTCGCGCTTGAGGCGGTCGGCATAGAGGCGGGCCTGATCGTCGTCGCCGAGCCCGCGCTCGATACGGTACCCGAGCCAGAGAGACGCCGCGGAGATCGGCGCAAGCGATGCATAGCGCTCGAGGAACGCGCGGGCCTGCAGGTCGTTGCCGAGTTCGTGCTCGATCTCGGCCATGCTGAACAGCATGTCCGCCTGGTCGCCGCGGCGCGCGAGCGCCTGGCGGAAATAGCTCTCGGCATCCTTCAGCCGCCCGTCGGCCCGCGCGCAACGTCCTGCGTTCGCCCAGGCGAACTCCGGATTGCGGTTGAGCGGGCTCCCGGCCGCCTGCAACAGCACCTTCTCGCCCTGCTTGCGGTCGCCCTTGAGGCACAGGAACGAACCGTAGCTGTTCAGGACCTGGGGGTTGTCGCGGCTCAGCCGCACCGCCTTCTCGTAGGCCGAGCGAGCCTTGTCGTCCTCCCCGAGGCGGTCGTAGACGAATCCGGCCGCGAGCTGGGTATCGGCGATGTTCGGGTCCTGCTCGAGCGCCTTCTCGAGCTTCTCGCGCGCGGTCACGAGGTCGCCCTCCCGCAGGTAGGCGAGCGCGAGCTGCGCGTTCGCCTGCGCGGCCTTGCGCCGGTCGGGCTCGTTGTCCGACACAGATTGCGCCGAGGCAGAACCGACGGCGAGCACGAGCAGCACGGTCGCGAGGGCTCGCCGGATCATGCGTGCGCCCCGGTGGCGGGCATCAGGTTGCGGTCGCGCAGCCGAACGATCGTGCGGTCATTGACCCGTCCGACGAGCTGCCCGCACGCGGCGTCGATGTCGTCGCCGCGGGTACGGCGGATCGTCGCGATCACGCCACCCTTGATCACGAGGTCGCGGAAGCGCTCGACCGCCGCATCGCTCGAGCGGCGGTATCGCGTGTTCGGGAACGGGTTGAACGGAATCAGGTTCACCTTCGCCGGCCGGCCGCGCAGCAACGCCGCGAGCTCCCGCGCGTGCTCCGGGCGGTCGTTCACGCCGTCCAGCATCACGTACTCGAACGTCACGCTGCGGGCATTCTGCTTCTCGACGTAGTGCCAGCACGCCTCGAGCAGGCTTGCGATCGGGTGCCGGCGGTTGATCGGCATCAGTTCGCTGCGCAGCTCGTCGTTCGGCGCGTGGAGCGACACGGCGAGCGCGACGTTGGTCTCCTCAGCGATCCGGATCATCTGCGGCACGAGCCCCGACGTGCTGATCGTCACGCGCCGCCGCGAGAGGTCGAGCCCCAGGTCGTCCATCATGATCTCGGCGGCCGGGACCACGTTGCGGTAGTTCATCAGCGGCTCGCCCATCCCCATGAACACGACGTTCGTGATCACGCGGTCGCCGTCCGGCGAATAGCCGAGCTCGCGGTTCGCGAGCCACACCTGGCCGACGATCTCGGCCGTCGTCAGGTTGCGGTTGAACCCCTGCGCCCCGGTCGAGCAGAAACCGCAATCCATCGCGCAGCCGACCTGGCTCGAGATGCAGAGCGTGCCGCGACCCGGCTCCGGAATGAACACCATCTCGATGGCCTGGCCGCTCTCGAAGCGGAGCAGCCACTTGCGCGTGCCGTCGGCCGACGCCTGCGAGAGGATCACCTCGGGGACGCGGATCTCGGCCACTTCCGCGAGCCGGCGGCGGAAGTCCTTGCCGAGGTCCGTCATCCCGTCGAAGTCGCCGACCGCGCGCCGGTAGATCCACTTCATGAGCTGCCGGGCCCGGAAGGGCTTCTCGCCCATCCCGGCGACGAACGCCTCCATCCCGGCCCGGTCGAGGCCGAGGAGGTTCGTCTTGGCGGCCGTCTCGCTCATCGTGGTGCTCGCGGCGGCGGACGACGGGGCCGCCCGCTCAGCGCGGGCAGAGCTCCGTCTCGGCGAAGAAGTAGGCGATCTCGCGCGCGGCGTTCTCGAGGCTGTCCGAGCCGTGCACGGTGTTCGCCTCGATGCTCTCGGCGAGGTCGGCGCGGATCGTGCCCGGGGCCGCCTTCTTCGGGTCGGTGGCGCCCATGATCTCGCGGTTCTTCGCGACGGCGTCCTCGCCCTCGAGCACCTGCACGACCACCGGGCCCGACGTCATGTAGGCAACGAGGTCCTTGAAGAACGGGCGCTCGCGGTGGACGGCGTAAAAGCCCTCGGCCTCGGCGAGCGACAGGCGGCGCATGCGCGCGGCGACGATCCGGAGACCCGCGCTCTCGAAGCGGCGGTACACCTCGCCAATGACGTTTCTCTTGACTCCATCGGGCTTGACGATGGACAGCGTGCGTTCGACGGCCATGCGATTCCTCTGTCGGTCGGGGCGTCGGCCCCTCTGGGTTGTGTGGGCATGCGGCCCCGGGCCGCGGGCCCGGCGTGGCGCCAGACCGTCGACCGGGGCCGCGGATAGAACCGCGAAGTATACCGTTCAGGGCCCATCGGGCCAAGAAAATTCAGCCCGGACGGGCAGTTAGACGTTGAAGCTCTCGCCGCAGCCGCACTCTCCGCGCACGTTCGGGTTCCGGAACTTGAACGCCTCGTTGAGCCCCTGCTTGACGAAGTCGATCTCGGTCCCGTCCACGTAGCGCAGGCTGTCCGGGTCCACGATCACCTTGACGCCGGACGCCTCGAACACGACGTCGGTGGGCCCGACGTCGTCGGCGTAATTGACGACGTAGGCGAAACCAGAGCACCCGGTCTTGCGGACCCCAAATCGCAACCCGACGCCGTGGCCACGGTTCACGAGGAACGTGCGGACCCGTTCTGCGGCGGCCGGCGTGAGCGAGACGGACATGCGGCGTGACCCTCCTGCGGGCAGGAATTCTACACCGTAGACCCGGCCCGCCCGGCCCAGTTCCGCGCGACGGCGCGAACCGCGTCCTGCAGCACCAGCAGCCGGCCGTACTTCGCGGGCGGCACGTCCAGGGCCTCTGCGACCTCGCGCCAGTCCCACCGCTCGAGGTCGCCGCGGGTCGCGTCCCGCAGCCTTTCGATCACCCAGGAGGCGGCGGCGACGACGTGGGGACACCCGTGGGCACGGAACGCCGCCCGAACGACGCGCCCGCCGGCCACCTGCACGTCGAGTTCGACCCGCGTGCCCTGCTCGACGTCCCCGGCGCCGCCGGAGACGACGTCGCCGCCGGCGGGCAACCGCCCGGCGCCCGCCGGGGCGCGGGCGCGGCGTCGCACCTCGGCCGAGTAGCGAGGGTCTTCGTCGCCCATCACGGCTCGCGGGCCGAGAACGGCGCCATCGCGCGCAGTCGCCCGACCTCCTCCCTGATGCGCCGGGCCGCGTGGTCCACGTCGGCGGTCGTCGTGTACCGTCCGAGGCTCAACCTCAGCGTGGCCTGCGCACGCCGGTCCGAGTGGCCGAGTGCGCGCAGCACGTAGGACGGCTCGCCGCTCATCGACGCGCAGGCCGAGCCCGAAGCGACCGCGATGTCGTCGAGCGCCGCGAGCAGGCTCTCGCCCTCGACGCCGTCGAACGTGACACTCAGTATCCCGGCCACCCGCCGGGTCGGGTGGCCGTTCAGTTCGGCGCCCGGCATCGACGACAGTGCCCGCCAGAGCCGGTCCCGGAGCCCGGCGATGCGCACCGCGTCCCCGGCGCCCTCGGCCGCGGCGATCGCGTACGCGCGACCCATGCCGACGACCTGGTGCGTGGCGAGCGTCCCGGAGCGCACGCCCCGCTCCTGTCCGCCGCCGTGGACCAGCGGCGCGAGGCCGAGCCGGGGCTCGCGCCTGACGCACAGTGCGCCGACGCCCTTCGGCCCGTGGACCTTGTGCGCGGTCAGCGCGAGCAGGTCGATCGCGTCGCGCTCGACGTCGAGCGGCAGCTTGCCGGCGCCCTGCGCCGCGTCCACGTGGAAGATCACGCCGCGCTCCCGGCACAGCCGCCCCACGGCGCCGACGTCCTGCACGACGCCGATCTCGTTCTGCACGTGCATCAGCGAGGCGAGCAGCGTGTCCGGCCGGAGCGCCGCCTCGACCTGCGATGGCGTCACGATGCCGTCCGGGCCCGGTGCGAGGTAAGTCACCTCGAACCCCTCGCGCTCGAGCTGCCGGCACGCATCGAGCACGGCCGGGTGCTCGGTCCGCGAGGTGACGACGTGGCGCCCCCTCGACCGGTGGTAACGGGCCGCGCCGAGCAGGCCCAGGTTGTCCGCCTCGGTCGCGCCCGAGGTGAACACGATGCGATCCGGTGTCGCGCCCACGAGCGCGGCCACCTCGGCCCGCGCGCGCTCGACACGCTCGCGGGCACGCCGGCCCGGCGCATGGCCCATCGACGACGGGTTCGCATAATCGCCCCCGGGGCCCAGGCACTCGAGCATCGCCTCGACGACCCTGGGGTCCACCGCCGTCGTCGCCGCGTTGTCGAGGTAGACGACGCCGCTCACGGCAGCCCCCGCGGCGGGTGCGGGTCCCCGGCTCGGCGCCGTCGGCCCTGCACCGAGGTCAGGATGCCGCGCAGGATGTTCAGCTCGTTCTCGTCGAGCACCGTGCGGTTGAACAGCCGCCGCAGGCGGGCCATCAGGTGGCCCTCGCCGGTGCGGTCGTGGAATCCGACCTCGTCCATCACCTGCTCGAGGTGCGAGTAGAACTTTTCCATCTCGGCGGCACTCGCGAGCGGTACGCCGCGCGCCCGGGCGGCATCGCCGCGCTCGCGCTGCGCGAGCAGGATTTCGTACGCGATCACCTGCACCGCCATCGCCAGGTTCAGCGACCCGTACGACGGCCCGGTCGGGATGGACACGAGCAGCTGGCAGCGCTCGAGGTCCTCGTTCGTGAGCCCGGTGCGTTCGGCGCCGAACAGCACCGCGACGGAGGAGTCGCGCGCGGCCGCGACGATCTCGACGGCGGCCTCGCGGGGCTCGACCACCCGCCACGGCAGGTGCCGGGCCCGGGCCGTCGTACCGACGATGAACCCGCAGTCGGCCACCGCGGCACCCACGCTGTCATGGACCTGCGCCGCGGCGAGCACGTCGTCCGCCCCGGCGGCCATCGCGGTCGCCTCGGGCGCCGGGTAGCGCTCGGGCGCCGCGAGCCTGAGGTGCCCGAGGCCCATGGTCTTCATCGCCCGGGCCGCGGAACCGATGTTCCCGGGGTGCGACGTTCCGGCGAGGACGATGTGGATCGGCATGCTCTGGTATTCTAGCCGTCCCCATGCAGCCCCTACTCAACATCGCCGTGCGCGCCGCGCGCCGCGCAGGCGACCTGATCGTGCGCAACCTGGACCGCGTGCCCTCGCTCGGCGTGCGGGCAAAGAGCCGCAACGATTTCGTCTCCGAGGTCGACCAGGCCGCCGAGCGAGACATCATCGAGACCATCCGGCGCACCCACCCGGACCACGGCTTCCTCGGCGAGGAAAGCGGCCGCAGCGGCGGCGACGAATTCCTCTGGATCATCGACCCGCTCGATGGCACGACGAACTTCCTGCACGGATTCCCCACGTTCGCGGTGTCGCTCGCCTGCCAGTACCGCGGCCGGATGGAGCACGCGGTCGTCTACGACCCGATGCGCCAGGAGCTCTACACGGCGTCGCGGGGCGACGGTGCGCAGCTCGACGGACGCAGGATCCGGGTTTCCAAGCAGGCGGGCCTCGAGGGTGCGCTGATCGGCACCGGCTTCCCCTACCGCGCCAATTCGCGCTGGATCGACGAGTACCTTGCGATGCTGAAGGCCGTGATGCAGGAAACCGCCGGAATCCGGCGCCCGGGCGCCGCCTCGCTCGACCTCGCGTACGTCGCCGCCGGCCGCATCGACGGGTTCTGGGAGATCGGGCTGAACGCCTGGGACACGGCGGCCGGCACGCTGCTGATCACCGAGGCCGGCGGGCGGATCGGCACGCTGTCGGGCGGCGACTACCGGCAGGGTGGCAACGTGATCGCCGGGGCGCCGAAGGTCTACGAGGCATTGGTCGAGTGCCTCGCGCCGCACGTGCCCGCCGAACTGCGCGAAGACTGATCCTCGCCGTCGCGCCCCTATCGCCCGGACCGGGGTCGCGGTACAGTCCGCCCGCGCCGCACAGGCGCATCTAACGTGTAAGGACCGCAGCGGGGGATCCAATGGCACACGGCCTGTTCTCGACCAAGCCGATCGGCGACCTCACCAAGGAGGGCTCGGCGAACGAGCTGAACCGCGTGCTCGACGCGCGCGCGCTGATCATGCTCGGCATCGGCGCGATCATCGGCACCGGCATCTTCGTGCTGACCGGGACGGCCGCGGCCAACCACGCCGGCCCGGCGCTCGTGATCTCGTTCATCATCGCCGGCATCGGCTGCGCGTTCGCGGGGCTTTGCTACGCGGAGTTCGCGGCGATGATCCCCGTGTCGGGCAGCGCCTACTCCTATTCGTACGCGACGCTCGGCGAATTCGTCGCCTGGTTTGTCGGCTGGAACCTGATCCTCGAGTACCTTTTCGCGGCCGCGACGATCGCGGTCGGCTGGTCCGGCTACGTCGTGAGCCTGCTCGCCCAGTTCGGGATCGAGCTGCCGCCGGCGCTCACGAACGCGCCTTTCGCCAAGGGCCAGACGCACTGGGAACTCGTGAGTACCGGCGCAATCGTCAACCTGCCCGCGGTGCTGATCCTCGCCGTGATGTCGACGCTCTGCTACATCGGTATCCAGCAGTCCGCGCGCTTCAACGGCATCGTCGTCGCGATCAAGGTGGTCGTGATCGTGCTGTTCATCGGCTTTGGCGCCTGGTACGTACAGGGCGCGAACTGGGACCCGTTCATCCCGCCCGCCACGGGCCCGGGCCAGTTCGGCTGGGGCGGCGTCGTGACGGCCGCCGGCATCATCTTCTTCGCCTACATCGGCTTCGACGCGGTCTCGACAGCGGCCCAGGAGGCCCGCGACCCGCAGCGCGACATGCCGAAGGGCATCCTGGTCAGTCTCGCGATCTGCACGGTGCTCTACATCGGCGTCGCCGCCGTGCTGACCGGCATGGTGCCGTACACCGAGCTCAACACGCCGGCCCCGGTCGCGATGGCGCTCGACCGCTACCCCGACCTCTCCTGGCTCGCGGGCTGGGTGAAGGCCGGCGCGATCGCCGGCATGACCTCGACGATGCTCGTGATGCTGCTCGGCCAGCCGCGCATCTTCTTCGCGATGTCGAAGGACGGGCTGCTGCCGCCGGTGTTCGGCCGCGTGCACCCGAAGTACCGCACGCCGTCGTTCTCGACGGTGGTCACCGGCATCTTCGCGGCGACAGTCGCCGGCCTGCTGCCGGTCACGATCCTCGGCGAGCTCGTCTCGATCGGCACCCTGATCGCGTTCATCGTCGTCTGCATCGGCGTGCTGGTGCTGCGATACACGCGCCCCGACCTCAAGCGGCCGTTCCGGGTCGCGATGCCGTGGCTCGTCTGCCCGCTCGGCGCGCTGATCTGCGCCTACATGATGATCTCGCTGCCGAAGGACACCTGGGTCCGGCTGATCGTGTGGACCGCGATCGGGATGACCGTGTACTTCCTGTACGGCCGCAAGAACAGCGCGCTCGAGAAGGGCGGCGCCTGACCGGGGTTCAGCGGCGGGGGCCGTCCCCCGCCGCGCCGCCTTCCCGGCGCGTCGCGACCATCGACGCGAGGATCCCGCCGAGCAGCGTCGCGAGGATGATGCCGAGCGACACCAGGTTCGGCACGTGGTAGAAGTTCACGAGCAGCATCTTCACGCCGACGAACGCCAGGATCAGCACCAGGCTGTACCTGAGGTAGCGGAAGACGGACATCAGCCCCGCGACGGCGAAGTACAGCGACCGCAGGCCGAGGATCGCGAACGCGTTCGACGTGAACACCAGGAACGGGTCCTGGGTAACCGCCAGGATTGCCGGGATCGAATCCACCGCGAACACGACGTCCGTGAGCTCGATCATCACGAGGGCGAGCAGCAGCGGTGTCGCGTGCAGCCGGCCGGCGCGCCGCACCAGAAACTTCGTGCCGTCGAGTTCGTCGGTGACCGGGATGAACCGCCGCAGCACCCGGGCCGGGAAGCTCTCGCCGAGGTCCCGGGGCAGGCTCTCGTCGTCGGCGCGCATCATCCTGACCGCCGACACCAGCAGCGTCGCGCCGAACACGTAGAACATCCAGTCGAACGCGTCGAGCAGCGCAGTCCCCGCGCCGATCATGAGACCGCGCAGCACGATGGCCCCGACGATGCCCCAGAAGAGCACCCGGTATTGAAGCCGCGCCGGCACGCGCAGGAAATTGAAGACGACGGCCATCACGAAGATGTTGTCGACCGACAGCGACCACTCGAGCAGGTAGCCGGTGACGTACTGAAGCACGGCGCCGGCGCCCGTGGCGGGGCCGTCGTCGTCCGGGACGAAGCCGAACCAGTGGTACTCGTACAGGCCGTAGATCGCGAATGCGAAGCAGCCCGCGACGCCGATCCAGACGGCGGTCCAGAACAGCGCCTGTGGCACCGAGAGCTCCTCGGACTCGCGGTGCAGCACCGCGAGGTCGAGGGTCAGGAGCCCGAGGAACAGCACGATGAAACCGGCCCAGACGAGCTCGGTCACCGCCACGCCCCCCCGTTAGAGCGGCCCGCCATCACGGCATTTCGTCGACGGCGTCCTTCTCGCGCTGCACCGGCAGGAGGTCCCGCGCGGCGAGCTTGAAGTCGAGCGCGATCGCGCTCGCGATGTAGATCGAGGAATAGGTGCCCACCACGACGCCGATCGCGAGCGCGACCGAGAAGCCGCGCAGCACCTCGCCACCGAAGACGAGGAGTGCCACGATCGTGATCATCGTGGTCAGGTGCGTCATGATCGTGCGCGACAGCGTCTCGTTGATCGCCGAGTCGATGACCTGCTCGGGCGTGCCCTTGCGCATCGACAGGAACCGCTCGCGGATCCGGTCGAACACCACGACGGTGTCGTTCAGCGAGTAACCGATCACCGCGAGGATCGCCGCCAGCGCGGGCAGGTCGAACGTCATCTGGGTCTCGGAGAAGAACCCGAGGATCACGATCGGGTCGTGCATGGCGGCCACGATCGCGCCGACGCCGAGCTTCCACTGGAAGCGCAGCGCGACGTAGATCAGGATCCCGATGAACGTGAACAGGATCGCGAGCGCGCCCTTGTTGGCGAGCTCGGCGCCGACCTGCGGCCCGACGACCTCGGTTCTCAGGAGCTGCACCTGCGGCTCGTAGGCCTGGATGGACGCGAGCACGGCCGCGGCCACCTTGTTCGTGTCCTCGCCTTCCTGCGGCAGCAGTCGCACCATCACATCGCGCGAGCTGCCGAAACTCTGCACGGCCGCGTGCGCGAAGCCCGCCTTCTCGACCTCGGCGCGCACCTGCTCGATGTCGACCGCCTTCGGGAAGCTGAGCTCGAGCACCACGCCGCCGGTGAAGTCGATGCCGAAGTTGAGGCCCCGGACCGCGAGCGAAACGAGCGCCGCAAGCAGAACGACCGCCGACACCACGTACCAGCGGCGGCGGGTCCCCATGAAGGGGTAGCTGGTCTTCCGGTGGAAGAATTCCATCTCAGTACCCTCCGCCGATGGACAGCCGCTCGATCTTCTTGCGGCGGCCCCAGATGAAGTGGATCAGCGTCCGGCTGCCGACCAGCGCCGTGAACATCGAGGTCAGGATGCCGAGCGACAGCACGACCGCGAAGCCGCGCACCGGGCCCGTCCCGAACGTGAACAGCACGACGCCCGCGATCAGCGTCGTGACGTTGGAGTCGAGGATCGACGAGAACGCCCGCTCGAAGCCCGCGTTGATCGCCGCGTGCGGAGAGGCGCCGTTGCGCAGTTCCTCGCGTATGCGTTCGTAGATCAGGATGTTGGCGTCGACCGCCATGCCGACCGTGAGCACGATGCCGGCGATGCCCGGCAGCGACAGCGACGCCTGCAGCAGCGACAGCAGCGCCGTCAGCAGCACGACGTTCGCGAGCAGCACGGCGTCGGCGATGAGCCCGAACGCGCGGTAGTACATGAACATCCAGATCCAGGTCGCGAGCATGCCGATCACGAGCGCGCGCACGCCGCGGTCGATGTTGTCCTGGCCGAGGCTCGGACCGACGGTGCGCTGCTCGACGATGTAGAGCGGCGCGGCCAGCGAGCCGGCGCGCAGCAGCAGCGCGAGCTCGCGCGCCTCGCCCGCCATCAGGCCGGTGATCTGGAAGTTGCTCGAGAACACGCCGCGGATCGTCGCGACGCTGATCACCTTCTCCTCGGTGCACTCCGCGCCGGCGCGGGTGCCGTTGCAGGGCTCGCCCTCGGCCACCCGCTTCTTCTCGATGAACACGACGGCCATCGGGCGGCCGAGGTTCTCGCGGGTGGTGCGCAGCATCTCGGACGCGCCGCGGGCGTCGAGCTTGACGTAGACGGCCGGCTCGCCCTCGCTGAAGCCCGAGCTCGCGTCGGCGAGCTGCTCGCCCGACACGATCATCTCGCGCTTCAGCAGCACGGGCTGGCCTTCGCGGGTCTTGTAGAGCTTCGAGCCGAGCGGCGTGCGCCGGGTGCGCTCGGCCTCGGCGGCATTGTTCTGGTCGTCGACGAGCCGGAACTCGAGCGTCGCCGTGGCGCCGAGCACCCGCAGCGCCTCGTTCGGGTCCTGGACGCCGGGCAGCTGCACGACAATCCGGTCGACACCCTGACGCGTGACGATCGGCTCGGTCACGCCGAGCTCATCGACCCGGTTGCGCAGCGTCGTGATGTTCTGCTGGATCGCGAAGTCCTGGCGCTCCTTCACCTGCTCGGGGCGCAGCCGCACCGTGACCGAGCCGCCTTCGCCGAGGGTGTCGGTGTCGAGCGTGATGTTCGGGTCCCGCTTGCGCAGCAGCGAGGCCACGCGCGGCGCGTCGTCGCCCGAGCGCAGCAGGATCTTCACCGCGCCCACGCCGTCACTCTGGATGCCCGAGTACGGGATGCGCTCGTCGCGCAGCAGCGTGCGGTAGTCGCGCTCCATGCTCTCGAGGAGCTGGTTCACGGCGGCCTTCACGTCGACTTCGTACATGAAGTAGACGCCCCCGCGCAGGTCGAGGCCGAGGCTCATCGGCTTGAGCCCCACCTTGCGCATCCAGCCCGGCGTGCGAGGCACCTGCGAGAGCGCAGCGAGGTACTGGCCCGGCGCGGCGTCGTGGATCGCGTCGCGCGCCTTGAGTTGCTGGTCCACGTTCGCGAAGCGCAGCACGAGCCGGTCGCCTTCGCGGTAGGCGGCCTCGGCCGGGTCGCCCTTCGCGGCGAGGATCGCCGTCACCGCGGCCTGGGACGTATCGTCGAAGGGCTGGCGGTCGTTGCGGGAGAGCTGCAGCGCGGGCGCCTCGCCGAACACGTTCGGCAGCGCGAGCAGCAGGGCCACCGTCATGACGACGACGACCAGCCAGACCTTCCAGGCCGGGTAACTGTGCATGGTTCGCGATCCCCCGGGACTCAGGCGCTCTTGAGCGTGCCCTTCGGCAGGACGCTCTGGACGGTGTGGCGCTGCACCTTGACCGCGACGCCGGCCGCGATCTCGACGGTCAGGAACTGGTCGCTCACCTCGACCACCTTGCCGAGCAGGCCACCGCCGGTGACCACCTCGTCGCCCACGCCGAGCGCGGCCACCATCGCGCGGTGTTCCTTCGCGCGCTTCGTCTGCGGGCGGATGAGCAGGAAGTAGAAGACGACGAAGATCAGGACGAGGGGCAGCATCTGCATCAGCGCATTCGGCTGCGCGCCGCCTGCGGCCTGCGCGTAGGCGCTCGGGATCAACCAGTCCATCGGGGACTCCTGTATCGGGCCCGGGCAGTCGGGCCGTCCAAAAAGGTTGGCGATTATACCCGAGGGTCGGCCCCGGCGCCGTCCGTCGGCCCCCTGCCCTCCGGGCCGGCGAGGAACGCCGAGGCGAATTCGGGGTACCGGCCGTCCTCGATGGCCCGCCGGATCCGCGCCATCAGGCCCAGGTAGTAGGCGAGGTTGTGGATCGTGTTCAGCCGGGCGCCGAGGATCTCGTTGCAGCGGTCGAGGTGGCGCAGGTAGGCGC
Organism: Steroidobacteraceae bacterium; assembly: GCA_046347155.1. Lineage (GTDB taxonomy): Bacteria > Pseudomonadota > Gammaproteobacteria > Steroidobacterales > Steroidobacteraceae > RPQJ01. Next base: position 1,235,617 of record JAXMGT010000001.1, on the reverse strand, counting down.
GCGTGTAGTTCCGGCAGGTATAGCAGCCGCAGGCCGGGTCGAGCGGCCCGGTGTCGGCCTGGTGGGCCGCATTGCGGATCTTCACGACCCCCTGGCTCGTGAACAGGTGGCCGTTCCGGGCGTTCCGGGTCGGCATCACGCAGTCGAACATGTCGACGCCGCGCAGCACCGCAGCCACGATGTCGGCAGGGGTCCCGACGCCCATCAGGTAGCGCGGACGATCGGCCGGGAGCCGGGGCGCAAGCGCGTCGAGCACCGCATCGCGCTCGTCGGCCGGCTCGCCGACCGCGAGGCCGCCGATCGCATAGCCGTCGAAGCCGATCGAGGTGAGTGCGGCGACCGATTCGAGCCTGAGCCCGAGGTGCGTGCCGCCCTGGACGATCCCGAACAGCGCGTTCGGGTTGGCGAGCCGGTCGAACTCGTCGCGGCTGCGGCGGGCCCAGCGCATCGAGAGTTCCATCGAGCGGCGGGCCACGGCCTCGGTCGCCGGGTACGGCGTGCACTCGTCGAAGGCCATCACGACGTCCGAGTCGAGCGCCGCCTGCACCTGCATCGACACCTCGGGGCTCAGGAACACCGCGTCGCCGTTCACGGGCGAGCGGAACCGCACGCCGGTCTCGTCGAGCTTGCGCAGCTCGGCCAGGCTCCAGACCTGGAAACCGCCGGAATCCGTCAGGATCGGGCCCCGCCAGTGCATGAAACCGTGGAGGCCGCCGTGGGCGCCGATCACCTCGGTGCCGGGCCGGAGCATCAGGTGAAACGTATTGCCGAGCACGATCTCGGCGCCCAGTCCCGCCAGTTCCTCCGGCGTCATTGCCTTCACGGTGCCGTAGGTGCCCACCGGCATGAACACCGGCGTCTCGACCACGCCGCGGCGTAGTGCCAGGCGGCCGCGCCGCGCCGCGCCGCTCGTGCCCCTGAGTTCGAAAACGGTGCTCACGCGCAGGGCTCCAGTGCCGAGGGGTCCGGCTCGACGAGCATCGCGTCACCGTAGCTGAAGAACCGGTAGCGCCCCGCGACCGCGTGTCGGTAGGCATTCAGCACCCGCGCGGTGCCCGCGAACGCGCAGACCAGCATCAGCAACGTCGACTCGGGCAGGTGGAAATTCGTGAGCAGGCGGTCCACCGCTCGAAAACGCCGGCCCGGCGTGATGAAGAGCCGCGTGTCCCCGGACCATGGCTCGAGGCGACCGCCCGCCGCGGCGGACTCGAGCGCGCGGACCGCAGTGGTGCCGACGGCGAGCACCCGCCCGCCGCGCGCACGGCAGGCCGCGACGGCCTCGCAGGTCGCGGCCGGCACGACCGCGTGCTCGGCGTGCATCCGGTGCTCCGAGACATCCTCGACGCGCACGGGCTGGAACGTGCCCGCGCCGACGTGCAGCGTGACGGTCGCCGTGGCGACGCCCGCGGCGCGGCAGGCCGCGAGCACCGTCTCGTCGAAGTGCAGGCCGGCGGTCGGGGCGGCCACGGCCCCGGGCTCGCGTGCGTAGACGGTCTGGTAGCGCTCCCGGTCCCAGTCCTGCGCCGCTCGGTGCATGTACGGCGGCAGCGGCATCTCGCCCTGCCGCTCGAACACCGCCGCCGGCGGCCCGTCGAACTCGAGCAGCCAGAACTCGCCGTCGCGACCGGCCACCCGGGCCGCGCCGCCGCCGTCGAGCTCGAGCATCGACCCCTCGGCCGGGGGCTTGCTGGATTTGAGCTGCACCAGGGCGCGGGTGCCGCCGACGACGCGCTCGAGCAGGATTTCGGCCCGACCGCCCGTCGCCTTGCGCGCGCGCAGCCGCGCCGGCACGACCCGCGTGTCGTTTAACACCATCAGGTCGCCCGACCGCAGCAGCGTCGGCAGGTCGCGGAACGCACGGTCGACGATCCCACCGCTCGCGCCGTCGAGGTGCAGCAGCCGGCTGTCACTGCGGCGCGGTGCGGGCTCGCTCGCGATCAGCGCCTCGGGCAGGTCGTACAGGAAATCGGTGCGCTGCATGGGCCGCGTCTGCAGGCGGGCGGGGGCCGGGGCCCCGGGGCCGTCAGCCCGCGGGCCGGCCGGCCGGCGCGGACGCCGCAATGCGCGTCGGCGCGGCACCGCAGGTGAGCATCGGGGACTCGTGCAGCCACTTGCGGTCCGGGTAGTACGCGAACAGCAGCGCCCCGTCCTTCAGCGTGTCGATCATCGTGCGGGCGACCTCGGTCCGCACGGCCGGGCAACCCCAGCTGCGACCGAGCCGCCCGAGCCGGTCGGCGATCGCGGCGCTCACGTACGGCGCGCCGTGCATCACGATCGCGCGGGCGAGCGCATTGTCGTTGAACCCGGTGTCGAGTCCGCGCAGGCGCAGCGAGTATCCGTTGTTGCCGTAGTAGGTGTCGGTCGCCTCGTAGAGGCCTAGGCTCGACATCTTGCTGCCCTCGACGTTCGAGAAGCGCGCCGCGAACTGCTCGCCGGTGTTGCGCCCGTGGGCGACGAGTTCATGGAACAGCAGCCTGCCGCGCTCGACGTCGAACACCCAGAGCCGCGGCTCCGTCGAGGGCTTCGAATAATCGATGACCGCGAGCCGGCGGAATCCATCGAGGAGCCCACGCCGCACGGCGCAGTCGGCCGCCCGGGTGGCGAGCGAGAGCACCTCCGGATTCGCGTCCGGCGCCACGCTCGCCAGGCGCGCCGCCGTCGCCTCGTCGGCGCGCACCGGGACGGCGAGCGCGAGGCACAGCAGCGCAGGGAGCCAGTGACGTCGTCGCATGCGAGCACTCTCGAAAGCAGGGTCGCGAGCCGCCCGCAGGCGACGTGGGTGCCGCGTCTGACCGCGGACCGGCCGGTTGGTTCCGCCGGTGGCCGGAATCGAGCCGCCGTCGCAGTGTCTCGCATTCGAGGCATCCTACGCAACCCTATGATGGAAATGATTTTTTAGTGATACCGCGATCCATCGGGTAAAGTGCCGGTCCGCGCCGGGATGGCGGAACTGGTAGACGCACCGGACTCAAAATCCGGCGGTGGCGACATCGTGAGGGTTCGATCCCCTCTCCCGGCACCAACGACTCGGCCACGGGCGTGCCACGCGATGAAATTCTGCTCGAACTGCGGTGCGCCGGTGACCCGCCGGGTGCCCGAGGGCGACACCCACCTCCGCCACGTGTGCGAGGCCTGCGGCACCGTCCATTACCAGAATCCCAAGATCGTCGCCGGCTGCGTACCCGAGCATGAGGGGCGGATCCTGCTGTGCCGCCGCGCGATCGAACCTCGGCGCGGCTACTGGACGATCCCGGCGGGCTTCATGGAGAACGGCGAGTCCACGCTCGAGGCCGCGCGTCGTGAAGCGGCCGAGGAAGCCCTCGCGGACGTCGAGGTCGGCTCGCTGCTCGCGATCGTGCACGTGCTGCACGCGGACCAGGTGCACATGATGTTCAGGGCGCGCCTCCCGGAGCCGCGTTACGGCGTCGGCGTCGAGAGCCTCGAAGTGCGGCTCTGCGACGAGTCGGAAATCCCCTGGGACGAGATCGCGTTCCGCAGCGTCGACTTCGCGCTCCGGCGCTACCTCGACGACCGCCGGCGCGGCGTCGAGCAACACCACTTCACGACGCTGGACCTGCGCGCGCCCCGACCCGCGTAGTTTCCGATTTGCGGGCCGGGCCCCGTTTGGCACAATACGCGCCCTGCCCCGGCCCCCGGTCGTGGCGCCAACCCTGGACCCGGAGTCGCCAGATGACCTTCGTCGTCACCGAGAACTGCATCAAGTGCAAGTACACGGACTGCGTCGAGGTCTGTCCCGTGGACTGTTTCCACGAGGGCCCGAACATGCTGGTGATCGACCCGGACGAGTGCATCGACTGCACGCTCTGCGAGCCCGAGTGCCCGGCGCAGGCCATCTTCTCCGAGGAGGAGCTGCCGGCCGGCCAGCAGAACTTCAAGGCGCTGAACGCCGAACTGGCGAAGCAGTGGCCGGTGATCACCGAGAAGAAGGAATCCCCGGCCGACGCCAGGGAGTGGGACGGCCGCGACGGGAAGCTCGAGTTCCTCGAGCGCTGACCGCGCTCGCGGGCCCGCGTCAGCCGCCGCCCGCGGCGCCCGACGACGCCGCCGTGCGGTCGGACTCCTGGACGATCGCGACCAGCTGCTCGGGCGTGAGGTAGCCGCCGATGTACTCGCCCGACTGCGTGTAGATCGCGGGCGTACCCTCGAGCCCGAAGTCCTCGCCGGTCTGGTAGCCCTGCTTCAGCACGGCGTCGCCGCACTTCTTCGCCTTGATCTCCTCGCCCTTCTTCGCACGCGTCAGCGCGTCCTTGCGGTCCGGCGAGCACCACACGGCCTCCGCCTTGGCCCAGGACTCGGTGCCCGGACCGGTGCGCGGGAACGGCACGTAGCGGACCTTCACGCCCGCCTTGTTCAGCTCGGCGATGTGGCTGTGGAATTCACGACAGTAGCGGCAATCCATGTCCGTGAACACGGTGACCGTCATCTTCGGCTTGTCGGGCGAGAAGATGATCATCTGGTCCTCGCGCATCGACGCGAGCACCTTCGCGCGGGCGGCATTGCGCTTCTCGGCGGTCAGGTTGGTCTCGGTCGCGATGTCGTAGATGCTGCCGCTCACGAGGTACTTGCCGTCGGCGCTCACGTAGACGATCACACCGTCCATCGTGACCTCATAGAGGCCCGGTATCGGCGAGGCCGCCACGTCGGCTGGACTGGCCCCCGGGAGCTTTGCGACGACCCGCGCACGGACGTCCGCGGGCACGGTGGCCGGGGCGGCCGGCCGGGCAGCCGGCTTCTGGGCCACCGGCGCGGTGCCCGAGGCCGCGCCAGCGGTTCCGGCGAGCAGGACGAGGCCGAGGGCGAGGGTCATGGTGCGCATGGGTCGGGTCCATGTTCGGGGTCCGGCCGTCGTTGTGACAGCCGGGCGGACGGAGGGTTCCCCGCCCGGGCGCGCGAGTCTAGCAGACGCCCGCCGGCCGCGCGCCCAGCGCCCTCAGCCGCGGGGGTGGTGCTGGGAATGCAGGTCCTTCAGGCGCTCGCGGGCGACGTGCGTGTAGATCTGCGTCGTCGAGAGATCGCTGTGGCCGAGCAGCATCTGCACGACCCGCAGGTCGGCGCCGTGGTTCAGCAGGTGGGTGGCGAACGCGTGGCGCAGCGTGTGCGGCGAGAGCTCCTTCTCGACCCCTGCCTTGCGGGCGTAGCGCTTGATGATGTGCCAGAAAGCCTGTCGCGTCATCCGGTCCCCGCGACGGGTGGGGAACAGGTAGTCGGTCTGCCGCTCGAGCAGGATCTCGACGCGAGGGCCCTGGAGGAACTGCTGGACCCACTGCACGGCTTCCTCGCCGAGCGGAATCAGCCGTTCGCGGTCGCCCTTGCCGACGATGCGCAGTACGCCCTGGTTCAGGTTGACCTGTGCGAGCTTCAGGTTCACGAGTTCGGAGACGCGCAGCCCGGTCGCGTAGAGCACCTCGAGCATCGTCCGGTCGCGGTGGCCGAGGGGGTCGCCCACGGCAGGAGCGGCCAACAGGGCCTCGACTTCCTCCTCCGTGAGCGACTTCGGGAGCGAACGGCCCACCTTGGGCATCGCGATCTGCGCGGTCGGGTCTTCGCGCAGCGAGCCCTCGCGGACGAGATACCGGTAGAAGCGGCGGAAACTGGAGAGCTGGCGCGCCGTCGAGCGCGGCCGTGCGCCCGCCTGGGCTCGCGAGGCCATGAATTCGAGCAGGTCGCCCCGGCTGGCCGAGGTCAGGTCGCTCGAGTGGTCCTCGAGCCAGCGGTCGAGCGCCGTCAGGTCGGCCCGGTAGGCCGCCAGCGTGTTCGGGGCCAGCCCGCGCTCCATCCACACGGCATCGAGGAACCGGTCGATGGGGCCGGCCCTGCGATCTGCGCCGCCGGCGCGCTCCGGGCGCGCGAGGACGCCGGCCTTGACTGCTGTACTCATGGGACCTCTGGACTCGTCGTGGCGCGAAGTATGGGAGCCACCTCCCGCCCCCCGTCGTGACCACGCTCACAGATTCCCGTCACCGTTAACATAACCGGAACCAGTTCACAGAATGCAGTCCGGCCGGCAGACTGCCGGGCGTCCCGGAATCGGATCCATGCGGAAACTGACGATACGCGCGCTCAGCGCGGCCTACGGCGCCTGCGCACTGGTTGCGTTCACCGCGATCTTCCTCGTCGCGGTACTGCTGGCCCTCGTGGTCCCGTCGCTCGACTGGCGGCGCCGGACCACGCACGCGCTCGCGCGGATCGCGATCGCCGTGCTCGGGTTGCGGGTCGTCGTCCGCGGCGCGGATCGGCTGCCCGACGGCGCCTGCGTCGTCGTCGCGAACCACTCGAGCTACCTCGACGGGCCGCTGCTCAAGGCCTGCCTGCCGCCCCGATTCTCGTTCGTGATCAAGCGCGAGGCTGCGGCGACGCCGGTGCTCGGATTTCTGCTGCACCGGATCGGCTCCGAATTCGTGGACCGTTCGAGCCGCGGCGGCCGCCAGCGGGACGCGCGGCGCGTGATCGAGCGGGCGCAGCAGGGCCAGTCGCTGGTGTTCTTCCCGGAAGGTACGTTCGACGAGGTGCCGGGCCTGAAGCGCTTTCACAGCGGGGCATTCACGGCGGCGGTCCGCGGCGGCATGCCGGTCGTGCCGGTCGCGATCCGCGGCGCGCGGCAGGCGCTGCCCAACCGCGCCGTGCTCGTGCGCCCGGGGCGCATCGAGGTCGAGATCATGGCGCCACTGCCGTCGGACGGGCCGGACGCGACGGTGGACGGGCTGCGGGAGCAGGCCCGCGCACGGATCGCCGCGCGGCTCCCTGAACCGGACCTCGCGGCAGCCGCACGCGACTGAGCGCGCGGGTGCCGCGCGCTCACATGCTGCGGCGGTACTGCCCGCCCACCTGGTAGAGCGCCCGGGAGATCGAGCCGAGCGAGGCGACCTTCACGGTCTCCATCAGCGCCTCGAACACGTTGCCTCCACCGGCCGCCGCCCGCTGCAGCTGCGCGAGCGCCGCCGGTCGCGCCTCGGCGTTGCGCTCGAGGAAGTCACGCACGGACGCGACCTGGTCCTGCTTCTCCTGCTCGGTCGAGCGGATCAGCTCGGCCTCGCGGATCTCGGAGGCGTCGCCCTCGCCGAGGAACGTGTTCACGCCGACGATCGGCAGCCGCCCGTCGTGCTTCAGCGTCTCGTAATGCAGGCTCTCTTCCTGGATGCGGCTGCGCTGGTACATCGTCTCCATCGCGCCGAGCACGCCGCCGCGTTCCGATATCCGGTCGAACTCGCGGTAGACGGCCTCCTCGACCAGGTCCGTCAGCTGCTCGATCGCGAACGAGCCCTGCCAGGGATTCTGGGTCTTGTTGAGCCCCAGCTCCTTGTTGATGATCAGCTGGATCGCGACCGCGCGGCGCACGGACTCCTCGGTCGGCGTCGTGATCGCCTCGTCGTAGGCGTTTGTGTGCAGGCTGTTGCAGTTGTCGAACAGCGCGTAGAGCGCCTGCAGCGTGGTGCGGATGTCGTTGAACTGGATCTCGCGCGCGTGGAGGCTGCGGCCCGAGGTCTGGATGTGGTACTTGAGCATCTGCGAGCGCGGGCCGCCGCCGTACAGGTCGCGCATCGCGCGCGCCCAGATGCGCCGCGCCACGCGGCCGATCACCGCGTACTCCGGGTCCATGCCGTTCGAGAAGAAGAACGACAGGTTCGGCGCGAAGTCGTCGACCTTCATCCCGCGCGCCAGGTAGTACTCGACGATCGTGAAGCCATTGGCGAGCGTGAACGCGAGCTGCGAGATCGGGTTCGCGCCGGCCTCGGCGATGTGGTAGCCGGAGATCGACACCGAGTAGAAGTTCCGGACGTTGTTCCCGGTGAAGTACTGCTGGACGTCGCCCATCATCCTGAGCGCGAATTCGGTCGAGAAGATGCAGGTGTTCTGGGCCTGGTCCTCCTTCAGGATGTCGGCCTGCACCGTGCCACGCACCTGCGAGATCGTCTCGGCGCGGATCCGCTCGTAGACCTCGCGTTCGACCAGCCGGTCGCCGGTGACGCCGAGCAGCCCGAGACCCGAACCGTCGTGCCCCGCCGGCAGGTCGCCGCGGTAGCGCGGCCGCTCGCGGTCGCGGTGGATCGCCGCGATCGCCCGCTCGGCTTCCTCCCAGCGGCCCTGTTCCCGCAGCCAGCGCTCGACGCGCTGGTCCACCGCGGTGTTCATGTACATCGCGAGGATCATCGGCGCCGGGCCATTGATGGTCATCGACACCGACGTCGTGGGCGCGCACAGGTCGAAGCCCGAGTAGAGCTTCTTCATGTCGTCCAGCGTCGCGATCGACACGCCCGAGTTGCCGATGCGGCCGTAGATGTCCGGTCGCGTGTCCGGGTCCTCGCCGTACAGCGTCGTCGAGTCGAACGCGGTCGACAGCCGTGCCGCGCCGTGCCCGCCGGCGAGCAGGTGGAACCGTCGGTTCGTGCGTTCCGGGGCGCCCTCGCCGGCGAACATCCGGGTCGGGTCCTCCTCCTCGCGGCGGTACGGGTAGACGCCGGCGGTGTACGGGTAGTGTCCCGGCAGGTGCTCGCGCATCAGGAACGACAGCAGCTCGCCCCAGTCGCGATAGCGCGGCACCGCGAGCTTCGGCACCTGATTGTGGCTCAGCGTCTCGCTGTAGTTCGCGCCGCGGATCTCGCGACCGCGCACGACGTACGAGTACTCGGCGTCGGTCGCCGACTTCGAGATCGCCGGCCAGCGCCGCAGCAGATCGAGCGCCTCGGGCCCCACCGCGTCGAGCGCGTCGTTGTAGGCCGCGCGCAGGCGCGCGCGGGCCGCGTCGCCCGCCTCCGTGAGCGCGGCGTCGGGATACCGGTCGAGCGGCGCCGGCAGCCGCGGGTCGTCGATGGCGCGCAGCGCTTCGTGCAGGCTGTTCGCGCGGCTGGCCGCCTCGGCGCGGTGCTCGAGGTCGGTGACCGCTCGGCGGCCGTTCGCGGCGATCTCCGCCAGGTAGCGGGTGCGGTGCGCCGGGACGAGCGCGTGGCGCTCCACCAGTTCGACCGGACCGGGGTCCGCAACGGCCCAGCGCCCGCCCCCGCCGGTCTTCTCGTCGAGACGCACCGTGAGCGCGCCGAACAGCCGGTTCACGCCCGGGTCGTTGAAACGGCTCGCGATCGTCGGGAACACCGGGATCTCGTCGTCCGGCCGCCTGAAGTCAGCGCGGTTCCGCCGCCACTGCTTGCGCACGTCGCGCAACGCGTCCTCGGCGCCGCGCTTCTCGAACTTGTTCAGTGCGACCAGGTCCGCGAAGTCGAGCATGTCGATCTTCTCGAGCTGGCTCGCGGCACCGTACTCGCTCGTCATCACGTACATCGGCACGTCGACGAGGTCGACGATCTCGGAGTCGCTCTGCCCGATCCCGGCCGTCTCGACGACGACGAGGTCGAAGCCCGCGACGCGCAGCAGGTTCAGCACGTCGGCGAGTACGGCGCTCGTCGCGAGATTCTGCCGGCGCGTAGCCAGCGAGCGCATGAAGAGCTGCTCGGACGACAGCGAGTTCATCCGGATGCGGTCGCCGAGCAGCGCGCCGCCGCTGCGGCGGCGGGTCGGGTCCATCGCGACGACGGCGACGTTGCGGTCCGGGAAGTGTCGCACGAAGCGCATCAGCAACTCGTCCGTCAGGCTCGACTTGCCGGCGCCGCCCGTCCCGGTGATGCCGATCACCGGCGCGCGCCGCTCGAGGCGGCCGGCCGCGCGGCGCAGCGTCTCGCGCAGTGCCGCGGACTCCTCGTCGGACTCGAGCGCGGAGATCGCCCGGGCGATCGGCTGGTGGTCGCGCGGGCCGACCGGGCCGAACGAGAACGCCGGGCGCGGCCACGCGCGCACGCGGGCGATCACGTCCTCGATCATCCCGTCGAGCCCCATCCGGCGGCCGTCCTCGGGCGAGTAGATCCGCTCGATCCCGTAGGCCTCGAGTTCCTCGATCTCGTGCGGCGCGATCGTTCCGCCACCGCCGACGACGACACGGATGTGCTCGGCACCATGCTCCCTGAGCATGTCCACCATGTAGCGGAAGTACTCGTTGTGCCCGCCCTGGTAGGAACTGACCGCGATGCCGTCCGCGTCCTCCTGGATCGCGGCTCGCACGATGTCGGCGACGCTGCGGTTGTGGCCGAGGTGCACGACCTCGGCGCCGTGCGACTGCAGCAGCCGGCGGATGATGTTGATCGCGGCGTCGTGGCCATCGAAGAGCGACGCCGCGCTCACGAAGCGCAGCGGCGCGCCCTCGCGCGAGACGCCCGGGGCGGGCCGTGCGGTGCGGTCGGAATGTCCGGCGCTCATCGTGATCCTCCGTCCCTCGTGCCCGCGGTGCAGTCTATTCCTACTCTTGAGTAGGATATTACCGCCGAGTATGATTGGACCACGCCCGCCGGTCAATCCACCCGGCCGCGGAGTGCCCGACGATGCCGCGGCCGAGGAAACGAACAGCCACCACCCCTGCCCCCGCGTCGCCGTGGACCGTGCGCCGGCGACGGCCGCGTGACCACGACCTGAAGCGCGAGGCGGTCGTGCGCGCGGCGGCACGGGCGTTTAACGAGCGCGGTTACCACAACACCTCGCTCGACGACATCGCGGCGGCCCTCGGCGTCACGAAGCCGACCGTCTACTACTACGTCGAGAACAAGGAGCAGCTGCTCGTCGAGTGCTTCCGGGCCGGCCTCGAGCGGATCCGCGATGCGTTCGACGCGGCCGGGCGATCCGACCGTCCGGCGCGCGAGCGACTCGCGAGCGCGCTGCGGGGATACGCGGAGGCGATCGCATCCGAATACGGGTGGTGCATGGTCCGCGCACACGAGCACGACCTCGGTCCGGACATGGGACGCCAGGTGAAGGCGCTCAAGTCGGGGATCGACCAGGACATCCGGCGGTTGCTGCGCGAGGGCATGGCCGACGGTTCGATCGCGGCGTGCGACCCTCGGGTCACGGCATTCGCGATGGCCGGTGCGCTCAACTGCATCGCGCACTGGTACCGCGAGGGCCGGGCGATGAGTGCCGCCGACGTGGCCGACGCCTACCTGGCCTTTTTCGAGCGCGGCCTCGCGCCTCGCGTCCCGGACGGTCGCGGGACGCGATGACCGTCGTCTTGCGCCGCAAAATCCACAGGGCTTACACTCGGTCGCCAGTCGAAGGCGCCCGCGACGCGGCCCGCCACACGCGCCCGACCCGCCGGGCGCACTGCCTGACTTCGAGGAACATTCCATGAGCCACGAGATCCTGATCCTCGGCGCGCGCCGCACGCCGATCGGTGCCTTCCAGGGCGCGCTCGCGCCACTCGCCGGTCACCAGCTCGGCGCCATCGCGGCCCGCGCCGCCATCGCCGACGCGGGGATCGACCCGGCGCACGTCGACGACACGGTCTTCGGCTGCGTGCTGCCGGCCGGCCAGGGCCAGGCCCCCGCCCGGCAGGCCGCGATCTCGGCCGGCGTGCCGCCGAGCGTGCCGGCCACGACGGTCAACAAGATGTGCGGCTCCGGGATGAAGGCCGTCATGATCGGCGCAGACCAGATCCGCGCCGGCAGCGCCCGCGTCGTGCTGGCCGGCGGACTCGAGTCGATGACGAACGCGCCGTACCTGCTGCTCAAGGCGCGTGGCGGGTACCGGATGGGCCACGGCGAGCTCTACGACCACATGTTCTACGACGGCCTGCAGAGCCCGTGGGACGGCAAGGCGATGGGCTGCTTCGCGGACGTGACGTCCGCGAAGTACGGCTACACGCGCGCCGACCAGGACGCGTTCGCCGCAGAGTCCGTACGCCGGGCGCAGCGCGCGGTCCGCGACGGCGACTTCGCCGCCGAGATCGCCCATGCGGTGGTCAAGACCCGCAAGGGCGAACAGACGATCGCCCAGGACGAGACGCCCTTCACGCTCGACCTCGAGAAGATTCCGACGCTGAAGCCGGCGTTCGGCAAGGACGGCACGGTGACGGCGGCCTCGTCGTCGTCGATCTCCGACGGCGCCGCGGCACTCGTGATCGCCGCGGCCGGGAGCGATGCGGCCCGGGGTCGCGTGCCGCTCGCGCGGATCGTCGCGTGGGCGAGCCACGCGCAGGCACCCGAGTGGTTCACGACCGCGCCGGGACCCGCGATCCGCAAGACGCTCGACCTCGCCGGCTGGTCGGTCGCGGACGTCGACCTCTTCGAGATCAACGAGGCGTTCGCCTGCGTCACGATGGCCGCGATGACGGACCTCGGCCTCGACCACGCGAAAGTCAACGTGAACGGCGGCGCCTGCGCGCTCGGCCACCCGGTCGGCGCGACCGGCGCGCGACTGATGGTCACGTTGCTGCATGCGCTGCGGCGACGGGGCCTGCGCCGCGGCATCGCCTCGCAGTGCATCGGCGGCGGCGAGGCCACGGCGATCGCGATCGAGGTCGTGGGCTGAGCCGGCGCGGCGACAGCGCCGTGCGGCTCGACGGCAAGGTCGCGGTCGTCACCGGCGGCGCGCGCGGCATCGGCCGCGCCATCGCCGGCGCCCTCGCGGCGCGCGGCGCGTCGATTGCGATCGTCGACCGCGACGCGGTCGAACTCGAGCAGGCGCGCAGCGCGCTCGCCGACGCCGGCCACCGGGCGACCGCGCACGCGGCCGACGTCGGACGCGAGCCCGACGTCGTCGCCGCGATGGATGCCGTGGTCGCCGCACACGGCCGCCTCGACGTACTGGTGAACAACGCGGGCATCATCCGCGACGCGCTGCTCGTGAAGGCGAAGGACGGAACGGTCGTCTCGCGCATGAGCCTCGCCCAGTGGCAGGCCGTGATCGACGTCAACCTGACGGGCGTATTCCTCTGCGGCCGGGAGGCCGCGGCCCACATGATCGGGCTTGGGCACGGCGGCGTGATCGTCAACGTCTCGAGCATCTCGAAGGCGGGGAACCCCGGGCAGACGAACTACGCCGCGGCGAAGGCCGGCGTCGAGGCGATGACCGTCACCTGGGCGCGCGAACTGGCTCGCCACGGGATCCGGGTCGCAGCCGTCGCGCCCGGCTTCACGCGCACGGCGCTGCTCGAGGGCATGCCCGCGGAACGGCTCGCGCAGGTGACCGCACCTGTTCCGCTCGGGCGGCTCGCCGAGCCCGAGGAGATCGCCGCGGCGGTGATGTTCGTCGTCGACAACGGCTACTACACGGGTCGCACGCTCGAAGTGGATGGCGGCCTGCGCTTCTGATCGAAGACCACGGGGGTATCGAACATGCAGATCCAGGACATCCGCGCCTACGTGACCGGCGGCGCTTCGGGGCTCGGGCTCGCCGTCGCCGAAATGGTGGTGGCCGCGGGTGGCCGCGCGACGCTCGCGGACGTGAACGAGTCCGCGGGCCTCGCCGCGGTCGAGCAGCTCGGCGCGCGTGCGCGCTATGCGAAGGTGGACGTCACGTCCGAGGCAGCGGTCGACGCGAGCGTCGCCGAAGCGGTCGCCGCGATGGGCGGCATCGACCTCGCGGTCAACTGCGCCGGCGTGGGCTGGCCGAAGCGCATGCTGGGCAAGGAAGGCCCGATGCCGGGAGAGTTCTTCCGCAAGGTGATCGAGATCAACCTGGTCGGCACGCTGCACGTCTGCAAGGCGACCGCGGCCGCGATGCAGAAGAACGCGCCGAACGCGGGCGGCGAGCGCGGGGCGATCGTGATGACCGCATCGGTCGCCGCGTTCGACGGGCAGATCGGTCAGGTCGCCTACTCGGCCTCGAAAGGCGGCGTCGTCGGCATGACGCTGCCGATGGCGCGTGAACTCGCCTCCTCCGGGATCCGGGTCGTGACGATAGCGCCGGGACTCTTCCTCACGCCGATGATGGCCGGCCTGCCGCAGGAAGCGCAGGACTCGCTCGGCAGGCAGGTACCGTTCCCGCCGCGCCTCGGACACCCGGCCGAGTATGCACAGCTCGTGCGGCAGGTGGCCGAGAACCCGATGCTGAACGGCGAGACGATCCGGCTCGACGGGGCAATCCGGATGGCGCCGCGCTGAGTGCGGCGCTAGATTCGGGCAGCCGCCGCGGCGGCCGACGATAACGACTATCGAATGCATGCAGCAGAGGGCCCACGGCCATGACAGACATCGAACGTGACGTGATGGAATACGACGTCGTGATCGTCGGCGGCGGTCCCGCCGGGCTCGCGACGGCGATCCGGCTGAAGCAGCTGAAGGCCGACCTCAATGTCTGCGTGATCGAGAAGGCGGCGGCGGTCGGCGCCCATGCGCTCTCGGGCGCGGTCGTCGAGCCGGGCCCGATCGACGCGCTGCTGCCGGGCTGGCGCGACGAGTACAAGGGCGTGTGCGTGCCTGCCGGGCGCGACGAATTCAGCCTGCTCACCCGCACGCGCCGGATCCGGATGCCGACGCCGCCGCAGATGCACAACCACGGCAACTTCATCATGTCGGTCGGTAACCTCGCCGCGTACCTCGCGACGAAAGCCGAGGCGCTCGGTTGCGACGTGATCTCGGGCTATGCGGCCGCGTCTCCGCTCTTCGACGACGCCGGCGCGGTCGCGGGCGTCCGGATCGGCGACATGGGCCTCGACAAGGACGGCAACCCGGGCGACAGCTACGCACCCGGTCCCGACATCCGGGCCCGCACGACGATACTGGCCGAGGGCTGCCGCGGCAGCCTGTCGAAGATCCTGATCGCGAAGTACGGCCTCGACCGCGGCAAGTCGCCGCAGACCTACGGGCTCGGCTTCAAGGAACTGTGGCAGCTGCCGCCGGGGCGCGCGGAGCCGGGGTTCATACAGCACACGGTCGGCTGGCCGATGGATACGGCCACCTACGGCGGGAGCTTCCTCTACCACCTCGACGGCGACCGCGTGTACGCGGGCTTCGTCGTCGGACTCGACTACTCGGACCCGCGCTTCCAGCCGTTCGAGGCGTTCCAGCAATGGAAGAACCACCCGTCGATCGCGAAGCTGCTCGAAGGGGGCGAGATCCTCGCCTACGGTGCGCGGACGATCATCGAGGGCGGTTGGCAGTCGATGCCGACGCTCGAGATGCCGGGTGCCCTGCTCGTGGGCGACGCGGGGGGCACGCTCAACGTGCCGAAGATCAAGGGCGTGCACCAGGCCGTTCGCGCGGGCGTGCTTGCCGCCGAGCACCTGGCCGGGACCGGCGGCACGGCTGGCTATGACGCGCGCTGGCGCGCCTCGCCGGGCGGTCGCGAGCTGCACAAGGTGCGCAACATCCGACCCGGGTTCCGTCGGGGCATGTGGATGGGCATGGCGAACGGCGCGCTCGAGACGCTCACGGCGGGCCACACGCCTTGGACGCTCGAGAACCACGCGGACCACTCGGCCCTGCGCCGGCTCGACGAGGGCGCGTCGCCGGACCGCGGCTGGGGGGAACGCCCGCTGCCGCCGCGCGACCGGCTCGCCGCGGTCTATTTCGCGGGCAACGTGCACGAGGAGGCGCAGCCGGTGCACCTGAAGGTCGCCGACACTTCGGTGTGCGCGACGCGCTGCGCGACCGAGTACGGCAACCCCTGCCAGTACTTCTGCCCCGCACACGTCTACGAGATGGTCGATGACGGCGCCGGCGGCCGCCGGCTGCAGGTGAACGCCGCGAACTGCGTGCACTGCAAGGCCTGCGACATCAAGGACCCGTACCAGATCATCACGTGGACGACGCCCGAGGGGGGCTCGGGCCCGAACTACGAGCGCATGTAGCCCGTGGAGCTCGAGCGCCCAACGTTCGACGCCCTGTACCGCGCGTCGATCGAGCGCCATGGATACCGCTCGGACGCGGCCCAGCTCGCGGCGGTCGACCGGCTGTCCGTGCTGATGCACGAACTCGAAACGCCGCGCCGGTCGAGCTGGTTCGACCGGCTGGTCGGCGGCGGCCGCGCGCCGGCCCCGCGCGGCGTCTACCTGTGGGGTGGCGTGGGTCGCGGCAAGACGTTCGTGATGGACCTCTTCCACGGCTCGCTCGGCGTTCCCGCCCGCCGCGAGCACTTCCACCGCTGCATGAAGGACGTGCACGCGCGCCTCGCGGCCCTGCGTGACGTCCCAGACCCGCTCGAGCGCGTGGCCGACGCCTACGCCGGGGAGGCGCGCGTGCTGTGCCTGGACGAACTCTTCGTCGGCGACATCGCGGACGCAATGATCCTCGCGGGCCTCTTCGCCGCGCTCGACGCACGCGGCGTCGCGCTCGTGTTCACGTCGAACTCGCCGCCGTCGGCGCTCTACCGCGACGGACTGCAGCGGGCCCGCTTCCTGCCCGCGATCGCACTCATCGAACGGCGCTGCGACGTGCTCAACCTGGACGCCGGCACCGACTACCGGCTGCGCCAGCTCGAGCGGGCACCCCTGTACCTCGACGCCGCGGACCCCGGCACGCCCGGCGCGCTGCTCGGCCGGTTCGAATCGATCGCCGGCGACCCGGGCACGGCCGGCGGCTCGCTCGAGGTCGAGGGCCGAACGATCCCGTTGCTGCGGTCGTCGGCCGGGGTCGCCTGGTTCGGTTTCACGGACCTCTGCGACGGCCCCCGCGGCACGGCCGACTACGTGGAGATCGCGCGCGACTTCCACACGGTGTTCGTTTCCGGGGTGCCGGTGTTCGACGCGGCCCGCGACGACGAGGCACGCCGCTTCATCGCGCTCGTGGACGAGTTCTACGACCGCGGCGTCAAGCTGGTGCTGTCGGCGGCGGCCGCGCCGGACGACCTCTACCGCGGGAGCCGGCTCGGTTTCGACTTCGAGCGCACGCGCAGCCGGCTCGCCGAAATGCAGAGCCACGCCTACCTCGCGCGGCCGCACCGCCCCTGAGGCTGGCGGCCCGGCCGCGCCGATCGTTACACTTGCAAGCATCGGCCGCCGCGGGCGGTCCAGGAGCCCCACCGCGTGGCGCAACGCAGACCCGGCCGGATCGAGCTCGAGCGCTTCCTCCCCTACCGCCTGTCGGTGCTCACGAACGTCGTGAGCGGCTCGATCGCGGAGACGTACCAGCGCCGGTTCGGACTCGGCATCCCGGAGTGGCGCGTGATCGCCGTACTCGCGATGCGGCCCGGCCTCTCGGCGGCGGAGGTGGCCGCCTGCACCGGCATGGATGCGGTTGCGGTGAGTCGTGCGGTCGGGCGGCTGCTGCGCGACCGCCGGCTCGTGCGCGCGACGGCGCGCGACGACCGACGCCGCTCGGTGCTGCGCCTCAGTGCCGCGGGCAAGGCCGTCTATCGGCAGGTCGCCCCGCTTGCGCTCGACTACGAGCAAGAACTCGTCGGCTGCCTGGATCCGCACGAGTCGGCGGCCCTCGACTCGATCGTGCAGAAGCTCACCGAGCGCGCGCGCGCACTCGCCGCGCCGGTGCCGCCTCATTCGACGGGCCCCAGGCGCGAACGACGCCCCGGCCAGGCACGCCGGTGACCTATAATCGGCCGGCGGGGGAAACAAGACATTAAGGAATGACAACGATGGCAGGCAGCATTCCGGCCGTACGCAGGCACCTGATCGACGCGATCGCGGCCCAGGTGCGCAGCACCGGGCAGGGCACTCCGGTCCCGGCCCTCGCCTTCGTCCGAGATTACTACCGCGGCGTCGACGAAGACGACCTGCGCGAGCACCCGGCACAATCGCTCGCCGCCGCCGCCGTCGACCACCTCCGCTTCGGCACCCGGCGCCGCCCGGGCCAGGCCCTCGTGCGCGTCTTCAATCCGGTGCACGGCGAGCACGGCTGGACCGCCGCCCACACGGTCGTCGAGGTCGTCACGCCGGACATGCCGTTCCTGGTCGATTCGCTCGCGATGGTGCTGAACGACTGCGGCATCGCCGTCTCGATGATGGTCCACCCGGTGCTGCACGTCGTCCGCGACCGCGCCGGCCGGATGAAGCGCTGCACCGTCGAGCCCACGACCGGGTCGCAGGCTGAATCGTGGCAGCACATCGCGATCGACCGCGTCGACGATCCCGCGCGTCTCGAGGACGTGCGCAACCGGATCCTAGCGACGCTCTCCGACGTCGAACTCGCCGTGCGCGACTGGCCGGCGATGCGTTCGCGCGCCGCGGCCCTCGCGACGTCCGTCGGCGGCGGGCTGCCCGGCGTCGGCCGCGCCGAGTGCGCCGAGGCCGGCGCCTTCCTCGCCTGGCTCGCGGACAACCACTTCACGTTCCTCGGGTACCGCGAGTACGCACTCGCTCGGGGCGCCGCGGTGGACAGGCTGGTGCCCGTCGCGGGGTCGGGCCTCGGGCTGATGCGCACGGGACGGGGACGCCCGCGGCCGCGGACGGCCGAATTGCGCGGCGAGGCACGCCGGCGCGCGCGCGAGGCGACCGCGCTGGTCGTCACGAAGGCGAATTCGGTGTCCACGGTGCACCGGGCCACCTACCTCGACTACATCGGCGTCAAGACCTTCGACGCGAAGGGCAACGTCACCGGCGAGTGCCGCTTCATCGGCCTGTTCACGTCCTCGACGTACAGCGCGAGCCCGCGCGACATCCCGTTGCTGCGCAACAAGGTGCGCGAGGTGATCGACCGGATCGGCGCGGCGCCGGTCAGCCACGACGGCAAGTCGCTGTTCCACGTGCTCGAGAGCTACCCGCGCGACGAGCTCTTCCAGTCGACGGTGGCCGAACTCGTGAAGAGCGCGCGCGGCATCGTCAACATCTACGAGCGGCGCCGGGTGCGGCTGTTCCTGCGCCGCGACCCCTACGCACGCTTCTACACCTGCCTGCTCTACGTCCCGCGCGACCGCTACAACACCCAGGCGCGGCAGCGCATCGAGCAGATCCTGCTGCAGGAACTCGACGGCCTCGGCGTCGAGACCCAGGTGCAGATCTCCGAGTCGGCGCTGGCCCGCCTCTACACGCTCGTCCGGACCGACCCGTCGGCCGAGACCGATGCCGACGTCGAGCGCATCGAGCGACGGGTCGCCGATGCGCTCAGGACCTGGGAAGACCGGCTGCGCGACGAACTGGCGGCCCGGCTGCCCGGTGCGCGCGCCGCGGCGTACGCCGGCGCGATGCCGGCCGCGTACCAGGACGAGGTCCCGGCGCGCGACGCGATCGACGACATCCGGGCGCTGATGGCGCTGCCCGCGACCGGCACGGCGCTCGGCATCGAGCTGCGTCCCGGCGACCCGGTGCGCAACGCGCTGCACCTGCGCCTGTACCGGCGGGGCGAGCCCGTCGCGATGTCGGACCTCGTGCCGCTGCTCGAGAACTTCGACCTGCGCATACTGAACGAGCGCCCGTACCGGATCGGCAGCGGCCAGGACCTCTGGCTGCAGGTGCTCGAGGTCACCCACGCCGGGGGCCGCAAGCTCGACCCGTCCGAGGCCGGGCCGCGGTTCGAGGCGGCGTTCTTCGCGGTCTGGAACGGCCAGGCCGAGAGCGACGGGTTCAACCGGCTGGTGCTCGCCGCCGGCCTCGACTGGCGCCAGTGCGTCGTGCTGCGCGCGGTGTGCCGCTACCTGCTTCAGACCGGGCTGCCGTTCAGCCAGCGCTACATGGAGTCGGTGCTGGCGCGCCACCCGGGCATCGCCGCGCGGCTCGCCTGGACGTTCGAGGCGCGCTTCGACCCGGAGCTGAAGGACGCGACCCGCAACTCGCAGCTGCGCTCGCTCGGCCGCGAGACCGACGAAGCGCTCGACAAGGTCACGAGTCCGGACGACGACCGGATCCTGCGTGCGTTCCGCGCCGTGATCGGCGCGATGCTCCGGACCAGCCACTGGCAGCGCGACGCCGCCGGGTCGTCAAAGTCCTACCTCGCCTTCAAGCTCGACCCGCAGAAGATCCCGGAACTGCCGAAGCCGCGGCCGATGTTCGAGATCTGGGTGTATTCGCCGCGCGTCGAGGGCGTGCACCTGCGCATGGCCAAGGTGGCTCGCGGCGGTCTTCGCTGGTCGGACCGGCGCGAGGATTTCCGGACCGAAATCCTCGGCCTGATGAAGGCGCAGAACGTCAAGAACACCGTGATCGTGCCGGCCGGCGCGAAGGGCGGCTTCGTGCCGAAGCTGATGCCGCGTGGCGCGAGCCGCGAGGACGTCCAGCGCGAGGGCACCGAGTGCTACCGGATCTTCATCCGAGCCCTCCTGGACCTGACCGACAACGTGCGCGGCGGCAACGTCGTGCCGCCGCCGCGGGTCGTGCGCTACGACGCGGACGACCCGTACCTCGTCGTCGCCGCCGACAAGGGCACGGCGACGTTCTCGGACACCGCGAACGCGCTGGCGGCCGAGTACGGCTTCTGGCTGGGCGATGCGTTCGCCTCGGGCGGCTCGGCCGGCTACGACCACAAGAAGATGGGCATCACGGCGAAGGGCGCCTGGGAACTCGTGAAGCGCCACTTCCGTGAGATCGGCATCGACATCCAGTCGCAGGAGTTCTCCGTCGCCGGGATCGGCGACATGGCCGGCGACGTGTTCGGCAACGGCATGCTGCTGTCCAGGCACATCCGGCTGGTCGCCGCCTTCAACCACCAGCACGTGTTCCTCGACCCGTCGCCCGACGCCGAGTCGAGCTACCGCGAGCGCGAGCGCCTGTTCAGGCTGCCGCGCTCGACGTGGGCCGACTACGACCGCCGGCTGATCTCCCAGGGCGGCGGCGTGTTCCCGCGAGACGCCAAGGACATCCCGTTGTCGCCCCAGGCCCGTGCGCTCCTTGGGCTCGACGCCGCCCGCGTGGCGCCGAACGAGGTGATCCGCGCGATACTGCGGCTGCCGGTCGACCTGCTCTGGAACGGCGGCATCGGCACCTACGTGAAGTCCTCGCACGAGGCGAACTCGCAGATCGGCGACCGGGCCAACGATGCCGTGCGCGTCGACGGCCGCGACCTGCGCTGCAAGGTCGTCGGCGAAGGCGGCAACCTCGGCTGCTCGCAGCTCGGCCGCGTCGAGTTCGCGCTCGCCGGGGGACGCATCAACACCGACTTCGTCGACAACTCGGGCGGGGTCGACTGCTCCGACCACGAGGTCAACATCAAGATACTGCTCGAGGTGGCCGCCCACCGCACGAAGCTCACGACCGCGGCCCGCAACCGTCTGCTCGCCGAGATGACCGACGACGTCGGGGAGCTGGTGCTGCGTGACAACTACCTGCAGGGCCAGGCAATCAGCCTGCTCGAGGCCGGCGCCGCCGAGCGCCTCGGCGAGCACGCGCACCTGATCCGGTCGCTCGAGCTCGACGGCGTGCTCGACCGCGCGCTCGAGTACCTGCCGAGCGCGGAGGAAATCGAGGAGCGCCGTCGCGCCGGCCGGGGCCTCACGCGGCCGGAACTCGCCATGGTGCTCAGTTACGCGAAGATCGCACTGAGCCAGCAGCTCATCCAGTCCGACGTCCCCGAGGACCCCTACCTCGGCCTCGAACTCGATCGCTACTTCCCGGACCGGCTGTCGAAGCGCTACGCGGCGTTGCTCGACCAGCACCGGCTGAAGCGCGAGATCATCACGACCGCGACGACGAACAGCATCGTGAACCGGATGGGTCCGACGTTCGTCGCGCGGACCTGTCAGGACACTGGCGCCGACGCGGCCGCCGTCGCGCGCGCCTACACCATCGCGCGCGAGGTGTTCGAGGTGCGCTCGATCTGGGGCGGGATCGAGAAGCTCGACAACCGGGTGCCCGCCGCCGTGCAGTACGACATGGTCCTCGAGACCATCCTGCTGCTGCGCCAGGCGACCTATTGGCTGCTGCAGCGGCACCGCAACGACCTCGGCATCGAGCACCAGGTGCGGCGGCTGCGGCCGGGCGTGCGTGAACTCGCCGCCGCGCAGACGCAGTGGCTCCACGGCCTCGAGCGCCAGGCCCACGACCGCCGGGTCGAGCAGCTCTCCGGCGCGGGTGTGCCCGCGGCCCTCGCCCGCCAGGTCTCGGCCTGCGCCGCGCTGCATTGCGCCCCGGACATCGTCGAGCTCGCCCAGGGCCGGCGGCTGTCGGTCGACACGGCGGCGGCGGTGTATTTCGGCGCCGGCACGGAATTCGGGCTCGACTGGCTGCGCGAGCGCGTCGAGAGCCTCGAGATCGCCGGTCACTGGCATGCGGTGGCCCGGGGCAGCCTGCGCGAAGGCGTCTACGAGGCGCAGCGAGCGCTCGCCGAACGGGTGCTCGCGGAAACCCGTGAGAAGGAGCCGTCGCGGGCCATCGAGCGCTGGGTGCAGCGGCACGCGGCCGCGGCTGCCCACGCCCGCAGCGTGGTCGGGGACATCCGCGAGCAGTCGCACGAGGCCGATTTCGCCTCGCTGGCCGTCGCACTTCAGGCGGTGCGGCGGCTGGTGATCACTCAGGGGAGCAAGGCATGAGCACGGGACGACTGGTCCTGCTCCGCCACGGGCAGAGCATCTGGAACCTCGAAAACCTGTTCACCGGCTGGGTCGACGTGGACCTCTCCGACCAGGGCCGGCTCGAGGCGGCCGAAGCCGGACGGCTGCTCAAGGCCGAGGGGATCGCGTTCGACCTCGCGTTCACATCGGTGCTGAAGCGTGCGATACGCACGCTCTGGATCGCGCTCGACCAGATGGACCTGATGTGGCTGCCGGTCGAGCGGAGCTGGCGGCTTAACGAGCGCCACTACGGCGCGCTGCAGGGGCTCGACAAGGCGCAGACGGTCGAACGCCACGGGGCCGAGCAGGTGAAGGTCTGGCGGCGCAGCTACGACATCCCGCCGCCGCCGCTGTCGCAGGACGACCCACAGCATCCGCGCTTCGACCGGCGCTACGCGGGCGTACCGGCGGCCGAGCTGCCCTGCAGCGAGTCGCTGAAGGACACGCTTGCCCGGGTGATGCCGTTCTGGAACGCACGGATCGCGCCCGAACTCGCGGCCGGCCGGAACGTGCTGGTGGCCGCCCACGGGAACAGCCTGCGGGCCCTCGTGAAGATGCTCGACCGGATGACGGACGAGGCCATCGTCGATCTGAACATCCCGACCGGCGTCCCGCTGCTGTACGAGCTCGACGCGGCGCTGCAGCCCGTCTCGAGCCGCTACCTCGGCGACCCGGAGGCGGTGAAGGCCCGGGCCGAGGCCGTCGCACGCCAGGCCGAGCGGAAGTGACGCGAGGCGGAATTCCTCAGACCAGGAACCCGCCGTCCACGACCAGGAACTCGCCGGTCACGTAGGACGAGGCGTCCGAGGCGAGGAACACCGCCGCACCGGCCAGGTCGCGCGGCTCTCCCACGCGCTTCAGCGGGTTCGACCCGAGATAGTGCTCGACCTGCTTCTCGTCGGCGAGCAGCGCGCCCGCAAACTTCGTCCTGATGAGCCCCGGCAGGATCGCGTTGCAGCGGATGCCGTCCGGCCCGCATTCGCGCGCGAACGCCTTGGTCATGTTGAGCACCGCGCCCTTGGTGACCGAGTAGATGCCCTGCAGCGGGCCCGGCCGCACCGCGTTCACCGAAGCGACGTTGATGATCGACCCGCCGCCGCCCGCACGCATCATCCGGCCGCCGAGGATCGAGGCGAAGAAGTACCCGCGGACGTTCACGTCCACCGTCTTCGTGTAGGCACCCAGGTCCGTGTCCAGGATGTGCCCGTAATACGGATTCGTGGCCGCGTTGTTCACGAGCACGTCGAGCCGGCCGTACCGCGACTGGACCTCGGCGAACAGCGCGTGGAGCGCCTCCATGTCGCCGACGTGGGCCGCGACCGCGTACGCCCGGCCACCCGACGCCCGGATCGACTCGGCCACTTCCTCGCAGGCCGGCTGCTTCCGGCTCGACACGATCACGTCTGCGCCGCGCTCGGCAAAGCCCTTTGCGATCGCCTCGCCGATGCCGCGGCTCGCGCCGGTCACCAGCGCCACCTTCCCGGTCAGGTCGAACATGTCGCTCATGGTTGCCCCCTTCAGCCGCACAGGCGGCGGCGCGTGTCCTCGTACTCGCGCACCATGCGCGCGACGAGTTCCCGGGTCGGCAGCACGTCGTGGATGTTGCCGACGCCCTGGCCGGCGCTCCAGATGTCGCGCCAGGCCTTCTTCTCCGTGTTGCCGCCCGAGCCGAAGTTCATCTTCGACTTGTCGGCCTCCGGCAGGTTCGCGGCGTCGAGGCCCGCGGCCGTGACGCTGCGCGCCAGGTAGTTGCCCTTCACGCCGGTGAAGAGCGACGTGTAGACGACCTCGTCCGAGCTCGAATCGAGGAGCATCTGCTTGTACTCGTCCGGGACGTGCGCCTCGCGGGTGGCCAGGAAACGCGTACCGATGTAGGCCATGTCGGCGCCGAGCGCCTGCGCCGCGAGCACGTCCGCGCCGCTCGTCATCGCGCCCGACAGCACGATCGTGCCACCGAAGAACTCGCGGACCTCGCGCACCAGCGCGAACGGGCTCGCCATGCCCGCGTGGCCGCCGGCGCCTGCGCAGACCACGATGATCCCGTCCACGCCCTGCTCGGCCGCCTTGCGAGCGTGCCGGACGCTGATCACGTCGTGGAACACGAGGCCGCCGTACGAATGCGCCGCCTCCACGATCTCGCGCGGTGGCCGGAGGCTCGTGATGATCAGCGGCACCTGGTGTCGCACGCAGGCCTCCATGTCGTGCGCGAGCCGGTCGTTGCTCGAGTGCGCGATCTGGTTGACCGCGAACGGCGCCACCTTCGCGCCGGGGTTGGCCGCGGCGTACTCGGCGAGCTCGGTCCTGATCCGGGCCAGCCACTCGTCGAGCACGTGGGCCGGTCGCGCGTTCAGCGCCGGGAAGGCGCCGATGATGCCGGCCTTGCACTGCTCGATCACGAGTTCGGGCCGGGAGGCGATGAACATTGGAGAACCGATGAGCGGCAGGCTCAGTCGGTCGCGGAAGTTGGCGGGAATGGGCATCGTGAACTCACCTGGGACAGTGGACGGGCCGGCCGTTGTCGCTGGGCCGGGAAGGACTTAGTCTCGCGGCAATCCCCGCAGCGTCGCGGGGCGCGGAGGACGCACGGTGCAGAGGAACTTCGGGCCGATCATGCAGAACGCGTTCGTGGTGCCGGACCTCGGGACCGCGATCGACCACTGGGTACGCGTGATGAACGTGGGCCCGTTCTTCATGTTCGAGCACATCCCGTTCGCGGAACTGTGGTACCGGGGCGCGCCGGCGCGCGTGGACCTCACCTGCGCGATCGCCTACTGCGGCGACCTGCAGATCGAACTGATCCGGCAGCAGGACGACGCCCCGTCGATCTACACCGACTTCGAGCGCACCCGCGGCCACGGGCTGCAGCACATGGGCGTGATGAGTGAATCGCTCGACGCCGACCTGGCGCGGCTGGCCGCGCAGGGCATCGAGCCGGTCCAGCACGGTCGCACGAAGGGCGGCGGCCGGTTCGCCTACGTCGCGACCGATTTCCACCCGGGCGCGATGATCGAGCTGATCGAATCCGGCCCGGGGATGCTCGCGGCGTTCCGGACCATGCACGAGGCCGCCCGCGACTGGGACGGCACGAAGCCGGTGCGGCGCTTCGGCGAGATCTGAGCGCGAACGCGGCGCGACGGCCGGCGACGGAAACGGCGGTACGTCTTTCGGCCCCGCAGGACCGGAACCCCGGCGCGGGGACGCCGTGAACCCGTCCCTGGGGGCTCGCGCGCGCCATCCCTGGCGCGCGACGCCCCGCCCCGGGGTTCCGGTCCCGCGAGGCCTCGGGGCGTCGCCCGACGAGCGCAGCGGCCTCACGCCGCCTTCGCGCCGCCGCCGTGGAAGGGCTCGTCGCGCTCCGCGCGCTCCTTGAGCCAC
Source organism: Steroidobacteraceae bacterium (assembly GCA_046347155.1). Taxonomy (GTDB): domain Bacteria; phylum Pseudomonadota; class Gammaproteobacteria; order Steroidobacterales; family Steroidobacteraceae; genus RPQJ01. Next base: position 1,210,036 of record JAXMGT010000001.1, on the reverse strand, counting down.
TTCGACGGCTTGAACCGCTTGCCGTGGCGCTTCGCGAGCCGCTCGCAGCGCGCGACGAACTCACGCACCCCCAGCATGTCGACGTAGGACAGCGTGCCACCGGTCCACGCGGGGAACCCCCAGCCGAGGATCGAGCCGAGGTCCGCCTCGGCCGCCGTCGAGAGCACGCCCTCTTCCATGCACCGCGCGGTCTCGAGCGCCTGGATGCACAGGAACCGCTCCTTGACCTCCTCGAGCGACGGCTGGACGGCCGCGCGCGGGAACACCTCGGCGAGTCCCGGCCACAGGTGCTTCTTGCCGTCCTTCGGGTACTCGTAGAAGCCTGCACCGAATCGTCGGCCCGGCCGCTTCAGCTCCTCGACGAATTTCTGCACCACGTCATAGGACACCGGCTTCTGGTAGCGGCGGCCGAGGTCGGCCTCGGTCTGTCGCATCACCTTCCAGCTCAGGTCGATCGAGACCTCGTCCGAGACCGCGAGCGGCCCGACGGGCATCCCGGCGAGCTTCGCGCCGTTCTCGATCAGCGCCGGGGTCACGCCCTCGGCGAGCATCGCGATGCCCTCGTTGACGAACGTGCCGAAGCAGCGGCTCGTGTAGAAGCCGCGGCTGTCGTTCACGACGATCGGCGTCTTGCGCAGCTGCGCGACGTAGTCGAGCGCGCGGGCCAGCGTGTCGTCCGAGGTCTTCTTCCCGACGATCACCTCGACGAGCGGCATCTTCTCGACTGGCGAGAAGAAGTGGATGCCGATGAACTGCGCAGGCCGCTTCGAGGCCTGTGCGAGCCCGGTGATCGGCAGCGTCGAGGTGTTGCTCGCGTACACGGCGTTCTTCGGGATCACGGCCTCGGCCTTCGCGGTCACGTCCGCCTTGATCTCGCGCTTCTCGAACACCGCCTCGATCACGAGGTCGCAGCCCGTCAGGTCGTCGTAGCTCACCGTCGCCTTGATGCGAGCCAGGATCGCGTCGGCGGCCTCCTGCGTCTTGCGGCCGCGGCCGACGTCTTTCGCGAGCAGCTGCCGCGAATAGTCCTTGCCTTTGTCGGCGAGGTCCTGCGTGCTGTCGAGCAGCACGACGTCGATGCCGGCGAGCGCGGAGACGTGCGCGATGCCGGCGCCCATCATGCCCGCGCCGAGGATGCCGAGCCGGCGCACCTGCGACTTCGGCGGGCCGGCCGGGCGGCGGGACAGCTTGTCTGCCAGCCCCTTGTTGATGAACAGCGTGCGCATCATGTTGCGCGCGACCGGACCGGCGAGCAGCTGGCCGAAATACTTCGACTCGACCGCGAGCGCCGTGTCCATCGGCAGCTGCGTGCCCTCGTAGACGGCCGAGAGGATCGCGGCCGGCGCCGGGTAGTTGCGGTTCGTGAGCTTCGCGGCCAGCGCCGTGCCGACCATGAACGTCTGGGCGGCCACCGGCGAGAGCATCCCGACGCCACCCGGCACCTTGAATCCCTTGACGTCCCAGGGCTGGACGCCCTTGCCGCCCTTCAGTATCCACTGTCGCGCACGCTCGACGATCTCGCCCACCGGCGCGACCTCGTTCACGAGGCCCTTCTTCAGCGCGTCCTGCTGGCCGATCTGCCGGCCCTCGCTGATCAGTCGCAGCGCCTCGGGGATGCCGATCATCCGCGGCGTGCGCTGCGTGCCGCCGGCACCCGGCAGCAGCCCGATCGTCACCTCGGGGAACCCGACGCCCGCCTTCGGATCGTCGGCGATCACCCGGTAGTGGCAGGCGAGCGCCACCTCGAAGCCGCCGCCGAGCGCGACGCCGTTCACGGCGGCCGCGAACGGCTTGCCGCAGGTCTCGAGACGGCGCAGCAGCCGGTTCAGCTCGCCGCTGAAGCGCGCGGCCTCGGCCGCCGTGAGTCCGCGGCCGAACGCCCCGGCCATGTCCTTGATGTCGGCGCCGGCCATGAAGCTCGACTTCGCCGAACCGAGCACGGCGCCCTTCACGGCCGGGTCGGCGGCGACCTTCTCGACCAGCTCGGCGAGGTCGCGGCGGAAGCCCGGGGTCAGCACGTTCATCGGCCGGTCGGCCACGTCGATCAGCAGGATGGCGACGCCGTCGCCGTCCACGGAATAGCGGATGTTCTCGGTCATGTGTTCGGTTCCCGTGCGGAGTCCGGCGCGTCAGACGCGCTCGATGATGGTGGCGGTGCCCATGCCCGCGCCGATGCAGAGCGTCACGAGCGCGGTCGAGAGGCCGCGCCGCTCGAGCTCGTCGAGCGCGATGTTCAGCACGATCGCTCCCGTGGCGCCGAGCGGATGGCCGAGCGCGATCGCGCCGCCGTTCACGTTGACCTTCTCGGGCGGCAGTTCCATGTCGGCCCGGAACCGCAGCACCACCGAGGCGAACGCCTCGTTGATCTCCCACAGGTCGATGTCCGAGGGCTTCATCCCGCAGCGCTTCAGCGCGCGGCGGCTCGCCGCCGAGGGGCCCGTGAGCATGATGGTCGGCTCGCTGCCGATCGAGGCGAAGCCGACGATCCGGGCGCGTGGCGTGATCCCGAGCTTCTTCGCGGCCCGCTTGCTGCCCACGAGCACTGCAGCTGCGCCGTCGACAATCCCGCTCGAGTTGCCGGCCGTGTGGACGTGGTTGATGGCCTCGACCTGCGGGTAGCGCTGCATCGCGACCGCGTCGAAGCCGGCCTCCTCGCCCATCGTCGTGAACGCGGGCTTCAGTTTCGCGAGGTCCTCCATCGTCGTGCCCGGTCGCAGGTACTCGTCCTTCGCGAGCACCACCTCGCCGATCGGGTCGCGCACCGGGACGATCGAGCGGTCGAAATACCCCTGCGCCTGCGCAAACGCGGCCCGGCGCTGGCTCTCGACCGCGTAGGCGTCCACGTCCTCGCGGCTGTGCCCGTCCAGTGTCGCGATCAGGTCGGCGCTCACGCCCTGCGGGACGAAATACTGCTGCCAGGCGACCCGCGGGTCGATCGCCCAGGCCCCTCCGTCGGTGCCCATCGGCACGCGCGACATCGACTCGACGCCGCCGCCGATCGTGAGTTCCGACAGGCCCGACATCACCTGGGCCGCGGCCGAGTTCACGGACTCGAGGCCCGAGGCACAGAACCGGTTCAGCTGCTTGCCCGGCACACTTTCGTCGTACCCGGCCACGAGCGCAGCGACGCGCGCGATGTCGGCGCCCTGCTCGCCCACCGGCGTCACGCAGCCGAGCGTGACGTCATCGACGAGCTTCGTGTCGAGACCGTGACGGTCGCGCAGCGCGGCGAGCGTCTGCGCGGCGAGTTCGACGGGCGTGATCGTGTGCAGCGAACCGTCGGGGCGGCCGCGGCCGCGGGGGGTACGGACGGCGTCGAGGATGTAGGCGTCGGTCATGTGCGCAGGTCCCGGGTGGATTGTTGCATTGCGATACTACACGAGGGCCGCGCGCGGGCGGCCCGGCGGAAAATACCGGCACGGGCCGCGTGCCGGCGCCGGCCGCCGCGCCTCCGGCGCAGGTCAGTAGTTCGGCTTGCGTTTCTCGAGGAACGCGCCGACGCCTTCGCGGCCCTGCGGATGGGCCGCCATCGCGGCGATCGCCCGGCCCTCGGCGGCCATCTGGGCCTCGAGGCCCGGGTCGGACAGGCCGACCAGCCGCTTCACGGCGCCGAACGATTCGGTGGGACCGGCCGCGAGGCGCGTCGCGAGCGCGCGCGCCTCGTCGACGACGACGGCATCATCCACGACCTGGTTCACGAGGCCCCAGGCCAGCGCCTCGTCGGCGGACAGCACCCGGTTCGTCAGGAACAGCTCGAGTGCGCGGCGCCGCCCGACGATGCGCGGCAGCAGGAAGGACGTCGAGCAGTCGGGGGCGAGACCGACCCCCGTGTAGGACAGCGTGAACCGGCTGCCGCGCCCGCACACGGCCAGGTCGGCCATGCAGACGAGGCCGATGCCGCCGCCCGCGGCCGTGCCGTTCACGGCGGCGACGACCGGTGCGCGCATCCGGGTGAACGCGCTGATCGCCGCGTGGATGTTCGTCGTGAGCTCGTTCAGGTAACCCGACACCGCCTCGCCTTGCGTGGCCATGCCGCGCACGTCGCCGCCGAAGCAGAAGTGCTTGCCCGCGCCCGTCAACAGCACCGCTTTCACGGCGCGGTCGGCCTCGAGCCTGAGCGCGGCCGCGAGCAGCTCGCGGCCCATCGCCATGTCGAGCGTGTTCGAGGCCTCGGGCCGGTTCAGCGTGACGGTGGCGACGCCGTCGGCGACGTCGAGCAGGACGGTCTGGGACATCGTGGTCTCCGGTCTATCCGGGGCCGGCCGGGCCGGCACCCACTCAAGCCTGGTCCGGTGCGCGCTTCGAGAGCTCCCGCAGGCGCTCCTCGAGGTAGCGGAGCAGCACCTTGTCGCGTTCGCCGTGGTCGTGCGTCAGGAAGCTCACGGCCATCCCGTCCATGATGTAGTGGATCAGGTCGAGCGCGAGGTCGAAGTTGACGCCGGTGTCGCGCCACTCCGGGAACAGGTCGACCGCGGTCCGGTACCACTCGCGCTCGAAGCCCTCCTGGGCCGGCGCCAGGATCGCCGCGAGCTCCGGGTCGGTGCGCGCCGCGACCCACAGTTCGAGGAACGCCGTGTACATCGGGTGCTTCACGTGCTCCCAGTACGACTCGATCGCCTTGCGCACGCGGGTCTCGTCGCGGGGCAGCTTGTCGATCGCCTTGCGGAACGCCTTCAGCCGCTTCGCGTGCAGGTGCTCGACGGCCGCGCGCACGATGTCGTTCTTGGACGGGAAGTGGTGGAGCATCGCGCCGCGCGAGAGGCCCGCGCGCTCGGCGATCACGGTCGTGGTCGTGCCGGAGTAGCCGAGTTCCACGAAGCACCGCAAGGCCGCCTCGACGATCTGCAGCCGGGTCGAGGCACTCTTCTGGGCCTGCCAGCCCGCCGGCTCGGTGCCGGGCGATTCGTCGCGTTGTGGTAGGCGGGGGCTCATGGTTCGGGGTCCCGGGCGTCGCTGCCCCGGAAGCATAGGGGCCTGTCTGAAAAAGTCAAAGATGATTGAAACCGGCAGGTCTGACTGCTAACTTCCGGCTCCCGCCGTGCCCTCCGGCGCGGCCCCTGCCCTTGGAGTGAGCCAGATGGGACGCCTCGACGGGAAGATCGGGATCATCACGGGCGCCGCGACCGGACTCGGCCGCGCCGACGCGATCGCGCTGTCGCGCGAGGGCGCGAAGCTGCTCGTCACGGACATCAACGAGGCCGGCGGGCAGGCGCTCGCCGACGAACTGAACGCCGCGCGGCCGGGCTCCGCCCACTTCATGAAGCAGGACGTGCGCGACGAGGCGCGCTGGCAGGAGGTCGTCGCCGAGGCCGTGCGCCGTTTCGGCGGGCTCAGCGTGCTCGTCAACAACGCGGGCGTCGTCGTGATCGCGACGCCCGAGACCTGCACGCTCGAGCAGTTCCGGCTGCAGAACCAGGTGATGAGCGAGGGCACGTTCCTCGGCTGCAAGCACGCGATCCCGGCGATGCGCGCGAGCGGCGGCGGGTCGATCGTCAACGTCTCCTCGATCGCCTCGCACCTCGGCTACCCGGTCTACTTCGCCTACAGCGCGGCCAAGGGCGCCGTGCGCTCGATGACCAAGGCGATCGCCGTGCACTGCCAGATGAACAAGATGAACATTCGCTGCAACTCGATCCACCCGGGCGCGATCGAGACGCAGATGGTGCGCGACTCGACGCGCGAACTCGGCATGGAGATGTCGGCGTGGGAACAGACGCCGCAGGGCCTCGGCAAGCCCGAGGACGTCGCGAACGCGATCGTGTTCCTCGCCTCGGACGAGTCGCGATTCGTGAACGGCGTGGAACTGCTGATCGACAACGCCCTCTACGTGCAGTGAGGGCGGCCCCCGCTCACTCGTCGGCGGCGATCGTGAGCGGCAGGCCGTCGAGCGCCTCGGTGAAATCGACCTGGCAGCTCAGGCGCGAGCGCGACGGCTCGTAGTTCTGCAGTTCGACGAGCAGTTCCTTCTCGTCGCCCTGCGGCGTCGGCAGCCTCGGCATCCACTCGGGCTCGATCAGGATGTGGCAGGTGGCGCAGGAGCAGAGCCCGCCGCAGATCGCGGTCACGCCGTAGTCGAGCTCACGGAGCGTTTCCATGATCTTGAGGCCCGGGCGGCCCTCCACCTCGTGCACCTGCCCGTCCCGGTCCGTCACCCGCATGATCGCCATGAGCCACCTCGTCGAGTCCTGATCGTCGATTATTGCAGCGCAACAGCGCCGGCGCACCCCTGCGGTGTCCCGTCGTGGCTACGCGGCGGCTCGGGATTGAACCAGAAGCGGGGATAAAAAAACAGTCATGACTGTTTAATACCGGCCGCCGCCTCCCTATAATCGACGAGGGACCCGCGCCGCGGGCCGACCACCCTCCTGAACGGCGGAGACAGCTATGGACCTGGGCCTGAAAGGCAAGAAGGCTATCGTGACCGGTGCGACCAAGGGCATCGGCCGCGCGATCGTCGAGCAACTCGCCAGCGAGGGCACCGAGGTGGCCTTCTGTGCACGATCCACCGACGAGGTCGAGGACGCCGAGCGCGCGCTCCGCGCCCGCGGTGCGACCGTGCACGGGGCCGCGGTCAACGTGCGCGACGCCGACGCCTACAAGGCGTGGCTCGAGCAGGCGGTCGCCGCGCTCGGTGGCTGCGACGTGTTCATCCCGAACGTCAGCGCGGGCGGCGGGATGGACAGCGAGAAGAACTGGTGGAAGAACTTCGAGATCGACGTGCTGCACACGGTGCGCGGCTGCGAAACGCTGATGCCGCACCTGAAGCAGTCCGGACAGGGCTCCGTCGTGATCATCAGCTCGACGAACGCGATCGAGACGTTCGCGGCGCCGATGGCCTACAACGCGATGAAGGCGGCGCTGATCACCTACGCGAAGCAGCTCTCGCAGTTCGTCGGCCGCGACAACGTCCGCGTCAATGCCGTCTCGCCGGGCCCGATCTACTTCGAGGGCGGCGCCTGGGAGATGATCAAGGGCACGAACCAGAAGTTCTACGACGCGACCGTGCGCGCGATCCCTTGCGGCCGGATGGGCACGCCGGAGGAAATCGCCCGGGTCGTCACGTTCATCGCGAGTCCCGCGGCGAGCCTCGTCACCGGCGCGAACGTCGTCGCGGACAACGGCTTCACCAAGGGCGTGCGCTACTGACCCCATGGCCTCGGCAGCGATCGACGCATTCTTCGTCTGCGGTGGTCGCTACCACGACATCGACTACGCGCGCCTGCGCATCCTCGGGCTGCTCGCCGGGGAGGCGCGCATCCGCACCCGGATCGCCGAGGACTATCGCGATGTCGAGGCGATCGAGCGCAGCCGGTTCCTCGTCACCTACACGGTGGACGTCGTGCCGGACGAGGCGACCGCACTGCGGCTCCGCCGCTGGGTCGAGTCCGGTGGGCGGTGGCTCGCGCTGCACGGGACGAACTCGGTGCTCCGCTACGCGAAGGGCCGGGGCTGGGAGGCCCCGCGCCAGTCGCCCGTGTTCATGGAGACCGTGGGCAGCCAGTTCGTCGCGCACCCGCCGATCGCGCCGTACCGCGTCGAGGTGACGACACCCGACCACCCGCTCGTCGCCGGCATCGAGCCGTTCGACGCCGACGACGAGCTTTACCTGTCGGAGTTGCACCCGCCCTACGAACTGCTGATGCACACGCGCTGGGCCGGCGAGGCACCGGGATTCGCCGAGCGTGACTGGACTTCCGACGAACCCCGGCCCGTGATGTACCTGAAGCACTGGGGTGCGGGCTCGGTGCTGTACCTGACGCTCGGCCACGCGCGCGGCCGCTACGACATGCGCCCGCTGATGGACGAGTACCCGCAGGTCGAGCTCGGCAGCTGGAAGGTCGAGGCGTTCAGCGAACTCCTGCGCCGCGGCATCCGCTGGGCCGCGCGGCTCGATGGAGGCGAGGCATGAGCGACGACACCCGCAAGGCCCTCGAGGAAGCGTCGCGCACACCGGCGTTCCGCCGGGTCCGGCGCGTCGAGCCCGGGCGGAGCCCGGAGACGCCCGTCGAGAAGGCGCCCGACCCGGACCTCGGCCACGAACTGATCCGGAAGGAACGCTACACCTCGCCCGAGTTCATGACGCTCGAGTGGGACCGCATCTGGACGAAGGTGTGGCTCCTCGGCGGCGTGATGAGCGACCTGCGCGAGCCCGGCGACTACGTCTGCACCGAGATCGGCCGCGAGTCGGTGCTGATCGTCCGGCAGCGGGACGGCGCGGTGCGCGCGTTCTACAACGTCTGCCTGCACCGCGGGAACCGGCTCAGGCCCGCGGGCAGCGGCAGCGCCGACACGTTCAAGTGCCAGTACCACCACTGGGAGTACGGCCTCGACGGCGCGTTCGTCCGGATCCCCGACCTCGACACCTTCCCGCAGGGCGCACCGCCCTGCCGGGGCCTCCGGGAACTGCCCTGTGCGAGCTGGGGCGGGTTCGTCTGGTTCAGCCTGAACCCCGACGTCGGCCCGCTCGAGGAGTTCCTCGACCCGATCCCGCGGCACCTCGACCCGTACAACTTCCACAAGATGGCGCTGACGCGCGACATCACGGTCGAGTGGAACTGCAACTGGAAGGCGTCCGTCGACGCGTTCAACGAGAGCTACCACGTGCAGGGCATCCACCCTCAGCTCATGTGGTACCTGCACGACCTCGACATCCAGATCGACTGCTACGAGCGCCACAACCGCTACCTGATCCCGTTCGCGACCTGGAGCCCTCGCGTGCGCAAGCCGCCCGGCATCCCGGACCCGATCAAGGTGATCATGAAGGGCGCCGGGATGGACCCGGCCGACTACGACGAGCCGCTCGAGAACATCCGCCGCGACGTGCAGCAGTGGAAGCGGAAACACGGTCCCGCCCAGGGCAAGGACTACTCGCGCCTGAACGACGACCAGCTGACGGACGACTACCACTACCTGATCTTCCCGAACGTCACGCTGAACACGCACGCGGACGACCTGATGCTGTTCCGGCAGCGGCCGCACCCGACGGACCCCGACCGGATGTACTACGACATCTGGACGTTCGAGCTGGTGCCCGACGGCCAGCCCTGGCCCGACCGCCCGCGCCACCAGCACTTCCGCCACGGCGACAAGTCGATCGGGCTGGTGCTCGACCAGGACGCCGCGAACCTGCCCGGCGTGCAGGCCGGGATGCACTCGGCGGCGTTCGAGGGCCTGTGGATCGGTGCGCAGGAGCTGCGCATCCGGCACTTCCACAAGGTGATCGACGACTACGTGTACGGCCCGGGCGGCAAGCCGCCGGACGCCGTCTGACCCCGCGAGGACAGCGACGCATGACGCAGCGACTCACCGCCGAACAGCTCGGCCGCGCCTACCGGCGCATGAAGACGATCCGCGAATTCGAGGAACGATTGCACGTCGAGATCGCCACCGGCGAGATCCCGGGCTTCACGCACCTCTACGCGGGCCAGGAAGCCGTCGCAGTCGGCGTGTGCGAGCACCTCGCCGACGACGACTACATCGTGAGCACGCACCGCGGCCACGGCCACTGCATCGCGAAGAGATGCGACGTCGAGGGCATGATGCTCGAGATCTACGGACGCCGGGACGGGCTCTGCAAGGGCAAGGGCGGTTCGATGCACATCGCCGACGTCGAGCGCGGGATGCTCGGCGCGAACGCGATCGTCGGCGGCGGTCCGCCGCTCGCGGTCGGCGCCGCGATCGCCTGCCGCAACCGCGGCCAGGGCAAGGTGAGCGTCGCGTTCGGCGGCGACGGCAGCTGCAACCAGGGCACCGTGTTCGAGGCGATGAACATGGCCGTCGTGCTCAAGGTGCCGGCGATCTTCGTGATCGAGGACAACGGCTACAGCGAGCACACGGGCGCCTCGTATGCGGTCGGGTCGAAGGACATCGCCGGCCGCGCCCGCGCGTTCGGCATGCCGGCCGAGAAGTGCGACGGCGCGGACTTCTTCTCGGTGTACGAGGCGGCCGGCCGGCTCGTCGAGCGGGCCCGCCGCGGCGAGGGCCCGGCGACGCTCGAGGCGACGATCACGCGGTTCTACGGGCACTTCGAGGGCGATCCGCAGCTCTACCGCGCGAAGGACGAGGTGGCGCGGCAGCGAGAGACGATGGACTGCTTGAAGCGCTTCCGCGAGCGAGTGACGTCCGAGGGCTGGCTCGACGCGGCGACGCTCGACGCGATCGACGCCGAGGTGCTCGCGACGATCGACGCCGCGGTCGCCGCGGCGCGCGCCGCGGCGCCGCCGGCGGAGTCCGAGGTCGAGACCGACGTCTACATCCGCTACTGATCACGGGAAGCCACGCCACCATGACCGTCAAATCGTTCCGCGACGCGCTCAACGAGGCCATGCACCTCGAGATGGAGCGCGACCCGACCGTGATCGTGCTCGGCGAGGACGTCTCCGGCGGCGCCGGCGGCACCTCCGGGCAGCGCGAGGCCTCGGGCGGCATCTTCGGCGTCACGAAGGGCCTGCTGCCCCGCTTCGGCGAGCACCGCGTGATCGACACGCCGATCTCGGAATCCGCGATCGTGGGCGCCGCAGGCGGCGCCGCGCTCGCCGGGATGCGCCCGGTCGCCGAGCTGATGTTCGCCGACTTCGTCGGCGTCAGCATGGACCAGATCTTCAACCAGATGGCGAAGTTCCGTTACATGTTCGGTGGCAAGACCCGCTGCCCGGCCGTCGTGCGCCTGGCGATGGGCGCCGGGATGAACATGGGCGCGCAGCACTCGCAGACGGTGTACCCGTTCCTGACCGCCGTGCCGGGCCTCAAGGTCGCGATCCCCTCCTCGCCCTACGACGCGAAGGGCCTGCTGATCCAGGCCATCCGCGACGACGACCCGGTGATGTTCTTCGAGCACAAGGCGCTCTACCCGCGCAAGGGCGAGGTGCCCGACGGCGCCTACACGGTGCCGTTCGGCGAGGCGAACCTGCTGCGCGAGGGCGAGCACGTGACGGTCGTCGCGATCGGCCGGATGGTCGTGTTCGCCGAGAAGGCGATCGACGCCGTCGCGAAGGACGGAATCACCTGCGACCTGATCGACCCGCGCACGACCTCGCCGCTCGACGAGGAGACCATCCTCGAGAGCGTCGAGAACACCGGCCGCCTCGTCGTCGTCGACGAGTCGAACCCACGCTGCAGCGTCGCGGCGGACATCTGCGCGATCGTCGCCGAGAAGGGCTTCCACTCGCTGAAGGCGGCGCCCCGGATGGTGACCGCGCCGCACTCGCCGGTTCCGTTCGCGCGCGAACTCGAGCGCGCCTACGTGCCGGGCCCCGCAAAGATCGAGGCCGCGATCCGCGCGGTCGCGGCGGAGTGACGACGATGGCCGACGACCGTATCCGCGCGCTCACGATGCCCAAGTGGGGCATCGAGATGCAGGAAGGGACGGTGACCGCCTGGCACGTCGAGCCGGGCCACCGCGTCGAGAAGGGCGAACCGCTGCTCGACGTCGAGACCGAGAAGATCGTGAACTCCGTCGAGAGCCCCGCGAGCGGCACGCTGCGGGTCGTGATCGCCGGGCCCGGCGACACGTACAAGGTGGGCGAACTGATCGGCGTGCTCGCCGAGCCCGGGGTCGGCGACGCCGAGATCGAAGCGTTCGTGCGCGGGTTCCGCCCGGCTGACACGTCGTTCGAACGCGACGACGCGGCACCCGCCGCGCCGGCGCCCGCGGCCGCGGGCCCCGCGCCATCGGGCGCGGCCCCGCCGGCCGGCGACGGCGACGAACCTCGCGTGAGCCCGATCGCGCGCCGGCTCGCCGAGAAACTCGGTATCGACGTGGGCCAGGTCACCGGCACGGGCCGCAACGGCCGCGTGTCGAAGGAGGACGTCGAGGCCTACGCGGCCCGGCTGTCCGCGACCCCCTCCACGCCTTCGGCCACCGCGGGCGCCACGGCGACGGTCCCGCTGCGCCGCGTGCCGCTCACCTCGATGCGCGCGACGATCGCGCGGCGGCTCGGCGAGTCGAAGCAGACGATCCCGCATTACCGGGTCACGACCGACCTCGACGCCGACGCGCTGGTCGCACGCCGCAAGGCGCTCGCCGCCGCCGGCGTCGCCGTGTCGCTGAACGACCTGCTGATCGAGGCGGTCGCGAAGGCGCTCGTGCGCCACCCGCGCGTGAACGCCCAGTTCGACGGCAGCGAGGTGCTCGAGTTCGACCGCGCCGACGTCGCGATCGCGGTCGCGACCGACTCGGGACTCATCACGCCGGTGCTGCGCGCGGCCGACTCGAAGCCCGTCGAACGGATCGCCGCGGAAACGCGCGAGCTGGCGGAGCGGGCCCGCGCCGGACGCCTCACGCGCGAGGACATCACCGGCGGGACGTTCACGGTCTCGAACCTCGGCATGTACGGGATCACGGCGTTCGACGCGATCATCAACCCGCCGCAGGTGGCGATCCTCGCGGTCGGCGCCGCGCAGGCGCGACCGGTCGTGCGCGACGGTGCGCTCGCGGTCGGCACCCGGATGACGGTGACGATCTCGAGCGACCACCGCGTCGTCGACGGCGCGGTCGCCGCCGCGTTCCTCGCCACGCTGTCCGAACTGGTGCGCGGCCCGGCCGCGTGACCTTGAGGAGTCCCACGATGCGCAGGATCCCCGCATACGCCGCAATCGTCGCCGCAGCGTCGCTGGTCGTGGCGCTCACGGCCGTCGGCCCCGTCCCGGTCGCCCAGGCCGCAGCCACCGCACCGGCGAAGAGCCCGGCCGACGACCCGACGTTCCAGAACAAGGCGGCGCCCTCGGCGGCGGCCGGCGGGGAGCAGGTCTTCGACCAGTACTGCGCGAAATGCCACCTCGGCCAGGTCGCGAAGGCGCCGCACCGGATGTTCCTGCAGATGATGGCGCCCGACGCGATCCAGTCCGCGATGGACACCGGCATCATGCGGGCGCAGGGCGAGCCGCTCACGGCCGCGCAGCGCACGCAGGTCGCGACGTGGCTCGGCGGCGAGCACGCCGCGCCGGCGCTGCCGGCGCCGAAGTGCGAGGGCAAGGCCGCGTATTTCGATACGCGCGTGGGCCCGGCAGCCTCGGGCTGGGGCATCACGCCGGAGAACACGCGCTACATTGCGGCGGAGACGGCGCGACTCACGGCCGCCGACGTGCCGAAGCTCCGGCTCAAGTGGGCGTTCGCGTTCCCGAATGCGCAACGGGCGCGCTCGCAGCCGGCCGTCGGCTACGGTGCCGTCTACGTCGGCAGCCAGAACGGGACGGTGTACGCGCTCGACGAGGAGACCGGCTGCGTGCGCTGGACGTTTCGCGCCTCGGCCGAGGTGCGCACCGCAGTCGTGATCGAGCCACCCGAGGTCGCGCGCGCGAGGAACGAGTCGCCCTCCGTCTACTTCGGCGACCTGATTGCGCGCGTCTACGCCGTGGACGCCTACACGGGCAAGCTGCGCTGGGTCGTGCGGGCCGACGACCACCCGAACGCGACGATCACCGCGGCGCCGGTGCTGCACGACGGCCGGCTGTACGTGTCGGTGTCCTCGCTCGAGGTGACCTCGGCCGCCGACCCGGCCTACGAATGCTGCACGTTCCGCGGCTCCGTGCTCGCGCTCGACGCATCGACCGGCGCGACGGCCTGGAAGGCCTGGACGATCCCGGAGGCGCCGCGTGAAGTCGGTCGCACGAAGGTCGGCACGCGCATCCTCGCGCCGTCCGGCGCGCCGGTGTGGAACAGCGCGGTCGTCGACGCGAAGCGCGGCGTGCTCTACGTCGGCACGGGCGAGAACTACTCGACGCCGGCCGGCGACACGAGCGACGCGCTGATCGCGTTCCGGATGTCGGACGGCGCGATGCTGTGGCACGCGCAGAAGACCAAGGGCGACGCCTGGAACGTCGCCTGCATGCTGAAGGACAACCCGAACTGCCCGCCCGAGGACGGCCCGGACTTCGACTTCGGTGCGGCATCGATGCTGCTCGTCCGCCCGGGCAGTCCGGACCGGCTGCTCTCCGGGCAGAAATCCGGGATGGTCTACGGCACCGACCCGGAGGCGCATGGCCGCATCGTCTGGTCTCAGCGGGTCGGCCGAGGCGGCATCCAGGGCGGTGTCCACTTCGGTATGGCCTCGGACGGCACCCGCCTCTACGTGCCGGTCTCGGACATGAAGGATGAGCACAACGGCAAGACGTTCACGGAGCCGTCGCGCGCGGGCCTCTACGCGCTCGATCCCGCGGATGGCAGGTTCCTGTGGTCCACGCCGGCGGACGACGTCTGCGGCGACCGGCAGTTCTGCGATTCCGGCATCTCCGCGTCGATCACGGCGATCCCGGGTGTCGTGTTTGCCGGCCACATGGACGGCCGGCTGCGCGCCTACGACGCGGCCACCGGCAAGGTCGTCTGGGAAGTGGACACGACCCAGCCGTGGAAGACCGTGTCCGGCGAGGTTGCCCGCGGCGGCTCGTTCGGCGGCGGCGCGGGGCCGATGGTCGTGAACGGCAAGCTGTTCGCCGCCTCGGGCTATGGCATCTACTTCCACATGCCGGGCAACGTGCTCCTGGTTTTCGCACCCGACGGACGCTGAGGGCGCCGCGCCGGCTTCAGCGGGCCGCCGCGAGGATCCGTGCCGCGATCGCGTCCGCGCGGTGCGCATGCAGTCCACCGGACTCGCCGCCCGCCTCGAGCCGGTACCAGAGCCACTGCACGTAGTCGAACGCGATGCAGGCCGCCCGGAGCGACGCCTCGTCGACCGGCGACGGCCCACCGGCCGCGTGGCCGCTCGCCTCGACGAGGCGTCGTCGCGCGTCGTCGTCCAGTTCGTGCTGGCACGCGTAGCTCGCGAGGTCGTAGGCCGGATCCCCCGCCCCGCCGTATTCCCAGTCCACGATCCACAGGCGCTCGCCGTCGTCGATGATGTTCAGGTGGTGCAGGTCGTCGTGGCAGGGTGCGACGACGTTGCCCCGCGAGGCCAGGCGTTCGAAGGCCGTGCGCGCCGCGAGCCGCAGCACGCCGACCTCGCGCCCGGGCGCCTGGAGCTGGGCTTCGAGCAGCCGGGCCTGCGCGACGAACGAGCGCGGAGCCACGCTGAGCGGGCAATCGAGCCGGTGCAGTTCGCCGATCCGCGCGCCGAGCCTCGCGACGTTTGCGGGCCGTCGGGCGTCCTCACGGCTCCAGGCCCGTCCCTCGATGTACCGCGTGACGAGCAGGCCGTGGGTCGGGTCACAGTGCAGCATCGGCGGCGCGATGCCGGCGGCCGCGGCCAGGCCGACGAGCGCGCACTCGCTCGCGCGGTCGACGCCGCGCTCCCCTGCGTCGGTCCGCCCGAGGCGCACGAAGCAACTTCGGTCGCCGTCGGAGGCGCGCCAGGCGTGGTTGCTGAGTCCACCCGGCAACGGCTCGAGCGTCGCCTCCGCCAGGCTCTGCGTCGAAGGCTGCAGAGCGAGCAACGCGCGCACGGCTTGCTCGGCGCCCCGCGGGTACGTCCGCGCGTCCACCTCAGGCGACCCCGGACGGCACCGGCATGCGCCGCCACTCCACGTAGCCTCGGACCGCGAGCACCACGTACACGATGAAGAGTCCCGCGGTCGCGTACAGGCCCTGGGTTGCGTAGAGCAGCACCGCCGCCGCGTCGAAGAGCACCCAGTAGAGCCAGTTCTCGAGCACCTTGCGGGCCATCATCCACGTCGCGACCATGCTGCCCGCGGCAACCCACGCATCACTAAACGCAACCCAGGGACCACGGGGATCGGGCAACAGCGCCGCGTATCCGTACGCGCCGAGCGCCAGCGCGGCCATCACGGCGACGTGTGCAGAGGGCGACCAGCCGTGCACGGCGACCTCGCCACCGGGGCGATTCCTGCCCCACGTGTACCAGCCGTAGGCGGCCATCACGACGTAATAGCCGTTCAACAGCGCCTGCATCGGCAGCCCGGCGTTGACGAAGATCGCGACGTACAGCGCCGAACTCGCCGCGGCGTACCACCAGCAGCTGCGGCGTTGTCGGATCGCGAGCAGCACGTACGCCAGCGCGAGCGCGACGGCGAGCCACTCGATGAGACTGCCCGGCATGCCGGACCCCTCAGCCCTGCTCGGCCGCGGACGGCTCGCCGCCCAGCACCTTCATCACGAACACGGCGCGCCCGCCCGTCGCGAACGTGCCGCGCGTCTCGGCCTCGAGCGCACGGAACACGGCCGAGTGCTCACCCGCGACCTGCGTGCTCATCGCGTTCGTCACGACCTCGAGCCCTTCGTGGCGACGGAGTCGTTCGATGAAATCCTTGATCGGCGGGACGTACTCCGACGTGAGTGGATACAGGCTGATCTCGACCGCTGTTCTCATCGCTACTCCTTTCGGGCATTGCGCCCGGTCATCGCGGGCATTGCACCCCGTCATCGCATGGACCACCCGAGCGTGATGCCGACGAGCCTCGGGTCGCCGCGCTGCACGTACAGGCGATTCTGGAAATCCGGCGGCTCGAGGCCGAAATAGAAGCCCCGGACGGCGTAGTCCTCGTCGAACGCGTTGCGGATCCAGGCATACACGGACCACGCGCCGCGCGCGTAACCCGTCTTCAGGTTCACGAGCGCATAGGGCTTCGACTTCTGGTCGTGCGAGGTGTCGAAGTAGAACGCGGCGGAGCCCGTCACGTCGGCGCGCGCCATCCAGCCCTCGCCGGCGCCCCACTGCGCCGACACCGAGTATTGCCACGGCGGCGCGTTCGCCTGCTCGCGCCCGTCGAGGTCGCGCTCGCCGTAGCGGTAGTCGAGGTAGCTCGAGGCCAGCAGGCCGAGCGTCGCGCCGAAGCGCCACTCGCGTGCCGGCAGCCACTGCACCGAGGCCTCGAGCCCGTAGTTGCGACCGCTGGCCGCGTTGTCCGTGAAGAAGATGTAGGACAGCGGGTCGCCCGGGTCGAGCTGGTAGGACTGCGCCACCTGCTCGTCCTGCCGCCACATGTAGAAGACCGCGAGGTCGGCCTCGAGATCGCGCGCGCCGTTGCGCAGGTGCACGCCCGTTTCGAGGTTCCAGAGGTATTCGGGATCGAACTCGAGCAGGTCGGGCGGCACGTAGAGGCCGATGTTGAACCCGCCGGCCTTGTAGCCGCGCGCGAGCGTCGCGTACCAGGTGTCGGTGGCGCCCAGTTCGCCCGTGAGGCTCAGGTGGCCGCCGACCATCGTGTTCGACGGCGAGAACTTCGCGCCGTTCGAGTCCCGGTAGTCGGCCGCGTGGTTCTCGACGCGGAGGCCGGCGGAGAGCGTCATCCGGTCCGCGAGCCGCCACTCGGCCTCGCCGTAGGCCGCGAGGTTGAGCGCGTCGAAGCGGCTCTGGAACGGTGGATTCAGCAGATCCGCGCCGTAGTAGTCGAGCTGGTGGTTGTCCTCGCCGAGCCCGAGCGCGTACAGGCCCGCGACCCAGCCGACGCCGTCCGACCGCGCGTCGCCCTGGCTCGTGAGCCGGAGGTCCTCGGCGATCGTGCCGCGCTGGCGCGCGTAGTGGGAAAAGTATTCGTACGGATAATCGACGAAACCGGCCCAGTACGGCGGGTTGGCCCAGTCGCCGTCGAAGCTGTAGACGATGTCGGAATCCGCGTAGGACGTCGTCGACAGCAGTTCCATCCCGCCGACGTCCGCGGCCATCCGCAGCGACGCGCCGATCGAGCGCTGTTCGTCGCGTCCGGGCTGGTTCGACTGCGTCGTGAGCGAGTTGTCGAGCGAGAACGCGTCGAAGCCGTTGTTCAGGTCCACGTACATCACCGTCGCGTCGGCCCGCACGTCGCCCGGCAGCCCGACGCGCACCCGGCCGCGCAGCGTCGTCTCGTCGCGCTCGTTCGTGTCGTCGCGGTGCAGGTAGGCGTTGTGGCGGAACCCGTCCATGTGCACGTGCTGCGCGACGAGGCGCCACGCGTCGTCGTCGCCGAACGGCAGCGCGCCGCCCGCGACGACGCCCCCGCCGGCGAGTCCGTCACCGCCGCCGACCGCCTCGGCCGCGAGTTCGGTGTCCGTCGTGGGCGCGTTCGTCGTCACCTTGATGAGCCCGCCGAGCGCGTTGGCGCCGTAGCTCGTGCCCTGCGGGCCGCGCAGCACCTCGACCTGCTGCACGTCGAACGACGTGGCCGGCCCGCCCACGCCGCTGAAGTCGATGTCGTCGATCAGGAAGCCGACCGATGGATTCGGCGCGCCCTGGTACTGCTCGAGTTCACCGACGCCGCGCAGCTGGTAATACCTCGGCCGCGAGGTGCCGCCGGACCAGTTCAGGTTCGGCACCAGTCCCATCACGTCGGCGAAGTGCTGCAGCCCGGCCGCCTGTATGTCCGATTCGGCGACGACCGTCGTGCTGGCGGCGACCTGGGACGCCGGCTCGGGCCGCAGCCGGGCCGTGACGACGACCTCCTCGAGCACCGGTACATCCTCGGCGCGGGCGATGGCCGGCGCGCCGACCGCAAGCAGCACAGCGCTGGAGACGGCATCTGCAAATGCCGCACAACTCTTTGAATGTAATACAGAAAAAAATCGCGAACCGCGCATGAGACCTGCTCCCTACGCCGGTATTAACCGGATCAGGTTCTACGGGTTCACCGGTGATCGGCACGCGCCGCGGCCGGCATCTCAGGCCCATTCAGGCCACCCCTGGGCAACGCGGAGTATAGCCGCCACCGCCGCCGGCCACGAGGGCACGCGGGTTGACTCAGCGGGCGCGGGCGGGACTAATGCGCACTTCGTTCCGAGGAACCCCCAACAAGATGGCGAAGCGCAAGTTCAAGCTCTACCAGGTCGATGCATTCACCCGCACGCCGTTCTGCGGCAACCCGGCGACCGTCGTGCTCGGCGCCGAGGTACTCACGGACGAGGAGATGCGGCTGATCGCGCGCGAGGCGGCCGGGCAGGACGTGGCCTTCGTGCTGAACGCCGAGTCGCCGGACCACGACGTCGAGTTGCGCTTCTTCTCGCCCCGGCGCGAGGTCAGCTTCATCGGTCACGCGACGATTGCCGCACATTACGTGCGGGCGCTCGCAAACGGCGTGCCGAAGGGCCCGGTGCGCCAGAAATCAGGCAACTCGATCTACGAGATCGACGTCGACGGGCGCGGTCGTGCCCTCCGGGTCTCCGTGCACCTGACGCCGGCGGGCTTCGGCCCGGTGATTCCCGAGGACCGTCGCGGCCCGGTGCTCGACGCGCTTGGCATCAGTTCGGCGAGCCTGCACCCGGAGTGCCCGATGCAGGTGATGACGCGCGCGAACTCCAGGCTGATCATCGGCCTGCGCTCGGCCGAGACGCTCGACTCGCTGCAGCCGAAGATGGACGCGCTCGTCGCGCTGACGCCGCACGTTGGCGCCGACGGGTTCTTCGTGTTCGCGCCCTGCGCGCTCGCCGACACGCTCACGACCGAGGCGAGGATGTTCTGCCCGAAGATCGGCATTCCCGAGGATCCGGTGAGCGGCAACGCGCACGGGATGCTCGGTGTGTACCTGCTGGCGAACGGCCTGCTCGCGGCCGAGGACGGCGTTGCGCGCTTCAGTGGCCACCAGGGCCGGCACGTCGGCCGTCCCGGCACGGTCGACGTCGAAGTGACGGCCGCGGCCGGCCGGCGCGCGACCGCCGTGCGGGTGACCGGCGACGCGGTCGTGCTGTTCGAGGCGGAGCTCTCGCTCTAGCCGACCCAGTCGAAGAACTGCAGGTCCATCTCGCCCCCGAGCGTCTCCATGATCGGCGGCACGAGCCGGTCGTGGAACGGCGTCGTCTGGTGCAGCTGGAACGCGGCCTCGTCCTTGAAACGCGCGTAGACGACGTAGACGCCCGGCTCGGTCCGGTGGCGAAGCACGTCGTAGACGAACGTGTCGGGCTCGTTCTGGTGAGTGAGCTCCGACAGTTCCTTCTGCAGTCGTTCGAACGCGGCCTCGTGGCCGGGCTTCACTTTGAGTCGGGCGATGAAGCAGGTCATGGTCGTCTCACCTCGCTTGTTCGGGTCGGTTCGGCCTAGACGAGGCCGAGTTCCTTCATCAGGCCGTCGCGCAGCCGGAATTTCTGGATCTTGCTCGTGGACATCGGCCACTCGGCGACGAACCGCACGTGGCGCGGCACCTTGAAGCCCGCGATCTCGCGCCGGCAGTGCTCGATGAGTTCGGCATCGCTCGGCTGCGCACCCGGCTTCAGCTCGACGAATGCGACCGGAACCTCGACGTAACGGGGGTCCGGGATGCCGACGACCTGCGCGAGCTTCACGGCCGGGTGCCGCTGCAGGCACGCCTCGATCTCGGCCGCCGCGACGTTCTCGCCACCCACCTTCAGCATGTCCTTGATGCGGCCGTGGAACATCATCGTTCCCTCCGCATCGAGTGAGCCGATGTCGCCCGTGTGGTACCAACCCTCGGCGTCGATCGCCGCGGCCGTCTTCTCGGCGTCCTTGTAGTAGCCCTCGAGCGTGCTGTAACCGCGCACCCAGACCTCGCCACGCTGCCCGGTCGCGGCCTCGAGCCCGGTGTCCGGGTCGACGATGCGCACTTCGAGCCCGGGCAGAGGCTTGCCGAGGCGCGTCGTGCGCGCCGTGAGCGAGTCGGTGAGCTGGCTCGTCGTCACCGTGCCCGCGGTCTCGGTCATCCCGAACGTGCCGACCTGGATCGCGTCCGGCATCGCGGCGAGCATCGCCTCCTTGATGCCCGGCGGCTGCACGGCGAAATTCGAATTCATGAGCCGCACGCGCGAGAGGTCGGTCTTCTTGAAGTCCGCGTGGTAGATCAGGTCCGACATGATCGTCACGAAACACGGGTACGTCGCCGTCACCCGCTCGCCGTCGAGCATCCGGAGCGCCTCGCCGGCGTCGAAGTAGTGCATCGTCAGGTACGCCCCGCCGACGTCGAACGTCGCGATCATCGGCAGGATCGCCGCGATGTGGAACAGCGGCAGCGGCGACCAGAAGCGGTCGTCCGCCCGCAGCTGGTAGCGGTAGCGCCCGAGCGCGATGCTGTTGCGGACCATCGCCTCGTGCGTGAGCAGGCAGCCCTTCGGGTTCGCCGTCGTGCCGGACGTGTAGAGCATGAGCCCGACGTCGCGCACGCGCGTGCCGAGGCGCGCCCGGTGCACGGAGTCCTCGTCGACGGTCTTCGAGAGGCGGTGGAATTCCTTCTCGGCGACGAACGCGTGGGGCGCCGACTTCCCGAGCAGGACGATGTTGCGGAGCTTCGGCGCGGAGGGGAGTTCGAGGCGCAGCGGCTTGCGCTGCGAGGTGAGCCCCGGCAGCGCGCCGTCGAGGCGCATCACGAAGTTGACCTGGTCGGCGATCTGCGCGGTCGTGACGATCGTGACCAGGTCGCCGTTCTCGACGACGTAGCCGAGTTCGTGCGCGCGGTAACGTGCGTTGATCGGGACGGCAACCGCGCCACACAGCGCGATCGCGAAGAAGTACTCGACGAACTCCGGGCAGGTCGGCAGCAGCAGGCCCACGTGCTCGCGCGGCTTCACGCCGAGCGCCTGCAGGCCGCGCGCGCGTTCGATCGCGCGGGCCGCGAGCTCGGCGTACGTGAGACGGAAGCCCGGGAACACCAGCGCGTCGCGGTCCGGATGGCGATCGGCCGCGTTCAGCAGCAGGTCGCCGATCGTCGTGACGTTGATCCGGATCTCGCGCAGCGACTCCGGGCGCGGACCGGGCCCCGCCGAACGCGACGCGGGTTTCTTCGCGCGCTTCGGCGGGGATTTCGGCGCGGACTTCGCGGCGCGGCGGCGCGCGACGGCCGCGGCCGGGCGCGTGCGCTTCGCGGCCTTCTCCGGCACCGGTCTGCGGACGGCGGGCTTCTTCGCATTGCGCGTCCGGGCGGGCGCGCGGCGGCGGCGTTCGGCCATGTCGTGTCTCCGTTCGGACCGGCGCTCAGGCGCCGAGCGGGTCGAGGTACTCGCGCTCCCAGCCGCCGTCGAGGCAGGCGATCAGGTCGGGCGCGATCGCGGCAAGCCACGGCGAGTTCATGTGCGCATGCTCGACCTCCTCGTTCGGGAACGATTCGAGCACCGCATACCGTCGCGGCTCGCGGAGCTTGAAGAACTCGTAGTAGATGAGGTCCTTCTCGCGGGACCTGACCTCGGCGGTCAGCCGCTCGCAGAGGCGCACGAAGTCGGCCTCCTTGCCTTCCTTGACGGTCATGCGCGAAATGAACGTGATGCGGGCCACGCTGGCCTCCCCGGTCTGCGCGTTGCTGGACGTGATCGCCCCGATGTTAGCACCGCGCTTTGACTAAAAGAAACAGTCAAGCCTGTTTCTTTTTTGGCGAATGCGGTAGATTGCCGCGCACCCGAGGAGGCCCCGGTGAGCGAACCCGTCTACGTGAAGGTGCTGCCCGAGCAGGAGCTCGTCGAGGGCCGGATGCGCTGCGTCGAGATCGGGGGACGTCAGGTGCTGCTCGTGCGCACGCGCGAAGGCGTCCACGCGCTCGACAACATCTGCAGCCATGCCTACGCGCGGATGGACGAAGGCCGCCAGCGCGGCCACCGGCTCATCTGCCCGTTGCACGGCGCGAGCTTCGACGCACGCACCGGCGCGGTGCTCGGCGCGCCCGCCTCGAAACCGCTCGCGACCCACGCGGTGAGGATCGAAGACGGCATGATCGCGGTGTCGCTCGCTGCCGCACAGGAGCCTGCCTGATGGATTTCCGCCTGACCGACGAGCAGCGCGAGCTGCAGGAAACCGCGCGTCGCTATGCGCAGTCGCGGCTGCCCGCGATCGCTCGCGAGTGCGAGGAACACGGACACGCACCGTCCCACGACCTGGTGCGCGAGTACGCCGGGATGGGCTTCCTCGGGATCAACATCCCGGAGCGCTGGGGCGGCCTCGGTCTCGGCAACCTGGAGGCGCTGCTCGTGCTCGAGGAATTCGCGAAGGTCTCCTCGGCCGTCGCATTCCCGGTGTTCGAGTCCTGCGTCGGACCGGTGCGCGCGATCGAGCGGTTCGCCGGCGACCGGCTCCGCGAACGCATCGTTCCGGCCGTGTGCCGCGGCGAGATCCAGGTCGCGGTGTCGATGTCGGAGCCGCAGGCGGGCTCGGCGCTCACGGACCTGACGACGCGCGCGGAACGCGTCGGTGGCGAGATCGTGCTGAACGGCACCAAGCGCTGGTGCTCGGGCGGCGGACACGCGGACGGCTACGTCGTGTACTGCCGGATGTCCGAGGACGAGGGTGCAAGGGGCATCGGCGCCGTCTACGTCGAGAAGGACACGCCGGGCGTGAGCTTCGGGCGGCCCGAGGCGCTGATGGGCTTCCGCGGTGTCCCCTCCTCCGACATCTACCTCGACAACGCGCGCGTCCCGGCCGACAACGTCGTCGTGCCGGCCGGCGGCTTCAAGAAGCTGATGGAGGCGTTCGACCTCGAGCGCTGCGGCAATGCGACGATGGCGCTCGGCCAGGCCTCGGGTGCGCTCGAGGACGTGCTCGCCTACGTGCAGGAGCGCGAACAGTTCGGCAAGCCGCTCGTCGACTTCCAGGCCGTGCAGATCAAACTCGCCGAGATGCGGATGCGCGTCGACGCGGCGCGGCTGCTGATCCACCGCGCGGCGGTCAACGCCCAGGACGGGCTCCCGAGCATCGTCGAATCCTCGGTCGCGAAGTGTTTCGCGAACGAGATCGCGCGCGAGTGCTGCGGCCACGCCGTGCAGCTGATGGGCGGCTACGGATACTCGCGCGAGTATCCGATGGAGCGCCGGCTGCGCGATGCCTGGGGCTGGGGCATCGCCGGCGGCGCCGTGGACATCCAGAAGGTCAACATCGCCTCTGCGATGGTCGGGCGGCGCTTCGACCAGCGTCGCTGAGCCTGCCGTGGGCGTCCTCGACGGCATCCGCGTCCTCGACTTCGGCCGTTACGTCGCCGGGCCCTACTGCGCGACGCTGCTCGGCTACCTCGGCGCCGAGGTGATCCGCGTCGAACGGCGCGAGGGCGGCGAAGACCGCTGGATCGCACCCGTCACGCCGCAGGGTGAAGGCGCGGTGTTCCTGCAGACGGGCTGCAACAAGCGTTCGATCGCACTCGACCTCGCCTCCCCGGGCGGTCGCGAGATCGTCCGCAGGCTCGTGGCCACGGCCGACGTCGTCGTCGCGAACCTGCCACCCGCGGCGCTCGCCTCGCTCGGCCTCGACTATGGCCAGCTGCGCGTCGCGAAGCCCGACATCATCCTCGCGACGCAGACGGCGTTCGGCGACGAAGGGCCGTACCGCGACCGCGGCGGCTTCGACGGCATCGGGCAGGCCATGTCGGGCGCGATGTACATCACGGGCACGCCGGGGCAGCCGGCCAAGGCCGCGGCCCCCTACGTCGACTATTCGACCGCGGTGCTCTCGGCATTCGGCGTGCTGGCGGCGCTGATGCACCGCGCGCGCACCGGCGAGGGCCAGCAGGTGCAGGCGAGCCTGCTCGGAACGGCGCTCGCGGTGTTCGGCTCGCACCTCGTCGAGCAGGCCGTCGCGCGACCCGACCGGGTCGGCACCGGCAACCGCGTGCAGACCTCGGCACCCTCGGACGTGTTCGCGACCCGCGATGGCCACGTGCTCACTCACGTCGTCGGCAACGGGCTCTTCCGTCGCTGGGCGCGGCTGATGGGCGACGAGTCGCGCTGGACCGGCGATCCGCGCTGGCAGTCCGACGCGTCGCGCGGCGAACACTCGGCCGAGATCCTCGCCCGGATGCGCGAGTGGTGCGCGACGCGGACGACGGCCGAGGCCATCGCCGAACTCGAGGCCGCGGGCCTGCCCGCCGGACCGGTGTACACGCCACAGCAGGCGCTCGACGACCCGCAGGTCGCGGCGATGGGCTTCCTCGCATCGGTCGCGGAATACCCCGGGCTCGCGCGACCGGCGCCGGTCCCCGACCTGCCGGTGCGGCTCTCGGTGAGCGGCGGCGGCATCACGCGGCGACCGCCGACGATCGGCGAGGACACGGAGGCGCTGCTCGGCGAACTCGGCTACGACGCGACTGCGATTGCCGGGCTGCGCGATGCCCGGGTGATCTGAACGCGCTCAGCCCGCGACGCGGCTGACGCGATACCCGACCCGCGGAAAGTGCACGACCACCTCGCCGCAGCGCGGGTGCGTGCGGTGGATCGAGATGCCGTTCCAGTCCGCCGCGTGCACCGCGCCGCGCACGACGCCGCGACTCGTGTCGTCCGGGACCACTTCGACCACCTCGCCGGCCGCGAGCCCGAGCGCATCGCCGGGGTCGACCTCGCCCGGGGCCGGCGTCGAGGCCCGCGCAACCGCAAACGCCTCCCCGGCCGTGCACGCGGTGCGCCGCCCCTCGCCGAGCGCGGCGACGCGGGCTTCCCACGCGGCCATGCGCGGGAACGCCGCGAGCAGTTCATTGACGCCCGGGATGGACGCACGCGCGAACCACGGAACGGTCCATGCATGCACGTCCGCGAGGCCGGGTGACGGACCACCGAGGAACGCGCGCCCGTCCGCGAGCTGCGCCTCGATGAAGCCCGAGTACGCGCGGAACTGCGCACGCGCGTGCTCGAGGTCGGCGCGCTCGAAGTCGATGTCCGGGAACAGCCGCTGCCGGTCGGCGCGGAATTCCGCGGGCCAGGCCGCGCTCGTTGTCCGGATCGCCATCACGAGGCCGCTGCGGAAGTACGCGTCGGCCCACTCGACGAGCGCCCAGCCGATCCCCGCGTCGCCCGTCGGGAAGTACGAGGGCGACGGGTGGCGCCGCTCGAGCTCGCGCGCAATCCGCTGCGAATCCACGTAGACGTCCGCGCCGATCTGCATCACCGGCGTGCCACGATAGCCGCCGGTGAGCGCGACCAGGTCGTCCTTCGGCGGCATCATCGGCGTCTCGACCCAGCGCCAGGCGAGGCCCTTGATCGCGAGGAGCTTGAGCGCCCGCTGCGTGAACGGCGACGCGTCATAGGCGTGCAGGATGATGTCCACGATCACCTCCCGGGTCGATCAGCCGTCGCCGCGCAGGTCCGCGACCCTCGCCGCGGTCTGGCCGTAGAGAAACCGCTGCGCCTCGGCGTCGGCCATGCGCTCGGGACTCTTCTGCTGTGCGCGCTGGACGGCCGGGCGCGCGGCCATCGCCGAAAACCATCGCTCGACGTTCGGGAACGACTCGAGCGCCTGACCCTGTCGTTCGTGGTGCGCGATCCACGGCCAGCAGGCGATGTCGGCGATGGAGTACTCGCCCGTGACGAACTCACGGCCCTCGAGCTGGCGGTCGAGCACGCCGTACAACCGGTTCACCTCGTCCGTGTAGCGCCTGATCCCATAGGGCACGACCTCGCTCGCGAAGGCGCGGAAGTGGTGCGCCTGCCCGGCCATCGGTCCGAGCGCCGAGACCTGCCAGTGCAGCCACTGCAGCACCGCGTAGCGGCCGTGCGTGTCCGTGGGCAGGCCGTAGCCGCTCTTCTCCGCGAGGTACTGCAGGATCGCCCCGGACTCGAAGATCGCGAGCGGACCACCCGGGGCGTCGCGGTCGACGATCGCCGGGATCTTGTTGTTCGGCGAGATGCGCATGAACCACGGCGCGAACTGCTCGCCGCGCAGGATGTTTACTTCGACGATCCGGTACGGCATCCCGCACTCCTCGAGCAGGATGCGCGGCTTGAGCCCGTTCGGCGACGGGAAGAAGAAGACGTCGATCACGCGGGCTCCACGACGTAGCCGATCCTCGGGAAGTGCACGACCACGTCGCCGAGCGCGTCGGTCCGCCGCAGCACGGCGACCTCGTGCGCGTCGAGCGTGACGAGTTCACCCTCGACGGGGATCTTGCCGTAGTCGTCCGGCGTCACCGTCACGTGCGCGCCCGCCGCGAGCCCGAGCGGGTCGCGCGGGTCCACGCCGCCGGGCGTGTCGGGTGTCCCGGCGCGGGCGACGGCGAGCGCGTCCGACGCGGCGATCTCGCGGCGCGTGCCGTGCCCGATCGCGCGCACGCGCTCCTCCCAGGCGGGCACCCGGCCGAATCCGGCGATGAGCGCAGGCGTCGTCGCGACGTAGCCGCGGGCCATCCAGAGCGGATACCACGCGGTCGCATCCACGAGCCCCGGGCGGTCGCCGCCGAGGAATGCGCGGCCGTCCGCGAGCTGGTCCTCGACGAGCGCCGCGTGTGCGCGCACCTGCGCGAGCAAGTGGGGCCGCCTCGGCCCGAACGACGCGAAATCCATGTGCGTGAAGAACTCCTGTCGGTCCTTCAGCAGGTCCACGGGCAGCTCGTTCAGGCTCATCGCGAGTCCGGCGCCCGGTTCGAAGAACCGGTCGCCCCATCCGGCGAGCGCGAACGGCAACCCGGCGCCAACACCTGGCCAGAGGCTGGGTTCGGGGCATCGCCGCTCGAGTTCGCGGGCAATCCGGCTCGTGTCGCAGTACACGTCGGCGCCCAGTTGCAGCACCGGCGTCTTGCGATACCCACCCGTGAGCGCGGTCAGGTCCGGCTTCGGGCTCACCATCGGGATCTGCACGCTTTCCCACGTGAGGCCCTTGATGCCGAGCAGCACGCGCACCTTCTCCGCATATGGGGAGGCATCGAAATGGTGCAGGATGGCTCGGTACATGAGACTCCCCCGGGGCTTGCAGCCAATATAGGCCGGCGCGCCCGAAAAAAACAGTCAGGCTTGTTTATTTTAAGTCGACCGCCGCCTATAATCCGCCACAGCCGTTCCCGGGACGGCCTCGCGAGGATTCGACCGATGGATGCCCAGAGTACCGACGGGTTCGTACGCCGCTTCCTCGAGGGGATGGAGTACGAAGCCGCACGGACGGCGCCGCCGGAGGGGTTCCCCCGGTTCCCGCGGATCCCGGGTCCCCGCTATCGCGACCCGGCCTTCCTCGAGACCGAGCGTCGCGCACTCTGGAAGCGCACCTGGCTCTACGCCTGCCACTCGGACGAACTCCCCGAGGCCGGGTCGTACATGCTCTGGACGATCACCGGTTCCCCGATCCTGATCGTGCGCGGCAAGGACATGAGGATCCGCGCGTTCTACAACACCTGCCGCCATCGCGGCGCGCCCCTCGTGAAGGACGCGCAGGGCCGCTGCGACGGGCTCGTGTGTTCGTACCACGGCTGGACCTACGGCCTCGACGGCAAGCTCGTGAACCTGCGCGACAAGCGCGACTTCGTCGGCCTCGACACCGACGATCACTCGCTCACCGAGGTGCGCTGCGAGCAGTTCGCGAACTGGGTGTTCGTGAACGAGGACCCGGCGGCCGAGCCCCTGCTCCAGTACATCGATCCGTTCCCGGCGCAGTTCGAGCAGTTCCAGCCGGAGCGCTGGCGCTTCGTCGAGAAGCACGGCTACGACCTGCGCTGCAACGTGAAGGTGCTGCTCGACGCGTTCCTCGAGGTCTATCACCTGAAGTCCATCCACCAGAACACGGTGGACCGATTCCTCGACCACCGCGGCACCTCGATCGCGCTCTATCGCAACGGCCATTCGCTGATGGTCACGCCGAACCGCCGGCCGGACTGGGTCGACCCGGGGACGAAGGGCATGCCGCGCGTCGACACGGCCACCGTGATCTCGGTGAAGAACAACCCGTCGTTCAACTTCTTCCCGAACCTCGTCGTGCCGGTGGATCCGGCCGGCTGCCCGTTCCTGCTCTTCTGGCCGACCGGGGACGATTCGATGCGGATCGAGTGCCACTGGTTCGCACCTGACCACGACCCTGCGAACCCGCATCCCCTGTGGCCGACCCGGATCGCGAATTTCGACCGGATCCTCGACGAGGACCTGCAGTTCGCCGAAAAGATCCAGAAGTCGGTCGAGTCGCCGGGCTTCCGCGGCATGACGCTCAACTACCAGGAGCGCCGCATCTACCACTGGCACGAGGAACTCGACCGCCGCTGCGCCGGGGCCGGACTCCCGGTGCCGGAAGACCTGCGCGTCGAGCCGCTGCTCGAGCGGTACCACGAGAACTGACGATGCCCACGCCCGTCGGAATCAAGGCCTGCGGTGCTTACCTGCCGCGTTCGCGACTCGAGCGGTCTGCGATTGCCGCGGCCACCGGATGGGCGACCGGAGCACGGGGCGGCAAGGCCGCCGGGCGACGCAGCGCGGCCAACTGGGACGAGGATGCGCTCACAATGGCCGTCGAAGCCGCACGCGACTGCCTGGCGGGCGCGGCGCCCTCCGAGGTGCAGTCGCTCGATTTCGCCTCGACGACGTTCCCGTTCGACGACCGCTCGAACGCGGGTGTCGTCGCGACGGCGCTCGACCTGGCCGAAGACACGCGCACCGCGGACACCGCGGGGACGCAGCGTGCCGGCACGACGGCGCTCGCCGACGCCCTCGCGCACCTGGGCGACGGCGACGGCGACCGACTGGTCGTCGCGGCCGATCGCCGTCGGACGCGCCCGGCGAGCCCGCAGGAATCCTCGTACGGTGACGGTGCCGCGGCCCTGCTGGTGGGCCGCGGTCCCGGCCTGCTGGCGGAATTTCTCGCCGGTTCGACCGTCACGGCGGACTTCGTCGACCACCACCGCTCGAGCGGCGAGGACTACGACTACGCACTCGAGGATCGCTGGGTCCGCGACGAAGGCTACGTCGGCATCGTGCCGAAGGCGGTCGGCGCGTCGCTTGCGCGCGCCGGCGTCGCAGCCGCCGAGGTCGGACATTTCGTCGTCCAGGCGCCGCGCCGCCATGCGTCGGCCGTCGCGCGTGCCTGCGGCATCGCGGCGTCAGCAGTGGCCGACGACCTGTCTGCCGAGTGCGGCGACACCGGCGCCGCACACCCGCTGCTGCTGTTCGCCGCCGTGCTCGAGCGGGCGGCGGCCGGCGACGTCGTGGTCGTCGCGGGCTTCGGTCAGGGCTGCGATGCGCTCGTGTTCCGCGTCGCTGGCACACCGGCACGCCGGCCGGTCTCGGCGGCACTCGCCGCCGGCGTCGAGGATCGCGAGTACGTGCGCTTCCTGTCCAACCAGGGCGTGCTCGAGATGGATTTCGGGATGCGCGCCGAGCGCGACAACCGCACCTCGCAGTCCGCGGCATGGCGGCGCCACCGGGACGTCACGGCATTCGTCGGCGGGCGCTGCCGTACCTGCGGCACGGTGCAGTACCCGAAGATGCCCGGCTGCGTGAACCCGGACTGCCGGGCGCTCCACACGCAGGACGATCACCGGCTGGCCGACACGCCGGGCCGCGTGAAGACCTACACCGAGGACTGGCTCGCATTCTCGCGCAGCCCGCCGCTCGTGTACGGAAACGTCGCGTTCGAGGGCGGCGGCAACGTGTTCATCGAGTTCTCGGACACGCCACCGGGTTCGCTCGCCGTGGGCACGCCGGTCGGCTTCGTGTTCCGGATCAAGGATTTCGACCGACTCCGCGGCTTCCGGCGCTACGCCTGGAAGGCCGTGCCGGTGAGGCACTGAACATGGCGAGCGGCATCCGCGACAAGGTGGCGATCCTCGGCATGGGCTGCTCTCGGTTCGGCGAGCGCTGGGACGCGGGCCCCGAGGACCTGATGGTCGAGGCCTTCGAGGAGGCCGTCGCCGACGCGGGTATCGAGCGTGACCGGATCGAGGCCGCGTGGCTCGGCGTCTTCTACCAGGAACAGAGCACCGGCAAGTCGGGCCTGCCCCTCTCGCTCGCACTGCGGCTGCCGAACGTCCCGGTCACGCGCGTCGAGAACCTCTGCGCGACCGGGACCGAGGCGTTGCGCGGCGCGGTCTACGCGGTCGCGGCGGGCGCCGCCGACATCGCGCTCGCGATGGGCGTCGAGAAGCTGAAGGACACCGGCTTCGCGGGGCTGCCCGAGCGCACGAAGGGCACGTTCGACGATCTCTGGCAGCCCGGCATGACGCCGCCCGGCGCATTCGCGCAGCTCGCAGCGGCGTATGCGGCCCGGCACGGCCACACGATTCCCGAACTCAAGCAGGCGCTCGCGCACGTTTCGTGGAAGAGCCACGAGAACGCGGTCGCGAACCCGCGCGCGCACCTGCGCAACCGGATCACGATCGACCAGGCCACCTCGGCCGCGATGGTGGCCTACCCGCTCGGCCTTTACGACTGCTGCGGCGTCAGCGACGGCGCCGCCTGCGCGATCGTCACGACGCCGGCGATCGCCGCCTCGCTCGGCAAGCGCGAGATGGTGACCGTGAAGGCGCTGCAGCTCGCACCGTCGAACGGCGTCGAGATGGGGCACGCGAGCTGGGACGGCAGCCACACGCTCACCTCGCGCCTCGCCGCCGCGCGCGCCTACCGCGAGGCCGGCATCGACGACCCGCGCCGGCAGGTGAATCTGATGGAAGTGCACGACTGCTTCTCGATCACGGAGCTCGTGCTGATGGAGGACCTCGGCTTCTCGGACGAGGGACGGGCGGTGCACGACGTGCTGGACGGTCGCTACGACCGCGGCGGCGCCGTGCCCTGCCAGACGGACGGCGGGCTCAAGTGCTTCGGCCACCCGGTCGGCGCGTCGGGGCTCCGGATGGCCTACGAGATCTACACGCAGCTGCTCGGGCGGGCCGGCGAACGCCAGGCCGGCACGCCGTCGATCGGGCTGACGCACAACCTGGGCGGGATACCGAATCGCAACGTCGCGAGCGTGTCCATCCTGGGACTGCACGGAGGTTGAGCATGGATCAGAGCGCACGACGGCTGCGCCCGGCACAGGTCCCGCGGGAGTGGGGCATGAGCGACGCCGAGCTCGCCACGCACCCGACCGTCTACGCGCCGGGACTGCTGGCCGGCAAGGTGTTCCTGGTCTCGGGCGGCGGCTCGGGCATGGGGCGCGCGATGGCCTACCTGTTCGCACGGCTCGGCGCCGACGTGATGATCTGCGGCCGGCGTGCCGAGAAGCTCGAGGAGACCGCGGCCGGCATCCGCACCCACCTGGGCCGGGACATCTCCACGCACCCGATGACGATCCGCGATCCCGAGCAGGTGGACGGTCTCGTCGAGGCGGTGTGGCAGCGCTACGGCCGGCTCGACGTCGTCGTGAACAACGGCGGCGGGCAGTTCCCGCAGCCGGCGATCGACTTCAGCGTCAAGGGCTGGAACGCCGTCATCGACACGAACCTGAACGGCACCTGGTACATGATGCAGTCCGCCGCGCGTCGCTGGCGCGACCACGGCGCGCCGGGCAGCATCGTCAACATCGTCGCGAATGTCTGGCGCGGCATGCCGCAGGTCGCGCACACCTGCGCGGCGCGGGCGGGCGTGATCTACCTGAGCAAGACGCTCGCGACCGAGTGGGCCCCGTTCAACGTGCGCGTGAACTGCATTTCGCCCGGCTCGGTCGCGACCGAAGGTTTCAACGTCTACCCGGACGGCGTCGCGGACAGCTTCGCGGACACGAACCCGATGCGACGCGTCGGCGACGTGTACGACATCGCACAGGCCGCCGTCTACCTGTCCGCGGACTCCGGGAAGTTCGTCACCGGCGAGGTGCTGGTGGTGGACGGCGGCAACGCCCAGTGGGGCGACGTTTGGCCGGGCGGCAGGCCCGACTGGTTCGACGTGAGCGGCCGCTGAGCCGCACGGGAGGCACGATGGCCGGCACCCTGCTCCACCGCACGCCGCGCAGCGAACTGCCGGCGGAATTCCACCTGGCTTGGGACACGCTGAACCGCCTCACCGGCGAACCGGCGTTCGTCGAGGCCTTCGCGGCCAATCCGGCGATGCTCGACTTCGTGATGAACCGCTTCTACGCGGGCATCTTCTTCGGCGGCCAGGTCGACCAGCGCTACAAGCAGCTCGCGCGACTCAAGCTTTCACTGCTGCACGGCTGCCGGACCTGCAACAAGCAGAACGTGCCCGGTGCGCTCGCGGCCGGCATCAGCCAGGCGCAGGTCGACGCAATGGACGACTTCGAGTCCGGCCCGTTCACGGATGCCGAGAAGGCCGTGATCGCCTACGCGGGCGAGGTCGCGCTCACGAACGCCGACGGGCGCCTCACGCCCGAACTGCACGCGCGGCTCGCACGCCACTTCTCGCAGGCCGAGATCCTCGAACTCGGCGTCGTCATGGCGG
The DNA here is from genome assembly GCA_046347155.1 of Steroidobacteraceae bacterium. GTDB lineage: Bacteria > Pseudomonadota > Gammaproteobacteria > Steroidobacterales > Steroidobacteraceae > RPQJ01. The sequence continues at coordinate 1,177,188 of JAXMGT010000001.1, read as the reverse complement.
TGATCTCCGGCATGGCCAAGCTGTCGTTCGTGCTCGACCTCGTCGAGAAGGAAGACTACTGCCCGTTCGCCGCGCTGCCGGCCGCATGAACGCCTGCGCCCCGCGCGCCGTGCCGCTCGCGGCCGCGGTGCTCGGCGCGCTGCTTGCGGCACACGACGCCCGCGCGGCCGACCCGCTGCCGATCTGCGGCTCGGGTCCGCTCGACATCCTGCTCACGAATGACGACGGCTGGCAGGCGCCCGGACTCCGCGCGCTGTATGCGGCGCTGCGGGCGGCCGGCCACCGGGTCACGGTCGCCGCGCCCGACCACAACGCGAGCGGCACCGGTTCGAGCTTGACCTGGGGGCCGGTCACGGTCGTCCAGGACCCGGCCGACCCGGCCATTCACGGCGTCGCGGGCACGCCTGCCACGGCCGCGGTGTTCGGAATCACGGCGCTCTATCCGGCAGGCCGACGACCGGACCTCGTGATCTCCGGGATCAACGACGGCGAAAACACCGGCTCGCAGCTCGCAGTGTCAGGCACGGTCGGCGCAGCGCTCGCAGGCACGATGCTCGTGAGTCCGCCCGTCCCGGGGATCGCCGTCAACGCAGAACGACCCGCCGCGGGCGATACGCATGCAGGCACCGCCGACCAGCGCTTTGCCGCCATCGCACGCCACCTCGCCGGCCTGCTTGGCACGATGCGGGGCTGGTTCTGCTCTGCCGACGGGCAGCTGCGCGGCACCGCGGCGCTGAACGTCAACTATCCGGCCCGACCGGTCGCCGAAGTCGCGGGCGTCGCCGCGGCCCGACAGGCCGAGGTCGCCGACATGGCGCTCTCGTTCGTGCCGGACGGCGACCACCACTACCGCTCGGAGCGCACCGACGTGCCGGTGGACCCGGCTGCCGGCACGGACCTCGCGCTGCTCGGCCGCGGCTACGTCACCGTGACACCGATCGGCCCCGGCCTCGCGCCCGGCGGGCCGTTCGACGATCTCTCCCGCAGGCTCGATCGCCGCTGAAAAAAACGGGGCCGGCTTGCGCCGGCCCCGTCGTCACGGACCTTCGACCCTGGGATTACAGGCCGAAGTTCATACCGACCTGGACGCCGAAGTTCGCCGGCGGGCCGTACTGCTCGTGCGTCCAGAGCGTCGCCACGACCTGCGAACCGATCTGGTAGCGCTCGTCGAGCACGTTGTTGCCGTAGACGCGCGCGAACCACTTGTCGTCCGGGGCCGTGTAGGTCACGACCAGGTCGAGCAGCGTCTTCGCGTCGAGCTTCGAGTCGTACTTGTGGTTGTTGCCCGCGAAGTAGTACGAGGTCTGCTCGCTCTCGTAGTACAGGTTCGCGCCGTAGGTGATCGATCCGCCGAACGCCTCGTGCGTGTAGGTCGGGTTGATGCCCCACTTCCACTCCGGCGTGCGGGTGATCGGCAGGCCGCTCAGGTCCACGTCGATCGAACCGTCGCCGTTCGTGTCGGCGCCGAACTTGTCGTACTTGCCGTCGTTGTAGGACGCGTTCGCGTTGACGATGAACCCGTCGGTCACGAGCCAGTTCGCCTCGACCTCGACGCCCTGCACGGTCATCTGCGCGGCGTTGAAGAAGCGCGTCTCCTGGAACACCGTGCCCAGCTCGCCGTTCGGGCCGCAGGGCGTCGACCCCGTGCCCAGGATGCAGGTCGAGCTCACGAGCGAGCGCTGTGCGTCGTCATAGTTCACGTAGAACAGTGCCGTGTTCACCCGCAGCCGGTCGTCCATGAACGTGGTCTTGAGGCCGAGTTCGTAGGAGTTCGCGTACTCGGGATCGTAGGGCTTCAGGAACTCGGGCACGAAGTAGCCGTTCGTGCCGGTCTGGTCGTTGTAGCCGCCGCTCTTGAACCCGCGGTCGAACTTGAAGTACGTCATCGTGTCGTCGTTGATCTGGTACGACACCGTGGCGCGGTACGTCGGCTCGGACCAGTCGTTCTTGTCCTTGCAGACGCCCTCGAGCGTGCCCGGCGTCGCGCCGGCGTGGCAGGGCTCGTTGCCCGGCCAGTCGGCCCGGTGGAAATTCGACAGGCCGAGCGGACGGTTGAAGTCGGACCAGATGTCGCCGCCGGTGATCACCGGCACGAATGCCTGGTTCCGGCCGGTCCAGGCCCGTTCGTCGTAGGTCCAGCGGAGGCCGGCGCCCACCGAGAGCTTGTCGGTCGCCTTCCACGTGAGGTCGCCGAAGCCCGCGTAGGAGGTCGCGTCCTGCTTGTTGCAGAGCACCTGCGGCGTCAGGTCACCGGTGTTGAAGATCGGCGGGTTGCCGAGCATGTCGAGGAAGCCGAGCACCTGCGCCACGCAGAAGACCGCGTTGTTCTCCTGGAAGAACCCGCCGACGACCCAGTCGACGACGCTGTCGTCCTTGTTTGCGAGCCGGACTTCGTACTGGTAGGTGTCCCGCTTGTCCTCGCGCGTCGCATCGAACAGCGACATCTCGGTTCCGTCGGCGCTCACGGGGACCGCGCCGGTGTAGGTGTTCGGCAGGCTCGAGTCCTGCGTCCGGTAACCGGCATTGCCGTGGACGGTTGCCCAGCCGATGTCCCAGTCCGCATTCAGGAACCAGCCGTTCACGTCGACGCGCTGGCCGCGCTTCGTGAACATCAGGTTGTCGTTGCGATTCGTCGTCGCCATGTGGTCGATCGGGTCGCCCTTGGGCTGCGTGATGCCGAGCGAATTCCACAGGAACGTGCAACCACCGTCCGCGGCCGCCGCGAACGGCACGCAACCCGGCTCCTTCGGCGTGCCATTGAATGACGGCACGGCCTCGGACTTGTCGTTGACGAACTCGTACTGCAGCAGGATGTCGAGGTTGTCGGTCGGCGTCCAAAGCGCCTTGATGCGGCCGTTCAGGATGTCCGTGCCGCCGACGTTCTCGTGCGAACCGCGCCCGGTCAGGCCGTTCCACGGTCCGCCGACCACGGGGGGCGTGTCCGGTCCCGTGTAGTTCAGGGCCAGCGTCGGACCGTAGGTCGCACCGTTCTTGTAGTAGCCGTCCGAGTAGTTGTAGTTGACCGCCGCGCGGAACGCGAGCGTGTCGCTCGGCGAGTAATTCAGCGCACCCTGCAGCTGGTAGGTGTCGAAGCTGCCGTACAGTGCCTGCACCTGCATGCTGTCCTGGCCGAGGATCGGGCGCTTGGTCGTGACGTTCACGAGGCCGCCCGTCGTGTTCTTGCCGAACAGCGTGCCCTGCGGGCCGCGCAGCACTTCGACGCGCTCGACGTCGAACGTGTCGAGCAGCTGGGTCTGGATGCTCGGCATCACGAAATCGTCCACGTTCACCGCGACCGGCGAATCGAGGTAAACGATGATGTCCGTGAGACCGACGCCGCGGATCGCGAACGCCGCGGCGTTGAATGCCGCGAGGCGCGCCGCCGAGAAGTTCGGCACGTAGGCCGTCACGCCCGAGATGTCGCGCCCGACCATCGCGGACAGCGTCTTATCGTCGATCGGCGTCACGGCGATCGGCGTGGTCTGCAGGTCGGTCTCGCCGTGGCGCGTGGCGGTGACCAGCACCTCCTCGAGCCCGCTCGAATCGTTCGATTCGGCGAGCACGGTGACCGGCGCTGCGCCCGCGGCGCTCGCGAGCACCGCGGACACGATCCTCGCAATGGAAGACGACTTGGACTGGATCCGGTTCATGTATTCCCCCTGCAGTGTCGGCGTCGTGGGCCGTTGGCCCGTCTTCGCCCTCTCGGGGCCGAGGCCACCGGCGAGCGTGAGAACGATTTCTAATCGATGTCCGAAAAAAAAGCAAACATGACTGTTTGTTCGAATCGCAACGGCCCCGTCACGGCTCGATCGACCGTTTGGGTTCTTCAAAATCAGTATGTTATGGAGACTCGATCGATCCTGTTGCGGAGGGGCAACATTTGCGGTGCAACGAAAAGCGCGGCGGTTCCCCTCTAAAAACAGTCAATCCTGTTTCTTTCGCCGCGGCCCCTGCGGTATAAATTCGGGGATCCCTCCGGCCTGCCCGGCCGGGGTGCATCCAGCGCCAGCCAGCCAGTCAGGAGCCAACGATGTCCGCCGAACTGAAAGCCGTGTGGCCGATGTCGCTCAACGCGCCCGCCGACAGCCTCGAGGCCAAGCGTCCCGACGTGGACAACGGGCTCGACGTACCGGACCCGGCCCGCTATTACAGCCGCGAATTCATGGAACTCGAGTGGCAGCGGTTGTGGCCGCGCGTGTGGCTGATCGCCGGCGTCGTGTCGGACATCCCCGAGGAAGGGGACTACTGCACGTTCGAGTTCGGTCGCGAGGAATTCCTGCTGGTGCGCCAGGCCAACGGCTCGATCAAGGCGTTCTACAACGTGTGCCCGCACCGCGGTAACCGCGTCGCGCTGAACGAGCGCGGCAGCGTCTCGCACTTCACCTGTGCGTTCCACGGCTGGCAGTTCGACTGCAGCGGCAAGCTGAAATGCATCACCGACGAGCACACGTTCGACCCGAAGCTGGTCGCGCACCGGCCCGGCATCCCCGAGGTGCGCTGCGAAGTGCTCGGCGGCATCGTGTTCGTGAACATGGACGGCAAGGCGCCGCCGCTCGCCGAGGCACTCGGGCTGCCGCCCGGCTACATCGAGAACTACCAGATCGACCGGATGAACGTGGTGCACCACGTCCGCACCGAGTGGGCCGCGAACTGGAAGACGGGCGTCGACGCGTTCTACGAGACCTACCACCTGCCCTACGTGCACCCGCAGACCCAGGGCGTCATGGAGGACTTCAGCCAGTACGACCTGTACCCGAACGGCGGCAGCCGGATGATCGTGCCGCTGTGCGTGAAGTCCCACCGCGTGTCCGACCAGGACAGCGTGGACGCCGGCCTGCGATTCATGATGCAGGACGCGGGCCTCGACCCCGACAGTTTCAATGGCACGGCGCAGGAAGTGCGCACGGCAATCCAGAAGTCGAAGCGCGCCCGCGCCCGTCGCCTCGGCCTCGAGCACTACGAGAAGTTCACGGACGGCCAGCTCACCGACAGCTGGGCCACCGGTGTGTTCCCGAACGTGCAGATGGGCATGCACCCGGAGGGCGTGTTCATCATGCGTTTCGTCCCGCACGCGACGGACCCGGAGATCTTCTACTACGACACGATGATCCTGTACCGGCACGTGGACGACCCGAACTACACGGTCCCCGCGTGGATGGGTCTGCCACCCGGCACCGACGTGACCGGCGAGACGCGACCGAACCTGAAGCACGTGCCGCGCGGCGAGCCGCCCGGCCTCGGCGAGGTGCTCGACCAGGATTCCGACCTGCTGCCGGTCGTGCAGAAGGGCCTCCGCTCGCGGGGATTCCGCGGCCCGCTCTGGGGCCAGCAGGAGCAGCGCGTGCGGCACTTCCACCGGGAACTCGACCGCTACGTGAACGGCGAGAAGTGACGCCGGTGCCGGTGCGGCATCGGCGCCGCGCCGGCCGGTCCGCCGTGCTCAGGGCGTGAGGCTCGCCTCGCCCACCCACACCCACGAGTCGCCCGCGCGCAGCACGCGGTGGTCGTCCTCGAGCTTCAGCACGTGCGCGAGCAGCGAGTACCGCGCCATCGGGTGCATCGCGACGGGCACGTCCGCGTAGACCTCGGGCAGGATGTCGTCGAGCGTCGCCGTGCCGCGCGACTCGAGCGCCGCGACCACCTTCGCCTCGCGCTTCCCCCGGTGCGCGATCACGCGCTCGATCTCCGCCTGCGCATCCTCGATCAGCGCGCCGTGCCCGGGCGCGAGGTCGCGCACGTCGATCGTGCGCAGTCGTGCGAGTGAGCCGAGGTACTGGCTCATCGAGCCGTCGGGCGGCAGGATCGCCACCGTCGAGCCGTGCATCAGGTGGTCGCCGGTGAACAGGAGCCCGCTCGCGGACTCGAGCAGGCACAGGTGGTTCGAGGCGTGGCCCGGCGTGTGCAGCACCGTGAGCTCGAACGCGCCGTCGGCGACATGGTCGCCGTCCGACGGGACACGGCCGGGACGGTAGGTGTCGTCCTGGTATTCGTCCACGCGCGGTGCCGGCATGCCGACGACCGTGGCCCCGGTGCGCGCCGCGAGCGGCGCCGCGCCCGGCGAGTGGTCGGTGTGCGAATGGGTGCAGACGATCGTCGTGACGCGACCGCCGGCCACCTCGAGGATGCGCTCGAGGTGCTCGGGGTCCGCCGGGCCCGGGTCGATCACGATCGAGCGCGATTCGCCGACCACGTAGCTGTTCGTGCCCGGGCCCGTGAGCGGGCCTGCGTTCGTCGCGACCACGCGCCAGACGTGCGGCGCGATCCGCGTCACCTCGCCGGTGCGGGCCGGTGCCCGCCGATCGATCGTCTCCATGCCCGCTCCCGCGTCAGTCGCGACGCCGTGCGTAGCGTGGGGCCTTCGGGTACGCGTCGCAACCGCCGTGCAGTACGCCGTCCGGGAAGTACTCGGCCTGCAACTGCACGTAGCCGGCGCGCTCGGGTCCGGCGACGTCGGCGATCCACGCGAGCGTGAGGTCGATCCCGGCCGACACGCCGGCCGCCGTCCAGACGTGCCCGTCGCGCGTCCAGCGCTCCTCGACGACGTCGATGCCGCCGAGCGCCCGGAGGCGGTCGAGCGATTCCCAGTGCGTCGTGGCGCGCCGGCCGGTCAGCAGCCCGGCCGCGTGCAGGATGAACGACCCCGTGCAGATGGACAGCACGTCGCGACAGCCGGCGGCCTGCCGTCGCACGAAGTCGAGCAGCACCGGGTTCGAGACCTCGGTGCGCGTGCCCTGCCCGCCCGGGATCAGGAGCGCGTCGAGCGGCGGGCAGCTCTCGAACGACTCGTGCGGGTTCACCGACATGCCCTTCGCGCAGGTCACCGGTGCATTCGTCTGCGCGACGATCAGGCAGCGCTCGGGGCCCTGGGCCACCTTCTTCCACATCGTCACCATCTCCCAGGGCCCGACGAAGTCGAGTTCCTCGGCGCCCGGGAAGATCAGGATCCCGACGTTCATCGACGCACCTGCCGACCGGCCCGCCACAACCCCACGAGGGTGAGCAGCAATGCCGCCAGGATCGCGAGCCCGCACACCCCGAGCAGCCCCGAGACCAGCGCGTTGTCGCCCGCGACCGGCGGCGGAAAGCGCGCGTTGATCGTCGGCATCAGCGGCGAGGACTGGCCACTCACGGCCGCGACGACGCCCGAGGCGCCGTTCATCCAGCTGCCGAACTGCAGCAGCACGAACCACGCCTTGAGCGCCGCGGGGCCGAGTGCGAACTCGCGGACCAGCAGCCCGAGCACGATCACGAGCGCGCCGTTCGCGGTGAACTCGATGTGCGCCATCACGATGCCGCGGAACCACGCGACCGACTCGGGAGGCGTGAGCCCGACCAGGCAACCGGCCAGCACCTGCAGCACCCCGAGGACCAGCGTCCAGCGGCGCAGCGACTCGACCAGCATCTTCTCGTCGCTCATGGCGCCTCCGTCTCGACCAGCTGAGTGAGCAACTGCATCGACTGCTGCCACCCGAGGTAGCATGCCTCGGCCGGAATCGCCTCCGGGACGCCTTCCTGCACGATGTCGAGCTCGGTGCCGCAACTGACGGCGCGGAACCGGACGGTCACGATGATCTCGCCGGGCAGGTTCGGGTCGTCGAAGCGATCCGTGTAGCGGAGCAGCACGTCGGGCACGATCTCGAGGTACGTGCCGCCGAAGCTGTGGCTCGAGCCCGATGCGAGGCTCGTGAACGACATCCGGTATTCGCCGCCGACGCGCAGGTCGAGCGAGTGCACCCGGCCGACGTAGCCGTGCGGCGGCAGCCACTTCGCCTTGGCGTCGGCGTCGGTGAACGCCTTGAACACCCGCGACGGCGGGGCCGCGAGCACCCGGTGCAGACGGATCGTGTGGCTCACGAGTTCCAGCCGCGTTCGATCGCCTTGCGGGCCATCACGATCAGGCCGATCGCAATCGCGAGCACGAGGCCCTGCATCACGAGCGGCATCACCCCGTACACGTCGGTGACCCTGGCCACCACGAACAGGCCGTAGTCCTGGACCAGGATGCCGATCAGCGAGATCACCAGCACCGGCAGCGCCCAGCCCTTGCGGAGCACGAGCCCGAGCGAGCCGAGCGCGCCACCCCAGACGGCGATCGCGTATGCCGCCACGGCCCAGGCCGGTCGCGAGGCGAGGAGCTGCTGCTGCGCAGGCGACATCGCGGCGACCTGCTCCGGCGTGATGCGCACGTCCGACAGGTAGGCCATGCAGCCCACAAGGTTCCACAGCAGCGCGGCGATCGCCGTCGGGCGGAACCACCTCGGTGCATTCGATCCGTTCATGTCGACCTCCTCCTGAGTAAGCGTTTCATCGACAGGATGCCCGGCTCAACGGCGACGCGCCTTCGGCCGGCCGCCCGGCCTCAGTTCCTTCCGGATCACGAGCTTGAGGCCCGACCAGATGTCGCTGACCGCGCAGACCTTGACGTCCACGTAGCCGAGCGGCAGCGCGACCGCGCGGATCACGTCCTCGGTGATCGTCGTCGGTACCCGCGAGGCCTTCTTCGGCCAAGACACCCAGACGGTCGCGTCGGGCGCGATGCGCTCGCGCAGCGAGGCGAGCTGCCACTCGAGGTCGGCCGCCTCGGTGCAGAACAGGTGGACAACGTCGGTGGCGCCGCTCACCCGGGCCTGGAACACGGTATCGGCCGGCATCGCGCCGAGCAGTTCGCGGTAGCCGGCCGGCGCGCCGATCGGGCACAGCTTCGTGCCCGCGCCGATCCCGAGCTTCTTCGGCAGCGGCGTGCCCGAGTACCCGACGGCGCTCACGACCCGCCCCCGGCGCCGCCGAGCTCGCGGTCGTGCACCCGTCGGAACAGCGCGAGCGCCGAGACCGACCCGACCAGCGCCATGAACATGTCGGACTGCGTGTCCCAGGGATCGCCCTGCGTGCCCAGGAATTCGTCGGCGCCCTGCCCCATCGCGAGCGCGGCACCCCATTCGACGAATTCGTAGCAGGCACTCACCGCCAGCACGACGCACACGACAAGAAACGCGAGCATGCCGCGTCCGCGGACGTAACCGCCGCGGATCAAGACTTCGCGGGCCGCGAGCGCCGGCACGAAGCCCTGCGCGAAGTGACCGATCTTGTCGTACGGGTTGCGGTGCAGGCCGAACGCGTCCTGGATCGCGAAGCCGAGCGGGACACGCGCGTAGGTGTAGGCGCCGCCGACCATCAGCACGATCGCGTGCAGGAAGATGCAGGCGTAGAGCAACCGGGTGAGCGGGAAGCGCGACCGCGTCGCCCAGAGCAGCGGCAGCACGATCAGCACCGGCGCGATTTCCATCAGCCACGTCGCGCGGTCGTAGGGATGCAGCCCGGAAACGGCGAGCAGCACGATCAATGCGATCGAGCCGCCCGCGAACACCGGCGCCGGAATCGTCGTGACCAAGCGACGGACCCTCCCGGGCCAAAGGTACCGCGCCCGCGGCCCCGTGGAAACCCGCGCCGCGGGTGTCGGGTCAGGGACCGACCTGGCGCGCCGTCTTCAGGGCCGTCAGCGCCTGCTCCACGACCGCCGACTGGCCGTCGTTCGTCAGGATCGTGAACGTCACGACCAGCCCGTCGACCCGCAGCACGCCCTGCGTCATGTGAGCGTACGATCCCGGCGTCGGCGCCTTGTCGGTCGCCGAGTAGTAATAGCCCGGCCCCGACGCTCCGGCCAGCTCGTTGATCCGGATCTCGGACTCCACGGACTGCGCCCTGATGCCGTTCGCGTTCTGCTCTAGGAAGTGGCGCAGGTCCGCGGCGGACGGCAGCGACGGGCCGCCCTGCGTCGGCGCCATGGGCGTCACCTGGATCTGGAAGGGATCGCCCGACTTCGGGACCAGCGTGATCGTCGTGGACAGGTTGTCGTTCGAGGTGTCCGCGCGGCTGGACCAGTCGTCGGGCAACTGCATCACGATGTCGCCGCCGCGCGGCACCGCAAAGCGCGCTTCGAGGACGGCCGCGCCGACCGGCCCGATCGGCCCGATCGCGAGCGCCAGCGTGAATGCAAGACGGAGTTTCATTGGTCCGCTCCGCGGAAGCGAGTGTGGCGGGATCATAGCGCGCCCCCGGACGGCCCGGCGTCACGCAGCAGGGTCGGACGGCCTGGCGCGCCAATGATCGCGACGAGATTCGGCGGAAATCGCAGCAGTTACGCCGGAGCCGCAGGCGGCATTCGCACCCAGAACCCGTGTTTTTAATAATGACATTGTTATATAATGAACCCGCTATGCAAAGGGCAAGCTCGTCGCGAGCCAGGACCGAAGCGCAGATGGACAAGGCATTTGCCGCGCTGGCTGATCCCACGCGCCGAGCAATCCTGCGTCAACTGCGCTCCGGCCAGACCAGCGTCAACGTGATCGCCTCGCGGTTTGCGATCAGCCAGCCGGCCATATCCCGCCATCTTCGCGTGCTCGAAGAGGCGGGCCTGATCGAGACCAATCGTGACAGGCAACAGCGGCCGCGTCGCCTCAAGGCCGACGGCCTGCTGCTCGCGCAACGTTTCCTGCAGGACATGGCCTCGTACTGGCCTAGCCGGCTGGACTCCCTCGCCGCCTTCCTCGACCGAGACCAGGACCCAAGATGACTACTCACGACGTTCCCGTTTTCGTTATCTCCCGTCAGTTCGCGGCGTCGCCCGAGCGGGTCTACAAGGCCTGGGCTGATCCAGCACAGCTGGCGCAGTGGTCGGGGCCCAAGGGAGCCTCGGTGGAAATCATCCAGGGGTCGCTGGCCGTGGGCGAGTCGACCATATCCCGAATGGCATCTCCGGGTGGACCGGAGATGTTCAGCCTGAATCTGTGGCGGGAACTCTCACCGCATCGCCGTGTCGCGTGGGAGCAGAGCTTCTGCACTCGCGAAGGGGTGAAGTGCGCACCGCCCTTCTTCGATGATTGGCCTCAGACGTTGCTGACCGAAGTGGACCTGGAGCCCCGAAATGGAGGCACCCTCCTGACTCTGAAGTGGACACCCATCGAATACACCGCGGCCGCGCTGGCCATGTTCGCCAGGCAAATGGCCAGCATGACCGGCGGGTGGGGCGGAAGCTTTGACAAGCTGGACGAGTGGCTGGCCAGCCATAGCGTCGATCGATCAACTTGAGGTCGCGCCAGCCGTGACGGGGCCTTCATCGGGTGGCGACCGATACACCACGTCGTACCTGCAACTCACCGCCGTCCGCTGCCCGCCGAATACGGTCACTGGACCGCCAGAAGTCATCGCGTCGGTCGGGGCCGACTGCCCTGGTGAATCAATGACTGGCGACGAGTGGCGCGGCCGGAGGGATTCGAACCCCCGACCCTCAGGTTCGAAGCCTGATGCTCTATCCAACTGAGCTACGGCCGCGCGAGGGAAACAGGATTGTAGCGGAGGCGCCCTACTTCATCGTGGGCATCGTGAACTGCGCGCCTTCGCGCTGCGTCGTCGGCCAGCGGGAGGTCACGGTCTTGAGCCGCGTGTAGAAGCGCACGCCGTCGGGCCCGTGCACGTGCAGCGGTCCGAAGAGCGAGCGCTTCCAGCCGCCGAACGAGTGGAACGCCATCGGCACCGGGATCGGCACGTTGACGCCGACCATGCCGCACTGGACGCCCTGCGCATAACGGCGCGCGGCCTCGCCGCTCGCGGTGAAGATCGCCGTGCCGTTGCCGAATTCGTGGGCATTGACGAGCGCAAGTGCGGCGTCGAGGTCGGGCACGCGCACCACGCCGAGCACCGGCCCGAAGATCTCCTCGCGGTAGATCCGCATCGCGGGCATCACGTGGTCGAACAGGCAGGCGCCGAGGAAATAGCCGCCCTCGCGCCCGTCGACGCGCTGGCCGCGGCCGTCGAGGACCAGTTGCGCGCCCTCGGCGACGCCGAGGTCCACGTACCCGCGCACGCGCTCGAGGTGCTCGCGCGTCACGAGCGGTCCCATGTCGGCCCCGGGCGTCGTGCCGTCGGCGACCTTGAGCTCGCCGACCTGGCGCGCGACTTCGTCGACCAGCGCGTCGCCGACGTCGCCGACCGCGACCGCGACCGAGATCGCCATGCAGCGCTCGCCGGCCGAGCCGTAGGCCGCGCCGACCAGTGCGCCTGCCGCATTGCGGAGGTCGGCATCCGGCATCACGACCATGTGGTTCTTCGCGCCACCGAGCGCCTGTACGCGCTTGCTGTGCGCGGACGCCGTGCGGTAGATGTACTCGGCCACCGGCGTCGAGCCGACGAAGCTCACGGCCGCGACCCGCGGGTCGGTCAGCAGCGTGTCGACCGCCTCGCGGTCACCGTTCACGACGTTAAAAACGCCGTCCGGGAGCCCGGCCTCCTTCAGCAGCTCGGCAAGCCGCATCGGCACGCTCGGGTCCTTCTCGGACGGCTTCAGCACGAACGTGTTCCCGCAGGCGATCGCCACCGGGAACATCCACATCGGCACCATGGCCGGGAAGTTGAACGGTGTGATGCCCGCGCAGACGCCGACCGGCTGGCGGATCGACCAGCTGTCGACGTTGGTGCCGACGTTCTCGGAGTACTCGCTCTTCAGCAGCTGCGGGATGCCGCAGGCGAACTCGACCACCTCGGTGCCGCGCACCAGCTCGCCGCGCGCGTCGGAGAGCACCTTGCCGTGCTCGGAGGTGAGCAGCGCGGCGATCTCGGCCGAATGCTGCTCGACGAGCGCCTTGTAGCGGAACATCACGCGTGCACGCGTGAGCGGCGGCGTCGCGGCCCAGCCGGGCAGCGCGGCCTCGGCCGCGGCGATCGCGGCGCGGGTCTCGTCGGCGCTGGCGTACGCGACGTGGCCGCGCAGTTCGCCGGTGGCCGGGTTGTGGACGGGGCCCGAGCGGCCCGAGGTGCCGGGCACGGCGCGGCCGTCGACGAAATGGCCCAGCGAGAACGGCGCCGCGACGGGACCGGCGGCGGACAGGACGGTGCTCATGCGAACCTCTGCGGACGGGCCCCGGACCGCGGTCCGGGGCCGTCATTGGACACCAACCCGCCCCCGCCCGCCAGTCGGCCGGCCGCGCCCGGCCGCGGGCCGGCGCACGGATCAGCCGTAGACTCGGTCGCCCGGCAGGCGCGCGTCCGCGGGCAGCTGCTCGAGCGCGGCCACCTCGGCATAAAGCGGCGTGAAATCGGGCGCGGTCTCGCGGAACAGCTGGCCGAAGTCCTCGATCACGAAATAGGTCTGCTGGTACGTGTCGATCTTGTAACGGGTGCGCATCACGCGGCGCAGGTCGAAGCCGATGCGCCCGGGCTCCGGGCTCGCGAGCGCGAATTCGACCTCGCCCGGCGACGAGAGGATCCCGGCGCCGTAGATGCGCAGGCCCTCGTCCGTCCGGATCAGCCCGAATTCGACCGTGTACCAGTACAGGCGCGCCAGGAACTCGAGCGAGTGCAGGCCGTCGGCCTTGAGCCCGCCCCGGCCGTAGGCCTGCATGTAGTCCGCGAATACCGGGTCGAACAGCAACGGCACGTGGCCGAAGAAGTCGTGGAACACGTCCGGCTCGACGATGTAGTCGAACTCGTGTTCCTCACGCAGCCACACGGTGACCGGGAACCGCCGCTCGGCGAGGTGACCGAAGAACACCTGTTCGGGCAGCAGGCCCGGCACGGCCACGACGGTCCAGCCCGTGGCCCGCGACAGTCGGTCATTGACCTGGTCGAACCGGGGGATCCCGCTCTCGTAGCCGAGGGTCTCGATGACCCGCAGGAATTCCGGGGAGGCCCGGCCGGGAACGAGCCGCATCTGCCGGGCGTAGAGCCGCCGCCAGCGGTCGTGCTCCTCGGGACGGTAGGCCGCGTGGTCCTGCTGCACCGTGTAGTCGGGGCGCATGTCGCGGTAGTTCCCGCGCACCGAGTGTGTCGTGCCTCCATAGGTCACGACCGTGTCGACGCTGGTCATCGGGGCTCCCCCCGTCGTTCGAGGCCGCTAGCATAAACCCGGCGGCCGCCCGCCGCGCCGGGAACCCGGGCGCCCGGCGGCGGTCTGTTATATTCGTGCGCCGAATCAGCACTGTCCGGCGGCCCGGCCGCCCTTGAGGAACGCTACATGAACCTGTCGATCCGTCTCTCGCTCGCCGCGGTCCTGCTCGCGCTCGGCTCCGCGGCGGAGGCCGCGTGCCCCTATCCACAGGCGCCGCAGAACATCCCGAACGGTGCCACGGCGACGAAGGACCAGATGATGGTCGCGCAGGCGCAGGTGAAGGAGTACGCGAACGCCGTGCAGAACGTCTACCTCGCCTGCCTCGAGAAGGAGAAGGCGGACGCAGTCGCGCTGCTCGACCCGGCGGATCCGGAGTACGCGCAGAAGAAGCTCGCGCTCGAGTCGATCCAGGCGAAGAAGCACAACGCGGCGCTGGACGAGCTGACCGCGGTCGCCGGGCGCTGGAGCGAAGAGATCAAGGCGTTCAACGACGCCAGCAAGAAGTGACGCATGGGCGGATCGCTGCCGACGCCGGCCGAGGCGGAGGCACGGATCCGCGACTGCCTGCGCGCGCTGCCGGTCGAGACGCGACCGCTGGCAACGCTCGCCGGTGCGGTGCTCGCAGAGGCGATCCACGCGGAACGTGACCAGCCCCCGTTCGACCGGGTGACGATGGACGGCATCGCGCTCGCCTCGTCCTCGTGGAAAGCGGGTCGGCGGCGTTTCCGGATCGCCGGCATACAGGCGGCCGGGCGCCCGGCCCTCGCGCTCGAATCGTCGGACGATTGCATCGAAGCGATGACCGGCGCGGTGTTGCCTTCGGGCTGCGACGCGGTGATCCCGGTGGAACGACTCGCATACGACGACGGATGGGCCGAGGTGGCCGGCGACGTCAGCGTCGAGCCGGGGCTCAACGTCCACGGGCGTGCGCGCGACGGCCGCGCCGGCGACCGGCTTCTCGGTCCCGGCACCCGTCTCGGCGGTCCCGAGGTCGCGCTCATCGCGTCGGCCGGCCGTGCCGAAGCACGCGTGCACGTCGAGCCGCGGGTCGCGGTCGTCTCGACCGGGGACGAACTGGTGGACGCCGGGCGCCCGATCGAAGCGTGGCAGGTGCGACGCTCGAACCCGGCGGCATTGCGTGCCGCCCTGGCGTTGCGTGGATACGCGCGAGTCACCGAGGACCACCTGCCGGACGACCCGACCACGATGCGGGACCGGCTCGCCGAACACCTCGCCGACCACGACGCGGTCGTGGTGAGCGGCGGCGTCTCGATGGGACGCTACGACCACGTCCCCGCCGTACTCGCGGGCCTCGGCGTGCGAGAGGTGCTGCATCGCGTGGCACAGCGACCCGGCAAGCCGCTCTGGTTCGGCGTGACCGATCGCGGCCAGCCGGTGTTCGGGCTGCCCGGCAATCCGGTTTCGGCACTGGTGTGCCTGGTCCGGTACGTGGCACCCGCACTCGCCGTGCTGTCCGGTGCGGCGCCGCCGAAACCGGAGTGGTTGCCGCTCGCCGCCGGATTCCGCGTGAGACCGCCGCTGACGCACTTCGTCCCGGCGCAGCTCGTCTCGTCGCCCGGCCAGCCGCTCGCAGCGGCGGCCCGCCCGACCGACGGGTCCGGTGATTTCATCGCGCTGGCCGGCACGGACGGGTTCGTCGAACTGCCGCCCGGGCCGGTGGACCTCGAACCGGGTACGCTGGCGTCCTTCCGTCGCTGGTGACCCGCATGGCCCCGGACGTCGTCCGCCCGCTGCCCGAACGCGACCCGCTGGACCGGCTCGGCCGGCCGATGCGGGACCTGCGCATCTCGGTGATGGACCGATGCAACTTCCGTTGCCCGTACTGCATGCCGCGCGAGACCTTCCACGATCGGTACCGCTTCCTGCGCTCGGCCGAACGGCTCGGCTTCGAGGAGATCACGCGCGTGGCCCGGCTCGCCACGCGGCTCGGTGTCCGCAAGGTCCGGATCACGGGCGGCGAACCCCTGCTGCGCGCCGGTCTCGCGGAGCTGGTGGCCGAGCTCTCGACGCTCGACGGCGTCGAGGACCTCGCGCTCACGACGAATGGCGTGCTGCTCGCGCAGCACGCGGCGGAACTGAAGGGTAACGGCCTGCACCGGGTCACCGTGAGCCTCGATACGCTCGACCCGGCGGTTTTCGAGGCGATGAGCGGCGGCTACGGCGGGCTCGACGCGGTGCTGGATGGCATCGACGCCGCGCTCGCGGCCGGGCTCGGGCCCGTGAAGGTGAATACCGTCGTCAAGCGGGGCGTCAACGACCATACGGTGCCCGCGCTGCTCGAGCGGTTCCGCGGTACGCCGGTCGTCGTGCGGCTGATCGAGTACATGGACGTCGGCAATCGCAACGCCTGGCGTCCCGACGAAGTGGTCCCCTCGGCGGAGCTGCTCGAACGCATCCGCGGGCGCTGGCCGATCAGTCCCGTCGAGGGCGGGCGACGCGGCGCGGTCGCCGAGCGCTGGCGTTACGACGACGGCGCCGGCGAGGTCGGCTTCATCTCGTCCGTGTCGTCGCCGTTCTGCGGCGACTGCAGCCGCGCGCGCCTGTCGTCCGAGGGCGTGTTCTATACCTGCCTGTTCGCGTCGACCGGCCTCGACCTGCGCACGCCGCTGCGCTCCGGGGCGTCGGACGACGAACTGCTCGCGTCGTTGCGCTCGGCCTGGTCCGCCCGCGCCGACCGCTACAGCGAGGTCCGCGAATCCGAGCGTGCGGCCGGCCGCACGCTCCGCAAGGTCGAAATGCACTACATCGGTGGATGACATGCTGAGCCACGTGGACGACGACGGACGGCCGACGATGGTGGACGTGGGCGCGAAGCCGGTCGGCAAGCGCACCGCGGTCGCGGAGGCGCGCGTGCGGTTCCCGCACGGCGTCGCCGATGCACTGCGCGAGTCCGGGTACACGACGCGCAAGGGCCCGGTGTTCCACACGGCGATCATCGCCGGCGTGATGGCCGCGAAGCGCACGCACGAACTGATTCCGTTCTGCCACCCGCTGGGGCTCGAGTCCTGCGACGTGGACATCGTGCTGCCGGACGGCGACGAGGCGGTGATCCGCTGCACGGTCTCGGTGCACCACCGCACCGGCGTCGAAATGGAGGCGCTGACCGGTGCGACGGTCGCCGCGCTCACCGTCTACGACATGTGCAAGGCGCTGTCGCACGAGATCGTGATCGGGCCGGTGCGCCTGGTCGAAAAGCACGGCGGCAAGCGCGATCTGGGGCCCGCGTGAGCACGATCGCCCCGCTCCACGGACTCGTGCTCGCCGGCGGCGAAAGTCGCCGGATGGGTCGCGACAAGGCCGCGCTCGAATATCCGGGTGGCCGCCAGCTCGAGGCGGCGCACGCGCTCGTCTCGCGGCACGTCGCGCACGCCTGGGTTTCGGTGCGGGCCGCGCAGGCGGCGGACCCTGTCCGTTCGGCGCTGCCCCGCATCGTCGATGGCGACACCGGCCAGGGACCGATCGCTGGCATCATCGCGGCGCAGTCGGCACACCCCGGGGCCGCGTGGCTGGTCGTCGCCTGCGACCTGCCGTTCCTCGACGACGCGACGCTCGCGCACCTGCTGGCGCACCGCGGCCGGGCGCCCGTCACGGCCTACCGCAGTGCGCACGACGGCCTGCCGGAACCGTTGTGCGCCGTCTACGAACCCGGGACCCGCGAGGCGATCCTCGCGTTCGTCGCGAACGGCCGGCACTGCCCGCGCAAGTTCATCCTCTCGCTCGGCATTGCGCTGCTCGAGCTGCCCGAGGCCGGCGCGCTCGACAACGTGAACACCCCCGAGGAATACGCGGGTGCCCGCGCGCGGCTCGCGGAGGGGCCGCCGCGATGAGTATCACCGTGCAGGTTCAGTATTACGCACTCCTGCGGGAGCGGGCCCGCGTGAACGTGGAGTCCGTCACCACGACCGCGCCGGATGCCGCTACGCTCTACGAGGAACTGGCCGCCCGCCACGGCTTCGGGCTGCCGCGCTCGATGCTGCGCGTGGCAGTCAACGACGAGTTCTCCGACTGGTCGCGGGCGCTCGCGGACGGCGACCGGGTCGTGTTCATCCCGCCGGTCGCGGGGGGTTGATGCGCCCCTTCGAATTCACGAACGCGCCGATCGACCCGACGACGTTGCGCGCGGCGCTCGCCGACCCGGCCTGCGGCGGCCACGCGGGCTTCGAGGGCTGGGTGCGGGACCACAGCGACGGTCAGGCCGTCGAACGCCTCGAGTACGAGGCCTATGCCGAACTCGCCGTGAAGGAAGGCGAGCGGATCGTCGAGGAGGCGATTCGGCGTTTCGGCGTCGCGCGCGCCGCCTGCGTGCACCGGCTGGGCAGACTGGCGGTCGGCGAACTCGCCGTCTGGGTCGGCGTCTCGGCCGCGCACCGCGACGAAGCGTTCCGGGCCTGTCGCTGGATCATCGACGAGGTGAAGCACCGCGTCCCGATCTGGAAGAAGGAGCACTACGCGAACGGCGACTCCGGGTGGGTCAACTGCGAGCGCTGCGCGACGCCGCCGATCGACGATGCGCACGAGCATTCGCGCATCGACGGACGGACTCACGCTGCCACGCATACACACGCGGCGGCCCCGGCGCCGTTCGCCCACGATTATTCCCGGCAGGTCGCGCTGCCCGAGGTCGGTGCGGCCGGCCAGGCGAGGCTGCGGGCGGCATCCGTCGTCGTGGTCGGCGCCGGCGGACTCGGCGTGCCGGTGCTGCAGTACCTGGCGGCCGCCGGCGTCGGACGGATCACGATCGTCG
Organism: Steroidobacteraceae bacterium; assembly: GCA_046347155.1. Classification (GTDB taxonomy): domain Bacteria; phylum Pseudomonadota; class Gammaproteobacteria; order Steroidobacterales; family Steroidobacteraceae; genus RPQJ01. The sequence continues at coordinate 1,158,544 of JAXMGT010000001.1, read as the reverse complement.
ACGGCGACCGGGTCGAGGCGAGTAACCTGCACCGGCAGCCGCTCTACGGCGTCGTCGACGTCGGTCGGCCGAAGGCGGAGGTCGCCGCGGAACGGCTGTCCGCGATCAACGGCGACGTACGGGTCGAGGCCGTGACGCGGCACGCCGGCCCGGACGACGTGGACGCGCTCGTGCGCAACCACGACCTCGTCGTCGAGTGCACGGACACGCTGCGCGCGAAGTTCCTCGTCAGCGACGCCGCCGTACGCGCCCGGCGACCGGCCGTGTTTGCGAGCGTGCATCAGTACGAGGGCCAGCTGCAGTGCTGGCTGCCGCGCCCGGACTGGCCCTGCGTGCGCTGCCTGTGGCCCGAGCCGCCGCGCGACGGATCCACCGGCACCTGCGCCGAGGCCGGCGTGCTCGGCCCGGTGCCCGCGACGCTCGGCGCGATGCAGGCGATGCTCGCGCTGCGCCTGCTGCTCGGCGTCGGGCCGGACCCGGTGCCGGGCCTGGTGCTCGTGGACCTGCTGTCGTGCACGACGAGGGCGCTGCGCGCCGCGCGCAGGGCCGATTGCGACCACGAATCGCCCGGCGCGGCAACGGCAGCCACCCCGGGCGTCGACACCGACGACGCCGGGCTCGAACTCGAATTCGACACGCTCGAGGCCGCGCGCGCGGCCGGTTACGTGCTCGTCGACGTCCGCGAGGCGTGGGAAATTGCGCTCGACCCGCCCGGACTCGACACCGGGCTGCACCTGCCGATGAGTGAGCTGGTCACGGGGCGCCGAGGGTTCCCGTCCGGGGGCCGTCGTCTCGTCGTCTGTGCGCACGGCGTCCGCAGCCTCTCGATCGCGGAGCACCTGCGGGCGCAGGGCGACGCCGACGTGTGGTCGCTGCGCGGGGGCACGGCCGCGCTCGGCGGCTGATCGACGGTCAGGGCCGGGTCTGGCCCGAGCCGCGCACGACGTACTTGTAGCTCGTCAGCTGCTCGACGCCCACCGGTCCGCGCGCGTGGAAGCGGTCCGTCGAGATGCCGATCTCGGCGCCCATCCCGAACTCGCCGCCGTCGGCGAACTGGGTCGACGCGTTGTGCAGCACGATTGCGCTGTCGACGCCGGCGAGGAAACGCTCGGCCGCCGCCGGGTCCCCGGCGACGATGGACTCCGTGTGCGCCGAGCCGTACTTCGCGATGTGGGCGATCGCCGCATCGACGTCGTCCACGACCCGCGCGGCGATCACGGCGTCGAGGTATTCCGTGTACCAGTCGTCCTCCGTGGCTGGCACGACGCGCGTATCGACGGACCGCACGGCGGCATCGCCGCGCACCTCGCAGCCCGCATCGAGCAGCGCCCGCACCAGCGGCCCGAGGTGCGTCGCCGCGCCACCGGCGTCCACGAGCAGCGTCTCGGCCGCGCCGCAGATGCCCGTGCGCCGCAGCTTCGCGTTGAGGACGATCTCCCGCGCCATGGCCAGGTCGGCCGAACGGTCCACGTAGACGTGGCAGTTGCCGTCGAGGTGCCCGATCACGGGCACCCTGGCCTCGCGCCGCACGCGCTCGACGAGGCTGCGCCCGCCGCGCGGCACGACGACGTCCACCCATTCGGCCATCGCGCCGAGCAGGTAGCCCACCGCGTCGCGGTCCGCGGTCGGCACGAGCTGCAGGCAGCCGGCGGGCAGGCCCGCGGCTTCGAGCCCGGTGAGGAAGCACCCGTGGATCGCGGCACTCGAGCGCCGGCTCTCGCTGCCGCCGCGCAGGATCGCGGCGTTGCCGGACTTCAGGCACAACGCGCCCGCGTCCGCCGTCACGTTGGGCCGGCTCTCGTAGATGATCCCGATCACGCCGAGCGGCACGCGGACCCGCTGGATCCAAAGGCCGTTCGGCCGCGTCCACTCGGCGATCACGGTGCCCACGGGATCCCCGAGCGCCGCCACCTGCGCGATCCCGTCGGCGATCGCCTCGACGCGCGCCGCGTCGAGCGACAGCCGGTCGATCATCGCGGGCCCCAGTCCCGCCGCCCGCGCCGACTCGACGTCGAGCGCGTTGGCCTCGAGGATCGCGTCCCGCCGCTCGCGGACAGAGGCCGCCGCCGACAGCAGCGCCGCGTCCTTCGTCGCACGCGGCGCCTGCGCGAGCACCCGCGCGGCCTCGACCGCGGCACGGCCGATCGCATCCATCGCCGCGGAGAGTTCGGGCGTGGTCACGTGAGCACCAGGTCGTCGCGGTGGATCATCTCGTCGCGACCACGATACCCGAGCAGCGACTCGAGGTCCGCACTCCGCCGGCCGCAAAGGCGCTCGGCCTCGGCGCTCGAATACGCACTGAGACCACGGGCGACCTCGCGGCCGGCCGGATCGAGCACCACGACGGCATCGCCGCGATCGAAACGTCCGGCGACGCGCGTGACGCCGGCCGGCAACAGGCTCCTGCCGTCGCGCAGCGCGCGAGCCGCCCCGTCGTCCACGTGGATCTCGCCGGCCGGCTTCAAGGTGCCGGCGATCCACTGCTTGCGTGCAGCGACCGGCGACCCGTCCGCGACGAACCAGGTTGCCCGTTCGCCGCGCTCGATCCGGGCCAGCGGGTGGGCCTCGCGGCCCGCGGCGATCGCCATGTGGCAACCCGCGGACACCGCGATCTTCGCGGCCATCAGCTTCGTCGTCATGCCGCCGGAGCCGACGTCCGAGGCCGACCCGCCCGCCATCGCCTCGATTTCCGGCGTGATCCGCTCGACGACCGGGATGTGGCGTGCGCCCGGGTCGCGGGTCGGGTCCGCGGTGTACAGGCCGTCGACGTCCGACAGGAGCACGAGCGCGTCCGCGCTCACCATCTGCGAGACCCGCGCGGCAAGCCGGTCGTTGTCTCCGTAGCGGATCTCGGCGGTCGCGACTGTGTCGTTCTCGTTGATGACCGGTACGGCCCCGAGGCGCAGCAGCGTCGTCAGCGTCGAACGCGCATTGAGGTAGCGACGGCGCTGCTCCGTGTCACCGAGCGTGAGCAACACCTGCGCCACCGCGCAGCCGTGCGGTTCGAGCACTTCCTTCCAGGCATGCGCGAGACGGATCTGGCCGACCGCGGCCGCGGCCTGGCTCTGCTCGAGTTCGAGCCTGCCCGAGGGCAGGCCGAGCGCCCGTCGCCCGAGTGCGATCGCACCGGACGACACGACGACGACCTCCTGCCCGCGCGAGCGCAGTCGCGCGAGGTCCGCCGCCAGCGACTCGAGCCAACGGCGGTTCACGCGCCCCGCCCCGCGCTCGACGAGCAGCGCCGAGCCGATCTTGACGACGACCCTGCGGGCCGCGGCGAGGCGCGAATCGCCGGCCACGGCCCCGGGCGTCATGAGAAGACGAAGTGCTCCGCGGGCAGGCCCATCAGGCCCGACGAACCCGCGCGCGCGGCGGCGGCATGTGCGTCCACGCGCGGCAGCAGCCGGTCGAAGTAGAAGCGGGCCGTCGTGAGCTTGGCCTTGTAGAAGTCCGGGTCGCCGCCGCCGGCCTCGAGCTTCTTCGCCGCGACACCCGCCGAGGCGAGCCAGCACCAGCCCATGCACACGTAACCCGCGAACGCGAGGTAGTCGGTCGCCGCGGCACCCGCCTCGTCCGGGTTCTTCATCGCCGCCATGCCGAGCTCGAGCGTGAGCTTGTTCCACTGCTCGAGGCGCCGCGACAGCTCGGTCGCCATTGGCGCGACGGTCTCGATCGAGCCGAACTTGTCGATCGTCTCCTTGATCCGGGCCACCATCATCTGCTGGCTCTTGCCCTGGGTGCCGAACACCTTGCGGCCCAGCAGGTCGAGCGACTGGATGCCGTTCGTGCCCTCGTAGATCGGCGCGATGCGGGCGTCGCGCATCAGTTGCTCGACGCCGGTCTCGCGGATGTAGCCGTGGCCGCCGTGCACCTGCACGCCGAGACTCGTCACCTCGACCGCGGCGTCGGAAAGGAACGCCTTCACGACCGGCGTGAGGAACGCCACCAGGTCCGAGGAGCGCTTGCGCGCGTCGGCATCCGGGTTCATGTGCGCGCTGTCGATCTCGCGGCCGGTCAGGAAGCAAAGCACCCGACCGCCCTCGACCAGCGCCTTCTGCGTGAGCAGCATCCTGCGCACGTCCGGGTGGACGATGATCGGGTCGGCAGGCTTGTCCTTGTTCTTCGGGCCGGTGAGCGAGCGGCCCTGGATCCGGTCGTTCGCGTAGGCGACGGCCGCCTGGAACGCCATTTCCGAGAGGCCCTGCCCCTGCAGGCCGACGCCGAGGCGCGCGTGGTTCATCATCGTGAACATGCACGCGAGGCCCTCGTTCTCCTTGCCGAGCAGCCAGCCCACCGAGTCGTTGAAGTGCATCACGCAGGTCGCCGAAGCCGTGATGCCCATCTTGTGCTCGATCGAGCCGCAGGTGACGCCGTTGGCGGCGCCGAGGCTGCCATCGTCGTTCGGCAGCACCTTAGGCACGACGAACAGGCTGATGCCCTTCGTGCCCGGAGGCGCGTCCGGCAGACGCGCGAGCACCAGGTGGATGATGTTGTCGGTCAGGTCGTGCTCGCCGGCGCTGATGAAGATCTTCGTGCCGGTGACCGCATAGCTGCCGTCGCCACGCGGGACGGCCTTCGTCTTCAGCATGCCGAGGTCGGTGCCGGCGTGCGCCTCGGTCAGGCACATCGTGCCGGCCCACTCGCCCGAGACCATTTTCGGCAGGTAGCGCTGCTTCAGTTCCTCGGAACCGTGCGCGGCCAGCGTCAGGCCCGCGCTCTCGGTCAGGCCCGAGTACATCTTCCAGGCCATGTTGCCCGAGATCAGCATCTCGCTGAACGCCAGCGCGAACCCGGCCGGCAGGCCCTGGCCGCCGTATTCGGGGTCGGCGGTCATCGTGATCCAGCCGTCCTGGCAGTAGCGGTCGTAGGCTTCCTTGAAGCCCGGCGGCGTGATCACCTTGCCATTGTCGAAGCGCAGGCCGTGCTCGTCGCCGCTGCGGTTCGTCGGGGCGAGCACCGTCTCCGCGAACTTGGCCCCCTCCTCGAGGATGCCCTCGAGCAGGTCCTTGTTCAGTTCGTCGCGACCGTAGCTGCGGTAGTGGTCCTCGATGTCGAGGACTTCATGGACGACGAAGCGGATGTCACGGAGCGGAGCGCGATAGGCGTACACGGTGGCGTCCTCTGCTGGGCTTCCGCCTGATTATATGCGATGCAGCAAAATTGACACTCCGGTGCTACCGGGTTGCCTGTGCGCTCGTGCGGACCGTATAGTGAGGTGGTCGCACGAGTTTGATATATCTCGACTTTTTCCTGAGGGAACCGACGTGAGCCGCGATTTCGAGCCCGAAGCCGGGCAATGGTACGAGGACCTCGATGCCGAGGAAGTCTTCAAGGTCCTGTCGGTCGACCCGGACGAGGAACTCGTGCGCATCCAGTGGCTCGATGGCGAGGTCCAGGAGTTCGACCTCGACGCATGGAACGAAATGGACCTGGAACTGGCCGAGGAACCCGAGGGCTGGGTGGACGACGACGAGAATGGCGGCGAGGACGAGGATGACGACGAGGACGAGGAACTCGACGAAGACTGGGACGAGGACGACGACGACTGGGACGACGACGAGGATGACGACGAGGACGAGGACTACGACGACGACGACGACGAGTATCGCGATCGCTAGTGGAAGACCCGCCCTCCGCCCCCCCGATTCCCGACCCCGCTGAGCACGCGCGCGACTGGTGCACGCGCGACGGCCGCCTGACCCGATTACGGGACCTGCGGCCGGACGACCTGGAGCTCGAACTCGCGTTCGTCGACGGGCTCTCGCCCGAAACCCGATACCTGCGCCTGCAGTACGCCTCGGCCGGCATGAGCCGGTCGCTGGCCGAGCGGCTGCTCGAACTCGACGGCCGCGACCGTGTCGCGATCGCGGCCACGTCGGCCGACGGCGGCGGCGAACGCATCGTCGGCGTCTGCCGCTATGCGCGCGAACCCTCCGCACGGTCGGCCGAATTCGCGATCGTCGTCGCGGACGCCTGGCAGGGCTGCGGGCTCGGGACGGAACTCTTCCGTGCCCTGTGCATCGCGGCCCGGCACCGAGGCATCCACCGGCTCTACGGCGAAACGCTCGCGACCAACCGGCGGTTCATCGACTGGGCACGCAGCCTCGGCTTCGAAGTCACGCACGCCACCGAGGCCGACCACGTGCGCGTGACACTGGACCTCAATGGCCCGAAGGCACCGCTCTGAGGTCACGGGTCGCGCGACGCCACGCCTTCCACGCGGCGCCGACGTGCGCCACGGCCGCGCGGCCGTCCCGACGGCTCTCGCGCGCCCGGGCCTCGAGGCGGCGCGTGATCTCCCCGGCCACGCCGCGTCCGAGGACTCCGGGATGGGTACGCAACCACTCGATCGCGAGCAGCGCATCATGCCGTTCGCCGAGGTGTACCTGGGCGGCACGCAGCCGTGCAAGCAACCACCGCGCCTCGTCCGGCGCCAGGTCCTCGAGCGGCGCAATCGCATAGCGCAGTCGCTTCACCGCGAGCCTCAACCGGTGCAGCGCCCGCCGGCCGCCGCGTGCGCGCTCGAGTCGGCGCAGCCGCCGGCGCTCACGACGCAGCCGCTCGAGCAGGCCGGCGACCGGGACGTCCTCGGCGACCCGCAGCGCGTCCAGCGCGGCCCGCAGTTCGGGTCGCGGATCATTCGTGACAAGCCCGGCTGCGAGTGCGCGTGCGAGGCCGGCACGCTCGCGGGCGAGCCACGGCCCGAATCGCCGGCCCGTCGACGGTGATCCGCGCGTCGAGGTGATGCCGTTGAGCAGTGCGATCCGCACATCGGCTTCCCGGCACGCATCGACGGCTCGGGCCAGGCGCTGCAGCGCGGCGCGGGCACGGCGCGCGCCGATCGGATCGAAGTACGGTGCGTAGGCACCGACGAGTGCGCGCAGTCGGCGCGCGAGCACGCGGGCACGGTGCAGGTCGTCGGGCCGGGCGCGACCGAGCCGCGCCATCACGGCCGCGAGTTCGAACTGCAGCGCGCGCACCGCCCGGCGCAGCCGGCGCGTCCCGCCGGCGTCGACACGCGTGGCGGTCGTCCCGGACGTCGTTATCATGACAGCGTCCCGTGCAACGGCCCCGACGATGAAATCCTCCACCGCCATCCTATGGCTGCGCCGCGACCTGCGCGTCGCGGATAACCCTGCACTCGCCGCGGCCCGGGCCTCGGCCGAGCGGGTCGTTCCCGTGTACGTGCATGCGCCCGAAGAGGACGGCGACTGGGCGCCCGGGGCGGCGAGCCGCTGGTGGCTGCACCACAGCCTCGCCCGGCTCGGTGAGCGGTTGCAGCGCCTCGGGACGCCGCTGTTGCTGCGTCGCGGCCCCACGCTCGAGGCACTGCTCGGCCTCGCCCGGGAAGCCGGCGCCACCCGGGTGCACTGGAACCGACGCTGGGAGCCGGCCGTCGCAGCCCGCGACCGCGCGGTGGCCGAGGGCCTCGAGGCCGGTGGGCTCTCGGTCGAGACGTCCAATGCGTCGCTGTTCGTCGAACCGCCGGAGCCCCGCACCGGCGGCGGTGGCCCGTACCGCGTGTTCACGCCGTACTGGCGAGCCTGCCTCCCACGGCTCGACGGACTGCCGGCGCCGGTGCCAGCCCCGGCCCGCCTCGCCGGCGTCCCGGGCCTGAGCGGCCTGCCACTCGACGAACTCGGCCTGCTGCCGTCGATCCGCTGGGACGCCGGGCTCGCGTCCGCCTGGACGCCCGGAGAAGCGGGCGCGCACGCGCGTCTCGAGTCCTTCTGCGAGCGGGCGCTCGGCGACTACGCCGACGGACGCGACCGGCCAGACCTCGACGGCGTGTCTAGACTGTCGCCGCACCTGCATTTCGGTGAAATCGGACCGAGGCAGTGCCTCGCCGCGGTCCGCGGACAGGCCGGGGCCCGCCCGGCCGTCCAGCGTGGCGCGGACGCATTCCTGCGCGAACTCGGCTGGCGGGAATTCGCCCACCACGTGCTGCATCACCACCCGCACACGACGACGGCGCCGCTCGACCCGAGGTTCCGCGACTTCGGGTGGGCTCCGGACGAGCGCCGGCTCGAGGCGTGGAGGCGTGGCCGCACCGGCTATCCGCTCGTGGACGCAGGCATGCGCGAACTCTGGACGACCGGCTGGATGCACAACCGCGTGCGCATGGTCGTGGCTTCGTTCCTGACGAAGAACCTCAGGCAGCACTGGCTCGAGGGCGCGCGCTGGTTCTGGGACACGCTGGTGGACGCGGACCTCGCGAACAACACGCTCGGCTGGCAGTGGGTCGCGGGCTGCGGTGCCGACGCGGCGCCGTATTTCCGGATCTTCAATCCCGAACTGCAGGCCGGACGGCACGATCCCGACGGCGCGTACCTGCGACGCTGGCTCACGGGCACGAAGCCCGTGCCGCCGGTCGTCGATTTCCGCGCAAGCCGCGCCGCCGCGCTGGACGCGTACGCGCGCCTGAAGCGCTGATGCCGCCCGCTAGCGGTTTTCGCCTATTACCGCGGGCCGGGCACGCCGCGAGAATCGCTCACATTCCCAACTCCAGGAGCTCGCCATGAGCGACGCCCGCGTCTACGAAGGACTCGCCACCTCGCGCCTCGCCGTCGAACTCGACGCGGACGAGCGCGCGACACTGGCCTCGGTGATGACGCTGCGCGACCTCGGCCACGGCGAGGTACTCGTCCACGAGGGCACGGCGGACGACCACCTCTACGTGGTCGTGAGCGGCGTGCTTGGGGTCGTCAAGGGCGCGGGCACACCGGGCGAGGTCACGCTGAACGCGATCCGTCCGGGCGACGTGGTCGGCGAGCTTTCGTTCCTCGACGGCTCGACCCGCTACGCATCGCTGGTTGCGCTGGCCGACACCCGCGTGCTCGGGCTCTCGCGGGATGCGCTCGAGGGGCTGCTCGACGCCCGGCCGCGGCTCGTCTACCGCGTGATGCGGGCGATCGTGCGCGTCGTGCACGACATACAGCGCCGCCTTTCGATGCAGACGACCGAGCTGACGAACTACCTCTACAAGACGCACGGACGCTACTGATCCCATGCGTCGGCTGCAAGCCGCGGTGTTCTCGTTGCTGATGCTGCTCGCCGCGGCGGCCGGCGCAACGGGTCCCGATTCGGACGACTTCTGGTACGGGACGGCCCCGGACGGCACGCCGACGGTACGGCTGCACTACTTCTATGCGCCCACCTGCCCCCACTGCCAGGCCGCGAAGCCATTCCTCGACTCGCTGGCGGCGCGGTCGCCGTGGCTCGAGGTGCGGCGCTACCCGGTGAAGGACAATCGGGAGAATGCGCGCCTCTACTACGACACGGCGCAGGCGCTCGGCGTCGAGGCGCTGTCGGTGCCGGGATTCGTCTACTGCCGGCAGGTCTCGATCGGCTACGAGAGTGCCGACACGACCGGGGCGGCACTCGAACGGGCGCTCGAATCCTGTCGCGAGGCCCGTGCGAGGGCACCGTCCGGGGCAGCGGCCGGCGCAGCCACCGACCCCGCCGCGGACGGCCGCGAACTCACGGCGCCGGCAACGGAGCTTTCGCTCCCGCTGGTCGGCCACGTGGACCCGCAGCGCCTGTCGCTGCCGGTGCTGACGCTGGTGCTCGCCGGCATGGACGCGTTCAACCCCTGCGCATTCTTCGTGCTGTTGTTCCTGCTGAGCCTGCTCGTGCACGCGAAGAGCCGCGCACGGATGCTCGTGGTGGGCGGCACCTTCGTGCTGTTCTCAGGAATCGTCTATTTCGTCTTCATGGCCGCCTGGCTCAACGTGTTCCTGATCGCCGGCGAGCTGCGCGTGATCACGATCGCCGCGGGGCTGCTTGCGCTGACCGTGGCAGCGCTCAACATCAAGGACTACTTCTGGTTCAAGGCCGGGCCGAGCCTGTCGATTCCGGACTCTGCCAGGCCGGGCCTCTTCAAGCGGATGCGCGAGGTGGTGACCGAGGGCAGCATGGGGCCGATGCTGGTGGGCACCGTGCTGCTTGCGATCGTCGCCAACTCCTACGAATTGCTGTGCACGGCCGGGTTCCCGATGGTGTACACGCTGACGCTCACCCGGTCCCACGAACTCGCGGCGTGGCAGCACTACGCGTGGCTGGCGGTCTACAACGTGATCTACGTGCTGCCGCTGCTCGCGATCGTGCTGCTGTTCACTCGCACGATGGGCGCACGCAAGCTGACCGAGGCCGAGGGCCGGATCCTGAAGCTCGTCTCCGGCTTCATGATGCTGGGCTTCGGGCTCGTGCTGCTGTTCGCTCCGGCACTGCTCACGAACGCGGTGGCGTCGATCGCGGTCCTGGCGGTCGCCGTCGCGGGTTCGCTGCTCGTGGCACGACTGACCGCGCCGCGGCCGGCCTGACCGTTCCGGCGCGGGCCGGACCGCGCGCACCACTTTGGGGCCCCACGTCGTGCCCCGGCCGGCGCGGCGCACCTCGATGGGGCATGCGCGCCGCACCTGCAGCGCCGCGGCCGCTGGCACGCTTTTCGCTTGTGGGTTCCGGGAGGAAAACCCGGCATGGAACCCAACCGCCCCGCCTACGACGAAATGCACGCAGAGGGCGGCGAGGTTCGCGGCCATTACGCCGATTACGCCCACTGGCTCGCACGCCAGCCCGAGGAGACGCTGCGCGCGAAGCGTGCCGAGGCCGACAACCTCTTCCACCGCGTCGGGATCACGTTCGCCGTGTACGGCGAGCAGGACGGCGCGGAGCGGCTGATCCCGTTCGACATCGTCCCCCGCATCCTCTCGGCCGGCGAGTGGTCGCGGCTCGAGGCCGGGCTGCTGCAGCGCGTGCGGGCGCTGAACGCATTCGTCGCCGACGTCTACCACGAGCAGGAGATCCTGCGCTCCGGGCTCGTCTCGGCGAGCCAGGTCTTCTGCAACCCGCAGTACCGGCCCGAGATGCAGGACATCGACGTCCCGGGCGGGATCTACACGCACATCGCCGGCATCGACGTCGTCCGGGCCGGCGAAGGCGAGTTCTACGTGCTCGAGGACAACCTGCGCGTTCCGTCGGGCGTGTCCTACATGCTCGAGAACCGCAAGATGATGATGCGGCTCTTCCCGGAGCTCTTCGCGCGCCACCGCGTGGCCCCGGTCGAGCATTACCCGGACGTGCTGCGCGACAACCTCGCGGGCGTCGCGCCGGCCGGCGTCGCCGACCCCGTCGTCGTCGTGCTGACGCCGGGCGCCCACAACAGCGCCTACTTCGAGCACGCGTTCCTCGCGCAGCAGATGGGCGTCGAACTGGTCGAGGGGCAGGACCTGTTCGTGCGCGACGGCTTCGTCTGGATGCGCACCACCCAGGGACCGCAGCGTGTCGACGTGATCTACCGGCGCATCGACGACGATTTCCTCGACCCGCTGGTGTTCCGGCCCGACTCGGCGCTCGGCGTGCCGGGCCTGATGGCGGCGTACCGGGCCGGGCGCGTCACGGTCGCGAACGCGATCGGCACCGGGATCGCCGACGACAAGTCGGTCTACCCGTACGTGCCGGAGATGATCCGTTTCTACCTCGGTGAGCAGCCGCTGCTCGCAAACGTTCCGACCCGCGTACTGCGCCGGCCCGAGGACCTCGCCTACACGCTCGCCCACCTCGACGAACTGGTCGTGAAGGAGGTTCATGGCGCCGGCGGCTACGGCATGCTGGTCGGCCCGGCCGCGAGCATTGCCGAGCGCGAGGAATTCCGGCTGCGGATCCTGGCCGCCCCTGAGAAATACATCGCGCAACCGACGCTTGCGCTCTCGACCTGCCCGACGTTCGTCGACCGGGGCATCGCGCCCCGGCACATCGACCTCCGGCCATTCGTGCTTTCCGGTCGCGAGGTGCGCATCGTGCCGGGCGGACTCACGCGCGTTGCGCTGCGCGAGGGGTCGCTGGTCGTGAACTCCTCGCAGGGCGGTGGCACTAAGGACACCTGGGTGCTGGGGGGCTGACGCGTGCTGAGCCGCACCGCCGACCACGTCTACTGGCTCGGGCGCTACGCCGAACGCGCCGAGAACCTCGCTCGCACGCTCGACGTGCAGTACCGGCTGTCGCTGCTGCCGCAGGCCGTGCGCAGCGACGGGGCCGGCTGGTCGCGGATGCTCGCGACGCTCGGCCTCGACGCCGCGTACGCGCACCGGCACGACGCACTCGACCCGATGCTCGCGATCGAGTTCCTGGCGTTCGACCGAGGGAACCCCTCGAGCATCATGAGCTGCCTCTGGCACGCCCGCGAGAACGCGCGCGCAGTCCGCGGCTCGATCTCGAGCGAGATGTGGGAGACGTTCAACTCAACGTGGCTCGAGGCGCGCAGCGGCCCGGCGTCCCGCCGCGGTCCGCACGACATCGCCGAGTTCGTCGACTGGGTGAAGTACCGCGCCCACCTGGCGCGCGGCGTGGTGCTCGGCTCGATGCTGCGCGACGAGGGCTACCACTTCATGCAGCTGGGCACCTTCCTCGAACGCGCCGACGGGGTCGTCCGGATGATGCTCGCGCAGCTCGGACGCGCCGACGACGGCCCGGGCGCGGACGACCGCGACCACTACGCCTGGGGCGCACTGCTCAGGGCGCTCTCGGCGTTCGAGATCTACCGCCGGGTGACGCGCCACCCGGCGACGCCGCTCAACGTGGTCGCATTCGCGACGTTCCGCCCGGACGTGCCCCGCTCGGTGCACCGTTCCGCCACGTTGATCTACGAGAACCTGAGTGCCGTCTCGAACGCCACGTCCGTCGAAACGGAGCGGCGCGCCGGACTGCTGCACTCGAGGCTGCGGTTCGGGACGCCGGACGCGCTCGTTGCCGAGGGCATCGAGGCGTCCCTGCGAGCGATCCTGACGGCCACCGGGGACATCGCGATGCGGATCGGGCGCGACTTCCTCGGCCACGGCACGCCGGCCTGAGGGCGACATGCGCATCCACATACGACACGAAACCCGCTACGTCTACGAGGAACCGGTGAGCTACAGCATCCAGACGCTGAAGCTCACCCCGCGTGCGGACCACGGCCAGCGCGTGCTCACGTGGCGCATCACGACGCCGGGCGAACGCATCGAGCAGGTGGATCCCTATGGCAACCTCACCCACGTCGTGACCGTCGAGCACCCGCACCGCGAGATGCGCATCCTGGTCGAGGGTGTCGCCGAGATCGACGACACGACCCCGGCCGGTCCCGACGCCTCGCGCCTGCCCCCGCTCGCCTACCTGTCGCCGACGTCGCTCACCCGGCCGAGCGACGCGGTCCGCGACCTCGCGACGCGCTGCTTCGGCCGCCACCCGGGCTCGCGCCGCGCGGTGCTCGACCTCGCGGGCGCGATCCGCGAGGCCGTCGTCTACCAGCCGGGCGTGACCGACGTCACCCACGCGGCCGACGAGGTGCTCGCGATGGGCGTCGGCGTCTGCCAGGACCAGACGCACGTGCTGCTCGCGTGCTGCCGGGCCGCGGGAATCCCGGCCCGGTACGTGAGCGGCTACCTGCACACCGGCGAGGCCGGTGAGACCGCGAGCCACGCCTGGGCCGACGTGTGGCTCGACGAGGAACAGGCATGGGTCAGCCTCGACGTGACGCACGCCGAGCACGCCGGGGCGCGTCACTGCCGGCTCGCGGTCGGGCGCGACTACCTTGACGCGGCCCCGGTGCGCGGCGTAAGACGCGGCGGCGGACAGGAATCCATGACGGTCGCGGTGCGCGTCACCGCCGGACAGGCACAGCAACAATGACCTACTGCGTGGCGATGCTGCTCGACTCGGGACTCGTGTTCCTCTCCGACTCCCGCACAAATGCCGGCGTCGACCAGGTGAGCACGTTCCGGAAGACGACCGTGTTCGAGCGTCCCGGCGACCGGGTGATCGTGCTGCTCGCCTCGGGCAACCTCGCGGTGACCCAGGGCGTCGTGAGCCTGCTCGCCGAGCGGATGGCCTCGCCTGAGCCCGGCGGACGCGGGCTGCTCGACTGCCACGATCTGTTCGAGGCGGCGCGATGCGTCGGCGACGCGATGCGTGAGATGCACGCCCGCGACGGGGAGGCGCTGCGTGCGCAGGGACTCGAGTTCAACGCGAACTTCATCGTGGGCGGCCAGATACGCGGCGAGGCGCCCCGGCTTTTCCACGTCTACGCCGCCGGCAACTTCATCGAGGCGACCAAGGACACGACGTATTTCCAGATCGGGGAGTCGAAGTACGGCAAGCCGATCATCGACCGGGTCACCCGTCGCAGCATGTCGCTCAGCGAGGCGGCGAAATGCGCGCTGATCTCGATGGATTCGACGATCCGCTCGAACCTCTCGGTGGGCCCGCCGCTCGACCTCGTGATCGTCCGCCGCGACGAGTTCCAGGTCGCGAGCCACGTGGACATCGATTCCGACGACCGCTACTTCCAGATGATACGCAACGGCTGGGGCGAGGCGCTGCGCGAGGCGTTCAGCGAGCTGCCGAACCCCGACTGGCTGCTCACCCGCTAGCCGCGTACGATCCGCGGGATGCCCGCCGCCCCGAACCCCGGACTCGCCGCCGCCGTCGAGCGGATCCGACGCGCGCTCGGGCCGGCCGGTGTCGTCGACGACGCGGCGGCGATTGAACCGTACCTCGTGGATTTCCGTCGTCTGTACCGGGGCGCGGCGGCGCTGGTCGTGAGGCCCGCGTCGACGGCCGAGGTGTCCGAGGTGCTGGCGATCTGCAGCCAGCACCGGGTCGGGGTCGTGCCGCAGGGCGGCAACACCGGGTATTGCGGCGGCGCGACGCCCTCGCCGGCCGGCGACGAGATCGTGCTGTCGCTCGCGCGACTGGCCCGCATCCGCGAGGTCGACCCGGCGAACCATTCGATCACCGTCGAGGCCGGCTGCCTGCTCGCCGACGTGCAGGCGGCCGCGGCCGACGCCGGGCTGCACTTCCCGCTCGCACTCGGCTCCGAGGGCAGCTGCCAGATCGGCGGCAACCTCTCGACGAATGCGGGCGGCCTGAATGCGGTGCGCTACGGCGTCGCGCGCGACCTCGCGCTCGGGCTCGAGGTCGTGCTGCCGGACGGGCGCGTGCTCGACGGCCTCACGAGCCTGCGCAAGGACAACACCGGTTACGACCTGCGCGACCTGTTCATCGGGGCCGAAGGCACGCTCGGCGTGATCACGGCCGCGTCGCTCAAGCTTTTCCCCGCCCCGCGGAGCGTCGAGACCGCGTTCGTCGCGGTGTCCGGACCGGAGGCGGCGGTCGAACTGCTCCGACGCCTGCGGGCCGCAAGCGGCGACGCGGTCGCGAGCTTCGAATACCTGCCGCGGATCGCGGTCGAGTTCACGACCCGCCACGTGCCCGGGGTCGTGGACCCGCTGGGCCGGCCGCACGACTGCTACGTGCTCTGCGAACTCGAGAGCCCGCGCGCCGACGCCGGGCTCCGCGACGTACTGGAGCAGGCGCTGGCCGACGCGCTTGGGGACGGGCTGGTGCAGGATGCTGCGCTCGCCGGGTCGATTGCGCAGCGCGAGGCGATGTGGAAGCTCCGCGAGTCGGTGCCCGAGGGGCAGCGCGCCGAGGGCGCCAGCATCAAGCACGACGTGTCGGTCCCGATCGCCGCGTTGCCCGAGTTCATGCGCGAGGCCGCGGACGCCGTCGCCGCGATCGTGCCGACCGGGCGGCTCGTCGCCTACGGTCACGTCGGGGACGGCAACCTGCACTTCAACGTGAGCGAGCCCCAGGGGGGCGACCGCACGGCCTTCCTCGCGGCCGAGCGCGAGATCCACGAGGCCGTGCACGAGGTCGTCCGGCGGCACCGCGGCAGCATCAGCGCCGAGCACGGCATCGGCCGGCTGAAGCGCTCGGCACTCGCGCTCCACGAGGGTCCGGTGGCAATCGGCGTCATGCGCGCGATCAAGCGGGCGCTCGACCCGCTCGGCATCATGAACCCCGGGAAGGTGCTGCCGGACGAATGATCCGGTGCCGATGGCCGCCGCGCCCCTGTACGGGCACCCGCGCCGGCGCTAGATTGCGGGAGGGGGTGGCCACCCGGGTCCGGCTCACGACCGACGTGGCCGCATGCCGGGACACCGACGCGCGGGGATGACGATGCACCCGAGGCTCCAGTCGAGGCCGGTCCGATGGGCCGCCGTCGCCACGCTCGCCGTCGGCGCGTACGCGCTTGCGGGCTTCGAACTTGCGCCGCGGATCGTGCGCAGCCAGGCGATCTCCTACGTCAAGAAGACCTACGGCCGCGACCTTGCGGTCGGCGAGGTTCGTGTCAACCCGTTCCTGTTGCAGATCGAGATCCGCGACCTGTCGCTGCCGGACGCCGACGGCCGGCCGATGGTCTACTTCAAGCGCCTGTTCGTCGACTTCGAACTGTCTTCGATCTGGCATCGCGCCTACGTGTTCCGGGACGTGACGCTCGAGGCGCCCGGGATCCACGCCGTCGTGCGTGCGGACCACCGGCTCAACCTGCTCGACCTCGCGCCGAAGACCCCGCCGGAGCCGGAGCCTTCGCCGCCGCCGCGCCTGTGGCTGCAGTCATTCGCGGTCGAGGGCGGCGAGATCGGCTACGCCGACCTCTCGCGGCGCAAGCCGTTCGAGCGCCGTTTCTCGCCGGTCACGTTCTCACTCACGGACTTCAGGACCACGGCCGAGGGCGGTGGTTATGCGCTGTCCGCGCGCACCCCGAACGCCGAAAACTTCGAACTGAAAGGCGCCCTCGAGGTGACGCCGCAGGTGGCCTCGCGCGGCGAGTTCTCGTTCAGGGGACTGCACCTGCCGGGCGTCGCCGAATACCTCGGCGACGCACTGCCGTTCGGTCTCACGTCAGGCACGGCCGAACTCGCGGGCAGCTACGACGTAGAACTCGGCGCCGACCTCGCGGCGCGCCTGAAGATCCCGAGGATCGCCGTGGCCGACCTCGGGCTCCGTGCGCGCGGCGCCGACGACGCGTGGGTCCGGATCCCGTCGATCGAAGTGACCGACACCGCACTCGCGCTCGTGAAGCGCACGGCGAGCGTCGGCAGCGTCACGATCCAGGGCCTGGACGTGAAGGCCTGGATGGACGCCGGCGGCATCAACCTGATGCGGCTCGCGGGATCGGCCCCGGTCGCGGACGTTTCCACCGCACCGGGGGCGCCGCCCGAACCGGCGGCCGCGGCGCCCGCGACGGCGGCCACACCCGCCGCGCCGCCAGCCCAACCGGCCCGGCCGGCAACGCCATGGACCGCGACCGTCGGCACGTTTGCGCTCGAGGGCGCCCACATCGACTTCGAGGACCGGCGCGCCGAGCCCGCGCGCCGGTTCCAGGTCGCGCCGCTCGACATCACGGTCAAGGGCGCGAGCCTCGACCTCGCGCGTCCGGTCGACCTCACGGTGTCCGCCGTCGTGAACGACGTCGCGCCGTTCCGCGCCGAGGGCACCGTGACGCCGTCACCGATGGCGGCCGACCTCGCGATCAAGCTCGACGGCGCGCGGATGACGATCCTGCAGCCCTACGTGCTTCCGGTGGCCGACCTCACGATCACCGAGGGCCGCCTGACCGTGGACGGCCGCGTGAAGCTCGACCCGCCGGACGCGCCGGGTCCGGAACTCGGGTTCACCGGCGACGTCTCGATCGACGACTTCGCTTCGAAGGACAACGCGCTGCAGCAGGACTTCGTCAACTTCGCGAGTCTGCGCGTCCAGGGCATCAAGTACGCGAAGGGGCCGGACTCCGCGTCGATCGAGCGCGTGCTGGTCGGCAAGCCGTTTGCCCGCGTCGTCATCAGTCCGGAGCGCGTGATCAACGTCTCCGCGGTGCTCGACCCGAAGGGCACGGCCGCCGCGCTCGAGGCCCGTCGTGCCGCCGCACGCGCCGAGGCCGCGCTCACGCCGGCCGAACGCAAGCGACGCGAGGCGGAACGCGAGGAGGCCGAGGAGCAGGCCTCGGAGCAACGCAAGAAGCAGGGCGCCGCCGCGAAGGCGGTGGCGCCGCTGCCCGCGGAAGGCATGCCGGTGCGGATCGGCGAGGTGAAGGTGAGCGACGGCACGCTCGACTTCGCCGACCACAACGTGCAGCCGAACTTCGCGGCGAAGATCGTCGCGCTGAACGGCTCGATCACGGGACTGTCGAGCAGCCCGGCCGCGCACGCGAAGGTGGACCTGAAGGGCAAGGTCGGCGAGTTCTCGCCGGTCACGATCGCCGGCGAGATCCAGCCGTTCTCGTTCGAGCGCTACACGGACATCGGGCTCAGGTTCGAGAACATCTCGCTGCCGATCTTCAACCCGTACTCGGGCCGCTTCGCCGGCTATTCGATCGCGAAGGGCAAGCTCACGACGGACCTGCACTACAGGATCGAAAACCGCGCGCTCGACGCGCAGCACCACATCCGGATCGACCAGCTCGAGTGGGGCGAGGAAACCGCGGGCAAGGGCGAGGCCTCGCTGCCCGTCAAGTTCGCCACCGTGCTGCTCCGGGACCGCAACGGCGTGATCGACCTCGACATCCCGGTGCAGGGCACGATCGACGACCCGACGTTCCGGATCGGCCCGATCGTCTGGAAGGTGATCAAGAACCTGATCGTGAAGGCGGTGACCGCGCCGTTCGCGCTGCTCGGCGCGCTGTTCTCGGGTGCCGAGGAAGCGCAGCACGTGGACTTCGCGCCCGGCTCGGCCGCGCTCGACCCGACCGCCGCCGGCCAGCTGGGCGCGCTCGGCAAGAGCCTGGTCGAGAAGCCGGGCCTCACGCTCGAAGTGCCGGTGATGAGCCTCGCCGCGCTCGACGGCCCCGCGCTCGCGGAGCAGGCGTGGCAGTCGGCGCTCGCGGGCGCGGCCGCCGACGCGCCCCCGCCCCCTCGCAAGGAAGGCGCCGTGCGCCCGCCCTACCCCGAGCTGTCGCCGCAGAACAAGCTGAAGGTGTTGTCCGCGTTGATCGAAAAGCAGACCGGCGCGGAACCGAAGGCGCCCGAACCGCCCGCGGCGCCCGACGGCGCATCGAAGGAGGAGAAGCAGGCGCTCGCCGACGCGGCGACGATCGAGGCTTGGGAGCGCGAGGCGCGCGGGCGCGTCACGGTGCCGGCCGATGCGGCCGACAGGCTCGCCGAGGCCCGGGCCACGGCGGTCGAACGCGCGCTGCTCGAGGGCACCGGGCTCGAACCAACCCGGGTCTTCCTTGCGAAGAACGGCACCGTCACCGACGATGCGGGCAAGGTGCAGCTGAAGCTCGAGCTGAAGTGACCGGGCGCGCGGATCAGCCGCGCGTGCGCATCAGACCTTCCTGGGCCGTGCTCGCGACGAGCCGCCCCTCGCGGTCGAAGATCCGGCCGAACGCGAGCCCGCGGGACCCGGAACTCGACGGGCTGATCAGCGCGTAGAGCAGCCACTCGTCCACGCGCACCGGTCGGTGGAACCACATCGCGTGGTCGATGCTCGCGAGCGTCACGTCGCCCGACCGGTAGGCGAGCCCGTGCGGCAGCGTCGCCGTCTCGAGCAGGTGGTAATCCGACATGTAGGCCAGCAGGCACTGGTGCAGCACCGGGTCGTCCGGGCAGCGGTCGATCAGCCGGAACCACAGGTTCCGCACGCCGGGGCGGGGCTCGCCCGCCTCGACTGCCTCGACCGAGCGGAACTCGAACGGTCGCTCGAGCGACCAGAACCGGCGGCGCTCGGCCGGCATCTCGGCCAGGTGCTTGCGCACCTCCGCAGTCAGGTCCGGCAGGGCCTCCGGCGGCGCGACCTCCGGCAGCGGTACCTGGTGATCCGGCCCCTGCTCCTCGATCTGGAAAGACGCGGCCATCGTGAAGATCTGCTGCCCGTGCTGGATCGCGACGACGCGGCGGCTCGAGAAGCTGGCGCCGTCGCGGCTGCGGTCCACCTCGTAGACGATCGGGGCGTTGAAGTCGCCCCGGCGCAGGAAATACGCGTGCAGCGAGTGCACGGTACGGCCCTCGACCGTGCCGTACGCGGCGCGCAGCGCCTGGCCGAGCACCTGGCCGCCGAATACCTGCGGGCTGCCGATGTCGCGGCTCTCGCCGCGGAAGAGGTCAACCTCGAGCCGTTCCAGCTCGAGGAGCCGCACCAGGTCGGCGAGCAGCCGGTTCATCGCGGGACCGCGCTCACTCCGACACGCCGAGCCGTTTCTGCATGATCGGGCTCGTCGTCGTGTACTGCAGGTGCACCTTCTTCGCCGGGTTCAGGTGCTCGGCGATCGCGAACGCGGCAAGCGCCGCCTCGTGGAATCCGCTCAGGATCAGCTTCTTCTTGCCCGGGTAAGTGTTGATGTCGCCGATCGCGAAGATGCCCGGCACGCTGGTCTGGAACTTCGCCGTGTCCACCTTCAGCGCTTTCTTGTCGAGCTCGAGGCCCCACTCGGCGATCGGCCCGAGCTTCGGGTGCAGGCCGAAGAACGCGAGCACGTGGTCGGCCTCGAGCGTGACGAGTTCGCCGCCGGTGCGCTTCACGGTCACGCCGGTGAGTCGGCCGTCGGCGCCGGCGACGGCGGCCGCCGTGCCCTCGAGGTACGTGATGGCGCCGGCCGCGACGAGTTCCTGCATCCGGGCAACCGAAGCAGGCGCCGCGCGGAACTCGGGACGCCGGTGCACGAGCACGACGCTCTTCGCCTTTCCGGCGAATTCGAGGACCCAGTCGAGTGCCGAATCGCCGCCGCCGAAGATCACGATGCGCTGGCCGTGGAAGTCGGCCGCGTTGCGCACCCGGTAATGGATCTGCCGGTCCTCGTAAGCCTCCGAGCCCTCGAGGCCGAGGCGGCGCGGCTGGAACGAGCCGAGGCCCGCCGCGACGATGACCGTGCGCGCGACGAAGCGCGTGCCCGCCGACGTGCCGACGTCGAACGCCCCGTCCTCGCGGCGGGCGAGCGAGGAGACCTCCTGGCCGAAGTGGAACGTCGCGCCCATCGGCTTGATCTGCTCGAGCAGCCGGTCCACGAGTTCCTGGGCGCCACAGACGGGCAGCGCCGGGATGTCGTAGATCGGCTTGTCCGGGTAGAGCTCGGTGCACTGCCCGCCCGGGTGCCGGAGCGTGTCCACGACGTGCGCCTTGATGCCCAGGAGGCCCAGTTCGAACACCTGGAACAGCCCGGCCGGCCCGGCCCCGACGATCAGGGCATCGGTGGCGATCGGCTCGCCGGCGGCCGGCGCAGGGGTCGTGGACTCGGTCATGCTCGGGATACTCCGGCGGGTTGCGGCGATGCAGCGCGAAATTCTAGCGGATTCCCGGCGGCAGCCGCCCGGCGCCCCCCCGGGAGCCCCTACGACCATCGTGGAAAACCCCGGACTGTGCCCGGACCCGGACCGAGTCTATGCTACGTCGGCCGGGAGGACCTCGTCGCGCACTTGACCGCGGTCAATGCGCGGCGCGCGGCGGCGTCCCACCCTCGGCGTGCAACCAGGCGACCGAGGACGCAGATGTACTCGCACCAGATCCGCTTCGACCCCGACCTGATCCGGCGTTACGACAAGTCGGGCCCCCGCTACACGTCTTACCCGACGGCCGTGCAGTTCACCGACAGTTACGGGATTGCCGACTACAAGGAATTCGTCGCGGCGAGCAACCAGGACCCGATCCCGCGTCCGCTCTCGCTGTATGTCCACATCCCTTTCTGCTCGAGCCCCTGCTTCTACTGCGGGTGCACGAAGGTCATCACGCGCAACCACGAGAAAGCCGAGGCGTACCTCTACCGGCTGCACCGCGAGATCGAGCTGCAGGGCGAACTCTACGACCGCGACCGCGAGGTCGAGCAGCTGCACTTCGGCGGCGGCACGCCCACGTTCCTGACGTCGCTCGAGATCGAGCGGCTGGTCGGCAAGCTCGGCCAGCACTTCCGGCTCTCGACCGACCCGGGCCGCGAGTACTCGATCGAGCTCGACCCGCGCACGATCACGCGCGACACGCTGCGCGACCTCGCGCGCATCGGCTTCAACCGCTGCAGCCTAGGGATCCAGGACTTCGACCCGGCCGTGCAGGAAGCGGTCAACCGGATCCAGTCGGTCCCGGACACGCTCCGGCTGATCCGCGAGGCGCGCGAGTTCGGCTTCGGGTCGGTCAGCGTGGACCTGATCTACGGCCTCCCGAACCAGACGCTCGAGGGATTCTCGAAGACGCTCGACACGGTGCTCTCGGCGCAACCGGACCGCTTCGCCGTCTACGCCTACGCGCACCTGCCGCAGATGTTCAAGGCGCAGCGCCAGCTGAATGCGGACCTGCTGCCGACGCCCGAGGTGCGCCTCGCGCTGCTCGGCCTGACGATCGAGAAGCTCTCGGCGGCCGGCTACGTCTACATCGGCATGGACCACTTCGCGCTGCCGACCGACGAGCTCGTGATCGCGCAGGAGAACGGCACGCTGCACCGGAATTTCCAGGGCTATTCGACGCGCGGCTACTGCGACCTGATCGGCCTCGGCGTGAGCTCGATCGGCAAGGTCGGCGACAGCTACGTGCAGAACCTGAAGACGCTGCCGGAGTACTACGGCGCACTCGACCGGGGCGAGCTCGCGGTGCACCGCGGGCTGCGGCTGACCCGCGACGACATCATCCGACGCGACGTGATCCAGCAGATCATGTGCTACGGGGTGCTCGACTTCGATGCAACCGCGACGCGGTACGGCATCGACTTCCGGAGCTATTTCGCCAGCGAACTGCGCGCGCTCGAGCCGATGGTCGCGGACGGCCTCGCCGAATTAGCTGCACCCGGTCTCCGCGTGCTGCCGGCCGGCCGTCTGCTGCTCAGGCACCTCGGCATGGCGTTCGACGCGCACCTGGCGGCCGCCCAGGCCGCCCAGCAGCGCTTCAGCAAGGCGATCTGAATCCAGAACGGACCGCTGGCAGCGCGGCGCACCCGACCGCGACAGGGCCGTACGCCCGAGCGGTCCGGCGTCAGCGCGCCAGATGGCGGTGGAAGCGGGCGTCGTGCGTCCGGAAGTGCCCGCCGAACCACTCCGCGAGGGCCGCCCCCAGCCGCTCGTCGTCGAGCGCGGCACCGTCGGCCTGCGCGTCCATGATGTCGCGCAGCCGGTCCAGCAGCCGCTCGTGGTCGTCCTTGTGCGCGGCGAGCGCGTCGTAGCGGCGCTCGTGCATCACGCGTTCCTCGAGCGCGAAGTGCGCCGAGACATCCGCGTATATCTCGCCGAGGAACGCTTCCACGCGCTCGCCCGCGCGCTCGTCGCCGAGCGAGGCATGCAGCGAATTGATCAGTTCGATCAGCGCGCGGTGCTCGTGGTCCACGTCCTCGATGCCTATGGCGAACCCGGCCTGCCACGCGAGCAGCGTCATGGCGACGTCCCCGTATCCTGGCCCGGCATGCCGAACCTGAAGCCGCCGTCGGCCGCGCGGAAATCGACGACGAAATTCTCGCCCGGCTGCAGCAGGACCTCGCGTTCACCCTCTGCCGTGAACCGGCCCGCTGCGCCGTCGTCGCGCAGCCGCACCGCCAACCGGTGGCGCCCCGCCGGCACGTCGAAGCGGGCGTAGACCGAGGACGGCCCGTCGTTCCACAGCCCCGCCGGCTCGTGGGTTCCGCGGTAGACAGTGCGGCCGTCGAGGTCCATCTCGACGTACACCGGCCAGCGTCCCCGCTCGCAACTGGTCGGCCTGCGCTCGCTGAACGGCATCTTCGCCAGTTCCTCCGGCGTGTACCGTCGGCACGGCTTCAGGGGCTGGCCCGCGTGGCTGAAGCTCAGCTTCACCAGCGCGCGGTCGGGTTGCAGGTACGTGTACGCCGGGCGGGTCGCGAACACGCCGACGAGCGCGAGCAGTGCCGCGTACACGATGCCCTGGCCTGACCAGCGCAGCGGCCGCGGCAGCGTCCGCCGGCGCGGGCGCCACGGGCCCGGCGAACTGCTGCCCTCGCTGCCGGCGGTGGCGCCCGAGCGCGCGCCGAGCGACCGCAGGTGACCCCGGAACTGTGCCAGCGACTCGCCCAGCCGCCCTGCCTGGGCCGGGCCGTGCCAGGCGACCGCGATCCTGTCCCGAGGCACCCGAGCGCGCAGGTGCGGATCGCGCCCGCTGGCGATGCGCTGCTCGACCCACTGGTCGCCGAGACGCTCCCAGCAGTCGTGCGCGGCACACCCGGAAATCAGCACGCCGTCGACGTGGCGCCGGGCCAGCGCGAAGTCGAGGAACGACGGCGGCAGCATGGCGACGCACGGCAGGCCGATCACCGCCGTCTCGCCGTCCGCCAGCCGACGCGAGTCCGCGTCGTGGCTGCAGCCGACGACCAGCACCCGGGTCGCGCCGCCCAGGCGGGCCGTCGCGGCCACGATCTCCTCGCGAAGTCCGGCCATCTCGCGGCCGGGCAGTTCGATCCCGGCCGTCAGCGGACCGGAGCGGCGGAACGGCGTCGCAGTCGGACAGGCGCCGACGCAGATTCCGCAACTCATGCACTGCGACGTCTCGACCCTCGCCTCCCGGTCGTAGGGCTGGCCGTCGCTGCGCGCGGTCATCGTGATCGCACCGAACGGACAGTCGGCCGCGCACCGGGCACAGCCATTGCAGTTCGCGAGGTCGACGCGGGCGGGCGCCGCGCTGCGCAGCGGCGGCAGCCAGGGCAGCAGCGCGAGCAGCAGCGTTGCACCGGCCAGCAGCAGCCACAGCGTGGCGCCGTCCACGCGGTCGAGCAGCGGGTAGACGGACAGATAGAACCAGTCGAATCCGAGCTCGGACGGCACGCGATCGAGGTCGGCAGGCGGCTGGCTCAGCGCGGGCCACGCGTACGACAGCACGACCAGCGCGCCCAGCGTGCCGAGCGCCAGTCCGCGCGGCGGGTTCACGCGGGCGTGCGCGTGGCGCTGGATGTGCACCCACATGAACAGCAGCATCAGCAGCGGCAGCGCGATGTGCATGTAGATGACCAGCGTGAAGAACCGTCCGCTCAGCCGCTCGCTGTCGAGGAAATTGCGCGCGATCGGCTCGGCGAAGATTCCGATGCTGTCGATCCACTCGGACGTGGCCACGGCCACGTACTGGGCCAGCCGGTCCCAGACCATCCAGTAGCCGGTGATGCCGCACGCGTACATGAACCACAGCAGCGGCACGCCGGTGAACCACGGGAACCAGCGGTGGCCCCGCAGCCGGTCGAGCGCGAATTCCCGGACCAGGTGCACGAACACCACCACCACCAGCGCGTCCGAAGCGTAGCGGTGCAGGCTGCGCATCAGGCCGCCGAGGTACCACTGCCCCCGGCTCAGCCGCTCGAGCGACTCCCACGCCTGGGTCAGCCCGGTGTCGAAGAAGACGTAGACGTAAATGCCGCTGACGGTGACGATCCAGAACAGGAACCAGCCGAGCGAGCCGAGCTGGGGCAGCGGATTGAGGCGCGGCCCGAACACCGCGTCGAGGACCGCCTCGACCCGCGCGAACCCGCCACGGAGCAGGCGCTTCAGCGCGTCCATGCCTGCCTCCCCATCCTGAACGCCGACGCCGGGGTCAACGGACGTTCCTCAGGCCGGCAACGATGCCGACCAGTGCGATGCCCAGCGCCAGGCAGCCGGCGACGATCTCGACGATCAACGAATAGTCGAACCGGTACCGGCCGCTGGCCGGATCGTAGATCGTGCAGAAGAGCTTCACCGTGTTCATCAGTCCCTCGAGCGAGCGGCGGTCGAGGGCCTGGCCCCAGACCAGCTTCTTGAGCGGTTCGACGAGCAGCGGTGGCGCGAAGTCCTCGCCGTACACCTGCAGCACGACGCGGCCGCGCGCATCGACGATCGTGGTCTGGGTCAGGTGATCGAATCCCTTGGACGACGGGAAATACGTGAACCCGACCGCCTCCGCGAGTCGCGAGATACCGGCCGCGTCGGTGGCGGCGAAATACCAACCCGGTTGCAGCGCGCCGCGCTCCCGCGCGTAGGCCCGCATGCGTTCCGGCGTGTCGTTCGCCGTGTCGAAGCCGACCGTGACGACCGTGAACGCGTCGTCGCCGAGCGCCTGGCGTGCGACCTTGACGGCCTCGCGCAGCCGCAGCGTCAGGCCCGAGCAGACGTGATAGCAGCTGGTGTAGACCAGGCTCAGGAGCAGCGGGCGGCCACGCAGTTCCTCGAAGCTGAGCTGCGTGCCGTCGGCAAGCCTGAGCGGCACGCCTTCGATGCTGCGGCCGATCGCCGCCTGGCTGATGCGGAGGCTCTCGGCGGCGTCGGGCTGCGCCGTCGCCGCTGGTGACACCAGCATCGCGGCGAACGCCAGCGGCCAAGCACGCCACGCGCGCGCCGGTCTGCGGCCGGCCTCGGGTCGGGCGGGCATCGCTCAGAGATGGACCAGGCTGCCCCGGAAGGCACCTTCGCCGATGGCCCCCAGCAGCAGCAGGCCGAGTTGCAGCAGCGACGCGAGGAAACTGCGGATCGCGTTGGACGGCGTCTGGCTGCGAAGCAGCAGGTACGCCCGCCAGATGAAGCAGGCACCGCCGCCGGCGGCGCAGGCGGCGTAGAAGACTCCCGCCCCCCAGACCACCGGCAGCAGCGACAGCAGCACCAGAGGGACGGTGTGCGCGAAGATCGCGCGCGCCGCGGCTCGATC
This sequence comes from Steroidobacteraceae bacterium, assembly GCA_046347155.1. Taxonomy (GTDB): domain Bacteria; phylum Pseudomonadota; class Gammaproteobacteria; order Steroidobacterales; family Steroidobacteraceae; genus RPQJ01. Next base: position 1,132,144 of record JAXMGT010000001.1, on the reverse strand, counting down.
GCCGTGCACGACAGGCAGCATGGGCACGCCCGCGTCGGCGTAGTCCTGGCGGTAGTAGGTCGCCAGGCTCCAGAAATGCGGCGGGGTCCAGAGGAACAGCACGACCGCCAGCGTCCAGGCCGCCGGACCCGGCGCCGGATCCACCGCCGCCGCACCCGCAAGCACCGCGAAGCTGCCGGCGAGGCCGCCGACCACGATGTTCAGCCAGGTCCGACGTTTCAGCCACAGCGTGTACACGACGCCGTAGGTGAACGCCCCCAGGAACACATAGGCGGCTGCCAGCCAGTTGGTCGCGAGGCCGGACGAGCACACTGCCCCGGCCAGCAGCACCGCGACGAGTCCGTACCAGCGCGCGCCTCCACCGAGTGTGCCGGTGACGAACGGTCGCGCGCGGGTCCGCGACATGCGGGCGTCGAGATCGCGCTCTGCCAGGTGGTTCAGGGCGCCCGCCGCACCCGCCGCGGCGAAGATTCCCGCCGCGAGGACCGCGAGGCGCCACCACTCGAGGCCTGCGCCGCCCGTGATCGCAACGCCGGCGAGGCCGGCCAGCATGATTTCCAGCGCGATCCGCGGCTTGAACACCTCGACGGCCGCACGCCACGATGCACGGGACCCGGGACCGGAGACTGCGGCAGCGACGCTGTTCATGTCGGGCGCCTACTTCAGCGGCCAGAGCTCGGCCAGATACTTCCAGTTGACGTAGTAGTAGAGCACGAACGACACGAAGAACACCCCGACCAGCACCACGGTGCCGGGTATCTTCAGCGTGCCCTCGTTGCCGTACGACGCCACGGCCGCCGCCGCCTGCGCGCCGGTCGCCGGCCCGAGCTGCACTTTCTCGTCGTCGCCGATGCGGCGGCCGAAGAACACCGACCAGACCACGACGAAGACGTACATCGCGCCACCCAGCGCGGCCATGCAGGCGAAGATGCCGTTCAGCGCCAGCATCAGGAACGCCGCCGGCGGGAACTGGAACGAGGTCAGCGCGTCGGCAAACGTGATGTCCCAGTGCCTGCGCGGCACGCCGAGCGTGCCGGCACCCATCATGAACAGCGAGATTCCCGCGATCCCGATGGCGAACACGTAGGGCTGCAGCCGGGCGATTCTCGGGAAGGCCACCTCGCGCCGGAAGATCAGCGGTACCACCAGGTAGGTGATCGCCATGAAGGCCAGCGTGGTGCCCGCCACGACCGTCGCGTGGAAGTGACCGGGCACGTACAGCGTGTTGTGCATGATCAGGTTGATCTGCTCGGTGCCCATCACCACGCCCGAGATGCCGCCGAGGAAGCCGAACATCACGAGCGACAGGAACATGCCGGCGAACGCCGGATTGCCCCAGGGCGCCTTGCGCAGCCACTCGAACAGGCCCTTGTTGAAGCCCTTGGCCCGCTGCGCGGCCTCGATCGCGCCGGGCACCGTGAGGCCGTGGATCATGCTTCCCAGCACCGCGAGGTACATCGCATAGCTGGTATTGAAGATCTTCCAGCTCGAGCTGACGCCGGGCTCGACCAGCATGTGGTGGGCGCTGGCCAGCTGCAGGAACAGGATGTACATCAGGAAGGCCATCCGGCTGACCTTCTCGGAGATGGGCTTCGCGCCGAGCACCATCGCGCCGATCGCGTACCACACGGCCACGTGCGCCGAGACGTTGATCTGCTGCGAGGAGTGCCCCATGCCCCACCAGACCAGCTTGTACATCAGCGGATCGATGCTGCTGATGATCCCGACCGACCACAGGAAGGTGGGAATCAGGATGATCGCGCCGGAGGCCAGCGTGAACACCGCGATGACCGCGGCAGTGATCGCGCCGAAGGTCACCAGTGGCACCGAACCCTCGTAGGTCTTCTCCTCCCGGGCCACCACCAGCGTCCCGAAGAACACCGCGCACCCGATCAGGGCCCCGACCGCGAACAGGATCAGCCCGAGGTAGAACCACGGCGACGCCTGCAGCGGCGGGTACGAGGTGAACATCACCGAGGAGTCGCCCTGCAGCACGGTGACGTTGGTGATCAGCGCGCCCGCCAGCATCAGGCCGAACTGCGCCCACGCCCAGCGCGGGGCCGCGAGCCTGCAGTTGAGCAGCACCGCGGAGGCGAAGTACAGCACGGCCATCTCGAAGAAGATGATCCAGGCCAGCAGCACGTCGAACCCGTGCGCGGTGAGCGCGAGGTAGAACCAGTCGGCGGGCAGCAGGTGCACGGCCGGCCAGCGCGTCAGCGCGATGGACAGGCCGAACAGGCCCCCGATCAGCAGGAAGACCACGGCGGCCACCGCGTTCGCCTTGATGAGGTTCTCGGCGGAGCGGTCGACCTTGAGCCCGGTGGTGGGACAGATGCGATATGCGGTTGCAGTGCTCATGTCGGGCCCTCAGGTGCGGTCGACGACGTAGATGCGACCCGTCATCGTGTGGTGACCGAGACCGCAGTACTCGTTGCAGACGATGCCGAACTCGCCAGCCGTCGTCGGCGTGATGTTGATCACCATCTCGTAGCCCGGGTGAACCTGAATGTTGATGTTGAGCGGCTGCAGCGAGAAACCGTGCTGGAGGTCGATCGAGGACAGGTGCAGCCTGTAGCTCTGCCCCTTCTCGAGCTCGAGCATGGGCCACCACATGTAGACGCGGCCCATCAGGTAGACGTCGCTGCCCGGCGGCGGCCGGACCACCGGGAAGGCGCCCTCCTGCCTGACCGTGTACTCGGCGATCATCCTGTCCACCTTCTCGGCGTACTGGAACGGCTGGATACGGTAGGCCTCGTTCGAGAGGTTCTGCTGCCCGAAGCCGTGCCACCAGATCATCGTGAAGAACATCACGAGGCCCCACAGGAAGGCCACTATGATCCAGACGATCTCGACCTTGTGTATCGGCTCCTTCCACCAGATCCGGTCGCTCGGGGGAGTGATGGCCATGTTGCTCTCCTCAGGGCGTGGCGATGGGAATCTGGATGATCTCCATGATCCCCCAGATGAGGTACAGGACCGTCGGCATCGTCACGCCGAGGAACAGCAGCAGGAACGGGTTGTCCAGCAGGCGCTGGAAGAACGGAATGCGCTCGCGCTCAGGCGGCGTCGCCTCCCGCCACGGGTCGGATGCGGCCATGTCTCGCCCCCTCGTCTTTCATTCTGTTTCTGATCCGCGGGAGGAGCCATCGCCCCGCCCGCACCGGCGCCCTTTCGAACTAGATACGGACTGGCCGTCGCCGAATCCTTGACCTGCGTCAAGTGCAGCGCAGCAATCGGCGGCCGTCAGCCCCCCGGCCCGTAGCGGCGAACGATCGCGAACGAGACCAGCGCGAGCACCAGCAGGATTGCGAAGAAGATGGCGCTCCGATACTCAAAGCGGTGCCCGGCGCGTCGCTCGACGGCGTCGAGCAGGCGATCGGCGAGCAGGTAGAGCACTGCCGCAAGAGCAGTGAAAAGCAGCATTTCCACGGACCCCCCTTCCGGCGCTGCGCGCCGCGGACCGCTGTCGCGGCGCGATGATCGCAGAAGCGGCGAACGCAGTGGCTTGATTTCCGTCAAGGCGAGCGGACCTGCCGCAGCGCAGCATTCCGGCCAGTGCCGCGGCCTGCCCGCGGGTAGCCTGGAGAGATGCAAGTGACCAATACGAGTCGACTTTGGAAAGTGCTGGGGGCGCTGCTCGTCGTCTCCTTCGGCATCCTGCTGTACTTCGGACGGCAGATCTACCTCGCGGCGCCGCCGGTGCCGACCGAGGTGCGATCCGCGGCCGGCGCAACGCTCTACAGCCGCGCCGACATCGACACCGGCCGCGAGGTCTGGCAGAGCATCGGCGGCCAGCAGCTCGGCTCGGTCTGGGGTCACGGCAGCTACGTCGCGCCGGACTGGTCGGCGGACTGGCTGCACCGCGAAGCCACCGGCCTGCTCGACGCCTGGGCGCAGCACCAGTACGGCCGCACCTACGCGGACCTCGACGCCGCGACGCAGGCATCCCTGCGCTCGAAGCTGGTGCCCGAGATGCGCACCAACACCTGGAACCCGGACACCGGCGTGATCGTGCTGTCCGAGGACCGCGCGGCCGCGGTCGCTGCGGTTGCGGACCACTACGAGAGGCTGTTCGGCGACGACGCGGGCCTCGACACGCTGCGCTCGCAGTACGCGATCCAGCGCAACCCGATCCACGACCCGGAACGGCGACGGGCCCTGACGGCGTTCTTCTTCTGGTCGGCCTGGTCCACGGTCACGAACCGCCCGGGCGAGGACGTGAGCTACACGAGCAACTGGCCGTCCGAGCCGCTGGTCGGCAACGTGCCGACTGCGCCGACGTTCCTGTGGACGTTCATCAGCGTGTTCGGCCTGCTGGCCGGTGTCGGCGCGCTGACCTGGTACTACGTCGCCGCGCACGGCCAGGAACCGGCGCCGCAGGTCCCCGACGCGGACCCGCTGCACTCGCTGGTGGCGACGCCGTCGATGAAGGCGACGGCCAAGTACTTCTGGGTCGTGACCGCGCTGATCCTGGTGCAGGTCGTGCTGGGCGGCATCACCGCGCACTACGCGGTCGAGGGCCAGGGCTTCTACGGATTCCAGCTGGCCGACTACCTGCCCTACGCGGTGACTCGCACCTGGCACCTGCAGCTCGCGGTGCTGTGGATCGCCACGGCGTGGCTCGCGACCGGCCTCTATATCGCGCCCGCCATCTCCGGCCACGAGCCGAAGTTCCAGCGCTTGGGCGTCAACTTCCTGTTCACCTGCCTGCTCGTCATCGTCGTCGGCGGCCTCGGCGGCCAGTGGGCGGCCGTGATGCAGAAGATGGGCCTCGAGGCCAACTTCTGGTTCGGCCACCAGGGCTGGGAGTTCGTCGACCTCGGCCGCTTCTGGCAGGCGTTCCTGTTCGTCGGCCTGATGCTGTGGCTGCTGCTGGTCGGCCGCGCGCTGTGGCCGGCGCTCCAGCGCCGCGACGACAGCCGCTCGATCACGATGCTGCTGTTCCTGTCCACGATCGCGATCGGACTCTTCTACGGCGCGGGCCTGATGTGGGGCCGCCACACGCACCTGGCGATGGTCGAGTACTGGCGCTGGTGGGTCGTGCACCTGTGGGTCGAGGGCTTCTTCGAGGTGTTCGCGACCGCGGTGATCGCGTTCCTGTTCACCCGGCTCGGCCTGGTGCGCACCCGCTCGGCCACCAACGCCGTGCTGTTCGCCACGATCGTGTTCCTGAGCGGCGGCGTGCTCGGCACGTTCCACCACCTGTACTGGACCGGCACGCCCACCGCTGTGCTCGCGATCGGCTCGGTGTTCTCGGCGCTCGAGGTCGTGCCGCTGGTGCTGGTGGGCTGGGAGGCCTACGAGAACTACGAGCACAGCTACGCGAAGCCGTGGGTGGCCGCCTACCGCTGGCCGATCCTGTTCTTCGTCGCGGTGGCGTTCTGGAACCTGGTCGGCGCGGGCCTGTTCGGGTTCCTGATCAACCCGCCGCTCGCGCTCTACTACATGCAGGGCCTCAACACCACGCCGCTGCACGGGCACACGGCGCTGTTCGGCGTGTACGGGATGCTCGGGATCGGCCTGATGCTGTTCTGCCTGCGCGGGCTCGGCAACGTCCCGCGCTGGGACGAGCGGCTGCTCAAGGGCGCCTTCTGGTGCATGAACCTCGGCCTCGCTGCGATGGCGCTCTGCTCGCTGTTCCCGTACGGCCTGATGCAGGTCTACGCGGCCGTGAAGCACGGCTTCTGGTACGCGCGTTCGGCCGAGTTCCTGCAGCAGCCGGTCATGCAGATGCTGGTGTGGCTGCGGATGCCCGGTGACGTGATCTTCAGCATCGGCGTGCTGCTGCTGGTGGTCTTCGTCGGCAAGCTGTGGCTCGGCGGCGAACGCCGGGCCGTCGCCGGCGCGAAAGCCGGGGCGGCCGGGAACGCATGAGCGCGCGGGGAGCAGCCGGTGGCCGCTGGCGCGTGCTCACCGCCGCGCCTCACCGGCTGCTCTTCCTCGCCGGACTCGTCGACCTCTGCATCGCGAGCGCGGGGTGGCTCACTCACCTCGTGGCGCGCGTCACGGGCACGCCGATCGCCGCGCTCGACCTCGCAGTCGCGCCGGTCTGGGCACACGCGTTCCCGATGCTGTTCACGGTGCTGCCGGCCTTCATCTTCGGCTTCCTGTACACGACTTTCCCGCGCTGGATGGACGGCCCGCCGGTCCGGCGGGCCACGTGGGTGGCGACCGCCGCCGCGCTGGTCGCCGCCACGCTGGGCTGGACGGCGGGGCTGCTGGCCGGCCGGTCCTGGCTCGTGTGCTCCGGCGCCCTCGCCGTCGTCGGCCTCGGCACCGGTCTCGCCACGCTGCTGCACGCGATCGTCCACGCGCGCTCGGTCGTCTCGCACGCGATCGTCGCCTCGATCGCGGTGGCCGTCGGCGTGGTCGCCGCGGCCGGATTCACCTGGGGCGTCGCCGCACAGGACGAATTCGCGCTGCACTTCGCCGTGCGCAGCGCGTTGTGGGGCTTCCTGCTGCCGGTGTTCTTCGCGGTCTGCCACCGGATGATCCCGTTCTTCTCGCAGAACGCCCTGCCGGGCTACGTGGCCTGGCGGCCGGTCTGGGCACTGGTCGCAGTGACCGGGCTCGCCTGGTCGCGGGTGCTGCTCGGCGCGGCCGGGGTGCTGCAGCCGCTCGTCTGGGTCGACGTCGCGCTGGCCGTCGTCAGCGCGACCTGCGTGCTGCGCTGGACCTCGCTGCGCGCGCGCGGCAACCCCCTGCTGTGGACGCTGTACGCCGGCGCGGCCTGGCTGCCCGTCGCGGCGGCGCTGCAGGCGGTGCGCGACGGCAGTTTCGCGCTGACCGGAACCTGGGCGCTCGGGCGGGCACCGATCCACGCGCTCGCGGTCGGCTGCTTCGGCAGCCTGCTGGTCGCGATGGTGACGCGCGTGACCGCGGGCCACTCGGGCCGGCCGCTCAGGATGGACCGGCTCGCCCTCGCCTGCTACGCAGGCGTGCAGCTCGCCGCCGCGACCCGCATCTGGTCGGAGCTGGCCGGGTCGCCGCCGCTCGCGAGCCGGCTGCTGGTCGCGAGCGCGGCGCTCTGGCTGCTTGCATTCGCCGGCTGGTCGGCGCGCAATGCGGCGATCTACCTGTCGCCGAGGGTGGACGGGCGGCCGGGATGACCGAGTACTACTCCGCACTTCGCGCCGTGCACATGACCTGCGCGGCGCTGACGGTCACGCTGTTCTTCCTGCGCGGGCTCATGATGCTCGCGCGCTCGCCGCTGCTGGCGCACCCGGCCGTGCGGTACCCGCCGATGGTCGTCGACACGGTGCTGCTCATGAGCGCGCTGATGCTCACGACCGTGATCCACCGGTACCCGTTCACGACCGGCTGGCTCACCGCGAAGGTCCTGCTGCTCGCCGTCTACGTCGCGCTGGGCACGATCGCGCTCCGGCGGGGCCGGACGCGCCGGGTGCGGGTCGCGGCGTTCGCCGGTGCGCTCGTGGCGGTCGGCTGCATCGTGGCGATCGCCCGTGCCCACGCGCTGCCCTGGGCCACGGGCGGCTGACGACCGACGGCCTATTCCCCCTGCGGCGCCGGGGTGCTAGCGTCGGCCCATGCACGCACACCCGGCCCTCGCCGACATCCTCCGCAGCCACCACCTGTTCGCCGGGCTCACGCCCCCCCAGGTGCAGCGCGTGATGTCAGCCGCCCACGTCGAGCGCTGCGACACGGGGCAGGTGCTGTTCGACCGCGGCCAGCCCGCGAAGCACTTCTACATCGTGCTCGAAGGCCAGGTGAACCTGGTCCTCTACTCGCGCTCGGGCGAGGAAAAGATCGTCGAGATCCTCACCGCCGGCCACAGCTTCGCCGAGGCCGTGATGTTCATGGAGGGGGCCGTCTACCCGATCTCCGCGGTCTCGGGCACCGACGCGACCGTCGCGCGCTTCTCGAACCGCGAGCACCTCGCCGTGCTGCGCGAAAGTCCCGACACCTGCCTGCGGATGCTCGGGCACCTGAGCCAGCGGCTGCACATGCGCATCCGCGAAATCGAGTACCTGACGCTCGAGAGCGCCACGCACCGGCTGGTCCGCCACCTCGAGAGCCGGCTGCCGCCGGGGGATTCCGGGGCTGCCGAGGTCACGCTCCAGGAGACCCGGCAGGACCTTGCCTCCCGGCTCTCGATGAAACCAGAGACGCTGTCCAGAATCCTGCGCTCGCTGTCGGACGCCGGCGTGATCGTGGTCCAGGGCCGCACGCTGCTGGTGCCCGACCGCGAGAGGCTGATGGCCGCGCTCGACGCGGCCCCCTGAATTCCCCGCCCTGCGCTTGACCGAGGTCAATGCGGCCCCGCCGCCACAGGTCTACCGTGCCACCTCAGGCCGCGGGCGCGTGCCCGTCGCCGCATCTCGCAGAGGGGTTCGACCATGAGATCCAGTTCCCAGATCCACCGCCGGCTCGCCGTTGCGCTCGGCGCGGCCGTGTCGCTCGCGCTGTCCGGAGTCGCAGGCGCGCAGCAGGTCCACCAGGCCGAGGTGGCCGGCGCCGCCGGCCTCGACGCACGGGTCGCGGAAGGGAAGAAAGTCTTCGACACCGTCTGCATGGCCTGCCACCAGGCTGACGGCAAGGGACTGCCGGGCGCCTTCCCGCCGCTCGCCGGCTCGGACTACCTGCTCGGCGACCCGTCGCGGGCCGTCGGCGTGGTCGTGAACGGGCTGCAGGGCGAGGTCGTCGTCAACGGCACGAAATTCAACTCCGTGATGCCCGCGATGGTGCAGCTCTCCGACCAGGAGATCGCCGACGCGCTGACCTACGCGCTCAACACCTGGGGCAACAAGGGCGGCTCGGTGACGGTGGCGCAGGTCGCCGCCGAACGTGCGAAGGCCGCGGCGACGCCGAAGAAGGCCGACTCGCCGACGCAGCACCCGACCACGACCTCGGAGCTCAAGTACCAGGGCGCGCCGTCGCCGGTCGGGGCGGCCGGCGCCCAGATCGCCTCGATCCCCGGGGCGCCGGCAATGACGCAGGCCGAGTTCGACGAAGCCCGCCAGATCTACTTCGAGCGCTGCGCCGGCTGCCACGGCGTGCTGCGCAAGGGTGCGACGGGCAAGCCGCTCACGCCGGACATCACCCAGCCGAAGGGCACGGAATACCTGAAGGTGTTCATCAACCAGGGCTCGCCGGCCGGCATGCCGAGCTGGGGCAAGTCGGGCGAGCTGACGCCGGCCCAGGTCGACCTGATGGCGCGCTACGTGCAGAACCAGCCGCCGATGCCGCCCGAATTCGGCATGAAGGAGATGAAGGCGAGCTGGCAGGTGTTCGTCCCGGTGCAGGACCGCCCGAAGACGAAGCAGAACAAGTACAACATCGACAACATCTTCGCGGTGACGCTGCGCGACTCGGGCGAAGTCGCGCTGATCGACGGCGACACGAAGAAGATCATCACGGTGATCAAGACCGGCTACGCGGTGCACATCTCGCGGATGTCGGACTCCGGGCGCTACATCTACACGATCGGCCGCGACGGCAAGATCGACCTGATCGACCTCTACATGGAAACGCCGGCCAAGGTGGCCGAGATCAAGATCGGACTCGAGGCGCGTTCGGTCGAAACGTCGAAGTACAAGGGCTACGAGGACAAGCTCGCGATCGCCGGCGCCTACTGGCCGCCCCAGTACACGATCATGGACGGCGCGACGCTCGAGCCGCTGAAGATCGTCTCCACTCGCGGAATGACCGTGGACACGCAGGAGTACCACCCCGAACCGCGCGTGGCCGCGATCGTCGCCTCGCACGAGCACCCGCAGTGGATCGTCAACGTCAAGGAGACGGGCCAGATCCTGCTCGTCGACTACGAGGACATCGACAACCTGAAGACGACGACGATCGGCACCGCGCGGTTCCTGCACGACGGCGGCTGGGACGTCACGAAGCGCTACTTCCTGACCGCGGCCAACCAGTCGAACAAGATCGTCGTGATCGACTCGAAGGAGGAGAAGCTCACCGCGATGATCGACGTGGACAAGATCCCGCACCCCGGTCGCGGCGCGAACTTCACCGACCGCGAGTACGGCCCGGTCTGGGTCACGAGCGCCCTCGGCAACGAGAAGGTCACGCTGATCGGCACCGACCCGGCGGGTCACAAGGACAACGCCTGGAAGGTCGTGCGCGTGCTGAAGGGCCAGGGCGGCGGCTCGCTGTTCGTGAAGTCGCACCCGAAGTCGCGCCACCTGTACGTGGACACGCCGCTGAACCCGGACCCGAAGATCGCGCAGAGCGTCGCCGTGTTCGACACCGGGAACCTCGACGCGGGCTACACGGTGCTGCCGATCGCCGAGTGGGCCGACGTCGGCGAGGGCCCGAAGCGCGTCGTGCAACCCGAGTTCGACGCGGCCGGCGACGAGGTGTGGTTCTCGGTCTGGAACGGCAAGGAGCAGCGCTCGGCGATCGTCGTCGTGGACGACCGGACGCTGAAACTGAAGGCCGTCATCAAGGACCCCCGCATCGTGACGCCGACCGGCAAGTTCAACGTCCACAACACCCAGGCGGACATCTACTGACCGGCCTCCCTGTGCGGGCCGGTGCGGGCCCGCCACGTGCCCCGCCTCGCGAGAGGCGGGGCTTTTTCCTAGACCGCCGGCTCGACACCACACTGGGAGCCGGCCATGGCGATCCGATCACCCGCCCTCGACCCCTCGACGCTCGCGCCGCGCACGGGCTCGGGCTACCCGGAACCCTACCGCTCGAGGGTCGTGCCTCGCGAAAAGCGTGCGCTCGGCGACGCGCTCGGACTCACGAAGGTGGGGGTGAACCTCGCCACGCTGATGCCTGGCAGGGAGTCCTCGATGCGCCACTGGCACACGCACGAGGACGAGTTCGTCTTCGTGCTCGAGGGCGAGGTGACGCTGGTGACCGACGCCGGCGAGCAGCGGCTCGGCGCGGGCCAGTGCGCCGGCTTCCCGGCCGGAAGCCGCGACGGACACCAGTTCCTTAACCGCGGCGACCGACCGGCGGTGTACCTCGAGATCAGCAATCGCGACGCCGACGACCAGGCGCACTACCCGGACGTGGACCTGCTCTACGCCGGCGGGCGTTTCACCCGCCGCGACGGAACGCCGTTCTGAGGCGCCCCGCTCAGTTGCGCCAGTTCAGCGTCAGCGAGAAATTGCGACCCGGGTTCGTGTAGTAGGGAATCAGCGGATCGCCGGCCGGCCGGCCGCGGACGTCGGCCCACTGGATGTAATCCTGGTTCGTCAGGTTGAAGATCCCGACGTTCACGGACAGGCCGTGGCCGAGGTCCGCCTGGCCGAGCAGGTCCAGCGTCACGTAGGAACCGGTGCGGTAGGGATCCACGTACCTGGTGCCGACCTTGACCGGGGCCACGTCGCGCTTCGCGGCGACGGCCGTCGTCACCAACTCGCCGCGCCACTGCCCCGACGGCGCATCGTATGCCAGCGACAGCAGCGCCTCGCCGGGGTCGACGGAGTTGATCGGCTGGTGGTCGTTCAGGTCGTCGCCCTTGGACCAGGCGGCCGAGACCCTTGCCGTCCACCCCTGCAGCGCGTCCGCGACCTCGCCGGCCCGCAGCGTCCCCGACAACTCGGTCCCGTAGATCCTGGCCTTCGCGATGTTGCGCGACTGGAATGTCGTCACTTTGGTCGCCGGGTCGTAGTCCACCGGGATCTTCGACTCGATGAAGTCGTCGTAGTCGTTGTAATAGCCGGCCAGGGAGAACTTCATCGCACCCGCGTCGTACCGCAGCCCGACTTCGTAGCCGTTGCTGGCCTCGGGCTTCAGGTCCGGGTTCGGGATCGCCTGCACGTTGAGTTGCGGCAGGTACACGCTGATGTTGACGTCCTCGGGCGGTGGCGCCCGGAAACCGTGCGAGTACTGGAAGTACGCCGAGAGCGACTCGCCGAACCGTCGTGTGACGCCGAATTTCGGGCTGACGGATGTGTCTTTGAGACCCACGGCCGCCGTCTGCGGATTGCCGCCCCTCCAGACCGCGTCCGGGTCGGGCGAGAGATCGTAGTAGTCGACCCGGAGCGCCGGGATGACCGACCACGCCCCGTCGGCGAGCCTGATCTCGTCCTGCGCGTAGAGCCCCGCCTGAACGACGTCCGTGACGGGAAAATCGCGCAGTGGATAGGTTTCCCCGATGGCCGGAATCGAGTTCGAGGTCTCGCCGGTGTCGAGGTTGGTCACCGTGGCGTCGCGCAACTCCTCCATCCTGAGCCCGGACAGCTCGACGCCGTAGACGATGTCGTGCGTCCAGCGGCCCGCTTCGAGGTCCCTGACCGCACTGAATTCGACGCCCATCACGTGCTCGTCGAACTGGAAGTGGCGGTCGTACTGCGTCGGGGGCGTCTTCGGCTTCGGTATCGCCTTGCGCTGCTCGAGCGTGCGCTGGTTCGTGTCGGTCCCCTGCCAGTAGACGGCCCAGGTCGCCGAGTCGTACGCGGACGTCGGGCCGAGCGCCTGTGCCGCACTGACCCGGAACCGCTCTCCGGTGTCGTCGCCCTTCAGCAGCGTCGTGTTGACGAATCGCGTGCCGGCGAGCAGTTCCCAGGCATCGACGTTGCTGGTCTGGCGCAGTCTGCCGCCCTCGGCGGTCAGCGTGAGCGGGCCGCCCGGCATCGAGTCGAACTGCGCAGTGAGCAGCATCGAATCGGCGTCGTAGTCAATCTGGTCGGGCTTAACGTCGGCCGCCGTGTCCGGCTCGTGCCCCTGCCTGTGCACGTAGCCGGCCAGCACGTCGGCCGGGCCGACGCGGGTCGCGCCGATGACTGCGGCACGCCAGCCACCGTCCGCCGAGTCGTAGCCGCCCTGCGCGCGAAGCGCCGCAGCGGAACCATCGCCGAGCAGCGCAGCCGGCTTGAACGTGGTCATGGCGACCACGCCACCGATCGCATCACTGCCGTACAGCGACGAAGCGGGGCCGCGCAGCACCTCGACGCGCTGGACGAAGGCGAGGTCGACGAATGCGCGCCCGGAATTCGAGTAGTTGCCGATCGTGAAGCCCGGCGCCGACGGTATCCCGTCCACGTCCACCGCGACCCGATTGCCGCCAACGCCGCGGATCGTGAACGTGTCGAGGCCGAACCGGAACGGGTCGTTCGCGACGCTGAGGCCGGGCTCGTAGCGCACCATCTGCTTAACGTCCGCGGCGAGCGTGCGGCCGATGTCGCCCGCATCGATCACGGTGACCGTGGCCGCCACCCGGGTGACGGGCTGCAGCCGTCGGGCGTAGACGGTGACTTCCTCCAGCGGCGCAGTCGAAGGATCGGCGGGCGCGGCCTGTGCGCCCGCGGCAGCGAGGCCCAGCGCGGCGGCCACGGCCCGGGCCAGTGCGTGCGAGCGGTTGACGTGGGTCAAGGTCATCTCGGGCCTTTGGGCGCACCTTTGCGCGCGGTTGCAGATCCTGCACGCAGATTGAGGCCCGGCTACGGGAACCACCATGACCCAGATCAATCGATGCCCGACCCTGGCCGCCGCCGTCGCGGCCACCCTGCTGTCCACGGCCGCCGCGGCCGCCGAACCGGCCACCGCACCGGCCACCGCACCGGCCGCGGCGCCCGCGCCGGCGACGAACGACTTCGTCTCGGCCCTGACCGGTGGCAAGGTCCATTTCGACTTCCGTTACCGCTACGAGCAGGTCGACCAGCAGGGCTTCGACCTCGACGCGTACGCCTCGACGCTGCGCACGCGGCTCAACTACACCACGGCCGCCTGGAACGGCCTCACGGCGATGCTCGAGGCGGCCAACGTCGTCGTGCTCGGGCAGTACGACCTCTACAACAGCACGACCAACGGCGCGACCGACCGTCCCGTGGTGGCCGACCCGACCTACACCGAGATGAACCAGGCGTGGCTCAAGTACGAACGCGGCGGCTTCACCGGGATCGGCGGGCGCCAGGTCATCAACCTCGACAACCAGCGATTCGTCGGCAACGTCGCCTGGCGCCAGAACGACCAGACCTACGATGCCGTGACGCTGAAGCTCGCATCGATTCCCCGCACGCAGCTCTTCTACTCGTGGGTCGGCAACGTCAACCGGGTCACCGGGCCCGACAACGGCACGTTCCCGGGCAACCTCGCCGGCAGCACGAGCCTGCTCAACGCCAAGGTCGATCTCGGCGCCGCCGGCGGCCTCACGGTCTTCGGCTACTGGCTCGACTTCGACCGCAACCAGCCCTACTCCGCCGCGGTCACGAACAACCTGTCGAGCGCATCCTACGGCGCGCTGTGGAACGGCACCTTGAAGTCCGGCGACTGGAAGTTCGGCGGATCGGCGTCCTACGCGCAGCAGAGCGACGACGGCCAGAGCACGCTCCACTACGACGCCGACTATTGGTGGCTCGAGGGCACGGTGGACTTCCGGACCTACGGCTTCAAGGTCGGCTACGAGGTGCTCGGCGGCAACGACTGGAACGACCCGAACTCGACCGGCTTCCAGACACCGCTCGCCACGCTGCACATCTTCCAGGGCTGGGCCGACAAGTTCACGACGACGCCGAAGGCGGGCGTCGAGGACTTCTACGTCGGCGCTGCGGCGAAGTTCGGCGACCTGGCGCTGAACCTCGTCTACCACGACTTCGGCACGGAGGCGAAGGCGCTGGACACGACCGGCGCGCCGTTCTCCAGCTACGGCAGCGAATGGGACGCATCGGCCGGGTACAAGTTCGGCACGCGCTACGAGGCGCTGGTGAAGTACGCAAACTACGCGGCGGACCGCGACGTGCCCGGGCCGCAGGGCTCGGACACGACGAAGTTCTGGCTGCAGCTGAGCGCCACGTTCTGACGACTTGCGCGGGGCGGCCGCACGGCCGCCCCGTTCTGGCCTCATGCCGGGTGGTTCTCACGGACACCGCCCCGCGGGCGGCTGCGGGAGAATGCGGGCTCCCCACCCACGCAGGCCCGCCATGAAGCTCGAGACCCTCGCCGTACACGCCGGCTATTCGCCCGACCCGACCACCCGCGCCGCGGCCGTGCCGATCTACCAGACCACCTCGTACGCGTTCGACGACACGCAACACGGCGCCGACCTGTTCGACCTGAAAGTGCCGGGCAACATCTACACCCGGATCATGAACCCGACGACCGACGTGCTCGAGAAGCGCGTCGCGGCCCTCGAGGGCGGCGTCGGCGCGCTCGCGCTCGCTTCCGGGCAGGCGGCGATCACCTATGCACTGCAGACGATCACCGAGGCGGGCCAGAACGTCATCAGCTCGACCGCGCTCTACGGCGGCACCTACAACCTGTTCGCGCACACGTTTCCGCAGTACGGCCTGACGGTGAAGTTCGCCGACCACCGCGACCCGGCGTCGTTCGAGAAGCTGATCGACGCCGACACCCGGGCGATCTTCTGCGAGTCGGTCGGCAACCCGGCCGGCAACATCACGGACTTCGAGGCGCTGGCCGAAATCGCGCACCGCCACGGCATCCCGCTGATCGTGGACAACACGGTGCCGACCCCGTACCTCTGCCGCCCGTTCGAGCACGGCGCCGACATCGTCGTGCACTCGCTCACGAAGTATCTCGGCGGCCACGGCACCAGCATCGGCGGTGCACTGGTGGATTCGGGACGGTTCCCGTGGGCCTCGTACCCGGACCGGTACCCGCGGCTCAACCGGCCCGACGTGTCCTACCACGGCGTCGTCTACACGGAAGCCTTCGGCCCGGCCGCCTACATCGGCCGCGCGCGGGTCGTCCCGCTGCGGAACATGGGTGCCGCGATCTCGCCGTTCAACTCGTTCCTGATCCTGCAGGGGATCGAGACGCTCGCGCTGCGGATGGACCGGATCTGCCGCAATTCGGAACGCCTCGCGGCCCACCTGGCCCGACACCCGAAGGTGAAGTGGGTGAACTACGCCGGCCTCCCCGATCACCCGAGCCACGGCCTCGCCGTGAAGTACATGGGCGGGCGCGCATCCGGGATCCTGACGTTCGGCATCGACGGAGGCCGGGCCGCCGGCGCCCGTTTCCAGGATGCGCTCAAGCTCTTCACGCGCCTCGTGAACATCGGCGACGCGAAGTCGCTGGCCTGCCACCCGGCCAGCACGACGCATCGCCAGCTGAATCCGGAGGAACTCGGCCGGGCCGGCGTGAGCGAGGACATGGTCCGGCTGTCCGTCGGCATCGAGCACGTGGACGACCTGCTCGAGGACCTCGACCAGGCGCTCGCTGCCGCCTGAACGATTGATTTCCGCCGGTCGCGACGTCCAACGCGCAGACATCGCTGCGCGTGGGGTGACGATCATGCGGAATTGGACCCGATCCAGCCGGCGCGCGGCGGCCGTGGGCACACTGGTTGCGCTCGGCCTCGCGGCCTGCGGTGGCGGTGGCGGTGGCGGCGGTGGTGGCGGCGGCGATGCCTCCGGCGGCTCGGGTGGCTCCGGGGGATCCGGCGGCGGCACCGGCCAGTCCGCCGGTTACCGGATCCTCGCGAGCAACGACCTCGGGATGCATTGCGTGGACGCCGACTTTTCGGTGTTCTCGATCCTGCCGCCCTACAACGTCGTGAATGCCCAGGTGATCCGGCGGAGTTCAACAGGGGCGCCGGTGCTCGTGGACGACACGGGCGTAGTGATCCGTTACTCGGCGGTGGCCGACGCCGCCGGGTCCATCAACACCCGCAGCAGCGACAAGACGAATTTCTGGCGCTACATCGCCCGCCTCTACGGCGCGGACCTGCCGGCCGGACAGGGGCTCAAGGGACTCTACATGCCGGCCGAGGCGACCTCGCCCGCCCAGACGCAGTTTGGCTGGAAGCCGGCGGAATCGCTGTTCAAGGCCGAGGGCATCCCGATCTTCCCGGTCGACGACGCCGGCAGCCGCAATCGTTACCCGCTGATGCGACTGACCGCGACCGACCGTTCGAGCGGCCAGTCGCTCGCGACGCTCGACGTCGTGCTGCCGGTGTCCGAGGAGACCACCTGTGCGGACTGCCACGCGACCGGCGCGCCCGCCGCGCGACCGGGCTCGATCGCCTGGTCGAACGATCCGGACCTCGAGATCCAGTCCCGCGAGAACGTGCTGCGGCTCCACGACGCCCGGCTCGGCACCACGCTCGAAGCCTCGAAACCGGTGCTGTGCGCCGGCTGCCATTACTCGCCCGCACTCGACCTGGCCGGGACGGGGCCGTCCGGCGCGCAGGTGGGCCACAAGACGATGTCGGCGGCGATGCACGCCTTCCACGCGGACAGGATGGTGGACCCGACCGGGCGCGCCTACTCCGACGCATGGATCGCCCAGGGCCAGATCCCGACGGATCCCACCCGACAGGCCTGCTACCTGTGCCACCCCGGGCGCGGCACTCGCTGCCTGCGCGGCGCGATGACGGACACGGTGACCTGCCAGAACTGCCACGGCGGCATGGCCTCGGTCGGCGGCAGCGCACCGCTGCGCGCAGGCGGAAGCATCGATGGCACGAACGACGGTCGCGCGCGCCGGCCCTGGGCCGACCTGCCACGCTGCCAGTCGTGCCACACGGGCGACGCGAAATCCCACCTCACGCTCGCGGATGCCTCGCAGATGGCGCCGGACGGCCTGCGTGCGCTCGTCGCGTTCGACGCCGCTGATCCCGCGGCGTCGCCGCGCCTCGCGGGCAACAGGCGCTTCGCCGAGAACGACGGCCGCCTTTTCCGTTACAGCAAGGGCCACGGCGGCGTCGCCTGCGAGGGCTGCCACAACAGCACGCACGCGATCTGGCCCAACCCGGTTGCGACGGCGAACGACAACGTCGCGGCGATGCAGTTGCAGGGCCACTCGGGCACGCTCGGGGAATGCAGCGCGTGCCACGCAGCGGGCACCGCGCCGCTCGGGCTCGGCGGGCCACACGGAATGCACGTCGTCGGGGACTCGCGCTGGCGCGACGAAGGCGGCCATCCGCGCTACGCGAAGGCCGACCGGAACGCGTGCGCCGCCTGTCACGGTGCGGATTTCCGCGGCACGGCGCTGTCGCGAACGGCGACGCAGCGTTCCTGGGGTTCCCGCACCGTACCGGCCGGGACGCAGGTCGGCTGCTACGACTGCCACAACGGCCCGGGCGGCGGGGACTGACCGCACGGCCCGAGGTCGTGCTGCAGCGCAGTACGTCGGCTCGCCGGGCGCGGGTCCGCGCGTGCGGTACCATCGGCGCATGACGAATGACAGCCGCATCTTCGACCTCGCGCGCGAACTGAGCCCGCGCCGCAACACGACAGCCGCCCGCGACGTCGACGCGCTCGTCGACGAGCAGCTCAGGCACTTCGCGATCGACCCTGAGTCCGATTACGGACGCCGGCTCGGCGCGCTGGCCGGCCACCTCTACTCGGCGAACGCGGCGGCGCACGAACTCTGGACCGCCAGCCTGCGCGAACTCGCCTCGCTCGACCACCGGGACCGCGTCGCGCGTTTCAACGCGAAGCGGTTCCTGTGCTTCCAGCTCGCCAAGATCCTCGACACGCTGCAGAACCCGCTGCGCAAGTCGTACCAGTCGCTGCTGAACGAGCCGGCGCAGTCGGCCGCCAAGGGCCCCTACCCGCTCTTCGACAATGTCACCGCGCTGTTCAGCGCCACTCCGGTGATTACGCGCACCGCGACCTACGTGTACGCGTGCACGGAATGGGTCGAGGACGCCTTCAACGGGCGCGAGCCGCTGCACGAGATCTACTCGCGCCTGCTGAACCCGACCTCGATCAGCCTCGCGAACCACATCGTGGACCTCGAGGCCGGACCGCTCGCGGGCGAGTACCTCGCCTGGAACTTCAACTCGGGCATGGCGGCGATCGACTCGACGCTCGCGAACCTGGTCGGCTACCGCGACGTGGTGCTCGCGAGCCGCAACGTCTACGGCGGCACCTACCAGCTGCTGCACGACTGGTACGGCAAGCAGAGCAACCTCGACGTCGCGGTTCGATGGTTCGACGGCTTCACGGTCGAGGCGTTCGCGCGAGCGCTCGAGACGACGCGACGCGAGTGCGCGGACCGGCTGGCCGACGGCCGCAACGTCTACGTGTTCCTCGAGTCGCCCTGCAACCCGCACGGGCACGTGCTCGACGTCCCGGCGATCTGCAGGGCGGCGCACGCGGCCGGCATCACGGTGATCTGCGACGCGACGGTCGGCACGCCGATCCTGCACCCGCTGCTGCGCCGCTCCGACCCGGCCGAGCGGCCCGATTTCGTGATCCACTCGTACACGAAGGACCTCGCGGGCGCCGGCACGACGACCGCGGGCGTCTGCATCGGACGCAACGAGCGGATGTTCATCCCGAAAGGCGAGTCGGTGACCGCCCCCGGGCCCGACGGGCGCCCGCGCACGTGGCGCTGGGACGAGACGCTGTTCTGGAACGTCTATTACGTGAAAGGCGCATTCCTCGACGCGGACAAGGCGTTCGAGGTGATCAACGGCATGCGGACCGTCGAACTGCGCGTGATCAACAAGGCGATCAACACGCTGGTGCTCGCGCGCGCGCTCGCGCTGCACCCCGCCATCCACGTGAACTCCTCGGCCGTGGACGGCAACGAGAACGCGGCGCTGCGCGAGCGTCTGATGTTCCTCGGGCTGCCCGCGCCGCTGTTCACGGTGGACTTCGAGACCGACGCGGGCCGCCGGATCGGCCGTGACGCGTTCCAGCGATTCTTCGACTGCCTCGAGCCGGCGTTCGGCCTGCAGGTGACGCTCGGGCAGAGCAACACCGTCGTCGTGTGCCCGGGCCTCACGAGCCACTCGGAACTTTCCGCGGAAGCTCTGCGCGAGGCCGGCATCTCACCGACCACGATCCGGATCTCGGTCGGCGAGGAGGACCCGCGCGCACTGCTCGCGCACTTCATGCGCGCGGCGGAACTTGCACTCGAGCCGGCCTCCCCGGGATTCGTCGCGCAATTCCCGTCACCGGACGTCGTGGACGGGCTGTACCGGGAAACCTACGTGGACGTGCACCGTCGCTACGCGGCGAGCCGCCCTTCGATGCGGGCGCTGCTGGCCTGACCGGCGCTCAGCGGCTGGCGGAACCGGTGGCGACCCGACCCGGGTCGGGCCTGAGCGTCCACAGCAGCCACTGGCCGAGCAGCGCGCTGCCGTAGACGACCGCACAGGCGAGCATCGCGCCCTGAAGGTACTCGAATGCGGACTGGCCGGCCGGGCTCATCAGCAGCACCAGCATCGGCGTCACGAGCAGCGCCTTGATCCAGCGACGGCCCGGGTCGAGCGCGAGCAGTGCGAGGCCGATCGCGGCGATCAGCACGACGCGCAGCACGACACCGTCCACGAGTTCGGCGAACGAGACGAGCACCAGCGTCGCGAGCAGCGCGATCGCGAACCGGCCGAGCGAACGCCCGACCGACCGGTCGAGCGCGGGCTGGCCGACCGACGCGACGGCAAGCGGTATCCACCAGCCGTGCGGCACGCCGAACACCCGGGCCGACGCCCAGGCGACGGTCACGAGCAGGGCGAGCAGCGCCGCGTAACTGAGCGCGGTCTGCGGCCGCACCGACTGCATGTCCACGTCCACGTCGCGCAGTACCGTGACCGCGAGCAGGTAGCCATAGGAGCTGCCGGCGCCCATCATCAGTACCGGCCCGAGTACGTCGGACGGGGTGGACGGCAGGCTCGAACCGAGCAACGTCGCCGCCAGCGCGGCCAGCAACCCGCGCTGGTAGCCCTGCGAACTCGCGACACCGACCAAGGCCGCCGCGGCGACGATCAGCGCGGCCACGCCGTCCGTGGACTGGGCGGTGATTGCGGCGGCGCCGAACACCACCGGGAGCAGGATCGAGAACCCGGCCACCGGCCGCGCCAGCAGGCTCATCTGCAACGCGAGGACGGCACCCACGGTGAACATTTGCGCCACGAGCGGGTACCCCGCCAGCAGCAGCACTGCTGCCGGGCCGAGCAGCAGGACGAGCACCCCCAATGCCTTCGCGAGCATGTCTCGTTCCCAATAGGCCTGCCCGATTTCAGTGCAAGTTCCAGGCCACACGAGCGCAAGATCATGAAATTCAATTACTTGCCCGCGCGCCGGACCCAAAGGCGCTGTGATATGTAAAAAGCGCCGACGAGAAATCCGTCAGGCGCGGCGCACGAGCGCGAGCGCCTCGACGTGATGGGTGTTCGGGAAGAAGTCCCAGGGCTGGATCGCATCCACCCGGTAGCCCGCCGCCTCGGCCCGGGCGAGATCGCGGGCGAGCGTACCCGCGCTGCAGGAAAGGTAGGCGAGGCGCTCGGGCCGTAGTTCGTCGGCAAGCACGGCGAGCACTTCGGGCTCGAGTCCGCTGCGCGGCGGGTTCACGTAGGCGACGCGGACGTACGGCCCGTGTTCGGCCCACCAGTCGCGCACCTGTGGGAGTCGCTGCGCACACGTGCCGCGCAGCAGTCGCGCGGACGGCGCGTTCCGCACGGCGCAGACGACCGCTTCGCCCGACAGTTCGACGCCGAGCGCAGGACTTCCGGCGGCCGACCACGTGCGCAGTCCCGCACCGAGGCCGCAATAGAGGTCGAGCACGGCGACCCCCGGGCCCGGACGGAGGTACGCGCATGCCGCCTCGAGCGAGGCCCGGTGCAGGTCGGGCGTCGCCTGCAGGAACGCCGTCGGTCCGTGCACGAGCCCGTGCGCGTCCCGGGACTCCCCGTGCCCCCACGCGAGCCGCCAGCCGCTGCGCGCAAACAGGCGCCGGCCCGCGGCGGGATGGCCGTGCACCCACAAACCCTCGATGCCCGCCTGCTCGAGCGCCGACGCGAATCCCGCATCCACGTCGAGCGCGACCTCGCGTGCCTTGACGATGAGCGTCGCCTGCGGACCCGCGACGTGCAGGTACGCAAGCGGCAGCTGGCGCGGGCCGGGCAGTCGTTCGACGAGCAGATGCACGAGGCGGCGTACGCGCTCGGCGTGGACCGGACAATCGGGGATCGGGATCAGTTCGTCGCGGCGCATCAGGCCGAACTGCCAGCGCCCCGACGGGTCGGCCTGCGCCGTCAGGGTCACCCGGTCGCGGTAGCCGAGGCGACGGGCCGCCGCGCGGATCGGCTCGATCGAATCGCGCCAGGGTGCGAGCACGCGGGCGAGGTAGGCGGCTTTCTGGGCGAGGCTCGCGACATCGTCGAGGTCGCGGTGCCGGCAGCCCCGGCAGGCCTCGACGCAACCGCTCGGCCTGGGGCGCGCCCCGCTCATCGGGCGCCGGCGGGCACCGGCCGGTCGGCCGTACGGCCGACCGGGTCCGGGTCGATGTGGATCAGACGAACGGCTGGGCGGCGACCACGGTGTGGGCGATGGCCGCGAACACGAACGTCACGGTGATCGCGAGGCCCGCCAGCAGCTTGCTGAGCGTACGGTCGGAATTGCAGGTGTTCATCGTTGGATCCTCCATGCGTACCCTCGGTACGCGGGGCCAACGATGGGCTCGAACATTGGTCAGATAAACGGAACTTTTCCAGATACTCTGTTCTGGGATTCCGAACAATCCACGTCCCCGGCCGCGGGCACCGGGAACGCGGTCTCCGGCTCAAGGCGTCGGCACCACCTTGTAGAACACGCCGTTCGCGCCGTAGGTGGGCTGGAACCACGTGTTGCCGCAGAGGTAGTAGGTCGTGCCCTGCACGGTCGGCTTCGCGCACCCGGCCGGCAGCGTCGGGTACAGCGCACCCATCGTGTAGCCACCCGCAGCCGCGGCATTGGCCGCGTTCGCATCGGCCACGCCCGTCGCGACGCCGGCGTTGTAGGCGTTCGCCGACGCAGCGGCGTTGTCGGACGACACGACCGCCGCCGTCACGGCGCCGCCGACCACTGCCCCGGCGACTGCCGCTCCCGCAGCGTCCCAGCCACCGCAGTTGTAGCAGCCACTGCCGTAGTAGTTCACCTCGGTCGGCGGGTGGTAGGCATAGGCTTCGCCCGCCGGGGGCACGTAGCCCGTGGCTCCGTACGGCGTCGTGTGGTATGCGCCTTCGCCGTACGCACCGGCCGTCGTGCCTCCGTCCACGTTCGTGTGCTCGGCGCCATAACCGGCTTCACCCTCGGTGTGGCCGCCGTACATGTTCGTGTGCTCGCTGCCGCCGCCCCAGGCGTGCGCGCTGTTGCCGCCGTAGGCGTTCGTGTGCTCGGTGCCCACGCCCGCCTCGTGCTCCGTGCTGCCGCCGAAACGGTTCGCGTGCGAATAGGCCGAGGCCAGCTGCGGGGCCGCCGCGACCACCAGGGCCGCCGTCGCCGTCATGATCAGGGTTCTCATCTCGAAATCCTCCGTCACTGCTTCGCAGCGGCAGGCGCCTGCGGAGCGCCGAACTTGATGGGCAGCGCCTTCTTCGCCTTGGCCGGCGGGTCGAACGTGCCCGGCAGCACCGGCGCATCGACCTTCCAGTCGCTCAGGTCGACCGAATGGCGCAGCATCTTCGGATCCTGGCGAAACACCGCCTGCAGCCTGCGCGGCAGCCGGTCCTTCACGCCGATCCAGGCCTGCACGAACGCGTTGTCGTTCGCGTAGGCGACGATGTAGGTCTGCACGCCGCCGACGGCGTCCGTCGTACCGATGTAGAAGGCTACGCGCAGCCCGTCGCTCAGGCCCTTGTAGGGGTCGGAGACGATCATGTCCGTGTACGGGAAGTAGATCTGCGCCTGCTTGAACACGCCGTCGAGCATCGCGTCGATGGTGGCCGGGGCCGGAGCCGTCGCCACCATGTCCTCCTTCGGCGCGTAGGCCGTGACGGTCTTGCCGTCGTAGTAGAACTCGCTCTGCGGGCCGTCCACGTTCGTGATCACCCGGAGCGCATCCGGGCGCCGCAGCGTTACCTGCTGCTCCGAGAAATACGTGAGCGGCGGGCCGAGCCGGCTCGGGCTCTCCTCGGTCGTCACTGCCTTGAACGACAGCGTCTTCGCCGAGGCGAGCCGGTCGCTCGCGCCCTTCAGGATGCTGAGCGCACGCGGTTCGACCTCGATGGCCGGGGCCAGGTTGCCGGAGGCCGCCGGGGCGGCCGCAGCCGCGAACGCCACCGGGGCGCCGGACAGCAGCGCGGCGCCCGCGACCACGGTCGCGGCGATCGTCGTGACGGCGCGACTCATGGCAGCAACCCGCACGAGAAGAGCTTCGTCGCGATCGGCGCGGCGACCTTGGCGAAGAACGCCTGCTGCAGCTGCGGGTCGCTCTGCAGCAGCTGGACGAACTTCTGTTCCTCGGCCGACTTCGGCTGGCTCTTCTGTTCGAAGAGCTGCTCGCAGCTCGAGGTCTGGTACTTCTCGATCACCTTGTTGGCGACCTTGTCGAGCAGCGGGTACTCCTGCGCAGACGCCGCGCCGGCGCCGAGCGCCAGCGGGAGCAGCGCAATCAATGGAAGCTTCATCGACATCGGAGGGTCCTCTAATCCTGTGAGAACGTTGGGAGTAAGGGTCGGACGCAGAACGCACGGGGGGACGGGCGCAACCGCGACGGCGCCGATCATAGCGCCCCTCGAACCAATCCGGTATGTCAGGCAGACCACTCGGCCTTCGACATCCCCCCGATTGCGTCCATCGATTCGAGCAGCGTGGCGACGAGCCCGCATTCCTCGGCGGACAGTTCCGGGCGCCAGATGTCCACCAGCAGGATGACGCGCGTCTCCTTCCCCCGGTTCCAGGCTTCGTGCTCGATCGAATCGTCGAACACCCAGGCCTCGCCCTTCTTCCACTCCCGCTCCTCGTTGCCGACCCGGAAGCGGCAACCCGGAGGCACGACGAGCGGGAGATGGCAGATCAGCCTCGTGTTCAGGAAACCGTTGTGGGGCGGAATGTGGGTCCCCGGCCTCAGGACCGAGAAAAGCGCCATCGGGTCGCGGCCGCTGACGCGGGGCAGAGGCAGCCGCTCGATCGCCGCCATCGTCCTCGGACAGCGGGCGGCGTTCTCGGCAACGATCTCCCCGTTGCGGTAGAAAAAGAACGCGCTCCAGTCCAGGTTGTCCACCAGCCTGGTGTCTCCGGTGGCCGGCGTGCCCGGCGTCGAGCGCAGGTAGGGTTCGAAACCGTCCCGGCGTCCCATGACGGCCGACAGTTCCGCGCAGATGTCGTCCGTGGCCGCCTCGAGCTCGGCGAGCCACGGGAACCGCTCGCGCGGATAAAACTGCACCTGCGGCAGTTCGGGAAAGTAGTACGCGCGCGGCTGCTGGTAATAGATTCGCCGGCGGCCGAGCAGCAGGTCGAGCGACTGCGCAAACCTCGGGCTGGACCGCCCGGGCGTGTAGCCGGCCCCTGCCAGTCGCTCGTCGAGCGCGCGCACCACGCCGGCATTGATGCGGTCCCGGGCCTCGGCCGCGCGTTGCAGCGCCGTGGCGAGCGCCGGCGCGAGATTGCGACTCTGAGCGCCGATGCCGATCGCGACGCCGTAGAACGCAGCCGCCGCGCGATTGTCGCCGGTAGCGACATAGCGGTCTCCCCGCATCAGCAGTGCCTGCAGGTTGCGCGGGTCGAGTTCCAGCGCGCGCGCAACAGCAGCGTCGACGGCCTGGACGTCGCCCTGGCGCTGGGCCGCGAGCGCGATGCCCACGAATACCGGCGCGTCGCCCAGTCCGGCCGCAACGATCGACTCGAAGTGCGCTCGCGCCGCGCGCGGGTCGCCGGCCGCCAGCGCCGCCGTCCCGGCGGAAAATGTCGCGTTCCTGTCGATGTGGGTGCCGTCCGGCGTCCTGAGTGAGCGCCGATGATCGCGCGGGTGCCCGGCGGGCGGCAACCGGGACGATTGACATGCGAGCCCGCGCCGTCAACGATTCGCATACCAGTTTCCACACCGCCAGCGGCCCGGCGCCCGACACCACCCGTCCGGCCGTGGCAATCGAGGATTCCGATGCACGTGCGCCCGAACCGCGCAGCCTTGCTGTCCGTGTCCATTGCCGTTGCCGTCGCCGCCTGCGGTGGTCCGGCCGGCGGCCCCCCGCCCGGCGGTCCGGTCCCGGTCACCGTCGTCACGCTGGCCGCCGCGCCGGTCACGCTGGCGCGGGACCTGCCGGGCCGCACGAGCGCCTGGCTCGTCGCCGACGTCCGGCCGCAGGTGACCGGTATCGTGAAGGAACGCCTCTTCCGCGAAGGCAGCGAGGTGAAGGCCGGCCAGCCCCTGTACCAGCTCGACGACGCGACGTACCGCGCCGACTACGGCGTCGCAAAGGCGAACCTCGAGCGGGCCGAGGCCTCGGTCGAGGTGGCCCGGCTGCGGGCCGAGCGCTACGCGCGCCTCGCGAAGACCGGGGTCGTGAGCACCCAGGACAACGACGACGCACAGGCCGCGCTGCTGCAGGCGCGCGCCGACGTGGCCTCGACACGGGCCGCACTCGACTCGGCCGCCGTGCAGCTCGCGCACGCGCGGATCACCTCGCCGATCGCGGGACGCATCGGCAAGTCGGCGGTCACGCCCGGCGCGCTCGTCAAGGCCGCGCAGGACGAACCGCTCGCGACGGTCCAGCAGCTCGACCCGATGTACGTGGACGTTCAGCAGTCGAGCGCGGAACTGCTGCAGCTGCGCCGGGACCTCGCCGGCCAGGCCCAGGGCGAGGCCGCGAGCCTGCCGGTCGAGATCTACCTCGAAGACGGCAGCCGCTACCCGCACGACGGCACGCTCGAGTTCGCGGACGTGAGCGTCGACCCCGGCACGGGCAGCTCCCTGCTGCGCGTCAAGGTGCCGAACCCCGAGCGCGCGCTGCTGCCCGGCATGTACGTGCGCGCGCGCGTCGGCAGCGGCGTGCGCCCGGACGCGATCCTGGCGCCGCAGCAGGCCATCGCGCGCGACCCGCGCGGCAACGCGACTGCGCTCGTGGTCGGCGCCGACGGCAAGGTCGAGCTGCGCCAGGTGACCGTGAGCCGGACGATCGGCGACCGCTGGCTCGTCGACAGCGGGCTCGCCGGCGGCGACAAGGTCATCGTCGAGGGGCTGCAGAAGGTCCAGCCCGGCGCACCGGTCGCCGCGACCGAGGCCGGCGCCGCCGCGCCCTCCCCGGCCGCGCCGCCGGCCGGTCGCTGAAGGGGGCTGCGCGTGGCCCGCTTCTTCATCGACCGCCCGGTCTTCGCCTGGGTGCTCGCGATCATCATGATGATCGCGGGCGCCATCTCGATCACCCGCCTGCCGGTCGAGCGCTACCCGACGATCGCCCCGCCCACGGTCACCGTCTCGGCGTCCTACCCGGGCGCGACCGCCCGCGCGGTCGAGGAATCGGTGACGCAGATCGTCGAGCAGAACATGCGCGGGCTCGACGGGCTGATCTACATGTCGGCCGACAGCGAGTCGAGCGGCCGGGCCAGCGTGACGCTCACGTTCGAGAGCGGCACCGACCCCGACATCGCGCAGGTGCAGGTGCAGAACAAGCTCGAGCGGGCCTTGCCGCTGCTGCCGCAGACGGTCCGCGAACAGGGCGTCAGCGTCACCAAGTCGACCAGCAACTTCCTGATGGTGGTCGCGTTCGTCTCGGACAACCCGCAGTTCACCGAGGACGACGTGGACGACTACGTCGCGGCGAACCTGGTCGACCCGATCGCGCGAGTGCCCGGCGTCGGCGACGTTCAGTTCTTCGGCACGCAGTACGCGATGCGCATCTGGCTCGACCCGGAGCGGCTCGACGCCTACCGGCTCACGCCGGTCGACGTGATCGCGGCGATCCGGGCGCAGAACCAGCAGGTGGCGATCGGCGAACTCGGCGGCACGCCTTCGATACCGGGCCAGCAGCTCAATGCGCCGATCACCGCGCAGGGCCGACTGCAGACGCCAGAGCAGTTCCGCGGGATCGTGCTGCGCGGCAACCCCGACGGCTCGACGCTGACGCTCGGCGACGTCGCCCGCGTCGAACTCGGTGCGGAGAACTACAGCTTCATCGGCCGCTTCAACGGCCAGCCGGCGTCCGGCATGGCGATCTCGCTGGCCGCGGGCGCGAACGCGATCGCGACGTCGAAGTCGGTCGAGGCCAAGCTCGCCGAGATGTCGAAGACGTTCCCGCCCGGGCTGCGCACCGTCGTGCCGTTCGACACGACGCCGTTCGTGGACGCGGCGATCAAGGGCGTGATCGCGACGCTGCTCGAGGCCGTCGCGCTCGTGTTCCTCGTGATGTTCCTGTTCCTGCAGAACCTGCGCGCCACGCTGATCCCGACGATCGCCGTGCCCGTCGTGCTGCTCGGTACGTTCGCGGTGCTGGCGGCGCTCGGCTACTCGGTCAACATGCTGACGATGTTCGCGATGGTGCTCGCGATCGGCCTGCTCGTCGACGACGCGATCGTCGTCGTCGAGAACGTCGAGCGCATCATGCACGAGGAGGGCCTCTCCCCGCTCGAGGCCACGCGCAAGTCCATGGACCAGATCACCGGCGCGCTGGTCGGCGTCGGCCTGGTGCTGGCCGCCGTGTTCGTGCCGATGGCGTTCCTCGGCGGATCGACCGGCGTGATCTACCGGCAGTTCTCCGCGACGATCGTCTCGGCGATGGCGCTCTCCGTGGCGGTCGCGATCGTGCTGACCCCGGCGCTGTGCGCGACGATGCTGAAGCCGGTCGAGAAGGAGTCGCGGCCGGGTGCGTTCTTCACGCGCTTCAACCGGGGCTTCGACCGCGGCAGCGCGCGGTACCAGGGGGTCGTGCGGGGCATGCTCGGCCAGCGGCGCCGCTGGCTCGCGACGTTCGCGGTCGTCACGGCGCTGGCCGGCTTCCTGTTCTTCAGGCTGCCGACCGCGTTCCTGCCGAACGAGGACCAGGGCTGGATGATGGCCCAGGTGCTCACGCCGACCGGTGCGACGCAGGAACGCACGATGAAGTCGATCGAGGCGGTCGAGCGCCACTTCATGGAGAACGAGAAGGACACCGTGAAGTCCGTGTTCACCGTCCAGGGGTTCAGCTTCGCCGGCAGCGGCCAGAATGCCGGCATCGCCTGGATCAACCTGAAGGACTGGTCCGAGCGCAAGTCGAGGGAACTGGGCGTGGACGCGGTGGCGATGCGCGCGTACATGGCGCTCGGCCAGATCAAGGACGCGTTCGCGTTCGCGTTCGCGCCGCCCCCGCTGCCGGAACTGGGCAACTCGAAGGGCTTCGTTTTCAGCCTGAAGGACGAAGGCGGCGTCGGCCACGAGGAACTGGTCGCCGCGCGGAACCAGTTCCTCGGCACGGCGTCGCAGAGCAAGCTGCTCGCCAACGTGCGGCCCAACGGCCAGGAGGACGCGCCGCAGTTCCGGATCGACGTGGATCCCCGGAAGGCGGCGGCACTCGGCGTGCCGATCAACGACATCGCGGCCACGCTCGCGACCGCCTGGGGCGGGCAGTACATCGACGACTTCGTCGACCGCGGCCGCGTCAAGCGGGTCTACGTGCAGGCCGACGCGCCGTACCGGATGGTGCCCGAGGACCTCAACCGCTGGACGGTGCGCAACGAGAAGGGAGAGATGGTGCCCGTGCCGTCGTTCGCGACCTGGCAGTGGGTGTACGGCCCGCCGCAGCTGAAGCGTTTCAACGGCGCCTCGTCGCTGGAGATCAACGGCGAGCCCGCGCCCGGCGTGAGCTCGGGCGCAGCGATGGCCGAGGTCGAGCGGATCGTGCGCGGGCTTCCGCCCGGCGTCGGGATGGAGTGGACCGGGCAGTCGTACCAGGAAAGGCAGGCCGGCGCGCAGACACCAATGCTCTACACGCTGTCGCTGCTCGTCGTGTTCCTGTGCCTCGCGGCGATGTACGAGAGCTGGGCCATCCCGACCGCGGTGCTGCTCGTCGTCCCGCTCGGCATCCTGGGCACGGTGCTCGCGGCGACGCTGCGCGGGATGGAGCGCGACGTCTACTTCCAGGTCGCGATGCTCACGACGGTGGGCCTCTCGAGCAAGAACGCGATCCTGATCATCACGTTCGCGAAGGACAACTTCGAGGCCGGCATGGACCTGATCGACGCCACGATGGCGGCCGTCCGGATCCGCATCCGGCCGATCCTGATGACCTCGCTCGCGTTCGGACTCGGCGTGCTGCCGCTCGCGCTCGCGAGCGGCGCAGGTTCCGGCGCGCAACGCGCGATCGGCACCGGCGTGCTCGGCGGCATGCTCGCGGGCACGCTGCTCGGCGTGCTCTTCACGCCGCTGTTCTTCGTCGTCGTCGAGAAACTGATGGGCGGGCGGGCGGCGCCGGTCCACGGGCCCGCGGCGTGAACGCCGCGACGCCGCGCGGGGTGCCGGGTTGACCGTCGCGTTCATCTCGCATCCGGCCTGCCGGCTGCACCAGATGGGCCCCGGCCACCCGGAGCAGCCGGCGCGCGTGAACGCGATCGCCGAGGAGCTCCGGCTGCAGGGACTGCACGATTTCCTCTCGCACTACGAGGCGCCGCGTGCGACCGACGTGCAGCTCGCCCGCGTGCATCCGCCCGAGTACGTCGAATACGTGCGCTCGAGGTCGCCGGCGGCCGGACTCGAGCGGCTCGACCCCGACACGGCGATGTGCCCGGAGACGCTCGAGGCGGCGCTGCGCGCGGCCGGCGCGAACCTGTTCGCCGTCGACCTCGTGATGGCGGGACGCGCGACGCGAGCGTTCTGCAACGTGCGGCCGCCCGGCCACCACGCCGAGCGCGCCCGGGCGATGGGCTTCTGCTTCTTCAACAACGTCGCGGCCGGCGCCGCACACGCGCTGTCCCACCACGGCCTGTCGCGCGTTGCGGTGCTCGACTTCGACGTGCACCTCGGGAACGGCACCGAAGACATCTTCCGGGACGACCCGCGCGTGCTCATCTGTTCGCTGTACCAGTACCCGCTGTACCCGGACATGGACCCACCCTCGGTGCCGGGCCACATCGTCAACTGCCCGCTGCCGGCGGGCGCCGGCAGCCACGAGTTCAGGTCCGCGGTCGAGAGCCGCTGGCTGCCCGCGCTCGAGGCCTTCGCGCCCGAGATGGTCTTCATCTCGGCCGGGTTCGACGCGCACGCCGCCGACCCGCTGGCCGAGCTGATGCTCGCGACCGAGGACTACGGCTGGGTGACCGAGGCGGCCTGTTCGGTCGCGGACCGGCATTCGGGCGGACGGCTGGTCTCGACGCTCGAGGGCGGCTACGACCTGCCGGCACTCGGCAAGTCCGGCGCCGCGCACGTGGCCGCGCTGATGTCGCGGAGGAACCCCTGATGAAACAGCTGGCCGGACGACTGATGCTCGTGACGGGCGCCGCCTCCGGGATCGGCCTCGAGACCGCGCTGGCGCTCGCGCGGCGCGGCGCGCGGCTGGTCGTGAGCGACGTGAACGCCGACGCGCTCGAACGTGCCGGCGAGGCGATCCGCGCACTGGGTGCCGAGTGCACGACCGTCGCCTGTGACGTGTCGGACGTCGACGCCGTCGAAGCGATGGCAGCTCGCGTGCAGGAGCGGTGCGGCCCGCTCGACGTGCTGGTGAACAACGCCGGCATCGCCTACCTGGGCGGATTCCTCGAGACGCCGCTCGAGCGCTGGCGGCGCATCCACGAGGTGAACGTCATGGGCACGGTGCACTGCGTTCGTGCATTCCTGCCGTCGATGCTCGCGGCCGGCGGCGAACGCAAGATCGTCAACGTGGCCTCGACCGCAGGCTACGCGCCGGCGCCGAACATGTCGGCTTACGCCGCCTCGAAACACGCGGTGATCGGCCTCTCCGAGGTCCTTGCACTGGAACTCCACGACGCGCCCGTGTCCGTGATGATCGTCTGCCCGGGGATCATCAACACGCCGCTGATCGGCACGAGTGGACACGCGCCGGGCCTCGCGCCCGCGCAACTCGAACGGCTCTCGCGCTACTACGTCGAGGAAGGCTGCCACCCCTCGGTCGTCGCCGAGGGGATCGTACGGGGTATAGAGCGCGACGCGATACTGCTGCCAGTGGGCCCGATGGCCACGATCGCACACCGGATGAGCCGGTTGTCCCGGAGGCTCGCGCGGCGGCTGATCGTCGCCGGGGCCAGGCGCAGCGGCTACCTGCCGTGAGCGCCGAAGCGGCGGTCTCGGCCTGGGCGGAATCGCTCGAACCGGTGAGCGTCGCAATGCTCGAAGCCGCGGCGCTCGCCCGAGGCGAGCGCGTACTCGACCTCGGTGCCGGCTCCGGACAGTTCGCAGTCCGGCTCGCGGGGTGCGTCGGCCCGACCGGCACCGTCGTCGCCGTGGACCCGTCGCCGGACGCCGTCGCCGCGATTGCCCGGCAGGCGTCCGAGCCAGGCGCCGCGAGCATCCGGGCCGTGCTCGGCTCGGCCGAATCACTGGCGCTCGACGGCGAGTTCGACGCCGTCGTCGCGCGGAATTCGGTGATGTACTTCTCGGACCTCGACCGCGCCCTCACCCGCGTTCGCCGCCTGCTGCGCCGGGGAGGGCGCTTCGTCGCATCCGTGTACGCGGCGCTGGAACACGAGCCCTTCCACGCGATCCCGCTCGCGGCCGTGCGCCGGCGCGCGACGCTGTCGCCGCCACTGCCCGAGTACGCGGCCGCGTTCGAGGTCTCGGCGGACGACGTCGCGGAAGTGCTGGCTGGCTGCGGGTTCGAGCAGGTCCGGCGGATCGAGGTGCCCGTGCGACGGACCTACCCGTCTCTGGCGTCGCTCGAGTCGTCGCTCCGCGCGTCACGTTCGCTCGGCGAACTCTTCGGCCGTCTGCCCGAGGCGGCGGTGCCGGCGACGTGGGCGGAGACGCTCGACGCACTCGGCCGCCATGTCGCCGCCGACGGAACGATCGTCGTGCCCGGCCGACAGGTCGTGGTCACCGCCAGCGCGTGAGGAGCCCGGCGGAAACGAAAATGGGCCACCTTGGCAGGTGACCCATCTGCGCTTCACTGGCGCGCCCGGAGAGATTCGAACTCCCGACCTTCTGGTTCGTAGCCAGACACTCTATCCAACTGAGCTACGGGCGCGTCTTTTCAGAAATTCTACTGGCGGAGAGAGAGGGATTCGAACCCTCGAAGGGCTTTTGACCCTTACACCCTTAGCAGGGGTGCGCCTTCGACCACTCGGCCATCTCTCCGGCATGCAGAGAGCCGCGAAGGATAGCCGGATCGTTGGATTCCGTAAAGCTCCGACGGTCCGGGAGCCGGGTCGGCGGGCGCTGCAGGGGTGGCCGGCCGGGCCCAGGGGCGGGGCCCCGGCGCTCAGGAGTGCGGGTCGCGGCCGCCCCCTTCGGGTCCGCCGGTTTCCTCGCGCTTGATGCGCTCGAAGATTTCTTCGCGGTGCACGGCCACGTCGCGCGGCGCGTTGACGCCGATGCGCACCTGGTTGCCCTTCACTCCGAGGACGGTGACGGTGACCTCATTCCCGATCATCACCGTCTCGCCCACGCGTCGCGTGAGAATCAACATCCTTTGCTCCTGGCCTTTGGCCGGTTCTCAGTCTCCGCGACGGTCACCCCTCGACGTCGCCAAAGGTCGCCCCGCGCTCGCCTGCGTGTTCTTCTGTTGGCGAATTCCGATCGCGAATCGCGCGCTCGTGGTCCGCGCGGAACTCGCCGCACGCAAGTCACGAAGCCTCGACAAAGATACTCGGTAACGGCGAAAAAATCAGCCCGGATCGCAACCGGAAAGATGTCCGGACAATCGACGCCGACAGGCGCCCGATTCAGCCGAGCCGCTCGCCGGCCCAGCCCGCCACGCTCGCGAGCGCGGGCCCGAGGTGCTCCGGCTTCGTGCCACCCGCCTGCGCGAGGTCGGGACGCCCGCCGCCCTTGCCGCCGACCTGCGCGGCGACGAAATTCGCGAGTTCGCCGGCCTTCACGCGCGCCGTGAGGTCCGGCGTCACGCCGGCGATGAGCACGACCTTGCCCGATTCGTCCACGGATCCGAGCACGATCACGGCACTGCCGAGCTTGCCCTTCAGCTGGTCCACCGCGTTTCGGAGCGCGGCCGCGTCGGCGCCCTCGATCGTGGTCGCTAGCACCTGAGCGCCGCCCACGCTCACCGCGTCGGCCGCGAGGTCGCGCCCCTGGCCGCTCGCGAGCCGGTCCTTGAGCTGCGCGATCTCCTTCTCGAGGCGACGCGCGCGGTCCGCGAGCTGCCTCACCTTGTCCTCGACGTCGTCGCGCGTCGCCTTCACGACGCCGGCCACGTCGCGCAGTTTCTGGTCGGTCGCGACCACGTGATCGAGCGCACCCTCGCCGGTCACGGCCTCGATCCTGCGCACGCCGGCCGCGACGCCGCCCTCGCTCACGATCCGGAACATGCCGATGTCGCCCGCGCGACTCGCGTGCGTGCCGCCGCACAGCTCGGTCGAGAATTCACCGACGCGGAGCACGCGAACCTCGTCCTCGTACTTCTCGCCGAACAGCGCCATCGCGCCGGCGGCGACCGCGTCGTCGTACTTCATGAGCCGGGTTTCGGCGGCCGCGTTCGCTCGGACCTCGGCGTTGACGAGCCGCTCGATCTCGCGGAGTTCCTCGGGCGTGACGCCCGCGTAGTGCGCGAAGTCGAAGCGCAGGCGCTCCGGCGAGACGAGCGAGCCCTTCTGCGTCACGTGGGTTCCGAGCACCCGGCGCAGCGCCGCGTGGAGCAGGTGCGTGGCCGTGTGATTGAGTCGCGTGGCCTGGCGCCGGGCGTGGTCCACCGTGGCCTCGACCGCGTCGCCGACCCGGAGTGTTCCGCCCTCGAGCCGCCCGACGTGGACGTGCGCCTTGCCGAGCTTATGTGTGTCGGCGACCGTGAACCGGGCCGCACCGGCCGCGAGCACGCCGCGATCGCCGACCTGGCCGCCGCTCTCCGCATAGAACGGCGTCGCATCGAGCACCACCTGCCCTTCCTCGCCCGGCTCGAGCGCCTGCACGGGCGCCTTGCCGCGGAAGATCTCCACGACGCGGCCGGTACCGCGCTCGGACTCGTAGCCCGTGAAGCGGGTTTCGCCCTCGACCTTGACGTCGGCCCGCAGGTCGACGCCGAACTTGCTCGCCGCACGCGCACGGGCGCGCTGCTCTTCCATCGCCCGCTCGAACCCGGCCTCGTCCAGCGCGAGACCTTTTTCACGCGCGATGTCGTTCGTCAGGTCGACCGGGAACCCGTAGGTGTCGTACAGCTTGAACACGGTCTCGCCCGGGATCTCGCGGCCGCTGAGCCCCGAGATCGCCTCGTCGAGCAGCGCCATCCCCTGCGTGAGCGTCTCCGCGAAGCGCTCCTCTTCCTGCAGGATCACCCGCTCGATGTGCGCGCGCTGGCTCGTGAGTTCCGGGTACGCGGCGCCCATCTCGCGCTCGAGCGCTTCGACGAACCGGTAGAAGAACGGCTTGCGCTGGCCGAGCATGAATCCGTGGCGGATCGCGCGGCGCATGATCCGGCGCAGCACGTAGCCGCGGCCTTCGTTCGACGGCTGCACGCCGTCGGCGATCAGGAACGACGTCGCGCGGATGTGGTCGGCGATCACCTTGAGCGAGTTGGCGGCGAGGTCCTTCGTGCCCGTCGCGTCCGCGGCGGCGCGGATCAGGTCGCGGAACAGGTCGATCTCGTAGTTGCTGTGCACGCCCTGCATCACGGCCGCGACACGCTCGAGGCCCATGCCGGTGTCCACCGACGGCTTCGGCAGCGGCGTGAGCGTGCCGTCGGCCGAGCGGTCGAACTGCATGAACACCAGGTTCCAGATCTCGATCCAGCGGTCGCCGTCGGCGTCCTCGGACCCCGGCGGTCCGCCCGGGATGCCGGGCCCGTGGTCGTAGAAGATCTCGGTGCACGGCCCGCAGGGCCCCGTCTCGCCCATCTGCCAGAAGTTGTCGGAGCCGCCGCCCGGCTTGTCGCCGATGCGCACGATCCGGTCCTTCGGCAGGCCGACGACCTGGTGCCAGATATCGAAGGCTTCGTCGTCCGTGTGATAGACGGTGACCATCAGCTTCGACGGGTCGATGCCGAGCCAGTCCCCGCCGGTGACGAACTCCCATGCGTAGCGGATCGCGTCGCGCTTGAAGTAGTCGCCGAAGCTGAAGTTGCCCAGCATCTCGAAGAACGTGTGGTGCCGGGCCGTGTAGCCGACGTTCTCGAGGTCGTTGTGCTTGCCGCCGGCACGCACGCAGCGCTGCGAGCTCGCCGCCCGGACGTAGCCGCGGACATCCTTGCCGAGGAACACGTCCTTGAACTGGACCATGCCCGCGTTCGTGAACAGCAGCGTCGGGTCGTTGCCCGGCACCAGCGAACTCGACGGGACGACGGTGTGCCCGTGCCCCTTGAAGAAATCGAGGAACGCCGCGCGGAGTTCCGCGCTGCCCATCTGCGATTCAGGCCTGGTCTTGCTCATGTCTCGGGGTCGTCACCCGGGCCGAGGGCGGCCCGGATCTCGTCGGCGGAAAACCCGCGATATTGGAGGAAGCGCGCCTGTCTTGCACGCTCCCGGTAGTCGCCGGGCGGCGACACCCCGAACCGCCGGCGGCGAACCTCGCGGGCGATGGCGATCCAGTCTTCGCCCGCCGCATCGAGTCCGGCCTCGATCTCGTCCGGCCCGACGCCGCGCTCACGCAACCCGGCCCGGATGCGCACGACCCCGTGGCCGCGGCGGGCGTGCTGGTGGACGAACTGCTCGACGAACCGTGATTCCGACAGCAGCCGCTCGGCGGCCAGCCCGTCGACGACGGCGGTGACGCCGTCGGCCGGGTAGCCGCGCCCGAGCAGGCGCCGCTCGAGCTCCACGCGGCCGAACTCGCGCCCGGCGAGGAGCGCGAGTGCGGCGGTGCGGATGGCCCGTGGGTCGGCCTCGCCGGCCGAGGGATCAGGCTTCCTCGGCCGCCTCACCCTTCGCCGCCTCGCCCTTGCGCGGGACGAGCAGCTTGGCGCGGAGCGCGTCCTCGACCTCGCGGGCAACGTCCGGATGCTGCTGCAGGTAGGTGCGGGCGTTGTCCTTGCCCTGGCCGATGCGCTCGCCGCCGTAGCTGTACCAGGAACCCGACTTCTCGATCAGGTTGTGCAGCACGCCGAGTTCGATGATCTCGCCCTCGCGGGAAATGCCGGTGCCGTACATGATCTCGAACTCGGCCTCGCGGAACGGCGGGGCAACCTTGTTCTTGACGACCTTCACCCGCGTCTGGTTGCCGACCACTTCCTCGCCCGACTTGATGGCGCCGATCCGGCGGATGTCGAGGCGCACCGACGCGTAGAACTTGAGCGCGTTGCCGCCGGTGGTGGTTTCCGGGTTGCCGAACATCACGCCGATCTTCATGCGGATCTGGTTGATGAAGATCACGATCGTGTTCGAGCGCTTGATGTTGCCGGTGAGCTTGCGCAGCGCCTGCGACATCAGCCGGGCATGCAGGCCGACCTGCAGCTCGCCCATCTCGCCCTCGATCTCGGCCTTCGGCGTCAGCGCCGCGACCGAGTCGACGACGACGATGTCCACGGCGCCGGAGCGGACCAGCATGTCGGTGATCTCGAGCGCCTGCTCGCCCGTGTCCGGCTGCGAGACGAGCAGCTCGTTCACGTTCACGCCGAGCTTCTCGGCATAGGCCGGGTCGAGCGCGTGCTCGGCGTCGACGAACGCCGCCGTTCCGCCGCGGCGCTGGGTCTCGGCAATGGCCGTGAGCGCGAGCGTCGTCTTGCCCGAGGACTCCGGTCCGTAGATCTCGACCACGCGGCCGCGCGGCAGGCCGCCCACGCCGAGTGCGATGTCGAGGCCGAGGGAGCCCGTCGACACGGCCTCGACGTCGTAGCTCGCGCCGGCGTCGCCGAGGCGCATCACCGAGCCCTTGCCGAACTGCTTCTCGATCTGGCCGAGCGCTGCGACGAGCGCCTTCTTTCGGTTGTCTTCCATTGCGTTGCTCGCTGGGGCCCGCCGGGCCCGCTCAGGTGTTGGAATCCGGGAAGGGGCGCATTATTCCACAGCGTCCGCGCACCCGCCGGGCGAATAAATCATCGGTCCGTCCACAATCTGCCCGCAGTCTGCCCGGCTCCGGGCTCACCGGATGAGCCCGCCGCGACTTCAGCCCGGCAGGTCCCAGCCGTCGATCTCGACGTAGCGCGCGCCCGACCGGTCCGTCACGGACTGGACGAGCGCGATGCGCTGCACCGGGAATCGCACCGGCGCGAGCCAGTCGGGGGCCGGCGGCGCCCGCACGACGCCGCGCGCAAGGGTCGCGTGCGGCTTCCAGGGTCGTCCATCGGGCTCGAAGCCCCGCGCGCGCAGTGCGGCCCGCAGCCGTTGCACCATCGCCGTGAGTGACTCCGGCACCGAGGTCGCCGCGAGGCAGAGCACCTCCGGGCGGGCCCAGTGCTCCAGCCGGTCGAGTTCGAATGCGGCCGGCCGGCCAGCGGCGGCCGTCTCGGCGCCGGCCGAGCGCACCTCGAGCAGCCGCGCGTCCGGCACGTCGCCGAGGAACTGCAGCGTGACGTGCCACTGGTCGGGTCGCTGGGGCCGGCAGTCCCGTGCCGGAACGCAGCGCTCGATCGCAAGCGCGAGCGATGCGCGGGCCCCGGCATCCGGCCACAGCGCGAAGAACAGCCGGCGCGACGGCCCGCGCGGCCGAGCGGGGTCGTTGGGCGGACTCAAGGGGCGAGCACCCCGTCGAGCGCCCGGATCACGGCCTGCCGACGCACGGCCGCCCGGTCGCCGGAGAACAGCGCCCGCTCGGTTCGGACCTCGAGGGCCGTCCCGACCCGGCGCGCCCACGCGAACCAGACGGTGCCGACGGGCTTGCCGGGACTGCCGCCGTCGGGCCCGGCGATGCCGCTGACCGCGACGCCGACCGTGCCACCGAGGCGCTCGAGGGCGCCGGCAGCCATTTCGCGGACCACGGCCTCGCTGACCGCGCCGTGGGTCGCGAGCGTTTCGACCCGGACGCCAAGCAGCGCGACCTTCAGCGGATTGGTGTAGGCGACCACGCCGCCCGCGAACCACGCACTGCTGCCCGGCAGGTCCGTGCAGGCTTTCGCGACCCACCCCCCGGTGCACGATTCGGCGGTCACCAGGGACCCGCCGCGGCCGCCGAGGCCCGTCGCCACGCGCTGGACCCGGTCCATGATCTCGGGGTCAATTGGAGAGGTCATCCGCAGGATTCTAGACGCCTCTGGACAGTCCTTGGCGGCTGTCCTACCGTGCCGATCTGGACCCACCAACACGCAGGTTGCGCATGAAACTGGCCCACCTGGCGATGGCCCTCCTGGTCACCGCCGCACCCCTCGTCTCCCAGGCCCAGGACACGATGTCCACCACGGCGGACGAGCAGATCCTGCTCAAGCAGATCCAGAACGACAAGCGCGGCGTCTTCGCCCGCTACCTCGACCTCACCGAGGCGCAGAGCAAGGCGTTCTGGCCGATCTACGACGACTACGAGGCCAGGTCGAAGAAGCTCGACGACCGGTTCCTCGAGCTCATCAACGACTACGCCGCGAAGTACGAAACGCTCACCGACGCCCAGGCCCTGACGATGCTCAAGGAGCGCCTGGCGATCGACAGGAAGCGCACGGACCTGCGGGTCGAGTACTGCGACAAGGTCGCCAAGGTGCTTCCGGGCAAGCAGGCGCTGCGCTTCTCGCAGCTCGACGCCCGCATCCGCAACCTGCAGCTCCGCAATCTCTACACGATCCTCCCGCTCGCGCGCTGAGCCGCCGCGAGCCCACCGGACCACGGACACGACCATGAACAGGAAGACGAACACGCTGCTCGCCGCGGTCGCGGTGCTGGCACTCGGCGCGGCGGATGCCGCGGTCGCGCAGGACACGGTCAACATGACCGACCAGGACCAGCTGCTCATCAGCCAGATCCAGACCGACAAGCGCGCGGTCGTGCTGAAGACGATGAACCTGTCCGACGACCAGATGAAGGCGTTCGTGCCCGTCTACGACCAGTACCAGGCGGAGATGAAGAAGCTGGTCCAGCGCAACGGCGATCTGGTGAACAAGTACGCCGCGACGTACGACTCGATGACCGACGCCGACGCGAAGAAGCTGCTCGATGAGGCCTTCAAGCTCCGCAAGGAACGCACCGACGTGCTGGCGAAGTACGCCCGAAAGCTCGAAAAGGTGCTGCCGGCCACCAAGGTGCTGCGTTTCGTGCAGATCGAGAACAAGCTGACGACGCTGCTCGACTGGCAGGCGGTACAATTGATCCCTCTGGCCAAGTAAGTCGAGGGGATACCCATGCGCCCAACCAGGTCCGCGCGCGCGTGCGCGCTGCTCGCCGTCGCCGCGCTCGCGGCCGGCTGTTCGTCCACGCCAACCGTGCGCTTCGACTACGACAAGAGCGCCGACTTCGCGAAGTACCACACGTTCGGGTTCCTGGACCAGGCCGGTGCCGCCGGGCAGCCGAAGTCGCTGGCCGTGCAGGCGCTCGAGTCGGCCGCCACCCGCGAGATGGAAGCGCGCGGCTACACGCTCGCGGCCGAGAACCCCGACCTGATCGTGAACTTCAACGGCACGCTCGAGGACCGCACCGACGTGCAGTCCGTGCCGGGGCCGGCCTACGGGCCGACCTGGGGCTACGGCGGCTGGTACGGTGCGCCCTACGGCGGCTGGGGCATGTCGGCCTCGACGCAGGTCACGACGCGCCACTACAAGGTCGGCACGCTCGTGATGGACATCGTCGACCGGGAGCGCCGCCAGGTCGTGTACCAGGCCGGCATCGAGAGCACCGTGACGAAGGAAATGCAGCAGAACCGCGACAAGGCGCTCAACCAGGCCGTCACGCGCCTGTTCACGACCTACCCGTTCGTCGCAGGCCAGGCGGCGCCGGTGGCCGCGACCAAGTAAGGGTTCGCCGCCGGCCGGGCGTGCACCCGGCCGGCGCCGTCCACCCGCCGGGCTGACATCCGCCCGCCCGCATCCGCTAGGATGCCGGCCCCGACACCGACGCCGCGCGGGACCGGCCGACACCGGCCGTACTCGCGAGGCGCACGCACACGGACGGCGAAGCCTTGACCCAGACCAGCGCCCCGCGACCTCAGTCCGAAGGGGACCTCGCGGCCCACACCCCGGTGATGCAGCAGTACCTGCGCATCAAGGCGCAGCACCCGGACGTACTGCTCTTCTACCGGATGGGCGACTTCTACGAGCTCTTCTACGAGGACGCGCGCCGTGCCGCCCGCGTGCTCGAGATCACGCTGACCGCGCGCGGCAGCTCGGGCGGCGAACCGATCCCGATGGCCGGCGTCCCGGTGCAGACGCTCGACACCTACCTCGCCCGCGCCGTGAAGC
This sequence comes from Steroidobacteraceae bacterium, assembly GCA_046347155.1. Lineage (GTDB taxonomy): Bacteria > Pseudomonadota > Gammaproteobacteria > Steroidobacterales > Steroidobacteraceae > RPQJ01. Next base: position 1,091,208 of record JAXMGT010000001.1, on the reverse strand, counting down.
GTGGCGAGTCGGTGGCGATCTGCGAGCAGATCGGCGACCCGGCAAAGTCCAGGGGCCCCGTCGAACGACGCGTCGTGCGCGTCGTGACGCCCGGCACCGTCACGGACGACGCGCTGCTCGAGGACCGGCGCGACACACTACTCGCGGCGCTCTCGACCGCGGGCGAGCGGTTCGGGCTCGCGTGGCTCGAACTCTCGAGCGGCCGCTTCCACGCACTCGAGGCCACGGGCGCCGAGGCGCTCGCCGCGGAACTCGAGCGTTTGCGGCCGGCTGAATTGCTGGTCGCCGAGGATTCGACGCGGGCGCCGGCCGGCTACGCAGGCTGCGTCCGGCAGCGGCCACCCTGGCATTTCGAGGCGGGCAGCGCCGAGCGCGCACTGTGCGGGCAGTTCGGCACACGCGATCTCGCGGGCTACGGCCTCGCCGCCCGGCCGCTCGCGGTCGGTGCCGCGGGCTGCCTGCTCGCCTACGTCAGGGACACGCAGAAGACGGCGCTGCCGCACCTGCGAGGGATCCGGACCGAGGAACGCGACGAGGCATTGCTGATCGACGCGGCCACGCGCCGCAACCTCGAACTCGACTCGAGCCTCTCCGGGCGGGCCGACTCGACGCTGGTCGGCGTGCTCGACAGGACGGCGACCTCGATGGGCGGGCGCGAACTGCGCCGCTGGGTGCAGCGGCCGCTGCGCTCGCGCGGGCCGCGCGAAGCGCGCCTGGCGGCGATCGAGGCATTCGTCGACACGGGCCTGTACGTCGCCGTGCACGACCTGCTGGCGCGGGTCGGCGACGTCGAGCGCATCCTCGCGCGCGTCGCACTCGGCACCGCCCGCCCCCGCGACCTCGCCGGGCTGCGCGATGCGCTCGGCTGCCTGCCCGAACTTCAGAAGGTCCTCACCGGCGCGGGCGCGCCGCTCGTCGAGTCCCTGGCGGCTGCCGCGGGTTCGCATCCGGACGTGCACGCGTTGCTCACGACGGCCATCGTGCCGACGCCGCCGGCCCTGCTCCGCGAGGGCGGCGTGATCGCGCCCGGCCACGACGCGGACCTCGACGAGCTGCGCCGGATCAGCGAGCACGGCGACGAGGCACTGCTCGAACTCGAGGCGCGCGAGCGCGAGCGCACCGGGTTCGCGAACCTGCGCTTCGGCTACAACCGGGTGCAGGGCTACTACATCGAGGTGAGCCGCAGCCAGGCCGACCGGGTGCCCGCGGACTGGGTGCGCCGGCAGACGGTGAAGAACGCCGAACGCTACATCACCGCGGAGCTCAAGACGTTCGAGGACCGGGTGCTCGGCGCCCGCGACCGGGCGCTCGCGCGGGAGAAGGAACTCTACGAGGCGCTGCTCGCGCGGCTCGTCGAGCGGCTGCCGGCACTGTCCGCGACCGCGGCGGCGCTCGCGACGCTCGACGTACTCGCCTGCCTCGCCGAGCGGGCCCTCACGCTGCGCCTCGCCCGGCCCGTCCTCTGCGACGAGTCGCGCATCGAGATCCGCGGCGGCCGCCACCCGGTCGTCGAGCAGCACCTCGACGGACCGTTCGTCCCGAACGACCTGTCGCTGCACGAAGGCCGCCGCATGCTGATCGTCACGGGCCCGAACATGGGCGGCAAGTCGACCTACATGCGCCAGTGCGCGCTGATCGTGCTGCTCGCAGGCATCGGCAGCTACGTGCCGGCCGGGTCGGCCGTGATCGGCCCGGTGGACCGGATCTTCACGCGCATCGGCGCCGCGGACGACCTCGCCGGCGGCCGCTCGACGTTCATGGTCGAGATGACCGAGGCGGCCAACATCCTGAACAACGCGACGCGCGACAGCCTCGTGCTGATGGACGAGATCGGCCGCGGCACCAGCACCTACGACGGCCTCTCGCTCGCCTGGGCGTGCGCCCGGCACATCGGTCGCGACGTCGGCGCATTCACGTTGTTCGCGACGCATTACTTCGAGCTGACCGCCCTGGCCGACGAACTGCCCGCCTGCGCGAACGTGCACCTCGACGCCACCGAGCACGGCGAGCGCCTGGTGTTCCTGCACGCGGTCAAGGACGGCCCGGCGAACCAGAGCTACGGTCTGCAGGTCGCCCGGCTGGCCGGCGTGCCAGGCCACGTCGTCGCGGACGCGCGACGCTACCTGGCCGAACTCGAACGTCGCGATCACGCCGGTCGGCCCGAATCGCCGCAGGGGCAGCTCGACCTCGCGCCGCCGGTCGATCCAGCCGAGGCCGCGGCGCTCGCCGAGCTCCGGGCCGTGGACCCGGACACGCTGGCCCCGCGGGACGCGCTCGCGCTGGTCTTCCGGCTGCGCGACCGGCTCGGCTGAACGACCGGCGGCCGCCCCGGACGACCGTGTACTTCGCCGATGCCGGCCCGCGGGCCGGCCGCTATACTCCGGCCGGAACGCAATGGCCGGCGACATCCGCCGCGCCCGGACCACGAGGACGCACCGCGTGATGCCCCGACCCACCCCGACACGGCTGGCGACGGTCCTGCTTGCGGCCACGATTGCCGCGTGCAGTCGCGCCCCGAGCGCGCCACCGACACCCCAGGCCGTCCCGGTCTCGATCGTCACGGTCGCGTCGGCGCCGGCACCCTATGTGGGCGAATACGTCGGCGAGACCGAGAGCTCGCGTGAAGTCGAGATCCGCGCGCGCGTCGAGGGTTTCCTCGAGTCGATCGAGTACCGCGAGGGCAGCATCGCCAAGGAAGGCGACGTGCTGTTCCAGATGGACCGCAAGCCGTTCGTGGCCGCGCTCGAGGCGGCCCAGGCCGAACTCGCGGCGCAGCAGGCACGCCTGACGACCGCCGCGGCGAACCTGAAGCGCGTTGCACCGCTCGCGGCCGAGGACGCACTGTCCCAGAAGGACCTCGACGACGCGCAGGGCTCGAAGGACGCGGCCGCGGCCGCCGTCGAAGGCGCGCGCTCGAAGGTGCAGCAGGCCGAGATCAACCTCGGCTACACGACGATCCAGTCGCCGGTCACCGGGATGACGAGCTTCGCCCGCAAGCAGCCCGGCAGCTTCATCGCGCCGGGACCGGACAGCCTGCTCACGTACGTGTCGGCGCTCGACCCGATGCGCGTGAACTTCAGCATCTCCGAGAACGAGCAACTCCACTACCAGAAGCTGCTGGCCGAGGGAAAGCTCGTGCGACCGGCCGACGGCCGCTACACGGTCAAGGTCGTGCTCGGCGACGGCACGGTGCTGCCGGCCCCCGGTCGCGTCACGTTCGGCGACGCGTCGTTCAGCCGCGAGACCGGCACGTTCCTCGTCCGCGCCGAGCTCCCGAACAAGGACGGCACGCTGCGGCCGGGGCAGTTCGTGCGGGTGCTGCTCGAGGGCGCGACCTGGAAGGACGCGATCCAGGTACCGCAGCGTGCCGTGATGCAGGGACCGCAGGGCAACTTCGTCTGGGTCGTCGACGCGGAATCGAAGGCCCAGCCGCGGCCGGTGCAGCTCGGTCCCCTTTCGGACGGCGGCTGGCTCATCCAGCAGGGCCTGCAGGCTGGCGAGCGAATCGTCGTCGACGGCGGCATCAAGCTCGCGCCGGGCGTCCCGGTCACGGCGGCGCCGGCGCCCGCGTCCGGCGAGCCGTCCGCCCCGGCCGCGGCACCCAAGGGCTGAGCGCACCGCGCGATGATCTCCGACGTCTGCATCCGGCGACCGATCCTCGCCAGCGTCCTGTCGATCGTCGTCACGCTCGCGGGCGCGGTCGCGCTCGTCGGGCTGCCCGTCGAACAGTACCCACCCATCGCGCCGCCGGTCGTGACGGTGACGGCGAGTTTCCCCGGCGCCGACGCGGCGACGGTCGCGCAGGCGGTCGCCGCGCCGATCGAGACGCAGGTGAACGGCGTCGACAAGATGCTCTACATGCAGTCGACGAGCTCGTCGACCGGGCAGATGTCGCTGTCGGTGTACTTCCAGATCGGCGCGGACCCCGACACGGCGCAGGTGCAGGTCCAGAACCGCGTCAACATCGCGCTGCCGCAGCTGCCCGACGTCGTGCAGAAGACCGGCGTCAAGGTCGACAAGCGGTCCTCGAGCATCATGATGCTGCTCGCCGTCTACGCGCCGGACGGCCGCTACGACGTCGACTACGTCGCCAACTACGCGAACCTCTACGTGCTCGACGCCGTGAAGCGGGTGCCGGGCGCCAACCAGGCGACGCTGTTCGGCGCCGCGGACAATGCGATGCGCATCTGGCTCCGGCCCGACCGGATGGCGGCCCGCGGCATCACGCCGACGGACATCCAACAGGCGATCGCGCGGCAGAACCAGCAGTTCGGCGCCGGGTCGATCGGGCAGTCGCCGACCTCGAAACCGGTCGAGATCACCGTGCCGGTCGTCACCGAGGGACGCTTCAACACACCTGAGCAGTTCGACGACATCATCCTGCGCACCGACCAGGAGGGCGCTGCGATCGTCCGGCTCGGCGACGTCGGCCGCGCCGAGGAAGGCCTGCAGAACTACATGATGCGGCCGAGCCTGAACGGCAAGCCGGCCGTGTTCATCGCGGTCTACCAGCAGCCGGGCTCGAACGCGCTCGCGGTCGCGAAGGGCGTGCGCGACACGCTGGCCCGGCTCAAGACGAGCGCGCCGGACGGAATCGACTTCGAGGTGTCGCTCGACTCGACGCAGTTCGTCACCGCCTCGATCGACGAGGTTGTCCACACGCTGCTAGAGGCGGTCGTGCTCGTCGTGCTGGTCGTGTACGTCTTCCTGCAGAACCTGCGGGCCACGTTGATCCCGACGCTTGCGGTCGTCGTGTCGATCGTCGGAACGTTCGTCGGGATGGCGCTGCTCGGCTTCTCGGTCAACCTGCTGACACTGTTCGGGATGGTGCTCGCGATCGGCATCGTCGTCGACGACGCGATCGTCGTGATCGAGGCGGTCGAGGCCAACATGAAGGCCAGGGGCCTCTCGGCGCGCGAGGCCGCGTTCGTCGCGATGCGCGAGGTCTCGGGGCCCGTGATCGCGATCGTTCTGGTACTCGCCGCCGTTTTCGTGCCGACCGCGTTCCTCGGCGGGACGACCGGCGTGCTCTACAAGCAGTTCGCGATCACGGTCGTCATCTCGGTGACGCTCTCGGGCTTCGTCGCGCTCACGCTGACCCCGGCGCTCGCAGCGCTGCTGCTCGACGGCTCGCACGGCCACCCGCCGCGGATCCTCCAACGCTTCAACGAGTGGTTCGAACGCCTGACCGCGCGCTACACCGCCGGCGTGCGATGGGTGCTCAAGCGCGCAACGCTCGCGCTCGCGGTGTTCGCGGTCCTGATCGTCGCGATCCTCGGGCTGTTCAGGACCGTGCCGTCGAGCTTCGTGCCGCCCGAGGACCAGGGCTACATCCTGATCGCCGGCATCCTGCCGGATTCGGCGAGCCTCGACCGTGCCGACGCGGTCGGGCAGAAGATCGCCGACGCCGTCCGCAGCCACCCGGCGACACAGTTCGCCTCGGTGCTGACCGGATACAGCATCCTCGACGGCCAGTACAAGACGAACGCGGTCACCGTGTTCGTGAGCCTCAAGGACTACTCGGAGCGCAAGGGCAGGGGACTGTCGGCCGACGACCTGATCGCGGCGATCCGTCCGAAGGTCGCGGCGATCGAGGACGCCATCGTGATCCCGCTCAACCCGCCGCCGATTCCCGGCCTCGGGACACAGGGCGGCTTCGAGCTGTGGGTGCAGGACCTGAATGGCGGCGAACCGATGCGGCTCGCGCAAGCGGTGCAGCAGGTGGTCGGTGCCGCGAAGCAGCGCCCGGAGCTCGCGGGCGTCAACTCGACGTTCAATCCGGCCTCGCGCCAGCTGAGCGTGAAGGTCGACCGGGACAAGGCCGAGACGCTCGGCGCACCGATCGCCGACGTGTACGGCGCGCTGCAGTCGCTGTTCGGTTCGCTGTACGTGAGCCAGTACAACAAGTACGGGCGGGTCTGGCAGGTGGTGCTCCAGGCCGAACCCGAGTTCCGCAACAGCCCCGAGGACCTGCGCAGCATCTACGTGCGCGGCCGGTCGGGCGAGATGGTGCCGCTCGACGCGGTCACGACCGCCCGCTTCACGACCGGCCCCGACCTGATCCCGCGCTTCAACGGCTTCCCGGCCGCGAAGATCAGCGGCGCGCCGGCCGCGGGCTACAGCTCCGGGCAGTCCATCGCAATCATGGAGGAACTGGCGGGCGCGCTCCCCGAGGGCTACGCGATCGCCTGGTCCGGCCAGGCCTACGAGGAAAAGCAGGCCGGCGGCGCCTCGGCGCTCGTGTTCGTGTTCGGCCTCGTGATGGTGTTCCTGATCCTCGCCGCGCAGTACGAGTCCTGGTCCCTGCCCGGCAGCGTGATCACGGCCGTGCCGTTCGGCGTGCTCGGCGCGCTCGCCGCCGTGTGGGTCCGGGGCATGGACAACGACGTCTATTTCCAGATCGGCCTCGTGACGCTGATCGGCCTGGCGGCAAAGAACGCCATCCTGATCGTCGAGTTCGCGGTGCTCGAGCGCGCGAAGGGGCTCTCGATCGTCGAGTCGGCCGTCGAGGGCGCGAAGATGCGGCTGCGGCCGATCGTGATGACCTCGCTCGCGTTCACGGCCGGCGCGATCCCGCTTGCGATCGCCTCCGGCGCCGGCTCGGCGTCCCGGCACTCGATCGGCACCGGCGTGATCGGCGGCATGGTCGGCGCGACGACGCTCGCGCTCTTCTTCGTGCCCCTCTTCTACGTGCTCATCAGCGAAGCGAGCGAACGCTTCTTCCCGCCGAAGGCGAAGCCGGATGGGGATGCGAGCGCGACCGGGGAGACGCACGCATGAGCGCCCGTCCCATCCTGGTCGTCACCGCCTGCGCCTCGCTCGCCGCCTGCCTCGGGGAACCGTACCAGCGACCCGCGATGCAGGTGCCGGCGGAGTTCCGCGTGTCCGTCGCGGCGACGCCGCAGGCCGACGACCGCCAGTGGTGGCAGGGCTTCGGCGACCCGGCACTCGACGCGCTCGTCGGCGAGGCCCTGCGGAACAACGAGGACCTGCGCATCGCCGCGGCCCGCGTCGACGAGTACTACGGCCTGATGATGCAGGTGCGCGCCGGACTGGTGCCCGGCGTCGGTTACTCGGTGCAGAGCGGCCAGCAGCAACCCTCGCGCGCGGTGCCGCCCGGCAGCGACGCGGTCGTGGGGTCCGTCGCGGGCGGATTGACGGCCGGCTGGGAGATCGACGTGTGGGGCCGGATCCGCAACCTGACGGCCGCGTCGGTCGCGGACTGGCGGGCGTCGGAGGCCGACCGGCGCGCCGCCGTGCTCTCGGTGGTCGGCGCGACGGTCTCCGGCTACGTTGTGCTGCTGTCGCTCGACGAGCAGCTGCGCACCTCGCAAGAGACGTTCGACAGCCGCGCGAAGGCGCTCGCGGTGTTCGAGAAGCGCCACAAGGGCGGCGTGATCTCGGGCGTCGAGCTCGCACAGGCGCGCTCCGCCTACGAGGTCGCGGCCGCGTCGATCCCCGTGCTCGAGCAGCAGATCGCCCAGCAGGAGAACGCGCTGTCGGTGCTGCTCGGACGAACGCCCGGCCCGATCCAGCGCGACCGCACGCTCGGCGAACTCGGCACGCCCGCGGTGCCGGCGGGCCTTCCGTCGGACGTCCTCACGTGGCGACCGGACGTCGTCGCGGCCGAAGAGCAGCTCGTCGCGGCGAACGCACGCGTGAGCGCCGCGCGTGCCCTCTACTTCCCGACGATATCGCTGACGGGCTTCCTCGGCTCGGCCAGCACCGCGCTGTCGGATCTCTTCAAGTCGGGCACGGACACGTGGAACTACATGGGCAGCGCCACCGGACCGATCTTCCAGGGCGGCGCGAACGTCGGCGCGAACCAGGTGGCCGACGCCCGCAAGGCACAGCTGGTGGCCAATTACCGGAACGTCGTGCGGCGGGCGTTCGCCGATGTCGACGACGCGCTGGTCGCGACGGTCAAGACGACCGAGCGGACGACCGCGCAGCGGGCGCAGGTCGAGGCGCTGAAGCGCTATGCGACGCTGTCCCGCAAGCGCTACGAGGGCGGCTATTCGAGTTACCTCGAGGTGCTCGACGCGGAAACATCGCTCTTCAATGCCGAACTGCTGTCGAGCCAGGGCGAGCGCGACCGCCTGCTCGCGCACGTCGACCTCTACAAGGCGCTCGGCGGCGGCTGGGTGGACGCGGCCGCGGCGGTCGCCCCGCAACCGAACTAGGGGACATGCTCGGTTTCGCCCGGGAAACCGGGAATGTCCCCGGCGTCCTCAGCGGCGGAAGCGCCGGTGGCGCAGGAAGTGCGCCACCTGGTCCGCGACGTCGGCCGCGAACACGAGCCCCATGTGGCCGTGCGCCACCTCGAGGTGGTCGTCGAGGCCCGGGATGCGCGTTTCGCGCACCGCGACCGTGCCGTCGTGCGGCTCCTCGAACCGCGTGAACAGCTGGCCGGTGCCGGCGTGCAGGGTGCCGGCGATCGAGCCGAATGCGCCCGGCCCCCGCCAGCACCGCTGCGGCGGCGCAACCGCCTCCGCGAGCAGGTGCGGACCGATGACCGGCCGCAGCAGCCGGAATCGCGAGACGCCGACGGCCGCACGGCAGCCGGACAGCGGCGACCCGAGCACGACGGCGTTGCCGCCGTAGCGGTCCGGCGCCCGGTCGAGCAGCCGGTGCACGAACGTGCCGCCGAGGCTGTGGCCGACGAAGTGCACCGGGCCGGCGCCCGCGAGCCCGTCGGCCATCCGCTGGAGGTCGTCCGTGATCGAATCGGCGTCGCCGCGCAGCGTCGGGTAACTGAACACGCGGACGTCGTAACCGTGCTCGCGCACCAGTCGCCCGCGCATCGGGGCGAACTCGTGCCCCCGCATCCACAGGCCGTGGACGAGGACGACGGTTTCCCGGGTCACCGCGCTGCCCCAGGGGACGCGGCCCGTCACTCCTTGACGGGCAGCTTCACGCGGATGTGCAGGTCGCGGAGCTGCTGCTCCGAGACCTCGGTCGGCGCGTCGGTCAGCGGGCAGGTGGCCGTCTGCGTCTTCGGGAACGCGATCACGTCGCGGATCGAGTCCGCGCCCGCCATCAGCATCGCCAGCCGGTCGAGGCCGAACGCGATGCCGCCGTGCGGTGGCGCGCCGTAGCGCAGCGCCTCGAGCAGGAAGCCGAACTTGCGCTCGGCCTCCTCCGCGCCGATGCCGAGCAGCTCGAACACGGTGGACTGCATCTCGTTGCGGTGGATGCGCACCGAGCCGCCGCCGATCTCGGAACCGTTCAGCACCATGTCGTAGGCGCGCGCCAGTGCGCCGCCCGGGTCGGCCTTGAGCGCCGCCGCGTCGTCGTTCACCGGCGAGGTGAACGGGTGGTGCATCGCGGCCCAGCGCTTCTCGTCGGCGTCCCACTCGAACATCGGGAAGTCCATCACCCACAGCGGGCGCCAGCCCTGCTCGACCATCCCGAGGTCCTGCCCCACCTTCAGGCGCAGCGCGCCGATCGAGTCGTTGACGACCTTGGCCTTGTCGGCGCCGAAGAACACGAGGTCGCCCGTGACCGCACCGGTGCGCTCGAGCAGCCCCGCGATCGCGGCGTCGGAGAGGAACTTCAGGATCGGCGACTGCAGGCCCTCGCGGCCCTTCGAAGCGTCGTTCACCTTCACGTAGGCGAGGCCCTTCGCACCGTAGCGCGCGACGTAGGCCGTGTAGTCGTCGATCTGCTTGCGGGTGAGCTTCTCGCCGCCGCCCGGCACGCGCAGCGCCGCGACGCGCCCGGCCGGGTCGGCCGCCGGCGCCGCGAACACCTTGAACTCGCAGTCCTTCACGAGGTCCGCGACGTCCACGAGTTCGAGCGGGATCCGGAGGTCCGGCTTGTCGGAGGCGTAGCGACGCATCGCCTCGGCGTAGGTCATGCGCGGGAACGGGTCGGGCAGCCTGACCCCGAGCACATGGTCGAACAGCACGCGGACCAGCGACTCCATCAGCCCGGTGATCTCGTCGCGGGTCAGGAACGAGGTCTCGATGTCGAGCTGCGTGAACTCGGGCTGGCGGTCGGCGCGCAGGTCCTCGTCGCGGAAGCAGCGGACGATCTGGTAGTACCGGTCGAAGCCAGACATCATCAGCAGCTGCTTGAAGATCTGCGGCGACTGCGGCAGAGCGAAGAACTTGCCGGCCTGCGTGCGGCTCGGCACCAGGTAGTCGCGCGCACCCTCCGGCGTCGCCTTCGTGAGCATCGGCGTCTCGACGTCGATGAAGCCGTGCCCGTCGAGGAACGAGCGCATCGCGCGGGTGACCGCGTGCCGCAGCCGCAGGCGCTTCTGCATCTCGTCGCGGCGCAGGTCGATGTAGCGGTACTTGAGCCGCGTTTCCTCGCGGACGTCCTCGTCGAGCTGGAACGGGATCGGTTCCGAGCGGTTCAGCACCTCGACGCCCTGCGCCAGCAGTTCGACCTGGCCCGAGGCGAGGTTCCGGTTCACGGTGCCCGCGGGACGCGGCCGCACGGTGCCCGTCACCTTGAGCACCCATTCACCGCGCACGCGCTCGGCCTCGGCGAACACCGACGCCGCGTCCGGATCGAAGACCACCTGCAGCAGGCCCTCGCGGTCGCGCAGGTCGACGAAGATCACGCCGCCGTGGTCGCGCCGGCGGTGGACCCAGCCGGCCACCGAGACCGTCTTACCGACGAGGGTCTCGTTCACCTCGCCGCAATAGTGTGTGCGCATGGACATGGTTGGACGGAGCCGGTCTGTCGGCGCCCCGTGGCCGTTTTTTCAGGGGGGACGCGATGTTACGGGTCGGCCTGTTGCGGCGCAAGATTCGCCGCCGCGGGGGCCTCCTGCGAGCCCGGGGTGATGACCCCGAGCGTGAAGATCATCTTGAACGCCTCGTCCACGGTGGTGTCCATCTGGATCACCTCGGCGCGGTCCACGACGATCAGGAACCCGGTCGTCGGGTTCGGCGTGGTCGGAACGAACACGTTGACCATGTCCCGGCCGGTCCGGCTGCGCATTTCGGCGAAGTTCTCGGACATCAGGAACCCGATGCTCCAGGCGCCCTTGCGCGGGAACTCGACCATCACGACCTGCTTGAACGACGTGCCCTTGTCGGTCAGCACGGTCTCGCTGAACGTCTTGGCGCCGCCGTAGACCGGGCCGATCACCGGCACCCGGCGGACCAGCCCCTCGACGGACCGCACGATCCGCTCGCCGAACAGGTTGCGGACCAGGATCCCGGTCACGAACAGCAGCACGAGCGACAGCACGATGCCGAAGCCCGGCACGTACTGGCCGAACAGCGCCTCGGGCCGCCAGGGCCGGGGCAGCAGCACGATCGAGTTGTCGAGGATCGCCGACAGGAACCGGACGACCCACACCGTGACCATGATCGGGATCCAGACCAGGAGTCCCGCGATCAGGTAGTTGCGCAGCGCCCGCGCCGGATGGCGCTTCGGTGCCGATCCCTCGCCCGACGGTGCGTGGACGTCGCTCACGCTCCCGCCTCAGCGGCCGCGCTTCGCGGGCGCCTTGCGGGCGGCCGGCTTGCGCGCGGAGGCCTTCGCGCGGGACTTCCCGGCGGCCGGCTTCGCGGCGGCGACCGGCTTCGGTGTCGGGTCCGGCGTCGCGGTCTTCGGGGGCTTCGGGGTCGCCTTCTTGTCCTCGGCCTTCGCCGGCTCCGAATCACCCTTGTCGAGCAGGTTGCGCTTCTGCTCCTTGTCCGACTTGAAGTCCGTCTCGTACCAGCCGCTGCCGGCCAGCCGGAACAGCGGTGCCGACACGAGCCGCTTGAGCGTGTGCTTCCCGCACTCGGGGCACTCGCGCAGCGGCTTGTCCGAGATCTTCTGCAGGGCCTCGAGGTGATGCCCGCACTTGTCGCACTGGTATTCGTAGATGGGCATGGTCGGGGTCGTGGCTCGGGTCGGGCCGGGGATTATACGAAAGCGATCCGGCCGTCGCGCGCCGTCACCCGGATCGCGGCACCCGGGGCGAACTCGCCGCGCAGGATCGACTGCGCGAGCGGATTCTCGAGCTGCTGCTGGATCGCCCGCTTGAGCGGCCGGGCGCCGTAGACCGGGTCGAACCCCGCCTCGCCGAGCAGGTCGCGCGCGGCATCGTCCAGCGTGATCGTGATCTCGCGCTCGGCGAGCCGGCGACGCAGGTGGCCGACCTGGATGTCGACGATCGCCCGGATGTGCTCCTGGCCCAGCGGGTGGAACACGACGACCTCGTCGACGCGGTTGATGAACTCGGGACGGAAGTGGCTGCCGACCACCTCCATCACGGCGGACTTCATCTTCGCGTAGTTCTCCTCGCCCGCGAGTTCCTGGATCAGCTGCGAGCCCAGGTTCGAGGTCATGATGATCACGGTGTTCCGGAAGTCGACCGTGCGGCCCTGGCCGTCGGTCAGGCGCCCGTCGTCGAGCACCTGGAGCAGCACGTTGAACACGTCCGGGTGCGCCTTCTCGACCTCGTCGAGCAGCACGACGGAATACGGCCGGCGGCGCACCGCCTCGGTCAGGTAACCGCCCTCCTCGTAGCCGACGTACCCCGGGGGCGCGCCGATCATCCGGGCGACCGAGTGCTTTTCCATGAACTCGGACATGTCGATCCGGACCATCGCCTCCTCGGTGTCGAACAGGAACTCGGCCAGCGCCTTCGAAAGTTCCGTCTTGCCGACACCCGTGGGGCCGAGGAACAGGAACGAGCCGTTCGGCCGGTTCGGGTCCGAGAGGCCCGCGCGCGAACGCCGGATCGCGTCCGAGACGGCCTTGACCGCCTCCTGCTGCCCGACCACGCGCTTCGACAGCGCCTCCTCCATCCTGAGCAGCTTCTCGCGCTCGCCCTCGAGCATCTTCGAGACCGGGATGCCCGTCCACTTCGAGACGACCTCGGCCACCTCCTCGTCCGTGACCTTGTTGCGCACCAGCGTCGGCGCCTTGTGCTCGGCTTCCTGCGCGGCCCGGATGCGCTTCTCGAGCTCGGGAATCCGTCCGTACTGCAGCTCCGACATGCGCGCGAGGTCGCCGGCGCGGCGGGCCGCCTCGAAATCGAGGCGTGCGCGCTCGAGTTCCTGCGTGATCTGCGCGACGCCCTGCGCGGCGGCCTTCTCGGCCTTCCAGACTTCCTCGAGGTCGGCGTATTCCCGGCCGAGTTCCCCGAGCTGCTCGTCGATCGCGGCGAGGCGCTTCTTCGAGGCCTCGTCCTTCTCCTTCTTGAGCGCCTCGCGCTCCATCTTGAGCTGCACGATCCGGCGGTCGAGGCGGTCCATCTCCTCCGGCTTCGAGTCCATCTCCATCCGGATCCGCGAGGCCGCCTCGTCGATCAGGTCGATCGCCTTGTCCGGCAGCTGCCGGTCCGCGATGTAGCGGTGCGAGAGCGTGGCGGCCGCGACGATGGCCGGGTCCGTGATCTCGACCCGGTGGTGCACGGCGTAGCGCTCCTTGAGCCCGCGCAGGATCGCGATCGTGTCCTCGACCGAGGGCTCGTCGACGAGCACCTTCTGGAACCGCCGCTCGAGCGCCGCGTCCTTCTCGACGTACTTGCGGTACTCGTCGAGCGTCGTGGCGCCGACGCAGTGCAGCTCGCCGCGCGCGAGCGCGGGCTTCAGCATGTTGCCGGCGTCCATCGCGCCTTCGGCCTTGCCGGCGCCGACCATCGTGTGCAGCTCGTCGATGAACAGGATCACGCGGCCTTCCTGCTTCGCGAGGTCGTTCAACACTCCCTTCAGGCGCTCCTCGAACTCGCCGCGGAACTTGGCGCCGGCGATCAGCGCGCCCATGTCGAGCGCGAGGATGCGCTTGTCGCGCAGCCCCTCGGGCACCTCGCCGTTCACGATCCGGAGCGCGAGCCCCTCGACGATCGCGGTCTTGCCGACGCCCGGCTCGCCGATCAGCACCGGGTTGTTCTTGGTCCGCCGCTGCAGCACCTGGATCGTGCGGCGGATCTCGTCGTCGCGACCGATCACGGGATCGAGCTTGCCGGCTTCGGCGCGCTCGGTCAGGTCGATCGTGTACTTCTCGAGCGCCTGGCGCTGCTCCTCGGCGTTCGGGTCGTCCACCTTCTCGCCGCCCCGGACCTCGTCGATGGCCTTCTCGATCGCGCCCTTCACGACGCCGCAGTCGCGCAGTATCCGCCCGAGCTGGCCCTTGTCCTCGAGGGCCGCGAGCACGTAGAGCTCGCTCGAGATGTACTGGTCGCCGCGCTTCTGTGCGAGCTTGTCCGTGAGGTTCAACAGCTTCGCGAGGTCGTTCGAGACGTGGACCTCGCCGCCGGTGCCCTCGACCTTCGCGCAACCGTCGAGCGCCCGGCCGAGCTCGGAACGCAGCCGGCTGACGCTCGCGCCCGCCTTGTCGAGCAGCGGGCGCACGGTACCGCCCTGCTGGTCGAGCAGCGCGAGCATCAGGTGTGCCGGCTCGATGAACTGGTGGTCGCGGCCGACGGCCAGGGACTGGGCCTCGCCCAGGGCCAGCTGGAACTTGCTCGTGAACTTGTCCTGTCGCATCGCTCGGGGCTCCGCTGCGCGGGTGCGCTGTGGGCCCCTAGTTGGGGACGGCGGTCGCCCGGCAAAAGGGGGGTTCGGCCGGCGGCAACCTCGGCTTTGAGCTCATTTTAACGACTTTAGGGGCATTTGACCGCCCATTCGCGGAGAAACTGCCCACGATCGGCGATTTTGCATTTTTTCAATCCGCAGACCCGGGCTCCTCGACGTGCAGCTTGTGCAGGATCCGGTGGAAGAACGGTGCGGCCAGCACGCCGACGGCCGCAAGGAAGACCACCCCGCTGTAGAGCGCGTAACAGGCCGCGAACAATTTCGCGCCGGGGTCCGTCAGTGCGTCCACCGGACCCATGCCGGTCAGGATCATCGACGCGTTCAGGAATGCGTCGATCCAGTGCAATCGCGCGAACTGGTGATAGCCGAACGTGCCGATCGACAGGGACACGACGATGATGGCGATGCTGAGGACCAGGTGGCCGGTGACCCGGTTCAGGAACTGCGCACGCGGCAGCACGGCGTCGGAGCGGTGTTCGTACAATCGGGCCTCCTCGGCACCGGCATCGGCGGTACCCCGGGGTCGAACGATAGCGCCGTCGGGCCGCCCCGGCGAATCCGGCCCGGGGAGGGACGATGAACGAATTCGAATTCCTGTCGGTGCTGATCTCGATCATCTTCGGCCTCGGCCTCACTCACCTGCTGTACGGCCTGTTCCGCCACCTCGCGCGCCGCGACCTCGACCTGACCCACGCCGTGCTGACGGCCTGGGTCTTCATGGTGCTGGTCCTCAACTGGTGGGTGCTCTACCAGTGGCGCGACTACCAGGGCTGGAGCTTCGAGGTCTTCCTGATGGTCGTGCTGTGGGCGCTCAGCTTCTACGTGATGTCGATCGCGTTGTACCCGCCCGACGATCGCGACGCGCACACCCCGACGTCCGGCCACACCTGGTTCTTCTGGGCCGCACTCGCGACCTGCGTGCTCGACATCGCGTGGACCGCGACGCGTGGCGCCCTGTTCGAGCCGTGGTATTACCTGCCCTTCGTCGGGCACTACGCCGTGCTGTTCGCCGTGATGATCCGGGTGCGGAGCGCGACGCTGCGGCGCGCCGGCGCATGGTGGATGCTGTCGTCGATACTGGCGTGGGCGTTCATCGTACGCCGAGTGGTCGCCTGAGCGGGGCGAGCGCGGCCTATTCGTGCAGCGACGCGTGCGCGAACCACACGAGCGCCACGCCGAGCGCTATGAACAGCACCTGCTCGAGCCCCGCCTTCGGGTCCACCCGGCGGTGCAGCCCCGGGATCAGGTCGGCGACCGCAATGTAGATGAAGCTCGCCGCCGCGAACGCGAGCGCGTACGGCAGCAGCTGCATCGCCGTGCCGAGCGCGAACCAGGCGATCACGCCGCCCGCGATCGAGGTCAGGCTCGTCAGCAGGTTGAGCGCCAGCGCCCGCCGCCGCGTGTAGCCCCCGTGCAGCAGGATCGCGAGGTCGCCGACTTCCTGCGGGATCTCGTGTGCAGCGACCGCGAGTGCAGTCACGATGCCGAGGCTCGGGTCGGTCATGATCGCCGCGGCCACGAGCACGCCGTCCAGCACGTTGTGGAAACTGTCGCCCGCGAGTATCAGCCGGGCCGATGCCCGGTCGCGGGCCGCGTGTCCGGGCTCGGGCCCGTGCCCTGGCGAGTGCGCCTCGCAGGGATCGTCGTGGCAGTGCCGCCAGAGCACGAACTTCTCGAGCAGGAAGAACGTCAGTATGCCGGCGAGCAGCGCGAGGCCGACGCGATGCGCGCCGCCGGGCCCCATCGATTCGAGCGCGTGCGGTACGAGCCCGAGGAACGCCGCGCCGAGCAACGCACCGGTCGCGAAACTCACCAGGTGCGGGAGCATTGCCGCCCGGCGTGCCTCGCCGGCGAGCAGGAACGCGGACGCGGCCAGCGCGCTCGCGAAACCGCTCAGTCCGGTCAGCAGCACGATCAGGGCGAGGTCATTCACGTCGGCGGATCCCGAATGCGGCGCGCGAGGTTAACACGCGGCCGGCTCCAGCCACGCCAAGGTCGCCTGGCGACCCGACCCGGGGTCCCGGCGATGCGAGAAGTAGCGTTCCGCATCGGTGTGGGTGCAGTCCGGCGACGCACCGGCCACCTCGACGTTGAGGCGTCCGAGCACCAGCCGCGCGAGCCCGTGCAGATCAGCCTGCAGGCGCCCCCGGGCGTTCGGCACGAAGCACGCCGCGGCACGCCGGTCCGTCGCCAGGAACGCGTCACGCACCTCGGTCCCGACCTCGAATGCGTCCGGGCCGATCGCCGGCCCGAGCCAGGCCAGGAGCCCGCGACCCGGCACGCCAAGCGCGGCGACCGTCGCTTCGATCACGCCGGCGGACAGACCGCGCCAGCCGGCGTGCGCGACCCCGACCCGGGTCCCGTCGCGATCCGCGAGCACGACCGGCAGGCAGTCGGCGGTCATCACGACGCACACCCGACCGGGCTCGAACGCGACCACGGCGTCCGCCCGTGGCGCCGGCAAATCGGGCCCGTCGTGGACGACGACCTGGGTCCCGTGGACCTGCTCGAGCCACAGCGGCTCGTCGGGGAGCCCGGCGCCGCCCTGCAGCCGACGCCGGTTCTCCGCGACGGCGGCCGGATCGTCCCCGACGTGCATCGCGAGGTTGAACGACGCGCGCGCACCCGTGCTCACGCCGCCCGTGCGGGTCGTCGAGACGATGCGCAGGCGGGGGACGCCCAGGTCGGGACGGATCAGCTCGGGTCCGTCGCTCATTCGTCTGCGGCGTCGCGCGCGAGCACATCGAGCAGCGCAACCATGTCCGCCGGCAGCGGTGCGGCGCAAGCCACCGGCTTGCCGGTCACCGGGTGCTCGAACTCGAGCCGCGCCGCGTGCAGCGCCTGGCGCGGGAAGGCCCGCAGTGCCTCCCGCAGCGCCTCGCCGGCGCCCCGCGGCAGCGCGAGTCGGCCGCCGTAGACCCGGTCGCCGACGAGCGGGAATCCAATGTGCGCGAGGTGCACGCGGATCTGGTGCGTGCGGCCGGTCTCGAGTTGCACGCGCACGTGGGTGTGGGCCCGGTAGCGCCGGATCACCCGGTAATGGGTGACTGCCTCCCGGCCGTGCTGGCGGACCGCCATCCGGACGCGGTCGGTCGGGTGACGGTCGATCGGCGCGTCGACGGTGCCACCGGCCGTCATGACGCCCCGGCAGATGGCCTCGTATTCGCGGTGGACGTCCCGCGCCTCGAGCATACGCACGAGCGCCGTGTGCGCCTCGGGCGTACGCGCAACGACGAGCAGGCCGCTGGTGTCCTTGTCGAGCCGATGCACGATGCCCGCGCGCGGCAGGTGGGCCAGCGCGGGGTCGAGCGCGAGCAGCGCATTCTGCAGCGTCCTGTCCGGGTTGCCGGCGCCCGGGTGCACGACGAGCCCCGCCGGCTTGTCGACCACGAACAGGTGGCGGTCCTTGTGCACGATCGCGAGCGGGATGTCCTGCGCAACGGCCGAGGTTTCCTCCGGCAGCGTGGCCGAGATGCGCACGGCCTCGCCGCCGAGCACCTTGTCCCGCGGCCGGCGCACGGTGCCGTCCACGGTCACCTCCCCGGACTCGATCCAGGCCTTCAGGCGGCTGCGCGAGTGGTCGGGGAGCATCGCGGCCAGCGCCTGGTCCAGCCGCTGGCCGCCGAACTCGTGCGGGACGTCGATCGAGATCTCGTAGGTGGGTGCCGCCATCGCCGAGCATTGTCCCCGAAAGGACGCGGCCTTGTGTACCGGAACCACGGCCCCGCGCCGGTGTCTGTATACTGCCGCCCGTCGTTTCCCGAGCCCCCGGACGTCCCGCCCTCATGGCCGCCATCACCCGCCGCCTGGTCCCCGCCGTCGTGGTTTTCGCCGCCCTGGCCACCCTCGCCGGGTGCAAGGGTGGCGGCGACGGCCCGGTCGCGGCTCCGGACAAGCTCTACGACCTGGCGGCCCAGGACCTGAGCAGCAACAACTTCAAGGGTGCGATCGAGAAGCTCGAGGCGCTGGAGTCGCACTACCCGTTCTCGAACGCGGCGAAGCAGGGCCAGCTCGACCTGATGTACGCCTACTACCGCAATGGCGAGACCGAGTCGGCGATCGACCAGGCGGACCAGTTCATCCGCGAGAACCCGACGCACCCGCGCGTCGACTACGCGTACTACATCCGTGGCCTCTCGTACTTCGAGACCGGCGGCGGCTGGCTCGAGGGCGTCCTGCACGCCGACATCCGCAAGCGGCCACCGCACGAGGCGCGCAAGTCGCTCCAGGCCTTCCAGATCCTCGTGCAGACCTACCCGCGCAGCCCGTACGCGGCCGACGCGCGGCAGCGCATGGTGTTCCTGCGCAACAAGCTGGCCGACTACGAACTCGCGGTCGCCGAGTACTACGTGCAGCGTCAGGCCTACGTCGCGGCCGTGAACCGGGCCCGCGCCGTGATCGAGAACTACGACGGCTCGCCTGCCGCGATCCAGGCACTCGGCATCATGGCCGACTGCTACCGGAAGCTCGGCATCGAGGAACTGGCGGTGGTGGCAGACCAGGTCCGGCAGGCGAACGTCCCGGCCAGCAACCCGAACGAGGGCAAGGTCAAGGACAAGCCCTGGTGGAAGATCTGGAACTGAACGCCGCCGTCGGCGTCAACGCGCTTTCGACGTCCCCGCCTTCCGGATCAGCCTCTCCTCGGGCGTGGCCACCCGTCCGGCGTGGAATCGCTCCTCGAACAGCGCCCGGGCCGACCCTTCCCGGTACCAGCCCACGACCATCGGTATCCGCGCGAGCCTGAACAGGCCGAGCTGGGGACAGCGCCGGTGGGTCTCGTGCGCCAGCGCCTTCACCCGCGCGACCGTTTCACGGGTATCGAGCACCAGGTCGAAGTTCAGCTGCTCGTAGCGTGGCTGCAGGTGCAGGTCGAAGAAGAAACCGCGGATGTCGATCAGCGACCGCACCTTGGTGCGCAGCCCGGCGCTGCGAAACCCCTGGTCGCGCGCGACGACCGCGATCGTGATCGAGGTGCACGCGGCGAGCGCCGCGAGCTGCGCGTGGACGGGCGTCCAGCCGCGTGACCGGCCCCGGAGGTCCGGCGGGTCGCCGATGTCGAAGCCCTCGGGCTCGTCGAACATGATCGACGGCTGCCCCTCGAAATGGCCCTCGACGCGCATCTGCTCGGCCGAACGCGTCGTGACCTCGGACACCCCGATGTACTCGGGATACGCTGCCCCTTCCTTCATGCGTTGGTGCTCCCGTCCCGGAATGACTCCCGGCCGGATCATGCCATGGCACGGACGGCCGCACATCGGACCCCGGGCCGGGTATCCTGCTGCACTGCAAACCCGCCAGACGCACGACCCGCGATGCTCGAGACCGTGACACCCGCCGCACCGCCCGATACCGCCCCTGTCCGCGAGACGAAGGACGGACTCGACCCGCCCGCCCGGCTGCGCGAAATCCCCTACAACTACACGTCGTTCTCGGATCGAGAGATCGTCATCCGGCTGCTCGGTGCCGAGGGGTGGCAGCTGCTCGACGAACTGCGTTCCGAGCGGCGCACCGGCCGGTCGGCCCGCATGCTGTACGAGGTGCTCGGGGACATCTGGGTCGTGCAGCGGAACCCGTACCTCGAACAGGACCTGCTCGACAACCCGCGCCGGCGCGGCCAGCTGGTGGCCGCGCTGCACCACCGGCTCGCGGAGGTCGAGCGCAGGCGGGACCACGCCGACGCCGGGCGCGACGCCCGGGTCGGCCGGCTGCTCGACGCCGCGCGCCAGGCCGTGGACCGCTTCGCCCGCGGATTCGAGACCGCCGAGGCGCTGAGGCGCCGGGCGGCCCGCTCGCTGCGCCGGCATACGCACCCGGACAACGTCTGCTTCGATCCATACGCGCGGGTCTGCCACGCGACCGATGCCACCGACTGGCGCGTCGAGCTGCCGTTCGTCGTGCTCGCACCGGACACCGAGGCCGAGGTCCCGGGCCTGGTCCGGGCGTGCATCGAACTCGGCCTCACGGTGATCCCGCGCGGCGGCGGCACCGGGTACACCGGGGGCGCGGTGCCACTGACGGCGCTGGCCGCCGTCATCAACACCGAGAAACTCGAGCGCATCGGCGCCGTCGAGCGCACTGCGCTGCCCGGCATCGAGGGGCCGGTCGCGACGGTGCACACGGAGGCCGGTGTCGTCACCCGGCGGGTCGAGGAGGCCGCCACGCGGTCGGGCCTCGTGTTCGCCGTGGACCCGACCTCGGCCGACGCGTCCTGCGTCGGCGGCAACATCGCGATGAACGCCGGCGGCAAGAAGGCCGTGCTGTGGGGCACCGCGCTCGACAACCTCGCGTGGTGGCGGATGGTGGACCCGTCCGGAGACTGGCTCGAGGTGACCCGTGTCGGCCACAACCTCGGCCGCATCCACGATGCCGCGCTCGCGGTCTTCGATCTCACCTGGAAGGACGGTCGCGAGGCGCCCGAACGCGCTCGCGTGCTGCGCACCGAACGGCTCGAGATCGAGGGCCGCCGGTTCCGGAAGGCCGGCCTCGGCAAGGACGTCACGGACAAGTTCCTCGGCGGCCTGCCCGGCGTCCAGAAGGAAGGCTGCGACGGCATCGTCACCTCGGCGCGCTGGATCCTGCACCGTATGCCCGCGCACACGCGCACCGTGTGCCTCGAATTCTTCGGGCAGGCCCGCGAGGCGATCCCTGCCATCGTCGAGATCCGCGACCTGCTCGAATCCCGTCGCGCCGACGGCGTGCTGCTCGCCGGGCTGGAGCACCTCGACGAGCGCTACCTGAAGGCCGTCGGCTACGCGACGAAGTCGAGGCGCGCGGCGCTGCCGAAGATGGTGCTGATCGGCGACGTGGTCGGCGACGACGAGGACGCGGTCGCGCGCGCGGCGTCCGAGGTCGTGCGGATCGCCAATGCCCGCAGTGGCGAGGGTTTCGTCGCGGCCGGTGCCGACGCGCGCAAGGCGTTCTGGCGCGACCGGTCACGGACCGCCGCGATCGCCCGCCACACGAACGCGTTCAAGGTCAACGAGGACGTCGTGATCCCGCTCGAGCGGCTCGGCGAGTACACCGACGCGATCGAGCGCATCAACATCGAGTTCTCGCTCGCGAACAAGCTCGCGCTCCTCGACGCGCTCGAGGGCTACCTGCGCGGCAGCCCGCGCGTCGGCAAGACCGGGGACCCGGAGATCGACCGCCTGCCGCACGGCGAGATCCTCGGCGACCGGCCTGCGCAGGCGCTGGCGCTGGTGGACGCCGTGCGCGAGCGCTGGTCGTGGCTGGCCGCACACCTCGACGAACCGCTGGCCGGCTCGCTCGAGGCGCTGGCGCGCCTCGGCTACGGCCCGGTGCGCGCCCAGCTCGAGTCGCGGGTCGCGGGCGCGCCGACGTTGCGCGTGTTCGACCTGCTGCAGGACCGCACGCTGCGGGTGTCATGGAAATCCGAACTGCGGACCGCACTGCGCTCGCTGTTCGCCGGCGGCGCGTACGCGCCACTGGTCGCCGACCTCGAGGCCGTGCACAAGCGCGTACTCCGCAGCCGCGTGTTCGTCGCACTGCACATGCATGCCGGCGACGGCAACGTGCACACGAACATACCGGTGAACTCCGACGACTACGCGATGCTGCAGGACGCGAACCGCGCGGTCGCCCGGATCATGCGCATCGCACGCGACCTCGGCGGCGTGATCTCGGGCGAGCACGGGATCGGCATCACGAAGCTCGAGTTCCTCGAAGAGTCCGAGACGGCCGGCTTCCGCGACTACAAGCGTCGGGTCGACCCGGACGGCCGGTTCAACGCGGGCAAGCTGCTGCCCGGCGCGGACCTCTCCCGGGCGTACACGCCGAGCTTCAACCTGATGGGGCACGAGTCGCTGATCATGCAGCAGTCGGACATCGCCTCGATCTCCGACGCGATCAAGGACTGCCTGCGCTGCGGCAAGTGCAAGCCCGTCTGCTCGACCCACGTGCCCGGGGCCAACCTGCTCTACTCGCCGCGCAACAAGATCCTCGCGACGTCGCTCCTGATCGAGGCCTTCCTGTACGAGGAGCAGACCCGGCGCGGCGTCTCGCTCGAGCACTGGGACGCGTTCGCCGACGTCGCGGACCACTGCACCGTGTGCCACAAGTGCGAGTCGCCCTGCCCGGTCGACATCGACTTCGGCGACGTATCGATGGCGATGCGCGACCTGCTGCGCCGCGTCGGCAAGAAGCGCTTCAACCCGGGCACGGCGGCGGCGATGTTCTTCCTGAACGCCACCGACCCGGACACGATCCGCGTCACGCGCAAGCTGATGGTCGACTGGGGCTACAGGGCCCAGCGCATCGGTCACCGCGCGCTCGCGGCGCTCGGCAGCGCGCAGAAGAAGCGGCCGCCCGCGACGACCGGCGGCCGGCCGCCCGTGCGCGAGCAGGTCGTCCACTTCGTCAACCGGAAGCTGCCGGGCGGGCTGCCGAAGCGCACGGCGCGGGCGCTGCTCGACATCGAGGACCGCCACTACGTGCCCATCATCCGCGACCCGGTGCGCACGACGAGCGAGACCGAGGCGGTGTTCTATTTCCCCGGGTGCGGATCGGAACGGCTCTTTTCGCAGGTCGGGCTCGCCACCCAGGCGATGCTCTGGCAGGTCGGCGTGCAGACCGTGCTGCCGCCCGGCTACGTCTGCTGCGGCTACCCGCAGCGCGGGTCGGGCCAGTTCGACCAGGCCGAGAAGATCATCACCGACAACCGGGTGCTGCTGCACCGGGTCGCCAATACGCTGAACTACCTCGACATCCGCACCGTGGTCGTCAGCTGCGGCACCTGCTACGACCAGCTGCAGGACTACCGCTTCGAGGACATCTTCCCAGGCTGCCGGATCGTCGACATCCACGAGTACCTGCTCGAGAAGGGCGTACGCGCCGAAGGCGCCCGGGGCGTGCGTTACCTGTACCACGACCCCTGCCACACGCCGATCCGCACGGCCGACCCGCTCAAGGTGGTTAACGGCGTGCTCGACGGCGGCGGGATCGAGCTCAGCGCCCGCTGCTGCGGCGAGTCGGGGACGTTCGCCGTGTCGCGGCCGGACATCTCGACCCAGGTGCGCCACCGCAAGCAGCGCGAGATCGAGCGCGGCACCGAGGCGCTGCGCGAGGCCGGCCACGACGGGCCGGTGAAGATCCTGACCTCCTGCCCGTCGTGCCTGCAGGGACTCGCACGCTATGATGACGACACGGGCACCGAGGCGGACTACGTGGTCGTCGAGATCGCGAAGAGCGTGCTCGGCCCAGACTGGCTGCCGCAGTACGTGCGCGCCGCGAATGCGGGGGGCATTGAACGGGTGCTCGTGTGACCCGGGACCGGAACGGGCGATGAACGGGAGGACGCGTCGATGGTGAAGTTGCTGCTCTGGCTGCTGCTGCTCGCCGTGTGCTGGCCACTCGCGGTCGCCGCACTCGTGCTGTGGCCCGTCCTGTGGCTGGTGTCGCTGCCGCTGCGGCTCGCCGGCATGGCGCTCGACGGCGTGTTCGCGCTGCTGCGCTCGATCGTGATGCTGCCCGCCCGGCTGCTCGGCGGTCGTCGCGCGGCCCGGGCCTGACCCGTGGCCGCGCCGGCCGCGTTCAGAACGTCGCCGTGAAACCGAGCAGCGCTTCGCCCTGGTAGAAGCCGCTGCCCGAGGTCTTGAGGAGGCACTGCGCGTCGCCGTTGCCGGTGCACAGGAACGCCGTGTCCGAACTCACGACGGTCATGTAGCCGCGCAGCCCGAGCGTCGCGGCGAAGTGATCGCCGAACGGGAACCGCACGCCGCCGCCGAGGCTCCACGAGAACTTGGTCTCGCTGCCGTAGCCGCCGCCCGGGTCGAAGCGCGTCGCGCCGATCGTGAGCGAGAGCCACGGCACGACGTGCTCGTGTTCGCGGAACAGCAGCGTGCCGCCGGCCTGCAGGTACTGGACGCTCACGTCCACGCCCTTCAGGAGCGCGTCGTTCGAGTCGATGCCGGCGGACTGCTGCGCGTAGAAGATCTCGTAATACGAGTTGCGGTCCCGGTAGATGCCGAGGTCCACGCCCCAACTCGCGCTGCCGTCGAGGTCCACCGATCCGGGCGCCCCCGGGGGCGGGGCGTCGACGTCGAACTGGCCGCCGAAACGGTAGCCGACCCACGGCGTGAGCTCGAACGCCGGGTCGAAACGCTGCGACGCGGATGCCGCCTCGTCCTCGGGCGGTTCATCGGCCGCCACCGGCAGCGCCGCAAACGCGAGCACGGCCATCAACGGGTACGCGGCGGGGACGGTTGCGCGCATGAGGCCTCCATTGCGGCGATCCGGTCACGGCCGCCTGCTCGGGATTCTACGCGACCCGTGGATTCCACGAACCCGCGCCGCGCGACGCGCTGCTAGACTCGGGACGACATCGCGAGGTGGACGACATGAGCGAACTGCGCCGCACGCTCGAAGGCCTGCACGAGGAACTCGGTCGCGCCGAACGCCTCGACCCCGAGGACCGGGAGATGCTCGCGACCGTGCTCGCGGACATCCACCGGCTGCTGGAACCTGGCACCGTACCGGACGCAACGCCGCCGGGCGAGGCGCTCGAGGGCGCCGCCGTGCGGCTCGAAGCCGGCCACCCGGGCGTTGCGAGCGCAATCCGGGCGCTGGTCGACGCACTGGCCAAGGCAGGCATCTGACCGGCGCAACCCGTTGCCCCGGCTGGGAATCCAGGCGCGCCGGCCGTCGGCCAGGCGGCCTCTGCTATCATTGCCGGCCCCGTTTCGCCAGCGTCACCGCCATGCAGGAAGATTCACAGCCGTTCGACGAAGCCTTCGGCAAGGCCGTGGACCTGGGCAACCAGATCGCCGACGCGGACGAAAAGGCCGACCTCTGGGACATCGCGGACGGGCTGCTGGCCGGTGCCGTCCAGTACTGGCTCTACACCCGCCAGCCGTGCGGCGACCCGCGCTGCGAGGACTGCCTGCCGATCAGCACCGCGCAGGGAAGGCTCGACGAGCTGCAGCAGCTCGTGCGCGAATTCTCCGAGGAGAGCCAGTACTTTCATTCGCCGACCGATTCGAACGTCGGTCGCGCCTGAGTCCCGGCGCGCGTTTCTGCGCGCCCGCGGCACGAATCCGGCTCGCACCGGCGCCATGAGGCGGCGCAACCTCCCGGTCATCGGCAGGGAGGGTCGGCAATGCGGATTCGCACGGTACTCGAGGCCACGGCACGCGCCGCGGTTGCATGTGCGGCCACGCTGCTCGTCGCCGGGACGCGTGCCGCCGCGCCCGTCGTGGCGGCGCCTGAACAACCCTCCGCGACCGAACCCGGCGACCCTGTCGTCGAAGCACGGAACGGCGCCCGGTCGAAGCGGATCTCCCGCGCAATCTTCGTGTGCGCCGAGTCGCGGCCGGTGACGTTCGCCGACCGGCCGTGCGGGCCCCTGCCCGAACGGAGGGTGCTCACGCTGCGCGAGCCCCCCGCCGGCAGTGCGCCGGGCCTCGGGCGACCGGCCGCCACGGCGTCGACCCGTCCGGCGGAGCGACGCACGCCGGAGACGGTCGTGCCGGATCCGCGGGAGGATCGCTGCCGCCGCCTGCTCGCGCAGCGCGACGCGATCAACGAGCGCATGCGGGCCGGCTATTCGGCGCGTCAGGCGGCCCAGCTGTGGACCCGCTGGCGCGACGTCGGCCGCGAGATCTACGCGTCGCGCTGCTGAGCGCGCCGGCTCACTCGAGGCCGAGCACCTTCTTGCCCTGGCGGAACGCGACGTCGACCGGGATGTCGCGCTTCTGCAGCCGCTCGAGGTCGGCGCCGAGCTGCGGGCCGATCACGCCCTGTGCGGCCACGAGCTTCTTCACGCCGTCGTAGTCGCCGTTGCCCTGCAGCTGCAGCAGGTCGGACGACAGCGCATCGACGGCCGCACGCATCTTCTTCATGTCGACGTGGTAGTAGCCGTCCGCATCGCGGTAATACGCCCCGCGCTCGAGGAAGTAGTTGAACCGGATCATGTTCGCCTCGCCGTGCGCGTCCGACGAGCCGAAGCGGACCGAGCGGAAGATGCTCGCGAGGAACGTCACATAGTAGTCCTCGAGCGAGCCCGAGAGCTCGCCCTGCTCGTGCAGCTTCGTGACCATGTAGAGCCCGAGCACGTCGGCCTTCCCCTCCTCGATCCCCGAGCCGAGTTCCTTCAACGCATTGCGGACCTCGCCCCGGCCGTTCACGGTGTTCTTGATGCCGAGGCCGTGGGCGACCTCGTGGAACATCGTGTTGGCGAAGAACGCGTCGAACGTGATGTGCCTGCGCTGGTCCGGGGTGATCAGCACGTCGGCGATCGGGACCAGGATGCGGTCGAACTTGGCGCGCATCACGTTCTTGAGCTGGAGCCGCCGCGTGCCCTTGCTGAGCTGGACGTCCGGATCGTTCGGCAGGTTGACCGCGATCACCTTGCCGCCCTGGTTCGCGTCGCCCGCGTAGTAGACGACGTCGTAGGCGTTCAGGTCGGAATCCGTGCCCGGCGTCTCCGCCTTGTAGGCATCCGGCACCGGCAGTCCGCGCTGCAGCGCCGGCAGCATCGACGCATAGCGCGCCAGCCGCCTGCTCCACTCGAGGTCCTTCACGAGCACGAGGCCCTCGTAGGCGGCCTTGTAGCCATAGAGCTGGTCGTCGTAGGTCTCGATCGGACCGATGACCACGTCGAGGCGGTTCGTCTTCATGTCGAGCCACGCGAGTTCGCTGGCCCGGAAGTCGTCGGTCGTGAGCGCCTGCGCGCGGAGCGCGAGGTACTTCGCGAGTCCCGGGTCCTCGGCCAGCGCGGCGGCCTTGCCGAGCGCCGCGGCGGCACGCGCGAGCGGCTCGCGGTACTCGCTCGAGTACGCGACGGTCACGAGCTTGCCGCCGGCATCGCGTCGCAGCAGCGTGTATTCGCCGGTCTTGGCCGGCAGCTGCGCGGCCTCGAACTCGGCCTTCGTCATGTCGACCGGATAGAAGTTCGCACCCTTCGGCTTGTCGCCGTAACCCGGGACGAACGGCGCGTCGCCGGCGAGCCGGTCCCAGGGACCGTAGTTCAGTGCGACGTACCGGGACGACTTCGGGTCGCCCGACGTGGCCCGCTCGAGCGCCGCGCGATCACCGGGAAACGTCTGCTGCCAGAAGATCGCGTCGGTCTCCCGGGCGGCATCGATGAGCAGCCCGAGCATCTCGCGCTCCTTCGGGCTCAGCACGGAGAGATCGGTCGTCAGCGTGACCTCGGCGTAGACGTCGGGCCGCGCCGGCACCAGCGCCACGGGCGCGACGTTCCCGGCGATCGCGGGAGCCCCGGGCGAGAGGCCGGTGGCCATCAGGGCGACGGCGAGTCCCGTCAGGTGGCGGTTGGTCATGGGGTTCGTACTCCGGGTCGATGGGTCAACTCGTCTTGCCCGCGCCGCCGAACAGCGCATCGAGTTCGGCACGGGCCCGCTCGGCGGCGCTCGTCTCGCCCGGCCGCCAGGCCGAGGGCGACGGGCGGAAGTAATCGCAGAAATTCGCGCGGACCTTGTCCTTCACTTCCTCGGCGACGGTCTCGCGGCAGTGCTTCGCGACCGTCACGTCGTGGAATTCGCACATACGGCAGACGTGCAGCTCGGCCCGGCAGGCGCGGCATTCCTCGAGCCGCCGCAACGGCAGCGTGTAGTCGGCGAGCGACGCGCCGCACTTCCAGCACCTGAGCCCGTGGTCCATGTCGCCTCCTCGCGCGCCCGCCTTGCTACGCCCGGGCGCCGGCATTGTCAACGGCCGCGGGCCCGGCCGGGCCCGGTTGCGCCAACCACCTATTGGTCCGCCGCCCCCCGGGACGCAATGCTAACCGCACGGCCGCGGAATCCCCGCCATGCCCGGAGCTGCCCATGTCCAGCCATCTCGACCCGCACGACCGCAACGAACTCGTCTCGACGCTGCAGCGGCGCGCCCGGGAACTGCGCGAGGAAATCCGCGCCACGCTCGCGAAGAGCGACGACGAGGCCTACGTGAACGTCGCGAACGAGGTCCGCGACCTCGAGGACGAGTCGTTCGCCGACCTGGTGGTGGACGTCAACCTGGCCGAGATCGACCGAGACCTCGCCGAACTGCGCGCGGTCGAAGCCGCGTTGCGGGCGCTGCACGAGGGGCGCTACGGTTCCTGCGAGGACTGCGGCCGGCCGATCGACCTCGAGCGCCTGCAGGTGGCGCCCCACGCGACCCGCTGCATCAACTGCCAGACCACCTGGGAGCGTACTCACTACCAGCGGATCGGCCATACGCTGTGACCGTCAACGGCTCGCGGGCGGCTCGAACCACTTCTCCTTCGGCACGACCTTCGGCGACTGCGGGTCGGCCTCGTAGTTGGGCGACATGATCTGGACGCCGTGCTCGTTGAACGCGTCCTGGATGTTGCCGTGCAGCCGGTCCATGATCGCCATCCGACCGATCGGTGTCTCGAGGCTCACGATCAGCGTGTATTCGACGTAGAAGTCGAGCAGCGCCGTCTGGTGGACCCGCGGCGGCGGGTCCTTCTGCACGCCGTCGGTGCGCGCGGCGGCGGCGAGCAGCATCGCGCGCACCTGCCGCCAAGGCGTGTCGTACCCGATCGTGACCTTGGTCGGCATCCAGATGCCGCCCTCGCTGGCGAGTCTCGAGTAGTTGCGGGTGACGTTGCCCGCGATGATGGAATTCGGGACGTTGATTTCCTCGTGCAGCACGGTCTCGATCCGCGTCGCGAGGAAACCCACGGACTTCACGATGCCCTCGGTCTCGCCGATCCTGACGAACTCGCCCGGCCTGAGCGCCCGCGTGTACATCAGCATCAACCCGCTCACGACCTGGCTCACGACGCCCGATGCGCCGATCGACATCATCAGGCCGACGAACACGCCGATGCCCTTGAACGCCTCGCTGTCGGTGCCGGGGATGTAGGGGTAGGCCGCGACCATCGCGAAGAGCCAGATGCCGAGCGTGACGAGCCGGCCGGTGGGCCGTGCGGTCGTCTCGTCGATCGCGGCGATCCGGATGTGTCCGCGCTCGACGCCGTTGAAGAAGGCCCGGACCGCACGCACGGTGATCCGCGCGATCAGGAAGATCAGCAGGGCGAACAGCAGCCCCGGCACGGCCTCGAGCACGGCGGCCCCGACCCGGCCCAGCGCATCGAACAGGTTGTCCCGCAGCTCCTCGCCGAGCGGCCGCGTGTACGGGAAACGG
Organism: Steroidobacteraceae bacterium; assembly: GCA_046347155.1. Lineage (GTDB taxonomy): Bacteria > Pseudomonadota > Gammaproteobacteria > Steroidobacterales > Steroidobacteraceae > RPQJ01. Next base: position 1,061,590 of record JAXMGT010000001.1, on the reverse strand, counting down.
CGCAGCACGAACCCGGCCCACTGATAGGTCAGCAGCAGGACGATCAGCATCCAGATGATCCGTACCGGCAGCGTGAAGAGCCCGCCGAGCGCCGCCTCGCCCACCACTTCGCCGGTCCATGGCGGCAGGTACTTCGCCATGCGACGCTGTGCGAAGCCGTGCAGCCGGTGCACGATCCAGCGGTAGCCGCGGTGCAGCAGCCACACGACGAGCGCCAGCGCCAGCGTCGCGAGCACCGCGTGCCCGGCCGCCCGCGCCACGACCCGGGCATCCTCGGCCTCGCGGATCTCGGCGAGCGCCTTGCGCAGGTTCGCCGCCGCGTCGGCCGACGCGGTCGCCAGCGACTGGCCCGCCTCGGAATCGACGTCCTCGCCCAGCACGCGGAAGACCGTGCGACCGTCGACCTGTATCGCGACGCCCTCCGGTACCGCCTGTGTCGAGACCTGGAGCGGCCCACCCTTCTCGATGATCACGCCGAGGCGTTCGCGCGCAGCCTCGGCCCGCTCGGCGGGCGTCGCGCCGAACACGTCGGCGCGCATGACCGAGACGACGCGGTTCGCGACCTTGAGTTCGGCCGGAGGGCTGTCGGTCACGACGATCGGGGGGTCGGCGGCGCCCGCGGACGGTGTGGCCGGTGTGGCCGTTGCGGCCGTCGCCGGCCACGGCCCCAGCGACACCGCTGCGATCAGGGCCAGTCGGGCGCTGCGGACGAAGGACGTCGTCTTCATGGGGATCCCCGGGGTCGTTGGAGGCGAGCCTAGCGGTCCGGCGGCGTGACGCGCAATGCGCCGCGTCAACCCTGCCGCCACGCCGCCTCGTACGACGCGCCGAGCTTCATGATCCGCTCGAGCAGCGAGTCGTACCCCACGCTGCCCGCGAGCGCCGAGGTCGCGAAGTCCTCGATCTGCGCGAGGTTCGGGTTCGCGTTCGCCTCGAGCACCACGACGCTGCCGTCCGGGCGCATCCGCAGGTCGATTCGGGCATAGCCGCTCAGGCACAGCGCGCGGTAGATGCGGCGCACCAGTTGCGCGACGCGGTGCTCCACGCCGGGCGGCAGTTCTCGCGCGGGGCCGGTCCCGATCCCGTGCTTGCGCTGGTATTTCCGGTCCCACTTGACCTTGCGCGTCGCGATGCCCGCCATCACCTCCGGCAGCGTGCCGAAGTTGAGTTCCCACAGCGGGAACGTGGTCAGCCGCTCGTTTCCGAGCACGCCCGCGTAGATCTCGCGCCCCTCGATGTACTCCTCGACGAGCGCGTCCGACTTGGTCTGGTCGTGGATGAACTCGACGCGTTCGCGGAGCTTCGCCCCGTCGTGGACGATCGAGGCCTGGGAGATGCCGAGCGAGGCGTCCTCGGTCGCGGATTTCACGAACAGCGGGAACGCGAGCCGGCGCGGCTCGCGATAGGCGCGGTTGCGCGGCAGCAGCGCGAAGCGCGCCGTCGGTATCCGGTGATAGTGCAGGATCTGCTTCGACAGCACCTTGTCCCGCGAGATCATCATCCCGCGCGGGTTGCAGCCCGTGTAGGGCAGCTTCATGAGCTCGAGGTACGCGACCACGTACTGGTCGTAGGTGACGATGCCCTGGAACTCCTCGAGCAGGTTGAACGCGATGTCGGGTTTCCAGTCGGCGATCGCCGCGCGCAGGTCCGCGAGGCTGTCGCCCATGCCGAGCATGCGCACCTCGTGGCCCATCGCGCGCAGCGATGTCATCACGTCGTACTCGGTGCGCCAGGCGTCGATCTCCTGGTCCGTGTAACCGCTCGAATCGTCGGGCGGCACGAGGGACTCGTGCACCAGCACGAGCACGCGTCGCTGCTTCATAGTGCGTAGTTCTCCCGGTCGCGCGTCAGGATCTCGAGCAGGATGCGCTCGAGCATGCCGAGCACGGCCCTCTTGGTGTCGCGCTGGCTCGCCTTGAGCCGGAGGTCCATCGCCCGCGCGCGCTGCGTCGCGGTGCGCAGCACGTGGCTCACGAGGTATGGGTGCATGCGCGCACGCCGCACCAGCAGCCGGCGCAGCTGCGGGCGGACCTCGCGCAGGAAGCGGCTGGCCGCGATGCCGCGCGGGTGCGCCGCCGGCCGGCCGAACACCCGCAGCAGGCGCCTGTCGTAGTCACGCCCGAGGTCGGCCTCGTAGCGCGCGCGCTTGCGGCGGTAGTGTTCGCGCAGCGTCCGGGTGTCGAGGTGCAGCGGTTCGACCGTCTCGCGCGAGAGACGGACGGCCCGGCGGCCCTCGAGCCCGCGCATGGTCTCGTCGACGAACTCGAGCTTGGCGAGCGCCGGCCAGCCGGCGTACTGGCTGCGCCAGCGCGAACGCCGCGGCAGCCACACGGCGAATGTCTCGGCGAAGTCCTCGGTCGGGTGGCTCTGTGCGTACCAGTGCCCGAGGTGCAGCACGTAGCGCAGGCTGGCCGGCCGTGGCGAATAGCGCGACGGGTAGCGCCGCGACGCCTTGCCGAACACGCGACGCCAGGCTTTGCGCCGGCGCAGCGCGAACGCCGTGTCGATCGCGTGCCCCGTCTCGTGACGCAGGATGCGCATGAGCCACTTGTCGTTGCCGCCCTCGGCCTCGAGCATGTAACGGCGCTCCAGGCGCATGAGCCTCGGGTGCGCCAGGTAGAACGGGATCGCGATCCCCGGGATGCCGTCCGGCGAGAACCATTCCTCGGACAACCACACGTGCGGCCGGAACCGGATGCCCTTGGCCGCGAGTTCGGCGTAGAGCCTGCGGACGGCGTCCTCGATCCAGGTGCCGGACAATGCGAGCCGCAGGTCGCAGAAGCGCTTGTCGAGCAAGGCCTCGTCGTCGAGTCGCGCCCACGCCGGCTCGCGGCGGGTCACGGGCCGGACCCCGGCCCGCGCGCGCGTCGCGCGATCCGCCGGCAGGCGGCCTCGACCAGGTCCCCGCGTTCGATCCGTTCCAGCGTTGCCGTCGCGATCCCGTCGACGCCGTGGATCGCGCCGGCGAGCGACCCCGCGAGGGCCGCCTCGACGGCCGGCTCGACGGCGCCCGCGATCGCGCGAGCGATCGCGTCGTCGACATCCGACGACGACGTCGCGGCCGCACGGGCACGCTTCAGGGCCTCGACCGCGTCCACGACGCGCTGCGCGGCAGGCGCCCCGCGGGCGCCGCCGCACAGTTGTTCGAGGATCGCGGGCCGGATTGGCCGTCGGGCCCACAAGCCGGGGACGGGTTCGTAGGGATCCGCGGCGAGTTCGGCGCCAGTCGCGCCCCCGAGTGCGCCGTCGAGCACCGCGCCCCAGTAGCGACAGGCGTCCAGCACCACCGGGGACTGGTGCGTCGTGCGCGAACACTCGGCCGCCAGCCGGACACCCGCATCCACGTCCGGCCCCGCCCACGCCACCGCGGCGAGCACCCGCGGCAGGCTCGAGGTGCTGCGGTCGCCCGGGTCGTGCGGGCCGGCCATCGCCTGGCCGCGCCACTGGTACGTCGCAAGGGCCCGGGTGACGTCCGGCGTCGGCTCGCCGGGCTGGCCGTCGGGCGACGGCGAACCTTCCTTCATCCAGCGCAGGTACCGCTCGATCTGGTCCCGCGCATCGAAACCGCTGCACTCGACGAGGCTGTCGGCCAGGCACAGCGTGAGCGCGGTGTGCTGGCCCCAGCGGCCCGCGTCGGCGATGCCCCGCTCGCGGGCATCGCCGGCGGCCTCGCCCGCCGCGAGCCCGAAGAACGCACCGAGCAGCCTGGCCTCCTGGCCGTCCGCGGACGGACGGCCGGTGGGGCGCGCTGCGCCGGCCGGCCAGCCTTCGAGGAAGGCAGCCTGCTCGACCGTTTCGGGCACCCGTGGCCAGTCGGCCGAACGCGCCGACTGCCGCCAGCAGGCCTGCAACTCGGCGATCGCACGCCCGGTACTGTCGCGCCGGCTGGCGAGCCAGCAGCCGGCCACCAGCGCACTGCGACCGATGCCCGCCCGACAATGCAGGTAGACGACGTGACCCTCGGCGAGCGCCTCGTCGATCGTGGCGATCACCTGCCGCATCGCTTCGCGGCCGGCCGGCACGCCGTGGTCGGGAATCGGCTCACGCCGGTACGCGACGGTCCGGCCGCCCGGCGTCTCGACCGGCAGCAGCGGCTCGTAGGGCGGCAGTTCGCCCGGCACGGTCAGGTCCACGAAACAGCTGACGCCGGCCTGCATGAACCGCCGCAGGCGGTCCATTGCCGCGGCGCGCGATGCCGAGCCCGGGTACTCGCCGACCAGCAGGCGTCCCGGCTCCACCCAGTAGGTCTCGGGCAGGGGCCGCTCCGCAGCGTCGGTCCCGCCTGACTGCGCATCCACCATGGCGCGCATCATACGGCAGGCGTGCACCGGGGCTGCGCGCCGTGACGTGCCGTGAGAGACTTGCGCGATAACAGGATCGAGGGGGACGAACCGGTGCTCAAGCAACTCCTGGCACGAAAGCCCGTGTCCAGCATCGTGCGCGAAGTCGAGGAAGGGCCGCGGCTGGCCCGCGTGCTGAATGCCCGGACGCTGACCTCGATCGGCCTTGGATCGATGATCGGCAGCGGCATCTTCGTACTGGCGGGCACCGTCGCCGCCGAGCACACGGGCCCGGCCGTCACGCTCGCTTTCCTCGTGGCCGCGGTCGGCTGCGGTCTCGCGGCGATCTGTTACGCCGAACTCGCGGCGCTGATCCCGGTGGCCGGCAGCGCCTACAGTTACACGTACGCGACACTCGGCGAGGGGCTGGCGTGGTTCGTCGGGTGGAACCTCGCGCTCGAGTACATGATGTCCGCCGCGACGGTCGCCGTCGGATGGTCCGGCTACGTCGTGAACCTCGCCACCGAGGCCGGGATCACGCTGCCGGCCGCGCTCGTGAACGCACCGGTCGCAAAGACGGCCGGGCACGTGCTGGTCGCGACCGGGGCGGTCGTGAACCTGCCGGCCGTGCTGATCGTCGTCGCGCTGACGTGGCTCTGCTACGTCGGCATCCGCCAGTCGGCCGCGCTCAACAACGTGATGGTCGTGATCAAGGTCGCGATCATCGTGCTGTTCATCGTCGTCGGCATCGCCTTCATCGACACCTCGAACTGGCACCCGTACCTGCCACCGAACACCGGCGAGCGTGGTCATTTCGGGCTCAGCGGCGTCATGCAGGGCGCGGCGATCATCTACTTCGCCTACATCGGTTTCGACACGGCCGCGACGACGGCGCAGGAGGCCCGCAATCCGCAGCGGGACGTGCCGCTCGGCATCATCGGCGCGCTGATCATCTCGACGGTGCTATACGTGGCAATGGCGGCCGTGATGACCGGCATGGTGAGTTACACGCAGCTCGACGTGCCGGCGCCGGTCGCGGTCGCACTGGACGCGCACCCGGCGATCTTCTGGCTGGGGCTGCCGGTGAAGATCGGTGCGATCGTCGGGATGACCTCGGTGATCCTGATGTCCATCCTCGGCCAGCCGCGCATCTTCATGGCGATGTCGCGCGACGGGTTGCTGCCGCCGTCGCTGCAGAAGGTGCACCCGAAGTACCAGACGCCCGGCTTCGCGACGATCATCACGGGCGTGATCGCGGCGTTCTTCGCCGGGATCTTTCCGATCGACGTGCTCGGCGAACTCGTGTCGATCGGCATCCTGCTCGCGTTCACGGCCGTCTGCGCGGGCGTTCTGGTGCTGCGCTACACGATGCCGGAGGCGCCGCGGCCGTTCCGCGTGCCGCTCGCGCACGTGACCTGCATCGCAGGCGTGCTGATGTGCCTCGGGCTCACGCTGTTCCTGCCGCAGGACACGTGGATACGGCTCGCCGTGTGGACGGCGGTCGGCTTCGCGGTCTATTTCGGCTACGGCTACCGGCACAGCCGGGTGCGGCCACGCGCGTAACCGGACAGCGGCGTCTCCGGGCTAGTCCTCGTCCCAGGGTTCGAGGTCGGTTGCCCGGGTGGTCGCCGCGGCCTCCCTCGCTGCGTCGAGCCCGGCGAAGTCGAAAAGCGCCGTGTCCGCGAGATGCGACGCGGACACGTTCCTGAGCGCCGAGAAGATCGACTCCGTCCGGCCCGGCGAGTCGCGCTCCCAGTCCGCGAGCATCTTCTTCACGGCGACCCGCTGCAGGTTGTCCTGCGACCCGCACAGCCGGCACGGGATGATCGGGAATGCGCGGGCCCGCGCATAACGTTCGATCTCGCGCTCGGACACGTACGCGAGCGGCCGGATCACGACGTGCCGGCCGTCCTCGGACAGCAGCTTGGGCGGCATCGCCTTGAGGCGGCCGCCGAAGAACAGGTTCAGGAACAGCGTCTCGACGATGTCGTCGCGGTGGTGGCCGAGCGCGATCTTCGTGATGCCGTTCTCGGCCGCGTAACGGTACAGCCGCCCCCGGCGCAGGCGCGAGCAGAGCCCGCACATCGTGCGGCCCTCGGGCACGACCCGCTTCACGACGCTGTAGGTGTCCTGCTCGAGGATCTCGTACGGCACGCCGATCCCGGCCAGGTATTCGGGCAGCACGTTCGCCGGGAACCCCGGCTGCTTCTGGTCCAGGTTCACGGCGACCAGTTCGAACGCCACGGGCGCGCTGCGCTGGAGCGACAGCAGCACGTTGAGCAGCGTATAGGAGTCCTTGCCGCCCGACAGGCAGACCATCACACGGTCGCCTTCACCGATCATCCGGTAGTCGTCGATCGCCTTGCCGACCTGCCCGCGCAGCCGGGCCTGCAGGCGCTTGAACGTCGCGGACGGGCGCTTCAGGACGGCGGCCACGGTCGTGCGGTCAGCCGGCCGACGGCTCGAGGTACTTGCCCTCGACGTAACGGAGCCACGGCGCCGCCGTGAGGGTTCGGCCGGTGGCCTTGCGGATCAGCTCCTGCGCACCGAGGCTCGCACCCTGCCGGTGCACGTGCTCGCGCAGCCAGTCGATCATCGCCCCGAAGCGGCCGGCCTCGATGTCGCGGTCGAGCTCCGGGAGGTCGCTGCGCAGCCGCTCGTAGAACTGCGCCGCGATGAACCCGCCGAGCGCGTAGGACGGGAAGTAACCGAACCAGCCGCTTGCCCAGTGCACGTCCTGCAGGCAGCCCTCGGCATCGCCCGAAGGCTTGAGCCCGAGTCGTTCCTCGAGGCCTTCGCGCCACGCCTCCGGCACGTCGCGCACCGGCAACGTGCCGTCGAAAATGCGCTTCTCGAGCTCGTAGCGCAGCTGGATGTGCACCGGATACGTGAGCTCGTCGGCCTCGACCCGGATCGCGCCACGCCTCACGCGGATCAGCGTCTGGTACAGGTTCTCGACGTCCCATTCAGGGCCGGTCGAGCCGTAGTGCTTCTCGAGCAGCGGCCGGAGCCAGGCGAGGAACGGGCGGCTGCGACCGATCACCATCTCGAGCAGGAGCGACTGGCTTTCGTCGAGCGCCATGCCGCGCTCCCGGCCAACCGGCTGGTCGCGCCAGGCCTCCGGCAGGCCGAGGTCGTAGAGCGCCTGGCCGGTCTCGTGCAGCACGCCCATCAGGCCGGCGAACGGATCGCGCAGCTCGAAACGGGTCGTCACACGCACGTCGCCCGGCACGCCCTCCGTCATCGGATGGTCGCTCTCGTCGAGGCGGCCGCGATCGAACGGGAAGCCGAGCGCGCGCATCACCTCGATCGCGAGCGAGCGCTGCTTCGTGACGCTCACCTTCCCGGCGATCGGCAACACGTCACGGGACGCCTGCAACTCGATCGCCTCGCGGATCAGGTTCGGCAGCCTGCGGGAGGTGGCCCGGAACAGCTGGTCGATCTCGGCGCTCAGGAACCCCGGGCTGAACCCGTCGATCAGCGAGTCGTACGGCGCGAGGCCGAGCGCCTGCGAGAGCACCTGCGCCTTGTCGCGCGTGAGTGCCACGACCTCCTCGAGGTGCGGCGCGAAGAGCGCGAAGTTGTTCTCCTGCTTGGCCTCGAGCCAGCGCACCTCGGCGATCGAGGTGGCGCGCGCGAGCCTCATGACCAGCGTGAGCGGCGTCGCGATCGCGTGGTCCCGCTCGCGCCGCATCTCGCGCAGGTTCGCGAGCTGCCAGTCCTCGAGCTGCGCCTCCGCGGCCTGGGCCCGCTCGATCAGTCTCGACACCCTGGGCGAGGTGAGCAGCGCGTGGCACTCGGAATCGAGCGCGGCGAGCTGCTCGCCCCGCACGTCCGCGCTGCCGCGCGGCATCATCACGGCGGCGTCCCAGCGCAACAGGCTCGCCGCGCCCCGGAAGGCGTGCAGTCGGCGGAACTCCTGTTCGAGCTGCTGGTAGGGCGTCTGGGCCATGGCTGTGTCCGCGACGGTCTTGGGCCGGGACGACCGGATTCTAGCAAGCCGCCCGGCCCCGCACGCCCGAGTGCGCCGGGCCGGATGGCCTTTTAATGTTATTAATCAGTGGCTTGCGAAATCGCGCCCACTGCAGCCGGCGCGCTCAGCCGTCGGTCGGCTCCACCGGCGTCCCGGCCGGGCGCGCCGCCGCACGCAGCTTGTCCAGCATCTTCGAGATCGCCTGCGGCGAACGCGTGTTGCGCGCGACGATCGAATAGACGGCCGGCACGACGACCAGCGTGAGCAGCACCGAGATCACGACGCCGTAGAAGACCACCACGCCGATCGGCTGCCGGGACTCGGCGCCGGCACCGGTCGCGACGAGCAGGGGCAACGCGCCGAACGCGGTGCAGAAGCTCGTCATCAGCACCGGTCGCAGCCGGATCGCCGCGGCCTCGATGACGGCCTCGCGGTAATCGACGCCGCGGTCGCGGAGCTGGTTCGCGAACTCGACGATCAGGATGCCGTTCTTGGCGGCGAGCCCGACCAGCATGATCGCGGCGATCTGGCTGAACACGTTGATCGACATCCCGTAGAGCCACAGGCCCACCAGCGCACCGACCACCGCGAGCGGCACCGTCGTCATGATGACGAACGGGTGCAGGAAGCTCTCGAACTGCGCGGCGAGCACCAGGAACACCACGAGCATCGCCATCACGAACATGAAGTACAGCTGCCCGCCGGACTCCTTGAAGTCGCGCGACGCGCCGTCGTAGCTGAGCCGCACGGCCGGCGGCAGCTCGTCCTTGACGACTTTCTCGACGTAGCCGAGCGCCTCGCCGAGCGTGTAGCCCGGCGTGAGCGCGGCGGACACCGTGATCGAGCGCAGCCGGTCGAAGCGGTTGAGCCGCATCGGGCCCGCGTCCTCCTTCAGCGTCACGAGGTTCGCGAGCGGGATCAGCTCGCCGGTGCGGTCCGAGCGCACGTACAGGTTGTCGAGGTCCGCCGGCGTGGCCCGGTCCTCGGCCTTGCCCTGCAGGATCACGTTGTACTCGCGGTCGCGGTCCACGTAGGTCGTCACGATCCGCGAACCGAGCACGGTCTCGAGCGTGCGCCCGACGGTCGCCAGCGACACGCCGAGGTCGGCGGCGCGGTCGCGGTCCACGGCCACCTCGACCTGCGGCTTGCGCTCCTCGTAGTTCGACTGCACGTTCGCGAGGCCCGGGTTGTCCTGCATGCGCTGCATGAGCAGGTCGCGCCACTTCACGAGGTCCGCGTACTCGGTGCCACCGAGCACGACCTGCACCGGCGTGCCGGCGCCGCGGCTGAGGCCGCCGTACAGCCCCACGTTCGAGCGCACGCCGGGGATCGCCTCGAGCTGCCGGCGCAGGTCCTGGGCGATCTCGTCCGCGCTGCGGTCCCGCTCGCCCCAGGGCGCGAGCAGCAGGAAGCCGCGGGCGACGTTGAGCTCCGTCGCGCCGCCGAAGCCGCCCGGTATCCGGGTGAGGCCGCGCACGACCTCGCCGTTCGCCCGCAGCGGCCCGACGACGTCCTCGGCCATGCGCGCGTGGCGGTCCATGTACTCGAGCGAGGCGCCTTCCGGCGCCGTGAGCGTGTAGAAGATCATCCCCCGGTCCTCGGAGGGCGCGAGCTCGGTCGGGATCCCGCGGAACAGCAGGGCCGAGAGTCCGACCGCGGCGAGCGCCGCCACGACCACGAGCCACGGCCGGCGCATCACGCGGCGCAGCCCGGACTCGTAGCCCTGCGAGATGGCGCGGAACGCCCGGTCCACCGCCTCGGCGAAGCCGGAGTGGCGCTCGCCCGTGTGCAGCAGCTTCGAGCACATCATCGGCGTCAGCGTCAGCGCGACGAACGAGGAGAACACGATCGCCGACGCGATCGTGAAGCCGAACTCCCGGAACAGCTGCCCGACGTTGCCCTGCAGGAACGAGATCGGCAGGAACACGGCCGTGAGCACCGCGGTCGTCGCGATCACCGCGAAGCCGATCTCGCGGCTGCCCTCGACGGACGCGAGCAGCGGCGGCTCGCCGGACTCGACGCGCCGGTAGATGTTCTCGAGCACGATGATCGAGTCGTCGACCACGAGGCCGATCGCGAGCACCAGCCCGAGCAGCGTCAGGATGTTGATCGAGAAGCCCATCGCGGCCATCACGATGAACGCGGCCACGATCGACACGGGGATCGTCACGGCCGGGATCAGCATCGCGCGCAGGTTGCCGAGGAACAGGTAGATCACCGCGAGCACCAGCGCGAGCGCGACCGCGAGCGCCTCGACGACTTCCTTCATCGACTCGCTGATGAACGTCGAGCGGTCGAGGTTGATGTCGAGCGAGGTGCCCGGGGGGAGTTCGGGGCGCAGGCGTTCGAGCTCGGCGCGCACCGCGTTGGCGACCTCGAGCGTGTTCGCCTTCGAGACCTGCTCGATGCCGAGGCTGATGCCCGGGACGCCGTTCGACCTCGAGACGGTGCGCTCGTTCTCGGCCGCGAGGCGCACGTCCGAAACCTCGCCGAGCCGCACGACGTAGCCGTCCGGGCCGCGCCCGATCGGCAGCTCCCGGAAGTCCTGCTCGGTGTTGAGCTGCGTGTCGGTCCTGAGCGTGAGTTCGCGCTGCGACGACTCGAGCCGGCCGGCGGGCAGCTGCACGTTCTCGCGGCGCAGCGCGTTCTCGATGTCGGTGACCGTGAGCTGGCGCGCCGCGAGCGCCTCGCGGTCGATCCACACGCGCATCGCGTAGCGGCGGGCGCCGCTCAGGCGCACGCGGGCGACGCCCGGCACCACGCCGAGCCGCTCGGTGAGCACGCGCTCGGCGTAGTCCGTGAGCTCGAGCACGCTCATCGTGCTGCTCGAGAGGTTCACGAACATGATCGGTTCGGCGGCCGAGTCGACCTTGCCGATCTCGGGCGGGTCGGCCTCCTCGGGCAGGTTGGCCGCGACCCGCGCCACGCGGTCGCGCACGTCGTTCGCGGCCTCGTCCACCGAGCGAGACGGGTCGAATTCGAGGTTGATGCTCGAACGGCCGTCGAGGCTCTGCGAGGTCATCTTCGTGACGCCCTCGATGCCGGCCACGCGGTCCTCGATGACCTGCGTGATCTTGGTCTCGACGACGTCGGCGGACGCGCCCCGGTAGGTCGTGTCGATCGAGACGACCGGGGACTCGACGTTCGGCAGCTCCCGGACCGGCAGCCGGGTCGCCGCGAGCAGGCCGAGGATGACGAGCAGCAGGCTCATCACCGTCGCGAAGACGGGTCGCCGGACCGAGACCTCCGACAGCCTCACGGCGCGGCGGCCCCCGCCGCCGCCGTGCCGCCGGCCGGCGTCGCGACCGTGACGGCCAGGCCGTCCCGGAGTTTCTGCGTGCCTTCGGTCACGACGATCTCGCCGGCCGCGAGCCCTTCGAGCACCTGTACGCTGCCGACGCGTCGCTCCCCGATCCGGATCCGGCGCTTCTCGGCCTGCGCATCCTTCACGACGAACACGTACACGTCACCCTGCTCGGGGACCAGCGCCTGCTCCGGCACCACGAGCGCGTCGGCCGCGCCGCGCGACAGGCGCACCGTGAGGAACATGCCGGGCTTCAGCACCCCGTCGCGATTCGGGATCAACGCGCGCACGATCACCGATCGCGTGGTCGGGTCCACGCGCGAATCGACGCTCGCGACGTGGCCCTCGAACGTGCGGTCCGGGTACGCGGCGCTGCGCGCCGTGATCGCGAGCCCGGGCGACAGCGCGGACAGGAACGTCTCGGCGACCGTGAAGTCGAGCTTGATCGTCGCGGTGTCGTCGAGCGTGGTGATCACGGTGCCCGGGTTGACCAGGCTGCCGACGCTCACGCGGCGCAGGCCCGTGCGCCCGGCGAACGGCGCGCGGACCCGGGTGTCGTCGAGCTGGGCCTGCGCGGCGGCGACCCGGGCCTCGTTCGCCCGCAGCGTCGCCTCGATCTGGTCGAGCTGCGCCTCGGAGAGGGCCTTCGTCGTGTAGAGCTCCTGGCTGCGCTTCCACTGGCTGCGGCTTTCCTTGACCGCGGCGTCGGCGATCGCGAGCTGCGCGCGTGCGGCGGCGCCGTCGAGTTCCACGAGCAGCGCGCCGCGCGCGACCGACTGGCCCTCGGCGAAGTGCACGGCCGTCACGAGGTTCGTGACCTTGGCCGTGACGTCGACCGACTCGTTGGCCCGGGCCGTGCCCAGCGCCTCGATCTGCTGCGCGAGGCGCTCGACGCGCACCGGCGCGACGACGACGGCGACCGGGTCCTTCGACGACGGGGCGGCGCCCGGCTTGCCCGCGACCGCCGACGGCGCGCCCGCCCCGGCCGGCGCCCGCTTCGCACGTTCGCTGCTCACGTGCCAGGCGAAGGCGACGAGCACGGCGCCGGCGACGGCGCCCGCAAGCGCCTTCTTGAATGTGTCGGACATGGGCACCGCGGTCGTCAGGCGATCAGCCGGGGGGAGGCGGGCATTATCCCACCGTTGCCCTGCCGCGCGGAACCGGCGCGTTGCCCTCGGCGCCGGACGGCCCGCCGGCCCCGGCTCAGGGCTCCGGGTCCGAGCCCTCGGCAATGCCCTCGAACAGCGCGGTCGACATGTAGCGCTCGCCGGTGTCCGGCAGCATCGCGAGGATCACCGACCCTTGCGGTGCCTTCTCGGCCACCTTCAGGGCCGCGGCGAACGTGCCGCCCGAGGAGATCCCGCAGAAGATGCCTTCCTTGCTCGCGAGCGCGCGCGAGGCGGCGATCGATTCGTCGTCGGTGACCGGGACGATCTCGTGCGGAACCGAGCGGTTCAGCACCGCGGGCACGAAGTCCGGCGTCCAGCCCTGGATCTTGTGGGGCTTGAACTCGGCGCCCGCGAGCAGCGACGCGCCGGCCGGCTCGGTGGCGATGATCTTCACCTCGGGACGGGCGAGCCGGATCATCTCGCCGGCCCCGGTGATCGTGCCGCCGGTGCCCCAGCCGCTCACGAAGTAGTCGAGGCGCCGTCCGGCGAAGTCCGACAGGATCTCCGGCCCGGTCGTCTGGCGGTGGTAGGCCGGGTTGGCCTCGTTCTCGAACTGCCGGGCCAGGAACCAGCCGTGCTTCGCGGCGAGTTCGGCCGCCTTGCGCACCATGCCCGAACCGCGCTCGGCCGCCGGGGTGAGGATCACCTTCGCGCCGAGCATGCGCATGATCTTGCGGCGCTCGACCGAGAACGTCTCGACCATCACCGCGACGAACGGGTAGCCCTTGGCCGCGCACACCATCGCGAGCGCGATGCCTGTGTTGCCGGAGGTGGCCTCGACGACCGTCTGGCCGGGCTTCAGCGTGCCGCGCTTCTCGGCGTCCTCGATGATCGCGATCGCGAGGCGGTCCTTCACGGACGAGAGCGGGTTGAAGTACTCGCACTTCACGTACATCGTGACGTGCGGCGGCGCGATCCTGTTCACGCGCACGATCGGCGTGCGGCCGATCGTGTGCAGGATGCTGTCGTGGATCATGGCAAATGACCTCCGGCCCCGGCGGGGCGTCGTGGCGGCACTATAATCCCGCGGCCGGCGGCCGCTCATTCCCGGCGGGCATCACCAGATTCCCGGCCGGCGGCCTCAGCCGAAATACAGCCGGAAGATCGCGTCGGCGACGCAGGCGGGCTTGGCCTCGCCCTCGATCTCGGCCGTGTAGCGCTCGGCGACCTGCAGACCGCCCGGGATCTCCTCGACGCCGAGCAGCGTGCAGCGCGCGCGGACCCGGCTGCCCGCGCGCACGGCGTTCGGGAACCGCAGCCGGTCGAGCCCATAGTTGATGCCCTGCCGCACGCCCGGATAGAGCGGCGCGCCGTCCTCGGCGAGCCCGCGCAGCATCGGGAACAGCGACAGCGTCAGGAAGCCGTGCGCGATCGTCGTGCGCCACGGCGACTCGCGCCGGCACCGCTCCGCGTCGACGTGGATCCACTGGTGGTCCCCGGTCGCGTCCGCGAAGGCCTGAATGCGCTCCTGGGTCACCGTGAACCAGTCGCTCACGTGGACTTCCTCGCCGATGCGCGCCCGGAGTTCCGCATGGAGTTCGCTCGCCGACATGTCCGTACCCTGCCGCTGGCCGAGGGGGCGGAGTCTACCTCGCGTCCAACCCGGGGCGACCGGGTCCGACGGCTTTGCTGCATCGCAGCACGCGAGCGGTCCCGCGCGCTTCGTGCAGCGCAACAAACCTGAGGTACACTGCGCGCATGACGCAGGAACGCCTGATCAAGAAGTACGCCAACCGCCGGCTCTACGACGCCTCGCAGAGCCGCCACATCACGCTCGACGACATCCGCACGCTGATCGTCAAGGGCGAGAAACTGAAGGTCGTCGAGGACAAGACCGGGCACGACATCACTCGGCACATCCTGCTGCAGGTGATCGCCGAACAGGAGCAGTTCGGCCGGCCGATCCTCAGCACCAAGGTGCTCGAGGCGATCATCCGTTTCTACGGGAACGCGATGCAGGGCTTCCTCGCCGGATTCCTCGAGAAGAGCATCGAGACCTTCCTGAACCAGCAGGAAGCGCTGCAGTCCCAGTTGTCGAAGCTCGTGTCGAGCGGCCCGATCTCGACCGTGGCGGACCTCACGCGCCAGAACCTCGAGACGCTCGCCAAGGCACAGGAAAGCCTGCTCGGCGCGCTGATGTCGAAGCGCGAGAAGGGACGCGACGAGGACGAGAAGCGCTGATCCGGCGCGCGCCTCACGGCGCCGCGGCGATCCCGTGCGACATTTCCCAGGCGAGCATCGCTCGCTTGCGCGCCGCTCCCCAGCGATAGCCCCCGATCGCGCCCGTACCGCGCAGCACGTGGTGACAGGGAATCAGCCACGCCACCGGGTTCGCACCGACCGCGTTGCCGACCGCTCGCGCCGCGCCCGGCCGGCCAATGTCCCGGGCGAGGTCGGCGTAGGTCACCGGCCCGTCCGGGGCGGCGCGCAACAGCGCCTGCCACACCTGCACCTGGAAATTCGTCCCGAGCACCCACAGGCGCAGCGGTTCACTCCGCGTCCCGACGGAACCCCAGGTTCGCGCCGCGACCTCGCCCGCCACGCGAGCATCGGCGACGAACCGCGCCTCGCGCCAGGCCGAGCGGTATTCGTCCCAGCCCGGCACGCGGCCGCGTGCATCCTCGAACCCGAGGAATCCGACGCCCCGCGGCGTGACTGCGATCGTCGCGGGTCCGAATGGGGTCGCCGCGGATCCGTGCCGGATCTCGAGGCCCTGCCCGCGCGCCTTGTACTCGCCCGGCGTGACGGCCGCGACGGTGACGAACAGGTCGTGCAGGCGGCCCGGGCCCGACAGGCCCGAGTCGAACGCGGCCGCGAGCACCGAGGCATCGCGGGCCAGCGCCTCGCTCGCGGCCTCGAATGTCAGCCGCTGGAGGAACTGCTTCGGCGAGATGCCGGCCCAGCGACGGAATCGCCGCGCGAAGTGATGGGGCGCGAGTCCGGCGACCCGCGCCACGTCCTCGAGCGCCGGCTGCTCACGCACGTGTTGGTCCATGTACTCGATGGCCCGCTCGATGCGCCGGTAATCGGCTCCGGCGAGTCCACGGCCGTTCGTCTTCGTGGTTTCCATGGACGCAAGCATAGGCGGGGACGCGGCCGTCGCCACCCGGATCGTGCTCGATCGCGGCGGCAGCCCCTCCCACCGAAGCAGCGTCGCCGGCCGATGCCCGTTTTTGGCACACTGGGCAGGTGCGCATCTGCCACATCTCCGCGGAGTATTCGCCGTTCGCCAAGGCCGGGGGGCTCGGGGACGTCGTCGCCGCACTGACGCGGCACCTGTGCCGGCGCGGCCACGACCTGCGCGTGTTCGTGCCGCTGCACGGGCAGATGGAACTCGGGGGCGTCGACCGCCATCCCGTCGAAGGCCTGCGCGGGCTGCCGGTCCGGGTGGGCGCACACGAGTTCGCCTGCGACATCCACACGGCCCGCGCGCCGGACTCGGACCTGTGGATCCACCTGGTGGACTGCCCTCCGCTCTTCGACCGGCCGCGGATCTACTCCGACGCACCGGACGAGCACCTGCGCTACCTGGCGCTCACCCGGGCCGCGTTCGACTGCTGCCAGCGGATGGGCTACGCGCCGGACATCGTGCACGCGCACGACTGGCACACGGCCTTCGCGCCGCTGCTGCTGCGTACCGCCTACGCCTGGGACCGGGACTGCTTCGGCGCGGCGCGCAGCGTGTTCACGATCCACAACATCGGCTACCAGGGCGTCTTCGGTGCCTCGCGCGCCGCGGACGTCGGGCCGGGCGTCGACCTGGCCGCACTGGACGCCGCCGACCTCGCGCTCGGGCGCGTGAACCCGATGCGCCAAGCGATACTGCACGCCGACGCGGTCACGACGGTGAGCCCGACCTACGCCTGGGAGATCTGCACGCCCGAGGGCGGGCACGGGCTCGACGGGGACCTGCGTGCACGCGGCGACGCCGTGGTCGGGATCCTGAACGGCATCGACTGCGCGGAATGGAATCCGGCGAGCGACCGCTACCTCCCGCATCGCTACGATGCCGACGACCTGACGGGGAAACTGCGCAACCGCGAGGCGCTCCTCGACCTGCTCAGGATGCCCGCCCCGCCGACCACGCCCGTGATCGGGATGGTGACGCGGCTCGTCGCGCAGAAGGGGATCGACCTGCTCGTCGAGGTGCTCCCCGAACTGCTCGCGACGCGCGAACTGCGCTTCGTGGCGCTCGGGAGCGGCGAAGCACGGTACGAGGCGTTCATGCAGTCGCTGCACGAACGGTTCCCCGGCCGGGCCGCGTTCTACAGCGGCTACAGCGAGGAACTCGCCCACATGATCGAGGCCGCGGCCGACATGTTCCTGATGCCGTCCGCCTACGAGCCCTGCGGCCTCAACCAGCTCTACAGCCTCCGTTACGGCACCGTGCCCGTCGTCAGGCGCACCGGCGGCCTCGCCGATTCGGTGCGTCATTACGACCCGCGCAGCGGCTCGGGCAACGGGATCGTGTTCGAGCACTACGATGCGAACGGGCTCCGCTGGGCGCTCGACACGGCGCTCGAATGGCACGCGCACCCTCGGACCTGGCGGCGCATCGTCCAGAACGGCATGCGCGAGGACAATTCCTGGGAGCGGCGCGTCGCCGAGTACGAGCGCCTGTACGGCCGCTGCGCGCTCGGGATGCCGCCGCGGGGCTGAACCGGGCGGCTACTTGTAGCCCTTCGTGAAGTCGACGAGGCCCTTGTGGCTGAACGGCACCTCGCGCACGAAGCCCTTCGCGAGGTGCAGCGTCCCGGTCACGGCGTACTCGACGTTCTCGAGCTTGTTGCCGCCCTTGCGACTCACGACGCGCCCGAGCGCGCTCACGAAGTCGGTCGAGAGCATCGCGTCGAACTCGGCCTCGCCGCGCGACGGCAGCGTGAACGCCGCGTCGGTCGCGCCCTCGCCGAACTGGTCGCCCATCAGGAACAGCTTGAAGTCGATGCTCTCGACGGGCACCTCGATGTCGTTCGGGTTGGCGACCTTGAGGTGCACCTTGAAGCGCTGCGAGAACATGTCGGCGCTCAGGATCTGGACGTTCGTGACCTCGACGGCCGGGGTCTCGATCTTCTTGCCGAAGGTCGAGCAGCCCGCGAGCACGGCCAGCGCCGCCACGGCCAGCAGTCCACCGAAGGGCTTCGTCATCCGTGGATACTCCTCACGGTCGGGGCGCGGTCAGCCGCCGCGCCCGGCCGCGCGGAGCATAGCCGATGTGACGAGCACGATCCCACCCTCGGTCACGCCGTAACGCTCGGCATCCGCCACCGGGTCCACGCCGATCCGCGTCCCGTCCGGCACGACCGCGCCCTCGTCGATGATCGCGTTGCGGATGACGCAGCGCTCGCCGATCCGGGCGCGCGGCAGCACGACCGAGCGGTCCACCTCGCTCCAGTCCTGCACCCGCACGCTCGAGAACAGCAGCGAGTTCGCGACGCGTGCACCGGAGATGATGCAGCCGCCGGACACCATCGAGTCGACGGCGATGCCGCGGCGGTCGTCGTCGTCGAACACGAACTTCGCCGGCGGCAACTGCTCCTGGTAGGTCCAGATCGGCCACTGCTCGTCGTAGATGTTCAGTTCGGGCGACACGCGAACGAGTTCCATGTTCGCGTCGTAGTAGGCATCCACCGTGCCGACATCGCGCCAGTAGTTCTGCGCCTTCGTGCGCACGTCCTCGAACGGATACGCGTAGACGCTCAGGTTCTCGATCGCGGCCGGGATGATGTTCTTGCCGAAGTCGTGCACGGAGTGCGGGTCGTCGGCGTCCGCGCGCAGCAGCTTCTCGAGCAGCTTCGGGTTGAAGACGTAGATCCCCATCGAGGCCAGTGCGACGTCGGGCCGCCCGGGCACCGTTTCCGGCGCGAGCGGCTTTTCCTGGAACCGCGTCACGCGGTTCGTCGGGTCCACCGTGAGCACGCCGAACTCACGGGCACGGTCGACGGGCACCTCGACCACGCCGACCGTGATGTCCGCGTCCTTCTCGACGTGGAAGCCGATCATCGGGCCGTAGTCCATCTTGTAGATGTGGTCACCAGCGAGCACGAGCACGTGCAGCGGCCGGTGGGCCTTGATGATCTCCATGTTCTGCCACAGCGAGTCGGCCGTGCCGAGGTACCAGTTGGGACCGTGGCGCTGCTGCGCCGGGATGATTTCGACGAATTCGCCGAACTCGCCGCGCAGGTAGCCCCATCCCCGCTGGATGTGCTGGATCAGCGAATGCGCCTTGTACTGCGTCAGCACCGAGATCTGCCGGATACCGGAGTTCACGCAGTTCGAGAGCACGAAGTCCACGATCCGGAACTTGCCGCCGAACGGCGTCGCGGGCTTGCAGCGGTCCTCCGTGAGCTGCCGCAGCCGCTCGCCGCGGCCACCCGCCATCACGACCGCGAGCGTGCCCCGGGTGAGCCGGCTCAGGAATCGGCGCGGAGCGGTCTGGCGCTGCTGCTCGGTGCTCATCGGGCTCCGCCTGATCGGGTGGGACGGTGGTTCCGATGTTACAGACCCGGCGCGCCCGCGCCATCCGCGCATCGCTCGCCACGATCCGGTGTTCGTCGTCACTCCGGCCCGCCCGCCATCCTGCGCGGCGTCCACCCTGCCAATCAGACAATACTGTTGACTTCGTATTAGTGTTTATCATTTACTATGCTTAACTAGGCTGTATGAGTGAGCCAAACCGTGAGTGCCGAAACTGCTGATGATCCCGTGCAGGAGCCGCTCGAGTCGGCCGAGCCGATCGTCCGGAAGTTCCAGCGTGAGCTGAGCGCGGGCCTGACGGCCCTGGTCCTCCTCTCGGTGCTGGCCGAGGCCGATGCCGACCTGTATGGCTACGAAATCGCGAAGCGACTCGGCAGCGACACCGAGGCCGCGAGTCCATTCAAACAAGGTGCGCTCTACCCGGTTCTGCGCAACATGAGTGCGGCCGGACTGCTGTCGAGCCGGGTGGTTCCGTCGTATTCGGGCCCGCCCCGCCGCTACTACCGGATCACGCCGCTGGGCCGCGAGGTGCTCGCATCCTGGCAATCCACCTGGACCGATACCCGCAATTTCGTCGACGCGATCGTGCGCCGCGCCAGCCTTCAGGAGACCCAGCGATGAACGCCCCCACCCCGAGGACGGTCGAGCAGTACCTCGACGCACTGCGCTCGGCGCTTTCGGGCGCCGACAAGGCCCTCGTGCAGGACGCTCTGTACGACGCGGAGGAGCACCTCCGTTCGGAACTGGCGCAGCGGCCGGGCGCCGACGAAGCCACCGTGCTCGCCGACATCGTCGCGAGCTACGGCGCGCCCGACGAGGTCGCCGACGCGTACCGCAGCAACGAGGCGACGATCCAGCGGGCGCTCAGGACCCCGCCGCCGCCTGTGCGCAACTCGGCGATCGGCCGGTTCTTCGGCATCTACGCCGATCCCCGCGCGTACCTCTCGATGCTCTACATGCTGCTCGCGCTCGTGACCGGCATCGTCTACTTCACGTTCGCGGTGACCGGGCTGTCGCTGTCGGTGGGACTCGCGGTCCTGATCATCGGCGTGCCGTTCTTCCTGCTGTTCGTCGGCACGACGCGTGTGCTGGCGCTCGCGGAAGGCCGGCTGGTCGAGGCGATGCTCGGCACCCGGATGCCCCGTCGCCCGCCCTACACCGACCGCGACACGCCGTTCCTGGCGCGCATCGGCGCAATGCTCAGGGACCCGCGCACCTGGGGCACGCTCGTTTATTTCCTGCTGATGCTGCCGCTCGGGATCTTCTACTTCACGTTCGTGCTCGTCGGGATCATCGTGTCCGTCGCGCTCGCGGTCGCGCCGGTACTCGTGCTGCTGCAGTACTACGGCGTCGCCAACCTCGGCGTGCAGATGGGCGATGGCGACGTCCACGTGACGCACCCGGCCATGCTGCCGTTGGTCACGATCCTCGGTATCCTGCTGCTGACGATCTCGCTGCATCTCTCCCGGGGCATCGGCCAGCTGCATGGACTCCTCGCCAAGAACCTGCTGGTCCGCTACCCGGGCCAGGACGCCTGAGCGGACGGCCTTCGTCGCGGTGAGCGCCTGCGCGGCGCTCGCCGCGGCCTGCGGCCAGGCCGAACCGACCGGCGGTGCCTCAGGGACGGCCTCCCCGGCCATCACCACTGCGACGCCGTCGCCCGGCCCTGCGGCCGCGGGCGCCGGAGCCGCCGGCAACGCGTCGCTGCCGAGCGGGCCGGACGCACGCTGTGTCGCCGCGGCCGAAGGCAGCCTGCGGGCCCGGCTCGACGGCGACCTGAAGGCCGAGATCGCCTGGGCGCCGCCCGCGCCGCAGTGCCTCGGCGGGCCCCGACCGGGCGGCGACGGGGTCCGGCTGATCTATCGCGGCGAGCTGCCGGGACAGGGCAGCCTGCTCGTGCTCATCGGCATCGGCCCGCTGGCGGCCGGTGAGGACGCGACGAACGTGCCGGCCAACCTGACGCTGGTGCGCGAGGGAACGGGCTCCTTCTACGCAACCCGGGGCGACGACAAGTGTGCCGCGGACGAGGTCCACCAGTTGCCGGCTGGCGATGGCCGTTACCGGATCACGGTGCGGGGCTATTGCGTGCAGCCGGCCCGGTCGCTCGACGGCAGCGGCTCCGTGCTGATGTCGCGATTCGACGCGACGGCGCTGGTGGCCTGGCGATGACCGCTCGGGTTTCGCCCGGGCGGGTCCGGCGCGCCGGGAAATGGGCCGCAGCGCTGCTCGTCGCGTTCGGCGCCCAGGGCCGCGCCGACGTCCTGCGGTCCGACGCGCTGCCGCTCGACGCGTTCCCGCGCGAACCGCTGGTCGTCGAAACCCGCTCGGCGCGGCGACACGAGTTCGACGCATGGCGGGCCGACACCCCCGTGACCCGCGAGCAGGGCCTGATGTTCGTGCCGCACATCGAGCCGGACCGGGCGATGTTCTTCGTCTACGCCCCGCCCGCCCGGGTGTCGATGTGGATGAAGAACACGCTGATCCCGCTCGACATGCTGTTCGTCGACTCCGCCGGCTGCGTCTTGACGATCGTGCACGATGCCGAGCCGCAGTCGCTTGCACTGATCCGGTCGCCCGGCGCCGTCGCACTGGTCGTCGAGCTCGCGGGCGGAGTCGCGGACGCGCTCGGCCTGCGTCCCGGGGACCGGGTGACCCTGCCGGTCACCGGCTGGCCGCGCGCGCGCGCGGCCTGCCCGGCCCAGCCCTGAACCCCGGGCCGGACGTCGTCTCGCGGGCCCGGCCGGGTTCTGGGACAATCGCGCCATGAACGCTCCCACGGCTGCCGGCCTGCCGGCGATGGTCCAGCAGGCCCGCGAACTCGCGCGCGCCGGCCGCCCGAACGACGCGGCTGCGCTCTGGCAGCGCGTGCTGTCGGTCGACCCCAACCACACCGAAGCGCTGCTCGCGACGGCGACACAGGCGCTCGCCCGCCGGGATTCCGCCGGGGCGCTGCAGGTGCTGCAGCATGCGGCGGCGACGGCACCGCGGGACCCGATGGTGCATCTCTACACGGCACTGGCGCTCAAGGACATGGACCGGCCCGAGGAGGAGATGGCCGCGGTCATGCGGGCGCTGGCCATCGACCCCTATTTCTATCCGGCGCTGCTCCACCAGGCCATGCTGCTCGAGCGGCTGGGCCGGCGTCGCCAGGCCGCCCGGGTGTTCAAGGACGTGCTGAAGATCATGCCGCCCCCCGAGCAGGCGGGCGCCGGATTCGTGAAAGCCGCCGAGCATGCGCGGACGGTGATCGAGGAGAACCGGCGCTCGCTCGAACATCACCTCGAGGACGTGCTTGCCGACCTGCGCAAGCGCCATCCGGCCGCCCGCCTCGACCGATTCGAGGAAACCCTGGCGGTCATGACCGGCGCGAAGAAACGGTACTCGCCGGAACCGGTGATGCTGCACTTCGCGCAGCTGCCCCCGCTGCAGTTCTACCCGAACGACCTGTTCCCGTGGATCCCGGAACTCGAGGCCGCCACGGAGGACATCCGTCGCGAGTGCGAGGCCGCGCTGGCCGACCAGAAGGACGAGTTCAGCCCCTACATCCAGAAGCCACCGGGCTCGCCGGTGAACCAGTGGAAGGAACTCAACTACTCGGCGCGCTGGTCCACCTATTTCCTGTGGAAGAACGGTGAGAAGGTGGAGGCCAACTGCGAGCGCTGCCCGCGGACGACCGAGGTGGTCAGCTCGATGCCGCTCGCGTACTCACGCAACTTCTCGCCCAACGTGCTCTTCTCGGCACTCGAGGCCCGCACGGTCATCCCGCCGCATTGCGGGGACACCAACATCCGGCTCATCGTGCACCTGCCGCTGATCCTCCCGCCAAAATGCACGTTCCGGGTGGGGAACGACACCCGCGAGTGGCAGTACGGCAAGGCCTGGGTCTTCGACGACAGCGTCGAGCACGAGGCCCGCAACGACAGCGACCAGCTTCGGGTCCAGCTGATGTTCGACGTCTGGAACCCGTACCTGAGCGATGCCGAACGCGAACTGGTCACGGAGCTGCTGAACGGCGTCCGCGACTACTACGCTGCCGACTGACGCCCACGACGCCCGGCCGGGCGTCGCGCGGGAGCCACGCCAGGCGGCCGACGACTGTATCGCCGGCGCAACAAACAGCTCTCCGGACGTGCGCCAAGACCGCGAATCGGCGATTTCCCAGCGGTAGAACCGGTGCAAATCCAGCCCCGGCGCCAGGCCCATCCGGGCCTGTAGAGTTTCCGCAACGAGTGCTTTTCATCCGATCGCGACCGTTGGTATGATCCGGCCCACTTGTGCCGGCTCGGCGTTCGACATTTGCGTGTCGGGCGCAGTCGGCGCGGGGGCACGTAGTAGGTCCTGCGTCTGGATTCGCGCCGGTCACGGGATTCAACACGGTTCTAATATTCTTGGGAGTCAACTGATGGCCAATCGCAACATTGAGCGCGCGGTAAGGATTGCACTGCTCGCAGCGGGTGCAGCCGGCCTGGGGGTGCACTCGACGAGTGCTCTCGCCCAGACCGACGAGATCGAGCAGGTGATCGTCACGGGCTCGCGCATTCCGCAGCCGAACATCGAGGGCACGAGCCCGGTCACGGTGGTCGGATCGAAGGACATTGAAATCCAGGGCGCGCAGCAGGTCACCGACTTCACGAACAAGCTGCCGCAGGTGTTCGCTGCCCAGGGCAGCAACGTGTCGAACGGTGCGTCGGGCACCTCGACGATCGACCTGCGCGGACTCGGCTCGAACCGCACCCTCGTGCTCGTCAACGGTCGCCGCATGCCCGCGGGCAGCCCGACCGGCCCGGTCGCTCCCGACGTCAACGCCATTCCGCCGTCGCTGATCAAGCGCGTCGAAGTGCTGACCGGCGGTGCGTCCGCCGTGTACGGCGCCGACGCGGTCGCGGGCGTCGTGAACTTCATCATGGAAGATTCGTTCGAGGGCGTGCAGATCGACGGCACGTACGGCGGTTATTACCACAATAACCACGACAACCACATGCAGAAGCTGGTGGAGTCGCGCGGCTACGCGAAGGCCCCGGGCAGCGTGTTCGACGGCGACCAGTACTCGCTCGGCATCACGCTCGGCTCGAACTTCGCCGACGGCAAGGGCAACGCCACGATCTACATGGGCTACATGTCGGCCGATGCGATCCTCGAATCGGAGCGCGACTACAGCGCCTGTACGCTCGGCGCGGGCGATACCTGCAGCGGTTCCTCGACGTCCTATCCGGGCCGCTTCACGAGCCTCGACGGCGCGTGGTCCGGCAGCCGGACGATGGACCCGACGACCGGTGTGATCCGCCCCTACACTGCGGCGTTCTCGTACAACTTCGGCCCGCTCAACTACTACCAGCGCCCGTCCGAGCGCTGGCTCGCCGATGCCTTCGTGCACTACGACCTGAACGATTCCGCCCAGGTCTACGGCGAGTTCATGTTCATGGACAACAACTCGGTGTCGCAGATCGCGCCGTCGGGCATCTTCTTCGGCAGCACCTACACGGTCAGCTGCGCCAACCCGCTGCTCCAGCAGAACGGCGCGCAGTGGTACAACGCGTTCGGCTGCACCGCTCCCGACGCGGCCCAGACGCACGACCTGCTCATCGGCCGTCGTAACGTCGAGGGTGGTGGCCGCCAGAGCAACATCGGCCTGACGAGCTTCCGCGGCGTCGTGGGCGTCAAGGGCACGATGTTCGACAACTGGAACTACGACGTGTCGGCCCAGTACGGCAAGGTGCTGCTGAGCCAGTGGTACGGTCGTGACTTCTCGATCACCCGCCTGAACCGTGCGCTGAACGTCGTCGACGACGGCAATGGCAACGCGGTCTGCGCGTCCGTGCTCGACGGCACCGATCCGGCCTGCGTCCCGTACAACATCTGGGCCATCGGCGGCGTGACGCAGGAAGCCATCAACTACCTGCAGATCCCGCTGTTCAGCAACGGCAACACGAACCAGACCGTGGTCTCGGCCTCGGTGTCGAGCGACCTCGGGCAGTACGGCCTGACGCTGCCGACCGCCCAGTCCGGCGTGTCGATCGCGCTCGGTGCGGAGTACCGCCAGGAAGGCCTGGACTACAACGTCGACGCGAACTACGCGTCGGGCGACGGCGCCGGCCAGGGCGGCCCGACGCTGCCGGTGGCGGGCTCGTACAACACGACCGACGTCTTCGGTGAGTTGCGCGTCCCGCTCGTGCAGGACATGTCGTTCGCCAAGGACCTGCAGTTCAGCGCCAGCTACCGCTACTCGAGCTACAGCACCGACACGGACACGAACACGTACGGCCTGGGTCTCGACTGGCAGATCATCGATGACGTGAAGCTCCGCGGCAGCTTCCAGCACGCCGTGCGCGCGCCGAACATCATCGAGCTGTACTCGGCGGCCGGCAAGGGACTGTTCAACTGGGACCAGGACCCCTGCGGTCCGAACCTCGACACCGGCGGCGGCCCGACGGCTTCGCTGCAGGAGTGCTTGGCTTCGGGACTGCTGGCCAGCCAGTATGGCTCGGACCTGCTGTTCAACCCGGCCGGGCAGTACAACGGCTACTTCGGTGGCAACCCGGACCTGAAGCCTGAGAAGGCCGACACCTGGACCGTGGGCGTGGTCTTCACGCCGACGTTCCTCGACGGCTTCAGCCTGACCCTCGACTACTGGAACATCCAGGTGGACGACGCGATCGCGAGCGTGCCCCCGGACGTCAGCGTCGACCAGTGTCTGGCTGGCAGCAGCGCGGCCTGCGCCAACGTGCAGCGCGACCCGACGACGGGCAGCCTGTGGACGGGCTCGGGTCAGGTCATCGCCACGAACGTGAACATCGGCACGATCAAGACCTCCGGCTGGGACGTGAACGCCCTGTATGCCCTGACGATGGGCGACTGGGGCGGGCTCAACTTCAGCCTGGTCGGCACGTACCTCGACACCTACGAGGAGCAGCCGGTGCCCCCGGGCGTGTCGTACGAGTGCGCCGGGTTCTACGGCAACACGTGCGGCGTCCCGGCTCCGACCTGGAGAAGCACGTTCCGTACGACGTGGTCGACTCCGTGGAGCGTGGACCTGTCGCTGACGTGGCGCTACTACGGCAGCGTGGACGTGGACCTGTCTTCGAACGACACGGACCTGTGCCCTCCGGACGGCAACGGTGGTTGCGATCCGAACGGCTACAACCACAAGTTCAAGACGCTTGACGCGATGAACTACATCGACCTGGCCGCGATCTACACGTTCGCCGAGAAGTACACGTTGAACGTCGGTATCAACAACCTGTTCGACGAGGACCCGCCGCTCACCCCGTACCAGGGTGCGCCGTACGGCAACGGCAACACCTATCCGCAGGTGTACGACGCCATGGGTCGCTACGTGTTCGCGGGGCTGACGGTCAAGTTCTGATCGACCGACACTCCTACAGCAACGTAGGCACTGGACGGCGGGCTTCGGCCCGCCGTCTTTTTTTGTGCGCTCGATCTACTTGATGCGACGGACCCGGGTCGCGATCCGGTCGGGCGCCACCATCAGGTAGGACCCGAGCGACGCCTTCTTGATCGTGACCGTCTGCCCGGCACCGACCTTGGCCCGGCTGCCGGACTCGATCTGCAGCCAGACCTGGCCGTTCGCGAGCGTCACGACGAGTTCGCCGGTAGGCCGGTGGCCGACGGACGTCACCTTCTCGGTGATGCTCTCGGGCATCTCCTCCTTGGCCTTCTCGGGGTCCCGTGCGCGCTTGGCCGCCTCGGTCAGGCCGAATTCGTCCTGGGGGTTCTTCGCTGCGACCACTGCAGCGCCGCCCGCCGCAACTGCCGCCGCCCCCGAAGGTGCGCCGGGCGCCGACGCGCCGCGGAAGATCCGGTCATAGCAGGCGAGCCGTGCACCGTCGTCGCTCACGGCCGCACACTGCTGCGGCGTCTCGGTACCCGCCGCGGTGCCCATCGTTGGGGAGGCTGCCAGCGCCAGCAGGCTCCACCTGAGTCCGGAAGTCGCGCGTCGCACGTTCTGTTCTCCCTGTTCACGGGCCCGGCGGATGCCGCGGGCTCATCGCTTGGTGGCGGCAATGGTAATACGGCGTTGCGCGACGAGGCGCCCGGCGGGACGGCCCGGCCGTCGCGCTCAGTACGTGGATTCGGGGATGCGGGACCCGCAGGTCGAGGACGTGCAGCGTCGCACGGCGACGCCTTTGCCCCCGGCGGACTTCATCTGGAACTCTGCGCGTTGGTAGTCGACGACGAAGCGTTCCAGCCGGCCCAGCACGTCCATGCCGACCACCAGGGCTGGCTCCTCCGTGAGACCCCACAGCTGGAACACGTACAGGTCGCCGAACGTGACCGGCAGGTCCACGAGCTGGGCCGGGCCGATCCGGATCCGCGGGACCTTGAAGTAGGTCGCCTCGCCGAGGCCCGGTGTCGCGCCGTAGACGGTGACTTCGTTCTCCTTGCTGCGCTGCGCCTTGTTGTGCAGCGCCTCGCGCAACCGCATGTTGCCGATCGTGCGCTCGGCGCCCGTGTCGATGATCACCTTGGTCGGCACGGTGCCGACGTGACCGTCCACCAGCAGCAGCCCGCCCTGCCACAGGCGGGCCCGCACGGTCAGGAACCCGGCGGGCGCACGCCGGCCTTTCGAGGGCGCGATCTCCACGCGGTCGTGCATGAAGTCGACTTCCATCCGCATCTCCTGGATCCCGGCCACGCCGAGGATCCCGTCCGCACCGGCGAAGATGTCGCCGGGCACCACCGGGAGCGTGGCCGGCGGCAGGACGATGCCGCCCACGACCAGGCTTTCCACCTTCACGGCCGGCAGCATCGCGGCCCCGGTCACGCCGTGCACCTGGACCGCCCCGCCCTCGGCTGGCGGCAAGGCCAGCTGCTCGACGACCTGCGGCGACAACGCCGAGCTGTTCGCACCCGTGTCGACGATGAAACGGTAGGGTCCGCGACCGTCGATCTCGACCGCGGCGTGGATCCGCCCGACGCGGTCTTCACGGGTCGGCGCGGCATACAGCGGCTCGGGTTTCGACGGGGCCGCCTCGCTGCCGGGGGCCTGGGGTGGCGACGGTTCATCGGCCGCGGCACCCGTCGCGGCCAGCGCGAGCATGAGCAGTGCGCCGCGGGGCGAACAACGCCGTGGAACCTGCGACGAACGACGGGACATGCCGGACACGATACCCGGATTCAGGCGCGGACCGGCAGTTCCGCCGTCTTGCGGACGGTGCGCAGCGCAAAGCTCGACTGCACGCGCGCGACGCCCGGAAGACGCGTCAGGTGCTGGCTGTGCAAGCGCTCGAAGTCGGCCGGGTCCGACACGACGACGCGCAGCAGATAGTCGTGCTGCCCGGTCATCAGGTAGCACTCCATCACCTCCGGCACGCGCTTCACGGCCGCCTCGAAGGCCGCCAGATCGCCCTGCTCCTGGCGGTTCAGCGTGATGCTCACGAACACGTTGCCCGGCAGGCCGACCCGCGCCTGGTTGACGAGCGCCGTGTAGCGGTCGATGACGCCCGCCTCCTCGAGCGCGCGCACGCGCCGGAGGCAGGCTGACTCGCTCAAGTGGACCTTTTCGGCGAGGTCGCGGTTGCTCAGCCGGCCGTCGCACTGCAGTTCGGCCAGGATGTGCTGATCCGTCCGATCGAGCTTCATGAGAAATATTCTTCTTGAAACTCCAGTTTCACGGCAGTTTATTGCACCAAGGCGGGATTTGACGAGCCCTTTGTGCAGTTTTTTGCCCCCTCGAGCGGCGTATCCTGCGCCGATCCATCACAGCCGCCAGACAGGGGAGAGATCAGTCATGCGCATCGGCGTGCCCAAGGAAATCAAGGTCCATGAATATCGCGTCGGCCTCATCCCGGCCGCGGCGCGGGAACTTGTCGAGAGTGGCCACGAA
Source organism: Steroidobacteraceae bacterium (assembly GCA_046347155.1). GTDB lineage: Bacteria > Pseudomonadota > Gammaproteobacteria > Steroidobacterales > Steroidobacteraceae > RPQJ01. Next base: position 1,032,546 of record JAXMGT010000001.1, on the reverse strand, counting down.
GTCACGGTCCAGACGGGCGCAGCGGCCGGCATCGGCTTCTCGGACGCGGACTACCAGCGCGTCGGCGCGAAGATCGCCGCCACGGCCGAGGAGATCTTCGACAGGTCCGAGATGATCGTAAAGGTCAAGGAGCCGCAACCGCGGGAGTGCTCGCAGCTCAAGCCCGGGCAGGTCCTCTACACGTACCTGCACCTGGCGCCGGACCCGGCGCAGACCGCCGCACTCGTGAAGTCCGGGGCCACCTGCATCGCCTACGAGACCGTGACGGCGCCCGACGGCTCGCTGCCGTTGCTCACGCCGATGAGCGAGGTCGCGGGCCGCATGTCGGTCCAGGTCGGCGCGTACTGCCTGCAGAAGGCGAACGGCGGGCGCGGCATCCTGCTCGGCGGCGTCCCCGGCGTCGCGCCGGCGAAGGTCGTGATCCTCGGCGGCGGCGTGTCCGGCACGCATGCGGCGGAAATGGCCGTCGGTCTGCGCGCGGACGTCACGGTCGTCGACCGCTCGGTCCGCAGGCTGCGCGAACTCTCGTCGATCTTCGGCGCGACGCTGCGCACCGAGTATTCGACGCAGGAGCACATCGACGCGCTCGTGATCGACGCCGACCTCGTGATCGGCGCCGTGCTGATCGCAGGCGCGGCGGCACCGAAGCTCGTCACGCGCGACATGGTCCGGCGCATGAAGCCCGGCGCCGTGCTCGTCGACATCTCGATCGACCAGGGCGGGTGCTTCGAGACCAGCAAGGCCACGACGCATGCCGACCCGACCTACGTGGTCGACGACGTCATCCACTACTGCGTCGCCAACATGCCGGGTGCCGTGCCGCGCACCTCCACGTTCGCGCTCAACAACGCGACGCTCCCGTTTGCCCGGAAGCTGGCCGACCTCGGCTGGAAGAAGGCGATGCAGCAGGACCCGCACCTGGCCAATGGTCTCAACGTGCACGCGGGTCACATCACGAACGAGGCGGTCGCGCGCGACCTCGGGTACGAGTACCGGCCGGTCGCGGAGTTCCTCAAGTAGACGCCGGCGCGGGCGAGCCGGGTCTCACGCAGCGGAGATCCGGGCTCGTTCCGCGCTCCCGTCGACGCGACGCCGGGCGTCTCCGCGGCCGCGGGCGGGCCTATATACTCCCGGCCGATGCAGACGAATCACACGCACCCGGGTGCCGCGGCCGACCGGCCGGCATCGGGCCCCGTCGCGCAAGCCCGCGAACGCCATGCCGCCATGCTCGAAGACGCGCGGCGACGCAGTGCGCTCGCACCTGACAGCCTCGAGGCCAGGTTCCACGAGGTCGAGTGCCTGCAGATCGCGGGCGAGACGCGGCTCGCGCTCGAGTGCCTGCAGCGGATCGAGGCCGACCACGCCGGGAACGCCCTGTTCCTGCTCCGCGCCGGCGAGACGTATGCGCGTTACAACCGGCCCGACGACTACCAGCGTTGCTGCCGGCGCGCGTTCGAGCTCGCGCCGCAGGACCCGGAGGTGCGGGTGGGCCTCGCCGGGGCGCTGGTCGCGGTGGGCGACGCGGCCGGTGCCGAGGCGCTGCTCACCGGGGTGACGACGGAAAGGCCGCAGGAAGGCCTGGCCTGGCTGGCCCTGGCCCGGCTGCGGCGATGGACGGCCGAGGACAACCACGTTGCCGCTATCGAAAGCGCCGTCGCCGCGACGACCGACCGGCGCAACCGGGCCGCAAGCTGCTACGCCCTGTACAAGGAATACGACGACCTGGGGCAGCCGGCTAAGGCGATGTCCTGGCTGCACGCGGGCGCGAAGGCGCGGCGCGGCAGCTACAGCTACCGGGTCGAGTTCGACGAGGCGGCGCTCGCGGAGATCGTCGCGCAGTACCCCGCCGAAAGACTGCGCGATGCGGCGGACACCGGGCCGGGGCATGGCGCGCTCTTCGTGGCCGGGCTGCCCCGCAGCGGAACGACGCTGGTGGACCGGATACTGTCGGCGCATCCGCTCGTCGAGAGCCTCGGGGAGCCGCGGGACCTCGCGTTTGCTGCGCTGGGCGGTGGTGCGATGGTGACGCCCGGGCGGTCCCTCGGCGGTTCCGACGCGTCGCCGGACTTCGCGGCCATCGGGCGTTCGTACCTGGGCGCCGTCGGGACCTATCGCACCGGGCGACCGTACTTCGTCGACAAGGCGACGATGAACTTCCTGCTGTGCGGGCTGGTCCGCCTCGCCCTGCCCGGCGCCAGGACAGTGGTGCTGCGCCGGCATCCGCTCGACAGCTGCCTCGCCCTCTACAGCACGTATTTCCACGAGCACCTGCCCTTCGCGCACGACCTTCATGAACTCGGGCGCTATTACGTCGCGTGGCATCGCCTGCTCGAGCACTGGCGACAGTCGATTCCCGGCCAGCTGCTCGTGATGCCGTACGAGTCACTGGTCAGCGACCCCGAGACGCAGATCCGGCGGCTGCTCGCACATTGCGGACTCGACTGGGATCCGCGCTGCCTGGACTTCCACCTGAACGAGTCGACGGTCACGACACTGAGCGCCAACCAGGTGCGGCGGCCCATGTACACGTCGTCGGTCGGCCGGTGGAAGAAATACGAGCGCGAGCTGAAGCCGCTGATCTGGGTGCTGCGGGACGCCGGCATTCCACTCGACTGACCGGCGCCGGCCCCGTGGGCACCGTCCCACCCCCGCGAGCTGCCTCGCTCAGGCAGCCGGCTTCACCGGCAATCCGGCACGGCTCAGCGCGTCCTGCAGCGGGCCCAGGAACCGCTCGTAACGTCGCCACGCCTGGACGCCGTCCGCGTTGAGCGGTCTGCGAACCTGGCGCTGGCTCGCCGTCATCACGACGCCCTTGCGGTCGTGGAACGACTGCCAGTCGGCGGGGCGCTCTAGCCCTGCGTGGGCGAACAGTCGCGCGGTCTCCTCGTCCGGGCTCGATACCAGCCGTTCGAAATCCAGCGTCAGGATCCGGCCCGGCAGCACCTGCTTCCAGTGCGCCATGGTGTCCTCGTAGACACGCAGGAACGCCGCGATGGACTCGTAGTGGTAGCTCCAGTACAGGCCGTCGTGAAACCGCCGGCGGAAGCAGGACCAGGCGACGTCCATCGGTTCGCGTCGGACGTGGACGATCCGTGCGTTCGGCAACGCGAGCGCGACGGCACCCACGTACAGGTAATTCACCAGCCCCTTGTCCACCACGCCGTCGGCCGTCCCAAACCGGCGGCGGAGCCGGTCGATGTACGTCGCCGCAACGCGCTCCCACGCGGACTTCGCACCGCCCGATTGACCGATGTAGCGCGTGACGCGCTCGGGCGACGGCGGAGAGAATCCGAGGCAGGCGAGGCGCAGGACCTTGAGCTCGCCGCCGGATGCAGTCCCCGGTGCGGTCGTCAGGATCCGCTCCACCAGAGTCGTGCCCGACCGTGGGCAGCCCAGCACCAGGATCGGTCGTTCCGGCCGGTCCGTGGCCGTCCCGGCATCGAGCAGCGCAGGCGTGAACGCCGCCCGCAGCTCCTCGGCGCCCCGGAACAGGTCGTCGAGCCGCGGCAGGTGGCTGCCACGCACCCGGGCATTGCCCCTCGCGAACCATTCGAATGCACGCTCGTAGTCGCCGATGTCGTCGCAGGCCTTGGCCAGCGCATAGGCGAACCCGGCCGTCTCCGGGCGATCGGGCGACGCGACGGCGATACGCTCGAGTTCGCCCAGGTCGCGGTCGTCCGGCACGAAGGTCTTCAGGTTCGCGAACGTCTCCCAGGCGATCGCCGACTGCGGCTCGCGCCGGATGGCGACGCGCACCGACGCCAGCGCCTCGTCCTCGCGTCCCAGCCGGCCGAGCTGGATGGCGATCGCCAGCGGCAGCGCCGGATTCCTCGGGTCGTCGTCCAGGAGCTTCCGGCTGACGGCCAGGGCCTCGCGCAGCAGTCCGGCTTCAGCGAGTCGGTCGGCGAGCAGTGCCCGGGGTCGCAGCCCACGGGGATCGGCAGCCACAAGATGGCGGGCAGCGATCAGCGCGAGATCGTCGTCGCCGAGCCGCGCCGCCGTGTCGAGCACGCGCTGCCAGTGCCGCGGGTCGCTCACTTCGACGGCCGCCGCCCGCTCGAGCTCCGCGAGCACGTCATTGAATGACCGTTCGTCCTGCACCGTCGTCGCCACCTGCGCGCACCTCGGCTGGGCACCATGCCAGTGCGGGGTCGGCCGCGCAACCCGACCCGGACCGTGCCCCGGCGCGGGCGGCGCCGGATACCGTGCCGGCCGGTCGCGAGCCCGCTGCGCGGGCCGCCCGGGAAGCGGTAACCTGTGACCCCATCCAGCCTGTCGAGGCCCGCAATGCCCACCCCCGGCCCGTCGTTCCGCGGAAGCACCGTGCTCGTCACCGGCGCATCGAGCGGCATCGGCCGCGCCACCGCGCTCGCATTCGCCGACGCGGGCGCGAACGTCGTGCTGCTCGCGCGCCGGCCACAGGCACTGTCCGCCGTCGCCCGCGCCGCGCGCGCGTCCGGCGTGCAGGCGCTTGCGCTGCGCACGGATGTCTCGAAGCCCGCCGAGGTCGCCGCGGCGTTCCGCCGCGCCGCCCGACGCTTCGGGCGGATCGACGTCGTCGTGAACAACGCCGGCGTGATGATCCCGGCCGAGGTCACGGCCACGGATCCGGCCGACCTGCAGTCGATGCTCGACGTGAACCTGTTCGGCGCCCTGCACGTGATGCAGCAGGCGGTCGCCCACATGCGCGGCCACGCCCGTGGGCACATCGTGAACGTCGCGTCGCTGGCCGGCCGCCGCGGGTTCTCGCCGCTCGGTGGCTACTGCGCGAGCAAGTTCGCGCTGATCGGACTCACCGAGGCGCTGCGCACCGAACTGGTCGGCGAGCGCATCCACGTGGCAATGGTGCTCCCGGGCGTCGTCGACACGGCGATGGCGTCGTCGCTCCAGGGCCGTGACGACACGGCGGACCTCTGGCCCGAGCGGCTCAACATGCCGCCGTCGTGGGTCGTCTGGTCGATCTTCCTCGCGATCCGATTCCGGCTCGCGGAGGTCGGCGTGCCGCCCGGCAGCGCACTGCTCGAGAAACTCGCCGCGCTCGCACCGGGCGCGACGGACACCCTGCTGCGCTGGGCGACCGACGCGGCGAAGTCGATGGGACGGACCCGCAAGAAGGCTGGAAAGCAATGAACCACGAAGGCATCTCGATCGAGCGCGACGCCGGCGTCGCGACACTGTGGCTGGACCGGCCCGCCAAGCTGAACGCGCTGCACCGCGCACTGTGGGCATCGATCCCTGCGGCCGTCGAGGAGCTCGACGCCGATCCCGAGGTCCGGGTGATCGTGCTGGCCGGCCGCGGCAAGGCCTTCTGCGCGGGCATCGACCTGATGGACCACGCCGGCGCGATGGCCGGCGGCGGGTCGCTCTCGGGTGCGGGCGACTCGCCGGTCGGCAGGCGCCGCGCGTTGCTCGCGGACGTCGGCCGCTACCAGCACACCGTCAGCGCGTTCGCGGACACCCGCAAGCCCGTCATCGCGGCCGTGCACGGCGCCTGCATCGGCGCCGGGATCGACCTGATCACGGCCTGCGACATCCGCTATGCGTCGGCCGATGCGGTGTTCTCGGTGCGCGAAACCCGGATCGCGATGGTCGCCGACGTAGGCACCCTGCAGCGCCTGCCGCGCGTGATCGGCGACGGGCCTGCGCGCGAACTCATCTACACCGGCCGGGACATCGACGCCGTGCGTGCCCGCGCGATCGGGCTCGTGAACGACGTGCTCCCGGACGTCGAGGCGGTGCACGCGCACGCGCGGGCCGTCGCACGCGAGATCGCGGCCAACTCGCCGCTGGCCGTGCAGGGGTCGAAGCAGGTGCTGTCGCAGGCGGTGAAGCGGGACGTGCAGGCCGGACTCGACTACGTCGCACTGTGGAATGCCGCGTTCCTGCACTCGGAGGACCTCGGCGAGGCGATCGCCGCGTTCGCGCAGAAGAGGCCGCCGGTCTACCGGGGACGGTAGGCTAGCTGCGGAGTTCGCGGCGCAGGATCTTCCCGACGTTCGATTTCGGCAGCGAGTCCCGGAACTCGATGAACCGCGGCTTCTTGTAGCCGGTGAGCTGCTCGCGGGCGTAGTCCTGGAGCTCGTCGACCGTGAGCGACGGGTCCTTGCGCACCACGAACAGCTTGACCGCCTCGCCGGAACGCTCGTCCGGGACGCCGATCGCGGCGCACTCGAGTACTTTCGGATGCCCGGCGAACACGGCCTCGACCTCGTTCGGGTACACGTTGAAACCCGAGACGATGATCATGTCCTTCTTGCGGTCGACGATGCGCGTGTAGCCCCGTTCGTCCATCACGCCCACGTCACCGGTGCGGAAGTAGCCGTCCGCCGTCATGACGCGCGCCGTCTCGTCCGGACGCTGCCAGTAGCCCGCCATCACCTGCGGCCCGCGAATCGCGATTTCCCCCGGCTGCCCGAGCGGGACCGGCCGGCCATCGTCGTCGAGGATCGCGAGGTCGGTGCTCGGCACCGGCAGTCCGATCGTGCCATTCCAGTCGGTCGAGTCCATCGCGTTGCAGGTCGCGATCGGCGATGTCTCCGACAGCCCGTAGCCCTCGATGATCGGGATGCCCGTCACCGCCTTCCACTTGTCCGACACCGCCTTCTGCACGGCCATGCCACCGCCGTTCGCGATGCGCAGGCTCGAGAAGTCGAGTTTGCGGAACCCAGGGTGCTCGGCCAGCGTGTTGTAGAGGGTGTTGACGCCGGGAATGACGTTGAACCGGTAGCGGGCGAGCTCGGCGACGAATCCGTCGATGTCCCGCGGGTTCGGGATCAGCACGTTCATCGACCCGAGCAGCAGGCCGCCCAGGCAGTTCACGGTCAGCGCGAACACGTGGTAGAGCGGCAGCGCACACACGTAGATGAACTGCTCGGGCACCGGTCCGCGGCTCGCATCGTTCAGCACCGGGTCGACCCACGCCTCGAGCTGCAGCACGTTCGCGACCAGGTTGCGGTGCGTGAGCGTCGCGCCCTTCGACACGCCCGTCGTGCCGCCCGTGTACTGCAGGAACGCGACATCCGCCGGCTTGACGTCCACCGGCTGCAGCCCGTGCCTCGCGCCGGCATCGAGCGCGGCGCAGAAGCGCACGTGGCCGGGCAGCGAGTACGGCGGGACGACCTTCTTGATCCGCCGCAGCACGAAATTGACGAACGCGCCGCGCGGGAAGCCGAGCAGGTCCCCGCTCGAGGCCACCACGACGTGGCGCACGGCGGTGTTCGCGATGACGTGCTCGAGCGTCGCGCAGAACGGCTCGAGAATCACGATCGCCTCGGCACCGGAATCCCGGAGCTGGTGCTCGAGCTCGCGCGGCGTGTACAGCGGGTTCACGTTGACGACCGCGCAACCCGCCCTGAGGACGGCCGCCACGGCGACCGGATACTGGATCACGTTCGGCATCATGATCGCGACCCGTGCACCGGGCGCGATTCCCCGCGACTGCAGCCACCCGGCGAGCGAGGCCGAATGCCGGTCGATCTCGCCGAACGAGTAGTCGCGACCGAGGTACGCGTACGCCGACCGGCTCGCGTAACGCGAGAACGACTCCTCCATCAACTGCACGAGCGACGCGTACCGCCCGACGTCGATCTCCGCCGGCACGCCGGGCGGGTAATGCTTGAGCCAGATGCGATCCATCGTGGTTTCCCCCGTCACCCGCCCAAGGTTGCACCAGGGCGGCCGCGCCGACAATCCGAGCAATCCACCGCGGCCCGCGCTAGGGCTGCCGGCGCACCGGGATGGGCACGTTGCAGAGGTCGATGTGGCCGGCCGGGACCTTGTACCACTCGTCCTGCCGGTTGCGGCGGCTCTCGACGAGCGCCGCGAACGTCGCCGTGTCCGTGCGCATCACCTCGAGCCGCTCGCGACCGCCCGGCGCGACGTCGGCCGCGAGCCGCACCGAGATGATCGGGACGTACTGGGACGGCTGCTCGTAGAACCCGAGTGGCCCGGTGCCGCGCGGCAGCGTCGAAAGGAGTTCCATGCCCTGCACGACGCGCCCGACCAGCGCGATGTTGCGGTCGAGCTGGCGGGGCGCGTGGCCGATCACGACGTAGAGCTCCGCGCCGTTGCCGCTGTCGACCTCGTTGCCGCGTCCGGCGCCCATCATTGCGTAGCAGTGCGCGAGCCAGGCCTGCCCGGACTTCGGGTCGCGGGCCGCCGGGAATCCATTCGAGAAGCCGACCTGGGGCGCGTAGCCGTCGACGTCCGGCAGCACCGTGAATGGCAGCGCCGGCGTGATCGGCACCGTGAACTCGGGTGGCAGCGTCGCGCGCGCATCGCCGAACGGGCGCTTGCCGTCCGGGTCGCCCCACTGCACGACGAAATCGTCCTGCGAGCGGATCACCGACAGTCCGTCGAAGTACCCGCCGCGCGCGAGTGCCCGGATGTTGGCGGCGTGCTCCGGCGCGAACGCCGGTGCGAGCTCGATCACGACGCGGCCGGGCCCGAGGTCCAGGTACAGCGTGTACTCCGGATCGAGCGGGCGCCAGTCGGACGGCGTCGAGGCGGCGATCACCTCGGACATCGTCCGTGGCTTCGGTGCATCCGCGGCCTGCGCGATCGCGAACGGCGCGCACCCGGCGAACGTCGCTGCAACGAGGGTCGCGGCCGCGACGCGTGGCACGGACCGGACGGATCGGGATTCCCGGCGATACGACCTCATGACGGCTCCTGGCACGGCTTCTTGCGGAATCCTAGCCGATCGCAGGCGAGGCCTGTGAACCGGTCCACAGAATATGCATCCGATGCGACAGAATCGGGCCTTCCGGCCGATAGATATTCTAGATTCCGTCGTGGCGGCAGCTGGTGCCGCGAGGCGATGGGAATCAGTCCGTGAACAACCGAGAGGCGATGACCTTGGTCGACCCATGGAGGGATGCCCCGCCGGTGTGCCGCGTCTACTCGGCGTACGCACCGTTCCGCAAGCTGCTCGACGCCTACCTCGGCGGCGCGGTCCAGCTCACGGACTCGCCGGACAAGGGCGCGCGCGAGGGACTGCTCGTCGACTGCACCGTGTCGATGGATTCCCTGGCGCTCGCGAACGAGATGTTCCCGACGCACCCGATCGTCGCGGTGCTCGGCGAAGTCGACGCCCCGAACATCATGGAGGCGCTCGCCCGCGGTGCCGACGGCGTGATCGCGCTGAAGGACCCGCCGGAACTCTGGCGCGAGTGCGTGCACGTCGTGCTCGGCGGCGGCCGCTGGCTCGGGGGACCGGGGCTGGACGTGCAGCTCGAGGACTCGAGCAGCTCGTACGACATCGCGACGAACCAGCGCCACAAGGGCGACGTCACGCTCAGAACGAAGCTCTTCGTCCGCAGCCGGCTGGCCGACAAGACCGGCCAGTGATCCGGGCCGGCCGGGCCGCCGGCCGCCTCAGCGAGCCGCGAAACGCGGTGCCCGCTTCTGCAGGAAGGCCGCAACGCCTTCGGCGAAATCCCCGCTGTCGCCGAGCACGCCCTGCGCGGCGGCCTCGGCCTCGAGCTGCTCCGCGAGCGTCGCGCCGAGCGCACCCGACGTGAGTCGACGCACCTCGACGAAGGCGCCCCGGGGCCCGGCCGCCAGTGCGGCCGCGAGTTCCCGCGACCGCGCGACCAGCCGGTCGTCGTCGACGCACTCGGCGACGAGCCCGACCCGCTCGGCTTCCGCGCCATCGATCGCCTGGCCGGTGAGCGCGTAGGCGCGCGCCTTCGCCTCGCCGACGCGCTGCGCGAGGAACCACGTGCCGCCCATGTCCGGCACGAGGCCGAGCTTCGGCGCGAACACGAACTTGAGTTCGGCGGATCGCGCCGCGACCGTGATGTCGCCCATCAGCGCGAGCGATGCGCCCGCACCGGCCGCGACGCCGTTCAGCGCCACGACGAGCGGCACGGGCAGGTTGCTCCACGACAGCGCCGCCGGGTTGTAGTACTCGCGCAGCCGCGACGACAGGAACTGCCCCATCGTGCGGCCGGCCGCCGGCCGGTTGTCCGGGTCGCTCAGGTCGGCCCCCGCGCAGAATCCTCGGCCGGACCCCGTGAGCAGCACCGCGCGCAACCCGCGCTCCCGCGCGATGAACTCGCCGCAGGCTTTCAGGTCCACGAGCAGCCCGAGCGAGAGCGCGTTGAGCTTCTGGGGGCGGTTCAGCGTGACGGTCAGGACGTCGTCGGTGCGCTCGACGAGCAGGTTCTCGAACTCCATGGACGCGGCCTCTGGACGGCAGTGGAAGCGCTATGATCTCACGGGAACCCTCTGGAGCGCCCCACGTTGATCGTCAAGTTCTCGACCCGGCATGACGAGGTCTACATGCACGGCGACGCCGCGCGCGCACTGCTTGCCGGGATGGGGCACACGGGGAGCGTGCCGGGAGCCATCCTCGCGGCCGACCTGCCCTCCGCGCTCGAACGGCTCGAGCGCACGCTCGAGTCGACCGGATCCAGCGTGCCGGTGCCGCCGCCGGCCCCGTCACCCGGGGAACGCACGGACCGGCGAGAGCAGGACCCGCCCGTGACGCTCGCGACGCGGGCCGTGCCCCTCGTCGCGATGCTCCGCGCCGCGATCGCACGCGGTTCGGACCTGATGTGGGACCGGGCGTGACGCCCGGGAGCATCGTCCGCGTCGCGCTGCCGGTGCTGGCCTCGCTGCTGCTTGCGGCACATTTCCACCGGGCCGGCGCCTGGCTGCCGGAAGGCCTCGCGCTCGCGATGTGCGCACTGCCGTTCCTGCGCGAGCGCCGGGTCTCGCGCGCGCTGCAGGCGGGGCTCGTGCTCGGCACGGCCGAGTGGCTGCGCACCGGCTGGGTGCTCGCGGCCCACCGCGCGGCCACGGGGCAGCCCTGGGCGCGCCTGGTCGCGATCCTGGGCGCGGTGGCCGCCGTGACCGCACTGGCGGCGTGGCTGGCCGGGCCGGCGGAGCGCGTGCCCCCATCGGGGGCGGATTGATCTAGACTGCGCGTCCCCGGACCGACGGGATCACACCCGACAGGGATCCAGCGCAGGAGTCTCCGCGATGAGGTCGAATCGGACCGGCTGGCCAGCGATGTTCGCCGCGCTCGGGCTGGCCATCGTTTCAGCTGCCGCGCACGCGGAAACGGAACGCTACTGGCCGCCGATCACCGATACGCCGACCGGCACGTGGACGCCGGGCCGCATCGTCTGGGCCGAACTGCTGACCGCCGACGTCGGCACGGCCGCGCAGTTCTACGGCAAGGTGTTCGGCTGGACGTTCGAGACCTACGGCCCTCCGGACGACTTCAAGACGTACACCGTCGTGCTGGCCGGCGGGGAACCGATCGGCGGCATGGTCTACGCAAGGCCCGAGCATCGCGAGAAATTCCCGTCCTCGCGCTGGGTCGGGTTCTTCTCGGTGGCCGACGTCGATGCAGCGGCAACGGCCGTCGAGCGCAGCGGCGGCAAGGTCGTGATCAAGCCGAGCGTGCTCGGGGAACGCGGCACCGAGGCGCTCTTCATGGACCCGGAGGGCGGCTTGTTCGGCGTGATCCATGCCGCGGACGGCGATCCGGGTGACTACACGGGCGGGTACGACCAGTGGCTCTGGGCGGAACTGTGGGCCGCCGACGCCCAGAAGATGTCGGCGTTCTATCGCGGCGTCGCCCCGTTCGAGGTCGTGGACGGCGCGGCCAGGGGCGAATCCTCCGGCTACCAGCTGTGGTCCGGCGGCTACGCGCGCGCCGGCATCCTCGAGCGACCGGCCAGGGTTCCGACGACCTGGCTGCCCTATGTCCGCGTCAGGCGCGTTGCCGACACGACGGCGCAGGCCGTTGCGGCCGGCGGGCGCGTGGTCATGCAGCCCACGCTGTTCCACGGCACGCAGGTGGCCGTGATCCTGGACCCGACCGGCGCGCCGTTCGCGATCGCGGAATGGCCGCCGGCCGCGGGAGAGTCCCGATGATTCGCCTCGCACGCCGGACCGCGGCCGCGGTCGTCGCGGCCATGCTCCTCGCCGGCTGCGCGAGCGACGACGGCTACTCCGGCTACGGCGGCGCGAGCGTCGCGGTCGGCATGAGCTACGGCTACTACGACCCGTACTATCCCTATTACTACCCGGGCTACCCGTGCTGCTGGGTCGACGGTGGTGGTCGACCGATCGAGGTGCCGCCCCCGGGCGATCGCCCCGACCGGCCGACGACGCTGCCGGCGGGACCCGGTCAATTGCCGGCCGAACGGCCCGCGACCCGACCCGCCCCGGCCACGCGGCCCGCGACCCCGGCCGCGCGGCCCGCGACCCGACCCGCGACGCGCCCGACTCCGGCGCCGCGGCCGATGGGCGGCGGGCGCCGCCGCTGAATGCACCTGTTTCCGCTGGAGAGATCACGACGATGCACCGCAACCGCAAGTTCCGGACGGCCGCACTGGCCGCCCTGCTCACCGTCTCGAGTCACGCCGCCGTGAGCGCGGACATGCCCACCGAAGCGCAGATCGCGCTCGCCGAGCCGCTGCTCGCGCCCTGGACGGGACCGTACGGCGGCGTGCCGCCGTTCGACAAGGCGAAGGTCGACTCCTTTGCGCCGGCCCTCGAGGTCGGCATGGACCGCAACCTCGACGAGGTCGAGCTGATCGCGACGAACCCGGCGGCGCCGACGTTCGACAACACGATCGCCGCGCTCGAGCGCACGGGCCGCGCGCTGTCGCGGGCGGCAACCGTCTACAACGTGTACACCTCGACGATGAACGACGACGCCGTGCAGGCGGTCGAGCGGGAGATGGCGCCGAAGCTCGCGGCGTTCCAGGACAAGATCACGCAGAACGGGCCGCTGTTCAAGCGCATCGAGGCCGTGTACGCGGCGCGCGAGACGTCGGGCCTCGACGCCGAGCAGCAGCGCCTCACCTGGTGGTACTACACGAACTTCGTCCGCGCCGGAGCGAAGCTCGACGACAAGGCGAAGGCGCGACTCGCCGCGATCAACCAGGAGCTCGCGGGCCTGTACACGACGTTCAGCCAGAACGTGCTCGCCGACGAGAAGAACGGCGTCGTGTACATCGAGCGCGAGGCCGACCTCGCCGGCCTGCCCGGCCCGGTGCGCGACGCCGAGGCCGAGGCGGCCGCGGCGCTCGGCCACAAGGGCCAGTGGGCGGTCCGCAACACCCGCTCGAGCGTCGAGCCCTTCCTGACCTACGCCGACGACCGCGCGCTGCGCGAAAAGGTGTGGCGGATGTTCGTGAACCGCGGCGACGGCGGCGGCCCGAACGACAACAACGCGACGATCACGAAGATCCTCGCGCTCCGCGACGAGCGGGCCAAGCTGCTCGGCTACGCGAACCACGCGGCGTGGAAGCTCGAAGACCAGATGGCCCAGAACCCGGAGCGTGCGATGGCGCTCATGATGGCCGTGTGGCCCGCCGCCGTGGCGCGTGTGCACGAGGAAGTCGCCGACATGCAGGCGATCGCCGACAAGGAGGGCGCGAAGATCAGGATCGAGCCCTGGGACTACCGTTACTACGCGGAGAAGGTCCGAAAGGCCAAGTACGACCTCGACGAGACCGAGATCACGCCCTACCTGCAGCTCGAGAAGCTGCGCGAGGGCATGTTCTACATGGCGAAGGAGCTGTTCGGGTTCACGTTCACGCCGGTCGACCCGAAGAAGGTCCCGGTCTACCACCCGGACGTCCGGGTCTGGGAAGTGACCGACGAGAAAGGCGGCCTGGTCGGGCTCTGGTATTTCGACCCGTACGCGCGCGAGGGCAAGCAGTCCGGCGCCTGGATGAATGCCTACCGGAACCAGGAGCGCTTCGAGTCCGACATCCGGACCATCGTGTCGAACAACTCGAATTTCGTGAAGGGCAAGCCCGGCGAACCGGTGCTGATCAGCTGGACCGACGCGACGACGCTGTTCCACGAGTTCGGACACGCGCTGCACGGGCTGAGCTCGAACGTGAGCTACCCGACGCTCTCGGGCACGAACGTCTCGCGCGACTACGTCGAATTCCCGTCTCAGCTGCTCGAGCACTGGCTCGCGACGCCCGAGATCCTCAATCGCTACGCGCTCAACTACAAGACCGGCAAGCCGATCCCGCCGGAGCTGGTGGCAAAGATCCAGAAGGCCGAGACATTCAACGAGGGCTTCAAGACGGTCGAGTACCTGTCGAGCGCAATCGTGGACATGAAGCTGCACCTCGCCGCGAGCGCGGGTCCGATCGACCCGGACCAGTTCGAGCGCGCGACGCTGGCCGAGATCAACATGCCGAGCGAGATCGTCATGCGGCACCGGACGCCGCAGTTCAACCACGTGTTCTCGGGCGAGGGGTACTCGGCGGGCTACTACAGCTACCTGTGGTCGGACACGCTGACGGCCGACGCCTGGGAGTCGTTCCTCGAGAACGGCGGCCCGTGGAGCAAGGCGCAGGGCGCCAAGCTGAAGGCGCTGCTCTCGAAGGGAAACACCGAGGACCCGGCGGAGGCCTATCGCGAGTTCCGCGGTCGCGACCCGGGCGTCGACGCGCTGATGCGCAAGCGCGGCTTCCCGGTGCCGGCTAAGGCCGACGCGGCTTCCGGCGCGGCCTCGACGACGAAGTGAGTGCGGGGCGGGCGGCGGTCTTCGGGCCGCCGCCGGCCGCCGCCGTCGCAAGGTCCGCGAAGCTCCCGCGCAGGCACTCTGCGAAGAACGCCGGGTCCGGCATCATCGAGCGGCAGGCCACCGCGCACAGCCACAGCGTGCCGTGGTAGCTGAATCCGGTGACGTTGAGCCCGAGGCCGTTCATCGCGATGCTGACCGGGGCGAATGCCACCATCTGCGCGCCGGCCAGGTACATCGCCGCGTCCGGGCCGCGCACGTTCGACACGACGATGTTCATCGTCGGCAGCATCACCCGGGTCGTGAAGAGCTCGGAGGCGACCGCGGGCAGCAGCTCGTAGAGGTTCGCGGCGAGGTCCTTGCCGACGACGGCGATCAGCGCCTTGGCCTTCACGGCGCCCTTCTGGATCGCGTGCAGCCGCTCGATCGGGTCCGCGATCTCCGAGTGCACGGGCATCACGGCAACGCCGACCCGGTTGCCGTGGTCGCCGCCCTTCTCCTGCCCGCGCAAGGTCATCGGAACCTGGGCCGTCATCGTCCGGTCCGGCAGCTCGCCCTTGGCTCCCAGGTAGCGGTTCAGCGCGCCACCGACGGTGGCCATGAACACGTCGTTGATCGTGGCACCCTCGATGCGGCTGCGGACCTGCTTGATCTCGGCCATCGGCAGGCCCACGAGTTCGACGACCCGGTGCGCTGACACGGGCCCGCTGAAGCGCGTGACGGGTGGCCGGCGCAGCGCCGACGTCACCGACTCCACGGTCGGGAGCCCCGCCTCGGCCAGCATCCCTCGCAGCTGCCCCATGTAGCCGAGCCCGGCGCCCGCGAGCCGCGTCGCAGTCTGCACGCCGAAGCTCGCCGCGCGGGGAATCCGGCGCGCCGTGTTCACGACCGCGCGCGCATAGAGCTCGACCGTCGTCGGCTCGCGGTCGCGGACACGCGTGCGACGCACGTCGTCCTCGACGGCCTCGTCCGGCGAGAACGAGTGGATCGCCTGCAGCAGCACCGCGCCGCCCTCACCGTCCACGGCCGCGTGGTGGAACTTTGTGTAGAACGCGAAGCTGCCGGGCGGGATGCCGGGAATGTTGTCGAGGCCCTCGATGACGTAGGCCTCCCACAGCGGCTTGCTCCGGTCGAGCGGCCGGGAGTGGATGCGCGCCATCTGGATGCAGAGCTGCCGCCAGTCGCCCGGGTGCGGCAGCGCGATGTGCCGGACGTGGAACTCGACGTCCACGTCCGCGTCCTCGATCCAGTACGGGCGGTCGACGCCGAGCGGAGGCACGACGAGGCGCCGGCGGAAGACCGGCGTCGTATCGAGGCGCGCCTCGAAGAAGCGCAGCACGTCCTTGAACCGTACGCGCCCGCCCGGAGCGGTCGACGGATCGTAGATCCCGAGCCCGGCGACATGCATGTACTGGTTGCCGCGCTCGAGCTTCAGGAACAGGTTGTCCATGCCCGACAGCTGCTTCATCCGTGTCTCCCCCGTGGACCGGCCGGTCGCTCAGTAGCCGAGCTGCCTCGCCGCCAGGTCCATCATTATCTCCTCGGCGCCTCCGCCGATCATGTTGACCTTCACCTCGCGGTAGATCCGCTCGGCGTGGGTCCCCCGCATGTAACCCATGCCGCCCTGCAGCTGCACGGCCGCGTCGGCGCAGTACTGCATCGCGCGGGTCGCGACGTTCTTCGCGATGCAGACCGCGGCGACCATCGCCGGGTCGCCCGGCGGCGAGCGGTGGATCCGGTGCGCAACGTCCTCGACGAGCGAGCGTGCCGCGTCGATCCGCGAGCGCATCTCGACGAGCCGGTGGCGGACGGCCTGCCGGTCAGCGAGCCGCGCCCCGAACGCGCGCCGTCCCCGGGTCCAGCCGAGCGCCTCCTGGTGGCACACCCAGGCGAAACCGACCGCGCTCGCAGCGATCGAAAAGCGCTCGCCGTTGAAGTTCTGCATCACGGCCCGGAACCCCTCGCCCTCCTCGCCGACCCGATTCGCCATCGGCACACGGCAGCCCGTGAAGCGCAGGTGCGCGGTGTCCGAGGCCCACCAGCCCATCTTGCGCAGCGCCGTCCGCTCGAGGCCCGGCGCGTCGCCGGGCACGACGAGCAGCGAGATCCCGCGTGCGCCCCCGGCCGAGGGGTCGGTGCGCACGGCGACGGTGATCCAGTCCGCGCGCATCCCGGAGGTGATGAACGTCTTTTCGCCGTCGACCACGTAGTCGTCACCGTCGCGCACCGCGCGCGTACGGAGCGCCGCGACGTCGGAGCCGCCCCCCGGCTCCGTGACCGCGAGCGCGGCGATGCGCTCGCCCGAGAGCACGCCGGGCAGCACACGGGCGCGCAGGTCGACGCTCGCGAGCGCGGCGACCGGCGGCATCGAGATCGTGTGCGACATCAGCGAGGCGAGCACGCCACCGGATCCGCACTGCGCGAGTTCGATGCTGGCGATCATCCGGTGGAAGACGTCCGTGCCGGCGACGCCGCCGTACTCCTCGGGGAACCCGAGCCCGAGCAGCCCGATCGAGGCGGCCTGCGCGTAGAGTTCGCGCGGGAAGCCGCCGGCCTCGTCCCAGTCGGCGACGTATGGCGTGATCTCGCGCGCGACGAAGCGGCGCACCGTCTCGCGGAATTCGAAGTGGTCGTCGCGGTACCAGCCGCCGCCGAGTTCGAGGGGTTCCATCCGGGGATGCTAGGAGCGGACTCGCGCGCGTGGCAAGCGCGCGGCCGGCTAGAATCCGTCTAGTTCAGTCAGCGACGCGGGGCAATCCGATGAAGCGCATCCTCTGGGGTCTCGTGGCCGTGGTCGCGCTCGTCGCGGCCTACCTCGCGTTCTGGCCCGTGCCGATACACCCGGTCGCCTGGGCCGCACCGGTTTCGCCCGGCTACACGGGCCCGTACCTGGCCAACACGCGCCTCGCCTCGGCGATGCCGGTGCCCGTGGCACCCGAGGTCGGGCCCGAACACATCGAATTCGGGCCCGACGGCAGGCTCTACACCGGCGTGCTGTCGGGCAAGGTGCTGCGGATGCAGCCCGACGGCAGCGGCATCGGGACCGTCGTCGACACGGGCGGGCGGCCGCTCGGTCTCGCATTCGACCCGGATGGCCGACTGCTGGTCGCCGACGCCTTTCGCGGCCTGCTGCGTCTCGAGCCGGACGGCAGGCTCTCCGTGCTGGCCGATCGTGCCGACGGGACGCCGATCCTGTTCGCGGACGCCGTGGCCGTGGGCGCCAACGGCGCGCTCTACCTGACCGATGCGTCACAGCGGTTTTCGGCCCGCGAATACGGCACGTTCGACGCATCGTTGCTCGACATCATGGAGCACGCCTGCACCGGGCGCGTGCTCGAGGTCAGCCCCGCGAGCGGCGCCGTCCGCACCGTCGCGGGCGGACTGTGCTTCCCGAATGGCATTGCCGTTTCGGGTGACCAGCGCTCGATCTTCGTCGCGGAGACGGGCGAGTACCGGGTGTGGAGATTCGACGTCGCGGCCACCGGTCTCGATGCCCGGCAGCTGGCCGACGGCCACGACCCCCGCGCCCGGGTGGTCGTCGACAACCTGCCGGGTTACCCGGACAACCTGACCCGCGACGGCGACGGTCGGCTGTGGACCGGACTCACGAAGCCACGCAGCGATTTCATCGATGCGAACTCAGGGCGGCCGTGGTTGATGTCGCTGAGCCTGCGCCTGCCGAAGGCGCTGTGGCCGGTTCCACCGGTCTACGGGCACGTGATCGCATTCGACGAGTCAGGGCGCGTCGTCATGGACCTGCAGGACCCGTCGGGCCAGATCCCGGAAACGAGCGGCGCCACGGTCCACGGCGGCCGGCTCTACGTCCACAGCCTCCATGGTCCGGCATTCGGACTCATGGACGCGCCACCGCCCTGACGACCTTCTGGACCCGGCCGCCTGTGGTGGCCGGTGCATCCAGTTCGACGATCAATGAAGGACGACGTGGCCGAGCGCGTGGATGAGCCCGACGTAGGCAACCGCAACGGCCAGGGCCAGTGCGACCAGCGTCATCATCGAGCGGGTGCGTTCAGTGGTGTACATAACGCCTCCTCTGGCTGGAGGCGGAGGCTCGGCGGGGAATTTCGGAGGCCCGCCGGGCACCGCCCCTGTCCTGTCTGGACGATCCCATCATACGCCCGGTTATGCTGCGTCGCAGCATACGTATGCGACGAACGTCACAGTTCATCAATTGCATCAGCTACTTACGTAGCCTTCGGGCCGCGCGGCACTGGCGCCGGTATCGCGCAGGTGCGGCGGCGGCCCCCGCAATGGCGTCGACTCAGACCTGGGGCACCAGCGAGACGACGGTGTGCGCCAACGTCCCGAGCGTGAGGACGATCGAGACGGCCAGCGCAACGACCAGCGCGGCCAGGCGGGGGGACTCATTCATCGTGTGGTTGAACATCGTGCGATCCTCCGGGTTCGTCTGGGGTTGAACGATAGGCCGGTCGATTGATCA
This sequence comes from Steroidobacteraceae bacterium, assembly GCA_046347155.1. Classification (GTDB taxonomy): domain Bacteria; phylum Pseudomonadota; class Gammaproteobacteria; order Steroidobacterales; family Steroidobacteraceae; genus RPQJ01. The sequence goes on along the minus strand of JAXMGT010000001.1, from coordinate 1,013,578 downwards.
GATAAACCAGCAATCCTGTTGCTCTATATCCTGAATTCCTGAACAATCAGCGGATGGACCAGCTGGTGGCCATGCAGGTGTTCGCCCGGGTCGCCGAACGAGGTTCGTTCGCGCAGGCGGCCGACGAGCTCGACATCTCGCGCGCGGCGGCGAGCGCGCACGTCGCGCAGCTCGAAAAGCACCTCGGCGCGCGTCTGCTGAATCGCACGACACGGAAGGTGAGCCTCACGGCCGAGGGCGCCGACTACCTGCGCCGCGTGCGCCGGATCCTCGACGAAGTCGCCGACGCCGAGGAAACGCTGCGCGGCTCGCGCTCGAAGCCGCAGGGTCGCCTGCGCGTCGACGTGCCGGTTTCGTTCGGCCGATACCTGCTGCTGCCGGCGCTGCCCGACTTCGTGCGCCGGTACCCCGACATCGAGCTCGACGTCCGGTTGAACGACCGCATCGTGGACGTGGTCGCCGAGGGCGTCGACGTCGCGCTCCGGGTCGGACCGATCCGGCAAAGCGGGCTCGTCGCACGACGGATCGCCGTCGTGAACATCGTGACCTGTGCCGCGCCGTCCTATCTCGAGGAACGCGGGACGCCCCGCACCCCGGACGACCTGCGCCACCACCGGCTGCTCGCGATCACGCCCGCCGGCGGCGGCAGTCCCGAGTGGCCGTTCCCGCCGCCCTACACGGCCAAGCGGCTGAACCTGCATTTCGCGATGCAGTTCAATGCCGCCGAAGCCCCGACGATCGCGGCCGTCGCGGGACTGGGGATCACCCGGGCCGCCGACCTCATCGCCGCCGAGTACCTCGCGCGTGGCGAATTGCGGCTGGTCCTGGACGAATTTGCATTGCAGGGCCCGCCGATCTCGCTGGTCTACCCGTCCGCCGGCCACCAGTCGGCGAAGGTGCGGGTCTTTTCGGACTTCGCGGCCGACCTGATGCGCCGCTGGACCGACACGGTGCGCCGCTGGCGCGAGTCGGGGGCACCGAGCGGCGAGTCGTTGCGCGAGTTCCCGATCGAACCGGGGTCGACGTTCAATCGCAGCGGGAGGACGACACGATGAACTGGCTGATCGTCGGAATCGCAGGCTTCCTCGGCATACACTCGATCGCAATCGTCGCGCCGGGCTGGCGGGCACGCACGGTGGCGGGCATCGGGGCGATGCGCTGGAAGGCGCTTTACTCGATCGCATCCCTCGCCGCGTTCGCGACGATGCTGCACGGCTACGGCCAGGCGCGACTCGCACCCGAGGTCGTCTACGTGCCGACGCTCGGGATGCGGCACCTCGCGTTCCTGCTGATGCTGCCGGTGTTCCCGCTGCTCCTCTCAGCCTACCTGCCGGGCCGCCTCCGCAACGCCGTCGGCCACCCGATGCTGACGGCCACGATCCTGTGGGCGGTCGCGCACCTGCTCGCGAACGGCGCGCGCTCGGACCTGGTGCTGTTCGGCGGGTTCCTGCTCTGGGCGGTCGCGGACCGCGTCTCCGTCTCGCGCCGCGACGCCCCGCCGGCGCGTCGTGGACGACCGCTCAACGACGCGATCGCGATCGGCGGCGGACTGCTGCTCTACGTCGCGTTCGTCGCCTTCGGGCACGGCGCGCTCGTCGGCGTGCCGCTTTACGGCTGAAGCCTCCCGGCGGTCAGCCGGACGGCGCGGTGCGCGCCGCCTCGTACTGGGACGGTGTCATCCTCGCGTGCGCGAGGTATTCGCGCAGGTGGCGCACCGAGTTCTTGTCGAGCGTGTTGCCGTGGTGCGGCCGGTGGAGTATCCCCTCGGCCCCGTTCAGGCGGACGCGGATTCGGGCGCCGGAAAGCGCTTCGACGTTCGCGCCGACGTGGTGCAGCAGCGACTCGATTTCACGCCAGTGGATGTTCGCGCTGATCGGATCGTGGAAGATCGTGCGCAGCAGGTGCTCGTGCTTGTGGCTCATGGCGGACTCGCCTCGCGGCCGACACCGAGGCCGAGCATACCCGAGGGCGGCCGCCACGCCGCTGCGGGCAACCGCAGTGGCCATCGCGGGAAATCGCGCCCCGGCCGCTGCGACGCTGGCCGCGGGGCGCGATCGCGCGCATGCTGTGTGCGGTGGGCCGGTGGCCCGCGGGTCGGTGCATCGCGATGCACGACTTGGACTTCTACTGGACGATCGACCCCGGTGAACTCACCCGGGCGCTCGAGTCGTCGGCGACGGGCCTCGAGTCCCGCGAGGCGGCCCTCCGCCTGTCCCGGTACGGCCCGAACCTGCTCGAGTCGCGGCGCAGTGTCGGCCGCGTGCGCCTGTTCCTCGCCCAGCTCCGCAACCCGCTGCTCGCGTTGCTGGTGTTCGCGGCCTCGGTGTCGATGCTCACCGGTGAGTGGGTGGACGCGGGCATCGTCGTCGCGATCATCGTCGCAACCGCGGGCATCGGCGCCGCCAGGGAATACCAGGCGCGACTCGCGGCCGACGCCCTCAAGAGCCGCGTCCAGGTCCACGCGACGGTGCTGCGCGACGGCCAGCCGTCACGGATACCGGTTGCCGACGTGGTGCCGGGCGACGTCGTCGAACTCGCCGCCGGAGGGATCGTCCCGGCCGACGCCGTACTGCTCGCCGCCACCGACTGCCACGTCGACGAAGCCGCACTGACGGGCGAGAGTTTCCCGGCTGCGAAGCGCGTCGGGCCTGCGCCGCCCACGACGCCACTCGCCGGTCGCACCGGCTGCGTGCACCTGGGTACCAGCGTGCGCAGCGGCACCGCTCGGGCACTGGTCGTGCGCACGGGCCGGTCGACCGCGTATGGCGCAATCGCGCACAGCCTCGCCGGCCGCGCACCCGAGACCGAGTTCGACCGCGGGCTCAGACGATTCGGCTACCTGCTCACGAGCACGATGACGGCGATGACGCTGCTGGTGCTCGCCGCCAACGTACTGCTCGGCCGGCCGCCGGTCGAGACACTGCTGTTCTCGATCGCGCTCGCCGTCGGCCTGAGCCCCGAACTCCTGCCCGCGATCCTCGCGATCAACCTCGCGCGCGGCGCGACCGCCATGGCCGCGCACGGCGTGCTGGTGCGCCGACTGCCGGCCATCGAGAACCTGGGCAGCATGGACGTGCTCTGCACCGACAAGACCGGCACGCTCACCGAGGGCGTCGTGCGCATGGACGGCGCCTGGCGGCCCGACCACTCGCGGTCCGGGCGAGTGCTCGGGCTGGCTGCCGCCAACGCGGCGCTGCAGACCGGCATCTCGAGCCCGCTCGACCTCGCGATCCTGGACGCCTGCCGGCCGGACGTGGGCACCGCCGACAAGCTGGGGGAAGTGCCGTACGACTTCGCGCGTCGCCGGGTCAGCGTCGTCGTCCGTCGCGGAGCGGGCCGTGAACTCGTGACGAAAGGCGCGGCGGCCGCCGTGCTCGCGGCCTGTACACGCGATCACGAGGGGCGCCGGCTCGACGCCGCGGCGCTCGGACCGGCGCAGACCGCGGTCGAGGCATGGGCAGGCTCCGGCCTGCGCGTGCTCGCCGTCGCGACCCGCGCGCTCGATGCGGGCGAGGCGATCGGCCGGGATTGCGAACACGACCTCGCGCTCGAGGGCTTCGTCACGTTCCAGGACCGGCCGCGCCCGGGCGTACGCGCCGCACTCGACGCACTCGCGGGCCTCGGGGTCTCGGTGCGGCTCATCACCGGCGACGCCGGTGCGGTCGCCCGGCACGTCGCGGCCGAGGTGGGTCTCGGCTCGGGCCGGACGCTCACCGGCGCGCACCTCGACGAACTCGACGACCGCGCACTCGCGCGAGCGGTGGAGGAAACGGACCTGTTCGTCGAGGTCGACCCGAACCAGAAGGAGCGCATCATCCGCGCGCTGCGCGGCAATGGTCACGTGGTGGGATTCCTCGGTGACGGCATCAACGACGCGCCGGCGATGCACGCGGCGGACACCGGGCTGTCCGTCGAAGGTGCCGTCGACGTCGCGCGCGAGGCCGCGGACTTCGTGCTGATGGGTCGCGACCTCGACGTGATCCGCCGGGGAATCGTCGAGGGCCGCCGAACGTTCGCCAACACGCTCAAGTACGTGCGCACGACCACGAGCGCGAACCTCGGCAACATGGTGAGCATGGCAGCCGTGTCGCTGGTGCTGCCGTTCCTGCCGCTGCTCGCCGGCCAGGTGCTGCTGAACAACTTCCTCTCCGACGTCCCGGCCGTCGGCATCGCGGACGACGACGTGGATCCGGAACTCGTCGCCGAACCGCACCGCTGGGACATGCCGTCGCTCGCCCGGTTCATGCTGCTGTTCGGGCTCGGGAGTTCGGCGTTCGACTTCCTGACCTTCTGGGTGCTGGTCCGTGCGCACGAGGGTGCGGCCGCACCGTTCCGGACCGGCTGGTTCGTCGAATCGCTGCTCACGGAGCTCGCGGTCGCGCTGGTCGTCCGCACGCGGCGCCCGTTCTGGCGCAGCCGGCCCGGGTCACTGCTCGCCTGGACGACGGCCGCCGTGGCAGTGCTCGCCATTGCGATCCCGTGGCTGCCCGGGGCCGCGCTGGTCGGCTTCGTCCCGCTGCCCGCGACGACGATGCTCGCGCTGCTCGCGATCGTACTGCTCTACGTCGCCTCGACGGAGCTGATCAAGCGCGCCGGCGGCGTCCGGCTGCTCGCGTAGCGCATGCTCATGCCGACTGCACGAGCGTCCCGGACTGGAAGTCCTGGATTGCGCGGTGGATTTCATCGGGCGTGTTCATGACGAACGGGCCGTACTGGACGACCCGCTCGCCGATCGGCCGACCGGCGAGCAGCAGCATGCATGCACCGGTGCCCGCCGCGGTGACGGCCACTTCGTGCCCCGGCGTGAGCACGCCGGCGGCGCGGTACGGCAGCGACTTCGAGTCGGGTCCGACGGTGGCCTCCCCGTCGTAGACGTACAGGAAGGCGTTGTGGGTCGGCGGCAGCGGCACCGTCGCGCCCGCACCGGGCGGCAGGCGCAGGTCGAAGTAGAGCGGTTCCGTCGAGAGCCCGCCGATCGGGCCCGAGGCCGAACGCCCGCCCTGGACCAGCGTGCCGGCGATCACCCTCGCCTCGCCACCCCCGTCGAGCGGCAGCGTCGGGATCGTCGACGCCGGGATGTCGCGGTACGCGGCAGGCTTCATCTTCTCGCGCGCCGGCAGGTTGATCCACAACTGGAAGCCACGCATCCGCCCCTCGGTCTGCTGCGGCATCTCCGAGTGGATGATCCCGCGGGCGGCGGTCATCCACTGCACGTCGCCGGGGCCGAGGTCGCCGCGGTTGCCGAGCACGTCCTCGTGACGCATCCGGCCCTCGAGCATGTAGGTCACGGTCTCGAAGCCGCGGTGCGGGTGCGCCGGGAATCCGGCGAGGTAGTCGTTCGGGTCGTCGGAGAAGAACTCGTCGAGCATCAGGAACGGGTCGAAGCGCAGCGACGGCCGGCTGCCGAGACTGCGCCGGAGTTTCACTCCGGCGCCGTCCGACGCCGCCACGGACGGGATCACCGCCTGCAGGCGACGTGCCGTCATCGAGTGCTCCGCGCCGGGGCCGTGAGCGCCGCCCGGCGGGCGTCGAGCGACCACTCGCCGGCGCCCCGTGCGACGAGGATCAGGAACGCCCCGGCCAGTGCGAAGTTCTTCAGGAACATGATGAACTGAATCTGGTCGCCGAGCGCACGGTGGAACACGAGCGCCGACACGATCGAGAAGCCTGCGAGCAGGAACGCAACGAGCCGGGTGTGCCAGCCGGCGATGATCGCGAGCGCGCCGCCGACTTCGAGCGCGATGACGAGCGGCAGCAACGCGCCCGGCACACCCATCGCCTCCATGTAGCCCTGCGTGCCCGCATACCCGGCGATCTTGCCGAGACCGGCGATCAGGAACAGCGCGGAGAGCAGGATGCGGCCGGTGAGTTCGGCAAGGTTCTGGGTGGACGTCATGGACGGGATCCTCCGGGTTGGTGTTTGACTGGGCGGCACTTTCTCATCTACCGATTGCATCCGAAAGCGAGTAATTTAGCGCCAACCAATCTACTGGATAGATCTATGAGCGCACCGCGAGTGACCCTGGACCAATGGAATGCACTGGTCGCCGTGGTCGAGGCCGGCGGCTACGCAGCGGCCTCCGAGCGCCTGCACCGCAGCCAGTCGACGGTGACCTACACGATCAAGCAGCTCGAGGCGGCGCTCGGCGTCAAGGCGCTGGAACTCAGGGGCCGCAAGGCCCAGCTGACGCCGACCGGCGAGCTGCTGTACCGGCGCGGCAAGGCCCTGGTCGAGGAAGCGGCTCGAATGGAACGTGCCGCGTCCGACCTCGCCCGGGGCTGGGAACCCGAGATCCGTCTCGCCGCGGACATCGTCTTCCCGACCTGGCTGCTGCTCGAATGCCTGGCCGAATTCGGCCAGGAACGGCCCGACACCCGGATCGAACTGGTCGAGTCCGTGCTCGGTGGCACCGACGAGGCGCTCGACGAGGGCCGCGTGGACCTCGCGATCGGACCGACGGTCCCCGGCGGCTTCCTCGGGGATCCACTGATGGACGTACGGTTCGTGTGCGCCGCGTCGCCCAGGCATGCGCTGCACGCACTCGGGCGCTCGCTGACGCTCGAGGACCTGCGGCATCACCGTCACCTGGTCGTCCGTGACTCCGGCGCGCGGCGCAGCCGCGCCGGCGGATGGCTCAACGAGCGTCGGTGGACCGTCACGAGCAAGGCGACCTCGATCCGTGCCGCGATCGACGGACACGGCTACGCGTGGTTCCCGGTCGAGAACATCCGCGAGGAACTCGCCGCGGGCGCCCTCGCGCCGCTGCCGCTTGCCCAGGGCAGCGAGCGGCGCGTCGCGCTCTATCTCGTGTACGCCGACAGGGAAACAGCAGGCCCCGGCGTGCTCAGGCTGGCCGAAATCCTGCGCCGTCGCGTCGCCGAGGAGTGCGCGGGCGACGTGTTGCAACCGGGGGCCGCGCCGCGTGAAGATGCCGGCACACGGCTTCGCCGGGGGAGTACCAGCAGATGATCCAGGGCCGCTGCCTCTGCGGCACCGTTCGCTTCGAGGTCGGCGGACCGATCGCGGACATGGTGCACTGCCACTGCTCGATGTGCCGCAAGCACCACGGAACGCCATACGCGACGTGGGCCGTCGCGCCGGCCGCGGGCTTCCGCTACACGGCCGGCCAGGATTCGGTCGCCCGTTACGAGTCATCTCCCGGGATGCACCGTTCGTTCTGCTCGAACTGCGGGTCGGTGATGCCCGAGCTGCACGATGGCGTGGGACTCGCCGTCATCCCGGCGGGCAACCTGGAAGGCGACCTCGGCACCGAGCCGCGCCTGCACATGTTCGTCGCCTCGAAGGCGTCCTGGCACGAGATCACGGACGACCTCCCGCGTCACGACGGCTTCCCGGCGGAATTCGGCATGCAGGGCGTCGATCGTGCCGCCGTCGCGACGAGCGGGGATGGCGTCCACGGCAGCTGCCTGTGCGGCGGGGTCGCCTGGCGCATCACCGGCGCGCCGCTGCGGATGTACTACTGCCACTGCTCGCGCTGCCGGCTCGGTCGCAGCGCCGCGCATGCGTCGAACATCTTCTACCAGGCCGAGGGCTTCGAGTGGCAGCGCGGCAAGTCGCTCGTGCGCGACTACAAGCTGCCCGGGGCCCAGTTCTTCGGCACGGCATTCTGCAGTTGCTGCGGCGGCGCAGTCCCGCGGATCTCGCCCGAACGCAACTTCGCGCTGGTGCCCGCGGGCCCGCTCGACGACGACCCGGGCATCCGGGCCGGGGCCCACATCTACGCGGACTCCAGGGCCGGCTGGGACCGGATCACCGACGGCATCCCGCAGTTTCCGGAGATGCCGCCCCGCCGCTGACGGCCGCACGGTCGCCGCGCAGCCGCCCCGCCCCCGGGCCGGCGTTGACGGCTGACACCGCGCCGCGCCATTATCTGCCCAGGCAGTTACCGCCTGAGCCCCCTTATGCCCGAGCAGCATTACCGCGCCGCGACCTACCGTGCCCGCGACAGCATGGGCTACCTGCTGCGCCGCGTGTACACGACGATGCACGAGCGCATCGAATCGGCGTTCGAGGGGCACGGATTCACGCTGATGCAGTGGATCATCCTGATCTACCTGCGCGACGGGATCGCGCGCACGGCGTCCGACATCTCGCGCGAGTTCCGCCACGACAGCGGTGCGCTGACCCGGGTCATCGACCGGCTCGAGCGACGCGGGCTGCTCGCGCGCCGGCGCAGCGCGGAGGACAGGCGGGTCGTCGAGCTCTCGCTCACCCCCCTCGGCCGGCGCACCGTCGAGTCGCTGCTGCCGGTGGTCGTCGGCCAGATGAACCTCGCACTCGAGCCGTTCACGTACGAGGAATTCCTGCAGCTGCGATCGCTGATGGTGAGGCTCGTGGACCACCTGCAATCGCTGCCGGCCCCGGTCGCCACGCTGCCCGCGCCGCCGGGAGCGAAGCGCGCGCCACGGAAATCGTCGCGCTCGCGGACGGGCCGGAAATGACGCGCGCCCGGCACGCGTGCGCCGCGCTCGCGGCCGTGTCGCTCGCGGCCTGCGTGTCGACGACGGAAGGCACGCCGCGGGTCTCCACGGTGGACCCCGCATCGCTCGGCCTCGACGGGCCCGCGGCCGCGCAACCCGCGACCGACTGGTGGACCGCGCTCGGGGACCCTCAACTCGACCGGCTGGTGTCGGCGGCCCTCGCGGGCAATCCGGGGCTCGCCGCGGCACTCGCGCGCGTGCGGGCGGCCGTGCAGCAGGCCAACGCCGCGGGGGCCGGACTCGATCCCCGGGTCGACTTCGACCTCGGTGTCTACCGCTCGAAGGTCAGCAGCAACTACATCTACCCGCCCCCGTACGCCGGTTCGACGTTCTGGGACGGGCGCGTCGGGTTCAACCTCGTCTGGACACTGGACTTCTGGGGACGCCAGGCTGCGCTGATCGAGCAGGCGAGCTCGACCGCGCGTGCCAGCGCGCTCGACGCGGACGCCGCGGCGCTGGCGGTGTCGGGCGCCGTCACTCAGACCTACGTCGACCTCGCCCGCACGATCGCACTCGAGGCCGTCGCGACCGACTCGGTCGCCGACCGCGAGCGGATCGTCGAGCTCACGACGCGGCGGGCGCAGGCGGGACTCGACGGCGACACGGAACTCGAGTCCGCGCGTGCACAGCGAGCACTGGCCGGCGTCGCGCTCGAGCAGGCGCGCCTGGGTCGCACGCTCGCGACGCACGCGCTCGCGACGCTGACGGGCCGGAGCGCGGCCGCCCCGGTGGACCTTGCGGCCCCGTCGCCGGACCTCGGCCGGTCGCTCGCACTGCCCGACGTGCTGCCGGCCGACCTGCTCGCGCACCGGCCGGACGTCGCGGCGGCGCTCGCGCGCGTCGACGCGGCGCGCGCAGGCCGCGACGCCGCGCACGCGGCCTTTTACCCGAACATCAACCTGATCGGCTTCGCCGGTTTCACGGCCGTCGGCCTCGACTCGCTGCCGAAGGGCGACTCGCAGACGTGGACGCTCGGCCCCGCGATCCACCTGCCGGTGTTCGATTCCGGCCGGCTGAAGGCGGAGCACGCGAAGTCCACGGCCGAACTCGACGCCGCCGTCGCGACCTACAACGATACGGTTCTGCGCGCGATCCGGGAGGCCGCCGACCAGGCCGCGCGCGTGCGGCAGCTCGATGCCCAGCTCGCCGAGCAGTCGCGCGCGCTGGCCGCGGCCGAAAAGGCCGAGGCACTCGCGGGCCGGCGATACGCGGCCGGCCTCGCCAACTACCTGACCGTGCTGAATGCGGCCAACGTCGCGAACGACGTGCGCCGGCAGCGGGCCAACCTGCTCGCCGACCGCACGCAGGCCGGCATCGCGCTGGTCGTCGCGCTCGGTGGCGGCTGGAACGGGCACGCAGGCGCCCCGGCCGCATCGCACGCCGCCAACACCCCGCTGGAGACCCCGAAGTGAACACGACCGAAGCCGCCCCGGACTCGGCACCGCCCTCGGCCCGCCGACGGGGACTCACCGTGCTGGCGATCCTCGTCGTCCTCTGCGTCGGGGCGTGGTTCGCGTGGTGGTACGGCTACGGCCGCTGGCGCGTGAGCACCGACGATGCCTACGTCGGCGGCAACGTCGTGCAGGTGACTGCCGAGGTGACGGGGCCGGTCCGCGAAATCCGCACCCGGGAGACCGATTCGGTGTCGGCGGGCCAGGTGCTCGTCGTAATCGACCCGGCGGACGCGAAGGTCGCGATGGACGCCGCCGTCGCGGACCTTGGCAACACGGTGCGGCAGGTGCGCGGCATGTACGCGCAGGTGGACCGCCTGCGCGCCCAGGTATCGGCGCGCGAGGTCGAGCTCGGCCGCGCACGCCAGGACCTCGCGCGCCGGGTTGCGGCCGGGGACGATGGTGCGGTGGCCGCCGAGGAGGTCTCGCACGCCCGCGAGAGCGTCGCGGCGCTCGAGGCCGCGGTCCGCGCAGCGCGCGAGGACCTGAACGCAGCGCTGGCGCAGACGGCCGGAACCACGATCGAGCAGCACCCGATGGTTGAGCGCGCCGCCACGCGCGTCCGGGACGCCGCACTCGCACTCGAGCGCACGACGGTGACCGCCCCGATCGCCGGCGTCGTCGCCAAGAAGGGCGTGCAGATCGGCCAGCGCGTCACGGCCGGGCTGCCGCTGCTCGCCATCGTGCAGCTGGACGACGTGTGGGTCGACGCGAACTTCAAGGAGGTCCAGCTCGACCGGGTCCGGATCGGGCAGCCGGTGCGGCTGGTCTCGGACCTGTACGGCGACGACGTCGAGTTCGCCGGTCACGTGCGAGGGCTCTCGCCGGGAACCGGCGCGGCGTTCGCGCTGCTGCCGGCGCAGAACGCCACGGGCAACTGGATCAAGATCGTCCAGCGCGTGCCCGTCCGCATCGCGCTCGACCCGGCGCAGCTTCGCGAACACCCGCTGCGCGTCGGCCTCTCGATGCACGCGGTCGTCGACCTGCACGATCAGTCCGGGCCGGTGCTCGCCGCACCGCGCACCGACCTCGCCGCGACGCTCGCGCCGCGCGCCACCGACGACCCGGCCACCGAGTCGCTGATCGCGCGCACGATCGCCGCGAACGCGGGGCATCCCGCACGCTGATGGCCCGGGACGCCGAAGACCATGATCGCCCGCTGATCCCGTTGCCCGCGGGCACGCGGGCGCTCACTGCTTTCGCGCTGGCGCTTGGCACCTTCATGCAGGTGCTCGACATGACGATCGCGAACGTCTCGCTGCCGACGATCGCCGGCAACCTGGGCGTGAGCGCGAACCAGGGCACCTGGGTGATCACCTCGTTCGCGGTCTCGAACGGGATCTCGGTGCCGCTCACCGGCTGGCTGATGCGGCGCTACGGCGTGGTGCGCACGTTCGTCGCCTCGGTCGCACTGTTCACGGCCGCGTCGTTCCTCTGCGGGATCGCCTGGAGCTTCGAGTCGCTGATCGCGTTCCGGATCCTGCAGGGCGCGGTCTCAGGGCCGATGATGCCCGGGTCGCAGGCGCTCCTGATGTCGATCTATCCTGCGTCGCGACGCGGCACAGCGCTCGCGCTCTGGTCGATGACGACGCTGATCGCGCCGGTCGCAGGCCCGCTGCTCGGCGGCTACATCTCCGACAACTGGTCGTGGCCGTGGATCTTCCTGATCAACCTGCCGGTCGGCCTGCTGAGCAGCGTGCTCTGCTGGCGCGCGCTGCGCGACAAGGAGACGCCGGTCCAGAAGGTGCCGGTGGACTGGACGGGGCTCGCGATGCTCGTCGTCTGGGTGGGTGCGCTGCAGGTGATGCTCGACACGGGCCGCGATGCCGACTGGTTCGACTCGCCGTCGATCGTCGTGCTCGCGGTGACCGCCGGCGTCGGGTTCATCGCGTTCCTGATCTGGCAGCTCACCGAACGGCACCCGATCGTCGACCTGAGCCTCTTCAGCATGCGGAACTTCACGATCGGCACGCTGATCACCTGCGTCGGCTACGCGGTCTTCTTCGGCAACGTCGTGATCCTGCCGTTGTGGCTGCAGACGCAGCTCGGCTACACGGCGAGCTGGGCCGGCCTGGTCCAGGCACCGTCGGGCCTCGTCGCGCTGGTCGTGTCACCCATCGCCGGGCGGCTCGTCACCCGCTTCGACGCACGCATCGCCGCCTGCGTGTCGTTCGTCGTGATGGCGCTCGGCTTCTACACCCGTTCGCTCCTGAACGCCGAGGCGGCATTCGTGGACTTCCTGCTGCCCCTGATGCTGCAGGGCGTCGGCGTCGCGTTCTTCTTCGTCGCGATGGTGACGATCACGCTCGACGGCATCCCGCCACAGCGCATGCCGGCCGCGACGAGCATCTCGAACTTCCTGCGCATCACGGCCGCCGCGTTCTCGACGTCGATCTCGACCACGTTGTGGGACAACCGGGCCGCGCTGCACCAGAGCCGCCTTGCCGAGGCCTCGAGCGCCTACGACCCGGTCCCGCAGCAGGTGCTCGCCGCACTGCGCACGCTCGGGCTCGACGAGACGCAGTCGATCGGCGCGATCATGCGAAGCGTGCTGCAGCAGGCGTACACGATGTCCTCGCTCGACTACTTCTACGTGAGCACCTGGGTCGCGGTGGCCCTCGCCTTGCTCGTCTGGTTCGCGCGGCGGCCGCGGGTCGCGAGCGGGATCGCGGCCGCGGCGGACTGACGCCCGTGCGCCCGGGCCGCCGGGATCACAGCCCCGCCGCCTGCTCGATCGCGCGCTTCCTCGCCTCGTCGGCTTCGACGAGCAGCCGGTAGGTCACGTAGTACTTGTAGATGTTCCGCACGTAGGTGGTCGTCTCCATGCCCACCTTCTCCGCGGTCACGATCTCGACGTTGTTGAACCAGACGTCGGGGTTGAGCCCGCGTTTCGCGGCCAGGTCTCGCATCTGCCGGATGCGCCCGGGCCCGGCGTTGTAGGCAGCGAACGCGAACAGGCTTCGGTTCTGTTCGTCGAACCTGGCATCCTTGAAGTAGCGGGTCATCAGCTGGTCCATGTACTTGGCGCCGCCGTGGATGTTCGGCTCGACGACCCGGATGTCGCCCACCGCGAGCTCCTTGCCCGTCGCCGGCATCAGCTGCATCACGCCGATCGCCCCGACCTGGCTGCGCGCCTGCTGGTCGAGGCGCGACTCCTGGTAGCCCTGGGCCGCGAGCATCAGCGGGTCGAATCCGTACTCGGCGCCGTACTTCCTGAACAGCTCGACGACCATGAGGAACCTCTCGCGCTCCCGCCCGCCGGCCGCGTTGCTGATCTGCTTCACGCGCTTCATGTACTGCGCGAGCCGGTAGTCGAGCACGCCGAGCTTCTCGAGGTGGTTCCGGAAGTAGTCCTCGATCGCGGCGGCGAGTTCGGGGCTGCCCTTGCGGATCGCCCAGCCCGGCTGCCCGTCATCGCGCACGACCACGTCGTCGTGCACCGTCACGTCCGGCAGCACCTGCGCCCACAGGTCTGCCTTCCAGTCGTCCACGACCAGCGCCGCGAGCACCCCGGCGTTCAGCATCTCGAGCGCGTCCTCGTCCTCGAGCGCATCCGGGAGCAGCTGGATGACGACGGGCTTGCGGCCCTTCGCGGCCAGCGTCGCGTTCAGCGCCACGAGGCTCTCGTGGTAGCTCGAGGAGGCGCGCACGGAGACCGTCCGGCCCGACAGGTCATCGAGCGTCGCGAGCGGCGGGCTGGACGGGCCCGTGACGACGACCTCCTTCAGCGTGCGGCCGGGGATCGTGACGAAGTCGACGACCTGCCGGCGCTGCGCGGTCGCGGTCAGGTTGCCGATCGCGATGTCGCCGTAGCCCTCGTCGACGTCCTCGATGAGTTCGTCCCGGGGTGTCGGGATCAGCAGCACCGTGATCGGGCGTTTGTCCTTGCGGTACTTCCGGTTGATGTACTGCTCGAAGTCGCGTGCGTTCTCGGCGGCGATCCCGCGCACGGTGCCGTGGTCGTTGAAGAAGAGCGAACGACTGTACGGCAGCAGCACGCGGATCCGGCGCGCCTCCACCAATGCGCCGAAATCGCCCTTCGACGGCTTGAAATTCAGCGACAGCGCGCGGACACCCGGCGGCACCGTCGACGGCACCGTGGCCGTACCGCCCGACGCCGGCTCGACGGCGCGGGCCGCATCACCGGGCGGCGCGGGGGGCGGCTGCTCAGTCGCGGCCGGCGCCGGCACAGCCTCCGGGCCCCGATGACCGGCCGGCGGCCCGCGACCGCAGCCGGCGCAGGCGACGATTGCGAGCAGCAGCAATGTCCGGGTGCCGGGGACCATCGTTCACTCCTCGGGTTCGTTCTCCTCGGCGCTCCACTGGCGGCGGTGTGCCAGTTCGGCCGAGGCACGCACGGCCGCGTGCCGGTTCGACAGCAGCAGCGACGACGGATCGCAGACGCGTGCCCGGATGACGCCGAGATCGACGGCCGCATCGAACAGGCTGGGATACCAGCGCTGCCACTCCGGGAAGATCGCGTCGACGCGGTCCTTCAGGGTCATGCGCCCAGTGTGACTCCGCGCCGCCCGCGACGGCAACTGCGCGAATCAGCCGCCGACCACCTCGGCCAGCCGGCCGTAGGCCGCCGGGTCCGTGACCAGCACGAATGCGAGGCCGGCGATCGCCCCGCCGAGGTGGGCGTCGTGGTTGATCCGGTCCCGGGCGTGCCGGGCCGAGTACCACGAGTAGGCGACGTAGCCGACCGCGAACAGTGGCGCGGGTATCGGGAACGGGAACGGCAGGATGAAGAGCTTCTGCCACGGGAAATAGACGATCGAGGCGAACAGCACGGCCGAGATCGCTCCCGAGGCGCCGAGCGACGCGTACTGCGGGTCGTTGCGGTGCTTGAAGAACGTCCCGAGGTCGCTCACGACGAGCCCCGTGAGGTACAGCGCGGCGAACCGCGCCGGTCCGACGTGCCGCTCCACCTGGAACGCGAAGAACCAGTACGTCAGCGCGTTGAAGATCAGGTGCGGCAGGTCGGCATGGACCAGTCCGCTCGTGACGATCGTCTCGTACTGCCGGCGCCGCAGGAACCAGTAGGGCCTGAACAGGCAGCGCTCGAGGAAGCGCGGGGATCCGTACAGCGCAAACAGGCTGGCGGCGATCGTCGCGATGAAGATGGGCAGGGCCGTTCCCACGGCGGCGGACTCCGTTCAGTGCTGGTCGACGTAGACGAGCGAGTCCGTGTCGAACCCGAGCGAGCGAGCCCGCGCGACCAGACGCTCGACCTCCGGCCGCGGTGGCGCCGGGCTGCGGGCCAGAATCCACAGGTACCCGCGTGTCGGCCCGGCCACCAGCGCAATCGTGTAGCCGGGGTCCAGGTCGATCACGTTGTAGCCGCCGTAGAACGGCCCGAAGAACGACACCTCGAGGCTCGCGACGTCACGCGGACCGACGAACCGGGCCCGGCCGCGCGCCTCGCGCCATTCACCGCCCGCCGGGTCGTAACCGCGGTTCACGACGTCGATGCCGCCGTCCGGACGAGCCGTGTACGTGGCCGTGACGCGCGTCAGGCCCCGCTCGAATCCGTGGTCCAGCCTCGCGATCTCGTACCAGGTGCCGAGGTACTGCCCGGGGTCGAAGCCGCCGACGGGCTGCAGGCCGTCCGGAATCTGGCCGCAGGCGGCAACGAGCGCCGCGGCAAACGACGCGAGCGCCGCACGTATCTTCGATGGAACGGGGAAGCACATGCCCGCGATGGTCTCACGAACGGCGGCCAGGCGACGAGCGGGCGTCGTTCAGCGCCGGAAGCGTATCTCCCCGGCGAGTTCCGGACGCAATCCCTTCCGGCCGGCGTAGAACTCGCGCAGCATCGCGAGGTCCCGCTCCTCGTCGCCGCTGAACCGCACGTAGGTATCGATGCTCGCCGTCTTCGTCGCGTAGTCGATGCACGCGAGGCCGACCGGCACGTCGGCGGCGAGCGCCAGCTGGTAGAACCCCGACTTCAGGTGGTCGGTGTACGACCGCGTACCCTCCGGTGTGATCGCGACCCACATCCACTGCCGGCGGCGGAATTCCGCCAGCAGTGCGTCCACGAAGCCCGTCGAGCGGCTGCGGTCCACCGGGATGCCGCCGATGCGTTCGAGCAGCCC
Organism: Steroidobacteraceae bacterium; assembly: GCA_046347155.1. GTDB lineage: Bacteria > Pseudomonadota > Gammaproteobacteria > Steroidobacterales > Steroidobacteraceae > RPQJ01. Next base: position 997,527 of record JAXMGT010000001.1, on the reverse strand, counting down.
GCGGAACGGGCGCGGGAACATCTGGATCTTTCCGATCCAGTTCGCCGGCAGCCCGTGGCCGATCCGGAACAGGACGCCGATCGGGAAATCCCAGTTCGACGTGTGCGGGTAGACGATGAACAGCCCGTGCGGCCCCGGTGGCCAGACGAGCACCGTCTTCCACCCGGCGATCCTGAGCAGCCACAGCGCCAGCCGGCGCAGCGGCGAGTCCCGGCCCTCGGGCGTCTGGTCCATCGTCTTCATGCGCGCTGCCTGCGCTTGAGTGCAGCGACGAATCCCTCGAGCGTCGGTGACACGGCCCCGGGCTCGATCATCGCCTCGATGACCTGGAAGCGGCCGCGGGTCGCGACGGCCCGGTCGAGCGCGTCGCGCAGTTCGCGCCGCGTGTGCACCCGCGCGCCGTCGCCGCCGAGCGGCCCGGCGACGTCGGCGTAGTGCCAGTCGTCGAGACGGTTGAACGTCGACTCCGGCTGGAACACCCGCAGCATCTCCCAGCTTCGGTTGTTCAGCACGATCACGATCGGGTCCCAGCCATTGCGCCGGCAGTTGCCGAGCTCCCAGCCCGTCATCTGGAACGCGCCGTCGCCCACGAGCACCAGCGGCCGGTCGCCGGTGACGGCCTGCACGCCGAGCGCGGCCGGCACCCCGAATCCCATCGTCGCGTAATAGCCCGGCGCGACGATCGCCGCGTTCTCGATCTCGAGCGCGGTGAAAAGGCAGTCGCCGCAGTCGCTCGCGACCGGCATCGTCCCGACGCGGGTGAACAGGTCGTTCACGGCGCGCGCGACGTCGACCGGCGCGATCGGCGACGCGTCGGCCGCGAGGCCGCGCGGGTACTCGGTCGGGCGGCCCTCGGTGCGCGGCTCGCGTCCCTCGACCCGCCGGCCCAGTTCGTCGACGAGCGCGGCGAGCGGGATGTTCGCGTAACGGTGGTAACCCATCGAGACCGAGCGGTCGGCGGCGACGATCGCGCGCCGCAGGTCCACGCGACCCTCGGCGACGCCGAAGTTCGTGTCGGACACCGTCACCCCGAAGAGCAGCAGGCAGTCCGACTCCTCGACCGGGCGGCCCACGTCCGGGTGTGCCGTGAGCCCGAGATAGGTGCCGAGCACCGGTGCGCCGCTGCCGGCGAGCAGTCCGCGCCCCATGAACGAGGTGACGACCGGTACGTGCAGCCGGCGCACGAGTTCCGCAACCCGCGCCTCGATGCCGTACCGACGCACCTCGGAGCCCACCATCATCACCGGCTTCGCCGCCTCGGCGAGGCGCGCCATGACCTCGTCCGCGCACGCCGAGACCGCGTCCGGGTCGAACGGCGTCGCCGGCAGCGCCTGGACGGGATCGCAGGGATCGAACACCCGGTCGCGGGGCAGTTCCAGGTACACGGGCCTCGACTGCTCGATGCAGCTGCGCAGCACCCTCGCGATGCGCGCCGGCGTGCGGACCGGGTCGTCGAGCACCGCCTGGTCGCAGGTGATCTCGCGGTAGATCTCGAACTGCGAGTCGAGGCGCTTCACCTGGTGGTGCAGCAGCAGCCCGGCACGACCCTCGTTGCAGCCCGGCGCGCCCGAGATCACGACCAGCGGCGACTTCTCGGCGTAGGCCGCGGCGACCGGGTTCACCATGTTCAGCGCGCCGGCGCCGTAGGTCACGGCCGCGACGCCGGGCGTGCAGCCGATCCGTCCCGCCGCGTCGGCGGCGAATCCGACCGACGGCTCGTGGCTCAGCGTGTGCAGCGGCAGGATCGCGGATTCCTCGACCACCTTGAAGAACTGCAGCACGAAGTCGCCCGGGATGCCGAACACGCGGCTCGCGCCGTGGTCCCGCAACGCGGTGAGCAGTGACTGTGCGACGTTCATCGACTCGTGCGACTCCATGCTGGCCGCGCATTGTGGCCGATCGACGCGCCCGGTGCAGCAGCGGGGCGCCGGCGCGGCGGTTCAGTCCTCACGCCAGTGCCGCTTGCCGGCAACTGCCTTCTCGTACTCCGGCCTGCTCAGGATGTTCTCGTCCAGCTGCATGTCGATCGATGCGTATCGGTCGAAGAACTCGCGGGTCGCCGCCGGCGAACCGAGCACGTGGTCGCGGACGTAGTTCACGTCGATGTTCATGCAGACGGCCCCGACGATCCCGTACGGCTCGCGCACGATCGGCACGGTCGTGCACTTGAAGTTGCGCGCGCCGATCGCGAGCCCGTAGTTGAGCTTGTCCTGGTGCAGCACGCGGCGTCTCTTCAGGTCGATCACCAGGTTGGTCGTACCCATCCCCTCGGTGCGCCCGGTCACCTCGCCACCCGCGATGCAGGTGATCGAACGGGAGGGGTTCACGAGGTCGTGCAGCAGGATCTCGATGCCCATCCCGCGGAACGTCCCGCCGAACAGCCGGACGAGCCGGCGGTAGTTGTCGAGGAAATCACTCGAATCCTGAATCACGGCCCGCCCGTCGAACTTCGAGTAGAGCTTTTCATAGCGTTCGAGCCCCTCGGGGTCGAGCTGCCAGCGGACACCGTTCTGCTCGCCGATCACGATCAGCTGCGCCGCGGCGGTCGCGTCCCGGCGCTCGAGCAGCGCGTCGACGCCGCGCCTGAAATGCTGGAGGCTGAAGGACGGGAATCCCTGCGCGTCCACCTCGAAGGGATAGAAGTCGTACTGCTCCAGGTTGCGTCCCCGGGACGCGAGCCGCTGCCGGTACTTGCCGACCGCGTAGCCGACCGCGAACACGATGCCCGACACCGCGAGGTTGACCAGGATGTCGACCAGCCAGGGCTGGTCCGTCAATGCCGTCATGCGCCACCCCCTTTGCCGCAAGGACCGGCCGGGCCGCAACTGCGGTGAGCCGCAGTCTCCCCGCCCCCCCCGAGCCCCTACAATCGGCCGGATGGAGGATACAGAACGCCCGGGCGGCGGGGGCATGCCGCGTCGCAACAGCGCATCGGTCGCGATCGTCGGCAGCGGTGGCGCGGGCGTCATGACGGCCGGGAACATGCTGCTCGAGGCGGCTGCCCACGCCGGGTACTACGCACTGATGACCCGTTCGTCGGGCCCGCAGATCCGCGGGGGCGAGGCGGCCGCGATGATCCGCATCGCCTGCTCGCCCGTCGAATGCATGGCCGGACGGTTCGACCTGCTCGCCGCCGTCGACTGGGAGAACATCCAGCGATTCGGGGCCGAGATCGCGCTCGACGCCGAGAGCCTCATCGTCGGCGACCCGGACCTGGGGGACCCGCCGGCAACCTATGCGGGCAGTGGCGCGACCCGTTACGACGTGCCGCTCAAGCGGCTGGCGAAGGACGTCACGGACGGCCGCCCGAACATGGTGCTGCTCGGCCTCGTCGCCGGGCTGCTCGGCCTGCCTGCGGAGTCGCTCCGGGTGGCCGCCGAGCGCGCGCTGGCCAAACGCCCGGCGGCACTCGCACCGAGCCTCGCCGCACTGGCGTCCGGTCGCGCGGCCGCCGATGGCGCGCCGCGACGCTACGCCCTCGGGCCGCCGGCGCCGGGCATGGGCACGCGCTGGCTCGTGACCGGCAATGAGGCGGCCGGCGTCGGCGCACTGCGCGGCGGCGTGCGCTTCGTCGCCGCCTACCCGATCACGCCGGCAACCGAACTGCTCGAATGGCTGAGCCCGGCACTCGGCGAGGTGGGCGGCACGCTCGTGCAGGCCGAGGACGAACTCGCGTCGATCAACATGGCGATCGGCGGCGCCTACGGCGGCGTGCCGGCACTGACGGCGACCTCCGGGCCCGGACTCGCGCTGATGATCGAATCGCTCGGCCTCGCGGTGGCCTCCGAGACCCCCGTCGTCGTCGTCGACGTGATGCGGGTGGGCCCGTCGACCGGCATCCCGACGAAGTCCGAGCAGTCGGACCTCAACATCGCCGTGCACGGCCTGCACGGCGATGCGCCACACCTCGTGCTCGCGCCGAATTCCGTCGCCGACTGCCTGCGCACGACCGAATGGGCCGTCCGCCTCGCCGAAGCGTTGCAGGCGCCGGCCATCGTCCTGTCGGACCAGTTCCTCGGCCAGACACGCGCCGTGGTCGATCGGCCGGGAGGCGCGACGGACCACCCTGCGCCTCGCCGCACCTGGACCGGTGGCACGGGCGCGTACCGCCGCTATGCACTCACCGACGACGGCATCTCGCCGATGGCGATCCCCGGGACGCCGGGCGGCGCGTACACGGCGGATGGGCTCGAGCACGGCGAACGCGGCACACCGTCCTCGCAGGGTGCGGACCACCTCGCGCAGCTCGACAAGCGCCGTCGCAAGCTCGACCTGCACGACTACGGCGACGCGTGGGCCGACGTCGAGGGCGACGGCGAGCTCGCGGTGATCACGTTCGGGTCCTGCACCGGCGTCGTGCGCGAGGCGCTGGCGCTCGCACGCGCCGGGGGCCTGCGTGCCAGGCTCGTCTCGCTGCGACTGATTGCGCCGGCGCAGCCCGCACGGCTTGCCGCGGCGCTCGCGGGCGTGCGCCGCGCGCTGGTCGTCGAACAGAACCACGGCGGTCAGCTGCACCGGCTGCTGCGGGCCGACCACGACCTGCCGTGCACGCTCACGCCGCTGCATCGTCCGGGTGCACTGCAGTGGACCACCGGCGACATCCTCCGTGAACTCACGCACTGGAGCCGAGCATGAACGCCCCGCTCTCGCACGCCGATTTCAAATCCGACGTGAAGCCGGTGTGGTGCCCCGGTTGCGGGGACTTCGGCGTCGTGAACGCACTCACGAAGGCCTTCGCGAAGCTCGAACTGCGACCCGAGCAGGTCGCGGTCGTCTCCGGCATCGGCTGCTCGTCGCGGATCCCGGCCTACACGAGCTGCTACGGCTTCCACGGCGTGCACGGGCGCGCGCTCGCGGTCGGGACCGGCCTCGCGGTCGCACGGCCGGACCTCGCGGTCGTCGTGACCGGCGGCGACGGCGACGGCTACTCAATCGGCGGCAACCACTTCCTGCACGCGTGCCGGCGCAACGTGGACATGACCTACGTCGTGATGGACAACCGCGTCTACGGCATGACGAAGGGCCAGCCATCGCCCACCACGGAGCCCGACTGGGATTCGAAGCTGTCGCCCGACGGGACCGGGCTGCGCGAGTTCCTGCCGATGGTCGTCGCCCTCGCGTCGGGCGCGAATTTCGTCGCGCGCGCCTTCACCGGCGACCCGAACGGTCTTGCGGACGTGATCGCGCAGGCGATCCGCCACCCGGGGTTTTCATTCGTCGAGGTCCTCTCGCCCTGCGTGACATTCCGGCCCGAGCAGCGGGAATGGAAGAAGGTCGTCCGGCACGACGCGTTCCGCACGACCGGGGAGGTCGCGCGCGCCGCAAGGCGAATGCTGCGCGACACCGGGTTCGACCTGGGTGTGCTCTACGCCGGCAACCGGGCGCCTTACGCGCGGCGGCGGCGCGGTTCGTCCGTCGACGTCTCCGAACTTGAGCGGAGGTTCGAGCTGTGAAACGCCGACACCCACGCACGGTCGAGGAGTTCATGGGTCATGCCTGGGCGATGGAAGCCGAGGCCGCCGAACGCTACGAGGAACTCTCGGCGCAGATGGAGGCACACCACAACCGGGAGGTCGCCGAACTGTTCGCGCGGCTCGCGCGGATCGAGGGCCGGCACCGCGACCAGATCGCCGCACAGATGGGCTGGCGCGAGCCGCCCGCGTCCGGCGCATTCCGGTGGGAAACGCCCGAAGGCCTCGAGACCACCGACTACGGCGACCTGCACTACCTGATGCAGCCGCACCAGGCGCTCACGCTCGCGCTGCACAACGAGGAGCGCGCGGCCCGGTTTTTCGAGCAGCTGGCCGGCGCCCGCGTCCCGGACGTCGTGCAGTCCGCGGCTGCCGCGATGGCCGCCGAAGAACGCGAACACGTGAGGCTGGTCATCGAGTGGCTGGCGAAGTACCCGCCGGCGCCGGCGGACTGGGACGAGGACCCGGACCCGCCGGTGGTGGCGGACTGACCTCGCCCTCGACCGCATAGGCCTGCACGGGCTCGGTCGGCGCCGGCGCCGGGTCGACGGCCTGCGTCTCCATGAACTTCTGCATCGCGGTCAGGAACGCGTCGAAACCCATCAGGACGACGCCGACCAGCGCGAGCGCCGCCGCGAGTGCGACCCCTTGGCGCAGCCAGTCTCGGGGAGCATCGTCCTCGCGGTCGGCTTGGGCACGCGCGCGCTCCATCAGCAACCGTTCGACGGACGCGCGCCGATCGTCTGGGGCGTCGGGCGACTCGGTGGGCTCTGGCATGTCGCGGGGTCCGGTCAGGAGGTCGGGTCGGCGGGGCTGACCTTCTACCACAGACAACCGGGTCCCGCCGCCCGGCCGAGCGCCCCCCGGGACTCGTGCGTCGCCGGACCCCGGCAATCCCCGGTCGGCATCAGTGTTTATCACTAATGCGAATCGTTTGCATTCGTGTCCGTGATTGACTAGGATGCTCCCCGAGGTTCCGAGCCATGTACGTCTGCGTCTGCCACGGGATTTCCGAGCGCCGGATCGAGCAAGCCCTCAGCGAGGGGGTCCGCTCTTTCGAGGAGCTGCAGAAAACGACCGGGGTCGCCACCTGCTGCGGTGCCTGTGAGCCCTGCGCGCGCCGGATGGTAGACGACCGGGCGCTTGCGTCCGAGGGCCGGTCCGCTCAGGCTGCCTGAGAACCCGGGCCTCCCGAGGCTCGCCCCGCCACCCGCCCACCGGAGTCCATCGCCATGAAGGGCGACGCCGAAGTCATCGCACACCTGAACCGGATCCTTGCCAATGAACTGACGGCCATCAACCAGTACTTCCTGCATTCGCGGATGCTGAAGAACTGGGGACTCGAGCGCCTCGGCGACCACGAGTACCGGGAATCGATCGACGAGATGAAGCACGCGGACCGGCTCATCGAGCGCATCCTGTTCCTCGAGGGCCTCCCGAACCTGCAGCAGCTCGGCAAGCTCCTGATCGGCGAGCACGTCACCGAGGTGCTCCAGTGCGACCTCAAGCTTGAGCACGCCGGGCACCCGGACCTCAAGGCGGCCATCGCCCGTTGCGAACAGGTCGGCGATTACGTCAGTCGCGAATTGCTCGAGGACATCCTCGAGTCCGAGGAAGAACACATTGACTTCCTCGAGACCCAGCTCGAATTGATCGAGCGCGTCGGGCTGCAGAACTACTGCCAGTCCCAGGTGAAGTCGGACTCCTGAAACGACACCGCCCGGGCCCTTGCGGGCCCGGGCGGCGACGTCGGTCCCGTACCGGTCCGTCAGTTCAGGTTCGGGTCCTTGAAGTACTTGGTGCCCTGCACCGTCAGCTCGGCCACGAGGCCCGCGTCGGACAGCTGGTACAGCCACGCGCCGGGGGCCGCCTCGACGGCGCCGTCGTAGAGGCCGCCGCCCGCCCCGGGGTTCACGGTCAGATTCGCGTTCGCACCGAGTTCGATGCCGGTGTTCACGAAGTTGTCGTACGCGGACTGCGTCTCGAAGACCCAGATCAGGTGCGACTTGCTGATTCCGACGCCGAGGCCCGCGGAGATCGTGGCCATCAGCATGTACGTGTCCTTCCCGGTCCGGTTGTTCACGGCAACGCCCTTGCCGCCGCCGCCACCGGCAATGAAGATCTTCGTGCTGATGTCGCTGAACACGGCATAGCCCACGGATTCGCGCACGGCACGGGCCGCGGACGGCTTCTGGGCATACAGCGTCTCGAGCGTGGACTTCGCCATCCGGTCGATGTCGGCGGCATCATCTGCGCGCACCGCGGGCGACTGGGCCAGCGCGGCGACGAGGGCGGCGACGGCCAGGAACGCGCGGGTGCGGAAAGGGGTCGTGGCGTGGGACATGGAGCCTCCGTGTGGGTTCGTGGGCGGCATGGTACCAAGTTCGCCCCCCGCGGGAGCCGGTCTCGGGTATCCGCAGGTGCCTCCGCGGTTGCCGAAATGCACGAAACGGGGGACCGGCCTAGCATCCGGCCGCAGGGTCCCGGCACCGGGCCGGGCCGCACGCACGCGTATCGGAGCACCCCATGCCGACGAGCCGCACCCCGCGTACCCCCGCCCCGCCGCTGCCGGAATGGTTCCCTCGCGGCGCCGCACTGCTGCGCGACCCCTCGCTCAACAAGGGCACCGCGTTCACCGAGGAGGAGCGCGACTCGCTCGGCCTGCGCGGGCTGCTGCCCCCCCACGTCTCGACGCCGCAGGAGCAGGTTGCACGGGTGCTCGAGAACTTCCGGCGGCTGCAGAAGCCGCTGGAGCGCTACATCCTGATCGAGTCCCTCCAGGACCGGAACGAGTCGCTGTTCTACCGGGTGATCATGGAGAACCCGGACGAGTTGATGCCGGTCATCTACACGCCGACCGTCGGCCTCGCCTGCCAGCAGTTCGGCCACATCTACCGCCGTCCGCGCGGGCTGTTCATCTCGGCCGCGGACCGGGGACGCATCGCCGAGGTGATGAGGAACTGGCCACACCGCGAGGCCGCGATGATCGTCGTGACGGACGGCGAGCGGATCCTGGGCCTCGGCGACCTCGGCGCGAACGGGATGGGCATCCCGATCGGCAAGCTCGCGCTGTACACCGCCTGCGCGGGCCTGCACCCGCGGCGCTGCCTGCCCGTGATGCTCGACGTCGGCACGAACAACGAGTCGCTGATCGAGGACCCGCTCTATCTCGGCCTGCGCCAGCGGCGACTGACCGGGGCCGCGTTCGATGCGCTCGTCGACGAGTTCATCGACGCAACGCAGCAGGTGTTCCCGGGCGTGGTCGTCCAGTTCGAGGATTTCGCGAACCACAACGCGTTCCGACTGCTCGAGCACTACCGGAATCGCGTTTGCTGCTTCAACGACGACATCCAGGGCACGGCCGCGGTCACCGTGGCCGGCATCTTTTCGGCACTGCGGGTCACCGGCCGCCGGCTGTCCGAGCAGACCTTCCTGTGCCTCGGCGCCGGCGAGGCCGCCACCGGCATCTCGGACCTGCTGGTCACGGCGATGGTCGGCGACGGCCTGACCGAGGCCGAGGCGCGTCGCCGCTGCTGGATGACCGACTCGCGCGGGCTCGTCGTCGCTGCCCGCGAGGGGCTCGCGGCCCACAAGTTGCGTTATGCGCACGACCACCCGCCGGTCGAGGACTTCATCGACGCCGTGCGCGCGCTCCGGCCGACCGCGATCATCGGGGTCGGTGCCAGGCCCGGTGCGTTCGACCGCGACGTCGTGGCCGAGATGTCGCGGCTGAACGAACGGCCGATCGTGTTCGCGCTGTCGAACCCGACCTCCAAGTCGGAGTGCACGGCCGCGCAGGCATATGAATGGTCGGGCGGGCGGGCACTGTTCGCCTCCGGGAGCCCGTTCGACCCGGTCGACTGGCAGGGCAGGCGCCACGTGCCGCGCCAGGGAAACAACTCTTACATCTTTCCGGGCGTCGGGCTCGGCGTCGTCGCGGTGCGCTCCTCGCGCGTGACGGACGGTATGTTCATGGCGGCCGCGCGGACACTCGCGGCGCACGTGTCGGAGGGCGACCTCGCACAGGGCAGCCTGTATCCCCCGCTCAGCCGCGTTCGGGACGTGTCGGCCCACATCGCGACTGCGGTCGCCGAGGTGGCCTTCGAACAGCAACTGGCCGGGATCGACCGGCCCGACGACCTGCTCGGCTACGTGCGCTCGCAGACCTACGAGCCCGACTACGCGCCGTATGCGTGACGCGGCCGGCGCCGGGCGCGCCTATCGGGCGCCGCAGCGGCCGAGCTGCTCGACCAGCGAGGCCGGCGACACGGGGCGGCCGAGCAGCGCGTCCATCAGCGAGCGCGTGTCGCGTTCGGACCCGTATCGCAGCAACGTCGCCGACAGCCACTCGTACCAGCGCGGGTTGCCCGTGTCGAAGCCGCCGATCGCCTCGGCCGTGCGGCTCCGCATCTCGGCCGTGAGCACCGCACCCAGCCCGTAATTCACCATGTAGCCCGGCGCATCGACGAGTTGTACGCGCACGGCCCACCACGGGATCTCCGGGTGCGGTACGACGTGCAGGTAGCGGCTCGTGATGCCGGTCCAAAGCGCATTCGGGTCGAGCGAGGGATCGCGCAGCAGGCGCAGCTCGAACAGCGACCAGGCCACGTCGAGCATTACGTCCCCGAACAGCGAACGCTGGGACTCGGCTTCGCCGGCCGAGCGCCCGAGGTATCGCCGCTGCCAGGCCGGCTCGTAGACGCTCCACGACGGCACGTCGGCGAACGCTTCGGTGAACAGCGTGTCCGGCCAGTCCATGTAGGCCGGGCGCGTGTGGATCGCCGACACGTGCACGGCGTGCCCGTTCTCGTGAACGAGCTCGTTGATCGAGAAGAGCCCGCCGTCCGGATACGTGCCGACGACCCGCGCGACCGGCCGCACCCAGCCTCGCTGCGTGTCCCGGCCGCGGGAGACGAAGTCCGTGTAGGCAAGCGGCGACTTGTCGCGGCGGTAACCGAGGTCGAACAGCACCTTCAGGCCGCCGAGGTCGGCGCCGAGGTCACGGTAATAGCGCTCGTTCACGGGCAGCAGGACGTCCGGGCGGACGGTGGCCTGGAGCGCGCGGTTCGCCGAGCTGTTCGCGTACCGATAGTCCCAGGGCTCGACCATCGCCGGCCCGGTGCTGCGGCTCCAGGCCTCCAGCACCGCGACGAGCCAGCGCTCGAGCTCCGTGGTCGTGATGCCGAGCGCACGCGCGGCCGCGTCGATCTCCGACCCGCGCTGCGCCGCGTCGGCCGACGCGAGCGCAACCAGGCGGCGATACGGGCTGCCGGGGCCGCCGTCGCCGGCGATCGAGGCCCACAGGGGCCCGAACGCCGTGAAGATCGCGCGTCGGCGGTCCGCAGCGTCCTCGACGTGCAGCAGCTGCAGCGCAGTCCCGCGATCGATCGTACGACCGTCGTAGGACATTGCGTTGCCGTGCTGGACGAAACAGTCCACCAACGCCGCGCGCAGCCGGTCGTAGCCGGCATCGGGGCGGGTCGCGTCCGCACAGGCCGGGGCCCGCCCGCCCGACTCGGCCGGTCCCTCGCTCGCGAGCGCGACCAGCGTGTGCCGCATCGCGCCGAGCGCGCGCTCGTCGTCCCGGCCGAGCGAGCTCCGGCCGGCGGCGTCGAGCCGCACGTCGAGCTGTCCGCGCCGTTCCGCCGCGACCCGGCTCCACGCCGCGCCGTCGAGTCCGTCGAACGTCGGCGCGTATCCGGAATCGACGACCCCCTGCGCGCCGACCGCATCGAGGTAATCGAGGAAGGACGCTTCGGCCGCCGTAATCGGCGGCGGCTCCGCAGGCCTCGCGACCGGCGACGCGAACAGCGCGACGATCAGCAGGCAGGTCGAGCTCGGCAGTCTCACGGAACGGCCTCCCGGGTGCTCGCGACGTCACCGTCGACGGTTCCGGTAGCATACGTGACTCGCGCCGCCCGCTTGCGGCCCGCCCACGAGGACCGAATGAACAGCAATGGAAGGACGATCCTGGTCACCGGCGCCTCGACCGGCATCGGCCGTGCGTCGGCCCACGCACTCGCGCTGGCCGGATTCGACGTGGTGGCCGGCATCCGCAGCGAGGCGGCGGCCCGCTCGGTCGTCGAGGAGGCCCCGGTGGCGGCCCGCGGCCGGATCACGACGCTCGAGGTGGACGTGACGGACGGCGCCGCCATCGCTCGCGCCGCCGCACGGCTCGAGGCCGGGCTCGGCGATCGCGGGTTGTGGGGACTGTTCAACAACGCGGGCGTCGCGGTCAGCGGCCCGATCGAATGCGTCGATCTCGGGCGGCTGCGCGAGCAGTTCGAGGTGAACGTGTTCGGCCAGGTGGCGATCACGCAGGCCTGCCTGCCGCTGCTGCGGCGCGCCCGGGGCCGCATCCTGCTCACCGGGTCGATCGCCGGTTTCGGCACGGTGCCCGGCCTCGGGCCGTACTCGATGTCGAAGCATGCGGTCGAGGCACTCGCCGACGCATTGCGCCGCGAACTGCGGCCCTGGGGCCTGCACGTGTCGTTGCTCGAGCCCGGGTCGATCGCGACGGAGATCTGGCGCAAGGGGGCCGAGGGCTACCGGGCGGCCGCGGCCGCACCGCCGCCCGGCCTCGTCGAACTCTACGGCCCGCTGCTCGAGCGGCTGAATGCATTCGCGGCGGACGCGGCCCGCAACGCGTCGCCCGTCGAGGTCGTGACGCGAGCGGTCGTGCACGCGTTCGGGGCCGCGAGACCGCGCACGCGCTATTGCATGGGTCACGGGTCCGGGCAGCGCAAGGTGCTGCGGCGGTTGCCGGACCGCTGGGTCGACGCGGTGTTCGCGCGTGCGCTCGGCTGGGGATGATCCGCGGCCCGCTCGATGAGCGGTCGCGTGTCGCGGCGCTCGACGCGCTCCGCGGGGTCGCGCTGCTCGGACTCATGATTTCGGCGGCGCGGCAGATGTTCCTGCCGCTCGAGGTCGCCCGCTGGGCGGTCCCGCCCGACCGCTATTCCGCATGGTTCGACTGGGCCTTCTACGACGCGCTCGTCCACCTGAAGTTCATCACGCTGTTCGCGCTGCTGTTCGGCGCGGGTTTCGCGCTGCAGGCCACGCGCCTCGGGCGGGACGGCCCCGGCTACGCCGCGACCTACCTCCGACGGCTCGCGATGCTCGGCGTCGTCGGCGTGGTGCACGGTCTGCTCCTCTACCCGTCCGACGTGCTCGGGAGCTACGCGCTCGCGGGCCTGCTGCTCTATGCGGTGCGGGACTGGTCCGCCCGGACCCTCTTCCGCGCCGGCGTCGTGGTCGTGGCGACGACGATCGTCTGGGGCTACCAGGCCGGATCGCTCGGGCGGGTCTCGCCGGGCCTCACGCTCGCGGTCGCGGCAATGTTGGCCGTCGTCGTGGCCGCGACCTGGGACCGCAGCTGGCGCCTCTCGCTCGCGCTGGTCGGCGTCGTGCTGTGCGGGTCGGTACTCGCGCTCGGCTCCCACTTCGACCCGGCGACGCTCGGCCCGAGTGCCGAGAGCGGGTTCCATGCCGCGGTCGAGGCACTCGAGGGCCTGCGCTCGACCGACCCGTCGCGGTGGCCACGCGAATTCGCGGTGCGACAGACCGGCCTGCCTGGCGAACTCTTTGCGCTGCACGGCGAACAGTACCTGTACGCGAGTGCCGGGCTCGCCGCGCTCCTGTTCATGCGCACATTCGGGCTCTTCATGCTCGGGGCGGCGCTCGTGCAGAGCGGTGTGCTGACCGAGGCGCGCCCGGGCACGTGGCGGCGCGTGTCCGCGATCGGGCTCGGCATCGGCCTGCCGCTCAGCCTGCTCGCGACGCTGGTCGAGGCCCGCGAGCTGCGCGGCCTCGGCGACTGGCGGTGGCCCGAGTGGGCACACGTCGCGAGCGCATTCCCGCTCGCGATCGGATTCGGCGCGCGCGTAATGCTCGCCGAGCAGCTCGGGCGGCGACGCTGGTGGTACGCGCGAATGGAGGACGCGGGCCGGATGGCGCTCACGAACTACGTGCTGCAGTCGCTGCTGATGGCGGCGCTGGCCGAACGCTGGGGCTTCGGGCTCTACGGCCGGCTCGACGGCCCGGCACTCACCGCACTGGCGGTCGCGACCTTCGCCCTGATCGCCGAGGCAAGCCACCGGTGGTTGCGCCATTACCGGATGGGTCCGCTCGAGTGGCTGTGGCGCTGCGGGACCTACCTCCGGTGGCTGCCGAACCGGCGCACGGACTGAGCCGCCCCGGGACCGCGGCGCCTCACTCGTCCGCGGCGGAATCCGGCGCCACGCGTCGCGCACGCGCGTAGCTGCGGCGACTGCCCGCGAAGAACTCCAGGTAGCGGCGTGCCTCGGGGCTCGTGTAGCCACCCCCGGCGAGTTCCGCGGCGGCGATCTCCCGCATGTCGCCCACCGTCACGTTCACCGCACGGAACGCACGCTTGAGTTCGGCGACCGTCGTGCGCGGCAGGCCGCGGCGGCGCAGTCCGACCACGTTGAGCCCCACCACCTCGTCGCGCTCGGTCACCATGCTGAACGGCGCCAGGTCGCGCGACAGGCGCGTCGCCCCGCCGACCATCGCGCCTTCGCCGATACGCGTGAACTGGTGCACGACCGCCGCGCCCCCGAGGAACGCGCCGTCGCCGATCTGCACGTGGCCCGCGAGCAGCACGTGGTTGGCCATGATCACCCGGTCGCCGAGCCTGCAGTCGTGGGCCACGTGGCAGCCGACCATCAGGAAACAGTCGGCACCCACCTCGGTCCAGCCGTCCGCCCGGGTCGCCCGGTGCAGCGTCACGTGCTCGCGGATCACCGTGCGCGCGCCGACCCGGAGTCCCGACCGCGTCGAGGAATCGAACCTGAGGTCCTGGGGATCGCCACCGACGACGGCGTACGGGTGCACGACCACGCCGTCGCCGAGCACCGCGTGACGGAAGACCACCGCGCCGGCGTGCACGATGCAGCCGGCCCCGAGGACGGCGCCGGGCTCGACGATCGCGGCAGGGTGCACCGTCACCGACACGACGATTCCGCCCTCAAGCGTCCAGGTGCAGGGCGCCCGGCTCGCGAGTGAGCGTCGCACCCGCCTCACGAGCCGCCTCCGCGAGCGCCCGCTCGAAGATCACCCGGGTGTCCGGGCCGTGGTCGAGGCGGCGCATGATCGCCTGGCCAGTGCGATCGCCGAGCGTCACGGTGATCCTGAGTCCGCGTCGCTTCGCGGCGAGCTTGCGCCCGTCCGGCAGCGTCTGCTTCACGAGCTTGAGCACCTGGTCGGCGTAGTTCACGCCGACCCCCGAGCCGTCGGGCTTCGCCGAGGGGGACCACGCGTCCACCGCCGCCTCATCGACCGGAATCGTGATTCTCACCGCTCAGCCCCCCTGGATGCCATCGAGGATCTCGCGGAAGCGCCGGATGTGCGCAGGCGTGCTGCCGCAGCAGCCGCCGACGATCCGCGGCCCCGACTCGAGCAGGCCGGCGAGCCCCTCCCCCATCTCCTCGGGTGTCTGCTTGTAGAGCACCTTCATGTCCTCCAGCACCGGCGCACCGGCGTTCGGCTGTGCCATCACCGGCAGGCCGGACGCCGCGCGGTATCGGCGCGTGATGTCCGCGGCGAAGCGCATGTCGACGCCGGTGCCGCAGTTGAGCCCGGCGATGTCGCAGCCGTGGCGCGCCATGAACTCGGCCGCGTGCTCCGGACTGATGCCCATCATCGTGCGCACGTCGTCCTCGTCGAGCATCCGGTCGAACGCGAACGACGCGATGACAACTTTTGCGCCGGCCTCGCGGGCGGCCGCGATCGCGATCTCGACCTCCTCGAACGCGGTCTGCGTCTCGATGATGATGCCGTCCGCGCCGCCTTCGACGAGCGCGCGCGCCTGTTCGCGGAACGCTCGCTCGACGGCGACGCGGGGAATCTCGCCGTAGGGTTCCATCAACCCGCCGAACGGGCCGATGTCGCCGAGCACCCAGCCACGGCCGCCCAGCGCTTCTCGCGCGATCGCGACCGACGCGCGGTTGATCTCCGCCGTACGCTCACCCTCGCCGTGGCGGTCCAGCATGATCCGGCACGCGCCGAACGTGTTCGTGAGCAGGATGTCGGACCCGGCGTCCGCGTAGCGTCGCTGGATGCCGAGCACGCGATCGGGGTGATCGACGTTCCAGGCCTCGCCGCAGTGGCCGGATTCGAGCCCGGCATTCTGCAGCTGCGTGCCCATCGCGCCGTCTCCGAGGAGCACGCGCGCCTCGAGCGCCTCGAGCAGGGTGGGTCTCGTGGTGGACGGTTTCATGGTTCCTCGATTCTGCGCGCACGCGGCACGCGCCTGTAGCGGCATCCCGGCCGGTCGCAGCTTCGACAGGCGCCCTCCGGCGTCGCGACGATAGCACGGCGCGTAACGCCGAGCGCGGCGAGGACGCTGTGCTGCGGGCGCAGGGAACCCGTGTCGAGCAACTCGACGGGGCCGAGCGTCGCGACCGTGACACCCGGCTCCGCCGCGGCCTCCGGGCGTGCCGCAACGACCCCGCCGGCGAGTTCGAAGAGCTGTCGCTGGGCCCCGATCTCCCAGCCGCCGCACCCGGGCGACAGGTGCGGGACCAGCCATTCGCCGGTGTCGATCGCCTCGCCGCACAGGATCGCGGAGGCGCGCCACAGCAGTGTCTCGACGACCGCGGTCGCGAACCGGTCGAGGAAATAGGACTCGTCCGGGCGGTCCTCGCGCCACAGCCTCGCCGCCTCGTCGGCGACCTCGTGGCCCGCGCTCACCGCAACCGCGACGAGTGCGTGGGCACCGTTCCGCGCGAGGCGCGACGCAAGTTTTTCGCCCGACAGCGCGGCCGCGCCATCGAAGACGATCGCATCGCCGTCGATGCAGACCACCGCGTGCCGGCGGGCCGCGATCCAGGGCCGCCCGTTGACGGCGTACCAGCGTCGCGCGGCGGCGGCGCCGTCGACGACGGCCCCGGGCAGCTCGCGATCCGCCGGCATGCCGAGCAGCCGCTGGAAATCGGCGTCGGTCACCAGGTCCGCGACCTCCTCCACCCGCAGTGCCGGCGTCACGATCACGTTCATGGTCCCGCCCCGTATGGCTCGAACTGGCAGCCCTGCACGAAGAACTCGAAGAAGCCCGGGTGAGCCTCGAGTCTCACGAGTTCCACGCGCCGCACCTGCGCCTCGAGGTCGGCGCGACGGCGCCGGGACAGCAGTGCGATCGATGCACCGGCGAGCGCCGCGTTGCCGACCTTGACGATGCGCTCGCGCGGCAGGTCCGGGATCAGGCCGATCCGGCAGGCCGCGTCGACGTCGATGTGGCGCGCGAATCCGCCGGCGAGGTACAGCCGCTCGACCCGCGAGAGGTCGGTGCCCCAGGTGTCGGCGAGCACGCGCAGCCCCGCCGCATTCGCACCCTTCGCCTGCGCGAGCTCGTTCACGTCGAATTCGCTCACGACCACGCGGCCCGCGGCGTCGAGCACCGGCGGCTGCTCAGGGTCCGCGTAGCGACCCTGCGCATTCATCCGTCCGGTGCGCAGCAGCTCCGACAGCAGGTCCACGAGCCCGGAGCCGCAGATCCCGCACGCGGGCGCGCCGCCGACGGTCTCGATTCCGAAGCCACCGTCCTCGCGCACGCGCACCCGCTCGACCGCGCCGTCGAGCGCCGGCATCCCGGCACCGACACCACCGCCTTCGAAGGCGGGGCCGGCCGGACAGGAGGCGGCGAGCAGGCGGTCCCGGGAGCCGAAGAACGCCTCGGTGTTCGTGCCGATGTCGAGCAGCGCCGACAGCCGGTCCGACTCGGCCATGCCGGTCGCGAGCAGGCAGGCGGCCGCGTCGGCGCCGACGTGGCTGCCGACCAGCGGCAGGCCGTAGACGCGCGCCGACGGGTGCACCGGCAACCGGAGCCGCCGGGCCTCCGTCGCGAGGCTGGTCGTCGAGGCGCGGCCCTCGGCGAACGCGGCCTCGGTCGCCGACCGGTACGGCAGCACGCCGAGACCCTGGACGTCGAGGCCGAACAGCAGGTCGCGCATCGTCGGGTTCCCGGCCACGACGATCTCGTAGATCGTCGTCGGATCGGCGGGCAGCGATTCGATCGCGTGCGAGAGGTAGCCGAGCAGTGTCCGCTGCAGCAGCCGCCCGCGGTGCTCGCCGTCGTAGTGGATCCGGGACATCACGTTCGTCCCGCCGAAGCGCTGCGGGTTCTCGAACGAGCGCGTCGCGAGCAGGCGACCGTCGGACAGGTCGTGCAGCCGCACGGCCACCGTCGTCGTGCCGAGATCGACCGCGAGGCCGTGCAGTGGCCCCCCGGAACGGGCGATCGGCGTGCCGTCGAGGAGCACGTGCCCGCCGTCGACGGTGACGGCCGGATCGACGAGGAGACCCGCATCGAGGTGCGCGGCGGCGTCGGTCTCGATCCGCAACGAACCGCGCCGCAGCGTGTGCGCCCGGACCGGCGCGTCACCAACGACCCGGGTACGGCACGCCAGCCGGAACCGGCCCTCGAGGTGCGATTCCTGCGGCGCCGGCGGGCTCAGCGACTCGGCACCCGATTCGATCTCGACCAGGCACTCGCGGCACTTGCCCTGCTTGTGGCAGGAGGTCGGGACCGTCAGTCCGCGGGCTTCGGCCCAGTCGAACAGCGTCTGCCCGGCACCGACCGCGCCGCTCACGCCGTCCAGCGTGACGATCGCGCCGGCCGTCCCGTCGGTCACGTGGGTCAGGCCGCCCGCTCGGCGATCAGCCGCTTGAACAGCTCGACCGCGCTGGCGGCGTCCGCGGCGTAGCCGTCCGCACCGATCTGTTTCGCGTACTCGGGGCTCGTCGGCGCGCCGCCGATGCAGAGCTTCACGTCGCGCATCCCCGCTTCCTCGAACTTCTGCACGACGGTCCGCATGTAGATCATCGTCGTGGTGAGCAGCGCGCTCATGCCGACGATCTTCGCGCGGTGCTCGCGCGCGGCGGCGATGAAGCGGTCTGCCGACGTGTCGGTGCCGAGGTCCACGATCGTGAAGCCGGCGCCCTCGGCCATCATCCCGACCAGGTTCTTGCCGATGTCGTGCAGGTCGCCCTTCACGGTGCCGAGCACGATCGTCTCGCCGAGCGCCGAGGAACCGTCGCTGCGTCCGCCGAGCAGCGGCTTCAGCACCGCCATGCCGGCCTTCATCGCGCGCGCGGCCAGCAGCACCTCGGGCACGAAGATCCGGTTGTGCTTGAAGTCCTCGCCAACGACGCGCATCCCGGCGATCAGGCCGTCGTCGAGCACCTCCATCGGGGGCCGCCCGTCGGCGAGCGCCTCCTCGGTCAGCTTCTTCACCTGCTCGTGCTGCCCCTCGAAGAGCAGCTGGTTCATCAGCGCGTAATCAACCATGCGCGGGCTCCGTGAACGCCGGGAGGGCCACGCCGGGCACCTCGCGGCAGGTCGTGCTGATCAGCGTCTCGATCTCCGAACGCAGCGACGCATCGAGCGGCGCCACCTCGTAGTTCGCGAGCTGCTCGTCGATGACTTCGTTCGCGCGCGCCCGCCAGTCCCTCGAGCCCTGCTCGCCCCACTGGTCCCAGTTGGTCCGGTCGAGCGTGGGACCGGGCAGGTAGAGTTCCTCGGGCCAGTGCTCAAGCGTGTGCTCGGCCGTGAGCAGGTGGTGCTCGCGCACCAGCTCCGCGATCAGGTCGCCCGCCGGCAGGTCGCCGCGCGCCTCGACGGTGCGGATGAATCGCTTCGCATGCGCGACCACCTCGTCGTCGAACGCGAGCTTCTCGAAGCTGAAGCAGTTCACGTAGTCGAGCATGCCGGGCCCCGACACGGAATTGATGCCGGCGCTGGCGGCGAGGAACGCGCCGACGCCGGTCTCCATCCCCGCCTGCGGATCGTTGAATTTCGAATCGGAGAGCGCCATGTACGCCTGGCATGGGAGCGCGAGGCGCTTCGCGACCTGCGCGTAACCGCAGTAGAGCTGCAGCGCCTCGACCGCCGTCATCGGGTTGGTCATCAGGCGCATGTGGAACGCGGCCGGTGCGCCCCCGAAAACGACCGGCGTGCCCGGTCGCACGGCCTGGGCGATCGCGAGACCCGAGAGGACCTCCGCCGTGTGCAGCACCAGCGCGCCGACCGTCGTCACCGGCGAGATCATCCCGAGCAGCAGCACGGGGACGATCTCCATCGGGATGCCCCACTCGGCGCAGTCCATGATGTTCGCGACCGGGTCCTCGCCCCATCGCAACGGCGTGTTCGGGCAGCAGGTGAACATCGCCATCGGCCGCCGCACCAGGTCGGCGCGGTCGGCACGGAACTTCGCCATCACCTCCCCCATGCGCGGCACGCCCCAGGCGGTGAACGCGCCGGATACGACCGGGCGCTTCGAGTGCGCGAGCACCAGGTACAGGCGCCAGACGTCCGCGACGTCCTGCGGGATGTCCTTCGGGATGAAGGCCGTCGAGAGGTAGGAGATGTTGCGCAGCCCGTCCGCGAGCTTCACGTACTCGACGAAATCCGGCGTGCGGGGTTCGCGCGCCTGCTGCGTGCGCCGATCGAGTACGCGCAGGGCCGAGCTCGCCGGGACGAAGTGCACGTTGTCGCCCTCGAGCACCGCCGCGACGTCGCCGTCCCGGTCGTGCAGCGACACCGACGACGGCGCGGTCGCCAGTGCCCGCTCGATCGTCGCGCGCGGGAACAGCACCCGGCCGGTGGCCGGGTCGGCCGCGATTCCGACCGTACCGAGGCGCTCGAGCGCACGCTCGTCCTCGATCTGGACGCCGGTGCGCTCGAGGACCGAGAACGCCTCGTCGATGACGCGATCGACGAGCGCAGGCTCGAGCACCGACAGTGTGGGACGCATCCGGTGGTCTCCTTCAGGCGAGCCCGAGTTCGAGGAGGCTGCGCGCGAGCGCGACGGCCGCCTCGCGCGACGGGATGAATTCGATGCCGAGGGCCGCCCGGGTCGCGCTCGTGTCGACGTCGAGCCGCTTGCCGAGTTCGGGCACGGCCTGCCGGGCCGCGCCGTCGAACAGCGCGACGATCTTCACGAGCCAGTCCGGCAGTTCGCGCGTCGGGCAGCGCCGCGCCGCGGGCCCAAGGGCCGCGCGGATCGCGAGCGACATCTCGAGCAGCGAGATCGATCCGCCCGAGCCGAGGTAACGTCCGCCGGAAGGTCGGTCGGTTTCGAGCGCGAGCCGGTGCATGCGCGCGACGTCGCGAACGTCGACGCAGGGCATCGTCAGCCGCGGCGTGCCGGGGTACTTGCCACGCAGGAACGCCTGGACGACGCCGGCCGACGTGCCGATGTCGCGGTCGAGCGCCGGACCGAGCACGAGCCCCGGGTTCACGGACGAATAGTGCGGCCCGCCCTCCCGGGCGACGTCCTGGCGTGCCGCGCGCTCCGCAAGCGTCTTCGATCGTCCGTAGGCGGTGACCGTGGGGTCGCCGACGATGGTCCAGTCCTCCGCCGTGAACGGCGCGGTCCGTTCGCGGGGATGGCCGTACATGACGGCCACGAGCGACGAGGTCTGAACGAAACGCCCGGCGCCGGCGGCACGCGCGGCGCGCAGCACACGCAGCGTGCCTTCGACGGCCGGGCGTATCAGGTCCTGCTCGTCGCGCGGCTGGACGGTCGGGAACGGCGAGGCGACGTGGAGCACGGCCGCGCAGCCGCGGGCCGCATCCGCCCAGCCCGCGTCTCCAAGCAGGTCGGCCTCTGCGAATTCGAGCCGGCCGGCCGGCGCGTGCCGGGCGATCGAGGCACGCACCTCATCCGCGCGGCGGACGGATCGCACCGTGCCGCGCACGCCGTAGCCGGCCGTGAGCAGCTCGACGGCGCAGTGCCGGGCGATGAATCCCGAGATGCCGGTCAGCAGGACCGTCGGCTTGTCCACGCGCTCCTCCCCTGGCCGCCCGATGGCGGCTGCCTAGGATATCAAGTCGTGGGCCCGGGTCGGCGGGCCTCCGCACAGCGATTTGTTTTGTCTATCGATGATCCATAATCAATCTATTGGACCACTGATATCGCGCAACCTAGTCTCTCCACCCATCGAGGCCGAACCCGCGCCTTGCACCATCGGAGAGACACGAACATGACCGCCCTGATCAACAGCACCGTCCTGCCCTTCAAGGCCACCGCGTTCCACAACGGCGAGTTCGTCCAGGTCACCAACGAGACGATCAAGGGCCAGTGGTCGGTGTTCTTCTTCTACCCGGCCGACTTCACGTTCGTCTGCCCGACCGAGCTCGGCGACGTGGCCGACCTGTACAAGGAATTCCAGAAGCTCGGCGTCGAGGTCTACGGCGTCTCGACCGACACGCATTTCACGCACAAGGCCTGGCACGACGCGTCGGACACGATCAAGAAGATCCAGTACCCGATGATCGGAGACCCGACCCACGCGATCAGCCGCAATTTCGGCGTGCTGATCGAGGACGAGGGCCTCGCGCTCCGCGGCACCTTCGTCGTGAACCCGGAGGGCCAGATCAAGGTCGCCGAAATCCACGACCTCGGCATCGGCCGGGACGCAAGGGAGCTGCTGCGCAAGGTGCAGGCCGCACAGTACGTCGCCACGCACCCGGGCGAGGTCTGCCCGGCGAAGTGGACGCCCGGTGCGAAGACGCTGGCGCCGTCACTCGACCTGGTCGGCAAGATCTGAACCCCGCGGTCCCGTCGTCCCGACGGGACCGATCCCCGCTGGCGGGGCGATCAGGCCCCGCCTTTTTTCGGACATTCGAAAGGCCCCACGATGCTCGACGAGAACCTCCGCCAGCAGCTCCGCACGCACCTTGCCCGGATCTCGCGTCCGGTGGAGATCGCCGCACGGCTCGACGACGGGGAGCCGTCGCGCGAACTCGAGGCATTGCTCTCGGAGATCGCGGGGTTGTCGGATTCGATCACGGTCACCGCAATCCGCACCGGCGGGCCCGCGGACCGCTCGCCATCGTTCGCGGTCGGCGCCGCCGGCGAGACGGCACGCGTCCGTTTCGCGGGCGTGCCGATGGGCCACGAGTTCACGTCGCTGGTGCTCGCGCTGCTGCAGGCGGGCGGCGTGCCGCCAAAGGCGGACCCCGTGCTCGCGGCGCGCGTCGCCGCGTTGCAGGGCGACCTCGACTTCGAGGTCTACGTCTCGCTCTCCTGCCACAACTGCCCCGACGTCGTGCAGGCGCTGAACGCGATGGCGGCGCTCAACCCGCGCATCCGCGCGACGATGATCGACGGCGCGCTGTTCCAGCCCGAGGTCGAGGCTCGCCAGGTGCTGGCGGTGCCCGCCGTGTTCCTGAATGGGCGTCCGTTCGGCCAGGGGCGGATGACGCTGGCCGAGATCCTCGACAAGGTGGACGCCGGTGGCGCCGCGCGCGCGACGGCCGCACTCGCCGAGCGTGCGCCGTACGACGTGCTCGTCGTCGGCGGCGGGCCGGCCGGTGCGGCCGCGGCGATCTACGCTGCGCGCAAGGGCATCCGGACCGGCGTGGTCGCCGAGCGCTTCGGCGGCCAGGTGATGGACACGCTCGGCATCGAGAACTTCATCTCGGTCGAGTACACCGAGGGACCGAGGCTCGCCGCGGCGCTCGAGGGCCACGTGCGCTCATACGGCGTCGACGTGATGGAACGGCAGCGCGCAGCGGCACTCGAGCCGGCGGGTGCCGACGGATTCCTCGGCGTGCGGCTCGAAGGCGGCGTGACGCTCAGGAGCCGCAGCGTCGTGCTCGCGACCGGCGCCCGATGGCGCGAGATGAACGTGCCGGGCGAACGCGAGTACCGCGGCCGCGGCGTCGCCTACTGCCCGCATTGCGACGGGCCGCTGTTCCGCGGCAAGCGCGTCGCGGTCGTGGGCGGCGGCAATTCCGGCGTCGAGGCCGCGATCGACCTGGCCGGGATCGTTGCCGAGGTGACGCTGCTCGAGTTCGACGGGCGGCTGCGGGCCGACGAGGTGCTGCAGCGCAAGTTGCGCAGCCTGCCAAACGTGAAGGTGATCGTCTCGGCGCAGACGACCGAGGTGATCGGCGACGGCGGCCGCGTGAGCGCGCTCGCGTGGCGCGACCGGGGCACGGGCGACCAGCACCGGATCGAGCTCGACGGCGTGTTCGTCCAGATCGGGCTGCTGCCGAACACCGACTGGCTCGCCGGGGCGGTCGCGCTGACGCCGCGCGGCGAGATCGAGGTCGATGCGCGCGGCCAGACGTCGATGCCGGGCGTGTTCGCGGCCGGCGACGCGACGACCGTGCCATTCAAGCAGATCGTCGTCGCGCTGGGCGAGGGTTCCAAGGCCGCACTCGGCGCGTTCGACCACCTGATGCGGCTGCCGGCCGGCGCCGCGGCCGCCGCCGCGGCCTGAGCCGGGTCAGCGCCCGCAGGCGGCGATGATCACGCCGGCAAATCCCACCGGGTCGTCCTCCTGCACGAAGTGACCGCCGTGCAGCCTCGTGTGCGGCTGGCCCTTCGTACCAGGGACACGCTCGAGGAACGGGCGGTCGGCCCCGCGGGTGATCGGGTCGCGGTCGCTGTAGCAGCAGACGAACGGCCGCGTCCACGACTCGAGCACTTTCCATGCGCGCTTCTGGTCGGGCAGCGCCGGGTTGTCGGGATCGACGGGCACCAGTGACGGGAATATCCGCGCGGCCGCCTTGTAGCGGCGGCCCGGGAATGGCGCGTCGTACGCAGCGACCTCGGCCGGCGACAGCCGCCGCCGGGTGCCGGCCTGCACGATCCGCCCGATCGGGAAGACCGGGCTCCAGCGCGAGAACGCGCGCCAGTGCCGGAACGCCTTGGGCGCGCCCGTGCCCTCCGGCAGCCCGCCGTTCGACAGGACGATGCGGTCGAAGCGCTCGCTCATCTCGGTCGCGATCCGGAGCCCGACCAGCGATCCCCAGTCCTGCCCGACCATCGTCGCGCCGCGCAGGTCGAGCGCCTCGACCCAGCGCCGCACCCAGGCGACGTGGGCCGCGTAACTGTAGTCGCGGGTCGACGCAGGCTTGTCCGAGCGGCCGAAGCCGATCAGGTCCGGCGCCAGCACGCGCAGACCGGCGGCCTCGATGCGCGGGATCATGTGCCGGTAGAGGTAAGACCAGGTCGGTTCGCCGTGCATCAGCAGCACCGGCGGTGCGTCGGGCGGGCCCGCGTCCACGTAGTGCATGCGCAGGCCGTCGCCAACCTCGACGTAGCGCGGCGCCCACGGGTAATCCGGCAGGGCATCGAAACAACGGTCGGGCGTGCGCATCACCTTCACGGTTGCAGTCTCCTCGTACGTCGCATCAGCGGGACGGGCCCGCGTCCGCCAGGTAATGGTCGAAGGCACGGGCGAAGCCACCGGGCGCGAGCATGGCTTTCGCCAGTGCCTCTGCCTGCGCAACCTGCAGCGGGGTCATCTGCCGCTCGAGCATCGCCCGGTGGCCGGGCGCCGGGTTCTCGCGCGACGGGTCCCGTGCAGCGGACACCGTGTAGAGCGCCCAGGCCGCGACGGGGTCCCAGCGCACGCCCTGACCCGTCTGGTAGAGCACGCCGAGCAGCAACTGCGCGCGGGCGTCCCCGTGGTTGGACGACAGCCGGTACCAGCGCGCGGCCTCGGGCAGGTCCACGGCGACGCCGACGCCGCTCTCGTGGAGCACGCCGAGCATCAATTCGGCACCGGCCTGCCCGCGGGCGGCCGCGTACCGGTACCAGTGCAGCGCCTGGCCCAGATCCTTCGCGACACCATCGCCGTTCTTGTACATCTCGGCGAGCGCGAACGCCGCGTCCGCGTGGCCCTGCTCCGCGGCGGCGCGGTACCACCGCACGGCCTCCGGATAGTTGGCCGGCACGCCGCGGCCGAGGTCGTAATCGAGCGCGGTCCGGTATTGCGCGTCCGGATCGCCGCGCTCGGCGGCGGCGCGGGCCGGCGGCGCCGCGGGGGATGGCGACGCCGGGTGCGCGACAGCCGTCGCCAGCCACAACGCGAGTGCGAGCCCCGTACGGTCGCGGATCATCGGGTCGAGTGGAGACCGAACATGTTGCCCTCGGTGTCGAATGCCAGGGCGACGTGCCCGTAGGCCCCGATGGACATCTTGTCACGGTGCAACCGGCCACCGGCCGCCGCCACCCTCGAGGCCTCGACGGCGCAATCGTCGGTCGCAAAATAGACGAGCGTGCCCAGCCCGCCCGGCGTCACGCCGGGCATGCGCACGAGCGCACCCGAGGTGCCCGACGTCGTCGGGTCCCCGCCGAATCCCCACATCTCGATGTCACCCGCCGGCAGGCGCTCGAGGCGCCGGCCGAGCACCTGCTCGTAGAAGGCGCGCGCGCGGGCCATGTCGCTCACGTAGATCTCGAACCAGCACACCGGGTGTCTCATCGATTGCCTCCTGCCCGGACACGGGCACGACCGGTCACGGCCAGCGATTGGCCGTGCGCTCGAAGTCCGGCGAGAACGCCGGGACCACACAGAAACGCTGTCCGGTAGGCGCGAGCATCACGCACCAGTCGTGGACGCCGGCCACGCGTCTCGCACCGAGCGACTCCAGGCGCCTCACCTCCGCCTCGACGTCGTCCGTCTCGATGTCGAGGTGCACCCGGCTCTCGTGGTCCACCGACTGCACCTCGAGGGCGACGCGCGACGACGGGTCGTCGAGCCGCACGTAGCGCGCTTCGGTCGCGCCCGGCATCCGGCGCGATGGCATCCCGAGCGCAGTGCTCCAGAACCGCGCGGCCCCGTCGAGGTCGTCCGTGCGGCAGTCGATGATGATCCCGGCAAACTGGCTGCGGTGCATGACCACTCCGGCCGGCAGCCTGTGCCGGTCCCGGCGGACAGATTACCCGCGCGCGCTGCCGCCGTCAGGTCGCGCACTCAAGGACGCGGGCGGATCGGTGCGGGGACTGGCATACTCGCCGGACGAACGGAGAGACGTCGGACCGATGAGCCGGCCCGCGAGACGCGAACCACCCCTGCTGCGCCTGTACCACGAGCTCGCGAGACGTCACGTCGTGCGCGTGGCCGTCGGCTACCTCGTCGGGGCGTGGATCGTGCTCCAGGTGTCCTCGACGCTGTTGCCGGCCATGGGCATCGGCGAGACGGGCCTGCGCTGGGTGCTCGCGCTGCTGGGCATCGGGCTGCCCGTCGCGATCGCGCTGTCCTGGTACTACGACATCACGCCCGAGGGGCTCCGGCTCACGGGTTCCGAAGAGGACATGCCGAGGCGCCTGGGAGGCGCCGACGCCGACACCGGCGCCCCGCCGGACCGGAACTCGCTCGCGGTGCTCGCGTTCGCCGACCGCAGCGAGGGCCGGGACCAGGAATTCCTCGCCAAGGGCATCTCGGAGGAACTGACCAACCTGCTGGGCCGCGTCGGCGGGCTGCGCATCGCGTCGCGCAGTTCGGCATTCGCATTCGAGGGCAAGGCGCTCGACGTGCGCGAGATCGGGCGGCACCTGCGCGTCGCTCACGTCCTCGACGGCAGCGTGCGCAAGTCCGGCGACCGCCTGCGCATCGCGGTCGAGCTGATCGACGTCGTCGACGGCTATTCGAAGTGGATGAACACCTACGACCGCGACACCGCGTCCGTGTTCGGCGTCCAGGAGGAGATTGCGCGCAGCATCGTCGCCGAGATCCGCCCGCAGCTGCTCGGCGCCGACGCGGCCGCGCTGCGACTCGAGCCGGGCACGAGCAATGCGGAAGCCTACGACGCCTACCTGAAGGGTCGGCACTACTGGAACACCCGTTACGCGGTCGGGCTCGAGAAGAGCATCGAGTGCTTCGGGCAGGCGGCCGCGCTCGACCCGAACTACGCACTGCCGCTGTCCGGCCTCGCCGATGCCTGGAGCCTGCTCGGCTACTACAACTTCGTCCCGCCGCGGGACGCATTCGCACGCGCCGGAGACTACGCGCGGCGCGCGCACGCGCTCGACCCGACACGCGAGGAGACGAACTCGTCGCTCGCATTCGTGCACCAGTTCTTCGACTGGAACTTCGCGGCGGCCGAAAGCGCGTTCCGCAAGGCGCTCGAGCGCAACCCCGCCTACGGGCCGGCGCGGTTCTGGTTTGCCTACCTGCTGGCCACGCTCGGCCGCCCGGACGAGGCGCTCGCGCAGATCCGCGAGGCGCGGGCGGCCGAGCCGTTCTCGCCGATCATCCACGGCGGCGCGAGCTACCTCGACTACCTGCTCGGCCGCAACCGCGAGGGCATCGAGGCCGCGACCGAGGTGCTCGCGGCCGACCCGAACTTCGGGCCGGCCCACATGTTCCTCGGGTTCCTGCACATCGCGGTCGGCGACCACGACGCGGCGGTCCGCAGCTGGTACGCCGCCGTCGAGCGCCTGGACCGGATGCTGTTCGCGCACGTGATGCTCGCGACCTCGCTCGCGCTCGCGGGCGACCGGGCCGAGGCGCGCCGTCGCCTGCTGATGCTGGACAACGGCGCACGGGGCTACGTGTCGCCCTACCACCGCGGTGCGGCGGCACTCGCACTGGGCGAAACCGACGCGGCGATCGAGCACCTCGAGCGGGCACTGCTCGAGCGCAGCCCGTTCCTGACGCACGGGCGGCTCGACCCGCTGATGCAGGGGCTGCACGCCGATCCGCGATACCGGCGGATACTGGAACAGGTCGGCCTGCCGCTCGGTCCGCTCGCCTCGGGTCAGCGCACCGCCTGATAGGTCGCGGCCCGGGCCGGGCCCGCCATCACGAGCTGCCACAGGTGGTTGTTGCGCGCCGCGAACGCGCCGCGGCAGCACTCGAGGTAGTACACCCACATCCGGCGGAAACGCTCGTCGAACCGGGTCGGCGCCAGCTCGCGGATCGCCTCCCAGGCACCGAGGAAGTTGTCCCGCCAGGCGGCGAGCGTCGGCGCGTAGTCGGGCCCGAAATTGTGCAGGTCCTCGACGAAGAAGTGCCCGCGCATGGCGGCGTGGATCCGCTCGAGCGTGAGCAGTTCGCCGTTCGGGAAGATGTAGCGGTGCAGCCACGGGTCCGCGCCGTCCGTGTCGGCCCCGATCGTGTGCAGCAGCCAGAGCCCGTCCGGCGCGAGCAGCCGGCGCACGATCGCCATGAAGCCTCGCGCATTGCGCCGGCCGATCGCCTCGAACATCGCGATATTGGCGATCCGGTCGAACGGCCGGCCACCGGCGTACGCATCGACGTCCCGGTAGTCGCAGACGTGGAACGTGACCGGCAGGCCCGCGCAGTGGGTCCGCGCGTAGCGAGCCTGCTCCTCGGACAGCGTGACGGCCACCACCTCGCACCCGTAGTGCTCGGCCGCGTGCCGGGACACGGACCCGAATCCGCAGCCCAGGTCGAGCAGGCGCATCCCGGGCGCCAGTTCGAGCTTGCGGCAGATGAGGTCGAGCTTCGCGTGCTGTGCCTCGTCGAGCGTCCGCGCCTGTCGCCAGTAGGCGCACGAGTAGGACATGTGGGGCCCGAGCATGCGCTCGTAGAGACCCGCCGGCAGGTCGTAGTGCGCGTCGATCACGTGCCGCGCGCGGGCGCGGGACTGCAGGTTGCGGATCGCGAACATCGCGTCGAGCAGCAACGACGGCGCCCGGAGGCGCCAGTCCCCGGACCGCGCGTTGCGCCACGGGATCAGGCGGCGGAAGAACTCGCCCAGGTCCGCGCAGTCCCACCATCCGTCCATGTAGGCCTCGCCGAGGCCGAGCGATCCCTCGAGCGCGACCCGCGCGTACAGGCGCCGGTCGCGCACGACGACGTCCCACGGTCTCGCGCCGCCGACTTCGATCCCGGCTCCGGTGAACGCATCGCGCACGAAGCCCTCGAAGCGTGCCGGCTGGCGGACGGAACCCGGAACATGGTCGATCGTCGCACTCATGGTCACCTCCCCCCGCTTCACCGCACCGTTGCGTAGCCACCAGGCACGCCGCGGCCCGCCAGGACGATCTGCCACAGCTGCAGCCGCCGCGCCGAGAACTGCCCGGCGCTGCAGAGCAGGTAGTACTTCCACATCCGGTAGAACGCCGTGTCCTTCGGCTCGGGCCAGTTGCGGTCGAACTGCTCGAACCATGCCTTGCACGTGAGCGAATAGTCGTGCCCGAAGTTGTGCCAGTCCTCGAGCGTGAAGCTGCCCTCGGCGCCGCGCCCGATCTGCGCGACCGAGGGCAGCATTCCGTTCGGGAAGATGTAACGGTCGAACCAGGGATCGTTGTGGTGCACCGTGACGTCCGATCCCACCGTGTGCAGCAGGAAGAGCCCGTCGTCCTTGAGCACGCGCCGTACCGCGCGCATGTAGAGCGGGATGTTCCGGTGGCCGACGTGCTCGAACATCCCCATCGATGCCGCGTGGTCGAAGTGGCCGGCCCCGAACCGTGCGGGGAGGTCCCGGTAGTCGCACAGGACGAACTCGACAGGCAGTCCGCGGGCGAGTTCGGTCGCGATCTCGACCTGGCGCTTCGACACGTTGATCCCGGTCACCCGACAGCCGTAGTGCGTCGCCGCGTAACGAGCGAAGGATCCCATCCCGCAGCCGACGTCGAGGACGTGGTCCCCCTCGCGGACCCCGAGCTTGCGGCACACGAGGTCGAGCTTGGCCTCCTGGGCCGACTGCAGGTCACTCGCATTGCGCCAGTACCCGCAGCTGAGGGTGTGCCAGCTGTCCGTCATGCAGCGGTAGGCTCGGTCCGTGAGGTCGTAGTGCTCCTGGGCGACGATCGGCGCGCGGGACCGCGACTGCAGGTTGAAGAGCCGCGCCCGCAGCACGCGCAGGCCGAGCGCGAGGCGCCCGCTCTCGTGGCGGTCGCCGAGCCTCGCGCAGGCGATCCGCTCGTGCAGCCCGGCGAGGTCCGGCACCTCCCACCAGCCTTCCATGTAGGACTCGCCGAGCCCGAGTGACCCGTCGCGGGCGACCCGGTCGTAGAAGCGCGGATCGAGTACCCGGATGTCGCAGGGTCCACCGCCGTCGATCGTCACGCCCGCAAGCGCAGCGACCTCGGTGACCAGCCGACGTGCGTTCTCCGACGCCATCGATTCCCCCTTTCCCGTCCCCGCGTGAACTTATCGGCCGCGCGCCATGGCCTCGACGTCGAGCGGCAACTGCCTTTCCTCCGCCAGGTTGCCGCGCCCGGGCACGTAGTTCGCCTCGAGGCGAAGGCCGTCCGGATCCTCGAACAGCACGGAGTAGTAGCCCGGGGCCCACGGGCCTTCCTCGGGCGGATGAACGATCCGGGCCCCGATCGACCCGAGGAACCGGTGCAGTTCGTCGATGTCTTCGCGCCGGCGCGCCCTGAAGCACAGGTGGTGCAGCCCGACGCGGCGCTGCTCGAACCGCTCGCCGCGGAATTCCTCGGCCGAGGGGCTGATCGCGATCGCGGTGCGGCTGCCGACGCCGTAGAACACCTGCGGCGAGTCGAAGACCACCCGCATCTCGAGCCACTCGAACAGGCGGGCGTAGAACGCGCGGCAGGCCGCGAAATCATTCACGGTGAGTTGAACGTGGGCGATGCCGTTCATCTCCATCGGTCGAGTATAGGGGGGCCGGCGGCCCGCCCGGTAGCGGACGGCGAAGTGCCGGTGATCTTGCGTTGCAGTACGATCGGGCTGCGGCACCGCAACGACGACGGAGGGTGGCCATGCGGAGTCCGGACCGGGTGCCCGCGATGATGCTCGCCACATTCGCGGTCGTGTGGGTGGCGCTCGCGATCGCACCGCTCTATCGGCAGGACTGGCTGCTCGAGAACGTCATCGTGCTCGTGGCGCTGCCGCTGTTCGTGGCCGGGTATCGCAGGCTGCGGTTCTCGAACCTGGCCTACGCGTGCCTGTTCGCGTTCCTCGTACTGCACGAGATCGGCGCGCACTACACCTACAGCGAGGTGCCGTGGCGCGAGTGGTGGATGGCGCTCGGCGGGCCGCCACCGGCATCCGGCCGCAACCACTACGACCGCCTCGTGCACTTCTCCTACGGACTGCTGCTGCTGCCGGTCGCCCGCGAACTGCACGAGCAGCGGGCGCCGTCACGACGACCGTGGGCCTGGCTGTTGCCGCTCCTGTTCCTGATGTCGCACTCGGTAATCTACGAACTGGTCGAGTGGCAGGCGGCCGAGGTGTTCGGCGGGGACCTCGGCGCGGCGTACCTCGGCACCCAGGGCGATCCCTGGGACGCCCAGAAGGACATGGCGATGGCCGCCCTCGGCGCGCTCGCGGGGACGCTGCTGTACGCGCTGCGCCCGCGCCGCGAGCCGGCCCGCCCCCCGGGCTGAGGCCGGAATCGGACGCGGTTCACGTTTCACCCCCCGGCGACCCGCCGCCAAGGCGTGAAATCGGTGAACTGATTCGCAACGCCGGGTCCCGCACGGCGCTACGTTGCACCCCTACAGGGCGCACCGGATGGACCCGTGAGACTGAATACAAAGGTCGTGCTGCTGCTCTGCTCGCTGTTCCTCGCCTTCGGTGCGGTGGACTACGCGGTGCAGCGCCAGGTGATATTGCCGAGCTTCGAGTCGCTGGAGGCCGATCTGGCGCGCACGGACATGGAGCGCGTCACCCGCGCACTCGACGGCGAGCTGGACCAGCTGCTGACCTTCTGCGCCGACTGGGGCAACTGGCTCGAGACCTACCGCTACATGGGCGGCGAGAACCCGTCATTCATCGACGACAACATGACCGCGTCGACGATCGTCGCCGCCGGCCTCGACGTCGTCGCGTACGTCGCGGACGACGGGCGATTCGTCTGGCGCACGGGCCTCGTGCCGGGCACCGAGACGCCCGAGCCCTACAGGATGCTCGAGGCGCCGGGCCTGCCGCCCGATCACCCGTTCATGGATGCGGTCCGCACCGGCGGCACCGCCAGGGGCATCGTGATGACCGAACACGGCCCGATGATGCTGGTGGCCGCGCCGGTGCTCGACGGCGCCGGCAACGGACCGGCGCGCGGCAGCGTGGTGCTCGGCCGCGTGATCACGCCGAAGGTCGCCGCACGGCTCGCCGAGCAGGCCCAGGTGCACCTCGCGGTGCTGAAACCGCACGCCGGCACGACCGCAGCGGCCGGCGACCCGGCCGAATCGCGCGTCGAGCCCGGGCCGACGACGAATTCGGTGTTCCGGAGCCTTTACGACATCGACGGCAAGCCGTCGGTGCTGCTCCGCATCGACGTGCCGAGGGCGGTCAGCGCGAGGGGCCGGGACGCGACCGGATACGCACTCGCCTCGGTGTTCGTCGCCGGCGCCATCGTGCTGGCCACCCTGCTCGTCGCGCTCCGGAAGATGGTGCTGCGCCCGGTGAGCAGGCTGACCCGCCACGCAGTGGCGATCGCCGAGGGCGACGACCTGACGCGCCGGATGAACGTCGCCCGCGCCGACGAGATCGGCATCCTCGCGCGCGAGTTCGACCGCATGGTCGACAAGCTTTCGGACGCACGCCGCCGACTCGTCGACCAGTCGTTCGAAGCCGGCGCGGCGCAGGTCGCCGCAGGCGTGCTGCACAACGTCGGCAACGCGATGACGCCGCTCGCGGTGTCGGTCAACTCGCTGCAGGAGCATTTGCGAGGCGCACCGCTCGGCGAAATCGACATGGTGCTCGCCGAACTCGGGGCCGCAGGGACCGACCCGGCCCGGCGGGCAGACCTCGAGCGCTTCGTGCACCTCGCGACCCGTGAACTGGTCCGCTCGGTGTCGGCCGCCGCCGACGAGGTCGCGGCGGTGGCGCGGCAGACCGAGGCGATCCAGTCGGCGCTCGCACAGCAGTTGCAGACGACGCGGGCGGGCCCGGTGATCGAGACCACGGACCTCGCGTCGCTGGTCGAGCGCAGCGCGGAACTGGTGAGGCCCGACCTGCGGCGGGCGCTGGACCTGCGCCTCGACCGGAGCGTGGCCGCCGCCGGCGCACTGCCGCTGCCGCGCATCACGCTGCAGCAGGTGCTGCAGAACGTCGTGCAGAACGCCGCCGAATCGGTGCGTGCCGCCGGGCGCGACCGGGGCGAGCTTTGCATCGCCTGCGAACTCTCGGGCCCGACCGACCGACCGGAGTCGCTCACGCTCAGCTGCACGGACGACGGCGCCGGCATCGCCCCGGGAGACCTCGCGCGCATCTTCGAGAACGGCTACTCGACGAAGCCGCGCACTTCGAACCAGGGCATCGGCCTCCACTGGTGCGCGAATGCACTGCAGTCGATCGGTGGCTCGATACGCGCGACGAGCGATGGACGGGGCGCCACGATGGTCGTGACGGTCCCGCTGGGACGGCCGGCCAGGGAACGGGCACGCGCCGCATGAGCGAAGCCAACACCAACGCGCCCGCGCTGCGCATCCTGGTCGTCGACGACGAGCCGGCGGTGCTCGACGCATATCGCCGCGTGCTCGACCCGGCGCCTGCATCGACGACAAACGCCGCGCTCGATGAGCTCCGGACGAAGCTCTTCCTGTCGGGCGGCAGCCCGGCCCTGCTCTCGCGCGCGCCGTCTGCGGCGCGGACCTACGACGTGACCTGCTGCACGGGGGCCGAGGCAGCCGTGGATGCGGTGCGCGCGGCGAGCGCCGCACACCGTCCGTACGCGCTGGTGTTCCTCGACATGCGCATGCCGCCCGGGCCCGACGGCCTCTGGGCCGCGGAACGGATCCGGGAGATCGACCAGCAGGCCGACATCGTCATCTGCACCGCCTACTCGGACGTGGACCCGGCCGTAATCGCCGGGCGGGTCCCGCCCGCGGACCGTCTCTTCTACCTGCACAAGCCCTTCCACCCGAACGAGGTCCGGCAGATGGCGGCGGCGTTGTGCGCGCGGCGCTCGGCCTCCGACCGGCAGGCTGCCGCTGACGTCGACCGCGTGACCGGGCTGCAGACGCGCGCGCGATTCGTCGAACGCCTGAAGGACGCCGTCCGGTCGGCGCACCCGTCCGGCGAGCGGATGGCCGTGATGTGCCTCGACCTCGACAACTTCCGGCGGATCAACGACGTGCTGGGCCACGTCGCCGGCGATACGGCGCTGCGCCAGATCGCACGGCAGCTGCCCGACGTGCTGCGCGTCGCGACCGGCGATCCGGTCGGACGCGGGCACGAGTTCGCACACCTGGGCGGCGACCAGTTCGTGGTGCTCGTCCGCGGGATCAGGGACGACGACGCGGCCGCGCGCGTCGCCAAGTGCCTGGCCGGCCCGTTGCTGACCGGCGCGGACGCCGGCGACACGCAGGTCGCGCTCACGGCCAGCGTCGGCGTGGCGCTCTTCCCGAGCGACAGCGCCGAGGACGACGCGCTGCTGCGCCAGGCCGGCATCGCGATGCACGCCGCGAAACGCCTCGGCCGCGGGTGCTGCGCATTCTTCGATGCGGCGATGCGCGACGGCGCCCACGCGCGGTTCGGGCTCGAGCACCGTCTGCAGGGCGCCCTGTCGAGGAACGAATTCTCGCTGCACTACCAGCCGCAGTTCGACCTGGCCACGGGCCGACTGTCCGGCGTCGAGGCGTTGCTGCGCTGGACGCACCCGGACCTCGGCAGCGTCGCACCCGACGAGTTCATCCCGCTCGCCGAGGAGACCGGCCTGATCGTGCCGATCGGCGAGTGGGTCCTGCGCGAGGCCTGCCGGCAGTTCCGCGAATGGCGCGACGACGACCTGCCCGTCCGCCGCATCGCCGTCAACGTCTCGCCGGCCCAGTTCAACCAGCCCGGATTCTCCGCTCTCGTCGCAGACGTGCTCGAAGACGCGGGCGTTCGACCCGAATGCCTCGAGCTCGAGATCACGGAGTCGCTCGCGATGCGCGACGACGACCGTACGCGGGACATCCTGACCGGACTGAAGCGCATCGGCGTCGATGTCGCGATCGACGACTTCGGGATGGGTCACTCGAACCTGCACCGGCTGAGCACGCTCGCCGTCAGCCGGATCAAGATCGACCGGTCGCTGGTGCAGAGCGTCGACGCGGTCGGCCGTCGCGCCACGCTGATCGGCGCGATCGTCTCGATGGCCCGCGCACTCGGCCTGCAGGTGGTCGCCGAGGGCGTCGAGGACTTCAATCAGCTGCTGAACCTCCAGGAACAGCAGTGCCACGAGGTGCAGGGCTACCTGCTCAGCCGGCCGCTGCCGGCGAAGGAAGCCACGGCGCTGCTCGAGCGGCTGGACGCGAGCACCGCCACGAGCCGCACGATGCGATTCAAGACGCTGGCCGGCTGAACGGCGGCGTCCGTCAACGATAGAGCCGCTCGATCTCAGTCGCGTACTTCGCGGCGATCACCCTGCGCTTCAGCTTCGACGTGGGCGTGAGCTCGTCGCCGCCCGGCGCCCACTCGGCGGCGATTAACCCGAATCGCTTGACCTGCTCGACGCGGGACAGCGCAGCGTTCGCGCGCTCGACCGCGGCCTCGAGCTCGGCGTGCAGTTCCGGGTCCGACGCGCGCGCCTCGGGCCCGGACGGGCGACCGCGACCGGCCGCCCAGCGTGCCGCGATCTCCGGATCGAGCACGAGCAGCGCGACGTTGTACGGCCGGCGATCACCGATGCAGACCGCCTGCGCAATCAGCGGACTCGACGCGCGCAGCCGGAACTCGATGTTCGCCGGCGACATGTTCTTCCCGGCCGAATTGATGATCAGTTCCTTCTTGCGGTCGACGATCGTCACGTAGCCGTCGCCGTCGATCGTCGCGACGTCGCCGGTGTGCAGCCAGCCGTCGCCGTCGACCGCCTCGGCGGTCTGCGCCGGGTCATTGCGATAGCCCTTCATGACCAGCGGTCCCCGCACGGCGAGCTCGCCGTCCTCGAGCACGCGGATCTCCGCGCCCGGCAGCGCGCGTCCGACGGTTCCCGGCCGCGGCGCGTCGAGCGGGTTCAGCGTGACGAGGCAGGTGGTTTCGGACATGCCCCAGCCCTCGCGCACGCGCACGCCGAGCGACTCGAAGAACCCGAGCACGTCCGGCGCGATCGGCGCGGCGCTGCTCACCGACCAGACCATACGGTCTAGGCCGATGCGCGCACGCACGGTCGCACGCACGGCCTCGGGCAGGGCCGCCGGGTCGTGCACGCCCGCCGACTCGAGCCCCGCCTTGAGTTTCTCCCACACGCGCGGCACGCCGCCGAAGACCTCCGGGCGCACCCGCACGAGCGCCTCGCCGATGCGCCGGTGGTCCTCGACCGACGTCATCGTGCGGCCGAGGCAGATCGAGCCCACGTAGTGATTGAGTGTTCGGTCGCCGACGTGGGCGGACGGCAGGTATGAGATCGAGTTCCCGCCGCGCTGGTACGGCATCGCGCGCACCATCGCGCGCGCTTCGGTCAGCACGCCCGAATGGGTGATCTGCACCGCCTTCGGCGGCCCGGTGGTACCGGACGTGTAGATCAGCGTGACGACGTCGTCCGGCCGGACCTCGCGCCAGGCGTCCTCGTAGCGGAATCCCCGCGACGGCCGCGAGGCGAGCTCGGCGAGCGTCATCGTGCCGTCGGCGGTACCGTCGACGAGCACGACGTGCTCGAGCGACGGTGGCGCGGCGACCAGGACGCGCGGGAGCATCATCACCTCGGTCACGAGCACGCGATTGCCGGCGTTGGCCATGATCTCCGCGATCTGCGCCGGGCTCGAGGTGTTGTAGATCGAGTAGCCGACCGCGCCGAGGTGCATCGCGGCGGCGTCGGCGACGCCGAATTCCGGCCGGTTCCGCAGCATGATGCCGACCGTGTCGCCGCGCCGGACACCGAGCGAGTGCAGGCCCGTCGCGACCGCGCGGACGCGGTCTGCGTACTCCTCGAACGTGAACTCAACCGAGCCGTCGAGCGTGCGCTGCGCCGGCCGGCCCCGCTGCTCCCGGACCGTTCGGTCGAATGCGCCACAGAGCGTCGACTGCGCGAGGGCGTCCACCGGCCGACCTTCCGCGTCGAGGTACTCGTCGCTCATCGCGGAGTCCCGCGCGGCGCGAGCGGACGACTCGCGCCGGGGGCGATCGGCGCGCCTCCATCGCGCTCGCGCACCGCCTCGCGGAAACCCGCCTCGGCGGCGCGCTGCTTGAACCAGACGCCCTCGGGCGTGTGGCGCGCGATGCCGTCGAACAGCGTCGCGAATCGCTGCGTGTTCGCGAGCCCCATCGCATCGAGCGCCTGGTTCACCACCAGCTTCTGCATCATCAACTGGTTCTTCGGGACCGCGGCGATCCGCGCGGCGAGTTCGCCGATCCGCCGGTCGAGCGTCGCGAGCGGCACGGCCTCGAGCACCAGGCCGATGCGGGCGGCCTCCCGCCCGTCGACCAGGTCGCCCGTGAGCAGCATGCGCTTCGCGCGCTCGGCGCCGAGCCGGTATATCCACATCGCGGTCGTCGGGCAGCCCCAGACGCGCGCCGGCGGATAGCCGATCACCGCATCCTCCGCGCAGACGACCAGGTCGCAGCAGAGTGCGATGTCGCTGCCACCGGCGACCGCCGCGCCATGGACCCGCGCGATCGTCGGCTTGTGGCTGCGCCACAGCGACATGAACTGCCGCGTGCATCGCTCCATCGCGAAGTAGTCCGCCATCGGGTCCCACGGCCCGGATGGATCGCCGCCGAGCTGCGACCCGGGCTGCTCGCCCGGCGACTCGGCGAATTCGACGAGGTCATAGCCGCCGCAGAATCCGGCGCCGGCGCCGGTCAGCACGATCACGTGGACCGAATCGTCGAGGTTGGCCCGCGCGACGGCCGCCTCGATCTCGCCCGGCATCTCAAGGGTGATCGCGTTCAGGCGCTCCGGCCGGTCGAGCGTGATCGTCGCCACGCGCCCGTCCACGGCGTACCGGATCGTGCGGTATTCCATGTGCCCCCCCCCAGACGCAGCGACACCCAGGCCGGTGGCCGCGTCGTGGGTCTTATACCAGACCGTGCGCGGGGGACCATCGCTCGACGGTAGACTCGGCGTCGTCATGGACGCCACCCGGCCCACCCGCCCGCCTTCGCGCGCCCTCACACACCGCGACCTGGGACGCGGCACGGCAGAACTGGCCGCGCGTGACCCGCGGCT
The DNA here is from genome assembly GCA_046347155.1 of Steroidobacteraceae bacterium. GTDB lineage: Bacteria > Pseudomonadota > Gammaproteobacteria > Steroidobacterales > Steroidobacteraceae > RPQJ01. The sequence continues at coordinate 959,268 of JAXMGT010000001.1, read as the reverse complement.
GCGCGGAATCGTCGAGCGACTCGGGGTGCCGCCGATGTGGGGACGCAGGCCGGGATACGCGACGCTCGTGCACATCATCCTGGAACAGCAGGTGTCGATTGCGGCGGCCCGCACGATGTTCCGTCGGGTGTCGAGCCGTCTCGGCCGCGTCGACCCCGGTCGCGTCGCGGCCCACGGGCTGGAAGGCCTGCGGGAACTCGGCCTCACCCGGCAGAAGGCCGCCTACTGCCATGGACTCGCGCTGCGGCTGCTCGACGGGCGGCTCGACCTCGGTGCCGTCGCGCGCGATGACGTGGCCGGCCGGCACGCGCTGCTCGCCGTGCCCGGGCTCGGGCCCTGGACGGTCGACATCTACTGGCTGATGGCCCTGCGCCGGCCCGACGTCTGGCCACGGGGCGACCTCGCGCTCGCCGTCGCGATGCAGGAGGTCCTGGGGCTGCGCGGGCGCCCCGACCACGCGCGCCAGGCCGCCGTGGCCGCCCGCTGGGCGCCCTGGCGTTCGGTGGGCGCCCGGCTCCTGTGGGCGCACTATCTCGAGGCGCGGGGACAATACCGCCCGCCGCCACCCGGCCGGCCTTGAACCGGCGCCCGGGCGCCCCATCGTGGGGCTCCGGGCCGCCCGGATTTCATGGGAAAATCCGGCTGCGCCCCGGGCCCACCCTACACGGAGACCATCGATGAAGCGCGTCCTGCTGTTTGTCGCGACCAACCTCGCGGTGCTGTTCGTCATCTCGATCGTGCTCAGGGTGCTGGGCATCGACCAGGCCATGGCGGCGCAGGGCGGCACGGGCCCGCTGCTCGCGCTCTCGGCCGTCGTGGGTTTCACGGGCGCGATCATCTCGCTCCTGATGTCGAAGCCGATGGCCAAGTGGTCGACGGGCGCCCAGGTCATCTCGGGCAACGAAGGCGCGACCCAGGCCTGGCTCGTGGAGACGGTGAAGCGCTTGGCCGGCAAGGCCGGGATCGGCATGCCGGAGGTGGCGGTCTACCAGGGCCCGCCGAACGCGTTCGCGACGGGTGCGTTCCGCAACTCCGCACTGGTCGCAGTCTCGACCGGGCTGCTCGAATCCATGAGCCGCGAGGAGGTCGAGGCGGTGCTCGGCCACGAGATCGGCCACGTCGCGAACGGCGACATGGTGACGCTCACGCTGATCCAGGGCGTCGTGAACACGTTCGTCGTGTTCCTGTCGCGCATCGTCGGCAGCATCGTCGACAAGGCGGTGTTCCGCACCGAGAACGGCAACGGCCCCGGGTATTTCATCACGGTGATCGTCTGCCAGCTGCTGCTCGGCATCCTCGCGTCGATGATCGTCGCGTGGTTCTCGCGCCAGCGCGAATTCCGCGCCGACGCGGCCTCCGCGAGCCTGCTCGGCACCGCCTCCCCGATGGTCAATGCACTGAAGCGGCTGGGCGGCATCGAGCCCACGCCGCTGCCCGAGTCGATGAAGGCGCTCGGGATCAACGACCGCCCGGGGATCATGGCGCTGTTCTCGACGCACCCGCCGATCGAGCAGCGGATCGCGGCACTGCAGCAACGCGCCTGATCGGGCGACCGGACCGGATCCGGGACGGGCGGCACCCGGCAGGGGCCGCCCGTTTTCACGTGCAGGCGTCAAATCGGGTGCACCGGGACCATCGGTTGAGGCACCATCCGCCGGTCGCCCAGGGAGGTCCCGCATGAAGAAGTCGCTGCTGCTGCTCGCCCTGCTCGCCGCGCTGCCCGCGCATGCCGCGAAGAGCAAATATTCCTACTACCGCGTCGGCAACGCGGCCGACGTGGCGACCGCCACGTTGCCCGGCACCGTGCTGATGGGCGGCGGCACGGACGTGGATGCCGCGTTCCAGTGGCTGTGCGCGCGGGCCGGCAACGGCGACTTCCTCGTGATCCGCGCGACCGGCACCGACGCCTACAACCCGTACGTCCAGCAGTTGTGCCCGAACGCGAATTCGGTCGCGACATTGATCATCCCGTCCGCGGCCGCGGCCAACGATCCGTTCGTCGCGCAGGCGATCGCGGGGGCCGAGGCGCTGTGGATCGCGGGTGGCGACCAGTCCGACTACATCAAGCAGTGGACCGGGACGCCCGTGCAGGCCGCCATCAATGCGCACGTCGCGAGCGGAAAGCCGATCGGCGGCACCAGCGCCGGGATGGACGTGCTCACCCAGTACGTGTACTCGGCACTCGGCAGCAAGGGCGTCACGTCATCGGAGGCGCTCGCGGACCCCTACGACAGGTACGTGACGCTGGCGCGCGATTTCGCGGCGATCCCGCACCTCGAGCACGCGATCGGCGACACGCACTTCGTCACGCGCGACCGCATGGGCCGCAACGTCGCGTTCCTCTGCCGGATCGCGGTGGCGGGCTGGGACTCGACGCCGCGCGCGATCGACGTGGACGAGCAGACCGCGCTGCTCGTCGACGGCAACGGAGCGCTCACGGTCACCGGTTCGGGCAGTGCCTATTTCCTGCAGGCGCCGGGGCCGGCCGAGACCTGCCAGCCGAAGACACCGGTCACGTACCGGAACATCGACGTCTACCGGATCGACTCGACCGGCACGTTCGACCTCGATCGCTGGCGCGGGACGCAGGGCACGGCCTACCAGCTCTCCGCGATCTCGGGCGCCCTGACCTCGACGTTGCCGGGCGGCGCGATCTACTGACCGGCGGGCCGGGCGGCGGACCGCCGCCACCCGGTCGCGCCGGCGGCGCGCGAGGCGGCATACTATCGCCCCGTGAGGCACCCAGTACCCGCCGCGCTCGCGGCATTGTTCGCCGCGCTGCCGATGCTCGCCCAGGCGGGCCCGGGCGTCATCGTCAACGCACGCATCCACACGATGGACGAGGCGCGTCCGGAAGCCGAGGCGATGGCCTGGGACGCATCCGGGCGCATCGTCGCGGTCGGTGCGCGAGCCGAGGTGATCGCACGCGCGCCGGGCGCGGCCGTGCGCGATCTCGGCGGCGCCACCGTCGTCCCGGGTCTCATCGACGCACACGCGCACCTGATGAGCCTCGGCTACGCGCTGATGGAAGCCGACCTCGTCGGCACCCGGAGCAAGGCCGAGGTGATCGAGCGGCTGCGTGCGTTCGAGGCCTCGCTGCCGCCGGGCGCCTGGCTCACGGGCCGAGGCTGGGACCAGAACGACTGGCCGCAGCACGAATTCCCGACCGCCGCGGACCTGGACGCCGCGTTCCCGGAGCGCCCGGTCTGGCTCGAGCGCATCGATGGCCACGCCGGCTGGGCCAATTCCGCGGCGATGCGGCGCGTCGGCCGCGACCTCGACGGCGACTGGCAGCCGCAGGGCGGCCGCATCGTACGTACGGGCGGCCGCGCGACCGGCGTGTTCGTCGACACGGCGACGGACCTGGTCTCGGGCGTCGAGCCGCCGCCCGATGAATCGACGCGGGAGGAAGCGCTGAGGCGCGCGCTCGCGGCGACCGCGCGGGTCGGGCTGACCGGCGTGCACGACATGGGCACCTCGCTCGAGGACCTCCGCCTCTACCGGCGATTCGCCGACGCCGGCACGCTCACGATGCGGGTGAACGCTTATGCGGACGGTGACGGCCCCGCGCTCGACTCGCTTTGCAGGCAGGGCCCTTACGTGCACCCGTCGGGCCGGCTGCGGATGGGCGGCGTAAAGCTCTACGCCGACGGCGCACTCGGGTCGCGCGGCGCCGCCCTGCTGTCCGCGTATTCGGACGACCCCCGCAACCGGGGCCTGCTCGTCACGACGCCCGAAGCGCTCAGTGCCGCGGCCGTGAAGGCGCATCGCTGCCGCCTGCAGGTCGCGACCCACGCGATCGGCGACCGCGGCAACCGGATCGTGCTCGAGACCTACGCGTACGCGCTCGGCGACCAGGCACGCAGCGACCACCGCTGGCGCATCGAGCATGCACAGGTCGTGGCACTGCAGGACATCCGGCTCTTCGCCGACCTGCGAGTGATCGCCTCGATGCAGCCCACCCACGCGACCTCGGACATGCCGTGGGCCGAGGCGAGGCTCGGCGCCCAGCGGCTCGAGGGTGCTTACGCGTGGCGGCGGTTCCTGCGCGCGCACGTGAAGCTGGCACTCGGCTCGGACTTCCCGGTCGAGTCGGCCGACCCGCGGCTCGGCTTCTACGCCGCAGTCACCCGGCAGGACCTCTCGGGCTTTCCACCCGGTGGCTGGCTGCCCGCGCAGAAGCTGTCACCTGCCGAGGCGCTGCGCGGGTTCACGTCCGACGCGGCCTGGGCCGGTTTCACCGAAATCGAGGTCGGCCGCCTGCGGTCCGGGCTGCGCGCGGATTTCGTCGTGCTCGGCGACGATCCGCTCACCGTGCCGCCGCGATCGCTGCCGACGCTTCCGGTACTCTCGACCTGGGTGGACGGCACGCCGGTGTACGAACGATGAAGACTCGACGCCTGCAGGTGTTCCTGGCGACGCTGGTCGTCGCGCTTTCCGGCTGCCGGCAGGACCCGCCGCGCGAGTCCGCCGCGCCAGCCGCGCCGGCCTCGCGCGCCGGCGTCGGCGCGGCCAACCCGCTCGCCGTCGAGGCCGGCCTCGAGGTGCTGCGCCGGGGCGGCAGCGCGGTCGATGCGGCCGTCGCGGTGCAGGCGATGCTCGGGCTCGTCGAGCCGCAGAGCTCGGGCGTGGGCGGCGGTGCGTTCATGGTGTACCTCGACGGTCGCACCGGGCGCGTGACCGCATACGAAGGCCGCGAGACGGCGCCGGCCGGCGCGCGGCCCGACATGTTCATCGGCGAGGACGGCAAGCCGCTCTCGTATGCCGACGCCGTCACCAGCGGTCGTTCGACCGGCGCGCCCGGTGCGATCGCGATGCTCGGCCTCGCGCAGTCCGAGCACGGTCGGCTGCCGTGGAAGTCGCTGTTCGGCGCCGCGATCGCCGCGGCCGACGGCGGGTTCCCGGTGCCGAAGCGACTCGCACGCTTCGCCGGCGGCGATTACCCGCAGTCGGCGCTGCCCGACGCCCGTGCGCTGTTCGCCGCGCCGGGCGGCGGCGTCGTGAAGGCCGGCGACACGCTGCGCAACCCCGCGTATGCGCGCACGCTCGCGACGATCGCCGACCAGGGCCCGCGCGCGCTGCTCGAGGGCGACCTGGGCGCGAGGATCGCCGAGCGCACGCACGCGCCGCCGCGGCCCGGCACGCTCGCGGCGTCGGACCTCGCGGCCTACCGTCCGCACGAGGTCGAGCCGCTCTGCCGCCCCTACCGCGTGTACGTGCTCTGCGTCCCGCCGCCGCCGTCGAGCGGCGTCGCGCTGCTCGAGATGATGGGCATGCTCGAGCACACAGACATCGCCGAGCGCGGCCCGGACGACCCGCAGGCGTGGTTCCTGTTCCTCGAGGCCAGCCGGCTCATGTACGCGGACCGCGACCAGTACGTCGCCGATCCCGCATTCGTGCACGTCCCGGTCGAGGGGCTGCTCGATCCGTCCTACCTCGCTGCCCGCGCGGCGCTGATCGGCACCCGCGCCGGCCCGGCCCCGCCCGCCGGCTCACCGCCCGGCCTCGTGGCGCGCCTGGGTCGCGACGCGACGAACGAGGCGGCCGGCACCAGCCACTTCGTCATCGTGGACCGGGCGGGCAACGTCGTGTCCATGACCACGACGGTCGAGTCCCTGTTCGGCTCCGGGCGCGCCGTCGACGGGTTCTTCCTGAACAACCAGCTCACCGACTTCTCGTTCGTCGCCGTCGTCGACGGGCGGCCGGTCGCGAACGCCGTGGCACCGGGCAAGCGCCCGCGGTCCTCGATGTCGCCGGTCGTGATCCTGGACCGCGACGGGCGGTTCCGCGCGGCGGTCGGATCGCCGGGCGGATCGCAGATCCTGACCTACGACGCGAAGGCGCTGGTCGGGCTGCTCGACTGGCACCTCACGATGCAGCAGGCGATCGACCTGCCCAACATCGGCGCGCGCGGCGACGACTACTACGGCGAGGCCTCGAAACTCGCTCCCGCCGTGGTCGCGGGACTCGCCGAGCGGGGCATCGTCGTGAAGGGCGGTCGCGGCGAGGAGTCGGGGCTGCACGGCGTGATCGTCCGCGACGGCGGGCGGCTCGAGGGCGGCGCCGACCCGCGTCGCGACGGCGAGTGGCGCGAACTCGAGCCTAGATAGGCGCGACGGTCCCGACGCCGAGTTCGACCGCACGGCGGTGCACGATCATGGCCGCGGCGATGTCCTGGGCCGCGACCCCGAGCGACTTGTAGATCGTGATCTCGTCCGGCGTCCGACGGCCGGCCACCGCGCCGGCGATCACCTCGCCGATCTCGCCCGCGACGTGACCGGCGTCGACGACGCCGGCGGCGATCGCACCGAGGAGTTCGCCGGCCTGCGCCATCGCGCTGGCGCGCGAGTCGACGAAAAAACGCGCGCGTGCCACGCACTCGTCGTCGACCTCGCGCGACGTCGCCACCGACGCGCCGACCAGGCACAGGTGCGTGCCGGGGCGGACGTCCGCGCCGCGCACTATCGCCGTCGGGGACGCGGTCACCGTGCAGACGACGTCGGCGGCCTCGACCGCGGCCGCCGCGGAGCCTGCGACCTCGACCCGCGGGACGCCGATCGAGCGCGCGTGACCGGCCAGCGCCTCGGCGGCCTCGGCGCGCCGTCCCCAGACGATCACCCGCCCGAACGGCCGCACGGCCGCGCAGCACTCGAGGTGGGACCGCGCCTCCTCGCCGGTGCCGAGGATCGCGAGCGTCGCGGCATCGCGGCGCGCGAGCGCGCGGATCGAGACGACGCTCGCGGCCGCGGTCCGTATCGCCGTCAGCGCGGACGCCTCCATCACGGCCACCGGCCGGCCGTGGCGCGGCTCGAACAGCACGTAGAGGCCGAGGTGCGACGAATAACCGGCCGCCGGGTTGCCCGGCACCAGGCTCAGCAGCTTGACGCCGAACGCGGCGGGTTCGGGCAGGCAGCCGGGCATCAGGCCGAGGCGACCGTCCATGGACGGGACCGGCATCGCCTGGCGCAGCGGCATCACGGCACCGCCGCGGCTCACCTGCACCATCGCCGCCTCGACCGCATCCACGCATTCCTGCCAGCCGAGCAGCCGCCTCACGTCGGCGCCGCGGATCACCCGCAGGTCGAGGTCGTTCAAGCGCCGCGCTCCGCGAGCAGTTCGATCGTCGCCGTCCGCGCGGCCGCCGAATGCACGGGGAGCACGAGCAGGTCGCCCGGGCGCGCCCAGTCGAGCGCGCAGCGCACGGCGTCGAGCTCGCTCATCCGCAGCGCGATCGAGGCCTCGGGCAGGCCGTGGGTGATCAATGCCGCCCGGAGGATCCGCGGGATCTCCCCGGGCTCGCGTCCGCGCAGGTGCGACTCGTCCTCCTTCACGACGACGAGGTCGGGACCCGCCGCGGCGACGACGCGCGCGACGGCCTCGAAGTCGGCGTCCCGGCGATTGCCCGCGTGGCCGAGCAGCACGCCGAGCCGGCCACCGGCCGGCCGCAGGTGCCGGGCGACGGCCATCAGGCCTGCGAGCCCCTCCGGGTTGTGCGCGTAATCCACGATCACCGCCGTGCCGCGCACGTCGTAACGCATCAGGCGACCGGGGTTGTCGTTCGGGTCGGCGCCGAAGCGCGCGTACACCCGCGCGATGGCCGCCGGCTCGACGCCGAGCGCAGCGGCCGCCAGCGCGGACGCGGCCAGGTTCGCGACGTTGTAGATCGCGCTGCCGTCCGCCGTGACCGGCATCGCGGCCACGCGACCAAGGTCGTGCACGCCACCGCCCGAATGGAGTTCCAGCACGCCCCCGCGCACGCCGCAGGTCCACCCGCCCCGCGCACGGTGCGCGACGAGCGTCGGTGCATCGGCGTCGAGCGCGAACCATCCGATCCGGGTTTCGCGGCCGTAGCGCGCGGCGAGCCCGGGCGCGCGTCCGGCGAGCGTCGCGTCGTCCGCGTTCAGCACCAGCAGGCCGCCCGGCTCGAGCACGGCGCCGACGGTGAGCTTCACGTCCGCGAGGCCCGCGAGGTCGTCGATCCCGTATTCGCCGAAATGGTCGGAACTCACGTTCGTGACGACCGCGGCCCGGGCGCCCTCGACGGCAATGCCACGCCGGAGGATGCCGCCGCGCGCCGTCTCGATGACGGCGGCTTCGACGCGACGATCGCGCAGCACGGTCCGCGCCCCGACCGGTCCCGCGTAGTCGCCGACCGCGACGACGGCGTCGCCGACCCGCACGCCGTCCGTGCAGTTGTAGCCGGTCTGCCAGCCCTGCTCGCGGGCACAGGCGGCCACGAGCCGCACCGTCGTCGTCTTGCCGTTCGATCCCGTGACCAGGGCGACGGGCACCGGACCCAGCCGCGCCCACGGCACGGAGCCCGGCGGCGGCAGTGCCTCGAGCGACCACGTCGAGGAGCGCGCGCCGACGCCGAGCGTGAGCTCCGTCTCGTCGAGCACGCAGGGCACGCCGCGCGCGGCGGCCGCGGCCACGAGTTCGCGCGCGGCCGGCCGCGCCTCGGCGTCCGCGAGCCGGCGGAAGCGTCCGCAGGCCGCCGCCTCGTCGAGGCGCGGCGGGTCCGTCGGCGCGACGCCGGACGCGGCTTCCGTCGCGGCCGCGAGCAGGGCGTCCTCGAGCGCCGCCCAGTGCAGCGGATCGCGCGTCGCGAGCGTGGCGCAGAGCGCCCACTCGTTCACCTCGGTGGCGGTCATGAGCACGTCGAACGGCGCGGCGATCGCGAGCGACGCGCCGCGCGCGTGCGGGCGCACGACCACGGCCCCGGGGTCGAGCGGCCCGCTGCCCGAACCCTGCGGTGGCCAGCCGAGGTACGCGCGCGCGCGCGCGACGCGCTCGCGCCAGCCGGCGATCAGCGCGTCGTCGGGCGGCACGCCCGCCAGATCGAGCACGGCGCCCGGCACGGCGAAGAACAGGTTGCTGCCGGTCAGCCGTCTCGAGTCGTCGAACGGCAATGGACGCTGTACCGTCAGTCTTCGGCCTCCGGTGCGATCCGGACGCCGCGTTCGTCGCGGATCAGTCCGTCGAGGCTCACGGACGGCGCGACCGGGCCGCCCTCGGCGAGGCCCCGGCCCGCGACGCCCGCCGGCGTCCGCTCGGACTTCACGGGCGGCGTCGCAGGAACCTCGGCTCCGTCCGAGGCCGCGACGCGCAGCGGCGACGGCGGCGGCTCGGCGCCCGGGTCGCCGGCCAGCGACGAGTAGGTGGCGCCCTCGGCGCGGAACTTCGTGACCTGCTTCCACGACCGCACCAGCGCATCGGCGAACACGAGCAGCAGGTCGCCCTCGCGGGCCATCCTGAGCGCGGCTTCGATCGCGTCCTGCTCGTCCGGCACGATCGAGATCGCGGACTCGGGCACGCCCCGCTCACGGAGCGCCGCCGCCTGCAGCCGCGGCACCTCGTCCGGCGCGCGCCCGCGCAGGTCGTCGTCGCGGCGGCACACGTAGTGGTCGAAGCGGCCCGCGACCGCGTGCGCGATCGCGACCAGGTCCTCGTCGCGACGGTCGCCGGGGCCCGCGAGCACGACGATCCGGCGGCCCTTCACCTCGAGACGGCCGGCCAGGTCGGCCAGCATCCCGACCGCGTGCGCGTTGTGACCGTAGTCGAACAGCACCTTGAACGGGTGCTCGTCGAACACGTTCATCCGGCCCGGCGCCTGGTAGAACGTCGAGTCGAACGTGCGCAGCCCCTGGCGGATCGCGTCGAGCTTGATCCCGAGCGAGAACGCCATCGCGGCCGCGAACATCGCGTTCTGCACGTTGTGCATCGCGCGGCCCTCGATCGTCGCCGGGATCAGGTGGGTCCACACGAGCGGGATGTGCCCGCCTCGGTCGTACAGCGTGATCATCTGCCCGTTGACGCCGGCCTCGAGCGCGCAGGCGCGCCCGCCGGCGCGGATGTGCTCGCGCACGAGCACGTGCTGCGGGTTCATCGTCACGTAGCAGATGTTCTTCGCGTCCGTGTAGCCGGCCATCCGGAGCACGAGCGGATCGTCGGCGTTGAGCACCGCGCAGTCCGTCGCGACCTCGACGACCACCCGCTTCACCTCGGCGAGCTGCTCGAGCGTGTCGATGCCCTTCATGCCGAGGTGGTCCGACTGGACGTTCAGCACCGCGCCGACGTTGACTTCGTTGACGCCCATGCCTGCGCGCACCAGGCCGCCGCGCGCCGTCTCGAGCACGGCGATGTCGATCTGCGGGTCCGCGAGCACCATCCGCGCGGAGACCGGGCCGGTCATGTCGCCCTGCACCGTGCGCTGGCCGTCGATGTAGACGCCGTCCGTCGTCGTGAGCCCCGGCGTGTAGCCCGCCATCTTCGTGACGTGCGCGAGCATGCGCGAGGTCGTGGTCTTGCCGTTCGTGCCGGTGACCGCGGCGATCGGCACGCGCGACGGCGCACCGGGCGGGAACAGCATGTCGATCACCGGCCCCGCGACGTCTCGCGGCGTGCCCTCCGAGGGCGCGACGTGCATCCGGAACCCGGGGGCCGCGTTCACCTCGCAGATGCCGCCGCCGATGCGCCGGTAGCTCTCGGTGATGTCCTTCGAGAGGAAGTCGACGCCGCCCACGTCGAGGCCGACCGCGCGCACGGCCCGCTCGGCCATCTCGCGGTTGTCCGGGTGGATCACGTCCGTGACGTCGGTGGCCGTGCCACCGGTCGAGAGGTTCGCGGTCGAACGCAGGTACACGACGCGCCCCGCTGCGGGCACGGACTGCGCGGTGAGTTCCGCCCGGGCGAGCATCGACTCGGCCTGCGCGTCGAGTTCGAGCCGGGTGAGCACCTTCTCGTGGCCGACGCCGCGCCGCGGGTCGCGGTTCACGATCTCGACGAGTTGCTCGACCGTGTGCACGCCGTCGCCGACCACGTGTCCGGGCGTGCGCCGCGTCGCGGCCACGAGCTGCCCGTTGACGACCAGCAGCCGGTGGTCGTCACCCTCGAGGAACGTCTCGACGATCACCGAGCGGGAGTGCTCGCGCGCGACCGCGTACCCGCGGGCGACTTCTTCCTCGGTCGTGAGCCGGATCGAGATGCCGCGACCGTGGTTGCCGTTGTAGGGCTTCGTGACCACGGGAAAGCCGATCCGGCGCGCCGCGCGGATGGCCTGCGATTCGCTCTGCACCAGTTCCTGCCGCGGCACCGGCAGGCCCAGCGTGGCGAGGATCTTGTTCGTCTCCTCCTTGTCGCTCGCGAGTTCGACCGCGATGTGGGAGGTGCGCCCGGTCACGGTCGCCTGGATGCGCTGCTGGTAGCGGCCGTGGCCGAGCTGCACCAGCGACTGGTCGTTGAGCCGCAGCCACGGGATCCCGCGCGACTCGGCGGCCTTCACCAGCGAGGCGGTCGACGGCCCGAGGGCGCGGCGCTGCGCGAAGCGGATGAACTCGTCGCGGGCCTCCGGCCAGCTCCAGCCCTCGGGCACGGAGTCGGGGGGCCGCAGGCCGTCGGGCAGCAGCGAGCAGAGCAGCCTGAGGCCGAGCTCGCCGGCCGCGATGCCCTCGTCGCGCTGCGCGTACTCGTAGACGACCGTGTAGACGCCGGGCGGCCCGGCGCTGCGCGTCTTGCCGAACGTGACCTCCTCGCCGGCCATGTTCTGCAGCTCGATCGCCACGTGCTCGAGCACGTGCCCGAGCCAGGTGCCCTCGTCCTCGCGCATCCGGCGGAAGAAGCCGCCGGGCTCGCGGTAGGAGCAGCCGTGCTCGGCGAGCCCGGGCAGCGCCGCCGCGAGCGCGTCGACGAACCCGCCGCCGAGCCGGCCGGTCGGCCACGCCTCGAGCGGGCCGAGGTCGAGCTCGAGCCGGATCACCGGGAAGTGCGCGTACTGCGACGGACCGACGTAGACGGAACGATCGAGGATACGCATGTCAGCCCGACGCCTCCCTCACTTGACCTGGATCGACACGAGCCGGTCCTGGTCGAACACCAGGACCCGGGTCACCGTCGACGAGGCGTAGGTCCAGACCGACTGCGTCGTCTGGCCGACCACCTGCTTGCCCGCGCGGACCGGCTGCACGACGTCCTCGGTGCTGTCGGGCGCCCCGCACGCGCTCCGGACGTCGTCCTTCGACATCCCGGTCGTGATGACCTGGCCCGCGCAACGCATCGTGTCGCCGGCGCGGACCGCGACCGGCACGGCGGCGAGCAGCGCGGCGCACGCGAGTGCGACGCGGGCGCTCACGGCCTCGCCCCCGGCCGGTTGCCGATGAGCGTCATCGCGGACGCGATCAGCGCCGACACTTCGGTCATGTTGCCCGGCACGATCATCGTGTTGTTCTTCTGCGCGAGCTGCGCGTAGGCCTCGACCGCCTTCTCGGCGACCTTCAGCTGCACGGCCTGCTCCCCGCCCGGCGCGCGTATCGCCACGGCGATGCGCTCGATCGCCTCGGCGGTCGCGTTCGCCACGGTCGTGATCGCGGCGGCCTCGCCCTGCGAGTTGTTGATCGCGGCCTGGCGCTCACCCTCGGAACGCGCGATGTTCGCCTCGCGCTCGCCGGTGGCGATGTTGATCTGCTCCTGCTTGCGGCCCTCCGAGGCGGCGATCAGCGCGCGCTTCTCGCGCTCGGCGGTGATCTGCGCCTGCATCGCCCGCAGGATCTCGTTCGGCGGCGTGAGGTCCTTGATCTCGTAGCGGAGCACCTTGACGCCCCAGTTCGAGGCCGCCTCGTCGAGCGCGCTCACGACCGACGCGTTGATCGCGTCGCGCTCCTCGAAGGTCTTGTCGAGCTCCATCTTGCCGATGACCGAGCGCAGCGTGGTCTGCGCGAGCTGCGTGATCGCGAGCACGTAGTTGCTCGAGCCGTAGCTCGCGCGCATCGGGTCGGTCACCTGGAAGAAGATGATGCCGTCCACCTGCAGCTGCGTGTTGTCCTTCGTGATGCAGACCTGGCTCGGCACGTCGAGCGGCACCTCCTTGAGCGAATGCCGGTAGGCGACCCGCTCGACGAACGGCACGACGAACTTGAGCCCCGGCGTGAGCGTGCGGTCGTAGCGACCGAGCCGCTCGACCACCCACGCGTGCTGCTGCGGGACGATCTTGTAGGTCTGGACGATGAAGATCGCCGCGATGACGGCGATGACGAGTGCGATTTCCATTTCGACGACTCCGGATCTGCGGACTCAATCCCGCGGCGGGCCGGGCGCGAGCACCAGCCAGTTTCCCTCGACCGCCACGACCACGTGCAGGCCGGCGCGGGCCTCGGCCCCGGGCGCCCGCCGCGCGGGCCACAGGCTGCCACGGTACGGCACCCGCGCCGTGCCGTCGTTCCCCCAGGCCTCGACCTGCACCCGGGCCCCGACGTCCAGGTTCACGTCCGGGTTCGACGCGGCCGGTTCCGAGCGGGGGTTCCGGGCGCGGCGCCAGTGCCAGAGCGCGGTGGCCCCGCCCCCGACCACGGCCGCCGCGGTCACCTGCAGCGCGGGCGGGAATCCGAGGTGCGCCGCGACCGCGCCGGCGGCCAGCCCGAGCGCCATCATGAGCAGGTAGAACGTGCCGGTCGCGAGTTCGGCGGCGACGAGCAGGCCGGCGGCGACCCACCAGGCAGCGGCCGCGGAAAGTCCGAACATCGAGGTCCCCCGTACGGGGCGCCGGGCGCCCGACGGGTTCAACGATAGCAGAACCCCGGTCGGCCGGGCCCCGGGGTCACTCCTTGGGCTGCACCAGCGCGCCGGCCTCGGCACGGCGGGTGTGCAGGTTGTACCGGGCGCCGGCCACGAGCACGTGCAGCTTCAGGCCCAGCATGCAGACCGGCTGGCCCTCGCTCACCACGTCCATCGACGAATAGCTCACCTCGGACGCGTCCACCACCGTCACGCCCCCGCTGCCCTCGATCTCGACGGTCTCGTCCGGCCCGATGAACGCGGCCGTGTCCTCGTCGAGGCCGATGCCGACCGCGAACGGGTTGTAGGCGAGCGCGGTCAGCAGCCGGCCCAGCCGGTCCCGCTGCCGGAAGTGCTGGTCGATGATGAACCGGTTCGTGAGCCCGAGCCCGGGCGCGAGACGCACGCTGCCCGAGATCACCGACGAGCCCTCGTCGCCGAACGCGATCATGTGCTCGCTCAGGATGCTGGCACCCGCGCTCGTGCCGCCGACGGTGACGCCGTGCGCGTTGCGCACCCGGATCAGCTTCGCGACCGGCGTGCCCCCGAGCAGCGTCGTGAGCCTGAGCTGGTTGCCGCCGGTGAAGAAGATGCCCGTCGCATGGCCGAGGCGCTCGAGCCGCCCGGGTTCCTGGCAGTCGCGCCGCGTGTCGAAGTCCATCACGGCGACCCGGTCGGCGCCGATGTCGCGGAAGAGCCGCTCGTAGCGCGGGCCCGTCTCGTGCAGCCGGCTCGCCGTCGGGATCACGACGATGTCGGCCTCGCGACCGCCGGACACCTCGACGAAGCGCTCGAGGATGTGCCGGTCGTTCTCCTTGTTCTCGGCGCCGCCGATCGGGATGATCCAACCGCGCGTCGAACCGTCTGGAATCTTGCTCGGCATGGCTCTCCGTGTGCGGCCGGGGCCGCGCGTAGTCGTCAGGTTTCGAACGTACCGCGCCGCTCGGGCACGCCGGCACGCAGGTGCACGACGCCGCGTGCGACCACCGTGTGCGCGCGTCCCCGCGCGTCGAGCGCGACCAGGTCGGCGTCGGCGCCGACCTCGACGACGCCCTTGCCCGGCAGGCGCAGCAGCCGCGCCGGATTGGACGTGAACGCCGGCAGCGCGCGCTCGAGCGGCACGCCCGAGGATTCGAGGTCGGCGAGCGTCGCGAGCAGCGCCCCGGCGTCGCCCACGTCCATGTGCGTCACGCGGCCGTCCGCGTCGAAGCACGGCAGGCAACCACCGGCGTCCGAGCTCACCGTGATCCGGTCGGCCGGTGCGCCGGTTTCCAGGAACCGGCGGACCGCGTCGGCGGCACTCCAGGCGTCCTCGCCCTCCTCGACCGGGAAGGCCGTGACGTCGATCGTGCAGCCGCGACGCGCGAGGTCGAGCGCTTCCTCGAACAGCGCTCGGCGCCGGTTCACGTGGGTCGGGTGCCAGGTCCGGGCCGGGATCTCGGTCCCGGCGAGCGCGCGGCGCACCAGGTCGAGCCCGCGCGGGCCGTCGCCGACGTGCAGGTGCACGATGCCCGCCTTGCCGGTCATCAGGCCGGCGACGTGGGCGTCGGCCCCGAGTCGTGCGATCTCGTCGAACGTGGGCTGGCTCGAGCGGTGGTCGGAGATCGCCACTTCGCCGACGCCGATGCAGGCCTCGATCATCGCGAGGTCGCCGCGCACCGTGCCGGTCACCGTCGCAGGCGGGACGTGGTAGCCACCGACCCAGGCCCAGGCCGCGAGGCCCTCCTCGCGCAGCGCGTAGACCCCGGCGAGCAGTTCGCGCGGGCCGCGCGCGGTGTCGTCCGTGCCGAGCAGGCCGACGACCGTCGTGACGCCCGCCGAGGTGTAGCGACCGAGCGGCGGGGCCGGCACGCGGGTCCGGAAGCCGGCCTCGCCGCCACCGCCGGTCACGTGCACGTGCGCGTCGACGAGGCCCGGGATCAGCCGCAATCCGCCGAGATCGATCCGTTCGCAGCCGGCGCGCAGCGCTGCGGGCAGTTCCTCCAGTTCGCGCGGGGCCCCGATCCAGAGGATCCGTCCGCCGCCGACGAGCAGGTCGCGCGGGCCCAGGCGGGCGGGCGCGTGGAGGTCGGCGTTGCGGATCAGCAGCATCGAGGCGCCATGATGCCCGACATCGGCCACCGACTGGAACCTCCACGTCGCTTGACTTGGACGACCCGCGCCGTCACGTTCGCCCGATGACGTACGGATTCCTCGCGATCGTGCGCCCGGTGGCCGACGCGATGCAGCACTGCGAACTGACCCACCTCGACCGGACCCCGATCGACGTCGAGCGGGCGCGCCGCCAGCACGCCGGCTATGTCGAGGCACTCGCAGGGCTGGGCTGCACGATCCACGAACTGCCCGCCGCGCACGACCTGCCGGACTCGGTCTTCGTCGAGGACACGGCGGTGGTGCTCGACGAGGTCGCGGTGATCACGCGGCCGGGCGCGGCCTCGCGACGCGCCGAGGTGGACGCGATGGCCGGCGCGCTCGCGCGGTGGCGGCACTGCGTGCGGGTCGAGGCGCCCGGGACGCTCGACGGCGGCGACGTGCTCGTGGTCGACCGCACGCTCTACGTCGGTCGCACGCCGCGCTCGAACGCCGCGGGCATCGCGGCGCTCGCGGCCGCGGTCGCGCCACACGGCCACCGCGTCGTGCCCGTCGACGTGCGCGGCTGCCTGCACCTTAAATCCGCCGTGACGCGGGTCGCGCCGGACGCGCTGCTCGTGAACCCGGACTGGGTGGACCCGGGCACCTGGCCCGGACTGCGGCGCATCGACGTCGACCAGGTCGAGCCGCACGCGGCGAACGCGCTCGCGTTCGGGGGCCGGGTGCTGTCGCCGTCGTCGTTCCCGCGCACGCACGAACGACTGGCCGGGGCCGGCCTCGAGGTCGTGACCGTGGACGCCTCCGAGGTGCAGAAGGCCGAGGGCGGCGTCACCTGCTGCAGCGTGATCCTGCGGTGCGGTCAGGCCGGCTTCCAGCAGTAGCAGTTCAGCTTGTTGCCGTCGAGGTCGCGGAAATAGCCGGCGTAGAAGCCCGACATCCCGCGGGGGCCCGGCGGGCCTTCGTCGCGGGCGCCGAGTTCGAGCGCCTTGCGGTACATCGCGTCGACCTTCTCGTTCGAATCGACGACGAGCGCGATCATCGTGCCGTTGCCTACGCTGGCCGCTTTGCCGTCGAACGGCAGGCACACGCCGAGCGACGGCTTGTCCGGTGCGACTGCCCAGGCGATGAATCGCTCCGACTCCATGAAGCGGCCGGCGCCGATCACCTCGAGCAGCGCGTCGTAGAAGCCGGCCGAGCGCTCGAGGTCGCTGGTTCCGAGCGTGACGTATCCGATCATGTTTCCCTCCCCGCGGGTGCCGCACTCCGCGGCGGAGTCTACGCCCTTCCCCGGATGCGGCAACCGGCGCCGCGCCGCACAATGGCCCGGGCCTGTCGGAGGAACGTCGATGAACGAAACCACGGGACGCCGCGATCCACCGACGCTGCTGGAGCGCGTCGAGGGGGCGGAAAGGCTCTTCCTGTCGGGCCACCGGCACCGGGAGGCCGACCTGGCGAGCGCGGTGCGCTTCTTCCTCGAGTTCCTCGAGGCATTCGAGCGCTTCGAGGCCACGCAGCCCTGTGTGACCGTGTTCGGCTCGTCGCGCTACGCCGAGGACCACCCGTACTACGTGCGTGCCCGGGAGATCGGCGCCTCGCTCGCGCGGGCCGGCTATGCGGTGATGACGGGCGGCGGGCCCGGGATCATGGAGGCGGCGAACCGCGGCGCGAAGGAAGCCGGCGGCCTGAGCCTCGGCTGCAACATCCGGTTGCCGAGGGAGCAGAAGCCGAACCGCTACCTGGACCGCTACATGCACTTCGAGCACTTCTTCGCGCGCAAGGTGATGCTCGTGAAGTACTCGTGCGCGTTCGTCGTGATGCCCGGCGGGTTCGGCACGCTCGACGAGACCTTCGAGATCGCGACGCTGATGCAGACCGACAAGCTCGGCCACTTCCCGCTGATCGCGGTCGGCGGCGACTTCTGGGACCGCTTCGACGCGTTCGTCCGCGACGCGATGATCGGACACGGGACGATCACCGAGGAGGAAACCCGGGTCATCCACCGGGCCGAGACACCCGAGGACGTCGTGCGCCTGGTCCGCGAGGGCACGCGCCCGTAGCGGCGCCGCGGCTCAGCGATCGAAGGCGGCGGTGAGTGCGGCGATGCCGCGGGCCTCGGCGGCGTCCTTCGCCGAACGGCCGTCGCGGTTGCGCAGCTTGCTGCTCGCGCCGGCGTCGAGCAGCAGTTGCGCCGCGTCGACCTGGCCCGCCAGGCTCGCCATCATCAGTGCCGTGTCGCCGGCCTTGTTCTGTGCGTCGACCTCCGCCCCGGCGGCGAGCAGGGCCTTGACCGCATCCGCGTGACCGCCGGCGGCGGCCAGGATGAGCGGCGTGTTGCCCGCGAAGTCGCGCGCGCCGACATTGGCCCCGGCCCGTACGAGCGGCGCCACGAGCGCCGCCTGACCGCGACCGGCCGCGCACGCGAGCGGCGTGTCGCCCTCACGATCGGCCGTGTCGACACCTGCGCCCGCCTTGAGCAGCGCCGCGGTCACGCTGCTGGAGCCGGCACAGGCGGCGAACCACAGTGCGGTCCGGCCCGCCGAATCGGCCGCGCCGACCGGCACGCCGGCCTCGAGCAGGAGGCCGGTGACCGTCGCGTCGCCCCGTGCCGCGGCGAGCAGCAGGGTCGCCGCGCCTTCCGGCGTGCGCAGCCCGGCCGCCGCACCACCGGCAAGCAGTGCCCGCAAGGTGGCGGCGTCGCCCCGCACGACGGCGGTCCGGACCAGTGCGGCGGATTCCTGTGCGGGCAGGCGCGCCGCGGCGCCCCGCTGCACGAGCAGCACGACCGTGTCCGCGTCACCGAGCGCCACCGCGGCCTCGAGCGGCGTGCGGCCCCGCGCATCCGCGCGCGACGGATCTGCGCCCGCGTCGAGCAGCAGCGGCACCGAGCGCGTTGCGCCGGCCTCGACCGCGGCCACCAGGGCCGTGCTGCCGCCCGGGACGACCGCATTCGGGTCGGCCCCGGAGGCCAGCAGTGCCTTGAGCTTCTCGGGATTCCGGCGCGTCGCGGCAACGACGACGTCCGGCCAGCCCGCGTATGCGTCCTGGTTGCCACGCATCAGTCGATCGGACGCATCCCCTGAAACGGCGAGCGTGCGACCCGCCACCGGCCGCGCACCGGCCGCCTTCAGCGCGGCCGCCTGCTCCGCCCGGCCCGCGCGCAGCGCATACGCCAGCGCCGTGTTGCCCTCACGGTCCTGTGCCTCGAGTGGCGAGCCGGCCGCGATCAGTGTGCTGCACGCCGCCGGCGATTCGGCCGCGCATGCGAGCATCAGCGGCGTCGTCGCGTAGCGGTCGTTCGTGTCCCGGCCGGCACCGCGCGCGAGCAGCATCTGCACGGCCGCGTCCTGTCCCGACTCGGCCGCATGGTGCAGGGCCGTCCGGCCGAAATCGTCCGCGGCGTCGACGCGGGACGGGTCCGCCAGTGCCCCGACGGTCATGAGGTCGCCGCGCTGCGCGGCGCGCCAGAGCGCCGCCCGACGCAGCGTCTCGTCTTCGAGGTAGTCCTGCGGGCGGCTCGCGAGCGGCAGCGTGCCCTGCTGCAACTGCTCGCGCGCGAACGTATCGCCGAGTTCCGCGGCGCGGTTCAGCCAGCGGCGGGCGGCGTCCGGGTCCGGCGGATCCGCCGACGCGGCGATCGCGGCGAGCGCGTAGGCGGCGCTCGCATTGCCGTGGGCCGCGGCCGATTCGAAGTAGGACGATGCCGCGGGCCGGCCGGCGGATGGCACCAGGTCGGCGAGCAGCAGGCACCCGAGCAGGTACTGTGCCTCGGTGTCCCCCGCTGCGGCGGGCGCCTCGAGGCGCGTCCACGCGGTCGCGAAATCGCGCGCACGCATCGCGGCCTTCGCCGATTCGACCTGCTCGCGGGCCGGCGTCGTGGCGGCCGGCGCCGCCGCAGCGGCCACCGGTTCGGCGCCGCGTGCGGGCAGGGCCGCGCCGGACAGCGCGAGCAGGATCGCGAGGAACGCGGCGCGGCCGCGGATTTCAGGCCGTGCCATATTTCGTCTCCACGGCGATGCCGACGTCGCGCAGGAAGTCGGTCGGCAGGATGCCGCCCGCGCAGACGATGACCGCGTCGTTCGGGATTTCCTGCATGCGCCCGTCCGCATCGATGATGACCCGGTCCGCCGAGATGCGCCGCACCTCCGACTTGAGCAGCACGTCGAGCCGCCCGGAACGCGACAGCCGGTCGACGCGGTCGCGGTTCGCGGCCTTCGCGCGCGAGAAACCGTCGCCGCGGTAGCTGAGCGTGACGTGCCGGCCGCCAGCCTCGGCGATGCTGCAGGCGGCCTCGAGCGCGCTGTCGCCGCCGCCCACGACGAGCACGTCGCAACCGGCGTACTGCTCGGGGTCCGTGAGCCGGTAGACGACCTTCGGGAGTTCCTCGCCTGGGACCCCGAGCTTGCGGGGCGTGCCGCGGCGACCGATCGCGAGCAGCACGTTCGACGTGCGGTACTCGCCGGCCGTGGTGCGCACGACGAGGCCGTCCTCCCCGCGCTCGACCGCGGTGACACGTTCGCGGTAGCGGATCTCGAGCCCCGTCCGTCGCTCGACGTCGCGCCAGAAGTCGAGCAGCGCCTCCTTGGACGTCTGGCCGAACTTGACAGTGCCGACCAGCGGCAGCGTGACCGGCGAGGTCATCACGAGCTTGGCCCGCGGGTACTGGAAGACGCAGCCGCCGAGTGAGTCCTGCTCGACGATCACGAAGTTCATCTTGTGGGACTTGGCGGTCAGCGCGGCGGCGAAGCCGGCCGGGCCGGCGCCGACGATCACGAGGTCGAGCCGGCCGGGCCGGCGCGCCGTGCGCTTGTGGATCGCGTCGACGGCCTGTCGTCCCTGGGTCAGCGCATTGCGGATCAGACCCATGCCGCCGAGTTCGCCGGCCACGTAGACGCCGGGCACGGACGTCTCGAACTGCGGGCTCAGCGTCGGGATGTCCACGCCGCGCGTGGCCGACCCGAACACGAGCGTGATCGCGTCGAGCGGGCAGGCCGTCCGGCAGGCGCCGTGGCCGATGCAGTCCGACGGGCCCACGAGGTGGGCCTTGCCGCCGATCAGGCCGAGCACGTGGTGCTCGGGCTGCTCCGGGCAGGCCTTCACGCAGGTGCCGCACCCGAGGCACTTCGCCGGGTCGATGACCGGGTGCAGGGACGCCGGCTCGACGTGGCCGAGCTGCGCGGAACGCTCGCGCGCCTCGATGTGCCGGCGCTCGGCGCGCCGGCGCCGGCCGGTGTACAGGGCCATGATGAGCGCCAGCGGCGCCCCGTAGACGAGGAGCAGTGCGTAATCCATTCCGGGCCACGTCCGTGGGTCGGGGGCGATGACACCACGCAGGGACGCGGGAGTCGAGAACCGGCACCCCTTGAATTGGATTCCAGTCACATTTTTGTCGTAAAATCCAGCGCCAGCGCTGTGTTTGGCCGCCTTCCCACGTAGCCTCCCCCGCAGCACAACCAGTATCAGGCTGGGCGGAGGACCGTTATGTTCACAGGATTCCGTGCCTCGAGCGCGCGCAGCGGATTCGCGCTGGGTCTCTGCACGGGACTGATCGCCGCGTCGGCGGGATTCCTGCTGTACTACGGCCCCCCGTCGAAGACCACCGCCGCCGGCACGACCCCGGCCGCCGCGCCTGCGGCCGCCGTGGCCCACGCGGCAACCGGGTCCACGGCACCGGCGGGCTCGATGGAGTCGGCGACGCTGGCGCTCGCGGCGAGGCTGTCCGCCCAGGGCGGCTCCGACGACCAGTGGAACCTGCTCGCGCAGTCCTACGATTTCCTCGGCCGGCCCGCGGACGCCGAACTCGCGCGGCAGCACAAGGTCTCCGGCAACGGCGACCTGCGCGACGCCGTGATGGCCACCGCCGCATTGCTGCCGGGATCGACGCCGTCCGCCGGCGGCGCCGGCCGGGCCGCCGGCCCGACCGACCGCAGGGCGCAGCTGATCGCGAGCGCCGAGGAGCACCGGCGCAAGCGCGAGTTCGGGCCCGCCTGCGACGCGTACGCCGAGCTCGCGAAGATGAACGCGATGGACGCCGACACCTGGGCCGACTACGCCGACGCCCGCGCGGCACTGTCGGGCGGGCTCGCCGGCGAGCCGGAGAAGTACCTGGACAAGTCGCTGGCGCTGGACCCGCGCAACGCCAAGGCGTTGTGGCTCAAGGCCAGCCTCCAGCACGAGCAGCACCGCTACAAGGAAGCGGTCGCGACGTGGAAGCGCCTGCTGGCGGTCGTGCCGCCGGGCTCGTCCGACGCGCGCATCGTGCAGGCTAACATCGCCGAGGCCTCGCGCCTCGGCTCGGGCTGAGGAATCGACATGGGTCTGACCGCCAAGGCGCGCACCGAGGAAACCGGGTCACCAATCGACGGTGCCCGGCCGTCCGCGGTCGCGCCGCGCCCGCAACTCGCATCGCAACCCCCGGCGGGCCCGGCCGAGACCGTCGCGCCGTCCGGCGGCCGGCGACCCTTCCCCTGGGCCGGCCTCGGTTTCGCGCTGGCCGCGCTGGTCCTCGTCTTCGGCTATTACTTCCCGACCGAGGACTACCTCGCACCACAGTCGGGCGTCGGTTACGCGCTCGGCATCGTCGGCGGCTCGGCGATGCTCGTGCTGCTGCTCTACCCGGCCCGCAAGCGCCTGCGCGTGCTCTCGTTCATGGGCTCGACGCGCCGCTGGTTCCAGGCCCACATGGTGCTCGGCGTGGTCGGGCCGGTGCTCGTCCTGTACCACTCGAACTTCAGCCTGGGCGCGACCAACAGCAACGTGGCCCTGGTCTGCATGCTGATCGTCTCGGGCAGCGGGCTGTTCGGCCGCTACTTCTACACGCACATCCACAACGGCCTGCACGGACGGCAGGCGAGCCTCGCGGAGCTGAAGGCGTTCGCGGAGAAGCTGCGCTGGGTCACCACGCACGTCTCGTTCCTGCCCGGGCTCGTGGACCACATCGAGGCCGAGGAGCGGGCACTCACGGACCGCTGTTCGCGTGTTCCGCTGCTCGCGCGGCCCCCGGTCTGCGCCTGGTACTCGGCGTGGGCCCGCCGCCGCCTGCGTGCGCACGTGCGCCGCTCGATCGTGGCCGGCGGCGGCGCGGCAACCAGCGCCCAGCGTCGCCGCGACCTCCAGCGCACCGCCTACGACTACATCGAGAACCGGATCTCGGCCACCCGCCGCGTGATCGAGCTGACCGCGTACGAGCGACTCTTCTCGCTGTGGCACGCGCTGCACCTGCCGCTCTTCTTCATGCTGCTCGTCGCGGGGATCGTCCACGTGATCGCCGTGCACGTGTACTGAGCGGACCCGCGGGGCACGAATGCAACATGGTCGCCCGATCGTCTCCGCCGCCCTGCTCGGGCTCGCGCTCCTCGCGGCGCGGGTCGCCGGCGCGACCGGGATCGAGACATTGATCATGCCCGGCAAGGTCACGAGCGCCCACGCGAAACTCGAGCAGGACTGCTCGCAGTGCCACGACCGGGCGGACCGCGACAGGCAGGCGGCCCAGTGCCTGGCCTGCCACAAGGACGTCGCGGCGGACGTGCGCGACGGCCGCGGATTCCACGGGCGCACGCCCGGCATCAAGGGCGGCCAGTGCCGCGCCTGCCACACCGAGCACGCGGGCCGCGGCGCCGACATCGTCAAGCTCAGCCCGCACGCGTTCGACCACGACCGCACGGACTACCCGCTCGAGGGGCGGCACGCGACGGTCGCCTGCGAGAGCTGCCACAAGAGCGGCCGCAAGTACCGCGAGGCCCCGTCCGCCTGCATCGACTGCCACCGCGACGCCGACCCGCACGGCGGCCGCCTCGGCACCGACTGCGGCAGCTGCCACGAGCCGGCCGGTTGGACGCGCACGCGCTTCGACCACGACAAGACGCGCTACCCGCTCCGCGACGCGCACCGCGAGGTCGCCTGCGCGGGCTGCCACTCGGGCAACCGCTACAAGGGCGTGCCGACCGCCTGCGTCGCCTGCCACGCGCCGGACGACGTGCACCGCGGCTCGCGCGGCGCCGACTGCGCGAGCTGCCACACGACCGTCGCGTGGAAGACCTCGCGATTCAACCACGCGGTCGAGGCGCACTTCCCGCTCGACGGCCAGCACGCGCGGATCGCCTGCAACGCCTGCCACACGACGCCGAACATCAAGGACCCGCTGCCCAAGGACTGCTTCGGCTGCCATCGCCGGGACGACGCCCACTCGGGCCGCTACGGCACGGCCTGCGACCGCTGCCACCGCCCCGACGACTGGCGCAAGCCGCAGTTCGACCACGAGCGCGACGGCCACTACCGGCTGGTCGGGACGCACGCGAAGGTCGCGTGCGGCGCGTGCCACACCGGCGTGATCGCGAACCAGAAGCTCGGCACCGACTGCATCGCCTGCCACCGGACCAGCGACGTGCACCGCGGCAAGCTCGGCACAGACTGCGCGCACTGCCACTCGGCGGCCGCGCCGTCCTGGAAGCGCGAGGTGTCGTTCGACCACGACCTCACGTCGTACCCGCTGGTCGGCCTGCACGTGGTCGTGCCGTGCCACGCCTGCCACGCGACCGAGGCCTACAAGGGGGCGGCCACGACCTGCGTCGGCTGCCACCGCGGCGACGACCGGCACAAGGGCGCGCTCGGGCCCGAGTGCGCCAACTGCCACTCCCCGGTCGGCTGGAACATCTGGAAGTTCGACCACGGCAAGGTCACCCAATTCCCGCTCGACGGTGCCCACGCGAAGCTCGCCTGCGCGGGCTGCCACGTGAGCCCGCCGGACCAGGTGAAGCTGAGCCGCGACTGCGCGGCCTGCCACACGCGCGACGACGTGCACCTCGGCCAGTTCGGCCGGCAGTGCCAGCGCTGCCACACGACCTCCACGTTCAAGGGCGCTCGAATCCAGTAGGTGTCCCATGCGACGCATCCACAGTCTGCTGGTGTCCGTCCTCCTGATGGCCGTCGCGGTCCACGCGCAGGCCGCCGGTGTCGGCGACAACTTCGACCACACGACGACGGGCTACCAGCTCACCGGCGCGCACCGGCTGCAGCCGTGCGAGTCCTGCCACGTCGACGCGGTCTTCCTCGGCACGCCGCGCGAGTGCGTCGCCTGCCACTCGCGGGGATCGCGGGTCGGCGCCACGCCGAAGCCGGCCGACCACGTGATGACGACGGACACCTGTGACGCCTGCCACACGACCGGCGCGTGGTCGCCGATCGTGCGGTTCGACCACGAGGAGTCCCGGGGCTCCTGCTCCACCTGCCACGACAACGTGCACGCGCAGGGCAAGCCGCAGGGCCACCCGGCCACCACCCAGGAGTGCAGCACCTGCCACCGCACGCTCGCCTGGCTGCCGCCGCTCTTCGACCACACGGGCATCGTCGACGGCTGCGTGCGCTGCCACGTGCCGGGCGGCACGGCGAGCGGCAAGAGCCCCACGCACCTCGCGACCAGCGACTCCTGCGAGACATGCCACACCGTCGCGGCCTGGCTGCCGCCGGCGCAGGTCGACCACACCCAGGTGATCGGCGCCTGCTCGACCTGCCACGACGGCAACCGCGCGACCGGCAAGGGCCCGAACCACATCCCGTCGGCCGACACCTGCGACAGCTGCCACGTGACGAGCGCCTGGCGCCCGGCCACGTTCGACCACTCGCAGACGACGGCGGCCTGCGTGTCCTGCCACGACGGCACCCACGCGACCGGCGTCAACCGCAACCACATCAAGGCCACGACCGACTGCGCGGCCTGCCACGCGACCGTCGCGTGGAAGCCGGTGATCAAGGTCGACCACGCGAACGTGCTCGGCAGCTGCTCGTCGTGTCACGACGGCACGCACGCGACCGGCCAGGGACCGAACCACATCGTGACCCAGGCCGAGTGCGACGGCTGCCACTCGCCGATGGCGTGGCTCCCCGCGAAATTCGACCACTCGCTGGTCACGACCAACTGCGTCAGCTGCCACGACGGCACCAGGGCGACCGGCAAGGGCCCGACGCACATGAGCACCGGCGACATCTGCGAGGCCTGCCACGTGATCGCCGCGTGGAAGCCGGTCGCGACGGTCGACCACAACCAGGTGAACGGCACCTGCGTGTCCTGCCACAACGGCACGACCGCGCAGGGCAAGCACCCGAACCACGTCGCGTCGGATGACAACTGCGCGTCGTGCCACTCGACGCTGGCGTGGACGCCGGCGCACTTCTCGCACCAGGGCGTCACCGCGGCCTGCGTCACCTGCCACGACGGCACGACGGCGACGGGCAAGAGCGCCACGCACATCAACTCGACGAACGAGTGCCAGGCCTGCCACGGCACCATCACCTGGCGGCCGGTGGCGCAGGTCGACCACACGCAGCTTTCGGGCGACTGCTACTCGTGCCACAACGGCCAGGTCGCGACCGGCAAGGGCGCGACGCACCTGTCCACGACGAATGCCTGCGGGGCCTGCCACTCAACCGTCGTGTGGAAGCCGGCGACCAGCGTCGACCACGCGAACGTGCTCGGCAGCTGCTCGTCGTGCCACGACGGCGTCAAGGCGACCGGCAAGCCGAACGGGCACGTCGTGACGCAGGCCGACTGCAGCGCCTGCCACGGCAGCCTGGCCTGGAAGCCCGCGGGCTTCGACCACTCGAACGTCACCCAGCCGTGCGCGTCCTGCCACGACGGCACGACCGCGACCGGCAAGAACCCCGGGCACATCGCCTCC
This sequence comes from Steroidobacteraceae bacterium, assembly GCA_046347155.1. Lineage (GTDB taxonomy): Bacteria > Pseudomonadota > Gammaproteobacteria > Steroidobacterales > Steroidobacteraceae > RPQJ01. The sequence continues at coordinate 932,962 of JAXMGT010000001.1, read as the reverse complement.
GACACGAGTTGCGGCAGCTGCCACACGACCGGCGCCTGGAAGCCCGCGCTGCAGGTCGACCACGCGCACGTGACGGGCACCTGCACCAGCTGCCACGACGGGAAGATCGCGACCGGCAAGGGCACGAACCACATCCCGACGACGCAGCAGTGCGGCACCTGCCACACGACGCTCGTCTGGTCGCCGGCCACGTTCAGCCACACCGGCATCACGAACGGCTGCTCGACCTGCCACGACGGCGTGAAGGCGGGCGGCAAGAACGCCACGCACATCTTCACGTCGGCGACCTGCGAGGCCTGCCACGCGACGACCGCCTGGAAGCCCGCGGTGCGGGTCGACCACGCGCAGGTCGTCGGCACCTGCACGAGCTGCCACAACGGCACCGTCGCGACCGGCAAGCCGAACGGCCACGTCGTGACGTCGGCCGAGTGCAGCAGCTGCCACGGGACGACCGCCTGGAAGCCCGCCACCGGGTTCGACCACGCGGGCATCACGGGCAACTGCGTGCGCTGCCACAACGGCACCGACGCCACCGGCAAGAACGCCGGGCACCTCTCGACGAGCAACGTCTGCGAGGCCTGCCACTCGCCGTCCGGGTGGAAGCCGGCCGTGCGCGTCGACCACGCTCAGGTGCAGGGCACCTGCGCCTCCTGCCACGACGGCACGAAGGCGACCGGCAAGAACGCGACGCACATCGCCAGCGACACCGCGTGCGACGCCTGTCACACGACCGTGGCCTGGAAGCCCGCCGCGCGCGTGGACCACAACCACGTCACGGGCGTGTGCTCGTCGTGCCACAACGGCGTCAAGGCCGCCGGCAAGCCGGCGACGCACATCCCGACCACGCAGGAGTGCGGCAGCTGCCACTCGACGCTCGCGTGGACGCCGGCCGCGTTCGACCACACCGGCGTCACGAGCGGCTGCCGCAACTGCCACAACGGCACGAGCGCCAGCGGGCCGACCACCGACCACATGACCTTCCCGGTGAACAACTTCGACTGCAACCACTGCCACACGACGAAGGCGTGGTCGCCGAACACGTTCAAGCACGTCACCGGCGGCGGCTACCCGGGCGACCACCGTGTGACGCTCACCTGCCTCAGCTGCCACAAGGCCAACACGGACGCGGCCACCTGGCTCACGCCGGCCTACAAGCCGGACTGCGCCGGCTGCCACTCGAACAAGTACAAGTCGGACCCGCACACGAAGTACGGCAACGTGAAGTACACGGTGAGCGAGCTGCGCAACTGTTCGGGCGCGTGCCACATCTACACCGACTCGACGCTCTCGACGATCAAGACGCGGCGGGCCGGCCCGCAGCACAAGGTCACGAGCACCAAGTTCGGCGGGTGACATGCGCAAGACGTCCGCCCCGGCCTGGCTGATGCTCGCCGCGCTCGCCCTGCCTCCCGGGCAGGCGGGCGCGGACAGCGCCGCCCGCCTCGTCGAGGAGATCGGCGTCACGCGCCAGGGCACGAACCTCGCGGTGACCGTGATGTTCGGCTGCACGGTCCGCTACCTGAGCCACACGCCGGCCGACGCGGGCCAGGTGCTGCACGTGCGCCTGATCCCGGGCGCGGACTGCGGCTCCCCGGCGACGGGCTGGGTGATCCCGCCGCCGGTCGACGATCGAGGCGTCATCCAGCGGGTCACGGCCGACCGCATGCTCGGCAACGACGTCGACCTCGCGATCCAGTGGACCGCGAGCGAGCAGTACATGCTGGTGCCGGCCTACAACGGACGCGGGCTGCGGATCCTGCTGGTCCGCCCGGACACGCGCCGCGGCAAGGTCACCGTGAGCGAGGCGCCCGGCACGGGCGTCCCCTACGCGGTCAACCTCGAGGCCTCGAAGGAACCTTACGACGCCGCCGCGCTGGCGGCCGCCGCCAAGGCCACCGGCGTCTCGGTGTACGTGTCCGAGACGGACGTGGACGGGGAGCACTGGTACCGGCTGCGGGCCGGCCCGTTCATCTCGGAGCAGGACGCCCGGGAGGTCCTGAACGCGGCGCGCCTCAGCTACCCGAAGGCGTGGGTAGCGGTCGCCGACGATTCCTCCACGACGATGCCCGGCGCAGCGGTCGCGACCGGCCACGCGCCGGCGGTGGCGACCACGGGCAACGCGACGCTGCTGCCGGAGGAACTGGGAAAGACGATGCAGCAGGCGCAGGACGCCATGCGGCACAAGGACTACCCGAAGGCGATCCAGCTGCTCACCGTACTGACGCAGCAGCCGGAGTTCCCGCAGCGGGCGCAGGCACTCGAGATGCTCGGTCTCGCGCGCGAGCGCAACGGGCAGCTCGCCCACGCGAAGGCGGAGTACGAGGAGTACCTGCGGGAGTACCCGAACGGCGAAGGCGCCGCCCGCGTGAAGACCCGGCTCGCCGCGATCACGTTCGCGGCCAGCCCGGCGAGCCGCCAGGCCGGCGCCAATGCGAGCGACCAGCAGTGGCGCGTCTACGGCGGCTTCTCGCAGACCTATCTGCACGACACGAGCAAGATCGACAGCGGCTCGCTCGCGTCGACCTCGACGACGCAGAGCGCGCTCCTGAACGACGTCGCCATCGCGGTGCGGCGCACCGGCGAGCGCTACGACCTCGCGGCCCGGATGAGCGGCGCCTACGGGCTCGATTTCGGCTCGAACAGCTCGGGCAGCTCGGACAACCAGGCGACCGTCGCGCTGCTCTACGTCGAGATGCAGGACCGTGTGCTCGACTGGTCCGCGCGGCTGGGGCGGCAGTCCGGCACGCTCGGCGGCCTGATCGGCACCTTCGACGGCCTGTCCGGCGGCTACCAGGTCACGAGCAAGGTGCGCCTGAACGCCTACCTCGGTTACCCGGTCGACACGACCCAGGACACGCCGTCGTCGGACCGGACGTTCTACGCGCTGTCCGCGGACCTCGGCACGTTCGCCGACGCCTGGGACGTGTCGGTCTATGCGCTCGACCAGAACTACTACGGCTACACCGACCGCCGGGCCGTCGGCACCGAGGTCCGATACTTCAAGCCGGGCTTCAATTTCGTCGGCCTGCTGGACTATGACATCGAGTTCGGCGACCTGAACGACGCGCTGCTGCTCGGCACCGTGTCGCTGCCGGACCGTTGGACGATGAGCTTCAACTTCGATCACCGGCACAGCCCGGGCATCAGCCTGCGCAACGCGATGATCGGCCAGCCGGTCAAGTCGTTCGACCAGTTGTTCGACCTCTACCCTCAGGCGGTCGTCGAGCAGCTCGCGCGCGACCGCACCGCGACGGCCGACACGTACACGATGTCCGTCCAGCGGCCGTTCGGCGAGCGCTGGCAGTGGTCGGCCGACGTCTCGGGCATCACGCTCAGCTCGACGCCGGCCTCGGGCGGCGTGGACGCCACGGACGCGTCCGGCACGGACATGATCTACACGACGCAGCTGATGGGTTATGGCCTGCTCGGGCGCGGCGACGTCACGTCGCTCGGCCTGCAGTACCAGAGCGGTGACTCGACGGACACCATCTCGGCCGGCATGTACCTGCAGCTGCCTATCGGCGAAAGCTGGCGGCTGATCCCGCGCCTGCGCTTCGACGACCGCACGTACCACTCGGACGGCTCGCAGCAGCAGCTGTGGTCGCCCGCCCTGCGCGCGGAGATGCGCTGGGGACGGATGTGGATCGAGTTCGAGGGCGGGGCCGAGCTCGGCCAGCGCGACTTCTCGAGTTCCAGCACGGACACGTCCCGCTACTTCTTCACGGCCGGCTACCGCTATGACTTCTGAGCGTGGCGGGGCGGCCCGGGTGGCGCCCGGCCGCGCGTCGCGCGTCGCGACGGCGATGGCGATCGCGGCCCTGGCCGCCGGCTGCGCCTCGGCGCCGGACAGCGGGACGCGCGAATACCTCGACGAGCACTCGGCCGCGACGGTGACCGTCGTGCAGCCGGGGATCACGTTCGCACGCGACCGCACGGACCTCGCGGTCCATGCCCGGGACTACTTCACGATGGTGCCGGTGGACGTGAACCGGATGGGCAACCACGAGCAGTACTTCTACTGCATGGCGTGGTCCACGATCGACAAGCGCGCGGCGCCGGATGCCGCGACCGGGCAGCGGCGCTTCCAGCTCGTGGCGGACGGCCGGGCGATCCCGCTCGCGCCGACGTCGAAGACGCTGCGCGAGGTCGGCGTCGTCGAGCAGCCCGTCGAGCACCTGGCCCAGGCGACGGACGTGCTGCTGGTGCCGACCGACCGGGACACGATCCACTACGTCGCCGGCGCCTCGAGCCTGCGCGTCGTCCTCGACGACGCCGGGACGACGTTCCGCTACGAACTGTGGTCCGGCGATCCCCGCACGCTCGCGACGCTGCCCTGAGCCGGGCCCGCCCGCCGCGCGTTTGAGCCGTCGCCCGTTCGGGACTAGGATCACCGGACCGGCCCGCCGGCGCCCCGTGCGCCGGCCCACCGGGCCCGACACCGGAGCACTGCGATGACCGACACCTATGCGAATGCGCGGCTGCGGGACGACCTGGCCGCGGTGATGCGCGACGCCGAGTCCCTGATCGGCGCCGTCTCCGACCAGGCCGGCGCGAAGACCGACGAGGCCCGGGCCCGCGTCCGCGAGGCCCTCGACAAGGTGAAGGCACGGCTCGGCGAGATCGAGGCGACCGTCTCCGAGCACGGCGCCGAGGCCGCGCGCGCGACCGACGACTACGTGCGCACCCACCCCTGGCAGGCCGTGGGCGTCGCCGCGGGCGTCGGCCTGCTGGTCGGACTGCTGATCGCCCGGCGCTGACCCATGAGCGACGCGCCCGCGCCGGGCCCGGTGACCCGGCTGCTCGACTCGACGACCCGGCTCGCGGGGACGCTGCTCGAGGCGCTCGGGACGCGGCTCGACCTGCTCGCGACCGAGGCCGAGGAAGACGCCGGGCGCGCACTCAGGATCCTGGGCTGGGGCGCGGTGTCACTCTTCGCCGGGATGGGTGCGCTGATGTTCGCCGGCCTTGCGGTGGTCGCGCTGTTCCGGGACACGCACCCGGCGCTCGCCGCGCTGGGCGTCGCGGCATTCTTCGTCTCGGTGGCGCTGGCTGCGGCCGCGACCGCGCGGCGCTGGTCGCTCGCGAAGCCGCGACTGCTCGACGCGACCCGCACGGAACTGGCGCGCGACGTGGACGCACTGAGGGGGCGCCGATGAGCGCGACCCAGGCCGCGCTCGCGGCGAGGCGCGCGGCACTCGCGGCCCGCTGCGCCGAACAGCGCGCGGCATTGCGCGGCCACCGGAGCGACATTGACGCGACGATCGCCCCGCTCGACCGCGGCCTCGAGACCGCGCGCAGCGTGCTGCCGCTCGTCGCGGTCGGCGGCATCGTGGCACTGGTCGTCGCGGGTCCGGCCCGTGCCGTGAAACTGGCACGCAGCGGGCTCGCGGTCGCGCTTGCGGCCGGCGACATCCTGAGCCTCGTCCGCGGCCTCACCGGCCGCTGAAGCGAAAACGCGCCGCTCGAGGCGGCGCGTCGTCGTTGCGCGGGCGGCGGATCCAGGGGGACGCCCGTCCGGGCGCCCCCGCGTCCTCAGGCGTCGACGCGCTCGAGCACCGTGGCGATGCCCTGGCCGAGGCCGATGCACATCGTCGCGAGGCCGACGTCCGCCTTCTGCTGTTCCATCACGTTCACGAGCGCCGTCGTGATGCGGGCGCCCGAGCAGCCGAGCGGGTGGCCGAGCGCGATCGCGCCGCCGTTCAGGTTCACGGTCCCGTCCATCCGGTCCATGATCCCGAGGTCCTTGATCACGGGCAGCGACTGCGCGGCGAACGCCTCGTTCAGCTCCGCGACCTTCACGTCCTTCATCTCGAGGCCGGCGCGCTTCAGCGCCTTCTTCGTGGCCGGCACCGGACCGTAGCCCATGATCGCAGGGTCGCAGCCTGCGACGCCCATCGAGAGGATCTTCGCGCGCGGCTTGAGCCCGAGCGCCTTCGCGCGCTCCCAGCTCATCACGAGCATCGCGGAGGCACCGTCCGAGATCGCCGACGACGAGCCGGCCGTGACCGTGCCGCCCTTCGGGTCGAACGCCGGCGGCAGCGCGGCGAGCGCCTCGAGCGAGGCGTCCACGCGGATCACCTCGTCCACCTCGCACAGCACCCGCACGCCCGCCGCGTCATGGCCCTCGATGCCGACGATCTCGTTCTTGAAACGGCCCGTCTGCGTGGCTTCCCAGGCCTTCTGGTGCGAGCGCAGCGCGAACTTGTCCTGCATCTCGCGGGTGATGCCGTGCATCCGGCCGAGCATCTCGGCCGTGAGCCCCATCATGTTCGACGCCTTCGCGTACTGCTTCGACGACGACGGGTTCAGGTCGATGCCGTGCATCATGCCGACGTGACCCATGTGCTCGACGCCGCCGATCACGAACACGTCGCCCTGGCCGGTCATGATCTGCGCGGCCGCCGTGTGCAGCGCCTGCATCGACGAGCCGCACAGCCGGTTCACGGTCTGCCCGGGCACCGTGTGCGGCAGGCCGGCCAGCAGCAGCGCGTTCCGCGCCACGTTCATGCCCTGCTCGAGCGTCTGGTTCACGCAGCCCCAGATCACGTCCTCGACCTCGTCCATCTTCGCGCCGGGATTGCGGCGGAACAGGGCCTTGATCAGCTCGGCCGAGAGGACCTCGGCGCGGACGTTGCGGAACATGCCGCCCTTCGAGCGGCCCATCGCTGTGCGGACGCCATCGACGATGACGACATCGCGGGGATTGAGACTCATCTGTGATCTCTCCAGGTGTCTGTGTGGGCCGCGCGGTCAGCCGAGCAGCTTCTTGCCCGACGACGCCAGGTCGACGAGCAGCTTCGGCGGCTCGTAGAGCTTGCCGAGCGAGACGTACTTCTGCGCCATCTCGACGTACTTGGCGGCGCCCATCTGGTCCACGTAGCGGCAGGCGCCGCCGCGGAACGGCGGGAAGCCGATGCCGTAGATGAGCGACATGTCGGCCTCGGCCGGCGAGGCGACGATGCCGTCCTCGAGGCAGCGCGCCACCTCGTTCACCATCGGGATCATGCAGCGCTCGACGATCTCCTCGGGCGTGAATTCGCGGCGTTCCGCGACCACGCCCTTCACGAGCTCGTAGGTCTCCGGATCGACGCTCTTCTTCGGCTTGCCCTTCTTGTCCGGCGCGTACGTGTAGTACCCCTTGCCGGTCTTCTGCCCGTAGCGCTTCAGTCCCACGAGCACCTCGGTCGTGCTCTTGAAGTCGGGCGTCATCCGGTCCGGGAAGCCCTCGGCCATCACGGCCGCCGCGTGCACGCCGGTGTCCATGCCGACGACGTCCATCAGGTACGCCGGGCCCATTGGCCAGCCGAACTTCTCCATCGCCTTGTCGACCGCCTGGAAGTCGGCACCGTCGCGCAGCAGCATGTGGAAGCCGGCGAAGTACGGGAACAGCACCCGGTTCACCATGAACCCCGGGCAGTCGTTCACGACGATCGGTGTCTTGCCCATCCTGAGCGCGAGCGCCACCGTGGCGGCCACGGCCGCGTCCGAGGACTGCTTGCCGCGGATCACCTCGACGAGCGGCATCATGTGCACCGGGTTGAAGAAATGCATTCCGACGAAGTTCGCCGGACGCTTCAATCCCTCGGCCAGGTAGGATATCGAGATCGTCGAGGTGTTCGACGCGATGATCGTGTCGTCGCGCACGAGGCCCTCGAGTTCGGCGAACACGGCCTTCTTCACCTTCGGGTTCTCGACCACCGCCTCGATGACGATGTCCACTTCCTTGAAGTCGCCGTAGTTCAGCGTCGGGCGGATCTTCGACAGCGTCCCGGCCATCTGCTCGGGCTTCAGCTTGCCCTTCTCGACCTGCTTGGCGAGCAGCTTGCCGGCTTCGCTCATCCCGAGGTCGAGCGCCTCGCTGCGGATGTCCTTCATGATGATCGGCGTGCCCTTGACGGCGCTCTGGTAGGCAATGCCGCCGCCCATGATGCCGGCGCCGAGCACGGCGGCCTGCTTGATCTCCTTCGCGCCCTTCTTCGCCCAGCCGCCCGAGGCCTTCTTGACGGCCTGGTCCGCGAGGAAGAGTCCGACCAGCGCGTTCGCCTGCGGCGTCATCGCGGCCTTGGCGAAGTACTTCGCCTCGATCGCGAGCGCGTCGTCGCGACCCTTCGAGGCCGATTCCTGCATGCTGCGGATCGCGAGCACCGGCGCTGGGTAGTTCGGGCCCGCCTTGCCGGCCACGAATCCCATCGCGCTCGTGAACGCCATCATCGATTCCATCGGGTTCAGCTTCACCGGCGCGAGCTTCTCGGCACGCTTCGCCTTCCAGTCGAGCCGGCCAGCGATCGCCTCGCGCACCATCGCGAGCGCTGCGTCGCGCAGCTGCTCGGGCGCGACCACTGCGTCGACGGCACCTTCCTTGAGCGCAGCGTCGGCCTTGCGGTCGTTGCCGGCGCAGATCCACTCGATCGCGTTGTCCACGCCGATCACGCGCGGCAGGCGCACGCTGCCACCGAAGCCCGGGAAGATGCCGAGCTTGACCTCGGGAAATCCGACGTTCGCCGCGGTGGACATCACCCGGTAGTCGCAGCTCAGCGCGACCTCGAGGCCGCCGCCGAGGCACACGCCGTTGATCGCCGCGACCGTCGGGAACGGCAGGTCCTCGAAGCGGCAGAGCATCCGGTTGGTCTCGAGCACGCCGGCCGCAACGGCGGCCTCGCCCGCGGCGAACATGCCGCCGAACTCGGTGACGTCCGCGCCGACGATGAAGACCGGCTTGCCCGACGTCACGATCACGCCCTTGACGTCGGGCGCCTTCGCGATTGCCTGCGTGGCGGCGTCGAGGTCCCTGAGCGCGACCTGGTTGAGCTTGTTGACCGATTCGCCGGCCAGGTCGAACTTCAGTTCGACGATGCCGTCGCCCAGCGCAGTCGCGCTGAAGGCGGGTCCGGAGTACAGCATGGAGCAATCTCCCTAACGTGCAGGTGCAATGGATACTCGACCGCCGTCCAACCTGCATCGACGCGGCCCGGTGGGCGGAGTTTGCGGCAGTGCAAAACAAATGTTAATGGGTATTTCCGCCCGGGCCGGCGCCAGGCTCGCGACCCTTGATCCATCATAGACTTACGACATGACGAGATCCGCTGCCCCCCCGGCCGTCCCGCTGCGCCGGCGCGCGACCGCGCTTGCGCTGCTGATCGTCGCCACGGTCGCTGCCGCGCCGCAGGCCACCCGAGCCGACGCGGGCGCGGACGACCCGTACGCCGAGGGCCGACGGCTCTTCGTCGCAGCCTATGCCGAGGCCGGCAGTCGCACGGCCGGCGCGCCGGCCGAGGACCCGTCGGCGTTGCGCGACTACCCGCTCTACCCATACCTGCTTGCGGCGCGCCTCGATGCCCGGCTCGACGACCCGGCCGCCACGGCGACACTGCAGGCGTTCGTCGACCAGTACGGTGACCAGCCGGTCGGCCGCGGCCTGCGCAGCCGCTGGCTGATGTCGCTCGCAGCCGCACGGCGCTGGGAGACCTATCTGGCGGTCTACCGGCAGGACGTGGACGATACGCTGGCCGCCCGCTGCAACGCCTACGCCGCCCGCATCGCGCTCGCGCGCACCGACGGCCTCGCGACCGCGGCGCTCGCGGACTGGAATTCGCCGAAGGCGCTGCCGGCCGCCTGCGGGCCGGCCGAGCACTGGCTCAGGTCGCAGGGATTGCTGACGCCCGAGCTGCTGGAGCGTCGCGCACGTGCGGCCCTGGGCGCCGGAGAGAGCGCGCTGGCGCGCCGGCTTGCGGCCGCGCTGCCGCCCGGCCCGGCGGCGCCGCTGCTGCAGTGGGCCGACCTGATCGACCGGCCACGCGACGCGGTCGACTCACTGATTGCGTCGCCGTCCACACCGGTCGAGCCGGCCGCGCTGCTCGACGGCTGGAAGCGGTACGCGCGACTCGATGCCGAGGCCGCGGCCGACCGCTACCCGGCGCTCGTGGCCGCGCGCGGCCTGGACGAGCGGGCGGCCGGGCCGTACGCGCTGGCGGTCGGCTACCAGCTGTCGCTCAGCCGCAAACCGGGAGCCCTCGCCTTCTACGCGCTCGCGCAGCCGGAGGATTTCGACGAGAAGACCTGGGAGTGGCGGGCGCGCGCGGCGATCTGGGCCGGCGACTGGACCCGAGCCAGCGCCGCGATCGCCGCGATGCCCGAGACGCTGCGCAGCCAGCCACGCTGGAAGTACTGGGTCGCGCGCGCGGCCGACCTGTCCGGCGACACCGCGGCGGCACGCCAGGGCTATGCGGCGGTCGTCGGCAGCGACAACTGGTACGCGGTGCTCGCGGCCGCCCGGCTCGGCCAGGCGTACGCCCCGACGCTCGAGCCGGCGGGCCTCGACGATGCCGGCATCGCGCGTGTCGCCGCGCTGCCCGGGATGGTCCGCGCGCGCGAACTCGAGGCCTGCGACCTGCGGCCGCAGTCCGTGGTCGAGTGGCGGGCGGCGTCCGGCATGCTGCCGCGTGCCGACCAGGTGCAGGCGATCGGCCTCGCCGCGCGCTGGGGCTGGTACATGCAGGCGATCGCGGCCGCGGCGAAACTCGGCATCTACAACGACTACGACCTGCTGTACCCGACGCCCTATGACGCCGAAGTGCGGCACGGTGCGCGCCTGTCCGGGCTGCCGCAGGACCTCATCTACGCGATCATCCGGCAGGAGAGCCTCTACCAGCCCGACGCCCGGTCGAGCGCCGGCGCGCTCGGCCTGATGCAGCTGCTGCCCGAGACGGCACGGATCACCGCCCGCAAGTGGGGTCTCGCGTCCCCGAACCGCGCCGGGTTGTTCGAGCCGTCCGTCAACGTGCCGATCGGGTCGGCACACCTGCGCGACATGATCGACCGCTGGGACGGCCAGGCCCCGCTCGCGATGGGCGCCTACAACGCGGGCCCCAACGCGGTGAAGCGCTGGCTCCCGGCCGTTCCGATGCCGCTCGACGCCTGGGTCGAGAACGTTCCGTACAACGAGACCCGTGGCTACATCCAGCGGGTGTCGTGGCACCGGGTGGTGTTCGGCTGGCGGGTCGATCGAAAGCCGCAGGATGTGTCTTCCTGGCTCACGAACGTCCGCCCGCCCTCGCTGGACGCCCCGCCCGATTGAGCTATATTGGTCCGACGGGACCAAATCGTCAGGGATGACCACGCATGGCTCGACTTGCGCTGCTCGCGACCGCGATTGCACTGACCACCCCCTGCGCGACGGCGGTCGCCGGGCCGCCGCCCGCCTCGGCGTTCGGCACGAACCCAGCGTTCGACAACGTGTCGATGTCGCCGGACGGTGCGCTGATCGCGATGGACCACAACACCCCGACCGGACAGCGGGTGGTACTGCTCGAGGTGGGCAATCCGCAGCCGCTGCGCGCCGTGAACATCGGTGGCGGCAACAAGCTCCGCAGGATCCAGTGGGCCGACAACGACACCGTGCTGCTCGAGATCAGCATGACGACGCAGCTGGCCTGGGCCGACGTCCGACCCGACGAGCGTTTCGAGGTGTTCCGGATCATGGCCGTCAATGCACGCGACGGCGAACCGCGCGTGATGTTGTTCGACGCGAGCCAGGAATTCGTCACCGGCGCGGACCTGCTCCCCGTCAATCCGCTGCGCAAGGACACGGTCTCGATGACGACCTGGGACTATGCGTTGGGCAAGCACCGCGACACGGTCGGCAGCCGCCTCACCGAGGCGCGCCGGGACGACGGCTGGGTGCTGACGCTCTTCGACGTGGACACGAACACGGGCAAGGGGCACACGGTCGCGCTGGGGACCCCGTACACGGTCCAGTGGATGGTGGACCCGGACGGTGCCCCGGTCGCCCGCGTCGAATGGAAGGCGGACACGAGGCAGGCGTCGATCCTCGTCCGGGACGGACTCTCGTGGCGCACGATCCTCCAGACGGAGCGGGAGGACCCGCTGACGCTCGCCGGTTTCTCGCCGGACGGGACGGCGCTGATCGGCATCGGCGAGCACGGAACGGACCGCTCGCGCGCCTGGGCACTCCCGCTCGACGGCTCGCCGATCCGGCTCGCGTTCGAGGACCCGGAACTCGACGTCGGCAGTGCGGTGACCGACCCGACGACCGGCCGCGTCGTGGGCTACTGGACGGACGGACCAGACGGCCGGATCGAATACGTGGACCCGCAGCGGATCGCGTTGTCGAAGGGACTCGCCAAGGCATTCCCGGACCGCTGGTTCGAGATCGTCGACCGGTCCACCGACGGCCAGCGCCTGCTGATCCGCACCGAGAGTTCGTCGGCGCCGGCCGTGTTCTACCTGCTCGACCGCACGACGCACCGCGCGGACATCGTCGGCGAGACCTACCCGGCGCTCGCGAACGTCCAGCTCGGCGAGGTCCGCACGATCACCTACCCGGCGCGCGACGGCACCCAGATCCCGGCGTTCCTGACGCTGCCGCCGGGCGCCGGCGAGAAGAACCTGCCGCTCGTGGTTCTGGTCCACGGCGGCCCGGAAGCACAGGACCCCGGCGGCTTCGACTGGTGGGCGCAGTTCCTCGCGAGCCGCGGCTACGCCGTGCTGCAACCACAGTTCCGCGGCTCGACGGGTTACGGCGCCGCCCACCGGCAGGCGGGCTACGGGCAGTGGGGCGGGCTCATGCAGGACGACGTGACGGACGGCGCGCGCCACCTGATCGGCACGGGCCTCGCGGACCCGAAGCGCGTCTGCATCATGGGGGCGAGTTACGGCGGTTACGCCGCCCTCGCCGGCGCGACCTTCACGCCCGAACTCTACGCGTGCGCGGTCAGCGTCAGCGGCGTCTCCGACCTGCCCGAGATGCTCGGCCACGTGAAGGCACGCGGCGGCGACGAGTCGAACGCGCTCGCGTACTGGAAGGACCACATCGGTTCGCCGAACGACCCGAAGGTCGCGGCGGCCTCGCCGGCGAGGTCTGCGACGAAGGTCCGCGCGCCGATCCTGCTGATCTACGGCACCGACGACACGGTCGTGCCGCCGTCGCAGACGCTCGGCATGGCGAAGGCGCTCGACGCAGCCGGCCGGAAGTACGAGATCGTGACGCTGCCGGGCGAGGATCACTGGCTGTCGAACAGCACGACCCGGATCGCCGAGCTGCAGGCGATCGAGGCATTCCTCGCGAAGAACCTCTGACGCCGGTCAGGCGACCCGGGCGCACTCCTCGAGCGAGCGCGCGAGTGCCTCGCGCGCGCCGGTGTCCGCGCCCTCCCCGAGCAGCCGGTGCCAGTCGCGCAGGAACGCCTGCGCGGCGTCGCAGCGCCGGCGCGCGACGTGGCGACACACGGTCGCGACCTCGTCGGCCGCGAGCGCGAGCCTGAGCCCGGGCAGCCGCGCGTTCAGCGCCTCGTCGCCGCGCGAGAGCAGCGCGGCGAACACCGCGCCGCGATTGATCGCGAGCCCGCGGCGCACCCACTCGACGGCGTCGCCGGCCGCGGCGTCGGCCGCTGGCGTCCCGTGGTGCACGGCGAGCCAGGCCGAGGTGGCGGCGAACACGACGTCCTCGTCACCGTCGCCGAGCACGTATGGCAGCAGCGTGCGGGCCGGCGACTCGCCGTTCCCGATGCGCTGGCGCAGGTCGGCGACGGCCTTGAGCCGGGCCGACTTGCCGCGCGAGGGCAACGCCGTCCAGTACTCGACGAGCGCCCGGGTCAATGCAGTCATGGCCAAACCTCCACGCCCCGAGGGGCAGCAAGCCTGGCCGGTGGTCAAACGAGCGGCGCGGGACCGCGTGGGGGCCGGAGACGCGAACGCTCCAGACCACGGGTCGGGCGCCGGAGGGTTGCGACAGCTGAAACCCGCTTCGTTGCCGTCCGGCCGCATCCGCGCCTCCTGGCGCGCGCCACCTTGCCCGGGTAGGCAGGTTGGCCGGGGCGTGAGCCCCTTTCTTGATGCTGGGCAGGATTCTAGCAGAGCCCGCGCCGCCTGCAAGTCAGCGGATCAGGCCGTCGCGGCGCAGGCGGTCGGCGATCGGCACCGTGACGCCGGAATAGCTGCGGTCGACCCAGTCCTGCTTCTTCGTGCGGGTCTCGATGCTGTAGACGAGCGTCGGGCCCGTCGTCGAGTACACCTTGGTCGTGAGCTCCACGGTCCCCGACAGCGTCGTGACCGGTGGCGTCGCGACGAACTCGCCGTAGACGACCGGCACGCCGTACACGCCGTACCAGCCGCCGTAGTAGCCGATGCCCGCGTCGGTCGCCTTGTAGCCGGCCGTGCCGCGCTGGTCGCGGCCGGTGCGTTCGTCGGCGGCCCATTCGTGCGCGACCAGGCTCGTGGCGACGACCGCGTCGACCTTGAGCCAGTCGACCGCCTTCTGGATGCTCTCGCGCGTGAGCGGCTGCACCTGGTCCACCGCGTCGCAGCTCGCGACCGACTTCGTGCCCTCGCCGTTGATCTTCGCGGCGAGGAAGCGCTCGTAACGGCAGCGGAACTTCTCGTCCGGGCTGATGCCCACGACCAGCACCCGCGCGTACGGCGCGCCGGCCGGCGCGGCGACGTGCGACTCGCTGTGCACGCTCGTCTGGCTGCAGCCCGCGAGCAGCAGCGCGGCGAGTAGGCCGGCCGGGGCCGGCGGGATGCGATCGATCAGTGCGGGCATGCGGGGACTCCTGCGGCGCGCGGCGCGCCGGGCACGGCTAGTCGAACCAGCGCCGCAGCGCGAGGTCCGTGGGGACGAAGACGAACGCGACGAAGCCGGCGAGCAGCGCCGGCACGTAGAGCCAGGCGGGCCACGGAGACGGCCGCGGGCCGAGGCCGTGCGTCCAGTTGATGTTCTTCGCCGGCGACCCGAGCACGCGGCTGAGCGGCAGCACGACCGCCGCGAGCACGATGGCGCCCGGCAGCGCGACGTGCGCGTCGTAACCGTAGGCGTGCAGCAGCCACAGCACGACGAGGGGCAGCGGCACGTGGAAGAGCGACAGCCCGCGCAGCAGGCGCGGGCGCTCGGGCTCGAACATGTAGTCCGTGAGTCCGGTGACCCGCCGGCCGAGCAGCAGCCGCGCGGCGAAATCGACGTTCCAGAGGACCTCGGGCAGCAGCACCGCGACGGCGATCACACTGCCGATCCTCGCGTCCTCGAGCCACATCGCCGGGACCGCGCCGATCAGCGCGATGTCCGAGAACCAAAGCAGGTTGCGCCAGCCGTAGTGGCGCAGCCAGACGACGACGACGTACGCGACGAACGCGGTGTAGGCGACCTTGAAGGCGAGCGGGATCACGGCTGCATCGTAACAGCAGCGCGGCGGGCCGCGGCGGCGCGACAACCGAACGGCGGCCGGTTCACGCCGCGGGCAGGCGGACCGTCGCGCGCAGCCCGCCGCCGGGCCGGTCGCCGAGTTCGACGTCGCCGCCGTGCGCGCGC
The DNA here is from genome assembly GCA_046347155.1 of Steroidobacteraceae bacterium. GTDB lineage: Bacteria > Pseudomonadota > Gammaproteobacteria > Steroidobacterales > Steroidobacteraceae > RPQJ01. The sequence continues at coordinate 917,643 of JAXMGT010000001.1, read as the reverse complement.
GCGATCGTGCGGGCGATCGTGAGCCCGAGCCCGGTGCCGCCGTTGTCGAGGTTGCGGGCCGCGTCGAGCCGGGTGAACGGGGCAAACGCGCGCTCGCGCTCGGAGGCCGGGATCCCCGGGCCGGGGTCCTCCACCGTGACGAGGATCTCGCCTCCGCGCGTCACGAGGCCGACCTGTGCCTCGCCGCCGTAGCGCACCGCGTTGTCGACCAGGTTGCCGATGCAGCGCGCGAGCGAGAGCGGTCGGCAGACGTACGGCAGGCGCACGCCGACGCCCTCGCCGGTCGCGAACGTGACGGCCGGGCGGTCCTCGCACACGCCGCCGACCAGCGACACCAGGTCCGCGCTCGCGACGGCCTCGGTGTTCTCCTCCTGGCGGACGAACGCGAGCGTGGAGTCGACCATGGCCTCCATGTCGGCCAGGTCGCCGAGCATCCGGCGGCGCTGCTCCTCGTCGTCGACGAACTCGGCCCGCAGGCGCAGCCGCGTGATCGGCGTGCGCAGGTCGTGCGACATCGCCGCGACCATCAGCGTGCGGTCGCGGACGAAGCGGCGGATCCGCGACTGCATCTGGTTGAAGGCGCGCGCGGCCTCCCGGAACTCGTAGGGCCCGGTCTCCGGCAGCGGGGGCGCGTTCACGTCGCGGCCGAGCTGGTCGGCCGCGCGCACCAGCGCCGTGAGCGGCGCGGTCAGCCGGCGCACGGCGGCGATCGTCGCGGCGACGATCACGAGCGCCGCCAGCAGTGCAAGCGGCGCGGACCACGGCGACAGCACGCTGCCCTCCTCGACGAGCGGTGCCTCGAAGTTGATCCAGCTGCCGTCCGCCAGTTCGAGCGACACGCGCAGCAGCGACGCGTCGTCGTGGCGCGCGATGATCTCGTCGACGCTGCGGGCGACGCCCGGCGTGCCGGCCGGCCGCCGGCCCACGTCGCGGGCGCTGCGGCTTCCGGTCGGCGCGGCCGGCGTGAGCGCGACCCGCAGCTCGCGCCACGCGACGTCGCCGAGCGCCGACTGCACGAGTTCGCCGAGCAGGCGCGCGTGCCAGTCGCGCGGCGGCGCGTCCGGCAGCGCCGGGGCACTGCCGAGGCTCGCGCGCAGCGTGGGCCCCTCGAGGCTCGCGAGCATCCGCGAACGATCGGCCGGGGCCGCGCCCTCGACGAGCCGCACGATGTCGGCGACACGCTCGGCCAGCCGGAAGTGCTCGAGCACCGTCGCGGTGCTGTTGCGCGTCCGGTAGTTCACGACGACCGTCGCGACCTGCGACAGCGCGAGCCCGGCCACCAGCACGACGATGACCCAGCCGGTCAGCGTGTCCGGCAGCCGGCGCCTCACGCGCGCACGACCTCGGGCGTGAACACGTAGCCGCCGCCGCGCACGGTCGCGATCAGCTCGGGCGACTTCGGGTCCGCCTCGATCTTGCGCCGCAGCCGGCTCACCTGCACGTCGATGCTGCGATCGAACGGCACCGGCCCGCGTCCGCGTGCGATGTCGAGCAGCTGGTCGCGGCTCAGCACCCGCTGCGGCCGCTCGGCGAACGCGAGCAGCAGGTCGAACTCGCCGGTCGACAGCGTCACGAGCGCACCTTCCGGCGACAGCAGCCGGCGGCGCCCGACGTCGAGCGTCCAGCCGGCGAAGCGCAGCACGCCGCCCGGCGCCGCGACGGCGCGGCCGGGCTCCGACGCACGGCGCAGCACGGCCCGCACCCGGGCGAGCAGTTCGCGCGGGTTGAACGGCTTGGCGACGTAGTCGTCTGCGCCCATCTCGAGGCCGACGATGCGGTCGGTCTCGTCGCCGGCGGCCGTGAGCATGATGATCGGCAGCGAGCTCGCGGCCCGCAGTTCGCGGCAGATCGTGAAGCCGCTCTTGCCGGGGAGCATCGCGTCGAGGATGACGAGGTCGATCGAGGCGCCCTGCATCACCTTCTGCATCTCGCGTTCCTCGCGCGCCACCGACACGCGAAACCCGCTGCGCTCGAGGAATCGCGACAGCAGGTCGCGGATTTCCCGGTCGTCGTCCACCACGAGGATGTGAGAGCTGGCTTCCATGGGACCCGTACCGTCCGTCGCCCGGTCGCACGATAACGGCACGGGACGTCGCGGCCGCGCGACTTTGTAACCGCATGTTACAGCCGGCGCCGGCGCAATGGGACGTCACCGGGCGGGGGGTGGTTCGACACACTGCGCTTACACTCGGGGCGTTTCATGGCACCCATCCGGAACGCACCGGATCCGAGTCAGACCCAACACACAGGAGTACGCAGCCATGAACATCCGCCACCTGATCACCGTCGCCGCCGCCGTCGCGCTCGCCCCGGCCGCCTTCGCCGCCACGACGCCGGCCGCCCCGGCCAGCACGCCGGCCGCCGCCCCCGCGGCCGCGGCCCCCGCGGCTGCCGCGCCGAGCCCGGCCGCGCAGTGCGACTCGCTGACGAAGCAGTTCCAGACCGCGAGCGCCGCGAACGCGTCGAACGCGAACCTGGCCAAGGCCAAGAAGACGGCTTCCGACGGCGAGAACCTCTGCAAGAACGGCAAGCCGGCCGACGGCGCCAAGAAGCTCCAGCACGCGCTGAAGGAGCTGGGCGTCCAGGCGCACTGATCCCGGGCAGCGTCACGGACGGGGCCGGCGCGCAGGCGCCGGCCCCGTTTCGTTTTCAGCCGAGCAGCGACGGCGTCGCCGCGAGCGCGCACTGCGCCGCGTAGTAGAGCGGCAGTCCCCAGGCCCGGTTCGGGAACCCGGGCGCGACGAACCGGTCGCGGGCCACCGCAACGTCCGATGCCGCGAACGCGAGCGCGCCGGCGGCCACGAGCCGCGGCGCCCCGGCGAGCGTCACCGACACGGCGAGCGCGGCCATCGCGCCGATCACGATCACGTACGCGTGCACCGGCACGACCATGTCGGGCGGCAGGTGCGGGCGCAGCCAGCGGAGCACGGGCCGCAGCAGGCCGAACAGCAGGAATCCCGCGCCGACGAAGCCGAGCTTCGAGGGCTCGAGCGCCAGGAATGCGACGGCGTATGCGACGTGCCCGAGCAGGAACGCGAGGATCCCGGCCTTGAACGCCGCGGGCCGGTCGGTCGGCACGAGCAGCAGGTCGCCCGCGAGGCAGAGGAGCAACCCGGCGAGCAGCCACGCGCCGTAGCTCGAGCCGGTCGCGCCGGACTCGAGCGCAACCCAGACGAACGCGAGCGACGCGACCGGCTTCGCGCACCAGACGCCGGCCGTCGAACCGCGCCACTCGGCGACGAGCAGCGCGAGCACCGCGACGGCGCAGGTGGCGAACGGAAGCGTGGCGACCATCGGGCACAGCTTGCCCGGGCGTGCCGCCACTGCCAATCGGCGCGCAATCAGCCGCCCGATCCCGGTATGCTCCGGCGCGGTCCGGTCACGCCCGCAGCCATGACGCCCGAAGCCGCACGATACCTCGACCTGCGCGCCGGTCCCGGCGCGCTGTCGCACGTCCGGGAGCACGGCGTCGCACCGGCCGACGTGGCCTGCATCCCGGCCGCCGCCGGCGGCCCGAAGGGACTCGCGCTGGTGCCGCTCGACCAGCTGCTGGTGAGCGAATGGCTCGACCCCCGCGCGCCGGTCGAACTCGTCGGCGCCTCGGTCGGCGCGTGGCGGATGGCGGCGCTTGCGCAGGCGGACCCCGTGCCGGCGCTCGACCGGCTGGTGCGCGCCTACGTGCACGACCAGAACTACGACCGGCGCCCGACGCCGGACGACGTGGCGCGGGCCTGCCGGCGGCTCGCCGGCGCCGTGCTCGACGGCGCACCGCCCGCCACTCGCCCGGGCGTCACGCTGACGATCGTCACGGCCCGTGCGCGCGGGCCCCTCGCGGGCCGCGAGTCCCGGCTGGCCTTCGGCCGGGCGGCCCTGGCGAACGCATGGTCCCGGCGTCGACTCGCCGCCCACCTCGAACGCGTGCTGTTCGTGCGCGGCACGAGCTTCCTCGCCGAACCCTACGACGCGTTCGGATCGACCGTGGTCGGGCTCGACGAAGCGAACGCCGAGGCCGCGCTGGTGGCCTCGGGCACGATCCCGGTCGTCTGTGCGCCGGTGCGCGGGATCGCCGGCGCGCCGCCCGGTCATTACTGGGACGGCGCGCTGGTCGACTACCACCTCCAGCTGCCCTACCCGCGACTGACCCGGTCCGGGGGCCGTCGCAGGCTGGTGCTGTACCCGCATTTCTGCGGCCACGTCACGCCGGGCTGGCTCGACAAGCACCTGCCGTGGCGGGTGCGGTCGCGCGGGCACCCGTGGCTCGAGGACGTCCTGCTCGTCGCGCCGTCGGCCGAATTCCTGGCCCGGCTGCCGAACGGCAAGCTGCCGGACCGGAGCGACTTCTACCGCTACGGCCAGGACCACGCGGGGCGCATCCGCGACTGGAGCCGGGCGATCGGCGAATGCGGTCGCTTCGCCGAGGCCGTGCTCGGCTGGCTCCGCGACCCGGACCCGACGCTCGTGCGGCCGCTGTGAGATTCCCGGGCCGGAATGGCCCGGTATGATGTGCGGATGCCCGGCTTCGCCCCACGCTGCGTCGCACTCGTGCGACACCCCTCGACGCCCGCCCCGGCCGTGCGCCACATCGACGTGGAACTCGGGCCGACGCCGGAGGGCGGGCTCCGGCTGCGCTACTTCCTGGACGGGGACGTCGCGGCGATCGCGGTGCCGCCGCCCGCGGAACCCCGCCGCACCGACGGCCTCTGGCAACACACGTGCTTCGAGGCGTTCATCGGCGGACAGGGATCGAGCGCGTACTGCGAGTTCAACTTCTCGCCGTCCACGCGCTGGGCGGCCTACGGATTCTCCGGGTACCGCGCCGGCATGGTGCCGCTCGACTACTCGACGCCGCCGGGCGTCGCGGTGAGCATCACCGAGGACCGGATCGCGCTCGAGGCCACGATCCCGCTCGAGGCGCTGCTCGCGCTGCCGGGCAACGGCACGCTGCTCGTCGGGCTCGCCGCCGTGATCGAGGACCAGTCGGGCGGCCAGTCGTACTGGGCGCTCGCGCACCGTGCCGAGAAGCCGGACTTCCACAGCCCGGCCGGCTTCGTGCTGCAGGTCGAGCGGGACAGCACGTGGTGAGGTTCGGGCTCGACCGGCTGCTCGCCGAGCCGGGACTGCGCGCGCCGCTCGCCGGCCGGCGGGTCGCGCTGCTCGCGCACCCGGCGTCCGTGACGACGGGGCTCGTGCACGCGCTCGACGCGCTGGCGGACGTGGGCGGGCTGCGCCTCGCGGCCGCCTTCGGCCCGCAGCACGGCCTGCGCGGCGACAAGCAGGACAACATGGTCGAGTCGGCGGATTACGTCGATCCTGCGCACGGCATCCCGGTCTTCAGCCTGTACGGGGAGGTGCGCCGCCCGACCGAGGCGATGCTCGACACGTTCGACGTGCTGCTCGTCGACCTGCAGGACCTCGGCTGCCGGATCTACACGTTCATCACGACGCTGCGCTACGTGCTCGAAGCGGCGGCGCGGCGCGGCCAGTCGGTGTGGGTGCTCGACCGGCCGAACCCGGTCGGCCGGCCGGTCGAGGGCACGACGCTGCGGCCGGGCTGGGAGAGCTTCGTCGGCGCGGGCCCGATGCCGATGCGCCACGGCCTCACGCTCGGCGAGATGGGTCGGTGGTTCGTGCGCCACCTCCGGCTCGACGTGGACTACCGGGTGATCGAGATGCAGGGCTGGCGACCGGACGACGCGCCGGGATTCGGCTGGCCGCTCGGCGAACGGACCTGGGTGAACCCGAGCCCGAACGCGCCGAACCCGTGGATGGCACGCTGCTACCCGGGCACGGTGATGCTCGAGGGCACGACGCTCTCCGAGGGTCGCGGGACGACCCGGCCGCTCGAACTGTTCGGCGCGCCGGGCCTCGATGCGACCGCGATCGAGCGCACGATGCGGCGGCTGGCACCGGACTGGCTCGCGGGCTGCCGGCTGCGCCCGTGCTGGTTCGAGCCGACGTTCCACAAGCACGCGGGCACGCTCTGCGCCGGGCTGCAGGTGCACGTCGAGGGCCCGGCCTACGACCACGCCGCGTTCCGCCCGTGGCGCGTGCAGGCGCTCGCGTTCAAGGCGCTGCGCACGCTCGTGCCGGACTACCCGCTGTGGCGCGACTTCCACTACGAGTACGAGCGCGACCGTCTCGCGATCGACCTGATCAACGGCGGGGACGTGCTGCGTCGCTGGGTCGACGACCCGGCCGCGACGCCGGGCGACCTCGACGCGATCGCGACCGCGGACGAGCGCGCCTGGGCGGCGGAACGCGAGGACGTGCTGATCTACCGCTGACGCGATTTGGTAGGCTTCGGGCCAGAGGTCCGCCCGCATGCGCCGTTACGTGCTCGCCCTGGACCAGGGCACGACCAGTTCCCGCTCGCTCCTGTTCGACCGCGACGCGCGGGTCGTCGCGACCGCGCAGCGCGAATTCACGCAGCACTTCCCGCGCTCGGGCTGGGTCGAGCACGACGCCGAGGAGATCTGGGCCACGCAGGCCGCGACGATCGCCGAGGTACTCGCGCGCGCGAGGGCGCGGCCGGCCGAGATCGCCGCGGTCGGCATCACGAACCAGCGCGAAACGACGGTCGTGTGGGACCGGCGCACCGGCCGGCCGGTCGCGCCGGCCATCGTCTGGCAGGACCGTCGCACGGCGGACCACTGCGCGCGGCTGAAGGCCGAAGGCCACGAGCCGGCCGTCGCGCGGCGCACCGGCCTGCTGCTCGACCCGTACTTCTCGGGCACGAAACTGCGCTGGCTGCTCGACTGGCAGCCCGGGCTGCGCGAGCGGGCGACGCGCGGCGAGATCGCGTTCGGCACGATCGACAGCTGGCTCGCGTGGAAGCTCTCGCACGGCGCGGCGCACGTCACCGACGCGACGAACGCGAGCCGCACGCTACTGTTCGACCTCGCGACCGGCGACTGGAGCGACGAGTCGCTCGCGCTGCTCGAGGTGCCGCGCGAGATGCTGCCGCGCGTGCTGCCGTCGGTGCTGCCGGCCGGCGAGATCGCCGCGGACATCGGCGGCACCGAGGTGCCGCTCGGCGGGATCGCCGGCGACCAGCAGGCGGCGCTGTTCGGCCAGGCCTGCTTCGAGCCCGGGATGGCGAAGAACACCTACGGCACGGGCTGCTTCATGCTGATGAACACCGGCACGACGCCGCTGCACTCGTCGAACCGGCTGCTCACGACGGTCGCGTGGCGCACCGACGCGCTGCACTACGCACTCGAGGGCTCGGTGTTCGTCGGCGGCGCCGTCGTGCAGTGGCTGCGCGACGGGCTCGGGATCATCGAGCGCTCGACCGACGTCGAGTCGCTCGCGGCCTCCGTGCCCGACTCCGGCGGCGTGTACCTGGTGCCCGCGTTCACGGGGCTCGGCAGCCCGCACTGGGACGCCTACGCGCGCGGCGCGATGGTCGGGCTCTCGCGCGGCACGACCCGCGCGCACGTGGCGCGCGCGGCGCTCGAGGCGATCGCGTTCCAGAGCGCCGAGGTCCTCGAGGCGATGCAGCGGGACGCGGGACGGCCGCTCACCGAGCTGCGCGTGGACGGCGGCGCGACCGCGAACGACCTGATGATGCAGTTCCAGGCCGACCTGCTCGGCGTGCCGGTCGTCCGCCCGCGCGTGACGGAGACCACGGCGCTCGGCGCGGCCTGCCTGGCCGGGCTGTCGGTGGGATTCTGGCCCTCGCTCGAGGCCGTCGCGGCCAACTGGCGCGCCGACCGCCGCTTCGAGCCGCGGATGCCGCGCGACGAGGCCGCCGCGCGGATGCGCCAGTGGTCGCGCGCGGTCGAGCGTGCCCGCGACTGGCACGAGGGGGATTGAACCGTGGGCCGCACGATCGCGCTCGCGACGCCGGTCTTCTTCGCGATGATCGCGATCGAATGGCTGGTCGGGCGGCGGCGCCGCCGCAGCAACTACCGGCTGAACGACGCGCTGAACAGCCTGAGCCTCGGCGTGATGAGCCAGCTGGTCGGACTCTTCACGAAACTGCTCGCGATCGGCCTGTATGCGTGGACGTACGGGCACTTCGCACTCGCCGCACTGCCGGCCGACGCCTGGTGGGTGTGGGTGCTCGGCGTCGTCGTCTACGACTTCTGCTACTACTGGAACCACCGGCTCGGCCACGAGAGCGCGGTGTTCTGGGCGGCGCACGTCGTGCACCACCAGAGCGAGGAGTACAACCTGACGACGGCGCTCAGGCAGACGAGCTCGGGCGCGCTGCTCGGCTGGCTCTTCTACCTGCCGATGGCGGTCGCGGGCTTCCCGCCCGAGGTGTTCGTCGTCGCGGCGATCGTCGACCTGTTGTACCAGTACTGGATCCACACCGAGCTGGTCGGGCGGCTCGGCTGGTTCGACCGCTGGTTCGCCTCGCCGTCGAACCACCGGGTGCACCACGCGGTGAACGACCGCTACCTGGACCGCAACTACGGCGGGATCTTCATGTGCTGGGACCGGATGTTCGGTACCTTCGTCGAGGAGGGCGAGCGCTGCGTCTACGGGACGCGCGCGCCGCTCCGCTCCTGGGACCCGCTGTGGGCGAACCTCGAGGTGTACGCCGACCTCGCGCGCAGGTCGTGGCGCGCGACCCGGCTGCGCGACCGCGTGCTCGTGTGGATCATGCCGCCCGGCTGGCAACCCGCCTCGGGCGCCACGTGGCACTCGACGCACTTCGACGTCGCGACCGTGCGCCGCTACGACCCGCCGATGGGCGGCCCCGCACGGACCTTCGCCGTCGTCCAGTTCACGCTGGTCGTCGTCGGTACCGTGCCGCTGCTCTGGTACGCGTCGGAGCTTCCGTTCGCGGCGCTCTGCGGGTGGGCCGGACTCGCGATCGGGCTCCTGTGGGCCACCGGCGCGGTCATGCAGGGTCGTCTCGGCGTGGGCGCGGCCGTCGCGATCGAGCTTGCGGCGGTGATGGTCCTGGCGCTCGCGGCCCGATCCGCGGGCGCGGCCCCGGTCCCGTCGCCGTCGCGGGCGGCCTCGGTCGTGGACGACCCGGGCGTGCAGGCCGCACTCGAACGCGCACGCGCCGGTTACCTGGCGGGGCGGAATTTCGACCGGCTGCAGGCGACCGTGCTCGTCGAGTCCGCGGACGGACGCTGGCTGCGCGGCAGCGTCGGCGGCGGCGACCTCGCCTACCCGGCGAGTTGCGTGAAGCTCGCCTACCTGGTCGCCGCGGCGCATTGGTGCGCGGCGTCGAACCGCGCGCCCGACTGCCTCGACCGATCGGTGCGGCCGATGGTCGTCGAGTCGGACAACGTCGCGACCGGCGAGGTCGTGGATGCGGTGACCGGCGCACCGAACGCCCCGGTCGAGGGCTCCGACGTGGTCGCATGGATCGCGCGGCGGCTGTACACCGAGCAGGTGCTCGACGCCGCCGGCCTGCTCGCCGGGCAGCGGGCGATCAACAAGACCTACCCGACGAATTCCGGCGAGGAGCCGACCGGCCTCGAGGCCCTGATCCGCGAGCGCCTCGGCCGCAACGCGATGAGCCCCGACGGCGCGGCACGTTTGATGCTCGCGGTTGCCCGGGGCGCGGTCGAGCCACAGGCCGCCGCATACATGCGCGGGCTCCTCACGCGCCCGACGTTTTCGCCCGAGTCGGCGATCGGCGGCGGCCTGCCGCCCGGGACGCGCCTGCTGAGCAAGGCGGGCTGGGCCTACGACACGCTCGAGGACATCGCGTGGGCGGAACTGCCGAACGGGCGGCGCGTCGTCGTCGCGGTGTTCACGAACGGCTACGACCAGGACGAACCTGAACCGGGTGCACTCTACCGGTTGAACCCGTTCATGGAGGCGCTGGTCGCCGGGCTCGGGCTCGCGTCGGGGCTGCCGTCGCCCCGCGTGCTCGAGCCGGTCGCGACCGCCGACGGGGAGGCCTATACGGTCGCGCTCGATGCACCCGAGGCGGGCTGGTACGAACTCGCGGCCTGGTACGACGCCTCGCCCGACGCGGCCGGCATTGCCGCGTGGCGCGTCGAGCATGCCGGCGGCGAGTCGGTCGTCACGCTGGACGAGCGCACCTGGGGTTCGCGCTGGATACCACTCGGCGACGTGCGCCTGGATCGCGGCGGCGGCCGGGTGACGGTGACGGGGCGCGACGGGCGTACCGTGCCCGGCCGGGTCCGGATGACGCGCTGGTCCGTGCCTCCGCCGTCAGCGGAAGCGCCAGCCGAGGCTGAATCCGAGCGCCACTGAGTCGGCGGCCACGAGCACGTCGCCGTTGCGGATGAAATCGGCGTCGTTCGAGAGGTCGATCCAGCGCAGGTCGGCGGACATCGCCACGTGCTCCCCGACCCGCCATTCGGCGCCGACTTCGGCCGCGGCGCCGAGCGAGCGGTGCCTGCCGCCGGTGGCTTCGGCCGACCGCCAGTCCGGTTGTTCGAGGTAGGTGGTCCGGTTCACGCCGGCGCCTGCGTAGGTGAGCACCGAGTCGAACTGCATGAGCGGGATGCGCAGTGTCAGGAGTTCGGCGCCGTCGGCGCGCTCGCTCTGCAGCACGACGAGGTATTCGTCGGCCGGCTGGACCTCGAGATCCGCGATCGAGCGCGGCTGCCGGCGCACCCAGTCGGGCGTGCCGTCACCCGCCGCAGCGACGAGCGGCGCGGAACAGGCGAGGATCGCAGCGAGCACGCAACCGTGCCTTGCAGGACGCATGGATGACCTCCGGACAGGCACGATGTTCTGGGTCGGAGCCTGCCTCCGCCCGGGCCATCGCCGGAACTGTGACGCGGGTCCCGGGAATCCGGGCCGCGGCCGGTCGCCGCTCACAAAACGGGCGGCAACGGGGTTCGGGCCGGGTGCCGATTGCGCGCCGCAACGCAGCATGCGGTAATCGGCGCATGCAGGCACGCCGACCCCGACTGACGCCGAGCACCCTCCGGATCGGCACCCGCTACCGACCCTCGCGCCTCGGCGGCCCGTACGACGCGATCGTGGTCGGGTCGGGCATCGGCGGCCTCACGACCGCGGCGCTGCTGTCGGCGATCGGGCGACGGGTGGCCGTGCTCGAGCAGCACTACACGGCGGGCGGCAACCTGCACAGCTACGAGCGCGCGGGTTACGACTGGGACGTCGGCGTCCACTACATCGGCGACATGGGCGCGCGCACGACGTCGCGACGGATGATGGACTTCCTCACGCAGGGCGCGCTCGAGTGGGCGCCGATGGATGCGCATTACGACCGCTTCCACATCGGCGACCGGACCTACGATGCGGTGGCCGGCCGCGAGCCCTTCCGCGAGAACCTGGTCGGTCACTTCCCGCGCGAGGCCGCGGCAATTGACCGCTACCTGGAACTGATCGGGGAGACCTCGCGCGCGATGCGCACGTTCACGCTCGGCCGTACGCTGCCGCCGTGGGCTGCCGCGGTCGCCGGCCCGTTCCTCCGGCGACGGCTGCCGTCGACGTTCACGCGCACGACCTGGGAGGTGCTGCGCGACGTGACGGCCGACGAGGACCTGATCGCCGTGCTGACGGGCCAGTGGGGCGATCTCGGGCTGCCGCCGAAGCGCTCCTCGTGGGTCATCCAGGCGTTGATCGCAAAGCACTACCTGCACGGCGGCTTCTACCCGGTCGGCGGGGCGTGGAAGATCGCCGACGGCATCCTGCCGCGGATCCGCGCCGCCGGCGGCGAGGTCTACACGTACGCGAGCGTCGAGGAGATCGTCGTGCGCGACGGCCGGGTGCGCGGCGTGCGGATGTCGGACGGCCACGAGATCGAGTGCGGCACCGTGATCTCGGGTGCCGGCGTGACGAACACATTCACGAAGCTGCTGCCGCCGGCAACGGTCCGCGAGCGCGGCTACGACCGCCTGCTCGGGACCGTGAAGCCGAGCATCGGCCACCTCGGCGTCTACATCGGTCTCGAGGGCTCCGCCGCGGAACTCGGGTTGCCCAGGACGAATTTCTGGATCTACCCGGACCGCGACTACGACGCCGCGCTCGACCGGTTCGAGGCCGACCCGCACGGGCCGTTCCCGGCCGTCTACATCTCGTTCCCGTCGGCGAAGGACCCGGACTTCGAGCGGCGGCACCCGGGGCGCTCGACGATCGAGATCGTCGCGCCGGCGCCTTACTCGATCTTCGAGCGCTGGGCGGGCACGACGTGGGGCCAGCGCGGCGACGACTACGACGCACTGAAGCAGGCCTACGGCGAGCGCCTGCTCGAGCACCTGTACGAGCGTCTGCCGCAGTTGCGCGGCCGGATCGACTACTGGGAAGTCTCGACGCCGCTCTCGATGCAGTGGTTCTGCGGCTACTCGCGCGGCGAGCTCTACGGGCTCGACCACGACCCAGGTCGCATGCAGCAGTCGTGGCTGCGCCCCCGGACCCGGATCCCGGGGCTCTGGCTCACCGGCCAGGACGTCATGTCCTGCGGAGTCACCGGCGCGATGATGGGCGGGCTCGCCTGCGCGGTGTCGCTCGCCGGCGCGCGGCGGATGGCGCCCGTGCTGCGCGACGTGTTCGGCTGAGCGCGGCCTCAGCCGAGGCCGAGGGCGCGCAGGTCCAGTCGTCCCGCCTTCACCGGCGGGCACCAGAAGTAAGCACCGGTCACGGGCCGCGTGAACCCGAACAGCGCGTCCGCGATGCCGTCCTCGTCACCCGCCATCCGGCGCAGCTGGGCCTCGAACGCGTCGAACGTCCGGCCGAACGCGACGAACTGGAGTCCCGAGTCCCGGCCGTCCGACCACGGCATCGAGCGACGCAGCACGAAGGCCTCCGGATCGAAGCTCTCCTGCGCCGTCCGCTTGACGTGCGCCGACGGTGGTGCGTCGTCGATTTCCCCGTTGTCGTCGCGGCGGCGGCCGATGCAGAGGTCCTGGTGGTGGCGGCCCATCGCGTCGAATGCCGCGTAATCGTGTCGCCAGCGCTGGACGGCGACGCAGCTGCCGCCGTCGTGTCCGGGCCCGGCCCCTGACGTGCACGCGGCCTCGACGGCCGCGTCGCCGACCGGGTTCTCGGTCCCGTCCTGGTAGCCGGTGAGGTCGCGTCCGTCGCCGTGGCGGAACGCGTCCACCACCTCGTCGAGCCGGAACGCCGGCGACAGCAGCGACACGAGCGCGCGCGTGCGATGGACGAGGTCGCCGCGATCTTCGCCACGCAACCAGCACCACAGGGCGCCCCCGGTCGCGGGCAGCTCGAATCCGGCGCCCGAACGTGACGGGAAGTCCCGGAGGCGCGGAATGTCGCGACCAAGCACGCGCACGAGCGAGCGGCCGACGCCAGCGACGACGGAAGCACCGTCGGCCGTCGCCGCCAGCCGCCCGAGTGCGCCGGGCGCCGCAGCGCCTTCGCCGAGTTCGAACGTCAGGTAACGCGCGACCGGCGGGACCGGGGCGAGGATGCCGGGCTGGCCAGGGCTCATGACGCTCCTTCGCGGAAGGCGCCGCTGCTCGGGCCGCCACCGGCCCCCCGTTCGCTGCGCGCCGACCACCATCGTTTGTGCAATTCCATCACCGCCAGCAGCGAGAGGGCCGCGAGCGGCATCACGACCCACTCCCGGGCCGTGAGTGGCGCCACCGCGAGCACCCGCTGCAGCGGTGGAAGGTACATCGCCGAGACGTGCAGGGCCAGGGCCGCCGACACACCGGCCACGAGCAGCGGGTTGCTGGCCAGCGGAAGCCGGATCACCGGGTGCGTCTCGGAGCGTGCATTGAACGCGTCGACGTTCTGCATCAGCACCATCATCAGCAGCAGTTCGTTGCGCGCGTGCTCCGGCGACGCGCCGCCGTGCAGCAGTGCGACGAACCAGCCGAAGCCGAGCGCTGACATCCAGAGCCCCGCCGTCAGGCCGCGCTCGAGCATGAGCCGGTCGACGAGCGGCTCAGAGGCGCCACGTGGCTTCGCACGCAACTCATCGCCATGGCCGCGCTCGAACGCCAGCGCGACGTCCTGGATGCCATTCGTGACGAGGTTGAGCCAGAGCAGTTGCACCGGCAGGAGCGGCAGCGGCAGGCCGGCCAGCACCGCCAGTGCGACCGTGAGCACCTCGGCGATGCCAGCGGCGACCAGCAGGTACACGACGTTGCGGACGTTGCGGTAGGCGATCCTGCCTTCTTCGACGCCGCTGGCGATCGTCGCGAAGTCGTCGTCCGCAAGCACCAGGTCGGCCGCCTCGCGCGCCGCGTCCGTTCCGCCGCGGCCCATCGCGACGCCGATGTTGGCGCGGCGCAGCGCCGGCGCGTCGTTCACGCCGTCACCGGTGACCGCCACGTAGTGGCCCGAACGCTGGGCGGCCTCGACGATCGCGAGCTTCTGCTCGGGCGCGACGCGCGCGAACACCCTCGCGCGCGCAACCAGCGCGTCGAAGCGGGCGCGATCGGCGGACGCGAGCGCGGCGCCGGTCACGACGTCGTCGATCGATTCGGCTGCGCCGAGTTCGCGCGCGATCGCGAGCGCGGTCACCGGGTGGTCGCCCGTCACCATCACGACCCGGATCCCGGCACCTGTGCAGCGTTCGATCGCCGCGCGTGCGCCGGGCCTGAGTGGGTCGATCAGCCCGACCAACCCGGCGAACTCGAGTCCGGCGGGCTCGGCCGGCGCCTGCCCGGGCTCCGGAACGCGCCGTTGCGTGCCTGCCGCGAGCGCGATCACGCGCAGTCCGCGGGACGCCATGTCCTCGGCGATGCGCGTTGGATCCCCGGCGGCCGGTCGGCACATTGCGACCACCTGCTCCGGTGCACCCTTGACGGCCACCCAGCACGCGCCGTCGCGCCGGTGCACGGTCGCCGCATAGCGGCGCTCGGGCTCGAAGGGAATCTCGCCCACGGCGGGCCAGCGCATCCGCAGCTCCTCCGGGGACACGCCGCCCTTCCTCGCGAGCGCCAGGAATGCGACGTCGGTCGGGTCGCCGCGGCCAAGCCATCGGTCACCGGCCTGGACGAGGTCGCCCTCGTTGCAGGCCGCTCCGATCTCGAGCAGCGGGCGCAGCATTCCGGGGGCCGGTACCCCGCCGTCCTCCGTCGTGATCGACCCTGCCGGGACGTAACCCTCGCCGCCGACCCGGAGCCGGGTGCCGTCCGGCAGGAAGATTTCCCGGGCCGTGAGTTCGTTGCAGGTGAGCGTGCCCGTCTTGTCGCTCGCGATCATCGTGCAGCTGCCCAACCCCTCGACCGCCGGCAGGCTGCGCACGATCGCCCCGCGTTCGGCCATGCGGCGCGAAGCGATGGCGAGCGTCACCGTCAGGGCGACCGGCAATCCCTCCGGTATCGCCGAGACCGCGAGCGCCACCGCGAACAGGAACATCGTCGCGACGCTCTCGCCCCGCAGCACCACGCCGGCGAGCCCCAGGACCACGACGGACGCCAGCACCGAGACGGCGATGAATCGCCCGAATCTCTCCATGCGTTCCACGAGCGGCGCGCGACCAGCCGCAGTGGCGGTCATGGCCGCGGCGACGCGGCCGATGGCCGTCGAAGTACCCGTTGCGACGACGAGCCCCTCGGCACGGCCCCGCACCACCGTCGTCCCGGCCCATGCCATCTCGCGCCGCTCGGCGACCGGAGCGTCTGCGGGTGTCGATGCTCCGGCATCCTTCGCAACCGGGATCGATTCGCCGGTGAGGAGCGCCTCGTCGACGGCGAGGCCGCGCGTCACCGCGAGCGCCAGGTCGGCCGGCACCCTCTGGCCGCTCTCGAGCGTAACGAGGTCCCCGGGTACGACCTGCTCGGCGTCGATCTCGACCGTGACGCCGTCCCGGACCACGGTGGCCCGGACCCGCAGCAGCTGCCGCAGGCCGCGGCTCTGCTGCTCCGCCCGCCATTCCTGCCAGGCGCCCAGCGCAGAATTGACCGCGAGCACGACGCCGATGAATGCCGCGTCGCCCCAGTCGCCCAGCGACAGCGCGACGGCCGCCGCCGCGACGAGCACGTAGATCAGCGGACTGCGCAGCTGCCGGAGTGCGATCGCCACCCGACCCGGCGGCTCGGGTGCGGGCAGCACGTTCGGCCCGTGGCGCGCGAGGCGAGCCTGCGCGTCTGCCGTGGTGAGACCGAGGCGTGACGGCTCCACGACACGATTACAGGCTCCCCGCCGCCCGTTGTGAATACGGGTTGGCCCCCGGTGCCGGGCCGTGGCGGCCTCACCCGCCGCCGGCGGTCAGTACGCGCGCTTCTTCGTGTCCATGAGCCGCAGGATCAGCGGCGTCAGGATGATCTGCATCGCGAGCGGGAGCTTGCCCCCCGGCACGACCAGCGTGTTCGGGCGCGACATGAAGCCGTCGTGGATCATCGACAGCAGGTACGGGAAATCGATGCCGCGCGGGTTTGCGAACCGGATGATCAGGAAGCTCTCGTCCGGGGTCGGGATGTCCTTCGCGATGAACGGATTCGACGTGTCGACGGTCGGCACGCGCTGGAAGTTGATGTGCGTGCGGGAGAACTGCGGGCAGATGTAGTTCACGTAGTCCGGCATGCGCCGGAGGATCGTGTCGACGACCGCCTCGGTCGAGTAACCCCGCGTGCGCTTGTCCCGGTGGAGCTTCTGTATCCACTCGAGGTTGATGCTCGGTGCGACGCCGATCAGCAGGTCGACGTGCTTCGCGACGTCGTGCTCGGGGGTCTGCACCGCGCCGTGCAGGCCCTCGTAGAAGAGCAGGTCCGAGCCCTCGCCGATCTCCTGCCAGGGCGTGAAGTTGCCGGGCGGCACGCCGTACTTCGCAGACTCCTCCGAGTCGTGCACGTAGGTTCGCGAGCGGCCCCGGCCCGAAAGCGCGTAGCTCCGGAACAGCTCGGCCAGGTCGCCGAACAGGTTCGCCTCGGGACCGAAATGGCTGAAGTTCTTGTTACCGGCCGCCTCGGCCTCCTTCATCTTCTCGCGCATCGCCATCCGGTCGTAGCGGTGGAACGCGTCGCCTTCGACGATGGCGGCCTCGATCTTCTCGCGGCGGAAGATCCACTCGAAGGTCGTCTTGACGGTCGTGGTGCCGGCGCCGGAGGAGCCGGTGACTGCGATGATCGGGTGGCGGGCGGACATGTGGACTCCGGCATCAGGCGTTGGTGAAGAGCGAGCGCTCGCCGAAGAGCGGCGAACTGTAGGGTTTGTCCTCGCCGCGGTCGTACTCGGCGTGGTACTGCTCGACGCGCGCGACCTCGTCGCGCGACCCGAGTATCACCGGCACGCGCTGGTGGATGCGCGCCGGCTCGACGTCGAGGATCCGGCCACGACCCGTCGACGCCGCACCGCCGGCCTGCTCGACGATCATCGCCATCGGGTTCGCCTCGTACATCAGGCGCAGGCGGCCCTCGCGGTTCGCCTCCTTCTGGTCCCGCGGGTACAGGTAGATGCCGCCCCGCAGCAGCACGCGGTGCACGTCGGCGACCATCGAGGCGACCCAGCGGGTGTTGAAGTCGCGCCCACGCGGGCCTTCCCGCCCCGCCTTGCACTCGTCGACGTAGCGGGCGACCGGCGGCTCCCAGAAACGCCGGTTCGACGCATTGATCAGGTAGTCGGAGCCCTGCTCAGGCACACGGATGTCGGGGTGGGTCAGCACGAAGTTGCCGATCTCGCGATCGAGCGTGAAGCCGTGCGTGCCGCGGCCCACGGTCAGCACGACCTGGGTCGATGGCCCGTAGATCGCGTAGCCGGCGGCCAGCTGGCGGCTGCCGGGCTGCAGCACCGTGGCGGCGCCGGTCGCGCCCTCCGGGATCGCATACACGGAGAAGATCGAGCCGACCGGCAGGTTCACGTCGAGGTTGTTCGAACCATCGAGCGGGTCGAACACGAGCGCGAGCCGACCCGGGCCTTCGATGGTGCGGACGTCGTCGAGTTCCTCGGACGCGAGCGCGCCGACGAGCCCGCTCCACTCGACGCCGCGCGCGAAGATGTCGTCGGCGATCACGTCGAGCTTCTTCTGTTGCTCGCCCTGGGCATTCTCGCTGCCCGCGAGGCTGGCGAACCCGGCCAGCGGGCCGCGACCGACGGCGGCCGAGATCGCCTTGACGACGGCGGCGACGTCGACGAGCAGCGCGGCCAGGTCGCGCCCGTGCGGTCCCTCGGGCACCTGCTGGATCAGGAATTTCGAGATCGTCGTGTAGCCCGGGTTCAGCATTTCGCCTCCTCGGCCGCGCTCCCGCGGGACGCCGCGAACACGCGGCTCGCGCGGATGTCCGCGGCCTCGATCGTCGTCAGTGCGTCGGCGTCGACCCGCCCCGCATCGAGCAGCCGGCGCGCCTGCCGGAGCCGGGCGCGGTCGAGTGCATTGCGCAGCGAACGTGCGTTCGCGAAGTTCGCCTGCTCGCGTCGCAGGGCGAGGTACTCGGCCAGCGCGTCCGCTGCCCCCGGTGACAGGCGCAACCCGAGTGCGGCGACCATCCGGCCGGCGATCACGGCGAGCTCGGCGGGCTCGTAGTCCGGGAAGTCGATGTGGTGAGCGACCCGCGAGGCGAGCCCCGGGTTCGACTGGAAGAACGTGTCCATCCGGCCCTTGTACCCGGCGAAGATCACGACCAGGTCGTCGCGCTGGTTCTCCATCACCTGCATCAGGATCTCGATCGACTCCTGGCCGTAGTCGCGCTCGTTCTCGGGCCGGTACAGGTAGTAGGCCTCGTCGATGAACAGCACGCCGCCCATCGCGCGCTTCAGCACGTCCTTGGTCTTCGGCGCCGTGTGGCCGATGAACTGCCCGACCAGGTCGTCGCGCGTGACGGCCACCAGGTGCCCCTTACGGACGTGGCCGAGCCGGTGCAGGATCGTCGCCATCCTGAGCGCGACGGTGGTCTTGCCGGTGCCCGGGTTGCCGGTGAAGCACATGTGCAGGGACGGCCTGGCAGCGGCCACGCCGAGCTCGGCGCGGGCCTTTTCCACCACCAGCAGCGAGGCGATCTCTCGGATCCGGAGCTTCACCGGCGCGAGCCCGACGAGCTCGCGGTCGAGCTCGTCGAGCACCTCGGCGACGCCCGACTCCGCGAGCAGGGCCTTCAGGTCGAAGCTGCGCTGTTCGGGGTTCGTGGCCACGGTGCGCCTCGCCTCCGTTGCGGGCCCGTCAGGCCCGCTCGAGCGTGTAGCGGATCGTGCGGCCGCCCTCTTCCTGTCGGCGCAGGCGATACGTCGCCTCGACGGCCGGGCGGTGCACGAAGAACGACAGCCGCATCGTCTCGAAGCCGCGGGTCGAGTCGAACGCGTTCAGCTTGATGTAGCAGTCCGGGTGAGCCTTGCGGCACTCGGCCAGCTCCATCATCAGGCCGGCGGGGTCCTTCAGGTCGAACATCGGCAGGCCCCACATCTCCCAGTAGCAGTTCCGGGGATGCGGGTCGTCCGTGTACTCGAGCGAGACCGCCCAGCCCTGCCCGAGTGCGTATTCGACCTGGGCGGCGATCTGCGCGTCCGTCAGGTCCGGGAGGAAAGAGAAAGTACCCTGTGTGATGCGCATGCCAGTGCTCCTCAGGCGACGCTCGCCGTCGGCACGAAGTCCGACGTGTCGGTCGAGGCGTAGTTGAACGTGACGTCCTTCCAGGTCGAGAGCGCGGCCTCGAGCGGCCGGCAGCCCTTCGCGGCGGCCGCGAGGATCTGCGGGCCCTCGTTGCGGATGTCGCGGCCCTCGTTGCGCGCGAGCACCATCGCCTCGAGCGCGACCCGGTTCGCCTGCGCCCCCGCCTGGATGCCCATCGGGTGGCCGATCGTGCCGCCGCCGAACTGCAGCACCACGTCGTCGCCGAACAGGTCGATCAGCTGGTGCATCTGGCCGGCGTGGATGCCGCCCGAGGCGACCGGCATCACCTTGCGCAGCCCCGCCCAGTCCTGGTCGAAGAAGATCCCGCGCGGCAGGTCGGTGACGGTCACGTCGTCGCGCATCACGTTGTAGAAGCCCTGCACGGTCAGCGGGTCGCCCTCGAGCTTGCCGACCGCCGTGCCTGCGTGCGCGTGGTCCACGCCGGCGAGGCGCAGCCATTTCGAGATCACGCGGAACGAGATGCCGTGGTTCTTCTGGCGCGTGTAGGTGCTGTGCCCGGCGCGGTGCAGGTGCAGCACCATGTCGTTCTGGCGCGCCCAGTTCGAGATGGACTGGATCGCGGTCCAGCCGATGATCAGGTCGATCATCACGATGACGGAGCCGAGTTCCTTCGCGAACTCGGCACGACGGTACATCTCCTCCATCGTGCCGGCCGTGATGTTCAGGTAGTGGCCCTTCACCTCGCCGCTCGCGGCCTGCGACTTCTGCACCGCCTCCATGCAGAACAGGAATCGGTCGCGCCAGTGCATGAACGGCTGCGAGTTGATGTTCTCGTCGTCCTTCGTGAAGTCGAGGCCGCCGACCAGCGCCTCGTAGACGACGCGACCGTAGTTCTTGCCGGAGAGCCCGAGCTTGGGCTTCACGGTCGCGCCGAGCAGCGGCCGCCCGTACTTGTCGAGCCGTTCCCGCTCGACGACGATCCCGGTCGGCGGACCCTGGAAGGTCTTCACGTAGGCGACCGGGAGGCGCATGTCCTCGAGGCGCAGCGCGCGGAGCGGCTTGAAGCCGAACACGTTGCCGATGATCGAGGCGGTCAGGTTGGCGATCGAGCCTTCCTCGAACAGCGCGAGGTCGTAGGCGATCCAGGCGAAGTACTGACCCTCGGTGCCCGGGACCGGCTGCACCTGGTAGGCCTTGGCACGGTAGTTCTCACTGGCCGTCAGGCGGTCGGTCCACACGACGGTCCAGGTCGCGGTCGACGACTCGCCGGCGACGGCGGCGGCGGCCTCCTCGGGGTCGACGCCGTCCTGCGGCGTGATCCGGAACAGCGCGATGACGTCCGTGTCCTTCGGGACGTAGTCGGGCACCCAGTACCCCATCTCCTTGTACTTGAGCACGCCCGCCTTGTATCGCGACGACGTGTTGCCCGTGGTGCGCTGCTCGGCGGCTGCGCCCGGAACTTTGCCCGCTGCTGACATTGCCCGTCTCCTCGGCCGTGGCCTGTGTGGGAGGCACTGTATGTCCGCCTATCACTAATTGATACTTAGTGTTTTTTGCTGTTAAAGTAAGTTTTACTTATGGATCAGAGGCATTTGACGCTCCGGCAACTCGAGGTCCTGAAATCCGTCGCCGAGGCGGGTTCGATGGCCAGCGCCGCGTCTCGCCTGTACATGACCGGGCCCGCGATCACGCAGCAGGTCCAGCAGCTCGAGCGGGTGCTCGGCGCCCCGGCCTTCGACCGGATCGGGCGACGGCTGCGGCTCACGGCGGCCGGCGAGCGGGCGCTCGCCGCGGCGAACGACGTCCACGCGAGGCTCGGCCTGCTCGCGAAGGAGATGGATGCGCTCAGGAAGCGCGACGACGGCACGCTGCACCTCGGCGTGCTCGCGACCGGCACGCACATCCTCCCGCCGCTGCTCGCCGAGTTCCGGCGGCGGGCGCCCGGCATCGCGGTCCAGATGGCCGTATCGACGCGCGCCGAGCTCGCGCGCCGGCTGCACGAGGGCGAGGTCGACCTCGCGCTGATGGGGCGCGCGCCCGAGTCACTCGCGGATGGCGCACCGCCGGCCAGCGACGGACTCGCGCGCGAGCCGTTCGCGACGAACCCGCACGTCGTGATCGCGTGGCCGGATCACCCGCTCGCGGGCGCACGCGGGATACCGCCGATCGAGTTGCGGCACGAATGCATCGTGCAGCGCGAACCGGGTTCCGGGACGCGCGCAATGCTCGACGGGTTCCTCGCGATGCACCGGATCACGCCGCGCGAGCGATTCACCGTGAGCGGCAACGAGATGGCCAAGCACGCGGTGATGAGCGGCCTCGGCATCAGCCTGACTTCGGCGCACACGCTGTTCCTCGAACTCGGCAGCGGCGCGCTCGCGCGGCTCGACGTCGACCACACGCCGATCGTCCGCACCTGGTACGTCGTGCACCATCCCGACCGCTGGCTGCCGCCGGCCGCGGCGGCGTTCCGCGAGTACCTGCTGGAGGAAGGCGCGCGCAAGGTCGACAGCGAGACCCGCGCCCTGCTCGGCCAGGCGCCCGCCCCGGAAGCCTAGATCGCGAGCCAGCGGCAGAGGTCTTCGAACACCCGGTCCTTCTCGGGCTCGTTGTAGACCTCGTGGTAGAGCCCGTCGTAGACGTGCATCGTCCGTCGCTTGTGCGCTCCGAGCTGCTGGTAGACCGGCTGCACCGCGGCGATCGGCACCAGGCGGTCGGATGTCCCGTGCTGGATGAGCACCGGCAGGCGCATTTCGTGCGCCAGCACGGCGGTCTCCTCCATGCCGAGCAACAGTTCGGCGATCGTCCGCGCCGGTATCGGTCCGCGGAACACGAGCGGGTCGCGCTCGTAGGCCCGGACCACGTCCGGATCGCGGCTCACGAACACCGACGGCAACTGGAGCACGCCGTGTTCCGGGCGCAGCGCCGACAGCGCGCGGAGCGTGAGCCTGCGGAACGCCGAAGGCGGCTCCGGGGGTGCGAGCGCCGGGGCCGACAGCACCAGCGCCCGCAGCACGTCCTGGTACCGGAGCGCGCAGGCGAGTGCGATCGCCCCGCCCATGCTGTGCCCGAGCAGCACGACCGGGACACCCGGGTGCTGGCGCTGCGCGCGACCGATGAACGTGCCCAGGTCCGATACCACGTACTCGAAACGATCGATGTTCGCCCGGCCACCGGCCGACCGGCCGTGACCGCGGTGGTCGATCGCGTACACGGCGCAACCCCGCGGCACGAGCCGTTCGGCCAACGGCGCGTAGCGGCCGCCGTGTTCCGCAAGCCCGTGCGAGATCGCGAGCAGCATCTGCGGTGGTTCTTCCGGCAGCCACGCCTGCCCGTACAGGCGGACGTCGCCGCAACCCGGAAACTCCATCTCTCGATGCTTCATCGTGGGACCGGACCTCGCGATCCAGTCGACACTTTGCACGAATCAGCTGGTATAGGTGGAAACGCCTAGTTGCGAACAATTCTCATTCGTATACACTGCGGGCCATCTCAACCTGGAACCCCCGACCATGCCCGCCTTTGCCCTCCGCACCGTTGGTCCTCTCGTCCCGATGCTGTTCGCCTGTGCCGCGGCCCGGGCGGCCGAGCCGCCGGAGTACCGCCTCGTCATCAAGGACCACGTATTCACGCCCTCGGAGCTCGTGGTGCCCGCGGGCCAGAAGATCCGGCTCGTGGTCGAGAACCAGGACCCCACGCCGGAGGAGTTCGAGAGTTACTCGCTGAACCGGGAAAAGATCGTGCCGGGGAACGGTCGCATCACCGTGTACGTCGGCCCGCTCGATGCGGGCCGCTATGAGTTCTTCGGCGAGTTCAACATGGCCACCGCCCGCGGCTGGCTGGTCGCGAGGTGACCCATGGTCGGCTCGGCCATCATCGTGTTTCGTGAAGTGCTCGAAGCCGCGCTCGTGATCGGCATCGTGCTCGCCGCCACGCGCGGCACCGCCGGGAGCCGTGCCTGGGTCGCGGGCGGCGTCGCCGCCGGAATCGCCGCGGCGATCCTGGTCGCCGCCGGCGCCGGCCGCATCGGCGAGGCCTTCGAGGGCGTCGGCCAGGAACTGCTGAACGCCACGATCCTCGGGCTCGCCGCGCTGATGCTCGGGTGGCACGGCGTCTGGATGCGCAGGCACGGCGCCGAACTCGCCCGCGAAATGCAGTCCGTCGGCCGCGACGTCGGCGCGGGCGCCCGACCGCTCCACGTGCTGGCCGTCGTGGTCGGGCTCGCGGTGCTGCGCGAGGGCTCCGAGGTCGTGCTGTTCCTGTACGGCGTGGCGGCCGGCGGCGCGGGCGGCAGCGGACTGCTCGCCGGATCGCTGGCCGGGCTGGCGGCCGGACTCGCCGCTGGCGCGCTCATGTACTTCGGGCTGCTCCGGATCCCGGCCCGGGCGATGTTCAGGGTCACCGGACTGCTGCTCGTGCTGCTCGCGGCGGGCATGGCCGGCCAGTCGGCGGCGATGCTGGTCCAGGCCGGCACGCTGCCGGCGATCGCCGCGCCGCTGTGGGACACCTCGGGCTGGCTGCCGGAGGGCGGCGTCGCCGGCCAGTTGCTGCACGCGCTCGCGGGCTACGACGACCGGCCGAGCGCGACGCAGGCGCTCGCGTGGGTCGCGACGGTCGTCGCGATCCTCGCGGCCGGCCGCTGGGTGGACCGCACGGCGCGCGCACTGCCGCGCGCGGCCGCCGCGTCGGCGGTGGTCGCGGCCGCGGTGCTCGGCCTGCGGCCCGTCGATGCGCGCGCCGACCACGTCGTCTACTCCCCGCTGGTCGAGGACGGCGAGAAAGCGGTCGAGATCCGCGGGCACTACGACTTCGACCCGGATCCCGCGCTCGACGGCGGACAGTCCTACAAGCTCGAGTACGAATGGACGCCGATGTCGCGCTGGCTCTCGGAGATCCTCGTCGAGTACGAGCGAGAGCCCGGCGAGGACCTCGCGGCCACCGAGATCGCCTCGGAGAACGTCTTCCAGCTCACCGAGCAGGGCCGGTACTGGGCCGATTTCGGGCTGCTCGCCGAGTTCGCCTACTCGCTCGAGCGCGGTGGTGCGAACGCCCTCGAGGTCGCGCTGCTCGGCCAGAAGGACTGGGGCCGCAACGAGGTCCGCGTGAACCTCGTCTTCGAGCAGGAACTCGAGGACGACGCGGACCTCGAGGTCGAGTACCGCTGGCAGTACCGCTATCGGCTCGACGAGCGGTTCGAACCCGGCGTCGAGATGTACGGCGGCGCCGGCGACTGGGGAGACCTCGGCAATTTCGACGAGCACGAGCAGCAGCTCGGGCCCGGCCTCTACGGGAAGTTCCGCACCAGCGACGGCGCGGTGAAGTACGAGCTCGCGCTGCTCTTCGGCCTGACCGACCAGACGCCGGACGAAACGCTGCGCTTCATGGTCGAGTACGAATTCTGAAGCCGCGCACGGGCGGCGGCCCAGGCCGCCGCCCGCGACGCGACGGCTCAGATCGCCAGCCACACGAACAGGTACAGCGTGTCGTTGTCGGACGCCGATCGGCCGTAGCCGTCGTAGTTCGTGCCGGAACCGTTGAACTGCGTGTAGCCCGTGTACTGCAGGCCGATCCGGGCGTTCGCCCACGGCTGGTTGAACGAGTCGAGCTTGCCCCAGGGCACCCAGTCCGCCTCGAGGATGTAGCCGCGGCTGTTCGGGCTGCCGTCGGCACTGCCGTCCACCGGGTCGGGCGCGTAGGCCGCCGCATTGCGCGACCCGAAGGTGCCGAACAGCCCGAGCGTGAACATGTACGTCTGCTCGTAGGCGTACTGCGCGTTGAACTTGAGTTCGTTCAGCGTCTTCGACTTGCCGGAGGAATCCCCGAGCTGCCAGCTGGCCTGCAGGTTCTGGTCCTCGTGGATGAAGGTCGCGTACGCGTTCCAGGTGCTCGGGCCGCCGGCGTCGTAGGTGTACGTCGCGTCATAGCCGAAGTCCGTGTACCGGTTGGTGCCCTCGCTGCGGTCGTTGCCCGGGTACAGCGCGGCCGACAGGCCGAACACGCCGGCCGACACGTAGTGCGGGGCCGATTCCGTCTGCAGCGCGACGCGCCAGTACGGTGCGAACCCCTTCACGTGGTCGAGGCTGGCCGGGTCCTCGACGCCGAGGTTGTCGAGCGTCGAGTTGGACAGGTTGCCGTAACCGCCGAACTCGACGTAGAGCAGGTCGTTCAGCTCCGCGTAGGCGGTGAGGCCGAGCACCTGCTGGGCGATGCCCCCGTCGATCAGCGTCGCGGCGGCCGGCGACGGCGCGAGGTCCGAGCTCGTGTACGGGAAGCCCCAGCCGGGGGTCGAGTTCCAGAGGTCCTGGATCGTCGGGTTGTTGTTCAGGCTGAGGCCCCAGATCAGGCTGTTGCCCGCGAGGCTCGAGCTGTCGACGAAGCGCATGTCGACGTTGTCCCAGGCGGTCGTCCGGTCGACGCCGCTGTAGGTCACCTGCGCGAAGCCGCCGAAGTGGTCTGAAATGCGCCCGGCGAAGAAGCCGGCCACCTCGCTGAACGCGAAGTTGTTGTTGTCGTCGAAGTGCGGCGCGGCGCCGCCCGGCACGCCGGTATCCGTGTGGGTGAAGTTCCAGTTGACCATCGCCGCGAGCGGAATCGAAGACTGCCCGCCGAGCGTGTAGCCGTTCAGCTTGAACTCCCGGCCGAACTGCGTGAGCGCCGGGCCGAACGCCGCCGTGTGGCACTGCGCACAGCCGACGCCGAGCTGCTGCGCGAAACTTGGCAGCGCCCACGCGTCGGACTCGACGAGCAGCGCGGCCATCATCAGCAGGTACGGCAATGATCGCGAGAGCAGCGCACGCGCGCGGCTCGCTCCTGGACGTGTATGCATGTGGACTCCCGGAACGGTGTTGCTGGACCGATGCCGCGCGCGCAGGTCCGCCGTGGCGGAACCCGCACGCGGGGCCAACCGGTGTGACCGGGGCCGGGCGGCCCGGTTCGGGTCTGTTACAGACCGTTACGTGAAAAACCCGCGGGCGCGCCGCCGGGCGGCATCAGATGCGATCGCGATGCAAATCGTTCGCGTCCATCGCCCGCGGATCGCCGATCGGCTCGAGGTGCGTGAACACGGTCACCGGCGGCATCGCCGTGCGGATGTCGTCCTCGACGCGCTCGAGCAGGTCGTGGCCGCGCTGCACGGTCCACTCCGGCGGCACGAGCACGTGCACGCTGACGAAGCGCCGCGCGCCGGCGCGGCGGCTGCGCAGCGCGTGGAATTCGACGCCGTCCCCGGCGTACCGGGCGAGCACTCGCTCGATCGCCGCGATCTCGCCGGCCGGCAACGACGCGTCCATCAGGCCCGCGACCGACTCGGCCATGATGCGCCAGCCGGTCCACACGATGTTCGCGGCGACCGCGAGCGCGACGAGCGGGTCGAGCCGCTCCCAGCCGGTCAGCGCGACGAGCAGCACGCCCGCGAGCACGCCGGCCGACGTCCACACGTCCGTGAGCAGGTGGTGGGCGTTCGCGCGCAGCGTGACCGAGTGGCGCTCGCGGGCGGCCCTGAGCAGCACGAGCGCGACGCCGAGGTTGACCGCCGAGGCGACCACCGAGACCGCGAGCCCGAGGCCGACCTGCTCGAGCGGACGGGGGTGCAGCAGCCGCTCGACGGCCGCGAACGCGATCGACGCTGCCGCGATCACGATCAGCCCGCCCTCGACGCCCGCCGAGAAGTACTCGGCCTTGCCGTGGCCGTACGCGTGGTCGTCGTCGGGCGGCCGGGCCGCCACGCTCAGCATCGCGAGCGCCATCAGCGCGCCGGCGAGGTTCACCAGCGATTCGAGCGCGTCGGACAGCAGGCCGACCGAGCCCGTGAGCCACCACGCGACGGTCTTCAGCCCCATCGTCGCGAGCGCGGCGGCGATCGAGAGCCATGCGTACCGTGCGAGCGGGGTCTCGGTCATGTCGGCGGGACCGCGTTCCGGCGGCCCCGTCCCCGCGCGCGCATGGGTCGTGCGTGCGGGCGGTCGCCGGGCGGAGCGGCGTTACTGGGCCGGCGCCTTGCGGCAGCCGTAGTCGAGGATCTCCCCGAACACCGTGGCCGTCGGCGCGTCCATCCAGATCAGGTTGCGGTCGTTGCGCGAGGCCTTCTGCACGACCTCGCCCTGCAGGTCGGCGGCCGCGAACGCCTCGGTCTTCGACATCGCGATCTTCCGCTGGCCGCAGTCGAGCCGGTACAGCGTGCGCGTGGACAGGAAGGTCTTGCCGCCCGAGGCGGCCGGGCGCGGCGCGGTGAAGTTCTCCTTCACCTTGACCTCGACCGTCGTGCCGACGCGCTTGATCGCGTTGACGTTGACGTAGGCGACCTCGCTGGCCGAGGTCGCGACCGAGTACCACTTGTCGTTGCCCGCGCCCGCCTGCGCACGGGCCGCGCCCGCGGCGACCAGCGCGGACACGACCGCGGCGCCGAACGTGAAGACACTGCTGATCCGCATTGCGCGCACTCCTGGCGCCGCCCACCGGCGCCCGCGGACCGCAGTGTATGCCCGCCGGGCGGGCCGCGCGAGCCTCAGCCGTCGAGGCCGACGGCGATCCGCTCGTCGTGCGCGGACAGCATGTCGAGGTCGGCGTCCGCGAAGCCGATGATGCCCATGTCGGCGTAGGCCTTGCGGATGCGCGGCCCCCACAGGCCGATGTCCTTGATCGTCGGGACGATCCGGCTGAACAGGCCGGTCCGGTAGGCCTGCATCATCGCCGAGCGCTCGACCCACTCGCGGCACTCGTCGACCGGCAGCCCGAGCGTCTCCCAGACCTCGTCGCCGAGGAACCGGTCGCGCATCAGGTAGCAGCCCTCGACGACGAACTCCTCGCGTTCGTCGCGCTCCTTGTCGGTGAGCTGCGGATAGTAGTCGCGCAGCGCGAGGCGCCCGAACGCGACGTGGCGCGCCTCGTCCTGCATCACGTAGGCCGTGACCGAGCGCGCGAGCGGGTTGCGCGCGAAGTCGCGGATGATCCCGAACGCGGCGAGCGCGAGTCCCTCGACCAGCACCTGCATCCCGAGGTACGTGAAGTCCCAGCGGGAGTCGCGCAGCGTGTCGTCGAGCAGGCTCTTCAGGTACGGGTTCACCGGGTAGAGCAGGTCGAACTTCTCGTGCAGCAGCCGCGCGTAGGCCTCGCAGTGGCGCGCCTCGTCCACCACCTGGGTCGCGGCGTAGAACTTCGCGTCCATCGCCGGCACCTGCTGCACGATCTTCGCGGCACAGACGAGCGCGCCCTGCTCGCCGTGCAGGAACTGCGATATCTGCCAGGCCTGGACGTGGTGGCGGAGCTTCGCCTTCTCGGCGTCGTTCAGCCGGCCCCAGGTCGGCGAGCCGTGGATCGCGATCATCTCGTCGGGCAGCCCCGACGGGTTCTCCGGATCGAGGTCCTGGCTCCAGTCGATCCGGTCCGAGGCGTTCCACTGCTGGCGCTTGCCCTTGTCGTAGAGCGCGAGCAGCTTCGCGCGCCCGTCGTCGTACTCCCAGCTGAACGTCGTGCGGTAGGCCTGCTCGACGTTCCAGGCGACCTCCTCGACAGGCGAGGTGTAACGGTTCAAGCTCGTCATCGTCGTCACTCCCGGCAGGTAGCACGCGGGCCGCGGCCCAAGCATCCGCCCGCCGGGGATCGTTTGTCGAGAGTGGAGTCCACATGAGCGAAGACCTGCTGCTGATCGAGAAGGACGCCGGCGTCGCGGTGCTGACGCTGAACCGGCCCAGGCAGATGAACGCGCTGTCCCAGGAGTTGCGCCGGCGCTTCGTCGCGGCCGTGGACGCGCTCGCGGGCGACGACTCGGTGGCCGTCGTGATCGTCACCGGCGCCGGCGAGAAGGCCTTCACGGCCGGCGTGGACCTGAAGGAGTTCGAGACCGCGCCGCTCACGCCGGAGGAACTCGGACCGGACGCGGCGATCAGCCGCGCGCTGCGGGCGCTCGGCAAGCCCACGATCGCGGCCGTCAACGGCTTCGCGATCACGGGCGGAATGGAACTCGCCATCAATTGCGACATCATCGTCGCCTCGACGGCCGCCCGCTTCGCCGACACGCACGCCCGGGTCGGGATCGTGCCCGGCTGGGGCATGTCGCAGATCCTGCCGCGACTGATCGGCCCGGTCCGGGCGCGCTACATGAGCTACACCGGCAACTTCGTCGACGCCGCGACCGCGAAGGAGTGGGGGCTGGTGCTCGAGGTGCTGCCGCCCGGCGAACTGATGCCGTACTGCCGGAAGCTCGCCGCCGAGATCGCGAGCTGCGACCGGGCCACGCTGATGGACGTGCGCCGGCTGATCGCGACGGGGCTCGAGACGACGCTGGCGGAGGGCCTCGAGATCGAGGGCCGGGCGAGCAAGGCCGCCACGCTCCGGATGGACCGGGCGAACTTCGCCGCCACGCGCGAGGCCGTGATGTCGCGGGGCAAGGCCCAGGGCGGTTGACCCCGGGCCGGCGCCGCCCTATCCCGACCGGCCGCCCGCCGTCAACACTCCCATTGGAGGGGGGTGTTGCGGGGCCGCCCCACCCCATGCGCCGCTTGGCAAGTCCGGCGCCGCACGCCATCCTTGCCGCCACTCGTGCCCGGCTCCTGCCGGGCACGCTCATTTTTCACCAGAAGGATCCGGCAACCATGACCCCGTCCACCCTGCTGCGAAGGCTGAAGGCAGCCGCGGGCACGTGGATCGCCGTGCTCGGGCTTGCGGCCGCCGCCGCCCCCGCGCACGCGACCACGATCGTCCCGCTCACGATCGTCGACATGCTCGGCCACTCCGACGCGATCGTCGTCGGCCAGGTCCAGACCGTCGTCGACGGCTTCGACTCGCGCGGCCTGCCGTACACCGAAGTCACGATCAAGGTGTCCGACACGATCCGTGGACAGAACAGCGGGACCTACACGTTCCGTCAGTTCGGGCTCGACAAGCCCCGGCGGATGGCCGACGGGCGCACCTACCTCGGCCGCCCGACCGGCTGGCCGACCTGGCGTCGCGGCGAATCAGCGATCGTGTTCATGTACTCGAAGTCCCGCGCGACCGGCTTCCAGACGACGGTCGGCCTGGGCCAGGGCAAGCTGAGCCTGGCGAACGGCAAGGCGATGAACGCCTACGGCAACACCCGGCTGTTCCGCGGCGTCAAGGTCAACCCGAGCCTGCTCGACGAGTCGGAAAAGAAGATGTTCCAGACGCACGAGGGTCCGGTCGACGCGGACACGCTGCGCAAGTTCCTGCACCGCGCGGTCGAGGGCAACTGGGTCCGCAACGGAGGCCTCCGCAATGAGCAGCGCTGACCTGAAGCTCGCCGGCCGCCTGCGCGCCGGCCTCGTCGCGGCCGTCGCCTGCATCGCGGGCGCGCCCGCCCATGCCGGCGGCGCACTCTACCTGGTGCCGGTCGGCGACCACCTCGAGCCCGCCCACTGGGTCGGCACCGTCAACGTCTACCTCGACAGCGGCAACCTCAACGTCGGCACGAGCTGCCTGCTCGACGACACGGGCAACTGCCAGGTCGACGGCAACGGCAACCCGGTCTACCCGGTGCTCGACCAGCAGGCCGGCGACGACCTCGTCGCCGCCACCGTCGCCCAGTGGTCGAACGTGCCGAACTCGTCGTTCCGCGCGCAGGTCGCCGGCCGCTCCCCGGTCGACATCACCGGTGCGAACGTCTGGGACTACATCGGCGTCTACAACGGCGGCGGCATCCAGACGATCTACGACGCCGACAACTCGGTCATCGACGCGCTCACCGGCGGCGACGGCTACGGCGTGCTCGGCATCGCCTCCCCCGAATGGCTCTCGGACGAGAACCCGACCGAGATCGTCGAGGGCTGGCAGGTGATCGGCGGGTCCTTCCTGAGCGCCACGTCGACCGAGCAGATCTCGGGCGTCGTCACGCACGAGTTCGGCCACGCGATCAACCTCGCGCACACGCAGACGAACGGCTTCTACGCGATGAACAACCCGAATGCGTGGTCGTTCTACGCGGGCGGCGGCGAGAAGCCGGGTCCGGACCAGTGCCAGGCACTGACCACAGACTACCCGGCCGCGAGCCAGATCGAGACCATGTACCCCATGATCGATCCGTTCCCGCAGAGCCCGACGTACAACAGCCCCGAGATGGCCAAGGTCCTCGACGACGCCGACGACATGGCGGCGCTCGCGTCGATCTACCCGGCCCCGGGCTTCGAGGCGTCGACCGGCACGATCCGCGGCAGGATCGTCGCGAAGGACGGCACGAGCCAGCTCACCGGCGTCAACGTGATCGCGCGCCGCGTCGGTGACCCGCTGCAGGGTCCGGTGTCGCGCATCTCGGGCGACTCGACCCAGGGCCTGCTCGGCGCCGACGGTACGTTCGTGATGTCCGGGCTCGAGCCCGGCGTGCCCTACGTGCTCTACATCGACCAGCTGCGTGCGGGCGCGTTCAGCACGCCCCCGGCGCTGCTGCTCGGGCCCGAGGAGTACTGGAACGACGCGGAGAGCGGCGATGCGTCCAAGGACGACGCCTGCGCCTACACGGCGATCACGCTGGCCGCGGGCGAAACCCGCGACCTCACGATCGCGGTGAACGGCATCCCGCGCGCGCCGACGTTCACGCACATCCCGTACGTGCTCCCCGTCGTCGCCTCGGACGACGGCAGCAGGATCGCCGGTCTCTACGGCCCGTCGAACGAATCGCCGTACTGGGTGTGGGACAAGCAGAGCTTCGCGGCCACCGGCGACGTGACCTACATCGGCGGCCGGGGCGTCAACATCGCGATGTCGGGCGACGGCAACGTGGTCGGCGGCACGGTCGCCGGACCGACCGTCACGACCGGGTATGGCCAGCTCGTGCAGGAGCGCGCGGCGCTCTGGACCAAGCGCGACGGCTGGCGGACCATCACGGGCACCGCCGAGGACTGGCCGGGCTGCGACATCTTCCACTCGTCGGTCTACGACGTCTCGCGTGACGGCTCGACGGCCGTCGGCCTGGCGTTCAAGGACTGCACGCACGCGTTCGCGTACAAGTGGACCGCCAAGACCGGCATGCAGCTGCTGCCGAAGAACAGCCTCTATTCCGCCCGGGCCAACGCCGTCTCCTCGGACGGCAAGGTGGTGGGCGGCTGGCAGGACGACAACCAGCAGTTCCCGTACCGGCTGGGTGCGATCTGGCGCGGCAAGAACCAGATCGTGCTCCGCGAACCTCGCAGCCGCTCGCAGTACAACACGAAGGGCTGGGTCGGCGAGGTCACCGCGCTCAACGGCTGGGGCAACGTCGCGGTCGGCGTGGACGCGGGTCCGGACCTCAACGATTCCTACATCTGGACCGTGACCGGCGGCACGCGGAACCTGGGCGGCGATCGCACGCCGTTCTGCTACTTCAGCTGGAGCGAGCAGGCCGACGTCTGCAAGAAGCGCCGCACCGTCGCGTACTCGATCTCCGACGACGCGAGGGTGATCACCGGCGAGACGTCGTACAGCGACTTCTTCGAGGGGGTCGGCGCGATCGACGGCGCGATCTTCACGCGCGGCCTCGGCTGGATGCAGCTGTCGAAGTTCCTGCAGAGCCAGGGCGTGCTCGAGGCGACCAACTGGGTCTTCCTGGGCGCGAAGGTGTCGGGCAACGGCAAGGTCATCTACGGGACGGCCTTCCCGCTCGCCTCGAGCTACTACCAGGGCTACCGGATCAGCCTGGACCAGGTGTTCGTCTGCCACGTGAACAAGGGCGGTTCGCGCACCACGATGCAGGTGGATTTCCCGGGCGCGATGGACGCGCACCTGGGCCACGGCGACGCGATCGGGCTCTGCCCGGGCGACGCGCCGCTCTGAGGTTGCGTTGGGGGCTGCCGGCCGGTTCGTCCGGCCGTCGGCCCCCGGTTCCGCACGATTCGCGCCCGGCGCCACAGAAGCGCCGGCGCGACAGGTCGACGCCGGGGTGGGCAGCCCGCGCGGTGCCGGTGGGTACGGGCGGCGACGACGCCGCCCCAGGGACTCTGCCCGGGGAGGATCGAACGAGATGTTGAACCATGTCGGTGGCAGGCGTACCCGCCTGTCCGCCCGTATCGTGTTGCCCGCGCTTCTCGCGGGCCTCGTGTTCACCGGCAGCGCCGGCGCCACCAGCGTCGCGCCGCTCTCGCTGGTCGAACTGATCGACAATGCCGAGACCAACGTCGCCGGCGAAGTCCTTGCCGTGGTCGACGGATTCGACGGCCGTGGTCTGCCGTACACCGAGGTCACGTTGCGCGTGCAGGACGCGATCCGCGGCGCGAAGGGCAACACGTGCACGTTCAGGCAGTTCGGGCTCGACCAGCCCCGCCGCCTTCCCGACGGCCGCATCTACCTCGCGCGCCCGACCGGCTGGCCCACCTGGCGGCGCGGCGAATCCGCGATCGTGTTCCTGTACTCGAAGGCACCCACGACGGGGCTGCAGACGACCGTCGGGCTCGGCCAGGGCAAGCTGAGCGTCGCGAACGGCCGGGCGATGAACGCCTACGACAACGCGACGCTGTTCCGCGACGTGCGCATCGATCGATCGCACCTCACCGACGCCGACCGCAAGCTGCTGGGCACGCGCGCCGGCCCGGTCGACGCCAATGCGCTCAGGGGACTGCTGCACCGGGCCGTCGAAGGCCGCTGGACCCGCACCGGAGTGATGACCAATGCGAAGGAATGAAACGTACGCCCGCCGCGCGGGCCGACTCGTCGCGCTCGCCGGCACACTGCTCGCCTCGACGGCCGCGCTGGCCGGCGGCCCGCTCGAGCTCGTCGACCTCGGCGGTGCGATGCAGCCGGCCCGCTGGGAAGGCACGGTCAAGGTCTGGCTGGACAAGGGTCCGCTCAGCACCCGCTGCACCGAGCGCGACGAGAACTGGAACTGCCTCGCGACCGAGGAACTGCTGTCCGAGCAGGCGGGCGACGACCTGGTCGCGGCGTCGGTCGCGCAGTGGTCGTCGGTGCCGACCTCGAGCTTCCGCGCGACGGTGGCCGGGCGCTCGCCGGTCGACATCACGGGCGCAAACATCGGCTCGGTGCTCGGCGCCTACAACGGCGGCGGCATCCAAGTCATCTACGACGCCGACGGCTCGGTGATCGCCGCGCTCACGGGCGGCAACGGCTACGGCGTGCTCGGCATCGCGTCGCCGGAGATGCTCGCCGGCCAGGGGTCGACGCGGATCGTCGAGGGCTGGCTGATCGTCGGCGGCGCCTGGCTCGAGGTGACCGACAGCGGCCCGATCTCGGGCGTCGTCACGCACGAGATGGGTCACGCGATCAACCTCGCCCACTCGCAGACGAACGGCTACTACGCGCGCAATGCGCCGGCGCCGGAGTTCGGCGTGCCCCGCGGCCCGGACCAGGCCGGGCCGGACCAGTGCGGCGTCGCGATCGACCGCTACCCGACGGCGGACGAGATCGAGACGATGTACCCGCTCGTCAATCCTTACGCCGACTCCCCGCGCTACAACAGCCCGGCGATGGCGACCGTCGACGTCGCCGACGACATGGCGGCGCTCTCTTCGCTGTACCCGGCGCCGGGATACCAGGCGGCGACGGGGACGCTGAAGGGCAAGGTCGTCGCGAAGGACGGCACGAGCCCGGTCACCGGCATCAACGTGATCGCACGCCGGGTCGACTCGGGCGGCAACCCGTTCTCGGGCGCGATCTCGCGCATCTCCGGCGACCTGACGCAGGGACGCCTGGGGGCCGACGGGCGCTTCGTGATGACCGGCCTCGTGCCGGGCGCGAGCTACGTCGTCTACATCGACGAACTCGCCACGGGCTCGTTCTCGACGCCGAAGAGCATCCTGCTCGGGCCCGAGGAGTACTGGAACGCGGACGAGTCGGGCGATGCCCGCAAGGACGACGCCTGCGTCGCCACGACGCTGAGCCTCGCCGCGGGCGAGGTCCGGCAGATCACGATCGCCGTGAACGGCGTCCCGAACGCCCCGACGTTCACGCACATCCCGTACGCGCTCAGCTCGGCCGTCTCCGACGACGGCAGCCGCGTCGTCGGCGTGCACGGCAACCTGGCCGCGCCGTACTGGGTCTGGGACCACCGGACCGGCGTGACCGAGATCGGCGGCGAGGGGTTCCTCGGCGCGATCTCGGGCGACGGCCGCGTGGCCGGTGGCAGCATCCCGGTCAGGATCGACAGCGAGTGGGGACCGCTGGTCCAGGAGCAGCCCGCGCTCTGGACGGGTGCCACGGGCTGGAAGTCGATCGCACCGGACGGGGCGGGTTGCGGCCTCTACCAGGCGACGATCTTCGACCTGTCGCGCGACGGCACGACGGCCGTGGGCAACTACTGGACCGGATGCGGCACCGAGGACGTCTACGCCTGGGTGTGGAACGCGAAGACCGGCCATCGCCTGCTGCCGAAGGCCCGCAAGGGCAAGACCTGCCCGTACAGCGACGGCAGCGGCACGTTCGTCTGCGAGGGCGACGCGCGGGTCAACGCAGTGTCGGCCGACGGGCGCGTGTTCGGCGGCTTCGAGAGCTTCCCGGAACTCGGCGCGCGCGTGGGTGCGATCTGGCGCGGCCGCGAGTTGATGCTGCTGCGCGACCCGAAGGGGAAGAACCCGTTCAACGGCTGGGCCGGCGAGGTGATGGCCATGAACGCGAAGGGAACGATCGCGGTCGGCGGCCAGATCGGGCCCGAGGCACTGGAGGCGTACATGTGGCGCGCCGGTGAGGGCGTCAAGCCGCTCGGCCGATTCCCGGGGCGCTTCTGCCAGCTCGACGACAACCTCCAGACGGTCTGCGTGGACGTGCAGCGCGAGACGGCCGCCAACTCGGTGTCGGACGACGGCCACGTCGTGCTCGGCGGTTCGTTTGGCGAAGCGGTGATCTGGACGCCGCGCATGGGCTGGATGCTGCTGTCGGAATTCCTCGAGCGCCAGGGCGTGCTCGAGGCGTCGCGGTGGTTCCTGCTCGGCGGCTTCGTCTCGGGGAACGGCACGGCGATCGCGGGCACCGCGATCCCGCTCGCGGCGGACTACTACCACGCGTTCCACGTGGACCTGAAGCGCGTGTACGTCTGCGCTGGCAAGGGCACGCGCGCCCGCACGCTGTCGGTCGCGTTCCCGGACGGCATGGACCGCTGGCTCGCGTGGGGCGCAACGGTCGGGCTCTGCCCGGGCGACGCGCCGCTCTGAGGTTGCACCCGGGGGGCTGCCGGTCGGTTCGTCCGGCCGGCGCCCCCCCGGGGTCCCTCCCGCCGGACCAGGGGCCGCCCACGGGCGGCCCTTTTCTTTTCCGCCCCGCGTGACAATCCACGGTCCGGCCGGGTCTACTGGACGAGGCACCTCGTTCCGGTGCCCGGTACCCACCCTTGAGACCAGGAGGAGACACGATGGACCTGAAGAAGATGGCGATCGCCGCAGCGATCGGCGGACTGCTGGCCAGCGGCGCGGCGCAGGCCGGCGACACCCCCGCCACGCAGGACAAGTGCTACGGCATCGCGAAGGCCGGCAAGAACGACTGCGCGTCGAACGGCCACTCGTGCGCCGGCCAGGCGAAGAAGGACAACGACCCGAACGAGTGGAAGCACGTGCCCGCGGGCCAGTGCGAGAAGATGGGCGGCAAGACCACCCCGCCGGCGAAGTAAGCCGATGGTGGAGCCGGCCGAACGCCGCCCCGGTGGCGACACGATCCCGGCCCGCGCCGGGATCGGGCTGCGCTCCCCGCACCACGAGCACGCGGCGGCGGGACGACCCGCCGTCGCGTGGCTCGAGGTGCACACCGAGAACTATTTCCACGACGGCGGGCCTGCGGTGCGCGCACTCGAGCGCGCGCGGGCCCACTACCCGCTCAGCCTGCACGGCGTCGGGCTCGGACTCGCGTCGACCGCGCCGCTCGATCGCGCACACCTCGAGCGCGTGCGTTCCGCGGTGCGCCGCTACGAGCCCGCGCTCGTGAGCGAGCACGCCTGCTGGAACCGGGCCGGCGCCGTCCACTACAACGACCTGCTTCCGCCGCCGCACACCGAGGAAGCCGCGCTGCACCTCGCGGCGCGGGTCCGCGAGGTGCAGGACGCGCTCGGGCGCCAGATCCTGGTCGAGAACCTGTCGAGCTGCCTGCGCTGGTCCACGTCCTGCCTCGAGGAGTGGGAGTTCCTCGACGCCGTCGTCGCGCACTCGGGCTGCGGGCTGCTGCTCGACGTGAACAACCTGTACGTGAATTCCGTCAACCTGGGGCTCGACGCGGCGCGCTGCATCGACGAGGTGCCGGCGCACGCGGTGCGCGAGATCCACCTCGCGGGCCACCGTCGCAACCCGGTCGGCTCGCGCGAACTGCTGGTGGACGACCACGGTTCGGCCGTCTGCCCGGAGGTCTGGGCCCTGTACGAACGCGCGATCGCGCGATTCGGCCCGCTGCCGACGCTGGTCGAGTGGGACACGAACGTCCCCGACGTCGAGGTGCTGGTCGCCGAGGCTCGGAAGGCCGACGCCGTGATGGACAGGCACCGTGCGCTCGCGGCCTGACGAACGCGGCCTCGCCGCGCTCGAGTCCGCGTTCGCCGAGGCACTCGACGGCCGCGACCCCGGCGGCGCCTCGGCGGCGGCGCTGTTCCGCGGCGACGGCATCCCGGCCGCGGACCGGCTGCAGTACTACCGTAACAACGTCGCCGCGATCTTCGAGGAAGCGCTCGCGCGCACGTTCCCGGTGCTGCGCCGCCGGGTCGGCGACGGACACTTCACGACGCTCGCGCGCGAGTATCGGGCAGCGCACCCCTCGCCGAGCGGCGACCTGCACTGGATCGGTCGCGCGTTCCCCGACTGGGTGGAGCAGCGCCATGCCGGCCCCGACTACCGGTGGCTCGGCGACCTCGCGCGCCTCGAGTGGGCGTGCGAGGAAGCGCTCGTCTCGGAGTGGCGGCCGCCCGTCGGCCCGGACGTGCTCGCCGGTGTCGCGCCGGACGACCTCGACCGGGTCCGTGTCGCGCTGCAGCCGTCGCTGCGACTCGTCGCTTCGCCCCACCCGGTGTGGTCCGTGTGGCGCGCGAACCAGCCGGAATCCGCGGGCGCGCCGGTCGACCCGGCGCTCGGCGCCGAGTGGGTCGTCGTCGCCCAGGACCCGGACGGCATCGTGCTGCACTCGGTGTCGCCGGAGCGGCACCGGCTGGCCGCCGCGCTCGCCGCGGGCGAGACGCTGGACGGGTCGCTCGACGCATCCGGCCTTGGCGCCGCCGAGTTCGGACCGGCGCTCGGCTGGCTGTTCGATGCCGGGCTCGTGACGGGAATCACCGCGCCGCGCGACGGCGCGGCCTGAGCGGACGGGAGGCATCGACGTGGGACCGACGAACCTGCTCCACCGTGCGAACGAGCTGGCCGAACGGCTGGCGAGGCCGCTGCCGACGCTGCTGCTGCTCGCGATCCGGTTCTACGTGCCGTGGCAGTTCTTCAAGGCCGGACTCGTGAAGCTCGAGGACTGGAACGGCACGTTGTGGCTGTTCCGCGAGGAGTACCACGTGCCCGTGCTGCCGCCCGACGCCGCGGCACTGCTCGGCACGGCCGGGGAACTCGCGTTCCCGGTGCTGCTCGCGCTCGGACTGCTCACGCGGTGGGCCGCGCTCGGCCTCTCGTTCGTGAACGCGATGGCGGTCGTCTCGTACTCGCACGTGCTGTTCGCCGACGGCTACGAGGCCGCGCTCGGCCAGCACGTGCTGTGGGGCAGCCTGCTCGCGGTGCTCGTGGTGTTCGGCGGCGGTCGCGCATCGCTCGACGCCTGGATCGCGTCGCGCCGCTGAGCCGTCACGGCTTCGGCCGGCCCGTCTCCACCATGTTGCGCGCGGCCTCGACGAAGCGCGCCTCGTCCTTCGACTCTGCGGTGGGCTTCAGCGGGCTCGGCGGGCGCTCGATCCCGCGCTGGTGCGAGGGGCGCTCGGCGAGCTGCGACTTCCAGCGCTCGAGATGCGGCAGCCCCTCGAGCGACACGCCCGACCATCGGTACGTGCGCACCCAGGCCCAGTTCGCGATGTCGGCGATCGAGTAGTCGCCGGCGAGGTATTCGTGGTCGGCGAGCCTGCGGTCGAGCACCTCGAACAGCCGCCGCACCTCGCCCTGGTAGCGGTCGATCGCCACCGGGATCTTCTCGGGCAGGTATCGGAAGAACACGTTCGCCTGGCCCATCATCGGCCCGATCCCGCCCATCTGGAACATCAGCCACTGCATGACGGCCGAGCGCCCCTCGACGTCCGCGGGCATCAGCCGACCGGTCTTCTCGGCCAGGTACACGAGGATCGCGCCGGACTCGAACACGACGAAGTCGTTCCGGTCGTGGTCCACGATCGTCGGGATGCGCCCGTTGGGATTGAGACGCAGGTACTCCGGTCGACGCTGCTCGAGCTTCGCGAGTTCGAGCACCTTCATCTCGTAGGGCAGCCCGAGTTCCTCGAGTGCGATCGAGATCTTGTGTCCGTTCGGGGTCGCCGCCGTGTATAGGGTTATCATCGTAGTGACGCCTGCTGTCCGTTCTGCGAGCATTCAAGCATGATCGAATTCTTCTTCGACTGCTCGAGTCCGTGGACCTGGCTCGCGTTCCGGAACCTGCAGCCGCTGGCCCGTGAACTCGGCGTCGAGGTGCGCTGGAGACCCGTGCTGGTCGGGGGCATCTTCAACGCGGTGAACCCGAGCGTCTACGAGTTCCGGGAGCGCGGCGTGCCCGCCAAGCAGGCCTACCTCCGCAAGGACCTGCAGGACTGGGCGCGGCTCGCGGGCGTCCGGATCCTGTTCCCGCCCACCGTGTTCCCGGTGAACAGCGTGAAGGCGATGCGCGGCTGCCTCTGGCTCGAACCGCAGGGGCAGCTCGTACCGTTCGCCGAGGCGGCGTTCCACGCGTACTGGAGCGAGGACCGCGACATCTCGAACGACGAGGTGCTGGCGGACCTGTGCGGACAAGTCGGCGTCGAGCCCGGGCGCTTCTTCGCCGGCATCGCCGAGCCCGCGGTCAAGGACCGGCTGCGCGCGAACACCGAGGAAGTGATCGCCCGCGGCGGGTTCGGCTCGCCGACGATCTTCGTCGGCGGCGACGACATGTATTTCGGCAACGACCGGCTCGGCCTGGTCCGCGAGGCCGTGCTGCGGCGACGACGCGGCGCCTGAGCCGCGCCTCCCCCGGAGGTTCCATGTTCGACTTGCTGCGCCGGATCCCCGCCCCGCTTCGCCGTACCGTGGTCGAGTCCGCCGACGTGCCGGCGGACCTGGGCTCCGTCACCCGGATCGCCGGAAACGAGGAAACGGATCCCGGCCGCGTCGGCATGACGCGCGCCGGGGTGGACGCGATCTGGCGCTCGGTCGAGCGCATCTACGCGACCGGGATGCATCCGGGGATCTCGATGGTCGTGCGGCGACACGGACAGATCGTGCTGAAGCGCGCGATCGGCCACGCCCGCGGCAACGGCCCCGGGGACCGTGGCGAGCGACCGGTGCCGATGACGCCCGAGACGCCGGTGTGCATCTTCTCGGCGAGCAAGGCAATGGCGGCGATGACCGTCCACCTGCTGTCGGAGCACAAGGCCCTCAGCCTGCTCGACCCAGTGAGCCACTACGTGCCGGCGTTCGGGCAGAACGGCAAGCGCGACATCACGATCTACCAGCTGCTGTGCCACAAGGCGGGCATCCCGACGGTGCCGACCCGGGGCCTCGACGTCCCGGAACTGCTGCTCGACCCGAAGGCGATCCTGCGCCTGATCTACCAGACCGCACCCGACCGGCCGGGCGAACACCACGCCTACCACGCACTGACGTCGGGCTTCGTGATCGCCGACCTGGTCGAAAAGGTGTCCGGCGAGTCCTTCCGCTCGTTCTTCCGCAAGCACGTCGCCTCGCCGATGGGACTCGAGACGCTCGACTTCGGCGCGCGCGGCCGGACGCTCGGCCGCGTCGCACGGAACTACGTCACCGGGTTCCGCTTCGACGCGGGCGCGGACCTGTACCTGCGTCGCGCGATCGGCGCACCGCTCAGGCACGCCGTCGGGATCTCGAACGACCCGCGCTACTACCGGGCGGTGATTCCGGCCGGCAACGGCGTCGGCACGGCCGACGAATGCTCCCGGTTCTTCCAGTGCCTGCTCGACGGCGGCCGGGCCGGTCGGCGCCGCGTCTTCCAGCCGCTTACGGTGCGGCGAGCGATCGCCGAGGTCGGCAAGCCGGAGATCGACCGCTCGTTGATGCTGCCGCTGCGCTACTCGGCAGGCATGATGCTCGGCGCGCGGCCGTTCGGGATGTACGGTCCGGACACCGAGCGGGCCTTCGGGCACCTCGGCTTCGCGAACATCTTCTGCTGGGCCGACCCCGAACGCGCGACATCGGTCGCCCTGCTCACGACGGGCAAGCTGCTCGTGGGCCTGCACGCGCCGTGGCTCGTCGCGCTGCTCGCGAACCTGTCGCGGCACTGCCCGAAGCTCGCGCCGGAGGCGCAGGAAGCGGCGCTGCTCGAGGCCGGGATGGCCTGAGCCGCGCTCGTCAGCGCGAGTGCCGCTCCTGGACGAACCGGATGTTCTGCTTCAGTTCGTAGGCCGGCGCCGCGTACGAGTCGGGCAGCCGCAGCGCCTGCACGCGCGCCTCGAGTTCGTCGAGGCGCGCGTGCCACTCGGCGCGTTCGGGCCCCGGGGCCGTGTCGATCAGCCCGCGTTCGATGCTCCGCAGGTCGCGGTAGGCGCGTTGCAGCCGGCGCCCCATCTCCCAGCGCCAGGCCTCCGGCACCAGCTTGGTCACCGGATAGATCAGTCCGACCAGCGGGATCACGACGAGCAGCAGCCGCTGGCCGAGCTCGGCGAGCCAGAACGGCAGGTGGCGGCGCAGGAACGACGGCCCGCTGCGGTACATGTGCTGTGCCTCGGCGCTGAGAGGCAGGTCGATCATCTCGGGTGCCGGGAACGTGCCGGCGGCGTTGAA
The DNA here is from genome assembly GCA_046347155.1 of Steroidobacteraceae bacterium. GTDB lineage: Bacteria > Pseudomonadota > Gammaproteobacteria > Steroidobacterales > Steroidobacteraceae > RPQJ01. Next base: position 875,439 of record JAXMGT010000001.1, on the reverse strand, counting down.
GACGCCGGGCCCGCCGTGGATCCGTTGCGCCGCGTCGATCAGCAGGTACTGCAGCGCCGGGTGCAGGTCCTCGCGCACGGCGAGGCTCGCCTTCGGCGCAATGAGCACGACGTCCTTCGGGGGACGGTTCTCCGCGAGGCTGGCCACGCCCTCGGGCAGCACGACCTTGCTGAGGAACGGCATCAGCGCCACGTAGGCATCGGCACGCGGGTAGCCCACGAGGTGGATCGACCGGTCGGCCATCAGTTTCTGGACGGCCGGCGATTCCCAGGCGGTGTCGATGATCGCCGCGTCGATCCGGCCGGCGATCAGTTCGTCGGCCGCCTTCTCCGGCGCGTAACCGAGCAGTTCGAACCGTGCCGGATCGATGCCGTTCATCTTGAAGATGCGCAGCACCAGCGCGCGGGTCGCGCCGCCGTCCGGACCGATCGACACCCGCCGCCCCAGGCGCTCGTGGAAGTCGAGGTCGTCGGGCTCGCAGCGGCAGAACACCCAGAGCGGCTCGTAGAACATCGTCCCGAGCGACAGCAGCCCGGGGGCGCCGTCTTCGGTGACGCTGCCCGCCTGGATGAAGCCGGCGCTCACGCCCGCCTTGGGGTCGAGCATCTTCTCGACGTTTTCGTAGGTGCCCGCGGTCGCGACGAGCTTCACCTCGACGCCGCTGCGGGCGAGCAGCGCCTGGTAGCGGCGGCCGTACGCCTCGTACGCGCTGCCCACGGGACCGGTCGCCAGCGTGAACGTGCGGTCGGGCAGCGGCCTGAGCGCCGCGAGCCCGGCCCACACGGCCGCGATGAGCAGCAGGGCCGCGAGCGCGACGAGCAGGCGTCGTTGCGTGGTCTTCATTTGGACGGCATCGCGGCGCGCAGCTTGGCGACCTCGTCCGCCGTCGCATTGGGCACGGCCGTGTTGCCCCAGTTCGTGCGCACGTAGTTCGCGATGTCGGCGATCTGCTGGTTCGAAAGCTGCTCCGCGAACGACGGCATCGCGATGTAGCCGTTCTGCATCGGGATGCCGTTCAGCACCGCCTGCAGCACGTTGCCCGGGTCGGGCGCGATCACCGCGCCGTTGCCGGCGAGCGGCGGGAAGAAGCCCGGCATCCCGCGGCCGCCCGACTGGTGGCAGGCGCTGCAGTGATCCATGTAGAGCGACGCAGCGTGGGTCTTCCACTGCGACGGAGCCGGCTTCGCCGCCCGCAGCGACGATTCCGGCGGCAGCGCCTTCAGGTAGGTCGCCATCGCATTCAGGTCGGCGTCCGTCAGGTGGCTCGTGCTGTTGTGCACGACCTCGGCCATCGGGCCGAACGTCGTCGTGTGCCCCGGCCGGCTGCCGGTCTTCAGGTAGGTCGCGATGTCGCCAACGCTCCACTCGCCGAGTCCGGTCGACAGGTTCGAAGACAGGTTCGGGGCGAACCACCCGTCGATCTCGGCGCCCGTGTACTCGTGCTTCGTCTCGGTCGCGCCCATCACGTTGCGCGGCGAGTGGCAGGCGCTGCAGTGCTCGAGGCCCTCGACCAGGTAGGCGCCCCGGTTCCATTCGGCCGACTGCCCGGCCACCGGCTCGAACGTGCCCGGCGTGAAATAGAGTTCGCGCCAGAAGGCCATCGACCAGCGCTGGTTGAACGGGAATCGCAGCTGGTTGACGTCCACGTCGTTCTTCACCGGTCCGAGCGTGCGCAGGTAGGCGTAGATCGCGTCGCTGTCCTCGCGCGTCACGAGCGTGTACGAGGTGTACGGCATCGCGGGGTAGAGGTCCTGGCCGTGCCGATTCACGCCCTCGTGCATCGCACGGTACAGGTCGTCGGCGCTCCAGCGGCCGATGCCCGTCTCGTCGTCCGGCGTGATGTTCGGCGCGAGCAGGTACCCGAACGGCGTGTCGAGCTTTCCGCCGCCGGCGAACGGCTTGCCGCCGGGTCCGGTGTGGCAGGAGATGCAGTCGCCCGCCGTCGCGAGGTATCGGCCGCGCTCGACCTGCGTGGTCGCGGGTGTCGAGGCGGCGACCGCGGTACCGACCGACAGCGCCAGCACGAAGAACAGGCCGGCGCGGCGGCCGGACGATCGAACGAGGTCCGATGCAATCACGTTAATCGACTCCCATCGAAGCCGCGGCGACCCCGCCGCACCCGGGCGACCCGATCTCGGACGACCGGGCCGCCTCCCATCTTACCGGTGCCCGTTCGTCCCGGCAGCCGGCTCCAGCAGCAGCACGAGCGCGTGCGGCGCGACCGTGCAGCGTCCGGCCACGGCCGGAGCGTGCACCCAGTCGAGCGCATCACGCGGCGAAGGCAGCGCCGTGTCGACGCAGCGTCGCCAGCCGCCGGCCTCGGGCGGCGGCACCTCGAACTCGAGCGGCTCCCGCCACGCGTTCACGACCAGGTGCAGGCGCAGCCCGTCCCCGGGCAGGCGCGTCGTCAATGCGATCGAATGCGAGCAGCCGCGCCAGTCGGGTTCGCCGAGCCGCACGCCGCTCCAGCGCGGCGCGGCGCGGTCGAGCACCTCGCCAAGGCTCGCGTGCTCGCGCCCGGGCGCCAGCTCCCGGCCCGTGCGCAGCGCGACCAGCGACCGCACGAAGCGCACGAGGTCCGCGTGGCGCGCCGCGAGCGACCAGTCCACCCAGGTGCGCTCGTCGTCGTGGCAGTAGGCGTTGTTGTTGCCCAGTTGCGTACGGCGGAACTCGTCGCCCGCGAGCAGCATCGGCGTGCCGGCCGACAGCAGCGTCACCGCGAGGAAGTTGCGCACCTGCCGGGCGCGCAGCGCCTCGATGGCCGGGTCGTCGCTAGGCCCTTCGACGCCGCAATTCCAGCTGCGGTTGTCGTCGCCGCCGTCGCGGTTGCCCTCGAGGTTGGCCTCGTTGTGCTTGCGCGAGTAGGTGACGAGGTCGTTGAGCGTGTAGCCGTCGTGGCAGGCGACGAAGTTGACGCTCTGTTCCGGCTCGCGGCCCTCGTGCGCGTAGATGTCCGGGCTGCCGATCAGGCGCGACGCGAACGCCCCGACCGTGTCGTCGTCACCGCGCAGGAACGCACGCACGTCGTCGCGGAACCGTCCGTTCCATTCCTTCCAGCGGTCGCCGGCGAAACTGCCCACCTGGTAGAGGCCTGCGGCGTCCCAGGCCTCGGCGACCAGCCGCGCGTCGGCGAGCGCCGGGTCGGTGTCGACGTCCCAGACCACCGGCGGCGCCGCCATCGGGCGGCCCGACTCGTCGCGCGCCAGCACCGAGGCCAGGTCGAACCGGAAGCCGTCGACGCGCATCTCGCGGGTCCACCACCGCAGGCTGTCCGTGATCAGCCGCCGGACCACCGCGCGATTGGCGTTCAGCGTATTGCCGCAGCCGGTGTAGTCCGCCGCCCGTCCGTCGGGGCCGAGCAGGTAGTAGTCGTCGTTCGCGAGGCCGCGCAGGCACAGGGTGGGCCCGCCGTCGTCGCCCTCGGCCGTGTGGTTGTAGACGACGTCGAGGATCACCTCGATCCCCGCCGCGTGCAGCGCCTTGACCATGTCCCGGAACTCGTCGAGCACGCGCGTGGGTTCGGTCGCGTTCGAGTAGCCCGGGTGCGGTGCGAAGAACGAAACCGGCTGGTAGCCCCAGAAGTTCACGAGCCCGGCCGGCGCCGCCTGCTCGTCGAACGCGAACACGGGCAGCAGTTCGACCGCGGTGATCCCGAGGTCGCGCAGGTGCGGGATCTTGGCGACGAGCCCGGCGTAGGTGCCGCGCAGGCCGGGTGCGACGCCGGAATTCGGGTTGCGCGTGTAGCCACCGACGTGCAGTTCGTAGATCACCGAGCGCGCGCCGGCATGGCACGGACGACGGTCGCCCTCCCAGTCGTACGCGGCGGCATCGACGACGACGCTGCGCATCGCGGTGGCGCAGTTGTCGCCCGGTCGGCTCGCCGCCTCGCGGTCGTAGCGGCCCGGCCGGGCCAGGCAACGTCCGTACGGGTCGAGCAGCAGCTTGCCCGGGTCGAATCGTAGCCCGCCCCCGGCCGGCCCGTGGGCCCGGTAGCCGTACACCTGCCCGGCACCGATCCCGGGCACGTCGACCCGCCAGTAATGGCGCGTGCGACGCTCGGCCGGCATCTCGATCACGCGGGACGGGCCGGGCACCGCGGGTCCGTCGAACAGCAGCAGTTCGACGGCCGAGGCCCGCGGCGCGTACAGCCCGAACGAAACGCCCTCCGCGTGCGGCGTGGCGCCGAGCGCGAGCCCGGGCACGCAGGCGTCGCGCGGGGACCGGGTCGCGGCCGTCATGCCGGGGCCACCGGGCCCGTGCGCTCGACGGCCAGTTCGCGCAGGGCCGCGACCGGCTCGTCGCCGAGCCCGAGACCATCAACGAACCAGGCCTCGATGCCGCCGTGTCGCAGCCGCACCTCGTCGAATGCGGCGTCGAGGTATTCGGGAAGCACGCCGAGCACCGGCGTCAGCACCGCGGGATCGCCGCCCGCCGCGGCGAACGCGGCGAGGTGCGCGCGGTACTTGCCCAGGATCCGGGGCGTGCTCGCCAGGAAATCCCCGTACACGGCCTCGCGGGGCACGCCGACCAGCGACTGCAGCGCCGCGCACGCCCAGCCGGTGCGGTCCTTGCCGGTCGTGCAGTGCACGAGTGCCGGCGCCCCGTGCTCGTCGAGCAGGCCGAGGTAGAAGCGACGCCAGCCCGCCACCGCGCTCGGGGAAGAGACGAGCGACCGGTACACGCGCGAGAACATTTCCGCGGCCCGGCCATCACCGAGTTCCGCACTGGCCGCGCGGGGATTCGACAGCATCGCGATGATCCGCGCCGGCGCACCGTCCCGCTCGTCCGCGAGCACGTCGAGGCTCACGCGCCGCGCACCAGCGGGCGTGTGACCGGGGTCCATCGCCGCCTCCGCGGACGTGCGCAGGTCGAAGACCGTGCGCAGCCCGAGCGATGCGAGCCGCGACGCGTCGTCCGGGCCGAGCGCCGCACCGTGGTCGGACCGATAGAGGAATCCACGTCGCATCCGCGCGCCGTCGACGGTCGGGTGGCCGCCGGCGTCGCGGAAGTTCGGCATCGCGGCGAATTCGGTCGTCACGCGCTGCGGCCCGCGGCGTCCCGGTCGGCGAGCACGACCATCCGCTCCGCACGCACCCGGCCGGCCGGGATGCCCGAGTCGCCGGCGACCAGACGGCCGAGCATCGGCGCCTTGTCGGCGCCGGTCACGACGAACATCACCTCGCGCGCGGCGTCGAGCGCCGGAAACGTGAGCGTCAGGCGCCGCCGGCCCTGGTACGGCCCCGCGGTCGCGACGCTGCGATCGGCCGCCGAGAGCGACGCGTCGCCCGGCACCAGCGACGCCGTGTGGCCGTCCGGGCCGAGCCCGAGGTGCACCAGGTCGATCACCGGCGGCCGCCCGGCCACCGCCTCGAGCGTCGCCGCGTACCCGCGCGCGGCCGCCTCGAGGTCGGCTTCCCCGACGGGCATCGCGTGCACCTGCGACGCCGGCAGCGGCACGCGTGCGAGCAGCGACGTGCGCAGGTGCGTGAGGTTCCTGTCCGGATCGCCGTCCGGCGCGGCCCGCTCGTCCACCTGCAGCAGGTGCACGGACGCCCAGGGCACGTCGAGGTCGGCGAGCCGCGCGAGCATCAACCACGGCGTCCGGCCGCCGCTCACGGCGAACACGAACCGGCCCCGGGCCGCGACGGCCGTCCGCGCCGCGGCTGCGATCCGCGATGCCGCCGCCGCGGCAACCGCCGCCGCGTCGTCGTACACCTCGACGTCCGGAGCGTTCCTCGTCACGTCCGCGGGACCGGGTCCGCCCATCCGCCCCGAGGCGTGACCGCGGCGACCTCGGCCGGGCCCCAGGTGCCCGGTTCGTACGCGTGCACCGGCAGGTCCCGCCCGAGGACCGGGTCGACGATGCGCCAGGCTTCCTCGACGTAGTCCTCGCGGGCGAAGAGCGTCGCGTCGCCTTCCATCGCGTCGCCGAGCACGCGCTCGTACGCGTCCATCTCGCCCGCGGCCGGCCGCTGGCTGACCATCATCTCCGCCTGCTGCCCGACCATGCTGTCGTCGGCGTCCATCACCGTCAGCGCGAACGCGCCTTCGACTTCCGGGCTGACCCGGAAGCGCACGTGGTTCGGCACCGGCCGGCACTGCGGGAAGACCACCGGCGACGGCCGCAGCCGCAGCAACACCTCGGTGCAGGTGACCGGCAACGACTTGCCGGCGCGGATGTAGAACGGCACGCCCTGCCAGCGCCACGAATTCACGCGCAGCCTCAACGCCGCGAACGTCTCGGTCTTCGAACCCTTCGCGACGCCCGGCTCGTCGAGGTAGCCGCGGAACTGTCCGCGCACCAGGTCCTCGGGCGCGATCGGCGGAATCGCCTTCAGCACCTTGACCTTCTCGTCGCGGATCGACTCCGCGTCCGTGCGCACGGGCGGTTCCATCGCCAGGTTGGCGAGCACCTGGAACAGGTGGTTCTGGATCACGTCGCGGACCGTGCCCGTCTGGTCGTAGAACGCGCCGCGCCCCTGGATGCCGAACGACTCGGCCATCGTGATCTGCACGCTCTCGATGTGCTTGCGGTTCCAGAACGACTCGAGCAGCGCATTCGCGAAGCGCGTGAAGATCATGTTGTGGACCGGGCGCTTGCCGAGGTAGTGGTCGATCCGGAAGACCGACTTCTCGTCGAAGCACGCGTGCAGCACCCGGTTCAGCCGCTGTGCCGAGGCGAGGTCGGTGCCGAACGGCTTTTCGACGATCACCCGAGCGCCGCGCGTGCAGCCGGACTGCGCCAGCTTCTCGATCACGGTCGCGAACAGCACCGGCGGGATCGCGAGGTAATGGGCCGGCCGCTCCGCGCCGCCGAGCTCCCGCCGCAGCGCCGCGAACGTCGCGTCGTCGCCGTAGTCGCCGTCCACGTAGCGCAAGAGACCGCAGAACTGCGCGAACGCGGCCTCGTCCACGCCGCCGCCGTGCTTCTCGAGGCTGTCCCGCGCCCGCGCCCGCAGCTGCTCGATCCCCCACCCCGCCTTCGCGACGCCGATCACCGGCACCGTGAGGTGCCCGCGCTTCAGCATCGCCATCAGCGACGGGAAGATCTTCTTGTAGGCGAGGTCGCCGGTCGCGCCGAAGAACACCAGCGCGTCGGAATGGTTCGGGTTCATGTGCGGCGTCCCGTCGTCAGGTGCCCGCGGGCTTCTCGTGGTGCCCGCCGAACTGGAAGCGCAGTGCCGACAGCAGCTTGTTCTGGAAGTCGGCCTCGCCGCGCGAACTGAAGCGCTCGTACAGCGCGGTCGTGAGCACCGGTGCGGGCACCGCCTCGTCGATCGCCGCCTTGATCGTCCAGCGCCCCTCGCCCGAGTCCGAGACGCGCCCGGCGAACTTCGAGAGCGCCGGGTCCTCGAGCAGTGCCGTCGCGGTCAGGTCGAGCAGCCACGAGGAGACCACGCTGCCGCGGCGCCAGAGTTCGGCGATGTCGGGCAGGTTCAGGTCGTACTGGTAGTGCTCGGGATCGCGGAGCGGCGTCGTCTCGGCGTCCACCTCGTGTGTGCGCTTGCCGACGTTGGCCGCGGCCAGGATGCCGAGCCCCTCGGCGTAGGCGGCCATGAGGCCGTACTCGATGCCGTTGTGGACCATCTTCACGAAGTGGCCGGCGCCGTTCGGCCCGCAGTGCAGGTAGCCCTGCTCGGCCGTGCCGCCGGCATTCTCGCGGCCGGGCGTCCGCTCGATCGTGCCGCGGCCCGGGGCCAGCGCCGCGAACAGCGGGTCGAGGTGGCGGACGACGTCGGGCTCGCCGCCGATCATCATGCAGTAGCCGCGCTCGAGGCCCCAGACGCCGCCGCTCGTGCCGACGTCGACGTAGTGCAGGCCGCGCGGCGTGAGCTCCTTTGCGCGACGGATGTCGTCCACGTAGTAGGAATTGCCGCCGTCGATCAGGATGTCCCCGGGCGACAGCAGCGGCAGCAGCGAGTCGATCATCCGGTCCACGGCGGCGGCCGGCACCATGAGCCAGACGGCGCGCGGCGCCGCTAGCTTCGAGACGAATTCCCCGAGCGATCCACTGCCGGCCGCGCCCTCGGAGGCGAGCCCGCGGACCGCGTCTGCCGACACGTCGTACACGACGCAGTCGTGGCCGTGGCGGATCAGGCGGCGGACCATGTTGGCGCCCATGCGCCCGAGACCGATCATTCCGAGTTGCATCAGGAGTCCCTCAGCTGGCGATAGCGGCGGATCAGCGCGTTGGTCGAGGAGTCGTGCCGGGGTTCGACGCCCGGGGCGAGCTCGGGCACGATGCGCATCGCGAGCGCCTTGCCGAGTTCGACGCCCCACTGGTCGAACGGGTTGATGCCCCAGATCACGCCCTGCGTGAACACCGCGTGTTCGTAGAGCGCGACCAGCCGGCCGAGCGACGCCGGCGTCAGGCGTTCGAGCAGCAGCGTGCTCGACGGACGGTTGCCCGGGAACGTGCGGTGCGGCACCAGCCACTCCGGCACGCCCTCGGCTCGCACCTCGTCGGCGGTCTTCCCGAACGCGAGCGCCTCGCCCTGCGCGAACACGTTGGCCGCTAGCAGGTCGTGGTGGATGCCGAGCGGGTTCAGCGTCTTCGCGAACAGGATGAAGTCGCAGGGGATCAGGCGCGTGCCCTGGTGGATCAGCTGGTAGAACGAGTGCTGGCCGTTCGTGCCGGGCTCGCCCCAGTAGATCGGCCCGGTGTCGCAGCCGACGGCCTCGCCGTCGAGCCTCACGGACTTGCCGTTGCTCTCCATCGTGAGCTGCTGCAGGTAGGCCGGGAAGCGCTTCAGGTACTGGTCGTACGGCAGCACGGCGACCGTCTGCGCCCCGAAGAAGTCGTTGTACCAGAGCGCGAGCAGCCCCATCAGCACCGGCAGGTTGCGCTCGAACGGCGCGGTCCGGAAGTGCTCGTCCATCTCGTGGAATCCGGCGAGCATCTCGCGGAACGCCGCCGGCCCGATCGCGAGCATCGTCGAGAGGCCGATCGCCGAGTCCATCGAGTACCGGCCGCCGACCCAGTCCCAGAACCCGAACATGTTCGCCGTGTCGATGCCGAACTTCGCCACCTCGCCGGCGTTCGTCGAGACGGCGACGAAGTGCTTCGCGACCGACGCCGGATCGCCGCCGAGGCCGTTCACGGACCACTCGCGCGCCGTGCGTGCGTTCGTCATCGTCTCGAGCGTGGTGAACGTCTTCGACGCGACGATGAACAGCGTCTCGGCCGGGTCGAGGCCGTGCACGGCTTCGGCGAAGTCGGTTCCGTCCACGTTCGAGACGAACCGGAAGTCCATCCCGCGCGCCGAGTAATGCCGCAGCGCCTCGCAGGCCATCACGGGCCCGAGGTCGGAGCCGCCGATGCCGATGTTCACGACGTTGCGGATGCGCCGACCGGTGTGCCCCAGCCACTGCCCGCCGCGGACTCGGTCGGCAAACGAACCCATCGCGTCGAGCACCGCGTGCACGCCGGGCACGACGTCCTCGCCGTCCACCCGGATCACGGCGCCCCGCGGTGCCCGCAGCGCGACGTGCAGCACCGCGCGACCCTCGGTCTCGTTGATCTTCTCGCCGGCGAACATCGCGTCGATCCGGCGCCGCAGGCCGGCCTGCTCCGCCAGCGACAGCAGCAGCCGCAGCGTCTCGTCGGTGACCCGGTGCTTCGAGTAGTCGAGCCGGATGCCGGCCGCCTCGAGCGCATACCGCTCGCCGCGCGACGGGTCCCCGGCGAACAGCTCGCGCAGGTGGGTGCGGGCGATGACGTCGCGGTGCGCGGCGAGCGCCGCCCAGGCGGGCAACCGGCGTGGATCCACGGCCGTGCTCACGCCCGCCTCCGGCGCACATGCCGGCGCGGCGTCGCACCCTCCCACAGCCGGAACCCGCCGGCGAACGCGTTCGCGTTGTCTCCTTCGCGGCATCCGGGCGGCATCGTCTTCAGCTTCTTCGCGTTGCCGCCGCCGATCACGATCTCGTCCGGGTGCAGCGCGAGCGTGAAGCGGCCGACCAGGTGCTCGACGTGCTCGCGCCACTTCTTCTTGCCGAGGCGCTCGAGGCCGCGCAGGCCGACGTAGTCCTCGATCTCGCCTTTCCTGTACGGCAGGTGCGCGAGTTCCATCGGCACGACCGTGCCGTTCACGACGAGCGCCGAGCCGAGGCCCGTGCCGAGCCCGAGGAACAGCATCGTGCCGCCCCGGTAGCTGCCGAGCGCCTGCATCGCCGCGTCGTTCGCGATCCGGACCGGGCAGCCGAACGCCCGCTCGAAGTCGTAGCCGATCCAGCCCTCCGCGAGGTTCGCGGGTTCCTTCACGATCCGCCCGCCGAGCACGAGCCCCGGGTAGCCGAGCGCGATCGCGTCGTAGCGCCACCCCGCGGCGAGCTTCTTCACGCCGGCGACCATCTGTCGCGGCGTCATCGCCGGCCCCGACTCGAACTCGCGCTTCTCCGCCTGCCCGGTGGCCAGCACCTTCACGTGCGTGCCGCCGACGTCGATCACCAGTACGTTCATCGCTGCTCCTTGCCCGCCGCGTTCCGCCGCTCAGCCACCGAGCGCCGAGGCGCGCGCGCCGATCACGCCCATCAGTTCGTGCCAGGACTTCACGAACGCGTCGGCGCCTTCCTGCTGCAGTCGCGCGCCGAGCGCGTCCACGTCCACGCCCGCGGCGAGATGCGCCTCGATCACCCGTTCGCAGTCGCCACCGTCGGCCGGGATGGTCCCGGCGAGTGCGCCGTGGTCGGCCCAGGCCTTGAGCGTCGCCTCGGGCATCGTGTTCACGGTGAGCGGTGCGGCGAGCGCACCGACGTAGAGCGTGTCGGGCGCCGCCGGATCCTTGGTGCCGGTGCTCGCGAACAGCAGGCGCTGAGGCCGCGCACCGAAGTTCGCGGCCCGCTGCCAGCGCGGTGAGCCGGTGAGTTCCCGGTAGGCAAGCCAGGTGCGTCGCCCGATCGCCACGCCGAGCGTGTTCACGAGCCCGGCCGGGACGAGCTTCGATACCGCGACGTCCCACCGGCTGATGAACAGTGACGCGACCGACGCCACGTCCGGGTCCAGCCCGTCGGCGATCCGCCGTTCGACGCCGCGCAGCCAGGCCTCGGCCGCGGCGAGGTACTGCTCGCGCGAGAACAGCAGCGTGACGTTGACCGGTACGCCGGCGTAGATCGCCTCCTCGATCGCCGGCAGGCCCTCGCGGGTGCCGGGGATCTTGATGAAGAGGTTCGGCCGGCCGGCGCGCGCATGCAGTTGGCGCGCGGCCGCGATCGTCGCGGCCGTGTCGTAGGCCAGCAGCGGCGACACCTCGAGCGAGACCCAGCCGTCGACGCCCGAGGTGCGTTCGTACACCGGGCGGAACAGGTCGGCCGCACGGCCCAGGTCGTCGAGCGCGAGGTCGAAGAAGAGCGATTCGCCGGTCCGACCCGCCTCGACGCCGGCGCGGATCGCCGCGTCGTAGGTGCGGCTCTGCTTGATCGCGTGGTCGAAGATCGTCGGATTCGAGGTGAGGCCCGTGACCGACAGCTCGGCGACGTAGCGCGCCAGCGTGCCGCCGTCGAGCAGGTCGCGGGTGATGTTGTCTAGCCAGAGACTCTGGCCGGCGTCGCGCAGGGCCGCCGTGGGCGTCATGCAGTGTGCTCCTCGTGGCTGGGCAGGTCCGTCAATCCTTGCGACCGTGCGCGGACGCGGCGGTTCCGCGCTGACGGCGATTCGCGACCATCGCGGCCACGAGCGCGCTCCATCCGGTCTGGTGCGACGCCCCGAGCCCTTCGCCGGTGTCACCGTGGTAGTACTCGTAGAACAGCACCGGGTCGGACCACGCCGGCGCCGCAAACAAAGGCCTCGACCCGAGCACCGGCCGGCGGCCGCCGGGCCCGCGGACGAACAGCCCGACGAGGCGCCGCTCGATCTCGTCGGCGACCGCGCCCAGCCGGAGCCGGCGGCCCGAACCGGTCGGCATCTCGACCTCGATCCGGCTGCCGATGCAGCGATCGAGGTTGCGCAGCGACTCGAGCGCGAGGTAGTTGAGCGGCAGCCACACCGGGCCGCGCCAGTTCGAATTGCCGCCAAACAGCCCGGTCGTGGACTCGCCCGGCTCGTAATCGAGCCGCGCCGGGCCGCCGGGCAGCTCGATCTCGAGCGGGTGCTCCCGGTGGTGGCGCGACAGCGAGCGCAGCCCGTGCGGCGACAGGAACTCCGACTCGTCGAGCATCCGGCCGAGCATCCGGACCAGCCGCGCGTCGTCCACGAGCTTCACGACGCCGGGTCGCCCGCTGCCCGGGTCGAGGTGCAGCAACTCGCCGAGCCACGGGTGCCGGTCGATGTACCAGCGGGCGCGGGCGCGGAAGTCGTCGAGGTTCGCCCACAGCGAGGGATCGAGCTGCACGGCCGCGAACAGCGGCAGCAGGCCCACCATCGACCGGGCCCGCACCGGCCTCGAGCTGCCGTCGGGCATCCGGATCCGGTCGTAGAAGAATCCGTCCTCCTCGTCCCACAATTCGCGCATCGCCAGCGCGATCGCGCAGAAGTGCTCGAAGAACTTGAGCGCGAGGTCCTGGTAGGCCGGATCGCGGTTGGCGAGGCGCAGCGCGATCTCGAGCATGTTCAGGCAGAACTTGGCCATCCAGGCCGTCCCGTCCGACTGCTCGAGCGAGCAGCCGCCGGGCAGCGGCGTCGAACGGTCGAACGCGCCGATGTTGTCGAGGCCGAGGAAACCGCCCTCGAAGATGTTGTCGCCGCGGGCGTCCTTCCGGTTCACCCACCAGGTGAAGTTGATCACGAGCTTGTGGAACGCGCGCGCGAGGAACTCGTGGTCCGTGCCGCCGTCGATCGCGAACACCGCGAGCGCGGCCCAGGCCTGCACGGGCGGGTTCACGTCGCCGAACGCCCACTCGTACGCGGGCAACTGGCCGTTCGGGTGCATGTACCACTCGCGGAGCAGCAGCAGCAGCTGGTGCTTCGCCGCGGCCGGGTCCACGTGCGCGAGCACGACGCAGTGGAACGCGAGGTCCCAGGCCGCGTACCACGGGAACTCCCACGCGTCCGGCATCGACAGCACGTCGTGGTTGTTCACGTGGGTCCAGTCGGCGTTGCGCCCGGCGAGGCGCGAGGCCGGTGGCGCGACCCGGTCGCCGGCGAGCCAGCGCGCGACGTCGTAGTGGTAGAACTGGTGGCTCCAGACGAGGCCCGCGAACGCCTGGCGCATCACGTCGCGCTCGTCCGCGCCGGTGCCGTCGGCCGCGAGCGACGCGTGGAAGGCGTCGGCTTCGCGCCGCCGGGCGTCCATCACGGCCGCATGCCCGGGCCCGAGGTCGGCGCGCCCGGCCGGGTCGTGTTCGAGCCGCAGCCTGACCTCGACGGTGGCGCCGGCCTCGACGCGCAGCCGGTACCAGCACGCCGCCTTGGTGCCGGCGCGGTCCCGGTTCACGGTCGCCGCGCCGCCGACCACGTGGTCGTTGATGCCGTCCTTCGGCCAGGGCGTCGCCGGGTCCGTGCCGAAGACCCGCGCGGTGTTCGTCTCGTTCTCGCAGAACAGGAGCTCGGGCGCCCGACCGTCGGGGCCGGGGCCCGCGGTGAGCCGCCACCGGCCGATGCGTTCCTCGACCGCCGCGATCGCCGCGGTCCCGGGCGCCGAATCGTCGAGCGCCCTGAGGACCGGGCGGGGCACGTCATCGCCCCAGGACCAGCGGTTCCTGAACCACAGCGTCGGCAGCAGCGCGAGGTCCGCGGGCTCTGGACCGGCGTTCGTCACGCGCAGCACGATGCAGACGTCGCGGGGGCCGGCCTTCGCGTAGTCGGCCTCGACGCGAAAGTAACGGTCGTCGTCGAAGATCCCGGTGTCCGCGAGTTCGAACTCGGGCTCCTGCCGGCTGCGGCGACGATTCTCCTCGACGAGCCGCGCGTACGGGAACTCGCGCTGCGGGTAGTGGTAGCGCCAGCGCAGCCACGACGCGGTCGGCGTCGCGTCCAGGTACCACCAGTACTCCTTGGCGTCCTCGCCGTGGTTACCCTCCGGGCCCGAGAGCCCGTAGATCCGTTCCTTCAGGATCGGGTCGCGGCCGTTCCACAGCGCCAGCGCGAAGCAGAGCCGCTGGTCGAGGTCGCAAAGGCCGGCCAGTCCGTCCTCGCTCCATCGATACGCCCGGGACCGCGCGTGATCGTGCGGGAAGTAGCGCCACGGGTCGCCGTCCGCGCCGTAGTCCTCGCGCACCGTGCCCCAGGCACGCTCGGCGAGCCATGGGCCGATCGCCTTCCACTCGCCCGGCACGCCGGGCGATGCCGTGGCGAGGCGCGCGCGCTCTTCGGCGCCACGCCCTGTCGGGGCCTTGGTCTCTGGCATCGGTTGCAGTCGCGCGGCCGCCCGGTCCGTCGACGTTCCACGTCCAGGCGCGGAACCCTGCGGGCCGGGCTGATCCTCCTCGTCGGTGGCCGAGTGTCGCCCGCGGCCCGATTGCCGGCAAGCGCCCGGCCGGCCGCGGGACACGAAATGCTAAGCGCAGGACCACACGGGTTCACGCTCGGCGCCTCAGGCACTATCCTTGCCCGACCGTCTCCGGACGCCCCGTCTGCGACCGACCCGCCCGGCCAGGAGAACCCGATGCTCGGCTTCGAACTCGATTTCTGGGACTACCTCACGTTCCTGACGCTCGCTGCGGCCGGCGTGATCGGCCTGGTCGCCGTGATGTGGATCGCCGGCCTGCCGGGGCGGATCGCGATCGCGCGCAAGCACCCGGATGCCGAGGCGGTGAAGCTGATGGGCTACGCGGGCTTCCTGCCGCTGGTGCCGTGGATCCAGGCCTTCATCTGGGCGTTCAAGCCGACCGACATCGTGGACATCCGCCGCTTCCCGGCCGAGGAGGCCCGCGCGATCGAAGAGGACATCGCGCGGCTGAAGGGCGAGAAGCCGACACCGGATGCCGGCCCGGCGCCGGCCGGACACTGAGGAGACAGGCGGATGCTGCTCGGTTTCGTCCTGCTGTTCGGCTATGGACTGGTTGTCTGGCTGGTCTTCTTCAAGTTCAAGTGGATGCAGTTCAACATCGTGTGGGGACTCGTCTCCGTCTCGGTGGGGCTGCACCTGCTGCTCATCTTCCTGATCGGGCTCCGGTTCGTGACGCCGTACGCGACCGAGGCCAAGGTCGTCCAGCACACGATCCAGCTGATCCCGCGGCTCACGGAACCCACGCTCGTGACGGCCGTACTCGTCGAGCCGAACGTGCACGTGGCGAAGGGCACGCCGATCTTCCAGTTCGACCGGCGTCCCTACGAGTTCAAGGTCCGCCAGCTCGAGGCCCAGCTCGCGCAGGCGAAGCAGGACGTCAAGGTCATGCAGGCCGACGTCGACGCGGCCGGCGCGAAGGTGAAGCGACTGCAGAGCGAGCTCGTCTTCGACCGCTACCAGGCCCAGCTGTCCACCGGGCTCGCGGCGAAGGGCGCGGGCCCCGAGGAGGACGCGCAGAAGTGGACGGCCCAGGTGGCCGCCGCCGAGGCGGCGATCAAGGAAGCGCAGGCCGACCTGGCGCGCGCGACGCTGAAGTACCAGTCGCAGATCGGCGGGGTGAACACGACCGTCGCGGCGACGCAGGCCGATCTCGACCTCGCCCGCTACTACCTCGACAACACGACGATGGTCGCCCCCGAGGACGGCTACATCATCAACCTGCAGGTGCGTCCCGGGATGGTCGCGGGCGAGGTCCGGTTCGGCGCGATCGCCTCGTTCATCTGTGACGACGACCGTTACCTGCTCGCGAACTTCTTCCAGGAGAACCTCAAGTACGTGAAGGCCGGCCAGAAGGTCGAGGCCGCGATCGACCTCTACCCGGGACAGATCTTCACCGGCACGGTCGAGGCGATCTGGCAGGGCAGCGGCAGCGGCCAGTACCTGCCGAGCGGCACGCTGCCCGAGTTCAAGTTCGTGCCCACCGAGATGCCGCAGGGCCAGTTCGCCGTCGCGATCCGGCTCGACGGCGACCAGTCGCTGTTCCCGATCGGTACGCAGGGACGGGCGGCGATCTACACGGATCCGGGCAGCGGATTCGCGGTGCTGCGGCGGATCGGCATCCGGACATACTCGTGGGCCAACTGGCTGTACCCGTTCTCCGGCTGATGCGCGCCATTCGCACCACCGGCCGACGACCGGGTCGCAGGCGCCTCGGCGCCGCTGCCGCCGCGGCCGCGGCACTGCTGGCGAACGGCTGCGCCCTGAAGCCCGCGCCGACGCACGAATCCGACGTCGCCGCCGCGCTGCCGGCGACCACGCAGGTGCCCGGCGGCTGGGTGTCCGATGCGGTGGCGGGCCCGGTGGCGAACGGCTGGCTCGCGGAGCTCGCCGACCCGCAGCTCGACGCGCTGGTGGCCGAAGCGATCGCGAACAACACCGACCTGCGCGAGGCCGCCGCTCGGGTGGTCGCTGCCCAGCAGGCGGCCGTGGTCGCGGGCTCCCGCCTCTACCCCTGGGTCGGCGTGAACCTCGGCGGCACCGTCACGCACGACGACGGCGGCACGACGAACGAGGCGACGAAGGCCTACCTGGGCGTGGGCTGGGAACTCGACGTCTGGGGTCGCCTGCGCGCCGAGCGATCGGCCGCCGAGGCCGGCGCGGCCGCGGTCGCACTCGACTACGCATGGGCCCGCCAGTCGCTCGCCGCCACGGTCGCGCGACTGTGGTACCTGAACATCGAGGCGAACCAGATCGAAGCCCTGGCCGTGCAGGCGGTCGGCGTGTACCAGCAGCTCACGGACCTCGTCCAGGTGCGGTTCGACGCGGGCAAGGTGTCGACCCTCGACCTGACGTTCATGCGGGCGAAGCTCGAGTCGTCGCAGAGCAGCCTCGAGGCGGCCCGCGCGGCCCAGGCGAGCGCGAAGCGCGGACTCGAGACGCTGCTGGGCCGTTACCCGTCGGCCGAGATTGCGACGGCCGATGCATTCCGGGCACTCGCGCCACCGCCCGCGGCCGACGTGCCGGGCGCGATGTTGCTGCGCCGCCCCGACCTGCTCGCGGCCGAACAGCGCGTGCTCGCGACGTTCCGTCGGCAGGAGGCGGCCGAGCTGTCGCTGCTGCCCGATTTTTCCCTCTCGCTCGCGGGCGGGCGGCTGGGCGACCAGATCCTCACGCTGCTCGACGTGAACCCGTGGATGGCCGCCGCCGGTATCGGCGTGAACGTTCCGATCTACGAGGGCGGCCGGCTCGACGCACAGGTCGCAATCGCGACGGCGAACCAGCAGGCGGCCGTGGCCGGTTACGGCTCCGCGGTGCTCGGTGCGTTCCGAGAGGTCGAGGACGCGATCGCGAACGACGGCTATTTCGCGTCGCGGGTGCCGTGGGAAACCAAGGCGCTGGCCGACCGCACCGAGAGCGTCCGTATCGCGAACATCCAGTACCTCGCGGGCCGCATCGACCTGATGTGGGTCGGCGAACTGCAGACGGCGCAGATCCAGAACCAGCAGGCGCTGATCGGCCTCCAGACCGCGCAGCGGCTCAATCGGGTGCGCATGTACCTCGCGCTCGGCGCGAGCTACGACGCGGAACCGGCCGCGCGGGTCGCGTCCGGGCCCTGAACGGCCGACGGCCGGCGTGTCAGCCGGCGCGACCGGCCCGTTCGAGTTCCTCGACGAGGATCGGCACGCCGACGTTCAGCGACGCGATGCCGTGCACGACGCATAGCTTCAGCACCTCGTTCACCTCCTCCACGGTCGCACCGGCGGCGAGTGCGGCGCGCACGTGCCGTCGCGTGCCCGGCGCGTAGAGGTGCGTGTACGACGCGTCGAACGCGATCGACAGCAGTTCGATCTCGCGCGCGGTGAAGATGCCGCTCGCGTAGGCGGGCAACCCGGCCGCAAAGAACGCCTCGGTGAACGCCGGGTCGAGCGCATAGAACGGGTCCCACGCGGTGTTCCACTGGCCGATCGCCTGCATCCGGTCACAGTACGGCGTCTCGACGCCGCTGCGGTCGGGCAGTGCCGCACCGGCGGCCGCGGCTTCCTCGAGCAGCACTGGCGCGCCGAGGCTCATCGAATGGATCGCGCCGAGCGACGCGCACTTGAGCACGAGCAGGATCTGCTCGCGCGTCGCGCCCGCCTCGATCGCGGCGCGTATGTGCCGGCGCGTGGCCTCCGGGTCGAGGTTCGTGCACTGCGCGGACAGCATCACCGAGATCAGTTCGACGAGGCGCAGCGGCAGCACGCCGCCGATCCAGGGCTGCCCGGCGAGCCGTCGGCAGGTGGCCGCCCACTGCGGGTCCCAGGCCTCGAGCGTCTCCATCATCGCGTTCCAGGGCCCGCCGTTCACGACGCGACCCCCGCCATCCGGGACCGCACCAGCGGGCGCAGGTCCTCCCCGAATCCGGTCAGCAGGCCGCCGTCCACCGCGATCGACTGGCCCGTGACCATCGCCGCGCGGTCGCTCGCGAGGAACGACACCGCCTCGCCGATCTCGTCCATCCGGCACATCCGGCCGAGCGGAATCAGCCTCCGCGTGACCTGGTCACGGAATGCCGGCGTCGAGCGCTCTTCCATCAGCGGCGTCACGACGCCGCCGGGGTCGATCGTGTTCACCGTGATCCGCCGGTCTGCGAGCTCCCAGGCCAGGTGCTGGGTCAGTCCCTCGACGCCGTACTTCGAGACCGTGTAGTCGAGACTGCCGAAGAACGTCATCCGCCGGCCCGCGATCGAGCCGATGTTGATGATCCGCCCGGCGCCGCGCTCGCTCATCGCCGGTACGACGGCCCGGCAGCACAGGTACACGCCGCGCAGGTTCACGCCGAGCACCTCGTCCCACTGCCGGGGCTCGAGCCGTTCGACGCTGCACGGGGGTGCCTCGATGCCCGCGTTGTTCACGAGCACGTCCAGGCCGCCGAACGACGACACGGTGTGCGCGACGAGCGCGTCCAGCGAGCCCGGGTCCGTCACGTCGGCGACGAACGGAACGGCACGACCGCCGTCCGCGACGATGCTCGCCGAGGTGGCCTCCACCTCCTCGGCGTGCCGGCCCATCACGACGACCGCGGCGCCCTCGCGCGCGAGCACCCGGGCGATGCCCTCCCCGATGCCGCGGCCCGCGCCGGTCACGATCGCCACCTTGCCTTCGAGTTCCATCGTCATGCTCCCGGCCGCCGCGGCGACCTCAGGTCTTCGCACGGCGTCGCCGGGCGCCCGGCGTCGTGCCGTTCCAGCGACGGAACGCCCGAACGAAGCTCGCGGGCGCGCCGTAGCCGAGCGCGGACGCGATCTCGCCGACCGGCAGGTCGGTCTCGTCGAGCATCCGCTCGGCCATCGCGCGACGCGCCTCGTCGAGCATCGCCTCGTACGTCGTGCCGTGGTCCCGCAGGTGACGGTGCAGCGTCACGCGGTGCATCGCAAACACCTCGCCGACACGCACGATGCTGCATCGGCCGGTCGCGAGCAGCTGCTCGATCACGCGACGCACCTGCGAGACGAACGGTCGCTGCTCGCGCGACTCGAGGTCGCTCATGTAGTCGCGCAGGAAGCGGTCGAGCATCAGCTCGGAGCCCTGGCGGGTCGCGTCGAGCGCGGACGCCGGGAAGAACACCGCGTGGCGCGGCTGGTCGAACAGCACCGGTGCGCGGAAGAAGCGCGCATAGCTCTCGGCGTGCGACGGCCGACGGTACGAGACGTGTACCTGCGACGGTCGCCACTCGCGCGGGAAGATGCCCTCGAGGTGCTTCACGGTCGCCGCGAGGTAACCCGTGAGCAGGTGCTCCCGGCCCGGGAATCGCCCGTCCGTCGTGAGTGAAAGGCAGGCGTAGCCCCGGTCGAACGTGAGCGCGCTCGTGATGCCGCGGAACCACAGGCCCTGGAAGCGGACCATGCCCTCGACCGCCTCGCGGGTCGTCTTTGCGTTGTAGACGTACAGCCGGAGCGGACCGGCGTTCTCGAGCGTCGAGCGCTGGCCGAGCAGCAGGCCGATGTCGTCGCGACCGGTCAGGTCGGCCGCAGCCTGCGCGATCTGGCCGTGCAGTGACGCGGGCAGCGGCGTCATCGGCTGCGCCGTGAGCAGGGCCGGCGTGACGCCGAACGACTCGAGCAGTTCCCAGGGGTCATGGCCGAGTTCCCGCATCACGTGCGGCAGCTGCGCGAGCGCGCCGACCGGCAGACTCTGGTCGGCACGGTCCCCCGCGACGGCCGGGGGGGCCGGGACGCGGTCGACGCCGACCGCGACCGGCGACGGTGTCCGGTCAGCCGACAAGGAACCCCCGCTGCCCGGGCTTGCGGTTCGGCGTCATCCCGAGCGCCGCGAGCGTCTGGTCCGGCGTGTCGTACCAGGTGCCGATCTTCAGGATCCGGCGCGCGTCCTTCGCGGTCGCGACGTCGCGGCCGAGTTCGCGGGCCATCCTGACCATCTGCTCGACCTGCGCGACGCTGGTGAAACGCTCGCCCTTCCGGCGCCAGATGTTGTCCTCGATGCCGACGCGCACGTGCAGGCCCATCGCGATCGCCATCGCCATCATCGGCGGGCCGTTGCGCATGATGCCCTCGATCTGGAGCACGCCGCCCTGCGGCGAGCGGCGGATGTAGTCCATCATCGCGTACGGGTCGGGACCCGAGGCGCCGCCGCCGATCGCGACGTAGCAGTGGTTCAGCGGACCCATGTACTGGCCGCGGCGGATCAGGCGCTCGACCGTCTCGAGCTGCGCGGTGTTCGCGAGCATGAAGTAGACCTGGATGTCCTTCTCGCGCAGCCGCTTCAGGTGCTCGAGGTAGAACGTCGGCGTCGCGTCGACGACCATGTCCGACCACGCCTTGCACACGGCCGGGTTCTCGAACTGCGTGCCCCTGGCGTCGTCAGGGGTCATCAGCTCGGTGATGTTCATCTGCACGGTGTTGATCGCGATCGTGACCTGGTCCGGCTTCGGCTCGAGTTCCGCCAGCAGGTGGCGCGTGTCGTAGCCCAGCCACTTCGCCTGGTCGCCCTCGCCTTCCGGCGAGAACGAGATCGACCCGCCGACCTGAAGCACCATTTCCGGCACGCGCGCACGGATGCCGGCCAGCAGCTCGTTGAACATCGAGAGACGCTTGCTGCCCTTGCCGTCGAGTTCGCGCACGTGCACGTGCAGTACCGTCGCGCCGGCGTTGTAGCAGTCCACCGCCTTCTGGACCTGCTCTTCCATCGTCACCGGGATGTCTTCCGGGAAGTCGGAGGGCGCCCACTCGGGGCCGTACGGCGCGGCGGTGATGATCAGCTCGTCCTGGGTCTCGGGGAGCAGTGCGTCGTCGGCAAAGTACATGGGCGTGTTCCTGGGTTGGCTGCGATGGATGCAGTATTGCCCGGGGGACACGCCAATATTTCACATTTGGTAACTTTTTGTTCGCTTTGCGTTACTTGTGTTGCACCGCACCGGAAACGGCATATGCACGGCGCATCAGTGCCGCGAGCGCAGTCTCCGCAGCCGCTCGAGCAACGGCTCGCCCTGCGCCGGGGACAGCGGCACGGTCGCCCGTTCCCGGGCCCGGTAACTCGCCAGCTCCGCGTGGACGGCGGCGTCTTCGTCGCTGGCCGGGATGCCGGCCATCGGCACCGGCATCCCGAGGTATCCGTACTTCGATTCGCCGTAGCGGTGGTAGGGCAGCAGTTCGTAATGCAGGTCGTCGCCGATCGAACTCAGGAACCCGCCGATCGCGCGGACGTCCTCGACGGTGCCGTTCACGCCCGGGATGAAGGGCGTGCGGACGACGATCCGCTCGTGCGGGAACGCTGCGCACAGCCGGCGGAAGTTCCGCAGGATCAGGTCGTTCGGCAGCCCGGTGAACCGACGGTGCCGCTCGCGGTCCAGGCACTTGATGTCGTAGTGGACGAGGTCGAGGTGGGGGAGCAGCGACTCGAGCACGGCCCAGCGCCCCATCCCGGAGGTCTCGATCGCGGTCGAGAGTCCGCGCGAGCGGGCCTCGGCGAGCAATTCACGGGCGAACCGCCCCTGGCGCAGCACCTCGCCACCCGACAGCGTGACTCCGCCGCCGGAGCGCGCATAGAACGCCTGGTCTGCCTCGACGACCTCGAGCACCTCGCCCACGGTCATCTGGCGGCCCACCGTCGAGAGCGCCTTCGAGGGGCACGCCGGCACGCAGCGCCCGCAGTTCGTGCAGCGGGCGAAGTCCACGACGATCCGCCCGTCGTCGCCGACCGCGAGCGCGCCGGCCGGGCAGGCCGCGAGGCATCGGCCGCACTGCGCGACGCCGATGCACTTCGCGGCCCGGTACATGAGCTGCGGCCGCGAGAGGAGTCCCTCCGGGTTGCTGCAGGCCTTGCAGCGCAGCGGGCAGCCCTTCAGGAACACCGTCGTGCGGATGCCAGGGCCGTCGTCGGTCGAGTACCGCTGGATGTTGAAGACGAGCCCGGTGACGGCGTTCATGGCTGCGGGTCGCTCAGCCCATCCGTTCCTCGGTCCGCGCGATGATCTCGGCCTGCTGCATCGGCGAGAGGTCGACGAAGTACGCCGAGTAGCCCGCGATCCGCACGACGAGGTTCCGGTACTTGTCCGGGTCCTTCTGTGCCGCGAGCAGCGTCGCCTTGTTCAGCACGTTGAACTGGACGTGCCAGAGCTTCAGGTCGCACCAGCTGCGGATCAGCTGCATCAGGCGGCGGGTGCCCTCCTCGCCGGCGAGCGTCTGCGGCGTGAACTTCATGTTGACCAGGTCGGCGGCCTTCTCCTTGTACGAGAGGCAGCGGGCGCGGGCCATCGAACGCAGCGACACGGTCGGGCCCTCGACGTCCATCCCGTGCGACGGCGAGATGCCCTCGGACAGGAACTCGCCGGCCGGGCGCCCGTTCGGCGTCGCGGCGACGACGCGTCCCATCGGCACGTGGATCGTGACCGGGATGCAGCGGAGCATGAAACTCTGGCCGTGCGGCTTCGGGCGACGGTGGATGAACTCGAGGATGTGCCGCTCGATCTCGAAGCCGAGGTCGTCCACCCAGTCGATGCCGTTGCCGTACTTCGGCGCGTTCAGGCACAGCTGGCGCGTCGCTTCAAAGCCCTCCCAGTTCGCCTCGATCGCCGCGAGCAGTTCGTCCCAGCCGAGCTGCCGCGTGTCGTAGACGAGGTGCTTGATCGCGGCCAGCGAGTCCACCGCCGTGCCCTTGCCGATCGACTCGATGCACGAAAGGTCGATGCCGCCCGGGATGTACTGGCCGTGGCGGTGCAGGTCCATGCAGGCCTCGGTCGCAAGGTCGTGCAGCATCGAAGCGAACGGCGCGGCGAAATGCCGCGGCTTGAGCTCGAGCGCGACGTACTGCTGGGTCATGATGTGCACGAGCACGGCGTCGAGTTGCCCGCAGAAGGCCCGCCAGACCTCGTCGAATGTCCCGAAGCCGCGCGGGTCGCCGGTCTCGGGGCCGAAGCGCAGGTCCTTCCACGCCTTCACGCGCCCGTTGCGGAGCGTCATTTCGACGACCGAGCCGTAGTTGATCGCCGCATTGCCAGTGACCTGCGTCTCGCGGTTCACGAGTCGCGACTCGATGCAGCCCGAGCCCGCGTAGTCGAGCGCCTCGGCCGGGCTCGCGCCGTTCGCGACATAGAACGGCACGATCTGCTCGTCGTTCAGCACCTTCGGCGTGCCCTTGCCGTCCTTGATCGCCTCGCACACGGCGTGCAGGAACCGTTCCGGTGTGTTCGAGTGGATCCGCGCGGCGAGTTCCGGATAGCTCGACTGCAGCGGACGCGCGGAGTCGAGCATCACGTACGTCAGGTCGTTCGTCGCGTCGCGGCCGTCCGGTGTCTGCCCGCCGATCGTCACCTGCTCGAAGTGCGCGAAGCCCTCCATGCCCGCGGCCGCCGACGGCGACAGCTTGATTTCGGTGCTCTGCATCATGTTGAGCCAGGTGCACTGCAGCAGCTCGATCGCGCGTTCGCGGGTGATCCGGCCTGCGTCCAGGTCTGCGCGGTAGTACGGGTACAGGTACTGGTCCATCCGCCCCTGGCTCACCTGGCCGCCGACGTTCTGCTCGAGCCGCGAGAACATCTGCGCGAACCACTGCGCCTGCACCGCCTCGTGGAACGTCCGGGCCGGGTGCTCGGGCACCCGCGCGCAGACGGCGGCGATCGCTTCGAGTTCCGCGCGCCGGCCGGGGTCGGCCTCGATGGACGCGAGCGCCGCCGCGTGCTCCGAGTAGCGGCGCGCCCAGGTCGCGAGGGCGTTGCAGGTGACGACCACCGCCTCGAGGAACGACCGCTGCGTCGCGAGCTGGTACGGGTCGGTCATCGCGGCGAGTCGCGACTCCGCCTCGGCCCGGATGCCGGCGCAGCCGAGCCCGAGCACCTTCGCGTAATCGTGGGCCCAGTTCTGCGAGTGCCGCCACACGGCCGAGCACATGCCGACTCCGGTCGCGCTCGACGCGTTCGCCCTGTCCGGGCCGAAGAAGAAGAACCGCGTCGGCTCGGGCAGCGCCCGCACGAACGAGGTTCCGAAGTCGCGACCGTTCCAGTACGGGTACAGCACGTCGAGCATCGCACGACGGTCGTCAACGGTGATCGAAATCGAGCCCTTCTGGCCCTGCTGGCGCTCGGCCGCCTCGACCGCGGAGGCGATCAGGCTGCCGTCGAGTTCGCCGTAGACCAGGCCGTAGCGGCCGAGCCAGTCGTGCGGCCGGCCGACGACCAGTTCGTCGGCGAGGATCGTGACCGGGATGCGTTCGGTCACGTGCGCGAGCGCCTTCGCCCAGCGCAGCACGAGCGGCTCGCCCTCGGTCGAGCGGAACGACTCCGTGAACAGCAGTGCGCGCTCGAGCGCGACCCGCGGGCTGCCGTAGGCGCGTATCCCCTCGAACATCCGCAGGATCCGTTCGCTCACGTCGCCGTGGACCACACGGTGACCGCGTTCGATGGCGCGTTCCTGTGCCGACAGGGCGTGGCCGGCGGCGTTGGGCAGCGTGACGGCGTTCATCGGGCTCCCTCCTGTCCGCACGTGACGGCGGCATCGTTCACGTTGCGCCGGGACGCCGCCGCGCCGATACACACCTGGTATCGTCACGCTGTCATTGCGTACCGGATGCCCTGCGGCTTATACGTAGGGGACGCCCGCCCCGCACGCGGGCCCGGAGGCGAGCGTAGATGCGTGGAACCTTCATCGTCGTGCAGGCACTGGCCGCGTCGCTCTGGGCCGCAGCCTCGCCCGCAGCCCGTGCCGAGGTGCAGCAGTCCTCCCCGTCGGGCGCCCTGATCCAGCACCACTACACGATCGCGGCGAGTCCCGCCGCCACCTGGGAAACGCTGGTGCACCCGGAGCGCTGGTGGCCGGCCGACCACACGTGGTCGGGCAACCCGTCCAACCTTCGGCTCGAGGCCCGCGCCGGGGGCTGCTACTGCGAGTCCTGGGGCGAGTCGAGCGCCGAGCACGGCCGCATCGTCATGGCCCGCCCGGGCGAATTGCTGCGGATCGTCGGTGCACTCGGGCCGCTGCAGGAACTCGCCGTGAGCGCGGTGCTGACGATACGACTCGCGCCGGCCGCCGGCGGCGGGACCGAGGCCACCGTCGTCTACCGGATCAGCGGCGATGCATCGCACGGGCTCGACGCGTTCGCCCCGGCGGTCGACCGCGTGCTCGGCCAGCAGTTCGGCAACTTCGCGCGCGCGGCCGCGGCGCCCCCGGTCACGCCTTCGCCTTGACCTCCGCGATCCAGCGGTCGACCAGCTGCTCGAGCACCGTGAGCGGCACCGCGCCGTTCTCGAGCACGACCGTGTGGAATTCCTTCAGGTTGAACCGGTCGCCGAGTTCCGAGCGCGCCTTCTCGCGCAGCTCGAGGATCTTGAGCTGTCCGACCTTGTACGCGCAGGCCTGCCCCGGCAGCGCCATGTAGCGCTCGACCTCGGACGTCGCATCGCTCTCGGTCATGCCGGTCGCGTTCACCATGTAGTCGATGGACTGCTCGCGCGTCCAGCCATAGGCGTGCAGACCGGTGTCGACGACCAGCCGCACCGCGCGCAGCAATTCGGCCTGCAGCCGGCCGAGGTCGCCGTACGGGTCGTCCCTGTAGTAACCGATGTCGGCCATCAGCCGCTCGGCATAGAGCGCCCAGCCTTCCGCGTAGGCCGTGTAGATCGGCTGCTGGCGGATCATCGGCAGCCCGGTGAGTCCCTGCGCGGTCGCGATCTGGAAATGGTGGCCCGGGATGCCCTCGTGCGCCGCGAGAGTCTTCATGCCCCAGGTCGGCGTCTCGCGCGTGTCGCGCAGGTTCGCGAAGAACGTGCCGGGCCGCGAACCGTCCATCGCGGCGGGGTTGTAGTAGGCGCCGCTCGATCCCTTTTCCGCCGAGACGGGCACCCGCTCGACGGCGAGCCTGCCGGGCGGGATCGTCCGGAAGTACTGCGGCATCAACGCCGCGATTTCGTCGAGGATCGCCCGGTAACGGGCCAGCAGCTTCGCGCGGCCCTCGTCGGTGTCGGGCTCGAGGAAACGCGGATCCTCCCCGAGTGCCTTCATCCGCTCGGCCACCGTGCCTGCGGTCAGGCCCTGGCTCGCGAGCAGCGTGTTCATCTCGGCCAGTATCCGTGCGACCTCGTCGAGGCCGAGCTGGTGTATCTGCTGCGGCGTGTAGTCGGTTGTCGTGAACTGCCGGAGCATCGCCTGGTAGAAAGCCGCGCCGTCCGGCAACCGGCCGACGCCAGCCGCGGTGCCGGCTGCCTTCGGCCGTTCTGCGACCAGCGCCGCGCGCATCCGCTGGAACGCCGGGTAGACCGAGTCCCCGACCGCCTGGACGGCCTCGTCGTGCAGCTGCCGCCGGGTCGCGGCATCGATGTCCTTCGCGGCCATCATGCGCTCGTCGAACGTCGTGACGAGCGGATTCGCGCCCGGCGCCGGCGCGATCGTGTCGTCGATCACGACGATCGACTTCTCGAGCAGCGACGGGGGCAGCACGACCCCCGCCGCCGACTGGCGCTGCATCTCCGCGGTCAGCGCGTCGAGCTTGGCACCCATGGCCCGGAGCCGCGCGACGTAGTTGCGTGCGGTCTTGGTGTTCTTCACGACGTGCTGCGTCTGCATGAACGAGACGAGCTGGACCTGCGTGCCGAACATCGGGCTGATCGGGTAGAGTCCTTCCGACGACAGCCAGTCGAAGCGCCTGAATCCCGCCTGGGACCCGTAGAAGTCGAGCAGGATGTCGTAGGTGACCTGCTCCTGCGGCGACAGCGCGGAGCGGTCGAACTCGCGGACCTCGTCGAGCGACTGGTCGGCGAATGCGTAGTCCGAGTCCCGCTTGGCGATGCCGACGTCGGCGAGCTTGCCCGAATGGAAGTCGACAATCGTGCCGTCGGCGATGCCGACCTGCGTGAAGAGTTCCGGGTTGCGCGCAAGGAAGACGAGCGCCTGGCGGTTCGCGAGCTGGTTGATCGTGAACGGGTGGCCGAGGCCGATCCGCCAGCCCGCGTAGGCCCCGATGACCAGCACCGCGAGCCCGGCCCAGCCGAGCACCTTGAGGAACTTGCGCATACCGGAATCCCCCCTGGCAGTTGCACGCGAGACTAGCCGCGCGTCCCGGACGCCGCAAGGCGCCATCACCGCTAAGATAGCGACCGCAGACCGACGCCCAGGAGCCGCAGATGAACGAACCGTGTGCAGGGGAGAGGGAACCGGCCGGACCGCGAGTCGGGCGGCCCGCCGGGCGCCGCCGCCGGGAGTGACCGTGGCAAAGAGGACAACGCTCGGCCTGTCGATGATCGTGAAGAACGAGGCGCCGGTGATCCGTCGCTGCCTCGACTCCGTGAAGCCGCTGATCGACCACTGGGTGATCGTGGACACCGGCTCGACCGACGGTACGCAGCAGATCGTCCGCGATCACATGGAGGGCATCCCGGGCGAACTCCACGAACGGCCGTGGAAGGACTTCGCGCACAACCGCTCCGAGGCGCTCGAACTCGCACGGCCACACTCGGACTACACGCTGATCGTCGACGCCGACGACGTGATCGAGGTCCCGAAGGGCTACACGCTGCCGCGGCTCAAGGCCGACGCCTACTACCTCGACATCGACCACCCGCCCGTGCGCTACCAGCGCCTGCAGGTCGTGAACAACGCGAAGCCCTGGCGCTACCGGGGCGTGCTGCACGAATTCCTCGCCTGCGACGGCGCGGGCCCCGCGGGGAAGCTGCCATTGCTCTACAGGATGAACTTCGACGGCGCGCGCCGACGCGACCCGACGACGTTCGAACGTGACGCACGGGTGCTCGCCGACGCGCTCGCCGCCGAGACCGACCCGTTCCTGCGCTCGCGCTACACGTTCTACCTGGCCCAGAGCTGCCGCGACAGCGGCGACCGCGAGCGTGCGCTCGCCCTGTACCTCGACCGCGCGACGATGGGCTACTGGCAGGAAGAGGTCTACGTGAGCCTGCTCGAGGCCGCGAGGCTGATGGAGAAGCTCGGGCGCCCGACAGAACAGGTGATCGAGGCGTACCTGAAGGCCGCGGCGGCCGGTCCGCGCCGGATCGAGGCGCTGCACGGCGCGGCCCGCTGCTGCCGGGTGCACGAACGGTACGAGGAAGGCTACGGATACGCGAAGTCCGGGCTCAGGATCCGCCGCCCGACGGACGGGCTCTTCGTCGAGACCTGGATCCACGACTGGGGGATGCTCGACGAGTATTCGATCCTCTGCTATTGGATCGGTCGATACCGCGACTCGCTCGAAGCCTGCCTCTCGATACTCACGGCCGAACACTGCCCGGAATCCGAGCGACCGCGCATACTCGAAAACGGCGCACAGTCGAAGCAGAAGCTCCAGTCCTGACGCACACACAGTCCCGGGGAGGACCCATGCCGACCAATGCACAGTTCCTGCTGCCCGTGCTCGCGCTCGTCGCGTGGACGTTCGTCATGTGGGCGTGGATGTACGCGACCCGGATACCGGCGATGCAGGCGGCGAAGATCGACCCGCAGGACGCGGCCTGGTCGAAGGACGCGCTCGGCCAGCGGCTGCCGCCGCAGGTGCGCTGGAAGGCCGACAACTACAATCACCTGCACGAGCAGCCGACGATCTTCTACGCGCTGATGTTCTTCGCGGCGCTCACGGGCGGCGCCGACGCGACCGCAATGGCGATGGCGTGGGCCTACGTGGGCCTGCGGATCGTGCACTCGATCGTGCAGGCGACCGTGAACCGGATCGTCGTGCGGTTCTCGATCTTCATGCTCGCGTCGCTGGTGCTGCTCGCATTCACGGCGCGCGAGGCGATGCGGCTGCTCTAGGCCGGACGCGCGCTACTCGCGGTAGTGGCAGCCGCGGCTCTCGCGGTTTTCCCACGCGGCGAGCGTGACGACCAGCGCGACCCGGATCGCGTTGCGCAACCCGACCAGGTCGTCCGTGAGCGCGGCCGCCCGGTAGAAGCGCTCGATCTCGACCTCGAGGTTGCGCAGGTCGCGGATCGCGCGCGCGAGCCGGCGCGAGGTGCGCACGAGCCCGACGTAGTTCCACATGATGTGCTTGATCGACGTCAGGTCCTGCGCGACCAGCGCCGGGTCCGGCGCCTCGGAGCCGGTCGGCCGCCAGGGCGGGATGTCGTCGAACAGCGCGCCGCCGCGCGGCTCGATCGCCCCGATGATGTGGCGCGCCGACCGGTGGCCCCAGACGAGCCCCTCGAGCAGCGACGTGCTCGCGAGCCGGTTCGCGCCGTGCACGCCGGTGCACGACACCTCGCCGACGGCGTACAGCCGGTCGATCGTGCTGCGCCCGTCCTCGTCCACCCAGACGCCGCCGCAGGAGTAGTGCGCGGCCGGCACGACGGGCAGCAGGTCGCGGGTGATGTCGATGCCGTATTCGAGGCAGCTGCGGTACATGCCCGGAAACTCTGCGCGGATGCGCTCCTCCGGGATGTAGCTCGCGAGGTCCAGGTAAACGTTCTTGACGCCGCGGGCGAGCATCTCGGCGTGGATCCCGCGGGCGACGACGTCGCGGGGCGCGAGGTCCTTCCACTCGGGGTCGTAGCGGTCCATGAACGGGCGTCGCCGCTCGTCGACGAGCCGGGCGCCGGCGCCGCGCACGGCCTCGGTGATCAGGAAGCACGGGGCGTTGCGGTGGTAGAACGCGGTCGGGTGGAACTGAACGTACTCGGTGTTGATCACTCGAGCGCCGGCCCGGTAGGCCATCGCGAGCCCGTCGCCGCGCGCGCCGGCCGGGTTCGTCGTCCGGAGATAGATCTGCCCGAGACCGCCGGTCGCCAGGATCGTCGCGCGCGCAAAGCAGCGCACGACCTCGCCGGTGCCCTGGTCGAGCACGTAGGCGCCGACGCAGGACACCGGGTCGTACACGGCGCGACGGTCGCGGCCGTGGTGCGCGGGCGTGAGCAGGTCCACGGCCGTGTGGCCGGTCAGGAACCGCACGCGCGGGTGGCGCACCAGTTCGGCGACGAGCGCGTCCTCGATCGCGCGACCCGTCGCGTCGGTCGCGTGCGCGATCCGGAACAGCGAGTGTCCGCCTTCGCGGCCGAGCGCGAGCGCGCCGTCCGGACGCCGGTCGAAGGGCACCCCGAGCCGGTCGATCAGCAGCGACTGCACGAGGTCCGGTCCCTCGCGCGCGAGCAGCGCCACCGCCTGCTCGCGGCAGATGCCGGCGCCCGCGTGCTCGATGTCGGCCGCGAGCCGGGCCGGCGAGTCGTCCTCGGCCCGGAAGATGATGCCGCCCTGCGCCCAGTAGGTGTTCGACTCGGCGGGCTCGGCCGCGCGGGTCAGGATCACGACGTCGAGCCCGGCGTCCGCAAGCCCGAGCGCAGCCGTGCCGCCGGCGATGCCGCAGCCGACGATCAGGACGTCGCTGTGGATCGCGGGCTTCAATCGACCTTCGGGCCCACGGCCAGCATGCGCTCGACCGCGCGCAGCGCGCGCACCCGGATCTCCTCCGGCACCTCGATCACCTGCTTCATGTCGCGCAGCGAGTCGCGGGTGTGCTCGAGCGTGATCTCGCCCATGTGCGGGCAGCGGTGGCTGCAGAGCCGCAGCATTTCCTTGCCCGGGTTCGCGGCGACGATGTTGTCGCCCATCGAGCACTCGGTCAGCAGCAGGAAGCGCTTCGCCTTCGACTTCTCGACCGCCTTGATCATCGCGGTCGTGCTGCCCGAGAAGTCGGCCTTCTCGACGACCTCCGGGCTGCACTCCGGGTGCGCCAGGATCATCACGTCCGGGAACTGCCTGCGGACGTCGTCCACGTCCTGCGGCGTGAAGAGTTCGTGCACCTCGCAGCGGCCCTTCCAGGCGACCATCACCTGCTCGACCTCGGTGCCGGCCTTCGCGCCGTTCTTCGGCAGCACGCTCGGCACGATCACGTGCCGGCCGGTCTCGCGGGCGACGTTGCGCGCGAGGTATTCGTCGGGCAGGAAGATCACCGTGTCGGACTTCAGCGACTCGACGACCGCCGCGGCGTTGCTCGAGGTGCAGCAGATGTCGCACTCGGCCTTCACGTCCGCGTAGGTGTTGATGTAGGTGACGATCGGCACGCCCGGGTAGGCGGCCCGGAGCGCGCGCACGTCGGCCGCGGTGATCGACTCGGCCAGCGAGCAGCCGCCCCGGTCGGTCGGCAGCAGCACGGTCTTCGAGGGATTCAGGATCTTGGCCGTCTCGGCCATGAAGCGCACGCCGCAGAACACGATGACCGAGCGGTTCGTCTCCGCTGCCCGGCGGCTCAGTTCCAGCGAGTCGCCCTGGAAGTCGGGCACCGTGTGGAAGAGCGCCGGCTCCATGTAGTTGTGCCCGAGGATCACCGCGTCGCGGCGCGCCTTCAGTTCGAGGACCTCGGCCGCAACCTCGGCCTTCAGCAGCAGCTCGGCCTCGGGCATCACGTCGCCGAGTCGGGCCTTGAGGTCCTGGAAGATCCGTTCTGCCTGCATGGGGGGTCCGGGGTGGTGCGCCAGGGGCGAATTCTATGCCATGCTCGCCCGCCCCGCCGCGTCGACCGCCCGGAGTCCCCCATGAGCCAGACCGCCCCCGCCCACGACCTCGTCGTGTTCGGCGCCACCAGTTTCGTCGGACAGATCCTCTCCCGCTACCTCGCGGACACGTTCGGCACGCGCGGCCGGCTGCGCTGGGCGATCGCCGGCCGGTCGCGGGAGAAGCTCGAGGCGCTGCGTGCGTCGCTCGGGTCCTCGGCCGCGAAGTTGCCGATCGTCATCGCGGACGCCGCCGACGGCACCGCCCTGCGCACGATGTGCGAGGGCACGCGCGTCGTCGCCTCGACGGTCGGGCCGTATGCGCTCTACGGCGAGCCGCTGGTGCAGGCCTGCGCCGAGACCGGCACGGACTACTGCGACCTGACCGGCGAGCCGCAGTTCATCCGCCGGATGATCGAGCGCTACGAGGCAGCTGCCCGGAAATCGGGCGCGCGCATCGTGCACTGCTGCGGCTTCGACTCGATCCCGTCGGACCTCGGCGTGCGGCTGCTGCAGCGCGAGGCCCGGGCCCGCCACGGCAAGCCGTTCAACCGAGTGAAGATGCGCGTCCGGCACATGAGCGGCGGGTTCTCGGGTGGCACGGTGGCGAGCGCGCTGAACGCATTCCGGGAAGCGGCGGCCGACCCGAAGCTGCGCAAGGAACTGGCGAACCCGTACTCCCTGTGCCCGCCGGGCCACGGTTCGAAGGTCCGCCAGCCGAGCGTGAAGTTCGCCGAGTACGACCCGGATTTCCGCGCCTGGGTCGCGCCATTCGTGATGGCCGCGATCAACGTCCGGATCGTCCACCGCTCGAACGCCCTCGCCCACTCCGCCTACGGCGCAGACTTCCGGTACGACGAGGCCGTGATGACCGGTGGCGGGTTGCGCGGCCGTGCGCTCGCGGCCGGCATCGCGGCCGGCCTCGGCGGCTTCGCACTGGCGGCGGGCGTCGCGCCCCTGCGCGCGGCGCTCGAGCGCTTCGTGCTGCCGGCACCGGGCGAGGGGCCGAGTCCCCAGGCGCAGCAGAAGGGTCGCTACGACCTGCGGTTCTTCGGCACGTCCGGCGACGGCCAGTCGCTGCGCCTGAAGGTCACCGGCCGCGGCGACCCGGGCTACGGCTCCACCTCGAAGATGCTCGGCCAGGCCGCGGCCTGGCTCGCACTCGACCTGCCCGGGCGGCCGATGAAAGGCGGCATCCTGACGCCGGCCACCGTGTTCGACGACGCGTTCCTGGACCGTCTGGTCGGGCACGCGGAGATGACGTTCGAGGTCCAGGAGGCCTGACCGGGGCGGGACGCGGAGGCGCCGTTCCGGCCGGGCGGCAAGTGTCGTAGCATCAGCGGTTCGTCAGGGGAGGACCGGTTCCATGCAGAGACGCACCATCGCCGCAGTGCTGGCGATCGCACTGTTTTCAGCCGCGCCGGCGATCGCCGACGACGCGAAGCCTGCGGCCACGGACAAGAAGGACGCCGCGGCCGAACCCCTCGCGATCCGGACGAAGCACCAGATCACGATCGACGGCCAGGTCGTGAAGTACACGGCCACGGTCGGCTGGCTGATCATGAAGGATGACAAGGACGTGGCCGTGGCGCGGTTCGGCTACACGGCCTACACCCGCGACGACGTCGCGAACCTCGCGCGCCGACCGATCATGTTCGCCTACAACGGCGGCCCGGGCTCATCGTCGATCTGGCTGCACATGGGCATCATGGGCCCGCGCCGCGTCGTCGCGACCGACGCCGGCTACTCCCCGCCCCCGCCCTACTCGCGCACCGACAATGCCTACAGCGTCCTCGACGTCACGGACATCGTGATGGTGGACCCGGTCGGCACGGGCTTCTCGAAGACACTCGGCGATGCCAAGACGAGCGACTTCTGGGGCGTGGACCAGGACATGAAGTCCGTCTCCGCGTTCATCAAGCGCTACGTCACGGAGAACGGCCGCTGGGCCTCGCCGAAGTACCTGCTCGGCGAGAGCTACGGCGGCATGCGCACGGCAGTCGTCGCGAACTACCTGCAATCCACGATGAACATGGACCTGAACGGCGTCGTGCTGGTGTCGCCGTTCCTCGACGCGGGCACGGGCATCGACGGCGGCGGCATCGACCTGCCGCACGCCGCCTACCTGCCGACGTTCGCGGCCACGGCCTGGTACCACGGCAAGCTCGCGAACAAGCCGGCGTCGCTGCCCGACTACCTGGCCGAAGTCGAGCGCTTTGCATTCGACGAGTACCTGCCCGCACTGGTGCAGGGTTACACGCTGCCGGCCGCGCGCAAGCAGGCGGTCGCGGCAAAGCTGGCCGCCTACACCGGCACGACGGCCGACTACTGGGACAAGGCCGACCTGCGCGTCTCGCACCCGCAGTTCCTCCAGGAGCTGATGCGCAACGACCGCGCGATCGCCGGCCGCATCGACTCCCGGTTTTCCGGGCCGTCCACGAACCCGCTGTCGGAAACGATGGACTACGACCCGTTCTTCCCGGCCGTCGCGCCCGCGTACACGGGCGCGTTCCTCGACTACCTGCGCAACGAGCTCGGCTACACGCGCGACGAGCCGTACGTGGTCTCGGCGTTCGACATCAAATGGGACTGGGAGCACCACCCGCCGGGCAGCCGCGGCTGGATGGAGCCGTTCCCGAACTCGGTGCCCGACCTCGCGAACGCGATCACGATGAACCCGGGCCTCCGGGTGCTGGTGCTGCAGGGTTACTACGACCTCGCGACGCCGTGGGCCGCCACCCGCAACGACCTCGCGCACCTCGACATCGCGGCCGATGCGCGCAGCCGGATCACCCAGAGCTACTACGAGGCGGGGCACATGATGTACCTGCACGAGCCGTCGATGCGGCAGTGGCGCAGCGACGTCGCGGGCTTCATCCGGGCGGGAGGCCGCTGAGCCCGCGCAGGCGAGGATCCGGTCAGGGACGGGGGGAGGATCATGCACACATTCGCAGACCCGCTGGGTCATGCGTGCGTCATCGCGCGCGACCGGCTGGCGGTCGTCGACGGCGACTTCCATTGCACGTTCGGTGAATTGCACGACCGTTGTTCGCGGCTCGCCGGCGCGATGCTCGCGCTCGGCCTCGAACGCGGCGACCGGATCGCGATCCTGGCGAAGAACGGGCACGAATACCTCGAGGCCTATGTCGGGCTGCCCGCGGCGGGGTTCGCGATCGTCCCGCTGAACACGCGCCACTCGGCGCCCGAACTCGAATACGCGGTCCGCGACGCAGGGGCGCGGGTGCTGATCACCGACCGCGACCCGGGGCCGCTCGCCGGCGCCGTCGAGCGCGTCGTGCGCACCGGCGACGAATACGAGTTACTGCTCGCCACGGCGACGCCGGACCGGCTCGGCGAGCACGTCACCGAGGAGAGCCTCTCGGGCCTCTATTACACCGGCGGCACCACCGGCGCCTCGAAGGGCGTGATGCTCACGCACCGGAACCTGATCGCCAATGCCCAGATGTGGATGTCGCACGTGCCGGTCGGGCGCGACGACGTGTACCTCGTCGCGGCACCACTGTTCCACGCCGCCGGCACCGCGCCGGTGCTCGCCAACCTCTGGAACGGCGTGCCGCAGGTGACCCTGCCGGCCTTCGACCCGGCCGCGGCGCTCGACCTGATCGAGCGCCACCGCTGCTCGCTCTCGATCATGGTGCCGACGATGCTCGCGGCACTGACCGAGGAACAGCGGTTGCGGCCCCGCCGGGCGTCGAGCCTGCGTCTCGTCGTGCACGGCGGCTCGCCGATCGCGACGCAATTGCTGCGCCGCGCGGGCGAGACGTTTCCCGGGCTCGTGCTCGGAGAGGTCTACGGCGCGACCGAGCTCTCGCCGATCGCGACACTGCTGATCGGGGAGGCCGAATGGCTCGACCACCCGCGGTCGCGATCCTGCGGCCAGCCGGCGCGCGGGACACGGATCCGGATCGCCGACCGCGGTGGCCGCACGCTGCCTCCGGGCGAGGTCGGCGAGGTGCTGGTGCGCGGCCCGCAGATGATGCGCGGCTACTGGAACAAGCCCGAGCAGACGGCGGCCGCGCTGCGCGACGGCGAATACTGGACCGGCGACCTCGGCTACCTGGACGACGAGGGCTACCTGTTCCTCGTGGACCGCAGCAAGGACATGATCATCTCGGGCGGCGAAAACGTGTATTCGAGCGAGGTCGAGGACGTGATCTACCGCCACGAAGCCGTGCTCGAGGCGGCCGTTTTCGGCGTGCCGGACGAGCGATGGGGCGAGGCCGTCCACGCCGTCGTCGTACCGAGGGCCGGGCACGAGGACGTGGACCCGGCGGCGATCATTGCGTTCTGCCGCGACCGGATCGCCCACTACAAGGTGCCGCGCGGGATCGACATCCGTCGCGAGCCACTGCCGAAGTCCGGGCCCGGCAAGGTGCTTAAGCGCGAATTGCGAGCGCCGTACTGGGCCGGCCGGGAGCGCAGCGTCAACTGACGGCCCGGTTCGGTACACTCGCGGCTTCCGCAATCGACCCCGGGACCCGACGATGACCCCGATTCTCCGCGCGGCCGCGCTGGCCGCGGCATTCGCCACCGGCACCGCGACGGCCGCGGCCACCCCCGACGTGACGGACGGGCTCGAGTGGCGGCTGGTCGGTCCGCACCGCGCCGGCTGGGCCACCGCGGTCGCGGGCCCCGGCGACGGCTCCGACGTCTTCTACATGGGCGCCGCCGGCGGCGGCGTCTGGAAATCTGACGACGCCGGCAAGACCTGGGACGTCGTGTTCGACGGCGTCGGCTCGGCGTCGGTCGGCGCGCTTGCGGTCGCGCGGTCGAACCCCTCGGTCGTCTACGTCGGCATGGGCCAGGTGACGACGCGCTACGACATCACGGTCGGCGACGGCGTCTACCGCTCCGACGACGCGGGCCGCAGCTGGCGTCACGTCGGCCTCGGCCAGAGCCGCCACATCGGCGCGATCGAGTTGGACCCGGCGAACCCGGACGTCGCGCTCGTCGCGGCGCTCGGATCGACGTTCGGACCGGGCGGCGATCGCGGCGTGTATCGCACGACCGACGGCGGCCGCAGCTGGCAGCGGACGCTCGACCCGGGCCCGGACGCGGGCGCCGTGGACGTTGCGATGGACCCGTCGGACCCGCGCATCGTCTACGCGTCGGCCTGGCAGGTGCGCTACCGTCCCTGGCTCAACTACTTCAAGCCGAACAACGGTCCCGCGAGCGGGCTCTATCGCTCGACCGACGGCGGTGTCACGTGGACGCGCGTCCAGGGCGGCGGATGGCCCGCGGGCGCGCTCGGGCGGATCGGCCTCGCGGTCAGCCCGCGTCCGGGCGGCCCGGCGCGCGTGTGGGCGGTCTTCGATGCGGAAAAGGGCGCTGGCCTGTACCGCTCGGACGACGGCGGTCGCACGTGGTCGCTCGTGAACGACGACCACGAACTCGTGAGCGGCTACTTCGCGAAGCTGACCGCGGTGCCCGGCAACCCGGACGCCGTGTACTCGATGGGCCGCAGCATCCACCTGTGCACGAACGGTGGCACGCGCTGCGAGATCACGAAGGGCGCGCCGGGCGGCGACGACTACCACCACCTGTGGATCGACCCGTCGCGACCGGAACGGATGGTCACCGGCGCCGACCAGGGCGCCGCGGTCACCGTGAACGGCGGCCGGACCTGGACCGACTGGTACAACGTGCCGACGGGCCAGTTCTACAAGATCCACACGGACGACGCGTTCCCGTACCGGATCTACTCGGGCCAGCAGGACAACGGCACCGTGCGGATTTCGAGCCGCAGCGACGTGGGCTCGATCACGTACCGCGACTGGGAGCCGGTCGGCGCCGACGAGCGCGACTACGACATCCCCGACCCGCGCGACCCGGACATCGTCTACGGCTCCGGGCTCGGCGGTCGGCTCAACCGCTGGAACGCACGCAACGGCGAGTCGCAGAACATCACGCCGTGGCCGATCCCGAGCTACGGCCAGCGGCCGACCGACTTCCAGCAGCGGTATTCCTGGATCACGCCGATCGCGATGTCGAAGGTCGCGCCCTACCCGCTCTACCTCGGCTCGCAGTACCTGTGGCGCACGACCGACCAGGGCGCGACCTGGGAGCGGCTCGGGCCCGACCTCTCGGCCGCGAACCCGAAGGCGCGCGACTGCGGCGGCGACCTCGACCCGGCCCGCGCCCGCGAGTGCGGCTACGGCGTCGTCTGGAGCATCGGCCTTTCGCCGCGCGACAACGCCGAGATCTGGGTCGGCACCGACGACGGCGTCGTGCGGCTCACCCGCGACGGCGGCCGTACCTGGAGCGACGTCACGCCCAAGGGCGTGCCGCACTGGGCGAAGATCGCGACGATCGAACCCTCGCCCACGACGCCGGGCGTCGCGTACGCGGCCGTGGACAACCACCGCCAGGACGACTTCCGCCCCTGGGTCTATCGCACGCGCGACTACGGCCGCAGCTGGGCGCTCGTGACCGACGGGCTGCCCGCGGACCACTTCGTCGGCGTCGTGCGTCCCGACACCGTGCGCGCGGGACTCCTGTACGCGGGCACCGACGAGGGCGTGTACGTGTCGTTCGACGACGGCACGCACTGGCAGTCGCTGCGCCGAAACCTGCCCGTCGCGTGGGTGCGCGACATCGCCGTGCACGGCAACGACGTGATCGTCGCGACCCAGGGACGCGCGATCTGGGTGCTCGACGACGTCTCGCCGCTCCGGCAGCACGACGCGGCGGCCGGCACCGGCGCCTACCTCTACACGCCCGCGACGGCGGTCCGCCTGCGCAGTAACCAGAACCACGACACCCCGCTCCCGAAGGAAGTGCCCGCAGGCACCAACCCGCCGACCGGCGCCGTGATCGACTACTGGCTCGCGGCGCCGGCCGGTCGCGTGGAACTCGAGGTGCGCGACGCGTCCGACGCCGTCGTGCGCCGCTGGGCCAGCGACGACCCGGTGCCAAAGCCCGCCGGCGAGCGCTATTTCTCCGCGGACTGGCTCAAGCCGTCGCCCGCGCTCCCGGCCGCGGCCGGCATGCACCGCTGGGTGTGGGACCTGCGCCACGACCGCCCGCGCACGACCGAGTACGAGTACTCGCTCGCGACCGCCTGGGGCCAGGGCGTTCCGCTCGTGCCGATGGGCCCGCTCGCGGCGCCCGGGAAATACCGGGTCGTGCTGCGCGTGGACGGTGCCGAGCAGTCGGCACCGCTCACGGTCACGATGGACCCGCGCGTGCCGCTCGATCCGACCGCGCTCGCGGCATCGCTCGCGATGTCGAGGCAGGTCGGCGCGCAGCTCGAGCGCCACTACGCGGCGGCCGCGCAGGCCGAGTGGCTGGAGGAACGGCTCGCGGCGATCGAGGCGGCGAAGCCCGTCGTTCCGCGCGTCGAGGCGGCGATGAAGACGCTGGACGGGAAGTTCTCGCCGCTGCAGCACGGCAGCGGCGACGGGCCCGGCAACCTGAACCTCGAGGACATCGGCGGGACGCTGCGCAGCCTCGCGACGGACGTCGAATCCACCGACCGCGCGCCGACGGAACCGCAGCGCCGCGCGCTGGCGGAGACGACGGCGCGGCTCGACCGTGCGCTCGCGCAGTGGGCCGAGGTGAGCGGTCCGGCGCTCGCGAAGCTGAACGCTGCGCTGGTCGCCGCCGGCGGGACCGCGATCGTGCTGCCTCCGCCCGAGCGGATCACGCTCAAGGGGCCGAGGGTGTCGAACGAACTGCCGTGAGGTCGAGGTGCCGGGCCCGCACGGGCCCGGCCCCGCGCGGCGATCAGCCGGCGGCGGCCCAGGGTGGCGCGTCGAGATCGACGTTTCCACCCGAGAGAACCACGCCGACGCGCCGGCCCTCGAGTGACAGGCGTCGCTCGAGCAACGCGGCGACCGGCACCGCGCTCGAGGGCTCGATGAGGAGTTTCGTCACTTCCCACACGAGGCGCATCGCCGCGACGATCTCTGCCTCGGACACCGTCGCGATGCCAGCGACATTGCGGCGAACGATCTCGAACGGCAGCGCACCGAGCGCCGTGCGCAGTCCGTCCGCGACGGTCCGGCCGCCGGTGGGCGGCTGGCGCACGCCGGTCGCGAGCGATCGCGCCGCATCGTCCACCGCCGCGGGCTCGGCGCCGTAGGTCCGGACGCCCGCGTCCGCCCCGACGATCGAGGTGCCCGCGAGCAGCCCGCCGCCGCCGACCGGGACGACGAGCGCGTCGAGTCCCGGCACTTCTTCCAGCAGTTCGAGCGCCGCCGTGCCCTGCCCGGCGATCACGGCCGGATCGTCGTACGGGTGCACGAGCGTCGCGCCGGTTTCGCGCGCGACGGCGGCGCAGGCGGCCTCGCGGGCCTCGAGCGTCGGTTCGCAGAACACGATCTCGCCGCCGAGCCGGCGCACCGACGCGACCTTGGGCGGCGGCGCGTTGTCCGGCATCACGATCCAGGCACGGGCCCCGGCGTTGCGGGCCGCCTGCGCGAGCGCCGCGGCGTGATTGCCCGAGGAATGCGTGACGACGCCGCGCGAGCGCGCCGAGGCATCGAGGCCGAGCACCGCATTCGTGGCGCCACGTGCCTTGAAGGCACCGACGCGCTGCAGGTTTTCGCACTTGAAGTGCAGCGAGGCACCGGCACGCTCGTCGAGCGTGCGGCTCGTGATCACCGGCGTGCGGTGCACCCAGGGCTCGATGCGCCCGGCCGCAGCCCGCACGTCGGCGATGACGGGCGTCCGGGTCACTTGACCGTGTAACCCTTCGACTCGAGGCAGGCCGAGTAGCCCTTCTTGAAAGTGTCCAGCTGCTGCTGCCGCGCCTGCGCCTGTGCCGCGGCTGCCTGCTGTGCCTGCGCATTCTGCTGCTGGGCCTGCGCCGCCTGCTTCGACGTGTCGTTCACACCCTTGAGTGCGCCCGCTGTCGCGCCGATCGCGGCGCCCTTGCCCGTGTTGCCGGCGACTGCCCCGATCGCCGTGCCCGCGACGGCGCCCTTTGCGGCCGTGCCCACCACCTTGCCGCCCTGCGGCTGTGCGGCCGGTGCCGGGGCGGGCGTCGCGTTCGCGAGCGCCATCGGGTCGATGCCCGTGTGATTCTTCGACCAGGCGTAGCACTCGCCTTCGTCCTGGCTCTGGACCTGCGCGGTCTGGCCCTTGGCCGGGAACACCACGAGCCCGAGCGAACCGGACATTCCCGTGTGTGCCGGCGCGACCGGGGCGGCGGGCGCCGTCTGGGCCGAGGCCGTGGCGCCGAGCGTCGTGAACATCGCCGTGGCGATCAATGCATGCAGCGTCTTCATGGATCCTCCCGGATTGGATTGCCGCGCCGAGGCGGCAGTCTATCGACAGACCCCCACGGCGTCAGTAAGTTCCGGGGCCGGCACCGGCCGGCCGTAATCGGCGAATTTCGCGATCACGCGCTCGAGTTCGGCCGGGTCGAGTACCTGCGGCTCGAGTCCGGCCGCCCGCAGCGCGAGGTATTGCGCGGACATGTTCTCGACCTCGAGCGCGACGGCCGTCGCCGCCTCGAGCGTCGGGCCGATCGCGACCACGCCGTGGTTCGCGAGCAGCACGGCCCGCCGGCCCGCGAGTCCCGCGACTGCACGGCGGGCCAGTTCGTCGGTGCCGAACGTCGCATACGGGGCGAGCCGCACGTCGCCGCCCGCCAGCGCGATCATGTAGTGGAACGCGGGCAACGCGTGGCCGGCGCAGGCGAGCGCCGTCGCCATCGGGCTGTGGGTGTGCACGATCGCGTGCGCCTCGGGGCGCGCCGCGTAGATCGCCGCGTGCAGCCGCCACTCGGAAGACGGGCGTGGCGCGCCGGGCATCGTCGATCCGTCGGCCGCGACGGCCACTACCTGCCCGGGCTCGAGCGCCCCATAGGGCACGCCCGACGGCGTGACGAGGAACCCGTCGCGGTCGCGACAGGAAACGTTCCCCGACTTGTTCGGCATCAGGCCGGCGGCGTCGAGCGCGCGGGCCGTGGCGACGATCCGGATTCTCGCCTGCTCGCCGGTCATGCGTTCGTCCTCCGTTCCGGGTACAGCGCGAGCAGGCCCGCCTCGCTCGCGGCCGCGATGCCACGCTCGGTCACGAGCCCTGTGACGAGCCGGGCCGGCGTCACGTCGAACCCGGGGTTCGCGACGACGCTGCCGGGGTTCACGACCTCGACCTCGACGAGCGAGCCGTCGTCCGCGCGGCCGCGCACGTGCGTGACTTCGCGCCCCGAGCGCTCCTCGATCGGTATCCCGTGCACGCCGTCGTCGATCGCCCAGTCGATCGTCGACGATGGCATCGCGGCGTAGAAGGGCACGCCATTGTCGCGGGCTGCGAGCGCCTTCAGGTAGGTGCCGATCTTGTTCGCGACGTCGCCGCGCCGGCTCACCCGGTCGCTGCCGACGATGCAGAGGTCGACCCGGCCGCGCTGCATCAGGTGCCCGCCCGCGTTGTCGACGACCACCTCGTGCGGGACGCCGTGGGCGGCGAGTTCGAATGCAGTCAGCGACGCGCCCTGCCCGCGTGGCCGCGTCTCGTCGACGATCACGTGGACGGCGATGCCCGCCTCGTGCGCCGCATACACCGGCGCGAGCGCCGTGCCCCAGTCGACGCACGCGAGCCAGCCTGCGTTGCAATGCGTGAGTACGCTGACCGGCCGGCGACCGGCCGCCGCCGACAGCTGCTCGATCACGGTCGCACCGTGGCGGCCGATCGCCGCGCACGCGGCCACGTCCTCCTCGGCCACGGCGGACGCCTCGGCATAGGCGGCGTCGGTACGCGCGGATGGCGCCAGCGGCCTGAGCCGGCCGGCGACGCGCTCGACGGCCCAGCGCAGGTTGACGGCCGTCGGTCGGGTCGCCACCAGCGCGGCCGCAGCCGAGTCGAGCGAGGCTTCCGAGGGGTCGGATCGCATCGCGAGCGCCAGGCCGTAGGCGGCGGTCACGCCGATCAGCGGCGCGCCGCGGACGATCATCCCGGCGATCGCCTGAACCGCGTCGTCGAGCGTGCGCAGGTGCACGACGTCGAACGCGAATGGCAGCCGGGTCTGGTCCACGACCGCGACGGACCAGCCGTCATCGGCCAGGAAGATGCTCCGCCAGGCCGTCCCGTGCACCCGCATCAGCGTCGCCCGAGCACCCGACCGGCGACCGCGTCGAGCTTCGCGATGAGCGCCGGGTCGCGAGCCTCCGGTGCCGTCAGGATTGCACCGTCGAGCGCGCGGTCCGAGCCCACCGGGCACGCCGGGTGTTCGGCCGGAAAATCGCGGGCGAGACGGGCGAACAGGCGCTGCGCCTTGCCGCGGTTCTCGTCCATCACGCGCAGCAGCGTAGCGACCTCGACCGAGTCGTGGGTCGGGTGCCAGCAGTCGAAGTCCGTGACCATGCAGACGACCGCGTAGGTGATCTCGGCCTCGCGCGCGAGCTTCGCCTCCGGCATCGACGTCATGTGGATCACGTCGTACCCGGCCGACCTGTAGCCGAGCGACTCGGCGAGCGTCGAGAACTGCGGGCCTTCCATGCACACCGCGGTGCCGCCGCGGCGGTACGGGATGCCCTCCTCGCGGGCCGCGCGTTCGACGAGGTCCTGCAGTGCAGGCCCGACCGGATGCGCGAACGGCACGTGCGCGACGCAGCCCGACCCGAAGAACGAGCTGGCGCGCCGGACGGTCCGGTCCACGAAGTCGTCGACCAGCACGAACGTCCCGGGCGGGAGTTCCTCGCGGAACGATCCGCAGGCGGAGAACGACACGAGGTCCGTGACGCCGGCGCGCTTCAGCGCGTCGATGTTCGCGCGGTAGTTGATGTCTGACGGCGAGTGCCGGTGTCCCCGGCCGTGCCGCGGCAGGAAAACGACGGCGGTGTCGCCGACGCGACCGCGCAGCAGCGCGTCGGACGGCTCGCCCCAGGGTGTCGTCACCCGCTCTTCGCGCAAGTCCGTGAGCCCGGGCAGGTCGTAGATGCCGGAGCCGCCGATGATGCCGAGCACTGACTTCGCCATGTTGCACCCGTCCGCAGTGCCGGACAGTTTAGCGATCCGCCCGGCCGGGCGTGCCCGTAGTCGCCACGATGGCGGGCGCGGTCCCGGCGGCCCGGCGACCGGCCGTGCCGTCCTGCCATAATGGCCGCCGGGACCGAGGACGGGCCGCCCGCATGCGCGGTCCGGACCCGCTGCCCGAGGGAGGACCGACCATGGCGAGCAACGAGCGCGAGCGCATCCCGCGCGACCCCCAAGCCGACCACACGCGCGAAATGGCGACCCGGCGCGCCGAGTTCGTCCGCGCAAAGAGCGGCACCGCGCTCACGCACGTGCAGTCGTACTCGATCGATCCGGCCGTGCTTCCCGGCAACATCGAGAACTTCGTCGGCGTCGCACAGGTCCCGATCGGCCTCGCGGGGCCGTTGCGGGTCAACGGTGAGCACGCCCAGGGCGATTTCTACGTACCGATGGCGACCACCGAGGGCACGCTGGTTGCGAGCTACAGCCGCGGGATGCGCGTGCTCACCGAGTGCGGGGGCGTCACGGTCACCGTCACGAAGCGTTCGATGCAGCGGGCGCCGGTGTTCATGTTCGGCTCGGCCCGCGAGGCCCGTGACTTCGGCGAGTGGCTGCGTGCGAACCATGCCGGGGTCAGGACCGCGGCCGAATCGACCACCCGGAGCGGACGCCTCGTCGAGATCGAACAGTACCCGCTCGCGAACATGCTGTACCTGCGCTTCGACTACACGACCGGCGACGCGGCCGGACAGAACATGAC
Source organism: Steroidobacteraceae bacterium (assembly GCA_046347155.1). Taxonomy (GTDB): domain Bacteria; phylum Pseudomonadota; class Gammaproteobacteria; order Steroidobacterales; family Steroidobacteraceae; genus RPQJ01. The sequence goes on along the minus strand of JAXMGT010000001.1, from coordinate 830,939 downwards.
AGGCAAGGCGACCCGTGCAGCCTGCGAGTGGATCCGGGAAACCCACCCGTCGCACCCGAAGTACATGCTTTCGGGCAGCATCGACACCGACAAGAAGCACTCGGCGATCAACACGCTGCAGACCCGCGGCCGACGCGTCGTCGCCGAGGCGGTGATCCGCTCCGAGGTGCTCGAGAAGCTGATGCGCGTCGACACGCGGACGCTGTTCCGCGCGCGCCAGGTCTCGAACGCGGGGTCGCAGCTCGCCGGCAGCGCCTACAACGGCCCGCACGCGGCGAACGGCATCGCGGCGATGTTCATCGCCTGCGGCCAGGACGCGGCGAACGTCGCCGAATCGCACGCCGGCATCACCTACGCGCAGCTGCTCGACAACGGCGACTACTACTGGGCAATCACCCTGCCCTCCTTGATCGTCGCATCCTACGGCGGCGGCACGGGCCTGCCGACCCAGCGCGAGTGCCTCGAGATGCTCGGCTGCTACGGGCAGGGCAAGGCCGACAGGTTCGCCGAGATCGTCGCCGCGACGGTGCTTGCGGGCGACGTGTCGCTCGGCTGTGCAGTGCTCGCCGACGAGTGGGTCACCGCCCACGAACAGCTGGGCCGCAACCGGCCCTGACCCACCCGCTCGCCGACGCAGCCACCCTCAACGCACGCCGACCCGGAGCCCGACATGCATCGCATTGCTGCCGCCCTCGCCTGCTCGTTCGCCCTGACTTCCGCCGTCGCCGCACCGGCACCGGTCGATCCCGCCACGGCGCGCAAGCTGCACTTCGACGCGATCGTGATCGACACGCACGACGACACGACGCAGCGGATGCTCGACCCGACGTTCGACCTCGGCGTGCGTCACCCGGATGGCAGCATCGACATCCCGAGGATGCGCGAGGGCGGGCTCGACGCGATCTTCTTCTCGATCTGGATTCCGGGAACGATCACCGGGGACGAGGCCGTGAAACAGGCGCTTGCGCAGATCGCCGCGGTGCAGCGCCAGGTCGCGGCCCACCCGGCCGACCTCGAGCTCGTGACCACGGCCGACGGGATCCGCAAGGCCGTTGCGACCGGCCGGATCGCGGTGCTGATGGGCGTCGAGGGCGGCCACATGATCGCGAACGACCTCGCGAACCTGCGCCGGCTGTTCGACCTCGGCGTGCGTTACATGACGTTGACGCACAGCGTGAACGTCGACTGGGCGGATTCGTCGACCGATGCACCGAAGAACGCGGGCCTGAGCCCGTTCGGCCGCCAGGTCGTCGCGGAGATGAACCGGCTCGGCATGATGGTGGACATCTCGCACGTCTCGGACGCGGTGTTCGACGACGTGATGCGGCTGTCGAAGGCGCCGGCGATCGCCTCGCATTCGTCGGCCCGCGCGCTGTGCCAGGTCCCGCGCAACATGAACGACCGGATGATCCGCGACCTGGCTGCCCACGGCGGCGTGATGCAGGTGAACTACAACATGGGCTTCCTGTCGCAGGCATTCGCGGAAGCCCGCGCGGCAAACGGCGGCGCGATCCGCAACGCGATCGATGCCGAATCCACCGAGCGCTGCGGCAGCAACGAGGCGTGCCAGATCCAGGCCGGCAGCGACCTCGCGCGTGAGCGCGTCGCGCGCGGTACGTTGCCGAGGGTCGAGTGGACCGAGATCGTCGACCACATCGACCACGCGGCGAAACTCGCCGGCGCGGCGCACGTGGGACTCGGGTCCGACTTCGACGGCGCCGACATGCCCTACGGCATGGAGGACGTGGCGGGCCTGCCGAAGATCACGCAGGCGCTGCTCGAGCGCGGCTACAGCCCCGACGAGGTGCGCGACATCCTCGGGCGCAACCTGCTGCGCGTGATGGAGCAGGTCGAGAAGGTGGCCGCCGACGAACAGCGACGGAAGTAGCCTCGCCCGGGGCCCCGGACGGCACGTGCCGGGTCAGTCGATCGCCCGGTCGCCCGACCCGTACGCCTGGTAGACCAGCCCGGCCGCGAACAGCAAGGCCGCCGTGACCAGGAACGGCGCCGCGAAGCTGCCCGTCCGGTCGAGCAGCAGCCCGGTCAGGTACACGCCGAACACGCCCGGCAGCGTCGCGACCGCGTTCGAAACGCCCCAGATCACGTCGGCGTACTTCGGCGCGACGTCGAACGGGTTCGCCGCGAATCCCGACATCGCGAAGGCGCCGGTCGCGGTCGAACAGCACATCAGCACGACGCCCATCGTCGGGGTCGATGCCTGCGTGAGTAACACCATCGCGAGTGCGTTCCCGAACAGGGCGACCGCCTGCATGCGCTTGCGCACCCGGGTCGCGTGGACCCCGCGCTGCAGCATGCGGTCGGCCCAGCCGCCGGCGAGGTTCGCGCACACGAAGCTCGTGAGCCAGGGCGCGGCGGACAGGAGTCCCGCGTCGGCCAGCGACATCTGGAACGTGTTCTTGAAATAGGTCGGCATCCACGCGAGCGCGACATACAGGGCCCAGTTGCCGGCGAAATGCGCAACGATGATCGCGCGCACGGACGGCAGCGAGAAGATCCGCTTCCACGGAATGCTGCGCGGCGCCGGGCCCGGGGTTGCCACGTCGCCGGGTCGCCCGCCGTCGCGGGCCAGCACGTACCACGCCGCGTACCAGAAGAAGCCGACGAATCCGAACAGGTAGAACGGCATCGCCCAGCCGTGGTCGCGCACCAGCCACCCGGTGATCGGCAGCGAGAACATCGTGCCGAACGAGATCGCGCTCACGACCAGCGCGGTCGCCCGGGTCCGTCGCTCGGGCGGCACCCAGCGGCCGATCATGTTGATCGACGCGGGAAAGACGGCGGCCTCGCCGAGTCCGAGTGCGATCCGGGCCGCGACCAGCGCGCCGAGCGACGTGAGCGCTGCCGGGGGCGTCAGCATCGTCCAGACGGACCACCAGACCACCGCGAGACCGAGCACCCGCCAGCCGCCGTAACGGTTCGCGAGCACCCCGCTCACCGCCATCATCAGCAGGTAGCCGATGAAGAATGCGGACAGGACCTTGCCCTTGTCCGTCTCGGTCCAGCCGAGCTCGGCCTGCATGGCGATCCCGGCGACCGAGATGTTGGAGCGGTCGATGTACGAGATGAAGACCGCCGCGAACAGCAGCAGCACCACCGTGAAGTAGCGCGGCCAGCGGCCCGGCCCGCTCACCGGCGCGCCTCCGTGGCGAACGTCGCGAAACCCGCGACGAACTGCGCGAGCTGGCGGCGCACGGATTCGTCGACGAGCGCACCCTGTTCATCGAAAACCTGGCCGGCACGCGACGCCATCAGCCGCCCGCCCATCCAGTAGCGCGTGCCGAGCAGCCGCAGCACCGGCAGCCACGCGGCCTGCGCCATCACGGTGCCGAAGCCGCCTGGCGAGGCGCCGATCACGGCGAACGGCCGGTTCGTGTACACGCGCGGGATGTCTTCACCGGGCCGGGACATCCAGTCGATCGCGTTCTTGAAGACGCCCGGGATGCCGTTGTTGTACTCGGGACTCACGAGCAGCACGCCGTCCGCGGCCATCACGCGGTCCTTGAGCGCCGACACCGCGGCCGGGATGCCCCCGCTCGCCTCGAGGTCGCCGTCGTAGAGCGGAATGCCGTGCAGCGTCGCGGTCCCGAACTCGACGTCCGGCGGGGCGGACGCGGCCGCCGCGCGCAGCAGGGCCGTATTCAACGAGCCCGCACGCAGGCTCCCCGAGATCCCGAGGATCCTCGTCATCGATGCCGTCCCCCCTCGCCCGGACGGGCGAGCCCTCAGGATAGCGGGGGCGACACCGCATCGTGCAGGGAATTCAATGCGCGACCGGCCGCCAGCCCGCGGCCCGGGCCTCGTCCTCGGTGCAGAACCAGCGCTCGCCCTTGCCCGGATCGATGCGCACCTTGTCGTACGCGTCGCTGCCGGGCAGGTGGTAGATGCGGCCCCGGTCGCTGACGTTGCCCTTGATCAGGCAGCCGCTGGACGGGCCAGCGGCCGCGGACCGAGCGGCGCTGCCCGCGTGCGCCGACCGGGCCTCGGCCTCGCGCACCTCGAGCACGCAGCCGGACACGCTCACGTCGATCGCCGGGGCGGCGCTCGCGGCGCGCCCTTGCTGCACCGCACGCCAGTCCCACGGCGGCACCCACGTCGATGCGGGCTGGCTCCAAAGTCCGCGTCGCTGCGTGCGGGCGATGCCTTCCCAGGCGCAATAGGTCTCGTCGTGCAGGTAGCGCCGGAAGGCCCACGCGTTGCCCTCCTGGACCTGCCAGTCGTTCAGGTTGTCGGTGCCGAGGAACACTCGGGCCACCGCGCGACCGTAGGTGTCCTGGTCCAAGACCTCGAGCCGCACGCGCCGACCCTGCAGGCGCCCCGCGAGCGCCTCCCTGGAACGGACGCCCCAGGGCTGGTCGTGCTCCGGCGCATCGATCCCGTAGAAGCGCACGCGCACCGGACCCGAGACCAGGTCGACCGCGATCGTGTCGCCGTCGACCACCTGGACGACGATGCCTTCGAGCACGCCCGAGGCGCGGGCTGGCAGGCAGCAGAGCGCGGCGACCGTCGCGGCCGACACGGTCGCCAGCGCGGCGACGGCCAGCAGGGCCCGGTGGCTCATCCGTGATCCCGCGCGTCCATGGCGCGAATCTACCGGTCTTTCGGGCCCGGCGCAGCCGGCTCGGGGACCGCCCGTGGCGCCTACGGATCCAGCCCGCCCGTGCGGACACGGTATGCTCCGCACCTGCTCCCGGACGCCCGGACACACGATGACCTCGCACCGTTTTCGCCGCTTCCTGATTGCCCTGGCCTGCGCACTCGCCTTCCCGGTCGTCCACGCGGCCGACCCGCCATCGGCGACCGCCGCTCCCCCGCCACCGCCCGCGGACGGTTCGGCACTGCCGCTGCCGTCGGGCGCAACGGTCGCGGTCGTGATCTTCGAGGACCTGCAGTGCCCGGACTGCGCGCACACGCACCCGCCGCTGCTCGCGGCGACGCGCTCCGCCGGCGTGCCGCTCGTCATCCACGACTTCCCGATCCCGCGGCACGCCTGGGCGTTCCCTGCGGCGGTGGTCGCGCGTTACTACACCCGTCGCTCGGCCGAACTCGGCCTCGCGTACCGATCGTTCATCTTCGAGCACCAGCCGGAGATCACGCCAGACACGCTGCGCGCCTGGGTCGAACGATTCGCGGCCGAGCACGGCGAATCATTGCCCGGCGACGTGGACCCGGACGGGCAGCTCGCCGCGGCGGTGCAGGCGGACTTCGACCTCGGCATGAGGATCGGCCTCCGCTACGTACCGCTGATGTTCGTGATCGGACCGGGCCAGGGTGCCGCGCATTACGTGGAAATCATGGACCCGTCGGAACTCCCGGCCGCCATCGAGAAGGTCCGCGCCGCAGGCCGCTGACCCCAGGGGGCCGACTGACGGCCCGGCATCGACCCGGCTCGATTCGAGCCGTGACACCGTGACGGACCATGGACCGAACCGAACGCTTCTACCGTATCCAGCAACTCCTGACGACGCGGCGCGGCGTGACGACGCAGGAGTTCCTCGACGAGCTCGAGGTCTCGCGCGCGACGTTCAAGCGCGACCTGGAATATCTCCGCGACCGCTTCAATGCGCCGATCCTCTACGACCACGAGCTCGAGGCGTACCGATTCGACGACCGGGTCGAGGATCGCGCGACGTGGCAGCTGCCGGGCCTGTGGTTCAGCGCCGACGAACTTCGTGCGCTGCTCACGATGGATCACCTGCTGGACGAACTTGCGCCCGGCGTGCTCGGCGAGGCGGTGGGTCCGCTGCGACGGCGGCTCCGGGCGCTGCTCGACGCCGGCAGCCACCATGCAGAGGAGATCGCCGGGCGGGTGCGCGTGCTCACGATGGGCGCCCGCCACGTCGAGCCTGCACACTTCCGGGTGATCACGGGAGCCCTGCTCGCCCGGCGTCGGCTCGCGATCCGTCACGTGCGGCGCGAGGACGGGGTACGCGTCGACCGCGAAGTCTCGCCACAGCGCCTGGTGCACTACCGGGACAACTGGTACCTGGACGCGTGGTGCCACGAGCGCAATGCGCTGCGCACGTTTGCGGTCGACGCGATCGAGCGTGCGACGGTCGTCGAACGCCCGGCCAAGGACGTGCCGGACGCGACGCTCGACCGTCACTACACGAGCGGTTACGGGATCTTCTCGGGTGCCGACACCGAGACCGCCGTGCTCGAGTTCAATGCTCGGCGTGCACGCTGGGTGAGCCGCGAGACCTGGCACCCGAAGCAGGAAGGCATCCCGCAGCCCGACGGCACGTACGTGCTCCGGCTTCCGTACGCTCGGGCGCCCGAACTCGTCATGGACATCCTGAAGTACGGCGCAGACGTGAAGGTGCTCGCGCCGCCGGACCTCGCGCGGGCGGTCGCCGACGCACACGCCGCGGCGGCCGCGCTGTACCGCTGAGTCAGCCGGCGACCTCGGGCCTCAGGAACCGGATGAACGCGGACTCGTCCGCCGACGGCAGCAATTGCCCACGGCGTTCCTCGCCGAGGAACTCGTCGACGAGCTGGCAGCCAAGCACGCCATTGCCGTCGCGCAGGTCGAAATACGAACCCCACCAGTAGACGGCGAATCGCCCGTCCTGCTCCGGCGCGAAACGACGACGCAACGCGTCGTCGAAGCCGCGCTCGTGGATCTCGGCGAGGATGGGCCGGACACGCACCTGGTAGGCTTCGAGGCCGCGACCGGGTTCGACGCCATACATCCGCGGCTCGACCTCGAGCAGGCTCGCGATCATGTCGTCGAGGCTGCGGAACCACACGAACACGCGCACTTCCTCGAGTTGCCCCACGCCCCCGGTGAGATAGCCGAACGGGTAGGCCCGAGGGTCGCGCTCGTGCGCGCGCGAAGCCTGTTCGATGATGTCGTAGACGCGCATGACGTTCCTTCCGCTGGATCCCACGGTCCGGCGGACCCGCGCTTCGTTGGGCGCCGGGTCCCGCGGACCGGATGGCCGGCATTCAACCATGGCTCCGCGGCAGCCGCGTGACGCGGGTCTCAGTTCGAGACAGAATCGCGCCTCCGAACCTCAAGGTTCGCGACGTACGGACGACGACGGTGGATTTCGCACTGCTCGAACCCCGCCAGGCCCTGGCCTTCCTCGGATCGGCCGTGCTGCTCACGCTCGCGCCCGGCCCGGACAACCTGATGGTGCTGTCGATCGGCGCCTCGCGCGGCCGGGTCCGCGGCATGGCGTTCGGTCTCGGCTGCGCGCTCGGGTGCATCAGCCACACGGTACTCGCGGCGATCGGGGTCAGTGCACTGATCAAGGCTTCACCGGTCGCGTTCACGGCACTCAAGGTTGCGGGCGGCGCCTACCTCGTATGGATCGGCTGGCGCGCACTCCGCAGCAGCGGCGACACGTCGCGCGGCGCCGCGCCGGCCGACCCGCCCTGGGCGCTGTTCCGGCGCGGGCTCGTGGCGAACGCGATCAACCCGAAGGTGATCATGTTCTTCCTCGCGCTGCTGCCGCAGTTCGTGGTCGCATCACGGGGCGCCACCGGCGTGCAGATCGCGCAACTCGGCCTGCTGTTCACGTTGCAGGCCGCCGTGCTGTTCGGCCTGCTCGGCTACTTCGCCGGTGCGGTCGGACAATGGCTCGCGAAGCACGCCAACGCGGGCCGGTGGCTGGACCGCGTGGCGGGTGGCGTGCTGGTCGCGCTGGGACTCCGGCTCATCGTCGCGCGGTGAGGCCGGGCCGGCTAGCCTCCCGCGGAAAAATCCCAGCGATCGTGCGTGACGACGATGTCAGCGATCTCGTCCTCCCGGAATGGGATCGACGCATGGCCCCGCACCAGGGTGATCACGCCCGCCTCGACGAGCACCTGCTCGTACCGTCGTCCGGACACGAGGACGACACTCACAACCTGGTAGCCCATGCCGGTTTCCGGCTGTGAACGGAGCCGCGGCCCCCACCTGTCGGACAGTTGCAGCATCTCTAGAACCCGAACGGAAAAATGACTTCGTTGCCGGTGCCGCCGACCACGGACCTCGGGCCAACCACCGGGGTGCCGGCCGGCGGCTCGAGGAGGATAACCCTCGTTCGTGGGATCGAGCGAGTCGGAAGGTTGTACGTCGCGATTCTGTTTCCGACCGGCACCAACCCGTCGGTGGCGGGCGCCGCGAAAGTGCCGGGGGTTACGCCACCGGTCGGCGTGACCCGGCTGAACGCTGGGTTGGCCGACTCGTACCTGAAGAACCTCTCGCCGGGCTGGGTATATCGCACCTCGGAGATAGCCTTGGTTGTGCCCGCTGCTGCGCCGCCGGCGGAGGCACCGCCCGACATGACCGCTCGAACGGCCGGTATCAGGACGGGCGCGAGAGACAGCGTTGGCTGCAGGAGACGATCCAGATTGCTCGCTGTGTTCGCCTGTGGTGCGTTCCAGGCATTTGGATCGCCCACCCACGTGCGCGCACAAGCGGTCCCGCAAAACGTGTAGGTGCTTTGCTCCGCCCACCAACTGCCCCGCCACGAAGTCTCGAGCTCGTTCATATAGGCGTCGAACGCGAGACTCGCGTCCATCAGGCGGTCGACGATGTCGTAGCCTTCCGGATCTGTTCCCATCGAGCCACCGACGACCCCACCCGCACACGCGGCCGATGCCTGGCCGGGCCCGCACATCGCGGTTCCCGTCTGCGCGGACTGCCCGGGCAGCGCGGCGGCCGGAGGCTTCGGTTCCGGCCCCGGGCCGAACCAGTTCGCGAGTGACGCGACCACCGTGTTTACGATCGTCGTGCACACCATCGCGCAGACGAGTTCGTGGCCGGTCGGATCGACAGCCGTGAGCGGTCGGTTGCCGACGTAGGCATACGGGTTGAGTTGCTGGCTGTCGCCCGGGTCCCCGACCAGCGGGTCGACGGACAGGAACCGGGCGAGCATCGGATCGTAGACCCGGCCGTTCATGTGCACGAGCGCGAGGTTGTCGAGGTGCTCGTGTCCCGTGTACCCGCGCCGGGTCGTGTTGGCGATCCCGGCCCAGTCCGGCGCGCGTCGCTCGCCGAACGCACCGTAGCCCATCCTCGCGATCACATTGCCCGACGCGTCGAGCACCGTGTCCGTGCTGCCGAGGTGGTCGGTGAGCAGGTAGCCGGTCGACGCCGTGCCATCCGAGTTGCGAGACACGACGATCGAAAGCCCGGATGGCGTCGGCACGTAGTGCCGCCAGTACGTGCGGTTCGTCGACGTCGTGTGCTCCTTCTCGAGCAACCCACCGACGTAGTGGGTGGTCTCGGTGCCATTCGAATAGGTGGCGACCTGCTTCCACCGACCATGGTCGGGACCGTAGTTGAACCGGCTCTGGTACGTGACGCCGTCGAACGGCTGCGCGAGCTGCAGTGGCAGGTTGAACGACGCCCAGGCCTGCGAGGCGCCGTCGCGCGTGACCTGGTTGCCGTTCGCGTCGTACGAGTACGTGTGCCCGCCCGCCGAGGTGACCGCATGCGGGTGCGCCGGATCGCCGTATGCATAGGCGCCGACCCCGGACCGGCCCAGCACGTTGCCGGCCGCGTCGTAACTGATCGCGAGGGCCGGCGCACCGTTCAGCGTCGAAGACTGCACGCGGTCGAGTGCGTCGACGGAGTAGGTCTCCAACTGGGATCGACCGAGGTCACCCCGCGACGCGAGGTTGCCCGCCGCGTCCCACTGGTAAGCAAGGTCCTGGCGATTCGACGGCGAGGGTGCGACACCGGCCTGCCGTGCAATGGGTTCGAGCGTGACCGGCCGGTAGGCGCTCGTGACGTTCACGAGCCCGGCGCCGAGCGACTCGGTCGTGGCCCGGCCGGCGTCGTTCGCGGACTGCAACGACCACAGGACGCGACCCGGCGTCACGCCTGCCGTGACGTCCGTGATTCGCACGATCGAGCCGTAGCTGTGGCCGAACTGCAGCTTCAACCGGTCGCCCGACTGGCCCGCCGGCACCGGGCTCGACGGGTACGCGAGCGTTTCGAGCGCCCCGTTCGGGTCATACGAGTAGTCGTACCGGTAGGGCTGGTCCGTCGTGATCGTGCGTGAGGCGAGCCGGCCGTACGCGTCGTACGCGAGGTCCTCCGCCAGGCCGTAGCCATACGCGGAGCGCAGCCGCCCGATCTCATGCGCGGACGCGGAGGTACCCCAGGTCCAGGTGCTCGTGCCCTCCGGCTCGGTGCGCGAGGTCACGCGCCCGAGCGCATCCCGCGTGACGGTGAAGATCTGGCCGCGCGCGTCGGTCCAGCCGACCAGCTCGTTCAGCGAGTTTCCACTGTAGGACCAGGCGCCACGGTCGGCGTCGATCCACTGCGTGCGGAATCCGCGCACGTTGTAGCTCCCGGTCGACACGGCCCCGCCCGGATCCAGCGTCCGTACGAGGCCGCCGAACGCGTCGTAGTCGTAGCTCGTCGTGCCGCCCGGTGCGGGGTCGATGACCCGGCGCAGGCGACCGGCCACGTCGGTGACCCGTGTCCGCGTGCGACCGAGCGGGTCGGTGGCCTGCACCTGCCGACCTGCGTAACGGAACAGGTACGAGCGGTCGACCGTGCCGGAGGGCTGCAACAGCCGGTACGACACCACCCGCCCGAGCAGGTCGTATCCCCACGCAACGGAACCATTGCCGCCATTCGACGCCGGCAGCTGCCGAGCCACGGGACGCCCGAAGGCGTCGTACTGGGTCGACTCGGTGACCCACGCCCCGAGGACCCGCATGTACTGGTGCGAGCGCAGCCGCTCGAAACCGTCGTACAGCCGCTCCCGCTGGTCGTAGATCGCGCCGGTCGCGCCCTTCGAGGTCTCGTACACGTGCAGTCTCAGGTCGGCCCCGCCCCAGCACGGGCCGTTGCGGCAGGACTCGTATGACCACGACGTCGTCGTGCCGTCCGGTCGCCGCTCGACGACGCGGCGCCCGAACTCGTCGTAGTCCCATCTCGTCGCGACGCCGTTCGGGTCGGTGACGGAGACCGCCACGCCGCGGTCATAGTCGTAGGCGATCCGGGTCGTCTGGCCGAGTGCATCGGTCATCGTCTCGGGCAACTGGCAGCGGGTGCCGTAGCCGTACGCGCTCGTGCGGGCGGGCATCGCCGCGCCGGCCGGCGTCGAGCCGGTCACCTGCACGGAGCCCAGGTTGCCGCAGGCATCGAAGCCAAACACCGTCGTGACCCGCAGCGCGGGCGTGCCGGGTTCGACGACCTGTCCGGTGACTCGGCACGCGACCGCGTCCACCGTGTAAGCGGTGGTCCGCGTGCGCGGCGGCTGCCCGGGCACCGACTGGGTCACGGCCGTCGACGACGGCAGGCCCAGGCAGTGGCTCGTGGTGTCGTTGACGTAGCCGGTCACGACGGTCGTGGACCATGCGCCGCCCGCGAACGGCGACGCCGCGTCGTGGTCGGTCACCGTGCGGTCGAGGCGCGTGCGGTTGCCGTAGTCGTCCCAGGCGCTGGCCTCGATGGCCTCGGCGATCCGCTGGCCGTCCAGCGTGCCACCGACCTCGTACTGCAGGAGACGCGTGGTGGAGAGATACGTCAGCGAGCGCTGTTCGATGCCGGTGCCGAGGAGTCGGCGATCCGCGCTCGCGGTCCATTCGGACACGGGTGTGGTGCCGTTGGGCTGCAGCACGGAGCGGCCGACCAGCGTGCCGGTGTGCGGGAATGCCCGCAGGTACCGGGTCTCGAGGACACCCGAGTTGCGCGTATCCCGTTCGCGCACGGTCTCGAACCCCTCGAAACCCCGCCCCTGCACGTGGACGCGGGCGCCCTGGTACTCGAAGGTTCGCGTGTACGTACCGCCGGTGCCGTCCGTCTCGACGACGGACTTCACGACCTGCAGCGGCCCGCGATAGTCGACTTCCGGGAATGTCGCGCCGGACGGGCGCAGGTACGCCGGATCCGCGGCGATCGAGCCGTAGGCGACCGACTTCGCCATCCCGTAGCCGTCCGAGAACGTCGTCGCGAGGTCCGCAGCGACGCCGGGGGAGCGGCGCGCGTGGTAGCGCAGCCAGCCATTGTGGCCATCATCGCGCCAGACCAGTTCGGCCTGCCCATCGCCGTCGACGTCGGCGACCACCCAGCCCGTGCTGTTCGGCGCGGACACGCCGGTACTGACGGGCGCCGCGCCGCCGGACCCGGTCGAGCGGATCACGTACCACTGGTTCGGACTGCCGCCCGCGGCGGAACTCACGTAGAGCAGGTCGCTGCGGCCGTCGGCGTCCCAGTCGGCCGCAAGCACGGTCGGGGCGCCGGTCGCATCCTGGACGACACCCACCGGGGCGAGCGCAACCTCGCGCAGGTCGCCGGCACAGTTCGAAATCATCACGCTCTTGACCTGCAGCAGGTCCGAGCAGCCGTCCGCATTCCAGTCGACGATGATCTGGTTGCCGCTCGGGAGTAACTCGCGTCGCGTCCCGACCGTCATCGGCGTGCCGAAGCCGTTCGACAGCAGCGGGATGATCCACGTGACGGCTCGCTTCGCACTGCCCGTCACGCGGATCGCCAGGTCGGCGCGGCCATCGCCGTTCAGGTCGGCCACGTTGTCGTAACCCGCGACGTCCGGCGAGACGCCGGTCGCTTCCCACAGCAGTTCGCGCGAGGCGGCGAACAGGGCCGCTGCAGCACCCGACACCGGCGCCGTCAGGTTGCGCCGGCCGTGCACCTGCGCCGTCGTCGACCACGACACCGACAGCAGGTCGTCGAGACCGTCGCCGTCGAGGTCCGCGGCGAGGTACTCGCCCGCCTGCGCGATGCCGGTCGGGGTGCGGTCGAAGCCCGACCCGTTCCAGGACACGAGCGTCCAGTACCCGCCCTGCGCGATCAGGAACTGCGTGCGCCCGTTGCCGAGGAATCGCCCGACGATCAACGCCGCCGACGCGTCGGCCGATGCACCGGTGTCGATGGCGCTGCCGTAGCCGTCGCCCTGGGAGAACGCGACGCGCCAGCTCATCTTGCCGTTGCCGAGTCCGACCGGGTGCAGCAGGTCGACGAGACCGTCGCCATTCACGTCGATCGCACGGGTCGCGGCCTTGTAGGACGCGTTGAGCGCGGTGCCGGTCGGCGTCGCGGACCAGCCCTGGGCCCCGTGCTGGTAGTCGATCGTCGTGGGCTCGAGGCAGGACGTCGGGCCACATTCCTGGACACTCCCGAGCTGCAGCCGACCGCTCGCCGACCCGGACGTGTAGCCGAGGCGATAGGTGCGCAGCACCGCCCCGGTTGCCAGCGACGTGACCGCGATGGAATCGAGCCGGCTCGACTCCGTCACCGGGGCGCCGGCCAGGTATCCGGTCGGCACGTCGCCGGCCGGTCGAGCCGAATACGCGAACGACACGCGGTAGTACGGCCCCTGCCCGGTCGCGGTCCGCGGGTAGTCGATGGCCGCGACTCGGAACGTGCCGCCCGTGTATGCACCCTGCGCGGCCTCGTTCACGTAACTGACGGACAGCGTGTTGCCGGCGCGATCGCGCACGGCCGACAGCGCCCAGGTGCGCACGGTCGCGGACGCGCCCGCGTAGGCCCGCGCATCCGCCGTCGAGCCATATTCGGCCACGAGTCCGTCACGGCGCGTGACCGTGAACGACTGCGGTCCGCCGCCGGCGACGCCGTTCGCGACCACCCGCGACCACGACTCGACCTCGGTCGCGTAGGTGGCCCCGGGCTGGCCGGCAACGCCACTCACGAGCTTGAGTTGCTGCCCGTCGAGGCAGTAGCGGTCCGACGTCGTGTTCGACACCGCGGCCGGCACGCCGTCCTGGGCGATCGTCCGGTTGCAGCGCGTGATCGTCGAGAGCCCGGCGATGGACCAGCCGACGCCCGCGACGCCGTTGCCGCCGCGGCTGTTGTAGACGAGCGCCAGGTCGGCGGCGATCCCACCGGCACCCGGTGGCGTCCAGATGGGAATGCGGTACGTCGCGGCGCCGGTCGAGCTCACGGCGAACGCGCCCGTCGTACGCCCGGCGGCGGTCGCCGCCGCCGTGGTCGCCGCCGCGGCCACCGACGAGGGATCCCCGACCCAGCCTGCGCCCGCCGCAAACGCGAGCACGCTCATCGCCACGGCCATGGCCGGGCGCGTCGTCGATACCTGTCGCATGTGACCTCCCTGTCGATGCGCTGGAATGCGATCGCAGGCTAGGTCCGGCGACGGGTCAGGATCACCGCGGCTATCGCGCGGGTCCGTGCAGATTTGGTGTGCGCGGCCGGACGCCGCGGGTTCAGAACGACTTCTGCGCCAGCAGGTAGAACGTCGCGTCCGGCGAGGCACCGACATCGACGTCCTCTTCCATCCCGAGGTCGAAGCGCCAGCCCCCGGTCGTGCGCCACGTGCCGCCGAAGCCGAGGACGACGGCGTCGCCCGACACGCCATTCACCGGGACGTCGAAGACCTTGGAATTCGCGTCGACCTGCACCGTCAGGTCGAGTGCGCGCCACGCGTTCCAGGTCACACCCGCGAGCCCGGCGACGACCCAGTCCTGCTGGAACCCCCGCAGCACGTCACCGGCACCGAGCCACGCGACGTCGAACTGGCCGAACACCTGCCAGTGCTCCGCGACCTGCGATTGCGCGGCGAGGCTCACGGCCACGTCAGTCGCACCATTGCCGAGCAGGTAGTCCGGATCGCCGGTGGGCAGGTCCACGGTGAGCCAGGCGGACACCGCGGTCTTCTCGTCCGCGTGGAGCTGGTAGCCGCCCCGGATCGGGATGTCCGCGACACCCGAGCCGGTGTCGTCGAGGTTCAGCAGCGGCTGCCCGTCGCGATTCACCTCGATCAGGTAGCCGTCGCTCGGCAACTGGTCCCGGTCGCCGTTCGGCATTCCCCAGAAGTCGTGCCAGCCCTCGATCGCCCCGTCGAGCGAGCCCCCGCCGATGCTGCGCCAGGGTATCTCGGCCATCAGTGCCCAGCGATCGTCGAGCGCGTACTCGACGCGCAAACGCAGGTCCACCGTCTCGGCATCGACCGTGGCGTTCCAGGTGCCCGAATCCTCGATCGTCGCGGTGTTCGACCAGTTGGCCACGACGCCGTAACGGCCGTGGCCGGCCGACGACAACCGGGCCGGCAGCGGCAGTGGCAGTCCGTAGGGCAGGACGAGCGGGTTCTGGTTCATCGTGACGAGCGGCTCGGCCCGCACCCCGGCCGGCAGGACGGCCGCCAGAATCACGAGACCGACGAGTTGTTTGCGACGCACGACGCACCCCGCTCCGACACCCGGTCGGCGGAGTCTAGGGCCGGCGCCGTCCGTGCGCATCGTGGCTTGCGCCGATAACGCGCCCGGGGATGCCTGAAAGCCTGCGGACCAAGTAAATTGGGCCCGGGGCGGGGGCAGGAGACGGCGGGATGGGCGCAGGCGCGGGGCGGATGGCCAGGACCGGTCGCAGCGTGTGGCCGCGTATCGCCGCGGTCGCGTGCCTCGGCCTCGTGGTCTCGGGCTGTGCCTCGACCGCCGCGTTCGCGCCAACGCCGCTGCGCACGCCGGATGAACTGCGGGACGTCCGGTCGAAGACGGTCGGCGACGTCACGGTATCGGTCGCCATGCTCACGGACGAGCAGGCCGAGCGCAATTTCGGCGTCGACCTCGGGGCGGCCGGCCTGCAGGCGCTGTGGATGAACGTGCGCAACGGCTCGGACCGCCGGCTGTGGCTCATACGCACGATGATCGACCCGGACTTCTACTCCGAGGAGGAGGCAGCGCTGCTCGTGGAGCACGGGGTGCCGGACGACCAGCGCAAGGCCCTGCACCAGCTCTTCCGGGACGAATCGATCCGCGCAGCCCTCGAGCCCCGCACTGAGACCGAGGGATACGTGTTCCTGCCGCGCGTCGAGGGCGGTCGCTACGTGGACATCCGGCTGCAGGGCGACGCCTACCTCGAGGACGCCGGCGGTCCTCCGACGCAGGCGCGGCGCGAACTGCGCTTCGATTTCCCGCTGCCCCTGCCGGACGGTGACTTCGACTACGAACGGATGGACCCGGCGACCGTCTACGGCGGCCAGGTGCTCCCGGAACTCGACCTCGCGCAGTTGCGCGCGACGCTCGAGCAGTTGCCCTGCTGCGCGACGAACTCGGATGGCGACGGCGACGGCGACCCGCTCAACATCGTGCTGGTCGGGAATGCGGACGACGTGCTGAATGCGCTGTCGCGCAGCGGCTGGTCGTTCACGCACCGAATCACGTTCAACTCAGTCACACGGATGGTCGGCGCCGCGATCAACGACACGCCCTACCCGGTCGCACCGGTCAGCAGCCTCTACGTGTACGGCCGCGCGCAGGACGTCGCGCTGCAGCGCGCGCGGAACAACATCTCGCAACGCAACCACATGCGCCTGTGGCTCGCGCCATTCCGCTACGACGGCCGGTCCGTGTGGGTCGGCCAGATCAGTCGCGACATCGGCGTCAAGATCACGACGAAGTCGCCGACGCTCACGACGCACGTGATCGACCCGCAGGTCGACACGACGCGAGAGTACCTGCTGCACAGCCTGGTCGCGCAGGGGTTCGTCGGCGCGTTCGGCTTCGTGAAAGGCAGCGCTGCCGCGACGCCCGACCGCCCGCGCGTGAACCTGACCGGCGACCCGTATTTCAGCGACGGCATGCGGCTCGTGGTCATCCTCTCGCTGGATCCGGTGCCGCCCGACCGGATCCACAGCCTGCAGTGGGAGCAGTCCGCGGCTCCGGTCGCCGAGGGCCAGAGCGACGCGGCACGCCGCCACGTCCGACCGCTGCCACCCGCCGCGCCGCCGCCGGGGCCATGAACCTGCCGCGACGCACGGTCCGACCGGCGCTCCTGGTCGCGGTGGTCCTGCTCGCGACCGCGTGCACGGGCATACCGCGACCTTCAGAGTTCCGCGCGACGTCGGCGGCGTGGCCGGCCGGCACGCACGCCGGGACCGGCGACGGCCGGGCCCGGTTCCGGCAGATCTTCTGCGACCTGGTGAGCGCGGCGGGCGACGTGCGAGGCGCCCGGAACGGGTGCGGCGCATTGCTCTGGAAACTCGATGACGAGCCGCCGCCGTCCGCGGACGCGACCGCGCCGCCGCTGCCCGGCGACCTGCGCGTGTTCGTCGTGAGCGGTGCATTCGCGGACTGCCGGCGCGAGGGCACCGTCCCGTACGAAGCGGAAATCTCGCGGCTGGAAGCGACCGGCACCGACGTGCGCGCGACGATGGTGAGCGGGCGATCGGGCGCGGGGCACAACGCCGCGGAACTCGCCACGGCGATCCGCGAGGCCGGGGTCGGCGAACACGACCGGATCGTGCTGGTCGGCTACTCGAAGGGTGCCGTCGACAGCCTGCAGTTCCTCGTCGACTACCCGGACCTTGCAGCGCACGTCGCGGCCGTCGTGAGCGTCGCCGGACCGATCTACGGATCGCCGCTCGCCGCCACGGCCGAGGGCGTCTACCGGCTGTTCTCGGATTCGTTCGCGTCGGTCTGCGACCCCGGGGACGGCGGCGTGATCGAGAGCCTGCTGCCCGACGTGCGCCGACAGTGGCTCGAGGCGCACCCACTGCCCGCGCACGTGCGCTACTACTCGCTTGCGTCGTTCCCGACGCGCAAGCACCTGGCCCGCGGGCTCGAGCCCTCGTGGCAGATGCTCGCGCCGACGGACACGCGCAACGACGGCCAGGTGCTCGTCGGCGACGCGGTGATCCCGGGATCGACGCTGCTCGGCTACGTGAATGCCGATCACTGGGACGTCGCGATCGCCGTCGAACGGCAGATGCCGTTCTTCTCGGGCCGGCCGGACCCGAGGCAGTTCCCGCGCGCGGCGCTGTTCGACGCGCTGTTGCGTTACGTCGGCGAGACGCTGGGTCCGGCACCGGCCTCGCCCGCGATCCCGTGAAGGAGCCCACGATGAGATGGAATCCGTTGCCCGCATGGATGGCCGCCGGCGCGCTCTCCATCACCGGCTGTGCGACGACCTCCGGCGTCCCGGACACACGCACGAACGAAGCCCTCGACCGCTACGTGCGCGAGACCAGCGACACCTCGGTGCTCGGCCCGGACGCGAGCTTCATCGGCAGCCCATTGCCGGACGTCGGGCTGTCGGGCCTCTTCCCGGCGCACGGTCCGGACGGCTGCAGCGTCGCGGTGCTCGACGGCGGCGAGGACTCGTTCGCCGTGAGGATGGACGCGCTGCGCCGGGCGAAGACGTCGATCCGGATACAGGCCCTGGTATTCAAGGGCGACGAGACGGGACTCCGGGTCGCCGAGGTGCTCAAGGAAAAGAAGGCCGCCGGCCTCGACGTGCGCGTCATCGTCGACGCGTTCTCCAACCCGTGGCTGCAGACCCAGTGGATGTACTTCGACCTGAAGCAGCACGGGATCGAGGTCGAGGGCTACGAGGCGATGGCGCTCCAGTGGCTGAACGAGATCCCGGTGCCGAGCCTGACGCCTCACACCTCGCCGGACCAGATGGACAAGCGCTTCCACGAGAAGATGTGGATCATCGACGGCGAAACCGGAAGCGGCGTCGCGATCACCGGCGGACTCAACATCGGCAACGAGTACTTCCGCGCCAACCCGGCCGATGCGGCCGGCACCTGGCGCGACCAGGACGTCGTGTTGCGCGGCGCGGTCGTCGAGGACCTCGTGACGGCCTTCGACCGGAACTTCGACTACTTCGTCGGCGTCAAGGAGAGCCGCGGGCCGTTCAACACGAACCTGTACTGGGATGCGACCCGCAGCGTCCTCGACCGGACGGGCAAGGTGCCGATCCACTACAAGACCGATCCCGCCGTCGTCGCCAACGTCGACGCGCTCGAGGCGAGGCAGCCCTCGCTGCGGTTCCGGCCGGCCACCTGCCGGTTCCTGCAGAACCGGCCGCGGCTCCAGGAGACCTACATCCAGCAGGCGTACATCAAGCTGATCGAGCGCGCGCGGCACGAGGTGCTGATCGCGAACGCCTACTTCGTGCCGACCCGCACGCTCAGCCGTGCGCTCACCGACGCCGCGAAGCGCTGCGTGTCCGTGAACCTGATCTCGAACAGCCCGTCGACGAACGACCTGCCCGAGATCAGCATGGTGGGCCGGGGGCACTACCGCGAGCTGCTGTCCGTGAACCAGACGCCCGAAGTCGCCGGCTGCGCCAACCCGGACGCCGGCCTCCACATCTGGGAGTGGGTCGGACAGGCGCCGGACGAAGCGGCGCCGAGCCAGGGCACCATGCATTCCAAGTTCGCGGTGTTCGACGGCGAGCGCAGCCTCGTCGGCTCCTACAACCTCGACCCGCGGAGCGAGAAGCTGAACAGCGAGACCGCGGTCGTGTTCCTTCAGCCGGCGCTGTCGAAGCAGCTGCGGGACAAGTTCATGGGCAACGACCTGCGCTACAGCCGGGCCGTGACACCGGAGATTGCGGCACAGTTCGAGGCGCCGGAAAGCGTGATCGACCGCTTCCGGAAGTCGCTGGGGGACGCGTTCGAAGTCGAGCTGTGAGCCCGACGACGCCGGGGCTCAGCGCCGGCCGAGCAGGCGACCGAGGATGCCCTGCTTCTGCGGAGCAGCGACCGGCGGGGCCGGCTTGCGCGGCGCGGGCCGCGGGGCCGCGGCGGCACGCACGTGGCTCGCGTTCCGGCTGCTGTTGTACGGGTCGCCGCCCGAGCCTTCCTTGATCGCGAGCGGCGGCGGCGCCGACTCGGCCAGCGCCCCCGACGTGGGCTCCTCGGCCTTCGCGGCCGAATTGAGCCCCGGCGGCTTCAGGATGCCGGTGGCCTCGATCGCGAGCCCCTCGGGCTCCAGCTGCCGGACGATCGTCGTGCTCGCATCCCGCTGGAATTCGCCCTCGCCCGTGCGCCACTCCCAGACGGCATTGCCGCGCGCGTCGAAGGCGACGCGCCCGGAATTCATTTCGCGCGGCGGTGGAACCGACGCCGGCGCGGACGAATTCTCGTCCTTCGACCGCTGTTCGGGCTGCTCCTTGCGTGCGCTCACGGCGTCCTCGTTGACTGGGCGCGCCCACCCGGGGCCGCGCGTCGGGTGAGGATTATGACCAACCCGGCCGACCCGCGATCCATCGGGCACGCGGATCTGTGACGCGACTCACGGTCAATCGTCGCGGACGGGACACCAGTGCCGGGCCCGGCGGCCTCAGGAAGCGATCAGGACCGGGCCGCCCCTGGCGAGCGCGCGCTGGTACGCGGGTCGCGCGTTGATCCGGTCCCGGTATTCGGCCAGGTGCGGCATCGACGCCAGGTCGCGCCCGCGGGCGAGCAGCGCCTCGACCGCGAAGCTCATCTGGAAGTCGGCCGTCGTGATCCGGGGGCCGGCGAACCAGCGGTTCCTCGCGAGGTGGGCGTCCAGGAACTGCGCCGCGGTCGAGAGGTTCGGGTCGATGAGCTGCCCCTCGACCTTGGCGCACAGTGCACGCGCGACCGGCCGGGCGAAGAACGGCATCGGCTGCTTCGGGATCGCGCCGAACACCAGCTTCATGACCAGCCAGTTCATCAACGATCCTTCCGCATAGTGCATGAAATAGCGGCACTGCCAGTCCTCGGCCGACCCGCGCTCCGGCACGAGGCCGGCGAGTTCGCCGACTGCGCCGGCGCTGCAGGTCTCCGCGATGTACTCGAGGATCACCGCGGACTCCGCCACGACCCGGCCGTCGTCGGTGATCACCGGCGACTTGCCGAGCGGGTGCACCGCCTTGAGCTCGGGCGGCGCGAGGCGTTGTGCGGTCCGTCGGTAGACCTTGAGCTCGTACGGCGTCCCGAGTTCCTCGAGCAGCCAGAGCACCCGCTGTGAACGCGAGGTCTCGAGGTGGTGGACGGTCAGCATCAGCGACGGCGCGTCTTGCGTGCCGCCGCCTTGCGCCTGGCCGGCGTCCCACGCTTCGCGGCCGCCTTGCGCTTCGGGGCCGCGCGACGCTTCGCCGGCGCCTTGCGGGCGGGCTTCGGGCCCTTGCGCGCAGGCGCCGCAGTCGTGCGCGCCTCGGCGGCGGCTTCGCGCAGGATGTTCATCCCGCGGGACACGTCGTTGACGATGCGCTCGCGCGCCGCCGCCATGACCTTGGCCTGCTCGCGCCCGAAGTCGCGCACGCTGTCCGTGTAGGCGAGCTTCTCGATCTGCGCCGCCGCGTCGGCGAGCGCTGCCGTCACGATCTCCTCGTGGAGCCCGATCAGTCGCTGCAGCGTCCCGTGCGAGAGGTTCGCGAGCCGGACGCCCGACTTCGCCATCTCGCGCGCCCGCATGTTGAGCGACCGGATGCGCGCTGCGGACCGCATCGCGGCCTTGCGGGCCGCCGCCAGTTGCGACTTGCGCAGTCCCTCCGCCATCTCGGCGAGGCCACGCGCCTGTTCCTCCAGAAACTCGCTCATGCCCGCGTGCATCCCGGTCTCCTCGAGGCCTGCCCGACAGCCGGCGGCCGTTGTCGCTCCAACATACGCCGACGGCCCGGAGGGTCAATCCCCGGAAAATCAGCGCCCGCGACCTCGCGCTGCACTGCATCAGACGGGCACTTGTCGGGCCGGCGCCGTGCGGGCAGTATCGCTGCCTTCGGGCCGGTGCGCCGCGGTGCGGTGGCCGGCCGGCAGGGGACCCATGGCTCACGACGTCTTCCTCAGTCACGCGGCCGTCGACAGGGCGACCGCCCAGGCGATCCTTGCGGCGCTCGAATCGTCGGGCGTGCGCTGCTGGATCGCGCCCCGGGACATCCCGGCCGGCGCGGAATACGGCGAGCACATCGTCGACGCGGTGAAGTCCTGCCGCGTCTTCGTCGTCGTGTTCTCCGCGGCCGCCAACGCCTCGCCGCACGTGCGCCGGGAAGTCGAGCGCGCCGTGTCGACCGACCGGACGATCGTCCCGTTCCGGCTCGAGAACGTCACGCCGTCGGGCGCGATGGAGTACTGCCTCGGCGGCACCCACTGGTTCGACGCGTTCACCGGCCCGGCCCAGGGCCACGTCGCGGGCTTCGTCGGCGAGATCCAGCGCCTGCTCGGGGCGACCGCCCGACCCGCCGACGGCGAGGCGGTCGCCGACACCCGCCCGTCGGTCGCGGTGCTTCCGTTCACCAACATGAGCGGAGACCCGGAGCAGGAGTACTTCAGCGACGGGATCACCGAGGACATCATCACGGACCTGTCCAAGGTCTCCGGGCTGTTCGTCGTCGCCCGCAACACGGCGTTCACCTACAAGGGCAAGGCGGTCAACGTGAAGGAGGTCTGCGCGGACCTCGGCGTGCGCTACGTGCTCGAGGGCAGCGTCCGCAAGGCGGGCAGCCGCGTCCGGGTCACCGGGCAGCTGATCGACGGGGAGACCGGCGGCCACGTCTGGGCCGACCGCTTCGACCGTGACCTCACCGACATCTTCGCGATCCAGGACGAGATCACGCACGCGATCGTCGAGCAGCTGCGGGTCAAGCTGCTGCCGCAGGAGAAGCGCTCGATCGCACAGGCGCCGACGGACAACATCGAGGCCTACACGTACTACCTGCGCGGGCGGCAGTTCCTGAACCGCCACGCGAAGTCCTACTACCACCTCGCGAGGCGGATGTTCTCGAAGGCGGTCGAGCTCGACCCGTCCTACGCACGCGCGTACGCGGGCATCGCCGACTGCGACTCGTTCCTGTTCCTGCACTACCACGAGGGCGTCGAGATCGACCAGATCCTCGCGACCAGCGCCCGCGCGCTCGCGCTTGACGACAAGCTGGCCGAGGCGCACGCGTCGCGGGCGCTCGCCTACTCGCTCACCGCGCGTTATGACGAGGCGATGCAGGAATTCGAGCGTTCGATCGCGCTGGACCCGAATTCGTTCGAGGCGCACTACTTCTTCGGCCGCGCCTGCTTCGCGCAGGGACAGCTCCCGCGTGCCCGCGTGCTGTTCGAGCGTGCGGCGGCCCTGAAGCCCGACGACTACGAAGCGACCGGCATGCTGCGCATGATCTACCGGTCGGCCGGCGACGAGGCGATGGTCGACCGCCTGTCGCGCCGGCTCGTCGAGGTGGCCGAGCAGGAACTCGCCCGACACCCGGAGAATCCGCGGCCGGCCTACCTCGGCGCCGGCTCGCTCGCGCTGCTCGGAGAGACGGAGCGCGCCCGCGACTGGCTCGACCGCGCGATCTCGATCGACCCGGACGACGTGCTGACGCAGTACAACGCGGCCTGCGTGTATTCGCTGATGGGCGACACCGACGCGGCGTTCAACCTGCTCGAGAAGCTGCTGCCGCGCGCCAACCACGAGACGAAGTCGTGGGTGCGCTACGATTCCGACTTCGACGGGCTGCGCACGCTGCCCCGCTACCAGCGGGTGCTCGAGCTCACGAGCTGACGACAGCCGCGGGCCAGCAGGCGAGCGCGAGCAGCGCGATCGCCGCCCAGAACCCGATCTCGATCGTCTCGCTCACGGGCTGCACCCGTCGCACCGCGCCGTACGCGTGGATGACCACCATCAGCAGCGAAACGACCAGCGTCACCTCGAACGCGGGCACCAGCGCGACGCCGGTGAGCGCCGCGCGCAACGTCAGCAGGTTGATCGTCACCGCGAGCACGCCGAGGCTGCGGCCGAAGTAGACCGCGAGGTCCGTCTGCCCGGGGATCGTCCAGCCGAACCGGCGTGCCCACGCGAGCGGCACCAGCAGGATCGGCAGCGAGAGCCCGACGGCCGACAGCACGGTCGCCACGAGCAGGAACGACTGCGCGTGCGCGGACCAGGCGCCGATCACGGCCGCTGGCCCGCCGCCGGCTGCGGACGGCACTGCATCGGCTTCGCCTCGTAGCCCCACACGACGGTCGCGACGCCCTGGTGCTCCCAGAAGCTCTCGTTGCGTCCCTGGTAGCGCGCGCCGCTGGCCGCGACCTGCTGGATCATCAGCGAGGTCTCGTCGCCACGTTCGGCGATCATCGACGCGGGATCGGTCTTGAAGTACGTGACCACGAGTTCATTGCGGGGGTCGCCGTCGCAGGCAAACGTCACGGGCCCCGTCTGTGCCACCAGCCGGTAGCGCGCCTGCAGTTCGACGATGCGCATCGTGTACGCGTCCGCCACGCACGCGTGAACGTCCTTGTCCTTCCAGCAGTCGTCGCGGCCCTTGATCCAGCCCCGCTGGGTGGCCGCGAGCACCGGCGGGTGCTCGTTCGCCGCCTTGCGCGTGGCCTCCGCGTAGACGCCCGCGAGCTTCCGGTCGAGCGCGGAGAGTCCCGCGTCGCTGCAGACGAGCGCCTCGACCGAGCCCTTCTCGACCTTCGCGCACGAATAGGACGGCTCGGTGTCACCGGCGGCGAACGACGGCGCGGCCGGCAGCGCGGCGGCGACGGTGAGCAGTGCGAGAGCCCGGAGGGCGTGGAGACGATGCATGGCGGCACCCCAGGGACCTCGGGGCCGCGACGCGGTGCTCGAACCCGGGTCCTGCCCCCGCAGTATAGGACGCCCGACGACGCGTTGACCGGTGCGTCGAGCGCCGCCGATACTGCCCCGCCCGCGGTCCGGCGGGCGCCCCGGGGACTGGAGAGCGCATGCGGTGCGGCATCGTTTTCGCGTTGATCGCCTGGCTGCCCGCCACCGCGCCGGCCGATGCACTGGTCCGCGGTGCAGTCGTCTACGACGGCACCGGCTCGCCGGGCCGGGTCGCCGACGTGCGGGTCACGGGCGAGCGGATCACCGAGGTGGGCACGGGCCTCGAGCCACGACCCGGTGAACCGGTGCTCGAGGCGCGCGGGCTCGCGCTCGCGCCCGGGTTCATCGACATGCACAGCCATGCCGACGAAGGACTCCTCGACGACCCGGACGCGGCGACGCTGACGCGCCAGGGGGTCACCACCGTCGTCGTCGGGCAGGACGGTGAGTCGCCCTACCCGCTCGCCGAGTGGTATGCCGCGCTCGAGGCGCACCCGGCCGCGATCAACGTCGCGAGCCTGGCCGGCCAGTCGACGCTGCGTGCGGGGGTGATGGGCGCGGACCTGTACCGCGCCGCGACGCCGGCCGAGGTGTCGCGGATGTCGGCACTGCTCGACCGGGAACTCGCGGCCGGGGCCTTCGGCCTGTCCACGGGCCTCGAGTACGAGGAGGCGCATTTCTCGTCGACCGACGAGGTGGTCGCGCTCGCGCGCGTCGCGGCGGCCCATGGTGGCTACTACGTGAGCCACGTGCGAGACGAGGGCAACGCGGTGTTCGAATCGTGGGACGAGGTGCTGCGCATCGGGCGCGAGGCGGGCCTGCCGGTCGAGATCTCCCACATCAAGCTCGGCACGACCCCGGTCTGGCACCAGGCCGCGACCCGGATGCCGGACTATTTCGAGCAGGCGCGCCGCGACAGCGTGAAGCTTTCGGCCGACGTGTACCCCTACGACTACTGGCACGCGACGATCCGGGTGATGGTCCCCGACCGCGACTGGTTCAACGCGGACAAGGTGTCGAAGGCGATCGCGGACAACGGCGGTCCCGGCGCGATCCGGCTCGGCCGCTACGGCCCGGACCCGTCGCTCGCCGGCCGCACGCTCGCGGAGGTCGCGGCCGCCTGGCACCTGACGCCGGTCGAGGCCTACATGCGCATCGTCCGCGAGACGGACGCCGGCGGCGAGGACGGCCCCCGGCAGGAGAGCGTGCTCGTCACGTCGATGGCCGACGACGACCTGCGCTGGTTCATCGCGAATCCCGCGATCATGTTCTGCAGCGACGGCTCGCTGCACGGCTCGCACCCGCGCGGTGCAGGCGCGTTCGCGCGCGTGCTGGGCCGCTACGTGCGCGACGAGCACGTGCTCTCGCTCGAGGTGGCGATCCACAAGATGACCGGCCTGTCGGCCGGCTGGCTCGGTCTCCCGGACCGCGGGCGCATCGCGGCCGGACAGGTCGCCGACCTCGTGCTGTTCGACCCGGCGACGGTCTCGGACCGCTCGACGGTCGCGGAGCCCGCAGCGCCGCCGGTCGGGATCCCGGACGTGATGGTGTCGGGAACCTGGGTCGTCCTGGACGGCACGGTGACCGGCGCGCGCCCCGGCCGGGTGCTGCGTCGGCCGGCCCCGACCCGCTGAGCACGACCGTGCTGGTCCTGCGCAAGCCCTACCTGCTCTACCTCGGCGACGCCACGCTGCGCTCCGACTGCAAGACCGCGTTCGGCTTGCGCGACTGGTGCCGCGACGACGTGCTCGGCGAATGGTCGCACGCGGCGGCGACGGTGAGCCTCGGTCTGCCGAGACTCGCGCCACGCGACGCGGCGGCCCTCGGCGCCGGGTCGCTGGTCGTCGGCGTCGCCTCGACGGGCGGCGTGCTGCCGCCCCACTGGCAGGACGATCTCGAGGCCGCGCTCGAGGCGGGGCTCGACGTCGTGAGCGGCATGCACACGCGTCTCGCGGAATTCCCGCGCCTCGCGGCCGCCGCGGAACGGCGCGGCGGGCGGCTCGTGGACGTGCGCCACCTGAACGGGCGCTATCCGGTCGCGAGCGGCCGGCGGCGGAGCGGACGGCGGGTGCTGACGGTCGGCACCGACTGCGCACTCGGCAAGAAATACACGGCGCTTGCGCTCACGACGGCCCTGCGCCGACGGGGCGCCGACGCGACCTTCCGGGCCACGGGCCAGACCGGGATCATGATCGCGGGCCGCGGCATCGCGATCGACGCGGTCGTCGCAGACTTCCTCGCTGGCGCCGCGGAGGCCCTGTCTCCGGACACCGACCCGTCGCACTGGGACGTCATCGAGGGCCAGGGCTCGCTGTTCCACCCGGCCTACGCGGCCGTGACACTCGGCCTGCTGCACGGGTCACAGCCCGACGCGATCGTGCTGTGCCACGCCCCGGAGCGCACGACGATCGAGGAATACCCGGGGTTCCGGATCCCGCCACTCGGCGAGGCGATCGACGCGTACCTGCGTGCCGGCCGGCTGACCAGTCCGTCGATCCGCTGTGCCGGCGTGTCGATCAATTCGTCGACGCTCGACGACGAGGCGTGGCGCCGATACCAGGCCGCGCTCGAGCGCGAACTCGGACTGCCGGCCTGCGACCCGCTGAGGGGCGGCGTCGATGCGCTCGCGGAGGCCCTGCTCGCCGGATGATCGGGGTCTCCACGTCGCTCGAACGCTGGGCGCTGCGCGAGCCGTTCGCGACGGCCCGCGACTCGATCACGCACGTCCCGGTCGTGGTCGCGACGCTCACGGACGCCGACGGTCATCGCGGGCGGGGCGAGGCCGCCGGCGTCGACTACGACGGCGAGACGCCCGAGGGCATCGCGGCGCAGGTCGAATCGGTGCGCGGCGCACTCGAAGACGGCCTCACGGGCACCTCGCTGCTCGGCCTGCTGCCGGCCGGCGGCGCGCGCAACGCGCTCGACTGCGCGTTGTGGGACCTGCGCGCCAAGCAGTCGGGCCGGCCGGCCTGGCGGCTGGCCGGCCTCGATCCGCCGCGACCGGTGCTGACGGCCTGCACGATCGGGATCGCCGACGACGCGACGACGCGGCGCCGCGCCCGCGCACTGGCCGGCCACCCGCTCGTGAAGCTGAAGGTGGATGCGGACCGCGCACTCGACATCGTGAGGATTGCGCGCGAGGAACTGCCGGGCACGCGGCTGGTCGTCGACGCCAACCAGTCCTGGACCCGCGCACGGCTCGAGCGCCTGCTGCCGGCGCTGCGGGATCTCGGCGTCGAACTGGTCGAGCAACCGCTGCCGCGCGGCGCCGATGCGGAACTCGACGGGCTCGAGCCCTGCATACCGCTCGCCGCCGACGAATCCTGCACGGACCGCGCATCGCTCGCCGGCCTGGCGGGCCGGTACGACTTCGTGAACCTGAAACTCGACAAGTGCGGCGGCCTCACCGAGGCACTCGCCACGGCCGACTCGGCCCGGCGCCTCGGGCTCGGCCTGATGGTCGGGAACATGTGCGGGACGTCGCTCGCGATGGCGCCCGCGTGCCTGCTGGCGCAACGGTGCCGTTACGTCGACCTGGACGGCCCGCTGCTGCAGGCCGGGGACCGGTCGCCGTCGATGCGCTACGCGGGGGGGTACGTCGAGCCGCCGGACCCCGGACTCTGGGGCTGACGCCCGCGCCCGGCCCTCACCCCTGGTCGGGGTGGTAGGTCTCCATCCAGTCGCGGACCCGGTTGGCGTCGCCGATGCGGGTGAGCCGGCCCCAGGAATTCAGCAGCACGATCACGACGTCGCGGCCGTCGATGATCGCCTGCATCACGAGGCAGCGGCCGGCCTCGGCGATGTAGCCGGTCTTCTGCACGGTCACCTGCCAGTCGGCCTTCTTGACGAGCGAGTTCGTGCTGCGGAACTGCATCGGCCGGCCACGCACGTAGACGGTGTGCTCGGCGTCGGTCGAGTACTCGCGGATCACCGGATTCTCGGCGGCGGCGCGCACCAGCAGCGCCAGGTCCACCGCACTCGACACGTTCGAGCTCGACAGCCCGGTGGGTTCGACGAAGTGCGCCGACTGCATGCCGAGCGCGCGGGCCTTCTGGTTCATCGCGCGCACGCAGGCGGGCTCGCCGCCCGGGTAGGTGCGGCAGAGCGCGTGCGCCGCCCGGTTCTCCGAGGACATGAGCGCGAGATGCAGCAGGTCGCGCCGCGCGAGCCGCGCCCCCGGCGACAACCGCGAGCCGCTCTTCTGGGTCGCGATCGCGTCGTCCTTCGAGATCGTGATGACCTCGTCCATCTTCGGGTCGGACTCGAGCACGACCAGCGCCGTCATCAGCTTCGTGATCGAGGCGATCGGGGCGGCCTTCTGTTCGTTGCGGGCCGCGAGCACCGTGGAGTCGTGCGCGTCGACGATGTAGAAGGCGCTGGAGCGGAGGTCCGGTGCCGCGGCCGATTCGCGGGCGGCGGCCGTGCCGCCGAGGGTGAGCGCGCCCGTCGCGAGCGCAATGAGTACCGTCGTCCTGGTCAACCGCATCGTGTAGGTCGTCCGCTCCCGGTCCTTGCCGCGACGAGGTCCCGCCGGGAGCCCCGCCCACGGGCGGCAAGGGTACCCGATCGGAAGGGAAAATGCCCGAAGAATCATCGTGGTGAGCACGGATGGCGCACCCCGGTCCGGCGATCTACGTTCGGCGCACCGTCGGCCCCAGCGGAGTCCGCCCATGGAACTGATGAAGGACCTGTTCTCGAGCGACGTCGGACTGCTGAGCATCGGCGTCATCGCATTCATCCTGGTCATGGCGATCTACCTGTTCATCCACGTCCGCAGACTCATGAACGAGAAACCGGGCAAGGAAGGCTGGGACTGAAGCCCGGCCCGCGGCCCCGCCGGGCCGCGGCCGACGCCCCCGGTCGCGGGGCCCGTCCACCCCGGCGTTCGAGCCCGGGGCCGTCCGCGATCCTAGATAGCGCGCGGTGTGCGTCCGGTCACGCGCGCGACGGCTTTTTTCGGAACTGCGTCACGGATGCCGGGGGGCCCGATCGGGCTTCATTCGCAGTGCATCCGTGGACGGAGCGCGATTGGACGGCGCGCGGCAACAAGAATGACGCCAGCACCACCGACCGGAGAAGCGGCCGCAGGCCGTGAACGATTCAGCGAAGGCTGGACCGGACGGGTGACCGTTGCTCTGTTCGTCTACCTGGTCATTGCGATCCTGCTGATCCTCGTCGACAGCACCGGGCGCCGCGCGCTCGAGATCTTCAACCTGTATTCCGACACGATCGCGAGCATCGGCGTGACCGTGCTCGCCGGCATGGCGACCCGGGGCGCCGGGGACCCGGCCTCCCGCCGCACCTGGGCCCTGCTCACCGCCGCGCTGTCGGTCTACAGCGTCGGCAACATGATCAACTCGACGTACTGGCTGTTCGGTCGCGACCCATTCCCGTCGATCGGCGACGTGTTCTTCACGGCGTTCTACCCGCTGGTGTTCGCGGCGGTGCTGACGGTGATCCGGGCCGCGGCCGTCCGCGTGCAGTGGGCGCGCCTCGGGCTCGACACGGTGATCCTGCTGCTCGGATTCGGCGCGTTCTTCTGGTACTGCGTGATCGCGCCGACGGCGGCCGCCCAGCGCGACGCCGACGTGCTGAAGCACGTGATCGCCCAGACCTACATCGCGATGAACTGCCTGACGCTGCTCGCCTGCGGCGTGCTGCTCATGCATTCGGGCGCGGCGCCGATCCAGCGCCGCTCGCTGCTGATGCTGACGCTCGGGTTCGCCTGCATGTCGCTCGCCGACATCGTCTGGGCGATGAGCAAGGTGTCCGGCAGCTACCTGCCGGGCGGACTCTCCGACGTGATCTACCTGTCGTGCTACATCTGGCTGGCGGCCGCGGCCCGCGAGCAGTTGCGCGGCGCACCGACCAAGCGGCGCACCCCGAGCGCATTCACGTCCGCGCTCATGCAGGGCCTGCCCTACATCGCGATGATGGTGTCGTTCCTGGTGCTCGTCTACGTCGAGAGCAGCAAGACCGCGAGCCCCGTCAACACGATGACGATCCTGATCTTCGCGGTCACTGCACTCGTGATGCTGCGGCAGGGCGTGCTGTCCCGCGACGATGCGCTGCTGCGCGAGCGGCGGGCGGCCGGGATGGTCGAGGCGCGCTACGCCTCGCTGATCCGCAACTCGTCGGACGTGTTCATGATCGCCGACGTCGACGGCCAGCTGCGCTATGCGTCGCCGGCCGCCGAGCGCACGTTCGCGGTCAACCCGGAGGACCTGGTCGGCCGGAACCTGCTCGAGCTCTGGACCGACGCCGACCGCGAGCGCCTGCAGGGCTTCCTGTCCGAGGTGGCGGCGGCACCCGGCCGCACGATCGGCCCGATCGAGGCCTCGGTCGGCACCGGCGACCGGCGCAGCACGCTCGAATGCAAGGGCACGAACCTGCTGCACGACCCTGCGATCGGCGGCTTCGCGCTCAACTTCCGCGACGTGAGCGAGCGCAAGACGCTCGAGGAGCAGCTGCGCCAACTCGCGTTCCACGACTCGCTCACGCTGCTCGCGAACCGCAGCCTGTTCTGGAACCGGGTCGAGCATGCGCTCGCCCTCTCGCAGCGCACGGGACATCGCGTCGTCGTGATGTTCATCGACCTCGACAACTTCAAGAACGTGAACGACTCGCTCGGCCACGACGCCGGCGACCAGCTGCTCCGCGCCGCGGCGCAGCGCCTCGTGCAGGCGACCCGGGCCTCGGACACGGTCGCCCGCCTCGGTGGCGACGAGTTCGCGATCCTGCTCGAGGGCATCGCGGACGAGAACGACGTGGAACGGATGGCGGCCCCGATCGCCGCCGCGTTCGAGACGCCGCTGATGGTCGAGGGACGCGAGACAGACACGGCCGCGAGCATCGGCGTCGCCTGCTCCCAGCCGGGCGACGAGGCGGCACAGCTGCTGCGCAAGGCCGACATCGCGATGTACAACGCGAAGGCGGCCGGCAAGTCCCGCTGCGTCGTCTTCCGGCCGCACATGCAGGAGCAGCTGCGCGAGCGCCTGGACCTCGAGCAGGACATCGACCAGGCGCTGGCGCGCGACGAGTTCTTCGTCGAGTTCCAGCCGGTCGTCGACCTGACGCGCCGCGAGCTCCTCGGCGTCGAGGCGCTGGTGCGCTGGAAGCACCCGACCCGCGGGCTCGTGATGCCGAACGAGTTCATCCCGATCGCCGAGGAGTCGAACCGCATCATCGAGATCGGGCGCAAGGTGCTGATCGACGCCTGCACGCAGGTCCAGCAGTGGAGTCGCACGGTCTCGGCCGGCGACGGGCTGCGGGTGGCCGTGAACATCTCGGGCCGCCACCTGCAGCAGGGCGACCTCGTGCGCGACGTGCGCGACGCGCTCGAGCAGTCCGGCCTCGAACCGGGCAACCTCGTGATCGAGCTCACCGAAAGCACGATCATGCACACGAACGAGGGCAACCTCGAGCGCTTCCGCGAGCTGAAGGCGCTCGGCGTCCGCCTCGCGATCGACGACTTCGGCGTCGGCTATTCGTCGCTCTCGTACCTGCACCGCTTCCCGATCGACATCCTGAAGATCGACCGCGCGTTCGTCAGCCGCCTGACCGAGCAGGACGGCGGCCCGGAACTCGCCCGCGCGGTCATCATGCTCGGCGCAACGCTCGGGCTCGAGACGGTGGCCGAGGGCATCGAGAACGAGGCTCAGGCGGTCACGCTGCTCGAGCTCGGGTGCGTCGCCGGCCAGGGCTTCCTGTTCGCCCACTCGACGTCGCTCGACAACGTCGAGGACACGCAGTTCATGCGCCGGCGGGTGCGCCTGCGGTCCGAGCGCGCCGCGCGTTACCAGCTCACGGCCACCGGGCGGTTCCAGCCCGAGGAACTCTGGCCCCGCCAGGAAGCCGGCTGACGCCGCGCGCCGCCGCGGGACTGACAGCCCGCACCGTATTCGGTAGTCTCGCGCGATGAACGCGACTCACCGATCCGACGACGTCCCTGCCCTCTTCACCGGCCGCACGAAGCACCTTCGGCGCAATGCCGCGGCAGCGGCGTGCTCGCTGCTCGCGCTCGCGGGGGCGGCGAACGTGCGCGCGGCCGCCGGCCCGCCACCGGCGACGCCGTCGTTTCCCGAGGCGGACTACCGCCGCCACATCGAGGTACTGTCGTCGGACGCGTTCGAGGGCCGGGCGCCCGGCACCGAGGGCGAGAAGAAGACGATCGCCTACGTCGAAGAGCAGTTCCGCGAGGCCGGCCTGAGTCCCGGTGCCGCCGGCTCGTACCGGCAGGCCGTGCCGCTCGTGCGGATCGACCCGCGCGCCGATCCGGCGATGCGCGTCGCGGCACCGGGCGGGCGGACGCTCGACCTGCCGGCGCCGGACGAGGTGGTCGCGTGGTCCCGGCGGCCCGTGCCGGTGTCCGGCATCGACAAGGCGGGCATCGTGTTCGCGGGCTACGGCATCGTCGCGCCGGAGTACGGCTGGGACGACTACGCGGGACTCGACGTGCGCGGCAAGCTCGTGCTCGCGCTCGTGAACGACCCGGGCTACGCGACCGGCGACCCGAAGCTCTTCAACGGCCGCACGATGACCTATTACGGCCGCTGGACCTACAAGTTCGAGGAGGCCGTGCGCCACGGCGCCGCCGGCCTGCTCGTGATCCACGAAACCGGCGCGGCGGCCTACCCCTGGGACGTCCCGCGCAACGGCGCGACGAAACCGCAGTTCGACCTCGAGATCCCGGACTACCAGGCGAAGCGCCTCGCGCTCGAGGGATGGATCCAGGAGGCGGCGGCCGCGCGCGTGCTCGCGGCCGCGGGGCTCGACTACGCGGCGCTGAAGCAGTCCGCGGCCCGGCACGGCTTCAAGCCGGTCGCGACGGACCTCAGGGCGAGCATGTCCGTGCACAACGACGTGAAGCACATCCAGTCGTACAACGTCGTCGGCACGCTGCCCGGCCGCACCCGTCCGGGCGAGGCCTTCGTGTACATGGCCCACTGGGATCACCTCGGTCGCAAGCCGGATCCGAAGCCGGGCGAGGACCCGATCTTCAATGGCGCGCAGGACAACGCCACCGGCGTCTCGGCGCTGATCGAACTCGCGCGGGCGTTCGCGGCGACGAAGCCGCGACCCGAGCGCTCGCTGATGTTCGTCGCGGTGACCGCCGAGGAATCCGGGCTGCTCGGCAGCGAGTACTTCGCGTCACACCCGCCGATCCCACCGCGCGATTTCGTCGGCGGCCTCAACATGGACAACCTGTATTCGGTCGGACCGACGCGCGACCTGACCGTGGTCGGCTACGGCAAGTCCGAACTCGAGGACGACCTCGCGGCCGCGGCGGCGAAGCAGCAGCGCACGCTCGTGCAGGAGCCGACGCCCGAGAAGGGCTTCTACTACCGTTCGGACCACTTCAACCTGGCCAAGGTCGGGGTGCCGATGCTCTACGCGAAGGCGGGCGTCGACAGCCCCGAGCACGGCCCCGACTACGGCCGGCAGTGGATCGAGGAGTACACGGCCGACCACTACCACCAGCCGTCCGACGAGTATTCGCCGGACTGGGACGTGCGCGGCAACCTGATGGACCTCGCGATCTACTACGACGTCGGCCTCTCGCTCGCGAACTCGAACCGCTGGCCGAACTGGCGGCAGGGCACCGAGTTCCGCGCGATCCGGGACCAGAGCCGGCCCTGAGCCGGCCGCGGCTCAGCCGCGCAGCCGGAGGCCCTGCGGATCCCACGCCGGCCCGTCGAGCAGGCGGGCCGCGCGCGGCTCGCCGACGACGTCCACCGTGAGCGCCGGCCGCGCCGCGACGACCTCCCGGTCCACGTAGCCGAGCGCGAGGCTGCGGCCGACCCAGTGGCCGTAGGCGCCCGAGGTCACGTAGCCGACCACGCGACCGTCGCACTTCACGGGCTCGAAGCCCGCGGCGTCCGCGTCGGTCGCGTCGATGCCGAGTGTCACGAGCACGCGCGCCGACGGCGCCGCACGCTCGGCGAGCGCGGCCTCGCGCCCGATGAAATCGCCCTTGTCGTAGGCGACGTGCCGCGACAACCCGCAGGCGCCCGGCGTGACCGACTGCGTGTACTCGGTGGACCAGATAGCGTAGCTCTTCTCGAGTCGCAGGCTGTCGAGCGCGCGGTTGCCGATGTTGCGCAGCCCGAGCGGGCGGCCGGCCGCCACGAGCGCGCGGTAGAGCGCGAGCTGGGACGACGCCGGCACGTTGATCTCGTAGCCGAGTTCGCCGGTGAGCGACAGCCGGGCCAGCATCGCGGGCCGGCCCTCGAACGCGAGGTCCGTGCAGGCCATGAACGGGAACGCCTCGTTCGACAGGTCGCGCCCCAGCACACGCTCGACGATCGCGCGGGACGCCGGGCCCGAGAGCGCGAAGCCGAGCCAGTCGTCCGAGAGGTTCGTGAGCGTCACGCCCGCGGCCGGCAGGTGGTCGCGGAACCAGCGTCCGTGCCAGGCCTGCAGGTAGTACGACCCGATCAGCCAGTAACGGTCCTCGGCGAGCCGGCTCACCGTCAGGTCGCCCATCAGCTTGCCGCTCGGCGCGAGCATCGGCGCGAGGCGCACCCGTCCGACGACGGGCAGCTTCGACGCGAGCAGCCGGTCGAGCCACTCGGTGGCGCCGGGCCCGGTCACTTCGTAGCGGGCGTACACGGCACTCTCGAACATCCCGGCCGCCTCGCGTGTCGCGCGGACCTCGTCGCCGACCAGCGCGTGGGCATTCGATCGCCGCACAGTCGGGTGCTCGACGAAGCCGGGCGCGCCGGCGAAGTACTGCGGCGTCTCCATCCCCCAGGTGCAGCCGAACACCGCGCCTTCCTCGATGAACGTCGGGTAGCACGGCGTCGTCTTCAGCGGACGCCCGGCCGGCAGTTCCTCGTTCGGGTACGAAATCACGAAGCGCCGCGCGTAGAACTGGCGCGTCGTGTCGCGCAGGTAGTCGTCGTTCGACGCGAACGCGCCGTAGCGGGCGACGTCCATGCCGAACACGTCCGCGCCCGGGTCGCCGTCGATCATCCAGTGCGACAGCGTGAGGCCGATCGCCCCGCCCTGCGAGAAGCCGCCCATGCAGCCGCAGGCGACCCAGTAATTTCGGAGCCCCGGCACCGGGCCGACGAGCGGATTGCCGTCCGGCGTGAACGTGAACGCGCCGTTGACCCAGCGGCGGATGCCGGTCTCGGCCAGCGCCGGAAAGCGCGCAAACCCGATCTCGAGCTCGGGCAGGATGCGTTCGACGTCGGTGGGCAGCAGGTCCATCCCGTAGTCCCAGCCAGCGCCGTCCGGCTGCCAGTGCCGCGGGTTGCGCTCGTACACGCCGAGCAGCACGCCCTTGCGGTCGGGCTGCAGGTACGTGAAGCCCTCGAGGTCGGTGACCGACGCGACCTCGTGGTCGAGCGCCGCGAGCAGCGGGATGTCCTCGGTGACGAGGTAGTGGTGCTGCATCGGGACCACCGGCAGGTCGACGCCCGCCATCCGGCCGACCCGGCGCGCCCACAGCCCCGCCGCGTTCACGACGTGCTCCGCGGTGACCGTGCCCTGCTCCGTCACGACCCGCCAGCCGCCGTCCGGGGTCGGGTGCAGCTCGAGCACGCGGTTGCGCAGCACGATCTCCGCACCGCGCCGCCGCGCGGCGCCCGCGTACGCGTGCGTCGTGCCGTGCGGATCCATGTAGCCCTCGTGGCGGTCGTAGAGGCCGCCGCGCAGGCCCGTGACGTCGACCAGCGGGCAGAGTTCGCGGATCTCCTCGGGCGTGACGAGCCGGGTCTCCATCTCCATCGTCTCGTACACCGCGCGCTCGGCCTTCAGCATCTCCCAGCGCTCCTCCGAGGCCGCGAGGCTCACGCCGCCGGTCATGTGCATCCCGACGCTGACGCCGCTCTCGGCCTGGATCTCGTCGTAGAGCCGGATCGTGTAGCCCTGCAGTGCCGCGATGTTCGGGTCGTCGTTCAGCACGTGGAAGCCGCCGGCCGCGTGCCAGGTGGACCCGGCCGTGAGTTCGGCGCGCTCGACCAGCACCACGTCCTTCCAGCCCGCCTTCGCGAGGTGGTAGAGCACGCTGGTGCCGACGATGCCGCCGCCGATCACGACGACCCGGTAGTGCGATTTCATGGTTGACGACTCACTCTGCGTGGACCTCGAGCCAGCGCCACAGCGCCGCGGCCCAGGGGCGGGGAACGTGCAGCCGCCAGCCCTGCGGCCGGCGCGACACCGCGATCGTGTGACCGGCGAACTGCAGGCGCGCCGACTCGAGCGGCCGAACGGTCGTCGAGGCGAACGGGTACTCGCTGCCGGCGGCCATCACGGCGGCGGCGCCGGGGCCCTCGAGGTCCACGAGGACGAACGCGTCGCCGAGTTCCGTCGCCGCATAGCCGGCCTCGTGCCACCCGGGCGCGAGGTCCACCGGGCCGTCGGCGACGAGCAACACGCCGTCGGGCGAGAGCCGCAGCGCGTAGCGCGCGTCGCCGCAGCGATCCCGCGGGCCGCGCACCGCGCCGACGCCGAGACGCGTGAGCACGCTGCCCCACTCGCCGCTCAGTTGCCAGGCCGCACCCGGCAGCGACGCACGTCCGTCGACCGACGCGGACCGGATCGTTGCGGACGACCAGTCCGGCACCGGCGACCAGAAGAGCGCGCGATCATGCATGGAGCCGCGCTCCGTCCGGGTCGAGGACGCAGGGAGCGACGAGCGTGCCGCACATCCTCAGGCCCAGGTGCTCGAACTCGAACGTCTCGCCGAGTTTCGAGCGCCCGTCCTCGACGAGTGCGAGTGCGACCGGCCGGCCGAGCGCAAAGCTCGGACCGCTGCTCGTCACGAACCCTGCGCTGCGCCAGCGACCGTCGTGCCGCACGACCGCGTGCGCGCCGACCGGGATCGGTTCGTCGCCCTCGGCCGCGACGCCGACGAACTGCCGCCGCCCGGGACGGCGTGCCGCCGGCAGCGAGAGCGACCGGTCGCCGACGTATGCGTCCTGGCGAGCGTCGCGCGGACCCGTGATCCCGAGGTCCTGCGGCTGCGTGTCGCCGTCCGTGTCCTGGCCGATGAAGAGATAGCCCTTCTCCATCCGCAGCAACCCGAGCGACTCGAGCCCGAGCGGCTCCGCGCCCGCCGCACGCGCCGCGCGCCACAGCCCGGGCCCGAGCGACGCGGGCACCGAGATCTCGTAGCAACGCTCGCCGGTGAAGCTCACCCTTGCGATTCGGGCCGGCCGGCAGACCCACCGGCCGTGGCGGACGTGCATGTGCGGGAACGCCGCGTCGTCCAGGTCGACGTCGAGCGCGAGCGCGGACATCACGGCGCGCGATGCGGGCCCGGAGACTGCGAGCGTCGCCCACTGCGCAGTCGCGTCGTGGACGAACACCCGTCGCAGGTCGTGGTGGTCCTCGCGCCACTCCTCGAGGTGCGCAAGCATTGCGGCGACGTGGCTGCTCGAACACGAGACGACGTAGTGCCCGGGTGCGAGGCACAGCACGACGCCGTCGTCGAACACCGTGCCGCCTTCGGCGAGCGCGATGCCGTAGCGGGCGCGCCCGGGCGCGAGCGTGGACATCCGCTGGTAGTAGATGAAGTCGAGCAGCCGGGGCGCGTCGGGGCCGATCACCTCGATCTTGCCGAGCGACGAGGCGTCGAACACGACCGCGCGCTCGCGGGCCGCGCGGCACTCGCGCTCGAGCGCGCCGGCCTCGGGTCCGTACCACGCCGGCCGCAGCACCGACCCGTAGTCGCGCAGGTGCGCCTCTTCGTCGCGGTGCACCGGCTCGAGCGGCCAGCGCGCGACGGGCGACTGCAGTTCCCCGCGCTCCCGGCCGGCCAGCGTCGCGAGCGAGGCCGGCACGTAGGGCGGCCGGAACGTCGTGACACCGACCGCGCCCACCTCGCGGCCGGTACGCGCCGCGAGCAGCGCGATCCCGTTGACGCCCGAGGTCTTGCCCTGGTCCGGCGCCATCCCGAGCGTGGTGTAGCGCTTCAGGTGCTCGACCGAGGCATAGTTCTCGCGTACGGCGAGTTCGATGTCGCCGGTCGTGACGTCGTGCTGCAGGTCCACCCACGCCCTGCGTCGCCCGGCGACGGCCGGCAGCAGCGGCGGCCCGCCCCACCCGGCCGGAAGCGCGCCGGCCGCGGCGCCCATGACCGTGAGCCCATCGACGGCCGTGCCCGGCACGAACGCGCCGAGTGCGGCGTCCCAGCGCGGACGACCGTGCGCATGGCAGTACAGGTGGATCTGGGGCGTCCAGCCGCCCGACATCGCGACGAGATCGGCCGCGATCGTGCGACCCGAGGCGAGCCGCACGCCCGAGACGACCGTGCGACCGAGTGCGGCCTCGACGCGCTCGCCGTCGTGCACGACGAGTCCGGCGGCCCGTGCGTGCTCCGCCCGTTCGCCGGCCGGTCGCGCATCGACGATCTCGCAGCGGGCGCCGGCCGCGGCGAGCGCGTGGGCCGTTTCATAGCCGGAATCGTCGATCG
Organism: Steroidobacteraceae bacterium; assembly: GCA_046347155.1. Classification (GTDB taxonomy): domain Bacteria; phylum Pseudomonadota; class Gammaproteobacteria; order Steroidobacterales; family Steroidobacteraceae; genus RPQJ01. Next base: position 792,244 of record JAXMGT010000001.1, on the reverse strand, counting down.
TCGCGACGATCGCACGTTCGCCGGCCCGCACGCCGTAGAGCCGCAGGTAGGCGAGCACGGCGTCCGCGAGCATCACACCCGGGCGGTCGTTGTCCTCGAACACCAGCGGCCGGGCGAGTACGCCGGTCGCGAGCACGATCTCGTGCGCGCGGATGATCCACGTGCGCTCGCCGTTCGGGCTCGTGGCCGGGTCGAGCCCGCGCTCGACGGCCACGAGCGAACCGTGGTCGTAAGTCGCGAGCGCGACGGTGCGCGTGAGCACCGCGACGCCGCCGTCGCGCAGCGCCTCGGCCGCGTCCGCGGCCCACTGTTCGCCCGGCAGCCCGTCGATCGTCGCGTCCCGCCAGCCGAGCGCTCCGCCGACCGTCGGCCGCTGCTCGAGCACCAGCACGCGCCGGCCGGCCCGCATCGCGCGGAGCGCGGCCTCGAGGCCCGCGGCGCCCGCGCCGACGACGCACACGTCGACGTCGAGGTGGCGCGCGGGCGCAGACGCCGCACGTGCGGCGGGATCGATGCGCCCGAGGCCGGCGAGCGCACGGATCCGGTTCTCCCAGGTGCCCCAGCCCGGCCACTTGAAGGTCTTGTAGTAGAACGCGGCCGGGATGAACCGGTGCAGCCGGTCGAGCACGGCGAGCCGGTCCCGGGCCGCCGTGCCGCGTGCGTGGACCGCGCGCAGCACCATGCCGTCGGCGAGCGGCTCGAGCGTCGCGCGTGCGTTCGGGTCGTGGCGGTCGCCGTGCCGCAGGTCGACGACGGCGTTCGGCTCTTCGCAGCCCGCGCCGACGATCCCGCGCGGACGGTGGTACTTGAAGCTGCGGGCGACGACACGCACGCCGTTCGCGAGCAACGCCGAGGCGATCGTGTCGCCCGCGCAGCCGACGAGCGCGCGACCGTCGAAGCTGAACGCAAGCGGCGCGTCACGCCGGATCGCCGAGCCGCCCGCGTCGATGCGCCTCGGTCCGCTCATCGGGTCATCGGCTCCGAGCCGTGCAGCACGTGCGTCACCGTGTCGCGCTCGAGCTCGACCCAGCGCCGGCACCCGGCGTGGTGGAACCAGAGCTCCCGCGCACGGCCCTTCGCGTTGTCGCGGTAGTACAGGTAGCCGGCCCATTCCGTGTCGCTCGCGCTGCGGTCCGGACGGCGTTTTCCGGCGTCGCCGCCGTAACGGAACTCGGCGTCGGGGCGCGGACCGCACCACGGACACGTGTAGACCTGCATCAGTGCACCACGCCCGCATGGCCTTCGTCGATGATCTCGCCCGTCTCGAACCTCTGGAGCCCGAACGGCGCCGACAACGGGTGGTGCGAGCCGGTGGCGAGCACGTGCGCGAACAGCGTGCCGCCGGCCGGGATCGCCTTGAAGCCGCCAGTGCCCCAGCCGCAGTTCAGGTACAGGCCCGGCAGCGGCGACTCGCCGATGATCGGTGAGTTGTCCGGCGCCGTGTCCACGGTGCCGCCCCACTGGCGCATCAGCTTCAGCGTCGCGAACGACGGGAACATCTCGACGAGCGTCGCGAGCACCGACCGGGTCACCCGGAAACTCCCACGCTGCTGGTACGACGGCGACCGGTCGAGGTTCCCGCCGATCACGAGCTCGCCCTTGTCCGACTGGCTGACGTAGACGCCATTCGCCGTGGACATCACGATCGTGTCGAGGCAGGGCTTCACGGGCTCGGTGACCATCGCCTGCAGCGTGTAACTCTGCAGCGGCAGCCGGACCCCGGCGCGGGCCGCGAGCACCGACGAGTGACCGGCGACGGTGAGCCCGACGCGGCCGGCGCGGATGCGCCCGCGCGAGGTCTCGACCGCGATCACCCGGCCGTCCGCGGTGTCGAAGCCGAGCACCTCGCAGTTCTGGACGATGTGGACGCCGAGCCGGTCCGCCGCGCGCGCATAGCCCCAGGCCACCGCGTCGTGGCGCGCCGTGCCTGCGCGCCGCTGCACGAGCCCGCCGCGCACCGGCCACCGGCACCGCGGCGAAGGGTCGAGCAGCGGCGCGAGACGCAGCACCTCGTCGCGGGAGACGATCTCGATGTCGATGCCGTTCAACCGCATCGCATTCGCCGCGCGCGCCATCGTCTCGAGGTCCGCCTCGCCGTGCGCGACCTCGACGAGCCCGCGCTGCGAGAACATCAGGTTGTAACCGAGTTCGCGCGAGAGGCCCTCGTACAGCGACACCGAGAGGTCGTAGAGTGCCGCGCTCGGCGGGTGGAAGTAGTTCGAGCGGATGATCGTCGTGTTGCGGCCCGTGTTGCCGCCGCCGATCCAGCCGCGCTCGAGCACCGCGACCCGTCGCACGCCGTGCGTGCGGGCGAGGTAGTAGGCGGTCGCGAGGCCGTGACCGCCGCCACCGATCACGACGACGTCGTATTCGTCGTCCGGATCGCGGTCGCGCCACGCGGGCGTCCAGCCGCGCTGGTCCGCGAGCCCTTCCCGCAGCAGCGACCAGGCGGAATAAGCGGTCTTGCGGCCCGACCGGCCGCCGGCATCACTCCCGGACATGAGACCCGATCCGGTCCCGCACGTAGCGACGGATGTCGAGGTTCGCGTCCTCCATCGGCGCGTAGACGCCCTGCGTGTGCACGCGGGCCGACATCCCCTGCTGCACGCGGGTGCACACGACCCAGTCCTGCCGGTTGATCAGGTCCCAGAAGTCGATCACGTCCGAGGGATCGAACCCGGGTTGATGCATCTCGTGGGGCTCGAACAGGAAGTGGCAGTCGACGACGGTGCGGCCCGGCGCCTCGGGCTTCAGCACGAACGCCGCGACGTGCTCGCGGGCGAGGCTCACGAAGAGGTTCGGGTACACGAGCTCGCCCTTGTGGCGCACCTGCTCGTCCTCCGAGAGGCCCGGGAAGCTGCGGCGGGTCGACTCGCCGGTCCAGGTGAACGTGGTCGCGCCCTCGCGGTGCGGCACGCCGCGCTCCCAGTCGAGGCTCGCGCCGCCCTGGTCGCGGAACGCGGGCACGACGCGGCACAGCTCCGGGTGCACCGGCCCGCAGTGATAGCACTCGTTGTAGTTCTCGCAGAGCACCTTCCAGTTCGTCGCGACCTCGTAGGTGATCGTGCGGGCGATCCGGAGGTCCGCGAGCGGGTAGCGCACGTATCGAGCCGCAATCCCGCGGATGCGCTCCTCGAACGACGGCGCGCCATCGGGCGTCAGGTTCACGAAGATGAAACCGCCCCAGGTGGCGATGCCGACCGGGTACAGCCGCACGTCGCCGAGCGAGCCGCCGGCCGGGGTCTGCAGGTGCGGCGCCGAGATGAGCCGTCCGTCGAGGTCGTAGGTCCACGCGTGGTAGGCGCAGACGATGTTGCGCTTCGCGACGATGCCGCCCTTCAGGGCCAGCACCGAGTCATCCTCGCCCGGCAACGGGCACAGGCGCGCGCCACGGTGGCGACAGACGTTGTAGAACGCGCGCAGCTCGCCCTGCGGATTGCGCACGACCAGGATGTTTTCGCCCTGCACGTCGAGCACGAGGTGGTCGCCGGGCGCGGGCAGCTGTTCCTCGCGGCCGACGCACATCCACTCGCGAAGGAAGATGTGCTCGCGCTCGAGCCGGAAGATCTCCGGCTTCAGGTACCAGGACGACGGCAGCGTCGGCTCCAGGCCGGCGATGGTTTGGACGGACACGCGGACTCCCCCGGCCTGCGGCCACTCGACGCCGGGCGGCCATCGCCCGGTGACGCCGGGCTGCATTCGCCCGGATTTCGTTGTACAAGATTGTCACATGAAAAACGACGTCCCGGCGCCGGTCTCGGGGGTGCGCTGGCGGGTGCTGGCGCTGGTGATGGCCGCGGGCCTGGTGTCGTACCTGTTGCGCGGCAACCTGTCGATCGCGGCGCCGGCCATGATGGCCGACCTGCACCTCTCTGAACTGCAGTGGGGCTGGGTCATGTCGGCCTTCCCGCTCGGTTACGCGCTGTTCCAGTTTCCCGGCGGGCTGTACGGCGAGCGCGTCGGGTCGCGGCGCGCGATCGCCCACATCGCGATCGCCTGGGGCTTGCTCATCGCGGTGACCGCGCTGGTTCCGGGACCCGCGATGGCACCCGCGTTCGTGACGCTCGGCGCGCTGGTGCTGGTGCAGTTCCTGGTCGGCGCCGCGCACGCCCCGGTGTTCCCGGTGATCGCGGCAACGATCGAGCGCTGGTTTCCGGTCGGGGCCTGGGGCCTGCCGAACGGCCTCACCAACACCGGGCTCACCGTCGGCCTCGCGGCGACCGCCTCGCTGCTGCCGTGGCTGATCGGCTCGCTGGGTTGGCGCGAATCGTTCCTCGCGCTCGCTCCCACCGGTCTCGCGATGGGCGCCGCGTGGTGGTGGTACGTGCGAGACCGCGCCGCCGAGCACCCCGCGATCGCTCCGGCCGAGCTGGCGCTGATCCGCGGGGGCCGGCTCGAGCACGACGGACGGCCCCCGCGACCCGGGACGGGACCGGCATGGCTGCACATCGTCCGCGACGGCAACGTGCTGCGCCTCACGGCCAGCTATGCCTGCATGAACTTCGTGTTCTACCTGGTGTTCAGCTGGGGCTATTACTACCTGGTCACCGTGCGCGGCTACGGCGAGCAGCAGGCCGGGTTCCTCACGTCTCTGCAGTGGCTCGGCGCCGGCGCAGGCGCGGCGCTCGGCGGATGGGCCTGCGATCGGCAGTGCCGTCGTCTCGGGCTGCGCTGGGGCTGCCGCTGGACGGTGCTGGTCGGCATGACGGCGCAGGCGGTGCTGCTGATCGGCGTCGCCTACTGGCCCGACGCCGGCGTCGCTGCCGCGATGCTCGGCCTGTGCTTCTTCTTCAACCAGGCCTGCGAAGGTTCGTACTGGAACACCGTCACCGCCGTGGGCGGGCGGCACGCAGGCCCGGCGTCCGGCGTGATGAACACCGGCGCGAACCTGATGGGGTTCGTGAATGCGCTGATGCTCGCGGGTATCGCGCAGTCGCTCGGCTGGGCTGCGGCCATCGCGATCGGCGCCGTGTTTGCGCTGGCGGGCGCCGGGCTGATACTCACGGTTCGGGCCGACGAGCAGATGGACCAGTCGGCGTAGCGCGTACACGCATCCGTCACGAGGGCTTCACCGACCGGTCACATCGGGTCCGTAGCGTCGTCACTCCCAGACCGACCGTCCAACAGGGAGTGAACGATGCCCACGAATACGATCCTGAACGGGCTGCTGCCCGTCGCACTGCTGCCGCTCTCCGTCGTCGGGACCGCGCGCGCCGACGGCGTCACGGGCCCGAGCAGTTCCCAGTCGCCGTACCTCGTCGCCACGATGCCGGGCGTCGTCGTCACGTCCGTGTCCACGGTCGGCGACACCGTCAACCTGAAACCCGACGGCGCGACGCCGTACAGGATGGTCGGCATCCCGGACGGGCTCGGCGCGATCGGCACGGGCGCCGGCGACGACGACCGGGAGGACCGAGACGGCTACGGCGGCGACGAAGAGGACGAGGGTCGCCCCCGCACGTTCACGCTGCTGATGAACCACGAGATCGGGGGTACGCTGTCGAGCGGGCTCTACACTCCGCTCGGCGCCGTGCGCGCCCACGGGAACGCAGGCGCGTTCGTGTCGCTGTGGACCGTCGGGCGCAAAGGCCCGTCGGTCGTGCGCGTCGAGGACTTCCTCGCGAACGACTACAGCGTCCGTCTCAGCAACAACGATCCCGGCCGCGGCATCGGCCACACGGGTTATCTTCCGGGCAGCACGACCGTGATCAATCGTCTCTGCTCGGCCGACCTCGCCGGGGCCGGCGCCTACCGATGGGTCGGTCCCGACGGCAAGTCCTATGGCACGACCGCGCGCCTCTTCCTGAACGGCGAGGAATCGAGCGGCATCGCGACCGGCCTCGCGGCCGGCCAGGCGGGTAACCTCGGGCCCGAGGGCAGCGTGCAGTTCGGCCGGCAGTTCGCGTGGGTCGCGACCGACGACCCGGCGATCCCGGGCAACCAGGCCCGCACGGCCTACGAGCTGCCGTTCTCGGGCCTCGCGACCTGGGAGAACAGCCTCGCGAGCCCGTACTCGCAGCGCCGGACCGTGGTCGTCGGTACCGACGACAGCACGGGCGGCCAGATCTACGTGTGGCTCGGCGACAAGCAGCGCGACGGCAGCGTGATCGAGCGCGCAGGCCTCACCCGGCGCGGCGCCGGTGACGGTCTGTACGCCGTGCGCGTCGAGGGCCTCGTGCCCGACGCGACCGGTGCGACGAGCGAACTGCGCGACGCACCCGCGAACGGGAAGTTTTCACTCGTGTCGCTCGGCGATGTCTCGGGCCTCACGGCCGCGGGCCTCGAGGCCGCGAGCGACGCGGGCGGCGCGACACAGTTCCTGCGACCGGAGGACGGCGCCTGGGACCCGAAGCGCCGCAACGACTTCTACTTCGTCACGACGGACCGCTACGACCAGGCGAAGGACGGCGTCGGCACCCAGGTCGCCCGCAGCCGGCTGTACCGGCTGCGATTCACCGACATCCGGACGCCGGAACTCGGCGGCACGATCGAGGCGGTGCTCGACGGCACCGAGGCCGGCAACATGTTCGACAACATCACGGTGAACCGCGACGGCCAGGTGCTGATCCAGGAGGACGTCGGCAACCAGGGGCACCTCGGGCGCATCTGGCTCTACGACATCGACGCCGACACCCTGACCGAAGTCGCGCGGCACGACCCGGCGCGGTTCGGCGACGTCGGCGTGGTTGCGACGGCCCCGTTCAACCAGGACGAGGAGTCCTCGGGGATCGTCGATGCCTCGCGCATCCTCGGCCGCGGCTGGTACCTGCTCGACGTGCAGGCGCACTACCCGACCGACGGCGAGCTCGTCGAGGGCGGCCAGCTCGTGGCGCTGTACGTGCCGCCGAAGCGCGGCCGGCGATAAGCGCTCCGACCGCAAGGCGCGGACGGCCGGTCCCGCACGGGGCCGGCCGTTCGCGTTTCGACGGGACTTCGGGACTGGCGCAATGGACGTGTGCGGAGTATCTAGGGCCGGGGGCCCGAGTGCGGCCCGACCGAGGCGAGCATCCATGACCCGTCACGTCGTCCGCCCGTTCGAGCCCGGCGACTTCGAGGCCTGGTATCCGTTGTGGCGCGCCTACCAGGCGTTCTACGAAACCGACATCCCGCTCGAGGCGAGCCGCACGACCTGGCGGCGCTTCCACGATCCGGACGAGCCCATGTGGGGAGCGTTCGCGCTCGAGGGTCCGCGGCCCGTCGGCATCGTCCACTACCTGCGGCAGCGGACCACCTGGAGCGTCGGCGACCTCTGCTACCTCGAGGATCTCTACGTCGAAGACGGCGTGCGAGGCTCGGGCGTCGGCCGGCGGCTCATCGAGCACGTCTACTCCCGGGCGCGGGCGATGGGCTGCGTGCAGGTGTACTGGCTGACGCACGAGACGAATGCGAACGCGAGACTGCTCTACGACCGGATCGCGGCCCGCTCGGGCTTCGTGCATTACCGGAAGGTGCTCTGATCGCGGCACCGTCGCGGCCGTCACGCCGCGCGCAACCTGAGCGACGCCTCGTCGAGCAGGTACCGCGCCGCGGCGTCCCCCGGGTGCGCCGCGACGATCGCCTCGAGCGCGCGGACCGCGTCCGCGTAGTGACCGGCCTCGAGCAGCCGTTCGGCCCGCTCGAAGGCCTCGCGGGTCGCATGCTTGTGCGCGACGAGGTCCGGCGGGTCGAACTCGTAGGCCTCGTGCAGCACGACCGCGCCGCTGCGCCCCTTCACGAGCACCCGGCCGAGCATGCGCCGCTGCGGGAGCATCCCGTCGGGATCGGTAAGGCCGTCGAGCAGCGCCTCGCTCACGATCACGCTGCTGCCATAGGTCTTCGTCAGCCCCTCGACCCGGGAGGCGACGTTCACTGCGTCGGCGAAGATGTCGCCCTGGCGGCGCTGAAGTTCGCCGACGATGCCGAGCCGCAGGCGCCCGCGGTGCAGCCCGACGCCGATCCTGACAGGCTCGAGGCCACGCGAAGCGCGCTCGCGATTGAACCCTTCGAGTCCCTGCATCGTCTCACGGGCGGCCTTAAGCGCATCGTCCGAACCACCCGGGAACACGGCGAGCACGCCGTCGCCGGAGTAGCGGTCCACGAAACCGCCGTTGCGCCGGATCGGTGGTCCCGCGACCGCGAGGTAGTCGTTGACGAACCGGAAGTTCTCGTCGGGCGTCATGTGCTCGGAGATCGTCGTGAAGCCGCGGATGTCGGAGACCAGCACCGCCGCTTCCATCTCGACGTTGTCGCCGAGTTGCACGTCCGTGATGCTCTCGCGGCTCAGGAACTTCAGGAACTCGTGTGGCACGTAGTACGAGTAAGCCGAGTTGATCCTGAGCAGGTTCAGGTGGGTGCGGATGCGCGCGAGCAGCTCGCCCTTGGCCACGGGTTTCGTGATGTAGTCGTTCGCGCCGACCTGCAGTCCCTCCTTGAGATCCTGCGTCTGGTTGCGCGCGGTGACCATCACGACCGGCAGCTGCGTCGGCAGGTGGGTCTTGCGGATCTCGCGGCACACCTCGAAGCCCGAGAGCTTCGGCATCATCACGTCGAGCAGGATCAGGTCCACCTTCTCGCCGCTCGCGAGCAGTTCAAGCGCCCGGACGCCGCTCTCGGCGCGGATCACCTCGAAGTTCTCGAGCGTCAGGTGGTTGTGCATCACGAGCTGGTTCACCGGCTCGTCGTCCACGACCAGGATCCGGATCCGTTCGCCGGCCGCACCGGTGTGCGCCCGCGCACCCTCCTCCGCCTCGACCTCGACGAGCACCGGCACGGGTGACCCGGCCGCCGCCGTGGCCGGTATCGCGTCCGCCGGCACGACGCCGGCCGGCGCCGCGGCGGTCGACAGCTCCGGCCCGGCGATGCCGAGCGTGAAACTGAAGGTCGCGCCCTGCCCCAGCGTCGATTCCAGCCCGATGTCGCCGCCGTGCAGCTGCACGAGGCGCCGGCTGACCGCAAGCCCGAGGCCCGTGCCGCCGTGGGAGCGGGTCGCAGACTCCTCCACCTGCTCGAACGATTCGAAGATGCGCGCGTGGTGCTCGGGAGCGATCCCGGGCCCCGTGTCCACCACCTCGACCCGCACCCGGTCGCCGTCGACGCGGGCCCGGACCCGCACCGACCCGGAGTCCGTGAACTTGACCGCATTGCCGATCAGGTTGTGCAGGATCTGCTGCAGCCGGTCCTCGTCGGCATCGACCGGCGGGAGCGCCGGGGCCACCTCGTTCACGAGCTCGAGCGACTTCGAGGCCGCGAGCGGCGAGATCAGCCGCGTGACAACCTCGACCGCGACCCGCAGGTCGACCGCACGCCGGCGCAGCGTGAGCTCGTGGTTCTTCATCTTCGAGAAGTCGAGGATGTCGTTCACGAGCGTCGCGAGCCGCTGCCCGCTGGTCACGATCATCGCGAGGTTGCGCGAGGCGGCCTCGGACATCCGGCCCGCCGCACCGTCGAGCATGGACTCGGCGAGGCCAATGATCCCCTGCAGCGGCGTGCGCAGCTCGTGCGAGGTGTTGGCCAGGAACTCGTCCTTCAGGCGATCCATCCGTCGCAGGCTCTCGGCGGCCTCGTGCTGCGCCCGCTCTTTCTCGAGGCGCAGGTCGTTGTAGCGGTCGGAGAGCGCGAGCGACATCAGCACGGTCTCTAGCACGGTGCCGATCTCCATGCCGTGCAGCGAGAAGAACGAGTTCTCCACGAGGCCGTGCTGGCGCGCGGCCGCGAGCACGGCCCCGACGCAGTACAGCGCCCAGGCAGCCAGGTAGTAGCGGGCGGAGCGCTGCCCGCGCGCGAGGCAGATCGTCGCGGTGATGAGCCCGACCGTGCCCGACGAAGCGGAGACGGCGCCGGTGAGCAGGATGGACTGCTGGAAGCCCGCCACCGCGGTAAGCGGCACCGTGAGCACCGCCAGCACCATCAGCACCAGGATTGCACGGTGCAGCGCGGGCGCGTATCGCCGGGCTTCGAGGAATCGCGTGCAGAACGCGAGACCCGTGATCACCGTCACCGCGACGATCGCCTGGTAGATCTCCTCGGACCACTGTCGTTGGTCCGGCCACAGCCAGCGGGGCGCGTGCCCGCTCAGGCTCGCGAGGAACAGGCCGGAGGTCGAGATCGAGAGCACGTACAGGATGTAGTTCGGGTCGCGCAGCGACGCGTACAGCCCGAGGTTGTACAGGCACATCGCCACCATGATCCCGAACATGGCACCGTAGCAGAGGAAGCTGACCATGCTCGCCTGGAAGAACTGCCGTGGCGTGTAGACCCGCAGGTCCACGAGCATGCTGCTCTTGCTCTGCACCCGGACGTAGATCGTCGAGACGCGATCCGGCAGGGGGCTGAGCTGCATCAGCGGCGACAGCGCATCGACGGCATCCGGCGAGGGCTTCTGCTTGTCGCCGAGCCGCGACTCCCGCCATTCGCCGCCCGGTACCTGCTGGTAGACGCGGATGTCGTCGAGCAGCGGGTCGGTGAACTCGAGCAGCCAGGGCGTGTCGGCGCCGCTGCGGTTCAGCACGTCGAGGCGCAGCCAGACCGCGCCCTTCATGAAGCCGAGCGCGACACCGTTGCTGCCGCCGTGGCGGAACTCGCTCGGCGGGAGCCGGCGGACCTCGGCCGGGGTGAGGGTCGCAGCCGGATCGACCAGATACAGGAACGACGGGTCGTAACCGCGCCCCTGCTCACCCTCGAGCACCAGCGGGGCCGCCGTCGCGACGGTGCCGGACAGGACGCAAACGCAGGCCCAGAACACCAGTCGCATTCGACGGAACGTTCGGGTAGCCTCGGCCGGCGACGCAGCAGCCTGCGCAGGAGTCATGACGTATGGTCCAGATCGATGCCTACAAACTGCTGTTCGTGGGCGAGCAAATCATCCTCGGGCTGGTCAAGGATATTACGAACGAGGACGAATGGAAGAAGCCGCTGCCGGGCCTCAACCGTTCCATCAACTGGGTATTCGGCCACTATGCGGCGGTCGAGGACTGGTTCCTGCACCACCTGAACGGAATCCCGAATGAACGCCCGATTTCGTGGCAGGACGCCTACTGGGCCGACAACAGCCAGCAGAACGGGCAAAACCTGCCGGTCGATCGCAAGCAGGTGCTCGAGGTCTTCCAGCAGACCCGCAGCCGCCTGTACTCGGCGCTCAAGACCGACCTCTTCCACCTGAAGCGCTGCGTGAAGCCCGGCTTCTTCCCGGCCACCGTCAAGACGCGCGGCGATGCGTGGCTGTTCATCTCGGCGCACGCCTACTGGCACGTCGGCGAAGTCGAGTCGCTGCGGATCAGTCTCGGCTACCCGTACCAGAGCGGCGGCATCAACCACTAGTCGAGCCGCGGGAAGTAGCGCTCCACGAGGCGGCGCGAATAGGCGACCGTGGTCCCGACCGTTTCGTACGCGAGCAGCGAGCCCGAGTAGTACGTCTGCAGGTAACCCTGCAGACTCTCGAACTGGTCGTAGAAGCCGGCCCGGAAGTCGGTCAGGGTCACGTGCGGGAAGTATTGCCAGCCCTGCTGCCGGACCACGCCGGTGACGTGCGGGTGCGACCCCGGCGTCGATGGTCCACCGCCGACGTCGGGCAGCGTGCGCACCTGCCGCTTGATGCGTTCGACGACCTCGGCCGGGTCGTACCCGTCCGTGGGCGCCAGCGTGAAGAAGATCGCCACCGGCGACTCCCGGTAGATCTTGATGTAGCCGGTGTAATCGAGCATCGGCGGCACCGGTATCGACCCGACGACGCCCGACGGCACACCCTCGACCTCGCACGCGGTCGTGATGAATTCGACGTAGCGGACCTGTTCGAGCAGGTGCTTCTCCTGCTGGTGCAGGTCGAGCCCGAGCGCCGTCAGCGTCGGCAGGTCGAGCGGGCACGTGACGATCACGAAGTCGAACTCTTCGCTCGGACGGGCGTCGCCGAACTCGATCGTGACGACCAGGTTGCTGCTGCCGGGCTTCGGCGCGCGGCGGACCGCGGTTATCCCCGCATTGAACAGCACGTCGACGTGACGGGCCACGGCGTCCCACACCGACTGGAACCCGTGCTTGAACACGCGCGGCCAGCGCTGGATCAGCCCGGCCACGTGCAGCACGTTCGAGACCCAGTTGCGCAGCCCCTGGAACTTGACGAAGTAGGCGGCCGGGATCTCGTCCAGCCGGCCGTAGCCCTGGACCCGCATGACGTACAGGATGGTCTCGAGCAGCGCGCCCAGGCGCTTCTGCTGGATCCAGCTCGACAGCGGCTGCAGCAGGTCGGACGGCGCGTCGGCATAGCCCGACCCGGGCCGCGCGAACTTGCGATAGCGCGTCAGCAGCATCCACGTGTAGCGCAGCGATGCCCACATGATCTGCAGCGTGCCGTAGCCTCCGGACTGTGACGCCTCGAGCATGCTCATGTACCGGCCGGCGTCGGTGTTGTAGACCAGCACCTTCTGGTGGCCGGCGCTCGGCACGCCGAGGGCCGTGGCGATCTCCATGACGTCGGTGTATCCGGCCAGCATCTCGTGGGCCGCCAGGTCGAACTGGCGTCCCCCGTGCTCGAACGTGAGGCACTTGCCGCCGACCCGGCCGGTCTTCTCGAAAACCCGGACGTTGCGGTATCCGTTCTGTTTCAGGTACCAGGCCGCGCTCAGCCCGGCCGGACCCGCGCCGATGATCGCAATGCGTGGCTGCGTGTCCTTCCTGCTCATGCATCCCCCCGTCCGACGAAATGCCTCTGCACCAGGTGATGCGAGTATTCCGCGATGGTCTCGACCAGCTCGAACGCGAGCAGGCCGCCGCTGTAGTACGTGTTCCGGTGGCCCTGCAGGCCCTCGAGCTCCCCGTAGAACCCGGCGTCGAAGTTCTCGACCTTGACGTGCGGAAAATAGGCCCAGTCGTCGCAGAGCGAGGGTTGGGCGGTCGGGTCCTGGTCGGTGATCGTCGCGAGGAACCGGACGTTGTTGGCCAGGATCTCCGGGCGGCCGATCTTCTCCTCGCGGTCGCCCCGCGAATAGACCGAGATGAAGTCGTTCCCCGGGTACTGGCGGGTCACGACGTACGGATGCCCGACCTGCGGATCGTTCATCGAGAATGTCACGGCCGAGATGACGCGCGTTCCGGGCGCGATGTAGGTCGTGACGTAGAACGGGTTGTACACGACCTGCGAGAAGAGCTTCCTCTCCTGCTCATCGAGGTCGAGAAACGGCTCGATCACTTCGGTCACCTGCGGGCATGCCACGATCAGGTGATCGAAGTATTCGGTGACGGGTTCCTTGATGGTGCCTTCGAGTTGCTGCACCTGGACGTCGTAATCCACCCGGATGGCGGCCTCGCGCGCGATCTTCAGGTTCTTGACGCCGGTGAGCACGTTCACCTCGGCGGCCAGCCGCTCGAACATCCGGCCGTAGCCCTGCGTGAATCGCTTCGGCCACCGGCGCAGCGGGAAATTCAACGCGAAGAACCCGAGGTCCTTGAACGTCTTCGGGCTCATGTAGGTGAGCGCGTAGGCCGCCGGGATGTGATCGAGCTTGCCGTAGCCCATCAGCGTCAGCGGCACCTCGAGCATCTCGCGCAGGCCCTCGAGGCCGTTCCGGCCCAGCCAGTCCGCGAAACTGCCCCTGAGCTCCGGGTGGTCCTGCACGTGGCCGAAGCCGGGCCGGTACGGCGTGAGCAGGCGACGGATGCGCCAGCGCTTCCAGAGGTAGCGGATCGCCTGCGTCGCGAGCGTCGCGAGCGTGGTGTGCTTGCGGACTTCGGCGAAGATCGAGCGCAGGTGGCCCGTCTTCGCGTTGATCGCGTGGCCGGGCTTCTCGGTGTACATCGTCGCGCCCACGTGGGCGGCGAGTTCCCGGACCCGCGTGTAGGCCGAGGTGATGTAATTGGCCCCGAGGTCGAACGACTGCCCGTCCACGGTGATCGAGCGGCACTTGCCGCCGATCCGCGGCGATCGTTCGAGCACCTTGACCCTGTTGTAGCCGGCCTGCTTCAGGTACCAGGCCGTGCAGAGGCCTGCGGCGCCCGCGCCGATGATCACGATGCGCGAATCCCGCGCAATCCCTCCGGACCCCATGCTTGCTCCACGGTCGGCCTTCTGCGGGCCGTCGAACCCGGATTCTCTGCGCCGGCCGGTCGCTTGTCGACCCGCCGAGGCGACCCGGGCCCGGATTCTCTAAACTGCGCGGCTCATGGTGACCCCCGGAACCCCCAACCCTTGAGCACCCAGCGCCCGACCCGGCTCTTCATCAGCTACGCATCGGTGGACCGACAGCTGATCGCGCCGCTGGTCGAGTTCCTGCGCGCCCAGGGCTGGGACGTCTGGTGGGACCGGCACCTGGAGGCTGGCGAGACGTTCGACCGCCGGATCGAGCAGGAGCTCGCGGCCGCCGACGCCGTCGTGGTCGTCTGGTCGCGCGCCTCGGTGGCCTCCAACTGGGTGCTGAGCGAGGCGATGGTCGGTTTCGAGACGAACCGGCTGGTGCCGGTGTCGCTCGACGCCCGGATCGCCCCGCCGCTGCCGTTCAACCGGCTGCACGCCGTCTCGCTCGCGGACTGGTCGGGGGCCCCCGGCCACCCGGGGCTCGAGGACCTCGCGCGGGGCGTCCGCACGACGCTCGAATCCCGGGCGATGCGCGCGACGGCCGGACGGGCCCCGGCCGGCACGCACAAGCCGGTGGTTGCCGTGCTGCCGTTCGACGACCTCGATTCGGCCGGCCCCGCCCGGCCGCTGTGCGCCGTCATTCCCACGCGATTGATCGCTGCGCTTGGACGCTTCAGCGGTCTCGAGACGCTGGGCCGGCGCGCGAGCTTCGACCCGTCGCTGGCCGCGCTCGACGTGCGCGCGGTCGCCCGCGCTTTGCGGGCGGACTACGTCGTGACGGGCAGCGTCTGCGGCGACGGCGGCGCGCTGATGCTCAGCGTCGAGCTGATCGAGGGCGACACGGGGCGGCAGGCGTGGAGCCACGCGCTCACGCCGGACGACACCGGGGCAATCGACGCCGAGCGCGCAGCCGAGGAAGTGGCGCGGGCGCTGAGCGGCGAATTCCTGCAGCTCTCGCGCACGCGTGCACGCGACGGTGCCGCGCGTGGCGACGACTCGAGCGCCGTCGAGGCGAGCCGCGACACGCTGCTGCAAAGCAGTCGCGGCGCGATCGAGGCTGCTCGATCGGAGGCTGAACGCGCAATCGCGCTCGCGCCGGGCAACGGCCACGCCCATGCGCTGCTCGCTTCGGCGATCGCCGAGGGCATCGTGAACGGCTACGCATCGGACCTCGGGTCCGCCCGTGCGGCTGCGCGCCGCGAGGCCGAGCAGGCGCTCACGCTGTGCCCGGACGATCACTCAGTGCTGAAGTACGCCGGCCACGCGCTCGCAATCGCGGGCGAGCACGAGCACGGCGAGCGCGTGCTGCGCCGGGCGCTCGAGCTCAACCGGTACGACGACGGCGCGCGAGGCTACCTCGGCTGGGTACTCGCACCGTCGACCGACCCGGCGCACCTCGACGAGGCGCGGCAGACGTTCGACCGGCTGCTGGCCGGCACCCAGAAGCACCCGGGCCGGCCGTTCTGGTTCCTGCACCGCGCGGTCGCGCTCACCTGCGCGGGCGACTTCGAGGGCGCGCTCGCGGCGGCGCGCGTCGCCGTGAACTTCGGCCCCAACCTGACGCTCGGCTGGCTGCACGCGGCGAACGCGCTCGGGCAGCTCGACCGGCTCGACGAGGCCCGGGCGCTCGTCGAGCGCTGTCCGCTCGCGCTCGCCCGACCCGACGTCGACTGGGCGTCGATCATCCGTCTGATCTCGCGCGACGAGCGCGCGGCCGAACTGCGCGTCGGGGGCCTGCGTCGCATCGGCCTCGTCGGGACGCCCGGTGGCGCGGCGCCCGCGCCGGCGGACGACGGACTCGAGGCGCTGCTGCGGCGCGCGGGACTCGGCGAGGCGGCGGCCGCCGACCTCGGGGCGTCGCTGCGTGCCCGATACCGGGAGCCTGCGCGCCGCTACCACACGCTCGACCACATCCGGCACTGCCTCGCCGAGGCCGGGCGCGTGGCGAGCCTGGTGCCCGACGCCGACACGCTTGGGCTCGCGCTCTGGTTCCACGACTCGGTCTACGAGCCGGCCTCCCCGGACAACGAGGCACGGAGCGCCGAGTACGCCGCGACCGCGCTCAGCCCGCACCTGCCAGGGGCGCGGGTGGACGACGTCGTACGCCTGGTGCGCGTGACCCGTTACGGCGAGACACCTCGCGTCGAGGACGAGGCCTGGATGGTCGACGTCGATTACTCGAGCTTCGGACGGCCGTGGGACGAGTTCCTGCGCGACAGCCGCGCCGTGCGCGAGGAGCGCCCCGACCTCGGGGACGCCGATTTTGCCGTGCAGCAGGGCCGCTTCCTCGAGGAGCTGCTGGCGCGGTCGCAGATCTACCACACGCCGTTCTTCCGGGAACGGTGCGAGGCGCGAGCGCGGGAGAACATCCGGCGCTACCTCGGTATGCTCGGCGGCGGCTGAACGCCTGCGTTGCGGCGGCGCCCGGGCGCCGCGAGGGGGATCGGGATGAGTGACAAGGTTCTGCGTGCGGTGCTCTGCGGGTGCGCGATGCTGGCCCTCGCCGCCGGCGCGCGCGCCGACACGCCGGAGCCCGGCTCGGCCGAGGAAATCGCCGCCGCGACGACGGAGCCGCGGTTCCTGTCGCCCTGGGTCGCCTCGCTGCCCGATTCGCCGACGGTGCCCTCGCCGCGCGAGTTCCTGAAGCGCATCCCGGGCGCACCGGGCGAACTCGTGAACTCCTCGCAGGCCTACGCATACCTGCGCGCGCTCGCGGCCGCATCGCCGCACGTGCGGTACGAGAAGATCGGCACGTCCGAGGAAGGCCGCGACATCGTGATGGTCGCGATCGCCGACGAGGACGGGATCCGACGTCTCGACGAACTGAAGGCGACGACCGCGCGGCTCGCCGACCCGCGCAGGACGGACGCCGCGGCGGCCTCCGCGCTGATCGAGAGCGGGCGGCCGATCTACTACTTCAATGCCGCGTTGCACTCGGACGAAACGGGGTCCACCGAGTCGGTCCTCGAACTCGCCTACCGCCTCGCGGTGTCCGACGACCCGCGGATCGCGCGGATACGCTCGCAGCTCGTCGTGCTGATCAACCCGGTGTCGAACCCGGACGGCCGCGACAAGCAGGTCGAGTGGTTCTACAAGTACCTGAAGGGACGGACGGACCGCGAGACGCTGCCGCGCCAGTCGCCGCCGTACTGGTCGAAGTACGCGTTCGTCGACATCAACCGGGATGCGCACCAGCAGACGCACTTCTCGACGCAGGCCGTGCACCGGATGTTCTTCGAGTGGCACCCGACCGTCGTGCACGACCTGCACGAGGCGGTGGCGCTGCTGATGACCTGGAACGGCACCGGCCCCTACAACCCGAACATCGACCCGCTCACCTACAGCGAGTTCCTCGAGCTCAGCATGCACGAGGTGCAGGCGATGAACGCGCTCGGGATGCCGGGCGTGTCGACCTGGAACTTCGGCGAGGCGTTCTCGCACCTCTACCTCGACTCCGTCGCGATGAACCACAACGCGATCGGCCGCGGCTACGAGACCTGGGGCAACGGCACGGCCGAGACGCTCGCGTGGACACTCGATTCGTCGGACACGAGTTCCGAGTGGTGGCGCCTCGTCCCACCGCCGGCGGCCTTCCGCTGGTCCGCGCGCGACAACGTGAACTACAACGAGACCGGCATGCTCGCGGCGCTCGATTTCTCGGCCGCGCACTCGAAGGAACTGCTCGCGAACTACTACCGCAAGGGTGTCGCCTCGTACCGCAAGGGACTCGACGAGGCGCCGTACGGCTTCATCATCCCGGCCGACCAGGGCGACCCCGCGCGCGTCGCGGCGCTCGTGAACCGGCTGCTCGGACAGGAGATCGAGGTCGGCGTCGCCACCGCGCCCGTCGTGCTCGAGGACGGCACCTGGCCCGCGGGCACCTACGTCGTGCGGCTGGACCAGCCCTATCGCAACTACGCGGTGGACCTGCTCACGGCGCAGCACTACCCGATCGACGGCGGCGAGCCCTACGACGACGTCTCCTGGTCGCTGCCCGCGCACTATCACCTGGACGTCCGTCCCACCGCCGACCCGGCCGTGCGCAGCGTCGCGGTCGAGCCGCTCACGCGCGCGCCCGCGCCGGCGGGCGGCGCCGAAGGTGCCGGTGCGGTGTACCTGCTCGCGGACACGGGGCAGGAGTCGCTGCTCGAGGCCCGCTTCCGGCTCGGCGACGCGCCGGTCGAGATCGCGGAGCGGCCGTTCAGCGCGGGTGGTCGCGAGTACCCGGCCGGTTCGTGGATCGTCCGGTCGCAGGGCGACGCGGCGTCGAAGCTCGCGTCGACGGGCCGAGCGCTCGGCCTCGAGTTCACCGCGGCGACGTCGGTGCCCGACGTGCCACGCCACGCCGCGCCCGTGCCCCGGCTGTGCCTCTATGTGCCCTGGGCCGACACCGATTCGATCGGCTGGGTGCGTTACTCGCTCGACCAGCGCCACGTGCCCTACACCTACCTGCGCGACGAGGACGTGCGTGCCGGCAACCTGCGCTCGCGTTGCGACGTGATCGTCTACGGCCACGTCGACCTCGAACTCGCCGAGCAGTTGCAGGGGCTGCCGACCAAGTGGTCGCCGATGGCCTACAAGAGAACGGCGGCGACACCGAGCCTCGGCACGCCCGCGTCTTCGGACGACATCACCGGGGGCCTCGGCGGCAGCGGGCTCGCGAGCCTGCAGACCTTCGTCGATTCGGGCGGACTGCTCGCGACGCTCGGCAACGCCACGATGCTCGCGCTCGAGGCCGGAATCGTGCGCGGCGTTCGTCGCGAGTCGGGCGGCGTGCCCCGTTCGTCGGCGGGCGGAGGCGCGGACGCTGCGGGCGCCGCTCGATTCTCCGAGACGCGCACGCCGGGCGCGCACCTGCGGGTCACGTTCGACCGGCCGGATCACCCGATCGCCTACGGCTACCCGGCACGGACCTACGTGTTCCGTCAGAATTTCGCCGTGTATTCGATGCCGCGCGCGTGGCTCCGGATGGCCTACTGCACGACCTGCCTCGACGGCCCGTTCGATCCGTCGGGCGTCGTGATGGAATGGGGCGACAAGGACGGCACGCCGCTCGTCGTGAGCGGCCAGGCCTGGGGCGAGGCCGGGCTCGTCGGCCACCCGGCGATCCTCGACCTGCCGTCGGGGCGCGGCCACGTGATCGCGTACAACTTCAACCCGATCCACCGGGACCTGAACCGCGGCGACCAGCGGCTGCTCTGGAACACGATCATCAACTGGCAGGCCATCGTCGCGAAGCACTGACGCCGCGGGTCGGCCGGCGGTCGGCACGGTACACTCCGGGCTTCGACCACCCCGGGGTATCCGCCGTGCGCCGACGACACCTGTTGACCGCCCTCGCCGCCCTCGCGCTCGCCAATCCGGTTCGCGCGGACGCGCCCGCCGATCCGTATGCCTGGCTCGAGGAAATCGACGGTGCGAAGGCCCTCGACTGGGCCCGTGCCGAGAACGCACGTTCGCTCGCGGTGCTCGAGCACGACCCGCGATTCGAGTCGCTGCGCGCGGATGCGCTCTCCGTCCTGACCTCGCCCGCCCGGATCCCCACCGGCTCGATCCACGCCGGACAGGTCTACAACTTCTGGCAGGACGAGGCGCACGTGCGTGGCCTGTGGCGTCGCGCGAGTCTCGAGAGCTACGTCGCGGGCGCGCCGCGCTGGGAGACGCTCATCGACTACGACCGGCTCGCGGCCGACGAAAAGGAGAACTGGGTGGCCGGCGACGTGGCCTGCCTCGCGCCCGAATGGCGGCACTGCATGGTCGAACTGTCGCGCGGCGGCGGTGACACGTCGACCTGGCGCGAGTACGACACGCAGGCGAGGGCCTTCGTGCGCGGCGGATTCGCGCTCGCGGACGCGAAGTCCGACCTGTCGTGGGTGGACGCCGACACGCTGGTCGTGGGCACCGACACCGGTCCCGGGGCGCTCACCGATTCGGGGTACCCGCGCGAGGTGCGGGTGTGGCGGCGCGGCCAGCCGCTCGCGTCGGCGCAGCCGCTGCTGTCGGGCCAGAGGACGGACGTGGCCGTCCGCAGCTACGTGGACCAGGACGGCGGACCGCGTCCGTTCGTCATCCGCGCGCTCACGTTCTTCGAGTACGACTACTACTACGCGCCGGCGCTGCGCGATCCACAGAAGATGCCGTGGCCCCGCAACACGGACCTGGACGGCGTACTCGATGGCCGGGCGATCCTGGCGCTCCGCGAGCCCTGGGAGTACCGCGGCCAGCGCTATCCGTCCGGCGCCGTCGTCGCCTACGACCTCGCGCGCGGCGACGCCGAACTCGTGATGTCGGCCGGCGACACGCAGTCGATCGAGGATGTCGAGGTCGGCAAGACGGGGCTCGTCGTGCAGTACCTCGACGACGTCTCTGGCCACGCGGCCCGCCTCGAGCGCGCGAAGGACGGGCGCTGGATCGCGACGCCGATACGTATGCCGGCCAACGGCGTCATCAAGATCGCCTCGGCGGGCGGCGGCACCGACGATGCGCTCCTCTCGTTCGAGAGCCTCACGTCGCCGCTGACGCTCTACTACGTGCCGTCCGCCGGCGCGCCCCGGAAGCTCTACGAGGTGCCCGCCACCTACGATGCCTCGGACGTCGTCGTCGAGCAGCGTTTCGCGACTTCGAAGGATGGTACGCGCGTGCCCTACTTCCTGATGGCGCGGAAGTCGGTGCTCGCGCGCGGGCCGGCGCCGACGATCCAGTACGGCTACGGCGGATTCCTCGCCGCGACGCTGCCGCTCTACTACGAGGACCCCGCCCGCCCGCAGCAGGGCGCACTCGCGGGCAAGCTCTGGGTATCCCGCGGCGGCGTGCTCGTGCTGTCGAACATCCGCGGCGGATCGGAGTTCGGCCCGGCCTGGCACCAGGCCGGGCTGCGCCAGAATCGCCAGAAGGTCTTCGACGACTTCATCGCGATCTCCGAGCACCTCGTCCGCACCGGCGTCACGACACCGAAGTTGCTCGGTGCGCTCGGCCGCTCGAACGGCGGTCTGCTGGTGGGCGCGATGCTGACGCAGCGTCCCGACCTCTACGCGGCGATCGTCTGCGGCGTGCCGCTGCTCGACATGCAGCGCTACACGAAGCTGGGCGCCGGCGCCTCGTGGATCGCCGAGTACGGCGACCCGGACACGGCCGACTGGGAATACATGTCGAAGTGGTCGCCGTACCAGAACGTGCGCGCGGGCATCGACTACCCGCCGGTGTTCTTCTACACCTCGACGCGCGACGATCGCGTGCACCCGGGCCACGCGCGGAAGATGGCGGCGAAGATGGAGTCGATGGGACGGCCGTTCTTCTATTACGAGAACATGGAAGGCGGGCACGGCGGCACGTCGAACCAGGACCAGCTCGCGTACCGGATCGCGCTCGAGTACACCTACTTCTCGCTCGAACTGATGGGTCCCGCGCCCGGCCGATAGTCGCGGCACGTCGCCGCCGGTCGCGACCCCGACGCGGGCGTCCCGAGGCCCTCGGACGCGCCTCAGGCCACCTGCCGGACCGGCATGACGTGCGACTGGTCGAGGAACCGGTCGGCCAGGATCTCGCCCGCCGGGACGCCCGCCGCCGTGAGCGCGGCGGCACAGGTGTCGACCATCGCGGGCGGACCGCACAGGTAGGCCTGCTGCGTCGGGTACGCGTCGCCCAGGATCGACGGCAGGTGGTCCGCAATCAGGCCGCGGCGGCCGTTCCAGTCGCTGGCCGCCGGCTCGCTCGAAAGCACCGGCACGAACTCGAAGTGCACCGGCCACTCGGTCCGGAGCGCCTCGATCGAGTCGAGGCAATAGAGGTCGGTACGCGTGCGCGCACCAAACACGAGCGTCACCGGCCGCGGACGTCGCAGTGTGGCGAGCGCGCCGCGCAGTATCGAGAGTATCGGCGCGAGGCCACTGCCGCCCGCGATGCAGAGCATCGGGGCATCGGACTCGCGCAGCACGAAGTCGCCATGCGGGGCCGTGACCTCGAGCGCGTCGCCCGGACGGGCGGCCGAGAAGAGCCACTCGGTGAATTGTCCGCCCGGCACGCGGCGGATGAAGAACTCGGCCACGCGCGCAGTCCCGTCCGCGTCCGGGACGCCGGCGAACGAATAACGACGGGTGACGCCCGCGGCACCACCGTCGCGCGGCGTGATCTCGGCGTACTGGCCGGGCGCGAATCGCAGTGACTGCTCGAGCTCGACCGCCACCTGCAGGATGTCGTGCGTGAGTGGCGTGAGCGCCGCGATGCGGCCCGGACTCGAGACCGTCCCGGCGGTCTCGGCGTCCCCCAGCCGGACCTCGACCTCGACATCGCCTTGCGGGACGCTCTGGCAGGCGAGCACGTAGTTGTCCCGGATTTCCTCGGCCGAGAGCAGGTAGCTCTTGTCCGTGAGTTCCTTGACCTTGCCCTTCACGAGGCGGCACTTGCAGGTGCCGCAGCCGCCGGCCCGACAGCTGTGCGGAAACGCGAGCCCCTGGTTCAACGCCGCCTGGAGCAGGGTCTCCTTCGGGGCGGCGGTGAACTCGAGGCCGGACGGTGCGAGGCGCACGGCGTGGGAAGTGGGCTTCTGGCCGAACAGGCGGGACAGCATGGCAGTGCTCCGGGGTGGACCGTTGAGGCGCTCAGGCCGCCTGCGGCGAGCCGAGGTCGAGGCCGCGCATGCCGGACTTCAGGCTGGCCTCGCGGGCAAGCTCGCGCTCGGCCGGCGTCGCGTAGCGGCGGTCCCATTCGTTCAGTGCCGGCGTCATCACGCGACGGTAGAGCGGCGGGATCAGAGCAATCGGCATCATCGTCAGGTAGCCGCCCGGCAGCGTCGGCGCCTCGGGCATCGCATCCAGCGTCCAGTAGCGCGCGTCGGCCTCCGCATGGTGGTGTGAGTGGCGGGCGAGGCTGTAGAGCACGTTCGTGCTCATCCAGTGCGTCGCGTTCCACGAGTGGCGCGGCTGCACCGGCTTGCCCGGCTCGCGCACGAGCCCGTAGTGCGCGAAGTAGTTCTGGATCTCGAGCATCTCCTTCCCGACGAGCGCGACGAGCGCCCACACGGCGACGCCGGCGAACCCGCCGAGCCACCCGGCCACGACGAACGGCACCAGGTTCTGGAGGTTGCCGCGCATGAACGGGCTCACGAGCGGGTTCCAGACCGACTTGCCGAACTTCGCGAGACGGGCCTTCTCGAGCTGGAACGCGTGCACGTAGGAGTGGACCGTCGAGCGCCACGCGAACGTGTAGAAGCCCTCGCCGCGCCGGGCGGTGGCCGGGTCGTCCGGCGTGCAGACGCGCGCGTGGTGGCCGTAGACGTGCTCGATCGCGAACGAGGTGTCGGCCGTGAACGTGAGCAGCCAGCGGCCGTAGACGAGGTCGAACTTGCGCGAGGTGCGATGCGTCAGCTCGTGGCCCGCCACCGTGCCGCCCATCGCGTTCACGAGGCCGGCCGACAGGATCCCGCCGACCCACTGCGCCCAGTGCGTGGTCGCCTCGCGGGCGGTGAACAGGTCGAACCCGGTCGCCTGCTGCACCCAGGCGCCGAGGCGGCCGACGTCGCCCGAGCCGAGCAGCGAGAACAGCACGACGTTCGAGACGACGAGCAGCGGCAGGATCGCGTAGACCGGCAGGTCGAACAGCAGGCCGTCGGACTCGATCGCGGGCGACAGGTCGTGCGGCAGCAGCCAGTCGCCGATCACGAACAGCGCGAACAGGCCGACGAACGGTGCCCAGAGCCACCAGCCACCCGCCGCGAAGGCGAGGATGGAAAAGACGAGGCAGAGCGGCATCAGCCAGCCCTTCAATACCTTGATGAACATGGATCCTCCAGCGGAGCGTCACGTGGGGCGGCCCACCGTCGCGTCGGGACGGAGGACCAGCATGGGTGCGCATCCTAGGGACCGGATGCACGGGCGTGAATATCGCTTCGTGACGCTTTCTTAGTCATTTAATGACATACTAGGCGCATGCCGCACCCGTACGACGGCCTGCCCTGCCCGAGCACCTACTCCCGGCTGCTGCTGCAACGCAGGCCCTCGGCCGCAGGCCGGCTGCTGGCCGGCACGGCGCTCACGCCGGAGTCGCTCGTGCGCCAGGGCACGATCACGGTGGCCGAGCAGCTGACCGTGTTCCGCAACGCGCGCACGCTGATGGCGCGACCGGACTGGGCGCTCGATTTCGGGCGGCAACTCAACATCAACAGCCATGGCCCGCTCGGGTTCGCGTCGGTCAGCGCTCCGACGCTCGGCGAGGGCATCTCGACGCTGGCCGCGTTCGCGCGGATACGTGCGCCCTACCTCGATTTCCGGATCGCCGAGCAGGACCGCCGCCTCGTGCTCGAAATCATCGCGACGGCCTACCCGCTGGGCGACCTCGAACGTGCGTTCGTCGAGATCGTGCAGCAGATCGCGCGCTCGTACCTGCAGGCGGTGCTGGGCGAGGACAACAACGACGTCGTGCACTATTTCGCCTGCCCGGCACACGGCCACGCGCGCCGCTACCGCTCGGCGCTCGGTCCGCGCTGCGAGTTCGCGGCCGGCTTCGACGGCATCGCCGTGCCCGCCTCGCTCGCGGCGCTGCCGTGCCCGCTGCACGACGAAAAGATCTACCGGTCGTCGCTGTCACGTTGCCGCGAGGCGCTCGCGGTGGTGCTGGCGGAAGGCGACGTGGTGGCGCGCGCCAGCCACTGGCTGGCCGCGCACTTCGAACAGATCGCCACCCAGCGGCGCTACACGAGCTTGCCGCGGCTGGAACAGCTCGCGGCCGACTGGGGCGTGACGCCACGAACGGTGATCCGACGCCTCGGCGAACACGGCGTACGCTTCGGCGAACTGCGGGAGGCCCAGCAGCTCGAGATGGCACGTCGGCTGCTGGATGACGCCGGATACACGGTGAGCGAGGTCGGGCACCTGCTCGGCTACGGCGATCCGGCCAATTTCGGGCGCGCGTTCAAGCGCATGACCGGGCAGTCCCCCGGTGGGTATCGGCGACGGTCGCGGAAGGGATGACCGGCGTCCGGCGCCCTCCGCGACCGAGCCGCTTCAGCCGACGATGTGCTGCCAGATCACCCAGGCGGCGACGATGGCCAGTGCAGCCAGGAAGACTCGCTTCGCGATCGTCTCGTTCGAGCGCCGCTGCTCCTCGAGCCTGTCCCAACCCAACCGCGCTTCGCTCCGTGCACCCTGCAGACTGACGTTCATCGTGGTCCCCTCGATCCCCCGACCCCTATCGTTCGAGATCGAACCTAGCGCGATCCCGGTGCACGCGCACTAGGTACAAGTCGGGGTGCGCGGGTCGCGGGTGCGGAGGATTCGCGTTCGCGACCGCCGGCGCGGCGAGCGCCCGCCACGGCGGTCACTTCGCCGTCTTCGTCGCCGGCGGCAGGACCTGCTCGAGCATCCGGATCGACTCCGGCGTGTACCAGTCGCGTGCGCCGTGGAAGCGATGCACGACCCGGCCGTTCGCATCGACGATCACCGTCAGCGGGACCGTCTGCGCACCGAGCAGGGTTTCCATCGTGAGGCGCGAGTCAAGGTAGTGGCTGATCGTGGCATTCGATTGCCGGAGCCACCCGAGCGCCGCGGCACGCTCGTCGTCGATCGAGACGCCGATGATCACGTAGCGGGCGCCGGCCTCGCTCCAGGCAAGCCGTTCGAGCGATGCAGCCTCGGCCCGGCACGGCCCGCAGTAGCTGGCCCACACGTTGATGATGAGTGGCCGGCCCCGGTAGCTCGCAAGCGACCGGGTCGGCCCGTTCAGGCCGGTCATCGTCACGTCGGGCAGCGGTTGGCCGATCGGCACGAGCGCGAGCGGCGCCGTCGTGCTGGTGGCCGTCGCGCCGGCGGCGAAGAGTGCCAGCCAGCAGGTCGCGAGCGCGCGTCTGATGAAACCGGGGGGCGGCATGGGGCGCAGTATGCCGAAGCCGGGCGGTCCGGCAACTCAGGGGCGACCGAGACCGCGGTTCGTGGCGTCAGCGCCGGCCCACGATCACCGTGACGGGGCCCCGTACTCGCCGCCCCCCCGACGCCCGCCGGCGGGTCGTTTTGCGCAGGGTTCGGCCGCAGTGTAGTTTGCCCGCGGACCCAGTCACCGGACGCCCACGATGACACCCTCGAGCTGCAGTCTCTTTACCCGGGGCCGGGGCGCCCGTCGATGAGCGGCACGTGGCGACGGCGCAAGGTCGCGCAGTGGGCACTGGCTTACGCGGCGGCAGCCTGGTTGTTGCTGCAGGTGCTGAGCCTGCTGAGCGGCACGTACGGTTGGCCGGGCGGCGTGATGCGGATCGCCGTGGGTACGTCACTGGTCGGGTTCGCCGTCGTGTTCGTGGTGGCATGGTTTCATGGCGAGCGCGGCGCACAGAAGGTGTCGGGCACCGAGGTCGCATTGCTCGGTGCGGTGATCGGCATCGGCACGGCGCTGCTGTGGGTCACCGAGGCGCATCGACCGGCCGACGTCGGGCGTGAGCCGGCGGCGACGGCCGCCACGGCCGAGGTCGCGGAACGGGGGAACGCGATCGCGGTGCTCCCGTTCCGCAACCTGTCGACCGGCAAGGACGACGAGTACTTCGCCGACGGGATCGCCGAGGAACTCCTGGACCGGCTGACGAACCTGCCGCAACTCAAGGTCGCGGGGCGTACCTCGTCGTTCGCTTTCAAGGGCCGGGACGTCGACACGCGACGCATCGCCGAACAGCTCGGTGTCGCCTACCTGCTCGAAGGCAGCGTGCGCCGCGCCGGCGAGAGAGTGCGTGTCACGGTGCAGCTGGTGCGCGCTGACACGGGTCTCAACGTCTGGTCGGAAACCTACGATCGCGCGCTCACCGACATCTTCGCGGTCCAGGACGAGATCTCGACTGCGATCGCCGCTGCGCTGCAGTTGAGCCTGCAGGGTCCGGCCGCGGGCGTGCCGCAGGCGCCACGGATCCCGCTCGATGCCTATGACGCCTACCTGCGCGGTCGGGCACTGATGGCCACGCGGTCCGTGGTCGACCTGGAGGCGTCGCGTACCGAGTTTGCGAAGGTGCTCGCGATCGTGCCCGACTACGCGCCGGCGCTCACGTCGCTGGCCCGGGTGAACCTGCTGATCCCGATGTGGTCGCAGACGAGCGGCGAGCGCACCCATGCGCTGGTGGCAGAAGCCGAGCAACTCGCCCGGCGCGCGCTGGACGCGGGCACGGACAACGCAAACGCCCACGCGGTCCTGGGCACGATACGCGGCAGCTACCAGTGGCGGTGGACCGAGGCCGAGGCAGAATTCGACCGGGCGATCGCGCTCGCGCCCGGCAATGCCGACATCCTGAATTTCGCCGGCGACCTCTATCGCAGCCTGCTCGACCGTCAACGCGCCTACGCGGCCGAAGGCCGGGCCGCCGACCTCGATCCGCTCGGCGTTTACAACCAGGACGACCTCGCGTACCTGGACATGGCGTTCGGGCGCTACGAGGACGCGATCTCGCACGCACGCAACACGCTCGCGATCGACCCGTCGCTCTACGATCCCTACCTCGTGATGGCGTGGTCGTATGGCGAGCTCAGGCAACTCGGCGCCATGCGGGAAACGGTCGCCGACGCCCGCGGGCGCTCCCAGGCCGAGGAGCCGCAGTTGCTGCTGCTCGATGCG
The DNA here is from genome assembly GCA_046347155.1 of Steroidobacteraceae bacterium. GTDB lineage: Bacteria > Pseudomonadota > Gammaproteobacteria > Steroidobacterales > Steroidobacteraceae > RPQJ01. The sequence goes on along the minus strand of JAXMGT010000001.1, from coordinate 764,628 downwards.
TGGCTCGCGACCGCCGAGGGGCGGCGCGAAGACGCGGTGCGCCTGCTCGATGAACTGTCCAGGCAGGCGGAGCGCGCCGGGTACTCGAGCGCATTGCTCGGCTATGCCTACCTGCGGCTCGGCGAGTCGGACCGCGCGGCCCGGTGGCTCGAGCGCGCGTACGACACGCGCGATCCGCAGCTCGTGTACCAGGAGCCCGTGCGGCTCGAGGAGATCGCGCGTAATCCCGTCACCGCCCCGCTGCTCGAGCGCGACGGACTCCGGCAACTCATCGAGATACGGCGGCGCAACGGCACGTTCCACTGAGAGCGGGCCGCCGCTGGACCTCCGCTCACTGCCGGACGCGTGTGGACCGGTCGTTCGACCGGCCGATCAGCGCGGCGTCGCCAGCACCACGATCGCCAGTCGGCCGTCCGTGTGCCAGGGATCGCCGCCGCCGTTCTTGCCCTCGAGCTGCTTGTGGAAGCCGTCGATCCACTGGACGCCGCCGACCCACCCGGCGCGCGTGAGGCCGTTGACGATCAGGTCCCGCTCGGCATCCACGTCCGGCCCGATGTGGTGCGTGACCTGGCCCGTCGTGTAGCTCAAGCCCGCGTGCTCGTCGTACGTGGCGGCGCCGAACCACACGGGCTGGCCGTTGCGCTCCTGGTCCCAGCGCCAGAACCGCACGTGGTGGCGGTGCTTCGGTCCGCCGGGCACCGGCAGTTCGAACGCGAGGTCCTGCACGCGGCCGAACAGGTACAGCGGGCTCACCGGCGCCTGGTCGTCCGGCCGCCGGAACACGGTGTCGGCCGCGATCCTCACGCTCGAGGTGAACGTGATCGGGTCGGCCGGATACCAGCCGGCCGCGGTCATCGCACGCACCACCTGCTCCTGGCTGCCCTCGAGCGCGATGTTGACCGGATCGCCCGGGTGGCCGTCCGAGGTGTGCGTGACGCGGGCGACGTCGGGCAACGGCTTCGCGTGCTCGAAATAGTGGCTCCAGAGGCGCGGCACGACGAGGTAGGCGACGACTGCCCACACGGCGAGCGACCACAGGATGATCCGACGCCGACGGCGGCGACGCGCCTGGGCGGGCGTGGGTCCTGCCTGCGGTGCGTCCGGGCTCGCTTGGTTCATCGTCGGCTCCTTCGGAAGTTATGAACGGGGTGGCTGCATCCGTCGGCGGTAATCGGCCGGCGTTGCTGCGAACGCCGAGCGGAAACTGCGGGTCAGGTGACTCTGGCCGTTGAACCCGCACTCGCCCGCGACGACCGAGATCGGAAGTTCGGTCGTGGCCAGCAGCGTACGCGCCTGCACGAGCCGGCGCTGCAGCACGTACTGGTGCGGCGCCATTCCGACGGCGTCGAGAAAGATGCGCCGGAAGTGCGATTCGCTGACACCCGCGAGCTCCGCCAGGCGATCGTTCGTGAGCGGCTGGGCCAGGTGCGCGTGCACGTGCCGAAGCACCTTCTGCAGCCTCGCGAAATGCGCGTGTCGCGGCTGGATGCGTTTCGCGTTCGCGCCATCCAGCACGCGCAGTGCCTGTACAAGCATCACCGACACCAGCTGGCCGAGGAAGCCGTCTTCGTCGGCGCGGTTCCCCTGCAGTTCGTCGGCCACCTGCCGAGCGGCTGCGGCGACCAGTTCGTCGACGAACGGCAGCGGGCGACCCGCCGCGCCGAGCGTCTCCGCGAGCCGGCGCTGCACGCCTCGGTCGGGCGCGAGCAGGTAGAACACCACGTCGTCGACCGGCCCGGTGTAATGCCAGCTGGTCGGCGTGTCCCGCGGAACCAGTACGGACTGGCTCGGCAGCGTCGACATCCTCCAGCGATCCCGCCGGCCTTCATGGACGCGCGGCCCGCCGAGCTGCGTGATCAGCACCGGGCAGCCGATGCCGCCGACGTCGACCTGCGTCGCCTGGTACACCCAGCGCTCGACGTACACCGGACAGTCTCCATCGACCGCCCCTTCGACGAACGGGCGCCGGCCGACGTCCCGTCGGACCCGGGTCCAGGGCGGCGACTTCACGCGGGCCTCCCGTCTCAATGATCGGATTGTGCAAAAGATACGGGCGTCCGCTCCCACACGCCAGCCCGATCTGCCCCGACACTGCGGGCATGGAATACCTTGGCTACCAGACGTTCGGCGTGGACCTGCGGTCGGGCGTCGCGCGGGTGACCTTCGATCACGGCGAGGTCAACCTGATGGACCTCGCGATGCTCTCCGACCTGGACCGGCTCGGTCGCCAGCTCGAGCAGGACGAGGGCGTGCGCGTCGTCGTCTTCCAGAGCGCCAATCCGCGGTTCTTCATCGCGCACGCGGACGTCCGGCTGATACTCGCGCTGCCCGCGGAGCCCCCGCCGCGCGAGGAGGCGCTCGGGTGGGTCCACGCCACGCTCGACCGGTTCCGCACGCTGCCCCAGGCGACGATCGCGAAGATCCAGGGCCGTTGCCGCGGCGGCGGCAGCGAACTCGCGCTCGCCTGCGACATGCGGTTCGCGGAGATCGGCCGGGCGGTGCTCGGCCAGCCCGAGGTCGGCGTCGGCATCATCCCCGGGGCCGGCGGCTCGGTGCGCCTGCCGCGACTGGTCGGGCGCGGGCGCGCGCTCGAGATCATCCTGGGCTGCGGCGACTACCCGGCCGAGCTTGCGGAGCGCTATGGTTACGTGAACCGGGCCCTGTCGGCCGGCGAGATCGACGCATATGTCGACGCGCTGGCCGCGCGGATCGCGGGCTTCCCGGCCGAGGCGATCGCGGCGGCAAAGGCGGCGGCAGGGATCGGCGACGGGTCGCTCGCGACCGAACTCGCGGTCGAGGAGCGGATGTTCCTGCGCACGGCGCAAACGGCGGCGGCCCGGCGCAGAATGTCGGCGGCGCTCGCCGCCGGACTGCAGACTCCCGAGGTCGAAACGGCCGACCTCGAACGGCTGTGGGACGGATTGGTCGACGAGTGAACGAACCCAGCGAATACACCGGAGGCGCGAATGACTGCGTTTCGAATCCTGCTCATCGTGATCCTGGTCGTCCTGCTCTCGTACACGAGCGTCGTGATCGCGAACCACGGGCTCGGCCTGCTGCCGGTGTTCTTCGGCGACATGGCGCAGGTGGCCTGGCCCGGCCAGTTCAACCTCGATTTCATGTTCATGCTGACGCTGTCGGCGGTGTGGGTTGCGTGGCGACACGAGTTCACGCCGGCCGGCCTCGCACTCGGACTCGCCGCGTTCCTCGGCGGCTCGCTGTTCCTGTCGATCTACCTGCTGGTGGTGATGCGCGGGAGCGATGCATTGACCGTGCTGGTCGGGCCGGCCCGCCGGCCCTCGCCGCTCAGGGACGCATCCTGACCTGCAGTTCCCGTCGACCGTAGTCGACGACCAGCGTGTCGAGCTGGCCGAGCACGTCCATGCCGATCAGCAGTGCCGGCTTCGACTGCAGGCCCCAGTGCTCGAAGATCCGCAGGTCACTGAACATGATCTCCGCGTTGTGGACCACCACGCGCCCGACCACGATGTCCGGCACCCGGACCCGGGCGGCCTGCTGCACGTGCTCGGTCACGCCGACGACGGCGGTCTCCCCATCGTCGGGGTGGTTGCGCTGCCCGATCAGCGCCTGCCGGAGCGCGAGATTGCCGACGGTGTTCTGCGCTCCCGTGTCGATCAATGCCGTGACATCGACCGGGCCGACCTTCGCGCGGATCCGCAGGCCGCCCCTGGCGTCGAGGCTGAACGGCACGACGGAGTAACCGGACGGCGCCGGCTTGTGCTTCGACCGGACGATCGTAATCCGGTCGTCCTGGAACTCGATCACGATCCGCTTGTCCTTGAGCGCGTCGCCGCCGAGCACGCCGTCGGCGCCGCCGAATGCATCCGGGACGATCGGCAGCCGGAGGCGTTCGACCTGCAGATCGCCGAACTCGAGCGTATCGACGTCGACGGCCGAGACCACGGCCGATCCCGTAGCGCCCAGCAGCTTCACCTTGACCGAGCGCACGGGCAGGCCGAGCTCGTCGACCACGCGCTGCGTGACGGCGGGTTGGGTAGCCCCGGTGTCGAGCACGAGGCGATACGGACCGCGGCCATTGATGAGCACGGGCGCCCAGATGCGGCCGATGCGGTCCCGCGTCGTCGGCGCGACATAGCGTGGTTCCGGGGTGGCAACCACGATCTCCTCGATCGCGGGCAACGACTGGGAAGCGGCCGTCACCGGCCCGCCGAGTGCCATGACCGCCGCGAGTGCGATCGATGTCCGTTCCCGTCCGTGCCTGGGCGACTCAGTCACCGGGAACCATGGTACACGGGGTGCGATGGACACCCGCGGGTGGCGGCGTCGCACCGGCGGCGCACCGAACTATCCACTACTTCGGCAACCGCGGAACTCTGCTAGCGTCGATACAGCCGTCGGCACGCCTGGCCGCGCGCACCGGGCCTCGGGCGGGACGGGATCCGGAGCGGAGGGGATGGCATGAATACCCTCATACGCAGGCAACACCGAGCGCTGCTGCCGGTCCTCGCCGCGTCGTTGGGCCTGGTGCCCCGACTGATCGTTGCGGCGCCCGACATCGCGCTGCAGATGAGCGTCGACACAGTGGTGCCCACGCCCTGGCAGCCCGTCGAGTTCACCGTCACCGCCACGAACGTCGGCACGAGCGCGGCGACCGGCCTGCAGGTCACGGACCAGCTGCCGCCGGCACTGGTCATCCCCGCCGGCATGGCGGCCTTCCCGAGCACCGGCACGTACGACCCGGTGGCCGGCGTCTGGTCGGTCGGCGAGCTGCCCGTCGGCGCCAGCGCCACGCTGGTGATTCCCGCCGTCGTGGCGGCGTCGCCGGTGCCGGCGTGCAACGTCAACGTGGCACAGAGCCGCCTGGCGGCCGACACGAACGCCGCGAACGATCGGGCGCTGGCCGCCGTGAAAGGCAGCGCGGCGTATCGCTGCGTGGATCTCGCCGTCGTGCGTTCGACCTGGAACACCAGCGGCTGCGACTCCTGGTACACGCTCGACTACGACGTCACGGTCACGAATTACGGGCCCGACGAAGCGGCGAACGTCTTCGTCGACATGTCGCAGACCCCGCACCTGCTCCCCCACTTCACGTTTCGCGCCGACGCCTGCACCGACTACCGCTGCACGATCGCGACGCTGGGGGCCGGCGAATCGCGGACGTTCACGGCCAAGTCGGACCCGATCGACTTCAGCGAGAAGAAGAACGTCGACGTCGACTTCGCCGTGTCGAGCGACGACACGGACTACGACACGGACAACAACGTCCGGCACGACAACACGACCGTGCCCCGGACGCCGTCCTGCTACTACGGCAACGGGGACTCCTACATCGGCGTCGGCGGCTGCTTCATCGCGACGGCGGCCTACGGTTCGTCGCTCGAGCCGCACGTCGTGGCGCTGCGCGAGTTCCGGGACCGCTACCTGCGGCGCAGCGAGCTCGGGCGCGCGTTCATACGCTTCTACTACCGCCACTCGCCGCCGATCGCGGCCTTCATCGCCCGGCACGATGCAATGCGCTTCGTCGTCCGGACGCTCATCACGCCGCTGGTGCTCGTGATCGAGTACCCGTGGCCGGCGGGCGCACTCGCGACGGTCGCGCTCGGGCTGCTCGCCCGATGGCGGCGACGCTCGGCCACACCGGCGAAGCCGGGCGGGCCCTGACCAATCTGCCGCCGCAGTGGCAAAGGCCGGCCCGGAACACCACGCCGCGGCCCGGCCCCGGCCGCCCGGACCTGCAGCTCGGTTCCTGTGCGGGTGTCGGTTCACGTATCGTAGCGGCCGGTCACCGGGGGAGTTTGCAGCCACATGCCTGGACGGTTTGGCCTGGGACAAGAATCGCTGCACCGCATCCGTCACTGGGGCGCGGAGCTCGTCACCGTCGTCGTCGGCGTGCTGCTCGCGCTGTGGGCCCAGGCCTGGTTCGAGTCCCGCCAGGAAGACCAGGTCCATCGCGACACCGTCGAACAGATGGACGACCTGATCGGCCGCGCGCTGGTGCAGACGGCCGCACGGGTGTCGTCGAGTGCCTGCGCGATCCAGCGGATCGGCGCGCTCGACGACGCCTTGCGCTCGAGCGACGGGCGATGGACTGGGATGCCGTTGCCCGGCCTGCCGGAGCGCATGGCGGCGGGCCATTTCCGCTACGTCTACGTGGCGGACTCCGACGTGCTGCCGCTCGAGGTCTTCGACACCGCGCGACGGAACGGAACGATGGCGGCACTCGCGCCTGCGGACCGGCGCTACTACGAACAGGTGGAACGCCAGCTCACCTGGCTGAACGACGTCTGGAACTCCGGCGACAATCCCGGGGCTCGGCTGTCGGTGCTCGGCATCGACGGGCCGCTGGGGGACGCCGCACGTGACGGATTCCGGCAGGATCTGGCGTGGCTCGGGGCGGAAAACCAGGTGACGGTCCTGCGGGCGCAATCGCTCGCGCGGTTGGCGCGCGAGCGCGGCGTGAGGCTCTCCCCCGCCGACCTGGCCGACTACAAGGACAAGATCGAGCGCGACCGGCAACTCTTCGGCGACTGCGTCGTCGCCGTGCAGCCGGTCACGCTGCTGCCGATGAACGCCGGAGACGCGCATGAGTAAAGTACAACGCCCGGCGTCGCGACTGCGGCTCGTCCGCGACGTCATCGTGTTCCAGATCAAGTGCGGCCTCGAGGCCCTGCTCGACCTGACGCTGATCCCCGTCTCGCTGGGCGCGGCCGGGCTCGACCTGGTGCTCGGCAACTGGCGACGGCCGCGGTGGTTCCACGCGGTGCTCCGCTTCGGCGAGCACTGCGAGGCCCGGATCAACCTGTGGGGCGTGCCGGACTCGGCCCCCGAGGGATCGCCGGCCGACGTGGATGCGCTGATGCGCGGCATCGAGGCGCTGGTGCGCAACCCACGCACCGGACCGGACAAGGTGCGCGAGCTGCGTCGCTGGGCCGCGACGAAGATCGCGCCGGCGGACCCGCGCAGCGCCGACGGCGAAGGAGGGTCGCGGTGAAGCGCGTGCATGCGCCCTTGCGCCAGCGCGGGATGCTTCGCGTTCGCCTGCCGGGCGCACCGACGGTGAGGCACTTCTTCATCGAGTTCCTGATCGTCGTCGCCGGCATCCTGGTCGCGCTCGGCGTCGACCAGTGGCGCAATGGTCGCCAGGAACTCGAGGTCGCGAACGAGCACCTCGCCGACGTGACCGATGAAGTGCGCCAGAACCTGTGCACCGTGCAACGGGTCCTCGCGCTCGCGACCACCGAACGGCAGGCCAGCCTGCAGACGGTGCTCGACTTCCTGAACGACCCGTCGGCGGCGGTCCCGGATCCCGCGGCGCTGCTGCAGGCCTTTTCGGTGAGCACGGCGCAGGCGCGACCCTGGCTCGTGGACAACCAGTACCAGGCGCTGCAGAACTCCGGTGACGTCCGGCTGGTGCGCAAGCTGAAGCCCGACCTGCAGCTGTCGGCCGTCTACGAAGGCCCGAACCTGCTGTTCGCGCAGGTGGACCAGATCGAGGGCGATTATCGGGTGGTCATCAACGAACTGCTGCCGGCGCAGCTGCAGCAGAAGGACAGTCCGCTCGCGAAGTACGCGCGCGGCTCGACCGCACCGGCATTCGTGGACGACGCCGACCTGAACGCGACGATCGCGGCGCTGCGCGCCCGGCGCGTGGAACTGCTCGGCCTCGCGCGAAACGAAGCGGCGGTCGCGACGGCGAACTGGTACGCACTCACGCGGATCAAGGCCGACATGATGTACCTGCTCGACGGACTCAAGCCGTGGGACCGCAACCCGATGCCGCTGGACCAGATGCTCACGGAGTGCACCGGGCCGCGGAAATGACCCGGGCGACGACTGAGACCCCGTTCGGCGACGTGCGCCGGCCGACCGCGACGCCTCAGCGTCGACGGAAGAAATTCTGCCGCCCGCCCGGTGCCGGCGCCGCGCGCTCGTCCTTGTGGCGGAAGTTGATTCGGCCCTTCGTCAGGTCGTAAGGGGACATTTCGAGCGTCACCTTGTCGCCGGCGAGGATCCGGATCCGGTGCTTGCGCATCTTGCCCGAGAGGTAGGCCGTGACCTCGACGCCGTTCGTCAGCGTCACGAGGAACCGGGTGTCGGGCAGCACCTGCGCGACCATGCCTTCGACGTCGATCAGCTCTTCTTTGGCCACTGCGGTGCTCCTGAACGGGCTCGCACCATACAGCAATCCGGAGCACGGCCGGGAAATAGTGCACACGGCATCCCGAGATTCGCGTATGGTGTCGGGCAGGTAGTCTCACTTCTACTTTCTGTTCCGGGCCCCGCGCACTCCTTGCGCAACTCCTCAGGCCCAGCGCGTTAAGCCGAAGCGTTTCTGATCCAGGTGGCCATCCGGCCACCCGCTCGTGCGCGTCCGGCATTTGCCGAGGCGCCGCGCTGTGCCATCCACGACTGAGGAATGAAACCATGACCAAGATTTACGTCGGCAACCTGCCCTTTTCGGCCCAGGAAGACGCGGTCCGCGCGCTGTTCGCAGCCCACGGCACCGTCGATTCGGTGGCCCTGATCAATGACCGTGACACCGGCCAGCCGCGCGGCTTCGGCTTCGTCGAGATGACCGCGAACGCCGAGGCGGCCCGCGCGATCCAGAGCCTGAACGGCCACCAGATGGACGGCCGCGCGCTCAAGGTGAACGAGGCGCAGGCGAAGACGAATTCGTCGGCGCGTCGCTGGTAAGCGATCGTCGAGGCTGCCGGGATCGCGGGTGCACGGAGCGCCCGCGGTCCCGGCGGTCAGCCGTGGCGTCGGCGACCTGAGCCCGTTGACCACCGGTGGCCATATCGCGGCGCCGGCTTTCCATCCATGGCCGAGGGTTGATCCTGGTCGCCGACGGCGACGCATGCCGGGCCCGACGGGTACGATTGCGTCACCCGGATGCACTGGATATCACGATGGACACCGACGCCACCCTCTCCCGACGGCCCGCACGCCGCTTCTGGGGCTGGGGCCGCGCCGACTCGACGCTCGACGCGCGCGAGCAGGCGATCGTCCGAGCGATGGTTGCGAGCGTCGGTGCTGCGTGGGACGACCGTCCCGCTCCGCGGGTCGAGGACTTCGCGTTGCCCGCGCCGCGGATACAGCCACCGGCCTCACTGGCAGCCCGATGCTCGGCGACACCGCTCGACCGGCTGAACCACAGCGGCGGCAAGGGCTACGCCGACCTGGCACGGATGTGGATGCGGCGCCCGCCCGCGACGCCGGACTGGGTCGCCTACCCCGAGGATGAGCAGGGCGTCGTCGACGTGCTCGACTGGGCGCAGTCGGCGAACGTCGCCGTGGTTCCCTACGGGGGCGGCAGCAGCGTGTGCGGCGGCGTCGAGCCCGCGGTGGGCGACGGCTACGCAGGCACGGTGTCGCTCGACCTCGAGCGCCTGCAGCGCGTGCTCGACGTCGACCCGGTGAGTCGCGCGGCCCGGATCCAGGGCGGCGCGCTCGGGCCCGAACTCGCGGCGCAACTGAAGCCCCACGGATTGACGCTCAGGCACTTCCCGCAGAGCTTCGAGTTCTCGAGCCTCGGTGGCTGGATCGCGACGCGCGCCGGCGGGCACTACGCAACGCTGCACACACACATCGACGACTTCGTCGAATGCGTGCGCCTCGTGACCCCCGCGGGCACGCTGCAGACGCGCCGGCTGCCCGGCTCCGGCGCCGGCCCGGCGCCCGACCGGCTCGTGATCGGTTCCGAGGGAACGCTCGGCGTGATCACCGAGGCGTGGGTCCGCGTGCAGACCCCGCCGCGGTTCCGTGCGTCGGCGTCGGTGCAGTTCGACGACTACCTCGCGGCCGTCCGATGCACGCGAGCGCTCTCGCAGTCCGGGCTGCACCCGAGCAACTGTCGGCTGCTCGATCCGCTCGAGACGGTGTTCTCCGGCGTCGGCAACGGACAGGCCGCGATCCTGGTGCTCGCGTTCGAATCCGACGACCACCCACTGCAGCCGTGGATGGAGCGCGCGCTGCAACTGACCGGCGACCACGGCGGGCGACACGACGCCGCGGCGGTCGCCCGCTCGATGGCGGCCGAGGGCAGCACCGAGCACCGCAGCGGCGCCGCCGGGGCCTGGCGCGATGCGTTCCTGCGCATGCCCTACTGGCGCGATCCGGCGGTCGGCCTCGGCGTGATCATGGACACCTTCGAGACCGCGGTGACGTGGGATCGCTTCGAGGCCTTCTACGCCGGCGTCAAGGCCGACGTCGCGGCGGCGATGCAGCGCGTCACCGGGCAGCCCGCACGACTCTCGTGCCGGTTCACGCACCTGTACCCGGACGGGCCCGCACCGTACTTCACGCTCGCAACGCGCGCGGCCGATGGGAACGTCGCGAGCGCGCTCACGGCCTGGCGCGAGATCAAACTCGCCGCGAACGCTGCCGTCGTCGCGCACGGCGGGACGATCACGCACCACCACGCGGTGGGCCGTGACCATCGTGACGGCTACGAGCGCGAGGTGGATCCACTGTTCCGGCGGATGCTGTCCGCAGCGAAGCAGGTCACGGACCCGCGTGGGATCATGAATCCCGGCGTACTGGTGGACACGACAGAGCGGCCGATCGGCCGGACCGGGGTGCTGGCCGATGGGGCAAACCGGCAAGGCAACGCAGGAGTGCGCACATGACGGACACCGAGGCACTGAGCTTTCTGGTCGACAAGGGTCATCTGGATCGCTGGGGGCTGCGGCATTGGCAAGTCGATGGGAATTCGTTGCTGCCCGGCCACGTGTTGTTGCGCGTGGAGCGGTTTGCGTTCACCGCCAACAACGTCACCTACGCCGCGCTGGGCGACGCCATGCGCTACTGGCAGTTCTTTCCGGCACCTGCCGGCCTCGGGTGCATCCCCGTCTGGGGCTTTGCCGAGGTGCAGGCGTCGCGCTGCGAGGGGGTTGCGACCGGCGAGCGCTACTACGGCTACTACCCGATGTCGACCCACGTGGTGGTGCAGCCAGGCCGCGTCGAGAGCCACGGCTTCATCGATGCCACCGAGCATCGGCGCGAGCTGGCCGTCGTCTACAACCAGTACCTGAACTGCGCCGGGGACGCGCTCTATCCGCTCGCCAGCGAAGAGCTGCAGATGCTGCTGCGACCACTGTTCACGACTTCGTTCCTGCTGGACGACTTCTTCGCCGACAACGATTTCTTCGGCGCCTCGTGCGTGGTACTCACGAGTGCGTCGAGCAAGACGGCGCTCGGCATGGCGCACCTGCTGCGCGGCGAGCGTGCGGGTCGCAGCCGGCACTACGAGATCGTCGGCCTCACCTCCCCCGGCAATCTGGAGTTTGTGCGGGGTCGCGGGCTGTACGACCGCGTGCTGCGCTACGACCAGATTCCCGACCTCGACGCGACTCGGCCGACCGTGAGCGTGGATTTCGCGGGCAACGGCGACACGCTCGGCCGGCTGCACCATCACCTGGCCTCGGCGCTGCGCTACAGATGCCTGGTGGGCCTTTCACACTGGGATCAGCGCGGCGGCTTGCCGAAGGACCTGCCAGGGCCGCGGCCGCAGATGTTCTTCGCGCCTGCGCAGGCGGCGAAGCGCGCAAAGGACTGGGGCGGCGCGACATTCCAACAACGCCTGGCCGGGCACTGGCGGAGCTTCTCCGCGGCGGCCTCGGAGTGGCTCCGGGTGGAGTACGCCCGGGGCGCCAATGAGGTGGGAGCGGCCTACGAGCAGGTACTGGCCGGACGATCGGATCCGCAATCGGGGCATGTGTTGTCGCTGTGAGGCATGGCGCCGAGTTCTGGAGTGGCGATTCCGTGGCCATGAGTTCGTTGGGCCGGTTGGAGCCCAGCCTTTACGGGGACCTCGCGTGTTTCCCATTCTTCAATCCCGCGAAAGACCAGCTGGACTGGACGGGGGGCGGCCGCGGATGCGAGCACACCGGCTGGGTCGTGGTCGATGACGTCGTCTACTCCGGCGCAAGCCTCGCGTCCATCGACATGCGCATAGGCGTACGTTGCCTGGACCAGTCGGAGTGATTGAACTAAAGCGATGATTTCGTCGGGTCAGCGGCCTCATGCCGAGGTTAGCTGCCCCCATAAAAGCCGCTTGCGGGACTCGCTTAGAGCGAACGACCGTGCAACGAGTCTTACGCACCTGCATCGTCGGTAGAACAACGCGGATTCATTCCTGGTCCCGACGGCGACGAGGGGCCCGGAGCATGATGGTCCAGTTCAAATCGGAGGCTTGATTTGCCTTATACCGGCACTTCCTGTTCTGGTGCGCGCCCGGTCGCCAGCGCGGGTGAGATCGGACTCTGTGCCACTCGTCCCGACCATTCCGTCACTGGCCCGTGGTCCCCAGCCGTGGTTTCCACATTGTCCTCTGGCGCGTTATCAAGCAAAGTAGCCGTCGGGACACACGTCCCGAGAGAAAATGGCGCGCCATGGAACAGGTTCGCGACTCCGGCCCCGCCGTCCGGCTGTGGGCTTGGCGTGGGCACAGCCACTGGCCCGGCTTATCGACCATCCGTGCGCCCAGTCATGCCATCGAGAAGTCCATGGAGGAGAATCGACATGAAAGCCCGTAATGCAATCTCGACCGCCGCCCTGATCGCAATCGCCGCGCTGAACGCAGGCTGCGTGACCGGCCAGCGCGTCATCACACTGAACGTTCCGGCGTCGCCTGCGGCACAGGCGACCAAGGGCACGATTTCGATCGCAAAGGTGACCGACAACCGTCACTTCGAGAACAAGCCGGCCGAGGCGTCCACGCCGTCCATCGACGGCGACGTCAACACGGCATCGCCGGCCACGCTGAGCACGATGATCGGGCGCCAGCGCAACGGGTTCGGCAAGGCAATGGGCGACGTGGCGCTCGCACCACCAGCCACCGTCGAGTCACAGACGCAGGCCCTCGTCACCGAGGGATTGCAGCGCCGCGGCTACACGGTGGTCACGACGCCGAACGCGGACTCGGCGGATGTGAAGATCGAGGAGTTCTGGGCCTGGTTCCGGCCCGGATTCGCCCAGATCGCATTCGAGGCGCAGATTCGCACGCTGATTTCCGTCACGATCGGCGGGCAGCAGCGCACGCTCGACGTCACGGGTCACGGGCGCGAGGAAGGCCAGATGGCCAGCGACGAGCACTGGCAGCGCGCCTATGAACTGGCCTTCGAGGACTACCTGAAGAACCTGGAAACGAGCCTGACCAGCGCCGGGCTCTAAGCGAATCCTCGATTCGAAACGAGGCTTGGTGAGCAGGCAGGGCCCGGGGCAACGCTCCGGGCCCTCTGCATTTCGTCGAACCTGAACGGGCCGTCGGGCGTCAACTGCGTGATCCATCGTTCGATGACTTCCGACCGCCATTCGTGGCCGATTTTTCGAAACAGCACCTTGCCGCCGACCCAACCCGCCGACCAACTTGCGTCCCGCAGCGGTTCGCGTTCAACTGGAGCCCGGGCATCAGAACGAGAACATCGGGGGCTCCATGGGACTGCTTTCGCCGAAGTGCGTCCGCTGCGGACAGCGCACGCCGCACCGGCTCGACGACCGACCGACCTGCGAACCCTGCCTGCGGCAGATCGAATTGCTGCTGGCGGCAGCGCTGGAGCAACCGCGGTCGTGCCCGATCGACGGTACGGCGATGCTGAAGTCGGTGGCCCACATGATGGTCATCGACCGATGCCCGGCTTGCCACGGCGTGTGGCTGGACGGCGGCGAGCTCGAACTGATGAAAGAAGACGTGGCGCGCGACGCGATGATCGCGTTGGCGCGGGGGTATGTGCCGACTGCGTAATCGTGCGTCGCCGTCACCCGGCAGGCCTGCTTCCGGGTGTACTATCACTGTGCCGCGCGTGACGTGTGAACGCGGTGGTCGGAATACATTCCTGCTTTCCCAGGAGACAGAACATGAAGCGGTTACTCATTACGGTTGCTTCGATTGCGGCCCTGACCCTGATTGGGGACGCTGCGCTCGCCGATGCGACGGCGAAGGAATGCGCCAAGGCGGCCAACCTGTTCAGGGACGCCGGGGAGAGCGGTACCTTTTTCGGCAAGAGCTACGGCTACGCGGTGTACCCCACGATCGGCAAGGCCGGCTTCGTCGTGGGAGGTGCGTACGGCACCGGGTGCGTCTTCGTCCACAACAAGCAGGTCGGCACGTCGAAGATGACGCAGGCCAGCTTCGGGTGGCTGGCCGGTGCACAGGGCTACACGCTCATCGTCTTCTTCGAGGACGAACGGGCGTACAAGGAGTTCTCGTCCGGCACCTTCGAGTTTGGCGCCGGCGTGAACGCCGTGGCGATCACGGCCGCGGCCTCGGCCTCGACCTCCACCGGCGGCTCGACCGCAACCGCGAGCGGCGGCAAGAAAGATGCGGCGACCGCGGGCGGGTTCCAGAAGGGCCTTGCGCCGTTTTCGATCGTGAAGGGCGGCCTGATGTACGAGGCCGCACTGAACGGCGCGAAGTTCTCGTTCAAGAAGCTCTGACCGTCCAGGCCGGCGCCGCGTTTGCATGCTGCTTGCGACAGCGCGCAACCGCGGCGTCAGCGCAGCTCCAGCCAGAAGTCGCGCGGCTGCCGGAATTCGTAGCCCGCGACGGCCGGCACCTGTCCCTCCCTGAAGCGCAGGTTGGGAAACCGGTCGAGCAACAGGCCGAGCGCAATGGAGGCCTGCAACTTCGCGAAATGCGAACCCAGGCAGAAGTGGTCGCCGGTCGCGAACCCGAGGTGCTGCCTCGAATTGCCGCGGTCGAGGTCGAACCGGTCCGGATTGGCAAACCTGGCCGGATCGCGGTTGGCTGCGCCGAGCATGCAGTTCACGGTATCGCCGGCCTCGAAACGGCAGCCCCTGAATTCGACGGCCTCGACGACGTGACGCGTGGCCGACTGGACCGGCGTCAGCCAGCGCATGGTTTCCTCGAGCACGACCGGCAGCAGCGATCGATCGGACCGGACGCGCGCCATCGCGTCGGGATGGACCAGCAGCGCATACAGGCTGTTCAGCACCAGCGCCTCGACCGTCGATATGCCGCCGAAGAAGATGATCCCGGCATTGCTCCTGATTTCCCCGTCGGAGAGGGGCTCGCCGTCCGCGGCCGACATCGCCTGGGCGAGCAGCCCCGTTCCACCGACACGGCGGACCTGGTCGATGTGGGACTGGATCAAGTCGTGGAACCCGGACAGGCTGCTGCGCGCACGCTGGCGGATGCCGTCGTCCCAGCCGAAGTTGGCGAGCGCCGCCTCGAAGTCGTCATACCAGTGGCGAAGCTTCGGTTCCTCCTCGAGCGGCAGGCCGAACAACGAGAGTATGGATTGCACCGGCAGGCGACTGGCGAACGACGAGCGCAACTCCGTCGTGGTCCCGTTGCCGAACCCGCCGATCAATGCCTCCGCCATCGCGGCCACACGGTCGTGCATGGCCTGGCGTGTAGCGGCGGGCGCGAACGCGCCGCGGAATGCGTCCTTGTAGCGCTTCTGGACGGCGCCGTCGGTCGTGAGCATGTGGACACCGAAGGTGTCCTGCAGCAGCGACTGGTCTGTGCCGGCGACGAAGTGCCGGGTGTCCCGGAGGACCGAGATCACGTCGTCGTAGCGGGTCACGTACCACATGCCGAACGCCTCGACCCAGCAGACCGGCTCCTCGGCCTGCAGGCGGGCGAGTGCGGGATAGGGGTCCGCGTCCTGCTGCTGCATCGTCAGCAGGGCGCCGAGCGTCCTTCCCGGGGCAGATGTCACGTCGTTCATCGTGGAACCGGCGACCCTCGGCGACATCGGGGCATGATTGTCGCACTGAGGAGCGGCGGCAGCGCGTATTCGTTTTGCACAGACATTGCGAAACGCTACCGTCCACGCAGTCGCTCCAACACCAGGTCCCAACGGTCTCGGTAGGATTCGCTTGCGGCCGTAAACTGGTTCGCTCGATCGGACCAGTAGGCGATGAATTTGTAGAGCACCTTATCGCCGGCTCGAGTACGTCGCAGACTGTTGCGCGGCACGATGAAGAACGCATTCCGTTCAAACCAGTACGCCACGACGAAATCGCACGCGTCTCGCTCGTTCGCGGTTATCGAAAACTGCATCGTATTGCGGTGGCGGCGCGCTGTTAGCAATGCCTGCCGCGTCTTCACTTCAATGAATAGAGGCCTCTTGACTGTGTTCCGCTGCTTTGTTGGTTGAATCACAATATCGCAGCCGTCTTCCGCATAGTTCTTGTAGATCGTCCAGCCGCGCAGCTCGCGAATCCTAATCGCCAGCTGAATCAATACCGCACCCTCTCCCACCTCCTGCAGCACGGTCTTCAAGTTCTGCGAAAGTTCTGGCATCTACTACTCCACTGAGGTACGAGTCACGGCGAGAAATCCTCCGCCTCCTCAATGTGCTGGCGCGCCTCGTCGTCCTGGCCGAGCATTTTGAGGACTGTACTGCGGTTTCCCATTAAGGTGGAATAGCTCGAATTCGACCGCAGGTACGCCGCAATGGAATTGAAAAAGTTTGGTTGGAACTCCCTGGTGCGCTTACCGTTGAAGCCAATATCTCGATCCAACCAGTAGCAGCCGTTGCTATTTCCACGCGAGAAATCGGTTGCCGCAGACTCCGCCGTCGGCCACGCCGCCGCTTCCATGTTGTCGGTGACCGCAGCAAATAGACCGGCCGCCACGGCGTACCGCACCCAGAGATTATTACGACTAGTCCAAGGGGCGGGCCGTGGAGCATCTGCACTATTCTTGAGTTTTGCGGCCCAAGTTCGCGCCAGCACGATGGCGCCAAAGTCATACGCTTCGGCCGCCTCCGCAGGGCGGCCGAGCAGCTTTAGCGTCATTCCCAGCGAGTTGTATCCCAGCACATAATCCGGATGGCCCTCGACCAGACGCTTCAGTGTTGCCAGCGCTGAATCGAGGTCACCGCTCAGTTGCTGAGCGATTCCAAGCGCCAAGAGGACGAAGGACTGATCGGGCCGGAGACGATCGGCCCGCTGCAGTGAGATTGCTGCCTCTCGGCACTGATCCTGAGCACGCTGACAGAGTCCGAAGGCGTACCAGGAGTGGAAGTCAGTGGGCTTGTTCTCGCAGGCGAGTCGAGCGAGCGCGGTCGCCTCGCCAATCTGCTGATTCTCAAGAAGCTCAATCGCACGATTTGAGACGTCCGACATTGGATCACCCCGAATGCAGGTCTTTGCGTCTTTCGCCGCCGCCGGAACGGGTTTAGTTTCACTGACCTTGGCGAACTAGGCCTGCCCGCCTTTTCCCGACACAGGCCTTGTTTATGGCTGCTGCATCATCACTGAAAAAATTGTCACAGGAATCAATCGCAGGTCAGCTTCTTGTCCACTTGCCATTACTCCCCGAGCGGACGTGATGCTGACAGCAGCATCGACACGCAGTCAGTCCTCTTCGAACCCTTGTGCATCAAATCTGAGGGTCCGGGAATTCTCCGTCACCACACGTACGACATGATCGGGTACCCCTGCCGGGACCTGAGCGGAGATCTCAAGCGTGACCACCACGCTCGCGCCGGGCAACGCTCCCAAATGTGCGATTACTTCCTCGGCAATCCTGCCGGCATCCCGGGCCACCCGATTCGGGTCCAACGTGACTGTGCCGAAGAAGCGCCGCGCCGCAGGGATAGCAGGGGTCGACGGTGACGGCTGGGGTTGGTTAGGACCTGCTCCCGGCGTCCGTGGCGGAGTTGGCTCACCTGGTGAGGGCGTAACCGGCCGTGCCGAGTCTTCGTCGATCTGACATCGGGCCACGTCCGGACGCACCACCAGGCCTGGGTCGTGCTCGGCTAGATTGATGCTCGTGCCGCCACGCAGCCCCCGGTACCGTCCCGCCCCATCGTCGCGGCTGTCGGCATAAGCGAAGGTATCGACTTCCCACGTGAGCAGCGCGAGACCGTTCGACACGGCGCCCCGGATGACCGCAGGGTCAGCGACCCTCGGCAGGTACAGGTACTTGGCGAAGTCCTCCTCCAACTGGCGGACCGGGACGTGGTCGTTGCGCCACAGCGGCACGCGATCGAGTTCCATCCGTAGCCGCGTTCCGGCCAGTGACGTCACCAGCAGCTCCTCGGACTTCAATTTCTTGCTGGCTCGTGCAGCAAGGCCGTCGGTGCCACTGGGGAGGCGCAACGCCTGCCACTCGACGGCAGCTTGCGGGTTCGTTTGCACTGGCACCACGACCCACTGGTACGCCTCGGGCAATCGCGCCACCACGGCGCCGTTAACCGATGCCAGCTGGGCCTCGGCCGAGCGAACCTGGAACGGCGTGAGGTTCAGCTCGTTCTTCTCGTCGACGATCGACTTCCACGCCAAATACTTCCGGATCGCCTCATCGAGGTCCTGCAGGCGGACCTTATCGGCCGCAAGGAAGACGAGCGTGTTCCGGAACAATCGCGGTGCGCTTCCTCGGCTCTCCAAAATGGCCTTCGCTGCGGCCTCGGCCGGGCTGCCGCCGTCCTTCGCGTAGGGGAACTCCGGGCCGAGCACGACCAGGCGGGCGTCCATGTCGTCCGGCACGTCGGCCCCGGACCTTGGCGCGATGTGCACGCGACTGAAATCACCGGTGCGATGCAGGTCCGTGCGGAGGCGAGCCTCCAGCTCATGCACCACAGCATCGGGGTTGCGCTTCAGTTGCTCGGCGCGATCCTCCGCGAGCTTCGAGACTGTTGGCTGCGTCGCGTACCAGAACCGGGCGCCGTCCTGATAGAGGAAGGTCGCCGCACTGGCGAGCCGACGCAGCGCATCGCCGTACACCGCGGGCGATTCACCGGGCATCACGCACCCCAGCTTCACGCGCGAGTCCTCGACGCCTCGATGCGGGGCATCGCCGGTCGGCGCCGAACCCAAGTAGATGGTTCGAGCCACTCGACGGGCGGCATGCAGCTTGCCGAGGTTCGGCACCTCCGCGTCGATCTTCTGCGGCACGGAACTCGGTCCATCGACGTCGCGCTCGATGATCGGTGTCCAGTTGTCCGACAGGTAGCGGGTCAGCTCGAACTGCACTCGCGGATCATCGATGGGTACGGTGGACGGGAGGATAAGCGGGTTGCGGTCGCCCTTCTCCCACAGGCTGTGAATGACCGCGGCCATGAGCCGCAGGACGCCGCGCGTGCGCTGAAACTTGATGAGCGTCGACCAATCTGTGTACAGGCGGTCGAAGATCTCCGGGTGAATCGGGTACGCGGCCTTTATCCGTTCCTCGTAATCTGGGATCTTGGCCTCGGGCGGAAACTCGGCCGCCTGAGCCCGGTACAGATCCGAGAAGGCTCTCGCGGTGACGTCCCGATGCTTAAAGCTTTCCGGACCGGCCAGCGGCTCGAAGAGTCGACGACGCACGATCTCGAAGCCCTCCCCCGCCGTCGCGGGCCGCCAGGACGACTCGAGACGTCCAACGACGTTGCGAAGACGGGCGAGCGCTTCACGGCCGCGAACACCGCCCACCTCGACGTCGTCCGCCTGAACGTGGGGTGAGCCAGCGGTGTCCGATGCAGGCAACGAGATCACGAGCAACGTGTTCTTCGCAGCCTTAGCCGACTCCGTCAGCGCCTGCGCGAACGTGAACTGCGTTTCGAAACCACCCGCAGGCAAGTCGCCCTGGTCGTGGAGCTGGCGCGCGTATGCAACCCACTCGTCGATCAGGATCAGGCACGGGCCATACTCGTTGAACAGCTCTCGCAGTGCGTCACCAGGGCTCGTCGCTCGCTCGTCATCCGCGGCCACACGCTTGTAGGCATTCTTGCCACCGAGCTGCCAGGCGAGTTCGCCCCAGAGCGTGCGTACCACCGTGCCATCGGGCTTCGTCACCGGATTCCCCGGCGAAATCTTATTGCCAACCAGCACGACGCGATTGGCCTTCGGCACAGTCTTCATGCCGGCCTCCGCGAGGATCTGGTCGACCCCCGCGAGCTGTCCCGGCGCCACCCCGCAGAACAAGTGGTACAGCGCCAGCATCGAGTGAGTCTTGCCTCCGCCGAAGTTGGTCTGCAGCTGAACGACCGGGTCGCCGCCCTTTCCGTTCAGGCGCTGCACAGCTCCGACCAACAAGCGGCTCAAGCTCTCCGTGAGGTAAGTCCTCCGGAAGAACTCCTCCGGCTTCCGGTACTCATCGGTGCCCTCACCCAGGTGTACCTGCCAGAGATCCGCAGCAAACTCGGCCTGCTGGTACCTGCCGCTCGCAACGTCCACATGCGGCGTGACCACTTCCCTCCAGGGCTTCAAGGATCCGGTGGCGGCCTCGATCAGCGATCCGCCCGCCTTGCGCTTCTCACCGCGGACCTGCTCCGTCGCCTGAAGGCGTCGCAGCTCGAGCTTGAGCCTCTGCAATTCATCCGCCTGCGGCGCCGAAATCGCAGTCAGGAGACGTGCTGTAGAGTCGAGCGCTCGGTCAGTGTCATCTCCGCTGAACGGATCCTGGTGGGCCCACTTGGTGCGCCAATCCCGCAGTTCCTGCACGAGAGATCGCTCGGCACGACCCAGCGTCCGACCGAACAGGTTATTCCAGCTATCCCAAACAACCTTGAGCAACGCCGCCGCATCGAGGTCCGTTATTTCTTTCTTGGCATACAGGCGATCCTCCCCGAGGATTCGCTTCGCCTCGGACGACGCGTTCGCTCCGTAAGCATTCTTGAATTCGCGCTCGACGAAAGGCCCAAGCCCTTGCTTGAGCAGATCCATCGCCTTGCCGACCCGATCCTGATTGGTGATGGCCATGGATTACTCCTCGGTCTCATCGAACAGCGCGCCCTGCTCGGCTCTGGGTTTGCCGCCCTCGCGGGCCAGGCGAACGATCTCTGGCCAGCTCTGCACAAGTCCGTTGTAGGCGAGCGCCTCGGCCGCGCGCTTCTTACGCTCGCACAGCGTGTAGAGGCGGTAGGCCAGTTCGCGGGCGATCTCGGCCTTAGCGCCAAGCCTGGCGACCAGTTCGGCGGCCGCGCCCTCGCCGCCGCTCGCGAGCACACGGATCAGTTGGTGGACGATCTCCCACGCGCTGAGGCGCGCGTCGGTCGCCGGATCCCAGTCGGCGGGTAGTTCCGCGGGCAGGAGCAGCCGCACCTTGCCGCGCTTCGACTCGACGATACCGGCCTCGACCATGCCGGCGACGCTTGTGTTCTTAGACTTTGAGAGCTGCTCGGCCACGCCGTACTCACCCTCGTTGAAGCCTGACTGCTCGAACCAGGTGAGTGCCCAGCGACTGTCGGAATCAAAGTCGCCCTCCTGCTCGGCCAGCGCCTCGTCGAGAGTCTGGTTGATAAGCGCCAACGCTTCGCGTACGGAAACCGGCTTGCCCTCGGCATCGAGCACCTTGGTGTAGCGGGTGTAGACGGCCATGCCGGGTCCGATGGCCGCCTGAGCTAGATCGACCGGTGCGATGTTACCGCGCTGCAGGTGCGCGAGCGCCTGCGGCAACTCGTCCTTGAGCGCAGTAACGAAGTCGCGCCGCCTAGCAACCGCAGCTGAAGCCGACCTCTGGCGGCAGACGAGAATGATGCTGGAAGCTAGGGCGTTTGTGCCGGAGCCAATCATGCGATTGCTCAATTCCGTGCGCATGGGCCAGGTGCCGCTGATGGCGAAGCCTGCGCGGATCACGGCGTCGAGGAACGTCTCCCAGCCAGTGCTGGCAGTCCCTTCAGCGTTCTCGGTCTCCGATTGCTTGAAGGCGTAGTAGATGGTGACTGGGAAGCCCGGGTGCGCTTGGTCAGCTAGGCGGTGCATCGCTTGCGTCATGCCACCTAAGAAGAATGCTTCGGCTCTCTCCTTGCCGCCATGGCGGTATGGCGTGGCGACCAGCTCTTCGGACTTCGGTACTGCGAGGGTAGCGAACAGATCGGGGAACAGGGACCGCAGAGTTCGGCGGAGCCAGACGTAGAAAAAGTCCGAGAGGTCGGCGTAGCCGATGTTGTCGTAGTAGGGCGGGTCGGTCGAGACAACTCGGTCACTTGACGCGTCTTGGCTGGCTGCGTCAGCGTGGATTGCGTAGCCGCGCACTGCGCCAGGCAAGGCGCCTATCGCCTTTGCGCCCCACTCGACATTGAAGAGCCAACTTCCACTTGATTCGGAAAACGGATTGCCTTCGGCGAAATCCCATGCCATCGGAATGGCTTGCCGTCCGAATGTGTTCCGAAGTGCTTCCATCTTTGGACTGCTGTCCCACGAGCAGATGGACGAACCTCTATCTACCGACCGACTGAGTGCAAACGCCAAGTACACCGCCACCGCCTCCGCGTACGCGTTTGCGCCAGCGCCAGTCTCGCGAAGAGGTCTGAGGTCGGCCGGCAGGTCGGCGGCAAGCGCGTCGCAACGAATCCGGTCGCTTGCTTCACCAATCAAATCGGAGAAAGTGCTCAGCGCAACGAGTTGGCGGTCCGTAAAGAGGTCACCGTAGGTCGTCAAGCCATATTGCACGGTCCAAAAATTCCGCGGATCATCGGGCAACACAGATTCCGGCTTCCAATCCGGAGTCGCCTTGCGCGCCGCCAATTCGTGTTCCGGCGTGGGAGCGAGATACACCCGCCCCCGGTCGCCCTCGGCCACGACCGCCATGAGCCGCGCGCCCATGCGCCCGGCCTTACCCTCGGCCTTGATGTAGTCGCCGGCGATCGGCGTGCCCGACATCACGCACTGAAAGTTCGCGCCGCGCGATAGCTTGGTACCGTTCTTCGCAGCCTCGGCATCTTTCGGCTTTCCTACCTTCACGGTGAACCGGTAGCTACCATCCTCGATCACCGGCTCGACGTACGCCTCTTTGCCCGCCTTGGTTGCAAGCATGAAGGTCGAGGCAAGCGGCACGTCCACCTTCGCGAAGGCTGGGTTCGGACTTTTTACTGTGCGCGCCCATAGCCAGGCGATAACGGTGAGCCGACGGCCGGTATAGGGCTTCAGGTCTGGCCTTGCCTTCGCCATCTCGGATGTGACCTCAACTTTCGGGTAGAGGTGGCCGATTCGTTTCGCAGCTTCGTCGTGCATCCACTGCCCGTAGTAGCGTACGTCCTCGGCTAGGCCCTGCGCGCCGCTCCACTCCTGAGATACGAGCGACTTCTCCTTTCGCGCTTCCGGGTTCACCGGTGGCTTGCCTGCGAACCTCGGCGGAATCTCGATCATCGCCTTGTTGATCAGCACGGCCACCGGGTTCAAATCGCTGGCATGGCTTTCAAGCCCGAGTCGCTGTGCCTCGAGCGGCAGCGCCCCGCCACCCGCAAAGGGATCGTGAAAGGCAGGCAGCACTTGACGGTGGAACAGTTGCTTGGCTCGCGGATGGTCGGCATTCTCGGCGCAGGCGCGCCGCCAGCTAGCCCAGATCTCCTCGCGCGCCGCTTGCAGTACGGTCTTGTTAGTCGTGTTCTCCCACCGCACCAATTCCTCAATGATGCGGAATAACCGCTGACGCTCGATGTCGGCCAGCATTTCGTCCAGCGTCGGCTGCGGTCCAGGTTCCGGGACAGCGAGGTTGGTGCCCTTGGCCTTGCGGGCGAGTTCGCGGGCGTCCTCCCACAGTTTTAGGCGAGCCTTGAGCGCCGCCTCGGCCTTGCGCTTGAGCTTCGGGTCCGCGCGCAGCGTGTCCACGTAAGCCGAAGGGTCGTCCACCATCTGCGCAAAGATCACGGCCCGCGCAGCCGCCAGAGGCCGCCGCGCCCACCACAAGTGCAGCGTGCTCGGGTGACCGTGACGGATCGACTTCTCGCGCGCGGATGCTCTGTTGATCGCCTCGAGTGGCAGCGCCACCTCGATCAACTTCCTGTGCAACTTCATGACGGGGTGGAACCTCGCGCGATCATTTCGGCGAGCGGGAAGTTCACGCTCGCGCCGTTGAAATCCGTCGTGATGCCGCTTCGTGCAAACGGCTCACGGACGTAGTGAACTCGATGCTCCTGATCGCTGAGGAACTCGACGATCGCCAGCACGAAATCCTCTGGCTTGTTGAGCGCGGTGAGGATCTCGTTCTTGGTCACGGTAAAGTGGTCTGCCTCTGCCATTCGCCCCTTTACCTCGATGAACCGCAGTCGGCCCGTGCCGGGCACCCGGCTCTCGACGTCGTAACCGACCTTCTTCAGCTCAACGTCCTCGGGCTCGAACCCGAGGTTGCGCTCGATCTGCATCACGATGGCCCTGGCCCGAGCGGCCGCCACCTGTGTGTCGATAGCCGCCGCAGCATCTGCGCCTCGCACGCCGGTCATGCTGGCGACGAGGCCATGAGGTACCACCAGCAGCCCACCGAGAATCACCGGGGGCAGCGGTGAAATCTGCCGTTCAAGCGTGATCTCAGCCAGACGCTTCTCGAGTCGACCCTGCAGCGCATCCGCTCGCTTACGTGCCTCACCGGAGTTGAGCTTCGCGTTGATTTTGCCCGCCTGCTCCTGGATCTGGAGCTGGTTGGCACGGTTGTCCCAGTAGGTGATCTCCTTCACCAGGCGTTCCTTGACCGCTGCCTCGGTCTTCTCGAGCAATCCCAGCTTGCGGTCGCGAACCTCGGCGAGCTGCTCGGGCACGACATGCGCCACCGCATGTCCGACGGCCTTCGCTTCGACCTGCCGATCCACCCATGCACACTCGGGACGACGCAGGATGTCGTCGACCCCGGGTTCATTTTCGCGCAGCGGTCGGTAATCCAAGTAGGGCGCGTACTGGAGATGGCGCGCCTCACCACGCGCATCGATCTCAACGTAGAGCATCCGCTTTGAGATTGTGCGGCGCTCGCCGGATGCCAACTGGCTCGCGTCTCGAATGGCGTGTTCGAGATAGAACAGTACCCGAGGCTGCGTGCCCGCGTCGTTGTCATCGACCAGGACGGTCCCCCGACGAAGAAGATCGCGATGTCGCTCAAGCGTTAGGTCAAGGGTAGCTTCAAGCAGCGGATGCCCCGGGCACAGGAAGGCCGCTGGCGGTTGACCCGCAGGGGCGATCAGCGCCTTCTCGAACACAGCACGCTCGTATCGCGGGCTGATGACCTCGCGCACCCCGACCAGGCGGTCGCGCGCGCGCACCTGGGCTGGCACGTGGCTGATCTCGAACCGCTCCGCCTCCCGCTCACGGATCGTCCCACCGAGCCGCCGGAAGGCTTCGACGAAGAATGCCTTGATGTAGTGTGGCTGAAGACGCCGTGCCTCGGCTCGCTCCATGTCCTCTCGGATGCGGCGCAATTCGCTTAAGTCCATTGAGTTCGGCGATAGTGCTTGGTCGTCGAGCAAGTCCTGGAGCTGCCGGCGATCAAGTGCCTGCTCAACAACCTGGGTCAGGCGAGCCCGCACCTCTGGACGCTCCCCATATCGGATTGCGTCGATCAGCAAGTCCCTGAGTGGCCGACCCTCGAACACCAGCTTGCCGAGCACATCGAAGACCTGTCCGCCCAGCGCACGGCGCGCCTCCTCCAGCTTCTCGAGCAGGCGTCGATAAACGTCGCCCTCGCGGGTTTCCTCGGCAACGAGATTCCAGAGGTGGCAGACCTCGGTCTGACCGATTCGATGGATGCGCCCAAACCGCTGTTCGAGCCTGTTCGGGTTCCACGGTAAGTCGTAATTGACCATCAGGTGCGCGCGCTGGAGGTTGATGCCCTCCCCTGCGGCATCTGTGGCGATCAGGATCTGAACGTCCGGATCGTGCTTGAAGGCTTCCTGCGCCTTGAGCCGGTCCTCCCTACCCATGCCGCCATGAATCACACGGATTGCTGACGACCTGCCCTGCAAGCGGCTGACTTGGGCAAGGAGGTAGTTCAGCGTGTCCCGATGCTCGGTAAAGATGACCAGTTTTTGCCGGGGCGACGGCACCGGCTTCGGGATATCGCCCGACCCGTGGGGCTTCGGCTCCGCGACGTGATTGACGACTGCGGCGGCGGTGAAGATCTCGCTGAGCAGGTTCGAGAGTTCCTGCCACTTCCGGTCGACGCCGCTGCGCTTCACCGCGGTTGCCAATTCCTCAAGTCGGGTGAGCGTCTGAATCTCGGCCTTCAGCTCGACGATCGTGCGTGCCGCGGTGGCTTGGTCGAGGATCTCCTCCTCGGCCTGCTCCACCTCGTCATCCGGTGCCTCGTCAAGGTCTTCGACGTCGTCCGCGTCCAGCGTCGGTCCAATCGCGGACACCGGAACGTCCACCTGGCCGCCGCGCTGAAGTACCTCCATCTCACGGAGCTTTGCTTCGAGTCGCTCGCGGCGTCGATGCAGCGACTGGTAGATCGCCTCCGGCGAAGACGCCAACCGTCGCTGCAGAATGGTCAGCGCGAAGCCGACAGTCCCGGCGCGCTTCTCGTTCTGAAGCGCCTCGGCCCGATTGAACTCCTCCCGGACGTAATCGGTGACCGCTTTGTAGAGCGCTGCTTCCTGATCCGAAAGCCGGTATGGCACGGTGTAGGCGATGCGCTCCGGGAATAGCGGCGTGCCCTCGAAGGTGAGCAGGCTTTCCTTGGTCATTCGACGCATGAGATCGTCGACCGTCGCGGTATGGGCGCCTTCCCGGAAGCGGCCCTCGAAACGATCGCCGTCCAGCAACGCCATGAACAGCTGGAAATCCTCTTCCTTGCCGTTGTGAGGCGTCGCGGTCATCAGCAGGAAATGCCGCGTGAGCGTCGACAGCAACTGCGCGAGCCGGTAGCGCTTCGTGTACTTGACCTCGCCGCCGAAAAACGTCGCCGACAGCTTGTGGGCCTCATCGCAGACGATCAGATCCCAGCGGCAATCTGGCGCGGCGAGCTTCTGCTGCAGGTCTTCGTTGCGGGACAGCTTGTCCAGGCGCGCGACAACCAGGTTGTTCTCGAGGAACCAGTTCCCAGTGCGAGAAGCCTCGAGCTTGTCGTTCGTGAGGATCTCGAACGGGAGCTGGAAGCGGGACCACAGCTCGTCCTGCCACTGCTCCGCGAGGCTCCCGGGGCAGACGACGAGGCAGCGCTGCAAGTCGCCGCGGGCGATCAACTCCTTCATGAGCAGGCCAGCCATGATCGTCTTGCCGGCGCCCGGATCATCGGCTAGCAGAAAGCGCAGCGGCTGGCGTGGCAGCATCTCCTGGTACACCGCCGTGATCTGGTGCGGCAGCGGGCGGACGTTCGAGGAGTGGACCGCGAGCAGTGGGTCGAAGAGGTGCGCGAGATGGATGCGCTGGGCCTCGGAGACCAATCGGAAGAGCGCCCCGTCGCCGTCGAAGGACCAGGGCCGTCCCTGCTCGACCAACTCCAGGCGAGGCTCGTCGTCCCGGTAGAGCAGGACCGAACCGACCCGACCGTCGGGCGCCTTGTAGGTCAGCTCCAATGCTTCGGAGCCGTACGATTGGACGGAGACGACGATTACCTGACCGTCAGGGAGGATGCCCCGAATGCTGGCGCCCGGGGTTAGGTGTTCCAGTTTGACCATGGACGGAGAATGTACGACATCAGGTGGCTCGCTCCGTGAGCTAGCTTCCGGCAAGAGATGATTGCACTGGGCGCATGCGGTCAGGGCGAGCTGGATCCTTCTTGCCTGGACGGCCCGCCAGACACGCGCAAAATATTATGTTAAACATATACTTACAACGATCAAGGTCTTGGCAGGGTTGCTACTGTTGCAACTTTGCAGGTCTGGCAATTGAGTGAGCGGCGAGCTTTGCCTGGCGACTCGAGTAGTACGAGGGTCAAGCCCGGGTTCAAGGCAAGCGACTCTCCGTATGCATCTGGCGTAACGGGCCCTTTAGGCGCCCAGCGGGGGGTTCGGCGCCAAGGGAGTCTTGGGGTGCTTGGGGCGAAGAAGCCTGAGCGACTGGCGATGTTTTTGACTCCGTCGATGTCGGACAGGCATTAACAGCCTGTTAACAGCCGACGGTACATCATTAAAATTCTTATAATTCATATATTTATGATCGACTTTCAGTATGCTGCGCGATTGGGTGCTCGGCATTTCGACAAGGTCGGCAGTTATCCTTTGTTCATTTTATTGTCTTGTTCACGTTTCATGTACGCTCCAGTATATTGAACACAGAGCATGAGGCTCCGGGGCTTTGGGCAGGACGATCCCATCAGCCCGGTTGCTGGCCTAGCAACCGGTTCGTCAGGCATCCCGGTCTGAGCGTTCATAGCCATGACCAGTTCATGCTCCATGAACAGAATCGAAAAGTGAACGGTTAACGCCATGGGTTACGACAACACCGACCTTGAGCAAAGGATCCTTGAACAGGCTATCGCAGCGCTGGCAAAGAACACCGGGCTGAGGATAACGGTCGTCGATCGCGACATCGCTGCCGTCGGTCAACACCGACAGGACGCACGAATCGAAATCGACGACGACGGCAGGAGATTTCCCCTCCCGGTAGAGATCAAGACCCGAATCGACCGAGAAGCAGCGCTCGGCGCCGCACACACCCAGATCCGGCGATTCCTGGGCGCACAAGGTGTGCTTGTGACTCCCTACCTGGCGCCAAAGCTCGTCGATCACTGCCGCGAAAACCTCAAGCTGCAGTTCATAGATACAGCCGGCAACGCCTACCTACGCCAGCCTGGCCTGCATGTACTGGTGACCGGGCAGCGCCGCCCTGCATTGACCGCCGAATTCGCGCCCACCCACGCCGCCGGAACGACGACCGCACTGCGCATCATCTTCCTACTACTCTGCCGGCCCGACCTTCTAAACGCGCCGTATCGCGAGATCGCAACAGCAGCCGGCGTGGCACTGGGCGCCGTGGGCCCAGCGCTACAGAACCTCACTGACCGCCAATACCTAATTGGGGGACCGGGCAAGCGGCACTTGGTCCAGCCCGCCAGGCTATTCGACGAATGGGTAATGAACTACCCAACGCGACTTCGTCCCAAACTGCAAGCGCGCCGATTCACGGCTGCCATCCAGAACTGGTGGCAGGGCGCTGACCTCAATGACACCGGGGCCTTATGGGGCGCGGAAGTTGCAGCGGACAAACTGACCAATTATCTGAAGCCGGCGACCTGCACGCTCTATGTTCGCCCCAACCAGACCAAGCAGTTCATTGCCATGGCTGCTGAAAGATACCGGCTGCGTGCTGATTTGAAGGGCAACATCGAGATTCTGGAGGCCTTCTGGAAGTTTCCGACTGATCCACGTTGGCCGGATGTCGTGCCTGCACCGCTCGTCTATGCGGATCTGGTTGCAACACTCGACCCGCGGAACCTCGAAGTCGCTGAATTGGTCAGGACGCAATACATTGACGACACTCTCCGTAAGGTCTGACCGACCGCTCGACCCGATCACGGTCGAAGTTCTGTGCGCAGTTGACTCGGCGGCACGTGATCTCGCGATTGACTACTTTGTGGCCGGGGCAATGGCGCGGGATATCGTCCTGCTGAATGTCCGGGGCTTCGACACACTCCGGGCAACACGCGATATCGACTTGGCGGTGAGTGTGTCGGGCTGGGACCAGTTCGATGCCCTAAAGACTCGGTTGATTGATTCACACGGCTTTTCGACGGGGAACGGAGCTACCCAGAGGGTGTACTACGCGGCCGTATATCCCGTCGATCTCGTTCCGTTCGGCGGCGTCGTCGAAGACGACGGCAACATCAGTTGGCCCCCGGACAGTGCGATCGTCATGAATGTATTGGGCTACAACGAAGCCCTTTATTCGACTCTGAAGGTCGAGGTCAGACCGGGTACCGTCATTCCGGTAGCTTCACTCGCAAGCCTCGCCATGTTGAAAGTATTCGCATGGACTGATCGAGGGCACCGGGACCGGAAGGACGCACTGGACCTCGCGCTGCTGCTTCGTCGGTACGCCGACACTATTGACGCAGGCGATTTACATAGTTCAGAGGTCGCTGTACTCGAAGCGGTCGACTATGACTACGAGCGCGCAGGGGCGCGGATCCTGGGGAAGCATGTCCGGCAAATGGCGGCCCCGCAGACAGCAGGTGAGCTGTTGAGCCATCTGCAGAGGGAGCCGACACGGAATCGACTGGCCATCGACATGGCCCAGGCGTTGAGAAACTCCGAGGATCCCGTCGAACTAGCCGATCAACTGCTTGGGGACTTCATCGCAGGGCTGTCCACCCCATGAGGTCGCGCCTTTACGCGCATATAAATTACGTCGGCCTGCGCACCCGGGCCCGACATCATGTGCAATCGACTGCACACTGATCGGCCTTCGATCGGAGCCAGACGCGTGCAACCCATTTGAGCTTATCGACAGATAGCTTACGGAATATTCCGGGCTCATGGTTTACACATTTCGGCATTTGGGGAGCGCCCAGATGCCCTGGAAAGAGTGTAAACCGATGGACGAACGCCTCCGCTTCGTAGCCCGCCTGCTGGAAGGCGAGAAGATGGCGCCGGTGTGCCGCGAGTTCGGCATCTCCAGGGTCACCGGCTACAAGATCTTCGAGCGCTACAAGGCCTGCGGCCTCGACGGGCTGTATGACCGCAGCAAGGCCCCTTACCGCCAGGCCAACCAGCTGCCGTTCCAGGTCGAGCGAGCCATCCTCGGCATCAAGAAGGAGTACCCCTCCTGGGGCGCGCCGAAGATCCGCGACAAGCTGATCCGCGAGTACCCCATGATCCCGCCCCCCGCGGTCAGCACCATCCACGCCGCGCTCGATCGCAACGGGCTGGTCAAGCGGCGCAAGCGCCGACGCCGCAAGGCCTGCGGCACCCCGCTGAGCGCGGCCCATGCACCCAACGGCCTGTGGTGCGCCGACTACAAGGGCGAGTTCCTGCTCGGCAACCGGCAGTACTGCTACCCGCTCACCATCACCGACTACCGCTCCCGCTACCTGCTCGCCTGCGAAGGCCTCGAGTCAACCAAGTCGAAGTTCGCCTTCTCCGTGTTCGAACGCACCTTCCGCGAGTTCGGCCTGCCCGCCGCGATCCGCACCGACAACGGCACGCCCTTCGCTGCGCCCTGGGCACTGTTCGGCTTGTCCCGTCTCGCCGTCTGGTGGCTGCGCCTCGGCATCCGCCTGCAGCGCATCAAGCCCGGCAAGCCACAGCAGAACGGGCGCCACGAGCGCATGCACCTCACGCTCAAGAACGAGACCACCAAGCCCGCTGCGTTCAACGCCCTGCAGCAGCAGGAGCGCTTCGAGGAGTTCATCCGGGTTTACAACCAGGAGCGGCCGCACCAGGCGCTCGGCGGCATCTATCCGGCCGAGCTCTATACACCCTCAGCCCGACCCTACGAGCCGCCGCAGGATCCCGCCTACCCGTTCCACGACCGCACCATCCGCGTGACGCGATGCGGACGCATCTGCCTCGGCAATCGCAAGATCAACCTAAGTGTGTCGCTGGCCGAGCAGCTGGTGGGCATCCGCGAGGTCGACGACCAGGTCTGGCAGGTCAGCTTCCTGGAGTACGATCTGGGATACTTCGATCGAGATCAGGACCGGGTGGAACCCGGTCCCAATCCCTTCGCCCCGGACACAGTGTTAACCATGTGTCCGGAATGAGATGTAAACCGTGTGATCGGAATACACCATTGAAAAAATGGTGGCCAGGGTCGGAATCGAACCAACGACACGCGGATTTTCAGTCCGCTGCTCTACCAACTGAGCTACCTGGCCACGGTAGACCCCGGTCGGACGACCGGGCCTCGGAAGGGCGGGAATTAGACCGCAGGGGTGCCCGGCCGTCAAGGACGGCCACGGGCCAAAACCCAACAAATACACGCAATTAGCGGGGATCGAGTGTCTTTCGGCCGGTCCAGACTGGCCCCTTGCAGCGCCGCCGGCCGATTCGCCTTACACTGGGTAAGGAATCCACTGCCGGGCGGGCCGCCGTGAGCAACGCGAAGATGACGACCAAGGGGCAGATCACCGTTCCGAAGTCGGTTCGAACCCGGCTCGGCCTCAAGCCGGGCGACCGGGTGCTGTTCGTCGTCGAGGACGACGGCTCGGCGCGCATGATCGCAGCGAGCCGGGACATTTCCTCGCTGGCGGGCATCCTGCCGGCGCCGAAGCGCAAGGCGACGCTCGCTCAGATCGAGGCCTCGGTCGCGCGCGCCGCCACCGCGAGGCTGCAGCGCCATGATCGGGATTGATACGAACGTCCTGGTGCGCCTGCTCGTGCGTGACCATGCCGCACAGCTGCGCGCGGCCGAGAAGTTCGTTTCAACGCACTGCACGACCGCCAATCCTGGCTTCGTATCCCGCGTTGTCGTTGCCGAACTGGCCTGGGTGCTCGGCGACGTTTACGGCTACGAGCGCCACGAAATCGCTGCGGCGCTTCGTGCGCTTCGGAACGTCACTCAACTGAAGCTGGACGCTGCGGAGGCGGTCGAGTCGGCGCTCGAGGACTTCGCCGCCTCGTCGACCGGGTTCGCCGATTGCCTGATCGCGAGGCTGAATCGCTCCGCGGGCTGCGAGTACACGGTCACGTTCGACCGCAAGGCCTCGAAGGTCGCGGGCTTCAGGCCGCTGGCCACCTGACCGTCACCCCGTGCAGAATGCGGCGCATGAGCAGGCCTGACACGTGCACCCTGACCGCCTGATCGCGGGCGTCCTGGTCGCCGTCGCGGTGATCGGACTGGCCCACATCGCGGCCTGGGTGTGGCTCGAGTCGCGCCGGGCCCACCGGGTCGAGACCCCGAAACCCCGCAAGTCCGACCTCGCGATCGGCTTCGTCGCGAACTTCTTCGACACGCTGGGCGTCGGGTCCTTCGCGACGACGACGGCGGCCTGGCGACTCCGCGGGCTCGTGCCCGACGAACTGATCCCGGGCACGCTGAACGTCGGCCACGCGCTGCCGACGATCGCGCAGGCGCTGATCTTCATCGCCGCGGTGACGGTGGACCCGGTGACGCTGCTCGCGATGATCGGCGCCGCGGTCGCGGGCGCGTTGCTCGGCGCGCCGGTGGTCGCGCGGCTGCCGAAACGCGGCGTGCAGGTCGGCATGGGCGTCGCGCTGCTCGTGGCCGCCGTGCTGTTCCTGCTCGCGATCTTCAAGCACATCCCGGGCGGCGGCGACGCGATCGGACTCGTGGGGTCGCTCTTCTGGATCGGTCTCGCGGGCAACTTCGTGCTCGGCGCGCTGATGACGCTCGGTATCGGGCTCTACGGGCCGTGCCTGATCCTCGTGAGCCTGCTCGGGATGAACCCGATCGCGGCGTTCCCGATCATGATGGGCTCGTGCGCGTTCCTGATGCCGGCCGGGAGCCTCGCGTTCGTCGCGCGAGGTCGCTACAGCCTGCGCGCGGCGATCGGCCTCGCGCTGGGCGGCATCCCGGGCGTGCTGGTCGCCGCCTACGTCGTGAAGTCGCTGCCGCTCGACTGGCTGCGGTGGCTCGTGGTCGTCGTCGTCGTGTACGCGGCGGTGGGGCTGCTCCGGTCGGCCGCCCGCCGGTAGGTGCGCAGGTAGGTGTCAGACACCTACCGCCGGTCAGGTGTCAGACACCTACCCCTGGCCAGGTGTCAGACACCTACGGCTGCGCCGGCTTCAGATCATGAAGCCGAGGTCGCGTTCGGCGAAGTTGCCGATCGACGGGGCGATCGTCGGCATCGCCATGTCACCGATTCCGAACCACTTCGCGAGCGTCGCGGCGTACTGGTCCGACGACACGACCGGGATCATCCGGCCGGCGCCGACGTCCTGCGGTCCGTCGAGTTCGAGCAGCGGATACTCGCCGTAGATCGTCCGGCCGCGCACGGCGTCGCCGATCACGAGCTGCACGCCGCCCCAGGCGTGGTCGCTGCCGTCGCCGTTCGAGGTGAGCGTGCGCCCGAAGTCCGACTGCGTAAACGTCGTGACGCTCGAGGCGACGCCGAGCTCGACGGTGGCCGCGTGGAACGCCGTCAGGCTGGCACTCACGTCGGCGAGCAGCCCGGGCTGCTGGTCGAGCTGGAAGTCGTGGGTGTCGAAGCCGCCGATGGCGACGAAGAACACCTGTCGCGTCATCCCGAGCTGCTCGCGGACCGCGATCATCCGCGCGACCGTCATCAGCTGCATCGCGAGTGACGAATCGGCCGGGAACGGCGTCGCGATCGGCGGCGCCGCGGCGAGCGCGTCGTTCACGAGCTGGGCGTAGGCGAGCGCGCGTTTCTGCACGTCGGCGTAGGCGCGCCCGTACACGGTCTCCTGGCTCGCCGCGAGGATGCGCTCGAACGCGGCGCGACGCGCGGGGTCGAGGCCGCTCGAGCCGAGGCCGTCGAACGTGACGGGCCCGGCCGGCCCCATCACGTAGGGCGTCGCGACCTCGCCCGCCTGGAAGAGCGTGTTGCCGGCCAGCGAGACGTTGATCGCGATCTCGCCCGAGGCCTGGCCCGCGAGCGCGTCGGCCATCCGTCCGGCCCAGCCGGAGCGCGAGACGGCCTTGCCCTTCAGGCTGTGCCACTGGTCCTGCTGGTCGTTGTGCGAGAAGAGCTGCGGCGGCAGGTCGGCCGAGCCGGCGAGGTAGTCGGCCTTGGTCGTCGGCCGGATCAGCGGCCCGACGTTCGCCATCACCGCGCAGCGCGACGACTCGAACAGCGAGGCGAGCCCCGGCATCGACGGGTGCATCCCGTACTGCACGCCGTTGCCGTTCGTCGCGTTCAGGGGCAGCAGCGCCGCCTGCGGGATCGCGAGGTTCTGGCGCGTCGCCGCGTACACGGCGTACTCGGCGTCCGAGCGCGGCACGAACATGCTCCACGAGTCGTTGCCGCCGAACAGGAACACGCAGACGAGCGACCGGTAGTCGCTGAAGCCCGCGACCCCGGCGGCCTGCGCCCACACGGTGCCCGGCGTGCGGGCGAGCGCGCAGGCAACGCCGCCCGCGCCCAGGGCCTTCAGGAATCGTCGACGCGTGATCGGGTCCATGGCGGTCTCCTCAGCGCTGCACGACGAATTCGGGCGAGGTGGCGATCAGGTACAGCGCCTCGGACACCCGGTACCCGGGGAACGCGGCCGGGATCCGGTCGACGCCGGCGCGCGCCTCGGTCTCGAGCGTCGCCGAGATCCGCCCGCCGAGCAGCTTGTCGCGGATCCGGTCGACGAGCCGCGCGGAGTCGGCCGCGAGCGCCACCTCCTCGCTGAAGTCCATCACGACCGCCTCGGGCGGCAGCCCGGCCACGGTCGAGTTCCAGCCGTAGATGACGCCGAAGAAGATGTTCGTCGTCGAGGTGTTCAGGTACTCGGTCGCGATCTGCATCTCGGGCGCGACGAGCCCGCGGTCGGCGATCTCGCCGGGCGGCGCGTAGAACGGGCTGAAGAAGTTGAACACCGACGGCGACTGCAGCGCCGACTGGCCGAACACGACGCTCAGGTTCCCGATCGCGTACTTGCCCGTCGAGGCCTTCGCCCCGTAGGCGCGCCACAGCGCGGTAAGGCGCAGCAGCGGCTCCTTCACCTTGCCGAACGTGTCGCCGGTCGGCGCGTTGCGGGCCTCGGGGTCGAGCAGGATCGCCTTCACGACGGCGCCGAGGTTGCCGCGCCGGCCCTGGGCGTCGCGGTTGAACACGCTCGCCACGCGGGCGACGTACTGCGGCGACGGGTTGCTCGTGACCAGCCGCTGGATCAGCTGCTTCGAGATGAACGGCCCGACGTTCGGGTGGTTGTAGATGTTGTCGAGCGCGGCCTCGAGGTCCTGCCGGGCCGTGCCGCCGGGCGGCAGCTGCGTCGTCGTCGCGCCCGGGTAGCTGAGCAGCTTCTTGCCGAGCGGCGAGTGCTCTTCCTCGTAGGGCTGCATCGGCACGTAGTCGTTCGAGAGCGTGCGCCGCGCGGCGGCGAAGCTGCCGAAGCCCGCGTAGTTCCAGCCCGTGTAGACGTTCGCGAAGCCCTCGACCACGGACTGGTCGTAGGTCGGGATCGGCTGCCCGCTGCCGTCGAGCTTCGGCGTGCCGTCCGCGTTCAGCTGCACGAGGCCGATGCTGAAGAGCTGCATCAGCTCGCGCGCGTAGTTCTCGTCGGGCCGGATGTTGAGCGCCTCGTTCGGCTTGCGGTTGCCGAGCATGTTCAGGTAGATGCCCATCGCCGGGTGCAGCGAGACGTGTTCCATCAGCTCCCGGAAGTCGCCGAACGCGTCGCGGGCCAGCGTGTCGTAGTAGTCGGCGAGGCCGAGCGGCATGTTGTCGGCGGCGCTCTGCTGCGAGACGACCATGATCTCGGACAGCGCGAACGCGACGCGCTGGCGGAGCTGGTCGGGACCGGTGATCGCGTAGCGGTACCACTGCTCCTGCCGGCTGGCGTGCAGTCGGGGCAGCGCCTGGATCGGGTCGGGGGCCGCGGCGAGTTCCTGCTGGAGGGTCGGCAGCTCGAGCGAGACCGGCTGGGCGATCTGCTCGTCGATCCAGCGCGCGTAGCCCGTTTCGGAATCGCCCAGCGCGATCAACCGGTTCGCCTCGGCCTCGGTGGCACCGAACGTCGCCTGGTTCAGGAAACGGTAGGCCTCGCCGCGGGTGATCGGCGGCGGCGGGTTCGGCGTCGGTCCGGAGCCCCCACCACCCGAGCCGCCGCCGCAACCCGCGACCGCGAGGGCCGTGGCGAGTACGGCGGCGAGTGCCCGCAGGCGGGCGATGTTGGACAGGTGCATGCGGCAGTCCCCCTCGGGCTCCTACCGTACCCCCAACGCGCGACCGACGCGACGGTTGACCGATGAAATAGGTGTCTGACACCTATGCAAATAAAAGGGACAGGCTCCCCCGGGGGCGTCAGCCGACGTTGAAGAACCGGAGTTCGCCGAAGCGCTCGAGGCCCGCCCCCTCGCCCGCGGTCGCCGGCTCGCCGAGTCGCTCGGCCCACTCGCGCGCGTCGGTCAGCGCCTCTCTATAAAGTCGCGCGCGCGCCTCGGCGGGCAGCGCGGTCTCGTCGCAGCCCGCAGCCTCGACGGCGGCATCGAGCGAAAATGCCGCGTGGCGCTCCTGGTACGTCCGGTGGGTCCACATCCCGTTCGCCGCGTTGAAGTCGTAGAGCGGCAGGAACCGGTGCCCCTGCGCCGCGACGAACTCGACCGCATCGACGATGTACGCCGCCTCGAGGTCGTCCATCGCGTAGTGGAACCCGACGCGGCACCAGCCGGGCTTGATGCCCTGGAACCCCTTGCGCACCCAGTCGCGGTAGAGCTCGGAGGTCGGCTGGTCGATACCGAGCAACCGGTGGCCGTACGGCCCTGCGCACGAACACCCGGCGCGTGACTGGATGCCGAACAGGTCGTTCAGCAGCACGGTCACGAACTTCGGATGCAGGTAGCGCCCGCGCGGGTCGCGCAGGTTGAACGAGACGATGCCGATCCGGCGCGAAGGATCCGGATTGCCGAGCAACTCGATGCGTTCGTTCGCGGCGAACCGCGCGAGCGCGCGAGCGAGCAGCTCGTGCTCGCGCGCCTCGATCCGCTCCGCGCCGATCCGCGACTTGAGTTCGAACGCGAGCCCGGCCTTCAGCACCTGCAGCACGCCGGGCGTGCCGGCCTTCTCGCGCTCCTCGACGTCGCGGATGAAGTCCTGGTCGACGGGACTCACGTAGTCCACGGTGCCGCCGCCACCGACACTCGGTGGCAGCTCGCGCGGGTAGAGGCGCTCGTTGAACACCAGCACGCCGCTCGAGCCCGGGCCGCCGAGGAACTTGTGCGGCGAGATGAACACCGCGTCGATCGACGGATCGCCGCCGCCGGCGCCGGGTTCGGGGTTCATGTCGATCGGCACGTAGGGCGCGCTGGCCGCGTAGTCGAAGCAGGCGTAGGCGTCGTGCGCGTGCAGCAGCCGCGCGATCTCGTGCACCGGCGAGCGCATGCCGGTCACGTTCGAGGCCGCCGAGAACGAGCCGATCCGGAGACGCCCCTGGTACTCGGGCGCCTTGAGCAACTGTTCGAGGTGCGCGAGGTCCACGCCGCCGTCGGCCGCGAGGTTCACCTCGACGACGGTCGCGAGGCCCTGTCGCCAGGTGACCTCGTTCGAGTGGTGCTCGTAGGGCCCGACGAACACGACGGGCTGGTGCGCTTCCTGGTACCGACGGAAGTCCTCGAAGCGTTCGTCGCCGAGGAAGTCGCGCAGGTGCTGGCCGACCGCGCGACGGGTGGCCGGCGGCAGCGCGACGCCGAGGATCTGCTGCAGCTTGTCGATCGCGCCGGTCGCGCCGGTGCCGGTCGCGACGATGCGGCCCTGCGGGCCCGCATTGACCGCGCGCTTGATCGCTGCCTCCGCCTCGTGGAGCAGCCGGCTCATGCTGCGGCCGGTGAGATCGTCCTCGGTGTGGGTGTTCGCGTAGATGCGCTGCAGCGTCTGCAGGTAGCGCTCGACGAACACCAGGCAGCGACCCGAGGCCGTGTAGTCGCAGTACACCATCAGCCGCCGACCGAACGGCGTGTCGAACGCCGAGTCGATCCCGACGATCTGGCGGCGGAGGTAGTCGAAGCTGAAGTCGCGCATGGGTGCGGATTCTAAGGTGTCAGTCACCTGGGGTGGGGGTAGGTGTCAGTCCCCTACGAAAATAACGGGGACAGGCGCCCCGGCGCGCAAAACGGCCCCCACCCGACCTTCCGTGGTCGGGCGGGGACCCGGGGGGGCACGATCGACAAGGGAACTGGCGGTCCCTGTGTCTCAAGACGTCTGGGATGGGCGAATCCCGTAAGGGAGCCCCAAAAGACACGGCCACGGCAGGCAGTGCCCGCCGTGGCCGGTCGGTGTCAGCCGGTCGTCGTCAGTTCACCTTCTCGACCTTCGGCGGCGCCCACGTCCCGTTCAGGATCGACGGCGCCTTCTCCTTCGGCCAGTACATGCGCAGCATCGGTATGAAGTCACCCTTCGGCGCCGGCAGCCAGTTTGACTCCTTGTCCGGGCCCGGAGAGTCGGTCTGGAAGTACAGCGTGATGGAGCCGTCCGGGTTGGTCTTCAGGTTGTTGCGCGGGCTGACGGTGAACTTGTTCAGCTTGTTCGGCACGAACCACCAGCCCTGGTCGATCATGTACATCGTGATCGACCAGAAGCCGTCCACCGGCGGGGTCTGGCCCTTCGCGAACGTCAGCGTGTACTTGTTCGCGCCGTTCAGCGTCTTGCCCTGCGAGTCGACCAGCGTGTACGGGTACACGGCGTCTTCCTGCAGGTTGGCCGGCCAGCCGAACGCGGCGACGACCGCACGCTTCAGGTAGTCGGTGCCGTAGACGCCGAGGCCCTTCGTGATCAGCCAGTTGTTCACGACTGCGCCCATGCTCTTCTGGTTCGCGACGAACTTGTCGAGGACCACCTGCGGCAGGTTCTTCAGCGCCGCCTGCGTGGCCGGGTCGAGTTTCGCGAGCGAGAACGGCTTGCAGGGCTCGAAACCGATCTTCGCGAACCGCGCCAGCGCCGGCGCGTCGGCCGGATAGGCCGGCGAGTCCGTGCACATGCGCTTCGACATCCAGTTGAAGTAGCCCTCGGTGCCGAGCGCGAGGATCACCGCCTGCGGCTTGTCGGTCATCGAAATGCCGGGGTTCGGGTCCACCGTCGCCGCGGGCGGCGTGTACGGCTTGCCCCAGGCCGACAGCGGCGTGATCTTGTACTGCGCCTGCAGCGCGTTCACCGCCTTGTAGTCGGCCTCGGTGCCGTCCGCGTAGGTGCGGCCCAGGATCACGACGTAGCGGGTCGCGGCCGAGATGTGCTTCATGCCCGCGGGCACCGTGCCCTTCCAGCCCGGACCGGTGATCAGGTAGTTGGCGGCCTTGCTGTCGCCGGTGCGGGAGCCCGGGCTCGCGAAGATCGTCATCCACAGGTCCACCATCGGGAACAGGTGGAAGCGGTTGCCCATGTCCGGGTGGCTGAAGACCTGCGGTTCCTTGAGGTCGAGCCATGCCAGCGAGTACAGCGTGTCGGCGTTCGGGGCCGAGACGCCGCGGTAGTCGCCCGGCGGGTAGCGCGGCACGTTCGCGAACTGGTTCATCGGCGCCTGCAGCATGCCGGCTTTCGCGACGTTGGACATCTGGATGCGGGTGACGTCGGTCGTCACCAGCGAGTAGCCGTAGACGTACGCGTCGGTCGCGATTTCGACGGCTTCCTTGGTCGACAGGGGCGCCGTGGCCGCCAGCGCCGGCACGGCGGTCGTCGCGAGCAACGTCGACGTGAGCATCAGTCCCAGTTTCTTCATGTTCTTCGTCCGCCTCGTGGGTAAGGGATGCGAGTAGATTCTATTACAGCACCGGGCGGATAAAGTTCCATGACTCGGTAACGGATCGTAACGGCCGGGTCCCCTACCCCAGCTGCCGCCAGAGGAACGCGTAGGTCAGCGCCGTCAGGTCGGCCCGCTGGGCGTTGTCGGCCGCGCCGCCGTGGCCGCCTTCGATGTTCTCGTAATAGAGCACGTCGTGACCCTGGTCGATCATCCGCGCCGCCATCTTCCGCGCGTGGCCGGGGTGCACGCGGTCGTCCCGCGTGCTGGTCGTGAACAACACGGTCGGATAACGCCGCTCGGCCCGCACGTTGTGGTACGGGCTGTACTTCTCGAGGAACGCCCAATCGGCCGGATCGTCCGGGTTGCCGAACTCGGCCACCCACGAGGCGCCGGCCAGCATCCGATGGAACCGCTGCATGTCGGTCAACGGCACCTGGCACACGACTGCGTTGAAGAGCTCCGGTCGCTGCACCATCACGGCCGCCACCAGCAGTCCACCGTTGCTGCCGCCCTGGATGCCGAGGTGACGCGGGCTCGTCACGCCGGTCTCGGTCAGGTGTTCGGCCACCGCGATGAAATCATCGAACGACTTCTGCCGATTTCCCCGCTGCGCGGCGCGGTGCCAGGTCGGCCCGAACTCGCCGCCACCGCGGATGTTCGACAGCACGTACACGCCGCCCCGCTCCAGCCAGCCGATGCCGAGCGCGCCGGAGTACTGCGGCAGCATCGAGATTTCGTAACCGCCGTAACCGTACAGCAGCGTCGGGTTCGTGCCGTCGAGCACTAGGCCCTTCCGGTGCACGATGAAATACGGCACACGCGTGCCGTCGCGGCTGGTCGCGAAGCGCTGCTCGACTACGAGCCCATCCGCATTGAAGAAGTCCGGACGCGACTTCAGAGGCTCCTCGCTCGCGTCGTCCAGCGTGTTGCGCAGGCTCAGCGTGTCGGGCGTCAGGAATCCAGTCGATTTCTGGAAGTACGCCTCCGCGAGCGGATCGTCGGCGACGTGCGGATCGTGCAACTGGCTCACCGACAATACGCCGTGCGACGGCGCCGGCACGTCGCGGCTCACCCAGGCCGTGCCGTCGTGCGACCAGCACTCGAGCCGGTGAGACACATTGTCCTGCACGACCATCAGGATCCGGCTCGCCGTCCCCGCCATCGCCGCGAGCGTGCAGGTCGGCGTCGGCGTGAACAGCGCCTGGAACTCGCGCTCGCCGCGGAGATACGCGTCGGCCCGACAGATCAGCGCACTGCCCGCGGGCCAGGTGCGGCCCGCGACGGTCCAGTCGCTCTTCAACTGCATGACGGCCCAGTCATGCCACAGGGTCAGGTTCGAATCGCTGGGCCGGTCGACCTCACGCAACTGGCCGTCTTCGACCAGCCACAACCGGCTGTTGAAGAAGTCGGTAAAGCGGACCGCGAGCGTGCGCTCGTAACCCGGCGTGTCGTCGCGGCCGGCGTTGACCGCAATGTCGCCCGATTCGCCTTCGAGCAGCACCTCGGCTTCGGCGAGCGGCTGCCCGCGCTTCCAGCGCTTGACGATCCTCGGGTAGCCCGAGGCCGTCATCGAGCCCGGACCGAAGTCCGTGCCGACCAGCAGCGTGTCGGCATCGAGCCAGCCGACGTTGGTCTTCGCCTCGGGCAGCGTGAATCCGCCCTCGACGAACCGGCGGTCGACCGCATCCCACTCGCGAACCACGACCGCATCGGCGCCGCCGCGCGACAGCCGCAACAGCACGCGGCGATGACCCGGCCGCAGCCATTCGAGGCCCGCGAGTACCCAGTTCTCGCCCTCCTCACGCGCCAGCGCGTCGAGGTCGAGCAATACTTCCCAGGCCGGGCTGGGCTTGCGGTACTCGGCGAGCGTCGTGCGCCGAAGCAGGCCGCGCGGGTTCGTCGAGTCCTGCCAGTGGTTGTACAGCCAGTCGCCGCTCCGGGTGACGACGGGAATCTGTTCCTTCGAGTCGAGCACCGCGCGGATCCGGTCCCGCATGGACTCGAAGTCCGGCCGGGCCGTGAGCAGCGCACGGGCCGCGTCGTTGTGCTCGCGCACCCAGCCGAGCGAGCGCTCGCCCTGCACGTCCTCGAGCCACTGGTAGGGGTCGGTCGCCGGATTCGTCAAAGTGCTGTCCATCGTCGTCCTTCAGCGTCGAATTGAAGGGCCATCGGAGGCCGATGGGTGCGCGGAATACGCGCGTCGCTCGCGGCTCCGCGAACGTGGGCGCCGGAATTGGAGGCGGCGCTCATGTAGACGCGCGAGAGCCCGACTTCCCGTAAGAGTGTCCACTCCACGATCGGCCAGGGCCACCATTGGCAGACGGGTCGCGCCCATCTCCGGTGTGCGATCGGAAAGCCGCTGGGGTCAGGTCGCCGTCACCGTACGCGCGGCTGCAACGTCGATCCTGCGGTCGTGGAACCGCTCGAGCGTGGTGCGATGCGCGACGCTGACCAGCGTGCAGGCCGGCAGCTCCGCGCAGAGCTTCGCGTAGAGTCGCGACTCCGACGCCTCGTCCAACGCGCTCGTGGCCTCGTCGAGGAACAGGATGTCCGGCCGGTACAGCATCGCCCGCGCAAACGCGAGCTTCTGCTGCTCGCCGCCCGACAGCAGGTGACCCCAGCGGCGCGGCTCGTGCAGGCGTTGCGCGAACTGCCCGAGCT
Organism: Steroidobacteraceae bacterium; assembly: GCA_046347155.1. Lineage (GTDB taxonomy): Bacteria > Pseudomonadota > Gammaproteobacteria > Steroidobacterales > Steroidobacteraceae > RPQJ01. Next base: position 722,089 of record JAXMGT010000001.1, on the reverse strand, counting down.
CGCACTCGCGCAGCGCCCGGAGGCAGGCCTCGTCGTCGACCTCGGCCGCCGCCTGCGGATAGGCCACGGCCTCCTTGAGCGTGCCGTCGGCGATGTAGCTCCTCTGCGGCAGCATCATTACCCGCTGGCCGTTCGGGATCACGATCGTGCCCTTGCCGAACGGCCACAGCCCGGCGATCGCCCTGAGCAGCGTGCTCTTGCCCGCACCGGTCGGCCCGCGCAGCAGCACGCGCTCGCCGGGGCGGATCTCTACATCGCCCAGCCACGCCGCCGGCGTGCCGTCGGGCAGCCCCAGTTCGAGGCCCTCGGTCGCGAGCACCGGCGCCTCGCTGCCGCGCTGCTCGATGCCGGGCGGATCGACCGCCGCGGCGGCCGCCCGCAGACCCGAGAGACGCTGGATCACCGCCGAATACACCACGAGCTGCGGGTAGACGAGCGCAATCCACGAGACGCCGAGCAGCACCGAGCCGAATGCCATGCTGTTCTGCATCATCGTACCGATCGACATCTCCCCCGACATCACCTTGGGCGCCGAGGCCAGGTACGGCACGACGCTCGCAATCAGGCCGAATGCCTGATTCACGAAATTGAGCTTGACGTTCTGGGCCAGCAGCTGGAACCAGTTCACGCGGATCGGGATGAACATCTGGCCGAAGCGGCCGCGCTCGACCGCGTCACCGCGGTAGAACGCCACCTGCTCGGCGCTCTCGCGCGCCTTGGCCAGCCCGAAGCGGAAGTCCGCCTCCGCCTTCTGCTGCGCCACCGTGATGCCCGCGATCCTGTGGCCCGCCAGGTGCGTGAGCCAGGTCTGAAAGAGGCCCCAGGTGACAGCGACGAAGAAGAGATAGCCCGGGATCACAACTGTGCCCAGACTGCCGAACGGCACCGAGAGTGCACCGGCGTTGCGCCACAGGATGCGACTGAAGATCACGAAGTTCACGATCATGCCGAGGAATCCGAGCAGCAGGCTCAGCGACATCTCGCAGAACATGCGCGCATCCTCGGCGATGCGCTGATCCGCGTTGTCCACCGTCTTGTCGCGCTCGATGCGGTACGGCACGTGACCGCGCATCCAGATGCCGACCAGGTGATCGGTCATCCCCTGTCGCCAGTTGATCTGCAGGATGCGCTGCACGACGTAGTTCAGCACCCAGGTCGTCGACGACACCACGGTGACCACGCCCGTCATGATCACGGCGGTCCTGAACGTGGACGCATCCCGCGCCGCCATCGCGTCGAAGAAGTTCTTCTGGACGTCGGTGTACCAGGCGTCGATCCAGCCCAGCGCGGTCTGCGCGAACACGACGAATGCCAGCATGACCCAGGCGAGGGCCGGGGTTGCGGCACCCCAGTACTCCCGGGCCAGCGACAGGAATTGGCCGGCGCGTGTACGCGGCTGCAATCCGGCCATGGGCAGACTACGCCCCGGTCGACGAGCGTCCGCGCGCGGCCAGCGCGCGCATCAGACCCGCCACGGCCCGTGGCGCATGCTCGTCGCAGGCGACCAGGGCGCATTCCGCCATGCGGGCCCGGAACTCCTTCGACTCGGCGACGACGACCTCCGGCACCTGCAGCGCGCGCTTGCGTCGCCATTCCCAGTCGAGGGTCGGGTCCGCCCGCTGCTCCTCGGCCAGCGACTCGTAGGTGGACATCACCACCGCGTGAACACGGCGCTCCTCGGCCGTCGGTTGCCGACTGCTGAGCAGTTCCAGCAACCCGAAGTGCAGAGTGAGGACGTGGCCAGCCAGTTCCCCGCCGAGGCCGTCGGCCGGCCACGCCACGGATTCCACGAACTTGAGCACGACCCGATCCAGGTCGGACGTCGCGCTATCGGTCGCCTGCACGGCGACACGCCGCGCCGCGCGGAACGCAGCGGCGTCACTGGATCCTGCGCGGTGCAGCGCCGCGACCTGCGACAGCGCCTGCTGCCCGTCGGAGCTCAGCGCACGGCCGTCTAGCAGGGCGCCCGACTGCAGGTCGTCGAAGACCGCCCGCATGTAGCGCTGCGGGACCCCCGCCAGTTCCGCTCCGACAGGGATGGCATCAAGGGCCTTCACCGCACCGCCGACTGCGGCCGGCGCGACGTGCCACGCGCGTGGACCGTCGCCCGCCGGCTCCGGACAGTTGCAGGCCGACAGCACCGCGGAGATCACCTCGAGTACGCCGAGAGTCACACCCGAGCGGGCCGCGAGTTCGTCCTGTTCCGCGGTGCCGAAGGCTACCCAATAGATGTTGCTCGGTACTTTCTTGTCGTTCGGGTCCCACGGTCCGGTCGGCCTGAGCAGCGGCAGGGCGACGGCCTGCGGCTGGGTGTCAATCGCCGTCGCCACCGCCTGCAGCGCCTGTCGCTTGCGCTCCGGGTCGCCATCCCAGGCGCGCGCACCGTCGTCGGCCCGGATCATGCCAGATGACCCTCGATCTCATCGGCGATTCGCGTGCGGGTGCGTCCCTGCACGACCGCGACCGGTTGCCCGCCCCGCAGCAGCACGAGGTGCGGAACGCTGCGCACGCCGAAGCGCGTCGCCAGTTCCTGGTTCTCCTCGCAGGTGACCTTGCCGACCTTGACCTGACCCGCAAAGTCGCTCGCCAGCGCCTCGACGGTGGGCTCGAGCATCCTGCAGGGTGCGCAATACGCGCCCGAGAAGTCGACCAGCACCGGCAGCGGGCACTGCGCGACCTCGCGGTCCCAATTCGCCTCGGTCAACTCTACGACGCGCTCGTTCACGCTCCACTCCTCATACTTGTAGATCACCATGGCCACGCTGCCGGTCCGCAGAGCCACAGGCTCGGCGGACCGAAGCAGCGTCCAGCTCCAGCTATCGGTCGGTCGATCCGCCGAACCGGTAGATCAGGTCGAACCGATACTGGCGGCCGGGCTGCTCGAATGCGAAGTTCCACGGCGATCCGGACAAATGGCCTGCCGCGGCAGGATAGAAGGCTCGTACGTCGCCGACGTTTTTGATGCCGGCAATCGCCTGCCAGCGCTCGGCCTGGAATCCCGCGGACAGGTCGAACAGCGTGCTGCCCGTAGACGTGGGCCTGCCGGGCGGTACGCTCGGAGAATCGAAGGCAGCCAGGCCGCCGCCCGCCCACCAGCCGTGACCGACGTCCCCGGAGAGCCAGTACTGCGACCAGAGGCTGAATGTGCTCGGCGGAAAACCATATCTCGGGGGCTCGCCGGTCCCTTGGTCTTTCACGTCCTGATAGTTGTAGGTCGTGCGTAACTGGAGGCCGCGAATGGGCTGGCCCGACAACTCCACCTCGATGCCCTTGGTCTGGACGCCAGGTATGGCCTTGCAGATGAGGCCGGTCTCTGGTGAATAGTCGACGAGATCCGGGGTGTTTTGCTCTGTCAACTGGTACAGGGAGGTGGTCAGCGCCAACTGACCGCTGAGCATGATCGCCTTGGCGCCGACCTCGTACTGTTCGTAGGTCACGTTCTGGAGCGGATGCCCGGCCGTGTCGCGACAGCTGCCATTGGACTGGAATCCCTCGGTGCTGGACGCGTAGAGCGACAGGCGCGGGTCGAGAGCATAAACAAGGCCGAATTGCGGGAGCGTGGCTTTGGCGCTCTCCTTGTAGACTTCCCTGTAGCCGTCACCCCTCGCGACGTCGTTGAGATCCGACGAGACCCAGCGCACGCCGAGCAGCGCGTGCCACTGCTTCCAGGCGACCTGATCGGTCAGGAGGATGCCGGTCTCCCCGGTGTTGCTGAGGTAATCGCCACCTACGAACACAGGATCGTCTGCAACGAAGGTCCGCTCGCCCGTGACCATGTTGTTGACCCATGTGCCGGTCTCCCGCGGTCCGAACGACTGTTCCCCCGACGACTGGGAGTCGTAGGCCGCCAGGACCTTGTGCTCGACCGGCCCGGTATTGAACTGACCGTAGAGACTCGCCCTGTAGGTGTTCGTGCTGCCGTGCGTATCCGGCTCGGAATAGATGGATCCGTAGATCAGCTCGGGCGTCGACTTGTCGTAGTACGGATAGGTGCTCACGGTGCTGGCTGTCACGTCGCGCCAGATGTACGTCAGTTCCGCGCCCCAGGATCCGGCGATGCGCTGCTGCAGATGCACCTCGACCGTGTCGGACGCGCCGTGCGAGCGCGCGTTACCGTCGCCGAGGAGGTACTCCTTGTCGCCGTTGTGCAGTCTCGCGGCCTGGGTCAGCGCCCACAGGCCAGCCCCGTTGCTTTTCGAGGAGTACTCGTAGACGGTAGTCAGGTCGGTGCCAGTGTCCACATTGGTCCAGCGCAGCCCCGCCTGGATGTAGTCGTTCGAGGGCATGTTGACGCCCTTGGGGCCGCTCCCCTGGCCCGATGTCGAGCCGATCACCTGCCCCATGAGCCGCCCGTAGCCGCCCTCGACCAGCGTGCCATTCACGTCGGCGTCGAGACGCCAGTATTCGTTCGAGCCCAGCGACGTGCCGAGCAACGCATAGTCATCCGGGGTCGGGACCTTGGTGATGAGATTGACCGTGCCGCCGGCGCGTGCGTTCGTTCCCTGCAGGATCTGCTCCGGCCCCTTCACAACTTCGAGCCTGTCCGTCGCGATCACGGGCCGCGCGTCTGCCGTGGCGGCCAGGGCCCCGGGCGAAGCTACTCCATTCCTGGCGACCGACGCGTCGAAGCCACGGGAGGTAACCACTCCAGTTCTCGAAACCGACATGCCGGCGACGTTGTTCAGCGCCTCAATGACAGTCGACGCCTGCTGGTACCTGAGCAGGTCCTCCTGGACGGCGCTGAGGGTCATCGGCAGCAGCATCGGGTCGGCGTCGAGGCGGGTAATGGTGCGGCTCGTCGTCGAGAGCTGCGAAATCGCCGTCGCGGTGACGATAATCTCCTCGAGTTCCTGTTCCTTCCCGGCTGTCGTCGTCGAGGCGCCGCCGGCTACGGCCTCAGCGGGAAAAAGCGCGATCGCGCCGCTCGAATCCTTGTTGATCTTGAGCCCCGTGCCGGCGAGCAGCGCCTCGAGCGCCTTGTCCGGGGCCATCGAGCCGTGCACGCCGGGGCTCGTGCGGCCCTTCACGTCGGCCGGCTGGTAGACGAGCTGCTGGCCTGTCTGCTTGGCATAGGCCTCGAGCGCCGACTTAAGGTCGCCGGCGCCGATGTCGAACGTGAGGTCCTGAGCCTGCGCCGCCACGGACAGCATTAGCGCTACCGCGCCCGCAATGATGGAGGCGCGAACGCCCACCTTGCCTCGAACATTCATCCTTGGCTCCCCTTACTCGTGGACGGCAGCATGCCGTACACAGAGACGACAATCGGCGTACCGATTTCCGGTATGCCGGCGGGCCGAAAGCGAGGCCGAGCCCCCCCGTGTGGGTTTGCGTTCAGCGGCTCGAGACGACGATCCGGTCGCCGTCCACCTGCACCTCGAGCCCGAAGCTCTCGCGCAGCAGGCGCGCGAAGCCATCGACGTTGTTCGCGTCGAAGCTGCCGCTGAATCGCCGCTCGGCGGCGTCGCCCTCGACCACGAGCTGTCGCGCGTTGTAGCGGTTGAAGCGCTCGGCGACCTCGGCCAGCGTCAGCTGGTCAAACACGAGCCGCCCCTCGCGCCAGCTGAGCTCGTCGCGCACCGACTGCTCGTCCTTCGCGATCACGAGCACGTTGCCGGCCGTCGAGACCGCTGATTCGTTGCGCGTCATCACGACCGGCACCGACGGCGCCGACCCGGTCGGGCCGCGATCGAGCCGCACGCGGCCTTCGAGCACCGTGACCTCGGTGCGGCCGTCCTCGTGCCGGACGCTGAACTTCGTGCCGAGCACCGTCACGCGATCGCGACCGGCCACGACGACGAACGGACGCGAGGGGTCGTGCGCCACCTCGAAGTAGGCCTCGCCCTCCTCGAGCCAGAAGCGTCGCTCGCGCGCGTTGACGACGGCACGGCCGCGCGTGTGCGTGTTGAGCGTCACGTGCGAACCGTCGGCCAGCGTGACAGCTTCCTGCGAGCCGACCGCGGTCGCGAATTCGTTGCCGCGGTTCGACTGGACCTGAATGAACATGGCGACGCCGATGCCGAGCGCGAGCCCGGCGGCGAGCGCCCAGCCGGCGACCGTGCGACGACGCGCGCCGCGGGCGGCGGGTGCCGAAGTCGTGGCCAGTGCGGGCGCAGCCTCGATGCCGGCGCTGGCCGGGTCGGCGGCTGCTTCGGACGCGGGCGTGCCGGCGGCGCCGTCACGCGGATGCGCCTGCGCCTCGGCAGCACGGATCGCGGGTGCGTCGGCGAGCCGGTCCATCCGGCGCCACGCGGCGCTGAGACGCAGCCACGCGATGTGGTGCGCGGGGGACTGCGCAATCCAGGCCTGCAGTTCCCGCTCGAGTTCGGGCGTCCAGCGCTCCGCCGCGTCGCGGCGGGCCACCCAAACCGCGGCCTGCGACTCGATCGCTTCGGTGTTGAGGGTGTTCATCATGTGCTGCGTCCCTGGCGTCCCGGCCGGTCGAGCCACGCGGCCGCGGCGTCGACGCCGTGACCGGCGAGTTCCTCGGCGAGCGCGCGCACGCCCAGCGTCACCTGCTTTTCGACCGTGCCCTCGGAGATCCCGAGGCGCATGGCAATGTCCTTCTGCGAGAGTCCGTCCAGTTTCCTCAGCCGCACCACCTCGCGGCACCGGGGCGGCAGCGACTCGAGCGCCGTCTCCAGCAGGTCGATCTCGGCCCGCGCCGCGGCCAGCTGCTCCGGGCTCCAGGGCTCGACCGGCGGCTCGGGCAGGTCCTCGAGCTCGGCGACCAGGTCGAACTGGACGATCCGGGCGCGACGGGCCTTGTTGATCAGATGGTTACGCGCGGTCGCGAACAGGTAGGCCGACGCGGAATCCGGCCGGCCCTCGCGACCCACCGTCTCGTAGACCCGGATGTAGATCTCCTGCCGCAGGTCGGCGATATCCTCGGCGCGGCGCCAGTGGCGGCGCAGCATCCGGGTCAGCGCGGCCTCGAGCGGCAGGATCTCGTCGGCGAACCAGGACCCGAGCGCGTCCGCGCCGACCGGGGCGCCGGTCGCGAAGGGTACGTCCTCCGGTCCTGTGGGCGGATTGGCCATCTCGATAGGTTAAGACATCCGAGGAGCCCGAATCCGGTAAGTGGACATTCTCGATTTCGGACTCCCGATGCGCAGCAAATGCACTGCCGGATCACGAAATCGAGAATGTCCCCTTCGGCAGTTCACCGCCAGCGCCGCAACCCCACGGCCACCGCGCAGCGTACGGCCGCGACCATCGTCTCGAGCGGCAGGCTCGGCCCGCTGCCGGCCTGCTCGGGCACGAACGGCACATGGATGAATCCACCCCGCACCCTGCGCTGGTCCCGGAGCGCGTGCATCAGTCGGTAGAACACGTGGTTGCAGACGAACGTCCCGGCCGATTGTGAAATCGCCGCGGGGACGCCCTGCCTCGCCAGTTCCGCCACCGTCGCCTTGATGGGCAACGTCGACCAGTAGGCCGCCGGTCCACCGCGCACGACCGGCCGATCGACCGGCTGGGCGCCCGCGTTGTCGGCCAGAGGCGCGTCGTCGACGTTGATCGCGACGCGTTCGAGCGCAATCGCCGCCCGACCGCCGGCCTGCCCCAGGCAGATGACCAGCGCCGGCTGTGTCGCCCGGATCTGCTTCAACAACTCGACGCCGGCCGCGCCGAATACGCACGGGAGCCGCGCCCCGACGACGCAATGGCCGTCGATCACCTCGCCGTGCAGGTGCCGGGCGATCTCGCCGGAGGGATTGACCGACTCGCCCCCAAAGGGCTCGAAGCCAGTGACGAGTACGTTCTTCATCTCAGCCGTCGCGCGATCTGGAAATAGGGGTCAGTCCCCTTTTCGGGAAAAGGTGACTGACCCCTTTTTCTTACCGCCTACCCGAGCTGCCGCCAGAGGAACGCGTAGGTCAGCGCCGTCAGGTCGGCCCGCTGGGCGTTGTCGGCCGCGCCGCCGTGGCCGCCCTCGATGTTCTCGTAATAGAGCACGTCGTGGCCCTGCTCGATCATCCGCGCCGCCATCTTCCGCGCGTGGCCGGGGTGCACGCGGTCGTCCCGCGTGCTGGTCGTGAACAGCACGGTCGGGTAGCGCCGCCCGGCCCGCACGTTGTGGTACGGGCTGTACTTCTCGAGGAACGCCCAATCGGCCGGATCATCCGGGTTGCCGAACTCGGCCACCCACGAGGCCCCGGCCAGCATCAGGTGGAACCGCTGCATGTCGGTCAGCGGCACCTGGCACACGACCGCGTTGAAGAGCTCCGGCCGCTGCACCATCACGGCCGCCACCAGCAGGCCGCCGTTGCTGCCGCCCTGGATGCCGAGGTGACGCGGGCTCGTCACGCCGGTCTCGATCAGGTGCCCGGCCACCGCAATGAAATCGTCGAACGACTTCTGCCGATTCCCCCGCTGAGCCGCCTTGTGCCAGGTGGGCCCGAACTCGCCGCCGCCACGGATGTTCGACAGCACGTACACGCCGCCCCGCTCCAGCCAGCCGATGCCGAGCGCGCCGGAGTACTGCGGCAGCATCGAGATCTCGTAGCCGCCGTAGCCGTACAGCAGCGTCGGGTTCGTGCCGTCGAGCGGCATGTCCTTCCGGTGCACGATGAAGTACGGCACGCGGGTGCCGTCACGGCTGGTCGCGAAGCGCTGCTCGGCCGTGAGCCCGTGCGCGTCGAAGAAGTTGGGACGCGACTTCAGCGGCTCCTCGCTCGTGTCGTCCTGCGTGTTGCGCAGACTCAGCGTGTCGGGCGTCAGGAAGCCGGTCGCGCTCTGGAAGTACGCCTCCGCGAGCGGATCGTCGACGGCGTGCGGATCGTGCAGCCCGCCCACCGACAACACGCCGTGCGACGGTGCCGGTACGTCGCGCCGCACCCAGGCCGCGCCGTCGTGCGACCAGCACTCGAGCCGGTGCGACACGTTGTCCTGCACGACCAGCAGGATCCGGCTCGCCGTCATCGTCATCCCGGCCAGCGTGCGCGTCGGCGTCGGCGTGAACAGCGCCTGGAACTCGCGCTCGCCGCGCAGATACGCCTCGGCACGGCAGATCAGCGCGCTGCCGGCGGGCCAGGTGCGGCCCGCGACGGTCCAGTCGCTCTTCAGCGACAGGATCGCCCACTCGCGCCACAGGCTCAGGTTGGAATCGCTGGGCCGCTCGACCTCACGCAACTCACCGCCTTCGACCAGCCACAGCCGGCTGTTGAAGAAGTCGGTCGCGCGGACCACGTACGTGCGCTCGAATCCAGGCGTATCGTCGTGACCGGCGCCGACCTGGATGTCGGACGGTTCTCCCTCGAGCAGCACCTCGGCCTCGGCGAGCGGTTGGCCGCGCTTCCAGCGCTTGACGATCCGCGGGTAGCCCGAGGCCGTCATCGAGCCCGGGCCGAAGTCGGTGCCGACGAGCAGGGTGTCGGCGTCGAGCCAGTCGACGCTGGTCTTCGCCTCGGGCAGCGTGAACCCGCCCTCGACGAAGCGACGGTCCACCGCATCCCACTCGCGGACCACGACCGCATCCGCACCGCCACGCGACAGCTTCATCAGCACGCGGCGGTTGCCCGGCCGCAGCCAGGCGAGTCCGGCGAGCACCCAGTTCTCGCCCTCCTCGCGCGCCAGCGCGTCGAGGTCGAACAACACTTCCCAGGCCGGGCTGGGCTTCCGGTACTCGGCGAGCGTCGTGCGCCGGAGCAGGCCGCGCGGGTTCGTCGAGTCCTGCCAGTAGTTGTACAGCCAGTCGCCGCGCCGGCTCACGCCGGGGATCTGGTCCTTCGAGTCGAGCACCGCGCGGATCCGGTCACGCGTGGACTCGAAATCCGGCCGGGCCGTGAGCAGCGCGCGAGTCGCGGCGTTGTGCTCGCGCACCCAGCCGAGCGAGCGCTCGCCGAGCACGTCCTCGAGCCAGAGGTAGGGGTCGGTCGCCGGGCTAATCGCGGTGTTCTGCATCTTCGTCCTTCAACGTGGCGTCGGGGTAGTGACCAGCGGCCGTGGGCCGTGTGTGCGCGCGAGGCGCGCAGCGTCGCGGGAGGGCGAGACGGCTCGGCTGATGATGGAGACGCGCGGCGGCGGCTGTTCCCGTAAGGACCAGGAGCACAAATAGGGGTCTGACCCCTATTCAAATAAAAGGGACAGGCTCCTACAGAGGCGTCGTCCGCGCCACGAGCCATGCGAGCGCCGCACCCTCGAGCCGCGGCGCCAGGCGCTCGCGCACGGTGGCGTGGTAGGCGTCGAGCCAGGCGACCTCGTCCGGGCGCAGCAGGCCGAGATCGAGGCAGCGGGTGTCGATCGGGCACAGCGTCAGCGTCTCGAACTCGAGGTACTCGCCGAACGCGCCGTCGACGCCCGCGGTGGCCGTCACCGCGAGCACAAGGTTCTCGATCCGCACGCCCCACTGCCCGGGACGGTAGATGCCGGGCTCGATCGAGGTGACCATCCCCGGCTCCATCGCCATCGTCGGGTCGGGCACGGCCTTGCCGATGCTCTGCGGTCCCTCGTGCACGGCCAGGAAGTAGCCGACGCCGTGGCCGGTGCCGTGGCCGTAGTCGATGCCGTGCTGCCACAGCGGCGCGCGGGCCAGCGCGTCGATCATCGGGCTCGTCGTGCCACGCGGGAAACGCGCGCGGCTCAGCTGCATCGTGCCCTTCAGCACCAGCGTGTAGTCGCGCTTCATCGCGGCACTCGGCGTGCCGATCGCCCAGGTGCGCGTGATGTCCGTCGTGCCGCCGAGGTACTGGCCGCCGCTGTCGATCAGCAGCAGCCCGTCGCCCTCGATCCGCGCGTGGCTCGCGTCGGTGGCCCGGTAGTGCGGCAACGCGCCGTTCGCGTTGAAGCCCGCGATCGTGCCGAAACTCAGGCCCATGAACCCGGGGCGTCGCGCGCGGAGCGCGCTCAGCCGTTCGTCCACCGTGATTTCGGTGAGACGCTCGCCGCGTGCGAGCGCCGCCTCGAACCACGCGTAGAACTCGCACATCGCGACGCCGTCCTCGATCATCGCCTCGCGGATGAAGGCGGCTTCCTCCGGCGTCTTTCGGCTCTTGAAAAGCGTGCTCGGGTTGATCGCCTCGCGGACCGTGCACCCGTCGCCCGCGCGCTGGCGCACGCCATAGGCGACTCGCTTCGGGTCGACGAGCAGCGTCGAACCGGACCCCAGCGCCGCGAGCGCGTCGCCCGCCTGCTCGTAGGGCGCGATCGCGATCCCGTCCGCGGCGAGCTTGTTGGCCAGCGACGGGGGGACCTTGCCGGCACCGACGTACAGCGTCGCCTCACGTTGCGTGATCAGCAGGTGCGCGAGGAATACCGGGTTGTACGTGACGTCGGCGCCGCGCAGGTTCGTGATCCAGGCGACGTCGTCGACGCTCGAGACCAGGTGATGCGTGGCCCCGTGCTTCGACATCGCCTCGCGCACGGCGGTGAGCTTCTCGGCGCGGGTTCGGGTCGCGTGCGGCGGCGCGTGCTCGAACACGGCCTCGGTGGGAAGCCCGGGACGGTCGGGCCACGCGGCGTCGAGCAGGTCCAGGTCGGTCCGGAGCGCGATGCCCGCGGCATCGAGCGCCGCACGCAGCGCCGCGGCCGCACCGAGGCCCAGCACCTGCCCATCGACCGCGACCGTCGCGCCCTTCGGCAACTCGCGCGCCAGCCACTCGAGGTGCAGCGCGCTCGCGGCAGTCTGGATCCTCACTAGGTCGATGCCGCTGCCCGCGAGCTCGGCCTCGGCCTGCTCCCAGTAGCGGCTGTCAGCGAACAGCGCCGCCTTGTCCGCGGCCACGACCAGTGTCGCCTGCGAACCGGTGAAGCCCGAGAGCCAGCGACGCCCCTGCCAGCGCTCGGGCAGGTATTCGGACAAATGCGGGTCCGCCGACGGCACGAGCAGTGCCTGCACGCCGGCGGCGGCCAGCTGCGCACGCACGGCGACGAGGCGGCCGGGCACGTCGTCGTGGACGGGGGTGGAGTTCTTCGCGGTCGCGGTCATCGGGGCCTCAGAGCTGCTTCAGGGTCTCCATCAGCAGTCTATACGCGCGCGTGCCGTGCTTGTCACAGGCCGCGCAGGCGAGCGCAAACAATCGTTCCTGGAATTCGGGCGCCTTGTAGGCCTGGATGTCCGGGTCCTCCGCGAGGCGCGCCCGGATCCACGCGCCGTCCCTCGTGGGCCGCGCATAGGCCTCGTCCCAGACGGCGGCGTCCGCCCGTCTGTATCGATCGACCACGGCTCGGATGTCGTCGGTGTAGGCCGACTCCCGCTCGGCGGTCACGAGCCCCTCGTGGAGCTGCTCCACCAGGAAGGGCAATTCGTCGACGAAGCCGTCGATCGGCCAGGCCGCCGCTTCGACGAACTCGGCGATGGCGCGCCCGATGGGAGTCGTCACCGTGCCCGCGGACGTCATGGCCTCCTGTCGTACGGTAGTCCAGCGCTCGTCTCCCGCGGCATCGCCCGCCTGGGCGTCGAGGTGTAGTTGCAGGACGCGACCGATCGAGCGTGGCAGCGGCGCGTCGGGTGCGCCGTCCGGCGGGGGTAGCAGTCCGCCAACGTCTCGCAGCAGCGCGACGAGGTAGCGCCCCGGCAGCGCGGCCAGGTCGGCGCCCGGACGAATCGCGTCGAGCGCGTCGGCGAAGCAGTTCCGGGCAACCGGCGTCACGTAGAAATCTGAATGCGAGCGCAAGAACTCCAGATTCCAGCACGGCTTCAGCGCGCCGCCGATCAGTTGCAGCATGCGGACCGGCAGGCCGGAGCGGGCTTCGAGTTCGGCGGGATCGACGGTGTCGAACGCCAGACAGTAGGCGGCGCCAAACGCAGGGTGACCGTGGCCCGAGTGAAGAAAGAGCTTCGCCCCAGGCACTGCCATTGCATTCCCAGACGCGGCCGCCGCCACGACGGCAACGACCGAGTGTTTGAACTCGTGGCTGCCGTCCCAGGCACCAGACGGAGGCACCGCGGTCATGCCAGCAGCCCGTCCAGCTCCGCCACCAGGCGAGTGCGCGTGCGTGCGGACGGCGACAGGACCGCCACCCGCTCGTCACCACGCATCAGCTGCAGGTGTGGAACACCGCGTATCCCGAAGCGCTGGGCGAGCGCAGGACTCTCGACCGTGTCGAGCTTTACGAACTTGATGCGTCCTTCGTAATGCTTCGCCAGCGCCTCGATCACGGGATCGAGCGCGACGCACGGGCCACACCCAGGCATCCCGAAATCCAGCAGCACCGGCAAATCGCTCCGGACGACCTCCGCTTCCCAGTTGGCTTCATTGACCTCGACGACGCGGTCGCTCATGGTGCGCTCCTCTCCAGATGTACCTATGGACGCGCGAGCGGTTGCATTCCCGTACCGACGAGTACGCGGCACCGGCGCGCGAGATGTCAGGCCCGGACCGGCTCCAGCGCGAGCTGTCGCTCGTGGAACCTTTCAACCGTGGCGCGATGCGCGACGCTGACGACCGTGCAGGCCGGGAGTTCCGCGCACAGCTTCGCGTACAGGCGGGCTTCCGCTGCCTCGTCGAGCGCGCTCGTGGCCTCGTCGAGGAACAGGATGTCGGGCCGGTACAGCAGCGCACGTGCGAACGCGAGCTTCTGCTGTTCACCGCCCGACAGCAGGTGGCCCCAGCGGTGGTGCTCGTGCAGCCGGTGCGCGATGTGCCCGAGTTCGCACGCGCGCAGCACGCGCTGGCACTCGTCGTCGGTCACCTCACCGGCCTTACGCGGGTACGCGATCGCTTCCTTCAGCGTGCCATCGGCGATGTAGCTCTTCTGCGGCAACATCATCATTCGGACGCCCGCGGGCACCACGATCCGGCCGCGACCGAACGGCCACAGCCCCGCGATCGCCCGCAGCAGCGTGCTCTTGCCGGTGCCGGTCGGTCCACGGAGCAGCACCCGCTCGCCCGGCCGGATCTCGACGTCGCCGAGCATCGCCACCGGCGTGCCGTCGGGCAACCCGAGTTCGAGGTTGTCGGTGGCGAATGCGTTCGTCGGTGATTCCCGCACCTCGATACCCGGCGACTCGTCGGCGGCGGTCGCCTGGTCGAGCCCGACGAGACGCTGGATCACCGCCGAGAACACGACCAGCCTCGAATACACCAGCGCGACCCACGAGACGCTGACCAGCACCGCCCCGAACGCCGCGCTGCTCTGCATCAATGTGCCGATCGACATCTGGCCCGACATCACCTTCGGCGCCGCGGCCAGCAGCGGCACGATGCTGCTGGCGGAAAGCAACGTGAGGTTCACGAACGTCAGCTTCAGGTTCTGCACCAGCAGCTGGAACCAGTTCGCGCGGATCGGGACGAACAGCCCACCCAGCCGCTCGCGCTCGACCGCGCCGCCGTTGTAGAGCGCGATCTGCTCGGCGGCCTCGCGCGACTTCGCCATCGCGAATCGGAAGTCCGCCTCCGCCTTCTGCTGGGCCACCGTGATACCGGCGATCTTGTGACCCGCGAGGTGCGTGACCCCGACCTGGACGAGGCCCCAGCCGATCGCGACCCAGAACAGATAACCCTGGATCACGAAGGTGCCGAGGCTGCCGAGCGGCAGCGTCAGCTCGCCGGCGTTCACCCACAGCATGCGCCCGAACACCACCAGGTTCGCCATCATGCCGAGGAAGCTGATGACCAGGAACAACGCGGACTCGCAGTAGAGCCGCACGTCCTCGGCGATGCGCTGGTCGGCGTTGTCGACCGTTCGGTCGCGCTCGATCCGGTACGGTACGTGCCCGCGCATCCAGCGGTCGAGGTACTGGCCGGTCATCGCCTGCCGCCAGTTGATCTCGACCACGCGTTGCAGGATGAAGCCCGACACACCGATCGCCGCGGACACCAGCAGCGCGATCACCGTCATGATGACCGCACTGCGGAAGCCCGCGGCGTCGCGCGCGGTCATGCTGTCGAAGAACGCCTTCTGGACGTCCGTGTACCAGGCGCTGGCCCAGGTGCCGGCGAGTTCGGCACCCAGCACCACGGCCAGCATCACCCACGCGGCGACCGAGGTGCGCGCACCCCAGTAGCGCCGCGCCAGGCGCAGGAACTGCCCGGTCCGACTGGTCACCTCTATCGCTCAGAACCGATAACTGACGTCGAACCGATACTCGCGACCCGGGATGGGCGTCGCCTGGTAGTAGACGTCGGTTACGGCAAAGGGGGCTCCGGTGTAGTAGGCCTGGACGTCGCCGACATTCTTGACGCCGGCGGTCGCCTGCCACTTGTCCGCCTGGTACCCGGCCGAGAGATCGAAGACCGTCGCGCCCGGGACGGTGGGCGTGCCCTTCGGCAGATCCGGGGCATCCCATGCCGACAATCCGCCGCCGGCCCACCATCCGCTGCCCGGATTGCGCGCGAACCAGTACTGTGTCCAGAGCGAGAACCGGAGGGGCACACCGCTGCCCCCGGCCGGCGGTTCACCGGTCCGGTCGTCCTCGGCATCCAGGTACGAGAACGTCGTGCGCAACTGGAGCCCACGGACCGGCTGGCCCGCGAGCTCGACTTCGACGCCCTGGCTGTTGATTCCCTTGACCGACCGAAAGTACCACTGGCCATTCGGCAGTCTGCCGACCCGTTGCGGTACGTCGCTCTGCTCCAAGTGATACAGCGCCACGGTCAGCGCCAGCTGGTCCTCAAGCATCAGCAGCTTGGCGCCGCCCTCGTACTGCGTGTACGACATGCTGGGCAGCAGGTTGCCGTCGGCGTCCCGATACGTGCCGGTGACCCGGAAACCCTCGATGCCGGATGCGTACAACGACAGGCGCGGGCTGGCTGCATAGACGATTCCGTACTGCGGCAGCGTCTGGGAGTCGTCCAGCTTGGACGTGCCAGAGACAGGCTTGCCTTGGCTGAATTTCTCGTCGACCGTCACCCATCGCACGCCGAGCAGTGCGTGCCACTTGTCCCAGCTAACCTGGTCGGTCACGAGCACACCCGGCTGCTCAATCTCCGTACGGTACGGACCCCACGCTTCAAAAGGCGGATCGTAGGGGAAGTAGTCCTGGGTGCCAGCTGCGAGATCGTTCACGTACGTCCCGACGGTGTCCGCACCATCACCCCACTCGTCCGTGGTCTGGTAGTCGTACGCCAGCAGGATCTGGTTCGTCACGGGCCCGAGGTCAACCTGGCCATTGATGCCGATCCGATAGATGTTCGTCGTGCCGCCCGTGTCCCGCCCCCGGTACTGGTCGGCATAGACGACCTGCGGTTCCTCCTCCAGGCCGTAGGGGAAGAAGCCGTACTCGTCGATCGATATGTCGCGCCACAGGTAGGAGAGGTCCAGGCTCCAGGTGCCGGCGATCCGCTGCGCGACTTGCACATTGATCTGTTCGGACAGCGTGTCGAAGTGCGAGTTGCGAGCGCCGAGCACGTAGGTCTTCGCGCCGTTGTGCAGGTGCGCGCCGTCGAACAGGGCGACCGGCTCCTGCCCCTCCGGGTCGTCCGAGTACTGGTAGACCACGCTGACGTCCGTGCCCGAACCCTCGTTGGTCCAGGCCAGGCCCGCCGAGAGGTAGTCGTTCGCCGTGCCCGGGGTGCCCTTCGGCCCGTCCTGCGACGACGTCGAACCAATCAACTCGCCCATCAGCCGACCGTAGCGGCCTTCCACCAGCGTCCCGTTCACGTCCGCGTCGAACCGGTAGTAGCCCTCCGAACCGGCCGAGGCGCCGACGTATGCGTAGTCGTCCGGTGTCGGCACCTTGGTAACCACGTTCACGGTGCCGCCGGGTCCGGCCGCCTGGCCCTGCAGGATCTGCTGCGGACCCTTCACGACCTCGACGCGCTCCATCGCGACCAGCGGCACGAGGTTGGTATATGCACCGTAGGAGCCGTCCGTGGTCATCCCGTTCTGGGCGCTGGTCACCAGGAAGCCGCGACTGGTCGAATAGCCTGAGCCATCCGTATTCACACCCGCCACATTGGCGAGCACGTCCGCAACATTGGTCGCCTGCTGGTAGGCGAGCAGGTCCTCCTGCACCGCGCTGACTGACATCGGCAGCAGCATCGGGTCGGCGTCGATCCGCGTGACCGTGCGGCTCGTGGTGTAGATCTGCGAGATCGCCGTCGCGGTGACGATCACTTCCTCGAGCTTCTGATTTCCACCGGCTCCCTGCGCGGAGGCGCCGCCGGCCACGGCCTCAGCGGGAAAAACCACCACCGCGCCGCTGTCGTCACGGCGGAGCTGCAGCCCGGATCCCTTGAGCAGCGCGTCGAGCGCCTGCTGGTCCGACAACGATCCGTGCACGCCCGGCGTCGTCTTGCCCTTCACGTCGTCGCTCTTGTAGACGATCTGCTGCCCCGTCTGCTTCACGTAGGCATCGAGCGCGGCCTTCAGGTCGCCCGCCGGGATGTCGAAGTTGAAGTCGGCGCCCCGCGCGGACGCGGCCAGCAGCAGCGCGACGGCGGCCGCGAGTCGGCCGGCGCGGGCGCTGGTCCTGCAGATGGTTTCGTTCATCGGGCTCCCCTGTGTATGTATCCGACTCTGGCGGCGCGAGGCCGCCCTTTACAGTCGGACGAACAGGGCCGGGGGTTCCCGTAATCCGGTTACCCGGTCGCGGCGCGAATCGGCGGGGTCCGCCCGAGGAGCCGCGCGAGCAGCGGCACCCTCGAGCCGCCGCGCCAGGCGCAGGAACTGCCCGGTCCGACTGGTCACCTCTATCGCTCAGAACCGATAACTGACGTCGAAGCGGTATTGACGCCCGATCACGGGATCGGCGGTGTAGTACTGCGACGGCCGGATACGCCGATTGCCGAACGAATCGTACGCCTGCACGTCGCCGACGTTCTTGATCCCCGCGATCACCTGCCAGTTGCCCGCCTGGTAGCCCGCCGAGAGATCGAACAACGTGGCACCGGGCGAGGTGCCGCGACCCGCCACGACTTCGGGCGAGTCCCACGCCTGCAGGCCCCCGCCGGCCCACCAGCCATTACCCGCGTTGCGCGTGAACCAGTACTGCGTCCACAGCGAGAATCGATTCGGCGTGTAACCAGAGGTCGGCGGCTTGCCGGTCGTGTCGTCCTTGGCTTCGGTATAGGCGTATGTGGTACGGACCTGCAGGCCGCGGATCGGCTGGCCCGCCAGTTCGATCTCGACACCCTTGCTGGTGATGCCCGGCACCGACTCGTAGATGTCTTCGAACGTTTCTGGATCGGTATCGACGTACTGGAACCAGTTCTTCTGCTTGACCTGGTAGAGCGCCGCGGTCAGTGCCAGCTGGTCGTCCAGGAACAGCAGTTTCGTGCCGCCTTCGTACTGTTCGTAGGTCGGGTCCGGCAGCGGATTGCCGGCCGCGTCCCTGAACAGGCCGCCCAGCGTCGTGTAGCCCTCGTTGTAGGACGCGTACAGGGACACCCGCGGGTTCACCTCGTAGACGAGACCGACCTGCGGCAGCACCTCGTGCGCTCGGGACACCGCCTTGGCGAAAAGGTCTTCGCCCTTCGACTCGAGGGACACCCACCGCAGGCCAACCAGCGCGTGCCACTGCTCCCAGTTGATCTGGTCCAGCAGCAGCACGCCCGCGTCGTCCTGCTGGTACACATACCCGGTCGGGACAGACATCGGGGGATCGAACGGGATGAAGTCCTGGGTGCCGGCCGCCACGTCGGTGATGTACTGCCCGACGTACGTGTTGTCACCCATCCGTCCAGACTCGGACTGGTAGTCGTACGACAGCAGGACCTTGTTCTGCACTGGCCCGATGTCGAACTGGCCATGGATGCCCGCGCGGTAGATGTCGGTGGTCATGTCCGACCTGGCTTTGGACTGCATTGCCAGAAGGACCTGCGGCGTCAGTGCACTGGCGCCGACCGCGACATAGGTGAAGAAGTCGTCGGTCGTGTCGCGCGAGGTGTACGCAAGATCCAGGTACCAGGTGCCTGCAATCCGCTGCTCCAGGCGCACGTCGACCTCATCGGAACTGGTGTCGATACGCGAGTCCGGATCGCCGAGCACGTATTGCGGCGCACCATTGCGCAGGCGTTCACCGCCCAGCGGCACCGGTAGCAGTCCGTTCACGGTGTGGGAATGCTGGTAGACAACGCTCAGGTCGGTGCCCGAGCCCTCGTTGGTCCAGCGCAGTCCCGCCGAGACGTAGTCAACCGACGGCCCCACGGTGTCCTTCGGGCCGTCCTGGTCCGAGGTCGAACCGATGACTTCGCCCATCAGGCGGCCGTACTTGCCGTCGACCAGCGTGCCGTTCACGTCCCCGTCGAACCGGTAGTAGGCTTCGGAGCCCGCCGACGCGCCGATGAATGCGTAGTCGTCGGGTGTCGGCACCTTGGTGATCGCGTTCACGGTGCCGCCGATGCCGGCCGGGGTGCCTTGCATGATCTGCGCCGGGCCTTTCGCGACCTCGACGCGATCCAGTGCCACCACGGGCAGCGCCGGGGCGCCAGCGACGGTCCCGATCGTCATTCCATTCTGGCCATTGGACATCGAGAAGCCGCGGCTGGTGGACTGCCCCCGGCTGTTGGTCGCGACGCCGGAGACGTTCGCGGTCACGTCGGCGATCGTGGTCGCCTGCTGGTACTGCAGCAGGTCTGCCTGTACCGCGCTGACCGACATCGGCAGCAGCATCGGGTCGGCGTCGATCCGCGTGAGCGTGCGGCTCGTCACCGCAACTTGCGAGATCGCCGTCGCGGTGACGATCACTTCCTCGAGCTTCTGATTTCCACCGGCTCCCTGCGCGGAGGCGCCGCCGGCCACGGCCTCAGCGGGAAAAACCACCACCGCGCCGCTGTCGTCACGGCGGAGCTGCAGCCCGGATCCCTTGAGCAGCGCGTCGAGCGCCTGCTGGTCCGACAACGATCCGTGCACGCCCGGCGTCGTCTTGCCCTTCACGTCGTCGCTCTTGTAGACGATCTGCTGCCCCGTCTGCTTCACGTAGGCATCGAGCGCGGCCTTCAGGTCGCCCGCCGGGATGTCGAAGTTGAAGTCGGCGCCCTGCGCGGACGCGGCCAGCAGCAGCGCAACGGCGGCCGCGAGCCGGCCGGCGCGGGCGGGATTCCTGCGGATGCTCTCGTTCATCGGGCTCCCCAACTTTATATGTCTGGACCGGGCGGCGGGATGCCGCTCATTTCAGTCAGACGAACGAGTTTTGAGGAACCCGTAACCGCCCGAAAAAAGGGGTCAGTCCCCTACGGGGAAAAGGGGTCAGTCCCCTACGGGGACAGACCCCGGCGCCAGAAAAGGGGACAGTCCCCTTACTCGAGCACGATGCGGTCGCCGTCGTGGCGGACCTGGAGCCCGAAGCCTTCGTGCGCGAGACGGGCGAACCCTTCAATGTTGTGCGCGTCGAAATTGCCGCTCAGCTTGAGCCCGGCGGCCTCGCCCTCGACGACGAGCTGCACCTGGTTATAGCGGTTGAACTCGGCCGCCACCTCGCCGAGCGTCAGCTGGTCGAATGCGAGCTGGCCCTCGCGCCAGCTCAGCTCGTCGCGCACCTGCTGGTCGCTGCGCGCGATCACGAGCACGCTGCCCGACTGCGCCACCGCGGCCTCGTTGCGGGTCATCACGACCGGGTCCGAAGGCCCGCGGCCGCTGTCGGCGCGGTCGAGGCGCACGCGGCCTTCGACGACCGTCACCTCGGTGCGGCCGTCCTCGTGGCGCACACTGAACTTGGTGCCGAGCACCGTCACCTGGTCGCGCCCGGCCATCACGACGAACGGCCGCGACGGGTCGTGCTGGACCTCGAAGTAAGCCTCGCCCTCGTCGAGCCAGAAGCGCCGCTCGGTGCTGTTCACGACCGCGCGGCCGCGCGTGTGCGTGTTCAGCGTGACGCGGGAGCCGTCGGCCAGCGTGACGGCCTCGCGCCCGCCGACCTCGGTCGCGAACCGCTCGGAGCCGGGCGGGTAGACGCGGACGAACCACGCGACGCCGATGCCGAGCGCGAGCGACGCGGCCAGCGCCCAGCCGACGATCGCGCGGCGGCGGTAGCGATGGCCCGGAGGTTCGACGCCCGCGGGTTGGGCGGATGCCGTCGGTGTGGCCGTCTTGGTTGCCGTGACCGGGTCGGCCGCGATGCTCGCCAGCGCGGGCATCCGTTCGGTGCGCTGCCACGCGGCGCCGAGGCGCAGCCACGCGACGCGGTGCGCCGCGGATTCGGCGATCCACGCCTGAAGCGCGGCCTCGTCGTCGGCCGTCCAGCGCTCGGCGGCGTCGCGCCGCGCGAGCCACGCGGCGGCCTCGGCCTCGATCGCCTGGTGATTCCTGAGGTCCATCATGTCCTGTCCACCCGTCGTCCTGTGCGGGCGAGCCATTCGTTCGCCGTCTCGACGCCCTGCCCGGCCAGCGACTCCGCCAGCGCACGCATCCCGAGCGTCACGTGTTTCTCGACCGTGCCCTCGGCGATGCCGAGCCGCGCGGCGATGTCCTTCTGCGACATCCCCTCGATCCGTCGCAGGCTCACGACCTCGCGGCAACGCGGCGGCAACGCCTCGAGCGCGCGCTCGAGCAGCCGCAGTTCGGCCCGCGCCGCCGCGACCCGCTCCGGCGACCACTCGTCCCGCGGGGCCTCGGGCAGTTCCTCGAGTTCCGCGACCAGGTCGAACGACACAACCTTTGCGCGTCGGGCCTGATCGATCAACAGGTTACGCGCGGTCCGGAACACATAGGCGGGCGTCGCGTCCGGCAGGCCGTCGCGGGCGGCGCCCTCGTAGACCCGCGTGTACACCTCCTGTCGCAGGTCCGGCACGTCGTCGGCGCGGCGCCAGTGGCGGCGCAGCAGCCGGACCAGCGCCGGCTCGAGCGGCAGCACCTGCTCCACGAACCAGCGGTCGAGCGCGTCCGTCCCGGCAGTCGGGGCCGGGGACGCGTCGTCCGGGCTGGGCGGCAACGGGGGTGTCACAGTGATGTGGACGAATGTCGGGGGCGAAACCCGTAAGGGGCTGGGGCAGTCTACCGCCTGGGGAGCCTGTCCCTTTTTTTTGAATAGGTGTCAGACACCTACCCCAAGGGTAGGTGTCTGACACCTATCCCCCTCTGCTACCCTCCCCACGGTCCGACCACCCACCCAAGGATTCGACCCATGTCCCTGAAGTATCCGACCCTGGCGGCCGTCACGGCCGCCGTCGCGCTCGCCGGCTGCAGCAAGCCGGGCGACGCCGTCACCGAGGCCGCGAAGACCGACGCCGCCAACGGTGTCGCGGCGCCCGGCATCGAGGAGATCAAGGCGATCGCCGAGGAGGCCTACCTGTACGGCTTTCCGATGATCGCGGCCTACAAGGCCATGTACGAGTTCAACGTCGACACCACGTCGCCGCAGTTCAAGACCGGGTTCAACCAGATCTGGAACGACTCGAAGACGTTCACGCCGAAGGACACGGCGATCGTCACGCCGAACTCCGACACGCCGTACTCGATGCTGCAGGCCGACCTGCGCGCCGAGCCGGTCGTGATCTGCGTCCCGGCCGTCGAGAAGAAGCGCTACTACTCGGTGCAGCTCACCGACCTGTACTCGTTCAACTACGGCTACATCGGCAGCCGCGCGACCGGCAACGACGCCGGGTGCTACATGATCGCCGGGCCGGACTGGTCGGGCGAGACGCCGAAGGGCATCGCGAAGGTGTTCCACTCGGAAACGCAGTTCAGCTTCGTCATCTACCGGACGCAGCTCTTCAACCCGGCCGACATCGACAACGTGAAGAAGATCCAGGCGGGCTACACCGTGAAGCCGCTGTCGGCTTTCCTCGGCCAGCCGGCCCCGGCGGCCGCGCCCCCGATCGACTTCCCGAAGTTCGTCGGCGACGACCCGTTCAAGACGGAGTTCCCGGCGTTCCTCGACTTCCTGCTGCAGTTCGCGCCAACCACGGGCCCGGCCGCGGCCGACGCCCCGCTGCGCGCGAAGTTCGCGAGCATCGGCATCGGCCCGGGCAAGACCTTCGACTTCAAGGACCTCTCGCTCGAGCAGAAGGCCGCGTTCGGCCTCGCGATCAAGCAGGCGTTCGGGAAGATCGACAAGGCCTCGAGCTCGCTCGGCAAGGAGATCAACGGCTGGAACATCGGTTCGGCGTTCGGTGACCGCGACTTCTACAAGGGCGACTGGCTGCTGCGCGCCGCGGCCGCCAAGGCCGGCATCTACGGCAACAACGCCGACGAGGCCATGTACCCGATGACGCGGAACGACTCGACCGGCCAGCCGATCGACACGAGCAAGCACAACTACACGCTCACGTTCGCGAAGGGCTCGCTGCCGCCGGTGAACGCGTTCTGGTCGGTGACGATGTACGACGGCAAGAGCCAGCTCTTGATCGAGAACCCGATCAACCGCTACCTGATCAACTCGCCGATGCTGCCGTCGATGAAGACGAACGCCGACGGGTCGCTCACGCTCTACATCCAGAAGGACTCGCCGGGTAAGGACAAGGAAGCCAACTGGCTGCCGGCGCCGAACGACACCGTCTACCTCGTGATGCGGCTGTACTGGCCGAAGACCGAGGCGCCGTCGATCCTGCCCGCGGGCTCGGGCACGTGGTCGCCGCCGGCCGTCGTGATGGCGAACTGATCCCGGTCTCGACCGAGGTCCGATCGAGGGCCGCTTCCTTCGGGGAGCGGCCCTTTTTGTGGCTTTTGCGGCGCTTTGTCGGCTTTGAGAGCGTCCTGCTCAAGAGTAGCGTCGGCACCGTAACGCCCCGTCGCCTGTTGTGCCCGACGGCGTCACAGCCCATCCGGGCCGCTGGAGGAGTCTCGCTGCGCATGCCCGGACGCCCACGCAGGAAGTCGAGAACATCGACGCGCGTCAAGGCCCAGATGCCGGTCGAGACCGTCACCCGCGCCATCCTCGTCTTGCGCGGTCAGCGCGTGATCCTGGATGCCGAGCTGGCCAGCCTCTACGACGTCACCACCAAGCGACTGAACGAGCAGGTCAAGCGCAATGCCGAACGCTTCCCCGAGGACTTCCTGTTCCGCCTGACCAGGGCCGAGACCGAGGCCCTGAACCGGTCGCAGAATGCGACCGGTTCCCAGAAGCACCGCGACCCCAGATTCCCGCCGTTCGCCTTCACCGAACACGGCGCCATCATGGCCGCCACCATCCTCAACAGCCCCAGGGCCGTCGAGATGAGCGTCTTCGTGGTCCGCGCCTTTGTCCGCTTGCGCGAGCTCCTGGTCTCCAACGCCGCCCTGGCACGCAAGCTCGCTGAGTTGGAGCGCAAGTACAAGCACCACGACGATGCGATCGCCGCCCTCCTCTCCGCCATCCGCGCTCTCGTGAACCCGCCGGCTCCGAAGCGCCGCGGCATCGGCTTCACAGCGGACATCAGCGATCCGAAGTAAGCCGCTGTTGGCTGCCTAAACTGCGTATGGCCGCCGTCCGGACGGCGGCCGGACAATGAGCCGTCGGCGGGATGCGGCGCGGCCCGGTCCGCCGGCACCTCACTCCGAACGCCATCGGGAGGTGTGCCATGAGAACCGACGCACGGATCACCCAGGTCGGCGCCCAGGACCCCGAGCTCCGCAACTCGCCGATCGCGCAGGAAGAAGACGAGGACACCGACGTCGTCCGCCAGCAGGTGCCGGGTGAGCCGGTGTGCTGGTACAACGGCCGCGATTTCCGCCACGGCGCCTACGTGCGCAGCGGCTCGCTGCTGCTGAAGTGCAGCCACGGCGTCTGGATGGACGAAGGCACCGGGGATCCCGAGCACCCGTGAGGGACTGTCCCCCGGGGTCTGTCCCCGCAGGGGACTGACCCCTTTGGGGTCGAATAGGGGTCAGTCCCCTGCGGGGACAGACCCCTGAGGCAGCCACAGCCGCACGAGCAGTCCGCCGCCCTCGCGGTTCGCGAGGTCGATCGTGCCGCCGTGTGCCTCGACGATTTCGCGGCACAGCGTGAGCCCGAGGCCGGTGCCGGTCGACTTCGTCGAGTAGAACGGCAGCAGCGCGTTCGCGAGCACCTCGTCGCTCATGCCGGCGCCGCGATCGGCGACGGTGAGCCGCCAGCCGCCGCCGTGCGCGGCGACGCCGACCCGGATTTCCTCGACCGGCGACCCCGCCTCCACGGCGTTTCGCAGCAGGTTGAGCAGCACTTGCTGCATCTGCGACTCGTCGAGGTGCGCCGTGCCGCGCGGCCACTCGCCGTCGGACGCGAACGGCGACATCGCGCGCAGCGACTCGAGGAACCCGCGCCACTCGACGGGCGCGACCCGCGGCAACGGCAGTTTCGCGAACCGCGAATAACCGTCCACGAACCCGGCCAGGTGCGCCATCCGCTCTTCGATCGCGCCGAACACGCGTTTCAGCTGCGCACCGTCCGGCGCCGCGGCGAGCCGCTGCCCCGACTGCGCGAGCGACGCGATCGGCGCGACCGAGTTGTTGATCTCGTGCGCGATCACCCGGATCACGCGCTTCCAGGTCGAGACTTCCCGCGCGTTGAGTTCGCGCGTCAGCTGCTTCAGCAGGCACAGCCGGTGCGGCTGGCCGTTCAGCAGGAAACGTCGCTGCGACAGGTGGTGCACCTGCGACTCGCCGCCGATCTCCACCGTGAACAGCGTGTCCTGCTCGCCCGCGTACGCTTCCCGCATCGCGGCCGGCATCCGCGCGAGCAGGTCCGGAAAGGCGAGCCCTTCGAGCTTATGACCGGCGTTGAAAAGCTGCCGCGCAGCCAGGTTCGCGTACAGCACGGTGCCGTTCGCGTTGGTGAGCACGAGCGCGAGCGGGGTGGTCTGGATCACCGTGTCGAGCAGCAGCTCGCGCTGGTAGAGGTCCTGCCGCTGCGCACGAAGCCTCGCGCCGATGCCGTTGTAGTTCTCCACCAGCCGGCGGATCACCGGATCGTCCTCGGGCGCCGCGATCGAGACGCTGTAGTCACCGTCGCGCAGGCCCGCGACCCCGTCTGCGACGGCCTCGATCAGCCGGTCGCGCCGCGCGAACGCCGCAAGGGCGATCCGCGCGATCGCCAGATAGGCGATCGCCACGCCGATGGCCACGGCGATCCGCCACGCAAGTGGCAGGGCGGCCGCCAGGCACGCCGCCACCGTGACGAGCCCGAGCGCCGCCAGCGCCAGCGTGAGCCCACGCCGCGCAACCAGCCTCATCGCGGCCCCGGCTCGTCCGCGACGATGCCGAGTCGCTCCATCCGCCGGTACAGCGACTGGCGCGTGAGCCCGAGGTCGCGCGCGGCGCGTGCGACGACGCCGCCGGAGCGCGCGAGCGCAAGCTCGATCTCGGCCCGGTCGGGTTCGGGCGCCGGGCCCTCCGGCGCCGCGGGCAGCATCAGCTGCTGCACCCGGATCACGCCGTCGTCGGCGAGCAGGCAGGCGCGCTTCACGCAGTTCGCCAGTTCGCGCACGTTGCCGGGCCACGGGTGCCGGACGAGCGCCCGTTCGGCCTCGGGCGTGAACTCGAACCCCGGCTGCAGGAAGTGCCGCGCGAGCGGCAGCACGTCGTCGCGGCGCTCGCCCAGCGCCGGCACCGCGATCTCGATCACGTTGAGCCGGTAGTACAGGTCCTCGCGGAACCGCCCGTCGCGGATGGCGTCCGCGAGCGAGGCGTTGGTCGCCGAGATCACGCGCACGGACACGCGGCGCGTCTGCGTGGAGCCCAGGCGCTCGAACTGCCCGGTCTGCAGCACCCGCAGCAGCTTGGCCTGGCCGCCCATCGACAGGTTGCCGATCTCGTCGAGGAACAGCGTGCCGCCGTCGGCCGCCTCGAAACGGCCCGCATGCGCCTTGGCGCCGGTGTAGGCGCCGGCTTCGGCGCCGAAGAGCTCGCTCTCGAGCAGCTCGGACGGCAGCGCGCCGACGTTCACGCGCACGAACGGGCCGTCGCGCACCGACGAATTCGCCTGGATGATCTCGGCGATCACTTCCTTGCCGGCACCGTTCGGACCGGTGACGAGCACCGGCACGTCCGCGCGGGCAACCTGGGTCGCCATCTGCACGGCTGCGTGCATCGCCTCGCTCGCGTAGACGGCGCCGCGCAGGTCGAAGCGTGCGGCCAGCGCCTCGCGCGCCGCGGCCCGCGCCCGCTCCTGCTCGCGCTGCGCCTCGATCGCGGCCCGCAGCTGCAGCAGATTGCGCACGGTCGTGACGAGCCGCGCGTTGTCCCAGGGCTTCGAGAGGTAGTCCGCGGCACCCGCCTTCACGAGTTCGACCGCGGTCTCTAGGTGGGTCCACGCGGTGAGCAGCACGACGGGCAGCTCGGGCTGGGCGCGGCGGATCGCGCGGAAGAGCGCGATCCCCTCCTCGCCCGAGGTGGCCTCGCGAGAGAAGTTCATGTCCTGGATCACGAGGTCCACGCCGCCGCGCGCGATCCGCTCGAGCCCCGCGGCCTGCGTGCCCACACCCTCGACCCGCGCGCCCTCGAGCGTGAGCAACACCTCGAGCGCCGTCCGGACGGCCTCGTTGTCGTCGATGACCAGGATCGTGCGACCGTGCATCACGGCCGGATCGAACTCGGCGATGGCCCGTCTCCCGGTTGGTTGGACCGGCGGCCGATGCCGCCGTCCGGTCCGGGCATCATACCGTCCTCGTGGCCACCGCCGGAGACACGTGCGAGGCCCGCCGCGCCGGCACCATCGCAGCGCCGAGCCCGACGGTCCAGAGTGCCGCGACGCCGCCCACCAGATACCAGAGCGGCAGCCTCGGCAGCTCGAACTGCGCACTCAGCCAGTAGCCGAGCCCCAGCGCGAGCACGCAGCCCGCGAGCACGCCGGTGGTCGTGACGAGCCAGTTCTCGACGAGGAAGTAGCGCACGACGTCGCGCCGGCGGGCACCCACGGCCCGGCGCGTTCCGATCTGCTTCGTCCGGGTGCTGACGTTGAACGCCGCGAGGCCGAACACGCCGAGCGCCGCGACCCCGACCAGCAGCGCGATCACGATCACCATGTAGATCGCCATCGCCCGGTCGTCCGCGTAGCTGCGCGACGCGTATTCCTCGAGCGAGCGCACCTTCGTGATGATCCGTCCGTTGTCGATCGCCGAGAGCTTCTCCTCGGCGAGCTTCATCACTTCATCGCGCTGGCCGGGCTTCGCACGGACCATGTAGCGGGCGAAGTCCGAGTTCGGGATCGTGGGCTGCAGGCTCACGTTGCCGACGTTCTCCCAGCCTGGCCACGAGCCGTGCATCAGCTTGATCGTGCCGACGACCTTCGCCGGCTCGCCCAGGTTGTCGTAGATCGTCTTCCCGACCGCCGACTGCCCGGGAAACAGCTGGTTCGCCAGTGCCTCGGTCATCACCACCTCGGCCACGAAGCCGGTCTTGTAGCCATCGGAGGGCTTCACGACGCTCGCGTCGAAGTTTCGACCCGCGCTCAGCTCGACGCCGAGCGTCTCGATGCCGTGCTCGTCCACCTGGAAGTAGTTCACTTCGCCGCGCCGACCCTTCTCGCCGGGCTCCGTGTAGTAGCTGGTGCCCGAGCCACCGCCCGAGAGCGGCACCGCGTTGATCGGTGTCGCGGCGACCACGCCCGGCAGCGCGCGCAGGACCGCGAGGTCCTCGCGCATCGCGGTCGCGGCGTCGAAGTCGCGGCCGCGGGCCGCGAAGGCGATCACAAACGTGTTGGCGACGTCGAGGCCGGGGTCGCGGTGGATGAACTTCAGACGGTCCACCGTGATGAAGCAGGCGTTGACGGTGATCGCGAGCGCGAGCGCGATCTGCAGCGCGACCAGGATCGCGCCGGTGGGGCTGCGGCGCAGCGCGCTCAGGATGGGTCCGATTTCCATGGCCGTCTCCTCACTGGGTCTTCAGGTAGACGGCGGGCGCCGTGCGCCCGATCCGCCACGCGGGGTACAGGCCCGCCACCACGCCGGCGACGAGCGAGAGCGCCAGCGTCGCGACCACGACGATCGGGTCCATCGACGTGAGCGACAGGTAGTCGTCGTTGCCCTCGCCGTAGATCGCGCGGACGCCGGCCAGCGCGAGCCAGCCGAGCCCGAGGCCCACGACGCCGCCCGCAACGCCGATCACGAGCACCTCGGCCAGGTGCTGGCGCACGATGTCCCGGCGGCTCGCACCGAGCGCACGGCGGAGCCCCGTGAGCGGCGCGCCGTTCAGGAACTTCGCGAGCAGCAGCCCGACGACGTTCACGAGGCACACGCCGAGGAACAAGAGCGCAATGCCGATCAGCACCCGGTTGTCGCGCTTCACGACCTTGTTGAACTCGAGCCACTGGTCCACGTCGTAGAGCCGGTTGTTCAGCGGCCGCGGCAGGCGGCCGGCGGCCTTCTGCGTGCGCGCGTAGTTGTCCACCCAGGCCTGGAACCGGTCACGATCGGCGACCGTCGGCAGCTCGGCCCACATCTCGACCCAGATGCACTCGGAGTTCAGGAAGTCCTCGTAGGAGTCGCCCGACTCGCTCTTCCAGCAGTTCGTGTTGCCCCACACGGGCAGCTGCCGGAGCTGGCCCCAGCGGAACGGGATGTAGGCGTCCTCGGGCTTCTCGAACGCGCCGTTGTTCAGGTCGTAGAAACCCGGGCTCGGCGACCAGGCGGCGAGCACGCCCGCGACCCGGAACTCGTCCTGCCCGACGCGGACGCTGCGCCCGACGCTGTTCTCGCCGCCGAAGAGCTTCTGGTTGGCCTCCTCGCTCAGCACGATCACGGGCTCGGGGCCCTGGTCGGCCGCGGCGTTCCAACCGCCGCCGTAGCGGAACGGCACGTCGAACATCGCGAAGAAATCCCCGGTCGTCACGCGCAGGTCCGCCAGGTACGGCTTCGCGCCGCTCCGACCCGAATCGACCACGGCGCCCGACTTGTACATGATCACGTTGCGCTTCGGGACACCGGACGCATGCAGTGCCGTCGCGTCGCGGAACGTCAGCAGCTGCGGCGGGTTGTCCGGGTTCTCGTCGTCGTACGGGCGCTCGGCGGACCAGGTATCCACGGTCACGGCGTAGAGCTGGTCGCTCTTCCACTCGATCGGGTTCGCGGCCATCGCGTGGTAGATCGTGAACGTCACGGTGCAGACCGCAATGCCGAGCGCGACCGCGAGCACCATCAGGGCCGAGAGCCCCGGGTGGCGCTTCAGGCTCGCGAGCGCGAGCTGGAAGTCGTAGGCGATCATCGTGGTTTCCTCACGCGTACGCGGTCGCTTCGAGCCGCGGCTCGACGGCCACCGGTTCGTAGGGCTTGAAGTCGGTGACCTGGCCGTCGATCACCTGGACGTTCCGGTGCGCGCGCCGCGCGAGCTCCGGGTCGTGCGTGACCATCACGATCGTCGTGCCCATGTCGTTGATCTGCTCGAGCAGGTCGAGCACCTGCCGGGCCATCAGCGAGTCGAGGTTGCCGGTCGGCTCGTCGGCCAGGATCAGCGCCGGGTCGCCGGCCAGGGCTCGAGCGATCGCAACGCGCTGCTGCTGCCCGCCCGAGAGCTGCGAGGGCAGGTGCTTCAGCCGCGACGAAAGACCGACGAGGTCGAGCGCGGACGTGATCCGCTCGCGCCGTTCGGCGGCCGGCATCCGCCGGTAACGCAGCGGAACGTCGACGTTGTCATAGACGTTCAGGTCCGGGATCAGGTTGAAGCTCTGGAAGATGAAGCCGATCTTCCGGTTGCGCACGCTCGAGCGCGCGTCGTCGTCGAGCCCGCCGACGTCCTCGCCGTCGAGCACGTAGCTGCCGGTGTCGAAGGTCTCGAGCAGGCCCGCGACGTTCAGGAACGTGGTCTTCCCGGAGCCCGACGGTCCGGTGACCGCGACGAACTCGCCCTTCTCGACCTGCATCGCGAATTCGCGCAGCGCGTGGGTCTCGAGCAGGTCCGTCCGGTAGACCTTGGTGACCTGGCGCATTTCGAGCATCGGCATGGGTGTCTCTCCGTGGTGTTCGGTTCGGTCGGGGTACGGTGCTTCAATCGGGCAGCAGGACGCGCTCGGCGCCCTTGAAGGGGCCGGTGTCCGAGATCACGATCTGGTCGCCTTCCTTCAGGCCCTTCAGGATCTCGACCTCGCGGATGCTGGCCGCGCCGGTCTCGATCGGCACGCGCTCGGCGACGCCGTCGCGCACGATCCAGGCGAGAGTGCCACCGCCGGCCTCGTAGAACCCGCCGCGCTCGACCTTCAGCACGCCGTCGCGGCGGTCCATCAGGATGCGGACCGACACGCGCTGGTTCTGACGCAGCCCGGCCGGCGGCTCGCCGGCGAATCGCACGCGGCCGGTCACCTCGCCCTGGCGCACTTCGGGCGAGATCGCCGCCACGGAGCCCGGGTAGGTCTTCGCGCCGTAGGTGATCTCGGCCGGCATGCCGATGCCGATCGAGCCGGCGTAGGACTCGGCGACCCGGAACTCGATCTCGAAGGCGGAGAGGTCCACGACGTTCAGGAGCACGGCGTCCTGCTGCACGGCCGCCTTGCCGGTCACCGCGACGCTGCCGACCACGCCGTCCACCGGCGCGCGGATCGAGAGCTCGTCGACGCGGCGGCCCAGGTCCGCGACCAGCAGCTGCTGGCGCTCGCGCTCGAGCCGCCGGGTCTGCAGTTCGAACTGCAGGCTCTCCTTCTCGAGCCCCGAGGAATCGATCGCGTGCCGGTTCGTGAGGCGGGCTTCGTCGAGTTCGTCCTTCGCCCGCTGGTAGTCGCGCTCGCTGATGATGCGCTGGTCCCAGGCCGACTGGGCCCGGGCGAATTCGCGCTCGGCGGCCCGGATCGCCACGCCGGCCATGTCGGCCGACTGCTGGCTCGCGAGCATCTTGCGGCGCACGTCGATCTCCTGGCGCTTCATGTCGACGGTCAGGCTGTCGAGCGTCGCCTTTTCGCGCTGGTACTCGTTCTGCAGGGCCGGGCTGTCGACGGTCGCGACCACCTGCCCTTTCTTCACCGTGTCACCCGCCTGCACGGCGAGCGAGACGGTGCCCGCGGCAGGCGCATGGAGTTCCGGGCTCACGGCCGCGACCACGGTCGCCTGGGCCGCCACGTCGCTCACGAATTCCCCGCGCGTGACGGTGGCGATCCGCACGCGCTCGCGCGACACGGTGGCGTCGGAGGAAAACCAGCCCCGCATCGCCCAGGCGGCAACGATGAGCAGCAGGAGCAGGATGCCGCCAGCCGCCCACCAGGTGCGCCGGTCGCGCAGCCAGGCGCGCGCCGGCGTGACCGCACGGTCCTGCGCCTCGGTGCCCCGCACATTTTCGGCGTCGCGCTGCTTCAGCTTGGAGATCGTGGCGATCGACATGTCTGCCCCGTGGTTCCCTGCCCCTGCGGACGTTCCGCAGGTGCCCCCCTCTTCAATGCACCATGCGTGCCAATGGGGCCACGGGCGCGCAGGCGTATGATTCTTTGAGCGTTTCGCCGGCACGAGGGTTTGAATGCCGGCACAGGACGGTGTCCGCGTTCCGGCCGCGGACACTTTCGCGGACACTTTGCGGGTGGCCGGGCACACCGGGGGAGTTCCAGCATGGACATCGAAGGTCGCCGGGAGAGCAGCAACATCGAGGACCGCAGGGGCCGCAGGCCGGTGCGGACCGGGGTCGGCATCGGCGTCGGTGGCCTGCTGGTGCTCGTGGTGCTCTCGTTCATGGGCGTGGACGTGCGCCCGCTGCTCGGGGTGCTGCAGCCGCAGGGGCCGTCACCGTCGGCGGACAGCAGCGCGCCGTACCAGCAGTCGCCGCAGGAGGCACTGGTGCGCAAGCGGGTCGCCGTCGTGCTCGCCGACACCGAGGACGCCTGGAGCGCGATCCTGCCGCCGCACGGCGTCGACTACGTGGCTCCGACGCTGGTGCTCTACACGGGGGCGACGGAGTCCGGCTGCGGCACCGGCCAGGCGGCGATGGGCCCGTTCTACTGCCCGGCTGACCAGAAGGTCTACGTCGACCTCTCGTTCTTCGACGAACTCTCGACGCGGTTCGGGGCGCCGGGCGACTTCGCGCAGGCGTACGTGATCGCGCACGAGGTGGGTCACCACGTGCAGAACCTGCTCGGGACCTCCGGCCAGGTGCAGGCGGCGCGCGAGCGCGCCCGCAACGAGGCCAAGGCCAACGCACTGTCGGTGAAGCTCGAGCTGCAGGCCGACTGCTACGCGGGCATCTGGGCGCGGAACGCCGACCAGTCGCGCCAGCTGCTCGACGCCGGCGACTACGAGGAAGGCATCCAGGCGGCGCAGGCGGTCGGTGACGACCGCCTGCAGCGGCAGGCGCAGGGTTACGTGGTGCCCGACTCGTTCACGCACGGCACCTCGGCCGAGCGCGCGGCCTGGTTCCGGCTCGGGGTCGAACAGGGCACGCTCGAGGCCTGCGACACGTTCCGGGCCGGCCGGCCCTAGCGACGGGGTCCGGTCGCGGGCCCGGCGGGCCCGCCCGCGGCCGATCCGGCGCGCCGCTTGACAGGCGGCCCGGTTCGTATCAAAGTGATATCACCCTGATACCAGGGCGGCGGCCGTGTCGAGCCGCCGGGGAGGACGCATGTCGAACCACACGATGATCCGCACCGAGGAAGTCACGCGCAGCACCTGGAGCGGCTACCCGGTCGGTGGCGTCGGGCTCGCTCTGGTCGCCTTCGGCATCTGGCTGCTGGCGCACGCGGCCGACGCGGGCAACACGCCCCTGCTGCCGCTCGCGTCGGTGATCGCCGGCTCGTTCCTGCTGTCCGGGATCTACCAGCTGCAGCCGAACACCGCGGCGATCCTGCTGCTGTTCGGCCACTACCGTGGTACGGACCGCGGCCAGGGCCTGCGCTGGGCGAACCCGTTCTACCGCAAGCAGCGCATCAGCCTGCGCGCGCACAACCTCGCGAGCGACAAGCTCAAGGTGAACGACAAGCGCGGCAACCCGATCGAGATCGCCTCGGCGATCGTCTGGCGCGTGCGCGACACCGCGCAGGCGAGTTTCGACGTCGAGAACTACGAGCAGTACGTGCGCGTCCAGGCCGAGGCGGCGGTCCGGCACCTCGCCTCCACCTATGCCTACGACGAGGGCGAGGACCTCGCGGCCGGCGAGATCACGCTGCGCGCGGGCCAGGACCGGATCGCCGAGTCGCTGGTGCGCGAGCTAACCGACCGTTTCGACCTCGCGGGCGTCGTCGTCGAGGACGCGAAGCTCACCCACCTCGCCTACGCGCCGGAGATCGCACAGGTGATGCTGCGCCGCCAGCAGGCCGAGGCGATCATCGCCGCGCGCAGCAAGATCGTCCACGGCGCGGTCAGCATGGTCGAGATGGCGCTGAAGGGCTTGAGCGAGCGCGACATCGTGCACCTCGACGACGACCGCCGGGCGACGATGGTGAGCAACCTGCTCGTCGTGCTGTGCTCGGAAACCGAGGCCCAGCCGGTGATCAACGCCGGGACGCTCTACGGCTGAGCCCACGCCGAACGTGGCCAGCCCCGACAAGAAGGCGTTCCTGCTGCGCATCGACCCGCGGCTGTGGGCCGAGATCGAGCGGCTCGCCGCCGCGGAACTGCGCAGCGTGAACGCGCAGGTGGAGTACCTGCTGCGGCAGGCCCTCGGCGCGCGCGGCGCCGAGCCGAAGAACCGCCGCGAGCGCTCCTGAGCGGGGCGCCGGCGGCCGGCTTCAGCGGCGCCGCGACGGGGCCTTGCGGGCCGCGCGCTTCGCAGTCTTCGCCGGCATCCTCGCGGAGGATTTCTTCGTCGCCGGCTTCTTCGCCGGACCCTTCCTCGTCGCGGCCCGCTTCACGGCGGGCTTCGCCTTCGCGGCGGCCTTCTTCACCGGGGCCTTGGAGGCAGATTTCCTGGCCGGAGCCTTGGCGACCTTGGCTGGCTTCGCCTTCGTGCCGGCGAGCCGCTTCGCGATTGCCGAACCGAGGTCGGCCGGCGAACGCACGGTCGTGACGCGCGCGGCCTCGAGTGCCGCGAACTTGTCGGCGGCCGTGCCCTTCCCGCCCGAGATCACCGCGCCCGCGTGGCCCATGCGCTTGCCCGGGGGCGCCGTGACGCCGGCGATGTAGGCGACCACCGGCTTCGTGACGTGCTTGCGGATGTACTCCGCGCCCGCTTCCTCGTCGCTGCCGCCGATCTCGCCGACCATGATGATGCCTTCGGTCTGCGGGTCCTGCTCGAACAGCTCGAGCACGTCGATGAAGTTCATCCCCCGGACCGGGTCGCCGCCGATGCCGACGCAGGTGCTCTGGCCGAGGCCGTTGTTCGTCGTCTGGAACACCGCCTCGTAGGTGAGCGTGCCCGAGCGCGAGACGATGCCGATGCGGCCCTTCCTGTGGATGAAGCCCGGCATGATGCCGATCTTGCACTCTCCCGGCGTGATAACGCCCGGGCAGTTCGGGCCGACGAGCCGCGACTTCGACTGGCGCAGCGCGGACTTGACCCGGACCATGTCGTTCACCGGGATGCCCTCGGTGATGCACACGATCAGCGGGATGCCCGCGTCGGCCGCCTCGATGATCGCGTCGGCCGCGTACGGGGCCGGCACGTAGATCATCGTCGCGTCGGCGCCGGTCTCGGCGACCGCGTCGCGGACGGTGTCGAACACCGGGAGCCCGAGGTGCTTCTCGCCGCCGCGGCCCGGCGTGACGCCGCCCACGAGCTTCGTGCCGTAGTCGAGGCACTGCTGCGAGTGGAAGGTGCCCTGCTTGCCGGTGAAGCCCTGGCAGAGGACGCGGGTGTTCTTGTCGATCAGGATGCTCATGGGAGTGACCGTGTGCTGGCGTTGGGCGAGCGGGCGCGTTACTTCGCGGCCCGGGCGGCGGCGACGACCTTCTTCGCCGCGTCGGTGAGGTCGGCGGCGGCGATCAGGTCGAGCCCGCTTTCCGCGAGCAGCTTGCGCCCGGCCGGTGCATTCGTTCCCTCGATGCGCACGACGACGGGCAGGTGCAGCCCGAGGTCGCGCGCCGCGCCGATCACGCCCTCGGCGATCATGTCGCAGCGCACGATGCCGCCGAAGATGTTGACGAGGATCGCCTTCACCTTCGGGTTCTGCAGGATGAGCTTGAAGGCGGTGGTGACCCGCTCTCGCGTGGCGCCACCGCCCACGTCGAGGAAGTTCGCCGGTGCGCCGCCGTGCAGCTTGATCAGGTCCATCGTCGCCATCGCGAGGCCGGCGCCGTTCACCATGCAGGCGATGTCGCCGTCGAGCGAGACGTAGTTCAGGTCCGCCTCGGCGGCCACCCGCTCCATCTCGTCTTCCTGCGACTTGTCGCGCCACGCGACCAGTTCCTTCTGCCGGAAGAGCGCGTTGTCTTCGATGTTGATCTTCGCGTCGAGCGCCACGACGTGGCCGTCGCCGGTGACGATCAGCGGGTTCACCTCGACGAGGCTCGCGTCGCAGTCGTTGTAGAGCCTGTAGAGGCCGCGGGCGATCTGCTCGAACTCCGCGACCTGCGGGCCCTTCAGCCCGAGGGCATAGGCGAGCGTGCGGCAGTGGGAGCCCGAAATCCCGGTGGCCGGGTGGATCTCGACGCGGATGATCTTCTCGGGTGTCTTCGCCGCGACTTCCTCGATGTCCATGCCGCCCGCCTGGGAGGCCACGAACGCAACGTGGCCGGTGTCGCGGTTGAGCAGCAGGCTCAGGTACAGCTCGCGCTCGATCTTCGAGCCGGACTCCACGTAGACCTGGTGGATCGGCAGGCCCTCGGGTCCCGTCTGCTTCGTCGTGAGGCGCTGGCCGAGCATGCCGGCCGCCGCGGTCCTCACGTCGTCCACGGTCTTCGCGAGCTTGACGCCGCCGGCCTTGCCGCGCCCGCCCGCGTGCACTTGGGCCTTGACCACCCACACCCCGCCCCCGAGCCGGCGCGCCGCGTCGGCCGCCTCCTCGGGCGTCGCGGCCACGTGGCCGTTCGGCACCGGGATGCCGTAACGGGCGAAAAGCTGCTTCGACTGGTACTCGTGGAGGTTCATGGTCCGGGTCGGCTGTTGGACAAGGCCGCGTAGTTTACCCCCAGACCGCGGCCCGCAGCGACCGAGGACCGCCCCGCGTATTGCCCCGCGGTCCGACAGGCCCGAAACTGCCGCGGATGCAGACGCTGCAGCCCCCCCGTCCGTCCCCCGGCCCGCCCGCGGACCTGCCCTGGCGGGTGCTCGGCCTGATGAACCTCTTCCGGCTGATCGTGCCGATGGCGCTGCTGCTCGTGTTCCTGTTCGACGCCTCGCGCCGCAGCGCCGGCGCGACGAGCCCCGGACTGTACATCGGCATCACGGCGACCTGGTTCGCGTTCGGACTCCTGTCGATCCAGCCGTTGCAGCGGCGCTGGCCCTCGCCCGAGTGGCTGGCGCTGTTCCAGCTCGGGGCGGACACGGCCGCGGTGCTGCTGATCGTCCACGCGAGCGGGGGTGCGTCGAGCGGACTCGGGATGCTCCTGATCCTGCCGGCCGGCGTCACGGCGACGATCGTCCGTCGCCGGCTGGCGCTGCTCGCGACGTCCGTCATCACGCTTGCGATGCTGCTGCAGGCCGTGATCTCGGCGCTCACCGGCCACGGCCAGAGCACCGACTTCCTGCTGGCCGGCCTGACCGGCGCCAGCCTGTTCGCGATCACGCTGCTCGCGATTCCACTCGCGAACCGCCTGCGCGAGAGCGAGGCGCTCGTCCAACAGCGCGACATCGACCTCGCGAACCTGAACGAGCTGAACCGGTTCATCGTCCAGCACCTGCGCGAGAGCATCCTGGTCGTCGACGCCTCGGACCGGGTCCGGCTCGTGAACGAAACCGCCGCGCGGCTGCTGACGCGGGACACCGTCTCGAGCGGCACGCTGCTCGGCGAGGTGTCGCCACGGCTCCTGTACCTGCTCGAGACCTGGCGGCAGCAGGATTCTGACCGACGCGACACCGCCGGCGAATTCGTGTCGTTCGACGGGGGCACGGTGATCCGGCCGCACTTCGTCCCGCTGTCGGAGTCCGGCCCGGGCCCGGTGCTCGTGTTCCTCGAGGACACGAGCGTCGTCGCCGAGCAGGTGCAGCAGTCCAAGCTCGCGGCGCTGGGCCGCCTGAGCGCCAGCATCGCCCACGAGATCCGCAACCCGGTCGGCGCGATGAGCCACGCCGGGCAGCTGCTCGGCGAATCACCGTCGCTCGGTCCGGACGACCGGCACCTGACGGACATCATCGAGAAGAACGCGGCTCGGGTCAGCCAGATCATCGAGAACGTGCTCCAGCTCTCTCGCCGCGAGAGCACGAGGCAGGAGCGGCTGGAACTCGGCCGGTGGCTGGCCGCCTTCGTCGAGGAATACGTCGCGACGACCCAGGCCGACCGCGCGAGCTTCCGGTTGCGCGAGGAAGTCGCGTCGCTGGCCGTGAAGTTCGACCCGAGCCACCTCCAGCAGGTGATGTGGAACCTGTGCGACAACGCGCTGACACACGCGGGCGGCGACGGCGCGGAACCGATACTGCTGCGGAGCGGGCGCATCGCGTCGACCGGCCGGCCGTTCCTCGAGGTCGCGGACCGGGGCCCGGGCATCGCGCCGACGCACGCCGAGCGCATCTTCGAGCCGTTCTTCACCGACAAGGCGGGCGGCACCGGCCTCGGGCTCTTCATCTCCCGGGAGCTGTGCCAGACGAACGGCGCCGTGCTCGCCTACGAGGCACGGCCCGGCGGCGGGAGCGTGTTCCGGGTGATCTTCGCCGACCCGTCCCGCTGGGCGTGAGCACCCGCACGCGGCCTGCCGCGCGAGGTGCGGTATAGTCCGGGGCACCATCGAACTCGAGCCGGCTGCCGCCCCACGATGCGCCAGAAACGCGCCCTCGTCGTCGACGACGAACCCGACATCCGCGACCTGCTGTCCATCACGCTGGGCCGCATGGAGATCGCCGTGGACACGGCCGGTGACTACTCGACCGCCGTGCGCGCGCTCGGCAGCGAACCGTACGACCTCGTGCTGACCGACCTGCGCCTGCCCGGGCGGGACGGGCTCGAGATCGTCGAGTGGATCCAGGCACACCGGCCCGGGGTTCCGGTCGCCGTGATCACGGCGCATGGCAACGTCGAGGCTGCCGTGCGCGCGCTCAAGCTCGGCGCGTTCGACTTCATCTCGAAGCCGCTCGACCTCGGCGCGCTGCGCAAGCTGATCGCGGCGACGCTCCGGCTCGGCAGCGACCTCGAGGCGACCGGCCGCTGGTCGGCGATGAAGCTGCACGGCACCTCGAAGCCGATGCAGCAGCTGCGCGACATGATCGGCCGGGTCACGCGGTCGCAGGCGCCCGTGCACATCTCCGGCGACTCCGGCACCGGCAAGGAGCTGGTCGCCCGGCTGATCCACGAGTCGGGGCCGCGCAAGGATGGCCCGTTCGTACCGGTGAACTGTGGCGCGATCCCGTCCGAGCTGATGGAGAGCGAGCTCTTCGGCCACAAGAAGGGCAGCTTCACCGGTGCGGTGGCCGACAAGGACGGCCTGATCCGCAGCGCCGAGGGCGGCACGCTGTTCCTCGACGAAGTGGCCGACCTGCCGCTGCACATGCAGGTGAAGCTGCTGCGGGTGATCCAGGAGAAGAAGGTCCGCCCGGTCGGCGAAACCCGCGAGATCCCGGTCGACGTCCGGATCCTCTCGGCGACCCACCGCAAGCTCGACGAACTCGTGAAGGCCGGCCGGTTCCGCGAGGACCTGTACTACCGGATCAACGTGATCGAACTCCGGGTACCGCCGCTGCGGGAGCGGCTCGACGACGTGCCGCAGCTCGTCGAGGTGCTGGTCGAGAAGGTCTCGCGCCAGATCGGCGTGCCGCGGCCGTCGATCAGCGACGAGGCGCTCGAGAAGCTGCTGGGCTACGCGTACCCGGGCAACGTCCGCGAGCTGGAGAACATCCTGGAGCGCGCGGTCACGCTGTGCGTCGGCGACGTCGTGCGTCCCGACGACATCCAGCTGCGCCAGGGTTCGACGAACGTCGACCTCGCGGACTACGACGACGACACCGCCACGGTGGACGGGCTCGAGGGCCAGCTCGCGCACATCGAGCGCGACGCGATCGTCCGGGCGCTCGAGCAGACCCGCTACAACAAGACCCGGGCCGCCGAACTGCTCGGCATCACGTTCCGCCAGCTCCGGTACCGGATCAAGAAGCTGGGGATCGAGTGAGCGCGCGCGGCGCGAATGGCGCGCGGCCCGATTCTGTGAGG
The DNA here is from genome assembly GCA_046347155.1 of Steroidobacteraceae bacterium. Classification (GTDB taxonomy): domain Bacteria; phylum Pseudomonadota; class Gammaproteobacteria; order Steroidobacterales; family Steroidobacteraceae; genus RPQJ01. The sequence continues at coordinate 682,245 of JAXMGT010000001.1, read as the reverse complement.
TCTTCGGCAGTTTGCGGGCCGCGGCGACCGGGTGCGCTGCTATCCTTTTCCGCTCAATGACGGGGCGGGCGTCACCGGTGCAACCTGATTCGATGATGCAGAGGCAGATTCCGCCGTCGGCGCTGCTCGGCGTGGCGATCGTCGCGCTGGCGCTCATCGGGCACTGGCTGCAGTCCGCAACGCACCTCAATCACGACGTCTCCTACTTCATCCATTTCGACACCTGGCTGCTGCAGGGCAGGAGCGTCGGCGACGACCTGTTCGACGGCAACCTGCCGATGGTGTGGCTGCTGTTCATGCCTGCCGGGATCGCCGTCCACTTCGGGTGGATGGACGAGCCAACCGCAGTGCGCCTGATGTTCTGGGGCTACGCGCTCTTGAGCACTGCCCTGCTGGTCGAGGTGTTGCGCCGCATCGCGCGGCCAGCCACCGCAGCATCGGCCGGTTGGGTCGGCGCTTTCGTGATCGCCGCCACGCTGGCGCCTGGCTTCAGCTTCGGGCAGCGCGAGTACGCCTCAGTGCTGTTCGCGATGCCATATCTGGCGATGGCCGTGCTGCGGGTGGAGGGTGGACGGCTGCCGCACACCGCCACGATGGCGGTCATCGGACTGCTCGCCGGCATCGGGTTCTCGGTGAAGCCCCACTTCCTGGCCGTCCCGGGACTCATCGAGCTGTGGTTGCTGTTAAGGCTCGGCCCCCGGCGGCAGTTCGTCCGCACGGAGTTCCTCGTGATGGCCGGCGCGGTGGCTGCGTACGTCGCGCTCGCGGCACTCCTGCTGCACGACTACCTTGCGTCGAGACTCGAACTGACGCTCGCGACCTACTGGGCTTATGGCACTGCGCCGTACGGTGCCCTGCTCGAGCGATTCCTGCGCATCGTGCAGCCGGCGTTGTTCGCGCTCACCATCGCAGCATTCACCCGGACCTGGCGCGCCCATCACACGGCGGTGCTGCTCGCGGCGCTCGGATACGCGGTTTGCTACTTCGTCCAGCGCAAGGGCTTCGTCTACCACGGCTATCCGGTGCTGGCCTGCGCGCTCGCGCTGCTCGGCGCCTGCGCGGGCGAAGGCTCGCATCGGGCGTGGACGCGGTGGCGCGAGAACGGCAGCCCGCTTCGGCTCGCCGTGCTCGCGTCAGTGGCGTTCCTCGCCGTGATTCCTCTGAAGGCGGTGCACGACGACGTCGCGCACTGGTACTTCCAGTACAACATCGGGTGGGGACCAAACGGGCGCTTCCGGCAGGCGGTGATCGAGATGGTCGATCGCGTCGCGCCCGAACCGGGCAGTTATTTCTATGGCTTTTCGACGCACCCTTTCCCGGGCTTCCCGACGGCTTCCTACACCCGGGCGGAGTGGTCGGGCAGTTCGATCAACCAGCCCTTCATCCCTGCGATTGCCCGGCTCGACGAGGTGACGGACCCGAAGAGGCGCGCAGGCATCGTCCGCGCGGCGGGTGTTCTCCGCGACCAGGTCATCCACGACTTCGAACGCAGGCCGCCGCGCATCGTCTTCGTCGAGTACGCCCCGGTGCGGCTCGGGTTGGGCGACCGCCCGTTCGACGACCTGGCGTTCTACCTCGGTGATCCGCGTTTCGCACGAATCTGGGCACGCTACGAGGAGGTCGAGCCGATGGGACCGCTCCGGGTCTTCGTGCTCCGAGGTGCGACCGCCGGTACGAGCGCGCCGACGCGGCCGGCACCGGGCGCACGCGCAGGCTGAGTCATGGACCGGATACCATTCAATCGACCCCACGTGACCGGCACCGAGCTGCCGTACGTCGCGCAGGCGCAAGCGTCACACCACCTGTCCGGGGACGGAGCATTCACGCGACGTTGCCACGAATGGCTCGAAACCCACCACCGCGGCTCGAAGGCACTGCTCACCCACTCCTGCACGGCCGCGCTCGAGATGGCGGCGTTGCTGCTCGACCTGGCGCCGGGTGACGAAGTCATCCTGCCGTCCTATACGTTCGTGTCCACGGCGAATGCCTTCGTGCTGCGGGGCGCCGTCCCGGTTTTCGTCGACGTCCGGCAGGACACGCTGAATCTCGACGAGAGGCTCGTGGAGGCGGCGATCACCGGGCGCACGCGGGCCATCGTCCCCGTGCACTACGCCGGCGTCGGATGCGACATGACGGCGATCGGCGCGATTGCACGGCGGCACGGGCTGGGCGTCGTCGAGGATGCCGCTCAGGCGATCATGTCGAGCCTGGACGGCCGGCCGCTCGGGACCTTTGGCGGGATGGCTGCACTCAGCTTCCACGCGACGAAGAACCTGGTCTCCGGAGAAGGGGGCGCCCTGCTGGTCAGCGATCCCCGACTGGCGGCAAGGGCCGAGATCCTGCGCGAGAAGGGCACCAACCGCAGCCAGTTCTTCCGCGGACAGGTCGACAAGTACACATGGGTGGACGTCGGATCCTCGTACCTGCCCAGCGAACTCGTCGCCGCTTACCTGCTGGCGCAGCTCGAGCATGCGGAAGCAATCACGGCCCGGCGCCTCGCGATCTGGGACCGGTACCACGCGGCGTTCGAGGCACTCGAGGCGCAGGGCCGGCTGGGCCGCCCCGGCAGTACGGCCGGGTGCCGGCACAATGCCCACATGTACTACCTGCTGCTGCGCGATCTCGACGATCGCTCGGCGTTCGTCCGGCAGATGGATGGCATCGGCATCCAGTGCGCGACGCACTACGTCCCGCTGCACACGTCGCCATTCGGTCAACGCGCGGGACGCGCGTCGGGCGAGTTGCCGGTGACGCTCGACGTCGCCGACCGGCTGATCCGGCTCCCGCTGTGGCCCGGTCTCGAGCCGCAACTGGATTTCGTGATCGACTCGGCCCTCGAGTTCCTCGGACGGCCGGCGTGAGCGCGCTCCCCGAAATGCGCTTTGCCGCCTCAGGCGGGCCGTTGCTCGTGACCGGCGGCGCGGGCTTCATCGGTGGCAACTTCGTGCTCGGTTCCGTCGCCGCCGGGCAGTGCGTCGTGAATCTCGATGCACTGACCTATGCAGGTAACCTGGACACCCTGGCGCCGGTACAGGACCACCCCGGGCACGTGTTCGTCCACGGGAACATCGGGGACGCCGGGACGGTTGCCCGGCTGCTGCGTGAGCACCGCCCCCGCGCCGTGATCAACTTCGCCGCCGAGACCCACGTGGACCGCTCGATCGACGGGCCGGCCCAGTTCATCCAGACGAACGTCGTCGGCACCCTGACGCTGCTCGAGGCGGCCCGAGACCACTGGAGTACGCTGCCCGGCATCGAGCGCGACGATTTCCGATTCATCCACGTCTCGACGGACGAGGTGTACGGATCGCTCGGGGATTCCGGCCACTTCACCGAGGCGAGCCCCTATGCGCCGAATTCGCCTTACGCGGCTTCGAAGGCCGCATCGGACCACCTGGTGCGCGCCTTCAACCGGACCTACGGGCTCCCGACGATCGTCACCCACTGCTCGAACAACTACGGGCCATACCAGTTCCCGGAGAAATTGATTCCGCTGATGATCCTGAAGGCTGTCGCCGGGGAGGGACTGCCCGTCTACGGGGACGGTCTCAACGTCCGCGACTGGCTGCACGTCGTCGACCACTGCTCTGCGATCGCGCGGGTACTCGACGCGGGCCGCGTCGGCGAGACCTACAACATCGGCGGGAACTCGGAGCGGACGAACGTCGCGCTGGTCCGCAGCCTGTGCCGGCTCCTGGACGACGAGGCGCCGCGCGTCGACGGTTCGCGCCACGAGGCTTCGATCCGGTTCGTCGAGGATCGGCCCGGCCACGACCGGCGCTACGCGATCGACGGCTCCCGGATGAGAGACGAACTCGGCTGGAACCCGTCGATCGGACTCGAGGACGGCCTGCGCCGGACGCTGCGGTGGTACCTTGAGAATGGCGAGTGGGTGCGCCGGGTGCAGACCGGCGGTTATCGTGGCGAACGGCTGGGGCTCACGACATGATACAGAGCAGGCGCAAGGGCATCGTGCTGGCGGGTGGGGCCGGGACTCGCCTGCACCCGATAACGCTCGGAGTCAGCAAGCAGCTGCTGCCGATCTACGACAAGCCGATGATCTATTACCCGCTCAGCGTGCTGATGCTGGCCGGCATCCGCGAGGTCATGATCATCAGCACGCCGCAGGAGCAGTTCTTCTTCCAGCGACTGCTCGGTGACGGCGAACGGTGGGGCATGCGATTCGAATATGCCGTGCAGCCGCGACCCGACGGGCTGCCGCAGGCGCTCGCGATCGCGCGTGAATTCCTCGAAGGAGGTCCCAGCTGCCTAGTGCTCGGCGACAACATCTTCTATGGGCAGGGCTTCACGCCCATGCTCCGCCGGGCCGACGCCCGCGAGTCCGGCGCCACGATCTTCGGCTACCGGGTCCGTGATCCGGGTGGCTTCGGTGTCGTCGAACTCCGGTCCGACGGGAGAATCGCGAGCCTGGAGGAAAAGCCGGCCTCGCCGAAGTCCAACCTCGCGGTGACGGGGCTTTATTTCTTCGACGAGCACGCGCCCGGGCAGGTCGCCCGGCTGCGCCCCTCCTCGCGCGGTGAAACCGAGATCATCGACCTGCTGCGTCTCTACCTTGACGAGGGGAAGCTCCACTTCCAGCCGCTGGGCCGCGGGTTCGCGTGGCTCGACACCGGCACTCACGAGTCGATGCTCCAGGCCAGCCAGTTCGTGCAGACGATCGAGCAGCGCCAGGGACTGCGGATCAGCTGTCCGGAGGAAATCGCCTGGCTCAACGGCTGGATCGACGACGCTCGGCTCATCGAGCTGGCACAGCCACTCGAGAAAAGCGGCTACGGCAGCTACCTGCTCGGCCTGCTGTAGGGCTCAAGAATGAAACTGCTGTTGGCTGCCCTGCCGTCTATCCTGCTGTCTTCGTACAGCAGCCTCGTCATCAGGTGGCGCGTCGCGCTGCTGGCAGGGACCGCCGCGCACGGGATGGCGCCTGCCGAGCGGGCCTTCACGTACCTGCGCGACCCGTTTATCGTCAGTGCGTACAGTTGCGCACTGCTGAGTTCGGTCGCGTGGTTCTTCGTGGCCGAACGGCACCCGGTATCGATCGCATTGCCGGTGTACATCGGCACACTTTTCTGCATCGTGACGGTAGGCAGCACAATGCTGCTCAAGGAGTCGCTGCCCGGGACCGCACTGCTGGGGATCGCGATGATCCTCGTCGGTGTGCTGGTCGTCAGCCGGACGGCTTGAGCGAACCGTGTCGCCTGATTCCAGCGAGATCATGCGTCGATCGACGGGCCTGTCGCAGGTCACCACGGGCCTCCGCTCAATCCTGTCGTATCCTGCTGTCTATGACACGATGCAGCGCCTGATGGGCGCCCGCGCGTTGCGCGAGCACAATGTGCGCACCCACGTCAGGCCGTTCCCGGGCATGCGGATCCTGGACCTGGGCTGCGGGACGGCGGAGGTCCTCGACGCGCTGCCAAATGACGTCGAATACGTCGGCTACGACATGAGCGCTGCGTATATCGAGTCCGCGAGGCGTCGCTTCGGCGGTCGAGGTCGCTTCCACTGCGGCCTCCTGCAGGAGGCCGACATCGGCAGCGACGAACGTTATGACATCGTCATCGGCACCGGGGTGCTGCACCACCTCGATGACGACTCGGTGCTGACATTCCTGTCGACGGCCGCGGCCGCGCTCAAGCCCGGCGGGCGCATCTACACGGTGGATCCGTGCTTCGCCGAGCAGCAGAACCCCGTGGCTCGATTCCTGATCTCGCGTGATCGCGGGCAACACGTACGAGATGCAACGGGATACCTCGAGCTCGCTCGTCGAGTTGCAGCGAATGTGACCGGCCGAATCGTGCACACGCGCTGGGTTCCGTACACACGATGGCACATGGAGTGCCAACTGTAGACCGACTTTGTGCCCATGTACGCAGGACCGGACCTTGTTCACATGACCCGGAGCCGAATGCTCTCCGCGCGGCATGCCTGCGGCGCGGTGGCGTGAGCGCCGGGTCGTCGTCGACACTTCGGGGACACTCATGAGATTTCACCAGCATATTGACCTGCTGCTTCGCTTCGATCGAGGCCTGGCCCTGCAACAGGCGATCGGTACCCTGGTCACCCGCGGGTCGATCGTGATAGACGCTGGAGCAGGCTCCGGATTTCTCTCGGTTCTCGCGGCGAAAGCCGGCGCGAAACGTGTCTGGGCCGTCGACATCGCGCCGCTCGACGGCGCCGCCGCCCTGGCGCGGGCCAATGGCTTCGAGATCAACTGTGTCCGGGCCGATCTGAATTCGTGGCAACCGTCCGAGCGCGCGGACGTGCTCATTGCCATGGTGTATTTCAATGACCCGCGGCGCGATATTGCCCAGAGCCGGATGGTGAACGACCTCGCGACGAGGGTGCTGAAGGACGATGGCCGGGTGCTCCCGGACCGCGTCACCTATTCGGCAGCTCTTATGGAATGGCCTGAGCAGGATTACCCGACTCGGACGGACCGCCTGTGGAAGAACATCGAGACGATCGGGAGCCGCTATCGAATCGAGGCGTCGCCACTTGCGCACTTGGCGCTCTCGGAGCCTGACCCCGCCTGGTTCCCCGCAAGATTGCCGAGCGGCGCGCTCAGTCGCGCCTCGGCGCGGACCTTGTCCGAAGAAACCCATGCCTGGGAGACCCGTTATGGACCTGCGGCCGACGCGGTCCCGGCCGGCATCACGTTACGGGCGGTCCGGCCCGGTATCGCGAATGCTGTCGTCTGGACCCAGCGCCTGTGGTCGGGGGACACCCTGATATTTTCGAACGAAAGCGTGTCGTGGCTGCGATTGCCGAGGAGCGTGCGCCCCGAGGAGACCATCGAACTCCCGCTCGATGCCCAATGGCATTCGGCAAACGTGCTCGGTTAGGGATCCGGGGCCGGCCGGCGGTTACTCACCTTGCCATCGAGGCCCTCAAGCGCCGGTATGCGGCGGGGTAGATGAACCACCGGCTCGCAACCGCATCGTCGATTTCATCAGCCTGCGCCAGGATGCGCAGTCGTTCGATTTCCTCGCCGACGCGCCGGGGATCCTCACTGTAGTCACGGGGAAACCGGGTGTGCACCGCTTCGAAAGGGTCCCTGTAACTCGTGATGGCTGAATCGGGTCGTCGCTCGGCGACATAGCCCATGATCGCCATCTCGGGTCCGGCAGTCGCTTCGATCATCTCCCGTACGGCGGCCGGAAGTCGCTCGGAATGGCATCCGATCGACCGGCGGGAAACGCCGGATTGATCGGCAAACGATGAGTTGCCGCGCCACACCCTTCCGTGCTGGTCGAGGAGTTCACCACCCGATCGCTCGAGGCGGCCAACCGGAAGACCGAGAAATCCACGCAATTCGCGCATCGTCTCGTCTGGCATCGCGACGAGGTCCTCGTAGCGCAGAACCCGGAACAGCGGATGTCCCTCGCATGCGAGCGCCGTCGCGACGCTCTTGCGCCAGACGCGCACGCTGTAGAGCACCGGACGGTCGGCGCCCGTCGCATTGTCGCGGTCGCTGAAATCGAGAGACGCCACCATGTCACGGGGATCCCGGACGATCAGAACGACGCGCACGCCGTTCGCGAGCAGATACGGCACGTACTCCTCGACCAGTATCTCCTTGCTGCCCACCACCCGAGCGTCGGGGCGGTCGAGCAGCCCGGCCGCAGCGAGCAGCATCCGACGACGCACTTCGAGGAAAGAGCCGGCTTCGATGCGACCGCGCAGTTCGAGCATCGCCGGCGTCCAGAGTCCCTTCCGGTCGGCGGCCAACCGATCGAAAACCTGCTGCAGGTCGGCGACGTCCAGCCGGCGACGATCCAGGAACTCCGCGAAATCCGCGTCGTTGTAGCAAGTCTCGAGGAATCGGTGACCAAGCGGGTACCGGCGCTGGAGTCCCCGTTCGGTATCGAACAGTTCCTTGGCGTAGGAATACAACGCCGCGAACGGCTGCGACGCGACACAGGCACCCGGCTGGGCGTGCAGCAGTTTCTCGAGAAGCGTCGTGCCCGACCGGTAACACCCGGTGACGAGCAACTCAGCGGGCATACGTCGCGAGCACGTCGCCGGTCGTCTCGGCGCGCCGCAGGACCTCGCTCACGCGCCCGTCGCGACCGACGACCAGCATCGCAGAGGCGGCACGGATGAATGGCATCTTCTGCACGTTCGTATAGGCACCGCAGTTGCCGAATGCGAGGAAGTCGCCGGGCGCGACGTCCGCCGCAAGGCCGCGGTGGATCACGTCGTTCTCCATGCAGGTATAGCCGACCACATCGACGGGAGCGCCAGGCTGGCCCGCGCGAGCCCCAGGGGCTCGAATCACCCGCACCGGGAGATTGATCTTTGCCATCGTCGGTCGCGCCGACTGGACGCTCGTCGAGACCTGGGCAAACCACGCGCCGCGCACGCTGCGGACGTCGAGCACCCGGGTCACGAGCCATGCCGTGTCGGCCACGACGCCAACGCCCGGTTCCAGCACCAGCGTCGGCCCGCCGTCCGGGAACGCGGCCGCGAGCACGGGTCCGACCGCTGCGGCATAGTCGGCATACACCGGCACGTCGCCACCGAACTGGCCCGCCATCTCGGGAGGCATCGGGCTGAAATAGCCGCCGCCGATGTCGAGCATCCGGGGTCCCCGGGGCCCGAACAGCCGCCACGACAGCTCGACCATCCGTCGGGCGACGGTTGCGTACCCGCCGGGCCGCCGGCCCGGCAGCGGGTAATGGAAGTGCAGGCCCTCGACTTCGACGTTGCGGATCCGGCGCAGGCGTCCGACCACCTGCTCGAGTTCCCCGCCGTCCGCGTCGAACCCGAACCTCGACACTCGCTGGTCGCCGACGTCGAAATTGCAGCGGACGCCGACGCGGACTGGACGGCCGAACTCGGCCGCCATGCCCTCGAGCATGTCGACCTGGTAAGGCGCATCGACGTTTACGAGCGCGCCCGACGTGAGCGCACGCCTCACGTGGTCTTGCGTCTTGTACGGACCATTGACGATGATCCGGGCCGGCTCGACGCCTGCCGAGAGCGCCATTTCGTACTCCATCGGCGAGACAACTTCGGCGTAGCCGCCCCACCGGTCGACGAGTCGACAGAACGCCGGCAGGTAATTCGTCTTGTACGAGTAGGCGAGCTGCGTGTCAGGGTAGTACGCCCGGAAGGCATCGCGGAGGCCGTGGAAATTCATCCGGAACACCTCCGGATCCACGACGTAATAGGCGTCGCCGTGCTCGTCCTCGATTGCCGACAGCTGGTGCCAGGTCATGTTTCCGATCATTCGACTCATCCCCCGAGCCCGACGGCCCATCGTGCTTTGTCCGCGATCTCTCCATACGTGCGATCCGGCGGACACCGGAAGACGCAGTACCCCAGGCTGTTACCACCGTGATCCCAGGCGATCACCTCCCCGGAGCGCGGAATCTCGCACACGCACTCGATCAGCTCGGGCAGCGCATCACGAATCTGTTGTTCCGAGCGCGGCCTCGGCGCTGGACCCGAAACCCGGGCCCCGAGGACGACGCTGCCCGCGTGCGCCGCGATCGGTGCCGACCGGGGCAGCGCCGGCCGGCGTTCCAGCGCGAACGCGATGGCGGCTGCGACGGTGCTGACGCCGGTCACGGCCTCGAGCAGAGCCGAGATCCCGTTACCCCCGGTACGCGGACTCATTTCGATCACCGTTGCACGGTCGCCGTCGACGATCACGTCGAAGTTGACGACCCCGTCCCGGTGGCCCGCCGCACGACACAGGGCCTCGACCGACGCGGCGACGGCCTGTTGCTGGCGATCCCGGATGCTCGGCGGCAACGCGTGACCAGTGACGACGAATCCACGCCGCAACTTGTGCGTGCACTGCAGGTAGGCGATCGACCCGTCGACGAGCAACGCATCGCCACCGACTTCCTCGCCCGGGATGAACTCCTCGACGCAGGCCTTGCCTGACCGCGAATGGGACAACGCCGACGCCACGGCCCGCTCGAATGCGGGTCTGTCTGAGTACTGGACGAGCGAGACGCCCCGCGATCCTGAACTGTCGACGGGCTTCACGATCAGCGGGCCGGCGGTCGGGAGCCAGGCATCGCGCAAGTCGTCGACCGACGACCCGACCGTGTATCGCGGCGCGGCCAACCCGAGCGAGTGCTGCAGGCGCCGAAACGCCCCCTTGTTCGAAAGCACCGCGACCGCCTCGGGGTCGGCCCCGGGGAGTCCGAGTGTCCGCGCCACGTTTGCAACGGTGCCCGTGGCAGCATCGGACGCAAAAGTGACGATCCCGTCGGGCGATTCGCGGCGTGCCAGCGCCAGGACCGATTCGACATCCGTCGTGCTGGCCTCGAACGACGCTTGGCCGTGCCGGTGGCCCGGGTTGCCGAGGTCCCAGTCGACGGTCAGCACGCGCAGGCCGGACGCCACGGCGCGCCGTATCCCGGGCACCTGATTGACGCCCGCCCCCAGCACCATCAGTGTCGGTTGCCCACTCATGCCGGCGGAAGGCCACGCCCGGCACCGGCCTTCGGCGCCTCGCGACGCACGACGAACGCGGGCCGCCCTTCGACGCCACTGATGAGCCGCGCGAGGTACTGTCCGATGATGCCGAGGCAGAAAAGGATCAGGCCGCCCACGATGAGCAGCACGATCATCGTCGAGGCCCAGCCGACCACTGCGACGCGCAGGAACAGCTTGTTGAACAGCACCCAGAGCCCGCCGAGGAAGCTGAGCAGCGCGATCCCGAATCCCAGTCGGCCGATGAGCCGGAGCAGCAGCACGGTCTCGTTCAGCACGAGGTTTCGCGCCATCCGGATCACCCGGGAAAGCGTGTAATTGCTGCTGCCCTCGCTGCGCGGATCATGCCTCGCCTGCACCGTCACGATGTCGCGCGTGATGAAGAAAAGCAGCGGCGGCAGCGTCGACTGCGGCGAGGTGACCACCGACAGCATCGCCTGGGCGACTTCGCGGCGGAACAGCCGGAAACTCGTGAGCTGCAGGCCCCTCGGCTTGTCGATCAGGTAGGTCAGGAGCAGGTTCTTCGCCCGACTGAGCAGACGCTTGAGCAACGAGTGCCGCAGCTCCCGGAACTGGGCGAACACGACGTCGTGTTCGCGCTCGGCGATCAGCAGCGGAATGTCTTCGGGCGCGTGCTGCAGGTCGTCGTCGAGCGTGATGATGTAGTCGCCGCGTGCCTGCTTCATGCCGCAGAACGTCGCCGGCGTCTGACCGAAATTCCGCATCAGCTGCAATGCCCGGACACGATCGTACTGCGCCGCTAGACGCGTGAGCGTCGGCCAGGTCTCCGGCCTCGCCGACGCGTCGTCGACGAGGATGATCTCGTGGTCGTACTCGGGCAGGCGCGCGAACACGTCCGTGATGCGGCGGACCAGCTGATCCAGCGTCGTCGTCGTGTTGAACACGGGCACGACGACCGAAAAAAGCTCGCGCCGCACGGGCGTGCCGGCCGGCCCGGATTCAGTGGCCGGTGGCTCGCGCTGGATTTCGTTGACCGTATCCATGCCCACTTATGTCGGAACGCGCCGTCGCGGGTCAAGCCGCCGTGGTACGGAATCGTGAACTCGTGCGGGCCGCGTCACGAAGCACGCCGTCGCTACCTTGAGTCGCGATCGCGCACGGTCGGCCGGCTCGTCTAGAATCGCGTCGATGAAGCTGATCACTCCCATGAGTCTTCTCGTGACGACGGCGCTGCTTGCGATCTACGCGGTCGCCGCGGCCAAAGTCGCGCTGATCGAGCGCTCGTACCCGCTCGCGATCGGCGCGGTGGTCTCCGCGATTGCCTGTGGCGGCACCGCGTACATGCAGCGCTGGTCGCAGTACCTCGTGCACCTGATGACGGCGGGATTCACCGTGAAATGGTGCTGGTCGATCTACGATGGCTGGCGCGCCGGATACTTCGGGTTCCAGTTCGGATCGGCCATGGAGGCACTGCAGTCGCTGCTCCCGGGGCTGGCCCTGGTCGTGATCTCGGGCGTCTGCAGCTGGCTGGTGCACCGGTATTTCTCCAGGACGTCTCGCCGGACGCAGCCTGCGGCCTAGCCCTGCCCGGCGCCCGGCGGCGCCGGGTAGTCGGGTCCGTTGCCCCGCCAGGGCGTTCGCGGCTGGAAGAACGAAGACCACGCCGCATCAATCGTGGGCCAGTCCGCCTCGGTCACGGCAACCGGGGTCTTGAGCTCGCTGCCGTACTGGCGACCCATTGCGTCCCACAGCCGCTGCGCGACCGGGTCGTCGTCGGCCGGACGCGCGAGCAGCAGCCGCCCCTCGCCGGTCCGCGTGTCGAAGAAGATGTACTGATGTGCGTCCGGACCGGCCGGCAGCGCCGCGAGCAGGTGCCCGGGCGTAAACGCCGCACGTTCCTTGAACGCGACTGCGAGCGGCGCGTACTTCTCGCGGATGTGCAGCCGCGCACTGCGGGGGTCCAGCTCGAAGAACCTGGAGTTCTCGCGCGCGGTCGCGTCCTCGTCCACGCCGCCGTTCTGCGACGGCAACACCTTGAGGTCCGTTTCGGTGTACCGGATGCGCTGCGCGGCCTCGTCGGCCGCCGGCGCGTCGACGCCGGTGCGCAGGATCGCGGCCAGCGACTGGCCGCTCGAGGACAGCGGGTCGCCATCGATCCCGAGCAGGTCAAGGACCGTCGGGGCGATATCCTCGACGTCCGCCGGCCGCTGGAAATCCCGCCCGCGCGTGGCAAACGCGGCACGCGGGCCGAACGCCCGGAACCCGAGCAGCACGTGGTACTGGGACGGCGACAACACGCTCTGGCCGTGCCCCAGGTCCATCATGCCGATGGGCGCGCGCAATCCGCTCACGACCGCGCCCGGCTTCAGGAAGGAGTCGGTCGGCAGCCCGAGCGCCTCGCCGTGGTCGGACAGTACGACCACGATCGCGTTGTCGAGCGCGCCCTTGCGCTCGAGCATCGCCACGATCTCGCCGAACATCGCGTCCGCGGTACGCAGGCCGTTCTCGTACAGCGGGCGGCCATCGCCGCCGTCGGTGTTCGGGATGCCGAAGGGCGTGCCCGCCGTGTAGTACGGCCAGTGGCTCGCGGTCAGGTGCGTGATGAAGAACGTCGGTCTGTCGAACGTGAGCTCGCGGTCGAGCCGCCCGACGTAGGTTTCGGGCTCGAACATCGTCGCGACGCCACGGTTCGCGTACGAGAACGGGAACAGCCACTCGCCGACGCGCGAATTGATGACGACGGCCGACAGGGGCAGTTCGTTGTACGTGCCGATGATGAAGTCGGCGGCGCCGATCCGCGGCGTGATCACCCGGTCGAAGCCGTAGGTCCGGTCGATGTTCGCGAACCGGACCTCGTCGGTGGAATAGATCGTCCGGTACCCGGCCGCCCGCAGCACGTCTCCGATCGTGGGATCAGCGCTGACCCTGGAGCGTTCGCCGAGGTTGTAACGCGCACCGGTGCGCGGCGGGCTGCGCGAGGTCAGGATCGACACCCACGACGGGAATGTGCGCCCGAGCGGCGTCGTCGTGTCCTTGAAGAGATCCGCCTGCCCGATGAACGCATCCAGGTTCGGCGTGAGGCCGTGGCCGCCGTAGCGGCGCACCTCGCCGAGCCGCAGCGAGTCGATGCCGATGAAGATCACGTGCGGCCGGTCGGTGGCGACGTGTGCGGCCGCGGCCGGCCGCTCGGCCACGAGCGCCGAGACCACGAACCCGACGAGCAGGACCGGCACCGCGGCCGCGGTCGCCCGCCAGCGCGTGTCGAGGCCCGGGCTGCGGAGGCCCCGCCACGCCGCGGCGAGCAGTGCCGCTGCGCCACCGGCGAGCGCACCGAAGTAGACGACCTGCCCGAGCATCAGCGGCCCGACGGGCGTCGCGAGCACGTCGTGATACCAGGCGCCGAGCAGCGTCCTCGGGTGCCACAGCGCCCCATAGACGACGGTGGCCGCGGCCAGCAGCGTGAACCATCCGGCCACGTAGCGCAGGAACTTCGCGCGCACATTCGACGAGGTCACGGCGCTCGCGCAGGCGAGCACCCAGGCGAGCGTCCCCATCGCAACGTGCAGCAGGACCACGGCTGCGAGGAACCAGGCAATCTCCGAGGCCACGCGCCCGCTCCAGGCGCTGTCGGTTGCGGCTTTCATCACGTCGGTCTGCGCCACCCGCGCAAGCAATGTGGCGGCCGTCTGGTACGCGGTGAGCCCGAGGAACACGAGCGCCATGAACACGCCGAGCAGCCAGCCGCGCAGCAGGTTTCGGCGCGGCGGCAACCACATCGCGGGCGTCGGGTCGGTCGTGTCGGTCATTTCGGCGGGATCCTCCGGGGCGCATGCATGTGTCCGGCGATGGAACCCGCCGGTCACCGGCGCGGATTAAGTCACATCCGGCGGCGTCCTGTCGTGCGTCGAATCACAGTCCCGCGCGCCGCCGCGGCCGGGCGGCTCGAGCGCCCGCCGGGCGCACGTGACAACGAAGGTCAGCTTGTGACCAGCCGTGTCAGCGCAGGCCGTGGGGCTGAACCTGGCTGCACCGCACCAACCTGGGTAATACCCTTGCAAAACAATGCGTTATGAGTGAACGCCCGGTTTGGCACGGGTCTTGCTTCATGCATTCCGCTGGCCTCACGCCGCTGTTTTGCATCCGTACCGTTTACGCAAGGAGCTTTGCTAATGAACATCATCAAGTCGGCCCAGAAGGGCTTCACGCTGATCGAACTGATGATCGTGGTCGCGATCATCGGCATCCTGGCCGCGATCGCCATCCCGGCGTATCAGGACTACCTGATCCGCTCGCAGGCCTCGGAAGGCCTGACGATGGCCTCGGCCGCCAAGGCCGCCGTGTCCGAGTACTACGCGAACCACGGCAGCTGGCCGAATGCCAATTCCGACGCCGGCCTCGGCTCGTCGACGACGATCCAGGGCAAGTACGTGTCGAGCATCGGCGTGACCCAGGGCGGCATCACGATCACCTACGGCAACGAAGCCAACACGAAGATCCAGAACGAGACCGTCGGCCTCACCCCGGGCCACAGCGCCAATGGCGACGTGGTGTGGAAGTGCGGCAAGGCCAATGACCCGGCGGGCTGGGAGAACCAGCAGACGTCGGCCACGGACACCGCGGCCAACACGTCCATCGATGGCAAGTACCTGCCGTCGAGCTGCCGTCCGTAACGCGGCCATCGCCACCCCGGGGCCCTGCCCCGGGCGTGACGAGTCCCGAAACCCCCGCCTCGGCGGGGGTTTCTCTTTTGGGGTCCCGGCCATGGATGCCCGGGCCCGGCGTGACCGGAACGTGACGCAGTTCGCGCGCGCCGACGAAGAATTCGCGCAGAATCGCCTTTAACTTAAGGTTTGAAGGCGCCCGCCGTCTCAGGTAACGTTCCGCCACCCGCCCGAAGCTACCCGAGCGCTCGCAAGTCCATGAACGACTTTGCTATTTCGACCGCGACGACGAACCGCACGGCCCTGCAGGGGCTGCCGCAGCGGCTCGTGACCGACGGGCTCGTCTCCGACGGGGCCATGGTCGACGCGCTGGCCGCCGCAAAGGACCGTCGCGTCAGCGTCGTGAGCTACCTGGTCGAACACAACGTCGCCGACGCGCGGGACATCGCGATCGCCGCGTCGCAGGAGTTCGGCGCCCCGCTGCTCGACCTCGACGCGCTGAACGCCGACCTCGACACGGTGCGGACCGTCAGCGACAAGCTGCTGCGCAAGCACCACGTGCTGCCGCTCGTGAAGCGCGGCAAGAAACTCTTCGTCGGCGTCTCCGACCCGACCAACCTGCACGCGCTCGACGAGATCAAGTTCGCGACCGGACTGTCGGTCGAGGCGGTCGTCGTCGAGGAGGACAAACTCGCGAAGCTGCTGCGCAGCGCGCTCGAACAGGTCGACACGTCGATGCCGGACCTGGTCGGCGACGGCGACCTCGATTCCGACAACCTCGAGGTCTCGGGCGGCGAGGACGAACCGGTCGGCGACGACGTCGAGCGCTCGGACGTCGAGGACGCGCCGATCGTCCGCTTCGTGAACAAGGTGATGCTCGACGCGATCCGCCGCGGCGCCTCGGACATCCACTTCGAGCCCTACGAGCGCTCATACCGGATCCGTTTCCGGCTCGACGGCGTGCTGAAGGAAGTGGCCGCCCCGCCGGTGCAGCTCGCCGTGAAACTCGCGGCGCGCCTGAAGGTCATGGCCCGGCTCGACATCGCCGAGCGGCGCGTCCCGCAGGACGGCCGCATCAAGATGAAGATCTCGAAGTCGCGCTCGATCGACTTCCGAATGAGCACCTGCCCCACGCTCTTCGGCGAGAAGATCGTGATGCGTATCCTCGATTCCTCGAGCGCGATGCTCGGCATCGATTCGCTGGGTTACGAGCCCTTCCAGAAGGATCTCTACATGCAGGCGCTCGCGCGCCCGCACGGGATGATCCTGGTGACCGGTCCGACCGGCAGCGGCAAGACCGTGTCGCTGTACACGGGCCTCAACATCCTGAACACCGAGGACACGAACATCTCGACCGCGGAGGACCCGGTCGAAATCAACCTGCCCGGCATCAACCAGGTGAACATCAACCCGAAGGTGGGCCTGACGTTCGCCGGGTCGTTGCGCTCGTTCCTGCGCCAGGACCCGGATGTCATCATGGTCGGCGAAATCCGCGACCTCGAGACGGCCGAGATCGCCATCAAGGCCGCGCAGACGGGCCACCTCGTGCTCTCGACGCTGCACACGAACGACGCGCCGAAGACGCTCACCCGCCTCGTCGACATGGGCGTCAAGCCCTACGCGATCGCGACCTCGGTGGCCCTGATCATCGCCCAGCGACTGGCCCGCAAGCTGTGCAGCACCTGCAAGACCCGGCTCGCGATCCCCGATGAGGCCCTGCTCAAGGAAGGCTTCACACCGGACGAAATCGCGAACGGCATCCAGATTTTCGGACCGGTCGGTTGCAGCAACTGCACGGACGGGTATAAGGGCCGCACGGGCCTCTACGAGGTGATGCCGATCTCCGAGGAAATCGGCCGCATCATCATGGAAGGCGGCAACGCGATCCAGATCAAGGAGCAGGCCGAACGCGAAGGCGTCTGGGGCCTGCGCAAGGCGGGCCTGAACAAGGTCCGCCTGGGGCTCACGAGCCTCGAAGAGATCAACCGCGTGACCGTCGACTGAACGGACAGGAGACAGGCAGCACATGGCCGAGGTCGTCGCAGGCAAGCAGTTCCCGTTCCTCTGGGAAGGCAAGGACCGCAAGGGCAACAGGGTCAAGGGTCGCGGGCTCGCGAAGGATGAGAACGAGCTGCGCGCCGACCTGCGCCGGCAGGGCATCGCCGCGACCCGCGTCCGCAAGGAATTCAAGCTCTTCAAGAGCGAAGGCAAGGTCACGGCCGAGGACATCGCGATCTTCAGCCGCCAGCTGGCCACGATGCTCACGGCCGGCATCCCGATGGTGCAGGCGTTCGAGATCATCGGCGTCGGCCACGACAAGCCGGCCGTGCAGAAGCTCGTGCTCGCGATCAAGGGCGACATCGAGACCGGCAACGCGCTGCACCAGGCGCTCGGCAAGCACCCGCTCTACTTCGACGACCTCTACACGAACCTGGTCGAGGCCGGCGAACACGCTGGTGCGCTCGAGGCGGTGCTCGAGAAGGTCGCGACGTACAAGGAAAAGACCGAGGCCCTGAAGAAGAAGATCAAGAAGGCGCTGTTCTACCCGGCCGCGGTGCTCGCGGTCGCGATCATCGTGACCGTGATCCTGCTGCTGTTCGTGATCCCGCAATTCGAGTCGCTGTTCCAGGGTTTCGGTGCCGACCTGCCGGCCTTCACGCAATTCGTCGTGAACCTGTCGAAGTGGATGCAGCAATACGTCTGGATCCTGCTGGGCGTCGCCGTGGTTTCGGTGTTCACGTTCGCCTACTTCTACAAGCGCTCCCGCCCGATGCGCCAGCTGCTCGACCGGATGTCGCTGCAGATCCCGGTCATCGGGCCGATCCTGCGCAAGTCGGCGATCGCCCGCTACGCGCGCACGCTCGCGACGATGTTCGCGGCCGGCGTGCCGCTCGTCGAGGCGATGAAGTCGGTGGCCGGCGCGACGGGCAACATCGTCTACCAGGACGCCGTGCTCCGGATGCGCGACGAGATCTCGACCGGCATGCGCATGCAGCGCGCGATGGAGAACACCGGCCTGTTCCCGAACATGGTCGTGCAGATGATCGCGGTCGGCGAGGAGTCGGGTTCGCTCGACGAGATGGCGAGCAAGGTGGCCGACTTCTACGAGGCCGACGTCGATGCCGCGGTGGACGGCCTGTCGAGCCTGCTCGAGCCGCTCATCATGGTGATCCTCGGCGTGCTGGTCGGCGGCCTCGTGGTCGCGATGTACCTGCCGATCTTCAAGCTGGGCGCCGTCATCTGACCGAGCTGCTCGAACTCCTGCGCACGAACCAGGCGCTGCTCACGGGCAGCGCCTTCGTGTTTTCGCTGCTGGTCGGCAGCTTCCTGAACGTCGTGATCCACCGGCTGCCGGTGATGCTCGAGCGCCGCTGGCGGGCCGAGGCTGAGGAAACCCTGCGGCCCGCCGAGCCGCAGTCGGCGGCCGCCGACGGTGCCGCTGCGATCGACGTCGCCGTCGCGGACGCCGCCGTCGAATCGGCACCTGCGGAACCGCCGCGCCCCGAACGCTACGACCTCGTGCACCCACGCTCGGCCTGCCCGCACTGCGGCGCCGCGATCCGGGCGCACCAGAACGTCCCGGTCGTCAGCTGGCTCGTGCTCGGCGGCCGCTGCGCGAACTGCCGCACACCGATCTCGGTGCGCTACCCGCTCGTGGAACTCGGGACGGCCGTGCTGTCCGCCGCGGTCGTCTGGCGCTACGGCTGGGAATGGCAGGCCGTCGCGGCGCTCGTCGTGACGTGGTCGCTGGTGGCGCTCGCGGCGATCGACCTCGACCACCTGTTGCTGCCGGACGCGATCACACTGCCATTGATGTGGGGCGGGCTGCTCGCAAGCGTCGCGTGGGTGCCGGGACCGTCGCTGTCGATCCCGGTGGATCCGTGGTCCTCGATCCTCGGTGCGGCCGCGGGCTACCTGGTGCTCTGGTCCGTGTACTGGGCGTTCAAGCTGCTCACCGGCCGGGAAGGCATGGGTTACGGCGACTTCAAGCTGCTTGCAGCGCTCGGCGCGTGGATGGGCTGGCAGCTGCTTCCGCTCGTGCTGCTCCTGTCGGCCCTCACCGGGGCCGTCGTCGGCCTCTCGATGATCGCCTTCCGCGGCCGGGGCCGCGAAGTCCCGATCCCGTTCGGGCCGTACCTCGCCGCCGCCGGCTGGATCGCGCTGATGTGGGGCCCGGCCCTGATGGGTACCGGCCTGCACTACGCGGGCCTGGACGGCTGATCCGTGCGGGCGGACCGATGAGTCGCCCGGCATTCAGGGTTGCGCTCACCGGGGGCATCGCGAGCGGCAAGTCCACCGTTGCTCGGCTCTTCTCGGCGCTCGGCGTGCCGGTCATCGACACCGACGTGATCGCACGCCAGGTCGTCGAGCCGGGCGCAGCGGCACTCGACGCCGTCGTCGCGGAATTCGGCCGAGGGGTGCTCGACGCGGCGGGCGGGCTGGATCGCCGGCGGATGCGCGAACTGATCTTCGCGGACGCGGGCGCGCGGCGCCGGCTCGAGGCGATCCTGCACCCGGCGATACGGGCCGAGATGGCCCGCCAGTCGCTCGCGGCCGGCGGCCCCTACCAGCTGCTCGTGATCCCGCTGCTCGCCGAGGGCGGCCGGCGCGACCACGTCGATCGCGTGCTCGTGGTCGACGCGCCGGAGGCGGTGCAGGTCGAGCGGCTCGTGACCCGTGACGGCGTGTCCGGGGACCAGGCTCGGGCGTCCCTCGCTGCGCAGGCAACGCGGGCCCAGCGCCTCGCGATCGCCGACGACGTGATCACGAATTCGGGGCCGGAGGACGAACTTCGATCCGCGGTCGTGGCGCTGGACTCGAAATACCGTAAGCTCGCGTGCCCATGAATCCGCCCGAACCACCCGAGCAGGGGACATTCTGGATTTCCGATCCGGACCCGGGCGGCGTGCCCGGCCCGTCGGTCCATCGCCCGCCGGCGACGCCGTCCGCGGAAACCGAGAATGTCCCCTCGCCCCCCTTTCCGGCCCCGGAGCCCGAGGCGCAGAATACCCGGATGAATGCGAGCGAGGCCGTCGTGCCTTCGGTGGAGGCGGCCACCCGGGCGATTTACTTCGAGCAGCCGCTGAACGAGCGGATGCGCAATTTCCTGCGCCTCGATTTCCTGTACCAGCAGGCCGTGCACCACCACACGAAGGCCGACCCGTGGTCGACGCGCGCGGCCGTTGCGGCATTGCTCGAGATCCTCACGATCACGCAGCGCGGCGACGTGCGCGGCGAGGTGCTGAAGGAACTCGAACGGCAGATGACGCAGCTCTCGGCGTTCAACGCGCGGCCGGGCGTGGACACGTCGCGCCTGCGCGTGCTGCTCACGAAGCTGAACCGGATGCGCGACGAACTCTCGAGCGTCGGCGCGCTGTTCATGCAGAAGCTCCGCGATTCGGAGTTCCTGAACGCGATCAAGCACCGCAGCACGATCCCGGGCGGCACCTGCGAGTTCGACCTTCCGAACTACACGCACTGGCTCAACCTTCCGGACGAGGTGCGCGGCGCGGACTTCGCGCACTGGCTCGCGGTGATCCGTCCGCTCGGTGACGCGGTCGGCGAGCTGCTGTGGATCACGCGCGAGCAGGCGCGTTCGCGGTCCGAGGTCGCGCCAGCGGGCGTCTTCCACCTGACGCTCGACCGCGAAGTGCCTGCGCAGATGATCCGGATCGGCCTGCCCGCCGGCACGGACATCTACCCTGAGATCAGCGGCAGCCACTATCGCTGCAGCGTCCGGTTCCTGGTCTGGCAGGACGCGGGCAACCGCGCGATACAGACCACCGAGGACGTGCGGTTCACGCTTTCGACCTGCACCTGACCCCGACCCGATGGCCACCGTCCCCTGCCCCACGTGCCGAGCGGCCGTCGAGTGGTCGGAGGCCTCGCCTTTCCGTCCGTTCTGCAGCGAGCGCTGCAGGCTCATCGACCTCGGCGAGTGGATGGCCGGTCGGCACGCGATCCCGGGCGAGCCGCTCGAGGATGCCGGTCTCATGGACACTGACCTGACCGACGCGTCCGACGGCGCGCCGCGGCACTGACGGTCGCGATGCAGCCCGACTTCTGGCACGAGCGCTGGCGGACCCGGCAGATCGGCTTCCACCGTTCGTCGGTGAACCCGGCGCTCGAGCGATGGTGGCCCACGCTCCGCGTGGCGCCCGGTGCCCGCGTGTACGTGCCGCTCTGCGGCAAGAGCCTCGACCTGCGCTGGCTCGCTGCGCGAGGGCACGCGGTCACGGGCAGCGAGTTGAGCCCGATCGCGATCTCGGAGTTCTACTCGGAAGCCGGGCTTGGGGCGACCGCATCGCCGCTCGGCTCCCACGTTAGGCACGCAGCCGGCCCGTACACGATCCTCGAGGGCGACGCGCTCGCGCTCGGCCCGTCGGAGGTGGGTGCCGTCGATGCCGCCTACGACCGTGCCGCGCTCGTCGCGCTTCCGGCGGAACTGCGACGTCGCCATGCGCGGGTGCTCGCCTCGCTGCTCGGCGCCGGCGCGCCGTTGCTGCTCGTCAGTTTCGAATACGATCCGTCGAAGATGGACGGCCCGCCGTTCGCCGTGACGGCCGACGAGATCCAGGCGCTGTTCGACGCCGACTTCGACGTCGCGGAACTCGAACGAAACGAGATCATCGGCGAGAGCCCCCGCTTCGTCGAAGCCGGGCTCGAGTCGCTGCACGAAGTGGCCTGGCGCCTCGTGCGCCGCGGCTGAGCCGCCGCAGGATCAGCAGAGCGCGACCAGCGCTTCGATCATCGGCGCATCGGCCTCGAGGATGTCCTCGCGGGGCAGGTCGCGCCGGTGCACCCACTTGAGGCACTGGCCCTCGCGACCGTGCGGGTCACCGCGCCAGTCGCCGACGGTCCAGAGGTCGAGGTCCACGCTGCGATCGCCCGCGTGGTGCTGGTAGCGGATCAGCCGTTCGGCCGCGCGGACCTCGATGCCCAGTTCCTCCCGGAGTTCGCGGACGAGCCCCGTGTACGGGTCCTCACCCGGTTCGAGCTTGCCGCCCGGGAACTCCCATCGGCCCGCGAGCGCCTTGCCCGGCGGACGCTGCGCGATCAGCACACGGCCTTCGGCGTCGAAGAGTGCCCCCGCGACGACGAAGACCGCCAATCACGCCTCGCGGGCGAGTTGCCCGTGGCAGTGCTTGAACTTGCGTCCGGAACCGCACGGGCAGGGTTCGTTGCGGCCGACCTTGCGGCCATCGCGCACCAGCGGCGCGGCCGGGCCACCGTGGTCGGGCAGGATCGGGCTGCCGCCGGCGGCGGCGCCGGCATCCGGCTCGACCGGCAGCGCGTCGCCCGAGATCACGGACTGCGGCGCCGCATGCTGCAGCTGCAGCTTGCGCGCCATCTGAGCCTCGCGCTCGCGCTCCTGCGCCTCGACCTCCGCCTCGGTGCGCAGCTGCAGCCTGGACAGCAGCGAGACCGCGTCGTGCTTGATCCGGTCGAGCAGTGCGCCGAAGAGCTCGAACGCTTCGCGCTTGTACTCCTGCTTCGGGTTCTTCTGGGCGTACGCCCGCAGGTGGATGCCCTGGCGCAGGTAGTCCATGGCGGCGAGGTGCTCGCGCCAGTGCTTGTCGAGCTCCTGCAGCATCACGACCTTCTCGAGGTGCACCATCACCGGTGCGCCGACCTGCTCGAACTTCTGCCGGTAGGCGCCCTCGACCGCCTCGACGATGCGCTCGCGGAGCCCCGCCTCGGTGATCTCGTGGTTCTCGGCGAGCCAGGCCTTCGGGTGCACCTCGACCAGGAAATCGCGCGCGATCGCCTCGGCGAGCCCGTCGAGGTTCCACTCCTCCTCGGCACTCTCGCGCGGCACGTACTGGTCGATGATCAGGTTCACGACCTCGGCACGGATGCCGGCCACCGAGTCGGTCATCTCCTCGGCCGCCATGATCTCCGTGCGCTGCTGGTAGATCACCTTGCGCTGGTCGTTCGCGACGTCGTCGTACTCGAGCAGGTTCTTGCGCAGGTCGAAGTTGTAGGCCTCGACCTTGCGCTGGGCCCGCTCGATCTGCCGCGAGAGCATCGGGCTCTCGATCACCTCGCCTTCCTTCATGCCGGCGACCGTGAGCCAGCGCTTCGTCTTCACCGGGTCGCCGAAGATGCGCATCAGGTTGTCTTCGAGCGAGAGGTAGAAGCGGCTCGAGCCCGGGTCACCCTGGCGGCCCGAACGGCCGCGCAGCTGGTTGTCGATGCGACGGGACTCGTGGCGCTCGGTGCCGATGATGTGCAGGCCACCCGCGGCGAGCACCTCCTCGTGGCGGCGCTGCCAGTCGGCCTTCGCCGCGGCGATCGCCGACTCGTCGGCGCCCTCGAGGCCCGCGAGCTCCGCCTTCAGGTTGCCGCCGAGCACGATGTCGGTGCCGCGGCCCGCCATGTTCGTCGCGATCGTCACGGCGCCGGGGCGCCCGGCCTGCGCGACGATGTGCGCCTCGCGCTCGTGCTGCTTCGCGTTCAGCACCTCGTGTGCGATGCCGCGCTGCTCGAGGATCCCCGCGAGCAGTTCCGAGGTCTCGACGGAGGTCGTGCCGACCAGCACCGGCTGGCGACGCTGCACGCAGTCCTGGATGTCCTCGATGATCGCCTCGAACTTGTCCTTCTGCGTCAGGTAGACGTAGTCGGGCGCGTCCTTGCGGACCATCGGCTTGTGCGTCGGGATGACGACGACCTCGAGGCCGTAGATCTGCTGGAACTCGTAGGCCTCGGTGTCGGCGGTGCCCGTCATGCCGGCGAGCTTGCCGTACATCCGGAAGTAGTTCTGGAACGTGATCGAGGCGACCGTCTGGTTCTCCTCGCGGACGCGCACGCCCTCCTTCGCCTCGATCGCCTGGTGCAGGCCGTCGGACCAGCGCCGGCCCGGCATCGTGCGCCCGGTGAACTCGTCGACGATGATCACCTCGCCGTTGCGCACGATGTACTCGACGTCGCGGCGATAGAGTGCATGCGCACGCAGCGCCGCGTTCAGGTGGTGCATGAGCCGGATGTTCGCCGGGTCGTAGAGGCTCTGGCCCTCCCCGAGCAGCCCCGCCTGCAGGAACAGCTCTTCGACGCGCTCGTGGCCGCGGTCCGAGAGGTGCACCTGCTTGCCCTTCTCCTCGGCCCAGTAGTCGCCGTCGCCCTCCTCGTCCGGCTGCGCCTCGAGCTTCGGCACCAGTTCGTTGATGCGCATGTAGAGCTCGGTGCTCTCCTCGGACGGGCCCGAGATGATGAGCGGCGTGCGCGCCTCGTCGATCAGGATCGAGTCCACCTCGTCGACGATCGCGTAGGCGAGCGTGCGCTGCATCCGGTCCTCGAGCCTGAACGCGAGGTTGTCGCGCAGGTAGTCAAAGCCGAGCTCGTTGTTCGTGCTGTAGGTGATGTCCGCCGCGTACGCGGCACGCTTCTCCTCGGCCGACTGCCCGGCGCGCACGACGCCGACCGTCATGCCGAGGAAGCGGTAGATCGGGCCCATCCACTCCGCGTCGCGACCCGCCAGGTACTCGTTCACCGTGACGACGTGCACGCCGGTGCCGGGCAGCGCGTTCAGGTAGGCGGCCAGCGTCGCGACCAGCGTCTTGCCTTCGCCGGTGCGCATCTCGGAGA
The DNA here is from genome assembly GCA_046347155.1 of Steroidobacteraceae bacterium. GTDB lineage: Bacteria > Pseudomonadota > Gammaproteobacteria > Steroidobacterales > Steroidobacteraceae > RPQJ01. Next base: position 657,565 of record JAXMGT010000001.1, on the reverse strand, counting down.
TCTTGCCGTCGTTCAGCACCATGCCGCCGATCAGCTGCACGTCGAAGTGGCGCAGGCCGAGCGTGCGTCGGGACGCCTCGCGCACCGCGGCGAACGCGTCCGGGAGCAGGTCGTCGAGCGACTTGCCCGCGGCGAGCTGCTCGCGGAACTGGCGGGTCTTGTCGGCGAGGTCGGCGTCGGACAGGGCCTGGTAGGCCGGCTCGAGCGCGTTGATCCGACGGACGATGCCGTTGTACTGGGCGACGAGCCGCTTGTTGCGGCTACCGAAGATGCGGGCGAGCCAATTGGCCACTGGGGGGCTCCAGGGGTCGGGGGCGGGAAAAACGGGAATTTTACAGGAAAACGGGTCGGGGACCCGGGCCCGGGGCTTACTGGGGACGACCTCGCCCGATGCAAGTGCCCGGGCGGGCGCGGCCGGTCAGCCCCGCGCGTCCGGCCCCAGGTAGCGGGCCGGGTTCACGGTCTGGCCGTTCTTCTCGACCTCGAAGTGCACGTGCGTGCCGGTCGACCGACCGGTGCTGCCGATCACCGCGATCGCCTGGCCCTTCTCGACCGCATCGCCCTCGTGGACGAGGTTGCGCGCGTTGTGGCCGTAGCGGGTCACGTAACCGGTCGGGTGCGTGATCTCGACCACGTTGCCGTAGCCGTTCTTGTAGCCGGCGAACGTCACCCGGCCGGGACCGGTCGCGATCACCTTGCTGCCGGGCTCGGCCGCCACGTCGACCCCGGCGTGGAACGCGTTGTGCCCGGTGATCGGGTCGGAGCGGAAGCCGAAGTGCGAGGAAATCCAGCCGCCGATGACGGGCAGACCGCCCGGCAGGATCCGGTCGCCGAGCTGTCGGGTGGACATCAGGCTCTCGAGCACCGTGAGCTGTCGTTCGCGGTCGGCGAGCTGCGTCTCGAGTGCGTCGAGCACCGCGGTGAGCTCCGGCGCCTGCGCCGAGCCGCCTGCGATCTCCGGCCCGCCCGCCGGCGGCGACTGGTCGAAATCGAATTCGCCGTGGTCGAGTCCGGCGAGATCGGTGATCCGGCGGCCGAGCGCGTCGAGCCGGATCATGTGCGCGTTCATCATGCCGACGCGCGAGGCGAGCGCGTCGACCTTGCCCTGCAGCTGGCTGCGGACGGCCTGCAGGTCGAGCCGCTGCTTCTCGAGCGCGCGCACGACGTTTGCATCCTGCATCGGTCCCGCGACCCACGTCCCGAGCCCGAGGCCGGCGCCGAACACGATACCGAGCGACACCAGCGCGACGAGCACGACGACGGTCGCGACTTTCGGTCGCGAAAGGTCGATCGTGCGGACCCGGCCGGTCCGTTGGGAGGTGAAGCTGAATTTCATGGCAGCGCGCGGGTGGTCCGGGTGGTGGACCCGATCAGCCGGAAGGCGGCAGACTATGAGGCAGCCGCCCCACCGTGGCAAGGATTGTCTCTCTTTTGTTAAGAGTTCATTAATTATGTCCGATCCACTGAAGCCGCTGTTCGGCGGTCCCGGCGGGGCGCTCGAGCAACTGGCCAAGCGCGCGTCGGCCGTGGACGCGCTGGCGGGCCTCGTGCGCCGCGAACTGCCGCCGCCGCTGGGCGAGCACGTGACGACGGCCTCGCGCCGGGGCGAAGACCTCGTCGTGACGGTGGATTCGGCCGCCTGGGCCGCCCGGGTGCGCTATGCCGGGCCCGGGCTCAGGACGCGGCTCGCCGCGGCCGGGCAGCCGGTCGAGGGCAAGGTCAGGGTGCGGGTCGGCCGGACGGCTGGCTGATCAGGACGCCGAGGCCGCGGCGGCCGCGACGTAGGAAATCGGCGCGTCCTGCAGCGTCTCGAACGTCACTTCTTCCCACGCGGCCGGATCCGCCACGAGCGTGCGCAGCAGACGGTTGTTGAGTCCGTGGCCCGATTTGTAGCCGCTGAACTCGCCGATCAGGCTGTGGCCGAGCAGGTAGAGGTCCCCGATCGCGTCGAGGATCTTGTGCTTCACGAACTCGTCCTCGTAGCGCAGACCGTCCTCGTTCAGGATCCGGTAGTCGTCGAGCACGATCGCGTTGTCGAGGTTGCCGCCGAGCGCCAGGTTCCGCGAGCGCATGTACTCGAGGTCGCGCATGAAACCGAACGTGCGGGCCCGGCTCACCTCGCGCAGGAACGTCGTCGTGGAGAACTCCATCGCCGCGACCTGGGACCGGCGCTTGAAGACCGGGTGGTCGAACTCGATTTCGAAGTTCACCTTGAAACCGTCGTGCGGGTCGAAGCGCGCCCACTTGCCGCCTTCCTCGACCTTCACGCTCTTCTTGATGCGCACGAACTTCTTCGGCGCGTTCTGCTCGGCGATGCCCGCCGACTGCAGCAGGAACACGAACGGGCCGGCGCTGCCGTCCATGATCGGCACTTCGTCGGCGGACAGTTCGATGATCGCGTTGTCGATCCCGAGGCCGGCGAGCGCGGAGAGCAGGTGCTCGATCGTCGAGACCTTCGCGCCGTCCTTCATGATCGTCGTGCCGAGCGTCGTCTCGCCGACGTTCTCGGCGCGGGCCGGGATGTCGACCGGCTCGTCGAGATCGGTCCGGCGGAACCAGATGCCGTGGTTGGCCGGGGCGGGCCGCAGCACCATCAGCACCTTCTTGCCCGTGTGCAGGCCGACGCCGGTGGCACGGATCGCGTTCTTGAGAGTTCTTTGCTTCAGCATTCCGGGGTCACGGCCACGTTTGGGGCGGGCCCACTGAAAATTCAGCGCGCAAGGATACCACAGCCGGCTCCGCCACTCTAACCCATTGATCCTGAAGGACTACGGCGGGGCGGCCCGGAGGCCGCCCCGACCGTCCCTTCAGTCCGCCTGCCGACGCAGGAACGCCGGGATGTCGAGGAACGACTCCCCGGACGCGTCCGACCGGAAGTCCTCGCCGACCGCGCGCTGCCGGCGGCGCAGCGTCGCCGGGGCGTCGTAGTCCTCGTAGCTCCCGTGCGCAGCGGCCGGCCGGCGCGGGGTGCGGCCACCGGCCACGACCTCGACCTTCGGCTGCGTGCCCGGCGGCAGGCCACGCATCGCGGCCGGGCGGCCGATGCCGGTCGCCACCACGGTGACGCGGATCTCGTCGCTCATCTCCGGATCCACGACGTAACCGACCACCACGGTCGCGTCCTCGGAGGCGAACTGCTTGATCGTGTCGCCGACGACGTGGAACTCGCTGGTGCGCAGGTCCATGCCGGCCGTGACGTTGATCAGCAGGCCGTGCGCGCCCGACAGGTTCACGTCCTCGAGCAGCGGGCTCGAGATCGCGGCCTCGGCCGCGGCACGGGCACGGTTCTCGCCCCTCGCGACGCCGGAACCCATCATCGCCATGCCGGTCTCGGCCATCACGGTGCGCACGTCGGCGAAGTCGACGTTGATCATGCCGGAGCGCGTGATCAGCTCGGCGATGCCCTGCACCGCACCCTGGAGCACCTGGTTCGCGGCCTTGAACGCGTCGAGCAGCGTCGTGTCGCCGCCGAGCACCGTGAGCAGCTTCTGGTTCGGGATCGTGATCAGCGAGTCGACGTACTTGCCGAGCTCGCCGATGCCCTGATCGGCGAGCGCATGACGCTTCGTGCCTTCCATCTCGAAGGGCTTGGTGACGACGGCGACGGTGAGGATGCCGAGTTCCTTCGCCACCTGCGCGACGACCGGCGCGGCGCCGGTGCCGGTGCCGCCGCCCATGCCCGCCGTGATGAAGATCATGTCGGAGCCCTCGACGAGCTCGACGATCCGGTCACGGTCCTCCATGGCGGCCTGCCGGCCCACCTCCGGGTCCGCGCCGGCCCCGAGTCCCTTCGTGATGTTCTGGCCGATCTGCAGGCTCGACTTCACCTTCGAGTGCTTGAGCGCCTGCGCGTCGGTGTTGATGCAGACGAAGTCGACGCCCTCGATGCCCGAGCCGACCATGTGGGTGACCGCGTTGCCGCCGCCGCCGCCCACGCCGACGACCTTGATGACGGCCCCCTGATTCTCAGTGTCTGCAAGTACGAACATTTGTTGCTGCTCCAGAGTGATTGATGACCAAGTCCCGTGACCGATGCCCCTGCGGGGCACTCCCGACCGCTTCCTAGAAATTGCCCTTGAACCAGTCTTCCATCCGCTTGAAGATCCCGCGCCCGCCCGGGCCGAGCTTCGTGTGACCGCGACGCACGTAGTTCTGCCGCCCGAAGAGCAGCAGGCCCACGCCCGTCGAGTGGATCGGATTTCGGCAGACGTCGACGAGTCCGCTCACGCCCTGCGGCAGGCCGAGCCGCACCGGGGCGTGGAAGACTTCCTCGGCGAGCTCGATGACGCCTTCCATCTTCGCGCTCCCGCCCGTGAGCACGACGCCCGCGGCGATCAACTCGTCGAAGCCCGAACGGCGGAGTTCCTCCTGCACCAGCGCGAAGAGCTCCTCGTAGCGCGGCTCGACGACCTCGGCGAGCGTCTGCCGCGCGAGCCGGCGGGCCGGCCGGTCGCCGACGCTCGGCACCTCGATCGTCTCGTCCGGGTTGGCGAGCTGCGACAGCGCGCAGGCGTAGCGCATCTTGATCTCTTCGGCGTGGTGCGTCGGCGTGCGCAGGCTCACCGCGATGTCGTTGGTGACCTGGTCGCCCGCGATCGGGATCACGGCCGTGTGCCGGATCGCGCCGCCCGAGAACACCGCGATGTCCGTCGTGCCGCCGCCGATGTCGACGAGACAGACGCCGAGCTCCTTCTCGTCGTCCGCCAGCGTCGCGTAGCTCGAGGCCAGCTGCTCGAGCACGATGTCCTCGACCTCGAGCCCGCAGCGCTGCACGCACTTGACGATGTTCTGCGCGGCGCTGTCGGCGCCGGTCACGATGTGGACCTTGGCCTCGAGCCGCACGCCGGACATTCCGATCGGCTCGCGGATGCCCTCCTGCGAGTCGATGATGAATTCCTGCGGCAGGATGTGCAGGATCTTCTGGTCCGCCGGGATCGCGACCGCGCGCGCGGCGTCGATCACGCGGTCGACGTCGCCCGGCGCCACTTCCTTGTCGCGGATCGCGACGATGCCGTGCGAGTTGAGCGAGCGCACGTGCGAGCCGGCGATGCCGGCGAACACCGAGTGGATCTGGCAGCCGGCCATCAGCTCGGCTTCCTCGACCGCGCGCTGGATCGACTGCACGGTCGAGTCGATGTTGACGACCACGCCCTTCTTCAGGCCGCGCGACGGGTGCGAGCCGAGGCCCACGACCTCGATCGAGCCGTCCTCGCCGAGCTCGCCGACGATCGCCACCACCTTCGAGGTGCCGATGTCGAGGCCGACGATCAGGTTGCGTTCGGATTTCTTAGCCATCGGGTGTCGCGGCCTCCTGCGGTGCGACGGCGAGCGCCGGACGCGCGTTCCAGCCGACGCTGAACCCGTTCGTGTAGCGCATGTCCACGTAATTGATCTCGGCGAGCCGCTTCGCGACCAGCGGACCCGCGAGGGTGATGAAGCGCTCGAGCCGGGTGTCGACGTCCTGGCGACCGAGGCGCACCCGCACGGCGCCCTCGATCTCGAGCTGCCACGCGCCCCGCTCGTCGAGGCTCACGCCCGTGAGCCGCAGGCCGGACTCGAGCAGCCGTCCCTGCGATTCGAGGTAGACACGCGCGACCTCCGCCTCGCGGCCATCCGGCCCCTCGAGTCGAGGCAGTTCGGGCGGCACGTAGCGCGCGTTGCGGATGAAGAGTTCGCCGCGCGAGTTCAGCAGGCCGGCCTCGTTCCAGCGCGCGGCCGCCACCTGCTCGACGACGCGCACGCGCAGCGTGTCGGGCCAGCGGCGCGACACGACCGCGCGGTCCACCCACTCGATGCGCTCGATCCGCTCCCGGACCGCATCGAGGTCGACCGACGCGAGCCCGCCGTGCACGGTGCCGGCCAGCACGGTCTCGATCTCGGGCGGCGAGACGCGCTGGAACTCGCCCACGACGAGGATGCTCCGGACCGGTCGGTCCAGCGCCACGACCAGCAGCGTCGCGAGCAGCGCGAACCCGGCGACCGCGGCCGCCGTCGTGCCGATCGCGCGCCAGTCGATGCGCTCGAGCAGCGGTGGCGTGCCGCCTCGGGCCTGGCGCCGGTTGCGGGGTTTCCAGAACGCGAGCATTCAGCGCGTCCCCCGGCTGCGCGGCAGGCTGGTCTCGAGCACCCGCCAGACCAGTTCGTCGAATTCGACGCCGCGCGCCCGCGCCGCCTTCGGCACCAGCGAGTGGCTGGTCATCCCCGGGGCGGTGTTCACCTCGAGCAGCCAGGGACGCCCCGAGCGGTCGCGCATGAAGTCGACGCGGCCCCAGCCGCTGCAGTCGACCGCGAGGAACGCGGCGAGCGCGAGACTCGCGAATTCCTGCTCGGTCGCACCACTCGCGCCCGGGCAGACGTACTGGGTGTCTGCGGCGACGTACTTCGCGTGGTAGTCGTAGTATTCGCCCGCCGGCACGATCCGGATCGACGGCAGCGCGTCGGTCCCGAGCACGCCGACCGTGTACTCGTCGCCCTCGATCAGCTGCTCGACGAGCAGCGGCCCCTCGTAGCGCGCGGCGAGCGCGACGGCCTCGGGCAGGTCCGCGTCGCGGAAGCATCGCGTGACGCCCACACTCGACCCTTCGCAGGCGGGCTTCACGATGACCGGGAGACCGAGCTTGTGGGCCGCGGCCACCACGTCGTCGCCGCGCTCGAGGTGCACGTACGCGGGCGTCGGCAGGCCGAGCGACAGCCACACCTGCTTCGCGCGGATCTTGTCCATCGACAGCGCCGAGCCGAGCACGCCGGACCCGGTGTAAGGCACGCCGAGCGCGTCGAGCAGGCCCTGCAGCACCCCGTCCTCGCCGCCACCGTGGTGGCCGTGCAGGATGTTGAAGACGCGGTCGCAACGCGGTCCGACCCGGGCGGCGAGCACGCCGACCAGCGCCGGGATGCCGTCGACGGCGAACGCGTCCACGCCGCGGCGCTGCAGCGCCTCGAGCACGTTGCGGCCCGAGTCGAGCGAGACCTCGCGCTCCGAGGACGTGCCGCCCATCAGCACGGCCACGCGGCCGAACTCGCGCGGGTCCGTGATCCTCGGCGCCGGGAGCGTCACGCGCCCTCCCCGGCGGCCGCGGCCGCCAGCGTGCCCGGCAGCTCGTGCGCCGCCGCGCCGATGCTGCCGGCACCCATCGTCAGCACGACGTCGCCGTCGCGCAGCAGGCCGGCGAGCGCCTGCGGCAGCTCGTCGAGCGACCTGAGCAGCACGGGCTCGACCCGGCCGCGCGATCGGATTGCCCGGCACAGGGCCTTGCCGTCCGCACCGGCGATCGGGGTCTCGCCGGCCGGGTAGACCTCGGCGACGACGAGCGCGTCGGCGTCGGACAGCACGCGCGCGAACTCGTCGAGCAGGTCGCGCGTGCGCGTGTAGCGGTGCGGCTGGAACACCAGCACGACCCGACGGTCGGGCCAGCCCTGGCGCGTCGCCTCGACGGTCGCCGCGACCTCGGTCGGGTGGTGGCCGTAGTCGTCCACGATCGTGACACGCCCGGCGGGGATCGCCACGTCGCCGAGCGACTGCAGCCGTCGGTCGATGCCCTGGAACCCGGCCAGCGCACGCTGGATGGCGCCGTCGTCCACGTCGAGCTCGGTCGCGACGGCGATCGCCGCGAGCGAGTTGAGCACGTTGTGGCGGCCGGGCAGGTTGAGCGTGACGGGCAGCGGCGCGCGGCCCGGGCGCAGCACCCGGAACACGGACTGGCCGGCCCGGCGCTCGACGTCGACCGCCCGGACGTCGGCCGCGTCGCCGAAGCCGTAGGTCAGGTACGGTCGCGCGATGCGCGGGATCAGGCCCGCGGCCTCCGCGTCGTCGGCGCAGACGATCGCGAGCCCGTAGAACGGCAGGTTGTGCAGGAACTCGACGAAGCTCTCCTTGAGCTTGGCGAAGTCGCCGCCGTGCGTGCCCAGGTGGTCCGCATCCACGTTCGTGACGATCGCGATCATCGGCTGCAGGTGCAGGAACGAGGCATCGCTCTCGTCCGCTTCGGCAACCAGGTAACGCCCCGCGCCGAGACGGGCATTCGCCGCGGCGCTCTTCAGGCGCCCGCCGATCACGAACGTGGGGTCCTCGCCGCCCTCGGCAAGCACGCTCGCGACCAGGCTCGTGGTCGTGGTCTTGCCGTGCGTGCCGGCCACGGCGATCGAGTAGCGGAAGCGCATCAGCTCACCGAGCATCTCGGCGCGCTTCACGACCGGCACGCGCATCGAGAGTGCCTGCGCGACCTCGGGGTTCGACGCGTCGATCGCGCTCGACACGACGACGACGTCGACGCCTTCGACGTTGGCGGCCCGGTGGCCGATCATCACTCGCGCGCCGAGCGCCTCGAGGCGACGCGTCGCGTCGCCGGCCTTCAGGTCCGAGCCCTGCACGGAGTAGCCGAGGTTGACGAGCACCTCGGCGATGCCGCTCATGCCGCTCCCGCCGATGCCGACGAAGTGGATCCGGTGGATACGGCGCATCCGGTCCCTCATCGCACACCTCCGGCAGCGGCGACGCAGGCGTCGGCGAGCCGCTCGTCCGCGTCCGTGATCGCGATCCCGCGGGCGGCGCGGGCCATCGACTCGAGCCGCGGCCGGCCGGATTCGAGCAACTCGCGCAGGCGGGCCGCGAGCGTGATGGGCGTGAGCGCGGACTCCGCCATCACGAGTGCGGCACCCGCGCGCACGGCGTACTGCGCGTTGCGGGTCTGGTGGTCGTCGACCGCGGCCGGGAACGGCACCAGCACGGCCGGCACGCCGGCCGCGCAGAGCTCCGACACCGTGAGCGCGCCCGAGCGGCACACCGCGAGGTCCGCCCAGCCGTAGGCGCCGGCCATGTCGTCGATGAACGCGCGCACGTCTGCGACGATGCCGCGCGAGCGGTAGGCATTCGCGGTTTCCTCGACGCCCCGCGCGCCGGTCTGGTGCAACACCTCGGGTCGCAGCCACTCGGGCAGCTCGGCGAGCGCGGCCGGCACGACGGTATTGAGGCGCGCGGCGCCCTGGCTGCCCCCGAACACGAGCAGCCGGACCGGCCCCTCGCGGCCCGGGTAGCGGCGTTCGGGCGGCGCGACGTCGGCGATCTCGCGCCGGACCGGGTTGCCCACGCGCTCTGCACGCACCGCGGCACCGAAACTTCCCGAGAAGCCCTCGAGCACCCGCGTTGCGAGCCGCGCGAGCAGGCGGTTCGTGAGTCCGGCGACGGCGTTCTGCTCGTGCACGACGAGCGGCGTGCGGGTCAGCCATGCGGCGACGCCGCCCGGCCCCGAGACGAATCCGCCGGCCCCGAGCACGACGCGCGGGCGGTGGCGCCTCACGGCCCGGAGCGCCTGGACGAGCGCGGTCGCGAGCCGGAACGGCGCGGCGGCCAGCGTCGCGAGGCCCTTGCCGCGCAGGCCGCTCACGCTCAGCCACTCGACCGGGATGCCGGCCGCCGGCACGAGGCGCGCCTCGATGCCGCGGCGCGTCCCGAGCCACACGATGCTGTAGCCGCGGCGCTCGAGTACGCGCGCGGTGGCGAGCGCCGGGAACACGTGGCCGCCGGTGCCGCCCGCCATGATCATTGCGACCGGGCGCGTCATGGGCGGCGCGCCTCCCGGGTCGCGGCGGGCCGGCCGGCCTGCGCGGTCTCGTGGTGGATGCGCAGCAGCAGTCCCATCACGCCGAGCGTGACCAGCATGCTGCTGCCGCCATAGGAGAGCAGCGGCAGCGTGAGCCCCTTGGTCGGCAGCATGCCCATGTTGACGCCGACGTTCACGAAGGCCTGCAGGCCGAGCCAGATGCCGATCGAGGCCGCGAGGTAGGACTGGAATGGCAGCCCCGCCTCGGCGGCACGGCGCGCGATCACGAGTGCGCGCGCGACGAGCAGCGTGAAGAGCCCGACGACCACGACGACGCCGACGAAGCCGAATTCCTCGGCCAGCACCGCAAACACGAAGTCCGTGTGCGCCTCGGGGAGGTAGAAGAGCTTCTGCACGCTCGCGCCGAGGCCGACCCCGGCCCACTCGCCCCGCCCGATCGCGATCAGCGACTGCACGAGCTGGAAGCCGCTGTCGAACGGGTCGCTCCAGGGGTTCAGGAATCCGGTCAGCCGGCGGAGCCGGTACGGCGACGTGACGGCGAGCACCGCCATGCCGGCCACGCCGGCCACGGCCGGCACGAGCAGGTGGTGGATGCGCACGCCGGCGAGGAACAGCACCGCGAGCCCGGTGGACATCAGCACGGTCGTCGCGCCGAAATCCGGCTCGGCCAGCAGCAGCACCGCGGCCGCCGCGAGCACCCCGACCGGCTTCAGGAAGCCCTTGAAGCTCCCGCAGAGTTCGTCGGAACGGCGCACCGCATAGCTCGCGACGTACGTGAGCAGCATCACGCGCGCGATCTCCGACACCTGGAAATTCATGAAGCCGAAACGGATCCAGCGCCGGCTGCCGTTCACGACGTGGCCGATCCCCGGCACGAGCACGAGCAGCAGGAGCACGAACGCGATGACGAGCAGCACGATCGAGTGCCGCTCCCAGACGTCGGTCGGCACGAGCATCGCGACGGCCGCCGCGACCAGGCCGAGCAGCACGAACATCAGCTGCCGCTCGAAGTAGGTGAACGGGTTGCCGGACTCATGGTCGGACACGCCGATCGACGCGGACGCGACCATGATCAGCCCGACCAGCAGCAGCGCCGCGACGGTGCCGATCACCCAGCCGTCGAAGGCGTAGCGGCGCGGCTGGCCGGTCGAGCGGGCGTACGAGATCGCGGCGGCGGTCATGCGTCGAGGCTCCTGACGGCGGCGACGAACTCGTCGCCGCGCTGGGCGTAATCGCGGTACATGTCGAGGCTGGCGCAGGCCGGCGACAGCAGCACCGTGTCGCCCGGGAGCGCCGCGGCGCTCGCCGCACGGACGGCGGCGCGCATGTCGGCCGCGGCCTCGGTCGTGCAGGTGCCGGCGAGCGCGGCTGCGAGCCGCGGTCCGTCCCGGCCGATCAGCACCGCGTGGCGCACGCGGCCGCGGAAGGCCACGGCGAGCTCGCCGAAGTCCTGTCCCTTGCCGTCGCCGCCGGCGATCAGCACGACCGGGCCCGCCGTGCCGGCGACCGCGGCCACGGTCGCGCCGACGTTCGTGCCCTTCGAGTCGTTCACGTATCGCACCCCGTCGCGCTCGCCCACCCACTGCGAGCGGTGCGGGAGCCCGCCGAACGACTGCAGCGCCTCGAGCGCCGGCGCACGCGGCAGGCCGAGGGCCTCGCACATCGCGAGCGCGGCGAGCGCATTCGCGGCGTTGTGCAGCCCCTGGATGCGCAGCGCCGCGACGGGCAGCAACGGCTCGCCGCGGCACTCGAGCAGCGGTTCGTCGCCGCTGCGCACGCGGTAGTCCGCGCCGGGCGACTCGAGTCCGAACGTGATGACGGACTGGCCGGCGCGCGTCATCGCGCGGACGCGCGGGTCGTCTGCATTCACGACGGCCACTGCGCAGCGCTCGAAGATCCGGGCCTTCGCGGCCGCGTAGTCGTCGAGCGAGTCGTAGCGGTCCATGTGGTCCGGGCTGACGTTCAGCACCGTCGCGGTTGCCGTCTCGAGGGACCAGGTCGTCTCGAGCTGGAAGCTCGAGAGCTCGAGCACGTAGAGCGCCGGTACCGGCCGCGCGAGCAGGTCGAGCGCGGGCTCGCCGAGGTTGCCGCCGGCGACCGCGGGCATGCCGGCGGCCGACGCGAGTGCGGCGAGCAGCGTCGTCACGGTGCTCTTGCCATTCGTGCCGGTGATCGCGGCGACCGGCGCCGGCGCCTCGCGGGCGAAGAGCTCGACGTCGCCGACGACCGGCAGCCCGCGCGCGACCGCCTCGGCGACGACCGGCTCGCGCAGCGACAGGCCCGGCGAGACGACGACCTGGGCGACGCCGTCGAGCAGCGACGGCACGAATGGACCCGTGTGCAGTTCGGCGGCGGGCACCTGCTCGCACAGCGCGCCGGCGCCCGGCGGCTCGGCGCGCGTGTCGGCGACGCGCACGCCGAGCCCGCGGCGCTGCAGGTAGCGCGCCGTGGACACGCCGGTGCGGCCGAGGCCGAGCACCAGGGCCCGGGAGCCCGGCTCGAGCGGCGCGAGGTTGGGCGTCCCGGTACTCACCGCAGCTTCAGCGTCGCGAGTCCGACGAGCACCAGGATCACCGTGATGATCCAGAAGCGGACGATCACCTTCGGTTCCGCCCAGCCCTTCAGCTCGTAGTGGTGGTGGATCGGGGCCATCCGGAAGATGCGCTTGCCGCGCAGCTTGAACGAGCCCACCTGCAGGATGACGGACACCGTCTCCATCACGAACACACCGCCCATGATGAACAGAACGATCTCCTGTCGGACGATGACCGCGATGACGCCGAGTGCCGCGCCGAGCGCGAGCGCGCCGATGTCGCCCATGAAGACCTGCGCCGGGTAGGTGTTGAACCACAGGAACCCGAGGCCTGCACCGAAGATCGCCGCGCAGATCACCAGCACCTCGCCGGAGCCCGCGATGTACGGGATCCCGAGGTAGTTCGCGAACACGACGTTGCCCGACGCGTAGGCGAACACGCCGAGCGCGCCGGCGACGAGCACGGCCGGCATGATCGCGAGCCCGTCGAGGCCGTCCGTGAGGTTGACCGCGTTCGACGAACCCACGATCACGAAGTACGCGAGCACGACGAACATCGGGCCGAGCGGCAGCACGAAGTGCTTGACGAACGGCACGATCAGCGTGGTCTCGGCCGGCGACCGTGCCGTCAGGTAGATGGCGATCGCGGCCCCGAGGCCCGCGACCGACTGCCAGAAGTACTTGTAGCGGGCGATCAGGCCGCGCGAGTTGCCGACCACGAGCTTCAGGTAGTCGTCCCAGAAGCCGATCAGGCCGAACGCGACCGTCACGCCGAGCACGATCCACACGAACCGGTTGGCGAGATCGGCCCAGAACAGCGTGCCCGCGACGATCGCCACGAGGATCAGCGCACCGCCCATCGTCGGCGTCCCCGCCTTCGATAGATGGCTCTGCGGTCCGTCCGAGCGCACCCGCTGGCCGACCTGGTGCTCGGCCAGCCGCCGGATCATCCCGGGGCCGACGACGAACGAGATCGTGAGTGCGGTGAGCGCCGCGAGGATCGCGCGGAACGTCAGGTAGTTGAAGACCCGGAAGCCCGAGTAGTACTGGGTCAGCCATTCGGCGACGTGTCGCAGCATCTCAGTGGCCTCCCCCGCCCGCCGTCGCACCGCCCGCGGCGAACGCGTCGGCGACGCGCTCGAGGCGGTTCGAACGCGATCCCTTAACGAGCACCGTGACGCCCGGCCTCAGGCCCGGGCGCGCCGCGGCGACGAGGTCCTCGACGTGCGCGTACCACTCGCCGCCCACGCCGTACGCCTCGACCGCGTGGCGGGCGTCGTCGCCGACCGCCCAGAGGCGCGCGACGCCGGTCTCGCGCGCATAGGCGCCGATCTCGGCGTGCAGGCGCGCCGAGTCGGGGCCGAGCTCGCGCATCTCGCCGAGCACGAGCCAGTGCTCGCCCGGCAGTGCGGCGAGCGATCGCAGCCCCGCGCGCACCGAGCCCGGGTTCGCGTTGTAGGAATCGTCGATCAACCGCGCGCCGCCGGCCGCGGCTCGCATCGCGAGGCGGCCGGAGACCGGCCGCATCGCCGCGAGTCCGGCCTCGATCTCGTCGAGCCCGGCGCCAGCCGCGGCGGCGGCGGCCGCCGCCGCCAGCGCGTTCATCACGTTGTGCTCGCCCGCGAGCGAGATCGAGACGCGGCGGTTCCCGAGCGGGCTCGCGAGGTCGAAGCCGGTGCGGAAGCCGTCGTCGACGGTGTGCGAGTCGAGGCCAGACGCCGAGAAATCCGCCGCCTCGCGCATCCCGAACGTGAGTACCCGGCCGGCGGCACGCGCGAGGCCGTGCCAGTAGGCGGCATAGCGGTCGTCCGCGTTGACGACGGCCGTGTCGTCCGCGCCGAGCGCCTGGAACATCTCGCCCTTGCCGCGCGCGACGCCCTCGAGACCGCCGAAGCCCTCGAGGTGCGCCGGGCCCGCGTTGATGACCAGGCCGACCCGCGGACGGGCGATCGACGCGAGGTGGGCGATCTCGCCCTGGTGGTTGGCGCCCATCTCGATCACGGCGCAGCGCTGGGACGCGCGCAGGCGCGTCAGCATCAGCGGCACGCCGATGTGGTTGTTCAGGTTGCCCTGCGTGACGAGGCATTCCCCGCACTGGGCGAGGATGGCGCCCGTCATCTCCTTCACCGTGGTCTTGCCGTTGCTGCCCGTGATGCCGACCACGGTGCCGCGGTACTCGCGGCGGCAGGCCCGCGCCCAGGCGGTGAGCGCCGCGAGCGCATCCGGCACGACGACCTGCGGCAGTGCGACGGCGACCTGGCGGGTCACGAGCGCGCCGGCTGCGCCGGCCGCCGCGGCAGCGCCGACGAATTCATGCGCGTCGTGCCGCTCGCCCGGGAGCGCGACGAACAGCGCGCCGGGGCCGATCGTGCGGCTGTCGATCGACGCCGACTCGAACGCGGCATTGGCGCCCTCGAGGCGCCCGCCTGCCTCGCGCGCGAGCGTGGCGAGGTCGCGGATCATCCCTCCCTCCCGAGCGAGTCCCGGACGACGGTCCGGTCGCTGTAGGGGCGGACCTCGCGGCCGACCACCTGGTAGTCCTCGTGACCCTTGCCGGCCACCACGATGACGTCGCCCGCGTCGGCTTCGGCGATCGCGTGTTGGATCGCCTCGGTCCGGTCGGCGATCACGTGCGCGGCCGACGGCTCGCGCATGCCCGCGAGCACCTGCTCGATGATCACCCGGGAATCCTCGGTGCGCGGATTGTCGTCCGTCACGACGACGACGTCGGCGTGGTCCTCCGCGATCGCACCCATCAGCGGGCGCTTGCCCGGGTCGCGGTCGCCGCCACAGCCGAAGACGCAGTGCACGCGCCCGCGCGCGTGCGCGCGGGCGGCGAGCAGCACCTTTGCGAGCGCGTCCGGGGTGTGGGCGTAGTCCACCAGCACGAGCGGCTGGGCACCGCCCCCGAATGCCTCCATCCGGCCCGGCGGCGCGACGCAGGGCTCGAGTGCGGCGAGCGCGCGCTGCAGCGGCACCCGCCAGCCGAGCAGCACCGCGAGCACCGCGAGCAGGTTCTCGGCGTTGAACTCGCCGACCAGCCTCGAGCGCAGCGTGCCGGCGCCCCAGCTCGACTCGATCGCGAGCGTGAGCCCGGCGCTGGTCGCGCGCAGTTGCGGCACGCGCAGCCAGCCCGATCCCTGCGGGGCCCAAACATCGTTCGAGGTCGAGTAGTAGACGTGCTCGATCGACGGGTCGAGCGACTCGGCGAGCCGGCGGCCGTACGGGTCGCGGACGTTGACGACGGCGCGCACGAGCCCGGGCACCCGGAACAGCCGCGCCTTGGCCTCGGCATAGGCCTCGAGCGTGCCGTGGTAGTCGAGGTGGTCGCGCGTCAGGTTCGTGAACACCGCCGTGTCCACCCTGACGGCGTCGATGCGGCCCTGGTCGAGCGCGTGCGAGGAGACCTCCATCGCGACGGTGCGCGCACCGGCGTCGCGGGCCTCGGCGAGCCGCCGGTGCACACTCACGCAGTCGGGGGTCGTGAGCCCCGCGCCCGACACCGAGCCGAGCCGCCCGTAGCCGAGCGTGCCGAGGTAGGCGCCGCGGCGCCCGAGCAGGTCCGCGGCCTGCGCGAGCAGCCAGGTGACGGTCGTCTTGCCGTTCGTGCCGGTGCAGGCCGCGACCTCGAGTGCCGCGGACGGCGAGCGGAAATAGCGGTCCGCGATCTCGCCGACCCGCGAGCGCAGGCCCGGGATCGCGTGGACGATCACCTGGGGCGGCAGCGCGGGCACCGCGACCCCGTCCGCCGGCTCGTGCAGCACGACGGTCGCGCCGCGGGCAATCGCGTCGGCTGCGTGGGCGATGCCGTGGCTCGTCCGGCCCGCGCAGGCGAGGAACACGCCGTCGGGGCCTGCGTCGCGACTGTCCATCGCGAGCCCCGCGACGGCGACGTCGCGCATCGGCACCGCGATGCCTTCGAGCAGCGCGGCCAGCGTCGTCCGGTATCCCGCGTTGCGGTCGTCGGCCACCCGCTTCATCCCCCCCTGTCCATCGCTCGTCACCATGGGTCGGTGGCCTGCACGAGTGAGGTCGGCGGGACCCGCTGCAGGTCGTCCGGCGGGATCGCGAGCAGGCGCAGCGCGCCCGACATCACCGATGCGAACACGGGCGCCGCGACGTCGCCGCCGTAGTACTCGCCGGCACTCGGCTCGTCGATGATCACGACGGCGGCGAGGCGCGGATTCGAGGCCGGCACGACGCCGCCGAAGATCGCCATGTACTTGTTCGTCGAGTACCCGCCGGTCTCCGAGGCCTTCCAGGCCGTGCCGGTCTTGCCCGACACGCGGTAGCCCATGATCGCGGCGCGGCGCGCCGTACCCGCGTCGCTCACGACGCTCTCGAGCATCCCGACGAGCTCGTGCGCGACGCCCTCCGGCATCACGCGCTCGCCGGCCGGCGGCACGTCCACCTTGCGCAGGCTGACCGGCCGCTTGATGCCGCCGGCGCCGAGCACCGCATAGGCCTGCGCGAGCTGCAGCGGCGTGACAGACAGGCCGTAGCCGTAGGCCATGGTCGCCTGAGAGATGGCGCGCCAGTGCTCGTAGCCGGTCAGGATGCCGGCCGACTCGCCGGGGAACCCGGACCCGGTCACGCGGCCGAACCCGAGCGCGTCGAGCGAGGACCACATCTCCTGGGGCCTGAGCGACAGCGCGATCTTCGCGGTGCCGACGTTGCTCGACTTCGCGAGCACCGTGGTCACGTCGATCGTGCCGAGGTTGTTGTGGTCGCGCACCGTCTTGATGCCGACCTTCATCATCCCCGGCGAGGTGTCGATCAGCGTGTCGCCGTGGTAGCGGCCGGTCTCCATGCCGGCGGCGACGACGAACGGCTTGATGCTCGAGCCCGGCTCGAGGAAGTCGTTCGTGGCGCGATTCCGGTAACGCGACGGCTCGTACTGCTCGCGGTCGTTCGGGTTGAACGCCGGCTGGTTCACCATCGCGAGGACCTCGCCGGTCTCCACGTCGATGATCACGATCGAGCCTGCGCGCGCCCGGTTCGCCTGCACCGCGGCCTTGAGTTCGCGGTACGCGAGGTACTGCACCCGCAGGTCGATGCTCGTTCGCAGGTCCTGGCCGGGACGCGGCGCCCTGATCTGCTCGATGTCCTCGATCGTGTGTCCGAGGCTGTCGCGCAGCACGCGCTTTGCACCGGGCTCGCCGCCGAGCCACTGGTCGTAGGCGAGCTCGAGGCCTTCCTGCCCGACGTCGTCGACGTTCGTGAAGCCGAGCAGGTGACCGGTCACCTCGCCGGACGGGTAGTAGCGGCGGTACTCGCGCAGCGTGTCGACGCCCGGGATGCCGAGCGCCTTCACGCGCGCCGCGTCCTGCGGCCGCATGTGGCGCACCAGGTAGACGAATTCACGGTCGAGGCTCGAGGTGACCCGGCGCGCGAGCCACTGCGGGTCGCGGTCGAGCGCCTTCGCGAGGCGCGGAAACTCCTGCGGCACCTCGGCCAGCTTGCGCGGGTCCGCCCAGACGGTGTCGACCGGCGTGCTGGCGGCGAGCGGCTTGCCGTTGCGGTCGAGGATCATCCCGCGGCTGGCCGAGAGCTTGACGACCCGCAGGCTGCGGGCGTCGCCCTGCTTCTCGAGGAAGTCCTGGTCGATCACCTGCAGGTACAGCGCCCGCGCGAGCAGCGTGACGCCGCCGACCGCGAGCGCACCGGCCACCAGCCAGTACCGCCAGCCCTGCGCACCCTCGCGACGCTCGCGCCTCGTCTCGCGGATCATGGCTTCACGATGCGCAGGTCGGTCGCCTGCGGGATGGTCATGTGCATGTCGCCGCGCGCGGCCGCTTCGACGCGGCCGTTCGTCGCCCAGGTGCTCTCCTCGAGCTGCAGCTGGCCCCACTCGATGTCGAGGTCGTCGCGCTCCTTCGTGAGCCGCTGCAGTTCACTGAAGCGACTGCGGGCCTCGTGCTTGCCGTAGACGACGCCGAGCGCCGAGGCGAGCAGCGCGAACCCGAGCAACACCACCGCCAGGCGCCACGCGGCCGTACTCATGCGGCGAGCCTCTCGGCGATCCTGAGCACGGCGCTGCGGGAGCGCGGATTGCGTGCGATCTCCGGCTCGCCAGGGTGCAACGCGGCGCCGACGCGGCGCAGACGCGGGCGCGCGTGCGGCGGAATGTCCGGGAGCCCGGCGTAGACCGGGTCACCCGCGGCCTCGCGCTGGATGAAGCGCTTCGCGATCCGGTCCTCGAGCGAGTGGAAGCTGATCACGCACAGCCGGCCGCCAGGCGCGAGCAGCCGCACGGCCTGCGGCAGCGCGGCCTCGAGCGCCTCGAGTTCGCCGTTCACGTGGATCCGGATCGCCTGGAACGTGCGGGTCGCCGGGTGCTTGCCCGGCTCGCGCGTCGGCACCGCCGAGGAGACGATCGAGGCGAGCTGCGCGGTCGTCGTGATGGGCCGTTCCGCGCGCGCCGCGACGATCGCGCGCGCGATACGGTTCGACCAGCGCTCCTCGCCGAGCGTGCGCAGGACGGACGCGATCTCCCGTTCGGCCGCCGTGGCGAGCCAGTGCGACGCGCTCTGTCCCGACTCGTAGTCCATGCGCATGTCGAGCGGCCCGTCCTGCATGAAGCTGAAGCCGCGCCCCGCTGTATCGAGCTGCGGCGAGGAGACACCGAGGTCCATCAGCACGCCGTCCAGCTGTCCTTCCACACCCGCCGCCCGGACCCGCTCCTCGAGCCGGCCGAACGACCCCTTCACCAGCGTGAGACGTGGCTCCCCCGCGAACGCCGCCGCACCGGCGCGGATCGCGTCCGGGTCGCGATCGACCGCGACGATGCGTCCCGCAGGCCCGAGCGCGCCGAGGATCGCTGCCGTGTGCCCGCCGCGCCCGAACGTCGCGTCGCAGTACCGACCGTCCGCCCGCACGGCGAGTCCGGCCAGCACCTCGTCGAGAAGTACCGGCGTGTGCTCCGTCACGGCCGCGCCTAGAGCGACAGCTGCTCGAGCTCCGGAGGCAGGTCGCCCGCCTCCTCGCCCGCCTGCAGCCACGCGTCGCGGCGCGAGTTCCAGTGCTGCTCGTCCCAGAGTTCGAAACGGCTGCCCTGCCCGATCAGCATCGCCTGCCGCGTGAGGCCCGCGTATTCGCGGAGCTTCGGCGGCACCAGCACCCGGCCGTGGGAATCGAGCTCGAGGTCGGTCGCGTGACCGACCATCAGCCGCTGCAGCCGGCGCGCCTGAGGATTCAGGGTCGGCAGCCGCATGAGCTTGCGCTCGATCTCCTCCCAGTCCGGGAGCGGGTAGATCAGCAGGCACCGGTCCGCGCGATCGACGGTCGCGACCAGACGGCCCTCGCAGCGCTCCACCAGGGTGTCCCGGTATCGCGCAGGCATGGCCATCCGCCCCTTGGCGTCGAGCGTCACTTTGTTGGCGCCGCGAAACATTTTCGGCTCGCTGATGGGCCTTCGGCCCATTTCATCCCACTTTGTCCCACCGCGGCGGACTATAGGTCGCACGCGCGAGGGGAGTCAACGGGCGCGGCGAAGATTTTTCCATGGGGCACAGCGACTTAGCGGCGAAGACCGGGGGTCTGGTCGCGAAAAAACGACAGTATTGGTTTGTTAATCATGAAGTTACCGTTACTTCTTTAGATCGAACGTAGAATAACGGGTTGGTGGGGCCGCGACGCCCACGATCTGGCCAGTCGCGACCGCGGGTGGCGGATCGCAACCAGCCCCCGGATTCAGGAGATATCCCGGTGGGACAAAACCCGGGTGGGCGCCGGGGTACGCCGCGGGCCGTGCGGTGGGAGGATGTGGGAGGGCGCGGATCCCGCACCCGGCCGCGGGCTCGCCTGGCGGCCCGGTTATTGACAAATTGACATAACTATGGATGAAGAAGCGGGAGTCGGCCGATAAGCCGGGTTCTGTCGAGGGCAATCATCCATCTGGGACGCACGTCGCCGCGCGCCTCGAGCGACCTACCCGGAAGCCTCCGCGAGCCGCGGGTGCGGGCCTTTCGGTCCGCGCGCTTCCCTATTTGGCCTTGCTCCAGGTGGGGTTTGCCGTGCCGCCGCGTGTTGCCACCGGCGCGGTGCGCTCTTACCGCACCGTTTCACCCTTGCCGTCGCCGCATTGCTGCGGCGCTTGGGCGGTTTGCTCTCTGTTGCACTTTCCGTGGGCTCGCGCCCCCCAGGCGTTACCTGGCACCTTGCTCTGTGGAGCCCGGACTTTCCTCCACGCTTGCGCGCAGCGATTGCCTGGCCGACTCCCGCGCGCAGTATAGCGCCGCGCCGGCCGGGCCCCGGCACATTCGGGCACTCGCGGGCAACCGACCGGCAGCGCGTCACTCGTGCGCAGCGCGCGCACCGCCGAGTTCGAGCGCCCGGTCGTAGAGGTCCTTGCGCGGCAGGCCCGTGACCTTCGCGGCGATGCGTGCCGCCTGCGACACCGGCAATTCGGCGATCAATGCGCGCAGGAGCCGGTCCGCGTCCTCGGCCGCGGCCGACACCGCCGCCTCGGCGCCCTGCACGACGATGACGATCTCGCCCCGACACATGTCGGCATCACCGGCGGCACGCGCGGCGAGCGCGCCGAGCGTGTCGCGGTAGGCGCATTCATGGCGTTTCGTGATCTCGCGCACGACCGCGGCCGGCCTTGCGGCGCCGAACACCGCGACCAGGTCGTCGAGCGTTTCCTTCAGCCGGTGCGGTGCCTCGTAGAACACGAGCGAGCGCGTGCCGGCTGCGAGCGCTTCGAGCGCCTTGCGTCGCGCGCCCGGCTTCGCGGGCAGGAAACCCTCGAATGCGAAGCGGTCCGACGGCAGCCCGGCGACCGTGAGCGCCGCGATCGCAGCGCACGGGCCGGGCACGGCGACCACCTCGATGCCCGCGGCGATGGCCGCGGCCACGAGCGGCGCACCCGGGTCGCTCACGAGCGGCGTGCCGGCATCGCTCACGAGTGCGACCGACGCGCCGGCGAGCAGGCGTCCGACGATGCTCGCCGCCCGTCCACGCTCGTTGTGTTCGTGCAGCGACTCGACCGTCGACGGCGCGCGGGCGACGCCCACGGCGTTGAGCAGCTGCTGCGTGTGCCGGGTGTCCTCGGCGAGCAGCAGGTCCGCATCCCGGAGCAGGCCGCGGGCCCGCTCGCCGAGGTCGCCGAGGTTGCCGATCGGCGTGGCGACGAGGAACAGTACGCCGGGCCGCGCGGCCGCTATAGAATCCGTCACTTCCGTCGCCACCCGCACATTCCGGGACTCCATGCTGCACGCAACGCTCCGCGGCCGGCAAGTTCGGGGCCTCGTCATCGTCGCGACGGCCACGATCGGGCTCGCGCTCGGCTGTGCACGGGTCGCGGACGCGGACTCGGGTGCCGAACTCGCGCGCGCCGAGCAGCTCTCGCGCGAGGGCCAGCACGCGGCCGCGGCTGCCGTTTACGAGCGGCAGGCGCGTCGGCTGCTGCGCGACTGGGAGACACGCACCGCGCTGCTCGCGGCCCGGGAGTACCTCGAGGCCGGCCAGCCCGCGGATGCCGAACGCGTGCTCAACCACGTGAACGGCGCGCGCGGCGACGACCTCGTGCTCGAAGCACGCGTGCGTGCGGCAATCGCACTCGCCCGCGGCGACGGCGAGGCGGCGCTCGCCGCGCTTGCGACGGTGCCGCGGCCCTGGCCCGCGCCGCTCGCGGACGAACTGCTGCTGCTCGAGGCACGGGCCGACTTCCTTGCGGGCCGGCCGCTCGATGGCATCCGCGCGATGGAGGAACGCGGCCTGCTGCTCGGTGCGGCCGACGCGCGGGCCGCGAACGACCGGTTGCTGCTCGAACTGCTGCGGTCGATGCCCATACAGGGCGGCGTGCCTGCGGGCGCGTCGGACGACGAGCGCGGCTGGATCGAACTCGCGACGTTCGACCTCCGCGCCGGCGACCCCGCGGCGGCGCGCCGGATCGCCGACTGGCGCGCCCGCCACCCGGGTCACCCGGGCATCGCGTTGATCCCGGCCGGTGCAGGGGCCGCGATCCCCGTGTCCGCGACCGCCGGGCCGCCGCGACTCGTCGCGCTGCTGCTGCCGCTGAGTGGCCGACAACTGCCGGCCGGGGCCGCCGTGCGCGACGGCTACGTCGCCGCGCTGCTTGCCGAAGGCCGCGGCGCAGCGGGCGTACGGATGTACGACACCGCCGCGGCCGGACCCGTCGCGGCGTACCAGCAGGCGATCGCCGACGGCGCCGGCTTCGTCGTCGGGCCGCTCACCCGCGAGGACGTCGCGGCACTCGTCGCCGGCCAGACGCTGCCCGTGCCGACGCTCGCGCTGAATGCGTGGTCGGGCCCCGGCGCACCGCCGGCGTTCCTGTTCCAGTACGCGCTCGACCCGGAGCAGGAGGCGCGGGCCGCGGCGCGGCGGATCGCCGCGGATGGCCTGACGCGCGGCGTCGCGCTGTTCCCATACGGCGCCTGGGGCGATCGGCTCGAGGGCGCATTCACGGCCGAGCTCGCCTCGACCGGCGTGGCGCTGCTCGCGACCGCACGTTACGAGCCCGGCTCGCGCGACTACTCCGGCCCGCTGCGCGCCGCGCTCGGCCGTTACGGCGGCGCAGGCGACCGCGGCACGTCGCGGCGCGACGCCGTGGCCGAGGCCGCGAATGGCCCGCAGTTTGCCTTCCTGGCCGCGACGGCGCCGACGGCGCGGGCGCTGGTCCCGCAACTCCGGTTCCAGATGACGTACTCGATGCCGGTGTACGCGACCTCGGACGCGTGGGACCCGGCCGTCCGCTCGGTGCCGGACCTCGACGGGCTCGTGTATCCCGAGTTCCCGTGGGTGCTCGAGGGCGGCAAGGGCGCACCGGAGCTGTGGGACGTCCTGGCGCACGACTGGGCCGCGCGGGCGCGCGGCAGGCTGCGGCTCTTCGCGTTCGGCCACGATGCGGCGGCCCTGGCCTCCGCGATCTCGGGCGGCCGCCCCGGCTGGGCCGTCGACGGCCTGACCGGGCGCCTCGAGATCGGCGCCGAGGGACACGTGACGCGCAGCCTCGTCTGGGCGCGGATCGTCGACGGCCGGCCACAGCGGGTCGGGGCCCCGGTGCCCCCGGCCGACGGTGGGCGCTGAGACCACGACCGTCGTCGGGCGGCGCGGCGAGGACACCGCGCTGCGTCACCTCGAATCCGCGGGACTTGAACTCCTCGCGCGCAACTACCGCTGCCGGGCCGGCGAGATCGATCTCGTGATGCGCGAGGGTGCGACGCTGGTGCTCGTCGAGGTGCGGCGCCGGGCCGACGGCGCGTGGGGCGGAGCCGCCGCGAGCGTCGGTGCGCGCAAGCAGCGCCGGCTCGTGGTCGCGGCGCGCCACCTGCTGCAGGCGCGGCCCGCGCTGCGCGCGATGCCGGCCCGCTTCGACGTGGTTGCGATCGACGGGCCCGACGACGCGCCGGTCGTCGAGTGGATCCGGGACGCGTTCCGCAGCTGAACGGCGCGATCGCGCCTATTTCACGACCTTGAGTCGCGCACGGCCGGCGGGGGGCGGTCCGGCGGGTTTCGGCGCATCGCCCGGCGCCGGCGAGGGCGAGTCCGGTGTCGGAGCGCCGTCCTCGTCGGAAAACACGAGTCCCTGGCCGGTCTCCCGCGCGTAGATCGCGAGCACCGCCCCGACCGGGACGCGAACCTGCATGCTCGCGCCACCGAAGCGCCCGCTGAACGTGACCTCTTCGTTCCCGAGGACGAGCTGCGCGGTCGCGGTCCAGCTCACGTTCAGCACGATCTTGCCGTCTTTCACGTAGGCGCGCGGCACGTCGACGCCCTCGGCCGTCGCATCGACGACGAGGTGCGGCGTGCAGTCGCTCTCGCAGATCCACTCGTGGATCGCCCGCAGCAGGTACGGCCGGCGTGGCTTCACGCGCGCATGCCCTGCTCGACCGCGCTCAGCGAGGCCCGGAACGCCGGGTGCACGAACGCCCGTTTCATGTAGCGCTCGGCCGAGGTCGCGGTGGACGGCAGTTCGACGCCCCAGCGCGGGAGCCGCCACAGGATCGGCGCGGCCGCGGCGTCGAGCTGCGAAAACTGCTCGGACAGGAACCAGGTCCTGGCGCGGAACACGGGTTCCGCGGCGACGACGCTCTCGAGCATCAGTCGCCTCGCGCGCTGCTGTTCGCGTCGGTCCGCGGCCTCGAGGCCGGGCAGCAGCGAGTACCAGTCCTGCTCGATCCGGTGCAGCGCCACGCGGACCTGCGCCCGCGCGGCGGGGTCGACCGGCATCAGCGACGGTGCCGGGAATCGCTCGTCGAGGTACTCGCAGACGATCGCGGGCTCGTAGGCGACCAGGTCGCGGTCGACCAGCGTCGGCACGGTCTGGTACGGGTTCAGGTCGATCAGGTCCTCCGGCGGGCGCGCCGGGTCCACGTCGACGATGCGCAGCTCGAGGCCCTTCGCCGCCGCGACGATCCTGACGCGGTGGCTGCGCGGGTCGTCCGCGCGGGAGTAGAGGGTCATCACGCCGCGAGATCTCCTGCCGCGACGATCAACGGAAGACACCGTCCCCGGCCGCGGAAAAGGGGACTGCCCCCCTTTTCGCCGGCGGGGACGGACACCTGCCTACTTGACGTCCTTCCAGTATTCCTTCTTCAGCGCGTACGCGAGCAGCGTGAAGAAGACCAGGAACGCTATGACCGGGAAGCCGATCGCGGTGCGCTGCAGCTGGGCCGGCTCGCCGATGTAGGCGAGGAACGTCACCGTGTCGCGCACGAACGCGTCGTACTCCTCCGGCGTCATGCTGCCGGGCGTGCCCGGCTTGAAGCCCTTGAAGTGCTTCTGCACGTTGCCGGCCGCGTCCGGATGGCCTTCCCACTCCGCCTCCTGCACGCCCTGCAGGCCGGCGAGCACGTGCGGCATCGCGGTACCGGGCAGCACGATGTTGTTCACGCCGGTCGGGCGCGCCGGGTCCGCGTAGAACGAGCGCAGGAACGTGTAGAGGTAGTCGTTGCCGCGCGCGCGCGCGATCAGCGACAGGTCGGGCGGCACGGTGCCGAACCAGCGCTTCGCGTCCTCCGGGTTGATGCCGATGCGCATCGTGCCCTGGATGCTGTCGCCGGTGAACATCAGGTTGTCGATCGCCTGCTGCTCGGTGATGCCGATGTCGGCGGCGACGCGGTTGTAGCGCACGTACTTCGCCGAGTGGCAGCCAAGGCAGTAGTTCACGAAGTTCCGCGCGCCCCGCTGCAGCGCCGGCTTGTTGCCGACGTCGATCCGGACGTGGTCGAGCTGCGCCTCACCGCCCGCGGCGAACGCCGCGACGGGCACCACCGCGGCCAGGAGGACGAGGAGCTTAGTGCGCATGGTAGGTCACCCTCGAGGGCACGGGCCTGGTCTTGTCGATGGCCGTGTACCACGGCATCAGCAGGAAGAACGCGAAGTAGAACGCACCGAACACGCGCGAGGCCATCGTGTAGGCGGGCGTCGGCGGCTGCATCCCGAGGAACCCGAGCGCGAGGAAGCTGATCGCGAACGAGAACAGGAAGAACTTGAAGATCGGCCCGCGGTAGCGGATCGACTTCACCTTGCCGCGGTCGAGCCAGGGCAGGAACAGGAACAGCATCACCGCGAGGCCCATCAGCGCCGCGCCCATCGGCTTGCTCGGGACCGCGCGCAGGATCGCGTAGAAAGGCGTGAAGTACCACACCGGCGCGATGTGCGGCGGCGTCTGCAGCGCGTTCGCGGGCTCGAAGTTCGCGTGCTCGAGGAAGTACCCGCCCATCGTCGGCGCGTAGAAGATCACGCCGCAGAACAGGATCAGGAACACGCCCACGCCCACCATGTCCTTCACCGTGTAGTACGGGTGGAACGCGATGCCGTCGAGCGGGATGCCGTCCGGTCCCTTGACCTTCTTGATCTCGACGCCGTCGGGGTTGTTCGAACCCACCTCGTGCAGCGCGATCAGGTGCGCGATCACGAGGAACACGAGCAGCAGCGGGATCGCGACGACGTGCAGCGCGAAGAAGCGGTTCAGCGTGACGTCCGAGATGTAGAAGTCGCCGCGTATCCACTCGGTCAGCGAGTCACCGACATACGGGATCGCGCCGAACAGCGACACGATCACCTGCGCGCCCCAGTAGGACATGTTGCCCCACGGGAGCAGGTAGCCGAAGAACGCCTCGGCCATCAGCGCCAGGTAGATCACCATGCCGAACAGCCACAGCAGTTCGCGCGGCTTCTGGTACGACCCGTAGAGCAGGCCGCGGAACATGTGCAGGTAGACGACGATGAAGAACGCGGAGGCGCCGGTCGAGTGCATGTACCGGATCAGCCAGCCCCAGTCGACGTCGCGCATGATGTACTCGACCGAGCCGAACGCGTCGGCGGACGAGGGCTTGTAGTTCATCGTCAGGAAGATCCCGGTCAGGATCTGGATGACGAGCACCAGCATCGCGAGGGAGCCGAAGAAGTACCAGAAGTTCATGTTCTTCGGCGCGTAGTACTCCGACACCTGCTCCTTCCAGAGCTTCGTCATCGGGAACCGTGCGTCGATCCAGGCGGTCAGCGCCGCGAGGCGCCCGCTGCCCGCCGCGGCGGGGGTCTGGTTGCTGCTGGCCATCATGCTTTCCCCGCGTCGTCGCCGATGACGAGGCGCGTGTCGCTCGCGTAGCGATACGGCGGCACCGGCAGATTGGTCGGCGCCGGCACGTCCTTGAAGACGCGGCCGGAGAGGTCGAACTTGGAGCCGTGGCAGGGGCAGAAGAAACCGCCCGGCCAGTCCGCCGCGACGGTCACGTCGCCGGGCGTGAACTTGTCGAGCGGCGCGCAGCCGAGGTGCGTGCACACGCCGACCAGCACCAGGAACTCGGGCTTCAGCGCGCGATCCGGGTTCTTCGCGTAGGAAGGCTGGTCCGACTCGTTCGACTGCGGGTCGCGCAGCCGGTCGTCGTGGCCCTTCACCTGCTCGAGCATCTGCGGCGTGCGGTTCACGACGTAGATGGCCTTGCCGCGCCACTCGACCTTGAGCAGTGCGCCCGGCTCGAGCTTGGACAGGTCGACCTCGACCGGGGCGCCCATCGCCTTGGCGCGGGCGCTCGGCTTCCAGGACGCGAGAAACGGCACGGCGGCGAATGCGGCGCCGACGGCCCCGGTCGCGACGGTAGCGACGGTCAGGAAATGACGCCTGCCCGTATCGACTTCTTCGGTCATCCAGCGAACTCCTCGGCGGATTCGGGTACGTGCCGGGGGCGGACCGCGGAAGACCGCCGTGGGCAGCAAGGAATTATAGCCGAACGGCGTGGCCGGGTTGCGGCCGGGCGGGGCGCGGGCCCACGGCCGGCCCAGGGGGGGCGCCGCCCGGCCCGGCTCCGGCCGCTACTGCTTGCGGACCCGGCCCTGGCGGCGGATCTGCGCACCGAGGCCCTGCAGCTTCTCCTCGATGCACTCGTAGCCGCGGTCGATGTGGTAGATCCGCTCCACGTCGGTCGTGCCCTCGGCCACGAGCCCGGCCAGCACCAGGCTGGCCGAGGCGCGCAGGTCGGTCGCCATGACCGGGGCAGCCGTCAGCCGAGGCACGCCGCGGATGATCGCCGTGTTGCCCTCGAGCCGGATCTCCGCCCCCATGCGCCGCATCTCGAGCATGTGCATGAATCGGTTTTCGAAGATCGTCTCGACGATCGTGCCGACCCCGTCCGCCACCGTGTTCAGCGCGGCGAACTGGGCCTGCATGTCGGTCGGGAAGCCCGGGTGCGGGGCCGTCCGGATGTCGACCGACCGCGGACGGCGCCCCCGCATGTCGACCTCGACGAACCCGTCGCCCCGGATGACCGTCGCCCCGGCCTCCTCGAGCTTCGCGAGCACCGCATCCATGTGCTCGGCCCGAGCCCCCCGGGCGCGGACCCGGCCGCTCGTGATCGCGCCGGCGACCAGGTAGGTGCCGGCCTCGATCCGGTCGGGCAGCACGTCGTGGCTGCCGGGGTGCAGCGACTCGACGCCGTCGATGACGATCGTGTCCGTGCCGTGGCCCGTGATCTTCGCGCCGAGCGCGATCAGGAACTCGGCCAGGTCGACGATCTCGGGCTCGCGGGCCGCGTTCTCGAGGATCGTGCGGCCCTCGGCCAGCGTGGCGGCCATCATCAGGTTCTCGGTGCCGGTGACCGTCACGGTCTCGAGCACGATCCGGGCCCCCTTCAGGCGCCCGGCCCGCGCCTTGATGTAGCCGTTCTCGATGTGGACCTCGGCGCCCATGGCCTGCAGGCCGGCGACGTGGATGTTGACCGGCCGCGCCCCGATCGCGCAGCCGCCGGGCAGCGAGACGTCGGCCGACCCGTGGCGGGCCACGAGCGGGCCGAGGACCAGGATCGAGGCGCGCATCGTCTTCACGAGCTCGTACGGCGCGAACGTCTCCTTGACGCTGCGCGGATCGACCTCGATTCGCATCCGCTCGTCGACGGTGACCCCGGCGCCCATCCGGCCGAGCAGTTCGATCATCGTCGTGACGTCCTGCAGGTGCGGGACGTTGCCGAGCGTCACCGGGCCGTCGGCGAGCAGCGCACCCGCGAGGATCGGCAGCGCGGCATTCTTCGCGCCGGAGATGCGCACCTCGCCGTCGAGGGGCACGCCGCCCCGGATCTGCAGCTTGTCCAACGTGGTCTCCTCAGCGCCGCGCCGCGCCGGCGGCCGCCTGCCATTCCGCGGGCGTCCAGGCCTGGATCGACAGTGCGTGGATTTCGCGGCCCATCCGCGCGCCGAGCGTCGCGTAGACCTGCTGGTGGCGCTGCAGTGCGCGCCGTCCCTCGAACCCGGCACTCACGACGATCGCCTCGAAATGGGTGTCGTCCTCGGTGTGGACGCGGACCTGCGCCCCGGGCAGGCCCTGCTCGATCATGCGGGTGACTTCTTCGGCGGTCATGGTCGGGCGGGTGGCGGCGGGCCTCGCGGCGGGCGCCAAGTTTAACCCGGCGGATGACCGGCCGTGCCCCCCCCTCTACACTATCGGGGAACCGCGGGCCCTCCCCGCGCCCCAGAACGGACCGCCGGACCGGACATGCCGCCCAGAGACCCCGTGATCGCCCGCGGACGCCGCGTGCTCGAGATCGAGTCGCAGGCCGTCGCCGCGCTTGCCGAGCGGCTCGGGGACGAGTTCGCGGAGGCCTGCAGGCTGGTGCTCAACTGCACGGGCCGGGTCGTCGTCACCGGGATGGGCAAGTCCGGCCACGTCGGCCGCAAGATCGCGGCGACGTTCGCCAGCACGGGCAGCCCGGCCTTCTTCCTGCACCCGGCCGAGGCCAGCCACGGCGACATCGGGATGATCACGGCGGGCGACGTCGTCGTCGCGCTGTCGAACTCGGGGGAGACCGGCGAGCTGGTCGCGATCCTGCCGATCATCAAGCGCCTGGGCGTGCCGCTCGTGGCGCTGACGGGCCGTCGCGAGTCGACGCTCGCGCGCTACGCGACGGTCACGCTCGAGGTCAGCGTCCCGCTCGAGGCCTGCCCGCTCAACCTCGCGCCGACCGCGAGCACGACCGCCGCGCTCGCGATGGGCGATGCGCTGGCCGTCGCGGTACTCGAGGCTCGGGGGTTCACCGAGGAGGATTTCGCCCGGTCGCACCCGGCCGGCAGCCTGGGCCGCCGTCTGCTGCTGCACGTCGACGACGTGATGCGCCGGGGCGACGAACTGCCGGCGGTCGGACCGGACACGCCGCTCGCGGCCGGCCTGCTCGAGATGAGCCGCAAGGGCCTCGGGATGACCACGGTGCTCGACGACGGGCGGCGGTTGCTCGGGATCTTCACGGACGGCGACCTGCGCCGCGCACTCGACCGGCAGGTGGACGTGCACCGCGCGACGATGGGCGAGGTGATGACCTCCGGCGGCCGGGTGGCCCGGCCGCGCATGCTCGCGGCCGAGGCCGTCCGGATGATGCAGGAACACCGGATCACGGCGTTGCCGGTCGTCGACGACGAGGGCCGCCTCGTCGGCGCGCTGAACGTGCACGACCTGCTGCGCGCGGGTGTCCTTTGACCGCCCCGTCGCTCTTCGAGCGGGCCCGGCGCGTGCGGCTGCTCGTGCTCGACGTCGACGGCGTGCTCACGGACGGGCGGCTCTATTTCGGCCCCGACGGCGAGGCGCTGAAGGCCTTCCACGTCCGCGACGGTGCGGGCATCGTCGCCGCGCTCGGGGCGGGCATCGCCGTCGCGATCATTTCGGGCCGGGCGTCGGCCGCGGTCTCGCGACGCGCGGCGGAACTCGGCATCCGCCACGTCCACCAGGGCGCCGCGGACAAGTCGGCGGTGCTCGCCGGGCTGCAGCGCGAACTCGGGATCGGCGTCGAGGAGACGGCCTGCGTGGGCGACGACACGCCGGACCTCCCGATGCTCGCGCGCGCGGGGCTCGCCGTCGCGGTGTCGGACGCGCACCCGGCGCTCGCGGCCGCCGTGCACTGGACCACTCAGGCCGCGGGCGGCCGCGGCGCGGTACGTGAAGTATGCGATCTGCTCGTGACCGCTCGCGGATCCTGACCGGCCGGGCCGTCGGCCTCGCGGCCGCGGCGGCCGGGCTCGTGCTGCTGCACGGGCTGGTCACCGGCTGGGACGACTCGGGCGTCGAGCAGGGCGAGGCCGGCGCACAGCGCGGCTACTTCGCCACCGACGCGACGATCACCGAGATGGGCAAGGACGGGCACCCGCGCTTCATCGCGCACGCTCGCTCGGTCGAGCAGCAGCTGCCCGACCAGAGCGTGCTGATGCAGGACATGACACTCGACTACCCGACGGCGGACCACGGCACCTGGCACGTCACGGCACCGTCGGGCGTGATGCCGGCCGACCGGAAGTCCGTCCAGCTCTACGGCGGCGTCACGATCACCGGTGTGGACGCAGGCCGCGACGCGGTGATCCGCGCCGAACGCGTCGACTACAGGATCGACGATGCGATCGTGAGCACGGCGGTGCCGGTCACGCTCTCCTACGGTGTTCACGAACTCAAGGCCCGCGGCTTCGAGGCGAAGTTGAACGCGGGGACCCTCAGGCTAGAATCCGACGTCAATGGCCGCTTCACACCCTGACCGACTGCAGCGTCTCGCGGCCGTGGCACTCGCCTGCTGCCTCGGCGCCGCCGCGTCCGCGGCGACACCGTCATTGCCGCTGCCGAAGCCGACCAAGGACCCGATCGACCTCACCGCCGCCTCCTCGGACGTCGACTACCGTAACAACACGCTGCACTTCCGGCAGGTGCGCATCACCCAGGGCCCGATGAGCGTCGAGGCGGACGACGCGAGCGCGACCGGCCTCAACTTCGACAATTCGGAGTGGACGTTCACGGGCAACGTCCGGATGAAGGTGCCGGACGGCAGCGTCTCGGCGTCCGACGCGGTCGTCGCGTTCAAGGACCGCGAGATCGCCTCGGCCGTGATCCGCGGCAAGCCGGCCGCGTTCGAGCAGAAACTCAAGGACAGCCAGCAGGTCGCGAAAGGCCAGGGCGACCTGATCGAGTACGACGTGAAATCCGGGACCGTGAAGCTGACCGGGTCCGCGTGGCTCACCGACGGCGCCAACACGATCCGCGGCGACACGCTGATCTACAACGTCGGGAACCAGAGCGTCGCGGCCAACCCCGGCGGCACGACGCCGGGTGGCGTGCACATCACGATCAACCCGGACTCCGAGGACCTCTCGAACGGCAAGGGCGGCACCGGAAAGACGCCGAAGGTGAAGAAGGACGCGGCGCCGACGCCGGCGACCACGCCTGCGCCCGCGCCGGCGACCGAACCCGGGCCGGGGTCGGGATCACCGTGAGCATTCTGCGGGCCGAATCGCTGGGCAAGCGCTACCGGAGCCGACGCGTGGTCGCCGACCTGTCGCTCGAGGTGGCCTCGGGCGAGGTCGTGGGACTGCTCGGGCCGAACGGCGCCGGCAAGACGACGGCGTTCTACATGATCGTCGGGCTGGTGCCCTGCGATGAGGGGCGCATCCACCTCGATGACCGCGAGATCACCCGGATGCCGATGTATCGCCGGGCCCGGCTCGGCGTCGGCTACCTGCCGCAGGAAGCCTCGGTGTTCCGCAAGCTCTCGGTCGAGGACAACATCCGCGCGATCCTCGAAGTCCGCGAGGACCTCGACGACGAGGCCGCGCGCGAGGCCGCGCTCGAGTCGCTGCTCGAGGAGCTCCACATCGGGCACATCCGCGGCAGCATCGGCATGAGCCTCTCGGGCGGCGAGCGCCGCCGCGTCGAGATCGCGCGCGCACTCGCCGCCGAGCCCCGCTTCATCCTGCTCGACGAGCCGTTCGCGGGCGTGGACCCGATCTCGGTCGACGACATCCAGCGCATCATCCGTCACCTGTCCGCGCGCAACATCGGCGTTCTGATCACCGACCACAACGTGCGCGAGACGCTCGGCATCTGCAACCGCGCGTACATCGTCAGCACCGGAAGCGTGATCGCGTCCGGATCTGCGGACGAGATTCTTGCCAATCCGAAGGTGCGCGAGGTCTACTTGGGGCAGGATTTCCGACTCTAGGAACGACGTGCTCAAGCCCGCCCTGCAGCTCAAGCTCGGCCAGCAGCTGACGATGACACCTCAGCTGCAGCAGGCGATCAGGCTGCTGCAGCTGCCGGTGCTCGAACTGCAGGCGCAGCTGCAGGAAGCCCTCGAGACGAACGTGATGCTCGAGGCCGAGGAGGAAGAGGAGACGCTCGACCTCGCCTCGATCGACCAGCCGGCGCCCGCCGGCGAGGACGAGGACGCCGAACCGGCGGCAGCGGCCGAGGACGAGATCGTCGTCGAGATGGAGGACCCGTGGGCGGAGTCCTCGACGCCGTCCGGCGACGGACGAGCCCAGGACGACGACGACCGCCTGCTCGAGTTCGCCGACGGCCGCGAGCGCAACCTGCACCAGCACCTGGTCTGGCAGCTCGAGGTGAGCCGGCTCGATCCGCGCGAAGTCTGGATCGGCGAGGCACTCGTCGATTCGCTGAACGAGGACGGCTACCTCACCGAGAGC
Source organism: Steroidobacteraceae bacterium (assembly GCA_046347155.1). GTDB lineage: Bacteria > Pseudomonadota > Gammaproteobacteria > Steroidobacterales > Steroidobacteraceae > RPQJ01. Next base: position 624,565 of record JAXMGT010000001.1, on the reverse strand, counting down.
ACCGAGGAAATCGCCCGCAGCCTGAGTGCCGACCTGCCGGTCAGCATCGAGGACGTGGAGCGGGTGCTCGCGTTCATCCAGACGCTGGACCCGGCCGGCGTGGGCGCGCGCACCGTCTCGGAGTGCCTGTCGCTGCAGCTCGCGCAGCTCGAACCCGCCACGCCGGGCCGCGACCTCGCGCTCAGGATCGCCGCGGACCACCTCGCCGAGGTCGCGGGGCGGGACCACGCGGCCCTGCGGCAGAGGCTCGGCGCCAGCGAGGACGACTTCCTGGTCGCGCTCGCGCTCATCCGCGGCTGCAACCCCCGGCCGGGCGCCGCGTTCGAATCCGCGCCGGCCGAATACCTGGTGCCCGACGTGTTCGTGCGCCGCACGGGCCAGGGCTGGGCGGTCGAGATCAACCCGGCCTCGGTGCCCAGGCTGCGGGTGAACCAGAGCTACGCCGGGCTGGTGGCCCGCTCGCAGGACTACGCTTCGCTGCGCACCCAGCTGCAGGAAGCACGCTGGCTGATCCGCAGCCTCGAGATCCGCGCCGAGACGCTGCTCAAGGTCGCGCGCGCGATCGTGCAGCGCCAGGCGGCGTTCCTCGAGCGCGGCGAGGAGGCGATGCAGCCGATGATCCTGCGCGACGTCGCCGAGGCGGTCGGGATGCACGAGTCGACGATCTCGCGCGTGACGACGTCGAAATACATGCACACGCCCCGCGGGATCTTCGAGTTCCGCTACTTCTTCTCGAGCCACGTGAGCGGCGCGGGCGGCGAGGACGTTTCCTCGGTCGCGATCCGCGCGCGGATCCGCAAGCTGATTGCCGACGAGCTGCCGGGCAAGCCGCTCAGCGACGCGCAGCTCGCCGAGGTGCTCTCCCGCGAGGGCGTCAAGGTCGCGCGCCGCACGGTGGCCAAGTACCGCGAGGCGCTCGGCCTCGCCTCCTCGTCCGAACGCCGCCAGGCGGCCGGCTGACGATGCGGCTCGTCATCGTCAGCGGCCTGTCGGGCTCCGGGAAGAGCGTCGCGCTCGCGATGCTCGAGGACCTCGACTACTACTGCGTCGACAACATCCCGGCCGGCCTGCTGCCCGGATTCATCGCCTACACGGTGCGCACGAGCGAGCCCGCCTACCGGCTGACCGCGGTCGGCGTCGACGCCCGCAACCGACCCGAGGACCTCGCCGACGTGCCACGACTCGTCGCCGACCTGCGCCGCAGCGGGATCGGCTGCGAAGTGCTGTTCCTGAGCGCCTCGAACGACGTGCTGCTCAAGCGGTTCAGCGAGACACGCCGTCGGCACCCGCTCAGCCGGACGGGCCTCGGACTGCAGGAGGCGCTCGAGCAGGAGTTGCGCCTGCTCGCACCGGTCGCCGCCGCGGCGGACCTGGCGATTGACACCTCCTCGCTCTCGGTCCACGAACTCCGCGAGACGATCCGTGCGCGGGTGGTCGAGCACCCGGCGACCGGCCCTTCGCTGCTGTTCGAGTCGTTCGCCTACCGTCACGGCGTGCCGGACGACGCGGACTTCGTGTTCGACGCACGCGCGCTGCCGAACCCGTACTGGGAAGCCGACCTGCGCGACCTCACGGGCCGCGACGCGGCGGTCGCGCGGTTCCTCGACGGGCAGCAGGAGGTGGGCGCGTTCCTGGCCGACCTGGTCGGCTTCCTCGAACGGTGGATGCCGTCGCTCGTGCGCTCGAATCGCAGCTACCTGACCGTGGCCGTCGGCTGCACGGGCGGCCAGCACCGCTCGGTGTACCTCGCCGAAAAGCTCGCCGCGCACTTCAACGCGACGCTCGGCCAGGCGCTCGTCCGCCACCGCGATCTCGCGAGCCGCCGGCACGAGTAGCCGGCCCGGGCGTCGGCACGACGACGCCCGGTCCTGGCGAAGTCTTCTTCCGCGATCCGCGTCGGGTCACCGAGGCACGATGCCTGGCGCCCGCCGGCCACGCCGGAATGCCTCGCCGCCGTCATCCGGGCGTCGTAAAGTGCGACCCCGATGAACGCCGAACTGCAACCCGCCCGGATGAGCCGTCTCGCGACGCTGAAGCGCGCGCTCGACCAGGGCACGGGCCGGCAGGTCCAGCGCGTCGTCAATTCGCTGCACCCGGCCGAGATCGCTTCGCTGCTCGAGTCGCTGCCGGGCGCGCAGCGCGAGCTGCTCTGGAACCTCGTCGACCCGGAGCTCGAGGGCGACATCCTCGTCGAACTGAACGAGGAAGTCCGTGCCGACCTGATCCGCGAGATGGACGCGGACGAGCTCGTGGCCGCCGCCGAAGGCCTCGAGGTGGACGACCTCGCCGACCTGCTGGCTGACCTTCCGGAAGCCGTGAACCAGCGCGTGCTCCGCTCGATGGACTCGCAGGACCGCGAGCGCCTCAGTGCCGTGCTCGCCTACGACGCCGACACCGCGGGCGGCCTGATGAACCTCGACACCGTGAGCGTGCGTCCCGACGTCACGCTCGAGACGGTGCTGCGCTACCTGCGCATGCGCGGCGAACTGCCCGAGAAGACCGATTCGCTCTACGTCGTGAACCGCCACGACCGCTACCTCGGCACGCTCGCCCTGCCCCGCCTGCTCACCGAGGACCCGGACCGCACGGTCGGCGACGTGATGGACACCGGGGCCCAGGCGATCGACCCGGAGACGCCGGCGAACCGCGTCGCGAGCCTGTTCCAGGACCACGACCTGCTGTCGGCGCCGGTCGTGTCGCCGGGCGGACGGCTGCTCGGCCGGATCACGGTCGACGACGTCGTGGACGTGATCCGCGAGGAAGCGGACCACTCGGTCATGAGCATGGCCGGCCTCGACGAGGACGCGGACATGTTCGCGGACGTCGTGCCGAGCGCGCGGCGCCGCGGCGTCTGGCTCGGGATCAACCTGGCGACGGCGTTCCTCGCGGCCTGGGTCGTCGGGCTGTTCGAGGCCACGATCCAGACGATCGTCGCGCTCGCGGTGCTGATGCCGATCGTCGCGAGCATGGGCGGCGTCGCGGCGACCCAGACGCTGACGCTGATCGTCCGCGGCCTTGCGCTCGGGCAGGTGGAGCGCGCGAACGCCCGCTGGCTGCTCGCGAAGGAGATCGCCGTCGCGCTGCTGAACGGGCTCGCGTGGGCGACCGTCGTCGCGGTCGTCGCGATGCTCTGGTACCGGGACTGGCGCATCGCCGGCGTCATCTTCGCGGCGATGGTGATCAACCTGCTGGCCGCCGCGCTCGCGGGCGTGGCCGTGCCGCTCGCGATGAAGCGCTTCGGCGTCGACCCCGCGGTCGCGGGCGGCGTCGTCGTGACGACGGTCACCGACGTCGTGGGGTTCGCGTCGCTGCTCGGCCTCGGGAAGCTGGTGCTGACCTGAGCGGCGCTCAGTCCGGCACGCGCCAGGCACCGGTCAGGTAGGTCTCGATCTCGGCGCGGCGAGCCTCGGCGTCGGCGCGCCCCAGCCGCATCAGCTCCGTCGTGTACGCCGATTCGAACAGCAGGTAGCTCGCGAGCAGGCCACCTCGGGCCTCGAGTGCGCCGATCGTCCGGAGCAGCGTGCGCAGGCTGCGCGGCATCGCCCGCAGGTGGCGGCGTGCGATGAGCGTCGGGTCGTCGCTCGGCTGGATCACCAGCGTCTCGATCGGACGGCGGTCGGGCGGCGCCGTCGGGCCGCCGAGCTGCAGGATCGCGTTGATCTGCCGGAGCCGCTCGAGGTCGATGGACAGGCCGTCCGTGAACAGCGAGTCGAGCACGAACCCGAGCAGGTGCCCGGGGCTCGGCGGGTGCTCGGTCCCGGCGCCGGACGGGGTCGGTGCGGCATCCGCCCGCGTGCCCACCACGAGGATGCGGTTCGCGCCGAGGTGCACGGCCGGGCTGAGCGGCGCGAGCTGGCGCATCGCCCCGTCGCCGTACCAGTCCCCGTCGACACGGGCGGCCGGGAAGATGAACGGGATCGCGGCGCTTGCCATCAGCACCTCGAGGTCGATGTCGCGACGCACGCCCGCGCGCCGGACCCGCGACCACTCGGCGACGTCGGGCGCAGCGTCGAAGAATGCTACCGCGCGCCCGGTCGAGTAACTCGTCGTCGCGACGGCGAGCGCACGCACGAGCCCGCCGCCGACGGCGTCCCGGATGCCGTCGAGCGGGATTGCCGCCTCGAGCAGGCCGCGCAGCGGCGTCGTGTCGAGCAGCGAGCGCGGCGGCGGCAGCAGCCAGCCACCGAGCGCGACCGACACCATCCAGTGCAACCCGGCGCGCAGCACGGTCACTGGATCGGCGCGCACGACGTGCGAGACCCGGAATGCCGCCCAGACGTGTTCGAGCCTCGCGACGGCCTCGCGGAAGCGCCGCGCCCGGGCCGCGACCGCGGCCGCGTTCAGCGCGCCGGCCGAGGTCCCGACCAGCACCTCGAACGGGCAGCGGGCGTCGCCGGGCAGCCAGTCGGCCATCGCCGCGAGTACCCCCACCTGGTAGGCGGCGCGGGCGCCGCCGCCCGCGAGCACCAGCGCCTCGCGGTTGTCCAGGAACAGGTAACTGGTCTCGTGATCGGCGGCGACCAAGTCGTCCTCGCTGACAGCCCCGGCACCCGGGTTTAGTATGGCACGCCCGTCGCCCCCGTCCCGCAGCCCAGGAGACCGCCATGAGCCACGTCGCACCGTTCCGCTGGACCCTGCTACTCACGGCGCTGGTCGCCTTCGCGACGCCGGCGCTCGCCGACCCGCCCGCGGTGGGCGCGGCCGCACCGGCATTCAAGCTGCAGGACCAGGCCGGGAAGTGGCACAGCCTGTCCGACTACCGCGGCAAGTGGGTGGTGCTCTACTTCTACCCGAAGGACGACACGCCGGGCTGCACGACCGAGGCCTGCAGCTTCCGCGACAACATCTTCGCGTTCGACAAGATGAACGCGGTCGTGCTCGGCATCAGCGTCGACGACTCCGATTCGCACAAGGCGTTCGCCGAGAAGCACGGCCTGCCGTTCACGCTGCTCGCCGACCCGACGAAGGCCACCGCGAAGGAGTACGGCGTGCTGAAGACCTACATGGGCGTGATGGAGATGGCGCGCCGCGACACGTTCATCATCGACCCGCAGGGCCGCGTCGCGAAGCACTACGAGTCCGTGGACCCGGCCGAGACGTCGAAGCAGGTGCTCGCCGACCTGAAGGCACTGCAGGCCGCGTACAAGCCGGCGGGCTGAGGGGCCGCCATGTCGTCGCGCATCGCCGCGCTCGCGCTCGCCGCCGCCCTCGGCCTGGCCGGCTCCGCCGCGTCCGCGGGCGGCGCGCCGGTGTTCTCGCCGGACGAGATCTCGATGATCCAGGACTATTACGCGACCTACGGCGCGGACAATCCCGCCGGCGGCAAGCACAAGTCGAAGCCGCTGCCGCCCGGGATCGCGAAGAACCTTGCGCGCGGCAAGCCGCTGCCGCCCGGGATCGCGAAGCAGCAGTTGCCGCAGGACCTGCAGCGGATGCTGCCGCCCGTGCCGACCGGCTACGAGCGCATCGCCGTGGACGGACGGGTGCTGCTCGTGGAGATCGCGACGCAGGTGATCGCGGACGTGATCCTGGAGGCCGTGACGCGCTGAGCCTCAGTGCTTCAGCGCCTCGATCCCGCGATCGAGGCCGGCGAGCGTCAGCGGGAACATCCGGTCGCCGACCAGCTGGCGGACGATGCCCGTCGAGGCCGTGTAGTCCCAGCGGTCTTCGGGCTCGGGGTTGAGCCAGGCGTGGCGCTGGAACCGCGACGTGATCCGCTGCATCCAGACCGCCCCCGACTCGTCGTTCCAGTGCTCGATGCTGCCGCCCGGCTGCATGATCTCGTACGGGCTCATGCTCGCATCGCCGACGAAGATGACCCGGTAGTCCGGCGGGTAGGTCCGCAGGATCTCGAATACCGGCGTGCGCTCGGAGTGCCGGCGCCGGCTGTCCTTCCACACGGACTCGTACAGGAAATTGTGGAAGTAGAAGTACTCGAGGTGCTTGAACTCGCTGCGCGCCGCCGAGAAGAGTTCCTCGCACACCCGCACGTGGCTCTCCATCGAGCCGCCGACGTCGAGGAACAGCAGCACCTTCACCTTGTTGTGCCGCTCGGGCTGGAACTTCAGGTCGAGCAGCCCGGCATTGCGCGCAGTCGCGTCGATCGTGCCGCCGAGGTCGAATTCGTCGGCCGCGCCCTCGCGGGCGAAGCGCCGCAGCTTCCGGAGCGCGACCTTGATGTTGCGCGTGCCGAGCTCGACCTGGTCGTCGAGGTTGCGGTAGGCGCGCTGCTCCCAGACCTTGACCGCCTTCTTCTGCCCGCCGGCGCCGCCGATGCGCACGCCCTCCGGGTTGAATCCGCCGTGGCCGAACGGCGAGGTGCCGCCGGTGCCGATCCACTTGTTGCCGCCCTCGTGCCGGCCCTGCTGCTCGCGGAGACGCTCCTCGAGCGTCTTCATGATCTGCTCCCAGCCGCCGAGCGCCTCGATCTGCGCCTTCTCCTCGTCGGTGAAGTCGCGCTCGAGCGCCTTGCGCAGCCAGTCGGCCGGGATCTCGCCCCCGAGCTGCGCGAACGCGTGCTCGATGCCGCGGAAGTGCGCGGCGAACGCGCGGTCGAAGCGGTCGAAGTGCTTCTCGTCCTTCACGAGCGCCGTGCGCGCGAGCCAGTAGAACTCGTCGACGCGATACTCGGCCACGCGGGCCTCGAGCGCCTCGAGCAGCGACAGGTGCTCGGTCAGCGTGACCGGCACCCCGGCTTCGCGCAGCGTGAAGAAGAACCGCGTCAGCACGACCGTGCCCGTTCGTGTCGGCGCCGCCGTTGGCCGGCGTCCGGGTGCTCCCGGCCGGGACGCCGTGAACCGATCCCTGGGGGCTCCGGGCTCGGCATCCATGCCTCGCACGGCCCGCCCGGGAGCACCCGCTCACCATCCACCCGGCGGCGCCGGGCGGGGGTCCGACGGCGTCCCGCGGCGGGCATTTCCGTGCTGCCGCTGCGCCGGGCGAGCGACGTCGCCACCATGACCGTTACGGCCGCGCCTGCTGGCGGCGCTGCAGGAACACGAGCTGCTCGAACAGGTGCACGTCCTGCTCGTTCTTCAGCAGCGCGCCGTAGAGCGGCGGCAGCCCCTTGCGCGGGTCGTCGGTGCGCAGCGCCTCGGGCGGCACGTCCTCGGCGAGCAGCAGCTTGAGCCAGTCGAGGAGTTCCGACGTCGAGGGCTTCTTCTTCAGGCCCGGCACCTCGCGGAGCTTGTAGAACGCGTTCAACGCCTCGGAGAGCAGCTCGCGCTTCAGCTCCGGGTAGTGCACCGCGACGATGCGGGTCATCGTCTCGGCGTCCGGGAAGCGGATGAAATGGAAGAAGCACCGGCGCAGGAACGCGTCGGGCAGTTCCTTCTCGTTGTTCGAGGTGATCACGACAATCGGGCGGTGGCGCGCCTTCACAAGCTCGCGCGTCTCGTGGACGTAGAACTCCATCCGGTCGAGCTCGAGCAGCAGGTCGTTCGGGAACTCGATGTCGGCCTTGTCGATCTCGTCGATCAGGAGCACCGCCTGCTCTTCGCTCGCGAACGCCTCCCAGAGCCGGCCCCTGACGATGTAGTTGCCGATGTCGTGCACCTTCGCCTCGCCGAGCTGCGAGTCGCGCAGGCGGGAGACCGCGTCGTACTCGTAGAGGCCGTGCTGGGCCTTCGTCGTGGACTTGATGTGCCAGCGGTGCAGCGGCTTGCCGAGAGCGGCGGCGATCTCCTCGGCGAGCTGCGTCTTGCCGGTCCCGGGTTCGCCCTTGACGAGCAGCGGGCGCGCCAGCGTCACGGCCGCGTTGACCGCCATCATCAGGTCGTCTGTGGCGACGTAGCGCTCGGTGCCTTCGAACTTGCGGATCACGGTCGGTCCTCGGGGGTCGTTGGTGCCCCCGAGCCTACCTCAATGCCGCGGCGGCGGCATCTCAGGCGACGACCTCGAGCAGCTTCATCGTGTTCGTCCCGCCCGAAACGCCGGTGAGCTCGCCCAGCGTCAGGATGATCTCGTCGCCCGCGCGCACGTGCCCGCGGTCGATCAGCTCCTTCGAGATCGCCCGGTAGAGCCGGTCGGGGTCGGTGTGCACGATGTCGAACGGTATCGGGTACACGCCGCGGTAGAGCGCGACACGTCGCTGCGTGCGCTCGTGGCGCGTGAACGCGAAGATCGGGATGTCCGAGCGGATCCGCGACATCCAAAGCGGCGTCGACCCGGATTCGGTCAGCGCGACGATCGCCTCGAGGTCCATGTGGTTCGCCGTGTACATCACCGCATGGGCGATGGCCTGGGCGAACTCGCTTACCTTGCCCTCGAAGCGGTCGCGGTTGCGCAGCCGCGCGAGCTGGTACTTCTCGGCGCCCTCGATCACCTCGGCCATCGCCTCGACGGCGCGTGCCGGGTACTTGCCCACCGCGGACTCGCCCGAGAGCATCACGGCATCCGTGCCGTCGAGCACGGCGTTCGCGACGTCGGAGACCTCGGCACGGGTCGGCACGGGGCTCAGGATCATCGACTCCATCATCTGCGTCGCCGTGATCGTGACCCGGTCGAGGCTGCGGGCCATGTGCAGGATCTGCTTCTGGATGCCCGTGAGCTGCGCGTAGCCGACCTCGACGCCGAGGTCGCCGCGCGCGACCATCACCGCGTCGCTCGCCCGGATGATCTCCTCGAGGCGCGGGATCGCCTCGCTGCGCTCGATCTTGGAGACGATGCGGGCGTCGCTGCCGGCCGCACGCAGCAGCGCGCGCGCCTCCTCGACGTCGGCGGCCTGGCGGACAAAGGAGACCGCGAGGTAGTCGACGTCGAGCGACGCGGCAAGTCGCACGTCCTCCCGATCCTTGTCCGTGAGCGCCTTGGCCGACAGCCCGCCGCCGCGGCGGTTGATGCCCTTGTGGTCCGAGAGTTCCCCGCCGACGGCCACGCGGCACTCGACGCGCGCACCCTGGACCGACTCGACCTCGAGCTCGATCTGCCCGTCGCCGAGGATCAGCGCATCGCCCGCACGCACGTCCGCGGCGAGCTGGTGGTACGTGATGCCCACGCCTCGCGCAGTGCCTTCGGCCGGGTCGATCGACGGGTCGAGCGCGAACCTCGCGCCCTCGTCGAGCATCACCCGCCCCTCGGCGAAGCCCTCGATCCGGATCTTCGGTCCCTGCAGGTCGCCGAGCACCGCGACGTGCTTGCCGACCCGGGCGGCGGCACGCCGTACGCCCTCGACACGGCGACGGTGGGCCTCGGGTTCCCCGTGCGAGAAGTTGACCCGGACGACGTCGGCGCCCCGGCGGATCACGTCCTCGAGGACGGCCGGGTCGTCGGTGGCGGGTCCGAGCGTGGCGACGATCTTGGTGCGGCGGAGCATGTGCGGGATTGGCAGCCCGGTGACCGGTGGTGCATCGATAGTGAAGAAGATCGCCCGTGCTGGCTAGTCAGCAATCGATTGCAGCGTGCAGCGGCGGGACGGCACGCCCCGTCCGGCCGGGCGTCACTTCCCGGCCGCGCGCGCCTCGAGCACCTCGACCGCCGGCAGCGTCTTGCCCTCGAGGAATTCGAGGAAGGCGCCGCCCGCCGTCGAGATGTAGGAGATGTCCTGCCCGACGCCGTACTTCTCGATCGCCGCGATCGTGTCGCCGCCGCCTGCGATCGAGAACGCGGGGCTGCGCGCCACCGCCTGCGCGAGGACGCGCGTGCCCTCGCCGAACTGGTCGAACTCGAACACGCCGACCGGTCCGTTCCAGACCACGGTGCCGGCGCCGCCGAGCGCGGCCGCGAAGCGCTCCGCGGTGTCCGGGCCGATGTCGAGGATCATCTCGTCGGCGGCGACGTCGGCGACCGCCTTCACGTCGGCCTCGGCCGAGGCAGAGAATTCCCTGGCGACGACGACGTCCGTGGGCAGCGGGATCTCGACACCCGAGGCCTTCGAGCGCTCGAGCAGCCCGCGGGCGATGTCGATCATGTCGGGCTCGTGCAGCGACCTGCCGATCGGGCGCCCCGCGGCAGCGAGGAACGTGTTCGCGATGCCGCCGCCGACGATGAGCCGGTCGACCTTGCCGAGCAGGTTCTCGAGTACCGTGAGCTTCGTCGACACCTTGGACCCGCCGACGATCGCGACCAGCGGACGCTTCGGGTTGCCGAGCGCCTTCTCGAGCGCCTCGAGCTCGCCGGTGAGCAGCGTGCCGGCGCAGGCGACCGGGGCGAATTTCGCGACCCCGTGCGTGCTCGCCTCGGCGCGGTGCGCCGTGGCGAACGCGTCCATCACGTAGACGTCGCAGAGCGCCGCCATCTGCTTCGCGAGCTCGTCCCTGTTCTTCTTCTCGCCCTTGTTGAAGCGCACGTTCTCGACCAGCACGATCTCGCCCGGCTCGCACGCGACGCCGCCGAGCCATTCACGCTCGAACCGCACCTTGAGGCCAAGCAGTTCGGAGAGCCGCGCCGCGACCGGCGCCAGCGAGAACTCCTCGGCCGGCACGCCCTCCTCGGGACGCCCGAGGTGCGACATCAGGATCACCCGGGCGCCGGCCTCGTGCGCAGCGCGGATCGTGGGCAGCGACGCGCGGATCCGCGCGTCGCTCGTCACCACGCCGTTCTTCACCGGGACGTTGAGGTCCTCGCGGATCAGCACGCGCTTGCCGCGGAGGTCGACCTCGGTCATGCGCAACACACGCAGCATGGGCGTATTCCTTTACTTCGAGATGACCCGGACCATCTCGAGCACCTTGCTCGAATAGCCCCACTCGTTGTCGTACCAGGCGACGATCTTCACGAACGTGTCGTCGAGCGCGATGCCGGCCTCGGCGTCGAACACCGAGGTGCAGCTTTCGCCGCGGAAATCCGTCGCGACGACCTTCTCGTTCGTGTAGCCGAGCACGCCCTTCATCGGGCCCTCGGAGGCCGCCTTCATCGCCGCGCAGATCTCCTCGTACCTGGCAGGCTTCACGAGCTCGGCCGTCAGGTCGACGACGGAAACGTCCGAGGTCGGCACGCGGAAGGACATGCCCGTGAGCTTCTTGTTCAGCTCCGGGATCACCTTGCCGACGGCCTTCGCGGCGCCGGTCGAGGACGGGATGATGTTCTCGAGGATCCCGCGCCCGCCCCGCCAGTCCTTGTTCGACGGGCCGTCGACGGTCTTCTGCGTGGCGGTCGTCGCGTGGACGGTGGTCATGAGCCCGCGCTTGATGCCCCAGGTGTCGTTCAGCACCTTCGCGACCGGTGCGAGGCAGTTCGTCGTGCAGGACGCGTTCGAGACGATCGCCTGGCCCGCGTAGCTCTGGTGATTGACGCCGTAGACGAACATCGGCGTGTCGTCCTTCGACGGGGCCGACATGATGACCTTCTTCGCGCCGGCCTTCAGGTGCTTCTCGGCCGAGGCGTGGTCGAGGAAGAGACCCGTGGACTCGACGACGACGTCGGCGCCGACCTCGTTCCACTTGAGTTCCGCCGGGTCCTTCACGGCGGTGAGCCGGATCTTCCGGCCGTTCACGACGAGCGTGCTGCCCTCGACCGACACGTCGCCCCTGAATCGGCCGTGCACCGAGTCGAACTTGAGCATGTAGGCCAGGTACTCGGGCTCGAGCAGGTCGTTGATGCCGACGATCTCGATGTCCTTGAAGTCCTTCACCGCGGCACGGAACACCATGCGCCCGATGCGACCGAATCCGTTGATGCCGACCTTGATAGTCATCGTTCCGTCTCCCGCAGGGTGATCAGGTCGCGAGCAGCGCCTCGACGGCGCCCGCCACGCGATCCTTGGTGAAACCAAAGTGTTCGAAGAGCTTCTTCGCCGGCGCCGAGGCGCCGAAAGTGTGCATGCCGATCACGGCGCCGCCGGTGCCGACGTAGCGGTACCAGCCGTCCGCGACGCCCGCCTCGACGGCAACCCGGGGCACGCCCGGCGGCAGCACAGAATCGCGGTAGGCGAGCGGCTGCGCGTCGAACAGGCTCGTGCACGGCATCGACACGACGCGGACGCGGCGGCCGCGCGACGTGAGCGCCTGGGCGGCCTCGACGGCCAGCGCGACCTCGGAACCGGTCGCGATCAGAACCGCGTCGGGCCTGCCGTCGCAGTCGGCGAGCACGTAACCGCCCCGCGCGACGTCGGCGACCTGCGCCGCGGCGCGCGGCTGCACCGGCAGTGCCTGCCGCGTCAGCACCAGCACGGTCGGACCGTCCCTTCGCTCGACGGCGTCGGCCCAGGCGACGCCGGTCTCGACGGTATCGCAGGGGCGCCAGAGGTGCAGGCCCGGGATCAGGCGCAGGCTCGCGACGTGCTCGACCGGCTGGTGGGTGGGGCCGTCCTCGCCGAGCCCGATCGAGTCGTGCGTGAAGACGTACACCACGCCCTGCTTCATCAGTGCCGACATCCGCACGCCGTTGCGCGCGTAGTCGGAGAACACGAGGAACGTGCCGCCGTAGGGCAGGAACCCGCCGTGCAGCGCCACGCCGTTCATCAGCGCGCTCATGCCGAACTCGCGCACGCCGTAGTGCAGGTAGTTGCCGCCCATGTCGTCGTGCGTGATCGCGCGGGACGCCTTGTGGTTCGTGTTGTTCGAACCGGTGAGGTCCGCCGAACCGCCGAGCAGTTCGGGGATCGCGGCGCCGAGCACGTTGAGCGCCTGCTGCGAGGAGGCGCGGGTCGCGAGTGCGGCGGCCTTCTGCTGCGAGACGGCGACGAATTCCTCGATCGCCGGGCGCCAGCCCTCGGGCAGGCGGCCCGCCATCCGGCGCTCGAACTCGGCCGCGAGGTCCGGGTGCGCGGCCCGGTAGGCCTCGAAGCGCGCACGCCAGCCCTGCTCGGCCCGGGCGCCGCGCTCACGCGCGTCCCAGCCCCGGCGGATCTCCTCGGGCACCACGAACGGCTCGTACGGCCAGTCGAGGAACGCCCGGGCCGCGGCCACCTCGGCCTCGCCGAGCGCCGCGCCGTGGGTGGCCTCGGTGCCCTGCTTGTTCGGGGCGCCCCAGCCGATCACGGTCTTGCAGCAGATGAGCGTCGGACGGGCGGCCTCGGCCTTCGCCTCGACGATGGCGCGCTCGATTGCCGCCGCATCGTGGCCGTCCACCGAGCGGATCACGTGCCAGCCGTAGGCCTCGAAGCGCTTCGGCGTGTCGTCCGTGAACCAGCCGTGCACCTCGCCGTCGATCGAGATGCCGTTGTCGTCGTAGAAGGCGATCAGCTTGCCGAGCCCGAGCGTCCCGGCGAGCGCGCAGGCCTCGTGCGATACGCCTTCCATCATGCAGCCGTCGCCGAGGAACACCCAGGTGTGGTGGTCCACGATCTCGTGGCCGGGCCGGTTGAACGTCGTCGCGAGGATCTTCTCGGCGAGCGCCATGCCGACCGCGTTCGCGATGCCCTGCCCCAGCGGGCCGGTGGTCGTCTCGATGCCGAGGTGGTGGTCCACCTCGGGGTGGCCCGCCGTGTGGGCGCCGAACTGCCGGAAGTTCTGCAGGTCCTCGATCGCGAGCGGGTAGCCGGTCAGGTGCAGCACTGAATAGAGGAGCATCGAGCCATGGCCGTTCGACAGCACGAAACGATCGCGGTCCGGCCAGGACGGGCTGCAGGGATCGTGCTTCAGGTGATCGCACCACAGCACCTGGGCGATGTCGGCCATGCCCATCGGCATGCCCGGGTGGCCGGAATTGGCCTTCTGTACGGCGTCCATGCTGAGCGCACGGATGGCATTCGCAAGCTGCCTGCGGGTCGGCATCGTCGGGCCCCTCCTGGAGAGTCGAGTATTTTCGCGCCCGGCGCCGTTCGATTGCAAAGCCGGGGGCACTCGCGCCACCGGCCGCGGGGCGGGCACGGCGAGGCGAGCGGCGGGTTTGCCAAGCGCACCGGCTCCGGCCGATACTGCGCGCCCCCGCCTGCGCGACCGGAAAGCCATACATGTCAAACAGTTATATCTTTACGTCCGAATCAGTGTCCGAGGGTCACCCGGACAAGGTCGCGGACCAGATCTCCGACGCCGTGCTCGATGCGATCCTCGCGCAGGACAAGCGCGCGCGCGTCGCCTGCGAGACGCTCGTGAAGACGGGCGTGGCCATCGTCGCGGGCGAGGTCACGACGAACGCCTGGGTGGACCTCGAGAAGATCGTCCGCGGCGTGATCACCGACATCGGCTACACCTCGTCGAACGTGGGCTTCGACGGCAACACCTGTGCGGTGCTGAACATCATCGGCAAGCAGTCGACCGACATCGCGCAGGGCGTGGACCGCAAGAACCCCGAGGAGCAGGGCGCCGGCGACCAGGGACTCATGTTCGGCTACGCGTCGAACGAGACCGACTCGCTGATGCCCGCCCCGATCTGCTACGCGCACCGGCTCGTCGAGCGGCAGGCCGAGGTCCGCAAGAGCAACCTGCTGCCGTGGCTGCGCCCGGACGCGAAGTCGCAGGTCTCCTGCCGCTACGTGGACGGCAAGGTGGTCGGCCTCGACGCCGTCGTGCTGTCGACGCAGCACGGCCCCGAGGTCAAGCAGGAAGACCTGCGCGAGGCGGTGATGGAGCTCATCATCAAGCACGTGCTGCCGAAGGAGTGGCTCGGCAAGGACACGAAGTTCCACATCAACCCGACCGGCAACTTCGTGATCGGCGGCCCGGTCGGCGACTGCGGCCTCACGGGCCGCAAGATCATCGTCGACAGCTACGGCGGCATGGCCCGCCACGGCGGCGGCGCGTTCTCCGGCAAGGACCCGTCCAAGGTCGACCGCTCGGCCGCCTACGCGGCGCGTTATGTCGCGAAGAACCTGGTCGCCGCGGGCCTCGCCGACCGCTGCGAGATCCAGGTGTCCTACGCAATCGGCGTCGCGGAACCGACCTCGATCACGGTCGAGACGTTCGGCACGGGTCGCGTGGACCAGGACCGGCTCGAGCAGCTGGTGCGCGCGCACTTCGACCTGCGTCCCTACGGCATCGTGAAGATGCTCGACCTCGTGCACCCGATGTACCGCGCGACGGCCGCCTACGGGCATTTCGGACGCGAGCCGGTGCACATGACCTACCGCTGGGAAGAGCACGTGGGCGGCAAGAAGCTCGAGAAGAGCGAGGCCTTCACCGCGTTCACCTGGGAGAAGACGGACAAGGCCGAGGCGCTCCGGAAGGACGCCGGGCTGTAGGGACTGTCTTCCGGGGTCTGTCCCCGCAGGGGACTGACCCCTGTTAAAGCGCCGCACAGGAGTCAGTCCCTTTCGGGGACAGACCCCTGTACAATGCACCGTCGCCTGAGGAGCGCTGCAACGGGCCCCTGCCCGCCAGGCTCAGGCCACTGGGTTATCCAACCGCGCTCGCTGTACCCGCAATGGTCTGGCGAGCGCTCTCCAATTGCCCCGCCCGGCCGTCGCGGTCCAACGAGAGGACCGTCCGATGAACGCCATCGTAAACCCCGCTGACCGCCGTGATTTCCACGTGGCCGACCTGTCGCTCGCCGACTGGGGGCGCAAGGAAATGGCCATCGCCGAGACCGAGATGCCCGGTCTCATGTCCATCCGCCGCGAGTTCGAGGCCTCGAAGCCGCTCGCCGGCGCGCGCATCGCCGGGTCGCTGCACATGACGATCCAGACCGCGATGCTGATCGAGACGCTGAAGGCGCTCGGCGCGGACGTGCGCTGGGCCTCGTGCAACATCTACTCGACCCAGGACCACGCGGCCGCGGCGATCGCCGCCGCCGGCACGCCGGTGTTTGCCGTCAAGGGTGAGACGCTGGACGAGTACTGGGAATACACGCACCGGATCTTCGAGTGGCCGAACGGCCAGCACGCGAACATGATCCTCGACGACGGTGGCGACGCGACGCTGCTGCTGATGCTCGGCGCGCGCGCCGAGCAGGACCCGTCGGTCGTGTCGAAGCCGACCAACGAGGAGGAGACCTCGCTCTACGCGTCGATCAGGAAGCGCCTCGAGACGCAGCCCGGCTGGTACTCGAAGCGCCTCGCCGAGATCCGCGGCGTGACCGAGGAGACGACGACGGGCGTGAAGCGGCTGTACGAATTCGCGAAGAAGGGCCAGCTGCCGTTTCCCGCGATCAACGTCAACGACTCGGTCACGAAGTCGAAGTTCGACAACCTCTACGGCTGCCGCGAGTCGCTCGTCGACGCGATCAAGCGCGCGACCGACGTGATGGTCGCCGGCAAGATCGCGGTCGTGTGCGGCTACGGCGACGTGGGCAAGGGCTCCGCCGAGTCGCTGCGCGCGCTGTCGGCGCAGGTGTGGGTGACCGAGATCGACCCGATCTGCGCGCTGCAGGCCGCGATGGAAGGCTACCGCGTCGTGACGATGGAGGAAGCCTGCGACAAGGCCGACATCTTCGTCACCGCCACCGGCAACGTGAACGTGATCACGCACGACCACATGCGGCGGATGAAGCACCAGGCGATCGTCTGCAACATCGGCCACTTCGACAGCGAGATCGACATCGCCTCGCTGAAGCAGTACCGCTGGGAGAACATCAAGCCGCAGGTGGACCACGTCGTGTTCCCGGACGGCCGCCGGCTGATCATCCTGGCCGAGGGCCGGCTCGTGAACCTCGGCTGCGGCACGGGACACCCGTCGTTCGTGATGTCGAACTCGTTCACGAACCAGGTGCTCGCGCAGATCGAGCTCTTCCGCCACGGTGCGAAGTACGGCAAGCAGGTCTACGTGCTGCCGAAGCACCTCGACGAGAAGGTGGCGAAGCTGCACCTCGAGCGGATCGGCGCCACGCTCACGACGCTCTCGCAGCAGCAGGCCGACTACATCGGCGTGCCGGTGCAGGGCCCGTACAAGCCGGAGCACTACAAGTACTGACCGGCCGGCGGAGAAGGGGACATTCACGGGTCCCGGCGGCCGCCGGGAACCGTGAATGTCCCCTTCTTCGTTCGCGGGACGGTTCGGCCGGCCCGCTCAGTAGATCACGACCGAGCGGATGCTCTCGCCCCGATGCATCAGGTCGAACGCATCGTTGATCCGCTCGAGCGGCATCGTGTGCGTGATCATCGGGTCGATCTGGATGCGGCCCTCCATGTACCAGTCGACGATGCGCGGCGTGTCGGTGCGACCGCGCGCGCCGCCGAAGGCGGAGCCCTTCCAGACGCGCCCGGTCACGAGCTGGAACGGGCGCGTCGCGATCTCCTTGCCGGCCTCGGCGACGCCGATGATCACGCTCGTGCCCCAGCCGCGGTGGCAGGTCTCGAGCGCCTGGCGCATCACCGCGACGTTGCCGGTGCAGTCGAACGTGTAGTCGGCGCCGCCGTCCGTCAGCGCGACCAGGTGCTGGACGAGGTCGCCCTGAACGCGCGTCGGGTTCACGAAGTGCGTGATCCCGAAGCGGCGACCCCAGGCTTCCTTCGAATCGTTGACGTCGACGCCGACGATGCGCGCCGCACCGACCATCCTGAGTCCCTGCACGACGTTGAGGCCGATTCCGCCGAGACCGAACACGACGCAGTTCGCGCCGGCCTCGACACGGGCGGTGTTCACGACCGCGCCGACGCCGGTCGTCACGCCGCAGCCGACGTAGCACGCCTTGTCGAACGGGGCGTCGTCGCGGATCTTCGCGACCGCGATCTCGGGCAGCACCGTGTAGTTCGAGAACGTCGAGCAGCCCATGTAGTGATGTATCCGGCGACCCTTGTACGAGAAGCGGCTCGTGCCGTCAGGCATCAGCCCCTGCCCCTGCGTCGCCCGGATGGCCGTGCACAGGTTCGTCTTGCGCGACAGGCACGATTTGCACTGCCGGCACTCGGGCGTGTAGAGCGGGATCACGTGGTCGCCGGGCTTCACGCTCGTGAAGCCCGCGCCGACCTCGACCACCACGCCGGCCCCCTCGTGGCCGAGCACCGACGGGAAGATCCCCTCGGAGTCGAGCCCGTCGAGCGTGTAGGCATCCGTGTGGCAGATGCCGGTGGCCTTGATCTCGACCATCACCTCGCCGGCCTTCGGTCCGTCGAGGTCGACTTCGACGATCTCGAGCGGCTTCTTCGCTTCGAATGCCACGGCGGCACGCGTCTTCATGTTCGCCTCTCCCGCTGCGTTGAGGTCGGTCGCGGCTCCTGCCGGGCAACCACGGCATCCCCGGGTACAGCCAGGCCAGCGTCACCACGAACGGCGAAGGCAGGATACCGAAGGAGCCGCCGGCAGGCCCGGAAAACACACGTTCGTTCGGTACCCAAACGCATGGGGTCGTCACCGGCCGCTCGCGCGGGAGTACGGGGATCCGGACTTGAAATCCGGTGGCCGAATTGACACAGTGATCCGGGCCCGCCATCGGACGCGCGGGCCGGGAGTCGATCAGGTGACCCACACAAGGCATGGAACGCCCCCTGCAGCCGCCGTGACGCTGACCGCATGCCTGTGCGCCCTTTCGGGCTGCAGCTCGGGTGCGGTCCTGATCGCTCCGGAGCCGCCGGCGCACTACGAGCGACTGGGCCCGGCGACCGGCACGGCCACCGGTTCGCTCGGCGTGCTCGACACCGCGTACAACGTGCTGCCGATGGGACTCAACGAGCGCGTCGGGAAGGCGTATGCACGGGCGGTGGCGAGCGTGCCGGGTGCCACCGGTCTCGTCGACGTGACCATCCGGGAAAACTGGTACTGGTGGGTCATCGGTACGGCCCGCGAGGTCACGGTGACGGGCACCGCCATCCGGGAGGTGCGGCCATGAACGCAAGGCTCTCCCGCGCCGGTCTCGTCGTCACCGGGGTCGTCATGCTCCTGACCGCCTGCGCCGGGTCGCCGGTCCGCCTGGCCACGACCGACCGGGCGCCAACGCCGACGGAAATCGATCGCACCAGCGGACGCCAGGTGAGCGCCTCGGCCAGCGGCTTCCAGCTGTTGCTGCTGGTTCCGATCAACATCAACAATCGACAGCAACGGGCCTTCGAACTGCTCGCCGCACAGGCCGGCGGCGACTACCTGACGAACATCAGCGTCGAGGAGTCCTGGACCTGGGCACTGGTCGGGACCGTGTACACCACGCGGATGACTGCAACCGCGTATCGACGCACGGGCGAGGCGAAATAGCAGCCGCGCGCGCCGCGGCATCCCGCGGTTGCCCTCGTTGTCGCAGCGCCGCTCAGCGCTTGCGCGCCAGCGTCAGGCCGTCGCCGATCGGCACCAGGCTCAGATCCACGCGGGCGTCCCCGTGCAGGAATTCGTTGTACTGCCGCAGTGCAACCGTGTCGGCGTCCTGGACGGCGGGATCGGCGACGCGCCCGCTCCACAGCGTGTTGTCCGTCATCACGAGCCCGCCCGGGCGCAACAGCCCGAGCACGCGCTCGTGGTAGCCGAGGTAGTTCGTCTTGTCGGCGTCGATGAACGCGAGGTCGAAGGTCCCGGCAGCACCGTCCGCCAGCAGGCCGTCGAGTGTCTCGAGCGCGGGGGCGATCCGGAGCTCGACCTTGTGCGCGATCCCGGCCTCGGCCCAGTAGCGCCGCGCGACCGAGGTCCAGGCCTCGCTCACGTCGCAAGCGACGATGCGACCGTCCTCCGGCAACGCGAGCGCGACGGCGAGCGACGAGTAGCCGGTGAAAACGCCCACCTCGAGGCACCGCCGCGCACCGGTGAGGCGCGCGATCAGCGCCATGAACTGGCCCTGCTCCGGCGAGATCTGCATCCGCGCCATCGGGTCGGCGGCCGTCTCCTCGCGCAGCCGCCGCTGGAGCGGGCTTTCGCGCAGCGACACGGACAGCAGGTATTCGTAAAGTGCGTCGTCGACCTCGATCGTGCGGTTCGACATGGTTCCTCCCGGCCTCGCGGCGCCCCAGCGGAGTGTGCACCAGTCGCGATCCGCGGCGCATGCCCCCGCCCGGTCGTGGGAGAATGCCGGCGTCCCCCCGACCCGGTGTCCCGATGAAGAAGTTCTTCGCACTGGTGCTGGTCGCCCTGCTCGGCATGCCGACATACGCCACGGCGGCCGGCCGGCACCTGCTCTGGGAGGTGCGCGGACCGCACGCGACCGTGTGGCTGCTGGGGTCCGTCCACGTGCTGAAGCCAGGCGAAGCGCCGCTGCCCGCGGCGGCCGACCGGGCGTACGGGGCCGCGCAGCGCCTCGTGATGGAGATCGACGTGGACGCTGCGGACGCGGACCCGCTCGAACTCGCCGCCGCGATGCAGTCGGCGGCGCTGCTGCCGCGCGGCCAGACGCTCCGTGACGTGCTCGCCCCGGACTACGACTCGATCGACCGCCAGGCACAGGCGGCGGGACTCGATCTCGCGGCGCTCGAGGGGTATGCGCCGTGGCTCGCCGCACTGACCGTGATGGACCTCGAACTGGCGCGGCGCGGCTACTCCCCGGAATACGGCATCGAGCAGACGCTGGCGCGCCGGGCCGCCCGCGACGGGAAGCCGATCGAGGGCCTCGAGACGGCGGCAGAGCAGTTCGCGATGCTCGCCTCGATGCCGATGCCGATGCAGAAGCGATTCCTGCAGATGACGCTGGAGGAATCGGCGGGCATGGACCGGGAACTCGGCGAACTGCTGGACGCGTGGCGATCGGGCGACACGGATGCGCTCGCGCGGATGCTCGAGCAGGAATCGCATGAATTCCCGGACCTCTACCGCCGGCTCACGACGGAGCGCAACCGGACGTGGGTCGGGACGATCGACGGGATGCTGCAGGGCCGCGAGGACTGCCTGGTCGTCGTCGGCGCGCTGCACCTGGTGGGCCCGGAGAGCGTCGTCGACCTGCTGCGCCGCCGCGGCTACACGGTCACCCAGCAGTGACCGGCGTCGCCGGTCAGCGCACCGTCGCCGCGATCGCCCAGCCCGCGCCGGCCGCCGTGAGGCACCCGAGCAGCGACACCGCGACGTAGGCCGCCGCGGCCGCGGTCGCCCCGCGCTGCACGAGCAGCAGCGCCTCGAGCGAGAACGCCGAGAACGTCGTGAAGCCACCCAGCACGCCGACGACGAGGAACACCCAGGTGAGCGGCATCACGTGCACGCGCCCGATCGGCGCGAACAGCGCGCCCAGCAGCCCGACCGTGAAGCAGCCGAGCAGGTTCACGGCCAGCGTGCCCCACGGGAAGTCGGTTCCGAATCCGCGGGCGACCAGCGTGGACACCCAGAGCCGCGCACCGCCCCCGAGGGCACTCCCGAGTACGGCGACGAGGTAAGCGACCGGGGCCAGCTTCAACGACGGCTCCTGTGGCGGATGCGCGGGAGGTACGGACGGGACCGCGACCGCGGCTAGACTACACTACCCCGCCCGAACCGAGTGCTGGAGCCCGACGTGAGCCTGTACACCGAAGCCTGCAAGGTCATTCCCGGCGGCGTGAATTCGCCGGTGCGCGCATTCCGCGGGGTCGGCGGCGAGCCGATCTTCTTCGCCCGCGCGCGAGGCCCCCACGTCTGGTCCGCCGAGGGGCGCCAGTACATCGACTACGTCGGGTCCTGGGGCCCGATGATCCTCGGGCACGCGCACCCGACCGTGATCCGCGCGGTCCAGGAGACCGCGGCGAACGGCCTGTCGTTTGGCGCACCGACCGCGATCGAGACCACCGTCGCGCGGAAGCTCATCGAGCTCGTGCCGTCGATCGAACTCGTCAGGATGGTGAGCTCGGGCACCGAGGCCACGATGAGCGCGATCCGTCTCGCGCGCGGCTACACGAAGCGCAACCGGATCGTGAAGTTCGAAGGCTGCTACCACGGCCACTCCGACTCGCTGCTCGTGAAGGCGGGTTCCGGGATGCTGACGCTCGGCGTCCCGACCTCGCCCGGCGTGCCGGCCGAACTCGCGGCGTACACGACCACGCTCACCTACAACGACGTCGCGCAGCTGCGCGCGGCGTTCGCCGAGTTCGGGGGTGAGGTCGCCTGCGTGATCGTCGAGCCCGTCGCCGGCAACATGAACTGCATCCCCCCGGTCCCCGGCTTCCTCGAGGCGCTGCGCGAGGAATGCACGCGGCACGGCGCGGTGCTGATCTTCGACGAGGTGATGACCGGGTTCCGGGTCGCTCGCGGCGGCGCGCAGGAGCGCTACGGGATCCGCCCGGACCTCACGACGCTCGGCAAGATCGTCGGCGGCGGCATGCCGGTCGGCGCGTTCGGCGGCCGCCGGGAGATCATGGAACACATCGCGCCGCTCGGCCCGGTGTACCAGGCGGGCACGCTGTCCGGGAACCCGGTCGCGATGGCCGCGGGGCTCGCGACACTCGAGGGCATCGCGGCACCCGGATTCCACGCGGCGCTCGCCGAGAAGACCGACCGCCTGGTCCACGGGCTCACGGCGGCCGCGCGTGCGGCCGGCGTGCCGCTCGCGACGAACCACGTGTGCGGGATGTTCGGGCTGTTCTTCACCGACGCACCGCACGTGAATTCGTACGCCGAAGCCACCGCCTGCGACGTCGAGCGCTTCAAGCGCTTCTTCCACGGGATGCTCGACGAAGGCGTCTACCTCGCGCCGTCGGCGTTCGAGGCCGGATTCGTCTCGGCCGCGCACGGCGACGCCGAGATCGAGGCGACGGTCGCCGCTGCAGCGCGCGTGTTCTCGCGGCTGTAGGCCCGGTTCGCCCCGGCGCGTCGCCGCCGGTTCGATTCAGCGCGGCCCGGCGAGCAGCCGCCCGATCGAGTCGACCGCGACGTCGAGGCCATTCGCCATCGAGAGTGCCGCAAGCCGCCCGGCCAGCGCCGCCCGCTCCGGCGGACGGGCGAGTGCCGCCGCTTCGTCCGCGAGCGCCGCGGCATCGAGCGGCGCGGCCCGCACGAGCCCCGCGGCCGCGCAGCGCGCAATCCGACCGGGCTGGTCGTCGCTGATCGGCGCGGCGACGCACGGCAGGCTGGCGGCGATCGATTGCACGAGCAGGCTGCCGCCATTCACGATGCCGACGTGCGCGCCGTGCAGCAGGCCCATCAGCACGCCGTTCGGCAGCGTGTCGACGACGTGCACGCCGGCCGGCGAATCACCGGGGCCGAAGTGCGCGCCGCCCGCGGGCGATCCGAGCACCGCGACGACCGGCAGTCCCGTCGCGGCCCCGACCCGGGCGGCGGCCTCGAGGTAGACCCGCGATGGGTCGCGGCCGTCCGTCGCGTGGCCACCGCCGCCGGGACACACGACGACGTACCGGCCCCGGTCGATGCCGAGCCGGGCCTCGAGCGCGCGGGTGCCCTCCTCGTCCACCGGTTCGTGGATCACCTCGAGGAACACCGCCGTGCAGTGCGGCGCGAGCGCGAGCTTCAACCGCTCGAGCGGGCCCGCGGTGCCGCCGAGGAAGCGCGGCGCGACGATCCAGTGCTGGTCGAGCGCCCACAGGCGGCGCAGCGCGAATCCCCTGCGGCGCGTGCTCGGCCTCGAGCTCACGAACACGGTGCGCGCGCCGAGTTCGCGCGCGCGCCTGCACTGCGCCACCCGGCCGGCGCTGTCGAACACGACGACGTCAGGGCGGACCTCGGCGAGGATCCGGGCGACCGCCGCCGTCTCGCGCGTGGGCGATCGGTCCACGAGGTGCACCGGGTACGGAACCTGCGACACCTGGGGCGCGGCGCGGCTCATCACGAACGAGATCGAGGCGCCGGGCCAGCGCCGTCCGGCGGCGCGCGCGAATGCGAGGCAGCGGAAATACTCACCCGCCCCTCCCGGTCCCGAGACCGGCACGAAGAGGATGCGCGGCGCGGCACTCACACGGTACGGGCCTTGAGTGCAGCCAGCAGCCGTTCATGGAGGCCGCCGAACGAACCGTTGCTCATGAGCACGAGCCGGTCGCCCGGTCCGGACTCCGCGACGAGCGCGGCGACGAGCGCGTCGAGCGACTCGTGGACGACCGCGAGGTCTCCGAGCGGGCGCATCGCGTCGGCGACGTCCCACTTCACCTCGGGCGAGCGGTAGACGAACACGCGATCGGCGCCACGCAGCGCATCGGCCAGCGCGGACTTGTGCGTGCCGAGCTTCATCGTGTTCGAACGCGGCTCGAGCACCGCGATCACGCGTCCGCCGCCCGTGAGCCGCACGCCCTCGATCGTGCTCGCGACGGCGGTGGGGTGGTGTGCGAAGTCGTCATAGACGACGACGCCGTCCACCGTGCCGCGGATCTCGAGCCGGCGGCGCACGCCCTTGAACCGCGCGATCGCCTCGAGGGCGGCCCCGACCGGCACGCCGGCGTGATGGGCCGCGGCGACGGCGGCGAGTGCATTCGCGACGTTGTGCCGCCCGAACATGCTCCACTCGACGTCGCCGACGGGGCGCTCGCCTTGGTGCAGCGTCCAGCGTGACCAGGCGGTCCCCGGTTCCGCGCTCGCGCGCCAGTCGGCGGTGGCCGTCGCATCGGTCGCGCAGCGCTCGACCGGCGTCCAGCAACCCATCCGGATCACCTCGTCGAGGTTCGCGTCGGCGCCGTTCATCACGACCCGCCCGTTCGAAGGGATCGTGCGCATCAGCAGGTGGAACTGCCGCTGGATCGACGCGACGTCCGGGTAGATGTCGGCATGGTCGTGCTCGAGGTTGTTCAGGATCACCGTGCGCGGGCGGTAATGGACGAACTTCGCCCGCTTGTCGAAGAACGCGGTGTCGTACTCGTCGGCCTCGACGACGAAATGCCGGCCGGCCCCGAGCCGCGCGCTCACGCCGAAGTCGAGCGGCACGCCGCCGACCAGGAATCCGGGTTCGAGGCCCGCGTGCTCGAGGATCCACGCGAGCAGGCTCGTCGTCGTGGTCTTGCCGTGCGTGCCCGCGACGCCGAGCACCCAGCGGCCCGCGAGCACGTTCCGCGCCAGCCACCCGGGCCCGGACTCGTACGGACGCCCGGAGTCGAGGATGGCCTCGACGAGCGGATTGCCGCGGCTCATCACGTTGCCGATCACGAAGACGTCGGGCTCGAGCGCGAGCTGGTCCGGCCCGTAGCCCTCGATCACGTCGATGCCGAGCGCGGCGAGCTGCGTGCTCATCGGCGGGTAGACCGCGCGATCCGAGCCCGTGACACGGTGCCCGGACGCGCGCGCGAGCGCGGCGATCCCGCCCATGAACGTGCCGCAGATGCCGACGATGTGCAGGTGCATGGTCAGGCGCCCCCGCCCTGCACCCGTTCGATGATCCAGTTCACGAACAGGAAGTAGACGAGTGCCGAGGCGATGCCCGTGTAGATCGTGGCTTCCGTCGCGTGCTGGACGATCCGGCCGGTCACGAGCGCGAACACGACGACGAGCCCGAGCGCGATGATCCCGACCAGCATCTCGGACTCCTCGAGTCCGAACGACACGATCAGGAGCTGGGCCGGGATGTAGAGCAGCACGCCGAGCAGTGCCCCGGTGCCGAACACGGCGGCCGCGGCCTGTCGGAACCGTTCCGGTCGCCGGTAGATCGCAAGCATGAGCCAGACGTAGCCGGCGAGCAGCAACGGATCACCGACCAGGTAGAAAAGCCACAGCGGGGCCGTGTCGCCGCCGAAGATGACGAGCTGCAGCGCGCCCGTCGCGACGTAGGCCGCCGCCGCGAGCCAGACGAGCAGCGACGAATCCGGGAGGTCCTGTGGACCGCGCCGCCAGAGTACGATGTCGAGGAAGGTCCTGAGGAACTGCTGCACGATGGGGTCGCGGCGGGCCCGGGGAGCCGCGATTCTACACGCAGGTCTAGCCACTCATGCGCGATGCCGTGCTGGTCACCACCCCCGCCGCCCTCGAGTCCGCGGTGTTCCGTCTCGAGTCGGCGACCCGGCTCGCGATCGACACCGAGTTCATGCGGGAGAAGACCTACTACCCGCAGCTGTGCCTGCTGCAGGTGGCGACGGACACGGACTGCTACCTGGTGGACCCGCTGGCCGGGCTCGACCTCGCGTCGCTGTACACCCTGATCGGCGACCGGACGAAACTCAAGATCCTGCACGCGGCGCGCCAGGACCTCGAGGTGCTGCAGTCGGGTGGCCGGCCGGTGCCCGCGCCGGTGTTCGACACGCAGGTCGCGGCCGGCCTGGTCGGCCTGCCGCCCCAGGTGGGCTATGCGGACCTGGTCGCGCGACGGCTCGGGCACTCGATCGACAAGGGACAGACACGGACCGACTGGTCGCGTCGCCCGCTCACGCCCGAGCAGCTCGCCTACGCGGCCGACGACGTGCACCACCTGCTCGCGCTGCACGAGGACCTCGCCGCGGCGCTCGCCGCGCTGGGACGGACCGGCTGGCTCGCGGAGGACGCGGTCGCGCTCGAGGATCCGTCGCTGTACCGGACCGAACCCGGCGACGCGTGGCGCCGGCTGAAGGGCCTTGGCCGGCTCGCGCCGGCCGCCCAGTCGGTTGCGCGGGCGCTGGCCGGGTGGCGCGAGGAGCGTGCGATCGAGGCGGACAAGCCACGCGGGTGGATCCTGGCCGACGATGCGCTCTACGGGATCGCGGTCGTGGCACCTCGTACGGTGGAGGCACTCGGCGACGTGCGCACGTTGCCGCCCGCGACGCTGCGCAGGCGCGGCGAGGAACTGGTCGCGCTGGTCGGCGAGGCGCTCGCGGGACCGGTGGTCGGGAGCGTGGCCGAACCGCGCCGGCCGACGTCCGAGGAGAACTCGAAGGTGTCGCGGCTGCAGGGCGTCCTGCGCGACACGGCCGCCGAACTCGGCGTCGCGCCCGAGATTCTCGCGACGCGCCGAGACATCGAGGCACTCGTGTTCGCGGACCGTGGCGAATCCGGGGTGCTGCACGGCTGGCGCCGCGCGGTCGTCGGCGAGCGGCTGCTCGCCGCGTTGTAGCCCCTATCCCGCGGCGCGGAGGAAGTCCGCGTAGACGGCGTCGACGGGCTGGTCGGCGTTCACGACCCGGAGCAGGCCTTTCGCGCGGTAGTGGTCGACGAGCGGGCGGGTCTGCGCCTCGTACACCTTCAACCGGTTTGCGATCACGTCTTCCTTGTCGTCGGCGCGCTGCACGAGCAGCGGCGCCTCCTCGCCCGGGTGGTTGTCGCAGCGCTCGCCCAGCTTCGACGGCGAGCTGTAGACGTTGAACACCTTGCTGCACTTCGGGCAGCTGCGCCGTCCGGTCAGCCGGTTGAAGAGCGCCGTCTGGTCGACGTCCATCAGCACCACGGCGTCCACCGGCTGGCCGATCTCGGCGAGCAGCGCCTCGAGTGCGCCGGCCTGGGCGACGTTTCGCGGGTAGCCGTCGAGGATGAAGCCCGCCGCCGCGTCCGGCCGGCCGAGACGCTCGCGGATCAGGCCGAGCACGATCTCGTCGGAGACCAGCTCACCGGCGTCCATCGCCGCCTTCGCGCGCTTGCCGAGTTCCGTGCCGCGGGCGACGGCGTCGCGGAGCAGGTCGCCGGAGGACACCTGCGGGATGCCGCGCTCGTCGCGCAGCTTCTGCGCCTGGGTGCCCTTGCCGGAACCGGGTGCGCCGAGGAGTACGAGTCTCATTCAGGGTGTCCAGCGGGAAATGCGGGACGCGCACCCTACCGAAAAGCGTCGCCCGGGGAAAGAAACCACAGGGCGGGCCCGTGGTTGCCGGGGGCGCCCGACAGCGCCGCGCTGCGCTATGCTAGTCGCCCCCGGAAATTCGTAAGCCATTGAATTCCTTGGAGTCCGAATGAAGAAGAAGACCCCGCCTCGCAACGCGTTCTACGCCCAGTCGGGCGGCGTCACGGCCGTGATCAACGCCTCGGCCTGCGGCGTCATCGAGACGGCCCGCAAGCACAAGGACCGCATCGGCACGGTCTACGCCGGCCGCAACGGCATCCTCGGCGCGCTGACCGAGGACCTGATCGACACCACTCACGAGAGCGCGGCCGCGATCCGCGCGCTCCGGCACACGCCGGCCGGCGCCTTTGGCTCCGCCCGCTACAAGCTGAAGAAGTTCGAGGACAACCCGGCGCAGTACGAACGCCTGATCGAGGTCTTCAAGGCCCACGACATCGGCTACTTCTTCTACAACGGCGGCGGCGACTCGGCCGACACCTGCCTCAAGGTCTCGCAGCTGGCCGAGAAGCTGGGCTACCCGCTCACCGCGATCCACGTGCCGAAGACCGTGGACAACGACCTGCCCATCACCGACTGCTGCCCGGGGTTCGGCTCGGTCGCGAAATACGTCGCCGTGTCGATCCGCGAGGCGGGCTTCGACGTCGCCTCGATGGCGCGCACCTCGACGAAGGTGTTCGTGATGGAGGTGATGGGCCGCCATGCAGGCTGGATCGCGGCGGCCGGCGGGCTCGCGGCCGAGAAGGCCGGCGACGCCCCGCACATTATCCTGTTCCCGGAAATCACGTTCGACGAGGCGAAGTTCCTCGCCCGCGTGAAGGAGTGCGTC
Source organism: Steroidobacteraceae bacterium (assembly GCA_046347155.1). Taxonomy (GTDB): domain Bacteria; phylum Pseudomonadota; class Gammaproteobacteria; order Steroidobacterales; family Steroidobacteraceae; genus RPQJ01. The sequence goes on along the minus strand of JAXMGT010000001.1, from coordinate 596,445 downwards.
GATCGCCACGGCTACTGCGCGATCGTCGTCTCGGAGGGCGTGAAGAACGCCGACGGCAAGTTCCTCGCCGACGCCGGCACGCGCGACGCCTTCGGCCACGCCCAGCTCGGCGGCGTGGGGCCGGTCGTGGCGCAACTGGTCAAGGACAAGCTCGGCTACAAGTACCACTGGGCGGTGGCCGACTACCTGCAGCGGGCCGCTCGGCACATCGCCTCGAAGGTGGACGTCGAGCAGGCCTACGCGGTCGGCAAGGCAGCCGTCGAGTTCGCGCTCAAGGGCCACCACGCGGTGATGCCGGCGATCGTACGCACGTCGCAGAAGCCCTACCGCTGGAAGATCGGCATCGCCCCGCTCGACCGGGTGGCGAACGTCGAGAAGATGCTGCCCCGGGACTACATCACCCCGGACGGCTTCCACATCACGGCCCGGGGCCGGCGATACCTGGCGCCGCTGATCCAGGGAGAGGACTACCCCCCCTACCAGGGCGGCCTGCCGCGGTACGTGGTCCTCCGGAACAAGGCGGTCCGGAAGAAGCTCAAGGCCACCTTTGTGGTATAGTCGCGCGCCTTTTTTTGCGGCGCGGCAGGGGCCGGCAGAGCCCCGCGGCGCCGTGGTTCGAAAATCGGGAAACCCTCGTTGGGAGGCTAGTCTATGACCACTTCTCTCGCGCTGTGGCTCGCGATCGGCGCAGGCGTGGCCGCGATCCTGTACGGCGTCTACTCCGTGCGCTGGATCCTGGCACAGTCGGCCGGCAATGCGCGCATGCAGGAAATCGCCTCGGCCGTCCAGCAGGGCGCCAGCGCCTACCTGAACCGGCAGTACACGACCATCGGCATGGTGGGCGCGGTCCTGTTCGTCGTTCTCGGCTTCGCGCTCGGCTGGCACACGGCCGGCGGATTCGCGGTCGGCGCGGTCCTCTCGGGACTCGCCGGCTACATCGGCATGAACGTGTCGGTCCGCGCCAACGTCCGCACCGCCCAGGCCGCCAGCGTCGGCCTCGACGAGGCGCTGCAGGTCGCGTTCCGCGGCGGCGCCATCACCGGCATGCTGGTGGTCGGACTCGGGCTGATCGGCGTGGCGGGCTACTTCGCGCTGCTCGGCGCCGGCACCGAGGCGCTGCACTCGCTCGTCGGCTTGGCGTTCGGCGGCTCGCTGATCTCGATCTTCGCGCGTCTCGGCGGCGGCATCTTCACGAAGGGCGCCGACGTGGGCGCCGACCTCGTCGGCAAGGTCGAAGCGAACATTCCCGAAGACGACCCGCGCAACCCGGCGGTCATCGCCGACAACGTGGGCGACAACGTCGGCGACTGCGCCGGCATGGCGGCCGACCTGTTCGAGACCTACGCGGTCACGCTCGTCGCGACGATGGTGCTCGGCGGCCTGATGTTCAAGGGCGTCGACGGCGGTCTCGACATCCGTTACGTGCTGTACCCGCTGGTCCTCGGCGCGGTGTCGATCGTCGCCTCGATCGTCGGCACCTTCTTCGTGAAGGCGCGTGAGGGCGGCAAGATCATGAACGCGCTGTACCGCGGCACCGCCGTCTCCGGCGCGCTCGCGCTCGTCGCGTTCTACTTCGTCACGCCGGCCGTGATCGGCGGTGGCGCGATGAACCTGTTCGGCTGCGCCGTGATCGGCCTCGCCCTCACGGCGGCACTGATCTGGATCACCGAGTACTACACCGCCACCGAGTTCGCCCCGGTCCGCCGCGTGGCCGAGGCCTCGCAGACCGGTCACGGCACGAACGTGATCGCGGGCCTCGCGGTGTCGATGCGCTCGACCGCGTGGCCGGTGCTCGCCGTCTGCGCCGCGATCTGGGGTTCGTACCAGCTCGGCGACCTCTACGGCATCGCGATCGCCGCCACCTCGATGCTTTCGATGGCCGGCATGATCGTCGCACTCGACGCCTACGGCCCGATCACCGACAACGGCGGCGGCATCGCCGAGATGTCGGGCCTGCCGAAGGACGTGCGCAAGATCACCGACGCACTCGACGCGGTCGGCAACACGACCAAGGCGGTCACGAAGGGCTACGCGATCGGCTCGGCCGGTCTCGCCGCGCTGGTGCTGTTCGCCGACTACACCCACAACCTCGATGCGCTCGGCAAGCTGCAGCCATTCAGCCTGTCCGACCCGGCCGTGATCATCGGGCTCTTCATCGGCGGACTGGTGCCTTACCTGTTCGGCGCGATGGCGATGGAGGCCGTGGGCCGCGCCGCGGGCTCGGTGGTGGTCGAGGTGCGTCGCCAGTTCAAGGAGATCAAGGGCATCATGGAGGGCACGGGCAAGCCCGACTACTCGAAGGCCGTCGACATGCTGACGCGCGCGGCGATCAAGGAAATGATCGTCCCGTCGCTGCTGCCGATCCTCGTGCCCGTCGTCGTCGCGTTCGGCATGAACGTCCTGATGGGCCCGGGCGCCGGCGTCCGTGCGCTGGGCGGCCTGCTGATCGGCACGATCGTCACCGGCCTCTTCGTCGCGATCTCGATGTGCACCGGCGGCGGTGCCTGGGACAACGCCAAGAAGTACGTCGAGGAAGGCAACTTCGGCGGCAAGGGCTCCGAGACGCACAAGGCGGCCGTGACCGGCGACACCGTCGGTGATCCGTACAAGGACACCGCGGGCCCGGCCATCAACCCGCTGATCAAGATCATCAACATCGTGGCACTGCTGCTGGTGCCGCTGCTGTAGGGACTGCAGGGACTGTCCCCGAAGGGGACTGTCCCTTTCCCCCCGATGAGCCACAGAGGCCCCGGCAACCCCGGGGCCTCTTCGTTCGGGGCGGCGCGGACCTGCCGAGTCACCGGTCGCCAAGCCGAGTTGCGGGCACCCTCAGCGTCGGGAAGCGGCTGCGACGTCCTGTCCCGGGTGATCAACCGCGTTCGCAGGCCGCACCGGACGCGGCGCCCGGCCCGGTCTCAGGCCGCAGCCACCGGCAGCCACAGCGTGACCGTGGTGCCGCGCCCGTATTCACTGTCTATCTCGACCGAACCGCCCATGGCCTCGACGATCTCCTTGACCAGCGTCATGCCGAGGCCCGTGCCGGGGACGTCCCCGGAAGGGTCCGCCCGGTAGAAGCGATCGAAGACCTGGCTGAGCTGGTCCGGCGTCATGCCGATGCCCTCGTCCTGCACGCGGACCCCGACCTCGTCGCGGCCGCGACTGCTGCGGGTCGGCAGCCAGACGCGTATGCCACCCTGCCCGCGCGAGTACTTGTACGCGTTTGCGACCACGTTCGTGACGGCGAGGCGCAGCTTCGAGGCGTCGACCTCGACCCGCGCGTCGTCGCCGGCAGCGGCCACGACGTCGACCCGCCGCGAGTCACCCGGCACCAGGATCCCGCCCAGCGTGTCGAGCACGACCGGCTTCAGCGGCTGCGCCTTCATGTCGAAATCGCGGCCCTTGCCGGCATCGATGCGCGCCAGGTCCAGCAGCTCGTTCACCATCTGCACCAGCAGGGACGACTGCCTGTGGATCGTCCGCGCCACCGCCCGGCGGGTCTCGGCGTCGAACTCGCGTGAGATCAGCAGTTCCGCGAACCCGTGCACGCTCGACATCGGCGTGCGCAGCTCGTGTGCGGCGGTCGTCAGGAAGTCGCTCTTCATGCGGTCGAGTTCCGTCTCGCGCGTGACGTCGCGCAGGTGGAACGCGCGCCACTGCGCGGCCGCCGAATCGCCCCGGATCGTGCGGACCGTGCGCGCAATGGTTCGCGCGGGGTGGGCGAACCTGAGCAGGTCGGCACGGGCCTCGGACAGTTCCAGCAAGCCCGCCGGGCTCTCGCCCGATACGCAGCGGATGCGGATCAGCTCATCGACACCGGCCGCGTCGAGGTGGGCGAGATCCCTGGCCGCGCACCCGACGAGGGCCTCGAACGCGGAATTGCAGTAGGCGAACTGCCCTTCGGCCGTGAATGCGACGACGCCGTCCGGAATCACGCTCAGGATCGCGTGCAGTTCCTCGCTCAGCTGCTCCAGCCGCTGCTCGTAGTCCTTGATCGGGGAGATGTCGACACCGACGGCGGTGAAGCCGGTGATCGCGCCGTGCGCATCGCGGACCGGCTGGATGTCGACGGCGGCCCAGACGACTGCACCATCGCGTCGCTGCAGGCGGTACTCGCCGCGGAACCCCCTGCCAGCCTCCATCGCCGCCTGGGCCCGGTCGATCTCCTGCATGTCGGTGGCCGGCCCGAGCGCAAAGTCGCGCAGCAGCCGCCCCCGGATTTCCTCGAGCCCGTAGCCGATCAGCCGCGCGAACGCATCGTTGACCCAGATGAACTCGCGCCGCTCGTTCGTGATCGCAACGGCCGAGGCGGTGTTCGCCGCGACCGTCGCCAGCTGGCGAACCTGCTCCTCCGCCTGCCGCCGCTGCGTCACGTCCTGCAGCATGCCGATGGCGCCGGTCGGCACGCCGGCCGGACTCATGAACACCACCGACGCGTCGCTGAACCACCGCTCCTGCCCGTCGGGCGCCAGGTACCGGTACTCGCGCCGGCGGCGCAGCACCTCGCCGCCGGCGACACGCAACGTCGTGTCCGTGGACGCGACGACCGCGCCCACGTCGAGCGACCGGAGCTCGGACGGCCGGATGCTGCCCGCCTCCAGGCCGGTCAGCTTCGGGAATCCCTCGCCGACATAGACGAACACGTCGCGCAGGTAGTCCTCGCGGTAGGGCACCGCGTTCGCGGCGGAGATGGCCGCGCGATACAGCGCCTCGGTTTCCTCGACCTGGCGGCGCTTGCGCTCCAGACGCTCGTTCAGCAGGCGCAGGTCCCCCATCGCCATCTGCTGGGTCTGCCCGAACAGCAGCAACTCGGCCACCGAGTCGTGCGGCGGGAAGTCCTCGAGCGACAGGCCGCTGGCCTCGAGTGCGTCGCTGTTGACGAACCACGGGCTGCCCAGGTACACCCAGCCGGCCATCCCGCTCGTCGCCAGGAACTGGCCGCGCAGCACCACGCCCGTGGAGCGATGCCGCAGCACCACCAGCGAGCCCTGCACCTTCGCCAGTTGCTCCGGCGTGGCAGACCCGGCAGGTCGCACGAATTCGATGATGTCGCCCAGCGAGGCGCCGGGGTACAGGTCGGTCGCAAGGCGTTGCAGCGACGGACCGGTCTGCGTGAGCACCAGCCCGGCGTCGGTGGCGAAATGGAACGGGAAGAGCCGCGCGAAGCCCTCCGGCGACAGTTCGATCCCGCCGAGCCCGGACGAATGCACCTGTTTCAGCAGCGTGTGCATGCCCGCGTCAGCGCTTGCGCCATGTCACGTGGAAGACGCTGTGCTCGGCGCCCGTGGAGCGGTCCTCCACGCGCCGCAGATCGAGCGGGTCGCCGAACATCTCGCCGATGCCCCGGATCAGTCCCTCGACGAACGGTTCGAGCCCGGCCGGTCGTGGCGTGCGGTAATGCAACATCAGCGACTCCTCGGTCACGTCCGTGCATTCGAACTCCGGGGGCCGCAGTTCCGGGAAGATCATCTGCACCCGCGCGTGGAACACCGGCAGCTTCAGGATGAACTCCCGCGCGGTCTTGCCGTGCGCCCGCATCAGCGGACCGTACGACTCGAGCGCGGTGTGCAGTACCCAGTACTCGCCGAAACCGCTGAGGAAGCGGTCGGGGGTGGTGTCCAGCACGCGGCAGGCCGCACCGACCAGCCGGTAGGTCACGTCGTCGGGATAGGCGGCATTGCTGACGAATGCCTCGACCTCGACGCCCGCCTGCTGCTTGATCAGCTGCCAGACGCCGTCGCCGTGGTCGCGGCACACCATCTGCTCGATTGCCTTGTTCACCAGGCCGTACATTCTTCCTCCGCCGGACGCCACGGGACCCGCCCGCCGCGTCGATGCTAGGCTATGCGTCGTCGGGCACCCGCCCGGCAACATCGAGCACACGATGAGCCCCACCCCAGGCATCCTCGTCGTCGACGATCAGCCCGACCTGCGGCTGCTGATCAGGCTGACGTTCGAGGGCATGGGCTACGACGTGCACGAGGCCGCGAGCGGCGAAGCCGCGCTCGACGCCTGTGCATCGCGTCCGCCGGACGTCGTCCTGCTCGACGTGATGCTGCCGGGCATCGACGGGTACGAAGTCTGCCGCCGGATCAAGGCGGATCCGGGCCTCGGCCGCGTCCAGGTGGTGCTGATGACGGCCGGGCACCAGGAGACCGAACGCGCGCGCGCGCGCGTGGCCGGGGCAGACCGGTACGTCGCCAAGCCCTTCAGCCCGGCCCAGATGCTCGATCTCGTCCGGTCGCTGCTCGAGTCCCGTCGTGCCTGAGTGCGGCCAGATCACGCCGACGCCCCCAGTGCCGTGCCGGCCTCGAGCCAGGCCTGGCGCTTGCGGTAGATCGTCGACGGGCTGATCTCGAGGGCCGCCGCCGCACGCGGCACGTTGCCGTCGAAGCGTGCAATGGCCGCCTCGATCGCATCGCGCTCGACCTGCCACAGGGGCGTCACCGCTGGCTTCTGACCGCTTGCGCACGACGCCTCGCTCGCCACGGGCGCGGCCGACGAGTCCGGCAGGCCCGATCCGGGCGTCGACGCATCGTCGGCCACCGTCGCCACCGGCCGGGACGCTGCCTCGGGCGCGCCGGTGTCGCGCCCGACCGTCCCCACCAGCAGTGCGGCGGGCAGCATCGAGGGACCCACCTGCGGGGCGTCGTTCAGCACCACGATGTTGCGCACGACGTTTTCGAGCTCGCGCACGTTGCCCGGCCAGCGATGGCGCATCAGCAGCTGCTCGCACTCCGGCGTGAACCCCTCGAACTGCCTGCCCTCCTCGAGCGAATAGCGCGCAAGGAAGCTGCGGGCGATCAGCAGCACGTCATCGCCGCGCTCGCGCAGCGGCGGCAGCTGCATCGGCACCACGTGCAGGCGGTAGTAGAGGTCCTCCCGGAAGCGACCAAGCCGCACCATCTCGAGCGGGTCCCGGTTCGTCGCGCAGACGATTCGTGCATCGACCGTGATCGTCTCGCCGCTGCCGACGCGCTGGAACTGCCCGGTCTGCACGAAGCGCAGCAGCTTCGACTGCAGGTCGAGGTCCATCTCGCCGATCTCGTCGAGGAACAGCGTGCCGCCGTCTGCGAGCGACGCGGCGCCCTCGCGCTGCCGGTGCGCGCCGGTGTAGGCACCCTTCACGTGGCCGAAGATCTCGCTCTCCATCAGCTCGCGCGGGAGCGCGGCACAGTTGACCGCGACGAACGGCCCTTCGCTGCGGCGGCTGGCGGCATGGATCGCGGCGGCGCAGAGTTCCTTGCCGGTGCCGCTCTCCCCGGTGATGAACACCGTCGCCTTGCTCGGCGCCGCGCTTTCAATGATTCGGTACAGCGACTGCATCGGCAGCGAGCCGCCGATGAATCCGTGGAATCGCTCGCGCGCAAAGCGGTCGCGGTAGGTTTCGACCATCGCCGCAAGTTCGGACTGGCGGATCGCGTTGGCGACCGTCACGCCCAGGCGACTGCGGCCGAATGGCTTGGTGACGAAGTCGGCCGCGCCGAGTCGCATCGCCTCGACGACGTTGTCGGCGGAGCCGTGGTCGCTGATCACGACGACCGGCACCGGGCGTCCCTGGTCACGGAGCCGCGACATCACCTCGAGGCCCTGGATGCCCGGCAACTGCAGGTCGAGCAGCATTGCGGCCGGCTTCCGGCGCTGCAGGAAATCGAGCGCGGCTTCGCCGCTGTCGACGGCGTGCACGTGGTGGCCGTCGGCCTCCAGGTAGGAGCGGTACACGGCCGCCTGTGCCGTGCTGTCCTCGACCAGCAGTATCTCGTGCGTCATGTGGCTTTCACCTCGGCCATGCGCGCGACCAGGCCCAGCACGGCGGCGCGCGTCGGCGCCATCAGCGCGACGACCTCGCGTGCGGCGGCCAGCGTCGCCCGGGCGTCGCTGTTGCGATACGCGTCGTTGCAGCGCCGTGCAGCGGCGCCCAGCGCCAGCGCGCCGAACGTGAGCGCGCTGCCCTTGATCGAGTGCGTCTCGCGTCCCGCAGCGGCAACGTCCCCGGCGACGATCGCCGAGTCCAGCACCGGCCGTCGCCGCTCCAGTTCGTCGGCAAATGCCGTCATCACGGGCGCGAGCCGCTCCAGGCCGACGTCCGCGCGGAGGGCCGCGACGGCGGCGCGATCGAGCAGTGCCCCATCGTCCGCCGGTGAGTCCGTTTCGAAATCGGTGTACTGCGTGTCCATGTGTCCAGCCCCTGCGGCCAGGGTGAATCGCGAATCGGGAAACTGGTGTGCAGATTGCAAAGGCCGTGCCAGGCCCGGATCGCGGTGCTGGAGGTCTTCGGCGGGAATTTCGCGCCGGGCATTCGCAAATTGCAATTTTTCGGCCGAATCCGCGTCCCGTTTTGCGACGGAGTCGCCAATGGGACCGGTCGCGCGGTTCCGGCCGTGCTGGCATCGAAGTTGCAAACAGGGTCCCCGCCCTCAGGAACCCACATGCACACGCCGGCCACACACACCTCACCCTCTCCCGTCCGACGCCCCGTGGCCCTCGCGGTCGAGGACGACGGCTTCGAGCGCCTGCGGCTCGCCGCGATCCTCGAACGACTCGGATTCGAGGTCGTGCTCGCTGCGGACGGTGCCGAGGCGCTGTCGCTGCTGACCGGCCAGCCACCCGACGTACTGATCACCGACTGGCAGCTGCCCGCCCTCTCGGGGCTCGACCTGTGCCGCGCCGTCCGCGGCGGCGACCCGGCGCGTCGGCCATACACCGTGCTTGTGACCGCGCGCGACCAGCTCGAGGACCTGGTCGAGGGCCTGGAGTCGGGCGCCGACGACTTCATCGCCAAGCCCTATCGCGCCGAGGAACTGTCGGCGCGCCTGCGGTCGGGTCAGCGACTGCTCGAGATGCGTCGCGCGCTCGTCGAGCGCACCGGCATGCTCGAGCAGGCCCTGCGCCACCACCGCCGCGGCCGCGAGGTGCTGGAGGCCGACCTCGCGGCCGCGGCCCGGCTGCAGCACCAGTTGCTCGAGCGTGCGCTGGCCCCGGTGCCCGGGCTCGCGATCGCGCACCTGTTCCGACCGGCGCAAAAGGTCGGCGGCGACATCTACGGCGTTGCCAGGCTCGCCGGCGACCGCGCCGGGTTCTTCCACATCGACGCGACGGGCCACGGCATCTCGGCGGCACTGCACGGCTTCGCGATCGCGACCGCACTGCTCGGCCTCGGGGGCCGGGCCGTCGAATTCGACGATCCGGCCGCCTGGGTCCATGCATTCAACGGGCGCGCGCTCGAGGTCGGCGCCGACATCGGCTGCAGCCTCGTCGTCGGCTGGCTCGACCTCGGCACGCGCGGCGGACGCCTGTGCCAGGCGGGTCACCCGCACCCGCTCGCGGTCGCCCGCGACGGTGCGGTCCGTGTGCTCGGCTCTGGCGGGCTGCCGGTCGGCGCGATCGACGGCGCGCGCTACCGGTCGTGCGAATTCGAGCTCGCGTCCGGCGAACGCCTGGTTCTGCACTCGGACGGCGTCACCGACTGCGAGGGCCCGACGGGCCAGCCGTTCGGCACCGATCGCCTGCGGGGCGCACTGGCCTCGGCCGCGGCCGCCGACCTTGACGGGCTGTTGCGTGCCGTCGGCCGCGCACTCGACGACTGGCGCGGGACCGCGACGCACGACGACGACGTTTCACTCCTGATACTCGAACCGGGGGACTGGCCATGACCTTCCGCAGGGAACTGCTGCTGCTCGGCGCGGCGCCCGACGTGGCCCTCGAAGCCGTCCGCTGGACCGAGTTCGCGTGCAGTTGCGCCGGGCTCGACACGCGCTCGTCCCGGGCCCTCGCGGCCGCCGTGATCGAGGCCGTCAACAACTCGCTCGAGCACGGCTACGCACTCGCGCCCGGCGACGTGCGCCTGACCCTCGACGCGCGACACGGGCAGGTGGAGATAACGGTGACCGACCACGGGCGGGGCCTGCCGCCGGCGCCCGGCGCGACCGTGCCCGGGGCCGGCGACGAGCGCGGCCGCGGCAGCTGGATCATGCGGCAGGTCTGCGACGAAGTGCGCCACGAATTCAACGCCGGGCAGCAGAGCGTCGTGCTCGTCAAGCGACTGTCCGGCGCCAATCACGTTTCCCAGGGAGTCCAACGATGACGATCGAATTCCACGCCCGCGATGGTGCCGAGATCGCGCGCCTGCCCGGGCAACTCGTGCTCGCCAACGCGGGCGCGGTCCGCGCCGAGCTGCAGGCACGGATCGCGTCCGGCGCCAGTCGCCTCGTGCTGGACCTGGGCGGGGTCGAATTCGCCGACTCGAGCGGGCTCTCCGCGATCCTCGCATGCGTGAACGCCGCGCGTCGCCAGGGCGGCGACGTCGCGCTGCTCGGCCCGATGCCGCGGGTCCGCGCCCTGATCGAGCTGACGCGCCTCGACGACGTCGTCGTGGTCACGGACGACGAGTCCGTGGCCGTCGCGAGCGCGACCGGACGGGTCGCCGCGTGAGCACGGTCGCGGGCGCAGCCGAGGGACGCCGGCGGCTCGACATCTTCGCGTTCGTCGACGCGCTCGGCTGGGAGGTCCTGCGCGGACGGACGTTCCTGGAGGACGAACTGCCGTGGCGTCAGCGGGTGCGCTCCGTGCTCGGCTACTCGTCCGCCTGCGTGCCGTCGATCCTGACGGGCCGGATGCCGAGGGATCACGGCCACTGGTCGTTCTTCTACTGCTCGCCGGGGACCTCGCCATTCGGCGGCCTGCGCCCGCTGCGACTGCTGCCCGGCGCGATCACCGGCCGCGCGCGCGTGCGCAACCTGCTGTCGAAGGTGGTCGCGCGCCGGCACGGCTACACGGGTTACTTCCAGCTCTACCAGCTGCCGTTCGAGCACGCCCACGAATTCGACTACTGCGAGAAGCGCGACCTGTTCAGCCCGGGCGGCGTCAGCGGCGCGCCGACGATCTTCGACTGGCTGCGCGACCGGCAGGTGCCGTTCCACGTCTCCGACTGGCGGCGGCGCGAGGACGAAAACGTCGCGGCCCTGCACCGCGACATCGACGCGCGCGACCTGCGGTTCGCGTTCCTCTACCTGGCCGACCTCGACGGTGCGCTGCACGAGCTGGGCAAGGACGATCCTGCGATCACCGGCCGCATCGCGCGCTACGAGGCACTGCTCGGCAACCTGCTCGTCGCGGCGCGGCGCCGCTACGGCGAGGTGCGCCTCAACGTGATCTCCGACCACGGCATGGCGCACGTCACGCGGACGTTCGACCTCCAGTCGGTGATCTCCGCGCTGCCGCTGCGATTCGGCCGCGATTACGTCGCGGCCCTCGACTCGACGATGGCGCGCTTCTGGCTGCGCTCCGAAGCGGCCGCCCGACTGCTGCCGGAAGCACTCGCCGGGGCCGAGGGCGGCCGGCTGCTGGACGACGACGAGCTGGCGGCGCTCGGCTGCGACTTCGCCGGTCGCCGCTACGGCGATCTGATCTTCCTGATGGACCCGGGTCACCTGATCGTGCCGAGCCACATGGGCCTCACGCCGATCCGGGGCATGCATGGGTACCACCCGGACCACCCGGATTCCGACGCGGCGCTGCTGTCGACGCACGAGCCGGCGTGTCCGACCGGATCCATCTGTGACTTCCACGGGCTGATGACGCTCGCGGTCGCGGCCTGAGTCGGGCGACGTCATGCGTCCCGCCATCACGGTCGCCAGCAACTACGGTCGCTTCGTGGTCGGCATGGCCTCGGTCGCGATCGTCACGCCCCGGGCGATCGCCGCGATCGGCATGCAGCAGTTCGGCGTCTGGTCGCTGGCCTCGGCGACCTGCGGCTTCATCACGCTGCTCGAGCTCGGCATCGCGACCACGTCGATGCGGTTCGCCGCGGAGTCCGAGGGCGCCGGCGAGCGCGGGCGCCGCGACGCCCGGCTGTCGACGCTCCTGGTCGCACAGCTGCCGATCGCACTCGCCATGATGGCCGCCGGCTGGCTCGGTGCGACGCCGATGGCCAGGGTCTTCGGGCTGTCCGGGTCGGCTGCCACGGAATTCACCCGGATCGTGCATCTCGGAGCCACGGTAGCGGCGGCGGTACTGCCGTTGTCGCTGTGGCGTGCCGCGCTCGCCGCGCGGGGGCACCTGCACCTCAGCAACCTGGCCGACGCGGGATCCATCGCCGCCGGGGCCGCCGTGTCACTGGCCGGTCTCGCTGCCGGCCTCGGCGCGACGGCACTCGCGCTCGGCGCTGGCACGACGCTGCTGCTGCCGGCGCCACTGCTCCACGCCGCGCTCCGCCGTCGGGTGCCCGACCTGCGACTGTCGTGGAGGCACGCGAGCCTCGGCGAGTGGCGCGCGATGCGCAACTTCGCCGCCGCTGCCGTGTCGTCGAACGGCGCCAACCTGGCGTCCCAGCGTCTGGAACCGGTGCTGGTCAACGCCTACCTGCCTCTCGGCGCGGTCGGACAGTACTCGATCGCCGCGCGCATCGCCGAGTACGCGGTGCTGCTCGGTCGCCAGCTGTCGGGGGCCCTGACGCCGATGGTGGCGCGCGCGCACGGCGCCGGCGACGCGGGCACCGTGCGAGCGACGCTGCTCACCGGCACGGTGTTCCAGATGGCACTCGTGCTGCCGTTCGCGCTGCTCCTTGGCTGGCATGCGCCGGCCATCCTGCACGCATGGATCGGCACGAGCGCCGAAGGCGCCGCGCTTCCGCTGCGGTTGCTGTGCGTGGCCCTCGCACTGGCGGCACTGGCGATGAACCCGGCGATCTGCCTCGGCATGACGGGCCGGCACCGGCTGGTCGCCCACGCGGCGCTCGGCGGCGCGGCGCTGCGGCTGGCCGCCGGCGCACTGTTGCTCGGACCGCTCGGTCTCGCCGGCGTCGGCCTGGCGGCGATCGCTTCCGCGGCGATCGTCGACGTCGGCGTGGTCGTGACCCGCGCCTGCCGCCACGTCGGCATCCCGCTCGGCGCATTCTTCGCGCAGGCGGTCGCCCCGGTGCTGCCGGGTCTGCTGGCGGCGGCCGCCGTTTCAGCGGCGCTGGAGCGCTGGCAACCGCCCCTGTCGCTGCCGGCCGTCTTCGCGCAGTCCGCGGTCGCCGGCGCGGCATTCGTCGCGTTGTTCGTCCCCTGCGTCCTCCGTCGGAGTCCGGCGTGGCGGACGCGCGCGGCCGTGCCGTACGCCCGGGAGGCCGCCGCATCATGAACGCGCTGCCCGGCAGGCTCAGGAATTCGCTCATCGCCGCGTTCACGCGGCTGCGACTGCTGCGGCTCGGCAAGGCGGGCCGCGGGGTCGTGATCGAACCGGGCGTCCTGCTGTCGTACCCGCGCCGGATCCACCTGGGCCACGGGGCGCGCATCGCGCGCAACGTCGCGCTGCGGGCCAACTCGAGGCTCGAGCCCGGGATCGTGATCGGGGACCGTTGCACGGTCCAGGACGGCGCGCTGCTGAACGCGAGCGAGGGCTTCGTGCACGTCGGCGACCGCACCTGGGTCGGGCCCTTTTGCGTCGTCTACGGCAACGGTGGCGTCCGGATCGGTCGCGACGTGATGATCGCGGCACACAGCTGCATCACGAGCGTCGGTCATCGGCGCGACCTTCTGCACGTGCCGATGATGGCGCAGGGGATCGAGGTGGAGCCGGTGACGGTCGAGGACGACGTGTGGATCGGCATGAACTGCACGATCCTGCCGGGCGTCACGATCGGTCGCGGCGCGATCGTCGCGGCCGGCGCCGTGGTGCGCAGCGACGTCGCCCCGTACACGATCGTCGGGGGCGTGCCGGCGCGCGAGATCGGGCGCCGCAGTCCCGCGATCGCGAGGTCGGCCTGATGCGCGTGCTGCACGTGCACGAGCGGGCGCGCTACCAGGGCGGCGTCGAGCAGATCCTGCACGACCTGGCGAGTGGACTGGCCGCACGCGGGTGGCCGCAGGCGCTGCTGTGCCTCGACGGGCCTGCCGACCCTGGCTACTGCGCGCCGTTCGCCCGCGTGTTCGGGCGCGCCGACGCGCGTGAGTTCGATCCGCACGTCGTCGTGCTCCACAAGTGGAGCGACCCGGCCGCGGTGCAGCCACTGCTCGACCGGTACCCGGCCGTCCAGGTGGTCCATGACCACGACCTCTACTGCCCGCGCCGCCACAAGTACTTCCCGATAGGACAGCAGGCCTGCGACGAGCGAGCCGGCGCCGCGTGCGTGAGTCACCTGTGCCTGCTCGAGCGACGCGGCGGTGCGTGGCCGATCGGCATCACCTCGCTCGGGGATTTCCACCGACGCGCGGCGATGGCCCGCCGCGCCCGCCTGTTCGTCGCCGGCAGCCGATACACCGCCTCCGAACTCGTGCGCAATGGTTACGCCGCCGACCGGATCGAGACCATCGCGCCGGTACCCGCCGCCATCGACGCCGCGCCGGTGCACCCGCCCGGTGAGCCGGGACGCATGCTGTTCGTCGGCCAGGTGGTCCGCGGCAAGGGACTGGACCTGCTGCTGTCCGCAGCGGCCGGCCTCGAGGTCGGTTGGCAGCTCGACGTCGCCGGCGCCGGTCGGCAACTCGACGAGTCGCGGCGACTGGCCGACCAGCTCGGCGTCGCGGACCGCGTCCACTTCGCCGGGTGGGTGCCGAACGACGAGCTCGACGACTGGTATCGGCGCGCATCGTTCACGGTGGTGCCGTCCCGCTGGCCCGAGCCGTTCGGCATGATCGGCCTCGAGTCGATGGCGCGCGGTCGGCCGGTCGTGGCTTTCGACTCCGGCGGCATCGGCGACTGGCTGGCCCACCAGGTCTCCGGACTGCTGGTGCCGAGGGGCGATGTCGCGGCGCTGGCCCGGGCGCTGCAGCAGCTGCTCTCCGCGCCGCGGCTGGTGCGAGCCCTCGGAGACCAGGCCGCGCGACACAGCCGGCGTCGCTACAGCCATCGGGCCTACCTCGACGCAATGCAGTCCGCACTGGAGCGGGCCGTTGGATCGGAGGCGCTGCGACGGGCGACGGCCTGAGACTCAGGCTGCGTCGCATTCTGCGAATCGCACCGCCGGGTGCCCGGCTTCAGGGGCAGGACCGCGCCCTGTTTTGCCGCCCCACGGCTGGCATCGATCTTGCAATCCCGGATCCCATGATCCGCGAACGCACACTCGTCTCCGACCTGGCCCCCGACACGGTCGCCGCCCGCGCAGCGGCAGGTCGTCGGGCGCGGCTCCGCGTCGGCGTGGCTTGCTTTGCCAGCGACGGCGGGCGCTCCGGAATCGGCCAGTACCTGCTCAACGTGGTGCGCCGGCTGCCGCTCGTCGCGCCCGACGACGAGTTCGTCGTGTTCGCGCCGAGGCGCGACGCGTCGCTGTGGAGCGGGCTCCCGCCGCGCGTGACGGTCGAACTGGTCGCCGATCGCCACGACTCGCCGGTGCAGAGCCTGCTTTGGCACTCGCTCGAGCTGCCGCGGCGCCTGCGTGCGCATGACTGCAACGTCGCGTTCCTGCCGGCCGGCAACCGCAGGCTCGGCGTCGCCTACGGCGTCCCGTCGGTCGCGACCGTCCACGACCTGTCGCAACTGCACGTGCCGCAGAAGTACGACCTGGCGCGGATGATCTACGCGACTCGGGTGCTGCCGGCGCTGATCGGTCGGCAGGACCGCGTGGTCACGGTCAGCAGCAGCACCCGCGCAGACGTCCTCGAGCACACCGCGGTCACTGCGGATCGCGTTTCAGTCGTGCCGAACGGCGTCGACCTGTCCCGTTACTCGGCGCGCCATGCCGCCGGCGGCGGCGAGGCGCACGACGGTCGGGGCGGGCCGTACCTGCTTTACGTCGCGCGTCTCGAACACCCGGGCAAGAACCACGTGACCCTGCTCGAAGCCTACGCACGACTCAAGGCATCCGGCCTGCCGCACAGGCTCGTGCTGGCCGGCCCGCGCTGGAGCGGCGCCGATGCAATCGACGCCGCCGTCGTGCGCCTCGGCCTTGCAGGAGAGGTGGTGTTCACGGGATTCCTCGACGCGGACGCACTGCCGGGGCTCTATCGAGGGGCCTCGGCCTTCGTGTTCCCGTCGTTGTACGAGGGATTCGGGATTCCGCTGCTCGAGGCGATGGCGAGCGGCGTCCCGTGCTGCGTGTCAAACGTGTCGAGTCTGCCGGAAGTGGCCGGCGATGCGGCGCTGCTGTTCGATCCCCGTGACGTGTCGGCCATCGCGGAAGCAATGCATCGCCTGCTGACCGACGACGTGCTGCGCGCGCGCCTGCGTGCGCGCGGGATCGACCGCTCGGGCCGCTACACCTGGGAGCGCTCCGCCCTCGGCGTGATCGACGCCTGCCGCGCCGCGGCAGCGAGCCGGCGATGACGGGCCGAGTCGCGGTCGCAGTGCTCGTACTGGCCGGCGGCTGCGCGCACGCGCCGCGTTATGCCCCGGACGGCGCGACGCTGGCACGGGTGCACATCGAGTCCGCACCGACGCCGGCGTGGATCTTCGTCGACGGCACCTACGTCGGCCAGTCCCCGCTCACCCACGACATCCCGTACACCGATGCGACGCGATTCGTCGAAGTGGTGGCGGTACCGATGTACCCGGCACAGACGCGCCAGGTGGTCCGCATGGTCCCGCCGTCGTTGCCGCAGGACCTGACGTTCTTCCTCGACAACCCCGACCCTCGCGCCGTGACGCGATGAACCGATGAACGCCGCCATCGACGAAACCCTGCTGTGGCTGCACCGCGATCGCGCCGACGTGCTCGCGCGAGCGGCGCAGGCGTTCCTCGAGACCCGCGACCCCGGGGCGGCCCGCCTGACGGCCGGCCAGTCGCGCGCCGTCGACGAACTGGTCGCGCTCGCGAACGACGGCAACGCGGGCGCCGGGCTGCTGACCGCACCGGCCGGCCTCGGCAAGACGCTGGTGCGCACCGCCGTCAGGCAGCGGCTCGCCCCGGAGCGCTGCGCGACCGTCGTCGTCGAGTCGTGCCTGCTCGACTTCGACGACCTGCTGCTCGAAATCCTCAGCCAGCTGCGGGGCGAGCGGATCGCGTCCGCCCGGTTGCCCGGGCGCTACGAACGCATCGCCGAGTTCAAAGCGACGCTCGTCGCCGATGTCGTGGCCGGTGGCCGTCACCTCGTGCTGCTGCTCGACGATGCAGAGCGGGCCGATGCCGGCACGCTCGATGCGATCGGCGCGTTGATGAACCTGAGTTCGGATCGCCAGGCCTACGTGGTCCCGATACTGATCGGCCAGCCCTCGCTGCGGCAGACCCTCGGTCGCCTGCCCGTGCTGCGCCAGCGGATCGGCGCGCAATTCACGCTGGCACCGCTCGATGCCATCGACACGGGCGCGTACATCGAGGCCCGCCTCGAGGCACGTGGGCTCGACTCGTCCCGGGTGCTCGATCCAGCGTTGCCGGCGCGGCTGCACGAAGCCTCCGGCGGCGTCCCCCGCACCCTCAACGCCTGCTGCCGGCATGCATTGCTGCACGCCGCTCGCCGCGGCAGCGGCGTCGCGACCACCACCGACCTCGATGCGGCCCGCCGCGCGATGCCGGAGGCCGGGCCGGACGCGACTCACCTGATGCTGGGCCATTAGGCCGGCGGACACGGACCGATGAGCGCACAGGAGCACACGCTGCGCAGGGACGCCGCGGACATGCTGCAGGAAGCCGGGGCCGTCTGGGCACTGCGGGCCGGCGAGGCGGCGAACACCGGGACACCGGGCAAGCGGTCCACGACCGACGACGCGCTCCTCGCTCTGCTCAAGGACGACGCCTCGGATGCGCCGTCGTTCCCCCGACGCCTGCTGCCCGCCCGACTGCTGCGTGGGGTATTGCTGCGCTGGCGCCTGGTCCTCGCGGTGGTCGCGTTGTGCGCGCTCGGGGGCATCACGCTGGCCACGACGCTGATCGAACGACGCTGGCAGGGTGTCACCACGCTGATCGTGAGCGACCGCAAGGCAGCCTTCAGCGTCGGCGCGGACCAACCCTACCAGACGCGTGACTACGGGCTCGAGACGCTGATGGACACGCTGAAGCTCCCGTCGTCGCTCGACGAGGCGATGCGACGGGCCGGCGTCAAGGCTCCGCGGACCCGGCTTGCCGCCGCGGTGAAGGCGACACTGGCGCAGAAATCCGACGTCGTGAACCTGCGCGTGCTGTGGGACTCGC
The DNA here is from genome assembly GCA_046347155.1 of Steroidobacteraceae bacterium. Lineage (GTDB taxonomy): Bacteria > Pseudomonadota > Gammaproteobacteria > Steroidobacterales > Steroidobacteraceae > RPQJ01. Next base: position 578,405 of record JAXMGT010000001.1, on the reverse strand, counting down.
CGCAGCAGGCCGCCGCGCTCGCCAATGGCCTCGCGGACGTCTTCGTCGAGCGCACGACACGGATCCGGGCAGAACAGGCCGCCGAGGACCACCGCGGCTACCAGCGGCAGCTGGAGGACGCACGCGGTCGCCTGGTCGCAATCGACGGCGAGGTGCTCGCGTTCCAGCAGCAGTACAAGGTCGCGAGTTTCGAGGAAGAGACCAAGGCGCGGCTGATCGACCTTTCGCGACTGCAGTCGGAACACTGGGCCAGCCAGGGCGAGGTCGAGGCGCTGCGCCTCGCCCGATCGGACTTTGAGTCGTCGCTCGTCGCCGTGCCCGAGACCGTGACGTCGACGCTGTTCCGCAACCCGCTGGGAAAGCGCCTCGAGGACGTCGAGTGGCAGCTCAAGGACGCGCGGACCCGTTACACGGAGGAGAATCCCAAGGTCGTCAAGCTGCGCGAGCAGGCGGCGGCGCTGCGGACGCTGGCCGCGAACAGCGAGTTCACCGGCGGCGAGACGACCCGCTCGCCGAACGACCTGCGACGCGACCTGAAGGTCAAGCTGCAGGACCTGGTGACGCAACTGCACGTGGCCGAGGGTCGCGAGAGCGGACTCGCGAACGCGATCGCACAGATGGAGGCGAAGATCGGCGAACTCGCCGCGCTCGAGAAGAAGTTCCGCCAGCTCGAGGCACGCCAGCTGTCGGCGCGTGAACTCGAGCGCAGCCTGTCGAGCAAGGTCGAGGAGTCGCGTGTCGCGATGTCGGCCGGGGAACCCAGTCTCCAGGTCGTCGAGCGGGCCGGCATCCCGGCGGAGCCGGAACCGTCCGGCCGTCGGCTGGTGCTCGCCGCCTCGCTGCTGGTCGGGCTCATGCTGGCACTGGGCCTCTCAGTTCTGCTCGAACTCGCGGACCGCCGCGTCCGCTGCCGCGAGGACATCGAGGATCACGCGGCCGGCGGCGCGCCGTGCGCCGAGATTGGCCGTGCCGATCCCGCAGCTGGCGAAAGTCCACGACCGGCCGGCCCGGGCTTCCGCGCCTTTCGTCGCTTCGTGAACGACCTGTGCGCAGGCGGCGACGAGTGGTCGACGCTCGCAGTGGTCAGCCCCGCGGGCGGCGAAGGCCGCTCGACGGTCGCGCGGGCGACCGCGCTCGGCCTCGCGATGCGCGGCGAGCGCACCATCCTGGTCGACGCCGACCTGCGCACCGGCGCCGGAGCGCGCCCCGGCCCGGCGACGGGCCCGGGGTTCGTGGACGTCGCGCACGACCAAGTCCCGCTCGAGGAGTGCCTGGTGCGCGGTGCCCACGAGCGGCTCCGGTTGCTCCCGAGCGGCGCGGCGACGCACGACGACGGCGGTCTGCTGCTGCTCGGCCAGCCCGAGGCGACCGACCTGCTCGGCCGGGTGTCGGCGCGGTGCCGTCGAACCGTGCTTGACCTGCCGCCCTGTGGCGAGGACGAGGGCGCGTTCGAGCTCGCGTGCGCCGCGCGCCACGTCGTCCTCGTCGCACGCCATGGCGTCACCGACCGGGCGCAACTCGCCGAACTGGTCGAGCGCTTCGAGGCTCGTGGCGTACGCGTGGCCGGCGCGATCGTGCTGGACGTCCCTCCCGAGCGCCAGCATCCGTACGCGGGCCCACCGGCCGTCGACGTATTGCGTGCCGAACTGCAGAGGCTGGTGCGGGTCGTGCGCAGGAGCCCGGCCCATGCGTAGGTCGCTCTGCATCTTTGCCGCGTGCCTGCTGGCCGGCGGTACCGTCCGCGCGGACGAAGCTCCGCCGCAGCAGGTGCTCGACGCCGAGCAGCTGGCCGCGGCCGAAACGGCGCGCGTCGTGCTCGAGCAGCGCACCGTCGACCAGCAGGTCGAGGAACTTGCGCGCATCGCGGCGGAGCCCGTGCCGGCATTCCGGATCGGCGCCGGTGACCAGCTGGCCGTGACCGTCTACCAGGAACCCGACCTCTCGGTCGAGCGTGCCGTGGTTCGTCCCGACGGCTACATCAGCCTGCCGCTGATAGGGGACGTGCGCGCCGGCGAGCAGGCGGTGCCCGACCTGGCGTCGGACATCACGACTCGCCTCGCCCGGTACGTCCTCGACCCCAAGGTCAACGTGCGTCTCGACGACATGAAGAGCGCAACGTACACCGTGTACGGCGAGGTCGTGACGCCGGGCACGTTTCCGCTCGCGAGTCGCACGACGATCTCGGCCGCGATCGCCCGTTCGGGCGGCCTGAAGCAGGGCAACTATCGCGCCAGCACGATCGAGATCGCGGACCTGCGTCACGCGTTCATCGCGCGCGACGGCCACGTGCTGCCGGTGGACTTCGTTCGCCTGCTGCGCGACGGCGACATGCGCTACGACATCGAACTGCGACCCGGCGACCACATCCACGTTCCGTCCGGGCTCTCGCAGGAAGTGTACGTGCTCGGCGAGGTGTCGAAGCCGATGGTGTTCGCCTACCAGGACCGCATGGCGCTCGCCCGCACGCTGTCGATGTCGGAGGGATTCACCCACGACGCGGACCGCACGCGCATCCACGTCGTGCGCGGCTCGCTGCAGAACCCCACCGTCATCGTGTCGAACTACAAGGAAGTGCTCTCGGGCCGCCAGCGCGACGTTCAGCTCGAGCCGGGCGACATCATCTACGTGCCGACGACCGGGCTCGCTTCGCTGAGCCGCATCCTCGACTACATCCTGCCCGCGCTGACGACGGTGCAGAACACCGTGCTGCTCGGCCGCGCCGCCGGCGGCGGCAAGTGACCCCCGTGCGCGCGTCGCGTCTGGTGCCCGGCGCGGCCGTCCTCTGCCTGGTCGCGACGACAGGGTCGGCCGCGGCGGCCCCGGCGGCGCCCGTCGAAGTGCTGGGGGACCGGGCACTGCGGATCGACGTCGCCGGGCTGGATCCCCGCACGTGCTGCAGCGATCCCCGCGACGTCGTGGTCGTTCCCGCGTCGGGTCGCGGCGCGGCGCCGATCGGCGTCGCTCGAATCGGCGTCGACCGGCAGGTGACCTCGCTGCCGGCGACGCCGTCCAATGCGGTGGCGACCACGCGGATCAGCGTCTGGCTCGAGCGACCGCTCGAGCCGCATCGTCGCTACGTCGTCCGCGTGCCCGGCCGCGGCGTCGAGGCGTCCGCCACCTACGACCCGGGCGCCCGTACTTCGGCGATCGCCGTGAACCAGCTCGGGTACGCCCCGTTGTCCCGCAAGGTCGCCCTGGTTGGCGAGTGGCTCGGCACGGCCGGGCCGATGCCGGTCGACGCCGGCGAGTTCGACCTCGTCGATTCCGTCGGACATCCGGTCTTCCACGGGCCGCTGGTCCTGCGCGCACGCGCCGACCCGTGGAGCGGCAACGACGTGTACGTCGCGGACTTCTCGGCCGTCCAGCGCCCCGGCCGCTACAGGGTACGGGTGCCGGGGTACGGCGTCTCCGACGAGTTCGGGATTCGCGACGACGTTTACCGGGATGCCTACCGCACCGTGTTACGGGTGCTCTACCACCAGCGCAACTCGACACCGATCGATGCCCGGCATGCGGCGCCCGGCTACGCCCGGGCGGAGGGCGTTCCGTCGAGATTCGATGCCGTGTTCGACGTCGCGGTGTCGCCGTCGCCACTTGGCAACCACGAGGCCGCCGGTTCCCATCACCCGCTGCGGGGCGGCTGGTTCGACGCCGGCGACTACGGACAGTACGTCGTCAACGCGGCACCCGTGTGGTTCTGCGTCGGGCTCGGCTTCGACCTCGCACCGACGCAGTTCCGCGACGGCGACCTCGACATACCGGAGAGCGGGAACGGCACGCCCGACGTCCTCGATGAACTCGACTGGGGCTTCAGCTGGCTGCTGTCGATGCAGGACGCCCGTGACGGCGGCGTCTACTCGCGGGTCGCGAGCGAGCGATGGGACGAAGGGCTGCCCGCGCACGTGACCGCTCCGCGACTGATCGCCGAAAAGACGACGCACGCCACGGCCTCGTTCGCGGCGGCCGCGGCGATACACGCCCGGTTGATGCGTGATCGCAGTCCAGAACGCTCCGCCGCGGCGCTCTCGGCCGCGCGCCTCGCTTGGCGGTTCCTCGTGAGCCACCCGCAGTGGCCCGCCGAAGGCGAGCGGTACCGGAATCGCCCCGGCATGCACGCCGGTGAATACGCCGACTCGAGCGCATTCGACAACCGGATGTGGGCCGCCGCCGAACTGCTGCGATCCACGGGCGATGCGCAATACCTGGAAGACTTCGAACGGAACTTTCCGCAGCTGAAGCTCGACCCCACCGGCGAGGTCACCTACTCGGAACAGGGCATGGCGGCGGCCTGGGCCTACCTCGCGTCGAACGATCCCCGGCGCAACGCCACGATCGTCGCCGCCGCAAGACGCGCCGTCCTGGCCGGGGCGGACTGGCGGATACGACAGATGGAGGCGAGCCCCTGGCTCGCGCCGTCGCATCCACGGCGGAGCCTCACCGGCTGGGGCAACTTCGCCCAGTCGTCCCGCGCCGCGCTCACGCTGTTGCAGGCGCACCGGCTCTCCGGCCAGCGACGCTACCTCGAATGGGCGTGGGTCGCTCCCGGCGCAGAACTCGGCCTCAACCCGCAGGGCCTCACGTACGTGACGGGCCTCGGTGCCCGCTCGCCACGCCACCCGCTGTCGAAGCTCTCGCAACACTCGGGCGCCGGCGCGCCGCTGCCCGGACTGCCGGTGAACGGGCCACACGCCCGGCTGCCGGGCGCCTGGCCATCGACGCGGGCGGTGACCGCTGCCTACTGGCCGGACGCGCTCGACGACGGCACGGGGCCGGACGGTGGCGACGGCTACCCGGTGCTGCGCCGCTACACCGACTCGGACCAGCTGCCACCGATGAGCGAACCGACGGTGGCCGAAGTGGCGCGCGTCGGCATCGCGCTCGCACTGCTCAGCGACGGCGCCGCCCTGGCGCCGCGGCCGGATCAGCAGTAGCGACGCCAGTCGGCGAGGAAGCAGTCGGCCAAACCGGTCCACGGCGCGGCGGCGGACGCGCCGAGCGCCTCGGCGGCCAGCCGGTTCTCCGTCGGGCTGCCGGACTCGAGCAGCAACGGCAGCGCGGCCATCAGCCGTTCGCGCGGATGCCGCAGCATGCGCACCGGGCTCGGCCGCGCACGTCGACCGGCGCTCGCGGCGAGCGAGAGCGCGACGTGGTGCGCCGCGCTCCACCAGCGACCGTGTCCCTGCCCCTTGCCGAGCCACGGCGACGAGTAGGCCTGCCAGCTTCGCAGCGGCCGCCGGAGTCGCGCGGACTCGAGCACACGATAGGCCTCCAGCCACTCGTGGACCGCGAGGCGTTGCAGCGCCTGCGGCTCGGTGCGACGCAGATTGCCGGTACCGACGCCGCCGAGCTTGAGGCTGGTGGCGTGTTCGTACAGGCCGAGGAACTCGTCGCGTCCCGTCCCCGCCCACTCGATCTCGCGCAACCGTCGGCCACGCTCGGCCACCGACGGATGGTAGCGGCCGGCGGCCGCAAGACGGGCGTCCCCCGCGGCAAGCACGCCCTTCGAAAAATAGCGCAGGAACCGCTCGTTCCCGTGCGCACGCACGCTCGCGTGCCGTTCCATTGCCTGGGCGTTCATCAGCAGCAGCGCGCCGCGGTTCAGCATCATCCGCGAGAATTCCGCGAGTGGCAGGTCCCATGGCGGCGGGGATCCGATCGCGTCCAGCGCGCCCGGATCGCCGGCGAGGACGCGGTGACGCCACTTGAGCTCGGAATACATCAGGCACGACGGCAGCGACGCGAGCCGCTCCCGCTCGAGCACCGCGATGTCGACTTCCAGTTCGAACTCGTGGCTGAGCCGGCTGGCGAGCAGGCGCAGGTCGCCGCGCATCGAGCGCAGCTGTGCCGGGGTACAGTCCCGCAGGACGACGAAGTAGTCGTAATCGTTGTACGGAACGGCGGTCGCGAGGCTGTAACGGTAGCCACCCTCGCCGCGCCCGTAGCCGCCCGCGAGCACCAGTGCATCGAGGCGATCCCCGGGCAGCAGCGCCGTGACTTCGTCGACCACCCGTCGCTGGTCGGCCTCGATGCGCGCCTCGACCTCGGGCGGTCCGCACAGCGTGTAGCGCTGCGAATCAGTGCTTTCCATGCGCACGCCTCCCGTCGCGGAATCCTTCCCAGCGTCCCCATTTCTGGGCGGCGCGCAGCGGGATGCTGTGCAGCACCGCATCGGCTGACCGGTTCCGGACGGCCCAGCCGAGGTCGCGCAGCACCTCCATGCCGAACGGCAGCAGGCAATAGCCCACGAAGGACTGCCGCAATTCCCCATTGCGGAAGATCCACGCGTCCGCGGCGCCCTCGCCGCGATGTCTCCGGAAGCTCTGGGCCAGCGTGTAGTTGTGCGAGTGGACCGCAACCGCCTCCGGGACGTACTCGATCCGGTGCCCGGCGCGACGCATGCGGTACGACCACTCGATGTCCTCGGAGTACTGGATGCGCGTTTCGAAGGGCATCGCGAGCGCCAGGTCGCGGCGCACCGCCGAGTTGGCCATCGAGAAGAAGTGCACCCAGCCGCGCGCGACGCTGCCGTCGCCGAAGGCACGCTCGGTGTCCTTCACGAACAGGCTGCGCGCGCGGGGTCGTGCGACCTGGCGACCGAAGGCGGCCGCGACCCGCGGGTCCTGGAGCGGCGCGACCAGGCGCTCCAGCCACCGCTCGTCGGACGGCGTGGCGTCGGAGTTGATGAACACCACGATGCCGCCCCGGCACTTCGCCACCGCCTCGTTCAGCACGCGACCCGGGTTGTAGCTGCGACTGTCGTTGAGCAGGATCCGGCCCGCGTCGTTGTGGCGACGGATGACGTCGAGCGTGCCGTCGCTCGACGTGGAGTCGAAATTCCACAGCTCGAAGTCGCGGACGGTCTGGCGCTCCAGCGCTGCGAGCGTTGCGCCGATCACGTCGACGTCGTTGTAGGAACGCATCACGACGGAGATGCGCGGTGGTTCGGTCACGGTCATCGTGGCTCCCGGATGGCATTGGCCTGACGGTCATCTCCTAAGCAAGGAACGGGCCAGATCGGCGGACGGCCACGTGGTCGCGACCGCGCCCGTTGCAGGCCTCCTATTGCACGCGGAATGGAAATTCGGCTTTGCAATCTGCATCGCGTTCCCGGAATCGACCGCCGCCGCAGACGGGGCGCGACCGGCCGGCAGCACCACGGCCGCGTCGGTGATGCGCGCACCGGGTTGGCCCGGTTCTTGCTCCTGGAACCGGCCGTCAATCCCAGCGTCCGCCCGGAGTCCCGCATGTCAGCCACCCGCCCAGAAGCCCGTACGACATCGTCGCTGGTCGTCGCCAGTGCGCTCCGGCTCGTCGCGGGGCTCGCGCTCGCCGCCGCGGCATTCGCGTCGTTCCCGGCCACGTCGCCACTGACCGCGGCGGCCGCCGGCACTGCACTGCTCGGTCTGCTCGTCGCCATGCTGGTGCGCGGGCTCGAACTGCGCGCCTGGTTCGGTCGCGGCCTGTCGCTGCACCAGTCACAGTCGCTGCAACTGGTGCTGGACCTCGCCCGCTGGGCCAGCCCGCTGCAGGACCGGCGACGCCTCGAGGTCGAGTTCGTCGCCCGCGAGACCGGTCGCGCGAGCACGGCCGTCGCGGCGTGGTCACGCTCGCGCCAGTGGTGGCGCCTCGTGCTGCTGCCCGCACTGCCCGCGCTGGTCGCCACCGTGATCCTGCCGGACCGCACGACCGCGGCGCTCGCGTGGCTGGTGACGCTCGTGGCGATGGTGTCGACGTCGCCTCACTGGCGGCAGCCACGCGGCACCGTGCGGGGGACCCTGCTCCGCGCGCACGCCGCGATGGTCGGATGCGCGCTGGCGGCGCTGGCGGTCGAGGCCGTCGCGTTCACCGCCGCGTCGCATCTGCTCGAGCCCCGCGGCGCCGCAGCGCCTGCGGGCGCCGCGGCGATCTTCGTGACACTGAGCCTCGTTCGGGCAGTGCCCGCGGCGCCGTTCGGCGTCGGCCTGTACGAGCTGCTCGCCTGCGCCGGGCTGTGGGCCGTCGGCGCGGCCGAACTCGCCGCCCTGGCGTGGTTCGTCCACGCTGCGTGGATCGTGTCGGCGCTGGCGCCCGGCCTGGCCTACCTGTCGCGCTACAAGCTCACGCTCGGTGACCTGTTCGACCGGCGCCTGCCCGCGCTGCTCGCACGGTCTCGGCGGCCGGCCGACGGCTGGGCCGCCGACCAGGAAACGGTCGCCGCGGAAATCGAAGTGTCGGTGGCGATCCCCGCCTACAACGAGCGCGAACGCCTGCCACGCTACCTGCCCGAGGTGCTGGCCCACCTGCGGGCCCAGCCCTATTCGTGGGAAGTCATCGTGGCCGACGACGGGTCCAGCGACGGCACCGGCGAATTCGTGGCCGGCGTCGCCGCGACGGAGCCGCGCCTCCGCCTGGTCAGCCGCGCGCGCAACGGCGGCAAGGGCCGAGCGGTGCTCGACGCAATCGAGGTCGCTCGGGGACGGCACGTGCTGGTCGCGGACGCGGACGGCGCGACGCCGATCCGCGAACTCGAGGCACTGCGCGCCGCGGTCGGCGACGGCGCCGAGATCGCGATCGGATCGCGCGTGGCGCCGCGCGCCGGGCGCGTGCGCGAGCGCGCCGCGTTGCGCGCGGTGATCGGCAAGGTGTTCTACGGGCTGGTCAACTTCCTGGCGGTGCCCGGCATCGGCGACACGCAGTGCGGGTTCAAGCTTTTGAGGCGCGACGTCGCGCGCGCCGTGTTCCGCGAACTCGGCGAGTTCGGCTGGGCCTTCGATGTCGAGATCCTGTACCGGGCCCAGCTCGCCGGGTATCGGGTCGCCGAGGTCGCGGTGGAGTGGCACGAGATCGCCGGATCGAAGCTGCGCCCGGTGCGCGACGCGTCCCGGATGCTCGTCTCCCTGTTCCGGATCCGCGCGCGCAACGCCGGCTTCACCGGTGAGACCGGGCAGGCGCTGCTGGGCGGACGCGTCGCCGCGACGCTGCGTGACGCGGCATGAGCGGGTCCGGCCCGCCGACGCGGGACGGCGTCGCGCTGCGCTTCGCGGCGCAACTCGGCCGCTTCGGCCTGGTGGGAATCGCCAATACGCTGGTCGACTTCGCCTGCACCAACCTGCTGTTCCTGATGTGGCGGCCTTCAACCCCGCTGGAGCTCACGCTGGTCGCAGTGGCGGCCGGTGCCGTCGCCACCGCGCAGTCCTACCTGCTCAACTCGCGCTGGACATTCCGCGACTCGAGCGCCGGTCGGGGTGCTCAGCTGCGGTTCCTCGCGTTCGCGCTGCTGGGCCTCGCGACGCAGGCCGCTGTGGCCCTGTTCGTCGGGCACCGATGGGTCCAGGCGGGGCACCCGCTGTCGCTCGCGATGATGAACCTGGCCAAGGTGGCGGCCGTGGTCGCCGCCGCCGGCGTCACGTTCGTCGGGTACCGCATCGCGGTGTTCACCCCCGACAGCGTCCGCGAGTTTCGCGACGTCCACGTCCTGTCCGGAACGAGGGCTCGTCCACGCTGGACAGACCTGCTGGCCCTGGCCGCGATCGCACTTGCCGTGCGACTCGCGTTCGTCGCCGCGGCGCCGGTCGCCTACGGCGACGCGATCAACTACTCGTGGGTGGCATGGCTGGTCGGCCATGGCCGCGCCGGCGAGGCCGACGCGTTCTGGCACAGCGCGTTCGACTATTGGCAGGCACTGCTGGTGCCGCTGGGGCTGGACCAGTTCCGCACGCTGGTGGCTGCATCGCTGCTGCCCGGCGTGCTGCTGGTCGTGCCCGGCTACCTGGTCGCGCTGCGCCTGTACGGGCGACCGGCGGCCGTCATCGCAGGACTCGGCCTCGCGCTGCACCCGCGGCTGGTCGAGTACTCAGTGAACGGCTACGCCGAGACATTCTTCCTGACGGCCGCACTCTGGTCGGTGTGGGGCCTGACGGTACTGGTGAGGGAGCCCCGCTGCACCCGCGCGGCAGTGGTCGCCGGCGCGGGACTCGGCGCCTGGTTCCTGGTCCGCAACGAGGCGGTCGTTGCCGCCGGGTGGCTCGCCCTGGTCACCGCGGTCGCAGCGTGGCGTTCCGGCGCGCGGCCGTCGTCGAGCGTGGTTACCGGCGGCCTGCTCGCCGCCCTCGCCATGGTCGCGGCCTATGCGGCGGCCGACACTCAGCTGTTCGGCTCGATCAGGCTGTTCAGCAAGGGCAGCAATCTCTCTCGCGAGCACGTGGAAATGCTCGACCCGCGCGAGGCGGCCCGCGAGGCCTATTCCACCATCGCGCCGGCGTCGAACGCCGGCAAGGTGGGCCCCGTCGCGGTCGCCGCCCGGCTGGCCGAGCGCTGGCCCCGCAACGTCGTCTACACGCTGGAGCGGCTGCCCGGCGTTCTGCTGTCGCCACTGTTCCTGCTCGCGGTATTGCTGCCGGCCTTCAGTCGCCGCCGCGCATCGGTTGCGGGAGAGGAGTGGCCGCTGCTCGCCTTCACCGTCTGGCCGTTGCTCTTCTATCCGCTGCTGCAGCTCGAACCGCGAATGCTGCTCCCGGTGGCCATCGGCACGTGCATCTTCGGCGCGGGCGCGCTGGTCGCACTCGGCGACTACCTGGCGCAGCGGCTGGCCAGGCCCGCGTTGCGATGGGCTCCGGCGGCCGCGGTGACGATCGCCCTGGTGCCGGTCATCGCCGTGCTCGCGAAGCACACCGAGGCCGAGCGCGGCTTTCATCGGGACATCGGCGCCTGGATCGCGGCGAACGTCGCGCCCGGGGAACTCATCACCGGTGACGGATACGGCTACGTGACGGCGTCCGGCTTCTGGGCCGGGCGTCGCACCCTGCCCCGGGCCTGGACCGACGATCCGGCGCGACTCAGTGCGTGGGTCCGTGCCCGTGCGCCGGGCGTCGTGATCCTGTACGAGCGTTACCTGCGGGAGTCGAACCCCGAGCTGCTCGGGGCACTCGATCACGGTCTGCCGGGCCTCGTGCCGCGCCGCACATTCGATGCCGGGCGCGCCGGCCGGGTCATGATCTGGTCGATCGGGGCGGAGACTCAGGCACGCGCCGGCCGGCCGGCCGGGCACTGAACGGTAAACGCCCGCCCGGCCCCGGTCGAGCCGACGCCCGGTTCAGCGGGCGGCCGCAATGTGCCTGAGGAGCAGAACGCGCCGCGCGCGCTCGACGCGTGTCCGTCTCGCGATCCTCGGCAGCGCCGCGAGCAGTCCGGCAAGCAGGAAGAACTCGACGGTCACGTAAGTCTGACGGAACAGCCACTCGAGCAGCGACTGCGTCCACAGTCCGAGCATCCCGGCGAAGATGCCGATGGCCATGCTTGAGGTGAGGTCGTCGCGACGCTGCGCGATGTAACGGATCGCGAGCCACAGGTAGCGACCGATCACCAGCAGGAACGCCGCCAGGCCCGGCCAGCCGAGTTCGCTGGCGTGCAGCAGGTAGACGTTGTGAACGATGCCGCGGTCGGACTCGAGCGGGATGTAGCCGGCGTACGCAGTGTGGTTCACCACGTACGAGTAGTTGTTCAGCCCGACCCCGAAGAAGTGGTCCCGGGCCATTGCGAGCGCGGCCGAGTTCGCCTGGTGGCGGCTCATCCCGGACTCGACCGGAGCGGTCTCGAATCGCTCGACGATCGCCGGCGTGACCTTGACGGCCAGCGGCAGCGCCGCGAGCGCCATCGTGCCGATGAGCGCGAACTTGGACGCGCGCGGGCGATCCCACAGCGACAGTGTGGTCACCGTCGCGAACCCAATCGCCAGCGACATCAGCGCGCCGCGGGAGAACGTCGCCAGCACGATCAGCAGCCCCATCGAGAGACCGGCCCAGGCGGCCCACGTGTACCCCGAGCGGCGCTTCTCGCCGAGCAGGAATGCGAGGAACACCATGTTCATGAAGTTGACGTAGACCGCGAGCGTGTTCGGATGCGGCGTCGACCCCACCGCCCGGTAGAGACCGGTCGCGCGCTGCCAGAGGACCAGCGCGAACTGCACGGCGACCATCGACACCAGCACCATGATCAGGAACCGCAGGTCCCTGTCGCTCCGCAGGTAGTTGCAGGCGACCCAATAGACCGCGACGGCACGCAGGAGCTTCAGGAATCCGAATCCGGCGTACAGCGGTACGTATGCGAAGGCGACGCTGAGCAGCGCCACGCCGAGGTAGATGAGCAGTGGTCCCGAGTTGGGGGGCAGCAGTTCCAGCCGTTCGCCGCGCCAGCGCGGCGAGCGGAGCATCGTCACGACCAGCGCAATCATCATCCAGTCGGTGACACCGAACTCGAAGCCGCGGGTGTCGCCGCGATAGGTCTCCATGGACCAGAGGTTGATGTCCACCAGGTAGGTCGTCGACAGGAAGGCCCCGACCACGAGCAGCCGCTCGGCCCAGCGGTAACGGACACCGAACCACGCGGCGGTCGGCACCACCAGCAGCGTCAACAACAGGAAGATCAGGTGTTTGGCCGGCATGGGTCGCAATCCGCTGGGACCCGCAGGGCGTTCCAATATCCGTGCCAGCGCAGAACCGCGGGCGGACCCGCGCGGTGCCGTGCGCAATTCGCCTCGCACACGTCGCCGATTCGCAGATTGCGAGGCAGCGTGCGCGCGCCGATGCGCCCGCTTCGCGTTGCAGGCACTGGCACGGCTCTTGCTTCAGCCCACCGCACGAAAACTTCGGAACCTCGCCCATGCGATACGAAAGACCCCGATGCCGGCCGCGCGGATTCCAGCTGGCGCGGCTGATCGACCTGCTGGCCTCACTGTCGGCGATTGCACTGCTCTGGCCGGTACTGGTGCTGCGCGCCGTGGCCGGTCGCGCGTCGTCCGGTCGCTGGATCGAGGCCACGCCCGCCCACGGCCTCGACTGCCGCGTCTTCGCGATGTACGAGTTCTCCGGCCGGTTCCGCGGCCGCACCCTCGCCGGGCTGTTCAACCTGCTGCGCGGCGACGTCGCGCTCGGCGGTCCGCGTCCGTCGAGGGTCGGCGAACTCGGCTCGTGGCTCGCGACCGTCCCCGAGCGTTACCGGGTACGCCCCGGCCTCGTCCCGTGCCGCGCACCGCGCCTGCTGATGGGCATCGACCCTGGCCCCGAGGGGGACGCCGACCTCGCATTCGTCGCAAATCACCGCGCCATGAGCGGAGCTGCGCTTGCGGCGCGATGGACGTTCGCCCGCATCGTCGCCGGGCCGGCGGGCGCCGCCCCGCCGCAGCTCGACGTGCTCGACGTGTCGCTCACCAACACGACGATGCGGGAAGCGGTCGAGTGGCTGGCCCGCCGCGCGCAGCAGCGACGACGGACGACCGTGGCGTTCGCGAACCCGGACTGCATCAACATCGCACAGCACGACGCCGCGTACCGGCGTGCCCTCAAGCGCGCGGACCGGGTCTTCGCGGACGGCATCGGCATCCGGCTCGGCGCGCGCATGCTCGGGCAGAAGATGGCCGACAACGTGAACGGCACGGACCTGTTCCCGAGGCTCTGCGACGCGGCGTCCCGCAGCGGCATCCGGCTGTTCCTGCTCGGCGCGCGGCCGGGCGTCGCGGAAAGCGCCGCCGAGGCGATGCGCGCACGATTCCCCGGCCTCGAGATCGCGGGCACCATGCACGGTTACTTCGCGCCCGCGCAGACCGACGCGGTGATCCGGCGCATCAACGCGTCCCGCGCGGACGTCCTGCTTGTCGCGATGGGCGCACCGCACCAGGATCTCTGGCTGATGCACCACGACGCCCGGATCGGGCCGCCGGTGCGGCTCGGCGTCGGTGGCCTGTTCGACTACTACTCCGGCCGCATTCCGCGCGCACCCGGCTGGATGCGCGAGGCCGGGCTCGAGTGGGTCTGGCGGCTGCGCTGCGAGCCTCGGCGGCTGTGGAAGCGCTACCTCGTCGGCAACCCGCTCTTCCTCGCGCGCGTGGCGCGGAACCGGGTGTTCGGTTCCGGCGGTCGCGCAGCCATCGCGATCCGGGTGGATGGCCGCACCGCGCGCACGCTGGCCGCGGTGCGGACCGGGCTCAGGATGCGCATGCCCGCGATGCACGAGCGTGCGCTCGCCGTGGGCAAGCGCACGCTGGACATCGCCGCGTCCGGTGCCGCGACCCTGGCATTGTCGCCGGTGCTCGCGCTCACCGCGCTGGCGATCCGGGTCGAGTCGCCGGGACCGGTGGTGTTCCGCCAGCAACGGGTCGGGCGCGACGGCGCCACGTTCACGATGTTCAAGTTCCGCTCGATGTTCGTCGATGCCGAGGCTCGCAAGGCCGCGCTGCTCGCGCGCAACGAAATGGACGGCGGCGTGATCTTCAAGATGAAGGACGACCCGCGCGTCACGAGGGTCGGCCGCCTGATCCGGCGCACCTCGATCGACGAGTTGCCGCAGCTGTTCAACGTCCTGCGCGGCGACATGTCACTGGTCGGCCCGCGGCCTCCGCTGCCGTCCGAAGTGGCCCAGTACACACTGAAGGATCGCGGGCGCCTGGACGCCGCGCCCGGCATCACCTGCATCTGGCAGGTGTCCGGCCGGTCGGAAATCCCGTTCGCGCAGCAGGTCGAGATGGACCTCGAGTACATCGACCGACAGTCGCTCGGTGGGGACGTGCGACTGCTCGCGAGGACCGTGCCGGCGCTGCTCCGGGGCCACGGCGCCTATTGAACCGTATCCAGGAGAAAGCGAAATGACGACACGCGCACTCGTGCTCGCGGACCGGGACGGCTCGGACATCGAACCGCTGGCGGGCGGAGTGCTGCCGGCGCTGCTGCGCGTCGGCGGCAAGGCCGTGATCCAGCACTGCATCGAGGACCTGTGGGAAGCGGGCATCCGCGACGTGGCCGTCGCTGTGCCCGGTGCCGACCGCACGATCGAGCGCGAGCTGGGAGACGGCCGGCGCTTCGGCCTGACGCTTCGCTACATCGACGTCGGGGGCCTGCCCGCGCCCGCCGAGGCGCTCTCCGCCGCGAACCTGCCCGCCGAGGATCCGCTCGTGGTCGCGCGCGGCGACGTGCTGCGCGGGCGCTGCGCACGCCTGCTGGTGTCGATCGCGCACCACGCCGCGCCGGACATCGTGCATGGAGTCGTCGGATCCCGCCCGGCCGGGATCGCACTGCTCAGCCGGCGCACCAGGGGTGTCAATCGCCTGGATTGGCCCACGGTCCGCGACGGACACCGCAGCGACAAGGCGTCGATCGTCGAACTCGGCGACGTCGGCTTCACCGCGCTCGACGGGATGTCGGGGCTGTTCGAGGCATGCCTCGGCGCGATCGAAGGTCGGTACCGTGGGCTGATGCTCGACGGTCGAGAGCGGGACCGGCCCGGCCAGTGGCTCGGGCCGCGCGTGTCGATCTCACGGTCCGTGCACCTCGGAGGCCTGGCACGGATCGGGCGCGGCGCACACCTGCATCGCGACGTCGAGCTGGCCGGGCGGGTCGACATCGGAGACCGCTGCGTCATCGACGACGGGGCCCAGCTGATCGACACCGCGGTGATGCCGGGTACCTACGTCGGCCGGGGCGTGCGCCTGCAGAACGCCATCGCCTGGGGCCCGTGGCTCTATCGTGCGGACCTCGGCACCTGCCAACGGGTCGACGACCCGCTGCTGCTGTCGGGCCCCGGATCGGCGGAGGCCGCCTGACGTCGAGCCTCAGCGGAACGCGTCGGGCAGCAGGCGTCGGTAGACGTCGGAGTAGATCTCGACCAGGCGCTGGTAGGTCAGGTTCTGGAGCACGAAGTCCCGACCGCGCGCCGCCATCGCGGGCAATGCGGCCCGGTCGCGGTGGGCGGCACGCATCCGGCCGGCGAGTTCTTCCACCGACTCGGACGGGAACAGGTACCCGTTGGTCCCGTCGACGACGTAGTTGGGATCGACCGCGTCGCTCTGGATCACGACCGTTCCGGCGGCCCAGGTCTCGGCGACCACGGCGCCGCTGTTCATGAACCGCACCGGGATCACGTGCGCGTCCGCGTGTGCCAGCCACGCGATGACCTCGGGCCGGTCCACCATGCCCGTGAACACCACGCGGTCACCGATGCCGGCCTCGGCGATCCGCTGCCGCATGGCCGCGACGTAGTCCTGCTCGTAGTCGCTGCGTCCGACGATGACCAGCCGTGCTTCCGGGATTTCCGCGTGCACCCGGATGAAGGCCTCGAGCGCGAGGTCCTGTCCCTTGATCTGCGACACCCGGCCGA
Organism: Steroidobacteraceae bacterium; assembly: GCA_046347155.1. Classification (GTDB taxonomy): domain Bacteria; phylum Pseudomonadota; class Gammaproteobacteria; order Steroidobacterales; family Steroidobacteraceae; genus RPQJ01. Next base: position 562,283 of record JAXMGT010000001.1, on the reverse strand, counting down.
GGCAGAGGAACACGAAGTCGTCCGCCGCGACACCGTAACGGCTGCGCGGGCTCGGGCTCGGCAACAGGTACTCGTCGACCAGCACCGGCACCGGCGAGTACGACGAGTGCGGGTTGAACTTCCGGAAGAATGCCAGCTCGCGCTGCGAGATCGCGAAGACGTGCTCGACCCGCTCGAGGACGTACCGCTCGCGGCGCGACGGCACGTGACCCGCGATCACGTTGACGTCCATGCGACCGCCGCCGGCCCGGATGAGTTCCGCGTAATCGAGGAAATCGAACGAGCAGAAGATCATCGGCGTGCGCAGGAGTCGCGTCGCCGCAAACGCAAGCAGGCTGTTGTGGTTGATCGACGGGAACGCCTGCACGATGTCGAAACGCCCTCGCAGCAGCCGCGGCAGCAGGCCGGGCATCAGCGTGCGCGCCGCGAGGTTCGGATACCGCCCGGAGCGATTCAGTGCATCGGACAGCCGGTGGACCTCGAACCCGGCGTGCGTCTCGCGATCGGCTTCGTCCGCGAGCCGCCGGGGCGTGAACACGGTGACGTCGTGCGCCTTCGCGAGTTCGACGGCCTGGAAGTACAGGTTGGTCTCGGCCCCGCCCACCTCGGGCCAGAACCGGTTGAGGACCAATGCGATCCGGAGCCGTCGCGATGCCATCGACGGGCCTACCTCGGATGCCTGGACCGGTCCGCGAGCTCCTGGAGGTGCAGCCTCGCGATCCTCGCCAGCCGCTCCAGGCTGTCGCGCATCCGCTCGTCCAGCTCGCGCGGCTGGCGGTCGATCACGCACAGCGTGCCGACCGGATAGCGTTCGTCGACGAACAGCGGCACGCCCGCGTAGAAACGCACGTTCGGCGGCCCGGTTACCAGCGGGTTGTCCGCGAAGCGTTCGTCCTGCGTCGCGTCGGACACCACGAACGGTCCGGTGCCGAGGATGGCGTGGCCGCAGAAGCTGACGTCGCGCGGTGTCTCCTGCGCCTCGAGGCCGACCCTGGCCTTGAAGAACTGGCGGTCCCGGTCCAGGAGGCTGACAACCGCGATCGGGACGCCGCAGATCCGCGCGGCCAGTTCGACGATGTCCTGCAGGTCTGCGTTCCGGCCGGGGCCCAGTGCACCGGTCCGCTCGAGCGCCGCCTGGCGCTCGGGTTCGTCCGGAGGTGTCTGGGGCTTCTGCATCCCGGTGTCTCGTCGGTCGACGGCGTCGACCCGACGCCCGGTCGAAGTGTATCGCACGGCACCGGCCGTACGCCGAGCGCCGTCCGTCGGAACGCCCGCAGACAGGGTTCCTGGACGCTGCGCTCCCTGCGAGGCTGCGTGCATCCGCCGTCCCAGCCCCGTCCCGACCGCGCGCAATTGCGCGGCGGACGCTCCGCCACTAGCCTAGGCCGGCAGCAAGGAGGCTGATCATGCGGTCATGGCTCGGATTCGTGCTCGGATGGCTTGCGTGTTTTCCGGCAGCGGCCGGGACCGCATCGCGCGTCCCGACGCTCGACGATCTCTTCTCGGATCCCGCGTACGTCGACGTGGCCGTGTCGCCGGCCGGGAGTCACGTCGCGATCGTCCATCGCAGCAAGGACGCTGACCGGCTCGTCGTGATCGACGTCGCGACGGGCGATTCGCGGCCCATCGTCCAGTTCGACCGCAAGGTTCTCGGTGCGGGCACGGAAGCCTACATCCTCGACGTGCGCTGGAAGTCCGACGGACGGATGATCTTCCTCACCGGCGCGACCGTCGAATCCGTGCACACGACGATCTCGCGGCGCACCTACGGCCGGCTCGGCACGCGCGCCTTCGCGGTCGACCGGGACGGCCGGAACCTCGTGCGGCTGCTCTCCGACGTCGACGGCCAGGTCGCACAGGGGACGATCTGGCTGGGCAGCATCGAAAGCCTGTTGCCTCGTGACCCCGATCACGTCGTCATGAGCGTGTACGGCGCCTCGGGCGGCGCCCTGTTGCGGGTCGACATCCGCGACGGTCGGGGCGAACTGCTTGCGGACCCCGACCTCGACGTCACCGACTGGTGGCTGGACATCGACGGCAATCCGGTCGCGAAGGAGCAGGAATCGCACGGCTCGATACGCTATTTCAGCCGGGAGCCCGACGGCTCGTGGACGCACTTCGACACGGTGCGGGCGTCCGAGGTGGACCAGTTGCCGGAGTTCTGGGCGATCGGCCCCTCGGACCGGCCGGAAAAGTACTACGTCATTGCGCGCCCCGAAGGCCGTGACCGCCTCGGGCTGTACCTGTACGACCTGCGGACCCGCACGTTTGGCGATCCCGTCGTGGAGCATGACCGTTACGACCTGACCCGGGCGGCGGTCTCGAGCGACGGCACGCGGGTGCTCCGGACCTGCAGGATCGAGGACGTCGTCGTCTGCGAAACCACGGAGGCCGGCATCAACAGCCACCTTCGGGCGCTGCGCAGGTATTTCGGCGACTCGGCGAGTGTCCAGCTGCTGGGTGCCTCGCAGGACCAGCGCACGTTCGTGCTCGAGGCCGAAGGGGCGAACCTCGCGCCGGCGATCTACCTGTACGAGGTCGGACGCAGCCGGGTCACGATGCTGGGCAGCGTCCAGCCGGCACTGGAGGGCCTCGCCCTGCCGACCGGGGAAGTGATGCACTGGCGAGCCAGCGATGGGCTGGAACTGACCGGTTACCTGACGCGGCCGCACGGGGCCGCCTCGGCGAAGGGCCTGCCCCTCGTCGTGATGCCGCACGGCGGACCCGAGATGCACGACTGGGTCCAGTTCGACGTCGAGGCGCAATACCTCGCGTCGCTCGGCTATGCGGTGTTCCAGCCGAACTTCCGGGGGTCGGCGGGCCAGGGCCAGCGATTCGCCGAACTCGGCTACCGCCAGTGGGGCCGCCGCATGCAGGAAGACATCACCGACGCGGTGCACGCGCTCGTCGAGCGCGGAATCGCGGACGCGGACCGGATCTGCATCGTCGGCGCATCGTACGGCGGCTACGCGGCGCTGGCCGGGGCAACGTTCACTCCGGACCTGTACCGGTGCGCCGTGTCCGTGGCCGGCATCTCGGACCTGCGGGAATTCATCCAGTTCCGCCGGACGCATTGGGGCGTCAATTCCGAAGGCTACACCTACTGGCTCAAGTCCATCGGCGATCCGGACGCGGATGCGGCCGCGCTGGCGGCGGCATCCCCGACCCTGCACGCCGGTGACGTCAAGGCCCCGGTGCTGCTGATACACGGGGGCAGCGATGAAATCACCCCCATCGAGCAGTCGAGGCGAATGAAGTCCGCCCTGGGCAAGGCCGGTAAGCCCGTCGAGCTGATCGAGGTGCATGACGAGGGCCACGGCGGGTGGTCCGACGAGAACGAAAAGATGCAGCTCGAGGCCACGGGCCGGTTCCTGCGGAAATGGCTCGGGCCCGGATACACCGCGGCGGGCGACGGCACGGTCGAGCCGGTCGCAGGCACCGGTACGCCCGCGAGCACGCCGAAGTAGCCGGAGGCCGGACCGCGCCCGGTCGCCGCGGACGCCCCGGCATGCGGACGCGCGCTCGGGCGCCCGGGGACGGTGAGCTATCCTATCGCCATGCCCACGCGCTCGCTGTTTCCCACGCTCGTCTACGAAGGCCGGCTGGCCAACGCCGGCTGGCAGGCCTTCAATCGACGACTCGAGCATGAATGCCGACAGACCCGCGAGGACGACGTCGCGGGCCGGCGCTGGTCGGCCACCCGCTACCCGGGCGGCTACACCTCGTATGGATCGCTGTGCCGGATGCACACGCTCTCGCCGACGTTCGCCACGCTCGAGCGCAAGCTGCGCCGGCACGTGGCCGCATACGCGCGCGCGCTCGAACTCGACCTCGAGGGTCGCGAACTCTCGATGACGGACTGCTGGATCAACATCATGCCGCGCCTCACCGTGCACGGCCTGCACCTGCACCCGCTGTCGACGATCAGCGGGACATACTACGTGCGCACGCCGCGCGGCGCGCCGGGACTCAAGTTCGAGGACCCACGCCTCGACCGCTACATGGCGGCCCCGCCGCGCCGGGCCGGCGCGCGCGCGGAGTTGCAGCCATGGTTCACGGTGCCGGCCGTGGCCGGAAAGTTCGTGCTGTTCGAGAGCTGGCTGCGCCACGAGGTGCCGCCCAACCCCGTCGCGGTTGAACGGATCAGCATCAGTTTCAATTACGGCTGGTTCTGAGAATTGCGCCTCGTCGCCACCTGCCCCGAGGAGACCAAGCCGTCGCTGGTCCGCGAACTCGAGGCGGCCGGCGCCACCGAACTCGCGCCGGGATTTCGCGCCGTCGAGTTCTCGGCGGACGCGGAGCTCGCCTACGAACTGCACCTGCGGCTGCGCACCGCGAGCCGGATCCTGCGCGTCGTCCGTGACGTACCGGCGAAGTCGCCCGAGATGCTCCGGTCGCAGGCGCGCAGGATCCACTGGCCGGAACTCTTCGACGCGCGACACGGCTTCCTGGTCGAGTCCACGGGGACCGACGAGCGCGGCGGCGGAATGTCGCCGAAGCAGGTGATCACGCAGGTCCGCGAGGCGATCCGCGACTCGTTCGGCCGCGCGGGCGGTGCCGTGCCGCCGGTGGACACCGAATCGCCGAAGGTCGTCGTCGTCGCCCACCTCTCGCGGGGGCGGTGCATGCTGGGCTTCGACACCTCGGGCAAGTCGCTGCACAAGCGCGGTTACCGCGAGTCCGGGCACCCGGCGCCGCTCAAGGAGACGCTGGCGGCCGCGATCCTCGACCTGGCGGGCTACGACGGCACGCAACCGCTGCTCGACCCGATGTGCGGCAGCGGCACGATCGCGATCGAGGCCGCGATGATCGCCGTCCGCAAGGCGCCGCAGATCCACCGCAGGAAGGGCGAGTTCCTGTTCGAGTGGCTACGGGATTTCGATCGGGACCTCTGGCGACGGACGCAGGACCGGGTGCGCGCCGAGAAGCTCGAAGCCCCGGTCGCACCCGTGTTTGCCTCGGACATCAGCGAAAAGTACCTGGCGATGGCACGCAAGAGCGCGCTCGATGCCCGGGTCGAACGCTACATACGGTTCGACTGCCGGCGATTCCAGGACGTCGAGGCGCCGGCGGAACACGGGTTGCTCGTGACGAACCTGCCCTACGGCGAGCGCATCGACGCTGGCGACGGCGGGCTCGCCGAGCTGTACGAGGCGGTCGGCGACACGCTGAAGCAGAGGTTCAGCGGATGGCGCGCCGCGATCCTCGCGGCGGCGGAGTCGCCGTACAAGTCGATCGGCCTCAGGCCGGCACGCTCGATCCCGCTCGTGAACGGCAGCATCCCGTGCAAGCTGCTGCTCTACGACATCTATGCGGGCAGCCGCCGGGCCGACGGCTGAGCGTCGTCAGAACGCCCAGCTCACGTTGCCGGTGAAGAGGCTCTCGCCGGTGCCATCGCCGCCGGTCGCGGTCTGGTACTCGATGCTGCCGGCCACACCGTCCGTGAACGTGAAGCCGAGCCCGACGCCGACGACCCCGGAGTCTTCCTCCTTCTGGTCGAGCGTCAGTCGATACCGGCCGCCGATCCCGTCCGCGTAGCCGACGGCCTGGTCGACCGTGCCGGGGTCGAGGCTGCGGTATTCGTACCGCAGGGTCGGCTGCAGCAGGCCGAACGGCACCGGCAGCGACCACAGTGCACGGAGGCCGCCGGCGTACTGGAGCGCGTCGGTGTCGGCGCCGTAGTAGCGCACGGCCAGCGGACCGTCGCCGCGCTCGACGTAGGCATCCATCGACGAGGACTGGTAGTCCGTCCGCAGGTAGGGCTGCAGCGAGAGCCGCCCGAACAGGAAGTCGCCCGCGAGCGTGAGCGCCCCGAACAGCTGGTCTGCATCGCGTGAGCCCTGGACGTGCACCTGATCGAACGACGTGACGCGTTTGCCCGTGAGCGCCGCCGTGCCGTAGCCGAGCACGCCCTCGATGCGGAACACGTCGCCGAGCAGCCATGCGCCGTAGCCCATCACGCTGTAGCCCTCGGCCGTGTTCTCTGCGTCCCGGCCGGGCCGCGTCGTGTCGCTGCCTGCGCCGATGCTGAGGCCGAGCACGACGTCCGCCGAGACGCGCAGGTCGACGCCAACGGTCAGTGCCGGGACGTGCACGGCCGCAGCACTCGCATCGTCGCCGTAGACGATCGTGCCCGCGAGCCAGAACGCGACCGGCCGATCGCAGCCTGCCGTGGTGTCCCCGCCGTTCGCGACGTCGAATCCGCCCTGGTCCTGGACCTGCACCTGCATCGACGCCGAGGAATCGTGGCAGTCGCGCAGGCGCTCGAGTCGGCCGTTGACGTTCTGCAGCTGCGCAAACGCGAGCCGCCGCAACGCATCGACCTGGGCCTGCACCGAGTTCCGGAGCGTCGGGTCCGCCGTCGGGTCGGGTCGCGCGTCGACGACCAGCGTGTAGGCACGCGACCCGGAGTATGTCTGCGTATCCGTGGCCGTCACCGTGAAGCCGTACGTGCCGGCGACGGTGGGCGTGCCGGACAGCGTGCCGTCGCTGGTCAGCGTCAGCCCGGCAGGGAGTGAACCACTCGCGACCGCGTACGTGTAGTCGCCGCTGCTCCCGGTCGCGCTGAAGAGCTGCGAATACGGCATGCCGAGCACGGCGTGCTGCAGTGACCCCGGTTCCACGACGATCGTCGGCGCGGCGTCGATCACGAACGTGTAGGCGACCGATGCCGAATACCCGACCGCATCGGTCGACGTGATCGTGAAGCTGTAGCCGCCGCTCGCGGTCGGCGTGCCGGACAGGACACCGTCGGTCGACAGCGTCATGCCCGCCGGCAGCGAACCCGAGGTGACGGAGAAGCTGTATGGCGCCGTGCCACCCGAGACCTGAAGGCCCTCGGTGTACTCCAGGTGCTGGTTCGCGGGCGGCAGCGCCGACGGCCCGATAATGATCGTCGGCGCCGTGTCGACGGTCAGCGTGTACGCCTGGCCACCGGTGTAGGTGAGCGCGTCCGTCGCGGTCACCGTGAAGCTGTAGCTGCCGTTGGCCGCGGGCGTGCCGGACAGCACGCCATCGGTCGACAGCGTCACCCCGGCGGGCAGCGAGCCGCTCGTGATCGCGTAGCCGTACGGCGCGTTGCCGCCCGAGGCCGTGATCGACTGCGAGTAGGCGAGACCCTGGTTGGCGGACGGCAGTGAGCCGGGCGCGACAGTGATCGTCGGCGCAGCGCCGACGGCCAGCGTGTAGGCCTGCGAACCGGTGTAAGTAAGCGCATCGGTCGCGGTCACCGTGAAGCTGAACGACCCGGACACGCTCGGCGTGCCCGACAGCAAGCCACTGCTCGACAACGTCACCCCGGCGGGCAGCGAGCCGCTCGTGACCGCGTAGCCGTACGGTGCGTTGCCGCCGGAGGCCGTGATCGACTGCGAGTACGCGAGGTTCTGGTTGCCGGACGGCAGCGAGCCAGGCGCGACGCTGATCGTCGGTGCCGGGATCACGTCGAGCACGTAGGCCTGCGAACCGGTGTAGGTGAGCGCATCGGTTGCGGTCACCGTGAAGCTGAACGACCCGGACGCGCTCGGCGTGCCCGACAGCAAGCCACTGCTCGACAGCGTCATGCCTGCGGGAAGCGAGCCGCTCGTGACCGCATAGCCGTACGGTGCGTTGCCGCCGGAGGCCGTGATCGACTGCGAGTACGCGAGGTTCTGGTTGCCGGAAGGCAGCGACCCGGGCGCGACGCTGATCGTCGGTGCCGGGATCACGTCGAGCACGTAGGCCTGCGAACCGGTGTAGGTGAGCGCATCGGTTGCGGTCACCGTGAAGCTGAACGACCCGGACACGCTCGGAGAACCAGACAATACGCCGCTGCTCGACAGCGTCATGCCTGCGGGAAGCGAGCCGCTCGTGATCGCATAGCCGTACGGTGCGTTGCCGCCCGACGCGGCCAGGTTCTGCGAGTACGCGAGGTTCTGGTTGCCCGACGGCAGCGACCCGGGCGCGACGCTGATCGTCGGTGCCGGGATCACGTCGAGCACGTAGGCCTGCGAACCGGTGTAGGTGAGCGCATCGGTTGAGGTCACCGTGAAGCTGAACGACCCGGACACGCTCGGAGAACCAGACAATACGCCGCTGCTCGACAGCGTCATCCCGGCCGGGAGCGAGCCCGCGGTGACCGCATAGCCGTACGGTGCGTTGCCGCCGGAGGCCGTGATCGACTGCGAGTACGCGAGGTTCTGGTTGCCCGACGGCAGCGACCCGGGCGCGACCGTGATCGTCGGCGCAGCAACGACGTCGAGCACGTAGGCCTGCGAACCGGTGTAGGTGAGCGCATCGGTCGCGGTCACCGTGAAGCTGAACGACCCGGACACAGTGGGCGAGCCCGACAGCACACCATCGGACGACAGTGTCATGCCCGCGGGCAGCGAACCGCCGCTGACCACGTATGCGTACGGCGCGTTGCCGCCCGAGGCCACGATCGTCTGCGAGTACGCAAGGTCCTCGTTGCCCGACGGCAGCGACCCCGGCGCAATCGTGATCGTCGGCGCCGCGACGATCGTAACCGTGTAGGCGCGCGAGCCGATGTAGCCCTGCGCATCGGTCGCGGTCACCGTGAAACCGAAGGTGCCGCTGACGCTCGGCGTACCGGAGAGCTGACCGGTGCCGGACAACGTCATCCCCGCGGGCAAGAACCCCGACGTCAGCGCATATCCATAGGGCGCCGTGCCGCCCGAGGCGCCGAGTGCCACCGAGTACGGCAGGTCCTGCCCCCCGGTCGGCAACGACGACGGGGCCAGCGCGATCACCGGCCCCGCGGACACGGCGAGCGTATAGGCCCGCGCACCCTTGAATCCCTGCGCGTCGGTCGCCGTCACCGTGAAGCTGAACGATCCCGACACGGTGGGAACCCCGGACAGCCCGCCGCCCGTGGACAACGAGAGCCCGGCCGGCAGCGCGCCTGTGGTCACCGCGTACGTGTACGGCGCCACACCGCCCGTCGCCGTCAGGGTCTGCGAGTAGGCTGCGAACTGCCGGCCCACCGGCAACGGCGACGCGGGATTCACCGTGATCGCCGGCACCGCGATCACGAGCGTGTAGCCACGCGCGGAGGTGAAACCCTGGCTGTCCGTCGCAGTGACCGTGAACGTGAACGAGCCATTGACCGTGGGCGTGCCCGAGAGCGCGCCGCCGGCCGCAAGCGTGAGTCCGGCCGGCAACGTACCGACCGTGACCGCGTACGCGTAAGGGGCCGCGCCACCGGAGGCCGTGACGGTCTGGGCATAGGCGACGTTCTGCCGCCCGTTCGGCAATGTGGTCGGCGCGATCGCGATCAGGGGCACGGCGATCGTGAGCGTGTACGCACGCGAGCCCGTGTAGCCCAGGCTGTCCGTCGACGTGACCGTAAAGGTGAACGCACCGTTCGCGGTCGGCGTCCCGGAGAGCGTGCCGCCGGCGGCGAGCGTGAGCCCGGACGGCAGTGCGCCGGCCGTCACCGCGTAGGTGTACGGCGCCGTGCCGCCCGACGAGGTCAGCACCTGCGAATACGCGACGTTCTGGCGACCGCCGGCCAGCGTCGTCGGCGAAATCGCGATCACCGGCGGCGCGATCGTCAGCGTGTACGCGCGCGTGCCCGCGTAGCCCTGGCTGTCCGTCGACGTGACCGTGAACGTGAACGCGCCGTTGACCGTGGGCGTGCCCGCGAGCGTGCCACCGGCGGCCAGCGCGAGCCCGGCCGGCAGCGCGCCGGCCGTCACCGCGTACGTGTACGGCGCCGTGCCGCCCGAGGACGTCAGGGCCCGCGAGTACGCGACGTTCTGCGTCCCGTTCGCGAGCGTCGTCGGCGACACCGCGATCGTCGGGATCGCAATGACCAGCGTGTACGCGCGGGAACCCGAGTACCCCTGGCTGTCCGTGGACGTGACTGTGAACGCAAACGAACCATTGACCGTGGGCGTGCCGGAGAGCACGCCACCGGTCGACAACGTGAGTCCGGTCGGCAGTGCGCCGGCCGTCACCGCGTAGGTGTACGGCGCCGTGCCGCCCGACGAGGTCAGCGTCCGGGAATACGCGACGTTTTGCCGCCCGTTCGGCAGCGTCGTCGGCGCCAGCGCGATCAACGGCACGGCAATCGTCAACGTATAGGCGCGCGTACCCGCGTAGCCCTGGCTGTCCGTCGAAGTAATCGTGAACGTGAACGAGCCGTTCACGCTCGGGGTTCCGGAGAGCGCACCGCCGCTCGCCAGCGTGAGGCCGGCCGGCAGTGCACCGGCGGTCACGGCGTAGGTGTACGGCGCCGTGCCGCCCGTGGACGTGGCCGCCTGCGAATACGCGACGTTCTGCCGGCCGTTCGGCAGCGACGACGGGGCGACGGCGACGGTCGGCGGCGCGATGACGAGCGTGTAGGCGCGCGTCCCGGTCGCGGCCGTGGCGTCGGTCGCCGTGACGGTGAACGTAAACGTCCCATTGGCGGTTGGGGTGCCCGACATGACTCCGGCGGCGCTCAGCGCGAGCCCGGCCGGCAGCGCACCGGCCGTCACCGCATAGCCATACGGCGCGGTGCCACCCGCGGCGGTCAGCGTCCGGGAGTACGCAACGTTCTGGGTTCCGTTCGCGAGCGTGGCCGGCGACACGACGATCGCGGCCTGGGCCCCGGCCGAGGCGAATGCAGCGAAGAGCAGCGCGATCGCTGCAGCGCAGCGACGCCCGCCGGTCAAACACCGCTCGATCACCTTGAACATCGACGAAGGACCCCGATTGCCGGTGGATCGGCCCGGACCGGCAACAGCGTCCGTGCGGGCTCCCCCCAAGCTTCGGGCGGGAGTGTATGGGCGACCCTTATGTGAACTTTAGCGGACCCCTCCTGTTTGCGATTGAAACTGAGACTCAATCCACATCACCGGAGCGGCGACGCGGCGGCGCGCCGGCAGGCCTGATTCATTGGCCGGCACCAGTACCGGGCCTCATACTCCGGACCAAACGGGGGCAACACCCTGGGGGAGACGGCCATGGGCGATGCAGGCAGCACCCGCCGGGATTTCCTGCGTGGGTCGGGGGGTGCGTTGGCGGCCACCTGGCTCGGGGTGCACTGGCCCGCGCTCGCTGCGGTCGCCCAGCACGCCCACGAAGTCGCCGCGGGCGCCGTCGACCACACGTTCCGGGTGCTGACGCCCGGGCAGGCCCGGGACGTCGAGGCGGTCGCCAGCCAGATCGTCCCGAGCGGCGACACCCCGGGGGCTCGCGAGGCCGGCGTCGTCTACTTCGTAGACCATGTCCACGCTGGAATCTTCGCCCGCGGCACTCCGGAATTCCTGGCGGGCCTGGGCGCATTCCAGCAGGCTTGGACCGAGGCCCACCCGGGCGCCGGTGCGTTCGCGGACGCAAGCCCGGAACTCCAGTTCGAGCACCTGAAGCGCGTCGAGGACACGCCGTTCTTCCAGGGCATGCGATTCCTGACGATCACGGGCCTGCTGGCCAATCCGTCCTACGGAGGCAACGAACAGAAGCTCGGCTGGAAGCTGGTCGGCTTTGTGGACCAGCACGCCTGGCAGCCGCCGTTCGGCTACTACGATGCCGAGTACGCCGGCTTCGTGCCGTACGACCGGGAGCCGCGCACGTGAGCGGCCGCACGTACAAGACCACCCAGGCGGTCGACTTCGTCGTCGTCGGCTCCGGCGCCGCGGGTGGCGTCGTCGCGCGCGAGCTCGCGTCGGCCGGGCTCGACGTCGTGGTGCTCGAGCAGGGCCCGCGGCTCTCGGCCGCGGACTTCCGTCACGACGAACTCGCGTACTGGTACGACAACGCGATCACGAGCAACCCGGCGAAGAGCCCGCAGACGTTCCGCAAGACGGCTGCGGAGAAGGCCGTGCCCTCGCAGGGCGCGCCGACGCTGGTCTACGCCCGGCTCGTCGGTGGCAGCAGCACGCACTTCACGGCCAACTTCTGGCGCTTCCACGAGGTCGACTTCCGGGAGCAGAGCCTGCTCGGGCCGATCGCCGGCACGAGCTTCGCCGACTGGCCGATCGACTACGCGGAACTGGAGCCCTACTACACGAAGGTCGAGTGGGACATCGGTGTCTCGGGACTCGCGGGCGCGAGCCCGTTCGACCCGCCGCGGTCGAAGCCCTACCCGATGCCGCCGCTGCCGGTGAAGTCCTCGGGCGTGCTGCTCGAGCGCGGCGCTCGCAAGCTCGGGCTGCACCCGTTCCCGGCCCCGATGGCGATCGCGTCGGAGCCGTACCGCGGCCGCGCAGCCTGCGCGCACTGCGGGTTCTGCATCGGCTTCGGCTGCGAAATGCAGGCGAAGTCCTCGACCCTGTACACGGCGATCCCGGAGGCGGAGGCCACCGGTCGCTGCGAGATCCGCAGCGAGAGCTACGTGCACCGGGTCGAGGTGAACGACCGCGACCGCGTCACGGGCGTCGCGTACTTCGATGCCGACGGGCGCGAGCAGTTCCAGAAGGCGCGCGCCGTCGTCGTGTGCGCGAACGGCGCCGAGACGCCGCGGCTGCTGCTGATGTCGGCGAACGGGCGGCACCCGCACGGGCTCGCGAACTCGAGTGGCCTCGTGGGCAGGAACCTGATGTTCAACACCTATGCCGAGGTCGGCGCGGTGTTCGAGCACCCGCTGAACGAGTACAAGAGCGTGCAGGTGACCCGGATCGTGCACGACTACTACGACTCGGACCCGAAGCGCGGCTTCTACGGCGGCGGCGGATTCGACGGGCGGATGGGCCCGGCGCCGATCGGCTGGGCGCTGTTCTCGACGCCGCCCGACCGTGCGTGGGGCGCCGGATTCAAGAAGCTGCTCGAGGCGCAGGACCGGGCGATGATCGCCGCGACGCACGGCACCTCGCTGCCGCTCGAAACGAACACGATCGACCTCGATCCGGACCTGAAAGACGCGTGGGGCATGCCCGCGATCCGGGTCACCTACAAGGACCACCCGGACGACCTGGCGAATGCGCGATTCCTGCAGGACCGTGCCGACGAGGTGCTGCAGGCCGCCGGCGCACTCGAGACCTGGAAGGTGCCGGTCGTCGAATCGACGCTGGGCGTGCACCTGCTCGGCACCTGCCGGATGGGTGACGACCCGAAGTCGTCGGTCGTCGACCGGCACCACCGCTCGCACGACATCCGCAACCTCTTCATCTGCGACGGCTCGAGCCTCGTGACCGGCGGGCGCGGCCAGCCGACGATGACGATACAGGCGCTCGCGTTCCGGGCCGGCGAACACATCGCCCGGTTCGCGAAGCGCGGCGAGGTGTGAGCGTGGACGGGACGCGGGCGGACCCGTACGACCCGGCAGCGATCGACGAGGCGACGCGCCGGGCCAACGAGGTGCTCGAGGCCCTGCTCGCCACGCTGCCGACGATCCTCGACCTGTCCGCGGCCGAGGTGCGGGCGATGCGCGCGGAAGGCCGTTCGTTCCTCGGTCCGGTCGTCCGATCGCCGTCGGCTTCCGACCGGGTGATCGAGGGCCCGGGCGGGCCACTGCCACTGCGAGTGTTCGCGACGCCGGGTGCGCGGGCCGTCCTGCTGCACATCCACGGTGGCGGCTGGGCGCTCGGATCGCACGACCAGCAGGACCCGATGCTCGAGGCGCTGGCCCGCGCGACGGGGATTGCGGTCGTGAGCGTCGGTTACCGGCTCGCGCCGGAACACCCCTACCCCGCCGCGAACGACGACTGCGAGGCGGCGGCGCTGTGGCTCGTGCGCCATGCTGGCGCGGAATTCGGCACGTCGAGGCTCCTGATCGGCGGCGAGTCGGCCGGCGCGCACCTCGCGGTGACGACGCTGCTCAGGCTGCGCGACCGTCACGCGCTCACCCCGTTCTCGGCGGCCTGCCTCACCTACGGCGCGTACGACCTCGCGTTCACGCCGAGCGCGCGCCGCTGGGGCACGCGCAATCTCGTGCTGTCGACGCCTATCCTCGAGCGGTTCCGCGAGTGGTACGCGCCGCCGGACCTCGCCGACCCGGACGTGTCGCCGCTGCAGGCCGACCTGTCGCGGCTGCCGCCCGCGATCTTCAGCGTCGGCACGCTGGACCCGCTGCTCGACGACACGCTGTTCATGTCGGCGCGCTGGGCGGCGGCCGGCAACGTGGCCGAACTGGAGGTGCATCCCGGCGGCATCCATGCGTTCAATGCGATGCCGACGCCGCTCGCGGACCGGGCGAATGCCCGGATCCGCGCATTCATCGACCGGTGCGCCGGCGACTGAAACGCCCGGAAACCGCACCCGAAAAAAAGCAGGCCCCGGATCCGGGGCCTGCTCGCGGTCGTGGACCTGAGTCGCCCGATCAGTGGCTGCTGCAGGACGCGTACGGCACGACCTTTACGCGCAGCGTGAACTCGATGTTCTGCCCGCGCATCAGGTGCTCGCCGTTGTAGTTGTTCACGGGCACCGGCGTGTACTTGGCCGCATTCACGAACTTCAGGAACTGCTGCACGTGTCCGAGCGCGTCGTCCGGGTCACCCCGGTCGAGCTTCTTGACCGCGTTGTCGAGCTGCGCGCTCATCTTCGTTGCGTCGCCGTTCTTCAGCGCGCCGGTCGCCTTCGCCAGCGCCACCGACTGCTGCAGCAGCGTCAGCTTGTAGCGAGTCAGCGCGACGAAGCGGTCCTGCCAGCCGGCCTGCGTGGCGCCGAGCGCGCCGAAGTCGATGTGCATGCCGACGACGAAGTACGACGTCTCCTTGCCGGCGCCGCGCGAGCTGCCGCAGCCGTTCGTGACTTCGGCGGCCGCGCCGGCGAACTGCGGATCCTGCGCCCGGTTGCCGGGCAGGTCCTCGAGCATCCGGGCCGGGTCGGTCGTCTGGTAGACCACGATGTCCTGGAACTGCGGGTTCTCGTCCTTCGTCGGGAAGATCGGGCCCTTCGTGTCCTTGCACTGGTACGGCGTGTTGTCCGGCAGCACGACCTGCGTCTCGTTCTCGATGAACACGGTGCCGCTCGGGAAGTTGAGCGGCGTGCCGTCCGCGTTCCGCGAATCGACGAACACGACGACGAACTGCGGCGATCCGCACAGGTACGGCGGCAGGCGCAGCTCGGGCTTGCCGTAGGCGGCGCCGAACAGCACCAGTTCCTCGACTCCGCACTTGCCCGACGCGACGCGCGGGTCTGTGAATTCGTAGGCGTTGAAGTTGAGCTTGGCCCCCGGCGTCAGCGCCGCCGGCGGGAGCGTCAGGATCTGCCCATCGATCGTCTGGCAGCTGGAGCCGCTGCACGCCGCCGGACGGGGCAGGTCGTACTCGACGATGTAGCCGCCGATGAGTCCCGGGGCCGCGCCTTCGTCGTTCCAGCCACCGTCGACCCAGGGGCCGCCGTTGTCGTAGCGACCGAGCGTCAGGTGACTCTCGACGCCGCCCGAATTGTTCGGCTCGCCCGGCGCCCAGTTCGCATAGGCGGTCGAATCATTGGTCGTCGGGATCGGTCCCTCGAAGTTGACCCAGCGCCAGCCGCTGTCGTCCTGGTAGCCGCCGACCCAGGTCTGCGGCTGCGGCAGGCCGCTGCCGAGCGCGTCGTGGCGCAGCTGGTCGACGTAGGACTCCTCGCCCGAGGAGGTGATCGTCGCGAGATGACCCTGCGTGCCCTGGTAGCTCGAGGCCGTGGCGCAGCTGTTCGCGAAGTCCCAGGTCACGGCGTTCGCCGCATAGACCTCGAAGTAGTGTCCGGTCGTCGGATTGGTGCCGGACCGGACCATCGTTGCGGACGAGCAGCTCAACGACGGTGCCGCGAGCGCCTGGCCTGCGGCCAGCACGGCAACGAGCCCTGCGACGAAGCGGATCGTGGATCGCATTGTCATCTCCCTCGAATCCGCGGCGTCCCGTCGGGCGACACCGCGATGGTTTGTTCTTCGTTGTTGACCGGCGCCTGGAATCCGGAGTGGCCGGCGACCCGCGTGCGGGCTCCGATCGGACCGGAATCGTGATGCAAATCACACTAACACAAATTCGCCGTTTGAAATGTAACGGCGCGGCGGGCGGGGCCGGGAAGGCCTCCGTCGGGGGCTCAGGAGCGGTTCCTGTCCTTCAGCATGGCGAGGTAACGGGCGCCTTCGCTCGCGTTTCCGTGCCTTATGTAATATTGGGCCGTCCAGCGCGTCGCGTTGTCGACGACGAACGGCAACGCGCCCTCGTCGGCCTGCAGCGTCTTCAGTCCTTCGAGCAGCATGGCTTCGGCGTCCTTCGAGTGCCCGAGCCCGGCGAGCGCAGCGCCCTCCGCGCTCGTGGCCGCGGCGGTCCGGCGGTGGTCGGGACCGAGCGCCGGCAGGCAGATCGCACGCGCCTCGGCCGCCACCTGGCGCGCCTCCTCGTAACGGCCGGTGTCGATGAGCAGCGTCGCAAGCAGCGTCAGGCTGGCCGCGACGTCGGTGTGCTTGTCGCCGAGCAGCTTGCGTCGCAGCGCCACTGCGTCGCGCAGCAGCGGCTCCGCGGTCGCGTAGGCGCCCGCCTCCACTTCCCACATGCCGAGGTTGCTCATCGCCCGGGCGACGGCCGGGTGCTCGGGACCGACCGTTCGGCGATACATGTCGAGGGACTGCTGCATCATGTCGATGGCGCCGCGCGCATCCCCCTCGTCGTGCAGCACGAACGCCAGGTTGTTCAGCGCGAGCGCGATGTCCGGGTGATCGGCGCCGAGCAGCGTGCGCTGCATCGCGATCGCCTCGCGGTACATCGCCTCCGACTCCTTGTATTTCTTCTGATCGGACAGCGCCATCGCGATGTTGTTCAGGCCCAGCGCGATCTCGGTGTGCGTGTCGCCGAGCAGCACGCGCTTCATCTTGAGCGCCTCGCGGTACAGCTGCTCCGATTCCTGGTACTGGCCGACACCCCCGAGCATGTACGCGAGGTTGTTGATCGCCTCGGCCAGGTCGGTGTGCGGACCGTCGTGCAGCCGCCGCTGCTGCGACACCGCGAGCCGCATCGCCGGCACCGCGTCGTCGTAGTTGCCCTGGTCGTACAGGTTGAGCGCCAGGCCCTCGAGGCTCTTCGCCGTGTCCGCCGCATCGGGACCGAGCAGCTTGCGGCGCATCGTGAGCGCCTCGCGGTAATACGGCTCGGCCTCCTTGTAGTCGCCCTTGCGCTCGAGCAGGTCCGCGAGCTGGTAGAGGCTCCGCGCGACGTCCTCGTTTTCGGCACCGAGCAGGCTGCGGCGCAGCGCCAGTGCCTGCCGGTACAGCGGCTCGGCGCGCTCGTAGTCCGCGGTCAGCGTCAGCACGCCGCCGAGTTTCTCGGCCGCCTGCGCCACCTCGATGCTCTTCTCGCCGTAGAGCTCGCGGCGCTTCGCGAGCGCGCTCTCGAGCAACGATGCGGCCGGCGGGTACAGCGCGAGGCTCGTGTAGACGGTGCCCATCGTCTCCATCAGCGTCGCCTGGATCGCGGGCTGGGTCTTCAGTTCCGTCCGGATCCGCTGCGCGCCCTTGTCGAGGATCTCCCGGGCGGTGATCGTGTTGCCACGGGCCTCGTTCGGGTCGGACACCGCGAACAGGCCGACCAGGAAGTTCGTCGTCTGTCTCGCGGTCTCGGCCTCGGACTCAGCACGCCGCCGTTCCTGCTCGGCCTCGTTCCGCGCGATCCATGCCGCGGCCGCCAGGCCGGTCGTGATCGCCATGCCGGCCACCGAGGCTGTCGCCAGCGCCATCATGCGGCGCTGCCGGCGGTGGGCCTCGCGCTGCTTGAGCTCGTCCAGACCGACGCCGAGCATGCCGGCGATCAACTTGAGCCGGACATCGTTCTTGCCGTCCTTGCCCGGACGCGCGTCGGCGGCGATCGGCTCGCTGCGGGTCGACGTGAGCTGGCCGTCTTCGCCCATCGCGTAGATGAGCGCGTTCGGAAAGCACTCCTCGCCGGCGGTCGACGGGTCGGCCGAGGCCCCGGGCTCGCCGTCCACGATCAGGCAGAAGATCCGGCGCTCGCGGCCGAGCCGCTTGAATGCGAGCACCTCCTCGTTGACCCAGCGGGACTTCGCGGCCGCCTTCGAGCAGATGACGATCTGGAATGCGGATTCGGTCAGGGCCCGCGTCAGCGTCTCGCCGAGGTTCGTCGCAGTCGCGAGTTCGTCGCGGTCCCGGAAGATCGGGGCGAGGCGCTCGGGCACCGGGCCGAACTCCGTCTCGCGGCCGATGAGACGCTTCGGCACGCGATAGCCCTCGAGGCTCCGGTGCAACCAGCGTGCCCAGGTCTCGTTCGCGTGGCTGTAACTGATGAAGGCGCGGTACTTGAACCCGGGTTCCAACGCTCGCGCTCCAGGGGCTCGGGCGCCGCGAATATACGCTGCGGGAGGCCCGGGGTGTCAAAGGCCGGGCGCGACGGCCCCGGGCGGGTTGCGCGCGGACCTCGATCGAGTAGAGTCCCGACTCCCCCAGGACCCACCGGCGAGGCTGCGATGCCAGCGACGAACGATACCGGGGCGCGGCTGCGCCGGATCGAGGACCGGATCGAGATCGGCGAACTCGTCACGCGTTACGGGCTCGCGATGGACGACCGCGACGTGGCGGCGCTCGACAGCCTCTTCACGCCCGACGTTCGCATCTGGTCCGCCGACGGCGTGATGGACGCGAGCGGGTTCGACCGCGTCGTCGAGATGTTCCGCGGCCGGTTCACGGTGCTCGGCCCGAGCAACCACTTCACGCACGACCGGCTCGTCACGTTCGACGAGGCCGACCCGGACCGGGCGACCGGCCTCGTGCTGTCGCACGCGGAGATGCAGCGGCGCGGCCAGCCGATGCTCGCGGCGATCCGCTACCACGACGTGTACCGGCGTTTCGGCGGCCGGTGGAGGTTCCGCGAGCGCGGCCTGTCGTTCATGTACTACGTGCCGACCGCCGAGTACCTGGACGCGATGGGCCCGGGCATCGCGCTGCGCAACCGCGCCTACGACGAGCCGCGCGCCGCCGACTGGCCGGAGTCGCTGCCGACCTGGCGCCGCTACCACGGGGGCTGACGGTCGGCGGGCCCATCCCCTAGACTGCGATCCGGCGAATCCCGGGGACCGGCATGAACAAGGTGTTTCCGTCCGCCGCCGAGGCGCTGTCCGGTCTGACGCACGACGACCAGGTCGTCGCAGTGGGCGGCTTCGGCCTGTGCGGCATACCGGAACTGCTGATCGAGGCGCTGCGCGACAGCGGGGCACGACGTCTCACCTGCGTGAGCAACAACGCCGGTGTCGACGGATTCGGCCTCGGCCTGCTGCTCGCGACGCGGCAGATCCGCAAGATGATCTCGTCGTACGTGGGCGAGAACAAGGAGTTCGAGCGGCAGTACCTGTCCGGCGAACTCGAACTCGAGTTCACGCCGCAGGGCACGCTCGCCGAGCGGATGCGCGCCGGCGGCGCCGGCATCCCGGCGTTCTTCACGCGCACCGGCACCGGGACCGTCGTGGCCGAGGGCAAGCCCACGCAGACCTTCGACGGCCACTGGGGCGGCCACGAATACGTCATGGAGCGGTCGATCCGGGCGGACCTCTCGCTCGTGAAGGCGTGGCGCGCGGACACCCAGGGCAACCTCGTCTACCGGAAGACGGCGCGCAACTTCAACCCGGTGGTCGCGATGTGCGGCAAGGTGACGGTGGCCGAGGTCGAGGAACTGGTCCCGGCCGGGTCCATCGACCCCGACCACGTGCACACACCGGGGATATTCGTCGACCGGATCATCGTGAACCCCCGGCCCAGCAAGCGCATCGAGAACCGTACGGTGCGGCAGGCCTAGAGAAGACTCCCATGGCATGGAATCACGACGAGATGGCGGCGCGGGCCGCGCGGGAACTGCAGGACGGGTTCTACGTCAACCTCGGCATCGGGCTGCCGACGCGGGTCGCGAACCACATACCGGCGGGCGTCGACGTCATGTTGCAGTCCGAGAACGGGCTCCTCGGCATCGGGCCGTTCCCGCTCGAGAGCGAGATCGACCCCGACCTGATCAACGCCGGCAAGCAGCTCGTCACGGCGCTGCCGGGCTCGAGCTTCTTCTCGAGCGCCGACTCGTTCGCGATGATCCGCGGCGGCCACATCGACCTCGCGATCCTGGGCGCGATGCAGGTCTCCGAGGCGGGCGACCTCGCCAACTGGATGATCCCGGGAAAGATGGTCAAGGGCATGGGCGGGGCGATGGACCTGGTCGCGGGCGTCGAGCGCGTCGTGGTGCTGATGGAGCACTGCGCGAAGAACGGCGAGCACAAGATCCTGCAGCGGTGCACGCTGCCGCTGACGGGGCGCCGCGTGGTCAACCGGGTGATCAGCGACCTGGGCGTGTTCGACATCGGCCCGGGCGGGGTGTCCGTGGTCGAGATCGCGCCGGGGGTCAGCCAGGAGGAGATCCGGCTCAAGACCGGGTGCCACGTGCACTTTCCTGCCCCCTAGCATCGACCGGGGCGGCGGCACTTGTCGCCGACCGGCACCGGATGCAAGATGGTCCGCGTCAGTTCGCCGTGGGCGGGCCGGAAGCCGGCCCCGGCTTCCGACGATCAATCCGTGCCGGAGCTCGGGTGACAGGCAATCATCGATCGCCCAGGGGACTCGTGCGCGGCATGGCCGCGCCGGCCTTGCTCGCTCTGGTTGCGGCCGCGTTCGGCGGCTGCGGTTCTGGAGATCAGCCCATCATGTCGACCACTGCGACCACGGTAGACTGGCAGGCCCTCGATAGGATGCGCGTCGTATTCGGGCACCAGTCCGTCGGCGGAAACATCCTCGAGGGCGTTTCGACGCTCGCGAAGCGTGACGGCCGGACCTACGGTGTCGTGGAAGCGAGGACGCCGCCGTCGGCCCCGGGAATCACGCATTTCAAGATCGGGACGAATGGCGACCCTTCGTCCAAGATCAGGGATTTCGCGGCGGCACTCGACTCCGGGGTTGTGCAGGGCGCCGACGTCGCGCTCATGAAGCTCTGCTACATCGATTTCGACTCGTCCGTCGATCCGGTGGCGATTGCACGGGAATACGCAGACGCGTTGGATGGCTTGGCCGCCCGGCACCCGACGACGAAGTTCGTCGCGGTCACGGCGCCACTCACGACCGTGCAGACCGGGCCGAAGGCGTGGGTCAAGCGGCTGCTCGGCCGGCAGCCGGGTGGGTACGCGGAAAACGCCCGGCGGGCTTCGTTCAACAAGGCCCTCCGGGAACGGTACGCCTCGAGCGGCCGCCTGTTCGACCTGGCGCGCTACGAATCGACCGCCGGCGGGCACGACGTTGCGGTGATCGTCGACGGGGCCACGATAGAAGCGTTGGATCCCAGCCTGAGCGACGACGGTGGGCACCTGAATGCGGCCGGGCAACAGCTCATCGCGCGACAGTTCCTCGAATTCCTGGCCGCGACCGGTCGCAATTAGTCATGTCCGAAGGCCCGTTAGCCCAGGACATCGACTTCCTGGCCCGACGACGCTGGCCCGGGCGGACGATCGGCTTCGGGCGCCGGGCGTGGCTGACGATGACGGCGCCCGAGATCTGGCTGCTCGCGATGTACAGGCTCTGCCATTGGCGGCTCGAGCGACTCGAGCAGCGGGGCGGCAACGGGCAACCGCTCCACCTGCGGCTGGCCGGCTACCTGTTCGGGATCGGCGAGTGGATCGGTCGCGTGCGGTGCAAGAGCGAGGTGCTGGCAAAGTCCTCGATCGAGCCCGGTGTCTGCCTGCCACGACGCGGATTCCTGATCCTCGGGGCGCGGCGCGTCGGCTCGGGGACGGTGATCGGCACGAGGACGACGGTGGGCATGCGCCTTGCGGATGGCGGTGTACCCGAGATCGGCAGGAACGTCTGGATCGGCGAGGACTGCGTCGTGTACGGGCCGATCCAGGTCGGCGACGGCGTGACGCTGCTGCCAGGTACCGTGCTGAGCCGCAGCGTGCCGCCGGGCGTCGTGCTCGACGGCAATCCGGCTCGCGTGGTGCGTCGCGACTTCGACAACCATTTTCTCCGGATGAAGGAACGGTTGACGCCTTCCGACATCGCGCAGGCCCGGAGCCTCTGAGTGCGCGCCGCGATCATCGCTGATGCCCGGCGATTCGACCGGACCGACCGTCCGCTGGCGATCGGGGCCGCGACGCGCATGGCGTTCGCGCACATCGGCCTGCAGGCGTTGTTCGTCTATCGGTTCGGCCAGTGGATCAGGCGCCGCCGACGCCGGCCCTGGGGCTGGGTCGTGTTCGCGGCATTCTGGGTCGCCTACTGGGCGCTCGAATGGGCGATTCGGCTCGCCTACGACATACACCTCGACCCCAGCGCCGAGATCGGGCCTGGCCTGTACATCGGGCACTTCGGCGGGATCGACGTGCGCAATTGCAGGATCGGATCGCACTGCTCGCTGCAACAGCAGGTGCGCATCGGGGCGACCGACGGTTCAAACGAAGGACCCGTCATCGGTGACCGGGTGTGGATCGGCGCGCACGCGCGCGTGCTCGGCCGGATGTCGATCGGCGACGGCGCCACGATCGGCGCAGGGGCCGTGGTCACCGGCGACGTGGCGTCGAGATGCCTGGTGCTCGGCAACCCGGCGCGCGTGGCCGCGAAGGACTACGACAACGGCGCGTTTCTCTGACTCGCCGGGTGCCGACCGCTCGTTGGCCTTCGCCATCGTGCTGGCGCCTCGGCCCCTAGTCCGGTCGGCCGCCTTTCCCTTCGACCATCAGCGCGTGCAGCGTCATCGTGGACAGCACGCCGATGAACGCCATGTTGTCGGCGAACCCGAGTGCCCGGCCCGCCCTGCACTTGGCGACCAGTTGTGCCACGGCCGCCGGATCGAAGTAACCGGCCTGGCGGACCCGCCCCGGCTCGAGCATTTCGTCCACCAGCGCGTGCGGCAGGCCGCCCTCGAAGAAGCAGCGGCTGTCCGGAGCACGGAACGGCTGTTTCGTTCGGGCGAGCACCGGCGCGGGGACGAACGGCGACACGGCTTTCTTGAGCAGGTTCTTCTCGCGCAACACGGACAGGTGGGCGGACGGCGGCAGGCTGCACGCGAACTCGATGACGCGATGGTCGAGGAACGGGACCCGCCCCTCGATCGAGTGCGCCATGGCCACCCGGTCGCCCTGGGCTGACAGCAGGTACCCGGACATGAGCGTGTGGGCCTCGACGTACTGGTCACGACCGAGGTCAGGCCACGACCGCGACCCGATCGGGAACGCCCGCGCAAGTTCCGCGGGCGCGTCGAAATCCGCCGCCTGGCGACGCAGGTCGGCCGACAGCAGCTGGAATGCCCGCTGGGTCGCCCGGATCCTCGGACCGTGGGCGTACGCCGGGTGTCGCGCATCACCGATGCCCGCGGCGAAATGCCGTTCGGCCATCGACGCGCTCTGCGTCGGCGATGCGGCAAGGTACGGGTACAGCCTTTCGAAGAGCCGCCCGCGCCAGCGCGAGCCGGGATTGCGCGCAATCCACCGGCGAAGCTTGGCCTCGCGAAAGATGTCGTAGCCGGCGAAGACTTCGTCCGCGCCCTCGCCGGTGAGGACCACCTTGTAGCCGGCCTCGCGCACCCGCCGCGCGAGGTGCATGAGCGGCACGGGCGCGGTGCGGACGATCGGCGACTCGATGTGCCACATGGCGCGCTCGAAAGAGTCAGCGATGTCGCGCAGCGTGCAGTGATGCTCCGTGCGTTCGACGTCCAGCGCCGAGCTCACGGCCCGCTGGTGGTCCCCCTCGTCGAATTCCCGGTCGTCGAAGACCAGCGAAAAGGCCCGCACCGGCTGCCTCGTGATCCGGTGGGCCATGCCGGTGATCGCGGACGAGTCGAGGCCGCCGCTGAGATACGCGCCGACCGGAACATCGGCCCTCAGCTGCAGCCTCACCGCATCCTGCAGCAGCGAACTCAGTTCGTCGACGACGGTTGGCGTCAATCGACGGGGGCCACGGGCCGGGTCGAGCTTCCAGTCCCAGTCCCAGTAGCGAGTCGTCGTCGCCACGCCGTCCTCGACGGACATCACGTGCCCCGGCGGCAGGCTCGCGACGCCGACGAAGGCGGAGCGTCCTTCGAGTGGACTCCAGTAACTGAACGTCTCGAACAGGCTCCGGACGTCCAGCCGGGCTTCCAGGCTGCCCTCGGCGAGGATCGCCTTGACCTCGGATGCAAACAACAGCCGGCCGCCCGACCAGCCAAAATACAGCGGCCGGATGCCGACCCGATCGCGGGCGAGCACGAGCCGATGCCGGCGCGCGTCCCACAGCGCAATCGCGAACTGCCCGTTCAGGTGCTCGACGAAGCCGTCGCCGAACTCCTCGTACAAGTGGACGATGACCTCGGTATCCGAGGCAGTGTAGAACCCGTGGCCGCGCTTCTCGAGATCGGACCGGAGCTCGACGTAGTTGAAGATCTCGCCGTTGAAGACCACCTGTACGGTGCCGTCCTCGTTCCGTATCGGCTGGTCGCCGCTTACCAGGTCGATGATGCTCAGGCGCGCGTGCGCGAGGCCAACGCTCGAATCCAGCCAACGGCCGTAGCCGTCGGGGCCGCGGTGGTGCAACACGCGGATCATCCGGTCGAGCTCGCCCGCCATCGGCGGCCGCTGGCCGTCGGGGGCGTAGATTCCAGCGATGCCGCACATGGCCCCGTTACCCGCCGGCGCGCCGGCTCAGTGCCCGCCCGACCCGTCGTCGTCCAGCGTCTGTGGCGGCATGTGGAGGTAGCGGGCCGCGTGCCGCTTCGCCTGGATGTCGGCGTAGATGGCCTCGGCCGCCGGCACGTCGACGTCGAGCGCGAGCGCGAGTTCCGCCGGCGGCCGGTCGTGCTCCATGGCCCAGAGTGCGAGGTCCATCTGCTGGTAGGGAAGCGCGAAATAGAACTCGTCCTGGCCCTGCCCGAGGCTGTACGTATCGGTGGTGGGCACGGCGGAACAGACGCGCTCGGGCAGGCCGAGGTGGCGCGCCATCGCGTAAACCTGCGTCTTGTACAGGTGCGCGATGGGCTTGACGTCGGCAGACCCGTCGCCGTTCTTTACGAAGAAGCCCTGGTCGTACTCCAGCCGGTTCGGCGTGCCTACGACGGCGTAATTCAGGCGATCGGCGTGGAAGTACTCGAGCGTCTTGCGCACTCGCTGCTTGAAATTCGTGGCCGCCACGATCTGCAGGTACGGCCGCAAGGGCAACGATTTCTCGACGAGCGTACCGTCGGCCGACTGCGCCACCACGTTGAAGCGGTTCACCTGGCCGGCCAGCCCGCCGCGGATGACGATCTTCATCTTCCAGCCCGGGCCGTATTCGGGCAGCACGGCGCGCACGGCCTCGTCGCGCCATCGGTAGCAGCCGATGGCCTCGAGCGTCGGCGCAATGTCGGTCGTCACGCTTTCGATGCCGAGGTGTTCGCAGAGCATCGTCGCGCGGACGGCACTGTCGTCGGAGGAGTCGCGTTCGGGCAGGATCAGCGACAGCACCTTCCCGGGCCCGAGCGCGCGCACGGCGAGCGCGGCGCACACGGAACTGTCGATGCCGCCCGACGTCGCGACGACCAGCCCGCGCCGCTTGAGCACGCGTGCGGTCCGGTCACGCAGCCATCCCGCGATGCGCTCGACCTCGGCGGCGCAATCCAGTTCGAGCACATTCCGGTCGATCGGCGTCACTTCGATTCCTCGCGAGTCGCGGCCTCAAGTTCGAAGCGCTGTAGCTTGCCGCTGGCCGTGCGCGGGAGCGCCTTAAGGAAGAATACGTGCTTCGGAACCTTGTAGGGAGCCAGCTGCTCCAGACAGTGGGCTTTGATGCGCTCGATCGTCAGCCCGGAATCGGGCTCCGGCACGACATAAGCCGCCACCGCCTGACCCAGCAATTCGTCGTCGATGCCTGCGACCGCCGCCTCGCGCAGGCCCGGGAGACCTTCGAGCACTTCCTCGATTTCCTGAGGATGGACCCGGTTCGCTCCGGTCTTGATCATGTCGCTGCGGCGCCCGGACAGGAACAGGAATCCGTCTCGATCCATGCGGCCGAGGTCGCCGGTCCTGAGCCAGCCGTCGCGGAGCACCGCGCGGGTGGCCTCCTCATCGTTCCAGTACCCGTGCATCACGTTGGCGCCCCTGGCCCACACCTCGCCGACGACGTCCGGCCCCAAGGCGGCGCCGGCCTCGTCACGGATCTGCAGCTCGACGCCTGGAATCGCGATGCCCGCGGACCCGACTTTTTCGTCGAGACGGTCCGGCGGCACGTATGCAAGCCGGGCTGTGGCTTCTGTCTGGCCGTACATCACGAATACCTTCACACCCGGGAGTGCCCGGCGCAGCCGCGCCACCATGGCTGGCGACATGGCGGCACCGGCCTGAGTGACGTATCGCAGCGCCTCCAGGCCGCTGGCGGCCAGGTTGACGCGAGAGAGCAACAGGGCGAACGTCGAGGGCACACCGGAAAAACCGGTGACGCCTTCCTTCGCCATCGTTTCGACCATCGCGTGCGGGAACACCAGGTTCCTCTCGAAGACGACGGTGCCACCGGCCGCGAGGTGCGTGTGCAGCACGGAGTTTCCGTACGAGTAGTGGAGCGGCAGGACCGACAACACCTTGTCCGTGTTCGAGAGCCCGAGGTACTGGATGATCGACGCGACGTTGGCGTCAAGGTTGCCGGCCGTGAGCGTCACGGCCTTGGGGCGCCCGGTGGTC
Organism: Steroidobacteraceae bacterium; assembly: GCA_046347155.1. GTDB lineage: Bacteria > Pseudomonadota > Gammaproteobacteria > Steroidobacterales > Steroidobacteraceae > RPQJ01. The sequence goes on along the minus strand of JAXMGT010000001.1, from coordinate 535,787 downwards.
CCCGACGTGTACAGGAGCATCGCGACGGCGCCCGCACCGGCGCCTGCATCCGGCGTCCGCGTGATTACGGACGCGTCGTCGCACAGGTCGGGTACCGTCGAGGCCTGCACGTGCGCGCCCGTCGCGCCTGCCTCGGCCACCGGGAGCTCCGGTCGCATCGGCTCATGCAGGAGGACGCGGGCACCGCTGTGCCGCACGACGTTGGCGATCTCGGGACCCCGCGCCTGGACGTTGACCGGCACGTACACCGCGCCGGCAAACCAGCTGCCGTACATCGCCACGACGGCGTCGGCCCCGTGCGCGAGGACACCGACCACCCGGTCGCCGGCCCGCACGCCGAACCCGCGCAAGCCGGCGGCGAGCGCGGACGCTCGGGTCGCCAGTTCCTCGTAACTCATCCGACGGCCGCCGTCGATGAGCGCGACGGACCCCGATGCCCGCGCGGCATGCCCCAGCAACCGGCCCGCGAGCGAAGACATTGGCGAACGGACCGGTCAGCGGGCGCGCTTGCGCGCGACGAAGTTCACGATCGCGTCGATCGACTCGAAATTCGCCGGGACCATCTCGGCATCCTCGACCCGGACTGCCAGCGTTTCGTCGAGGAACATGATGAGTTCCAGGATGCCGGTTGAATCGACGATGCCACCCTCTATCAGCGACGCGCCGTCCTGGACGGCGCTGGGGTCATCGGTGAACAGGAAGTTGTTCAGGACGAATTTCTTGATCTTGTCTCTGTCGTTCATCGTGGCCACGGGATGACGGATCGAGCCGTGATTATCACAGAGCGCGAGAGCGAAACCGCGCATCGGCGGGCATGGAATGAGCACTGCAGCACGCTCGGGGATGACGGACGGGCCTGCTCAAGCGGCGTCGGGCCGGTGTCGGCGGCTTGTACAAACCCACCTCGGATCCCACCCCCGACATAGGTAAGTCTTTGAATGGAAAGGATTGGCATGCCTGTTGCAATGCACAGCCAGGTCGCACCGGAGCGGCCGATCCGTCCAAAAGGATTCACCGATGTCGAAGTCCATGTTCCAGTCCCTGCTCGCCGCCCTGGCCCTGGCCGCCGCCCTCCCCGCGCAGGCAAGCCTGCTGCTCGACACGAGCGCGTTCAGCCACGGGTCGATCCAGTCCTGCGGCAACCCGGGCAACAACCCGGCCGTCTGCGACGGAACCAAGAACGACTTCTTCACGTCGACGTACTGGGGCAGCAACCGGGTCGTCGATGCGTACTTCGGCCAGCTCACCGCGCTCGACCCGGGCTCGATCGAGGCGTTCTATCTCGGCAACGAGGCGGGCTACACGAATGGCTTCCTGCTGCTCGGCGGCTCGGTGATCTCGACGGCCGGTCGCCCGGACACTTTTTATGCGCCGTACATCAGCGTCGGCACGACCTCGGTGGGCCCGGGCGCGCTGCCGATCGGCTTCACGTCGAGCGGTGGCGACTCGGTCGGCGCGTATGGACGCACCGTGCTGAACGACAACGTCGCCAACCTGAATGCACAGTGGGCAGGCGCCTCGGGCACGGCGAACGGCTATCGCAGCCTGGTGTTCGTGCCGCTGGCGTCGTTCGATCCGAACCTGCTGCCGAAGAATGGTGGCATGTCGCTCGCGAGCTGCGCCGCCGGCGCAGCGTGCCTGAGCGACCTCTGGCTCGTCATGTTCGACGACTCGGGTGCCGGCAACGACGACAACCACGACGACATGATCATGGTCATCCGCTACAAGTCGGCGTCGGTGCCGGAACCGGCGACGCTCGCGCTGTTCGGGCTTGGTCTCGCGGGGCTCGGCCTGGCCGGGCGACGTCGCCGGACCTGAACGGGGGCGGACCCGCGGCCCACCCGCGGGAGGGTCAGTCGAGTCGCCTCGCGAGCGCCCGCCGCTCGACCGCCTCGAGCGCGTCGACGACGTCGATGGCCGGTCGCGCGAGCGACGCGGCCCCGCCATCGTCCAGCCAGTCCTCGAATTCGCGCGGCCCGAGTGCTGCGGCGACGTACTGGCCCTGGAATTCATCGCAGCCGAGCGCGGCGAGCATCTCGAGCGTCGCCGCATCCTCCACGCCGACCGCGACCGAGCGGACCCGCAGGCTGCGCGTCATTGCGATGACGGCCGTCGCGACGCCCTGGGCGCCGAGGTCGGTGTACAGGTCCGCGATCAGCGAGCGATCGAGCTTCAGGCAGTCGAACGGGATCCGGCGTATCTGCCCGAGCGACGAGTACCCTGCGCCGAAGTCGTCGATCGCGATGCGAACGCCGATCGCGCGCAGCGTGTCGAGCACTTGCCGGCTCTCGACCGGCGACTGCGCCAGGTTCGACTCCGTCACCTCGAGCTCGAGCATCGACGCCGGCAGTCCATTCTTCTCCAGCGTGCGCTGCACGAACTCGACGAGCGTCGGATCGTTCAGCTGGCGGGCGCTGAGATTCACCGACAGCGCGATTTCGCGCTCGTACCGATGCCGCCACGCGGCGACCTGTCGGCAGGCCTCGGCCATCACCCAGCGACCGATTTCCTCCGCAAGCCCCGCGCCTTCCGCAATCGCGATCAGCTCGGCCGGCGTGACGGACTCGGAATGCGGATTGTCCCAGCGTACGAGGCATTCCACGCCGCGGAGGGCGTAATCGTCCATCGCGACGCGCGGCTGGTACGCGACCCTCATCTCGCCGCGGTCGATCGCGCCGCGCAGTGCCGCCTCCACCTGCAGCCGCCGGCGGGATCGCGCCAGCGGAGCCGCCGAGTACGTCTCGCAGGACCACGGCCGGGTGGCCTGGTCGGCGGCGACCTGCGCGCGCTCGATGAGCTGCTCGGGCAGGAGCGGCTCGGCGCCCGCGATCGCGATGCCGGCACCAAGCGCCGGCGCGTAACCCTCGTCGTCCCGGACCGGGTCGGCGGCCAGTGCCTGGATGATCTTCAGCGCGACCTCGCCGAGGTGCGCCTCCGAGATCCGGCTGCGCAGGACGAGCGCGAGTTGCGCATCGGCCGCGCGGCACACGGACGGGCTCGCGGCGCGCCACGGCACCGCACCACCCTCGCTGACGGCGGCGAGTTCCGCCTCGATGCGCCGCCCGACGCGCGCGAGCAGTGCATGGGCGCGCTCGAGACCCTGGGCCTGGATCACCTGGTCGAAGTGGTGGATACGGATCGCGACGACACCGGTCGACGCGACCGCGGCACCGTCCGTCAGCGCGGCCGCGAGCTGCTCGGCGAGCCTGCGCCGGTTCGGCAGCCCGGTGCTCGGATCCGTGTACGACAGCACGCGCACCGACTCCTCGGCCAGGTGCAGCCGCGTCAGGTCCTGCATCGTCACGATCACCGTGCCGCCCCGGGGGCGCTCGGTGTCCTGCACGAGTTCGGCCTCCTGGTGTACGCGCACGACGGCACCGGACCCGGTACGCAGCGTATGGTCGTGGCTGTATCGCCCCTCGCCGGTCGCGCACGCGAGGAACGACTGGCGCACGGCGAACTGGTCCTGCGTGTCCAGCATCCGCACGAAGTCCTCGAACCCGCCGAGCTGCGCGGGATCGACCCCGAGGATCTCGCCGAGCACCGTCGACGCGTGCAGCGTTCGTCCGTCGGTCGTGAGTTCCCAGTGGCCGACGCGGGCGATGCGCTGGGCGAGCAGCAGGCGCGAACGGCTCGCGCGAAGCTCCTCCTGGAGGCTGCGATCGCGCATCAGGAACCGGACGCGCTCGACCAGCAGCCGCGGATTGATTCCTTTCTGCGCGAAGTCGCTCGCGCCGGCGGCGAAGGCCTCGCTGATGGCCTGGAGGTCGTTGCGCCCGGTCAGCATCAGGATCGGCAACGCGCGCCCGGCCGCGGCCTGGCGGATCCGGCGGCACGCCTCGATACCGGACATCCGGGGCATGTTCACGTCGAGCACGACGAGGTCCGGCGCGACCTGGTCGAACTGCTCGACCGCATCGGCGCCGTCGGACACGGTGTGCACGAGGAACCCCGCGCCCGCGAGTGCCGCCTCCGACAGCATCAGCTGGGCCGGGTCGTCGTCGGCCATCAGGACGCGCAGGTCGTGGGTCTCCACCATCGTCGTGCCTCAGGTGCCGGTCGGGCGGGCGGTCTCGGCGCGCAGCGCCGCTTCGAGGTCCGCGTAGGCGCGGCTGAGACCGAAGGCGGCATCGCGCGCGGCCGAGAGGTCGGCGCGGTCGCGGGCCGCACCCTCGCAACGGTCGAGCTGGTCGGCGAGCCGGCGTCCGCCCAGGCTGCTCACCGGTGACTTGAGCGAATGCGCGACGGCCGCGACGGCCGCCAGGTCGCCGGACTCGAGCGCGGCCTGCAGGCGTTCGATCGACCCGGGCGCGGTCTGGTAGAGCAGCGTGCAGAGGCGATCGAGGACCTGCGGCTTGCCGAGGCCGCGGATCGCGGCGATCTGCTCCGGATCGAGCACCGGGAGCGCCGGATCCGCACCTTGTCCTTCGGGTTCGGCCTGCAGCAGTCCCATCACGACGGTGTCGGACAGGAGCATCTCCTCCTCGTCGTCGGCGACCGGTGACGGCGCGACCGGCGTCGCGGGCCGTGGCGCCGAGGCCGCCGCCGCGGGTGCCGGAGCAGGCACGGGCGCGGGACGGGCCTCGACGAGCGTGAGCTTGCCGAGCGACTCGGCGACTGGCTTCAGCGCCGCGACCAGTTGTTCCTGCGTGAACGGCTTCGGCAGGAAGCCGTTCATCCCGGCCTCGAGGCAACGCGTGCGGTCCCGCGCGAGCACGTTGGCCGTCAGCGCCACGATTGCACTGGCGGCGCGCGACTTCTCGCGTTCCAGACGCCGCACGGCGCCGGTGGCGGCGTACCCGTCCATCCGCGGCATCTGGCAATCCATCAGCACGACGTCGTAGGCGCGGGCACGGACCGCCTCGACGGCCGCGAGACCGTCCTCGGCGAGCGTGACCCGGCAGCCGGAGCGCTCGAGCATGGCCTGGGCGACCTCGCGGTTGATCTCGTTGTCGTCCGCGACCAGCACCTCGAGACCGAGCGAGACCGCCGGACCGCCCGCCTCCGCCGGAGGCGCCGGCGTCCCGACGTCCGCCGTCCTCGGGCGCCGCGCATCGCGCAGCGCCGCACGCAGCAGCTTCAGTCGCACCGGCTTCGCGAGGCAGGTGTCGGGCTCGATCGCCTGGCTGCCCTCGTAGCCGGTGTCGTAGTCGAATGCGCTCAGCAGCACGACCCACGTCCCGGCGATCGGCGCGTCGAGCCGGATCGACTTCAGGAGCTCCTGCGTCGAGACGTCGGGCAGCGAGTGATCGAGCAGCACCGCATCGAATGCGCGATCGCGACCGGCCGCCTCGCGCAGCCGCTCGCGGACCATGCGTCCGTTCGTGACGACCGTGACCTCGGCGGACCAGTTCGACAGCGCCTCGTCGATCTGCATGTAGCTCGACGGGCTGTCGTCGACGACCATGATCCTCATGCCCGCAAACTCATCGCTCGCGGGATCGGGCGCGGGCGCCGCCTCGCGCACCTCGAACGGCAGCACGAACGAGAACGAGCTGCCCTTGCCGACCTGGCTCCACAGCTCGATCTTCTCGCCGCCCATGAGTCGCACAAGGCGCGTGGCGATCGAGAGCCCGAGTCCCGTGCCGCCGACGCGCTGCGCGCCGCGGAGCTGCGAGAACGCCTCGAACACGCTGGCCTGCGCGTCCTCGGGGATGCCGGGGCCCGTGTCCGAGACGCTGAAGTGCAGCCGGCACTGACCGCCCTGCAGCGCATCGAGTCCGATCCGGACCTGGATCTCGCCGCGCTGCGTGTACTTGACCGCGTTCGACACCAGGTTGCCCAGGACCTGCCGGAGGCGCAGCGCGTCCCCGACCACGGCGGCCGGCACCGTCGGCTCGACACGGCAGATCAGCTCGAGCTTCTTGGTCTCCGCGCGGCCCGCGAACACTTCGGCCACCTGCTCGGCGAAGTCGCGGACGTCGAAGGGCTCGCGCACCAGCTCCATCTTGCCGGCCTCGATCTTCGAGTCGTCGAGGATGTCGTTGATGATCTGCATCATCGTCTCGGCGGCCGTGCGCATCGAGTCGACGTAGCGCCGCTGGCGGCGGTCGAGGTCGGTGCCGGCAAGCAGTTCGGCCATGCCCAGCACGCCGTTCATCGGCGTGCGGATCTCGTGGCTCATGTTCGCCAGGAACTCGTCCTTGGAATCGGCGACCGACTCCGCCCGTCGCGTGCGCTCCTCTAGTTCGCGGGTCCGCTCGACCACCTCGCGCCGCATCGCCGCGCGCACGTTCGTGACCTCGCGCTCGGCGTCGCTCAACTTGGCTGACAGCGCCTCGAAGTTTCCCGCGATCTCGCTCAACTCGTTGTAGTCCTCCGGCCGTCCCGGCACCGCACGCCGGGCGCCGCCGGAATCGCGCGGACGCGTCCGGATCGCGAGCTGGAACAGCGGCTCGGTCACCTGCGCCGCGAGTGCGTTCGCGGCGTAGATCGCCATCGCGATCCCGAGCGCGAGGAAGAACGGCAGCTGCACGATCCGGTGGAGGATCGCCTTCCACGGCGGAAGGTTGTCGATCTCGAGGCCGAGCGTGCCGGGGCCGACGCCGGCGATGTAGACGGGCACCTCGAGGTAGTCGCGCTCGAAGCCGAAGAACCGCAGCATCGGGTGCGGCCAGTTGCGACCCTGCGGCAGCGTGCGTCCCGAGCCGCCGTAGCGGCCGACGATCGCGCCCTCGTCCGAGCGGACGATCGCCGCGGTGACGAGGCGGTCGTGCGAGAGCAGCGCGAGTGACCGCGCCGCCCCCTCGTCGTCGATACGCTCGACGAGGTCGTGAGCGATGCGGGCCGCGTCGGACCGGTTGTCCAGCCGCACGCCGATCGAGTCCCAGAGCCCGAGCAGGAGCTGGACGCCGAGCAGCGCGAACACGACCGTGACGACGGCCGCAGCCCGGAACTGCCCGGCGAGCGGCAGCGATTCGACGTACTCGCGGTAGCCTTCGCGGACGCGCTGGTGCCACGGCGGGCGGTCGCCGTCTGGAGCATCGGCGCCCGAATCGCCACCCATGGCGATGCGCCCGATTTTCGGCAGCCGGAACTTTCCTCGCAGCACGACGCAGCCCTGTTCGTACGGTTGCGACGGAGCCTAAAGCGCAGGTGACATAAGCGGAACGGCGGGACTGCCAGACTGTGACGGGGTGCAAGGTTCGCCGGCCGCCGGTCGCGGCCAGGACCCGCATGGACCGCCTTAGGCCCCGGCGATAGAGTCCCTGCATGCATTCACTGGAACCGGAGATCCGCGCGCTGCACGCTCAGGGCGTCCTCGACGACGAAGCCGCATCACGCCTCGCCGCCGTCGAGCGCGGCGAGGTCTTCGCGGTCGGCGGCGAGATTCGACTGCTGCTGTACGGCGGCGTGCTGCTCGTGACGGGAGGCGTCGGCACACTGCTCGCCCGCAATCTCGACCGGCTCGGACCGGTGGCCATCGTCGCCGGCATCGCGTTCGCCGCGCTCGCCTCGGCAGCGCCCGCCCTACGGGCCCGCCGGGCCGGCCGGATGCCCGGCCCGGGGGCCGACTACCTGCTGCTCCTCGGGGTCCTGCTCGCGGCCGCCGACCTCGGCTACGCCGAGGTGCAGTTCGGGATGCTCGGGCCAGCCTGGTCCTGGCACTTCCTGATCGTCACTGCGGCGAGTGCCGCCGTGGCCTACGCTTTCGACTCGAAACCGGTGCTGGCGGCATCGCTCGCATCGCTCGCCGCGTGGTTCGGCGTCGGCGCATCGTACGCGGACCCGCTGCAGCCTTGGCCGGACGGCGTCGAGTTCGGCGGGCGGGCCCTCAGCTGCGGCACGCTTGTGGCCATCTGGAAGGTCGCCGACATCCGGCTTCGACCACGGACCGGGTTCGGGGCCGTGTTCGACCACTGTGCGGCGACGCTGGCCTTCTGGGGCGCGCTCGCGTGGTGCCTGCAACCGGGCTGGACCTGGGCCGGCCTGCCGATCCTCGGCGCGCTGGCCGCGCTCTCGATACGCCACGGGCTGCTCGCCGCTCGCGAGTCGTTCATCGTCTACGGCATCGGGTACGCGGCGCTCGGCCTGTGCTTCGCGCTCCTGCCCCGCGTCGACGGCGGGCGCACGGCGTCCGCCATCGCGCTGGCCGTCGTGGGCGTCGCGGCGTGGGCCATCTGGACGTTGCGGCGCCGGATGAAGGAGCGCGGCGCGTGAGCAGCGGTCGCCCGACCGTCGGAGAGGAGCGCTGGCTCGCGGTCGCGGCGCGCCTGCGCGGCACCGTCGACCCTTCGGTGATCGCGGGACGCACCGGCGGCTGGCGCGTCACGGGCCCGCTCGCGAGGATTGCACTCTTCGTGCTCGGCGTCCTCGCCGCAGTGCTGCTCGCCGCAGTCCTCGGATTCGGCGGGCCCGGCACGCTCGCGGCCAGCGGATTCGCGGCGCTCGCCGCGGCCGAACTCCTGATCCGCTCGCGGCGGCTGCACGCCTCGGGCGTCGAGGAAGGGTTATGGACGGCCGGCGCCGCGATGCTCGCGGGCTGGGTGTACTGGCAGGCGGTTCCACACGACGGCTCTGTCGACCGAATGCGGCTCGAGCTTGGCATCGCGGTGGCACTCGCGTGTGCCGGTCTGCGCCTCGGGAACGGATTCGTGACCACGGCAGGCGTTGTCGTTGCGATCGCATGGCTGAACGGGACGCTGACGAGGTCCGGCCTGATGGCCGGTGGCTCCTGGAGCCAGCTCGCGCTCGGTACCGGGGTCGCGGTGCTCGCCCTCGCAGCCGGTGCCCGGGGACGTGTCCGGCCCTCGCACGACCGGACGCTCGACTGGCTCGCCGCCGTCGTGGTACCGGCGACCTGGCTGTGGTCCGGGGTTTCGCCGTGGGGACCTTCCGACCGGCCGGCGTACACGCCGCTCGTCGTGACGGCCGTCCTGCTCGCGTACGGACTCGCATCGATCACGGCCGGCGTGAGGCGACGGCGACACGCGCCGCTCGCGGGCGGCCTGGTCGCGATCGCGTGCGCGGCCGTCGAAGCGGGCACGCTCAGCACGCTGCCGATCGAGGCGCAGATGATCCTCGGCGGCGCGGCAGCACTCGGTGCCGGCCTCGTGCTCGAACACTGGCTGCGCGTGCCCCGACGCGGCATCACGTCGAGGTCGCAGGACGACGCCGAAGCACTCGAGTTGCTGCAGTCGGCCGGAACCGCGATCCTGACGGCCCGGGTTGCGCCGCCGACGGAAGCGCCCGGCGCGACGGATCCACGCGGCGGGCACTTCGGCGGCGGCGGGGCCAGCGGCGGTTACTGACGGGAGTACGCATGAACGAACAGGAAGCGCGGGCCGTGATGACGGTGGTATTGATGGCCGCCTATGCGGACGGGATGAAGGACGAGCGTGAGCGCGACGCCGTTGCGCGCATCGCGAAGTCCGTCGCGCCCGGCGCAGCGGTCGACCTCGCGGCGCTGCACCGCGACGTGCTGCTCTCGCCGCCCGACCTCGAGCAGGTCGCCGCCGGGCTCGGCACGCGCGAACTGCGACAGTTCGCCTACGAGATGGCGGTCGGCGTGTGCGAGGCCGACGGCAGCCGCGGACCCGACGAGAGGCGATTCCTCGGCCGCCTCGGCGAAGTGCTCGGGCTCGCGGCCTCCGACACGGCCACGGTGCACGCGACCGTCGAGGGACTCGCGTCCGCATCGGTCGAGCCGTCCGGCGCCCCGCCGATCGCCGGCGCAGTGCTCGGCAAGGCAAGCGTGCCCGACGCCGAGATCGGCAAGATGATCCTGAACGCGGCGATCACGAATGCCGCGCTCGAACTGCTGCCCGAGACGCTGTCGTCGATGGCGATCATCCCGCTGCAGGTCCGGCTCGTGTACCGGATCGGGCAGGCCTACGGCTACCCGATGGACGCCACGCACGCGAAGGACTTCATCGCGACGGTCGGCGTCGGCCTGACGTCCCAGTACGTCGAGCAGCTCGGCCGCAAGCTGCTCGGTGGACTGCTCGGCGGCATCGCGGGCGGTCTCGGGCGGACGGTCGGGCGCCAGGCGGCGAGTTCCGGCCTCACGTTCGCGACCACCTATGCGCTCGGCCGGGTCGCGCAGCGCTACTACGCCGGGGGCCGGACGCTCGATGCGGCGACGCTGAAGGACACGTTCGCCGCACTCGTCGACGAGGCGCGGGGTCTCGCGCCGATCTACACGACCGAGATCCAGCGGCGGGCGTCCACGATCGACACCCGGAGCCTCGTGGACCTCGTGCGCAGCGCCTGACGCGCGTGCGACGACCGGCAGCGACGATGTCGAACACCGGTGCCATCGCCCGACGGCTGGGGCTCGCGGCCGCGGGTGTCGTGGCCGCGCTGGTCGGGACCGCGTGCGATGACCGGCCGGCCGCGGTCGGAACACCGCCCTCCGCGACCGAGCTGCGGCGCGGCCTCGGCGCGGAACCCGAAACGCTCGACCCGCGGCAGGCCAGCGACAATGCCTCGCTCGCGATCGTCGGCGACCTTTACGAGGGGCTGACGACGGAAGCCGCCGAGGGCGCGATCGTGCCGGGCGCCGCCGAGCGCTGGACGGTGTCGGCCGACGGGCTGCGCTGGACGTTTGCGTTGCGCCCGGGGCTGCGCTGGTCCAACGGCGATCCACTGACGTCACGCGACTATGCCGCCGGGATCGGCAACGTCCTGGCACCCGGCTCGACGGCGCCGAATGCGCCTTTGCTGGACGGCATCGCAGCCGTCGACGCACCCGACGACACAACGCTCGTCCTGACGCTCGGCCGGCCGATGCCGTACCTGCCCTCGGTCCTCGCGCTGCCGGTCGCCGCTCCGCTCAATGCCCGCGACCCGGCCGTCGGCAACGGGCCGTACCGCCTCGTCGAGTGGCGGCGCGGCCGGGACGTGCTGCTCGAACGCAACGAACGGTACCGTGACGCGGGGCACGTGGCGATCGGGCGCGTGCGGCACGTCACCGTCCCGGACCTCCGTACCGAATTCAACCTGTTCAGGACCGGCGCGCTCGCACTCACGAGCGAGGTTCCGAACGAGAACCTGCCCTACATCCGGGCGACGCTCCCGGGCCGGCTGCGCACGGCCCCGTACCTGAACACCTATGCCTACGCGGCGAACCTGCGCCGGCTCGGTGATCGCGACGCGCGGCGGGCACTCGCGATGGCGATCGACCGCGAGCGCATCACGGGCCAGGTGACGGGCGCGGGCGAGCGGCCCGCATACGAGTGGGTGGCCCCGGGATTGCCGGGCTACCCGGGCGCGCACTACACGTGGAGCACGTATGACGCAGACGGGCGCGTGGCCGGTGCGCGGGAGGCCTGGCAACATGCCGCAGCGCGCGGCGGCGCACCGACGCGGATCGTGCTTTGCACGGACGCAAGCGCGAATCACCGCCGAACGGCGGTCGCGCTCGCGGACCAGTGGCGCACGACGCTCGGCGTCGACACCGAGATCGTCGAACTCGAGTGGAACGTCTACCTCGATACGCTCGCGAACCCGAAAGACTGTGACCTGGTGCGACTCGGCTGGTCGGCGGACTTCGCGGACCCGGAGGCATTCGCGGCCGTGTTCGCGACGGGACATCCGCAGAACACGTTCGGCTACTCGAGCTCGGCCTATGACGCGCTGCTCGCGGAGTCGCGAACCACGACCGACCCGGCGCGCCGGATGGAACTGCTGTCGTCGGCGGAACGACAGCTGCTCGAGGACGTGCCGGTGATCCCGGTCTTCCACCGCGTCACGAAGCGCCTCGTGGCGCCGGGCCTCGAGGGGGATTTCTCGAATCCGCTCGGACACCTTGCAAGCCGCGACCTGGCCTGGTCGACGACGCAACCACCCCGATAAAAAAAGGGGCGGGAGGCTCTCGCCACCCGCCCGAGTATCGGACCACGGAGGTCCGGGGGTTCTAGTGTTCCTGCGTCACGGGTTCGCAGCGGCCACCGCCGCCGCGATTGCCGCGATCTGGTCGCTGGTCAGCGACAGCGATCCCATGCCGCCACGGTTGCGGTTGATCGCGTCCTGGATGCGTGCCGGGTCCTTCGCATTCGCGCTGAAGATCGGCGCGATCGCACCATGGCAGCCCTGGCAGTTGGCGGCAAAGAGCGCTGCGCCGTCGAGGCCGCCGCCGCCACCACCGCCACCACCGCCACCACCGCCGCCGCCGCCACCGCCACCGCCACCGCCGCCGCCGCCGCCGCCGCCACCGCCGCCGCCGCCGCCGGAGTTACCGCCGCCGGAGTTGCCGCCATCGTCTTCGTGCTCGATCTCGGCCTTGTCGGCGGTCAGCGTCGTGCCGTCCCAGCTGCCCTCCACGTCGACGACCTGGCCATCGGCCGTGGCGAAGAACTGGTCCGCCGACACGTCGACGTCCCCGTCCTCGAACCGGGTCGCGTCCGTCGTGGCCACCGGTACACCGGCGATCCGGAATGCGGGCTGCGCGAGGTCGGTGGCGGTACCGCGGAGTTCCGCGGCATCCTCGGGATCGTCGCGCTCGAGGCGCGTCGCGATCATCTGCGCCGGGTTCGCCGGGTCGGCATACCCCGACACCTCGACCCAGTCACCGACGTGCAGGTCCGCGAGGTTGAAGAAGCGCTCGCCCGCCTCGTGGTCCTCGACCCGCGTGTCCGCGGTCACGACGAAAGTGACCCCGAGCGCGGTCACGGTTCCGTTCACCGTGTCGACGGCCGAGACGGGCCCGGACAGGCGCACGGAGGCCTTGTGCTTGAACACCACCTTCGAGGCGACCAGCGTGCCGCTCGCATCGAACGTGCCCTCCACTTCGACCTTCACGTCCACGGCGAGGTCCGCCGCGGTGCCGCCGACGTAGACGGTGGCCGGACCGGTCGTGACGGCCTGGCCCGCGACGTCGAAGTCGGTGGCGGAGACGAAGCGAGTGACGAGGCCCTCGACTTCGCTGTGCTCCCCACTCGCGCCCTCGTGCCGGCCGTCCTCACGCTGGACCTTGGTCGCCACCAGCGTGCCGTCCGCGAGCACCGTCGTGCCCTCGACCTCGACGAGGTCGCCGTTCGCGATGCCAGACGCCGGGAAGCCCTCGAGCGTCGCCGTCCCGTAGTCGACCGCGAGCGAGCCGATCGTGAACCGGTGGGTCGTCGCGTCGAGCGACTCGACGACGCCGGTCACCTCGGTCTCGGCATCGGCCGCGTCCGCCATCTCGATGCGGGTCGCATGCGCGCCGTCGGCCCCGGCGAATCCGTTCACCTCGACGCGGTCGCCGACCGCGATCCCGGCTAGCGAGCGCCCGGGGATCGAGTCGTCGAACGTCGTCTCGTCGTCGACCCGGATCAGCTGCCCGGACACGACGAGCGTACCGGCCGCGGCGTCGACCGCCTCGACCACGCCCTGTGCGAGTCGCTGCTGGTCGATCGTGCGGGCTTGGGCCCGGCCGCTGGAGTCGACCTCGGCCTCGATGTGGACGACGTCGCCCACCTCGAGTTCGCCCACGGATCCCGATCGCCCGTCGAGCGAGACGCTCGACGCGTCCGACTCGTAGTGGACGCCGTTCACGATGACGCTGCCGAAGCCGTCGATCGCGCCGGTCACCCAGACTTTCGTCGTGGTCCCGCCGGACGGCGTCGTCGGCGAGGAGCCGCCTCCGTAGCCGCCGCCACCGCACGCAGCGAGCATCGCCGCGAGAGTCGCGACCGCGACCCACTTGCTTCCACTCATGTTCATGTCACACCTCGTGTTCATAGCCTGGTCGGATCGGACTCTGCGTCCGCTGTACCCCGGATCTCCGATCAGTTCTCGAGTTCGGCCCGTTCGGCCAGCAGCGTGTTGCCCACCAGCGACCCGCGCACCTTCACCACGTGCCCTGCGGCCGTGGCGAAAAATGCGCTGGCGCCGATGTCCACGCCGTTCTTGTCCCGGAATTGCGTGGCCGCGTCGGTGGTCACCGAAACGCCGGCCACGGTCAGGTTCGGTTGGGCGAGCGCCGCCGCGACGCCCGTCACCTCGAGACGCGACTGGACGTCGCGCCGCTCGACGATCGTTGCGACGAGGCCCGCGGCGCCGGTGTAGGCGCGCACCTCGACGAAGTCGCCGCTGTGCAGGTCGGCCAGTCCGAAGTACTTCAACTGCGCGGCACTCTTGTCCTCGAAGCGCGTCTGCGGGTTGGTGTGGATCGTCGAGCCGAGCACGACGAACGTCGAACCCGCCACGTTCACGGAATCCACGGTGGCGCTGATCTCGGCGTCCGCCTGCTGCTCGAACTCGACCTTCGTGGCGACGATGCGGCCGCCCGCGTCGAAGCTGCCCTCGACGTCGACGTAGGCGTCGAGTGCGAGGTTCGCGGCTCCGCCCCCCACGTAGGCCGTCGTGGCGGTCGTCGTGACCCGCTGGCCGGCGACGTCGAAGTCCTGCGAGGACACGTAGCGCGTCACGAGGCCCTCGAAGTCCGCCTTGTCGCTCGAATCGCCGGGCTGGCTGGAGGACTCGCGCTCGACCGACGTCGCGACGAGCGTGCCGCCGCCGTCGAATGCACCCTTCACCTCGACCAGGTCGCCGTCGGCCGGCGCACCGGACGCGAACCCCGAGAGCGTCGCCGTCGAATAGTCGACGCGCTGGGCATTGACGGAGAACCGGTGGTTCGAGGCGTCGAGCGCCGAGACCGTACCGCGGACGTTGACGCTGCCACTCGCGGCCTTGCGCTCGATCCGGGTCGCGTTGACGACGCCGGACGCCGAGACCGCGCCGCTCACCTCCACGCGGTCACCGACCGCGAGACCGCTCAGGTCGTTCGGCTGGATTGACGAGTCGAACGAGGTGGCGAGGCTCGTGAGCACCGTCTGGCCCACGACCACCAGCGTACCGGCGGCCAGGTCGATCGCCTGTATCGGGCCCTCGACGTCGTCCGCGTAGGTGACACGCGTCGCCGTGCCGGTCGTACCGTTCGCCGCGACGGTGCCCTCGACCCGCACGAACTGGCCGACGCGCAGGTCGGCTTCCGTGCCTGGATTGCCGTCCACGGTGATCGTCGCGCCGTTCGTCGAGTACTCGACGCCGTTCACCCAGACGCTGCCGAAGCCGTTGATCGGGCCCTGCGCGATCGTGCGACCCCCGCGGTCGATCCCGCCCGGTTGCGCGCCGGCCCCGCCGCCGCCACCGCCGCCGCAGCCGGCGAGCACGCCGGCGGTCGCGAGGGCCATCACCAATGTCGCTGCGAGGTTCCGCTTCATGCCCGTACTCCAGTCTTCGAATCCTGTATCGCGTAGACACCGGCGCCGAGCCGGATGCCGGCCACGTCGTCCGTCGCTTCGTGCGTGCTGAGCCACTCGTCGACCCGTTCGAGGAAGCCCTGCGCCTCGCGCTCCATGAAGGCGCGCCACGCCGGAAGGTGGCGCGGATCGATGCGCCGGTTCTGCGCGCGGCCCTCGAATCGCGCCGACTCGCGCTCCCCGCGTGCGAGGTTGTGCTCGACGGTCGCCACGAGGTCCGCGAGCACGCTGCCCGAACGCTCGACGGCCCGGGCATCCATCGGGCTCGGCATGTAGTAGCGACGCAGCGCCCGATACCGCCCGTCGTTCGTACGCTCGATCGTCTGCGACCGGATGAGCTCCTTCACGAGCGCGGTGGCCGGTATGTCGCCGGCATAGCGGCGCAGCAGCGCCTCGAGGCATGCACCGTCACCGTCCATCGGAAGGTCGAGCGGACGCCCGTCTGCGCCGATGAAATCCGCGTCGAGGTGCCAGCCGGTCATCACGCGGCTCGCGTGGTTCAGCGCCTCCTCGGCCGCCTCGGCCGCGTCGCCGGTCCCGTCGGCGAGCCGGGCCTTCCGGACGTCGCGACGACTGAGCCCCGTGAGCAGCGCCACCCGCGACACGTTGGTCGGGCGACCGCGTATCCCGAACTCCTCCGTTGCCGTGGCGACGAACACCGAGCGCGAAAGCTCGGCGAACTCCTTCCAGGTGATGCCCGAGCGCAGCAGCCAGCGCGCCACCGGCCGGAGCCAGGTGCGGCAGGCGGAAAGGACCGAGCTGCGTTCGGGCTTTGCCATATGTGATACATTTTGTCCCATATACGGATATTTGGCAACCCCCCCTGCCGCCGGGCTCCCGGTGGCCGACCAACGCCGCGCGCGCTACGATCCCGCCCTTCGCGCCCGTACGGGCCTGGGGGTTCCAATGTCCAACGTGGGTGTGCGCCTCGCCGGCGCGCTGGTCGGGTGGGTCGGGCTCGTGGTTCTGTCGGCGCCCGCGGTCGGGGCCGACAAGCCCCGCAGTTCGCTCGGCTCGCTCGAGTTCCGGGCGATCGGCCCGAATCTCTCGGGCCGCGCGACCCGGGTGGCCGGCGTCCCCGGCGATCCGCTGACCTACTACGTCGCCTACGCGCAGGGCGGCGTCTGGAAGAGCGTGAACGGCGGCCGCAACTGGTCGCCGATCTTCGACGACGAACCGACCAACTCGATCGGCTCGCTCGCGATCGCGCCGTCGGACGCGAACGTGATCTACGTCGGCAGCGGCGAGGCAAACATCCGCGGCAACGTGGCCTGGGGCGACGGCATCTACAGGTCCACCGACGCCGGCAAGACCTGGCAACACGTCTGGAAGACCCGTGGCCAGATCGGCACGATGGCGGTGGACCCCCGGAATCCGGACGTCGCCTACGCGGCAGTGCTCGGCTCCCCGTTCGGCCCGAACGAGGACCGCGGTGTCTATCGAACCACCGATGGCGGTCGCAGCTGGAAGAAGGTGCTCTATCGCAACGCCGAGACCGGCGCGTCCGACGTCGCGATCGATCCGTCGAACCCGCGCGTGCTGTACGCGGGGCTGTGGCAGACGCGGCGCCAGCCCTGGAACATGACGAGCGGCGGCCCGGGCAGCGGGCTCTACCGTTCGACCGACGGCGGCGACACCTGGGAGGAGCTGAAGGAACACGGCCTGCCGGCCGGCCCCTGGGGCAAGGTCGGCGTGCGCGTCGCACCTTCGGACCCGAAGATCGTCTACGCACTGATCGAGGCCGGGAAGGGCGGACTCTTCCGCTCGAACGACGGCGGCGACACCTGGGAGCTCGCGAGCGACCATCGTTCGCTGCGCCAGCGCGCGTGGTACTACACCTGTCTCACGATCGACCCCACGAACCCGAACGTCGTGTGGTTCCCGCAGGTACCGCTGCTGCGCACGATCGACGGCGGGCGCACGATCGACTCCGTGGACGCGAAGATCCACGGCGACCACCACGACGTGTGGATCGACCCGACGAACCCGCGGCGGATCATGGCCGGCAACGACGGCGGCGTCGGCATCTCGGTCGACGGCGGCGCAACCTGGTCCTGGCCGGCGATGCCGACCCCCCAGTTCTACAACATCGATGCGGACGACCGTTGGCCCTACCACGTCGGCGGCACGATCCAGGACTGGGGCACGGCGAGCGGCCCGGCGTGGACGCCGCGTCGCGGCGAGAACGGTGGTGGCCCGAACCTCGGCGACAACTGGGCCGTCGGCGGCGGCGAGGCCGGCGACTTCGTCTACGACCCGGCGCAGCCTGGCACGATCTATGCCGGCGAGTACGGCGGCTACATCTCCCACTACCAGGAAGGCGTCGGCAACTTCCGCAGCGTCGGCGTCTACCCGCGCGACCTGTCCGGCACGCCGGCAAAGGAAGCAAAGTACCGCTTCCAGTGGAGCGCGCCGATCGCCGATTCGCCGCACGACCCGAAGGTGCTGTACCACGGCGCGAACGTGCTGTTCCGCACGAACGACCGCGGCGCGACCTGGACCGCGATCAGCCCGGACCTGACGCGCAACGACAAGTCGAAGCAGCAGTGGTCGGGCGGCCCGATCACCGGCGACATCACCGGTGTCGAGGTCTACGACACGATCTTCTCGATCGCGGAGTCGCCGGTCGCCGCGGGCCAGATCTGGGTCGGCACGGACGACGGTCTCGTGCACCTCACGCGCGACGGTGGCGCCAACTGGACGAACGTCACCTCGAAGAAGTGGCCCGAGTGGGCGACCGTCGAGGCGATCGAGCCGTCGCGCGCGGACGCGGGCACGGCCTACGTCGTGCTCGACGCACGCCGGTTGAACGATCCACGGCCGTGGCTGTTCCGGACGCGCGACTACGGCAAGAGCTGGGAGCAGCTCGGCCAGGGCCTGCCGGCCGACCAGCACCTCTTCGTCGTCCGCGAGGATCCGACGGACCCCAACCTGCTCTATGTCGGTGCCGAACGGGGGCTCTATCTGTCGCGCGACCGCGGCGCGTCGTTCGTCGACATCCGCGGCAACCTGCCGGCCGTCGGCGTCGCGGACATCGAGGTGCGGCACGACGACCTGATCCTCGGCACGCGTCGCGGCATCTGGGTCCTCGACGACATCACCCCACTGCGCCGGTTCGATGCGTCCGTGAAGGCAGAGCCCGTGCACCTGTTCCCGCCGCGCACGAGCAACCGCACCCGGCTCGAGTTCCGCTGGGACGACCTCACCGACACCGGATCGAACAACCGCGCTTACGGTATGGCGATCACCTACTGGCTCAAGGACGCGCCGCCCGCGCCCGCCGCCGGCCACACACCGTCGCCGGACGATCCGGGCGAACTGAAGCTCCAGATCTACGACGCCCAGGGCACGCTCGTGCGCACGCTGAGCTCGGTGCCGGAACCGGACCGCTTCCGCAAGGACGACCCGGACGAACCCTCCGAGCCGAACAAGCCGGCGCTCACGAAGGAGCAGGGTCTCAACCGGATCCAGTGGGACCTGCGGCATGAAGGCGCGAAGCGGCCCGGCCTCGCGAAGGTGGACTCCGGCGACCCGGACAAGGGGCCGCTGGTGCTGCCCGGCGTGTACACGCTGAAGCTGACGGTCGCCGGGCGCACCTACGCGACGCAGGGCGAGGTCGCGGTCGACCCGCGCTCCGCGGCGACGCCCGAGGACCTGCGCGCGAACTACGCGTTCGCGCTCGACGCCGGCGCGGCGCTCGACCGGCTCGTCGGGGACATCGAAGCCGTGCAGGCGATACGCGAGCAGGCCGACGACCTCGCGAAGCGCACCGGGAAGCTGCCGTCGGCGGCGTCACTGCACGCGACGGCGCTCAGGCTCGTCGAGCGCTGCGACGCGATCGAGCACCGGATGCACAATCCGGACGCCGAGGTGGTCTACGACGTGCTGGCGGGCCGCGACGGCGGCGCGAAGCTCTATTCGCAGCTCTCGAACCTCTACACCGACGTCCAGGCCTCGGATTTCGCACCGACGCAGGGCCAGCGCGGCCAGCTCGAGGAAAACCTCGCCGACCTCTCGGCGATCGAAGGTGAACTCAGTGCGATCAGGACCGGCGAACTCGCGCAACTCGAGGCCGAAGCCGCGTCGCTCGGACTGCCGCGCGTGATCGTCCCGGGCGCCGGTTGATGCGACCGGCCGAGGCCGCACCGTCGCACGCCGGGCGGCATGCGACGCGCGCCGCGGCCGTCGCGTTCGCGCTCGCGTCGTCGGCGGTCCGGGCGGACGCGCTGCCGCCACCGTGGCTGCCAGTCGACCCGGGCTCTGCGCACTGCGCGAGCGACGATGGCGCGGCACGGCTCTCGAATGCCGCGATCGATGTCGGCTGGTCCACTCGCGACGGGTCGCTGCGGCCGCTCGACCTCGTGAACGGTTTCACCGGCACGCGCCGGGCGCTTGCCGGCGAAGTCTTCACGGTGACGCTGCGCGCGGGCCGGGTGCGTCGCCCGGGATCGGGCTTCGTGCTCGACGGGGCCGTCTCCTGCCACCCGGTGCCGGCGAGCGACGCCGGCGCGCGCGCCGCGGACCGCCACGCCGGCCAGCGGCTCGAGGCCACGCTCACGGACGCGGCGAGCGGCCTCGCGGTCCGATGGCGGGCGACGCTGCGGGACGGGGGCAACTACGTCCGCGAGGAATTCGAGTTCGTGTCCCCGCGCGGGACGGACCTGCACTCGATCGCGCTCGTCGACCTCGAACTGCCGGGCGCAGGCGTCGCGGGCACCGTCAGCGGCTCGCCGGTCGCCACGGACGCCGAGTTCTTCGGCTACGAGCACCCGATGGCGGACGCGCGCGTGGCCGAGGGGCGCGCGAGCGCGTGGCTGCGTCGTGCGCTGCCGCTAAGGGCGGGCGTGCCGGCGGTCTATTCCGCCGTGATCGGCACCTCGCCGCCGGGCCAGCTGCGTCGCGGGTTCCAGGCCTACCTGGAGCGCGAGCGCGCGGCGCCGTTCCGGACGTTTCTGCACTACAACTCCTGGTACGACATCGGCTACTTCACGCCCTACACCGAGGCCGAGGCGCTCGCGGTCGTGGACGCCTACGGACAACAGCTCGTGCTAAACCGCGGCGTGACGATGGATTCGTTCCTGTTCGACGACGGCTGGGACGACACGTCGAGGCTGTGGCAGTTCAGCAAGGACTTCCCGGACGGGTTCGCGACGCTCCGCGACGCGACGGCGCGGATCGGCGCCGGACCGGGCCTGTGGCTCTCGCCCTGGGGCGGCTACGGGCCGCCGCGCGAAGCGCGCCTCGCGACCGCGCGGGCCGAGGGCTACGAAGTGGACGACCAGGGCCTGGCGCTCTCGGGCCCGAAGTACTACCGGCTGTTCCACGACACGGCGGTCGGCCTGCTGACCCGCTACGGGATCAACCAGTTCAAGCTCGACGGCACGGGCAGCCCGGACAAGGTGACGGCGGGCAGCGAGTTCGACAGCGACTTCGCCGCGGCGATCGCGCTCGTCGCCGACCTGCGCGCCGTGAAACCCGACCTCTACGTGAACCTGACGACAGGCACCTGGCCGTCGCCGTTCTGGCTGCTCACGGCCGACTCGATCTGGCGCGGCGGCGAGGACCACGCGTTCGCAGGCACGGGCAGCGACCGCCAGCGCTGGATCACCTACCGCGACGCCGACACCTACGGCGGCATCGTCCGCCAGGGGCCGCTCTATCCGCTCAATTCGCTGATGCTGCACGGGATCATCTACGCGCGGAAGGCAGTCGGCCTCTCGAGCGACCCGCACGGCGACTTCGCCGACGAAGTGCATTCGTACTTCGCGAGCGGCACGGGCCTGCAGGAGATGTACGTGTCGCCGGACCTGCTCAGCCCCGCGGACTGGGACGTGCTCGCGACGACGGCGAAGTGGGCGCGGGCCAATGCCGCGGTGCTGCGCGACAGTCACTGGATCGGCGGCGATCCGGTGCGGGGCGAGGTCTACGGCTGGGCCGCATGGTCGCCGGGGCGCGCGCTCGTCACGCTGCGCAATCCGTCCGACCGGCCGCAGCGGTTCGAATTCGATCCCGCGACCGCACTCGAGCTGCCGGGCTCGGAGCCGCGTGCGTGGCGCGCCGCGCCCGTGTGGCGCAAGGAAGCCGACGAACACTGGCGCGCCGGCCAGGTCGCGACGGTCACGCTCGCGCCGTTCGAGGTGGCGACCTGGGCGCTGGCGCCCGCAGGAGACGCGACCCGCTGAGCGCAACGGACGCCGGCCGGACCCTCGAGCGGATCCAATGGTCTCGCTGCAGCGCAGCGTGACCCCTTGCGGTAACTGCGGATGGACCGTCGCATCCGCGCACCGATAGAACCATGGCGGCATGAAAGCCGCGATCGAACAAAGCCTCTACGCAGGCATGAAGTCCGAGCAGGACCGCGAAGGCCCTCCGCCCGGATTCCCCGAACTGCCCGTGATCCCGGGCGGCCGCTACACCGACCCCGCGTTCCTCGCGCTCGAGGAGCGTCACCTCTGGAAGAAGTCGTGGCTGTACGCGCTGCACGTGGACGAGCTGCCGCGCCCGGGCAGCTTCCGCCTCTGGCGCAAGACCGGCTCGCCGATCGTGCTCGTCCGCGACCGCGAAGGCGGGGTGCGCGCGTTCTACAACACCTGCCGGCACCGGGGGGCGCCACTGGTCGAGAAGGACGCCGGAGAGACGAAGGGATTCTTCTGCCGCTACCACGGCTGGTCGTACGACCTCTCGGGCCGGCTGCTCGCGGTGCGTGAGAAGCGCGATTTCCCCGGGATGGACACCGCCTGCTTCGGGCTCGCCACGGTGCGCTGCGAGCGGCTCGGCAACTTCGTGTTCGTGAACGAGGACCCGGATGCGCCGCCGCTGCTCGACGCGTTGTCCCCGATCCCGGCGCACCTCGAGAACCTGCAGTTCGACCGGATCCGCCACATCGCGAGTTCGAGCTTCGAGATCGCCTGCAACGTGAAGATCCTGCTCGACGCGTTCCTCGAGACCTATCACCTGAAGTCGATCCATCCGCAGACGGTCGACCGGTTCCTCGACTCGCGAGGCACGCACGCGGTGCTGTGGCGGAACGGGAACTCGATGATGTGCACGCCGCACCGGCGGCCTGACTGGCGGGACCCGGGCGCGGTGGGCATGCCCGAGGTGTCGACCGTCGAGTCGATCTTCGCGCACCAGAACCCCTCCTACCTGTTCTTCCCGAACCTCGTCACGCCGCCGTCCGCAACCGGCACGCCGGTGATCACGTTCTGGCCGAAGACCGCGCGCAGCATGGTCGTCGACGTCCACTGGTTCGCCCCCGAGGGCGCCGAGGGACACGAGCTCTGGCCGACGCGCATGTCCAACTTCGAGCGCATCCTCGAGGAGGACACGCAGTTCGCGCCCCGCATCCAGGAGTCCGTCGAGACGGCCGGGTTCCAGGGCATGTACGTGTCGTACCAGGAGCGCCGCATCTACCACTGGCACGAGGAACTCGATCGTCGGATCGGCACGGCGAACATCCCGGAGCACCTGCGGGTGCGTCCGGTGCTCGGGCCCTGGATCGCCGCGGAGTAGCCCCGTGTCCAGCGATCGCAGCGGCCGCCCGGCCAGCGCCGGCGGCTCACCCACCTACCAGGACTACCTGGACGCGGACTCGCGCCCGGTGCCAGGCTTCCTGCGCGAGCAATCGGCTCCGGACCTCGGCACCGCGCCGATCGCGGCCTCGCGCTACACGTCGAAGGAGTTCTTCGACCTCGAGGTTTCCCGGCTCTGGCCACGCGTGTGGCAGATGGCCTGCCGCGAGGAGGAGATCGCCGCACCCGGCGACACCTGCGTCTACGACATCGTCGGCAAGTCGTTCCTGGTGACCCGCGACCGCTCCGGCCGGGTCCGTGCCTACTACAACTCCTGCCTGCATCGCGGCCGCAAGCTGCAGCTCGCCGACGGGCACGTCGAGTCGTATCGCTGCCCGTTCCACGGATTCACCTGGGACCTCGACGGCACGCTGCGCAATGCCCCGTGCCGGCACGATTTCGCGCACCTGTCGGACGGCGACTGGCGGCTGCCCGAGGCGCGCACCGCGACCTGGGGCGGGTTCGTGTTCATCAACATGGACCCGCAGGCGCCACCGCTCGAACAGTACCTCGAGGTGCTGCCGGCGCACTTCGCCCGCTGGCGGCTCGAGGACTGCTGGAAGTCCGCGCACGTCGCCAAGGTGATCGGCTGCAACTGGAAGGTGGCGCAGGAAGCGTTCATGGAGTCCTTCCACGTGATCGCGACGCACCCGCAGATCCTCGACGTGATCGCGGACGCGAACTCGCAGTACGACCTGTACGGCGACCACGTGAACCGCAACCTCACGGCGTTCGCGGCACCGAGCCCGCACCGCGGCAAGAACCGGGTCAGCGACCGGGCGACGCTCGAGGGGATGCTCGCGCTGATGTCGCGTCGCTCGGACCCGGACGAGATCTGCCGGCGCGCCGGGACCACGCGACCGCGCGCGGCGCTCGGGGAACTCAACCGGCAGTCGTTCCACCGCGCCTGGGGCGGCGACTGGACCGGCGTCACGGACGCCGAGACGCTCGACGCGATGGTCTACAACGTGTTCCCGAACTTCTCGCCATGGGGCGGCTTCGCGCCGAACATCGTCTACCGCTGGCGACCGAACGGGCTGGACGTGGCGAGCTGCATCATGGAAGTCATGATCCTGAAGCGCGTCCCGGATGGCGGACCGCGGCCCGCACCGGTGCCCGTGCACTGGCTCGGGCCCGCGGAGACGTGGTCGGAGGCGAAGGAGCTGCCGGTGCTCGGGCCGGTGATCGATCAGGACATGGACAACATGCCCCACGTGCAGCAGGGGCTGCTCGCGAGCGGCACCGGGACCGTCCACCTGGCGCGTTACCAGGAATCCCGGATCCGCCACTTCCATCGCACGCTCGACAAGTACCTCGCGCGATGATTCAGGCTCCGGCGCGGGCCGGGTGCAGCACGACCGGCGCCGGCGCGGGCGGCAGTGCCGCGTCGTGCGCGCAGGCCCAGCGGGCGAACTCCGCCGGAGGCAGCGGCTTCGAGTAGTGGTAGCCCTGGATCACGTCGCAGTCGAGGTCGCGCAGCACCGCGAGCGCCGCCCCGTCTTCGACGCCCTCGGCGACCACCTTGAGCGACATCGAGTGCGCGAGGTCCACGATCGAGCGGACGATCGCCGCGTCGCTGGCCCTCGAGCCGAGGTTCCGCACGAATGCACGGTCGATCTTCAGTTCGTCCACCGGCAGCTGCTGCAGGCTCGCGAGCGATGAGTAGCCCGTCCCGAAATCGTCGATCGCGAACCGCACGCCGAGCGCCCGCAGCGGCTCCATCACGCGGAGTGCATTCGCGAGCTCGCGCATCACCGTGCTCTCGGTGATCTCGAGCACGAGCCGCGCCGGGTTGGCCCGGGTCTCGTCGAGCAGCGCCACGACCTCGAGCGCGAGGCCCGGGTTGGCCAGGTCCGAGGCCGAGAGGTTCACCGCGACATGCCAGTCGTGGCCCGCGTCCTCCCAGGCCCGCAGCTGGCGCAGCGCCGAGCGCAGCACCCAGGACGTGAGCAGGCGCATCGCCCCGGTACGCTCGGCATAGGCGACGAATTCCGACGGGGCGATGTGGCCGTGCCGCGGGCTGTGCCAGCGCAGCAGCGCCTCGCAGCCGATCACCCGGCCGCAGTGCGAGCCGACCTTGGGCTGGAAGTGCAGCGAGAGTTCGTCGGCCGCGATCGCGCCGGGAAGCTCCCCGAGCAGTCCGATCCGGCGCCGGTACTCCGCCTCGTCGCCGGGCACGTAGATGCCGATCGCGACGCCCGACTCCTTGGCCTTGTCGAGTGCGACGTCGGCGCCGCGGAGCAGGTCGGCGCCGCTGGCCGCGTGGTCGGGCCAGCAGGCGATGCCGGCGCGAACGTCGAGCAGCACGCGCACGCCGCCGGCATCGATCCCGGTGCGCAGGCGTGCCGCGATCCGCGCCAGTTCCTCGCGCGCCGCCTCGGCGCAGCGCTCGAGGACCACGAGGAACTTGTCGGCGGCGATGCGGGCCACCCGGCCCCGCGCCGGGCCCTCCTCGGCGAGGCGGGCGGCGACCTCGCGCAGCACGGAGTCGCCGACCGCGTGCCCGAGCGACGCATTCACGTCCCTGAACCGCTGCAGGTCCACGACGCAGGCGGACACCGGGCCGATCCCGCCGGCCACGCGCTGCTCGAGCAGCTCGGCGGCGTACGCGCGATTCGGCAGGCCTGTCAGCGGATCGTGCCTCGCCTGGTGGAGGATGCGGCCTTCGCGCTCGCCCACCGCCGAACGCATCGAATTGAACGCGGCGGCAAGCCGGCCGAACTCCCGGTCGGAGCCGGCGCTCACCTCGAACGAGTAGTCCCCCGCCTCGATCCGTCGCGCGGATTCGGTCAGTGCCGCCACCGGGCGGGTCGCGCCGTTCGCGAGCCACACCGCGAGCAGCGCGGCGACGAGCAGCACGCCTCCGCCGATCAGAAGGATCGATTGCCGCAGTTCCTGGTACGGGCGCAGTGCCTCGGCAACCGGCGTCGAGAGCAGCAGTCGCAACGTCCCGCTCTCGACGGGCAGCGAGACGACGCGGCCGAAGTAGCCGGCGCCACCGAGGTCGAATTCGAGCAGCGTGCCGGACGCGGCGTGCAGCGCGGTGGCCGGGGACGGGCGTTGCGGCGGCGGCAGCGAACTCGCCGTGTACACCGGTGCGCCGTCCGCGGACCCCGCAAACGTCACCGCGGCATTGCCCAGCCTCGCGATCTCGGCCGCCAACGCATCGTCGACCGGGAATCCCATGATCACCCAGGCGATCGTGTCCGGCGCGCGGACCGGCGCGGCGACGAGCTGGTACGGCCGGCCGCCGACGAGGTGCAGGCCCGCGCGACTCGCGCCCGGGCGGTGCGTCGTGACCTCGGCGAGCGAGCCGAGCGCCTGCTGAGCGAGGTCGCCCGCGGTGGCGACGATCGGCCGGCCCTGCGGATCGAGCAGGACGACGAGGCCCGCTCGAACGCGCGCCGCGTGGTTCTCGACCGCGGAGAGGATCGTCGGCCCGTCGGCCGAGGCGATTGCCGCACGGAAACCGTAGTCGGCCGCGAGCACCCGCACGGCCGCGCGCAGCTGCGACGCGCGGAAGTCGAGCACTTCCTGCGACAGCAGCAGCCCCGCCCGCAGTTGCTCGCCGGCCTGCTCGCGCGCCTCCTCGCCCGCCTTCGCGACGAGCGACGTCACGGTGGCGACGACGGTCACGGTGACCAGACCGAGAACGAGCGCAAGGATTCGTGTGCGAAAGCTCTTCATGATGGTTCGCGTTCGTATTGCGCCCGATCTTAGGTGGGCGCGTCGCGGCGTCCGCCGCGCGACCGGGAGATGTGCGATGGATTTCGCGAAAGCGCTGAGGACCGGTGCGACCTGGATCACATTCGCGGGCGCGTGCATCGCCGTGTCCGCGCAGGTGGCGGCCGCCACGATCCTCGTCAGGGTCAGCGCGCCCGACGGAGCCGCGGTCGCGGACGTCGTCGCGACCGTGACGCCACTCGACGGGACGCCGCCTCCGGCCGCCTCACGCCGCGACGCGACGATGGATCAGCTCGGTCGCCGGTTCGTCCCACAGGTCCTCGCGATCCGCACCGGCACCCGGGTCGACTTCCCGAACAACGACACGGTGAGCCACCAGGTCTACTCGTTCTCGCCGGCGAGGCGCTTCCAGCTGCCGCTCTACAAGGGCGAGGTGCACCCGCCGCTCACGTTCGACACGGCGGGCCTCGTGGTGCTCGGCTGCAACATCCACGACGAGATGGTCGGCTACATCTTCGTGACCGACGCACCCTGGTTCGGCGTCACCGGCAGCGACGGCACCGCGACGATGCACGACGTCCCGCCGGGACGATACCGGATCGACCTGTGGGGACCGCGCATCGCGGACCCGGCCGCCTCGTTGCAGCGCGTCGTGCGTGTCGAGGGCGGTGACCCGTCGTTCGCCTGGACACTCGCGCGACCGCTGCGACCCCGGCCGTCCCCGGGTCCTCGCGACCCGGACTGGGATTATTGAGATGCGGCTCCGGCCCCGCTGCGCCGCCCTGCTGATCCTCGTCGCTCCGTGCATCGCGTGGGGCGGCGACCGGATCGAACTCCTGGGCGAACTCGACCTGCGCGCGGTCTGGAGCGACGCATCCCCGTCGTTCCTGGAGGGCGGCCTCGGCCGCCAGCGCTTCGACCCCGACACCGACGGTGCGGCGCTCGGCCGGGCGTTCGGCGCGCTGCGCTACCGCGTGACCGACACCGTCACGGCGAACCTCGTCGCCGGCAGCTGGGGCGATGCCGACGAGGCGCCGGTCGACGTGACCGAGGCCTACGTCGACTACCGCCCGTTCCCGCAGGGCCCGTGGCGCTGGCGGGTGCGCGGGGGCATGTTCTACGCGCCGACCTCGTTCGAGAACCGGGGACCGGGCTGGAGCAACGTCTACACCGTTTCGAACTCGGTGGTCTCGACCTGGATCGCCGAGGAGATCCGGACGATCGGACTCGAGGGCGAAGCGCGCTGGCGTGGCTCGGCGGTGGGCAGCGCCGAGGAATTCGCGTTCACGGCGGGTGTCTTCGGCTGGAACGACCCGGCGGGCGTGCTGGTCGCCTCGCGCGGCTTCGCGCTGCACGACCGCCAGACGACGCTGTTCGGGCGATACCCCTACCCGGGCTCGCTGTACGAGGGCCCGGCGCCGAAGATCGACATGTTCCGGGAGATCGACGACCGCGCGGGCTACTACGTCGGCGCCGGGTGGCGGCACGCGTCGTGGCTCGACCTGCGAGTGATGCACTACGACAACCGCGGCGACCCGGGTGCGAGCGACTCGTCCGGCACGTTCGCCTGGGACACGCGGTTCGACCTCGTCGGGCTGCGGGTCGAGCCGGACGAGCACTGGACGATCGTGGCGCAGGCCCTGCTCGGCCGCACGAGCGTCGGTGGGCACGGTGCGCCGTTCGGCACGCAGCTCTGGGACATCAACGCCTGGTTCGGGCTCGTGAGCTACGCGTGGGGACCGAACCGCCTGAGTGCCCGCTACGACCAGTTCAGCACGCGCCAGCAGAAGGGCGACGAGATCCCGTACTACGACGACACCGGCAGCGCGACCGCACTCACGTACCTGCGCGAATTCGGCGAGCACTGGCAGGTCGGCATCGAGTGGCTGCGGATCCGCAGCACGTTCGAGGAACGCGAGGAGTTCGACCTCTCGCCGACGCTCGACGAGAACCAGGTGCAGGCGCTGGTGCGCTACTCGTTCAAGGTCCGCGACTGAAGTTCGCTCAGATCACGTCGATCCGCACGCGGGTGACGCCCTCGTCCGCGAACCCGAGCCGCTGCGCGGCGGCGTGCGACAGGTCGGCGATCCGACCGCGCACGTAAGGACCCCGGTCGTTCACGCGCAGCACGACGCTGCGACCGTTCACCAGGTTCGTGACTCGAACCTCGGTGCCGAACGGCAGCGTGCGGTGCGCCATCGTGAGCGAATTCGTGTCGAACACCTCGCCGTTCGCCGTGCGCCGCCCGTGGAAGCCCGGCCCGTACCAGGACGCGCGGCCGCTCTGCACCCACTCCGGCGCCTGCGCCGGCGGCGCGGCGTCGACGGCCACGCGGCGCGCGCCGTTCGGCGACGCGATGGCGAGCGCCGCCGCGAGTGCGAGCACTGCGAGACCCCGCCGGGTGCCGGCCGCGGGTGCGGTCGCCGCGAAGCGCGCCGCCGGCGTGACGTACTGGAGTTGCTGCATCGCAGCATAGACTGCCGGATGTCGCCGAAGTTCCCCGGCAGCGGCCGGCAGCAGCGACATCTCCTTTTTATTCAATGGCTTATGTGAGCCTGATTCCGACCGGGGGGCCCCTCTCCGGCCGGATTGCCGCCCGCGGGTGCCGGCTGCACACTGCGCCGACCACCCCGAGGTTCGCGACATGCAGCAGCTTTCCGGCACCGACAACGTGATGCTCATCGGCGAGCGCGGCAACGTCTACAACCACGTCGCCTCGCTGATCATCTACGACGTGACGACCGCGCCGGAGGGCAAGGTCCGGTTCAAGGACATCCTCCAGCACTACGAGCAGCGCCTGTACCTGCACCCGGTGTTCCGGCGCCGGCTCGTCGAGGTCCCGTTCGCGCTCGACCGCCCGTACTGGGTGGCCGAGACCGACATCGACGTCGAGTACCACATCCGCCACATCGCGCTGCCGAAGCCGGGCGACTGGCGGCAGCTGATGATCCAGGTCGCGCGGCTGCACTCGCGTCCGCTCGACCGCGCGCACCCGCTCTGGGAGGCCTACGTGATCGAGGGCCTCGACAACATCCCGAAGCTGCCTCCCGGCGCGTTTGCGGTGTTCCTGAAGATCCACCACGCGATCGTCGACGGCATGGCGGCCGTGCACCTGACGCGCCAGATGCACGAACGCACGCCGGAACGGACCCCCGCCGGCGAGGCGCCGCGGGTCGTGGTCGGCGACCGCGAGCCGTCGCCGTACGAGTTCCTGTCGAGGAGCGTCGCGAACCAGGTCGACCGCGTGGGCAAGCTCGCGCGGATGGCGGGACAGGTCGCGGGCCGGGCGATCGCGGCCGGCCGCGAGCACCTGCCCGAGATCGCCGAGGGCGACTTCGCGGCGCTCGGGCGTCGCCTGTCCGCCGCGATACCGCCCGCGGCGCCCCAGACGCGCTTCAGCGGCGACATCACGACGAACCGGGTCGTCGAGGGTTTCGGGATGCCCTTCTCGAGGATCCGTCGCATCCGGTCGAAGGTGCCCGGATCGACGCTGAACGACGTGTTCATCGCGGTCGCGGGCGGCGCGGTGCGAAAGTACCTCGAGCGCAAGCACGAGCTGCCCGACCGATCGCTGATCGCGCTGATGCCGATCTCGCTCCGCAGCGACGCCTCGGCCGGCGGCAACGACGTCGCGGGCGTGCCGGTGAGCGTGTGCTCGGACATCGCCGACCCGATCGAACGGCTGCGCGCGGCCCACGAGGCCTCGCGCGCCGGCAAGGCGCAGGGCGAGGCGATGGGGCTCGACCTGCTGAAGAACCTGCTCGACGTGCTGCCGCCGTTCGCGGCGAACACCGTGTTCAACAAGGCGCTGGTGTCGCGGATCAACCTGACGGTGTCGAACGTGCGCGGCCCCGACGAGGCGATGTACCTCGCCGGTGCCAAGGCCATGTGCTTCTACCCGGTCAGCATCCCGGTCGACGGCTGCGGGCTCAACTTCACGGGCGTGAGCTACAACGGCGTGATGTGGGTGTCGATGGTGTCGTGCCGCAGCATGGTGCCGGACCCGGGCCACATGCTCGAGTGCATGCGGGGCGCCTGGGAGGAACTGCTCGCGGCCGCCGACGCGCTGCCCGACCCGAACGCGCCGGCCGACGCCACGCCGCGCGCGGTCAGGACCCCGAAGCAGCGCGGCGCCGCGACGCCTGCACGAGCCAAACGAGCAGCGAAAGCGCGAAAACGCCGCCCAGCGCGAGCATCTCGCGGCGGGTGATCGTCTGCAGCGCGATCCAGCCGATCGCCGCGCAGGCGAGCACCGGCACCGTCATCCCGCCCGGCATCAGGAACGGCGGCCGATCGGCGCGCACGTCCCGCACCCGGAGCCGCCAGACCGCGAAGGCACCGAGCACGTAGACGCCGAACGAGGCGAGGTTCGACAGCACCGCGAGCTCGCGGTAGCTGCTCGTGAGCGACACGCCGGCCGCGATCACGGCATAGGCGACGATCGCGAGCCAGGGCGTGTGCCAGCGCGGGTGCACTGACGCGAGCCCGCGAGGCAGGAATCCGTCGCGCGCGAGTGCAAAGAGCGCGCGCGGCCCGGCCAGGATCGAGCCGGTGAGCCATCCGAACATCGACACGGACGCGCCCGCGAGCACGAGCGCGGCGCCCGTGCCGCCGGCGAAGGTCGCGGTCGCGGTCGCGAGCGGCGCCACGGTGTCGTTCGCGAGCGAGGTGCCCATCACGCCGAGGCCCACCGCCTGCACGCCGAGGTAGAGCAGCGTCGCGCCGGCGAGCGCGAGCATCGCCGCGCGCGGCACCGTCCGCGTCGGGTCCTTCACCTCGCCGCTCGGCATCAGCGCGGTCTCGATGCCGGTGAACGCGAAGATCAGCGTCCCGACCGTCGTCGCGACGTCGGCCGCCGGGGGCAGCGTATCCCAGCGCAGGTTCGCCGGGTGCACGTAGAACGCGCCGACCAGCACGAAGAAGAGCAGCGGCACCAGCTTCGCCGCCGTGAACACCTCGATCACCCGCGCGCCGCGCCGGACGCCCAGGATGTTCACGGCCGCGAGCCCGCCGACCAGCGCGAGCAGGATCGCCGTCGACCAGGCCGGCGCGAGCCCGAGCAGTCGCGCGATGCTCTCGGCGAGCAGCATCGCGATCGCGCCGCAGGCCGCGATCTGCGAGACGGCGAGCAGGATGCCGGCCGCGAAGCCGAAGAACGGGCCGAGCCCGACCTCCACGTACGCGTACGGGCCGCCGGTGATCGTCACCCGGCTGCCCGCCTCGGCGAACATCAGCA
This sequence comes from Steroidobacteraceae bacterium, assembly GCA_046347155.1. GTDB lineage: Bacteria > Pseudomonadota > Gammaproteobacteria > Steroidobacterales > Steroidobacteraceae > RPQJ01. Next base: position 504,111 of record JAXMGT010000001.1, on the reverse strand, counting down.
CCACGAGTACCATCACGACCGCGCAGACGAGGTACGCGGCCGGCGCGGCGCTGCCGAGTTCGGCGACCGCGAACGCGGGCAGCACGAAGATGCCACTGCCGACCGTGTGGTTGAAGATCGTCGCGGTGAGCTGCCGCACGCCGAGCGCGCGCACGAGCCTGCTGTCCGGGTCGCCGCCCGCCGCGCCCGACCGCGATTCGAGTCCCGTCATCTCGGTTTCCTGCCCGGTGGTACAGCGGCCGGGGCCATCCGCCCGCGAGTCTAGGCAGGTCGCGGGCCGGCTGTCAGCCGGCGAGCCGCAGGACGGCCTGCACGGCGCACCAGGCGACCAGGCCCGCCACGACGTCGTCGAACATCACGCCGAACCCGCCGTGCACGTTCCGGTCGAACCAGCGGATCGGCCACGGCTTCCAGATGTCGAAGACCCGGAACGCGACGAAGCCGGCGACGACCCCGGCGACCGTCGGCGGCACCAGGAACATCGTGATCCAGTAGCCGACGAATTCGTCGAACACGATCCCGCCATGGTCATGGACGCCGAGGTCCCGGGACACGGCGTCGCAGACCCAGCTGCCGAGCGCGAAGGCCGCGACGACGGTGACCGCATAGAGCCACGGCGGCAGCTGCACGAGCAGCAGCCAGAACGGGATGGCGACGAGCGTTCCCCAGGTGCCGGGCGCCAGGCGCGCGAGCCCGCTGCCGAGCCCGAACGCGACGCAGTGCTTCCAGTCGCGGAAGACGCGGGGGTTGGTGGCGAGATCGAACACGCGCCGGGGGACCGTCAGGCGCCCGCGGCCCGTCGCGAGGCCGACGCGGCGAGCACGTCCTCGAGCGAGCCGAGGAACGCGTCGACGTCGCGGTCATCGAGCTCGCCCATCACGCTCGCCTGAAAGTAGCGGCGGCCGAGCGGCGGCTTCGCTGCGTAGAGCAGGTATCCGCGCTCGCGCAGCGACGCGTACAACGCTTCGAAGCCCGGCGGCTCCGGCGTCGCAACGGTCAGGATGGATGCGGACTCCGCGCCGGCGGGCAACTGCAGCGGCGCGAGCCCGAGCCGGGCGAACCCGGCGGCCATCCGTGCGCGTCGACGCAGGTACTCCGCACGGCGCGCCGGCACGCCGCGCGCGAGCAGTTCCTCGACGGCCCGGTCGAGTGCCAGCACCAGCGGAACGGCCGGCGTGAACGGAGTCTGGGAGTTCGCCTCGGCCTGCTCGTGGTGGCGCACGAGGTCGAGCGCGAACGTGCGTCGCGGCCGGCCCGCGGCCGCGTCGAGCAGGTCGCGTCGCGCGGCCACGATCGCGATGCCCGGTGCCGCGTGCAGGCACTTGCCCGAGGCCGTGACGCACACGTCGACGCCGTCGCGCGCGAGGTCGAGGTCTTCCGCGCCGGCACTCGAGGTCGCGTCGACGAACGTCGGGACGCCGCGCCGCCGCGCCAGCGCACAGGCGGCGGCGATCGGGTTCAGCAGGCCGCAGGAGGTCTCGTGGTGGGTCATCGCGAGCGCCGCCGGGCGGCCGGGCGGCAACCCGTCGAGCGCCGACTCCAGCCGACCGAGGTCGAACGGCTGCCCGAAGCCGAGGTCGACCGGGCGGCAGTCGAGGTCGAGTGTCGAGAGCATCTCGGCGATGCGCGCCCCGAAGGTCCCGTTGACCGGCACGACGACCGGCGTGCCGCGCGGCAGCAGGCTCGCGAATGCCGCCTCGAGCCCGGCCGTCGCCGGCCCGGTCACGAGCATGACGCTGTGCGACGCGCCCGCGCCGAGCACCTTCGCGAGGTTGGTCCGCAGCCTCGCGACGACGTCCGAGAAACGCGCGTCGCGATGCCCGACGCCGCAGGTCGCGAGCGCCTCGCGGACACCGGGCGAGAGCTGCACCGGACCCGGGCAGAGCAGCACCGTGCGGCGCACGCCGTTCACGCCCGCACCCCCGTGACGGCCTTCGTGTAGTCCCAGGCCGCGCTCCAGCTGAGCGCGAGCCCGGTCACCATGCCGCCGGTCGATACGAAACGCAGCACGTCGCCGACCGGGGCCGGCCACTCGAGCATCACGCCCGCGGCCATCACGAGCAGCGACCAGTAGATGAACGCGGTTGCAACCTTGCCACGCGTACGCGAGGGAATCTCGACGCCGCGTGCCGCCGCGTAGCGGCGCACGGTGCCCACCCAGAACTCGCGGCCGAGGAACACCATCAGGAACGCGAACGGGAACCCGCCGGCGATCACGAGCATCGCGAGCGCGATCGCCGTCGTGTAGCTGTCGGCCGCCTGGTCCAGCATCGCGCCGAGCACGGTCTCCTGGCCGAGCCGTCGCGCGAGGTAACCGTCGAGGTGGTCCGTCAGGCAGGCGACGGTGCCGATCGAGAGCGTCGCGAGCGGGTGGCCGGCGAAATAGAGCAGCACGGCCGCACTCACCCCGACGATCCGCGCGACCGACAGCAGGTTCGGCACCGTCGTGAGGTCGCCCGGTGCGATGAGCGGCGCGGCGCGGGCGGCGCGCGATTCAGGTCCCTGCCCCAAGCACGGCTCCGATACAGGCCGGGCATCCCGGACGGCCGGATAGTACCCCAATGCCCGCCGGCGAACCCTCCGCAGGTGTACGGGTCCGGCCGGCTCCGTATGATGCCGGGACCGGCTGGAAGGGGGACGCACATGCAGACGGCTTGGACCCTGTCGCGACGGCGGACGGGCGGCGCGACGACCCGCGTCATGCGGGCGGCGCTTGCGACGGTCGCATGGCTCGCGGCCGCGCCGGCCAGTGCAGCCCCGGCCCACGACGTCGTGATCCGCGGCGGCACGATCTACGACGGCAGCGGATCCGCGCCCTACCCCGGCGAGGTCGCGATCGACGGCGACCGGATCAGCTACGTCGGGCCGCCGCGGGGCCTCGAGGGACGGACGGTCGTCGACGCGACGGGCAAGGCGGTCGCACCCGGCTTCATCAACATGCTCAGCTGGTCGGTCGAGTCGCTGATCCAGGACGGGCTTGGGCAGAGCGAACTCCGGCAAGGCATCACGCTCGAGGTGATGGGCGAAGGCGACTCGATGGGCCCGCTCAACGACCGGATGAAGGCCGACGTCGTGCGCCGCCAGGGCGACATCCATTACCCGGTCGACTGGACCACGCTCGGCGAGTACCTCGCAGGGCTCGAGCGACGCGGCATCGCGCCCAACGTCGCCTCGTTCGTCGGCGCGACGACGGTCCGCGACCACGTGCTTGGCGAAGACGACGTGCAGCCGACGGCCGCGCAGCTCGAAGAGATGCGGGGCCTCGTGAAGTCCGCGATGGAGGAAGGCGCACTCGGCGTCGGCGCTTCGCTCATCTACGCACCGGCGAGCTACGCGAAAACCGACGAACTCGTCGCGCTCGTGACCGAGGCCGGTCGCTGCGGCGGCATGTACATCACGCACATGCGCAGCGAGGGAGACCGGCTCGTCGAGGCGGTGGCCGAGACGATCGAGATCGCGCGTGCGTCGGGTGCCCCGGCCGAGATCTACCACCTGAAGGCCGCGGGTCGCGCGAACTGGGGCAAGCTCGACGCGGTGATCGCGATGATCGAGGAGGCCCGGCGCCAGGGCGTGCGGATCAGCGCGGACATGTACACGTATGTCGGCGGCGCCACCGGGCTCGACGCGGCGATGCCGCCGTGGGTGCAGGCCGGCGGGCTCGAGGCGTGGATCGAGCGGATGCGCGACCCGGCCGTGCGCGCCCGCGTGATCGCCGAGATGCGTGACCCGAACCCCGGCTGGGAAAACCTGTACGGGCACGCGGGCGCCGACGGCACGCTGCTGCTCGGCTTCAAGAACCCGAAGCTGAAGCCGCTCACGGGTCGCACGCTCGCGTCGGTCGCGAAGGAACGCGGCGTCTCGCCCGAAGAGGCCGCGATCGACCTCGTGATCGAGGACGGGTCGCGCGTGGACGTGGCCTACATGCTGATGTCCGAGGACAACGTGCGGCGCCAGACGGCGCTGCCGTGGGTGAGCTTCGGCTCGGACTCGGCGGCGCAGGCGCCCGAGGGCCCGTTCCTGCTGTCGAACCCGCACCCGCGATCGTACGGGAACTTCGCGCGCCTGCTCGCGAAGTACGTCCGAGAGGAGCACGCGCTGACGCTCGAGGACGCGATCCACCGGCTCTCGGCGCTGCCGGCGGCGAACCTCTCGCTCGCGGACCGGGGGCGGCTCGCGACCGGCTACTACGCGGACGTCGTCGTGTTCGACCCCGCCCGGATCCAGGACCACGCAACGTTCGAGCGGCCGCACCAGTATTCGACCGGCGTGTCCGAGGTGCTCGTGAACGGGCAGCTCGCGCTCAGGAACGGGGAACCGACCGGTGCAAAGCCCGGGCGGTTCGTGCGCGGCCGCGCGTGGACCGGGCGGGACGGCGGCGGCTGCCGCGCCTCGAGCAAGGACTGGACCTGGGCCTGGTGACGCTCAGCCGCCCCAGGCGGCGACGAACTGCGCGGCGTTCGACGGCGCGTCGAACGCGCCGTGCAGCAGCACGACGAGTGCGAAGCTGCGGGTGCGGGCCCACAGCACGGCGAACGTGAGCCCGGCCACGCCCTGCACGGCGATCACGTAGGCGACGCTCGTGAGCAGCGAGGGCGCGTCGCCCAGTCCCTCGACGCCGCCCGCGCCCCGCAGCCAGATGCCCGGCGCATGCGCAAGCCCGAACACGAGCGACCCGATGAAAATCGCGGTGAGCTGTGAACCGCTCCACGCGGCGAGCCGCGACTGCAGGTACCAGCGGAAGAAGAACTCCTCGACGAGCCCGGCCTCCAGGCTCATCCAAGCGAAACAGGCGACGAGGCCCGCGACGACCTCCGGCCCGGACCGGCCGGCCTCGAGGTAGACCCGCAACTGCGATCCCATCAGCGCCTGGACGCCGAAGCCGGCAACGGCCATCACGACGAAGCACAGAGCGAGCCGCCCGGCCGGTGCCGTGGGCCGGCCTCCCTGCCAGCGCCCGAGGCCACGCCACCGCAGCACCAGCGCGGGCACCGCCACGAACGCCGCCAGCTTGAGCGCCGTCGAGACCGTGAGCGTCGCGGCCGCGCCGGCTCCGGACGGCAGTAGCGCGGCCTGCAGCGGACCCTTCACGGCCAGGAACAGCACGATCCAGCCGAGCAGGCCGGCCATCGTCGCCGCGTCACCCGGTCGCCGGGGATCCGGCGCGGTCGGGACGGGCAGCCGGACCGTCGCGGCCAGCGCCACGAGGGGCAGAGCGACGCCCAGGATCACGAACGCGCCGATCGCGTCCTCGAGCGGCCGGCCCGTCGCCGCGAGAAAGTCACGGCGGCGACGTAGGCGACTGCAAACAGCAGGAACCCCCTGTTGACCAGCAATGTGCGCACGTCCCCCCCTCGTACGGCCTCGCACGACCCGGTGCCCCCGGGCGGCCTCCAATGGTACCCTCGCGCTCCTTCGGCGCCGACTCCGGCGCCGTCCGGTCTCAAGAACTCGTCCGAGGGGGGGAACCCATGACGCGAACCCGCATCGCCACCTGCGCGCTGCTGTTGCTGGCAGCCGGCAGCGCCCAGGCCTTTACGGCCGAGGAACTGGCCGCGAAGAACATCGAGGCCCGCGGCGGCACGGCCGCACTCGGCAGGATCCAGACCGTTAGACGCAGCGGCCAGCTGATCGTGAACGGCGGCCAGCTCGTGCTCGGCTACGTGGAGACCCGGCGACGGCCGTCTTCGGTCAAGGAGGAGGTCTCGCTGCAGGGACTCACCCAGGTCGAGTGCTACGACGGCAAGGAAGGCTGGCGCATCGACCCGTTCCAGGGCCGCAAGGACCCCGAGCGCACCTCGGCCGACGACCTGAAGGGCCTGATCGAGGACGCGCAGATCGGCGGTCCGCTCGAGGACTGGGCGGCGCGCGGCGCGAAGCTCGAGTACATGGGCACCGAGGACATCGACGGTACCGAGGCGCACAAGCTCCGGCTGACGCAGAAGAACGGCGACATCCAGTACGTCTACCTCGACCCCGACTACTTCCTCGAGATCCGGGTCGAGAGCGAGCGGCTCGTGCGCGGCGTGAAGCAGTCGTTCGTCGCCGACTTCGGCGAGTACGAGAAGGTCGATGGCGTCTACTGGGCGACCGCGATCGCGGCCGGCCGCAAGGGCGACAGCGACCCGGCGAAGATCGCCTTCGACAAGGTCGAGGTGAACATCCCGCTCGACCCGAACTACTTCTCGTTCCCCGGCGCGAACTGAGGCACGACCATGAACCGCAAAGCATTCGCCCTGGCGGCCCTGCTGCCCTGCTCCGTCCTCGCCGCAGAGCCGGCGAAGGTGGCCTTCGACGCCGGCACCGTCTCGGGCCTCGGCGTGCGCAACATCGGCTCGGCCGCGATGAGCGGTCGCATCGCGTCGCTCGACGCCGTCAACATGCCGAACGGCAAGCTGACCATCTGGGTCGGCGCCGCGAGCGGCGGCGTCTGGAAGTCGCTCGACGGCGGCACCACGTTCGAACCGGTGTTCGACAAGCAGGCCGTGCAGTCGATCGGCGCGGTCACCGTGGACCCGAAGAACCCGGACACCGTCTGGGTCGGCACCGGCGAGGCCTGGACCCGCAACTCGGTGTCGATCGGTGACGGCATCTACAAGACGACCGACGGCGGCGCGAGCTGGAAGAACCTCGGGCTCAAGGGGTCCGAGCGCATCACCGACGTCAGCATCGACCCGCGCGACAGCAACGCGGTGTACGCCTGCGTCACGGGCCGGCTGTGGAGCGACTCCGCCGAGCGCGGCGTCTACAAGACGACCGACGGCGGCGCCACCTGGCAGCAGGTCCTGAAGGGCACGAACCTCTCGACCGGCTGTGCGAGCCTCAGCATCGACCAGCAGAACCCGGACGTCGTGTACGCGGCGCTCTGGGACTTCCGCCGCAAGGGATGGACGTTCCGCTCGGGCGGTGAGACGCCGACCTCGCCGTCGGGCAGCGCGCTGATGGTGTCCCGCGACGCGGGCCGCACGTGGACCGAGGTCACGCCCGAGGCGAACGCGGGCTTCCCGAAGAAGCCCTACGGCCGCATCGCCGTGAACGTCGCGCCCGGCGATTCGAAGCGCGTGTACGCGTTCGTCGAGTCGACCGCGAGCGCCCTCTACGTGAGCGACGACGGCGGCAAGACCTGGACCGAGCGCGACAAGAGCCAGTGGATGGTCTGGCGCCCGTTCTACTTCGCGCACATGACCGTGGACCCGAACAACCCGGACCGGATCTACAAGGGCGACGGCAACCTGATCCTCTCCGAGGACGCGGGCCGAAGCTTCTCGGTCGTCGGCGGCTTCAACGGCATGCACGGCGACGTGCACGACGTGTGGGTCAACCCGAACAACTCGAAGCACGTGGTCTCGGGCGACGACGGCGGCCTCTGGTACAGCTACGACGGCGGCAACCGCTGGTGGAAGGCGGAGAACCTGCCGATCTCGCAGTTCTACCACGTGAGCCTCGACGAACGTGACCCGTACAAGGTCTACGGCGGCCTGCAGGACAACTCGAGCTGGGTCGGCGACAGCGCCTACCCGGGCGGCATCACGAACAGCCGCTGGGAGAACATGTACGGCGGCGACGGGTTCTGGATGTTCAGCGACCCGGCAGACCCGGACTACCTGTACGCCGAGTACCAGGGCGGCACGCTCGCGCGCGTGAACCGCTGGACCCACCAGGCGCGCGCGATCCAGCCGCTCGCCGGACCCGGCGAGAAACTGCGCTACAACTGGAACACGCCGCTCGCGCTCTCGCCGAACGAGAAGGGCACGCTCTACATCGGCGCGCAGTTCCTGTTCCGCACGCGCGACCACGGGCAGACCTGGGACCGGATCTCGCCGGACCTCACGACGAACGACCCCGAGAAGCAGAAGCAGGAGCAGTCGGGCGGCGTGACCGTGGACAACTCGGCGGCCGAGATGCACACGACGATCTATTCGATCAGCGAGTCGCCGAAGGCGGCCGGCACGATCTGGGTCGGCACCGACGACGGCAACGTGCAGCTCACGCGCGACGGCGGCCAGAACTGGACCAACGTGGTCGGCGCGCTCCAGAAGGGCAAGGAACCGCTGCCGAAGAACTCGTGGGTCAGCTGGGTCGAGGCGAGCCGGCACGACGCGGCCACCGCCTACGCGACGTTCGACCGGCACACGAACGGCGACTTTGCGCCGTACGTCTACGTGACACGCGACTACGGCAAGACCTGGACGCCGCTCGTGTCGCCGAAGTCCCCGAAGGGCGTGCGTGGCTACGCGCATGTCATCAAGGAGGACGTCGAGCGCCCCGACCTGCTGTTCCTCGGCACCGAGTTCGGGCTGTGGATCTCGATCGACGGTGGGGCGAACTGGGCCGAGTTCAAGGCCGAGAACTTCCCGGCCGTCGCGGTCCGCGACCTCGCGGTGCACCCGCGCGACCGCGACCTGGTGCTCGGCACCCACGGCCGCGGCATCTGGATCGTGGACGACATCACGCCGCTGCGCGCGCTCACGCCGGAGGTGCTGGCGAAGCACGCGACGTTCGTCGCCGGCCGGCCTTCGCAGCAGCGGATCGACGGCCCCGGCGGCTGGGCCAACGGCTCGGCCGTGTTCGTCGGCGACAACCCGACGCCGGGCGCCGTGATCAACTACTACCAGAAGAGCCGGCACCTGTTCGGCAAGCTCAAGATCGAGGTGCTCGATCCGAACGGCCGCGTGATGGCGCAGCTGCCGGCGAGCCCGCGCCGCGGCCTGAACCGCGTCGTCTGGTCGATGCGCGAGGATCCGCCGCGCGTGCCGCCGGCCGTCCAGCTCGCGTTCGCGGGCACGCAGGGCGTGCCGGTGCTCCCGGGCACCTACACGGTCCGGATGACCAAGGGCGGCGAGGTGTACGAAACGAAGGTGGACGTCGTGCTCGACCGCCGCGCGACCTACACGCTCGCCGACCGCAAGGCGCAGTACGACGCGGCGATGCGGGTCGTCGCGCTGTTCGGCGCCGAGAGCGCGCTGATGGACCGCATCATCGCGCTGCGCGGCGAGGTGGAGGCCCGTGCCGGACAGGCGAAGACGGGCCCGGTGCACGAGCAGCTCGAGGCGTTCGACGCCCGCGTCGATGCGGTCCGCAAGCGCATCGTCGCGACGACCGAAGGCGGCGCGATCACCGGCGAGGAGCGGCTGCGCGAGCACACCGACACCCTCTACGGCGCGATCCTGAGCTGGGACGGCCAGCCGGCCGGCTACCAGGTCGAGCGCATCGGCGTGCTCGAGGGCGAGCTCAAGGACATCGACGGCGAGTTCCAGGGCCTGCTCGACAAGGAGTTGCCGGCGCTCAACCAGGCGCTCAAGGGCGCCGGCCTGCCGGCGATCGACCCGCCGCCCGCAAAGGTGGCGGTCGAGACGACGCCGCGCGGTGGCGGCCGCAGCGGCGAGATGGACGCGGACGCCGTCGGCGTCGCGGCCAGCCTGCCGACCTCGCGCATCGTCTACCACTGATCCACGTGGCGGCGCCGGCCCCGTGCCGGCGCCGCCCGCGTGTCCCGCCCGATCCGCGCCTAGAGCTGGCCGCCCAGGTAACCGGCGAGGTAGGCGCCCCAGCCGACCGACGGCGGCTCCGCGAGCTCGCGCGAGCGCGCGAAGTCCGGCTCGAAGAGCTCCCGCCGCAAGCGGTCCACGAATACCGGATCCGAGGTCGCGACGTTCGTCTCGCGATTGACCCGCAGGCTCAGCTTGTCGAAGTTCGCCGAGCCGAGGCAGGCCCAGCCGTCGTAGAGCGCGGCTTTCACGTGCGTCATGCCCGGGTAGACGTAGACCCGCACGCCGCCTTGCACGAGCGTCCGCGCCGCGACCAGGTTGGCGCTGTCCATCAGTCGCGAGTCGCCCGCCGACGGCAGCACCACCCGCACGTCCACGCCGCGGGCTCTCGCGGCGACCAACGCGCGGACGAGCCCGTCGTCCGACACGTAGGGCTGCTCGACCCAGATCGCCGATCGCGCGCGGCGCATCGCCTCGGTCTGCGCGCGCAGCACCTGCGCGTCCATCGTGCGCGTGTAGAGCGGCCGCACGGCGACCATCCCGGGCGCTGCGGGGCCGTCGTCGCCGTCGTCCACGCCGACCGCGCGCAGGTACGCGAGGTCGCCCCACGGGCCCGCGTAGGCCCAGGCCACCTCGAAGTCGTGCTGCAGCCTCGCGACCAGCGGCCCCTCGAGCTCGACCATCATGTCGTGCCAGTCGCGCCGGTACTCGTGGCCGATGTTCATGCCGCCGAGGTACGCGAGCCGGCCATCCACGACCAGCGTCTTCGTGTGGTCCGAGACCAGCCACGGGTTCGGCGTCTCGCGCACCTCGACCCGCGAATCGCGGCGCAGGTAGCGAACGATGTCCGTCGCCGGGCGGCTTGCTGCACCGGGGGGCGCGGCCTGCCCGGCGCCGAGCGTGCCGATCGCATCGACGAGCACGCGGACGCGCACCTCGGCCGAGCGACGCTTCAGCAGGTCGGCGAGCCGGAGCGCGTCGTCGTCGTTGTCGAAGATGAACAGCCGGATCGTGATCTCGGATTTCGCGTCCTGCAATGCCTGCACGAGCCGCGTGAAGAACGCCTCGCCGTCGATCAGTGGCTCGATGCGAGCCCACGATGGCGACGGCAGGTCGAGCCGGTCGAGACGCCGCTCCCAGGCGGCCGGATCCATCGGCGCGTGCGCGGCGACCGGTGCGACCGGCCCACTGGTCATCGGCAATGGAGGCGGCAACGTCACGGCCGTCTGGGTCGTGAGCCACGCGAGCCGTGCGGTCGAACTGACGGGGCGCGAGAGCACGCCGAGCAGCTGTCCCCGCAACAGCACCGTGTCCGGAATCCGCAGCAGCGTGTGCAACAGCCCGTCCGCCCCGCCGGCGGCCGACACCGGCGGCGCGACGAGCACGGACTGCCCACGCGCCAGGTCGAACAACACGTACGAGGGATCGCGTTCACTGCCCGACTCGAACAGCAGCGTCTCGCAACCGGGGTAACGCGCGCGCAGCACACCCATCGCCCGGGCAGCGAACTCGGACTCGCTCACGCTGCCCACGACGCGCCGGTCCGCGGGCTTGGCCTCATGGGTGGAGACGTGCAGCGCGCCGTCGGCCCCGACGAAGAACGCGAAGCCGACGCCCTCGATCGTGACGAGACCGGCCTCACCGGGGCCTGTGGGTGCGAGCCCTCGCAGCGTCTCCTTCAGGATCGCGTCCCAGTCGGCCCGGCCCCGCAGCGGCAGCGGCACCGCGGGCGCCGCCCGCAGCGCCGCGACCTCGTCCCGCCCGGCGTACTCGAGCCGCGCGGTCGCCTGCCCCGGGGTCGCGGACGCGTCCCAGCGGGCGACGAGCGCGGGGGCCTCGCGATCGGCGTCGGTGCGCAGCAGGAGCGTCCCGGGACGGTAGTCGGCCGAGTATCCGGCGAGGACGCCCGACGGGTCGCATTCCGACGCCGCGGGCTGTGCTTCGGCGATGCCGCAGGACGCGACGCAGGCAATCGCAAGCGTCGTGATGCGCCGGGCCGTGGACGGGCGATGCATCGCGTTGTTCCGGAACCCTGGGTTGAGTGTGCGCCTGGCGCGGCCGCCGCGCATACGGATTCGCCGCCGGGCCGGCCCGCGCATTGCGCCACGGTGCGGCCCTCGTCCATCATCCGTCGATGCAAGCACCTGAATCCGTTGCCGAGTTCACGCTGAAGGCCGTCGCGGTCGGCGTGGTGCTCGGGCTGGTCTTCGGCGCCGCGAATGCCTACCTCGGGCTCCGGGTCGGGATGACCGTGTCCGCCTCGATCCCGGCCGCCGTGATGACCGTCGCGGCGTTCCGGCTGCTGCGCGCCCGCGGCACGATCCTCGAGGCCAACCTGTCGCAGACCGTCGCCTCGGCCTCCACCTCGCTCGCGACCGGCACGATCTTCACGATCCCGGCGCTGTTCCTGTGGGGCGCCATCCCGCCGTACACGCAGGTGGTCGCGCTCGCGTTCCTCGGCGGCCTGCTCGGCCTCTCCGCGATGATCCCGCTCCGGCGGATCCTGATCGTGGACGCGCACAAGGAACTCCCCTACCCCGAGGGCACGGCCTGCGCCGAGGTGCTGCGCGCGACGAACGCCGACGACGCCGACGGCGCGCGCGACAGTGCGTGGATCTTCCGCGGCATGGCGGTCGGCGCGGCGGTGAAGCTGCTGCTGTCGCTCGCCTACCTCGCGCCCGGCGAACTGGTGGTCGCGCTGCCGGTGCTGCCGAAGGCCGAGCTCGCACTCGAGATCGCGCCGGCGCTGTTCGGTGTCGGCTACATCCTCGGCTATCGCCAGGCCGCCGTGTGCGTCGCCGGCGCGCTGATCTCGGCGATCGTGATCACGCCGCTGATCGCGTGGATGGGCATGCACCTCGCCGCCCCGCTCTACCCGGAGACCACGCGGCTCGTCTCAGAGATGGACGCCGGCGACATCTGGTCGCGCTACGTGCGCTACATCGGCGCCGGCGCGGTCGCGACGGCCGGCATCCTGACGGTGCTGCGCGGCCTGCCGACGATGGCTGGCGCGTTCGCCGCGGTCGCGCGCGGCGTGCGGGCCGGCGGCGCCTCGCTCGCGGCCGGCAGCGAGCGCACCGACCGCGACCTGCCCGGCTCGTTCGTGCTCGGCGGCATCGCCGCGGTGGTGATCACCGCCGCACTGGTGCCCGGCGTGTTCGCCGGCGGCATGGAGCCCGGCCAGCGCGCGGTGCTCGCGGCCGGCGTCGGCGTGTTCGGCGTGCTGTTCGTCGCGGTCGCCGCGCGCATCGTCGGCATCGTCGGCGTGTCGTCGCAACCGACGTCCGGCATCACGCTCGTCACGTTGCTCGGCACCGCGTCGGTGTTCGCCGCGGCCGGCTGGGTCGACGCGGGCGCGCGTGCCGGCGTGCTCACGGTCGGCACCATCGTCGCGATCGCCGCGAGCAAGGCCGGCGACATCTCGCAGGACCTGAAGACCGGCTGGCTCGTGGGCGCCACGCCCGCGCGGCAGCAGCTCGGCCAGCTGATCGGCGCCGCGTTCGCCTGCTGGGCCGTGGCCGCGACGGTGCTGCTGCTCGGCGACGCGTACGAGTTCGGCTCGAAGGAGATCCCGGCGCCGCAGGCGACGCTGATGAAGACGATCATCGAGGGCGTGCTGTCGGGAGCGCTGCCGTGGGACCTGGTGCTGACCGGCGCGGGACTGTCGGTCGGCGCGATGCTGTGCGGCGTCTCCGGGCTCGCGTTCGCGATCGGCGTCTACCTGCCGCTCGGCAGCATGGCCCCGCTCTACGTCGGCGGCTGCGTGCGCGCGCTGGTCGAGCGCGATCGCGGCCCGCTGCCCAAGGGCCGCAACGATCCGGGCATCCTCGCCGCGTCGGGACTGGTGGCCGGCGAGGGACTCGCGGGTGTCGCGGTCGCCGCGCTGGTGGCGTCGGGCCTCGCGCCGAAATCGATGGATCCGCGCCTCGGCGGACTCGTGGGGCAGCTCGCGGCCGCGGCGATTGCGCTTGCGGTGTGTGCGTTCATGCTGCGGGGTGGGCGCGCCGGACGTGCTCCGGTACGCGCGGGTTGAGTCGCTGAAGGGTGCATTGGCACGCCGCCCGGGGTGACCACCGGGCGGGACGCCGTGAACCCATCCCTGGGGGCTCGCGCGCGCCATCCCTGGCGCGCGACGCCCGCCCGGCATTCACCCCCGGGCGGCGTGCGTGGGGATCTTCGTCGCCAACGCGGCGCAGCGGCTTAGCGATACCGAGCGATGCACCCGGACGCAGGCCGGGACACCAGGCTGTCGCTGTTCTGGGCAACTCCGGTGTAGAGTCGGCCAAGGCTGAGTCGTAGTTGAACCAACGGCTGCAATCGGCCAGGAACGGACAGATTTGCGCAGCAATCTGCGGGCGGCCATCCAGAGAGATTGCTCATACCGCGCGAGGCGGCCTAAAAGATCAATTTGAACAGCATCCAATTTCAACTTACTGAGGACGAATTGGTCGCCAGCGTCAAGAGGACGCGACGCCCCGTGTTTGCTTTCTATTGCACGCTCAACTTGCTCCTAAGTGTCACGGTAATTTGGTTGAGTCTGCGCGGCTGGCATCTTCCTCTGATGATTACGGCCGGCCCACTTTTTCTCTTGTCCTATGAGAGCCTGATGTTCGCGAATCTTGCTTCGGCGACAAGGGCTGCGTACCGCTCCGTACCCGGCTTTCGTGATCCTATCAACATCAGCTGGGGCGAAGGAGGAGTCGCGATCTCGGTATCGGGCAAGTCACAGCATGCAAGGTGGAGCGACATCTGGAGATGGCTGGACGATGAGAACCTGCCGACGATCCATTTCAATCCGGTCTTCGGTCAGCCAGTTCCTCGTCGTGCTTTCAACACGACGGAAGCGTTCGAGTCCTTCAGGGCCGCATTGAGGCAGCATGTTCCACGGCTTCAACTCGCAGACCTGATCGCCGCTCCTTACAAGGTCGCGCCAGCGCCTTTGGTTAACTGGGCTTTCCTTGGGGTACTTCTGCTAGTTTGCGCCGGTGACTGGATCGCCCAGCAGAATAGCTTCTTACCGTCAAACATGGTCACTCAGGCGGCGCGAATTTCTTCGTTGCTGACTGCAATCTTAGTAGCCGTCTGGGTACTTGGATTTCGCGACTTTGATTTCTCCAAAATGCTTGGAAACCGGCGATTGGGACGCCCAAACAAGGGCGTACGGGTCGCATTAGCGGCACTGTTTTCATGGGTCGGATATTCGATGGCATGCGCTACATTCGGTAATACTGTTCCGTACATGGTGACTAGAGTCATTGGCAGCCCTGGGCAGGTCGTTGTCGAGACGGCTGGTTATCGGTACAGCCTGAAAGGGTCATGCACTACACCGTCAATCTATGGTGTCCCGGAAAAAATGATGGGCGGAAAAGCACTTTGTGCAGTTGACGCTGCAGACGTACCGGAGTCCGGCGCGACCCTAGAGATTCGTGGCCGTAGCTCGGCCTTCGGCATCATTGAAGAGCAGTGGCGGGTCACGGTACGCGACGCTGCTCGACTCTAGCCACCGAACGGCCGCTCCGAGTCGATTCCCGTCATTCGACCCGAACAGGATCAGCCAGCACCGGCCGACAGCGCCCGCGCGGGCCGATAGCGCACGAGCTGCACCGGCCTTACCCTATCAGCCTTGCCTGACCGAAGGGGGAAGCACTCGTGAAGCGTACCGGCTGGCCGGGGGCTGCGGCCCTCGCGACGGAACTGTTGGTGGTCTTCATCGGCCTCTTCGCGGCGTTGCAACTCGATGACTGGCGCGACCGGCGTGAGCAGTCGAAGACGGAGACGATCTACCTGCGCCGGCTGAGCGAGGACTTGCACGCCTACGTCGAGTCGCTGGAAGTCGTCCTGCCCAATCTCGAGAGTCACCGTCGCGCCGTCCAGCACGTCAGCGACTCCCTTGCCGCGGGCAAGATCCTCAACGGCGACGCGGAACTCTTCGAGGCAGGCCTGATCTACGCCGCGCACCTGCCGTCGCTCAAGACGCCGAGCTCGGCGTACCAGGAGATGGTTGCCTCCGGCGTGTTTGCGCGGCTGCAGTCGACCGAATTGCAGAAAGCCGTCGCCGAGCTGTACGCCACGCAGGCGATGGTGGAAGCCAATTTCACTTGGTGGCGACAAGGGCCGATCGAACTCGAGCGAGACTACCAGCCCTACGTCGAGTACTACTCGGTCGGGCCGCGCGTGAAATCCACGGACCTGCGCGCGAAGTCCGACGAGGCCCGTGCGCGGTACGATTTCGAGGCACTCCGGGCCCGACCGGAGATACGCAACGGCTTCTACTGGGCCGCCGACACGCACGGCGACTGGGTCGAGTGGTCGACCCAGCTGCTCGATCTCGCCCGGACCGCCGATGCCGCGGTGACGAAGGAACTGGCGACGAGATGAGAGGTCCGCACGAGTGACGTTTCAGCTGAAACGTCACGCTGGCCACCGTCCGACGTCACGCGCCGGACAGCGAACAGCGTTCCGAACCCGCTTCGCGGGACCCGGCCCAGGCCGCCGGAAGTCAGTCACTCACTTCACCCCGTGCATCAGCCGCTGCACCAGCGGCGCAATCACGATCAGCAGCAGGCCCGCGCCGACCAGCGCCCAGAAGCCGAACGTGTAGCCCGACAGCGCGGACCCGATCGTCATGCCGGTCTCGCCGCTCACCTCGCTGGCGAAGATGCCCGAGAGGTTGTTGCCGATGCCGGTCGACAGGAACCAGCCGCCCATGCCGAGGCCCACGAGTCGCACGGGCGCGAGCTTGGTCACCATCGACAGCCCGATCGGCGACAGGCACAGCTCGCCGACCACCTGGATGAAGTAGGTCGCGAACAGTGTCCAGAACGGGATCTTGCCCGCGTCGTTCACGAGGCTCGACAGTGCGTACATCAGGAGCAGGAACGCGAGGCCGTTGAACACCAGGCCGAGGCCGAACTTGCGCGGGATCGAGGGATTCAGGTGACGCTTCGCGAGCCACACCCACACCCAGGCGGCCACGGGCGCGAGCAGGATCACCGCGAGCGAGGACACCGACTGGAACCACCCGGTCGGGAAGATGAAGCCGCCGAGGTCGCGATTGACGATCTGGTCGGCCAGGAACGTGAACGAGTTGCCCGCCTGCTCGTAGAACATCCAGAACAGGATGTTGAACGCAAAGATGAGCAGCATCGCGATCGTGCGGTCACGGGCGACCTTGCCCGAGCGGACGCCCTCCGCCATCAGCACGGTGGCCAGGCCGACGAACAGCGCGCTCAGCACGTACTGCAGCGCCGCGCCGCCGAGCGACAACAGCATGAACACCAGCGGGATCACGCACAGCGCGCCGAGCGCGACGTAGACGACCCGCCCGCGCCCCGCCGCATCCGCGGGCGGCCGGCCGATGCCCTGCAACTGGCGTCGCCCGAACCAGAACCACACCAGGCTGACCAGCATTCCGGCGCCCGACGCGCCGAACACGTACTTGTACGCCGGCACGACATCGGTGCCGAACAACGACGTCGCCAGCCAGCCGGTGATGATCGGCGCGACGAACCCGCCGACGTTGATGCCCATGTAGAAGATCGTGAACCCGGAGTCGCGGCGCTCGTCGTCGATCGAGTAGAGCTTGCCGACCATCGTCGAGATGTTCGGCTTGAACATGCCGTTGCCGACGACGATCGTCGCGAGGCCGAACTTGAACAGCGTCGGGTCCGGCAACATGATCGTGAACAGGCCCGCGGACATGAACACCGCGCCGACCAGGATCGAGCGCTGGTAGCCGATGATCCGGTCGGCGACGTAGCCGCCGAAGATCGCGCCGGCGTAGACGAGCGCGAGATACGCGCCGTAGGTGAGGTTCGCGGCGGACTGTCCGGTCGCACTGCCGCCGTGGAACTCGGCAACGATGTACAGCACCAGCGCCCATCGGATGCCGTAGAACGCAAAGCGTTCCCAGAACTCCGACATGAACAGCATCCAGAGCGGCGCCGGATGTCCCAGCACCTGTCTGAATTCGGGGACCGGGTCCCGGGCGACCGCTTCCGTGTTCCCGCTCATTCGGCACACCCCCGGCAACTTGTCGTCATGGCCGCCCCGTATCGCAGTCCGCGCCGGGGATGTCAAAGCCTATCGAGCGCGCCTCACACGTCGTAGACGGCGTCCGTCAGCACCCAGCCCCCGCTCACGTTCTGGGGCAGCATCTGCCCGATGTCTTCGCCGACCTCGCGGTCGATCAACGCGTTCAGCTTCACGTTCATCGCCTCGAGCAGTTCGGCATTCTGCTTCCTGTCGAGCGCAAGGTTGTTGAGCTGCAGCGGGTCGCGCTCAAGGTCGAACAGCTCGAGGTCGTTCAACGCGTAGAGCTGCTCCAGCGTCGTCGGTCGGTGGTGCTGGCGCGGCGAGTAGTAGCGCGACAGCTGGTACCGGCCGTCGTAGACGCTGCGGATCGCGCCGCGTTTGTTCAGGTTCGGACGCAGCGTGCCGGCCTGTGCGGCCTGCTGCAGCCGCGCTTTGCCGTCCGGCTGCTGCATCATGGCCACGACCTGCTTCATGAAGTCGCCGTCGATGTAGGCGAACATGTTGTAGCAGTAGAGCGCGCCGTCGCGGACCGACGTGAGGCCGGCCTGCTCCGGCGCGGCCAGCACCGGCGAGAAGTCCTTGCCCGGCAGCTTCTGCGCGATCGCGGCTTTCTTCTCCGGTGCGGCGCCGGTGAGCCCGAGCAGCGTCGGCGCGATGTCGAGGTGGCTGGTCACGGCCTTGCAGCGTCGCCCGCCCGGATAGGCCGGGTGCGAGACGATCAGCGGTACGTTGTTCTGCTCGCGGTACGCGGTCGCGCCCTTCGCGTGCAGCCGGTGCGACCCGTCGAGGTCGCCGTGGTCGGCGGTCAGGATCACGATCGTGCGGTCGGCGATCCCGAGCGCCTCGAGTTCGTCGAGCAGCGCGGTGATGTTGCGATCGGCGTCGCGCAGGCAGTTCAGGTAGTAGTTGTGCCGACGACGCCAGCGCCAGTCCTCGTTCGGGATGTTGCCGGTGAGCGCGTCGTGCGACTCCATGAAATCCGCGTGCGCGGCGGGGCGGCCCGCCGCGTCGAGCGGCTGCACGTAGGTCGGCGGCAGTTCGATCGGCCACTGCCGGTCGTAGAACGCGTTCGCGGGCTCGGGCCGGATGTGCCCGAGGATGTCGCGGGCCTGCACCGGCTGGCCGGGCCGGTCGGTGTTCAGGAACATGATGTCGTGCGGGTTCACGAGGTTGACCGCGAGGAACCAGGGCTTCCCCTGCGTCGCGAGTTCCTGGCCCTTGCCGCGCAGCCAGCTCACGCCCATCGCGGAGATGATGCCGTCGTGCAGGTAGCCGCCCTGGTCGTGCGCGATGATGTCGCCGATGCCGACGTAATCCGAGAATCCGTAGGCCTCCATCTCCTCGGTGAAGATCTTCGTCGGCGCGCCGAGCTTGTTGACGGTCTCGAACTCCTTCGTGAGGTGCCACTTGCCCTTGTAGGCCGTGTAGTAGCCCGCCTCGCGCAGCAGGTCTCCGACCGTCGGGATCTCGGTCGACATGCTCGAGATCCACGGGAAGTTCGTGTTGTCGAACATCTTCGTGTGCTGGATGTGCTGCCCGGTGTAGACCACCGAGCGCGAGGGCGTGCACACGCACGAGTTGATGTGGTGGTTCTCGAACACCGTGCCGCGCTGGGCGAGCCGCGCGTGCCCGGGCAGTTCGTAACCGGCCGGCAGTTCGCCGGGGCGGAACTGGCGCTCCTGGTCGGTCAGGATGAACAGGATGTTGTAGCCGCCCGCGGCCGGGTGCGGCGTCATCGCCGCCGGGCCGGCACCGGCGCCGGTCGCGAGGCCCGGCCGTGCGGCACCGGCGAGCGTCGTCGCGACCGCACCGAGCCCGATCGTCTTCAGCAGGTCCCTGCGCGCGACGTCGACGTCGCCTGGCGTGCCATCCTTCATCGCCATCCTCCCCTTTACAGTTCGAATCCCGGCGCGCGCCAGGTCTCGCGTCCGCCCATCACGGTGAGCAGCGGCTTCGCATCCATGATCCGATCGCGCGGGATCGAGAGCAGGTCTTCGGAAAGCACGACGAAGTCGGCGTACTTGCCCTTCGTAATCGTGCCCTTCTGCTGCTCATCGAAGCTCGCGTAGGCGGCGTCTTGCGTGTAGTGGCGCAATGCCGCCTCGACGGAGATCCGGTTCTCCGGGTACCACCCGCCCGCCGGCGTGCCCTGCACGGTCATCCGGGTGACCGCGACGTAGATGCCCTGGATCGGGTTCATCGTGTAGACGGGGTAGTCGCTGCCGAACGCCTGCACGGCGCCTGCGTCGTCGAACAGCCTGAACGCGTCGGCGTGCGAGGCGCGCGCGGGCCCGAGCAGCGGCTCGTAGTTCGAGAGCGTGTTCGCGTCGGGCGTCGCGAAGATCGCCTGCGTCGAGGCGATCACGCCGAGCGCCTTGAAGCGCGGGATGTCCGCGAGCGACGGCACCTCGATGTGCTCGACGCGGTGCCGGCGGCCGCTCGTGCCGTTCAACTTCGCCGCGCGCTCGTAGGCGTCGAGGCACATCCGGATCGCCGCATCGCCGATCGCGTGGATCTCGATCTGGAACCCGGCCGCGTCGTACTTCGCGACCGTCGCGTCGAGGTCGGCCTGGGTCATGAACGGCTCGCCGTTTCCGCCGCCGACGTAGGGCTCGAGCATGTAGGCGGTCTTCGCGTCGATCGTCCCGTCGAGCATGCACTTCACGATCCCGTACGAGACGAGCGTCCCGCGCACGTCGTCGTCGAGCTTGCGCCACTCGGTGAGCTGCGCGGGTGTCGCGTCCCGCTCGCAGGGCACGGCCGCGCGGTAGCGCACTTTCAAAGCCCGCTCCTTGAGCGCCCGCATCACGGCAGCGCGTTCGTTGTCGGTGAGCCCGCCCTCGCTCGCGTCCTGCAACGACGTGAGCCCGAACTGCGGCGCGGTCTGCATCTCGTCCATCAAGATCTCGTAAGTCCCTTCGGCGGTCACCGGCGGCAGGTGCTCGCTCACGAGCCGGCTTGCCGCCTCCTTCAGGAGCCCGGTGGGCTCGCCGTCCGGGCCCTTCACGACGACACCGTCCTCGGGATTCGGCGTGTCGCGCGTGACACCCGCGAGCGCGAGCGCCTTCGAGTTCGCGAGCGACTGGTGGCCGTCCCGGTCGCGGATGAACGCCGGCCGGTCCGGGAAAATCGCGTCCAGGTAACGCTTGTCGGCCGTATTGCCGGGGAAGTCGCCGGGCACCCAGCCGCGCCCCATCACCCAGCTGCCCGCGGGCAGCTTCGCGGCGTACTCGACGAGCCTCTGCTGGATCACCTGGACAGAGCCGGCGTCGTCGAGACGGGCGTTCTTGCGCGCGGGCAAGTGCCAGTGCGCGTCGTTGAACCCCGGCACCACGCGGCGGCCGCCGAGGTCGTGCACCTCGGTCGCCGGGCCGGCGAGCTTGCGGACATCCGCCGTCGTGCCGACCGCGACCAGCCGGTCGCCCTGCACGGCGAACGCCTCGGCCGCGGGCTGCGCGGCGTCCCCGGTCCACACCTTCGCATTCACGTAGATCCGGTCGGGCGGCGCGGCCGCGGCGGCAGCGAGCGGCAGGCCGGCGATCAGGGCGAGGATCCACGTGCGTCGCTGGTTCATCGGCGTCTACCTGTCCGTAGGGCGATAGCTTCCATCGCGCGGTGGGCGTGGATTGTCGCACCCGGCTGCGGCGCGCGCTCGGGCCGTTCTCGGCGCGACGCCGGTCCAGGCCTTGTAGGCGCGACTGAACGCGCCGGGCGACCCGTAATGCAGCGTGGTCGCGATCTCGGCGAGCGGCATCCGGGTGCCTTCGACCAGTTGCCGCGCGATCTCGCCGCGCACGTCGGCGAGCAGCGTCGAATAGCGCGTCCCCTCGGCCGCCAGTCGCGCGTGCAGGCGCCTGCGCGAGACGCCGAGCGCCCGCGCGACGCGCGCGCCGTTCGGCGGGGCCACCATCAGGATACGCGCCAGCACGCGCACGACCTGGTCCGA
Organism: Steroidobacteraceae bacterium; assembly: GCA_046347155.1. Classification (GTDB taxonomy): domain Bacteria; phylum Pseudomonadota; class Gammaproteobacteria; order Steroidobacterales; family Steroidobacteraceae; genus RPQJ01. The sequence goes on along the minus strand of JAXMGT010000001.1, from coordinate 482,646 downwards.
GGCGGTCACCGGTCGCTCGCGCTCGATCCCGGCGATGATGCGCTCGAGGCGCTCCCGTTCCTCCGCACGCGCGCCCGGCAGCGGTCGCGAGAGGTCGCTCGCCGGGAACACGATGGCGGCGAACGCCGAATCGAAACGCATTGGCGCCCGGAAACAGGCCCGGTACGGCGACACGTCGGCAGGGTATCGGCGCGGCAGCAGCACCTCGCGGGGTCGCCACTGAGGCCCGCACAGCTGGCGCATCACGGCCATCATGATCGCGAGCACCGAGTCGATGATCTGCGCGGCCCCGGGCGTGCCCGGATGGAAGAGCGCGTAGGAAATCCGCACCTGGTTCCGCGACGCCCTGGCGACCGACAGCGCACCCCCGCGGTCGTTCACGTGCAGGTGGGCGGCGAGCGAGCGCAGCGCTTCCCCGGCGGTCGGAGCATGCGCGAGCGCCAGCGCTGCGTCGCCCGACGCGGCGGTCCCGGCGCGCTCGCCGAGCAGCAACCCGAAATGCGGGCACCCGCTGATGTCGGCGCAGGCGAGCAGCAGGCGACCCACCTGTTCGAACGAGACCCGCGCCCGCGGATCGCCGGCGACCGCCGGATCGAGTCCAAAGCGCTCGAGCAGCGGGCCCGGCTCCACGCCGAACTCTTCGAGCAGCGCCGGCAGCCCGACCAGCGGCGCGGCCGAAAGGTCCTCGTGCGCGTGCAATGCCTCGCTCGGCGGGACACGCATGCCGCTCCGCCGGGTGCCGCCGGGGCGTCCCGCGGCCGGGGGCGGGGACGAACGGGTTTGCGACAGTCCGGCCGGCATGAGGTCAGGCTACCGCGGGACGGCCAAAAAAGTGAAGTCACGCCGGCGGCGTCGTAGTAACCTCAGCAGCGAAAATGTGTCCGTCGTTTCGACGGCCGTCGAGCCCAGGGAGAGAATCGCCATGTCGAGAGTCCGCTCGATCCTGTCCAGGATCGCGTTCATCGTTCCGGCCCTCGCGCTGTCCGCCGGCGCATCGGCCCAGCAGGTCACCGGCACGCTCGGGTCGCCGAGCGCCACGACCACGATCGACGGCCGCCAGCTGCCGGCACCGCAGCCCGAGTGGCTGGGCACGATCAAGCAGGACGCGCTGCAGTCCACGCCCTGGTGGGCGCCGGCCGTGGTGCCGCCGCAGGGCGCGCCGAACGTGCTGCTGATCATCACGGACGACTCGGGCTTCGGCGTGCCGAGCACGTTCGGCGGCGTGATCCCGACCCCGACGATGGACCGGATCGCGAAGGAAGGCCTGCGCTACACGCGCGTGTTCTCGACCGCACTGTGCTCGCCGACCCGCGCCGCACTGATCACCGGCCGGAATCATCACTCCGCGGGCTTCGGCGTGATCTCCGAGCAGGCGACCGGCTTCCCGGGCTACAACAGCATCATCGCGCCGGACAAGGCGACGATCGGCCGGATCCTGCTCGACAACGGCTACGTCACGGCCTGGTTCGGCAAGGACCACAACACGCCGGCGTTCGAGGCCGCGCAGACCGGTCCGTTCGACCAGTGGCCGACCGGGATGGGCTTCCAGTACTTCTACGGGTTCGTCGGCGGCGACGCGAACCAGTGGCAGCCCAACCTGTTCCGGAACACGACCCAGATCTACCCGTTTGAGGGCAAGCCGGGCTGGAACCTGATCACCGGGATGGCCGACGACGCAATCGACTACATCAGCCGGATGCACCAGACCGACCCGTCGAAGCCGATCTTCATCAAGTACGCACCGGGCGCGACCCACGCGCCGCACCACCCGACCAAGGAATGGGTGGACAAGATCAGCGCGATGCACCTGTTCGACGACGGCTACGAAAAGGTGCGCGAGCGCATCTTCGAGAACCAGAAGAAGCTCGGACTGATCCCGAAGGACACGAAGCTGAACCCCTGGCCGAGCGAGATGCTCACGCCCTGGGACAAGCTCACGCCCGACGCGAAGAAGCTCTTCATCAAGCAGGTGGACGTGTTCGCGGCCTACGCCGCCTACAGCGACCACGAGATCGGCCGCGTGATCGATGCGTTCGAGCAGGCCGGCCGGCTCGACAACACGCTGATCATCTACGTCAATGGCGACAACGGCACCTCGGCCGAGGGCGGTCCGAACGGCACGCCGAACGAGGTGGCGTTCTTCAACGGCCTCCAGGTGCCGGTCGACGTGCAGATGAAGTTCTACGACGTGTGGGGCACGGAGTTCACGTACAACCACATGTCGGCGGGCTGGTCGTGGGCGTTCGACACGCCGTTCGACTGGTTCAAGCAGAACGCCTCGCGCCTCGGCGGCGTCAACCAGAACATGGTGGTGTCCTGGCCGGCGCGGATCAAGGACAAGGGCGGACTGCGCGACCAGTTCATCCACGTGATCGACGTGGTGCCGACCATCCTCGAGGCGGCCGGCATCAATGCGCCGGAGATGGTCGACGGCATCCTGCAGGCACCGATCGAGGGCACGAGCTTCGCCTACACGTTCGACGCCGCGAACGCGAAGGCGCCGTCGCGCCACAAGACCCAGTACTTCGAGATGATGGGCCAATGGGCGCTGTACGACGACGGCTGGCTGCTCAGCACGAAGGTGAACCGCGCGCCGTGGGAGGCGTTCGGCCCGGCGAACACCGACCCGCTGAACAACCAGACGTTCCAGCTCTACGACCTGCGCAAGAGCTTCAACCAGACCGACGACGTCGCGGCGAAGTACCCTGAGAAGGTCGCCGAGATGCGCCAGAAGTTCGTCGGCGAAGCGCAGAAGTACAACGTGTTCCCGCTGGACGCCTCGGTCGCCGCGCGCATCGTCGCGCCGCGCCCGAACATCACGGCCGGGCGAACCACGTTCGAGTACACCATGCCGATGGTCGGGCTGCCTCAGGGCGACTCGCCGAACATCCTGAACGCGTCCTACACGTTCACGGCCGACATCGACGTCCCGCAGGGCGGCGGCGACGGCGTGATCGTGACCTCGGGCGGCCGGTTCGGCGGCTACGGCTTCTACCTGCTGCAGGGCAAGCCGGTGTTCCTGTGGAACCTCGTGGACCTGAAGCGGATCAAGTGGGAAGGTCCGGATGCGCTCACGCCGGGGCGCCACGTCGTGACGTTCGACTTCAAGTACAACGGCCTCGGGGCCGCGACGCTGGCGTTCAACAACTTCAGCGGCATCGGCCAGGGCGGCACGGGCACGCTGTCGGTGGACGGCAAGGTCGTCGCGACGCAGGCGATGGAGCGCACGCTGCCGATGATCCTGCAGTGGGACGAGTCGTTCGACGTGGGCTCGGACACGCTGACGGGCGTCAACGACGCGGACTACCAGCCGCCGTTCGCGCTGACCGCGAAGCTGAACAAGCTGACGCTGAACGTGAACCGTCCGCAGCTCTCGCCGGCCGACGTCGAGAGGCTGAAGGCCGGGATGAACGCCAAGGCCCAGGCCGACTGATCCGGCCCACGGCGCCGGAAAGCAAAGGGGGCAGCGCGAGCTGCCCCCTTTTTCGTTCCGGTCCGCCCGGGACTGTCCCCGCAGGGGACTGTCCCTCTTTCATCCTGCAGGGACTGTCCCCTGCGGGGACAGTCCCTTTTTACTCCGAGCCGTCGCCTCAGAAGTGGAACGTCACGCCGATCGCGGCGCCGTTGAAGTTCGAGCTCTCGATCGGGTCCTTCGACGGCATGTTGTAGTCGAGGTAGCGCCACACGGCCTCGACGTCGCCCCAGTCGAACGCGTAGCCGGCACCGATGATGCCCTGCCAGGTGAGGTCGCTGTCGCCCGTGCCGACGTCCACGTAGTACGGGATGAACCAGCGATTGTCGTCGCCGAAGCTCGCGCGGCCGCGCAGGCCGACGATGCCGTCCCACAGCGTGCCGCTCGCCTCGCCGTGGCCGTTGCGCGCGATCACCGGCGGATCGCCGAGGTCGCCGCTCAGGCTCCACTTCAGGTCCGCGGCCAGGTTGAGCATCCGGGCGCCCGCGAGCAGGTCGAGCGAGTAGTTGGGCTTCTCCACGGCGCGGTAGAAGCCGACCGTGGTCCACAGCCAGCCCGTGACGTCGAGGCTCGCCTTCGCGGTGACGCCGACCGGCAGCGGGTTGCCGTCGATCTCGAACTGCCGCGTCTCCTTCTTCGAGCCGCCGAGGTTCAGGTAGATGAGGTCGGTGCCGATGCCCCAGCGGTCCTTGCGCGCATCCATCGCGCCCATGAACGTGAAGTTCAGCGCGTCGAGGATCTGGCTCTCCGACACGGTCACCGAGGTGCCGCCCGACGGATAGCGGCTGTTGACGTCGATCGACGGCAGCCAGGCGTAGAGCGTCGCGTCGAACTTCCACTCGTCGGCGGACTCCGCGTGCGCTGCGACGGGCATCGCCGCCGCGAGCAGGCAACCCGACGCGAGCCAGCCGGCCGCGCGTGAAGACTTCTGGTGCATGGGTATCGCGCCTCCTGGAACGCGATGCGCAGCGCGCGAGAGGTCGCGCGCAACCGGTGCGCGCACGCATGATGCCCGAACCACGGCGCCGAGCGAAGTGGGCCCGTGGTCAGTCGAGCGACCAGGGCTGCGTCGCGGCGCTCCGGCCGGCCAGGAAGTCCACGAATGCCCGCACCTTGGCCGACAGGTGCCGGCGGCTCGGGTAGACGGCCGAGATCGGCGCGACCGGGCCGCGCAGCCCCGGGAACAGCCGGACGAGGCGGCCGGCCTGTATGTCGGGGGCGACGATGAAGTCGGGCTCGTACACGACGCCCGCGCCGGCCACGGCCAGCGCCGCGAGCATCCGTCCGTTGTTCGCGTGGTGCCGGACCGGCACGCGCACGGTCGTCTCGAGGCCGCCGGCCTCGAATCTCCAGTGGTCGGAATCGGACACGTAGCTGTACGCGAGGCAGTCGTGCGCGGCGAGGTCCCCGGGGGTCGCCGGCTCGCCGCGCCGCGCGAGGTAGCCGGGTGACGCGCAGCAGACCATCCGGGTCGAGCCGATCCGGCGGGAAACGAGCGACTGCGACCGCGACGCGCCGATCCTCACGGCGACGTCGTAGCCCTCCTCGACGATGTCGACGATACGGTCGGAGAGGTCGAGGTCGAACGACACGGCCGGATGGCGCCCAGCGAAGTCCGCGATGAGTGGCGCGAGGTAGCGCACGCCGAAGCTGATCCCGCAGGTCACGCGCAGCATGCCGCGCGGCGCGACCGACGTGGACCGTACTTGCGCGTCGGCCTCCTCGAGTTCCGCGAGCAGCTGCACGCAGCGCTCGTAGTAGACCTGTCCGGACTCGGTCAGCGACAGCCGGCGCGTGGTCCGGTTCAGCAACCGGGTCTCGAGGTGGGCCTCCAGATCGGCCACCTGCCGGGACACGGCCGAGGTGGACACCCCGAGCCGTTCGGCCGCGCGCGCGAAACTGCCGAATTCGACCACTTTCGCGAAACTGGTGAGGGCCTGCAGCCGATCCATGATTTATTATTGCTAATCCTGCATCAATCAATCAATTGAAGTCCTCTTTATTCGATTAGTCGGGACGCAGAGACTCCATCCCATGCCGTGGCCCCGCGCCCGGCACCCACGACCCACCCACAGCCCAAGGACCCCGACCCATGAAGCTCTACTACACGCCCGGCGCCTGCTCCCAGGCCCCCCACATCGCGCTGCGCGAGATCGGCGCCACGTTCGACCTCGCGAAGGTCGACCTCGTGAAGCACACGCTGGCCGACGGCACCGACTACCGGACGATCAACCCGAAGGGCTACGTCCCGCTGCTCGAGCTCGACGACGGCACGCGCATCGCCGAATCGAACGTGATCCTGCAGTACATCGCCGACCTGAAGCCCGGCACGATCGCCCCGAAGTTCGGCACGCTCGAGCGCTGGAAGCTCATGGAATGGCTCGGCTTCATCTCGACCGAGATCCACAAGGGCTACGGCCCGCTGTGGAACCCGGCGTCGGCGCCGGACGTCCGCGAGCGAGCGCTTGCAGCGCTGCGGAACCGTTATGCGTACCTCGCCGAAACGCTCTCGAAGCAGTCGTACCTGACCGGCGAGCAGTTCTCGATCGCGGACGCCTACCTGTTCGTCGTGACGAACTGGGCCGGCATGCACAAGCTGGACCTGTCGCAGTTCCCGGCGATCGGGGCGTTCCAGGCGCGCGTGGCCGCACGCCCGGCCGTCCACGCGACGCTGGTCGCGGAAGGCTTCGCGAAGTAACCACCGTGACGACGTTGCCCACGCTGTTCGTCTCGCACGGCTCGCCGATGCACGCCCTCGTGCCCGGCGAGGCCGGCGCGGCGTGGGGAGCGATCGCCGCGGGCCTGCCCCGTCCGCGGGCGGTGCTCGTCGCATCGGCGCACTGGGAAACCGGGCTGCCGATGCTCTCGAGCGGTACCCGCCACGCGACGATACACGATTTCGGAGGCTTTCCGGCTCCGCTCTACGAACTGCGCTACGACGCGCCGGGTGCGCCCGACGTCGCGCGCGAGGCGGCGGCGCTGCTCGAGGCGTCGGGCCTCGTGCCGGCGCTGAACGGCTGCCGCGGCCTCGACCACGGCGCCTGGGTGCCGCTGCGCTGGATGTACCCGGGGCTCGACGTCCCGGTGCTCGAGCTCTCGGTGCAGCCCTCGCTCGGGCCCGAGCATCACCTGCAGGTCGGCGAGGCGCTCGCCCCGCTCGCGCGCGACGGCGTGCTCGTGCTCGGCTCCGGACACGTCACGCACAACCTGCACGACTGGATGCGCCACCACCGCGACCCTGAGCCGTTGCCCTACGCCCGGGCGTTCGCCGACTGGCTGGCCGGCGCGCTCGCATCCGGCGACCGCGCGGCACTGCTCGACTACCGGTCGCGCGCGCCCTCGGCCGTGCGCGCACACCCGACCGAGGAGCACTTCCTGCCGATCTACGTCGCACTCGGCGCGGCGGGCCCCGGCGCCCGGGCCACGCGCGTGCACGCCTCGATCGAGGGCGGTGCGCTCGCGATGGATGCCTGGCGATTCGACCCGGCGTGAACTCCGGCGGCACCGTCAGCGCCGCATCAGCGTGCTCTTGCCGAACAGCGAACCGACGAGATCCACCGCGACGTTCGCCGTGCGGTTCCGCACGTCGAGCGCCGGGTTGAGCTCGACGATGTCGAGCGACGCGACGAGCCCGGTGTCCGCGATCATCTCCATGCAGAGCTGGGCCTCGCGGTAGGAGGGTCCGCCCGGCACGGTCGTGAGCACCCCCGGGGCGATGTCCGGGTCGAGGAAGTCCACGTCGAAGCTCACGTGCAGGTGCATCCCGGTGTCGAGACCGGAGAGCGCGTGCTCGAGCGTCTGGCGCATGCCCATCTCGTCGATGTAACGCATGTCGTAGACCTCGAGCCCGACGTCGTGCACGAAGCGCTTCTCGCCCTGGTCGACGCTGCGGATGCCGACCTGCCGGATCGCCGAGGCGTCGAGCGCGGGCGTCGCGCCCGAGAGCGACGTGAGCCCGGGCGGACCGTGGCCGCAGAGGCAGGCAACCGGCATGCCGTGGATGTTCCCGCTCGGCGTCAGTTCGCGGGTGTTGAAATCGGCGTGCGCGTCGAGCCAGAGCACGCGCAGCCGGCGGCCGCGCTCCCGGCAGTGCCGCGCGACGGCCGAGATCGAGCCGATCGCGAGGCTGTGGTCGCCCCCGAGCAGGATCGGCAGCCGCCCGGCCGAGAGTTCCGAGTGCACGGCGTCGTGCACGAGCCGGTTCCAGGCGGTCACCTCCTCGAGGTGCCGGTACCCGTGGCGCGCGGGCTGCATCGGGTTCGCGGGCCCGGCGAGGTTGCCGGCATCCAGCACCTCGACGCCCTGCGCCCCGAGCGTCTCCACGAGCCCGGCGACCCGGAGCGCCTCGGGCCCCATCGAGGCCCCACGCGTGCTCGCGCCGATGTCGGTCGGCGCCCCGATGATCGAGACCGTCGTCATGTCCACCCCCACGGCCCGCGGCACCGCCGGGCCCGACTCCGGACCGGCCGACCGCGGCCACGGGCAGGATACACTTCGCGTGCCCGCGCGCAGCGCCTCGTCCGGACGTACCCGCCGGACGCCGCCTGCACCCGGGCACCGGAGCCCCGCTTGGTCAGCCAGCATGTCGAAGCCGCCGTCTTCATCACGCTGCACGTCGCCGTCGTGGCGGGCGTCGGCCTGCGCGTCGTGCTCGGGCGTCACGCGCCGGGCAGCTCCGTCGCGTGGATCCTGCTGACCGCGCTGCTGCCGTTCGTCGGCGTGGTCGCCTACGCGCTGATCGGCGAGCGGCCGATCGGCAAGCGGCGTGCGGACTTCGCGCGGACGTTCTTCTCGCGGCTGCCCGCGTCGGTGGACGGCCTCACGCGTGAGGAGCGCGCCGACCCGGACGCACTGGCGCCGCCCTGGGACGGGCTCGCCCGGCTGGCCTGCCGCTCGACCGGGATGCCGCTGATGGCGCGTTCGGGATTCACGCTGATCGACGGCGCCGAGCGCATCCTGCGTTCGATCATCGAGGACGTGGACCACGCCACGTCCTCGGTCGAGATGGAGTTCTACATCTGGAACCAGGGCGGTACCGCGGACGACGTGGCCGCGGCGCTGGCGCGCGCCGCCGCGCGGGGCGTCCGGGTCCGGCTGCTGCTCGACGCGCTCGGCAGCAAGGACTTCCTGAAGACCGACGGCCCGGCGAGCCTGCGCGCGGCCGGCGTGGAACTCGAGGTCGCGCTGGCCGTGACGCCGTGGCGGATCCCGTTCCGCCGGATCGACCTGCGCCTGCACCGCAAGATCGTCGTCGTGGACGGCCGGATCGCCTACACGGGGAGCATGAACCTGGTCGACCCGCGCTGGTTCAAGCAGGGCGCGGGCGTCGGCGAGTGGGTGGACGCGATGACCCGGTCCGAAGGCCCGATCGTCGGCGCGCTGCACGCGGTGTTCGCGTTCGACTGGGGCATGCAGACCGGCGAATCGCCGGCGCTCGGGTCCGAGGTCGATCGCGCGGCCTGGGCCGCCGCGGGCGGCCGGCAGGTCGCGCAGGTCGTGATGTCGGGGCCGGGCTCCGACGACACGGCGAACCTGCGCCTGATCACGCAGGCGATCTCGAGCGCTCGGCGCAGCATCGTGCTCACGACGCCCTACTTCGTCGCCGACGCCGCGCTCGCGCTCGCGCTCGAGAACGCCGCGATGCGCGGCTGCGAGGTGACGCTGATCATCCCGGACCGGAACGACTCCTGGCTCGTCGAGTACGCGAGCCGGTGGTTCTTCGAGGACCTGACCGATGCGGGCGTGCGCATCCGCCGCTACACGGGCGGCCTGCTGCACACGAAGAGCATCACGGTGGACGGCGAGGTGTCGCTGTTCGGCACCGCGAACCTCGACGTGCGCAGCCTTTCGCTCAACTTCGAGCTCATGCTGGCGATCTACGACGCGGGATTCACGTCGACGCTGCTCGGGCTGCAGCGCACGTACGAGGCAAGCTCCGAGCCGGTCGCGCCCGAGCAGTGGCGGCGGCGACCGCTCGGCGAACGGATGAAGGAAGGCTTTGCCTACCTCGCCGCCCCACTCCTCTGACCCCAGGACGACGCCGTGGCGGAACGCGACCGGATCGAGTCGATCGAATTCAAGCTGGCACACCTCGAGCGCTCGCTGCAGGAGCTCTCCGACGTCGTGTACCGCCAGCAGCGCGAGATCGAGGCGCTGCTCGAGCTGAACCGGCGCCTGACCGACCTGGTCGAGGAGCTCGAGGGCCGGAGCGCCGACCCGAACGCCGTCGAGATCCCGCCGCACTACTGAGCACCGCCATGTACGAACTGCACATCGCGAACAAGAACTACTCCTCCTGGTCACTGCGCCCGTGGCTACTGCTGCGGGAGCTCGGGATCCCGTTCGAGGAAAAGCTGGTGCCGTTCGGGCCCGGTTCGAACTGGGCGCGGTTCCGGGCATTTTCGCCGAACGGCAAGGTCCCCTGCCTCGTCGACGGGGACACCGTCGTGTGGGACTCGCTCGCCATCGTCGAGTACCTCGCGGAGCGCCACCCCGGCGTGTGGCCGGCCGACCCGTCCGCGCGTGCCTGGGCGCGCTGTGCGGCCGCGGAAATGCACGCGGGCTTCTCGGCGCTGCGCCAGCACTGCACGATGAACTGCGCCCTGCGCGTGCGCCTGGATCCGCTGCCCGACGACGTCGCACGTGACGTCGCGCGCGTGTCGGAACTGTGGGCCGAGGGTCTCGCGAGGCACGGCGGCCCGTTCCTCGCCGGCGCGGCGTTCACGGCCGTCGACGCGTTCTACGCTCCGGTGGCGTTCCGGGTGCGGACCTACGGCCTCGTGCTCGGCGAGGCCGCGATGCTCTACGCGTCGCGCCTGCTCGACCTGCCGTCGATGCGCGCGTGGCACGGCGACGCGATCGCGGAGCCGTGGCGGGACCCTGAACACGACGAGGCGGCCGTCGCGCACGGCACGCTCGCCGCCGACCTGCGGCGGCCCGGCTGACGGCCGGCGCCACCGGCACCTGTCGCCCGGCGGCGGTCAATCGTATGCTTCGCAACGTGCTGAACGACGCTGCGGTCGCGCGCCACGAGAGGCGCGCACTCTTCGACCTCTGGCTGCTGAACATCGGGCTCGGGCTCCTGCAGGCCCAGGCCTACCGGGTGCATGCGCCCGAGGGGATCGGGTTCGGGGCGAGGGTGTTCCTCGAGGTCGCGCTGTTCGCGACGCTCGCCTGGTCGTCCGCGATCGTCGGCCTCGTGCCATGGCTCGCCTCGCGGATCGGCTTGCGCGGCCGCTGGCTCGCGGCGTTCGCCGCGATCGCGTACACCGGCTGGCAGGTCGTGCTCTACATCGACGGCCGCACGTACGACCTGTTCCGCTACCACTTCAACGGCTGGGTGTGGACGGTCCTCACGACCGAGGGCTTCTCGGACTCCGTCGACCTGGGCACCGGGTTCTGGGCGGCGGCCGGCGCGATCGTCGGCGGCGCGGCGCTCGGGATGTACGCGTTCCAGCGCTGGCGCTCTGCGCGGCCGCCCGGCAGCCGCAGGTTTCCGCAGCGTCCGGCGCTCGCGAGCCTCGTGGTCGTGCTGCTGCCGCTGCTCGTCGACAAGGGTCTCTACGCGGTCGCGGACCTCCGGCACCAGCGCGAAGTGACGACGGTCGCGCAGCTCGTGCCGCTCTACACCCGAGTGACCGTGCGCCGCGCCGCACGCAAGTGGTTCGGGCAGGCCGTGCCCAAGGCGCCCGAGGCCGGGCTCACGGACAGGCTGCTGCTGCGTTACCCGATCGAGCGCCCGCGGGTGCGCCCGGACGGCCCGCGCCCCAACCTGCTCGTGATCGCCGTCGAATCGCTGCGCGCGGACATGCTCTCGCCCGAGGTGATGCCGAACACCTGGAAGTTCGCCGGGGGCGGGCGGCGCTTCCTCGACCACGCGAGCGGCGGCAGCGCGTCGCGCTACGGCACGTTCACGCTGATCTACGGGCTGCACGGCTCCTACTTCGCACCGGTGTACGCGGAGCGCGCGTCGCCGGTCATCGTCGACACGCTCCGGGACCTCGGCTACGAGATCAAGGTGTTCGGCACCTCGCCGATGACCTTCCCGGAACTGCGCTCGACGGCCTGGGTCCACGTGCCGGACGCCGTCGAGGACGACCTGCAGCCCGCGCCGGGCGAGAGCCGCGACGCGGAGCTGCTGCGCCGGTACACGCGCTGGGTGGACACGCGATCGAAGGACCGGCCGTTCTACGCGTTCGCGTTCCTCGACGCGCCGCACTTCCACTACCGCGTCGTCGCCGATCGCGCGCCGTTCAAGCCCTATGCCGACGGCGTCGAGCGGGCCGTGCTGTCCGCGAAGACCGCGAGCAGCCTCGGGCCCCTGCTGTTCAACCGCTACCGGAACGCCGTCTACGACGTGGACCACACGATCGGCGCGATGCTGGACGTGCTCGCCGGCACCGGCGCACTCGAGAACACGGTCGTCGTGATCACCGGCGACCACGGCGAGGAGTTCTTCGAGCACGGATTCTGGGGCCACACGGGCAACTTCACGCACGTGCAGGTGCAGGTGCCGATGGTGATGCGTGGCCCGGGCGTGCCGCCCGGCACCGAGTCGGCGCCCACGAGCCACGTGGACGTCGCGCCGACGCTGCTCGAACTGCTCGGTGCGGACCCCGCTCAGCGCAGCCAGTGGACCGTCGGCGAGAACATGCTGTCGCCCGACCCGCACCGCAACCGGGTCGTCTCGGGCTGGGAGGTGGTCGCGGCGTGGACCCCGGACGCGGTGATCGTGCTGCCGCTCAATGCCTATCGCGGGTTCCCGGACGTCTACGACTACGACTGGAAACCGGTCGCCGATCCGGATGCGGAAATCGCCCGCTCGGCGGGCGCGCTGCGCGACCTGGCGGAATCGACGCGCCGATTCCTGCAGTGAGCGGCCGTCAGCCCAGTCGCCCGAACGACTGGCCGACCCTGAGCGTCGCGCCCGCGCCCTCGACGACGACGGCGTTCTGCCCGAACATCACGCCGCGCAGCGTCGGGTCCCACCGGTAGGTGCGCAGCGTGCGCACGGGCTCCTCGCCGTGGCGCTCGCCGGTGCGCTGGTCGGTCGTCGTCACGATGCAGCGCGCGCAGGGCTTCACGACCCGGAGGCGCAGGCCGTCGGCGCCGAAGTCGCCGAGCGAGTCCTCGCCGAACGGCCCGAGCCCGTCGAGCACGAGGTTGGGCCTGAACCGCTCCATCGGCAGCGGCACCTCGAGCCGCGAATTCAGGTCGGTGAGCGACGCGAGCGACACGACGAGCAGCGGATAGCCGTCCGAATAGCGGTTTGGCGCGTCCACGGCCCCGGCCCACGCCGGGTCGCTCGGGCGTGGCACGTCCGGGTCGAAGCGCACCAGCCGCACGTCGCGGCCCAGCCGCCTCGAAAGCCAGCGCGCGGCTTCGTCGCCCTGGTCGATCGAGCCGCAGTCGTCGTTCCACACGCGGACCCGGCCCCGCTCGCCCCGCACGTCGAGCGGGACCCGGACCACGCCGTCGCCCTCGGCCGACAGCGAGAGCGCGCCGTCCTCGATGACTGCGTCGATCCTCGCGAGCCCGGGGGCGTCGCGCTGCGTGATCGCGCGGCCGGCCGGATCGACCACCATCCATTCGCGGTCGTGCTCGACGCCGGCCGCCGTCAGGCGCGCCGCCGGCATCGCGAGGCCGCGGCAGCCCTTGACCGGGTAGCAGTGGATCGAGTCGAGCGTGATCACGCCCCGCACGATAGCCGACCTGCGCCGGCGACTCACGCACCGTGCGCCCCGCGCGCTACAGTAGCGGCCGCCGGCCGTCGCCGGCGGGAGGCGCAGCATGACCGTCAAGGTTCTGTACGACACCCACGCGGTGGCCACCGGCGGACGCAACGGGCACACACGCTCGGCCGACGGCATCGTCGACGTGGACCTGTCCATCCCGAAGTCGATGGGGGGCCCCGGCCGCCCGGGCGCGACGACGCCCGAGGACCTGTTCGCCGCGGGCTACGCGGCCTGCTTCTGCAGTGCGGCCGAATTCGTCGCACGCCAGCTCGGGCTGCGGCCCACGTCGCTCGAGATCCGCTGCAACGTCGGGATCGGGCCGCGCGAGGGCGGCGGCTTCGGGCTGGTTGCGGGACTCGAGGCGAGCGTCGGCGGGCTTTCGCAGCCCGACGCCGACCGGCTGATTTCCGCCGCCCACCAGGTCTGCCCGTACTCGAACGCGACGCGCGGCAACCTCGACGTGTCGCTCGCGATCCGAGTGCTCTGAGCGTTCCGGGACGGGGACGCGCCGTTCAGGCGGGGGCGATCGACAGTGGCGCCGGTCGCCCGACCTGGTAGCCCTGCAGGAAGTCGACGCCGATCCGGCGCGCCGAGTCGAGTGCGCTCATGTCCTCGACGTGCTCGGCGACGACCTGGAAATCGAGCGACCGCGCGAGCTTGATCATCGCCGCCACCATCGCCTGGTTCACGCTGTCCGAGGCGAGGTTCCGGATGAACGCGCCGTCGATCTTCAGGTAGTCGATCCTCAGGTCCTTGAGTTTCGCGAACGAGCCGAGGTTGCTGCCGAAGTCGTCCAGCGCGAACTTGCAACCGAATCCCTGCAGCACGCGGATGAAGCGCTGCGCGTGCTCGACGTTCATCACGACCGACTGCTCGGTGACTTCGAAGCACACCCGCTCCGGCGCGACGCCGGTCCGGTCGATGCACTCGACGACGTATTCGAGGAATGCCGGGTCGGCGAGCGTCTGGCCCGAGAGGTTGATGCAGAGCAACCGCTCGGCGGGCAGCCGGATCGCGCCGCGCCCGAGTGCGGCGAGCGCGGTCGCCACGACCCAGCGATCCACCTCGGGCATCAGCCGGTAGCGTTCGGCGGCGGCCATGAATTCCGCCGGGCTCACCATCTGCCCGGCGTCCTCGGGCAGGCGCAGCAGTACCTCGAGCGCGGGCCCGGAGGCGGTGTCGTTGCCGGTCGAGGCGATGATCGGCTGCGCATAGAGCCGGAAGCGGCCCTCCTTGAGCGCCGCCTGCAGCGCCTGCAGCCAGTGGATCTCGCCGCGCTGCCGGGCCTGGGCCTCATCGCGCGCCGAGTAGACGTGGACGTGGCCGCCCTGCTTCTTCGCGACGTAGCAGGCGGAGTCGGCCGCGCTCACGAGGTCGTCGAGCGTGCTGCTGTCGCGCGCGACCTCGACCAGGCCGGCGCTCACGCCGACGTTGAAGATCTTGTCCTTCCAGACGAAGCGGTAGTCGGCGACCGCGCGGACGATGTCGTCGGCGATCTGCCGCGCCTTCTCGAGCGGGCAGCCCTTGAGCAGGATCGCGAACTCGTCGCCGCCCACGCGACCCACCGTGTCGGAGTCGCGCACCGATTCCTTCAGGATGCCGGCGACCTCGCGCAGCATCGCATCGCCGGCGACGTGGCCGCACTCGTCGTTCACGGCCTTGAACCGGTCGAGGTCCAGGTAGCAGAGCACGTGCCGCTGGTCCGACGCCTGGGCCTCCTCGAGCGCCTCCTGCAGCCGGCGCTCGAACTCGCTCTTGTTCACGAGTCCCGTGAGCCCGTCGTGCATCGCCTGGTAGGACATCTGCCGGGTGAGGCCCCGGAGGTCGCTCACGTCGCGCAGCGTGACCACGGTGCCGGAAATCTCGCCCGCCCGGTCTCGGAGCGGCGACACCGACACCTCGATCGAGCGCTCGGCGGTTCCCTCGCGCGAGACCGCCATGCCGCGCCGGCCGACCTGCACGCGGCTGCCGCTCGACAGGCACTGTCGCACCGGGTCGCCGAGCGCCTTGCGGTCCGTCTCGTCGACGAGCGCGAGCACGTCGGGCAGGCGCCGGCCGAGCACGTCGGCCGCGGGTCGGCCGATCACCTGCTCGGCGGCCGGGTTCAGGTAGATGATCTGACCGGTCGCATCGGTCGTCGCGATACCTTCGCCGAGCGCGTCGAGCGCTTCCCAGGCGCCGGCATGGCTGCGCGTCGCCTCGACGGCACGACGGCTGATTTCGACGGCCGTGACGAGCAACGCAGGCCGCCCCTCGAACGTCGTGCGCTGCAGGGCGAACTCGACGCGCCCGGCCGGTCCGTCCGGAGAACGCACCTCGGCCTCGATGCACGCGGGCGCCGGGAGACCGTCGCGGTGGCGCCGCAGCAGCGCGTTCAGCAGGTCCACGTAGTCGGGGTGCACGAAATCCGCGAGTGGCCGGCCGATCATCTGCGCGGGCCCGGGCGCACCGCAGAGTTCCGCGAAGCGGGCATTCGCGAGCTGCACACCGTCGCGCTCGACGGCAACGCCCTCGTCCATGGCCTCGGCCAGCCGGCGGTAGACCTGCTCGCGCTCGAATCGGATGGTTCGCTCGCGCTCGAGGCGTTCGAGCAGCAGGTCGGCGCTGCCGGCGATGCCGGCCGCGGCGCCCTCGGCCGCGTGCGGCGCGAGGCGCTCCGCCACGTCTCCGGTCGATGCGACGGCCTCGAGGCGTTCCCCGAGGTCGCGCAGCCCCGCCGCCTCGCGCGCGCGCCGCACCAGCAGCACGACGGCGATGGTCGCGGCAACGGCGAACGCGGCCAGCGCCGCGATCAGCAGGGCAGTGTCGGGACTGGCCATGTCCTCCGGACCGGGGAAGCGCGCCGCTCGAGAATTCCCCTGAAAAATCGTCGTCTTAGAACGGTGCGCCCGAAGCATAGCGGAACGGGTCGCGTGCCCCCGTCGGATTCACCATAATCAACCCGCCGCGCGCGCTTGTGGCGGGCCCGGCGACTCACTAACCTTCGCGCCCTGCCCGACTCAACCGCACGCACGTCCGGACCGAATCCCATGCTCGACTTGACCGCCGCCCGCCGACAGATGATCGAACAGCAGGTCCGCGCCTGGGACGTCCTCGACGACGCGGTGCTCGGTGCGATGGGGCGCGTGCGCCGCGAGGAATTCGCGCCGCCCGCGTACCGTGACATCGCGCTGGCCGACACGACCGTGCCGCTTGCGCACGGCGAGTGCATGCTCGCGCCGAGCGTCGAGGGCCGCATCCTGCAGTCGCTCGCGATCCAGCCCGGCGACGAAATCCTCGAGGTCGGTACCGGCTCCGGATGGTTCGCGGCCGTGCTCGGCGCGCTCGGCCGCCAGGTTCGGTCGCTCGAGATCCACCCCGACCTCGCCGAATCGGCCCGCGCCAACCTCGAAGTGGCCGACGTCGGCAATGTCGTGGTCGAGACCGCCGACGCGATGCGGCTCGACGATGACGGCCGCTACGACGTGATCGCGGTCACCGGATCGCTGCCGGTGTACGACGTCCGGTTCGAACGCGCATTGAAGGTCGGGGGCCGGCTGTTCGCGGTGGTCGGCGCCGGTCCCGCGATGGAAGCCCGGCTGATCACCCGCCAGGGCCATGCGGAGTGGCTGCGCGAGGACCTCTTCGAGACCTCGATACCCCCGCTCCTCCATGCCCCCAGGCCGCCCCGGTTCGAGTTCTGAGCCGCCCGGGGTTGCTGGGGGTAGCCATCGGCATGCCAAGTGATATAGTCTACTACAACACCAACTGACCCTGGGCCCCGCGCCCCTTCGACGGTGAGTGCATGAACAAGAAGTCCTCGCTCCTGGCCTGCGGCATCGCAATCGCCCTGTTCGGCGCCAACGCCGGCGCCGAAAACCTGCTGGATGCCTACAAGGCCGCGGCGCAGAGCGACCCGCTGATCCTCGAGGCGGCGGCCGTCAAGATGGCGGCGCTCGAGAAAAAGCCGCAGGCCCGCGGCGCACTGTTCCCGCAGGTCAATGCGAACGGGCAGTACGCGAGTTCGGACACGAACGGCCAGTCCACGTTCCCGCAGGCGGTCGACCTGAACAATGACGGCACGCCCGACGCGGTCGTGAACGTGAACAACAAGCAGGAGACGACCTCGGACTACTGGCAGTACCAGGTCGAACTCACGCAGACCGTGTTCAACTGGAGCCAGTGGCAGACGCTGAAGCGCGCCGACGCCGAGGTCGCGCGGGCCGAGGCCCGCTACCGTGCAGCCGAGCAGGACCTGCTCGTCCGCGTCGCGAGCCGTTACTTCGACGTGCTCGCGGCCGAGGACACGCTCACGGCCGCCGAGGCCACGCTGCAGGCGGTCACCCGCCAGCTCGAGCAGGCCGAGAAGCGATTCGAGGTGGGCCTGATCGCGATCACGGACGTCCAGGAAGCGCGTGCCGCGCACGACAACGCCACCGCGGGCGTCATCCTCGCGAAGCGCTCGCTCGCGACTGCGCACGAGTTCCTGCGCGAGATCACCGGCGAGGACTACACGACGCTCGTGAAGCCGGCCGACGACATGCCGCTCAACCAGCCCGAACCGGGCGACCGGCAGACCTGGGTCTCGAAGGCCGAAGCCCAGAACCTGAACGTGATCTCCGCGCGCTTCGACGTCGACATCGCGAAGCGCAACGTGCAGATCGCCGAGTCCGGACACATGCCGACCGTCGAGCTGTTCGGCACCTACAGCCAGAACGACGCCTCGACGACGACGACGAACAACGGCGTGACCGGACCGGCCGACTCGAACGGCGACCGCAGCGTGTACGGCGTGCAGATGACGCTGCCCGTGTTCAGCGGCGGCGTCGTGAGCTCGCAGGTGCGCGAGCAGGTCTACCTGCACCGCGCCGCGCGCGAGAAGCTCGAGGGCGCGATGCGCGCCGCGGTGCGCTCGACGAGCGACGCCTACTACGGCGTGGTGGCCGAAAAGGCCCGCGTGGTCGCGCTGAAGCAGGCCGTTGCCTCGAACAAGACCGCGCTCGAGGCCACCGAGGCGGGCTTCGAGGTCGGCACGCGCACGACGGTCGACGTGCTCGACGCGCGCCGCCGGCTGTTCGAGGCCGAGCGCGACTACGCCCGCAGCCGTTACGACTACCTGATCAATGTCGTGAACCTGAAGTCGGCCGCCGGCGTGCTGGTACCGGGCGACCTCGACTCGATCAACTCGTTCCTGACGACGCCGGCCGAGCTGCAGCTCCCTCAGGCGGCCCAGCCGACCGGCTGAGCAGATCGAGCACGGCGGTCGCGACGCGTTCGACCGCGCCGCGACTCGCCCGCACCGCCTCGCGCCCGCGCCCGCCGCGGGCGCGTGCGTCTTCGGGGTCGTCGAACGCCCGCTGCACGGCGGCCGCGAGACCGTCCGCGTCCGGCACCACCTCGAGCGACCCGTTGGAGCCGAGGATCGCCGCCACCTCGGGCGCGTTGTGCACGTGCGGGCCGGACACGACCGGCACGCCGAGCGACGCCGGTTCGAGCAGGCTGTGCCCGCCGACCGGCACGAGGCTGCCGCCGACGAATGCGACGTCGGCCGCGGCGTAGAACGCCTGCAGTTCGCCGAGCGTGTCCACGAGGTACACCGGGTCGCCGGCCGACGGCTCGCCGCCGGTGCTGCGCACGGCCGCCCCCGTGCCGCGCGCGGAAAGCAGTGCGCGGACGGCCTCGAATCGCTGCGGGTGCCTCGGCGCGATCACGAGCAGTGCGTCGGCGTGCGTAGTGCGCACCCGCGCGTGCGCCTCGAGCGCCGCGACCTCCTCGCCCGGGTGCGTGCTGCCCGCGACCCACACGGGCCGGCCGGTCGCGCGCTGCGCGCGCCATTCGCGCCCCCGTGCGACGACCGCGTCCGGCACCGCCAGGTCGAACTTCACGTTGCCCGTCACCTGCACGCGCGCCGGTGCCGCACCGAGCGCGCGGAAGCGCGCCGCGTCTGCGTCGGTCTGCGCACAGACGGTCACGTTGTGCTCGAGCGCGTCGCGGATCAGCGCACCGACGCGCCGATAGCCGCGCATCGAGCGCTCCGACAGCCGCGCGCTCGCGATCAGGAGCGGGATGCCGCGCGCGGCGAGTTCGCGGTAGAGCACCGGCCAGACCTCGGTCTCCATCATCACCGCAACGGCCGGCCGGGCGCGGTCGAGGAAACGCCGCACGGCGCCGGGCAGGTCGTATGGCAGGTAGGCGTGCGCGACCTCGTCGCCGAACAGCGCCCGGGCACGCGCCGCGCCGGTCGCCGTCACCGTCGTGACGAACACCGGCCGTCCGGGGGCGCGACGGCGCAACGCCTGCACCAGCGCCGCGGCAGCCTGCACTTCACCGACGGACACCGCGTGCACCCACAGCGCGCCGACCGGGAGGTCCGCGGCCGGGTGGCCGAGCCGCTCGCGCAGCCGGCCGCGCTGCGCCGGGTCGCGCAACGCGCGCCAGCCGTCGAGCGCGGCGACGAATGGCAGCGCGAGGTGCGTGAGCAGGGCGTAGAGCGCGCGCAGCAGCATGGGCTCAGCCGGCGACCGGCGCGGAGGTGGCGCCCTCGAGCAGCCACCGCCACTGCCCGGGACCGAAGCGCCCGGCCGGCAGGCCGCGCGTCACCTTGACGAGCGAGCGCTCGAGCCGCGCGAGCACGCCGCGTTCCCAGTCGCCGCGCGGTCGCACGCGCCCGCGGTCGAAATCGAGCACGTAGACGCGACCGTCGGCGCCCAGGAGCAGGTTGTTCGCGTTGAGGTCTGCGTGCTCGACGCCGTGCGCGTGCAGCGCCGCGACGCATCGCCCGACCGCGCGCCACGCCGCCTCGGGCAGCGGACCGGACGCGAGCGCGCCGGCCAGCGTGAGTCGCGTGGGCAGCTCCTCGGTGATCAGGTCGGCGCGGTAGAAAAGCCCCGCCCGGCGGTAGCACGCCGCGACCGGCGCGGGCACCGGCAGGCCCCAGGCCCGCAGTTGCCGCAGCAATCGCCACTCGGCGTAGGCGCGGGTCGACGCGGCGCCCGTGTACAGGTAGCGGTCGCCGAGGAGCCGGGCGACCAGCCCGCCGCGCCGGTAATGGCGCAGCACCCAGCGGCGACCGCCGTCGCGGAGGAACGCGACTGCCCCGCGGCCGCCCGCGACGCGCTCGAGCGCCCCGCGCGCCTGCCAGTGCGCGGGTTCGAAGCAGCGCTCGTCCGGCTGGTCCATGCGCGACGCATCGTATAGCATCGCGCCGCGCGCAATGACGTGCTCCCGCTCCGGACTGGCGCTCGTCGGGTTCATGTCCACCTCGAGTGGCCGCGATTGTTCACCAACTCGCATCCGCTGCCTACCATCCCCGCATGACGCCGACCGAACAGAGCCCACCGCCCGCCAGCGTCTGCGTGCTGCGCCTGTCGGCGATCGGCGACGTGTGCCACACGCTGCCGGTCGTGCGCACGATACAGGACGCCTGGCCGGGCACGCCGGTCACGTGGATCCTCGGCCGCGTCGAGCACAAGCTGGTCGGGCACCTGCCGGACGTCGAGTTCGTCGTGTTCGACAAGCGGGCGGGACTCGCCGGCTACCGCGACCTCCGGCAACGGCTCTCCGGCCGCCGCTTCGACGTGCTGCTGCACATGCAGCTCGCGCTGCGCGCGAGCGTCGCGGCGGCGCTGGTGCCCGCGCCGGTCAAGGTCGGCTTCGACCGCGCGCGTGCGCGCGAGGGCCAGTGGCTGTTCACGAACCGACGCATCGCCGCCCGCGGGCGCGAGCACGTGCTGGACGGCCTGTTCGGGTTCGCCGAGGCGATCGGGCTCGGGCGGCGCTCGATGCGCTGGAACATCCCGCTGCCCGAGGCGGCGCGGGCCGAGGGGCGTCGCGCGGTCCCGGACGACGCACCGACGCTGGTGCTCAGCCCGTGCTCGAGTCATGCGCTGCGCAACTGGGGGCCCGATCGCTATGCGGCGCTCGCCGACCACGCGGTCGCGCGGCACCGGCTCCGGGTCATCGTCTGCGGCGGTCCCACCGACCTCGAGCGCGAGACGGGCGCCCGGATCGCCGCTGCGATGCATCACCCCTGCGACAACCTGGTCGGGCAGGACACGCTGCCCGGTCTGCTCGCGACGCTCGCTCGCGCGACGGTGCTCGTGTCACCCGACTCGGGCCCGGCGCACATGGCCACCGCGGTCGGCACGCCCGTCGTCGGGCTCTATGCGGCGACGAACCCGGCCCGCAGCGGCCCGTACTACAGCCGTGCCTGGTGCGTCGACCGTTACCCGGAGGCCGCCCGGCACTTCCTCGGTCGCGAACCGGGCGAGATCCCGTGGACCACCAAGATCGAGCGTCCGGGCGTCATGGACCTCGTGACCCTGGACGACGCCGTCGAGCGCCTCGATGCATTGATGGCCGCCGGGGCACCGCGCACGCCCTGCGGCTGACGCCGCGACCCCGGCTGGGCGATAATCGAACCCACCCGCCCGAGTACCGGAACCCGCCGTGACGGCCGAATCCAGCGCCAAGCCCATCCCGCCGAACGCCCAGAACCAGTACGACGTGACGCAGGACGACCTGCCGCTCTCGTGCCCGATGCCGGGCATGCAGCTGTGGAACTCGCACCCGCGGGTCTACCTGCCGATCGAGAAGACCGGCTGGGCCAAGTGCCCCTACTGTTCGGCCGAATACACGCTCAGGCGTTGAGCGTGCGCGCGCGTCACTTGTTGATGCGCGTGATCTTGTTGCCCTGGATGCCGATGCCGGCCATCAGGCCCTTCTGCGCGAAGATGAACGCATAGACGTCCTCGGTGACCGTCGTCGAGGTCATCGACTTCGCCATCCCCTGGTCCACGACGACGACGCTCGGCCCGACGCCCACCTCGAAGCCCTGCGTCGCGTTCAGCGAATCGAGGCTCTTGCGGTTCATGAAGAACATCGCGTAGCCGTACTGCTGCGCGCCGGCCTGCAGGCCGTACGAGGCGCCGGCCGTGTTGTAGTAGGCGACCGGCCTGCCCTTCTGCCAGAGCACGCCCTCGCCGTACTGGCCGCCGATCATGAACCCTGCCTTCGTGATCGACGGGAACACGAGCACGCCCACCGCCTTCGCGTTGAGCGCGGCCGCGGCCGGCACGTCGGCGAGCAGCTTCTCGAGCACCCGCTTCGACGAGGCGTCGAGGTCGGCCCGCGACGCCGCGTGCAGCGACAGCGGCAGCAGCAGTGCGAGCGCGACCAGCAGGCGGCGTGTGTAGGTGTGCTTCATCGGGTCCTCCGGTGCGGACGGGCGCGGGCGTCAGGCCCCCGGCCGGTACTCCGCGTAACTCTTCTCCTCGACGATCCTCGAGCCGAGGCGGGTGTTGATGCGCTTCTTGATCGCCGCGCGCTCGTCGTTCGTCACGTACACGGCGCGGGCGAGTTCGATGAACGTCGCGTCGAACGCCCGTTCGCGCTCCTGGTCCCGGATGCGGTCCTCGATGTCCCAGAGCGCCTCGTTCACTCGGCGCAGCGCCTGCCAGTCGCCGGCGACGTCGGCGGCGGCGTGCGGGGACGCGCGCCACGTGTCGAGCAGCAGCCCGAGCTCGGTGCGCACGTTCGCGAGCTTTGTCGCGTCGGTCATCCGTTCGGACTTGATCTCGAGGATCGTGATCTTGTCGATCAGTTCGCCGGGCGAGATCGGCACGAGGAGGTCGGTCATGCGGGCTCCGGGGTCGGCAGGGGCGGATTATAGGGGAGCCGCGTCCACCGCGGCCGCGATTCAGGGCGGCGCGCCCGGGCTCTCCCCGTCTTCCATGGCCCAGCGCCAGGCGGCACCGACCGCGGCGCGCTCGGCCTCGAATTCGTCCGCCGGCACGACCGGATCGGCACCGTCGAGCGACAGGTGGTGGATGCGCTGCCGGTAGGCGCGGTAGGCGGCCGTCAGCCGGTCCACGGTCGCCTGCGGCACCAGGTCGATCGACGCGAGGCTCTCGAGCTGCCGGATGTTGTCCGAATAGATCGCGATCTCCGGGTGCCGGTCGCACCAGCGCAGCGTCCAGTACTGCGCGAGGAACTCGATGTCCGTGATGCCGCCTGCGTCGCGCTTCAGGTCGAAGCGCCCCGGCGCCGCGCCCGCGAGCTCGGCGCGCATCCGCTCCCGCATCGAGCGCACGTCGTCCCTCAGCCGGTCGCGCCGGACGCAGCCGCGCAGCAGCCCGAGCCTCGCCGACTCGAATCGCCCGCGCAGGTCCGCCGGGCCCGCGACCGCGCGCGCGCGGAGCAGCGCCTGGTGCTCCCAGGTCCAGGCCTCGGTGCGCTGGTAGGCCTCAAACCCCTCGAGCGACTGCACCAGCAGCCCGCCCTTCCCGCTCGGCCTGAGCCGCGTGTCCACCTCGTAGAGCCGGCCCGCCGCCGAATGCATCGTGAGCAGGTGGACGAGGCGCTGCACGAGGCGCAGGTAGAACACGCCGTTGTCCACGACCGCGGGACCCGAGGTGCGCTGCACCTCGCCCGCGGAGTCGTGCAGGAACACGAGGTCGAGGTCCGAGCCGTATCCGAGCTCGATCCCGCCGAACTTGCCGTAGGCGACGACGACGATCGCGCCGTCGCGCAGGTGCGCCTCGTCCGGCCCGCAGCGCGGCACGCCGTGGCGCGCGGCGATCTGCTGCCAGGAGAGCGCCAGCGCCTCGGCGACGATCAGTTCCGCGACGTCGGTGAGCCGGTCGCTCACCTTCATGACCGGCATCCGGCCGGTCAGGTCCGGCACCGCGACCCGGAACACCGCGGCACGCTGGAACTGCCGCAGCAGTTCGACCTGCCGCTCGGGATCGGCGGCGTCCCCGCCGTCCATGCGCGCGCGCAGGTCGCGCTCGAACCCGGCCCGGTCCGGCGCCTCCTCGAACAGCCGCTCGTCGAGCAGTTCGTCGAGCAGCAGCGGGAACGCCGCAACCTGGTCCGAGAGGAACTTCGAGTGCGCGCAGATCTCGACGAGGCGTCGGCGGGCGATCGGATTCTCGTTCAGCAGCGCGAGGTACACGGTGCGCCCGCCGATGCGTTCGAGCACGTGCAACAGCCTCGCGAACGCGGCGGCCCCGCCGGCCGGTGACGCGGCGGCGAGTTCGCGCAGCAGCCGCGGCAGCAGTGCCTGCAGGCGCCGCCGGCCGGCATCGTCGAGGCGGCGGTAGTACGCGCTCTCGCGCAGCCGCCCGAGCCCCGCCGCGACCTCGGCTGCATCGGCGAGGCCGAGGGCCGCGAGACCCGCCCTGCGCGCCGAGTCGTCGTCGCCCTCGAGCAGCAGGTCGGCTGAGGCACCCGCCGACGCGTCGGCCGGCGCGTCGGCGTCGAACAACACGCGCCGGAAGTGCGCGCCCACGCGCGAGCGGTGTGCGGCGATCGTCGCGGCGAGTTCGTCCCAGCCGGCGGCGTCCATCCCGAGCGCGAGCCGGGCCCGCTCGAGCGGGTCCTGGGGCAGGTCGTGCGTCTGCTCGTCATTGCGCTGCTGCAGCCGGTTCTCGAGCCTCCGCAGGAACAGGTAGGACTCGCGCAACTCCTCGACGACGCCCGCCGGCATCAGCTTCTGGCCCGCGAGCAGCGGGAGCGCTTCGAGGATGCTCGCGGTCTGCAGCCGGGGGTCGCTGCCGCCGCGTATCAGCTGGTAGGCCTGCACGATGAACTCGATTTCCCGGATGCCACCGGGGCCGAGCTTCACGTTGCCGGAGAGTTCGCGCCGCTCGACCTCGCGGGCGATCAGCGACTTCATCTCGCGCAGCGATTCGAACACCCGGAAGTCGAGGTAGCGGCGGTAGACGAACGGCCGGAGCACGTTGCGCCGTAGTTCCCCGTAGCGCTCCGCGCCACAGACCGCGCGCGCCTTCACGTAGGCGTAGCGCTCCCAGTCGCGCCCGTGCTGCTGCAGGTAGTCCTCGAACGCGTCGAAGCTCACGACCTGCGGACCCGATTCCCCGAACGGCCGCAGCCGCAGATCGACCCGGTAGACGAAGCCCTCGGCCGTCACGGTCCCGAGCAGCTGCGCGACTCGGCGCGACACGCGCGTGTAGTACTCCTCGTGCTCGAGCGGCCGCGCGCCATCGGTTTCGCCGTGCTCCGGGAACAGGAACACGAGGTCGATGTCGGACGAGAAGTTGAGCTCGCCGCCGCCGAGCTTGCCCATCGCGAGCACCATGAGCTCGAGCGGCCGGCCGTCGGCGCCCCTCGGCACGCCGTAGCGAGCGGCGAGCCCGGCCTCGGCCCGGCGCAGCGCGGCCGCAATGCATGCGTCGGCGAGCATCGAAAGCTCGGCGAGCACGGTCGGCACGTCAGCCAGCCCGGCGATGTCGCGCCACGCGATCCGGGCGAGGTGCCGGCGACGGTAGCGACGCAGGTGGTCCATCCACGCGGCGTCGTCCGGGCACGGGTCGGCCGGATCGACACCGTCGCGCAGCCACTCGGGCGTTGCCGGCCCGGCGATGCGTCCGTCACCGGCGAGCCACCCGAGCAGGCCCGCGTCGCGGACGCAGGCGTCGGCGACGAAGTCGCTGCAGGCCCACACGCGGGCGAGCGTTCCGGTGATGACGCCGGCCCCGGGCCCCTGCGGCAACCCGCCGCGGGTTGCGAGCGCGTCGAGCCGCCGCTCGAGCGACGGCCGCAGCGGGTCGGGCAGGTGGCTCGCGTCGATCGGGTCCATCGTCGCTCCGTCGGTGCGCGGGCGGCGCGACGGTGGCCGTTCAGCCGTAGACGATCACGGAGCGGGCCGGGAGACCGTCGCAGGCGTAGCCCGGGACGAACCCGAGGTCGATCAGCACCGCGATGCCCCGGACTTCGTAACCGGCGCGGCCGGCCAGCGTTGCGGAAGCCTGCAGCGTGCCCCCGGTCGCGAGCACGTCGTCCACGAGCAGCATGCGTCCGTGGCCCGTCTGCATCTCGAGCACGCCCGAACCGTACTCGAGGTCGTAGGACACGTCGACGACCGGCGGCGGGAGCTTGCCCTTCTTGCGGATCGGCACGAAGCCCTTGCCTCGGCGCCCGGCCAGGGCGGCCGCGAGGATGAAACCCCGCGACTCGACGCCGGCGACGACGTCGGCCGACGCCCATTCGGCGTCGCTGAACAGCGCATCGACGGCCGAGACGGTCTCGGCGAACCGTTCGCGCAGCAGCGGGCCGATGTCGCGGAACAGGATGCCCGGCTTCGGGAAGTCGGGGATCTCGGCCACCAGGGAGCGCAGGTCGTGCATGTTCACCTCGCGTCGCGAGCCTAGCGAAAATCGGCGGTGCGGGCGAGTCGCGTTCCCCGCAGGCGCGGGCGACGGACCGATGACGCGGACCCGCCCGGCTGAGACAATCGGGGCCACCACGGAGGACGCACGCGTGAACGTCGACGAAGCGATCTCGGGCCGGTTCAGCTGCCGGGCCTTCCTGCCGACGCCGGTGCCGCGGGCGGTGGTCGAGGAACTGCTCGCATCCGCGCACCGGGCGCCATCCGGCGGCAACCTGCAGCCCTGGCACGTGCACGCGGTCACTGGGTCCGCGCGCGACGACCTCGTGGCGCGGGTGCGCTCGAAGCTCTTCGCGCACCCGAGGGGCGAAGGCTCGGAATACGACATCTACCCGGCGGACCTCTGGGAGCCCTACCGCTCCCGGCGGTACAAGTGCGGCGAGGACCTCTACGCGACGATCGGCGTGACGCGCGAGGACAAGCCGGGCCGGCTGCGGCAGTTCGCGCGCAACTACGAGTTCTTCGGCGCGCCGGTGGGGCTCTTCTTCTACGTGGACCGGCGGATGGGCCGGCCGCAGTGGGCCGACGTCGGGATGTACATGCAGAACGTCATGCTGCTCGCGCGTGCCCGCGGCCTCGACACCTGCGCACAGGAAGCCTGGTCCGTGTGGCACCGGACCGTCGACGAGCTCCTCGGTGTCCCGCCCGAGCTGATGCTGTTCTCCGGGATGGCGCTCGGGCATCGCGACCCGGACGCGCCGATCAACCGGCTGCGCACCGAGCGCGCCGCCTTCGGGGAGTACGCACGCGTGCACGGCGAGTGAATCGCACACGCAGTCGGAAAAGCTGACACCGCCGCCCGGCGGTGCGTGACGTGCTTATGTCCGGTCGGGCAACGCCGGGCCGGCCGGACCGTGACGCGCGTCACACCGGCGGCGACATTGTCGGCCACGCGCAACGGCCGGCCGGTGTCGCCGGATTGCACCGACCGCGACGCGGCAGGCACCCCCTACGATGGATCCACCGCGCCGTTGCTCGCGTCCGGCGGCGGCGACGATGCTGGCACGCTACGTGCAATGTTCCGGGCATCCGCGGCGTCGGCCGCACGGGAGCACGACATGAGCCTGACCTGGATCGCGAATCGAAGCCTCAAGGTGTCGCCGCGTGCGCGCCTGGTCGCCGACGAGGAGGCCGAGGCGCTCCGGCGCAAGCTCGAGTCCATCGAATGGAAGCCCGAAGGCGGGTTCCTGCGGGACCAGTCGATCGTACGTCCCCGCGTGCCTGCGCCGAGGCCCGGCGTCGCGGCCTGAGGCCCTCAGCCGCGCTCGCGCCGGCGAACCACCATCGGGTGCTCGACCCGACGCAGCTTGTCGGCCACGTGCAGTAACGACAGCCACGGGTGGCGCAACGCCATGCGCGGCCCCGCGTGACGCATGATCCCCCGCGCAAGTTCACGCTCGCGCGGCTTGTAGCAGTGGATCGGGCATCGGGCGCAGGTCGGCTTGCGGTCGCCGTAGGGGCATTTCTCGAGCCGGCGATGTACGTAGGCGAGGAACGCCTCGCATTCCGCACAGACCCCCTCGCCCGGCCCGTGACGATCCGTGCAATGGATCTCGACCATCCGGTGCATGGTCAGGAATTCCCGCTCGAGCCTGGGCTCCATTGTCGATCCTCCGCCCGCCGGACGACGGGCCCGATCCGTGGGGGCAGGATGCCGGCGGACGCCGCTCGCAGCCTTCGTGGATTTCCACAGCGGACCCTGCGATCTGCGAGAATGCGCGCCCCGCCCGACGGTCTCACACCCGATGGCCGACCCGACCGCCCGAACAGACGCCGCGCCGGCCCGTCCGCCGGGATCCTCGGGACTTGCGGCCGCGGTCACCGCGTTCGCGATGTGGGGCGTGTTCCCGCTCTACCTGAAGCCGCTGTCGGGCGTGCCGGCGCTGCAGGTGATGTCGCACCGGATCGTCTGGTGCTGCGTGGTCGTGTTCGGCTGGCTCGCCGCGCGGCGCGAACTGTCGGCCGTCGGCGCGGCGCTCCGCCGCCCGGCCACCCGCTCGCGGCTCGCGGCGTCGGCCGTGTGCATCAGCATCAACTGGCTGATCTACACCTGGGCCGTCACGAACGGGCACGTCGTCGACGCGAGCCTCGGCTATTTCATCAACCCGCTAGTGAGCGTCGTGCTCGGCGTCGCCGTGCTGCACGAGCGGCTGAACCGCGTGCAGTGGACCGCGGTTGCGATCGCCGGCGCCGGCGTGCTGTACCTCGCGGTCGCGCTCGGGCGTCCGCCGTGGATCGCGCTCGCGCTCGCGGCGAGCTTCGGGATGTACGGGCTGATCCGCAAGGTCGTGCAGGTCGACTCGGTGCCCGGGCTCGCGACCGAGACGCTGCTGGTGGCGCCGCTCGCAGCGGCATACCTGCTGTGGTGCGAGTCGCAGGGCAGCGGCGCGCTCGGCCACTCGACGCCGCTCGTGAACGCACTGCTGCTCCTGAGTGGCGTGGTCACGGCGACGCCGCTCGCGCTGTTCGCCTACGGGGCACGCCGGATCCCGCTGTCGATGGTCGGGCTGGTGCAGTACATCGGCCCGACGCTGCAGTTCCTGATCGGGGTGTTCGTGTTTGGCGAGGCGTTCCCGCCCACCCGCGCGATCGGTTTCGCGATGATCTGGTCGGCGCTCGTCGTCTACGCCGGCGACGGCCTCTGGCGCCGACGGGCCCGCTGACCACGGGTTCGCCGGTCGCGGCCGGACGCGCTACGCTAGACACCCGGTGGCGATCCGGTGCCCGCACGCCCATGCCTTCCTGGAAACCCTCGAGCCGCGCGAACCAACTGCTGACGCACTATCACCTGCGCGGCAAGGCCTACCCGTCACAGCGCTACTGGGACCGGCTGTACCAGATGCTCGAGGAGGAAGCCGAGCGGCGCGGGCGCACGCCCCCGCCGCCACCGCTCATCTACGGCCTCGACCACGCACCGACCGACGCCGACCGCACCGAGCGCCTGCGCGAGCAGCTCGCGTGGGCCGACCGCAACAATCTGCTGCACCGGGTCCAGATGTTCTTCGAGGCGATGCCGCCGTCGGGCTGGGAACGCAGGGAACGCTGAACGGTGCGCATCGCGAAGCCGATACTGCTCGTGTCGACGCCGGTCGGCGTCGCCTTCGGCCTGCGCGAGGCGCACCGGCTCGCCGGCACCGGGATGGCGCTGCTGATGGCGCTGATGGTGTCCGTCGTCGCCGCGTTCGTCTGGATGACCGTGCGCCGGATCCGTGCCGAGCAGGCGGCCGTGGCACCGCCGCGTACGGAACGGCACTGACCGGTCCGCCCGGCCCCGGCGGCAACGCTCAGCCCCGGCCGGCGGCCGGCGATCGCCGCGACGACCCGTCCTTCTCGAATGCGGCAAGCTCCGCGACGAGCGGGTGCGGCCGCCTGTGCAACGGTTCGACCAGGTAGAGCGGCTCGGCCAGTTCGGCCACGCGACCCACGCATTTCAGGCCGTGCTGCCGCGCGACCTCGCGCTCGATCGTCGTCGGCACGCAGGCGACGCCGTGGCCGCCCTGCGCGAGCACCTTCATCAGCGCGCTGTCGTCGCAGCGCGCGACGACGCGGGGCGTGACCCCGCGCTCCGCCAGCCATGCATCGATCGCGCTGCCGGTCGGCGAGCCGGCCGGCCAGTGGATCAGGCGCGCGCCGCCGAGGCTTTCCGGGAACCGGTTGCGCAGGGAGGCCGCGAGCGCCGGTGCCGCGACGAAGCTCAGGCCAGACTCGGCGAGCTTGCGCCCGCGCATCGCGCGGCCGAGGTGCGGGGGCGCCGGCTGGTCGGCGAGCACCGCGTCGAGGCGGTGCGCCGCGAGGCGGCCGAACAGTTCGTCGGCGCTTCCTTCCTCGCAGGTCAGCTCGAGTGTTTCACGGTGCCGCGACAGCACCGGCTCGAGCACTCGCGCCGCGAGCAGCTTCGGCACGCGGTCGGTGATGCCGACCCGCAGCACGACGTTGCGCGCCCGGGTGCGGCCGGCCAGCACGCTGCGCAGTTCGAGTCCCAGGTTGAAGATCGACTCCGCGTAATCGAGCGCGACCTCGCCGTCCGCCGTGAGCACCAGCCGCCGGCCGACGCGGTCGAACAGCGGCCGACCGAGGCTGTGCTCCAGCGTGAGCAGCTGGGCGCTCACCGTCTGCGGCGCGACGTGGAGCCGTCGCGCGGCGGCGGCGATCGACCCGTCCCGTGCGACCTGCTGGAAGTAGCGCAGGTGCTTGTAGTTGATCCGCGTCGGCGCTTCTTTCATCTGAATCGTCCTGATGATGCGTAACGATTTTTCTGATTTTAGTTGATGTCGGGGCGCCCTAGCATCGGACCCGCATCACAGGAGGAACCCACGATGAAGATCGACGTCCAGGCCAGGCAGTTCGCCCTCACCGCACCGCTGCGCGATGCGGTTCAGCTCGAGATCGACCGTCTCGTCGACGCGCTCGGCGCCCGGATCACCCGGATCTCGGTGCGGCTGTTCGACATCAACGGGCTGCGCGGCGGCCCGGACAAGGGCTGCATGGTCCACGCGCACTTCGCCGACGGTGTCACGATCGTGGCGAGCGACGTGGGCGAGGACCTGTACCGGTCGGTCCCGGCTGCGTTCGACAAGCTGCTGTTGCGTCGTCGCCGCCTCGGCGATTCGCGTCGCGTGGCCCGCCGCCGGCTGCCCGACGGCCCGCTGCCGATGCCGGCCTGAGGGTCAGCGCCGGTTGACGAGCCAGAGGCCGGCCAGGCAGAGGCCGAGACCGGCCACGTTGGCCGGCGACAGCCGGTCCCTGAACACGGCCACGCCGATGCCAAGCAGTATCAGCGCCGCGGCGGACTGCGTGACCAGCGCCCCGAGGCTGACCGCGTAGCCGCTGCGGTAGAGCAGCAGGAAGCCGAGGTCGAGCCCCACGATCGCGAACGCGAGGGCCGGTGCGGTCCAGTTCAGCTGGCGCAATTCGCTGCGCCACGCGAACTCGCCGGGCGAGGCGACGAGGATCACGCCGAAGATTGCCGAGACGGCCAGGTAGGTCACGAGCAGCGACGCGAGCGGGTTCGCGCCCTCGGGCGTCAGCTTGAGCACCAGGTGATAGGCGACCGTGCAGGCGACGGCGAGCGAGAGCCAGGCGAACGTCATGTGGTCTCCGCGCGCGTGCGCGCCCGCGCACTACTGCGGGCGGCTCCCGCGGGCCGGGAAGCTGGCGAGCAGTTCGTCGACCGCCCCGCGGATCAGCGCGGCGTTGGGCGTGCCGTTGCTGCCCAGTTCGCGCGACACGTGGCCGTTCCAGACTTCGGCATTGCGCGCCGGATCGACGACGCTGAGCGTCAGCATCGCCTCCGTCACGTTCCGGGTGCCCGACGTGCTGGTGCCGACGCCGACGCCGCCGCTGCTGCCGTAGCTGCCGACGCCGATGCCGATCCGGAACGGGCTGCCCTTCGCGACCTCGGCCTTGCCGGTCTGGTAGCGCAACACCATGTCGGGCGTCGTTCCGGCGGCCGCCAGTTCGTAGCCCTTGTGCTTCAGGTTGTCGACGATCGCCGCGCGAATCTCGCTGTCGACGATCGTCGTCGGCTGGCCCGTGGCCTCGGAGCCCTGGACGGCATCCCAGCCGAACGTCCGGAACGCGCCGATGTCCGCCTGCGGGTCGCGCGTCGACGTCGCGGGCGGGGGACCGGACGCGCAGCCGGCGGCCAGCATCGAGGCCGCCAGCGCGAGACTGGCCAGAACGTGAATCCTGCCGGGCGTGCGCTGCACGTGGATCATCGCGTCGCCTCCACTCGGGAATGGGCCGGGTTGCGCCATGCCCTGCGGCCGGCGCCCGTCGCATCTTCCACCGATCCGTTGCGCGCGCCAACTCCCGTCACGAACTCGGCGCCGGCCGGGCGGCCTCACGGGCTCGTGCGCGGTCCCGGCGTCCCGAGCTCCGTGGCCCAACTGAGCGCCGCGATCTGAAGCAGCGGACTCGGGAAGGCGCCGGTGCTGTCGTGCGCGAACAGCAGCGCCTGCAGCCAGCGCTGCAGCTCAGTTCGGGTGCGTGCCTGGACGTGGCCTCGATCTCGGCACTCTCGGCGTTGTCCATCGACTGCTGCAGCAGGCGCAGGAGCACGCTGCGCGACGGGTTCGTGCGCAGCACCGAGCTGCACGACGTCGGACATCAGCCGGGCGGCGCCCATCGCGTCAGTCTGCAGCCCCGTGCGACGGTGGTTGTTGATCGGCCGCACAACGGGGCCCGCCCGCCGCCTCGATTCAGCGCCCCGCGGGCGTGCGGTCCCGGATCCACTGCGACAGCAGCCACTTCTCACCCCGGGTCGGCGCAAGGCCGGCGTGGAGCGTCGAGGGATCCGGCCGGCCGCCCGGGTCCACGTTGGCGAAGAAGAGCGCGCTGCCCGTTCGGCCCCGGTGACTGAGGCCGACGCGGGGGAAATGCGTCTCCCCGCCCTCGTAGTCCTCGTTCAGGTATACGAGGAACGTCGCGAGGCGCTGCCCCCGGGCCGCAAGCTCGCCGGCGAATCCCGGGACCGCTGGATCGATGTAGTCGTAATGCAGGTCGAATTGCTGGCCGACGGAATAGTGCAGGACCTTCGTCAGCTCCATCACGGCCGGCGGCAGGCCGGTCGCCGCCGCGATCCGGGCGCGCATCAGCACGAGCACGAGGTCCGACTGGACGATGTTGAAGTCGGTCTCGGAGTTGGTGCGCGAGGTCGCGACCGCGGCCCCGCTGCCGTCGGTCGAATAGATCCGGGCCCGCGCCAGCTGGCCGCGGGCCTTTTCGATCATCCAGCGACAGACGGCGACGGAAACGAATCCGTCCATGCGCCGGATGCGCGGCGCCTCGGAGACCACCTGCCGCTCGGGTGGCCTCAGCCAGTCCGCGACCTTCACGGCCTCGCGGAGCCGGCGCCAGGCATCCGGGCCGCGATCCCCGGCGTCGTGCGGAGGCGCCTCCCGGTCCGGGCCGGCGCACAGCAGCTCGAGTTGCGCCTGTGCGCCCGGGGCACCCCGCTCCGCCGCGAGCTGCAGGTAGTCGAGCGCCTCAGCCCAGTCCTGCGCCCGGCAGACACCCGCACCGCACAGGACGGCCATCCGGGTCGCCGCATCGGCCCCGCCCAGCCGTGCCGCGGTCTCGAGCAGCTGTGCTCCACGCAGCGGATCGAATCGCTCGTCCTCTCCGCCGAGCAGCTGCAGGCCGAGTCGGGTCAGGGCCGGCACGTCGCCGGACCGGGTTGCGGACTCCACCTGTGCATCGAGAGCATGATTCATGCGGGGTTTTCCGTGACGGTGAGGGTGCGCCCGGATTCGGTCCCGAACCGCGCCGGGCGGGCGATCGGCCTACGCGCCGGCGGGCGTCGGCGGCTTCGCAGGGCTCGCGTGGCCCGCCAGCAGCCGCCACCGGCCGTCCACGGCCACCCAGGTGTCGGTGACGCGGAGCCAGGCGTCGATTTCGCGCCCGTTCACCGTTCCGGCCTGGTGCAGCAGACCGGTCAGGACGGCCGTCTCGCCACGCACGCGGACGACCACGTCCGTGGTCTCGCACGCGGTCAGGACGACGCCCACGTTGCGGATGTCGGCCAGCATGTCGGCCTTGCGCTTGTACCCTCCGCCCGAGACGGTCAGCAGGAAGTCGTCGTCGTACAGCGAACCCGCCAGCGCGACGTCGTGGGCAACGATGGCCCGGTTGAGCTGCCGATCGAGATCGACGACCACCGATGCCACGTACGACGACGACGGTGCAGGGTCGCCTGGGGCCGCCGTCGCGGCCAGGCAGGTCACCAGGGCGAGCAGGCGCAGTCTCTTCATGTGTCCACGCGACGGGTGGGGATGGGGCAGTGTACCGCGCGACCGCTCCTGCATCGCAGTCGCGCCTGCCGGCCGCAATTGCGGGCGGTTCCTCTGCTAAAGAGAAAGGCCCGGGAGTCGCCTCCCGGGCCCTTCGGTTCGGACGGTAAGGTCGCGAAACCTTACATGCCCATGCCGCCCATGTCGCCCATGTCCGGCATGCCGCCACCGTGCTTGTGCTCCTCGTCCTTCGGAGCTTCGGCGACCATCACCTCGGTCGTGAGCAGCAGGCCCGCCACCGACGCGGCGTTCTGCAGCGCGAGACGGGTGACCTTGGTCGGGTCCAGGATGCCCATGTCGAGCATGTCGCCGTACTCGCCCGTGCCGGCGTTGTAGCCGTAGGTGCCCTTGCCCTTCTTCACGTCGGCCAGCACGACCGCGGCGTCCTCTCCCGCGTTCGCGACGATCTGGCGCAGCGGCTCCTCGATCGCGCGGGAGAGCAGCTTGATGCCGATCGCCTGGTCCTCGTTCTTGCCTTCGAGCTTCTCGAGCGCCTTCTGCGCACGGATCAGCGCGACGCCGCCGCCCGGGACCACGCCTTCCTCGACGGCCGCACGGGTCGCGTGCAGCGCGTCCTCGACGCGGGCCTTCTTCTCCTTCATCTCGATCTCGGTGGCCGCGCCGACCTTGATCACGGCGACGCCGCCGGAGAGCTTGGCCATGCGCTCCTGGAGCTTCTCCTTGTCGTAGTCGGAGGTGGCTTCCTCGATCTGCTGCTTGATCTGGGCGATGCGCGCCTTGATCTCGGAGGTCTTGCCGTGGCCGTCGATGATCGTGGTGTTTTCCTTTTCCACGACGATCTTCTTCGCCTGGCCGAGGTCGGCAAGCGTCGCCTTCTCGAGCGACAGGCCGACTTCCTCGGCGATCACGGTGCCGCCCGTCAGGATCGCGATGTCCTGCAGCATGGCCTTGCGACGGTCGCCGAAGCCCGGGGCCTTCACGGCCGCGACCTTGACGATGCCGCGGATGGTGTTGACGACCAGCGTCGCGAGCGCCTCGCCCTCGACGTCCTCGGCCACGACGAGCAGCGGGCGACCGGCCTTCGCGATGCCCTCGAGCAGCGGCAGCATCTCGCGCACGTTCGAGATCTTCTTGTCGTACAGCAGCACGTACGGATTCTCGAGCTCGGCGGTCTGGTTGGCCGGCGTGTTGATGAAGTACGGCGACAGGTAGCCGCGGTCGAACTGCATGCCCTCGACGACGTCGAGCTCGTTCTGGAGGCTGGTGCCTTCCTCGACCGTGATCACGCCTTCCTTGCCGACCTTCTCCATCGCGTCGGCGATCGTCTTGCCGATCGACTCGTCGCTGTTCGCCGAGATCGTGCCGACCTGGGCGATCGCCTTGGCGTCCTTGCACGGCTTCGAGAGCTTACGGAGCTCCTCGGTGGCCGCCTCGACCGCCTTGTCGATGCCGCGCTTCACGTCCATCGGGTTGGCGCCGGCGGCGACGGCCTTCAGGCCCTCGCGCACGATCGCCTGGGCCAGCACGGTCGCGGTCGTGGTGCCGTCACCGGCCTCGTCGGAGGTGTTGGAAGCGACTTCCTTCACCATCTGCGCGCCCATGTTCTCGAACTTGTCCTTGAGCTCGATCTCCTTCGCGACCGACACGCCGTCCTTCGTGACGGTCGGGGCGCCGAAGCTCTTCTCGAGCACCGCGTTGCGGCCCTTGGGACCGAGGGTCACCTTGACCGCATTCGCGAGGATGTTGACGCCGCGGAGCATCCGCGCGCGGGCGTCATCGCTGAAACGTACGTCTTTCGCTGCCATTGCAGTGTTCTCCGGAAATCTCTGTGTTCGGTGTGGTGGGGCGGGCGATTACTTCTCGAGCACCGCCATCACGTCTTCCTCGCGCATCACGAGGTAGTCCTCGCCGTCGACCTTGACCTCGGTGCCGCTGTACTTGCCGAACAGCACGTGGTCGCCGACCTTGACGTCGAGCGGGCGGACGCTGCCGTTCTCGAGGATCTTGCCCTTGCCCACCGCGACGATCTTGCCGCGGATCGGCTTCTCGGCCGCGCTGTCGGGGATCACGATGCCGCCGGGCGACTTCGTTTCGGCGTCGAGCCGCTGGAGGATGACGCGGTCGTGCAGCGGGCGAATCTTCAACTTGTCAGCCATTGCTGAAAACTCCGTGTAGATCGTTCAGCCAGTGGGAATTCGCGGGGCGGGTGTTAGCACTCACCCTCGGCGGCTGCTAATAATAGGCGGCGGCTTCCCAAATTCAAGGCCCAGCCCGGCACGGCGCGACAATTCAGGGCACTGTGCCGGTCGACACACGGCGACGGCCGGTCCCGGGCCAGGTAGTGCACAACATGCTGTTTTCAATAGAATTTCAGGTCCATGGCGGCCCGAGCGCGGCCTCCGGGGCATCTGCAACCCCGCCCTGGCTGCCGCTGCGGGCGGCGGGCCCGGGCCGCGGAACCTGTCGCCCGCCCGGCGGTCCTTCGTCCGGTACCGGTCGCGGCCCGCGCGCAGGGCGGGCATGATGCGCGCCACCCGCTCGGCCATACGTCGCATGAACAAGCACCTCGCAACGCTGTCCTGCCTGCTGCTCGCACTCCTCGCGCCGCCCCTCGCGGGCGCGGACGACGAGATCCTTCCGGCCCGCGAGGCCTATCGCTACACGATCACGGTCGCGGAAGGACACCTCGCCGTCCGCTACGACATCGCGCCGGGCTACTACCTGTACCGGGACCGCCTCGGGTTCGCGTCGCTGACGCAAGGCGTCACGGTCGGGGCGCCGGCGTTCCCGGCCGGCGAGGACCACGAGGACGACTACTTCGGCCACCAGGTCATCTACCGCGGCCCGGTCACGATCCCGGCGAAGCTGGACTTCGAAGGCGCCCCGCGCGAGTTCGACGTCGAGTTGCGCCTGCAGGGCTGTGCGGACGCCGGGCTGTGCTATCCGCCGCAGAAGTGGAAGGTGCACGTGCAGGCCCCGGTGCAGGCCGACGCCCCGAAGAAGGGCTTCGACCTGCGCCGGCTGCTCGGTCGCGAGTCGCTGCAGGAAGGCGACCTGCTGCCCGCCGACGAGGCGTTCCGGCTCAGCGCGTCGAGCGAGCGCGCCGACCAGGTGACGCTGCGCTGGCAGATCGCGGACGGCTACTACCTCTATCGCGACAAGGTCAAGGTCACCGCGCCGGACGGCGGCGCCCAGCCCGGAACGCCGGCGATCCCGGGCGGCGAGACCAAGCACGACGACTACTTCGGCGACCAGGTGGTGTTCTTCGACGAGATGGTCGCCGAGGTCCCGGTCGCCGTGGCCGCCGGCACGCGCAGCGTGTCGCTGCAGGTCGTGTACCAGGGCTGCGCGGAAGCGGGCCTCTGCTACCCGCCGATCCGCAAAACGGTGAACGTCGAATTCGGTACCGCCGCCGCGGCGCCCGCGGGGTCGGGCGCGCCGGCCGCGTCGGCCAGGCCGCTGCCCCGCTCCGAGCAGGACCGCTTCGCAGACCTGATCCGCGAAGGCCGGCTGCCCACCGTCGTGTTCTGGTTCTTCCTGGCCGGGCTCGGGCTGTCGCTCACGCCCTGCGTGCTGCCGATGGTGCCGATCCTCTCCGGCATCATCGTCGGCGCCGGCGGCGACCGGCCGGTGTCGCGCGGCCGCGCCTTTGCGCTCTCGCTCGCCTACGTGCTCGGCATGGCGGTCACCTACGCGGTCGCCGGCGCCGCGTTCGCGCTGGTGGGTCGCCAGGCGCAGGCGTTCTTCCAGCAGCCCTGGCTGATCACGGTGTTCGCGGGCCTGTTCGTCGTGCTCGCGCTCGGCATGTTCGGCGTCTTCAATTTCCAGGTGCCCGCGGCGTTCCAGTCGCGGGTCGCGGACCTGAGCAACCGGCAGCGCCAGGGCACGCTCGCCGGAACCGCCGTGATGGGGGCGCTGTCGTCGCTGATCGTCACGGCCTGCGTCGCACCGCCGCTCGTCGGCGCGCTCGTCGTGATCGGGCAGTCGGGCGACGTCGTCCGCGGTGGCCTCGCGCTGTTCGCGCTCTCGATGGGCATGGGCGCACCGCTGCTCGCCGTCGGCGCGTCGGCCGGTCAGCTGCTGCCCAAGGCCGGCCCGTGGATGGACGGGATCAAGGCCGCCTTCGGCGTGATGATGCTGGGCGTCGCGATCTGGATGGTCTCCCGGATCCTGCCGGGCCCGCTCACGCTCGCGCTGTGGGCGATCCTCTCGTTCGTCGCCGGCTGGTGCCTGCTCACGATGGGCTCGCGTGACGCCAGACGGGGTCCGGTCGCGGTGCGGCGCGGCGTCGGTGTGCTCGCGCTGATCTATGGCGTCGCGATGCTCGTCGGCGCGCTTTCGGGCCACAGCGACCCGCTGCGGCCGCTCACCGGCCTCGTCGGCGGCGCCCCGCAGGCCCAGGAAGGCCTCGCGTTCAAGCGCATCAAGACGGTGGACGACTTCGACCGCGAACTCGCCGCCGCGCGGGCCGCGGGCCGGCCCGTGATGTTCGACTTTTATGCGGACTGGTGCGTCTCCTGCAAGGAAATGGAAGACCGGACGTTCCCGGACCCGCAGGTCCGCGCGGCGCTCGCCGATGCGGTGCTGCTGCAGGCCGACGTCACGGCGAACGACGACGCGGACCAGGCGCTGCTCGCGCGGTTCGGCATCCTCGGGCCGCCGACGATCGTTTTCTACGGCGCGGACGGCGTCGAACGTCACGATGCGCGGGTCGTCGGGTTCCAGCCGGCCGACCAGTTCTCGGCCCACGTGCGGGCCGCGTTCGCGGGCAACGGCCCGTGAAGACGACGGCGGTCGCCGCGCTCGTGGTCACGGCCGCGCTGGCCGGCGCGGCCGCCTGGTTCGCCTGGGACCGCCACGGCGCCGCCCCGCCGGCGCCCGCCGACACCGCGCCGCCGCTGCAGCTCGCGGCGCAGGTCCCGGATTTCACGCTCGTCGACCGGGACGGCCGGCCGCGCACGCTTGCGGACTGGAAGGGCAAGTCGCTCATCGTGAATTTCTGGGCCACCTGGTGCGCACCCTGCCGGCGCGAGATTCCGTTGCTCGCCGAGCTGCAGCAGGCATATGGCCCGGCCGGTTTCCAGGTGATCGGGATCGCCGCCGACTACCGGGACAAGGTGCTCGCCTATGCGGACGAGGCGAAGATCGCCTACCCGGTCCTGATCGGCGAGCAGGAGGCGCTCGATGCCGCGGCGGCCTACGGGGTCGAGGTCGTCGGCTTCCCGTTCACGATCTTCTCGGACGCCCAGGGCCGGGTCGTCGCGGCGCACGTCGGCGAGTTGACCCGGCCGCAGGCTGAGGTCATCCTCGCGGCCATCGAGGCCGTGAACGCGGGCCGCCGGACGCTCGAGGAGACCCGGCAGGACATCGCGAACGGCCTCGCCAGGCTGCCCAGGTCCCCCGAAGCGACGGGCTGACGCCGGCCGCCCCCCGATCCGGAGGGGGTATTCCCAATATTGCGCCGATTGGGGCTAAACTTGCCGCCTTCTCCGGGCTTAATGCGGCATTCATGGCGCACATACTCCTGCTCAATGGCCCGAACCTGAACCTGCTGGGCGCCCGCGAACCGGGCATCTACGGCAAGGTCACGCTGGACCAGGTGCACGAGCGCATGGCGCAGCTCGCCTCCGAGGCGGGCCACCACCTGACGGCGTTCCAGAGCAACTCCGAAGCCGAACTGATCGCCCGGATCCACGAGGCCCCGGCGGGCCACGTCGCCTTCATCCTGTTCAACCCGGCCGGCTTCACCCACACGAGCGTGGCGCTCCGCGATGCGCTGCTCGCCGTGAAGGTCCCGTTCATCGAGGTGCACCTGTCGAACGTGCACGCCCGAGAGTCGTTCCGGCACCACTCCTACTTCGCCGACATCGCCGTGGGCACGATCACGGGCCTCGGTGCGGTCGGCTACGAACTCGCCCTGCGCGCGGCGTCCGAATACCTCGCCGCCCGTACGCGCGGGCAGAACTGAAACGATCAATCGACGAAAAAAGGGTCCCCGAATGGACATCCGCAAGGTCAAGAAGCTGATCGAACTGCTCGAGGAATCCGGCGTCTCGGAGATCGAGATCAAGGAAGGCGAGGAATCGGTCCGCATCAGCCGACACCCGACCGGCGGCGCGCAGATCTTCCAGGCACCGATGGCCTATGCGCCACCCCCGCCGGCCGCCCCGGCCGCGGCGGCGGCACCGCCCCCGTCCGCGCCGGCGGCCAAGCCCGCGGCGGCGCCCGACCACGCCGTGACCGCACCGATGGTCGGCACGTTCTATTCCGCGCCCGCCCCGGGCGCGAAGGCGTTCGTCGAGATCGGCAGCGAGGTGAAGCCCGGTGACGTGCTCTGCATCATCGAGGCGATGAAGATGATGAACCAGATCGAGTCGGACAAGGCCGGCCGGGTGGTCTCCGTGCTCGTGAAGAACGGGGACCCGGTCGAGTTCGGCCAGCCGCTCTTCGTGATCGAGTGATGCTCGACAAGGTCGTCATCGCGAATCGCGGCGAGATCGCGCTCCGCATCCTGCGGGCCTGCCGCGAACTCGGCATCAAGACGGTCGCCGTCCACTCGACGGCCGACCGGAACCTGAAGCACGTGCTGCTTGCCGACGAGACGGTCTGCATCGGGCCGGCGCCGTCGCGCGAGAGCTACCTGAACATGCCGGCGATCATCAGCGCGGCCGAGGTGACCGATTCCGTCGGCATCCACCCGGGCTACGGGTTCCTGTCCGAAAACGCGGACTTCGCCGAGCGGGTCGAGAAGAGCGGGTTCACGTTCATCGGGCCGCGCGCCGAGACGATCCGCCTGATGGGCGACAAGGTGTCGGCGATCCAGGCGATGAAGAAGGCCGGCGTGCCCTGCGTGCCGGGCTCGGACGGCCCGCTCGGCAACGATCCGGAGGAACTGGTCCGGATCGCCCGCGACATCGGCTTCCCGGTGATCATCAAGGCCTCGGGCGGCGGCGGCGGGCGCGGGATGCGCGTCGTGCACAGCGAGGCGACGCTGGTGCACTCGGTCGGCGTCACGCGCGCCGAGGCCCTCGCGGCGTTCGGCAACGACCAGGTCTACATGGAGAAGTTCCTGGAGCGCCCGCGCCACATCGAGTTCCAGGTGCTCGCGGACCAGTACGGCAACGTGATCTGTCTCGGCGAGCGCGACTGCTCGATGCAGCGCCGCCACCAGAAGGTGATCGAGGAGGCGCCCGCGCCGGGACTGTCGGCGAAGGCGCGCAAGTTCATGAGCGAGCGCGTCGCCTCGGCCTGCGCCGACATCGGCTACCGCAGCGCCGGCACGCTCGAGTTCCTCTACCAGGACGACGAGTTCTACTTCATCGAGATGAACACCCGGATCCAGGTCGAGCACCCGGTGACCGAGATGGTCACGGGCATCGACCTCGTGAAGGCGCAGCTGCGCATCGCGGCCGGCGAGCGGCTGCCGTGGTCCCAGGACGACGTCCACATCCGCGGCCACGCGATCGAGTGCCGGATCAACGCCGAGGACCCGAAGAAGTTCACGCCGTCGCCCGGGCCGGTGAAGCTCTGGCACGCGCCGGGCGGACCGGGGATCCGGGTCGACAGCCACGTCTACACCGGTTACACGGTGCCCCCGCACTACGACTCGCTGATCGCGAAGGTGATCGCCTACGGCGAGGACCGCGACACGGCGATCGTGCGCATGAAGAACGCGCTCGGCGAGATCGTCGTCGAGGGGATCAAGACGAACGTGCCGCTGCACCAGGAAATCTTCCAGCACGCGGCCTTCCGCGCCGGCGGCACCGACATCCACTACCTCGAGCGGCGGCTGGGCCTCAAGTAGCCCGGCATCGCGGCCGCGCTCAGTGCGTGGCCGACGCGCGCGCGGCGAGCGCGGCGCGGTCCCGGGCCCCGCCCTGCGGGTCGATGCAGAGGTAGCCGGGTACGCCGCCCTCGATCGCCCACGACGGCAGGTTCGACTGCGACGAGCAGGCCTTGCCGTCCCTCGTGAACGAGACGTCCCGCAGCACCGTCACCCGTGTCGGGCTCGGGTAACTCTGGAACGTCTCGGTCTTCGGGTCGAAGCGCACGACGCGGTCGGAGTTGTTCGGCGTGAGCCACACCTCGCCCGTCGGCCGGTACACGTTCAGCGCGTACGGCGTCTCGTACTCGCCCGGTGCGACCCCGGGGATCCGCCAGGTCTTCCACTGCCCGTTCGCCGGGTCGAAGCGCATCAGCGCGCCCGCGTCGAAGGCCGGCACCCAGAACACGCCATCCGCGTCGAAGCGGCCGCGGCGCGGGCCGGGCAGCGGCGTCTCGTACTCGGTCACCGCCATCGTCTTCGGGTCGATCCGGCCGATCCGGTTCGCGTAGAGCTTGCAGTACCAGATGCTGCCGTCCTTCGGGTTCACGTCGATGCCGTACGGGAACGCCTGCACCTGGTAGCCGAGGAACCGGTGGTGCGAGAAGTCGAGCAGGTACGAGTGGTCCGGGAACCACGACGAGATCCGCAGGAGCGTCGGGAACAGCATGTCCGTGAGCCAGCGGAAGAAGCCGTTGTGCGGCAGCCGCATCACGGTCATCCGTTCCGTCTTCGGGTCGAAGCGGCCCACCTGGTTCGAGGCGACGATCGTGAACCAAACGACGTCGTTACGGTCCACGCGCACCGTGTGCGGGTAGAGCGCGTCGCCGGGCACCGGGTAGACCTTCCAGTGCTTCGTCTTCGGGTCGTACGACATCAGCGTCGACGACAGCGAATTCGTGATCCAGAGCCGGCCGTCCGAAGTCTGGCCCATGCTGTGCGGGCCGTGGCTGCCGTTGAACACGCCGATCGGCAGCTGCATCCCGGCGAACAGGCCGCCGCGCGGCAGCCCGCTCGGCGGCTGGTCCGCCGTCTCGATCGAGCCGGTGGCCGGGTCCAGGATCCAGAGCTTGTCGTGGCCCTCGTCGGTGCCGACCATCCGGCCGTCGGCGATCACGTCCATGTCGTGGATGAACGAGAACGAATCGCCGACGGTCCACTCCTCGATCTTGGCCCGCGGCAGCGACTCGGTCGCGCCGTAGTCGAGCTTCGCGGTGACCGGCGTGCCGTCGAAGCCCTTCGCGAGCACGCTCGCGAAGAGCTCCTTCTGCGCGCGGGTCACCATGGCCAGGTAACCCTCCATCTTCCGGATCGTCGCGACCCACTGCTCGTGGCTGCGTGGCGCGCGGGTCGTCATG
Source organism: Steroidobacteraceae bacterium (assembly GCA_046347155.1). GTDB lineage: Bacteria > Pseudomonadota > Gammaproteobacteria > Steroidobacterales > Steroidobacteraceae > RPQJ01. The sequence continues at coordinate 439,341 of JAXMGT010000001.1, read as the reverse complement.
TTGCCGAGCTGGTGGCAGTAATTGCACTGGCTCACGAAGTCCTGCTTGTCCTCGGCGCGCTTCCACTCGAGCTTCGCGTTGTGCGCCGAGGCGGGCAGCGCGTCGGACTCCGCCTGCGCGTCGGCGAAGGCCGCGAGCCGGAGGTCGAGCGCATTGACGGCGTCCGCGGCGGATTCCACCGTGACGGCGTCGTCGTCGTAGTTCGCGAGCCGGGCGCGCACGGCCAGGCTGCCGTCGTACGGCGTCACGATCGCGTAGCTGCCGTCGGCGGCCGTATAGACGGTCTGCCGCTGCGTGTGCGCGGCGTTGGCGACGGAGACCATCGCACCGTAGGCCGGGCGGCCGTCCGGCAGCGTGACGGTGCCCCTGAACGACGCGGCCGCGGCCGGGCCGGCCTGCAGCAGGAGCACGGCAACGGCCGCGTACCGGGCGGGGAACACGTGCGACATGGCGGGCACCTCACGCTCCCCGCGCCGCGAACCAGGCGGCCAGTGCGCCGTCGCGCCGCAGGCCGGGCAGGATCGCGAGCGCGAGCAGCGACGCGAACGGCCCGCCGAGGAAATGGTTGACGAGGAACGCGACGCCGGACACGTCGAGCTTCGCGTGCCCGAGCCCGTCGCCGAGCCACAGCACGAGCACGAGCACCGTGCCGGCCAGGACGTTCACCGCCAGCACCCACCGGACGAGCGCAGCGGCCCGGCCGGTCCACAGCAGGACGGCCAGCACGAGCAGGCACCCCGCCGTGTAGTAGTACGCGCTCGCCGACCATCCGAGCATCGCGGCGAACAGGCCCGCGAGCAGCAGCAGCACGCAGAGCACGCGCACCTGCGCCGGTCGCCCGACTTCGCCCGTCGAATCGCTCATGTCGACTTCCCCCGGCCGCCGAGTCGGGCCGTCTCGCTAGTGTTCACGGGTGGCACGGTGACCGTTCCCACCCCCGTCGGGGGGGCCGGGTCGAACCGGGGGTCCGAGGGCCCCACGGTCTATGGCCGTCCGTCCGGATCGGCGGGAGAATGCGCCCCACGCCGGCGGCGCGGCAAGCGCGACGCCGGCGACCCGAGCCCGCACCGGACACCGCACCCATGCCCTTCCGAGAACTGACGGTCGAGATCGGTCGATCCGATCCGGCGCCCCACGAGGACCTGCTGTCCTCGCTCGGCGCGCTGTCCGTGACGCTCGAGGATGCGGCCGACGATCCGGTGCTCGAACCGCGCCCGGGCGAGATGCCGCTGTGGCCGACTGTCCGCGTCCGCGCGCTTTACGACGGGGACGCCGAGTTGCACGACGTCGTCGCGGCCTACGTCGCCGCATTCCCGGACGGACCGGTGCCACGCACGGCGATCGTCGCGGACCGCGCCTGGGAGCGCGAATGGCTCAAGGACTTCCGGCCGATGCGATTCGGCCGGCGCCTCTGGGTGTGCCCGGACGGCCAGGCCGCCGGCGACGCCGGCGCAGTGAGAATCGATCTCGATCCGGGACTCGCGTTCGGCACGGGCACCCACCCGACCACGGCGCTGTGCCTCGAGTGGCTGGACCGGACGCCGCTCGACGGGCGACACGTCGTCGACTACGGCTGCGGGAGCGGGATACTCGCGATCGCGGCCCTGAAGCTCGGCGCGGCCTCGGTGCACGCGGTGGACCTCGACCCGCAGGCGGTGTTGGCCACCCGGGAAAACGCGGTCCGCAACGGCGTCGCCGGGCGGCTCACGGTGACCGAGTCGCCCGACCTCGTTCCGGCCGGTGCCGACGCGCTGGTGGCCAACATCCTGGCCGGCCCGCTCGTCGAACTCGCGCCCGCCTTCGCGGCGGGCCTGCGCCCGGGCGGCGAGCTCGCACTGAGCGGCGTGCTCGCGTCGCAGGTCGAGTCCGTGACAGCCGCTTACCGGCCGTGGTTTGATATCGGCGAAACCGCGACGCGGGATGACTGGGGCGTCATCGTCGGGCGGCGGCGCGCGGACTGAACGAGAAGACGGCCGGCTCATGTATTCGCAGTGTCCCGAATGCCTTGCGCGCTTCCGCGTCACCGCGGCGGCGCTGCGTGCCGCGAACGGCACGGTGCGCTGCGGGCGTTGTGGCAGCGCGTTCAACGCGCTGACGTGGCTCACGGACGTCGTCCCCCCGCCGGCGGGCGGCGACGAGGCCGCTCCGGTCGCGGCCGTCGAGGTCATCGCCGCGGACGCCCCGGCGCCGACGGAACTTCGCTACCCGAACGACGACATCGACCAGGCGTTCCTCGAATCGCGCGACTGGTCCGCATCCGACGTCTCCGACGTCGCCCCGACGGGCGAACCGGACGGGGCACCGGCGGAATCCGCCGACTCGCCGTTCGTGGTCGTCAGCGAAGCGACGCCCGTCGAGGACATCACGCTCGAGGGCGAAAAGATCAGCATCGAGTCGCCGGCCGACCTGCCGGTCGACTTCGATCTCGGCGACCTCGACCTCGATTCGACGGACGAGTTCGAGGTCATCACGGACGTCCCGGATTCCGCGTATCCGCCGGATGACGACGACCTGCCGCTGCCGCTGGAGTACCTGCCGGACGAGCCGCCGGCCGCCGCGCCGCTCGCGGCGGTCGCCGTCGAGCCTGCTGCGGCACCGGCCGATGCGGCCCCCGTCGATGCGCTGCCGGTGCCGGCGGTCGTGGTGCCGTCCGGACCGTCCGGCGTGGACGAAGACACGCCCGCCGCCACGCACGCCGCGCCACCCGTGATCCGACCGATCGATGCAGAGATCCTGCTGGGACTCGCGCCGGAACCACGGACACCCGTCGAGGACGTCCTGCTGTCGGGCGCGCCGACGGCCGCCGCGCGACCGCCCGAGGCGGTCGTCGTGCCGCTGCGACCGCCGGCCCCGGCGCCCGAGACACCGCCCCGGCGGACCGAGCCATCGTTCGAGGCCTTGCTCGAGCCGCCCTCGACGCGTGCGCCCGCGAGCCGTCGCGCGACGCCCGGGATCGCGTCCTCCGAAACGCTGTCGGACCTGCGTTGGCGCGGACGTGTGGCGACGCCCGAGGCCACGCCGGAGCCGCGCGCGGGCGGCGGTCGCACGGTGGCGTGGGCGGTCGGCTGCACCGCGCTCGCGATCGCGCTCGCCGCGCAGGCCGTCCACCAGTACCGCCAGGACCTGGCCCGCGATACGCGGTTCGGACCACTGGTCGGCGCGATGTACGAGCGACTCGGCCTGCCGTTGTCGCCCGGCTGGGACGTCGCTGCATACGAGCTGCGCCAGTGGGGCGCCGGCGGTCTGCCGGACGCCGGCGGTCAGGTGACCGTGCACGCGAACCTGACGAACAAGGCGGCTTACGCGCAGCCGCACCCGGTCCTGCGGCTCGAGTTCGACGATCGCTACGGCGGCGCGGTCGCCTCGCGCGACTTCCAGCCGGCGGAGTACCTGAAGAACGGGGACGAGGCGTCCCGGATGCTCGCGCCCGGCGCGAGTGCCGAGATCGAACTGCAGGTCGTCGAGCCCGACCGCGATTCGGTCGGCTACCAGCTCGACGTCTGCCTGCCCGAATCGAAGACGATCCTGCGCTGCGCCCGGGGACCGGGCTGAGGGTCGCCGCATGATCACGATCGGCCCTTACCGGCTGGGCGGCCGCGCCGTCCTCGCACCGATGGCGGGCGTCACGGACCTGCCGTTCCGCCGCCTGTGCCGCCGGATGGGCGCGTCGCTCGCCGCAAGCGAGATGATCTCGTCCGACCCGCGGCTGTGGGACACGGCCGAATCGCGCCGGCGGCGCGACCACGCGGGCGAGCCCGAGCCGCGCGTCGTGCAGATCGCGGGCGGCAACCCCGGCTACCTCGCCGACGCCGCTCGACGCAACGTGGACGCGGGCGCGCAGATCATCGACATCAACATGGGCTGCCCGGCGCGCAAGGTCTGCAACCAGGACGCCGGGTCCGCGCTGCTGCGCGACGAGTCGCTCGTCGGGGCGATCCTCGACGCGACGGTGCGCGCCGCGGGCGTGCCGGTCACGCTCAAGATCCGCACCGGGTGGAGCCCCGAGCGTCGCAACGGCGTCGCGATCGCCCGGATCGCCGAATCGGCCGGCATCGCGGCGCTGGCCGTGCACGGGCGCACGCGCGCCTGCCGTTTCGAGGGCAGCGCCGAGTACGCGACGATCGGCGAGATCCGGGCGGCGGTCCGGATCCCGGTGTTCGCGAACGGCGACATCCTGAGTGCGGCCGACGCGCTCGCCGTGGTCCGCGCGACCGGCGCGGATGGCGTGATGGTGGGACGCGGTGCCCAGGGACGACCGTGGATCTTCCGCGAGATCGACGCCGCGCTCGCCGGTCGGGCACCGCCGGACGAACCTGCGGCCGCGGAGACGCGTGATATCATCACGGCTCACTTGCGCGATTTGTACGCCTTCTACGGCGAGGAGGCGGGGGTCAGGATCGCGCGCAAGCACATCGGCTGGTATTGCCGCGAGCGTCCGCAGGCGCTGGCGTTCCGGCAGTCCGTCATGCAGGTGACGACCGCCGGGGAACAACTCGCCGCAGTGCGGGAGTATTTCGATGCGCGGCACGGGGCGCTCGCCGCCTGAACGCTGCGCGGGGGATTTCGAGGATCACGATGATGGCGTCGCGAACGAAGACCAGGCCCCGCCGCGAATCGCGGCCGGCCACCGCCCCGGCGGGCCGCAGCATCCCGCTGCGATCGATGACCGAGCAGGCGCTCGACAGCTATTTCACGAGCCTGAACGGGCACGCACCCGGACGGCTGTACGACCTCGTGATGCGCGAGGTCGAGGAGCCGCTCTTCAGGGCGGTGCTCGACTACGCCGAGGGCAACCAGAGCCGCGCGGCCGAGGTGCTCGGCATCAACCGCGGCACGCTGCGCAAGAAGCTGCGCACGTACGGCATCTCGGCCTGAGCCCCGCCATGGCGCCCACCCACGGACCGATCCGCCGCGCGCTCATCAGCGTCTCGAGCAAGGACGGCGTCGTCGAATTCGCCCGTGCGCTCCGCGACCAGGGAGTCACGCTGCTATCGACCGGCGGCACGGCGACACTGCTCCGCAAGAACGGCATCGACGTCACCGACGTCTCGGCCGTCACGGGCTTCCCGGAGATCATGGACGGCCGCGTGAAGACGCTGCACCCGAAGGTGCACGGCGGCCTGCTCGGACGTCGCGGCGTGGACGACGCGGTGATGGCCGAGCACGGCATCGAGCCGATCGACCTCGTCGCGGTGAACCTGTACCCGTTCTCGGCCACGATCGCGAAGCCCGGCTGCACGTTCGAGGACGCGATCGAGAACATCGACATCGGCGGCCCGGCGATGGTGCGGGCGTCGGCGAAGAACCACGAACGCGTGACCGTCGTCGTCGACCCGCTCGACTACGGCTCCGTGCTCGCCGAGATGGAGCGCGGCGGCGGCGCGGTCTCCGCGGAGACCCGGCTGCGCCTCGCCGCCAAGGCCTACGCGCACACCGCGCAGTACGACGCCGCGGTGGCGTCGTACCTCTCGCAGGCGGCGCGCCCGTCCGCGGGCGAGTTCCCGGACCTGCTCGCGCTGCAGTTCCGCAAGCGGCTGGACCTCCGCTACGGGGAGAACCCGCATCAGCAGGCGGCGTTCTACTCGGCTGCCGACGCGCAGGGCGCGTCGATCGGCACGGCCTCGCAGCTGCAGGGCAAGGAACTCTCGTTCAACAACCTGGCCGACGCCGACACCGCGTTCGAGTGCGTGCGAGCGTTCGCCGCGCCCGCCTGCGTGATCGTCAAGCACGCAAACCCCTGTGGCGTCGCCGTGGCGGCGGACATCGGCAGGGCCTACGACCGCGCCTACCGCACCGACCCCACCTCGGCGTTCGGCGGCATCATCGCGTTCAATCGAGCGCTCGACGGTGCGACGACCCGCATGATCCTGGAGCGGCAGTTCGTCGAGGTGATCGTGGCGCCGTCCGCCGACGACGAAGCACGCGACGCCTGCGCGAAGAAGGAGAACGTCCGGCTGCTCGTCACCGGGGGACTCGGCGCCGGCAACTCGCGCTTCGAGCTGCGCAGCGTCAACGGCGGTCTGCTCGTGCAGTCCCGGGACCTCGGTGCCGTCGCCGCCGCGGACTTCCGCGTCGTCACTCGCCGCGCACCCACGGCCGCGGAACTCGCGGACCTCGAATTCGCGTGGCGCGTCTGCAAGTACGTGAAGTCGAACGCGATCGTCTACGCGAAGGACGGCATGACCGTCGGGATCGGCGCCGGCCAGATGAGCCGCGTGGTGTCGAGCCGGATCGCGGCGATGAAGGCCCGCGACGAGGGGCTGGACCCGTCCGGCTCCGTGATGGCCTCCGATGCATTCTTCCCGTTCCGCGACGGCCTCGATGCCGCGGTCGAGCACGGGATCTCCGCCGTCGTGCAGCCGGGCGGCTCGAAGCGCGACGCCGAGGTGATCGCGGCGGCCGACGAGCACGGCATCGCGATGGTGTTCACCGGCATGCGCCACTTCCGCCACTGATGCGCGTCCTCGTCATCGGATCCGGCGGTCGGGAGCACGCGCTCGCCTGGAAGGCGGCCCAGTCGCCGCGAGTCACGCAGGTCTGGGTCGCGCCGGGCAACGCGGGCACGGCCCGCGAACCCGGCGTGCGCAACGTCGAGATCGCCGCCGAGGACGTCGCGGCGCTGGTCGCCTTCGCGCGCGCCGAACGCGTCGACCTGACGATCGTCGGGCCCGAGGGCCCGCTGGTGCAGGGCGTGACCGACGCGTTCGCGGCCGCGGGGCTGCGCTGCTTCGGGCCGAGCGCCGGCGCGGCGCGGCTCGAGGGCTCGAAGGCCTACATGAAGGAATTCCTGCGCCGGCACGCGATCCCGACCGCGGCCTATGCGACGTTCACGCGCCAGAGCTTCGATCCGGCCTGGGTGCGCGCGCAGCGCGCGCCGCTGGTCGTGAAGGCCGACGGCCTCGCGGCCGGCAAGGGCGTCGTGATCTGCGCGACGGCCGACGAGGCGGTCGAGACGGCGGAATCCATGTTCGCCGGCCGCTTCGGTGCCGCCGGCGACACGATCGTCGTCGAGGAATTCCTCGAGGGCGAGGAAGCGAGCTTCATCGCGATGGTGGACGGCACGCACGTGCTGCCGCTCGCGACCTCGCAGGACCACAAGCGCCGGGACGACGGCGACCTCGGGCCGAACACCGGCGGCATGGGCGCCTACTCGCCGGCGCCGGTCGTGACGCCGGCGGTGCACGAGCGCGCGATGCGCGAGGTGATGCTGCCCACCGTGCGCGCGCTCGCGGCCGGGGGCACGCCCTACGTCGGGTTCCTGTACGCCGGGCTCATGATCGACGCTCAGGGCGCACCACGCGTGCTCGAGTTCAACTGCCGGCTCGGCGACCCCGAGACGCAGCCGATCCTCTCGCGGATGCGCTCCGACCTCACGGTGTTGTGCGACGCGGCGCTCGACGGGCGCCTCGCCGGGCACGACGTGGACTGGGACCCGCGCGTCGCGGTCGGCGTCGTGCTCGCCGCGGGCGGCTACCCGGACACGGTGCGCAAGGGCGACCCGATCCACGGGCTCGACGCGGCGGCCGCGCTGCCGGGCAAGGTCTTCCACGCCGGAACGACGCTCCGGGACGGCACGGTCGTGACGAACGGCGGGCGCGTGCTGTGCGCGGTCGGCCTCGGCGACGACGTCCGCGCGGCGCAGCGCCAGGCCTACGACCTGGCCGCGGCGATCTGCTGGGACGGCATCCAGTACCGCCGCGACATCGGGCACCGCGCGATCGCGCGCGGGTGACGGACCTCAGCCCGCGGGCTTCGGGGGCACGTGGCTCATCACGTGCTCGGACATCGCCGTGATCGTGAGCGACGGGTTCACGCCCGGATTGGCCGGCACCGTCGAGCCGTCGCAGACCAGGAAGTTGCGGTAGCCGAACAGCCGGCCGTGGCGGTCCACGACGCCGGTCGCGGCGTCGCGGCCGACCACCGCGCCGCCGAGGATGTGGGCCGTGGTCGGCACGTTGGCCCAGGCCTCGAGCAGCATGCTCTGGCCGTAGCCCCCGGTGCGTGCGGCCAGCCACGCGGCCGCGCGGTTGCCGGCCTCGATGAACGTCGGATTCGGCTTCTCCGGATCCTGCTCGGTCGTGAGCGACACGCCACCCAGCCAGCCGCGCTTCGCGCGGAACGAGATCGCGTTGTCGAGCGACTGCATCACCAGGAAGATCACCGTGCGTCGCGCCCAGCCCACCGGCCACAGCGTACGGAGGAACGTGAGCGGGTGGCGCAGCACGTTGCCGAGCCACGCGAGCGGCCGCGTCCAGCGCGTGCCGTCGCCGGTGAGCAGCGTGAACAGCGTCGCCATCGCGTCACCGTGACGCCCGTAGGTGACGAACTCGATGTGCGTGTCCGCGCTCGGGTGGATGCTCGAACTGATCGCGACGTCGTTCCAGGGACGCGCGGTGCCCTTGGGCAGCGTGACCGCCAGAATCGACTCGCTGTTCGTGCGCACCAGCTGGCCCAGCCGGTCGCTGACGTTCGGCAGCGAGCCCGAGAGCCGGCACTGCGACAGCAGCCGGTTCGTGCCGAGCGCACCGGCCGACATCACGATGCCGCGCGCTCGGAACGTGCGGCGCCGGCGGCGGAACCACGCACCCGGGTGCTCGGTCGTGACGAGGTAGCCGTCGCTGCCGTCGGCGGCGCCGAGCGGCCGGATGTCGACGACCTCGCGCTCGGGCAGGATCTCCGCGCCGCGCTTCTCGGCGAACCAGAGGTAGTTCTTCAGCAGCGTGTTCTTCGCGCCCTCCCTGCAGCCGACCATGCAGGCGCCGCAGTACGTGCAGCCCGTGCGCTCGGGACCCTCGCCGCCGAAGTACGGGTCGGGCACCCGCCGCCCCGGCTCGCCGAAGAAGACGCCGACCGGCGTGCGGCGGAACGTGTGCTCGACGCCGAGCTGCGCGCCGACCTCGCGCAGCAGCCGCTGGTTGTCGCTGTCCCGGGGCACCTCGACGACGCCGAGCATCCGCTCGGCCGTGTCGTAGTGCGGCGCGAGCACCGCGGCCCAGTCGCCGAGGCCGCTCCACTGCGGGTTCGCGAAAAACTCGGGCGCGGCGCGGTAGAGCGTGTTCGCGTACACGGTGCTGCCGCCGCCGACGGCCGTACCGCTCACGATGAAAACGTCCTTGAACGGGGTCATCCGGAAGATGCCGCGCAGCCCGAGCGCGGGCGCCCACAGCCAGCGGCGCAGCTGCCAGGTCGTCGACGCGTATTCCCGGTCCGCGTAGCGGCGGCCCTGCTCGAGGACGCCGACCCGGTAGCCCTTCTCGGCGAGCCTGAGCGCCGAGACGCTGCCGCCGAACCCGGAGCCGACGATCAGCCAGTCGTAGTCGTAGCCGTTCCGTCCGGTCGCCATCGCGCACCCTCCCGTCAGCCCGCCCTGCGCTTCCTCGCCTCGCGATGTATCACGTAGAGGCCGGCACCGACCACCACCGCACCGCCGGCCAGCGTCGTCGCGCCGGGCAGCACGTTCCAGACCACGAGGTCGAGCGCCATGCCCCAGACGAGCGCCGTGTATTCGAGCGGAGTGACGACGGACACCGGCGCGTGCCGGAACGCTTCGGTCATCAGGTGCTGCGCGAGCGCACCGCAGGCACCGACGCCGAGCGCGAGCGGCCAGTCGTCCCACAGGAGCGGCCGCCAGTCGGCGAGCGAGAGCAGGCCGGCGCCCGTCGTGAGCAGCACCGCGAACCAGAACACCATGCTCTCGGTCGTGTCGGTGCGCGACAGCATCCGCATCGTGATCGCGGCGAACGAATAGCAGAGCGCCGAGAACGCCGCCGCGAGACTCGCGAGCGACGCCCAGTCACCGCCGGTCGGCCTGAGCATCAGCAGCACGCCGCCGAGGCCGACGACGATCGCCACCCACTGCGCGGGCGCGACCCGCTCGCCGAGCATCGGCACGGACAGGGCGGCCACGACGAGCGGCGCGCACATGAAGATCGCGTAGGTGTTCGCGAGCGACGAGCCGCGCACCGCGTAGATGAACCCGGCCAGCATCACGACGGCGATCCCGCCGCGCAGCAGGTGCAGCCGTACGTTGACCATGCGCAGCCGGTCGAAGCGGCCGCGCACCAGCACGACGGCCAGCACGAACGGCAGCGAGGTGGCACCGCGGATGAACGCGACCTGCATCGGCCCGTAGTGGCCCGCCAGCGTCTTCAGGAGCGCGTCCATCACCGAGAACACGGCGACGGCCGCGAGCATCGACAGGACGCCCCTCAGGTGGCTCGGGTGCACGGGTCGCCTCCCCCGCGTCGTGCGGCCGGGCCGGCCGCGGGGCCGGCCGCCGGGTCAGCGCTTCATCGAATCGAAGAACTCGCCGTTCGTCTTCGTGTCGCGCATCTTGTCGATCAGGAACTCGGCCGCGGCCAGCTCGTCCATCGGGTGCAGGAGCTTGCGCAGGATCCAGATCTTCGCGAGCTCGTCCTGCGAGGTGATGAGCTCCTCGCGACGCGTGCCCGACCGATTGATGTTGAGCGCCGGGAACACGCGCTTCTCGGCGATCCGGCGGTCGAGGTGGATCTCGCTGTTGCCGGTGCCCTTGAACTCCTCGTAGATCACGTCGTCCATGCGCGAGCCGGTGTCGATCAGCGCGGTGGCGAGGATCGTGAGCGAGCCGCCTTCCTCGATGTTGCGCGCCGCGCCGAAGAAGCGCTTCGGGCGCTGCAGCGCGTTCGCGTCCACGCCGCCGGTGAGCACCTTGCCGGAACTCGGCACCACGGTGTTGTAGGCGCGTGCGAGGCGGGTGATCGAGTCGAGCAGGATCACGACGTCCTTCTTGTGCTCGACCAGGCGCTTCGCCTTCTCGATCACCATCTCGGCGACCTGGACGTGGCGGCTCGCGGGCTCGTCGAACGTCGAGGAGACCACCTCGCCGCGCACGGTGCGCGACATCTCGGTGACTTCCTCGGGCCGCTCGTCGATGAGCAGCACGATCAGGTACACCTCGGGGTGGTTGGCCGTGATCGAGTTGGCGAGGTTCTGCAGCAGCATCGTCTTGCCGGCCTTCGGCGGCGAGACGATCAGGCCGCGCTGGCCCTTGCCCAGCGGCGCAACGAGGTCGACCATCCGGGCCGTGAGGTCCTCGGTGCTGCCGGTGCCGCGCTCGAGGCGCAGGCGCTTCGTCGGGTGCAGCGGCGTCAGGTTCTCGAAGAGCACCTTGCTGCGCGCGTTCTCCGGCGAGTCGAAGTTGATCTGGCCGACCTTGAGCAGCGCGAAGTAGCGCTCGCCGTCCTTCGGGGGACGGATCAGGCCGGAGATCGAGTCGCCGGTCCGCAGGTTGAAGCGGCGGATCTGCGACGGGCTGATGTAGATGTCGTCCGGGCCCGCGAGGTAGGAACCCTCGGGCGAGCGCAGGAAGCCGAAGCCGTCCTGCAGGATCTCGAGCACGCCGTCGCCGTAGATGTCCTCGCCGTTCCTCGCGTGGGCCTTCAGGATCGCGAAGATGATGTCCTGCTTGCGCGAACGGGCCAGGTTCTCCATGCCCATCGCCTGGGCCATCTTCAGCAGGTCGGGGATCGGCTTGTGCTTCAGCTCGGACAGGTTCATCGAGCGCCGGCTGGCCTCGAGTTCCGCCGGGCTGATCACGTCCAGGTCGTCGCCGTCCAGGAAATCGTCCGGCGGGAGTTCCTCCTGCCGCGGGCCGCGATTGCCGTCCGGGCCGTTGCCGCCCCGGTTGCGCTTGCCCTGGCGGTTGCGACCCTGGTTGCCGAGGTAACCCCTCACAGTTTGCTGTCCAGGAAAGCCGCGACGTCCGCCTTGCGGACGGCGCCGATCTTCTGGCCTTCCAGCTGGCCGTTCTTGAAAAGGATGAGCGTCGGGATGCCGCGGACGTTGAACTTCATCGGTGTCCTGGGGTTGTCGTCCACGTTCATCTTCGCGACCGTCACCCTGCCCGCGTACTCCGCCGCGATCTCGTCCAGGATCGGCGCGATCATCTTGCACGGGCCGCACCATTCGGCCCAGAAGTCGAGGAGCACCGGGGTCTTGGACTGGATGACGTCCGTCTCGAAGCTCGAGTCGGTGACGTGGATGATCTGCTGGCTCACCGGGGACTACCTCCGATGGTGTTTCTTTGGCTGGTATGTTGGGGTCGCTCAAGGGAATCGGCCTGCGTGGGCACCGCCATCGAGTGACGGCGCGATCTGCGTAGGGCAAACTATCGGGATTGCTGGATGCACCTGGGGATTCTGGGTACCCGCCGCACCGGACGTGTGCGCCGCCCCCCTCGGGGCCCGGCGAGCCGGCTTCGCTGCTGGCGGGAGCGGACTTGAAGCCGCTGCCTGAGTTGTATTTGAACCCGCTTTTGGCGAATTTGCAAGACCGCGTAACCGCGACACAGGAACCGATGGCCGACGCACACCTGACCGACGTCTCATTCACGAACCTCCACCTGCCGGAGTCGCTGGCGCGCGGCATCGCCGACGCGGGGTTCGAGCGCTGCACGCCGATCCAGGCGCAGACCCTGCCCCGGGCGCTGGCCGGATTCGATGTCGCGGGCCAGGCCCAGACGGGCACCGGCAAGACGGCCGCGTTCCTGGTCGCGATGTACTCGAAGCTGCTGCGCGCCGAGGTGCCGCCCACCCGCAAGGTGAACGCGCCGCTCGCGCTCATCATCGCGCCGACCCGCGAACTCGCCGTCCAGATCCACCACGATGCTGAGATCCTCGGCCAGTACACGGGCCTCAGGCTCGGCCTCGCCTTCGGCGGCGTCGACTACGACAAGCAGCGCCGCGAGCTCGAGGAAGGCGTGGACGTGCTGATCGGCACGCCGGGCCGGCTGATCGACTTCTACAAGCAGCACGTCGTCGAGCTGCGCTCGGTGCAGGTGCTGATCCTCGACGAGGCCGACCGGATGTTCGACCTCGGCTTCATCGCGGACATCCGCTACATCATGCGCAGGCTGCCGCCGCCGGACCAGCGGCTCAACCTGCTGTTCTCGGCGACGCTCGCGCAGCGCGTGCTCGAGCTCGCCTACGAGCACATGAACGACCCCGAACTCGTGCGGATCGAGCCGGACAAGATGACGGTCGACCGGGTGCGGCAGTGCATCTACTTCCCGTCGATGGAGGAGAAGCCGCGGCTGCTCGTGGGGCTGCTGCGCTCGATGGACCCGCACCGCACGATGATCTTCGTGAACACGCGTCGCGGGGCCGAGGAACTCGAGGGACTCCTGCGGTCGAACGGCTTCAACGCCGAGGCGATCTCGGGCGACGTGCCTCAGCGCAAGCGCCTCAGGATGCTCCAGGACTTCCACAGCGGAGAACTCGCGATCCTGATCGGCACCGACGTCGCCTCGCGCGGGCTGCACATCCCGGACGTGAGCCACGTCTTCAACTACGACATGCCGCAGGACCCGGAGGACTACGTGCACCGGATCGGCCGCACGGCGCGGGCCGGCGCCGAGGGCGACGCGATCAGCCTCGGCTGCGAGGACTACGTGCAGTCGCTGCCGGACATCGAGGCCTACATCGGGCGCAGCCTGCCGCGAGCCGCGTTGACCGAGGACCTGCTTGCCGAGATCACGGTGCCCGCGCGCGAGCGGCGCCGTTACGCGCCGGGCGGGCGCGGCCCGCACGGCGGACGCGGCGGCGACCGCGGCCGGAGCGGCGGCCGCGACGGCCGTCGGGGACCGCCGCGCGAGCGGCGCGACGGCGGCGGCCGCGACCGTCCGCGTCTCGCGGACCGGCCCGCCACTGCGCTGGGCGACGCGCCAGCGCCCCCGTCGCAACCCGCGGGCATTTCGCCGGCGGCAGGCGACGGCGCGCCTGGGGGCGACGGCGACGCGCCGCGCAAGCGCCGTCGGCGCCGTCGCGGCCGGGGCGGTGGTGGCGGACCGGGCGGCGACACGCCCCCGTCCGCGGGTCCGGGCGGTCCGCCGCAGGACTGAACCCGCCGGCCCGTCAGGGCAGCAGTTCGGCGATCGACTCGACGCCCGGAACGCCCGGCTCGGGCCGGTGCGCGGGTCTCGTCGAGTCCGGCTTCAGCACCTGGTAGACACGCCCGACGCCGGCCGCGCGCGCGGCCGCGAGCACCGGCGCGCTGTCGTCTACGAACAGCGTGCCTGCCGGACGCACGCCGTGGGCGCGCTCGAGCCGCCGCCAGAACTCCGTCGACTCCTTAGGCACGCCGAGCCCGTGCGACGACACGAGTTCGTCGAAGTGCCGATCGAGCCCGGTGCGGGCGTTCTTGATCCCGAGGCTGATCGGGTGTGCGTTCGTCGTGAGCAGCACGCGCCGGCCCGTCGCCCGCAGCCGGTCGAGGAACGCCTCGGCGCCGGGCAGGTAGCGGATGTGCTCGCGCATCTCGAGCTTCAGCGCGGCGACGTCGACCCCGAGTTCCTCGCTCCAGTGGTCGATGCAGTACCAGTCGAGCGTGCCCCGCTTCGCGCGGAACCGCGGCTCGAGCCGCCGCCACGCCTCGTCGGCGTCGAGGCCGTGCATCTCGCCCCAGCGCCGCGGCAGCGCCTCGAGCCAGAACAGGTTGTCGAAGCGCAGGTCGAGCACCGTGCCGTCCATGTCGAGGCACACGGTCTCGACGGCGCTCCAGTCCGGCACGGTCGTGTTCGGGTACGGGTCCACGGATGTCCTCGGCACCTGCGGCGCGACGGCCCGCTATGATACGTGCCCGTTGAGCCCGCGGAGCCCACGATGGCCGCCGACACCGCAGCATTGATGGCCGGCGTGCAGGACGCCGTCACCGCAGCCTCGACCGCGATCCTCGAGGTCTATGCCTCGAGCCACGGCGTCGAGTACAAGTCCGACGACTCGCCGATCACCCGCGCCGACCGGGCGGCGCACGAGATCCTGTCGGCGCGGCTCGCGATGCTGACGCCGTCGATCCCGGTGCTGTCCGAGGAATCGACCGCGGCGCACGATTACGCGGTGCGCCGTGGCTGGGGCGAGCTCTGGCTCGTGGACCCGCTCGACGGCACGAAGGAATTCATCAACCGTAACGGCGAATTCACCGTGAACGTCGCGCTCGTGCGCGACGGCGAGCCGGTGCTCGGCGTCGTCGCAGCGCCGGCGCTCGGCCTCACGTACTGGGCGGCACGCGGCCACGGCGCGTGGTGCCGGCACGATGGAGAGTCCGCGCGCCCGATCCACGTGCGACCCGCCGCCGACCCGCTGGTCGTCGTCGGAAGCCGCTCGCACCGCGGTGACTCGCTCGACGCGGTGCTCGAGCGGCTCGGGCCGCACGAGCTGCGCCCGATGGGCAGCGCGCTCAAGATCTGCCTGGTCGCCGAAGGCACGGCCGACCTTTACCCGCGGCTCGGCCCGACCTCCGAGTGGGACACCGCGGCGGCGCAGGCGGTGCTCGAGGTCGCGGGCGGCGCGCTCACGACGCTCGACGGCGCGCCGTTGCGCTACAACCGCCGGGACACGCTGCTGAACCCGCATTTCCTGGCCTACGGCGACGCCTCTCGCCACTGGCCGTCGTACTTCTAGGGCATGGACCTCGACTGGTCGACGCTCGCGCTGCTCGGTCTCCTGCTCGGGGGCTACTGGTACTGGCGCGACTCGCTCGGCGCGCGCGAGGCCGCGAACGCGGCGGCCCTCGAGACCTGCGGCCGGATCGGTGTCGCATTGCTCGAGGGCACCGTCTCGTTCCGCCGGCTCCGGCCGGTGCGGGGCCCGGGCGGCACGCTCGAGCTGGAGCGCACCTACGTGTTCGAGTACACGCGGGACGGCCAGGTCCGCCAGCAGGGGTTCGTGGTGGTCTCCGGTCAGACCGTGGCCAGCGTGGGCCTGTGAGCCAGCCACGGCCCTATCCACCGGGGCAGGCCCGGGCTTAAGCTAGCGCCCCCGACCGGCGCAGGAACCACGGGCACGGCTATGGCGGAAGCGCCCGACAACGTCGACACCGAGACGTTCAAGCACCTCGAGCGCCTGAGGCAACTCAGGATCGAGCACCGCGACCTCGACGACGTGATCCACCGGCTGCAGCTCGACCTGTACGTCGACCAGGTGCAGATGCGGCGGCTCAAGCGGCGCAAGCTCCACCTGAAGGACCAGATCGCGCGGCTCGAGAGCCAGCTGATCCCGGACCTCAACGCCTGACCGATGCCGGATACGCTCGCCACGGCCGCCGGGCTCGCTGCGCGGCTCCTCGAACCCGAGAACCTGCCGCAGCTCGCGCTGGTGGCCGCGTGCGTCGTCACCGGGCTGGTCGCGGCACGGCTGCTGCGCGGCCGCCGGCCACCGGCCGATCCTTCCGCACCGGCAGCGACCTGGCTGCGCGAGGGCGCGTGGATCGGCGCCCCCTATGCGTGCGCACTGCTCGCGCTGCTCGCCACCGACGGAGCGCTGAACCTGTTCGGCCTGCCGGCGGCGCTGGTCGGCGTCGCGGCACGGCTCGGGGCGCTGCTCCTCGTGATCCGGCTCGTCGTGTACTCGTTCCGGCACTCGATCGGCGCCCGGGCCCGGCTGCAGGGCTGGGGCACCTCGATCAGCGTCCTGATCTGGGTCTTCCTCTCGCTGCACCTGCTCGGCTGGGGCGACGAGCTGATCGCGTTCCTCGACGGCATCGGCATCACGGCCGGCGCGACGCGCATCTCGGTGTGGTCGGTCACGAAGCTGCTGGTCACGGTGGGCCTGTTCGTCGTCGTGGCGCTGTGGATCGCGCGATGGCTCGAGCGCCGGCTGTCGAGCCTCGAGGCGCTGGCACCGAACATGCGCATCGGGATCGCCAAGTTCACGCAGGCGTTCCTGGTCGGCCTGTCGGTGCTGGTCGGGCTCAATGCGGCGGGCCTCGACCTCACGACGCTCAACGTGCTGACCGGGGCCGTCGGCATCGGTCTCGGCTTCGGCCTGCAGAGCATCGCGGCGAACTTCGTCAGCGGCTTCGTGCTGCTGATGGACCGGTCGATCAAGCCCGGCGACGTGATCAGCTTCACCGGGATGCCGGGCACCGCGACCGAGGGCTTCGGCTGGGTCGAGCAGCTGCGCGGGCGCTACGTCGTCGTGCGGGACCGCGACGGCGTGTCGACGCTGGTCCCGAACCAGAACCTGATCACGAGCCCGGTGATCAACTGGAGCTACGGCGACCCGCGCGTGCGCCTGAAGCTGCCGGTGCGCGTAAGTTACCGCGACGACCCGGAACTCGCGATGCGGCTGATCCTCGCGGCGACCGAGGGCCACCCGCGGGTGATCCGCGACCCGGCGCCGGTCGCGAGGCTGATGCACTTCGGCGACCACGGGATCGACCTCGAGCTCCGGTTCTGGATCCCGGACCCCCACGAGGGCGTGAACAACGTGCGTTCGGACGTGAACCGGGCGATCTGGCGCCTGTTCCGCGAGCACGGGGTCACGATTCCGGTCGCGCAGCGCGAGGTCCGCCTCAAGGTGGTCAACCCGCGCGTCGGCGACCTGCGGCCCGCGGCCGACGATTGAGCCGTGGCGATCGCGGTGTCGGGCACGCTCGAGATCCCGGAGGCGCTGGTCGAGTGGCGCGCGGTCCGCGCGTCCGGCCCCGGCGGCCAGAACGTCAACAAGGTGTCTAATGCGGTCGAGCTGCGCTTCGACAGCGCGGCGTGGCCGGGGCTCGGCGCCAGCGCGCGACGACGCCTGGCGCGGATCGCCGGCCGGCGGATGACCGAGGCCGGGCTGATCGTCATCGACGCGCAGCGCCACCGCTCGCTCGAGCGCAATCGCGCCGACGCGATCGAGCGGCTGGTGGCGATGATCCGCGAGTCGCTCGTCGAGCCGAAGGCGCGGCGCGCCACGAAGCCGACCCGCGCGTCCCGCGAGCGCCGGCTCGACGGCAAGGCCAGGGCCTCGAGGGCGAAACGCCTGCGGGGACGGGTGCGTCCCGACGACTGAAGGCGGGGCCGCCGCTCAGCGGTGGACGATCTGCAGGATCGAGTTCCGGATCTGCTCGTGCAGCACGAGCTGGGCGTCCTGCACGATCGCCTCGATCATCGCCGGCTGGAAGCTGAGCCTTCCGTCCGGGTCCGTCGCGAGCACCTTGCGCGCCTTCGCCAGGTCGATGAAGTTCTTGAACTGCGAACGCTCGAAGAACTCGGGGGCCGAAAGCTCGTACAGCAACGACATGCGCTGGGCCATCAGCTCGCACTGGCGCTCGAGCTCGGCCTGCGTCAGCGTGCCGCTGCCCGCCTTCAGGAGCAGCGAGACCGCGAGGTAGTAGCGCTCGATGATCGGGACGCTCGCTCGCGCGAGCACCGAGAGCTGCACGGCCTCGCGCGACTCCGCGGGCGGCCGCCGCCACTCGCTGCGGTCCTCGGACGCGTCGAGCAGCCCGAGCCCGCGCATGAGCTCGAGCAGCCCGTCCACGACGCCGGGCAGCTCGTCCTCGCGCCAGCGGAGGAAGTACTCGTCCGCGACGTACGGGTAGGCGCGCCACGCGAGGCGCAGCAGGTCGGCGCGGCGGACCGCTGGATTGTTCAGGAACGCGCAGGCGAGCAGCGACGGCATCAGGAGCAGGTGCAGTGAGTTGTTCCTGAAGTAGCTGGTCAGGATCGCCGTCTGGTCGCTCATCCGCAGGATGTCGCCGAGTTCGTGCGGCTCGCGCTTCAGGATGCCGAGCGTCTCGCCGTAGCGGATGATCCCGGCCCCGTCGAGGTCGGTGACCCACACCCGGCCCGAGTAACCGGACCCTCGCAGCAGCGCCGCGTAGACCTCGAGCAGCCGGGCGAGGTCGGCCTCCCCCATGCTGTGGCGGGGCGTCGCGAGCAGCACGAGCCCGAGCAGGTTCACCGGCGTCACGCAGGCCGCGGCGTTGATCCGCGTCATGATCGACGTTGCGAGGTCCTGCACCAGCGGCGTGAGCCAGGGCGGCCGGTCGTCCGACCCCGAGGGCTCGCCGCGCCAGTCGGGCGCGTGGCGGCGTATCGCCTCGTCGAGCGGCAAGGGCTCGCCGAAGCTCACGTAGACCTTCCCGAACTGGCGGCGCAGTTCCGGGATCGTCTTCAGGAGCGTCAGCAGCGATTCCTTCTCCTTCGGTCGCCCCGAGAGCTCGCCGATGTAGGTGCGGCCCTCGACCAGCCGCTCGTAGCCGAAGTACACCGGGACGAACACGACCGGGCGGCGCGGCTCGCGCAGGTAGCTGCGCACCGTCATCGCGAGCATGCCGGTCTTCGGCTGCAGCAGCCGCCCGCTGCGGCTGCGGCCACCCTCGATGAAGTACTCGATCGAGTGCCCGCGCGCCATCATCAGGCCGACGTACTTGACGAACACGGCCGTGTAGAGCGCGTTGCCCGAGAAGCTGCGGCGCAGGAAGAACGCGCCGCCGCGCCGCAGGAACGACCCGATCACGGGCATGTTCAGGTTGATGCCGGCCGCGATGTGCGGCACCGCGTAACCCTTGTGGTACACCACGTACGAGAGGAGCAGGTAATCCATGTGGCTGCGGTGGCAGGGCACGTAGATGACCTCGGCGCCGTCGCCGACGCCCGCCAGACTCGACAGGTTCGCGAGTTCGACGCCGTCGTAGAGCCGGTTCCAGAGCTTGCCGAGCACGCCGGACATGAACACGACGAACGGGTGCGAGTAGTTCGCCGCGATCTCCTTCGCGTAGCCGCGCGCCACCTCGAGCGCCGCCCGGCGCGTCTGGCCCTTGGCCTTCATCTCGTCGCGCACCGCGTCGCGCACGAGCTGCGTGCGCAGCACGTTCGCGACGATCGTGCGGCGGTGCGAGAGGTCGGGGCCGATCGTCGCGGTCCGCTGGGCGCGGAACTGGGCGCGAAGCTGCCGCCACATCCGCCGCGGACCGCGCGGCGTGCCGCGGGTCTCGAGCGGACCGCCCGCGAGCGGCAGCGGGTCGCCGACGAGCAGCAGCAGGTTGCGGCCGTTCAGCAGCAGCGACAGCACCTTGCGGAACCGGCCGCCGATGTCCCAGCCCTCGGCGACCAGCAGCCGGAACCACGACCGCTCCCGTCCGGGCGCACGGCCCCAGAACAGGCTCACCGGCACGAGTTCCGCCTCGAGGCCCGGGTCGGCCGCCGAGGCGGCGGCGAGTTCGCGCAGTGCGTCCGGCATCCGTCGGTCGACGCGCATGCGCAGGAACCCGGCCCGCCGCTCGAGGAACAGCACCGAGGCCGACAACGACGGTCCCGGCGCGAGCGGCGACGGGAGGCCGGCCTCGCGGCAGACGTGCTCGAGCACCGCGAGGTCGACGACGCTGCGCTTCTCGAGCGCGTAGACGAGGCCGCGGCGCCCGGCCAGCCGCGTGCCGATGCCGTCGGGCAGCACGGACGGTCGCACCCACAGCGCGACGAAACGCCGCACCAGGGGCAGGATGAGTCGTTCGGCGGGTGTGAGGACGCTCAAGCTGTCGGTCTCGCGGGGTCCGGGCACTGCGCGCGCCGCCGTGCGCGCCAAAGCGCGCGCACGGACGCGTCGCTCAGTTCGCCGGGTCCTCCGGCGCGTCCCCGCCGGTCTGCGCCTCGATCGCCGCGTCCGTCGCCGCCTTCGCGTCCATCGTCGTCTGTTCGACGCCGCGGGCCCGGTCCTCGGTCTGGACCATGTCGTCGAAGACGGTCTTGTCGGTGTCGCGTCCCTTTTCGCGGGCCTCCGCCTCGTCCTGCGGCGCCTCCGCCCCGCCGCAGGCGGCGACCAGGGCGAGTGCGAGCAGCACTGCGGCCGTCCGGGCTCTGGTTCCCATGCGTCCCCCGTGTCCGTCCAACGGCGCGATCTTACCCGATGGACCCGCGCGGGGCGCGGGCCGGCCGCGCACGCACCGGCCTCAGAGGAATTCCTCGACCGCGAACAGGAAGTAGGTGAAGTAGTGGTTGATCGCGCGGATCTGGTCGAGCAGGCCGTGGTCCGAGTCGACGACGTGCAGCGTCGCCTTGTACTCCCGCGCGTACCGGATGCTGTTGTCGACCGGGATCACGTCGTCCCGCCAGCCGTGGACGATCGCGGTCGTGCAAGCGGCCGGCCGCGGGCTGAATTTCTCGTAGCCCGGCATGTACAGCGCCGGGGCGAGCAGGAACATCCCTCGCGCCTGCAGCAGCGAGGACGCGGCCACCGAGACGTAGCCGCCCATGCTCGAGCCCACGAGCACGAGCGAACCCCGCAGGTCCTTGCAGAACGAGAGCAGCCGGGTCACCCGGTCGCGCGGGTCGTCGATACCGCGGTAGTCCACCGACTCGACCTGGAAGCCCTCCTCGCGCGCAAGTTCCGCCATCGCGGAGATCTTGCTGCCCCAGGGTTCGCCGTCCTTGCCGTGCGAGAAGACTACGTAGCGATCGACCATGCGAGGACACCTTCGGACCGTGTGGCGCGAATCATATGCCCGGCGCGGCCCGGCGTCCGGACTCAGTTCTCATCGCCGCCCCACAGCAGGCGGTCGAGGGTGCCGCGCGGGCTCCCCCATCCGTGCCGCGCAAGGTCCACGCGGCCCCCGCGGAATCCGACCCCTTCGGTGCGCAGCCGCTCGACCTGGCGCCGGCGGGCGTCGGAGCCGTCGGGAAACGCGATGCGGCCGCCGGCCGCGACGACCCGGTGCCACGGAACGCGGCTGCCCGACGGCAGCCGGGACAGCACCCGCCCGACCAGCCGCGCCCGTCCGGGCCAGCCGGCACGCTGCGCGACACCGCCGTAGGTGGTCACGCGACCGCGTGGCACGGCCGAGACCACCTCGAGGATCGCCCGTTCCGCGTCGTCCATGCGAGGGATGCTAGTCACGGGGCCCGGTCCACTCAAGCGAGTGTTTGCCCGGGCCGACCGTCGTGCGAGAGTTGGCCATGGACCGGACCAACGACCGCGACGGCTGGCAATTCGCGATCGACCGCGGCGGCACGTTCACCGATGTCGTCGCCCGGGACCCGACGGGTCGCCTGCATGTGCACAAGGTGCTGTCACGCGACCCCGGCCGTCGCGGCGACCCCGCCGTGCGGGCGATCGGCGAGGTGCTCGCGCGCCAGGGCGGCACCGGGGCCCGCGTCGCGTCGGTTCGTCTCGGCACGACGGTCGCGACGAACGCGCTGCTCGAGCGCACCGGTGCGTCGACCGTGTTCGTCACGACGCGCGGGTTCCGGGACCTGCTCCGGATCGGCTACCAGCACCGCCCGGACATCTTCGCCCGCGGGATCCGCCTGCCGCCGCCGCTGCACGCGCGGGTCGTCGAGGCGCACGAGCGGCTCGATGCCTCGGGTCGCGTGCTCGCACCGCTCGACACGGCCGCGCTCGAGGCCGCGCTCGCGGAGGCCCGCCGCGCGGGCTGCACGGCCGTCGCGGTCGCGTTCCTGCACGCACTCGCAAACCCGGAGCACGAGCGGGTCGCCGTGCGCATCGCACGTGGACTCGGCTTCCGCGAGGTAACCGCGTCGCACGAAGTCGCGCCCGTGGTCGGACTCGTCGCGCGGGGCGACAGCGCGGTGGCGGACGCCTACCTGACGCCCGTGCTGGCCGACTACGTGCGCGGCTTCACGCAGGACCTCGCGACCGGGCACGGCGACGCGCGGCTCGCGATGATGCAGAGCAACGGCGGCCTCGTCGACGCGGCCGGCTTCCGCGGGATCAACAGCGTGCTGTCCGGCCCGGCGGGTGGCGTCGTGGGCCTCGCGGCCGTGGCACGCGAGCGGGGGGGCGGGCGGCTCATCGGCTTCGACATGGGCGGGACGTCGACGGACGTCAGCCTGTACGCGGGCCGGCTGCCCCGGCGCAGCGCGACCGAGATCGACGGCGTGCGCCTGCACGTGCCGATGATGGACGTGCACACGATCGCGGCCGGTGGCGGATCGATCGTGCGCTACTCGGACGGGCGCCTGCAGGTCGGCCCCGCCTCGGCCGGCGCCGATCCAGGGCCCGCCTGCTACCGGTGCGGCGGCCCGGCCACGATCACGGACTGCAACGTCGTGCTCGGGCGCATCGACCCGGCGCATTTCCCGCGCGTGTTCGGTCCCGCCGGCGACGAGCCGCTCGACGCCGCCGTCGCGCGCGCACGGCTCGCGGACATCGTCGCGACGATCGTCGCCGAGGGTGGCGCCTACGACGTCGAGACGCTGGCCTCGGCGTTCCTCACGGTCGCGGTCGGCCGCATGGCGAACGCGATCCGCGAACTCGCGCTCGGGCAGGGCCACGACCCGGCCGGCTTTGCACTGATGCCGTTCGGCGGAGCGGCGGGCCAGCACGCCTGCGCGGTCGCGACCGCGCTCGGGATGGACGAGGTCGTGCTCGACCCGCTGGCCGGCGTGCTGTCCGCGCACGGGATCGGACTTGCCGAGCGGCGCTGCGTGCGTCGCCTCGGCACCGAACTGCGTTGCGACGAGCGCGGGGTCGCCGAGGCCGCGCACGTGCTCGCCGACCTCGAGCAGTCGGCGCGGGAAGAACTCGCCCGACAGGGCGTCGAGGCGACCTCGATCCGCTGCGAACCGACGGTGGCACTGCGCCACGCCGGATCGGATTCGGCGCTCGAGGTGCCCTGGGGCGACCGCGGGGCGTTGCTCGCCGCGTACGCGGACGCGCACCTGCGTCTCTACGGCTACCGCGACCCGGGCGCGACGATCATCGTCGCCGAGTGCCGGGTCGAGGCAGTCGAGACCGCGGCCCTCCCGACATCCGCTGCTGCGCCGGCCGGTGCGACCGGCGGGGTCGGCGCCCGCGGCACCGTGACGCGCGCTTGGGTGGACGGCGTGTGGCGCGAGGTGCCGCTCGTGCGTCGCGACGAGTGCGGCGGCGGCGTCGAATTGCACGGACCGGCCATCATCGCCGAACACGGTGCGACCGTCTGGATCGAGGCCGGCTGGGCGGCGCGCGCCGGCGACGACGGTCGACTGCGCCTCGTGCGCGACCGTGCGTCGCCACGCACCGTCGCAGGTCACGCGGGCACGCCAGACCCGATGCGACTCGAGGTGATGAACGGCCTCTACATGCACGTCGCCGAGCAGATGGGTGTCGTGCTCCGGCAGACCGCCAGCTCGGTGAACATCAAGGAACGGCTCGATTACTCGTGCGCGATCTTCGACGCGGACGCGAACCTGGTCGCGAACGCGCCGCACATGCCCGTGCATCTCGGGTCGATGGGCGCGAGCGTCTCGGCCGTGATCGAGCGCTGTGGCGCGGACCTGCAGCCGGGCGACGCGTGCATGGTCAACTCGCCCTACGCGGGGGGCACGCACCTGCCCGACATCACGGTCGTGACGCCGGTGTACGACCCGGACGGGCGGCGGATCCTGTATTTCACGGCCTCGCGCGCCCACCACGCGGACGTCGGCGGCATCACGCCGGGCTCGATGCCGCCCCGCAGCCGCGACATCGGCGAGGAAGGCGCACTCGTTGAGCCCGTGCGGATCCTGCGCGACGGCCGGCTCGACGAGGCGCTGATCCGCTCGCTGCTCTCCGCCGGCCGCTGGCCGACGCGCAACCCCGCGCAGAACCTCGCGGACCTGCGTGCGCAGCTCGCCGCGAACGCCCGCGGCGCGCGCGAGCTCGAGCGGGCCGCGCGCGAGGTGGGCACCGCGACGCTGCTCGCCTACATGGGCCACGTGCAGGACAACGCCGAGGCCTGCATGCGTCGCGCGATTCGACGGTTGCGCGACGGCCGCTGGCGGGTCGAGATGGACGACGGCCCGGCGATCGAGGTCGCGATACGCGTCGACCCGGCGCGCGGCTCGGCCGTCGTGGATTTCACGGGCACGTCGCCGCAGGGCGCGCACAACTTCAACGCGCCGCGCGCGGTGACTGTCGCGGCGGTGCTCTACGTGTTCCGAACGCTGATCGACGAGCCGATCCCGATGAACGCCGGGTGCCTGCGACCGATCACGATCGTCGTCCCGCCGGGCTCGATGCTCGATCCGCGCCCGCCGGGTGCGGTCGTGGCCGGCAACGTCGAGACCTCGCAGTGCATCGTCGACGCGCTCTATGGCGCGCTCGGCCTGCAGGCCGCCGCGCAAGGCACGATGAACAACTTCACGTTCGGCAACGAGCGCCACCAGTACTACGAGACGATCGCCGGCGGTGCCGGCGCCGGACCGGGTTTCGACGGCGCGAGCGGCGTGCAGACGCACATGACGAATTCGCGGCTCACGGACCCCGAGGTGCTCGAGCGTCGCTACCCGGTGCTGCTGCGGGAATTCTCGATCCGGCGCGGGTCGGGCGGCGCCGGCGAGTGGCGCGGCGGCGACGGCCTGGTGCGCCGCGTCGAATTCAGGGAGCCGATGACCGCGGCGATACTCGCGAACCGGCGGCGCGTGCCTCCGTTCGGCCTCGACGGTGGCGAGCCCGGGGCGACCGGCGCGACGCGGGTGATCCGGCGCGACGGCCGGTCAGAAGCGCTGCCCGCCACCGCGGAAATCGCGGTAGAAGCGGGCGACAGCGTCGAGATCTCGACGCCCGGCGGTGGCGGCTACGGCCGACGCGAAGCCGGTCGGTAGCCCGTCGTCGGGGCGGCGGTCCCGGTAATACCCGTACAGTTCCTGCGCGACGGTGCGCGCCGGCGCGGGCGCGGCCTCGACCGGCTCCGGCGGCAGTCCGTGCACCGTCATCCGCAGGCCCGGCGGCAGCAGGCGAGTGCGCACCGGCCTCACCCGGCTGCCCTCGGGCGCATGCGAGACCATCCAGGTGACGAATTCGCCCGGACGCGCGCCGCGCAGTCCGACCAGCAGGTTCACGCGCCCCGCCTCCGAGTCCTGTGCCGAGTTCACCCGCTCGTCGCAGATCACCCAGCAGTCGTCGCCGTCGGCCGGCTCGCCGAACAGTCCCTCGGTGGCGAGCGGCGCGAGGAAATCCCGGACCTGCCGCTCGAGCCGGCGCCACGTCGCGCGATCGGCGGCGTGGAACACCGACCATCGCGTGCCCCGCTCGATGCTCGCGAGCACGAGCAGCGCGCGCCGGCGGCGCGTGAGCAGCGAGCCCTCGGCGCTGTCGCCGGCGAGCGTGCGCAGCGCGGGCGCGGTGCCGGGCGTGCGCACCGACTGCAGCGGGTTCACGCCGTGCGCGACGAGACGAGCGCGATCCGCGTCGCCGAGCGGCAGCAACGGGCGCATGCCTGGCCTCAGCAGCAGTTCCTCGTCCGGGCCGGCACTCCAGGGCGAGCGGCGGTCGTCGAGCCGGGTCAGCGCGCCGGCGACGGCGCCGCAGTTCGCGAAGGTCTCGTGCCGACCGCGCAGCCGGTCCCAGGCGATCAGGCGCGGGTAGCACATCAGCGCGTGGTCGGAGCGGAACCCGAGGTCGCGGAGCCCCGCCACGACCTGCTCGCAGTTCTCCCAGGCGGCCGGCGGGTCGACCACCAGCAGCGACTTCAACTCGCGGCACAGCGCCTCTGCGGCCACGAGCACGCCGGGCCCGAGGTCACGGTCGCGCGCGGGCGGCGGTATGCAGACGAAGTGCGCGTCCTCGCAGGCGCGCAGCGCGAACATCCCGGTGCCGCGGACCGCGGAACCGATCAGGTCGTAATCCGTGAGTGCCTCGCCGTCGTCGCCGTCCGGGTTCGAGTCCACGTATCCGACCGCGTTGCGCGAGCCGGCGCGACAGCTGCGGTCCGGCCGCACGCCTGGGACGCTGCCGCGTACGCGGACCAGCGACGATTCCTGCAGCGCCGTCGAGACGAAGCGCGCCGTGCCCGCCGCGACCGAGAGCCGGCGGAAGATCTCCTGGTCCTCGACGTGCTCCGAGCCCTGCGTACGCACGCGCTGGATGACCAGGTTGAATCGGTCGTCCTCGCCCGGCCCGATGTTGTCGTAGTCGACCGAGGCCCGCAGCGCCTCGCGGGTGCCGGGCGAACGCGCCTCGAGCGTGAGCGTCCCGGCGCCGCAGGGCAGCGACAGCGTCGCGGGCCGCGCGCCGTTCGCGACGCGGACGATCACGGCCTGCGTACCGCCGTTCTCGAAGAACTGCTCGACCGCGTAGGACATCGGGCTCGGCTGCCAGAGACCGCCGAACACGTGCTGGTACTCCGCGTAGCCACGCACGGTCACCGGCCGGTTGACGGGACCCCGCAGCGCGCGGCCGACGAACGCGCACGACGCGCCCGGCAGGCGCGCGATGGCCTGGTCGGCGCCCGGCGCCTCCGCCACTACGATGCCGCTTGAACCGTAGTCCGCCAATCGATTGGTTCCGCCCGAGCCTGCCCTACGTTAGCACAACCCTTCGTGTCGGGCGGCGCAGCGACGCACCACCCGTTGAGCCCCCGTACGTGGTGCCCGGTGGTCAGCGGCCGGTCGAGGTTTCGGGCGGCGCCGGCGTGTCCTGCCCGTCCCAGTTCGAGCCCTGCGGCAGGACGTTGTCGACGCGACGGGCATCCGCGATCCAGCGTTCCGGCGTGAGGCCCGCGCGCGTGACGGGGGTCGCCACGCCGCGCGACTGGGTGATCACCTGTTCGGCGAGCGTCGCGTCCACGGTGGCACCGTGCGCGGCTGCCGTCTTCGAGAGTGCGGCGGCGACCTTGTCCGTCCACACGAGCGGCGCCGGCGCCTTCGAGTCGTCCTCGCCCTCGACCGGCACCGGGAACGCCTGCACGTAGAGGTTGCCCGACTGCCAGCCGGTGAGCAGCGTCTGGTTCACGACCGTCACGCGGGTACCGACCGGGACCTCCGGGAACAGGGCCGCGATGTCCTCCGGATACAACCGGATGCAGCCGTGGCTCGCGCGCATGCCGACGCCCGGCGGCTTGTTCGTGCCGTGGATCAGGTAGCTCGGCCAGCCGAGGTTCATCGCGTAGGCGCCGAGCGGATTGTCGGGCCCCGGCGGCACGCGCGCCGGCAGCGGATCGCCGGCCTTGGCGTGCTCGCGCCGCACCGATTCGGGCGGCGTCCAGACCGGACCGACGCGCTTCGAGACCACCTTCGTGCTGCCGACCGGCGTCGCCCAGCCGACCTTGCCGATGCCGATCGGGTAGGTCACGACGACGCGCGGCTGTCCCTTCGGCGCCTTCGGGAACCAGAACAGGCGCATCGAGGCGACGTTGACGAGGATGCCCTCGCGCGGGCCGTCCGGGATCACGAACTGCGTGGGCAGGACGATCTGCGTGCCCTCGCCCGGAAGCCAAGGGTCGATGTCCGGGTTCGCACGGAGCAATTCGTCGTAACCGAGGTCGAAACGGCGCGCGATGTCGGCGAACGTGTCCTCCTTGTGGGACGTCGTCACCTGCACCTCGCCGAGCACCGTCGTGACCCCGGGTTCGAACGCGAACACGTGGGTCGCAAGCGGCTGTTCCACAGGCGGCGGTGGCGGGGGCGACGGCGGTGGCGGCGGAGGCTGCTCGGCGCGGAAAACCGCACACCCCGCGAGCGCGAGGCTGGCCGCCAGTGCGGCAATTCGTGACGGCCGGGGAAGGACATCGTGCATGGTCGGGGTCTCGCGGGGTCGGTGCCGGGTCAGAGCAGGACGGGTCGGTTCGGCAATTCGTCGGGATTCGCCGCTCCGGGGGTCGCAGGATAATGCCGCGCAACGATCGCGCCCACCCTCCGGATGCCTTCGACTGCACCGGCCTCGTACCGCCCCTCGCGGAACGCCGCCTCCATCGCCCGGCAGGCCGCCGCCCATTCGTCCGCGGCCACCCGGTCGTTGTGACCCCGGTCCGCGACGATCTCGACGGCCCGGTCGGCCAGCAGCACGTACACGAGCACTCCGTTGTTCAGCTCGGTGTCCCAGGTCCCGGTCTCGGCGAACACCTGGACGGCCCGCTCCCGCGGACGACGGCCCTTGAGCGCCTCGACCGGATCGAGCGAGGTCTCGATCGCGAAGCGGATCTCCCCCGAGTGCGCGCGTTCGGTCTCGGCAATCGCCGACTCGATCGCCGCAAGCACGCGGGGCGGAAACGCCCGCGCGAGGTCTCCGCGCGTCGCGAGCAGGTGCGTCAGGGCGCGCTTCCAGTGCATCACTACCAGCCCCCCGAGGCGCCGCCGCCCCCGAAACCGCCACCACCGCCGCTGAACCCGCCGCCCCCGAAGCCGCCACCGCCGAATCCGCCACCCCCGAAACCGCCCGGCATCCCGAAGCCACCGCCGCGCCCGCTGGTCCAGCGCCCGCCGGGTCCTCCGCCGAAGCCGCCGAGCAGCGCGAACACGAACGCGACGATGCCCGCGACGACCGACAGCGCGAGCACGCCGAGGATGAGCCACACGACCCCGCCGACCAGGCCGCCGGTGGCGAGCGCGCCGCCGACACGGCCGAACAGCCGGCGCAGCACCGAGCCGCCGACGAACGCGAAGATGAGCAGGAACGGCAGCAGGTTCGAGATGCCGTCCGATTGACGCGAGTGCGCGCGGCGGTCGGGCGCCGGCAGCGCCTCGCCGTCGACCACGCCGATGATCCGGTCGACGCCCGCGTCGATGCCGCCGTAGTAGTCGCCGCCGCGGAAGCGCGGGACGACGTACTCGTCGATGATCCGGTTCGCCGTCGCGTCGGGCAGCGCGCCCTCGAGGCCGTAGCCCACCTCGATCCGCACCTTGCGGTCGTCGCGCGCCACGAGCAGCAGCACGCCGTCGTCGACGTCCTTGCGGCCGAGCTTCCACGCGTCGACCACCCGGATCGAGAACTGCTCGATGTCCTCCGGCCCGGTGCTCGGCACGATGAGCACGGCGACCTGGCTGCCCTTCGACTCCGAGAACGCGCGGAGCTTCGCCTCGAGCGACGCGCGCTGGTCGGGCGTCAGCGTGTTCGCGAGGTCGACGACGGGCGACGTGAGCGCAGGGACCGGGACGACGGAATCCGCGCCCGCCGCGGCGCCGGCGAGGAGCAGCAGCACGCCGGCGACGACGCCAGCGGCACGCCACCGTCGCGGCTGCCGGCCGCCCACGAC
Organism: Steroidobacteraceae bacterium; assembly: GCA_046347155.1. GTDB lineage: Bacteria > Pseudomonadota > Gammaproteobacteria > Steroidobacterales > Steroidobacteraceae > RPQJ01. The sequence continues at coordinate 409,650 of JAXMGT010000001.1, read as the reverse complement.
TGCTGTCGCGCCCATCGGGCGGCGCGGGGACTCAGTTCGTCGCCGGTGCCGGCGCGCCACCCGCCGGAGCGGTCGCCGGGGCCGCTGCCGGCGCGGCGGCCGGCGCGGGCGCGAACTCGACGGTCGGTGGCTTCGCGATCGCGGCCTCGTTCTCGACGGTGAAGTTCGGCTTCACCTGGTAGCCGAACACCATCGCGGTGAGGTTCACCGGGAACTTCCGGACCGTGATGTTGTAGTCCTGGACCGCCTGGATGTAGCGGTTGCGCGCCACGGTGATCCGGTTCTCGGTGCCCTCGAGCTGGGCCTGCAGGTCGCGGAAGTTCTGGTCGGACTTGAGTTCCGGGTACTTCTCGACGACGACCATCAGCCGCGAGAGCGCGCTCGACAGCTCGCCCTGCGCGGCCTGGAACTGCGCGAGCGACTGCGCGTCGTTCGCGTTCACGTTGACGGCCGTGGCCTTGGCCCGCGCCTCGGTCACGCCGATCAGCACGGCCTGCTCCTGGGCGGCGAAGCCCTTCACGGTGTTCACGAGGTTCGGGATCAGGTCCGCACGCCGCTGGTACTGGTTGATCACCTCGGACCAGGCCGACTTCACCTGCTCGTCCTGGACCTGGATCGTGTTGTAGCCGCAGGCCGACAGCAGCAGGCTCGCGGCGACGATGCCGAACACCCTGAGAGCACGCATGACTCGTCCTCCTCGCGGGCCCGGGGCGGGCCCGCGGTCATTATGGGGCGCAGCCGCGAAATCTCCAGACCCGTGCTCAGGCCCGGCCGGCGCGCAGGTGGATGGGCCAGCGCACCTCGCGCACCGGCTCCGGCCCCCAGGCCTCGGCCAGCGGGCCGGCCAGCGACGCGACCGGGTCGCTGCCGAGCGCGTCCTTGTAGCGCTGCACGGACGACCAGGTGCCGAGGTACCCCAGCACCGTCGCCAGGTCCCAGTGCGTGACCAGCGTGAACGACGGGGCCTCGAGCTCGGTCCAGGGGAACGGGAGCGTCCGGTAGCCGGCCTCGACGTAGCGCCGCTCGGGCGGCCAGTACGGCCCGACGACGTCGCGGTAGAACGCGTCGACGACCGCGTCGAGCCGGTCGTCGATCCGGAACTTCTCGTAGGTCCACGCGACGTAGGCGCCGCCGGGCGCCAGCACGCGACGGCACTCCGCGTAGTGACGGTCGAAGTGGAACCAGTGGGCGGCCTGCGCGGCGACGACGAGGTCCGCGCACCGGTCGGCGACCGGCAGCCGCTCGGCGAGCGCGGCCACGTAGGCCACCCCGCGCGCCGGTTGCGCGCGTCCGAGCTGGCCGAGGCTCCCGTCCAGCGCGAGCACCACGTCGAAGTGCGGGGCCAGCGCGACGGCCGCCTGGCCGTTGCCGGTGGCGCAGTCGATCGCGAGCCGCCGGCCGGGCGCCTGCGCCGCGACCCACCGGACCAGCTCCGGCGGGTAACCGGGCCGGTAGCGGCCGTACGCCGCCGACTGCCGCGAGAAGTGGTCCTTGAAACTCATGGTGCGCCGCCCGGAATGCTGGACCGCCCGCGCGCGGGCCGCAACCCGCGTCCGGGCTCGTCTAGAATCGCCGCATGGAGACGCTGCAGGTCGGCGACATCGCCCACGCGATCCAGCTCGCGCTCGCGCCGGTGTTCCTGCTCTCGGGCATCGGCGTGCTGCTCGGCGTGCTGACGAACCGGCTCGCGCGGGTCGTCGACCGCGCCCGCAAGGTGGAGGAAAGCCTGCACGCCGAGACGGCGCGCGACGCCGACGAGGCGCGCGTGCAGCTGCGGGTCGCCTCGCGGCGGGCGCGGTACATCAACCTCTCGATCACGCTCTGCACGATCGCCGCGCTGCTGGTCGCGATGGTCGTGGCGCTGATCTTCTCGAGCACGTTCGTGCCGATCAGCCTCGGCGCGTACGTCGCGACGCTGTTCGTGATCGCAATGGCCGCGCTGGTCGGCGCGCTGCTCGCGTTCCTGATCGAGGTCCGGGTCGCGACCTCGGCCCTGCGCATCGGCGTCAGGTGAGCACGCGGCAGCGGATAAAAAGCGGCCCCGGAACCACGGGGGCCCGGGGCCGAGTAGCAGGCTCCGGTCGAAGGGAAGGGAGGAGCCCGCCAGGGGATTTGTTCAGCCGCTCAGTGCAGGCGCGCCCACTGCAGGACTTTGACCTCGCGCGCGGCGAGTCCCATGTTGTGGGCGATGATCCTGGACGCCTCGCGCAGTTCACGGCCCGAGGGCGGCCGGCCGTCGAGCTCGACGACGCCGCGGTACTCCTGCAGTCCCCGCGGATCGGGCTCCTCGACGAGGAAATGCGCGTAGTACTTGAAGCTCATGGCCCCGGAACCTACCTGCGGGCCGCGGGCCAATCCGTGACGCCGCGCACACGTCGCGCGGGTCCGCCCGCCGCCCGGGGCCGGTGAGTCCGGAACCTTGACGCGTTACCGCAAATCCGAGCCCCCGGGGTCGAAATTCGCGACCCCCGAGGGCGCGCGCCGGCTCCGCGACGAGCTCGACCGGCTGTGGCGCGTCGAGCGGCCGCAGGTCACGCGCGCGGTGCAGGAGGCGGCCGCCCAGGGCGACCGGTCCGAGAACGCCGAGTACATCTACGGCAAGAAGCAGCTGCGCGAGATCGACCGGCGCGTGCGCTTCCTGCGCAAGCGCCTCGACGGGCTCGTCGTCGTCTCGAGGCCGCCGGACGACCGCAGCCGGGTGTATTTCGGCGCGTGGGTGACGCTCGAGGACGAATCGGGCGCCGAGACGGAGCTGCGGATCGTCGGTCCGGACGAGATCGATCCCGCTCGACGCCACGTGAGCATGGACTCGCCGCTCGCCCGCGCGCTGATGCGCCGCGGGCTCGACGAGGAGTTCTCGGTCGACCTGCCCGGCGGGCGCCGGACCTACGTGGTCACCGGGATCCGCTACGAGGGCGAGTGAGCGGGCGCCCCGCTCAGATCACCCGCACGTTCTTGAACTGCCACGGATCCGTCTCGTCGAGGTCCTCGGGGAACAGCCGGCCGCGGTCGACGAGCGGATGCCAGTCCGAGTACTCGCCGACGACGAGCCCGAGGTACGGCGTGCACACCTCGAGCACGCGGCGGAAGTCGAGCTCGTCCGGCTCGACGATGCCCGCGTTCGGGTTCTCCATCGCCCAGACGAGGCCGCCGAGCACCGAGACCGTCACCTGCAGCGAAGTCGCGTTGTTGTGCGGGCAGAGCCGCCGCGCCTCGTCGACCGAGAGCTGCGAGCCGTACCAGTAGGCGTTCTTGCGGTGGCCGGCGAGCAGCACGCCGAGTTCGTCCACGCCCTTCACGATCTCGTCCATCATGATCCGCTTGCGATCCTGGATGTGCCAGTTGCGCCCGGCGAGCTCGTGCACCGAGAGCACCGCGTCGTCGGACGGGTGGTAGGCGTAGTGCACGGTCGGCCGGTAGACGACCTGCTCGCCCTTCTTCACGGTCAGGTAGTCCGAGATCGAGATCGACTCGCCGTGCGTGATCAGGAAGCCGTGGAAGTGCCCGGCCATCGGCGTCCAGGTGCGCACGCGGGTCGCGGCGCCGGGTTGCATCAGGTAGATCGCGCTGCCGCGGCCGAAGTCGTGCCGCCGGGCGTCGCGCGGCCAGTTCTTCTCGTGGGAGCCCCAGCCGAGTTCGGCCGGCTGGCAGCCTTCGCCCACGAACCCGTCCACGGACCACGTGTTGACGAACTCGCCCGGCTCCTTCGCGTACGAGCCGACCTGCGTGTCGCGCTCCGCGATGTGGATCACCTTGACGCCGAGCTTGTGGGCGAGCGCGGCCCACTCGTCGCGGGTGTTCGGGTCGCCCGACTCGACGCCGGTGTCGGCGGCGACGTTGAGCAACGCCTGCTTGACGAAGTGCGAGACGAGGCCGGGGTTCGCGCCGTGCGTGAGCACCGCGGTCGGCGCCCGCTTCATCGTCTCGCGCAACGCGAGCGCCGTCTCGCGCAGCGCGTAGTTCGAGCGGCGCGACGGGGTCATCGTCGGGTCCGTGTAGCCGCCGGCCCAGGGTTCGATGCAGGTGTCGAGGTACAGCGCGCCCTTCTCCCAGCAGAACTGGATCAGCGCGACGCTCGAGACGTCGACGGACAGGTTGAGCAGGAAGTCGCCGCGGCCCACCAGCGGGTCGAGCACGTTCCGGAAGTTCTCCCGGGTGAGCGGGTGCTTCACGAAGCGCACGCCGTACTCGGCGGCCACCCGCTCGCCGGCCTCGTCGGCGGTGACGATCGTGATCTGGTCGGGCTTGATCCCGACGTGGCGCAGCACGAGCGGAAGGACGCCCTGGCCGATGCTGCCGAAGCCGACGAACACGAGTCGCCCGGGGAAGGCGACGTGGACCGGGTAGTTGCTCATGGGTACACCAGGAAAGGCGCGGGTCGCCTGTGGATCGGGAGCGCTAGTGTACCGGGAACGGCCGCGCGGTCACCCCCGCGGGGCGCCGTCGCGCCAGTGCGGCGGCACCGTGCGCTCGTAGCCCGGCAGCGATTCCATCCGCCCGATCCATCGCGCGATCGCCGGGTAGGTCGTCGCCATCGGCAGGAAGCGCGAACGGAGCTCGCCCGCCTCGCGCTTCTCCATCGCGCGCAGCAGCAGCATGATGCCGGGGAACACGACGATGTCCGCCGCAGAGACGTGCCCGCCGACCAGCCAGTCCGAGTGACCGAGCCGGGCCTCGATCGTGCGGGCCTCGCCGGCGACCAGGTGCGTCGCGCGCGTCACCTCGTCGAGCCGGCCGTCCATCTGGTCGAGGAAGACCGCGGCGACGATCTCCATCAGGTGCGACTCCGCATAGGCCTGGTACTCGCAGATCACCCGCATGATCGTCCCCGCCTCCTCGGCCGTGCGCCCGAACAGCGGCGGCTCGGGGTACTTGCGGTCGAGGTACGCGAGGCAGGCGAGCGACTCGAACACCGTGAACTCGCCGTCGCGGAGCACCGGCAGGCGTCCGCGCGGGTTGAGCTTCAGCATCTGCGGCGACTTGTGCTCCTGCATCGCGAACTGCAGCAGGTGCGACCGGTACGGGACACGCTTGTACTCGAGCGCGAGCTGCACGCGCCACGAGTACGGGCTGCCGCTGCCCCAGTAGAGTTCGATCGTCATCGCGGGTCTCCGCGCCGGCGGGTCCCGGCGCTGGCCGGATTCTACTGTCCGGGCCCCGGGCGGGATATCGGTGGTCGCCGGCGCTAGACTGCGTCCATGGGCACGCTCATCCAGGCCGGGGAACTCGCCGCGCGACTCGGCGATCCGTCGCTCCGCATCGTCGACTGCCGGCAGGACCTGGTGCGTCCGGAGTACGGTCGCACCGCTTGGGCCGCGGGTCACGTGCCCGGCGCGGTGCACGCCGACCTGAACCGCGACCTGTCGGGCCCGGTCACGGCGACCTCCGGCCGGCACCCGTTGCCGGCGCCCGGCGACTTCGCCGCGACGCTGAGGCGGCTCGGCATCGGGCGTGACTCGCGGGTCGTCGCCTACGACGACGGCAACGGGATGTACGCGGCCCGCCTGTGGTGGATGCTGCGATGGCTCGGCCACGACGACGCGGTCGTGCTCGACGGTGGCTGGGCGCGCTGGACGGCGCTCGGCCTGCCGGTGGACACGGGGACGCCGGCGCCGGCGCCCGGCGACTTCGTCGCGCAGCCTAGACCGGCGATGGCCGTGGACGCCGCGACGGTGCTCGCGGCGATCGGCGACCCGGCAACGGTGATGCTCGATGCCCGGGCGCCGGAGCGATATCGCGGCGACGTCGAGCCGATCGACGCGGTCGCGGGCCACGTGCCGGGTGCGCTGAACCGCCCGTTTGCGACGGGCCTCGCCGCCGACGGGCGCTTCCGGCCCGCGCCGGAGCTCCGCGCCCTGCTGCTCGACGACCTCGGCGGCGTCCCGCCCGCCTCGGCGATCGCGATGTGCGGCTCCGGCGTCACGGCCTGCCACGTGCTGCTCGCGATGGAGATCGCCGGGCTCGGCGGCGGCCGCCTCTACCCGGGTTCCTGGAGCGAGTGGTCGCGCGACCCCGCGAGGCCGGTGGCGCGCGGCCCGCAGCCCTGAATCCCGCGCGCATTGCGCGGCGGCGCGCTTCTGCTATCGTGCGCGCCTCTTTTTTCCGCCGGGCCCGGAGCCGAGAGTGGAAAACGTCGCGCGCAGGTCGGTCGCCAGCGGCCCCTGGAACATCGAGGACTCGACCGAGCTCTACGGCGTGAACGCCTGGGGCAACGGCTACTTCGGCGTGAACGACGCCGGGCACGTCGTCGTGCGTCCGGACCAGACCGCGTCCCACGAGATCGACCTGCACGAGGTGATCTGCGGGCTCGAGGCACGCGACCTCGCGACACCGGTCGTCGTGCGCTTCTCCGACATCCTGCGCCACCGGCTCAAGCGCCTGCACGACGCGTTCGCGAACGCGATCGCCGAAAACGACTACCGCAACCGCTACGCGGCCGTGTTCCCGATCAAGGTGAACCAGCAGCGCCTCGTCGTCGAGGAGGTCTACGGCTACGGCAAGGAGTTCGGGTTCGGGCTCGAGGTGGGCTCGAAGCCGGAACTGCTGGCCGTGATGGCGCTGACCGAGGGCGAGTCGGAGCGGATGATCATCTGCAACGGCTTCAAGGACGACAGCTACATCGAGGCGGTGATCCTCGCCACGAAGCTCGGGCGCACGATCATCCCGGTCGTAGAGAACTTCGGCGAGCTGCAGCTGATCCTGAAGCACGCGAAGGCGTACGACGTCCGGCCGCGGATCGGCGTGCGCGTGAAGCTCGCGAGCGAGGGCGCCGGCCGCTGGCGCGAGTCCTCGGGCGAGAAGTCCAAGTTCGGGTTGTTCGTCAGCGAGATCCTCGAGCTGTTCCGCGTGCTGAGGGAGCACGGGATGGAGGACTGCCTGCAGCTCGTGCACTGCCACCCGGGAAGCCAGCTGCAGGACATCCGCCGCGTCAAGGACGCCGTGAACGAGCTCGCGCACGTCTACGCCGAGCTGAAGCTGATGGGTGCCGGGCTGCGCTACATCGACATCGGCGGCGGCCTCGGCGTCGACTACGACGGCAGCCGCACGAACTACCCGTCGTCGATGAACTACACGCTCGCCGAGTACGCGAGCGACGTCGTCTACCGGATCGCGAGCGTCTGCAACGCGCGCGGGATCGACCACCCGGTGATCGTGAGCGAGTCCGGGCGGGCGATCGCCGCGCACCACAGCCTGCTCGTCTTCAACGTGCTCGGCAGCTCCTCGCCCGAGAAGCTCCGGATCGGCGAGCAGGCCGCGGACGAGCTGCCGCGCGACGCCACGCTGCCGCAGCCGGTGCGGGACCTGCTCGACGCCTACCGCTCGATCACGGACCGGCGGCTCGTCGAGTGCTACCACGACGCGCTGCAGGCCCGCGAGCAGGCGCTGCAGATGTTCAGCATCGGCTATCTCGGGCTCGAGGCCCGCGGCCTCGTCGAGCGGCTGTACTGGGCCACCTGCGCGCGGATCCGCGACGTGTGCCGGCGCCTGCCGGCCGTGCCGGAGGAACTCGAGGGGATCGAGTCGATCCTGAGCGACATCTACTTCTGCAACGTCTCGGTGTTCCAGTCGCTGCCGGACAGCTGGGCGATCGACCAGATGTTCCCGCTGATGCCGGTGCACCGGCTCGACGAGCGTCCGACCCGCAACGCGGTGCTCGCGGACATCACCTGCGATTCCGACGGCCAGATCGACCATTTCGTCAGCACGCGCGAGACGAAGCGGACGCTCGAGGTGCACGAACTGCGCGACGGCGAGCCGTACTACATCGCCGCCTTCCTGGTGGGCGCCTACCAGGAGACGCTCGGCGACCTGCACAACCTGTTCGGCGACACCCACGTCGTGCACATCAAGCTGCACGAGGAAGGCGGTTGGTGGATCGAAGAGACGGTCAAGGGCGACACGGCGGCCGAAGTGCTGCGCTACATGCGCTACGACGTCGACCGCCTCCGGCCCCAGCTCGTCCGCGACTGCGAGCGCGCCGTCCGCGAGGGCCGGCTGTCGCTCGCCGAGAGCCAGGCGCTGCGCCGCTTCTACGACGGCGAGCTGAACGGCTACACGTACCACGAGCCGGACTAGGGGACCGTCCCCGGGGGGCTGTCGCCGCAGGGGACCGACCCCTGTTGATTTTTATTGCGGCGCATCAATGATTTAGGTTGCGGCGCTCGCCTGGACGCGAGTAGTCTTGGTCTCGTCAGGATTCCAGGCACCGCACCCAGGCACCGACAGTCCCGCGACCTTCGACCTCCCTTCCGGTGCGCTGCCTTGTCATTTCCCACCCGCCACGCCACCCGTCCCTCTGCCGGAGCCCGGCCGGGCCGCGTGCGCCCTGACCCGCGAGTGCGACGATGACGACCCTCTACGTCGGCAACCTGCCATTCAGCGCGACGGACGTCGAGCTGCGGAACCTGTTCGCACAGCACGGCACCGTCGAATCCGCCAAGGTCGTGACGGACCGGCAGACCGGCCGGTCCCGCGGTTTCGGCTTCGTGGACATGCCGCCCGCCGATGCGGAGGGTGCGATCAAGCACCTGAACGGGCACGAGATGAACGGTCGCCCGCTCGCGGTCAACGAGGCCCGCGAGCGAGCGCCGCGACCGCCGCGGGGCGGGGGTGGCGACCGCTGGTAGCGGCGGTACGCCGGTCGGAAACGGGGGGATCGCAGGGGAACGACTGGGCGCGAGGCTGGCCCCCATAGCAGCCGGATCGCCTTTTTTCCTTGCCGGACATGAACTTGTGATAGACTGCGCCGCGATCGTTGCCCGTCCGTGTCTTGCAGGGCGCCTGTTGGCGCCTGGTTTGTTAAGCCGAAACGTCTTCGATCAGGTGACAGGAATCGCTCGTGCGCTGGCCCTCGAGAGGGTGCCGGCCCGGGATGAATCGGCTTTTTCCAGTCCTGTCGTTTTGTGTTGATTCATTTTCTTAGGATGTTCGAATGACCAAGATCTACGTGGGCAACCTGCCTTTCTCGGCCACCGAGAGCGAAGTGCGCGACCTGTTCGCGCAGCATGGCACCGTCGAGTCCGTGGCCCTGCCGTCCGACCGTGAGACCGGCCGTCCGCGCGGCTTCGGCTTCGTCGAGATGCCGCAGGCCGATGCGCAGCGCGCGATGCAGGCGCTGAACGGCCACAACATGGGCGGTCGCCCGCTGCGCGTGAACGAGGCGCAGGACCGTCCGCGCACCGGCGGCGGCGGCGGTCGTCCGGGCGGCGGTGGCCGCTCGGGTGGCGGCTACGGCGGCGGTGGCGGCGGCTACGGCGGTGGTGGCGGCGGCTACGGCGGCGGTGGCGGTGGCTACGGCGGCGGTGGCGGCGGCCAGCGTCGCTGGTAATCGCCACGGCGCACTCGCGCCCTGCCGATGAAACAGGAAGGCCCGGGGCGACCCGGGCCTTCTTTTTTGTTCACCACAGGTCGCGCAGCTGCGACGCGACGTCGAGCACCGGCCCGGTGCCGGGCCGTGTCGGGCCCGGCGCGCCGGGAACCTGCATCGCGGGCCAGGTCAGGCGATCGAGCCGCGCGGTGACCGCCGCATCGAGGAACCGGCTGCGCGCGCCGTGCACGTAGCGGTCGCCGCCCGGTGCCTGCTGGGTCACGTAGAAACGCACCGGCGCGATCAGGTGAAGTTCCTCGCGGGCACGCGTCATCGCAACGTAGAGCAGCCGGCGCTCCTCGTCCACCAGCTCCGGGCGCCCCGTCGAGAATTCGGACGGAAAGCTGCCGTCAGTCACGTTCAGCACGTGGACGGCGTCCCACTCCTGGCCCTTCGCGGAATGCACGGTCGACAGGACCAGGTAGTCCTCGTCGAGCCACGGGTCGCCCGACAGGTCGCCGCTCGCCTGCGGCGGGTCGAGCGTGAGTTCGGTGACGAACGACTCGCGGGTCGGGTATTGCGTCGACAGGCGCTCGAGCTGCTCGAGGTCGCCGCGCCGCGCCGGCGCGCCGTCGTAACGGCGCTCGAGGTGCGGCTCGTACCAGGCGCGCACCCGCGCGACCTGACCGGACCAGTCGCCGCCGGCCAGCGAGTGCATCAGCGCGGCGAGCGCGGGCCAGTGCTCGCGCGCCGCGGCCGGCGGGGCATGGCTGGCGAGCGCGGGCCAGTGGTGGCCTGCGGCCTCGAACGCCTCGCAGGCCCGCGCGGCGTTGGCCGGGCCCATGCCCGGCAGCAGCTGGATCACCCGGAACGCGGCGATCCGGTTGCGCGGGTTGTCGGCCCAGCGCAGCACCGCGAGCAGGTCCTTCACGTGCGCGGCCTCGAGGAACTTGAGCCCGCCGTACTTGAGATAGGGAATGTTCCGGCGCATCAGTTCGAGCTCGAGCACGTCGCTGTGGTCCGCATTGCGGAACAGCACGGCCTGCCGCCGCAGCTCGACGCCGCGCTCGCGGCACTCGAGCACGCGCTCGACGACGTAACCGGCCTGGGCCTGCTCGTCCTGCACGGTGACGAGCCGCGGCCGCGCGCCGCCGCCGCGCGTGCTCCGGAGTGCCTTGCGGAACTGGCGCGCCGCGCCTTCCATCAGCACATTCGCGGCATCGAGCACGGGCTGCACGGACCGGTAGTTCTGCTCGAGCGTGACGGTGCGCGCCGGCGGGTCGAACGCGCCCGGGAACGACAGGATGTTCTCGACCGTCGCGCCGCGGAACGAGTAGATCGCCTGGGCATCGTCGCCGACGACGGTGACGCCGCGGCCGTCGGGCTTCAGCGCGAGCAGGATCTCCGACTGCAGCGCGTTCGTGTCCTGGTACTCGTCGACGAGCACGTGGTCGAACTGCCCGCCCATCTCGGCCGCGAGTCCCGGATCGCGCGCCATGATCCGCCAGTAGAGCAGCAGGTCGTCGTAGTCGAGCACCTGCTGCCGGAGCTTCTCTTCCACGTAGGCGCGGCACAACGCCGCGATCTCGTCCTCCCAGCCGAGGCACCAGGGATACGCGGTCTCGAGCGTCTCGCGCAGCGACCGCTGCGTGTTCACGCGGTGGGAATAGATCCCCAGGCACGTGTCCTTGCGCGGGAAGCGCTTCTCGGCCTTCGAGAGGCCCTGTCGCTGGCGCACGACGTCCATCAGGTCGGCGGCGTCGGCTCGGTCGAGCACGTTGAACGACGGGTCGAGCCCGAGCCGGTGGGCGTGACGCCGGATCAACCGGTTGCCGACCGAGTGGAACGTGCCGCACCAGGGCAGGCGCACGGACGGCGAGCTGCCTCCGCCGCCGCGGCTTGCGACGGCCTCGGCGACCACGCGCTCGGCGCGACGCGTCATCTCGAGCGCGGCGCGGCGCGAGAACGTGAGCAGCAACAGCCGCTCGGGCGGCACGCCCGCGAGCAACAGGTGCGCGACCCGGTGCGCGAGCGTGCTGGTCTTGCCGGTGCCGGCGCCGGCGATCACGAGCAGCGGGCCGGCCTCGACGCCGCCCGACGGGCGGGCCCCGCCGTGCGTGGCCGCGGCGCGTTGCGCTTCGTTCAGCGTGGCGTGGACGTCGGCGGCCGTCATGGTCCGGGGACTATAGTGCCGGACTGTATGGATATCCAGTCATGGCCGGTATGTAGAATCAGCCACATCCTCACGGCTACGGGTGCGTCCGGACGATGGGCAAGTTCAACCTGCTGGGCATGGCGTGGCGCGTCGCGTTCTCGATCGCGCTCGTGTACCTGACGTTCAACCCGTCGGGCACTTCGTACTACCACTGGCTCGCGGACGGCTTCCCGTCGATCACGCCCGCGAAGGCGATCGCCGGGCTGCTGCTCGTCGGCGCGTGGCTCTTCTTCGTGCGCTCGACGTTCAACGCGCTCGGCGCGCTCGGCGTCGGCCTGCTGGTCGCGCTGTTCGGCTGCATCGTCTGGTGGCTGGTCGCCCGGGGCTGGCTCAACCTCGGCGACCGCGCGGCCACCGCGTGGGTCGTGCTCGGCATGGTCGGCGTCGTGCTGGGCATCGGGATGTCCTGGTCGCTGTTCCGGCAGAAGGTGTCCGGCCAGGCGTCCGTGGACCGCGTCGACTGACCCACCGGAGCATCGCGATGAAGCAGCGCTATCCCTCGCAGCCGCGCCACCTGAGCGCGCTCGACCTCGACGTCCCGCCGCGCTCGAAGCTCGACCCCGACCTGCGGAAGTACTTCGAGGTCTGCGACGAGCGCATCGGCTTCCTGCCGAACGTGCTCGCCGCCTATTCATTCGACCCGGTGAAGCTGCGTGCGTTCATCGGCATGTACAACGACCTGATGCTCGGCGACTCCGGCCTGACGAAGCTCGAGCGGGAGATGATCGCGGTCGTGGTCTCCTCGGCGAACCGCTGCTACTACTGCCAGGTGGCGCACGGCCAGGCCGTGCGCGAACTCTCGGGCGACCCGGCGCTCGGCGAACTGCTCGTGATGAACTACCGCGCCGCCAAGCTCTCGCGCCGGCACCGGGCGATGCTCGACTTTGCGCACCGGATGACCGTGACGCCGGACGAGGTCGGCGACGAGGACCGCGCGAAACTGCGCAAGGCCGGCTTCCGGGACCGCGACGTCTGGGACGTGGCCTCGGTGGCGGCGTTCTTCAACATGACCAACCGCTTCGCGACCGCGATCGACATGATGCCGAACCCGGAGTACCACTCGGCGAGCCGCTGAGCCCGCGGTGGACGCTGCGGGGCGCATGGGGGAGGATAGGGCCGACGGCGCCGGGCCTCCGCCCGGGCGAGGTTCGCTTGCTCACCGACCTGAAGTCGCTGCTGAAATGCCTCGAGGGGCCGGTCGACTGCCCGCATTGCGGTCATCGGTGCGAGCAACTGGCCGGCCAGCTCCGGTCGGACGGGATGTTCACGTGCCCGGCCTGCGGCCGGGCGGCGATCGTCGATGCCGGCCACATCGACCGGGCGGTCGCCGCGGCGGCCGGGACGCTGCGCGAGCAGGCACTGGACCTCGGCCGGTCGCTCGAGGGCGGCGCGCCGACGGTGGACGGCGACCACCCCAGGCCGGCCGGCCGCGCGGATCACAAGCCGAACTGACGCGCTTCAGCGCACCAGCTTCAGCAGCCTGGCCTTCTGTTCCGTGTACGGCGGGTAGCGCAGCGGCGCATCGAACCGGTAGCCGCGCCGCATGACGGGCCGCATGTGGCTGAAGGTCTCGAACCCGTACCAGCCGGTGTAGCGACCCATGCCGCTGTTGCCGACACCGCCGAACGGCAGTTCGGGCGACGCCATGAAGATCACCGCGTCGTTCACGCAGACGCTGCCGGCGCTCACGCGCCCGAGCACGGCTTCCTCGAGCGCCCTGCTCTTCGTGAACACGTAGAGCGCGAGCGGCTTCGGGCGCTCGGCGACGAACTGGATCGCGTGGTGCATCTCGTCGACCGTGATCACCGGCAGCACCGGCCCGAAGATCTCCTCCTTCATCAGCGGCGAGTCGGCCGGCGGGTCGAGCACGATCGTCGGCGCGACGTAGCGCTTCGCGACGTCCACGCGGCCGCCGAGGTGGATCTTCTGGCCCTTCAGCAGCTCGGCGAAGCGCGCCGCGTGCCGCTCGCTCGCGATCCGGCAATAGTCCGGGCTCTGCTCCGGATCCTCGCCGTAGAACTCCTTCACCCTGCGCGTCAGCGCCTCGACGAGCTGCGGGGCGACGTCGCGGTGCACGAGCACGTGGTCCGGCGCGACGCAGGTCTGGCCCGCGTTGATGAACTTGCCCCAGGCGATGCGCGAGGCCGCGACCTCGATGTCGGCACTGCGGTCGACGATGCACGGGCTCTTGCCGCCGAGCTCGAGCGTCACGGGCGTCAGGTGCTTCGCCGCGGCCGTCATCACGATCGTCGCGACGCGCTCGTTGCCCGTGTAGATGATGTGGTCGAAGCGCTGCTCGAGCAGCTCCGTCGTCTCGGCGACGCCGCCCTCGACGACGGCGAACGCCTCAGGGTCCAGGTAGCGCGGCAGGATCGTCGCGATCGCCTTCGACGTGTGGGTCGAGATCTCCGACGGCTTCATGACCGCGCAGTTGCCCGCGGCGATCACCCCCACCAGCGGGCACATCACCATCGACAGCGGGTAGTTCCACGGGGCGATGATCAGCACGACGCCCTTCGGCTCGGGCTCGATCGCGCTCGACCCCGGGACGGCCATCAGCGGCGTCGCGACGCGCTTCGGCCTCATCCAGCGCCGCAGGTGCTTCGACGCGTATTTCGCCTCGGCGATCACCCAGCCCGACTCGCCGAGCCCGGCCTCGAAGGCGCCCTTGCCGAGGTCGAGCCGCAGCGCCTCGTGGAAGTCGGCCTCGTGCTCCGTGAGTGCGCGCTGGATCTCGGCGAGTTGCCTGAGCCGCCACTCGACCGGGCGCGTTCGGCCGCTGTCGAACGTGTGGCGCAAACGGGCGACGGTGCCGGCGATCGTGGTGGCGTTCATCTCTGTCTCCGGGCCCGTTCGGGGCGTGCAGGGGGCGGAAATTACCACAGCACACCCGCGACTGGTGCGGCGCAACAAGAGGGACGAGCGCCCGGCCGGTATCATCGGGCCACCCAGCCACGACGCGGGCCGCCATGACCGACAGCACACGCACCGTCCACCGGGGGCGGGTCCTCACGCTCAACCTCGAAACCGTGACCCTGCCGAACGGGCGGGTCGCTGAACTCGAGATCGCCCACCACCCGGGCGGCGCGGCCGTCGTCGCCGTGGACGCCGAGGGCCGCACCTGCCTGCTGCGCCAGTACCGCCACGCCGCCGCCGGATGGGTCACCGAGATCCCGGCCGGCAAGCTCGACGGTGGCGAGGCGCCGCTCGAGTGTGCGCGACGCGAGCTCGCCGAAGAGGCGGGTCGCACGGCCGGCCGGTGGGACAGCCTCGGCGCCTTCATGAGTTCGCCCGGGGTCCTCACCGAGGTGATCCACCTGTTCCTGGCCCGGGACCTCGAGCCCGTGCCGGCCGCGCCGGAGGAGCACGAGGTGTTCGAGGTGGCGTGGGTACCGCTCGCGGACGCGGCGCGCTGGGCGGCCGACGGGGGCCTGGACGACGCCAAGACGATCATCGGCCTGGTACGGGCCGCCGGGCGGCTCGCGGCCGAGGCTGGGCCGCCGCCCGGGGCTCCGTGACGCATTCGACATTCTGGCCGGGCCGGGTTTCGGTACCATGCCTGCAGCAGGCCAGCCGCGTCGGAGCCGGCGTCGTGTCCGATAAGCCCGTCGACAAACGCGAACGAATTCCGCCTCCCGAGGGCCGCCTCGGCAACGAGGCCGGTCGGCTCGTGACCGACGATCGCGGCAACATCACGTGGGAATGGCGCAACGACGGCGACATCGTCGAGGACGAAGAGGTCGCCAAGGACCAGCTCGTCGGCGCGCTCGTCGACCCGAAGCTCGAACTCGCGAGGGACGCGGACGACGTCGAGGACCCCCGCAAGCCGAGCACGACCCGCCTGCAGCGCGGCTACAACCCGTACAACAGCGGGGCGCTCGGCAAGCAGGAGTGGAAGAAGAAGAAGGACCTGCGGGAGCTGGGTCGCTGGATCGAGCTGCGTCGCAAGCTCGGGGAAAAGCCGCCGGGCGGCGGCTAGCGTTCGTCCCGGAGATCCAGCAGCTCGACCAGCCCGTCCAGCGTGCGGACCTCGTGCGACGGGGGCTCGATGCCGTCGGGCCACGCGCGCCCGGCCCGGTTCACCCAGACCGCCGCGAGACCCGCACGACGGGCGCCCTCGACGTCCGCGTCCGGATCGTCGCCGACGTGCAGCACGGTCGCCGGATCGAGGCCCGCCCGGTCGATCAGCTGCCGGAAGATCCTCGGGTCCGGCTTCAGGCAGCCGGCCTCGCGGGCCGCGAGCGCCGCCTCGAACCGGTCCGCGATCCCGATCGCCGCGAGGTCGGCATTGCCGTTGCTGAGCGCAAACAGCCGGTAGCGCCCGGCAAGCCGCTGCAGGGCCGGCAGCACGTCGTCGTACAGCGTGACGTCGTTGCGCGCCCGGTAGAACACCTCGAACGCCTCCTGGGCCATCCGGTCCGGGTAGCCGGCCTCGCGGGCGTGCTCGAGCAGCGCCTGCGTGCGCAGCCACGTGAAGTCGTGCCGCATCGACGGGTGCTCGAGCGCCATGCGCGCGCGTCGATCGCGCATCGAGTCGAGCGTGTGCCGCTCGAGCACGCGCGGGTAGCGTTCGGCCAGGAAGCCGAGCATCGCGCGCTCGGCCCCGATGATCGCGGGGCCGACCGGCCACAGCGTGTCGTCGAGGTCGAACACGACCGCGCGCAGGCCCCGCACAGGCTCAGCGCCCCGGTGGTGTGGCCGGGCCGGCCCGGCCGCGCTCGGCCATGAACGGCGCGAGCACGCGCGCGGTGTGCGAACGCCGGGCGCCGCGGATCACCTTCGACGGCGGGCCCTGGACGACGACGCGGCCGCCGCCGGCGCCGCCCTCGGGGCCGAGGTCGACGATCCAGTCGGCTTCGGCGATCACGTCGAGGTTGTGCTCGATCACGATCACCGTGTTGCCCGCGTCCACCAGCCTGTGCAGCACGCCGAGCAGCTTCTCGACGTCGGCCATGTGCAGGCCGACCGTGGGCTCGTCGAGCACGTAGACGGTGCGCTCGGCCGTGGCGATCCGCGCGAGCTCGGTCACGAGCTTGATGCGCTGCGCCTCGCCACCCGACAGCGTCGGGCTCGGCTGGCCGAGCGTCAGGTAGCCGAGCCCGACGTCCTGCAGCAGCCTGAGCGCGGCGTGGATGCGCTTGTGGGCCGCGAAGAACCCGACCGCGTCGTCCACGCTCATCGCGAGCAGGTCGCCGACACTGCGGCCGCGGTGCGTGACCGTGAGCGTCTCGGCATTGAAGCGCCGCCCGCCGCAGGCATCGCACAGGACCTTGACGTCGGGCAGGAAGCTCATCTCGATCGTCTGCACGCCCTGCCCCTCGCAGGCCTCGCAGCGCCCGCCGGCCGCGTTGAACGAGAACCGCGACGCGGTCCAGCCGCGCACGCGCGCCTCGGTCGTCCCGGCGTACAGCCGGCGCACGTCGTCCCAGAACCCGACGTAGGTCGCGGGGCAGGACCGCGGCGTGCGGCCGATCGGCGTCTGGTCCACCTCGAGCACGCGCGTCACGGCCTCGATGCCGCGCACGGCGCGGCAGCCGATCCACGCCGTGCGTCCCTTCCGGGGCCGCTTGCCGGCGCGTTCCCTCAGGTTCGCGTGCAGCACGTCGCGCGCGAGCGTGGACTTGCCCGAGCCGGACACGCCGGTCACGACGTTCAGCCGCCCGAGCGGGAATCGCGCCTCGACGTCTCGCAGGTTGTGCAGCCGCGCCCCCTCGACGACGAGCGCCGGGTCCGCGGGGCGCACCGCGCGCCGCGCGTCGCGCGGGTGCGTGAGCGGCTCGGCGAGATAGCGGCCGGTCACCGACTCGGGCGTGGCGACGAGGTCGTCGACGCGGCCCTGCCCGACCACCCGGCCGCCGCGCGTGCCCGCGCCGGGGCCGAGGTCGATCACGTGGTCCGCGCGGCGGATCGTGTCCTCGTCGTGCTCGACCACGAGCAGCGTGTTGCCATTGCCGCGCAGCCGCCCGAGCGCGTCGAGCAGCACGGCATTGTCGCGCGGGTGCAGGCCGATCGTCGGTTCGTCGAGCACGTAGCAGACGCCGCGCAGGCTCGAGCCGAGCTGCGCCGCGAGGCGGATCCGCTGTGCCTCGCCGCCCGACAGCGTCGGTGCCGCGCGGTCGAGCGAGATGTAGCCGAGCCCGACGTCGTGCAGGAAGCCAAGGCGCGATGCGATCTCGGCGAGCAGGTCACGGGCGATCTCCCGCTCGCGGGCCGAAAGCTTCAGGCCGCCGAAGAACCGGCGCGCCGCATCGACCGGCAGTGCCGAGAGCTCCGCGATCGAGCGCTCCCGGAACGTGACCGCGCGCGCCTCGGCGTTGAGCCGTTGCCCGTCGCAGGCTTCGCAGGGCGTCGCCTCGCCGTCGAACCACTCGTTCCACCAGCGCTCCTCGCCGCTCTGCTCGGCGTCGAAGCCGCGGATCGCGAGGCCCGTGCCGTAGCAGCCCGTGCACCAGCCGTGCTTCGAGTTGTAGGAGAAGAGCCGCGGGTCCGGTTCGGCGAAGCTGCGGCCACAACCCGGGCAGGCGCGGCGGGTCGAAAAGACCCTGACGCGCCCGCGGTCGAGCACGTGCGCGACGCCCTTGCCGAGTTCGAGCGCGCGGTGCACGAGGTCCCGGAGCTCCCGCTCGGTCTTCGCCGCGGGCACGACCTCGCCGAGCGGCAGTTCGATCGTGTGCTCCCGGAACCGCTCGAGCCGCGGCCACGGTGCGGTGGGCACGAGTTCACCGTCCACGCGCAGGTGCGAGTGGCCGCGCGCCTTCGCCCAGCGCGCGAGGTCGGTGTAATAGCCCTTGCGGGCGACGACGAGTGGCGCCATCACGCCGATCCGGCGGCCCTTCGCCTCGCGCACCAGGCGCGCGACGATCGCGTCCGGGCTCTGCGGCTCGATCGGAACCCCGCAGTCGGGGCAGTGCTGCAGGCCGAGCTTCACGTACAACAGTCGCAGGAAGTGGTGCACCTCGGTCAGCGTGCCGACGGTGCTCTTGCGCCCGCCTCGGCTGGTGCGCTGCTCGATCGCGACGGTGGGCGGGATGCCGAAGATCGCGTCCACGTCCGGGCGACCGGCCGGCTGCACGAACTGCCGTGCGTAGGCGTTCAGCGACTCGAGGTAGCGGCGCTGGCCCTCGGCGAACACGATGTCGAACGCGAGCGTGGACTTGCCGGACCCCGACACGCCCGTCACGACGGTCATGCCCTCGCGCGGAATCGCGACGTCCACGTCCTTCAGGTTGTGCTCGCGCGCCCGGTGCACGACGATCGAGTCCCTCGCGGCGTCGGACACCGCGGCCGCCCTGCGACGCGACGGCTTCGCCACCGCGTCGAGCACGCGGCGCCGGTCGGTGTCGAACTCGCGGAGCGCGCGGCCGGTGTGCGAGGTCGCGTGGCGCGCGAGGTCGTCCGGCGTACCGGTCGCGACGACCTCGCCGCCCGCCTCACCGCCCTCGGGACCGAGGTCCACGATCCAGTCGGCGGCGCGGATCACGTCCAGGTTGTGCTCGATGACAACCAGCGAGTGCCCCGCGTCGAGCAGGCGCCGGAACGCGCCGAGCAGCTTCGAGACGTCGTCGAAGTGCAGGCCCGTCGTCGGCTCGTCGAACAGGAACAGCTTGCCGGGACGGGGACATCCTGGATTTCCGGGGCGGAATTCCAGGATGTCCCCACCACTCTCCGCCAGGTGGCCGGCAAGCTTCAGGCGCTGCGCCTCGCCGCCCGAGAGCGTCGGCACCGGCTGGCCGAGCCGCAGGTAGTCGAGACCGACGGCCACCAGCGGCTCGAGGCCCGCGAGCACCTCGGCGTCGCCGGCGAAGAACTGCACCGCCTCGGACACCGTCATCTCGAGCACGTCGGCAATGCTGCGCGCCGGGCCTGCGCCGCGGCTCATCTTCACCTCCAGCGTCTCGGCACGGTAGCGGCGGCCGTCGCAGTCCGGACAGCGCAGGTACACGTCCGAGAGGAACTGCATCTCGACGTGCTCGTAGCCGTTGCCGGAACAGGCCGGGCAGCGGCCCGTGCCGGAGTTGAAGCTGAACGTGCCCGGCGTGTAGCCGCGCTCGATCGACGCCGGCTCGGCCGCGTAGCGCTTGCGGATCACGTCGAATGCACCGACGTAGCTCGCCGGGTTCGAGCGCGCGGTCCGGCCGATCGCGGTCTGGTCGACCATCATGACCTCGGTGACGAGCCCGGCACCGTGCAGCGCACGGTGCTCGCCCGGCGACTCGGTGGGCTTGCCGTGCGCGCGCCTGAGCGCCGGCAGCAGCACGTCCTGCACGAGCGTCGACTTGCCGGACCCCGACACGCCGGTCACGCAGACGAAGCGCTGGAGCGGGATCTCGACGTCGACGTCCTTCAGGTTGTGCTCGCGCGCGCCCTCGAGGCGCAGCCTCGGGTCCCCGGGTCCCGGCGGGCCGCGCCGGCCCGCGCTGCCGGCCGCGTCGCGCCGGCCCGAGAGGTACTCGGCCGTGAGCGTGTCGCCGCGACGCATCAGCTCGGCGGGCGTGCCGTCGAACACGATTGCTCCGCCGCGCTCGCCCGGACCGGGGCCCATGTCGATGAGCCGGTCGGCCGAGAGCATCACCTGCGGGTCGTGCTCGACGACGAGCAGCGAATTTCCGGCGTCGCGCAGCCGCTTCATCACGTCGACGACGCGGCCCATGTCGCGCGGATGCAGCCCGATCGACGGCTCGTCGAGCACGAACAGCGTGTTCACGAGTGAGGTGCCGAGCGCGGTCGTCAGGTTGATGCGCTGCACCTCGCCACCCGAGAGCGTGCGCGACTGCCGGTCGAGCGTCAGGTAGCCGAGGCCGACACGCACCAGGAAGTCGAGCCGCGCCCGGATCTCGCCCACGAGCAGTTCGGTCGCCTCGTCGAGTGGCGCCGGCAGCACGAGTGTCGCGAAGAAATCGCGGACGCGTTCGAGCGGCATGAGCATCAGCGCGTGGATGCCCGGCGCCGACCGCCCGTCCGCGTCCGGGCCGAGGCGCCACAGCAGCGCCTCCGGCTTCAGCCGCGAGCCGCCGCAGGCACCGCAGGCCGTGTAGCTGCGGTACTTCGACAGCAGCACGCGGATGTGCATCTTGTACGCCTTGGTCTCGAGCCAGGCGAAGAACCGCTTCGCGCCGTACCAGACCTTGCGCTCCCACGGACCCTCGCCGTCGATGACCCAGCGGCGGTGCTCCTCGGAGAGTTCGTTCCACGGCACGTCGAGCGGCACGCCGCGCTTCTTCGCGTAGCGCACGAGGTCGTCCTGGCATTCCTTGTAGGACGCCGTCTGCCAGGGCTTCACGGCACCGCCGGCCAGCGTGCGGGTGCCGTCGGGAATCACGAGGCCCCAGTCGACGCCGATCACGCGGCCGAAGCCGCGGCAGGTCTCGCAGGCCCCGAGCGGTGAGTTGAACGAAAAGAGGCTCGGCACCGGTTCGCGGTAGTGGATGTCGCAGTCAGCGCAGTGCAGGTCGGTCGAGTAGCGGCGGAGGATGGTCGAAAAGGGGTCAGTCCCCTCCGGGGACAGCCCCCCCGGGGACAGTCCCCGCACGGCGAGGCGGCCGCGGCCGACGCGGAACGCGGCCTCGGCCGCCTCGAGCAACCGGCTGCGACCGGCGCTGCCGGCGGCAAAACGGTCCTGCACGACTTCGAGCACGCGGCCCTCGCGTGCGTGGATGCGCGTGTAGCCCTGCTGCTCGAGCAGCCGGAGCACCTCGGCCTCGGAAAAGTTCTCGGGCACCGCCACCGGGAACGTCACCACCAGCCGCGCGTCGGGACCGCCGAAATCGCCCGACTCGACGTCGTTCGCGAGATCCGCAGGCGTGTCGCGACGGACCGGTCGCCCGCAGCCCCGGCAGTGGAGCCGTGCGGCGCGCGCGTACAGCAGCTTCAGGTGGTCGTTCAGTTCGGTCATCGTCCCGACCGTCGACCGGGACGTGCGCACCGGGTTGGTCTGGTCGATCGCGATCGCGGGCGGGATTCCCTCGACGCGGTCCACCCGGGGCCGGTCCATCCGGTCGAGGAACTGGCGGGCGTACGGCGAGAACGTTTCGACGTAGCGGCGCTGGCCCTCCGCGTAGACCGTGTCGAACACGAGCGACGACTTGCCCGAACCCGACACCCCGGTGACCACCACCAGTTCGCCGAGCGGGATGTCGAGGTCGAGCGCGCGCAGGTTGTTCTGCCGCGCCCCGCGGATACGGATGGCGTCGTCGCGGTCTGTCATGGGATGCCCGGACGGCCGGCAGGAGGCCGGGTCCGGAAGGCCACGCTACCACGTTCCGGCCGGATCGCGGATACTTGCGCCCACAACGATTAGACCCCCGGGGGCCGGGATGCGCTTTCTGTCCGCCTTGATGCCGCGCGAGGCGCGGTTCTTCACCCTTTTCAACCGCCACGCCGAGCTGATCGTGCAGGGCGGCCACGCCGTGTCCGAGCTGGTCCGCGACTACGCGGACCTCGGGCGGCGGGCCGCGCTGATCGAGCGCATCGGCGAGGTCGAGCGCGGCGCGGACAAGGTCACCTACGAGACCGTGCAGCTGCTCCACTCCACGTTCATCACGCCGTTCGACCGAAACGAGATCCACCGCCTGATCTCCGGGATGGACGACATCCTGGACCTGATGCAGGACGCGGCCGAGTCGATGAACCTGTTCGACATCCAGACGCTGCCGCCCGAGTCGGCCGGGATGGCCCGGATCCTCGAGGCCTGCTGCGAGAAGGTGAAGGCGGCCGTCGCGCTGCTCGATTCGATGGACAACGCGCCGCGCGCCCTCGCGCTCGCGCAGGAGATCGACGGCCTCGAGAGCGACGGCGACGCGCTGATGCGCAAGGGCATCTCGACGCTGTTCCGCGAGGAACAGGACGTGCGGCAGCTGATCAAGCACAAGAACGTCTACGAGTACCTCGAGAACGCGATCGACAAGTGCCAGGACGTGGCGAACATCATCGAAGCGGTCGTCGTCGAGAACGCCTGAGCATGGTGGACCCCACACTGACGTTCGCGACGCTCGCGGTGCTCGTGGCGCTGGCGCTCGTCTTTGACTTCATGAACGGCTTCCACGACGCGGCGAACTCGATCGCGACCGTGGTGTCGACCGGCGTGCTGCGCCCCTACCAGGCGGTGGCCTGGGCCGCGTTCTTCAACTTCGTCGCGATCTTCATCTTCCACCTGAAGGTCGCCGCGACGGTCGGCAAGGGCATCGTGGACCCGGTCGCCGTGGACCACTACGTGATCTTCGGCGCGCTCGTCGGTGCGATCGTCTGGAACATCGTCACCTGGTACTACGGCATCCCGTCGAGCTCCTCGCACGCGCTGATCGGCGGGATGATCGGCGCGACGATCGCGAAGGCCGGCACCGGGCCGCTGCTCTCGCCCGGCATCATCAAGACGGCGACGTTCATCTTCGTCTCGCCGCTGCTCGGCTTCCTGCTCGGCGGGCTCCTGATGGTGGCCGTGTCCTGGGCCTGCGTTCGGGCCGCTCCACGCAAGGTCGACCGCTGGTTCCGCCGGCTGCAGCTCGCGTCCTCGGCGCTCTACAGCGTCGGCCACGGCAGCAACGACGCCCAGAAGACGATGGGCATCATCTGGCTGCTGCTGATCGCGGCCGGCGTCACGAGCAAGGAAGCGGAGATGCCGCCCGAGTGGGTGATCGTGAGCTGTTACGTCGCGATCGCGCTCGGCACGATGTTCGGCGGCTGGCGCATCGTGAAGACGATGGGCCAGAAGATCACGAAGCTTCGCCCGGTCGGCGGATTCGCAGCCGAGACCGGCGGCGCGATGACGCTGTTCATCGCGTCGGGGTTCGGCATCCCGGTGTCGACCACCCACACGATCACCGGCGCGATCGTGGGCGTCGGGTCCGCGCAGCGCGCGAGCGCGGTGCGCTGGGGCCTCGCGGGCAACATCGTGATCGCCTGGATCGTGACGATGCCCGCCGCGGCGCTGATGGCCGCCGGCGCCTACTGGCTCGGCCGCTCGTTCCTGTGACCGCGGGCCGCTACCCTCACCTGCTCGCGCCGCTCGACCTCGGATACGCGCGGCTCAGGAACCGCGTGCTGATGGGGTCGATGCACACGGGCCTCGAGGACCACTCGAGGACCTTTCCGCGACTCGTCGAATACTTCCGCGAGCGCGCCCGCGGTGGCGTCGGGCTGATCGTCACGGGCGGCTTCGCGCCGAACATCGAGGGCTGGACCGCCCCGTTCGGCGGCCGGCTCGCGACCCGGGCGGCCGCGGCCCGGCACCGGCCGATCACCGACGCCGTGCACGGCGAGGGCGGCCACATCGCGCTCCAGATCCTGCACACCGGCCGCTACGGCTACCACCCGCTCGCGGTCGCGCCGTCGCGCATCAAGTCGCCGATCTCGCCGTTCGCGCCGCGCGAACTCACGGCGCGCGGGATCGAGCGGCAGATCCGCGCGTTCGTCCGCTGCGCGACACTCGCGCGCGAGGCCGGCTACGACGGCGTGGAGGTGATGGGCTCGGAAGGCTACTTCATCAACCAGTTCCTGGCGGAGCACACGAACCGCCGCACGGACGACTGGGGCGGGTCGTGGGCCAACCGGATGCGCCTGCCGGTCGAAATCGTCTCGCGCACCCGCGAGGCCGTGGGCCGCGACTTCATCATCGTCTACCGGTTGTCGATGCTCGACCTGGTGCCCGGCGGCTCCAGCTGGGAAGAGACCGTCGAGCTCGCGCGGGCGATCGAACGCGCCGGCGCGAGCATCATCAACACCGGCATCGGCTGGCACGAGGCGCGCGTGCCGACGATCGCGACCTCGGTGCCGCGCGCGGCATTCGCCTGGGTCACGAAGAAGCTGAAGGGCGCGGTCGGGATCCCGCTCTGCACGACGAACCGGATCAACACGCCCGAGGTCGCCGAGCAGGTGCTGGCGGACGGCTGCGCGGACATGGTGTCGATGGCGCGCCCGCTGCTCGCCGACCCGGAGTTCGTCGCGAAGGCGGCCACCGGCCGGGCCGACGAGATCAACACCTGCATCGCCTGCAACCAGGCCTGCCTAGACCACGTGTTCCAGCGGAAGATCGCCTCCTGCCTCGTGAACCCGCGGGCCGGCCACGAGACCGAGCTCGTGTACTCGCCCGCGTCGACGGCGAAGCGCGTCGCCGTGGTCGGCGCCGGGCCCGCCGGGCTCGCCTGCGCCACGGTGCTCGGCTCGCGCGGCCACCGGGTCGACCTGTACGAGGCGGCGGCCGAGATCGGCGGGCAGTTCAACCTGGCGAAGCGCATCCCGGGCAAGGAAGAATTCCAGGAGACGCTGCGTTACTTCCGTCGCCGGCTCGAGGTGCTCGGGATCGAGCCTCGGCTCGGCACCCGCGTGACCGCCGACGCGCTGCTCGAGGGCGGCTACGACGAAGTCGTGCTCGCCACCGGCGTCGCGCCGCGGGATCCCCGCCTCGAGGGCGCCCCCGAGCAGGCACGGGCGGGCCGCGTGCTCTCGTACGTGGACGTGCTGCGGGGTGCCCCGGTCGGTCCGCGGGTCGCCGTGGTCGGCGCCGGCGGCATCGGTTTCGACGTCGCCGAATTCCTGGTCGCGGGCCCGCACTCGACGGCGTTGGACCCGGCCGCGTGGATGGCCGAGTGGGGCGTCGGCGACCCGTCGACGGTCCGCGGCGGACTCGTGCCGGCCCGGATCGAGCCCGCCGCGCGGCAGGTTTGGCTGTTGCAGCGCAAGCCGCCACCGCTCGGCAAGGGCCTCGGCAAGACGACCGGCTGGATCCACCGGGCGGCACTCAAGGCGAAGCGCGTCGAAATGGTCGGCGGAGTGAACTACGAGCGCGTGGACGCTCGGGGGCTCCACGTCACGTTCGGCGAACGGCGCGAAAAGCCGATGCTGCTCGAGGTGGACACGGTCGTGATCTGCGCCGGGCAGGAACCGCTCCGCGACCTCGAGGCGCCGCTGCGCGCGGCCGGTGCGAACGTGCACCTGATCGGCGGCGCGGACGTCGCCTCGGAACTCGACGCGAAGCGCGCGATCGACCAGGGCTCGCGGCTCGCCGCGCGTCTCTGAGCCGAGCGCGCCCCTACTCGAGCGGGAACGGCACGCGCGCGCGACCGGTCGCGTGCTCCTCGGCGCGCTTCGCCGCGTGGATCGCCTTCAGCAGCAGCGAGTGCACCTGCACGTCCTGCCCGGAGAGCAGGAACCGGTCGGCCAGTTCGAACACCCGTTCCAGGAACGCATTGCGCTGCTCGAGGTACAGCAGCGTCTTGCCGAGGTAGCGCGGGTCGCGTGTCTCCACATGCAGCGCCTGCGCCGTCCCGATCGCCAGCGCCAGTTCGTCGTCGGTCGGCCGGCGGTGATAGTGGACCTGCTCCGGGTCCCCGGCGGACGGCGGTGGCGGGTCGGCGTCCGGCCCGCCGGAGTCGAGCCGGCGCGGTGGCCCGCGCAGCAGCCCCTGCATCACGTCGGTCGTGGTCACGATGCCGAGGACCTGGCCGGCGTCGTCGACGACCGGCGCCGCGTGCACCCCGGCCTCGATCATCCGTCCGACCGCGTGCGCGATCGTGTCGCCGGGCCGCAACGCCGTCACCGGTGCGTGCATCAGTCGCGGGATCGTGATCGCGTCGTCCGGGTCCGCCGGACCGGGCACGGCGCGGGTTTCGTGGCGGGCGAGCCTCGGGACGTCGTACGAACTCAGCATCCCGGCGATCCGCCCGCCGCGGACGACCGGAAGGTGATGGATGCCGTACTGGCGGAAGCAGTCGAGCGCCTCGCTGACGGGCCGGTCGACGTCGATGACCACGACCGTCTCGGTCATGATCCTCGCCACGGGCTCTTCGGGTCGCATCGCATCGGCCTCGGGCGAAGCGTGACGCGACCATGGCCCGCGGGCATCCGTATTGCCCGCAGGTGCGACGCCGTCGTCGGTGGCGCGCTCAGCCCTTGGCGCGGAACGCGTTCGCCATCAGGTCGGGCGGGAAGCCCGGCACCGGCGCGGCCGGCTGGGTCGCGTGGCGATAGAGGGCCGCCGCGTACACGCCCTGCATCGTCGCCTGCAATGCCGAGATCGCGAGCAGCCCCACGACCCCGACGAGCACGACGGCACCGATCAATGCGACGTAGCCGGTCTTCGACGCGAACGCGAGCGCCACGACGCCGACCGCGATCCAGACCAGGTAGACCAGCATGAACACGAGACCGAGTCCGAAATTGCCGATCAGATTCTCGCCCCAGGTCTCGCGCAGCAGTTCGGCGCTTTCCTTCACGGCGCCGATCGGGCCGACGTCGCGGGTGACGAGCACCGGCACGACGAGGAACGTCGCGACCGCCCAGGCGGCGCCGATGAGCTTCACGACCAGTGCGCCGAGCCAGCCGACGCGCTCCTCGATGGCGCGCAGGATGAGTCCCATCGTCGCGGCGATCAGCGCGTAGCCGAGGATCCGGCCCTTGCGCGCCCAGGCGATCCGCAGTCCGTCGCCGAGGGTCGGGTTGCCGCCGTCCATCCGGATCATCGCAGCGCCAACGAGCGCAGCGTTGAAGAAGATCGCGACGAAGTACGTGACCACGTAGAAGACGAGCGCCCCGGTCATCGCGAGCGGCTCGGACTGCGCCCCCGCGGTGCTGAACCCGCCGAGCACGGCGACCGGCACCGCGAGGCTCGCGACGATCACGATCAGCGCGAACACCGACATCACCGGCAGCAGCATCAGTTCCTTGTCGGCGCGGACGACCGCGAAGGAAGCCTTCGCGAGCTGGACACTGCGGGAGAAGCGGCCGGACATGGGGGGCTCCAGGCGTTGGGCGCGCGTGCGCCGGGATCCAATGTGCGGCAAGCGGGCCCGGATCGCAACCGCCGCAGGGTCTACAGCCGGTCGTACTTCCGTGCGCTGCCGCGCGCCTTGTCCACGGGGTACTTCGCCGCGTTCAGCGCGATCTTCGCGCAGGCGGCCTGCTCGAGGTCCACGCCGAGCCGGTCGGCCAGGCGCACGAGGTAGAGCAGCACGTCGGCCATC
Source organism: Steroidobacteraceae bacterium (assembly GCA_046347155.1). Taxonomy (GTDB): domain Bacteria; phylum Pseudomonadota; class Gammaproteobacteria; order Steroidobacterales; family Steroidobacteraceae; genus RPQJ01. Next base: position 382,175 of record JAXMGT010000001.1, on the reverse strand, counting down.
TCCTGCTCGACGGCGGCGCGGGTGTCGGGCGGCAGGTCGCGGGCCGCCGCGTCGTCGAGCCACTGGAACGGCTCGAGCAGTTCGGCGGCCTCGACCGCGAGCGCGGTCGCGAGGTTGCGCGGCGTGTGGAACTGCTCCCAGTCGCGCGCCGCGGCGAACTCGCGCAGCGCATCGCGCAACCGGTGCAGGCTGTCCGTCACGGCCGCGCGGGCCGGGTCACGGGAACTGGATCTTTCCGCGCGGCGGGCCGCCCTGGCCCGTGAGCGCCGAGGCGGAGCCGGCGTCGGGGATCACGATCGACGAGGCCTGCTGCCGGCGCATCTCCTGCAGCTCCTTCATCGTCTCCTCGAACGCGAGCTTCGCGCCGTCGGCGAAGCCCGCGCAGGCCTCGGCCAGCGTCTTCGCGTCGATCTCGAAGCTGAGCGGAAGCGCACCGGCCGGCGTCATGATCTGCGCCTGGCCCACGTAAGACACCGGTCGCGCAGGATCCGCCGTGCCGTCCGACTTCACGGGCGTCAGCACGCGGATCGTGCCGACGCGGCGATCGGTGTAGATGTCCTCGCGGTAGAGGTCCTGCGCGTCCATCTTCGGTTCGGGGGCGTTGCCGGGGCCAGCCATGGGGGTGTCCTGTGGGATGCGCGCACGCGCGGTTCGGGGGCCGGTACGGTACCCGACCCCGCGGGCGCGGACAACGCCCGACCGTCCGCTCAGAACCGGGCGTCGTCCCGGGGTGGGGACTTCCAGGCGGACTCGCGCGGCCAGGGGCTCATCGCCGCGTAATAGAGCACCAGCAGGTTCACGAGCGGCAGGGACGCCATGATCGCGAGCCACGGTGGCAAGCCCATCCGCTGGAAAATGCGCCAGAACGGTACCAGTTGCAGCAGCGACAGGATGACGACCCAGCGGATCACGCGGCCTCCGGTGCCTCGGGGGTAACGCGGCGATTCTAGGCCTTGCGTCGGCGCCGCGCCTCACCATACTGCGCGGATGCCGCGCCACCCCGCCCCGCCCGCCCGCCGACGGCCGCGCACCTTTGCCGTGCTGGCGCTCGGATTGCTCGCCGCACTGTCGGGCTGCAGCACGATCCAGGGCCTCTTCCCGCCGGACCGCAAGGAGCAGAAGCAGGCGGCCCGGCTGCTGCAGCTGCAGCAGCGCAACATGCGGTTCGCCGACATGTACGTCGGCTCGCTGATCGCCTCGACGCACCAGCTCGAGTTCGACACCTCGGACACGATGCAGCGCTACCGGATCTCGGGCTGGCTGCTCGCGCAGGCGAACGCCGCCTACGTCTACGCGTCCGAGGACAATGCGATCGCGGGCACGCTCGACCTGATCACGCTCGCGACGATCAGCCGGATGGTCGTCGAGGACGCGGGGCGTTCGCGGTTCAGCGAGCACGCCGACGAGCTGCTGGCCGTGCAGTCGAGCCTCGAGCCGCAAGCGTGGGCGCTCGCCGACGGCGTGCTGAACGCCGAGCAGCAGGCGGACCTCAAGCGTCTGCTCGCCGACTGGCGGGCGAAGCACCCGGACGCGATCAACGCGCCGTTCGTGCGGTTCCAGGAGTTCGCCGGGGTCGGCAATTCGGGCCCGCCGCACAAGGGCAAGCTCACGCTGCCCTCGAGCCTGATCGGCCTCGTCGGCCTCGATCCGATGGCCGGGCTCGACCCGGCCGTGCGACAGGTCGAGCAGACGCGGCTGCTCGCCGAACGCGGCCTCTACTACGCACAGCGGGTCCCGGTGATCATGGACCTGCAGCTCGACCGCTCGGTGAACCGGCTGGCGGCGGGCCCGGAATCGCAGAAGCTGCAGGCCGACGCGTCCAGCCTCACCGACTCGGCCGCGCGATTCACCAAGGTCGCCGAGTCGCTGCCCGCGACACTCGCGAACGAGCGCAAGGCGCTGATCGAGCAGCTGAACATGACGCTGGTCGCGCAGGCCGCGACGCTGCGACCGCTGCTCGCGGACCTGCGCGGCACGCTCGAGGCGGGCAGCGAAGCCGCGAAGCAGGTGGACGCGGCCACGCGCTCGCTCGACGCGCTGGTCGCGCGCTTCGAGCGCAAGCCCGGCGAGCCGCCCGGCAGGCCGTTCGACGTCACCGAATACGGCAAGGCCGCGAACGAGATCGGCCACGCCGCGAGCGAGCTGCGCCTGCTGCTCGACGCGACCGGCACTTCGGCCCCGAAGCTCGGGCTCGCGCTCGGCGCCGGCGCGACCGAGGGCCGGGCGCTCGTGGACTACTTCTTCGTCCGCGTCGCCTGGCTGATCGTGCTGCTCTGCGTCGGCCTGCTCGCGACGCTGCTCATCTACCGGCGGCTCGCCGCCCCCGGCCGAACCACCTGAACGGCCGGCGCCCGCCGGCCGCCCCCACGTGACCACCATGAAAGACCCGCACACGAACATCCGCGCCCCGCGCGGCACGACGCGCTCCGCGCGCAGCTGGCTCACCGAGGCACCGCTGCGGATGCTGATGAACAACCTCGACCCCGACGTGGCCGAGCGTCCGGACGACCTCGTCGTCTACGGCGGCATCGGCCGCGCGGCGCGGGACTGGGACTCGTACGACCGGATCCTGCGCGAGCTGCGCCGCCTCGGGGACGACGAGACGCTGCTCGTGCAGTCAGGCAAGCCGGTCGGCGTGTTCCGCACGCACGCGGACGCACCGCGGGTGCTGATCGCGAATTCGAACCTCGTGGGCCGCTGGGCCACGTGGGACCACTTCCACGAGCTCGACCGCAAGGGACTCATGATGTACGGCCAGATGACGGCCGGCTCGTGGATCTACATCGGCAGCCAGGGCATCGTGCAGGGCACCTACGAGACCTTCGTCGAGATGGGTCGCCAGCACTACGGCGGTGACCTCGCGGGCCGGTGGATCCTCACCGCCGGTCTCGGCGGGATGGGCGGCGCGCAGCCGCTCGCCGCGACGATGGCCGGTGCGTCGATGCTCGCGGTCGAGTGCCGCCCGGACCGGATCCAGAAGCGGCTCGACACGCGCTACCTCGACGTGCGCGCCGACACGCTCGACGAAGCGCTCGCGGTCATCGAGCGCGCCGTGCGCGAGAAGCGCGCGATTTCCGTCGGCCTGCTCGGCAACGCGGCCGAGGTGCTGCCCGAGCTGCTGCGCCGGGGCGTGAAGCCCGACGCGGTCACCGACCAGACCTCGGCGCACGACCCGGTGAACGGCTACCTGCCCGGGGGCTGGACACTCGAGCAGTGGGACCGCTTGCGTGCGAGCGACCCGCGTGCGGTCGAGAAGGCGTCGCGCGCCTCGATGGCGAAGCACGTCGAGGCGATGCTCGCGTTCCGCAGGCGGGGCATCCCGGTGTTCGACTACGGCAACAACATCCGACAGGTCGCGTTCGACGAGGGCGTGAAGAACGCGTTCGACTTTCCGGGCTTCGTGCCCGCGTACGTGCGGCCGCTCTTCTGCCGCGGCGTCGGGCCGTTCCGCTGGGCTGCGCTGTCCGGCAACCCGCGCGACATCCAGCGCACCGACGACAAGGTGAAGGAGCTGATCCCCGACGATCCGCACCTGCACCGCTGGCTCGACATGGCCCGCGAACGCATCCAGTTCCAGGGGCTGCCGGCGCGGATCTGCTGGGTCGGCCTCGGCCAGCGCCACCGGCTCGGCCTCGCGTTCAACGAGATGGTCGCGCGCGGCGAACTCGAGGCACCGGTCGTCATCGGCCGCGACCACCTCGATTCGGGTTCCGTCGCGAGCCCGAACCGCGAGACCGAGGCGATGCAGGACGGCTCCGACGCGGTCGCCGACTGGCCGCTGCTGAACGCGCTCCTGAACACCGCGAGCGGCGCCACCTGGGTGTCGATCCACCACGGCGGCGGCGTCGGGATCGGCTATTCGCAGCACTCGGGCGTCGTGATCGTCTGCGACGGCACGCCCGAGGCCGCGAAGCGCATCGGGCGCGTGCTGTGGAACGACCCGGGCACCGGCGTGATGCGCCACGCCGACGCGGGCTACGGCATCGCGATCGATTGCGCCCGCGAACACGGGCTCAACCTGCCGTTCCTCGACTGATGCGCACGCTGTGGCGAAACCTTCGTCTCGCCACCTGCGACGCGGGCGGCGCGACGCACGACCACGGCGCGATCGTCACCCGCGGCGGCATCGTCGAGTGGGCCGGCGACGCGAGCGAACTGCCGGCCGGGATGCACGCCGATCGCACGGTCGAGCTCGCGGGCCGCTGGGTGACGCCGGGGCTGGTCGACTGCCACACGCACCTCGTGTTCGCCGGCCAGCGAGCGGCCGAGTTCGCCCGGCGCACGTCCGGGTCGAGCTACGCGGAGATCGCCCGCGAGGGCGGCGGCATCCTCTCGACGATGCGTGCGACCCGCGCCGCGAGCGAGGACGAGCTCGTCCGCCAGTCCGCGCCGCGACTGCGCTCGCTGCTCGCGGAGGGCGTGACGACCGTCGAGATCAAGTCGGGCTACGGACTCGAGTTCGGTACCGAGGCGAAGATGCTGCGGGCGGCCGCAAGGCTCGGCGAGACGCACCCGGTGACCGTCGTGCGCACGTTCCTGCCGCTGCACGCGCTGCCGCCCGAATACGCCGGCTGCGCCGACGACTACGTCGCCGCCGCGATCGACTGGCTCAGGGGACTGTCCGCCGAAGGGGGACTGTCCCCTTTCATGGTCGACGCCTACTGCGAGGACATCGCGTTTTCCGCCGCGCAGTGCGACCGGCTGTTCGCCGCGGCACGCGCGCTCGGCCTGCCCGTGCGGCTGCACGCGGAGCAACTCTCGAACGTCGGGGGCACGCAGGTCGCGACGCGTCACGGCGCGCGGTCCTGCGACCACCTCGAGTACTCGACCGAGGCCGACGCCGCGGCGATGGCCCGCGCCGGCACCGTCGCCGTGCTGCTGCCGGTTGCGTATTACGTGCTCGCGGAGAAGCAGCCACCGCCGCTGGCAGCGCTGCGTGCGAACGGCGTGCCGCTCGCGGTCGCGTCCGACTGCAATCCGGGCACCTCGCCCTGCGCCTCGCTGCTGCTCGCGATGAACATGGCACGACGCCTGTTCGGGCTCACGAGCGCCGAGGTGCTCGCGGGCGTCACCCGCCACGCCGCCCGCGCGCTCGGGCTTGCTGCCGAGCGCGGCTCGATCGAACCGGGCCGGGCCGCCGACTTCGCCGTCTGGTCCATCGACACCCCGGACGAACTCGGCTACTGGGCCGGGCACAATCCGTGCAGCATGGTCGTGAAGGACGGCGACATCGTCCTCGAGCGAGACGTCTGATGACACAGCGACACGGGGCGGGTGCATGGACCGGGCGGGTGGACGCGATCGACGGCGCCGCCGGGCGGCGCTGGCACCAGGTCGTGCAGCCGGCGGCGCGCGGCGCGGCGCCGGGCGTCGCGCTCGTCGGGTTCGCTTGCGACGCGGGGGTCCGCCGCAACCTCGGGCGCCCGGGCGCCGCGGCGGGGCCGATGGAACTCCGGCGGGCGCTCGCGAACCTCGCCTGGCACGGGGGCGACGCCCGCCCGCTCTACGACGCGGACGACGTGCGCTGCGACGGCGACGCACTCGAGCAGGCCCAGCGCGATTACGCCTCCGAGGTCGCAACACTGCTCGGCGACGGGCATTTGGTCGTGGGACTCGGCGGCGGCCACGAGATCGCCTGGGGCACCTACCAGGGCATCGCGCGCGCGCTCGACGGCGATCCGCGCCTCGGACGGCTCGGGATCGTGAACTTCGACGCCCACCTCGACCTGCGCCGACCCGAGGTGCCGGACCGCGGTACGTCGGGGACGCCGTTCCTGCAGATCGCCGAGGCACGCGCGGCCGCAGGCCTGCCGTTCCGGTACCTGTGCGTCGGCGTGAACCCGGCGGCCAACACGGACGCGCTGCTCGACCGCGCGGCGTCGCTCGGCGTCGGACTCGTGATGGACGTCGATTGCGGGCAGCCCTCCGCGTGCGACCGGCTGGTCGAGTTCGTCGCCGGCTGCTCGGCCGTCTACCTGACCGTGTGCCTCGACGTGCTGCCCGCCTCGGTGGCACCGGGCGTGAGCGCCCCCGCCGCGCTCGGCGTTCCGCTCGATCGCGTGATCCAACTGGTCCGGCGCGTGGTCGCCGACTGCCGCGACGGCGACCGCCCGGGTCGGCTCGTCGCGGCCGACGTCGCGGAACTCTGCCCGCCCAATGACGAGGGCGGCCGCACGGCGCGCACGGCCGCGCGCATCGTCTACGAGATCGCCGCGATCAGTCGGTGACGTCCGGCTCGACGAAGCACCAGCCGACCTCCGGGTGGGCCTGCTTGATCCTGCGCTCGAGTTCGTTGATGCGCTGCACTGCCTCGTCGATGTCGAGGCCGGATCGCATCCGGATCTTGGCGGCCAGCACGATCTGCGGCCCCATCTGCAGCGTGATCGTGTTCAGAAGCTCCTCGATCGCCGGGTCGGCCGCGATCAGCCGGTCGATGCTCGCCCGGAGCTGCGGCTCGGCGGACTTGCCGATCAGCAGCCGGCGGATGCGGCCCGCGACGAACGCAGCGACCAGGATCAGCACCGCGCCGATCGCGATCGAGCCGATCGCGTCCCAGCGGGTGTCCCCGGTGAGCGCCGCGAGCGACACGAACCCGAACGCGAGCACCAGGCCCGCGAGCGCCGCGATGTCCTCGCCGAGCACGACGACGAGCTCGGCGTTGCGCGTGTGGCGCAGCCAGTACGTGAACTCCTGGGAACCGCGCAGCCGTGCGATCTCGCGCAGGCAACCGACCAGGCTCGCCGTCTCGAGCAGGATCGCGACGCCGAGCACGCCGAGTGCGATCCAGGTCTTGTGCAGCGGCTCGGGCGCGTGGAGCTTGTGCCAGCCCTCGTAGATCGAGAACAGCCCGCCGATGCTGAAGAGCAGCAGCGCCACGACGAAGCTCCAGAAGTAGCTCGCCTTGCCGAAGCCGAGCGGGTGCTCCGGCGTCGGCGGCCGGCGCGCCTGCCGCAGTCCCACGAACAGCAGCACCTGGTTCGTGCAGTCGGCGTAGGAATGGATCGCCTCGGCCAGCATGCTGCCCGAGTTCGTGTAGACGGCCGCGAAGGTCTTCGTGACGGCAATGCCGAAATTGGCGAGGAACGCGTAGAGGATCGCCCGCGTCGATGAGCCGTGTTCTGACGACATGCCGGAATGATACCGTGGGCGGGCGAAGGCTGGTCCCGCACCGGGGCCGCCCAGTATCCTGTGCGGATGATGACCTTCCGCACGCTGCCCCTGCTCGCCGTCCTGCTCGCCACCGGCTGCGGCCGGCAGGCACCGGCCCCGACACCGGCCGCCACGCCGGCCCCCGCCGCCACCACGGCCGGCGACACGAACCACCTGCCCCCCGGCATCGACTGGTACGCGGGCGACGTGGACGGCGCGTTCGCGGCCGCGAAGTCCGCCGGCAAGCCGTTGTTCCTCTACTGGGGTGCCGAATGGTGCCCGCCCTGCGCCCAGGTCAAGTCGACGATCTTCAACCGCCGCGAGTTCCAGGACCGCAGCCGGCTGTTCGTGCCCGTGTACCTCGACGGCGACACGCCCAGCGCGCAGAAACAGGGCGAGCGCTTCGGCGTCGTGGGCTACCCGACGATGATCCTGTTCCGGGCCGACGGGACCGAGATCACGCGCCTGCCCGGCGGCGTGAACGTCGAGCGCTACGCGAAGATCCTCGACGTCGCGCTCGCGGACGCGCGCCCGGTCGGCGAGGCGCTGGCGGCCGCGACCGGCGGCGGCGAGGTCTCGACCGCGGACTGGCAACTGCTCGCGTACTACGACTGGGGCACGGACTTCGGGCGCGCACTGCCGGAAGCCGACCGCCTGAAGACGTTCCGCACGCTCGCGTCGCGCTGCCCGGCGGAACTGCCGGCCGAGTGCACGCGCCTGGACTTCGACTACCTGGGCGCCGCCGCGGCGACGGCGAAGGACGGGAAACGCCCGTTCAGCGGGCTCGACCGCGCGATCGCGCGACGCGACCTGGTCGAGGCGCTCGGCAACCCCGCCGTCGTCGACGCGAACGTGGACAACCTGCTCTACGGTGCCAAGACCGTCGTCGGCGTGCTGTCCGACCCGGGCAGCACCGAGCGCCGCGAACTCACCCGGGCCTGGGGGCGTGCGCTCGACCAGGTCGCCGCGGGCGCACTGTCGCCGGCCGACCGCCTGAAGACGCTGCGGGCCCGCGTGATGCTCGTGCAGCTCGACGCGCCGGACCAGCCGCTGCCGCCGGCGCTGCAGCAGGAGATCCGCACGGCCGTCGCCGGCGTCGACGCCTCGGTCACGGACCCGTACGCGCGCCAGGCCGCGATCAATGCGGCGGCCAACCTGTACTTCACGGCCGGGATGGACGCCGATGCCGACCGGCTGCTGACCGTCGAGCTCGGCAAGAGCAAGCAGCCCTACTACTTCATGCTCGACCTCGCCGACATCGCGCAGAAGGCCGGGCGCAAACAGGAAGCCGTGAGCTGGCTCGCGAAGGCCTACGCCGGGGCCGAGGGCCCGGCGACTCGCTTCCAGTGGGGCTACAACTACCTGGTCGGGCTGCTCGAGATGACGCCCGACGACACGGCGACGATCGAGCGCACCGGGCTCGCGGTGCTCGGCGAACTCGACGGCGCCCCGGACGCGTTCTACCAGCGCACGCGGATACGGCTCGACGAGCTGAATTCAAAGCTGCTCGAGTGGGGCGCGGGCGGCGAGCGCGCCGCGGTGGTCACGCGGTTGCGGGCGCGCACGGCGCAGATCTGCGCGGCGCTGCCCGAGGGCGACGCCGGACGCACGAACTGCCAGCGCTTCCTCAACCCCGACGCGAAAGCCAGTCGGGGCGCGCGAGCGAGTACTTGACCGCCGCGCGCTCGTGCTCGTCGCGGCCCGCGAGCACGTCCTCCGGGTAGACGAACGCGCATTCGAACGCGAGGCCGCACTTGCGCATCACGGCCTGCGAGGCCTGGTTCCCCGCCAGCGTGCGCGACGAGATCCGCGACGTGCCGACGGTCCTGAATCCGTGCTCGACCAGCGCGACGCCGCCCTCGGTCGCGAGACCGCGACCCCAATGTCGCCGGGCCAACCGGTACCCGAGCTCCTGGTCGCCCGGATCGAAGCGGTCCGGCCGCAGGTGGAACCAGCCGAGGAACTCGCCGCTCGCGCGGTCCTCGGCCGCGAAATAGCCGAGTCGCGGATCGTCGGCCGACGCGGCGAGCCAGCGCGGCAGCACGACGCGCTCGTAGGTCTCGCGCGGGGTCGGCACGCCGTACGTGATGTAGCGCATGACCTCGGGATCCGAGTCGAGTTCGACGAGCCAGTCGAGGTCGCCCATCGTGAACGCACGGAGCCGCAGCCGCGGCGTTTCCAGTAGGATCGCGTCGTGATCGGCCATCGACGCATCTTGAGCCACGCGCGGCCGCGAGAACAGGCCCGGGGCGGCGTCGCGTGGCGCACGACGGCGCGGGCCGCCGTGGCGCTGCTCGCGCTCGCCGGCGCGACGCGCCTCGCCGCGCAGGCGATGCAGGTGATCGAGCTGCGCCACGTGACGGCGTCGCAGGCGCTGCCGGTGCTCGAGCCGCTGCTCGACCCCGGCGATGCGATCACCGGCGTGGACGACAAGCTCTTCGTGCGCGCGGGTCCGGCGGCACTCGAGCGCGTCCAGGCCGCGCTCGCGGTCATCGACCGCCAGCCGCGGGAACTCGTGATCACGGTGGCCCAGGGCACGCTGCTCGCCGGCGAGGTGGCCGGCGTGCGTGGCTCGGCCACCGTCTCGGCCGGCGACGCATCGGTCGGGATCAACCGGCCGCCCTCGGGCGACACCTCCGCGCAGGTCGTCGTGCTCGCGTCCGGCCGCCAGGTCCGGCTCGACAACCAGTCGAGCGTGCGCGCCGTCGAGGGCATGGAGGCCTGGATTTCGACCGGGCGCTCCGTGCCGTACACGACCACCTGGCGCGAGTCCGGGCCGGGCGGCACCGTGCAGCGCTCGACGACCTACCAGGGCGTGGACTCCGGCTTCTATGCGCTCGCGCGCGTGAACGGCGACGTCGTGACGCTCGAGATCAGCGCACGCCAGCAATCGCTCGCGCCGGGACGCGGCGGCGAGGTCAGGACGGCCGGCGCGAATTCGGTCGTCCGGGCTCGGCTCGGCGAGTGGGTCCAGCTCGGCGCGAGCCGCACCGCTGGCGGGGCCTCGGACGCCGGGCTCCTCACCTGGGGCCAGTACGGCGCGGCCTCCGAATACTCCGCGTGGCTCCGCGTCGACGAGGCCCGCTGAGCGCTCACCCGCCCGGCGGCGCCGGGATGAACTGGTCGATGCGCTCGAGCATGTACGCGTGGAACGGGTTCGACCGCTGCCGGGTGATCACCCAGTCCGGCAGCGCGAGCACGCCGTTCTCGCCGTGCGCGCGCACCCGGCCGAGCTGCACGTGGTGCACGTCGCGCGGCGCGTCGTAGCCGTACAGCGGGTCGTCGGGCGGGAACGGCATCGCGACGTGCGACAGCGAGTAGACGTCCCGCGGCCACGACCACGGCAGCGGTCGCGACGCCTGCACGTTCGACCCCGGCGCCGCGCGCAGCTCCTTGACCTCGAGCGTCTCCGGGTTCGCGTTCGTCACGACGGTGAGCGCGTAGCTGCGCTTCGGCGCTGAGAGCAGCTTCGCCGTGAGCGGACCCGGGTCGCGCACGAGCAGCGGCTGGATCTCGGTGAGCCGGTTCAGGTCGAACAGCACGAGTTCGTGGCCTTCGGGTGCGAGGTGCTCGAGCAGCACGTCTGCGACGGCCGGCGCGAGGATCGTCGCGTCCACCGTCGACAGGAAGATCAGCGTCGGCGGGAACCCGTGGATCGGACCCCGCTCGAACAGGCGCTGCACCTTCGAGTCGATGCCGCTCGTGAGGCGCTGCGTCTCCCCGGCGGCGTGGAAACTGAACGACGTGTACTTGTAGGGATCGAACTCGGTCCCGATCACCTGCCACGCGGCCCGCCCGAAGCCCGGCACCGAGGAGATGCCGGTGCGCAGGCGCGCCACGATCGCGAACGGCGAGATCGCGATCGCCGGCGACATCAGCACGAGCCCCGCGGGCTTCGGCAGGTCGGCGCCGGCGACGACGTCGAGCGCGTAGTCGACCGACAGCGCGGCGCCGTTCGAGTAGCCCACCATGTAGATCGGCACGTCCGGGCCCAGCTGCCGCCGCAGGTCCCGCATCGCGAGACGCACCGCCGCCTGCATGTCCTCGATCTCGAACGTGAGGAGCCCCGAGACCGCGGCGCCGTGGCCGGGCAGCCGCAGCCCGACCACCTTGCAGCCACGGGCGGCCAGGTGCTCGCCGACCGAGCGCATGCTGTACGGCGAGTCGGTGAGGCCGTGCAGCAGCAGCGCGGCGGCCACCGGGTGCGGCGGCGTGATCTCGAACGTCCGGTTCCAGTTGACGTCCCAGGTGGCCGGGTCGCTGCGGCTGCCGCGGTTGTAGCGGTTGAACGCAATCCGGTCCCCGGGCTGGACCTGGTCCAGAACCTCGGTCTGGAGCTGCGCGTACAGGCGGTCCTCGAGGGCCTTGTAGCCGGCGATCGTGCCGACGCTGGCCTCCTGCGCCGCCGTGAACTCCGCGTCGAGCTTCGCCGTGTGCCAGACGCTCGGTGCCGGCCCGTGGAACACGAACCACCCGTAGGCGACCGCGAGGATGAGCACGAGTCCGAGCAGTGCGGAAACGAGCGCCTTGCGGAGCAGGCGCAGCATCGGTCCGGTCATGGGCAATCTCCGGCGTCAGTGTCCACGGATCATAGAACGCGCCGCCCCCCTCTCGTAAAACCCGAATGGGCGTTGCGTCCTGCGTGGGGCAGCATCCCCCGGAGTTGGGTGGCCCTCCGATGTCGCGCATACGCCAGCCACAGATCCTGGCCTACATGACGCCGTTCCCCTTTTCGGTGGAGGTGGACGCGCCGCTTGCCGAGGCCCATGCGTTCCTGCGCGACCGGCACATCCGTCACCTGCCGGTCACCGAGCGCGGCGAACTGGTCGGCGTATTGACCGACCGCGACATCAAGCTCGCGCTCGGGCCGGACCTCGGGTCGCCCCCGGAGCGCGAACTCGCGGTCCGGGACGTGTACCAGCCCGATTCCTACGTCGTCGACGCCGGCGCGTCGCTCGAGCGCGTCGCCACGACGATGGCAGAACGCCACCTCGGGTCCGCGCTCGTGACCCGCGCGGACAAGCTGGTCGGCATCTTCACGGCGACCGATGCATGCCGTGCGCTCGCCCGGGTGCTGCGCGAACTCCATCCCGACGGCGGGCCCGACCAGGTGGCATGACGATGGCGCCCCACGGGCACGCAGACGATCCGGCCACGACACAGCACGTCCCGAACGACGCGTACGCGGACCGGCTGCGCGAGGCGGCCACGCTGCTCGAGGCGCAGGGCGCCAATGCGTTCCGCGTCGCGGCCTACCGTCGGGCGGCCGACACGCTCTCGCACCTGCCAGAACCGGTGGGTGCGATCATCGACCGCGAGGGCGGCGCGGGACTCGAGGCGCTGCCGGGCATCGGCCACGGCATCTCCGCGTCGATCATCGAGATGTGGCGCACCGGACGCTGGGCGCAGCTCGAGCGGCTGCGGGGCTGCGCGGACCCGGTGCAGCTGTTCACGCTGCTGCCCGGGCTCGGCCGGCGGCTCGCCGAGCGCATCCACGACGAACTGCACGCGGACACGCTCGAAGCGCTCGAACTCGCCGCGCACGACGGCCGGCTCGAGAACGTGCCCGGCGTCGGGCCACGACGCGCCGCGGCGATCCGGGCCAGCCTGGACGCGGCGCTCTCGCGCGGGCGGCTGCGCCGCTCGACCGGGATCGTCGCGCCGCGCCCGCCGACGACGGCACCACCGCCGGTCGCGGAGCTGCTCGAGGTCGACCGCGAGTACCGCGACGGCGCGGCACGCGGCCGGTTGCCGACGATCGCGCCGAAGCGGTTCAACCCGGGCGGCGAGGCGTGGCTGCCGGTGCTGCACACGACCCGCGGCATCACGCACTACACGGCGCTCTACTCGAACACGGCGCTCGCGCACCAGCTGAACCGGACGCGCGACTGGGTCGTGCTGTACTACGACGACGACCGCCACCTCGAGGGACAGTGCACGATCGTCACCGAGACCCACGGTCCGCTCGCCGGGCGCCGCGTCGTGCGGGGCCGCGAGGCCGAATGCCGGGCGCACTACGAGTAGGCGCCAACCGGAACGGTCAGAGGAACCAGGCGGTCGCGAACACCCCGAGCATCGCGAACACGAGTGCGAGCTTCGCGAGCGTCCCGAACAGCAGCCCGAGCCAGGTCGCGAGCCCGACGCGTCCCGCCTGTGGCATCCGTCCGTGGGACAGGAGTTCGCCGGCGACCGCGCCGACGAACGGACCGAGCAGCAGCCCAGGCAGGCCGAACAGGAGTCCCGCGACCATGCCGACGGCGGCTCCCGCCACCGCGAGCCGCGTTGCGCCGACGCGTTTCGCCCCGAGCGCGACCGCGACGAAGTCGACGACGAACGACAGCAGCGTCATGAGCCCGAGCAGCGCGAGCGCGACCCAGCCGACGCGCTGGAATCCGTCGGCCCACGCGGCGACGCACAGGCCTGCGTAGACGAGCGGCACGCCCGGGAGGCCCGGCAGCACGGTCCCGGCGACGCCCGCGACCACCATCACCGCCGCAACGAGCCAGGGCCAGATCGATCCGTCCATCGCGCTCTCCCCCGGCGCCGGCCGGTGCCTGCGCATCTTGCCGCGGCCGCGGCGGCCCGTCACGGGCGGACGGGCGCTACACTCGGCGACCCATGCGCAACCTCCCGCCGCTGCCGATACTCGAGGCGCTCCCGGCGCTGCGGGACGCGCTCGCCGCGCACCGCGCGGTCGTGCTCGAGGCGCCGGCCGGCGCCGGCAAGAGCACCGTCGTGCCGCTCGCGCTGCTCGACGCGCCGTGGCGCGGCGACGGCCGCATCCTGATGCTCGAGCCCCGGCGCATCGCGGCCCGCGCGGTCGCCGATCGGATGGCGTCGCTGCTCGGCGAGCGATGCGGCGAGACCGTCGGCTACCGCACGCGGCTCGAGAGCCGGGTCGGCCCTGCGACCCGGATCGAGGTCGTCACCGAGGGCATCCTCACGCGTCGCCTGCAGCACGACCCGGCGCTCGAGGACGTGGCCCTCGTCGTGTTCGACGAATTCCACGAACGCAGCCTGCAGGCCGACCTCGGGCTCGCGCTGTGCCTCGAGACCCGGCGCCACCTGCGCGAGTCGCTGCGCCTGCTCGTGATGTCCGCCACGCTCGACGGCGATGCGGTCGCGCGCCTGATGGACGGCGCACCGGTCGTGCGCTCGGCCGGTCGCGTCCACCCGGTGGACGTCGAGTGGCGACCGCCGGCCTCGGCCGGCCCCGGCACGCGCATCGAGGGATCCGTCGTCGCCGCGACGATCGACGCGCTGGCCACGCACCCGGGCGACGCACTGGTGTTCCTGCCCGGCGCCGCCGAGATCCGTCGCGTCGCGGGCGCACTCGAGGAGCGCCTGCCCGCCGCGCAGACGGCGATCCTGCCGCTCTACGGCGACCTCGGCGCGGCCGAGCAGGACGCTGCGCTGCGGCCTGACCCGGGCGGACGGCGCAAGGTCGTCGTGGCGACGAACCTGGCCGAGACCAGCCTCACGATCGACGGCGTACGGATCGTCGTGGACGCCGGACAGGAACGCCGGCAGCGCTTCGACCCGACGACCGGGATGGGCCGCCTCGAGACGGTCCGCGTCTCGCGTGCGTCGGCCGAGCAGCGTCGCGGCCGCGCCGGGCGCACGGCGCCGGGAACCTGCGTACGGTTGTGGAGCGAATCCACGCACGAGTCGCTCGCCGCGCAGTCGCCGCCGGAGATCCTCGAGGCCGACCTCGCCCCGCTCGTGCTCGAACTTGCGTGCTGGGGTGAGGCGCCTTCGTCGCTGCGCTGGCTCGACGCGCCGCCCGCCGCGACCTGCGCGCAGGCCCGCGAACTGCTGCAGGCGCTCGAGGCACTCGACGACGCCGGCCGCGTCACGGCCATCGGTCGCGACATGGCGGAACTCGGCGTGCACCCGCGACTCGCACATCTCGCGATCCGCGGCGCGGCGCTCGGCCTCGCGCCGCTCGCGGCGCGGATCGCCGCTGTGCTTTCGGAGCGAGACCCGCTGCGCGCACCACCCGGTGCGCGAGACCCGGACCTGTGGCATCGGATCGAGGCGCTGGACGGGCGCGCCGCGCCGCCCGGCATGGACCTCGACCGTGGCGCGCTGCGCCGGATCGAGCGCGTCGCGTCGCAACTCGAGCGGCGGCTCGGCGGACGCCGACCGGACGGCGGCGCGGGGGCCGCACTCGATCCCGTGTCGGCGACGGGCCTGCTGCTCGCGTACGCCTACCCGGACCGGATCGGGCGCGCGCGTCCCGGGGGTGGTGGCCGTTACCTCCTGAGCGGCGGTCGCGGCGCGACGATCGCCGACCCCTGCGCGCTCGCGCGCTCCGAGTTCATCGTCGTGGCCTCGCTCGACGCCGGCGACCGCGACGCGCGCGTGCAGCTCGCCGCGGCGCTAGAGCCCGCGCTGGTCGAGCGGTACCTGGCGGGCTCGATCCGCACCGAGTCGAGCGTCGCGTGGGACCCGCAGGCCGGCGCCGTCGCGGCGCGGCGGGTGCGGCGGCTCGGCGCGCTGACGCTCGACGACGCGCCGATCGAGCGTGCGGATCCGGTCGCCGTGACGAACGCGATGCTGGACGGGATCCGCACACTCGGGCTCGGCTGCCTGCCGTGGAGCCGCGAGCTCGAACAGTGGCGTGCGCGCGTCGCACTGGTCCGCGAGCACGACCCGCGCGGTCGCGACGGCTGGCCCGACGTGTCGGACGCCGCGCTCACCGCCACGCTGGGCGTCTGGCTCGCGCCCTGGCTCGAGGGCATCACCCGCCGCGAACAGCTCGCGCGCCTCGACCTGCGCGCGGCGCTCGGCGCGCTGCTCGACTGGAGCGCGGCCCGGCGCCTCGACGAACTGGCGCCGACGCACCTCGCGGTGCCGAGCGGCTCGCGGATCGCACTCGACTACACGGGCGACGCACCGGCGCTCGCGGTCCGGCTGCAGGAAGTGTTCGGCCTGACCGAGACGCCGCGCGTGGTCGCCGGCCGCGTGCCGGTCGTGATGGAACTGCTGTCGCCGGCGCGACGCCCGGTGCAGGTGACGCGCGACCTGGCGAGCTTCTGGTCGCGCGGCTACCACGACGTGAAGAAGGAACTGAAGGGCCGCTACCCGAAGCACTACTGGCCCGACGACCCGCACGAGGCGACCGCGACGCGACGCGTGCGGCCGCGCGACGGCGGCTAGACTCGCGCGATGCGACCGCACGCCCCGCACCGCGCGCGCACGTACCGGGCCGGCCGCAACGCGGCGGTCGTGCTCGTCGCGCTGCTGCTCGCCGCGTGCGCGCCGTTCCAGCGCGGCGAACCGGGCGCCGGGGGCGCCGGCCCCGGCGCCGCCGCGCTCCGGATCGCCGAGACGCGGATCGGCGCGCCGTATCGCTACGGCGGTGCCGGCCCCGACGCATTCGACTGCAGCGGGCTCGTCTCGTACGCCTACTCGAGCGTCGGGATCCGGCTGCCGCGCACGGCCGCGCAGCAGTACGCAGCCGTCCGGCCCGTGCCGCGCAAGGACCTCGAGCCCGGGGACCTCGTGTTCTTCCGGGTCGACGGCAGTTCGATCGGCCACGTGGGCATCTACGCCGGCGACGGGCGCTTCGTCGACGCGCCGCAGACCGGCGGCCGCGTCCGCGTCGTCAGCCTCGACGACCCGTGGTACCGGGAGCGGTACGCCGGCGCCGGGCGGCCGTACTAGCTCGCGTCAGCGCAGCATCCGGTTCTCGACCAGCTGCGCGACCACGGACGGGTCGGCCAGCGTCGAGATGTCGCCGAGCTGGTCGTGCTCGTTCGCGGCGATCTTGCGCAGGATCCGGCGCATGATCTTCCCGGAGCGCGTCTTCGGCAGCCCGGGCGCCCACTGGATGTGGTCCGGCGTCGCGATCGGCCCGATCTCGCGACGCACCCAGTCGCGGAGCTGCGCGCGGAGTTCCTCGGTGGGCGTCGCGTCGACGACGAGCGTGACGTAGGCGTAGATGCCCTGCCCCTTGATGTCGTGCGGGCAGCCGACCACGGCCGCCTCGGCGACCAGGTGGTGTGCCACGAGCGCACTCTCGACCTCGGCCGTGCCGAGCCGGTGGCCCGCGACGTTCAGCACGTCGTCGACGCGGCCGGTGATCCAGTAATAACCGTCCTCGTCGCGACGCGCGCCGTCGCCGGTGAAGTAGCTGCCGGGGTAGGTCCTGAAGTACGTGTCGATGAACCGGTCGTGGTCCCCGTACACGGTGCGCATCTGGCCCGGCCAGCTGTCCGTGAGCACGAGGTTGCCCTCGCAGGCCCCCTCGAGCACGCGCCCCTCGGCATCGACGATCGCCGGCTTCACACCGAAGAACGGCAGCGTCGCGGAGCCGGGCTTCTGCGCGATCGCGCCGGGCAGCGGCGAGATCAGCACCCCGCCGGTCTCGGTCTGCCACCAGGTGTCGACGATCGGGCAGCGCCCGTCGCCCACGACGCGGTGGTACCACTCCCACGCCTCCGGGTTGATCGGTTCGCCGACCGAGCCGAGCAGCCGGATCGACGCGCGCGAGTGTCGCTTCACGGGCCCGTCGCCCTCGCGCATCAGCGCGCGCAGCGCGGTCGGCGCCGTGTAGAAGATCGTCACCCGGTGCTTGTCGCAGACCTGCCAGAAGCGGCTCGAGTCCGGGAAATTCGGCACGCCCTCGAACATCAGCGTCGTCGCGCCGTTCGCGAGCGGCCCGTAGACGACGTAACTGTGGCCCGTGACCCAGCCGACGTCGGCCGTGCACCAGAAGACGTCGTCGTCGCGCAGGTCGAACACGGCTTCGTGCGTGAGCGACGCGTAGACGAGGTAGCCGCCGCTCGTGTGCAGCACGCCCTTCGGCCGCCCGGTCGAACCGGACGTGTACAGGATGAAGAGCGGGTCCTCGGCATCGACGACCTCGGGCTCGCAGGCGTCCGGTTGCCCGTCGACGACCTCGTGGTACCAGCGGTCGCGGTGGTACATCGCGACCGGCGTGGCGGTGCGCTTCACGACCAGCACGTGCCTGACCGTCTCCGTGCCCGGCGCCGACAGCGCCTGGTCCACGTTCGCCTTGAGCGGGATGCGCTTGCCGCCGCGCACGCCCTCGTCCGCGGTGATGACCACGCTCGAGGCACAGTCGGCGATCCGGCCGGCCAGCGAGTCCGGGGAAAATCCGCCGAACACGACCGAATGGATCGCGCCGATCCGGGCGCAGGCCAGCATCGCGACGGCGGCCTCGGGAATCATCGGCAGGTAGATCGTGACGCGGTCGCCGCGACCGACGCCGATTTCGCGCAGTGCGTTCGCGAGCCGGCACACGCGGTAGTGGAGTTCGCGGTAGGTGATCCGCTCGCTCTCGCCCGGGTCGTCGCCCTCCCAGACGATCGCGACCTTGTCGCCGCGGGTCGCGAGGTGCCGGTCGAGGCAGTTGACCGAGACGTTGAGCCGGCCGTCCTCGTACCAGCGGATCCGGAAGTCCGCCGGGTCGTAGTTGACGTCGCGGACGCGCGTGTACGGTCGCACCCAGTCGAGCCGGCGTCCCATCCGCCCCCAGAAGCCCTCGGGATCGCCGACGGACTCCGCATACAGCCGCCGGTAGTCGTCGTGGGTGTAGCGCGCACCGGCCGCGAACGCGGCGGGCACCTCGTAGAGCTTGCTCATCGGTCGTCCCCGTCGTGTGGCGCGCGCTCAGTCGAGCGCGGCGCGGATCCTGGCCGCGTGTTCCGCCAGCAGCGCCGGCTCGGCCATCGCGCGCGCGTGGAAGCGCAGGTCGACGCCCGCGTGGCGCGGGATCACGTGGAAATGGATGTGGAACACGGTCTGGCCGGCGCCTGCGCCGTTCAGCTGCGCGACCATCACGCCCGGCGCGTCGTACGCCTTCTTCACGGCGCGCGCGACGCGCTGCGTCGTCCGGATCGCCGCCGCAGCGTACTCCGGGTCGAGCTCGAGCAGGTTCTCGGCCGGCGACTTCGGGATCACGAGCACGTGCCCGTCCGCCTGCGGCATCACGTCCATGAACGCGAGCGTGCGCTCGTCCTCGTACACGCGGTGCGCGGGAATCTCCCCGCGCAGGATGCGCGCGAACACGTTGCTCGGGTCGTAGGCCATGCGATCGCCCCCGGGGCTCGGTCGACGATCGGAGTATAGCGAGCGCGGGCCGGACGCCCGAATCCTGCGATGACGCACCGCAAAGATGCACGGGTGACAAGACCCGCCGCCGTCGTTTATGGTTCCGGACGGCCCCCAACTTCAAGAATCAATCGATTCCAGACTGCGGGCCCAAGGACGTCCTGACGTGTCGAGCGAAACGAACCTGCAGTCGCGACTGCAGGCGGTGCAGCGCGGTTTTTCACTGTCGCCGGAGGCGGCAGAGGCGGTTTCGGCCGAGCTCGTGTCGGTCACCTGCCGCGGCGGCGACTGGCTGTTCCGCCAGGGCGATCCGGCCGACGGGCTGTACCTGCTCGTGCGCGGGCGGTTGCAGGTGTGGATCGACGCGGCCGACGGCGACCCGCACGGCCCGAGGCTCGTCGCCGAGGTCGCGCCCGGCGAGACGGTCGGAGAGATCGGCCTGCTCACGGGCGGCACGCGTTCCGCCGGGCTCAGGGCACTGCGAGACAGCCTGCTGCTGCGCATGGACGCGGCGGCGTTCGACCGGCTCGCCGCGCAGCGCCCCGAACTGACGCGCCGGCTCGCCGGTGGCATCGCGACCCGGCTTCGGGACCGCACGGCGGGCCGGGCGGCCGAGCGCCGGCCGTTCAGGACGCTCGCCGTGCTGCCCCTCGACGACCCGGGTGCGACGCGCGCACTCGTCGAGCGATTGAGCGTCGAGCTCGCGAAGCGCGGCCCGGTGCGGGTCCTCACGTCCGGGTCGCTCGCCGAGGCCGGGCGACCGCTCGAACTGCCGTCCCGCCCCGGTGCGCCGATCGCGCCCGAGACCGTCGACTGGCTGACTGCGGCGGAGGATACGCACCGCTACGTGATCCACCTGGCCGATCCCGGCGCGACGCCGTGGTCCGACGTCGCGCTGCGCCACGCGGACCTCGTACTGCTCGTGGCCGACGCGGACGCGGACCCGCGGCGAAGGCCGTGGGAGGCGGAACTGCTCGACTCGGCGCGCGGCCCGGTCGCGCAGCAGGCGCTCGTGCTCCGACATCGCGGCCATCCGGAGCGGCTCTCGGGCACGGGCCGCTGGCTCGCCGAACGGCGCGTGGATTTCCACCTGCACCTGCGCGAGGCGTCGGCGGCCGACTTCGGCCGGCTGGTGCGCATCGTCGACGGCACCGCGCTCGGGCTCGTGCTCGGCGGCGGCGCGGCCCGCGGGTTTGCGCACCTCGGCGTGTTCCAGGCGCTCAACGAGGCCGGCCACGCGGTGGACTGGGTCGGCGGTTCGAGCATCGGCTCGGTGATGGGCGCCGCGATCGCGCTCGACGTGCCGCCGGACGAGGTGATCCGCCGCGCACGCGCGGCGTTCGTGGACGGCAAGCCGTTCGGCGACCTGACGCTGCCGGTCGTGTCGCTGCTCAGGGGACGGCGGATGGAGCGCCTGATCGGCGAGTACCTCGGCGGCGACATCGAGGACCTGCCGCTGCCGTTCTTCTGCCTGTCGAGCAACCTCGGTTCCGGCCGCAGCCGCGTGCACGACCGCGGTTCGCTGCCGCTTGCGCTGCGCGCCAGCGTCTCGCTGCCCGGGATCTTCCCGCCGGCCGTCGTCGAGGGCCAGCTCGCGATCGACGGCGGCATCCTGAACAACCTGCCCGTGGACCTGATGCGGGGCCGGCCGGTCGGCCGCGTCGTCGCGGTCGACGTGACGTCCCGCCAGGGCTACGAGGTGGACTACGCCTCCGTGCCCTCGCCGTGGCGGCTGCTCGCGAGCCGCTACCTCGGGCTCGGCCGACGCTACCGCGTGCCCGGCTTCATGTCCGTGATGCTCAAGGCGGCCGAAGTCGGCACGATGGCCGCCGCCCGCGAGGCCGGCGGGCGCGCCGACCTGCTGATCCGGCCGGATGTCGGCCGTTTCAGCCTCACGAACGTACGCGCATACGCGGCGATCGTCGCCGCGGGCGTCGCAAGCGGCCGGGACGCGGCCGCCGCACTCGACCGGACCTGACCAGGGGAAACGACATGTTCGAGCGCCGTTACCAGACCCTCCGCATGCCGGCGCCGGCGACGCGTGCGTGCGCACTGCTGCTCGCCATGACGACGTGGACTGCGGTCGCCGGGAACGCGGCGACGGCGAAGCCGGCGGCGGGCAGCCGCGGCGTCGCCGCGCTCGGCCGCCTCGAGCCCGAGGGCGGCATCCACCGGCTCGGCCTCGCGTCGACGCCCGAGGCCATCAGCGGCGCCGTCGTCGCGAAGGTACTCGTGCAGCGCGGCCAGGACGTGCAGGCGGGCCAGGTGCTTGCGGAGGCCGACACGGTGCCGGTGCTGAACGCCGAGCTCGCCGGCGCGAAGGCCGGACTCGAGACCGCGCGGCGCGAGTCGCGCGCCGCCGCCAGCGAGGCCGACGAGGCCTGCGTGCGCGCCGACGTCGCCGCGCGCCAGTCGAAGCGCCAGAACGAGCTGCTCGCGCGCAAGCTCACTTCCGACGACGTCGCCGACCAGTTCCGCGGCGCGGCCGAGGCCGGTGCCGCGTCATGCAAGGCGCGCCGAGCCGACGCGTCGGTCGCCGAATCGCGGATCGCGGTCGCCGAGCAGGAAGTCGCCCGACGCCAGGCCGAGCTCGAGCGCGCGTACGTGCGCGCGCCGTTCGCGGGCCGGGTGATCGACGTGCTGGCGAAGACCGGCGAGGCCGCGGGAGCGCACGGCGTGGTCGAACTCGGCAACGTGAAGCAGATGTACGCGATCGCCGAGGTCTACGAGACCGACATCCGCTGGGTGAAGGTCGGGCAGAAGGCACGCGTCACCAGCGACGCACTGCCGCGCGCGCTCACGGGCACGGTGACGCGGGTCCGGCCGAAAGTGCAGAAGCTCGACGAGATCGGCACCGACCCGGCGGCGCGCAAGGACGCGAGGATCGTCGAGGTGGAGGTCCGGCTCGATGACTCCGCGCCGGCCGCCTCGCTCAGCCTGCTGCAGGTCGAAGTCGAGATCGGCCGCTGATGCCCGGGCTCGGCGACAGGCTGCCGGTGCCGATCGGCTGGAAGCAGCTGCGGCACAAGCCGCTCAGGCTCGCGGTCGCGGTCGCCGGCATCGCCTTCGCCGTGCTGCTCATCATGATGCAGCTCGGCTTCCGCTCGGCGCTGTTCGAGAGCACGCTCCGGTTCCACGAGCGGTTCCGCTACGACATCGCGCTGTTCAGCCCGGACAGCGTGTTCATCGTTCGGCCGGCCGCGTTCTCGGAGCGCCGCCTGTACCAGGCGCTCGGCGACCCGGCCGTCGCCGACGTCTCGCCCGTCTACATCTTCCCGGCGGTCTGGAAGAACCCGTGGGGCACGGATCGACGGGCGATCCAGTCGATGGGCGTGGACCCCGGGAAGGACCTGATCGACACGCCGGGATTCGCCGCGAACCGCGAGCGTCTGCGGCAGCAGGACGTCGTGCTGTTCGACGCGGCGTCGCGCCCCGAGTTCGGCAACGTCGCACGGCGTTTCCGCGAAGACGGGCCGATCACGACCGAGGTGAACGACCGGACCGTGCAGGTCGTCGGCCTGATCGAGGTCGGCCCCTCGTTCGGCATCGACGGCACCGTGATGACGAGCATCGACAACTGGCTGCGCCTGTTCCCGGACCGGCCGCGCGGCGAGATCCAGCTCGGCCTGATCCGGCTCAAGCCCGGCGCCGACCCGGTCGAGGTCCGCGACCGGCTGCGGGCCGAACTCCCGAAGGACGTGCTCGTGCTCACCAAGCGCGACTTCGTGGACCGCGAGCGCACGTACTGGAACGGCGCCACGCCGATCGGCTTCGTGTTCGCGTTCGGCGCGATCATGGGACTCGTGGTCGGCATGATCATCGTCTACCAGATCCTGTTCGCCGACGTGTCGGAGCACCTGAACGAGTACGCGACGTTGCGTGCGATCGGCTACCGGAATCGTTTCGTCGCCGGAATCGTCATGCAGCAGGCGGCGATCCTCGCCGTGCTCGGCTTCGTCCCGGGCGCGCTCGCGGCCACCTGGCTCTACAAGGTCGCGGCCGGCGCGACGCGACTCCCGCTCGCGATGACCGGAGGACGGGCGCTCGCCGTGTTCGCGCTGATGGTCGGCGTGTGCATGCTCTCGGGCTGGCTCGCGCTCCGCAAGGTGCGCCGCCTCGACCCGGCCGAGGTGTTCGGATGAGCGCCGTGCCCCCGATCGTCGTCGAGTCGCTCGACCACCACTACGGCAGCGGCGCGCTGCGCCGGCAGATCCTGTTCGACGTGTCGGCGACGATCCCGGCCGGCGAGATCATCATCGTCACCGGGCCGTCCGGCTCCGGGAAGACGACGCTGCTCACGCTGGTCGGCGCGCTGCGCTCGGCGCAGTCGGGCAGCGTGCGCGTGCTCGGGCAGGAGCTGAACGGCGCGAGCGGCGCCCGGCTCGAGGAGGTGCGTCGCCGGATCGGCTTCATCTTCCAGAGCCACAACCTGCTCGGCGCGCTGACGGCCGTCGAGAACGTCGAGCTCGGCCTGCGGGCCTCCGGGCGGCACGACCGGGCGGAACTCAGGCGCCGCGCGCTCGAGATGCTCGAGGCCGTGGGCCTCGGTGCACACGCCGCGAAGAAGCCGAGCGCGATGTCGGGCGGCCAGCGCCAGCGGGTCGCGATCGCACGCGCGCTCGCCGGCAACCCCGCCATCGTGCTGGCCGACGAGCCGACCGCCTCGCTCGACAAGGTGTCGGGCCGGGAAGTGGTCGAGCGCATGCAGGCGCTCGCGCGCGAACAGGGCGCGACGATCCTGATCGTCACGCACGACAACCGGATCCTCGACGTCGCCGACCGGATCCTGCACCTCGAGGACGGCCGGATCTCGACGTTCACGGAGGCCGTGATCGCCAACACCCGGCACATGATGGGCCTGCTCGCCGACAGCACGGACCGCGAGCCGCTCGACCAGCGCGTCGCCCAGATGGACGAGGCGACGTTCCGCGGCACGCTCGCCGACCTCACCCGCCAGTCGCAGCAGTTCCTCGAGGCGACCGCGATCGCGCGGGACCGCGCGCACCGCAGCCTGCTCGAGCAGGCGCTGCGCGTGTACACGCGGCGCGTCGGCGAGATGCTCGACGCCGAGCGCGCGTCGCTGTTCCTCGTCGACCGCCGCACCAGCGAACTCGAACTCCGCGTCTCGCAGGACCTGGAGCCGGGCCAGACGGTGCGCATCCCGGCCGGCACCGGCATCGCCGGCGCGGCCGCGACGAGCGGCCGCGTCGTGAACGTCGCCGACGCCTACCGGGATCCGCGCTTCAACCGCGAGGTGGACGTGAAGACCGGTTTCCGGACCCGCTCGGTGCTTTGCCTGCCGCTGCACGACCGCTCGGGCGCCGTGTTCGCCGTCACGCAGTTGCTGAATCGTCGCGACGGTGCGCCGTTCGACGCGAACGACGAGGCGCGCTACGCGGAGTTCGCCGGGTCGCTCGGCGTGCTGCTCGAGTCGCTGGTCGAGATGGGCGACCGAACAGGCGACTGAGGCTCAGGCCTCCGGCCGCACGTGGTACAGCGCGAGCGAGCCGGCGCGCTTCGCGAGCGGTATCGTGCCGACGTAGCGCAGCGAGATGCCCTCTGCACCCGAGGCGGCCGCCACGGCCGCGAACGCGCTGCTCGCATAGACCTGTCCGGGCGGCGTGATCGGCTCGATGCGCGCGGCGCGGCTCGTGTGGGGACCGGTGTAGAGCGGCGCGTCGGTCACCGGGTCGCGCCCGCAGTACACCGGCCCGCAATGCAGCGCGATGCGCAGGTTGAACCCGGACGGCAGGCCGTGCTCGGTCCAGTCGGTGCCGTCGGCGAGCGCACTCAGCTCGAGCGCGTAACGCGCCGCGTCGGCGGCACGGTCGAAGACCATGTAGAGCCCGTCGCCGGCCGTCTCGACGTGCTCGTGACGGTGCCGCGTGCGGCGGTTCAGCCGGGCGACCGCGCCGAGGAACCCCTCGACGTAGCGCGGGATCTGGTCCTCGGTGAGCTTGCTGAAGCCGACCGCGTCGGCGAACAACAGCGCCTTGATCGCGTGCGTGTGCCCGTCCGGCGCCGGGCCCGCCTTGGGCAGGTCCACCGAGCGCGCGATCGCGGCGCGGGCGTCGAGCCGCGTCCGCAGGTCCGACAGCAGCAGCTCGTCGACGACGATGCCGCGCTCGCGCCACGCGCCCACCATCGACGCCGCCCCGCCCGGCAGGCCGTTCGCGACCGGATCCCACACGGCGAAGCCGATCAGCGTCGTGTCGAGCACCTCGGCGCGCAGCCGCGCGAGCCCGGTCATCACGAGGTTGCCGTACTCGAACGTGGCCGTGCTGCCACTCGCCCGGTGGTCGCTGGTCACGGTGACCGTCGCCGCGAGCCCGAGCAGCCGGTCGAAGCGCTCGCCCCAGTCGCCCGCGACGATCTCGACGCTGGCCTCGCGGAACTCGGACGGCGGGAACGGCAGCACCACGTGTATCTCGGCGCCGAGTTCGTGGGCGACCTCGAGCCCGAGGATGTCCGCGCCGCAGGCCGCCGAGCCGTAGACGGCCAGCGGCCGCAGCGCCGAGAAGCGCTCGCGCAGCAACCGGCGGACGACCGGCTCGAGTTCCGGCGGGAAGCGCGGCACGTCGCGTCCGGGCAGGTCGATCATGTTGCCCGTCAGTACGAGCACCGGCGGGATCAGGAGCAGCTCGGACAGCCTGAGTTCGCCCTGCGGGAGGTGCTTCGCGAGCAGCCGGGCCTGGCGCCGCGTCGAGCTCAGGTCGCCGTAACGACCGCCCGCGAGTGCGACCGCACGCGCGTAGTGCCTCGCGGCGGACTCGACGTCGCCCAGGATGAACTCCGCCTCGCCGAGCGTGGCGAGCCGCCAGTAATCGGCCGGCGTGCCGTCCGTCTCAGGCCCGGCCGCCGTGCAGATCGCCCGGACCTCGGCCGCGATGCGCCGCGCCGAGGCGAGGTCGCCCCGCAGGACCGCCACGGTCGCCGCGTTGATGCCCGTGTAGTACGCGGCGGCCGATTCGCCGCGGGTCCCGGCCGCCGTGTAGGCGCCGAGGTACAGCCGCCACGCGGCCGCGAGGTTTGCCTCGCGACGCTCCGGGTCCGTCGCACGCTGGCCCAGGTCCTTGTGTGTGCGCGCCAGCACGCCGAGCGTCTCGGCGTCGTCGACGCCGGCGTCGACCAGTTCCGCGAGCAGCCGGTTCGCACGCTCGAGGTCGCCGCTGCGCGCCAGCGCGAGCGCCTGCAGCTGGCGCAGCCTCAGGTTGGACGGCGACGCCGCGAGCGCCGCATCGGCGAGGTTGTAGGCGAGCAGCGGTTCGCCCTGCCTGAGCAGTCGCTCGGCCCCGGCGACCGCCTCCTCCACGGAACCGCTGTCCTCGACCTTCAACCGAATTACCATACCCGTCCGGCCCAGCCGAGATCATAGAGCCGCGATGCCCGCTGTCCAGTTGCTCCACGTCACCGATCCGCACCTGTTCGCAGACCCCGGGCGCGAACTGTATGGCGTGAAGACGGCGGAGTCGTTTCGCCGGGTGGTCGAGCACGCGCTCGCCGACGGCCCGCGCCCGGACGCGGTGATCGCCACCGGCGACATCGGCGACGACTTCACGGTCGCGGCCTATCGCCGTTTCCGGGAGACGCTCGAACCGGTCGGGGCGCCCGTGTATTGCCTTCCGGGCAACCACGACGATCCGCGGGAAATGGCCGCGCTGCTCGACGACCGGGGGTTCCAGTACTGCGGGCGCGCTCACCTCGGCCGTTGGGGCCTCGTGCTCGTCGACACTCACCTGCCCGGTCAGCCGCACGGCCGCGTATCGACCGACGGACTCGCTCGCCTGGACGAAGACCTCGCGGCCTGCACAGGCGCGCCGACGCTCGTGTGCCTGCACCACCCGCCCGTCGAGGTCGGCAGCCGCTGGCTCGACGGAGTCGGGCTGCTGAACGCGGCCGACGTGCTCGCCGTGCTGGACCGGCATCCTCACGTGCGGGCCGTCGTTGCGGGCCACGTCCACCAGGCATACGACCGCGACCGCAGGGGCGTCCGGATGCTCACGACGCCGTCGACCTGCGCGCAGTTCACGCCGCTCACCGAGCAGTGCGTGATGGACTCTCGTCCGCCGGGCTACCGCCGGATCACGCTCCTCGACGACGGCACGCTCGAGACCCGCGTCGAGTGGCTGCCGGCCCCGGTCGGCCAGCCCCGCCCGGAACCCAAGGGCCGTCGCTGACCCGCGCCTACTGCGCGAACACCCACTGCACGAGCGCCGTCTGCACGGCCGGACCCGCACCGGCCTGCGCCCCGGGACTGTTCACGATCACGACCGCGACGTACGTGCGCCCCGAGGCCGCATTCACGTAGCCCGCGAGCGCACTGACACCGTCGAGCGTGCCGGTCTTCATGCGCAGGCGTCCCTGCATGCCGGGCGACTTGAACCGCCGGCGCAGCGTGCCGTCCGTCGCCGACAACGGCAGCGACGCGGCGAACTCGGGCATGTACTGGCTGCGCCACGCGGCGGCCAGCACGTCCGCGAGCCCCGCGGCCGTGATCCGCTCCTCGCGCGATAGCCCCGACCCGTTCTCGAGCACGAGGTCCGGGATCGAGATGCCCTGCGACGCCAGGAAATCCGTGATCACCTTGCGGCCGCCCGCGGTCGTCCCGGGCCGGCCGTAGGCCTCGGCCCCGAGCGTGAGCAGCAGCTGGCGCGCCATCGTGTTGCTCGAGTACTTGTTCACGAGCCGGATCACCTCGGCGAGTGACAGCGAATCCTGGCTCGTGATCAGCTTCGCGCCGGCCGGGAGTGCGCCGATGCGCCAGCCGCCGTCGAGCCGTCCGCCGGACTGCTCCCAGAAGGTCCGGAAGGTGCCGTACGCGTAGTCCGGTGCGCGCATCACGGCACGCGTGAACGCGATCGGGCCGCAGGACGCCGGGTAGCGGCCCGTGAACTCGACGCGGGCGCCGCTCGGCCCGTCCGGCGTTCCGACCGCGACCCCGCCGCCGCCGCGCCGGCAGGGACCGCGGTCGACCTGCACCGCACTCGTCATCTCGAGATTCGACGGCCGCGGCCAGGCCGTCGCGGAGAGCGTGCGTGCGACCGGGTCCGGGACCAGCTCGAACGTGACGGTCTGGAAATTCACGAGCAGCGCGTCGGGCAGCACGTTGTAGGTGCTGAAGGGCTTGTTGTCGAACGCGCCGCGGTCGTCGCCCTGCGGCTCGAAGTAGCCGTTGTCGATCACGAGGTCGCCGGTCACCCGCTCGATGCCCGCCTGGCGGATCGCGTTCACGAACCCCCACCAGCGGTCGGCGGTCAGGTACGGATCGCCGCCGCCGACGAGCACGAGGTCGCCGTCGAGCGTGCCGTCCCTCACCGGGCCGGCCGCGTAGGCGCGCGTCTGCCAGGTGTACGCGGGACCGAGGCGCTCGAGCGCGGTCCAGGTGGTCACGACCTTCATCGTCGACGCCGGATTGCGCGGGATCGTCGAGTTGTAGCTGACGAGCGGCTCGTCGCGCCCGATCTCCCGCACGTAGATGCTCACGCCCGTCGCGGGCACGCGCTGCGCGGTGAGCGCGCGCTGGACCTCGGGCGGCAGGTAGTCGCGGTCGCGCGCCTGCGCCGCGAACGCGGAACATGCCAGCACGAGCAGGCAGGCGCTGGTGCGGAGTCGCTGGGTCATCGACGGAAGTCCGGGGAGACCGCCCGATGATAATGGATCGCGCTGGCCTCGCGGCCCCCGTCGTCTGCATACTGTCGCGCCTCCCTGCGGCGACCCACATGCGCAAGATCTGGAACACGATGCTGAAGGGCCTGGTGGCGATACTGCCCATCGGCCTCACGCTGTACCTCGTCTACTGGCTGGCCGTGACGGCCGAGCGGCTGTTCTCCGGCGTGCTCAAGCTGCTGCTGCCAGAGGCCGCGTACCGGCCGGGCCTCGGGCTGCTCGCGGGCCTGTTGCTGCTCTACGGTGCCGGGCTCGCGGTGAACGGCTACCTGGTGCGCCGGGCGCTGCGCCTCGGCGACGACCTGTTCGCGCGGATCCCGGTCGTGAAGACCATCTACGTCGCGATCCGCGACTTCATGCGCTTCTTCCCGTCGTCCGGCAAAGGCAGCGACCTGAAGCGCGTCGTGCTCGTGCCGTTCGGCCCGGGCAAGGCGATCGGGTTCGTCACGGCCGAGTCGGCCGCCGCGCTCGGCCTCGGCGCGCCGGGGAGCGACCTCGTCGCGGTCTACCTGCCGATGAGCTACATGATTGGCGGCTACACGGTGTTCCTGCCTCGGGACGCACTCGAGCCGACCGGCCTCTCGGTCGAGGCCGGGATGCGCATCGCGCTGATGGGCGGCGTACAGGGGTCCCGGGCGCCCGTCGTCGACGCGCCGGAGTCCTGAGGTGCGGGTCGCGGTCGTCCCGGTCACGCCCTTCGCCCAGAATTGCTCGATCGTCTGGGACGAGGCCACCGGCCGCGGCGCGGTCGTCGACCCGGGCGGCGACCTCGATCGCGTGCTCGCGACGGTCCGGGAGCACGGCGTGACGCTCGAGAAGATCCTGCTCACGCACGCGCACGTGGACCACGCGGGCGGCACGGCCGAGCTCGCGAAGTCGCTGTCGCTGCCGATCGAGGGCCCGCACCGGGGCGACCAGTTCTGGATCGACGGCCTCGCCGAGCAGGCACGGATGTTCGGGATCGCGAGCGCGGGCGCGTTCGTGCCCGACCGCTGGCTCGAGGACGGCGACCGCGTGCAGGTCGGCGGACTCGAACTCGGGGTCCGCCACTGCCCCGGCCACACGCCCGGGCACGTCGTGTTCCATTCGGCGGCTGAGAAGATCGCGTTCGTCGGCGACGTGCTGTTTGCCGGCTCGATCGGCCGCACCGACTTCCCGGGCGGCGACTACGACACGCTCATCGATTCGATCCGCGGACGGCTGTTCCCGCTCGGCGACGATGTCCGGTTCGTTCCCGGCCACGGGCCGACCTCGACGTTCGGCGAGGAACGGCAGACGAATCCGTTCGTTGGCGATGCCGCGGTCGCGCGGCGCCGCTGAACCCCCTGCTCAGGGATCCGTGCGCCGACGGCCCTTCCGGCCCGTCGTTGCCCTGCGCTCGTTGCTCTCGTAGCCGTCGATCGAGACGCTGAGCTCGTGCGCGCGGCGCGGACCGCGCCGGCGGTCCTCGTGGTGCGCATAGCGGCACTTGCACCGCGCCTGGTCGCAAGCCTTGAGCGGCAGCGTCGGCGCCTGGCGGGACAGGAAGCGCCTGCCTTCCATCTCGCGTGCCGCGGCGCACGCGCGCTCCCCCGGGGCGATCGACACGGCATGCCAGGCCGCCGCCGGCTTCCTCGCGGTCGTGGCCTTCACGCGCTCCGGCTCCGGTGGCCGGAACAATGCCTTTGCACGCTTGAACAGGTCGCTCATGGTCCGCGCACTCCACCCCGGAGCGGGGCAGGAACCCGAGGGTAACCCCGCGACCGGCGGGCCGGGCGTGTGGCGCGTCTCATTCGATGCCGGACGCCGGCCGCTCCGCGGAGCGTACACCCGATTAAGTCAAAACGGGCGACCGGTCGCCGGCCCTTGCCCGGCACCGCCGGTGGACCGAAACTGCCGGCATCGGCAGCTCCGGGGGCCACGATGGCCACGTCCCGCGGGTCCCGCACGGGACCCCCGTTCGAATCGATCTACCGGCACGGGTACGCCCGGGTCGCCGTCGCGACCCCGCGGGTCGAGGTTGCCTCGCCCGACTACAACGCCGCCGAAACGCTGGCGCTGGCCCGGCGAGCCCACGAGGACAAGGCCGTGCTGGCCGTGTTCCCGGAACTCGGGCTCTCGGCGTACTCGAACGAGGACCTGTTCCAGCAGGACGCACTGCAGGACGCCGCCGTGGCCGCGCTGGCCCGGGTCGTCGAGGCGAGCCGGCGGCTCTCGCCCGCGATCGCGGTCGGCCTCCCCGTCCGGGCCGACGACCGGCTGTTCAACTGCGCCGTGCTCGTGCACCGCGGCCGACTGCTCGGCGCC
The DNA here is from genome assembly GCA_046347155.1 of Steroidobacteraceae bacterium. Taxonomy (GTDB): domain Bacteria; phylum Pseudomonadota; class Gammaproteobacteria; order Steroidobacterales; family Steroidobacteraceae; genus RPQJ01. Next base: position 350,993 of record JAXMGT010000001.1, on the reverse strand, counting down.
GTCCCGAAGACCTACCTGCCGAACTACCGCGAGTTCTACGAGAAGCGCCAGTTCGCGCCGGCCGCACAGGCGCGCACGACCCGGATACGGCTGCTCGGCCAGGACGTCCCGTTCGGCAACCGCCTGCTGTTCGCCGCGACGGACCTCGAAGGCTTCGTGCTGCACCTCGAGCTCTGCGAGGACCTCTGGGTACCGCTGCCGCCGAGCACGCTCGCCTCGCTCGCGGGCGCCACCGTGATCGCGAACCTCTCGGCCAGCGACGTCACGGTGGGCAAGGCCGACTACCGCCGGCTGCTCTGCGCGTCGCAGTCGGCGAAGTGCGTCAATGCGTACCTGTACTCGGCCGCCGGGCCCGGCGAGTCCACGACCGACCTCGCGTGGGACGGCCATGCGCTCGTCTACGAGAACGGCGAGCGGCTCGCGGAGTCGACCCGGTTCCCGCGCGAACCCGGCCTCGTGACCGCGGACGTGGACCTCGACCACCTGCGCCAGGAGCGCACGCGGCTCACGAGCTTCGGCGACACGGCAGCGCAGCACGCGGGCGAGCTCGCGGCGTTCCGCCGGATCGAGTTCGAGCTCGGGGTGCCGCGCGGTCGCGTGCCGCTGCGGCGCCGGATCGAGCGCTTCCCGTACGTACCCTCCGACACGGCCCGTCTCGACGAACGCTGCGCGGAGGTCTACGACATCCAGGTCGAGGGCCTGATGAAGCGCCTCGCCGCGACGCGGCTCGAGAAGGTCGTGATCGGCATCTCGGGCGGACTCGATTCGACGCAGGCCGCGCTCGTTGCGGTCCGGGCGTTCGACCGGCTCGGGCTGCCCCGCCGCAACGTGCTCGGCTACACGATGCCCGGCTTCGGCACGACCCGGCACACGTTCGACAGCGCCCGCGCACTGATGAAGGCCCTCGGGATCTCCGCCGGCGAGATCGACATACGGCCGTCCGCCGAGCTGACGCTGCGCCACATCGGCCACCCGTACGCGCGCGGACGAAAGGTCTACGACGTCACGTTCGAGAACGCCCAGGCCGGCGAGCGCACCTCGCACCTGTTCCGGCTCGCGAACCTCGAGGGCGCCCTCGTGCTCGGCACCGGCGACCTGTCCGAACTCGCGCTCGGCTTCACGACCTACGGCGTCGGCGACCACATGTCTCACTACAACGTGAACGCGTCGGTGCCGAAGACGCTGATCCAGCACCTGGTGCGCTGGCTGGTCGCGACCCGGCAGTTCGACGCGAAGACCTGCGCGGTGCTCGCGAGGATCGTCGACACGCGCATCTCGCCCGAACTCGTGCCCGGGCCCGGCGAGACGCCGGTGCACTCGTCCGAAGCCGTCGTCGGCCCGTACGAGCTGCAGGACTTCAACCTCTACTACCTGAGCCGCTTCGGCTACCGGCCGAGCAAGGTCGCGTTCCTCGCGCACGCGGCCTGGGGCGACCGCGCGCAGGGCGCGTGGCCGAGCACGGTGCCGGAGGCCGAGCGCCGCGAGTACGACCTCGCCGCGATCCGCCACTGGCTCGAGGTGTTCGTGGTGCGCTTCTTCCAGGGCAGCCAGTTCAAGCGCTCGGCGATGCCGAACGGACCGAAGGTCGGCTCGGGCGGCTCGCTGTCGCCACGCGGCGACTGGCGCGCGCCGTCGGACGCACCGGCGACCGTGTGGCTCGACGAACTTCGCGCCGGCGTGCCGGGCGGCCCGCGGCGCGGACGCTGAGGCCGGACGTGGCTCGCCGCGGGTTCCGGCGCGGGGCACTCGGCCTGATCGGGGCAGCGGCGCTCGCCGTGACCTCGGCCGGAGCCGACGGCCCTTCGACCCCCGCCACGGTCCCGGCCGCGCCGACCGGTGAGTTCAAGCGACTCATTGCATTGAAGGAATACCCGCAGGCGGTCGCCGAGGCAAACCGGCTGCTCGCGGCGGCCGAGGTCGAGCCGGGCGACGGCGGCGAGTACCTGCAGGTGGCGCTGATGAACCTCGCGCTCGCCGAGTACCTGAACCTCGACTACGTGCAGGCGGAGACGCACTACCTGCGCGTGATCGAGCTGATCGAGTCCTCGGGCCAGCGCAACGATGCGCGGCTCGCGCGGGCGCAGGCGGGACTCGCGAACACCTACTACGCCGGCAAGCGCTACGACCTCGCGGTCGCGAGGTACGAACAGGCGATCGCGCTCGTGCGGCGGAACCAGGGACTCTTCAGCGAGGAGCAGGTGCCGTACCTGCGGAAGTTCGCCGACGCGCTGACCCAGCTGAACCGGAACCCCGACGCACTGCGGGTCCACCGTTACCTGCTCAAGTCGGTCGGGCGCCGGTACGGCGAGAAGAGCCTCCAGTACGCCTCGGAGCTCGAGGACACCGGTCGCTGGCTCTCGGCGGTGGGCGCGTACGACCAGTCGCGCACGGCCCTGAACCGCGCGATCTCGATCATCGAGGACCTGCAGGGCGAGAATGCCGGTGCGCTGATCGGCCCGCTCACCGCGCTCGGCGAATGTGCCCGCCGCCAGCTGCTCGACCCCTCGTCCGACCTGCCGCAGACGCCCGACGAGGCGCGGCGCACGTACTTCGTCGACCCGACCGCACCGGCCGCGCCGGAAGTCTCGGTCTCGACCGTGACGGCCGAGGGCCAGCGCGCGCTCGAGCGCGCCGTCGCCGTGGCCGGCGCGCAGTCCCCGCAGTCGGCGCTGCAGGTCGCCGACACCCGGACGCTGCTCGGGGACTGGTACCAGTCGCGGCGGCAGTTCGCGCGTGCGCTCGACAGCTACCTGCTCGCGTGGCGGGCCGCCGAAGGTGCCGAGATGGACGGCAAGCCCGTCGGCGAACTGATCTTCGGACAGCCGGTGCTGCTCGTGTACCGGCCGCCGTTCGGCTGGAACCGCTACGCGGACCCGGCGGGCGCACGCGCGGTCCTGCGCGAGGTGCACCTCGAACTCGTGGTCGGCGCGCGCGGAACGGTCGACTCGATCAAGGTGACCGACGACTCGGGCGACCCCGATCGCGCCGAGCGGGCCACCGACGCGGCCGAGGACGCGATCTATCGCCCGCGGTTCGCCGGCGGCGCCCCGGTCGCGACGACGGGCGTGACGCTGGTCCAGCCTTTCTACGTGCGCGAGCAGGACCTGCCGGACGCCGCCCCGGCGGCGCCGGCGTCGACGCCGCCCGCGGCAACCCCGGCGCCCGCGCCAGTGCCGGACGCGACGCCCGACCCGGTGCCGGAATCGCCGCCGCCCGGCAGCGGCTGACGCTCAGGGGGGCGGCGTGACCTCGGCCGGCGCCGGCGCGGCGTCCGAGGCCGGCAGCAGGCCGCGCACGACCGCCTGGTCGCGCAGTTCGGTGGCGAGCTTCGCCCCGGCGTCCCGCATCGCGAGCCGCACGGCCGTGCGCAGCGCTTCCTCGCCGCTCGGCAGCATGCCCTCGTTCTTCGCGGCGCCGTAGCCGGTGAACGTCCAGCTGTCGACGACCTGGCCGTCGGCCCGGTAGCCCGTCACCTTGTAGCGCAGGCTCACCGCATAGGCGTCGGTGCCCGAGTCGTAGGGCGTGACGAACGCGAAGTCCTCGAGCACCGGCTCGATGACGCCGCGGATCCGCGGGTCGGTGCGCGCGGCCGCGTCGACGGCGTCGACGGGTATCGCCTGCTCGAACAGCGCCGACATCAGCCGCATGAACCCGTCGGTCTGCGCCTTGCCGATCGAGATGCTGTAGTCGCCGCCGTCCCGTTCCTCCGCATAGACCTTCGTGCGGAACTCGGGCGACAGGTAGACGCCGATCACGAGCGGGATCTTCTCGATCAGCGGCTCCGGGATGCTCGGTTCGGCCTCGAACTGCGTCGTGCAGCTGCCCGCCGCGGCGGCCAGGCCGAGGACCGCGAGCAGGCGCGCGAGGCGGGGCATCCGGTTCGTCATCGCCTCGATCCTCTCACGCCCCGGTCAGCGCGTGTAGCTGCCGGGCTCGTTCAGCCCGACGAACGTGCCGCCGTTGCGGTCGCAGAGGATCCGCATCAGCGTGGCGAAGCGAACGCTCGTGACCTGCGGCGCGTCGGGCCGTACCGGGAAGCCGAGAGCGTTGATCCGCACGCGCCGCTGCCCGGTTCTGTCCTCGCGGTTCATCATGTCCACCGTCCGGACGACCGAGTCGACCGACGAGCCGGTGAACTCGTCGCCGAACACGTAGAGGCTGATCTTGAGGCCGCTGGCGTAGTAGGTGCGGATCGCCTCGACGATCCCCTCGACCGGGCTCGAGTTCGAGAACGGGAACCAGTCCCGCAGCCGCTCGAGCACGAGCTTGCGCTGCGCCGGCGTGTCCGGCAGCCAGCGGCCGCGGTAGGACGGGAACATGTACCCGCCCTCGTCGCTCATCACCTGCCAGCCCTTCACGGTCGGGTACGCGTCCAGCACCTCCTGCATCTTCTTCATCATGAGGGGCCAGGCGTAGTTGGCCATCGAGCCCGAGGTGTCGATGATGAAGATGATGTACTCGCTGTCGACCGGCAGGCCCGCGACCGCATCGTCGGCCGAGCGCTTCGGATTGCTCGCCTGCAGGCGCTTCATCTCCTCGGTGAGTTCCTGCTGGGCCGCCACGAGCTGGCCCTGGATCCTGTTGCTGACCTCGGACTCCTGGGTCGACGCGCGGTAGCGTCCGCGCAGGCTGCTCACGTCGCCGCTCAACCTGGCCAGCCGCTGCTTCTGCTCCGAGAGTTCGGTCCGGCGGCCCTGCAGGTCGCGGTTCAGGATCTCCGTCTCGCCGCGGATCTCCTCGAGTTCCTTCTGCAGCGCGAGCACCTGCCCGTGCAGGTCCTCGCGGGCCTTCTCGTGGGCCTGCGGCTCGCCGAACTTGCTCAGCACGAACAGCAGGATCACCGAACCGAACGCGCAGGTGATCGTGTCGAGGAACGACATGCTGAAGACTTCGAAGTCCCGGCCGCGACGACGCCTCATGGCCAGTCCTTCGCCGGCATCAGGAACGAGCCGCCGGTGCGTCGCGCGAGCGCCCAGTACGAACCCGGTGCCATCGGGTCGCCTTCCATCGGCATCAGGATCACGTTGAGCGGAACGCGCGACGGGTACTTCCCGATCGCCTTCTGGAACAGGCTCAGGCGTCCGTCGCCGTCGATCGTCTTGCGGACCAGCGGGGGCGACGCGCCCTGCGTCGGCAGGCCGTCGGTGATCAGGTAGACGTTGTCCGGCGCGGGCGAGAGCGCATTCATCGCCGCGAACACGTTCTCGAGGCTGGTGCCGTCCTGCGGCACGGTCTGGCGCAGCGTGCGCATCACGTCGGCCAGCGCGCCGGCGTCACTGCCGTCGAGCCAGCGACCGTCCGTGCCCTTGTCGAGGGCCCACGCGCGGGTGTTGAACGCGAGGACCTGGAATTTCGACTTGTCCGGGATCTGCGCCGTCAGCCAGTCGACGGTCGCGACCGCGCGACGCCACTTCTCGGACCGGAGCCGCTGGTACTCCGGCATGTTGCGCATCCGGATCACGTTCACGACCGTCTCGTCGAGCATGCTGGCGGAGGCGTCGACGAGGATCAGCACGTGGCTCCCCCCGAGCTTGAGACCGCTCAGGTACTGGCGGTTGCCGCTGCCGACGAAGCCCTTGATCCGGTTGCCCGGCTTCCCCGGGCTCGGCGTGCCCGCGTTCAACCGCCGCTCGCCCTCCTGCAGCGACTTGAGGTCGGCCTTGAGCCGCTCGATTTCCTCGCGCTTCGACAGCGTCTGCTTGTCGGCGTCGGCGAGCTCCTGCTCGAGCTTCGCACGCTCCTCGAGCGCGACGGTCGAGCGGCCCTCGGCCCGCAGGATCTGCTGGTCGGCGTCTCGCAGCGCGTTGCGCATCACGACGAGGTCCTGGTAGCCCTTCAGCACCTGGTCCTCGAGCTTGTCGACTTCGGCGTGCAGGTCGGACGTCTGCTTCTCGAAGCTGCGACCCGCGTTCGCGTTGATCACCATATACAGCAGGACGACCGCGCCGAACGCGCAGCAGATCGTGTCCAGGAAGGACATGCTGAAGATGTCAAACTTGCGGCGTGCCATCGTCCGCGACCACCCGGATCATCGTCAGTGCGACGCCCGGCGTGCCGAGCCGCAGCACGTCGCCCACGCGGAGTTCGGCGCGCCCGGCGACGCGCTCGCCGTTGACGTACGTGCCGTACGTGCTGCGGTCCTCGACGAGCACCGCGCCCGACTCGAGGCGCAGCGTGCAGTGGAGGCGCGAGAGTCCCGGCACGCCCGCCGGCAGCGCGAGCGTGCGGCCCGCACCCGGCGCACTGCCGAGACCGAGCGGGCGCGCGCCGACCGCGTGGGCGACGCCGTCGAGCAGCACGTGAGTCGGACGATCGGCCGGCGGGATCGCGGCGGCCGACGTCGCGGCCGGCTCGGCGAGCGGCGGCGACGGCAGCCGGTGCACCAGCACGAGCGCCTCGGGCGGACGGGCGATCGCATCCCCCTGCGCGAGCACGCCGCGCAGCACGGCGCCCCGGCCGAGCACGACGACGTCGCAGTCGCGCAGTTCCGCGAGCCGGTCGAGGAGTCCCGGCACCGCGGCCGCACGCGCCGAGACGCACAGGCGCACGGGCTGGCCGGCCGGCCGCCCGGACTGCACGAGCCGCAGCAGGTCGCCGACGCAGCGCGCGGCCGCCTCCGTGAAGCCGCCGCGGCGCAGCGTCGCGCGGTGCGTGACCGGTCCCGCGAGCAGTTCGGCGGCCACCTCGCCGTCCGCGCCACAGGCCTCGAGCCACCCGGGCACCCGGTCGTAGAGCGCCTGCTCGCCCGACGCATGGTGCAGCGGGTCGTAGCGCGTGTCGCGGACGAACGCGGCCGCGACGTATGCCGCGAGCGCCTGCTGCACGGCGACGTCGCCGGCCTCCGGCAGCAGCTCGTACGCGGTGCGGCGCAGGACCCCCTCGGCGCCCGAGTGCTCGACGACCGTGAGCACGGCCTGGTGCAGCTGCAGGTCGAGGTGCAGCATCCGGCGAGCGGCCGGAACCGTCGTGCAGGCGACGAGCCCTGCGTCCACGAGGCCCTGCAACGGCCTGCCGGTTTCGCCGACGATGCCAGCCAGCAGGCCGAGCTGCTCGCGCCGCCAGCCGGGGGGCACGGCTGCCAGGACGCCCGTCGCCGTGGACCCGGCCAGCAGCTCGACGAGCTGTGCGTGGGCCAGGTCCGCGGCCGTCATCGGCGGCGCGGGCGGCGCGCCGGGCACCGCGTTGTCGAGCTCGAGCCAGTAGCGGTTGTGCGCCGCGAGCGGCGCGAGGCGCCAGCGGCGCGCGGCGGCCTCCCCGACCAGCAGCCGGCCGTCGACCGTCGTCGCGATGCCCGGGCTCGGGGCCAGTGCCGCGTCGGCGACCCGGGGGTCGGACGACGCGAGCAGCCCCGCATCGTTCAGCTCGATCGCGATGCGGTCCACGCGGGCCCCGGGATCAGTTCACCAGCATCTGGCGCACGATGCTCTGGTCGAGGTATTCCTCGGTGTCGAGCACCGCACGCTCCTGCCGCAGCTGGATCTGGTGCAGCAGGAACATCACCGTGATGCTGAGCGCGAGCGCGACCAGCGTCGAGTTGAACGACACGCCGAGGCCGGCCACGACACCCGAGACGTCGCCCTCGACGGCCTTGTGCGCCTGCTGCAGCGACTCGCCGATGCCTCGCACGGTGCCGACGAAGCCGATCGCGGGGATCGCCCACGCGACGTAGCGCACCATCGAGAGCTCCGAGTCCATCCGGTCGAACTCGAGCTGGCAGACGCCGTGGATGGCCGACGACACGTCCTGGATGTTGCGTGTGGAACCGAACCGGTGCAGCCCGGCGAGCAGCGCCCGCGGCAGGAGTTCGTCGCGGCGCTCCGCCGGCAGCGCCTCGACCTGCCGGGCGTAGTCGCGCGTGTCCTCGGGCAGGATCTTCATGCCCTCGGGCAGCGACAGCAGGTCCGTCGAGAGCATCGCGCGCGCACGCCGGACCGCGAAGGCCTTGTAGCCCATGATCGCGAACGCCCACAGCGAGAGGATCACGCAGACCTCCTGCTCGTAGTCCTTGATGATCACGTAGGGCGATCGCTTCGGGACGTAGTTCTTGTCGGTCTCCATCATCTTCATGTCGTGCTCGCGGAGCGCGTCGGCGCGCGGGCGCACGACCGTCGCGTACACGCCCTGGACGATCACCGCGATCGCGATCAGCGAGAAGATCTCGAAGATGAACTCGGTGGAGCGGCTCTTGTTGCGCTGTGAATTCATGCGGGGCTCAGATGTCCACTGGGAAGGAAACGTCGAAGTCGGCACGGATCTTCTCGGTCGGCTCGAAGCGGCCCGACGAGGGCTTCGCGTTCGCGGCCGGCGCGGGCGGCGTGCCGGGTTCGGTGGCCGGTGCCTGCGGGGATGCCGGCGCGGGCGTGGCGCCGCCGGGCGGCGTCGCGGCCGGGGGCGCGGACGCCGAGGGCGGTGGGTCGGCCGCAAGCACAGCCACGGGCATCGCGATCACGATCGCGACCGTCACGAGCCACGGGGTCCTGCGTTGCATCGGCTCACTCCGCATAGCGGGCAATCCGGAATCCGACGTCGTCGCGCCCGGCGTCGCCGAACGCGCGGGACGCGGCGCGCAACTCCGACACGGTCACGCTGCGCCAGCTCGAACCCCGGATGACGTGCAGCCTGCCCTCTCCGCCGGCCCAGGGGTCCGTCGTCGGCGCGCTGCTCCCGGGCTGGACAGTGTAGAGGTCGCTGGTCCACTCGGCGACATTGCCGGCCACGTCGTAGAAGCCCAGCGCCGTCGGCGAGTAGCCGCCCACCGGCGCGGTCACCGGGTGCCCGTCGTCGTAGTAGTCGAGGACCTGCGGCAGCAGCGCCTGCGCGCTGCGATCGGCCAGGTTGCCGGAACCGGCCGGCACCGGCAGTGCGTCGCCCCACGGGTACCGTCGCAGCGCACCGCTGCCGGCGCCTCGCGCGACCCACTCCCACTCGGCCTCGGTCGGCAGCCGGTAGCCGGTGGTCGCCGGGACGACGGCCACGTAGCTGCTGCCCTTCGCCTGGTACGCGGCCGGCAATCCCTCCTGGGCGCTGAGCCAGTTGCAGTAGGCCACGGCCTCGTCCCAGCTCACCGCGACGACGGGCTGGCGATCCGTGTCGAGCGTCTGCTGGCCGACGAACCCGGAGCGATGCGATGCGCGGAACTGCCGGAACTCCGCATTCGTCACTTCGCGCGTCCCGACGTAGAACGGTCGCTCGAGATTCACCGGCCGCTCGGCCTCGTTCGCACGCCGGCCCGGCTCGCGGCGAGCGCCACCCATCGTGTAACTGCCGGTGGGCACGAGCCTGAGTTCCTGCCCCGACTTCGTCCGGATCGCGGACGGTGGCGGACCGCCGCTGCTGCCGGCGACCGCGGCGGCATCGCCCGCCGGTGCCGTCGTCGCGCCGGCCGCCGCCGGCGGGTTGTGGCCCGGGAACAGCGCGACCTCGACGACCTGCGGCAGCCCGGGGCGCGGCGTGACGCCGGTCCGGTAGGTGCGATAACCGTTCGCACGCACCTCGAGCGTGGTCGGCGCCGCGGGCAGCCGGTAGGCCTGGCCCACGCGTCCGAGCACCTTGCCGTCGACGACGACCTCCGCGTCCGCCGGCGTCGCCTTGACGGTGACCTCGCCGTAGATCGGCTTCAGCGCCAGCGCGAGCTCCCGGCGTTCGCCGGGCCGCAGCGTGAGCGACTGCGTGCCGGGTTCGTAACCGTCGCGCGCGACGAGCACCTCGAGCGGCAGGTCGGGCCGGACCTCGACCTCGACGGGCGTGCGTCCGCGGAACGCGCCGCCGACGCTCACGGACGCGCCGGCCGGCGTGCTGCGCACGGCCAGTCGCGCATCCGGCAGCCCGAGCTTCACGGGCCCGACGGTGAGCGGCTTGCCCGCCACGACGACGATGTCGGCGCTCCAGTCCTTGTAGCCGTCGTGGCGCAGCACCACGCGCTGGCTGCCCGCATCCACGGGCACCTCGAGTGGCGTCATGCCACTCTCGCGGCCCGCAATGCTCACGCGGGCCCCAGCGGGCTCGCTGAGCACCGTGACCCTGGCCCACGTGGGTTCGAGGCGCGCATCGAGCGCCTGCAGCCGGTTCTCGCCCCGTATCCGGACGCGAGCCTCGAAGGGCCGGTACCGATCGGCACTCACGACGACCCGATGTTCGCCGGGTGCGAGACGGAACTCGCCGGGCGCCCGACCGGCATCGCGTCCGTCGATCGCGACGCGAGCCGGGACCGGCGAACGGACCTGCAGCCGCCCGGGCAGCTTCTCGAGTACGAACCGGTAGCGTTGTCCCGCCTTGGCCTCGACGACGATCGGCGAGGCGAGCTTCGCGTACCCCGGCCTCGAGGCCTCGACGGTGTACCTGCCCGGGAGCAGGAAGAAATCGTCGCCGTGCCGCAGCGCGGGCCAGCCGCCGCGCAGCGCGACCTCTGCGGCGGGCTCGACGTGCACCGCGACGGAATGGCCGGCCCAGAAGTACCACGCGACGAGCGCGAGTGCCGCGAACGCCGCGACCACGAGCGGTCGCCGCTGTCGCGTGCGCGGCGCCGCCTGCGCGGCCGCCGCGCGCCCATAGGCGACGACGTCGATGCGTTCCTCGTCCGGGTCCCCGCCGCCGACCAGCGGATCGCCGCCCGCCCTCGACGGCGGCAACGTCAGGTTGCCCGGTCGGCCGTCGTCCACGTGCAGCGTGCGTGCATCCGCGTCGTACGCGACGCGCAGCCGCGACGCACCGGCCTCGACGACGTCGCCGTCGCGCAGCCAGCGCGAACCGGACAGCGTCACGCCGTTCAGGGCCAGCGGCGTGGCACCGGGCTCCGGCTGCACGAACAGCTGCCCGTCGTGGAGCGCGAGCCAGGCCGCGGCACCCGGCGGCAGGCCCGGGAGCGGCACCGAACTGCCCTCCCCGCCGAGCGAGACGGGAAAATCGCCGGCGGCGAAGTCGCGCTCGCCGAGCGCATCGCGGACGCGCAGCTCGACGTTCAAATCGGTTCCTCGCAGCGAATCACGAGCGACGGGGGTTGCACGCCCGGAATGATAGTGAATTCGCGGCGCACGTCCCGGTAACCGGCTCGGGTGCCGACGGCGGTGTACTTGCCGGGCAGCAGCTCGATCTGCCGGCTCTCGAACGAACCGAGCCGCCCGACCCGGTAGATCTGCACGTCGGTCAGGTTGTCCGAGGCGAGCTGCACCGGCACCGGCGTCTCGGCCTGGCGCAGCAGCGTCTGGACCTGCGCGACCTGGCCGGCGAGCCGCGGCGCGGGCCCGGGCTGCGCGCGGGCGCGATCGACGAGCAATTGCGCCGCGCCCCGGCCCTCGGTCGAGAAGAGGGTCATCGGCCGGTCGATGTAGGACTGCAGCCCGGCGTCGAGCATCGCGCGTGGTTCGCTGCGCGCAATGCCTGCCTGTGCCGCGGCCAGCGTCGGGTCCACCGAGAGCGCCTCGCGATAGGCCGCGAGCGCGTCGGCCCACCGCTCGTCGGCCTCGGCGCGGGCGGCCCGCGCAAGCGTTTCGGCGAGGCCGCTCGTCTGCTGCGCGAGCTGCACCTGCCTGAGCCCGTCGGCGACCTCCGGCGCACCGGGCCGCAGGCGCCCCGCCTGCTCGAACGCCGCGCGGGCGGAGACGTAGTCGCGGCGGGACAGCGCTGACAGGCCGCGCGCGACGGCGGTCGAGTACGCGTCGCCCGCGATGCGGGATTCGCAGCGCGCCACGCCATCGCGGGCCACGCGCGTTTCCGGGTCGATGGCCAGTGCGCGCCGGTAGGCCGCGATGGCCCCGGTGCAGTTGCCGTCCTGCTCGCTCACGGCGCCGGCGGACGCCGCCTCGAGCGCCTCGTCGAGTCGCGCGGCACGCGCCGAGCCGCGACGGGCCGCGGCATTGCCTGGATCGATGCGCAACGCGGCCGCGTAGGCGGTGCGCGCGTCCTCGGATCGCCCGGAGTCGATCGCCGCGGCGCCCGCCTGCAGCGCGGCCGCGAGTGCCGCGGCCTGCGCGCGCTCGAGCGCGCCGGCCTCGTCGATCGCCCGGCGCACCGCACCGACGGCCGCCTCGTAATCGCGCACGGCGGCCCTCGCGTCCGCCTCGGCGATGCGGTTGACGAGCGCGTCGAGCCCGGGTCGACCCCAGGTCGCCGCATCGTGCGCACGCAGCGCCGCGACGCGCGGGTCGAGGCCCGGGCGCAGGCGTTCGAACTCCGTCTTGAGCTGTGCCAGCCGCTCGAGGTCCTCTGGCGACGGCAGCGCCTGCTCCGCGGGCGCCGCTGCGGCGGCCGCGCGGACGGCCGGGGCGGCCGATGGCGGGGCGCGGCGTTCGACGAGTCCCGGCAGCACGAAGAAGACGAACAGCGCCGCGAGCAGCGCGACCGCGAACGCGCTCACGAGCACGCCGCGGCGGAAACCCTCGCGTCGCAGGGCACCGACGGTCGGGCCCGCCGTCGCCGCGGCGCGCGGCACCGGACGGATCGTCACCGGCCCTGGCGGCGGCCTGACCTCGGGCGGCGGCGTGCGCGGCCGCGCGGGCGCTCCGGCCAGGCAGGCCTCGAGTTCGGCACGCACCCCGCCTGCGGTGGGCCGCCCGCCGGCCGATGCCTGCAGGCAGCGCTCCACCAGCGCGGCCAGTTGCGACGGTACGCCCTCGATGGCGCGCATCGACGACGCCACGTTCGCCGCACCGCTGTCGCCCTGCAGGTAACCGGGCGGGTGCCCGGTCACGAGTTCGTGCAGCAGCGCACCGACGGAATAGACGTCGTCCGCGGGCGAGGCCCGCTCGCCCGCACGCTGCGACGGGCTCGAAGTCCAGGTCGAGCGACCGACCGGCGCGTCCGAACCGACCGGCCGGAGGCAGCCGAAATCCACCAGCCGAGGAACGCCGGATCCGTCGAGCACGACGTTGCCGGCCTTCAGGTCGCCGTGCACCCAGCCGGCCGTGTGCAGTGCGTCGAGCGCATCGACGACCGGCAGCGTGGCCGCGACGCACTCGCGCCACGGCCGGCCGCGCAGGCGTCCGATCTCCCCGCCCGGCAGGTAGGGCATCGCGAGCCAGGGATCGCCCGGATCGCCGACGACCTCGACGTTCGCGAGTGGCGCGAGCCCGCGCCCGATCGCGGCGCCGACGCGCGACGCGACGTCGGGCTCGAGCCGCTTCAGCACCCGTTCGTCGGCGCTCGACAGGTCGGTCGCGAGCCAGACGCGGTCGGCGGCCAGCGGCCGTGCGAGTCTGTATCTCCCGGCGACGACGCTCCCGGGGCCGGCGGTCGTGGCCATGCGGTCAGCGCTGACCGGTGGACGCGGGCGCCGGCACGGTCGCCGGCAGCCCCGTCTCGCTCTCGTAGAGCTCGCGCAGCAGCTGCCGCCATTCCTCGTACTGCTGCTCGGCCGAGCCCTGGAGCTGCAGCGTACGACCCTCGACGTCGACGACCATCGGCTGCACCTCGGACTGGAATGACTCGCCGAGCTGCTTCAGCGACTCCGTGTGGGTCTTGATCTCGGAGCGCTGGTCGATGCCCGCCTTGAATGCGTAGATGCCGCCGATCACGGCGGCGGTCGATGCGGCCGCCGCGGCACTGCTGTTGCTGTTCGATCCGGCGATGATGCCGCCGATCACGGCCGCGGCGCCGAGCAGCTGCTTCGCCGTGGCTTCGCGCTCGACCTTCTCGCGCGCCTCGATCTCCTCGTAGCTGTACTTGCGCCAGCTCGTGTAGGGCAGCTGCATCGAGACCGCGAAGTTCGTGTAGTACTCGTTCAGCGTGTCGACGAGCGAATAGTCGCGCTCGCGCACCCGGTCGAGGCGCACGAGGACCGGGTCGTCCGGCGCCGGCAGCCGCAGGATCGTGTACTGGCCCTTGCGGTCCTTCGCGAGGTACGGGGCGAACGCATAGGGCGCGAGTTCGGCGTCGAACCGGAGTTCCGTGATCTCGTGCAGCTGCGTGCGCTCGGCCGGCGTGAGCTTCGCGCGCGCGGCGAGCATGTCGTTCGCGAGCGTGTTGTAGAGGTTCTCGAACGGGTCGCCCGGCCTCGACGGCGTTTCCTTGTAGGCACGCGTGTCGGCCGGCGCCGTGTAGGTCTTGCTGAGCCAGGTGCGCCCCGCCGAGTCGCTCACCGTGACGTCGAGCTCGAGTTCCCGGCCGTCCGAGCTGACGATCTTCCCGTCGACGTACACGTCCATGTTGGTGCCGTCGCGCGGCAGCACGCGCACCTGGCCCCACTGGCCGGTGCCCTCGAGCGTGTCGCGGATCCGGACCGGGATATAGCGGGACTCGGCGTTGCGCACGTCCGGGAAGATCCCTTCCTCTTCCTGCTTCGCGGGATCGGGTGGCACGTTCGGGTCGAACAGCCGCACCGCGACGTCGAGCAGCTCGCTTTCCGGGATCTCCGTCGTCGCCTTCTGGGCCGCGATGCGCTGCACGGGCCGCTCGTCCTGGACGACGCAGCCCGACAGCATCAATGCCGCGGCGACGATCAGCGCGCCGCCGGCCGTCGCGGTCCTCATCGGGTTCACGAAGTGCTCGCCTTGTACTTGCGGTACTCGTCCCAGAGCTTCTCGCGCAGCTCGGGATCGGTCTCCTTCATTGCCGCCTCCCGGAGCTGCCGGGCGACGATGTCGTCGTCGCTGCCGTCCGGGATGTCGGGTGGCGTACCGGTCGGGCCGGAGCCGCCCTTGGCCCCGCCACCGTAGCCGCCACCGCCGTTCGGCGCATTGGGCGCGCCGCCCGTGCTGGCGCCCGGGCCCTCGCCCTGGCTGTCCGAAGTGCCCGTGCCGCCGGCGCGACCGCCCGAGCCGCTGCCGCCCGTGCCGGCGCCATCGCCATCGCCCGCGCTACCGTCGCCCTTGGCGCCCGCACCGCCCGCGTCCTGCGTGCCCTCGCCAGCGCCGTTGCCGTTGCCGCCCGGCCCCGCGCCGCCGCCTGACGACGCGCGTTCCGTCGACGCGGTCTGCTGCTCGTCGCGCATCCGCTGGTCGAAGATCGCAAAGGTCTCGTCGAAGCGGCGGTCGATCTCGGCACTGCGATCACCGCTGGTCTGGGGACCACTGCCGGCGCCACCGGCGCCACCGCCACCGGACGGACGGGCGCCTGCGCCTGATGCACCGGAGCCTCCGGACGCGCCGCCGGCGCCGCCGCCATCCGCCGCGCCACCCGGGGACCCGGATGCGCCGCCCTGGCCACCGCCCGGGGAGCCGGTCGCGCCCCCTGCCTGCCCACCGCCCGTGGACCCGGCTCGGGTTCCGGCCTGGCTTCCGGCCGGGCCGCCGGTCGTGCCGTTGGTGCCCGGTCCCTGGCCCGCAGCGCCGCTCGACTGGCCCTGGCTGCCGGTCTGCCCGGCGTTACCCGTCTGCCCGGGGGTGCCAGCCTGGCCACCGGTCCCGGACGAGCGCCGGTCGGTCGGCACCATCACCTGGGTGCCCGTTCCGCCTTCGCTGGACGGCAGGATGGAACCGTCCTGTCCCTGCGTGCGCGTGGTCTTCACCTCGGCCTCGGGTCCGCCGCCGGTACCACCCGACGACGGCGACCCGCCCGAGGATGGCATGCCGCCACCCCCGGACCCGCCGCCGGTCGAGCCCGGGCTTCCACTCGACCCCGAGCTGCCGCCCGACGAGGGCTGAGACGGCGAGGGCGAGGACGGCGATGACGAGGGCGAGGACGGCGACGAGCTGCCCGGGTTGGTCGGGATCGTGACCGTCGTCGGCAGGCCCAGGCAGCCGCCCAGCACCAGCACGAAGGGCGACAGCCAGGCCAGACTCGTCCGTCGCGTCCGCATCATGGTTCCGATCCTCCCGCCGCCGGGCCTCCGTCGGGCCCGGCCGATGACCTTGTTACCGGTTTGAGCACCCCAGCCGGGTGCAGGTTCAATTTCCGCCGCCCGATCCGGACGACGATGGGGCCCCGGACACGGGCACCTGCAGGTCGCCGCCCGTCAGGAACGAGCGCAGCTGTTCGGACATCCGGTCGCAGGCCTTGCCCTGCACCGGCACGATGATCGGAATCGGCGCAACCGCACCGATGAACACCGAGGTACCGGTGACGTCGGTGTTCACCTCGCCGATCTCGGTGGCCGTCTGCAGGTCCCAGACAGTCGCGACGTAGTCGGCTTCCTTGTCCCACCACCCGAGCCCGAGGCAGGCCGGCACGCCCGGTCCGATCGCGCAGGTGACGCTGCCGCCGCCGTCCTTGCGCACGGTGTTGCCGTCGAGCCAGACGACGTAGCGGACGCCGATCTGCTGCAGTCGTTCCGTGATGCCCGGCCGCTGGAGCAGCACCTTGAGCCCGCTCGCGTTCGCGGGGGCGGTGCTCGGCTCGAACCACGGGTAGAGCGCGTCCTGGAACTGCTGCTCGCCGTAGATCTTGAACGGCACCGAGGCCGCCTTCGACGGCTTGGCCGACTGACCGTCGTGCGGATGTACGAGTTCGCCGCCCAGATTCTCCTGCACGCAGGAGAGGAAGTCGCTCTCGGTGCCGGCGCCCTCGAGCTGGGGCTTCTTGAGCAGCACGATCGATTCGTTCGGCTGGATCGTCGCGACGACCTGGCGGGTCTCGTCGACCTTGTAGCTCACGCAGCCCGCGAGCACCCCGGAGGCCAGGCAGCCGATCGCAACACGCGCCATCGCAAGGCGCAGCGCGGGCGGGCGGCTATCGGCGTGGCAGGTCTGGGCGTGCATGCCTGTCCGGTGCATCGGTCGGGCGCGTCAGGTCGGCCCGAGTATACCCCTCCGGCCCGCGACCGCCGCCGTCGCCCGGTTTGCAACATATTGCCGATTCAGCCGAACAGCCGGCCCTGCTCAGGGGCGCCCGGATCGCGGACGAACAGGGCCGTGTCGAGCGGCGGGGCGCGCCCTTCCAGGTAGCCGTAACGGCGGATCCCGGCCTCGAAGCGCGAGGCCAGCAGCTTCGCGTACGGCCCCTCGCCGCGCATCCTGTGGCCGAACCGCGGGTCGTTGAGCCGGCCTCCGCGCAGGTCGCGGAGCAGGTTCAGCACCCGGTCTGCGCGGTCGGGGTAATGCTCGCGCAGCCAGTCCTCGAACAGGCTCCCGAGTTCGTGCGGCAGCCTGAGCAGCATGAACGCGGCACGGCGCGCACCGGCCTCGGCCGCGACCTCGAGCAGGCGCTCCATCTCGTGGTCGTTCAGCGCCGGGATCATCGGCGCGAGCAGCACGCCGACGGGCACGCCGGCATCGGCCAGTTCGCGCACCACGCGCAACCGTGCGGCCGGGGACGCGGCCCGCGGCTCGAGCACGCGCTTCAGCCCGTCATCGAGCGTCGTCAGGCTCACGTGCACGGAGACGAGGTTCATCGCCGCGAACTCGCGCAGCAGGTCGAGGTCGCGGAGCACCAGTGCGCCCTTGGTCACGATCGTGACGGGATGCCTGTGCGAGAGCAGCACCTCGAGCACCGCCCGGGTCGTGCGGTGCTCTCGCTCGAGCGGCTGGTAGGGATCGGTGTTCGCACCGAGGTTGATCGGCTTGCAGGCGTAACCGGGCGCCGAGAGTTCCCGGTCGAGGAGCCGTGCGAGGTCTGGCTTCGTGAAGAGTTTCGTCTCGAAGTCGAGGCCGGGCCCGAGGTTCCAGTACGAGTGCGACGGGCGCGCGAAGCAGTAGATGCAGCCGTGCTCGCAGCCCTGGTACGGATTCACGGACTGGTCGAACGGGACGTCCGGCGAATCGTTGCGCGTGATCGCGCGGCGCGGACGGTCGGCGACGACGAAGGTCCCGGCACGGCGTGGGGGTTCGTCGAGGCTGCCCCAGCCGTCGTCGACCTCGACCGCATGCCGCGGCTCGAAGCGGCCGACCGGGTTCGTGACCGCTCCCCGGCCCTTTTCGACCCGACTGCGCTCCTCCCCGGACATGGGCGGAGGATACTGTATGTTTATACAGTCGTCACGTGTCCGTGCCGGGAAAGCGGTCCATGTCGCGAAGTTCCGGGAACCAGCGCCGCCAGAGCCCGGCCACCGCGAGCGTCGCGGCACCGCCGAGCACGACGGCCGGCACGGTGCCGAACCACGCGGCCGTCAGCCCGGACTCGAATTCGCCGAGTTCGTTCGAGGCGCCGATGAACACGGCGTTCACGGCGCTGACGCGGCCGCGGATCGCGTCCGGCGTCTCGAGCTGCACGAGCAGGTGGCGTATGTACACGCTCACCATGTCGCCGGCGCCCATCGCGGTGAGCGCCGCGAGCGACAGCCAGAACCCGTGCGACAGGCCGAACACGATCGTCGCGACGCCGAACACGACGACGCCCCCGAACATCCATCGACCGACGTTTCGCGTGATCGGTGCGAGCCCGAGCACCACGCCGCACACGGCCGCCCCGACACCCGGCGCCGTGCGCAGCACGCCGAGCCCGGCGGGGCCGACGTGCAGCACGTCCGCGGCGTACACCGGCAGCAGCGCCGTCGCGCCGCCGAACAGCACGCCGAACAGGTCGAGCGAGATCGCGCCGAGCAGCGGCCGGCGCGACCAGACGAATCGCAAGCCCGAGAGCAGCGACGCGAGGCTCGGCGCCTCGGGCGCCGCGGCGTGTTCGCCACCGCGTCGCACCGTGAACAGCAACAGCACGGACAGCGCCAGCAGCGCCGCGACCGTCGCGTAGACCACCGTCGCGCCGGCCAGGTACACGACGCCGCCGAGCGCGGGACCCGCGATCGTCGCGACCTGCCAGGTCGAGGAGTTGAGCGCGACCGCCGTGCCGAACTGCTCGCGGTCCACGAGGTTCGGGAGCAGCGCCTGGCCGGTCGGCATCGCGAACACGCGCGCCGTGCCGAACAGCACCATCACGGCGAACACGGGCGCCGCCGACGCGAGCCCACGCGACGCGAACGCGAGCAGCAGCAGCGCGCACACCGCCTCGAGCGCGAAGCACGCGGCGAGGATCCGTCGCCGGTCGCGGCTGTCCGCCAGGTGGCCGGCGGGCAGCACCAGCAGCACGAACGGCAGGAACTGCGAGAGCCCGACCAGCCCCAGGTCGAGCGGGTCGCGCGTGACCTCGTAGACCTGCCAGCCGACCGCGACGGTCTGCATCTGCACCGCGAGCGTCGCGAGGAAGCGTGCGGCGAGGAACGCGGTGAAATCGCGGTTCCGGAGCACCGCGGTGCGATCGGCGACACTCATTCGTCTGGCCGGGTGGCGTGCATGGCCCGGCGAGGATACCCCGTGACCGCCCGCCACGGGCCGGCGCGTTCAGCCCGGGTCGGCGCTCAGGAGCACGTTGAGCAGGTTGTCCTGGAAGCTCGCATTGCCGGTGAGCTGCTGGTGGCTCTCGCAGAGGAAGACCGCGTGCGCGAGCGGCATCGACTCGAGGCCATTGCGGGGCGCGGCGACGTTGCGAGTCAACCGGCCGAGCAGCGACGAGCGCGTCACGACCGCGTCGCCGGCCTCGAACATCAGCGCCTGGTAATCGACGCCCGCTCGCCGCCGGGCGATGTCCTCGACTCGTTCGCGCGCCTCCCAGCGGCCGTCGTCCCGCTCGCACACGAGCCGCGCGATCGTCGGCTCGCAGTCGCCGCCGAACACCCACGCGGACGTTTCGCCGTCGGTGCCGGCAGCCGCCAGCGACTCCATGAAGCGCCCGCCGCGGACCAGGTGCTTCGCGAAGTACGCGCGCAGCGTCGCGAGGTAAGCCCGGCCCGCGGCGCCGCCGCCGTGGCGCGCGACCGTGCGCGCGGCGACGCGGGCGTCCCACAGCGCCCACTCGTTCGCCTGCCAGGTGCCCACGTCGAACAGCGAGCGATCGAACGGCGCGCCGTCGGTGTCGACGGCCCAGGTCACGGCCGGGTGCGGCATCAGCTGCGGCGCGCCCGGGCAGGTCGCGACGACCTCCTGCGGCACGCTGCGCAACGCCATCTCCTCCCCGCGGAGCAGCGACAGCACGGGCTGCAGCGTGCCGAGGTTCGGCGTGCCGACCAGCAGCAGGCGACGGATCGCGGCGGCGCCCGCGTTGTCCGGCGAGAACGGGCCTGAGTCCGTCAGCGCCGCGGTGCCGTACCGCGCGTAGTAGCGCGCGAGCAACCCGCCGTTCGAATGCGCGAGGATGTCGACCTTGAGCGCCGGATCACCGGCCGAGGCCCGGATGACCTCGATCAGCGCGTGTAGGCCCCTGACCGCCGTGACGTTGTCGAGGCGCCAGTCGTAGAGATAGACGTAGTAGCCGCGCCGCCCGTCCGGCACCGCCTGCCCGGGCGCCAGGGGAACGTAGCCGCCCGCGCTTCCGAGGACGTCGACGACCCGGCCGTAGAAGTCGCGCCCGAGCCCCTCGCGGAAGATCTCGTAGGCTTCGACGTCGCCGGTCACGGGCTCGAGCGTCTCCGGGTCGATGTCGAGTTCGAGGTTCCGGTAGTTGCTCACCAGCAGCCGTCGATCGCTGCCCGGCCAGACCTCGCGGCCCGTACGACGGTCGCGGAGGCTGGAACCGAACGCGCCCGGGATCACGATCAGCGGCGGCTGGTCGACCGTCGAGTGCGTCGGGCGATAGATCGGGCCGAGCGGCGGCTCCCCGGGGGTCGCGCAGCCTCCGAGTGCCAGCGTTGCCGCCAGGAACTCGCGACGGTTCCAGCGCCGCATCCGGGTCACCTCGAGGCTCGAGTATGGACCCGCGCGCGGCACCCGCCATCGCGGAAAACGCTAGGCCCGCGGCGTCGCCTCGAGCAGACGCTGGAACCGTGGGTCGGCGCGCAGGCCGTCGAAATCGGGGTCGTGGCCGATCCACTCGCGGTTGCCGCTGCCGTAACGCAGCGCGCGTGCGAGCGCGTCGATCGCCGCGTCGTGGTCGCCGATCACGGCGTACGCGCAAGCCACGTTGTACCAGGTCGAAAATGCCTCGGGCCAGAACTCGATGGCCTGCGCGGCAATCTCCCGCGCGCGCTTCGCGTCGCCGAGCCTCGCGGCCTGCACCGTGCCGAGCTGCAGTGCCCGCGCGTTGCGCGGCTCGATCGCCAGCCTCGCTTCGATCGCAGCCATCGCGCGGCGGGCGATCGCCGAGTGTTCGTCCGTCCGGCCCAGCTTGAGCAGTGACGACTCGAGCATGCAGAGCGCCTGGAAGTCGCCCGGGTCGAGCTCGTTCGCCGTGCGGTAATGTCGCGCGGCGAGTTCGAAGCGCCCGCTCTGGAAGCAGTGGCGGGCGTACATGTAGTGCGCGTCGAAGGCGGCCGGGTTCAGCTCGATCGCAGCCTCGAACGAACGGTCCGCGTCCTCGCGCCTGTCCTGCATGGACTCGAGCATCGCGCGGGCCAGCACCGCCTCCGGCATCCGCGGTTCGAGCTCGAGCGCGCGCCGGCCGGCGGCGTAAGCCTCGTCGATCTCGGCAGCGGTCATCGGGACCCGCCACAGCGCCTTCTGCGCGAGCCCGTGGGCGATGCCGGCGTGCGCCTGCGCGAACCGCGCGTCGAGGCGGATCGCGGCGCGGAACAGCGGCACGGCCTCGGCGATGCCGAGGTCGGAGCCGTCGCGCAGGTGGGCGAGCGCGCGCAGGTACAGGTCGTAGGCTTCGCCGTTCGACGTGCCGCCCCGCCCGATCAGCGCGCGCTCCTCGCGGCTCAGCGTCCCGCGCAGCGCGGTCGCCATCTTCTGGGCGATCTCGGCCTGGATCTCGAACACGTCGCAGAGCTCGCGGTCGTAGCTTTCCGACCACAGGTGGTAGCCGTCGGTCGCGTTCACCAACTGCGCGGTGATGCGCACCCGCGCACCGGCCTTGCGGACGCTGCCCTCGAGCACCGCGCCGACGCCCAGCTCGCGCCCGATCGCGCGCACGTCGAGCGCGCGGCCCTTGTACTGGAACGACGAGGTGCGCGAGGCGATCCGGAGCCCCCGGATGCAGCACACCGAGTTGATGATCTCCTCGGCGATGCCGTCGCAGAAGTACTCCTGGTCGCGCTCGGGGCTCATGTCCACGAACGGCAGGATCGCGACCGAGTCGAGCTTCGTCGACGCGGGCGCGGGCGGTGCGTTCGATGCGGCCGCAGGCAGTGCCGGCGCGGCGCCCGAGCCCACGGCCGGCGCGAACGCCTCGGCCGGCAGCGCGCGTGGCCCGGCGGAGCCCGTGCGCTCGATGCCGCCCGGCGTCACGTCGAACGCCCAGGCCAGTACGCAGGCGACCGGGAAACCGAGCGCGACGACGACGATCACGAGCTTCAGCGTCCAGGCCGGCAGCCCGAGCGGCTCGAACGTGGTGCCCGCGACCTGCACCAGCAACCACGCGACGACCAGGTAGGCCGCGGCGACGCGGAACACCTTGCGGCGGCGGAGTTCCGCCACCCAGTGCGCCAGTTTCGAACCGCCGTCGGACATCGGGCCTCCCGTGCGCCGATTATAGGGGCCGGGGCGCCCGCTCCCACCCGCTCCGTGCGTCCGTGGACCGGCCGGGCCTTCAGGTGCGGGCCAGGAACGCCTCGATCGCCCGCGCCAGTTCGTCGGGCCGCTCGTGGTGGACCATGTGGCTCGCGTCCGCGATCACGCAGGGCTCGAGCCGCCGGACCAGGCGTCCGATCGTCTCCGGGGTCGCGTCGTCGCCGAGCCTCGGCAGGAACTGCGAGTCGCCCGCGATCACGTACAGCACCGGCGCGACGACCTCGGTCCAGCAGGCCTCGGCCTCCTCGCGGCGGTACAGCACCGGGTTCACGCGCTTGTGCCGCGGGTCGCCGAGCACCTGCACGCCGCCCTCGGCCGGGCGGCTCCACGACTGCGCGACGAACCGCGCGCGCGCCGGCGTGAGCCGCGGGTTGCGCTTCGCGAGCAGGTGCGCGAACGCCTCGAGCGACGGGAACGTCGCGAGCCGGTGCTCGCCGCGCAGCTCGTCCAGCCACTCACGGTAGCGGCCCGGCGCCTGCGCGGGCTGCGTGCGCGGCATCCCGAAGCCCTCGATGTTGACGACGCGCCGCACGCGGCCGGGCCGGATCCCGGCATAGAGCATCGCGATGTTGCCGCCCATGCTGTGGCCAATGATCGTCACCGGCGCGTCGGGCGACCAGTGGTCGAGCAGCGCGTCGAGGTCGCCCAGGTAATCGGGGAACCAGTAGCCGTCCGCCGGCCACTCGCTGCGGCCGAAGCCTCGCCAGTCGGGCGCCACGAACGCGTGCGGGTCCGCGAGGGCGTCGACGAGGAACTGGAACGTGTCGCCGGTGTCCATCCAGCCGTGCAGCAGCACGACGGGCTCGCCCTCGCCCGGCCAGCGCGTCACGTGGTGGCGCAGCCCGCGCACGTCGATGCTCTCGTGCACCGGCACTCGGCGCGGCGCGTAGCCCGGGTGCAGGTCGTCGGCTCCGGCGTCCATGGCGTCGAGGATACCGGAGCCCGGCGTCGCGCGGTCGCCGCCGCGCGCGCCCGCATTGCTATAGTGTCCCGGCCCGATCCACCGCCGACCCATGCGCAAGATCCTCGTCTTCCAGCACGTCGCCTCCGAGCCGCTCGGCCACCTCGACCCGCTGCTCCGTCAGT
Source organism: Steroidobacteraceae bacterium (assembly GCA_046347155.1). Lineage (GTDB taxonomy): Bacteria > Pseudomonadota > Gammaproteobacteria > Steroidobacterales > Steroidobacteraceae > RPQJ01. The sequence continues at coordinate 327,603 of JAXMGT010000001.1, read as the reverse complement.
CCGGCGTCCGGATCCGCTACGTGAACTTCGGCCGGGAGCCGCACGCGGAACCCGACGTGCGCCGCTACGACGGGCTCGTCGTGCTCGGCGGACCGATGAACGTCCACCAGGCCCACGAGCTGCCGCACCTCCGCACCGAGATGGCGGCGATCCGCGAGTTGGTGACGGCCGGCAAGCCGATGCTCGGGATCTGCCTCGGTGCGCAGCTGCTCGCCGAGGCGATGGGCGGAAAAGTGACGCCGAACCCCGTGCCGGAGATCGGCTGGTACCGGCTGCACACGCGCGCGGGCGCGCACGAGGACCGGCTGTTCCGCCACTTCGAGCGTCGCGCGCACTACGTGTTCCAGTGGCACGCGTACACGTTCGCGCCGCCGCCCGGCGCCGTGCCGCTCGCGTGGACGCGCAACTGCCGGAACCAGGCCTACCGGCTCGGCGACTCGGCGTGGGGGCTGCAGTTCCACCTTGAGGCCGACGCGGCGCTGATCCGCCGCTGGATCACGAGCACGGCCGGCCGCGCCGAGATCGACGCGCACTGGGGCCCGCGGCGCGTCGCGCAGATCGAGGCCGCGACCGCCGAGCACGGGCCGCTGGCGCAACCGCTCGGCGACCGGGTGTTCCGCGAGTTCATCGACCTCGTGGCGCCGCGGAGCCGCGGCGTGGTGCTCGCGTCGCGCTGACTCAGCCCCGCCCCAGGAACATCCGGTACGCCGGGTTCGCGGTTTCCTCGGTCCACTGGTAGCCGAGCTCGCGCAGGTGCTGCGAGAACTCCGCGTCGTCCTCCGGAAGCACCTGCACGCCCGCGAGCACGCGGCCGTAGTCCGAGCCGTGGTTCCGGTAGTGGAACAGGCTGATGTTCCAGCGTCCGCCGATCGCCTCGAGGAACCGGAGCAGCGCGCCGGGCCGCTCCGGGAACTCGAACCGGAACAGGCGCTCGTGCCTGAGCCCGGGCGCGTGGCCGCCGACCATGTAGCGCACGTGCAGCTTCGCGAGCTCGTCGTCGCTCATGTCGACGACCTTGAATCCCGCGCCGGCCACGAGCCCGAGCAGCGCGGCCTTCTCGTGCGCGCCGCCGTGCAGCGCGACGCCGACGAAGATCCGCGCGGTCGCCGCGTCGTCGTAGCGGTAGTTGAACTCGGTGACGCTGCGCCGGCCGAGCAGCTGGCAGAAGCGCAGGAAGCTGCCGGGCTGCTCGGGGATCTCGACCGCGAGCAGCGTCTCGCGTCCGGCGCCGATGTCGGCCCGCTCCGCGACGTGTCGCAGCCGGTCGAAGTTCACGTTGGCGCCGGAGTTCACCGCGACCAGCGTGCGGTCGGCGCAGCCCTCGCGCGCGACCCACTTCTTGAGCCCGGCGACCGCGAGCGCGCCCGCGGGCTCGGAGATCGTCCGGTTGTCCTCGAACACGTCCTGGATCGCCGCGCAGATCTCGTCGGTGTCGACGAGCACCACTTCGTCCACGTAGCGCTGCGCGAGCCGGAACGTCTCCTCGCCGACGCGCCGCACCGCGACGCCGTCGGCGAAGATGCCGACCCGGTCGAGCGTGACCCGCGCGCCGGCGCGCAGCGAGTCGTGCATGCTGGCCGCGTCCACCGGCTCGACGCCGACGACGCGCACCTGCGGGTACAGCGACTTCACGTAGGCGGCGATGCCGGCGATCAGCCCGCCGCCGCCGACCGGCACGAAGATCGCGTCGATCGTGCCGCCGTGCTGGCGGACGATCTCCATCCCGACCGTCCCTTGCCCTGCGATCACCTCGGGGTCGTCGAACGGGTGGATGAACGTGAGACCGCGCTCGCGCGCGAGTTCCTGCGCGTGCCCGGCCGCGTGGTCGAAGTCGTCGCCGTGCAGCACGACGTCGCCGCCCAGGTCGATCACGGACTGGACCTTGATGCTCGGCGTCGTCTGCGGCATCACGATCACGGCCGGGATGCCTCGGCGACGCGCCGCAAGTGCGACGCCTTGCGCGTGGTTCCCGGCCGAGGCGCAGATCACGCCGCGACGCGCGACCTCCTCGGGCAGGTGCGCGATCCGGTTGTAGGCGCCGCGCAGCTTGAACGAGAACACCGGCTGCAGGTCCTCGCGCTTGAACAGCACCCGGTTGCCGAGCCGGCGCGACAGCCGCGGCGCGGCCTCGAGCGGCGACTCGATCGCGACGTCGTAGACGCGCGCCTTCAGGATCTTCTCGATGTAGCTTTCTTGCATGGACCGGTCCCGCCTCGCCCGGCAACGTTAGCAGGATTGGGGTTTCCGCGCGGCGATGCGGCGGCTTCTCGTTTCGGCGGGCGGTCGGCATACTCGACCGCCCCCCAGCTTCCGGACGCCCCATGCCGCGCATCGAACTGTTCGTGAGCCTGATCGCCGGCGCGAGCGGCGGACTCGCGGGCCTCGTCTGGAGCCGGCTCGTGTCGAATCGCTGGCTCGCGCGCGGCACGCCGGGCGCGGACCCCGACGGGTCACTCCGTACGCAGTTCGCGGTCGCCGTCGCGTTCACGACGGCCGGCGCCGTGCTCGGGCTCTTCTACTGGCTCGGCTGGGGACTGATCTCGATGGCGGGCGAGCCCTGGTGGGCGAGCGGGCTCGTGTTCGGTGCGGTCGCCTGGGCGGGCACCGTCGCGCCACTCTCGGTCGCGCTGCGCCTCAGGCGGCCGGACACCGGCCGGGTGGCGGCAGCCGTCGCCGTCGAGTGGCTCGTGACCTGTGTCGCGGTCGGGGTGAGCTGTGCGCTCGCGTGGCGGCGCCTCTCGTGAACCGCGGCGGACCGGCACCCGCCGGTCCGCCGGATTGAATCAGCGGTCGAGGAAATCGCGCAGCGGACCCGCGACGGCATCGGCCGCCGTGTCGAGCAGGTTGCCGTCGCAGTCGGGCAGGTCCACGCGCTTGCACTCGCGGACGAGGCCGTCGACGCGCGGGCCCATGTCCCAGAACTCGTCGCGGGGCCGCAGCACGAGCGTCGGCTGGCGCAGCAGCGGCAGGCGCTCGCCGGCCGGGTAATTGGCGGCCGCCGACGGTCCCCAGACCGCGGCATCGCCCGCGCGCAGCGACCCGGCCAGGTCCTCGGCGATCCGGGCGGCCGGTGCCGCCTCGCCGCGGGTCCGGCGGATCCGCGCCCACTCCTCGGGCAGGTGGCTGCCGTCCTCGCGGACGCGCAGCGGCCACGGACGGGCGTTGTAGGCCTCGCGCTCGCGCGCGTCGTAGAGCGGCACGCCGACCAACACGACGCGGCGCACCCGCTCGGCGCGCTGGATGGCCAGTTCCGCGGCGGCCAGCGCACCGCCCTGCCAGCCGAGCACGTCGACCTGGCGCAGCCTGAGCGAGTCGATCAGGTCACCGACCGCGGCCGCGTACTCGGTCATCGACGGCGGCGAATCCGGCGCATCGGACTCGCCGTGGCCCGGCAGGTCCGGCGCATAGACGCTGCGGTCCTTGCCGAGGTCGCCGATCAGCGTGCGGAACACCCGGCCCGACAGCGGGCCCGGGTGCAGGCAAACGAGCGGCACGAGCTCGTCGAACCCGCCGCTCGAGGGGAACGCCGTGTGTACGTGCAGCTGCCCGTAGCGGCAATCGACGTACATCTTGCGGAGGTGGACGGTCACGGGCTGGCTCTTCCTGGCGAGGAGGCTCGCGTTGCGCGCCGCGGCGCGGATGCTGGTGCGTGTCACGTTGGTCGGACCTCGGGGCTGGCTTCGTGCTGGGCGGATTCTCCGCGCGCGGCCCGTCGGTCACGTTGACTCAACTCTCGGAATATCGGCTCCCGGGCTGACTTAATCTGATCTCCGAATTATGTCGAACGCTCACGCCTGCTCGAGGTACCACTCGTAGTCGCGGTCCGAGACGAGCGCGCCGAACTTCTCGCACTCGGTGCGCTTGACCGCGAGGAACACGTCGAGGAACCCGCGCCCGAGCGCCGACTCGAGGAACGTCGAGCCCGCGGCGCGCTCGAGCGCGGCCTGCCAGTGCGTCGGCAGTCCGCCGCGCGGCGCCTGCTCGTAGCCGTTGCCGGTCACCGGCGGGCCCGGGTCGATGCGCTCCTCGATGCCCCTCAGCATCGCCGCGAGCACGAGCGCGGCGACCAGGTACGGGTTCGCGTCGGCACCGGCGACTCGGTGCTCGACGTGGCGGCTCGCCGGCGGGCCCGCGGGCACGCGCAGGCTCACCGAGCGGTTGTTCACGCCCCAGGTCGGCGCGACCGGCGCGTAGCTCATCGCTCGGAAGCGGCGGTACGAATTCGCGTGCGGCGCGAACACGGCCATCCCGTCGGCGAGCGTCGAGCGCAGGCCGCCGATCGCGTGCCTGAGCAGCGGCGTGCCGGCCGGGTCGTCGGACGCGAACGCGTTCGCGCCCGTGCGGTCCGCGAGGCTCGCGTGCAGGTGCAGGCCCGTGCCCGCGAGGTGCGCGAACGGCTTCGCCATGAAGCAGGCGATGCGGCCGTGGCGGCGGGCGACGCCGCGGACCGCGCGCTTGAAGAGCACCGCCTCGTCCACCGCGCGCAGCGCGTCGGCGCGGTGCTCGAGCGTGATCTCGAACTGGCCGGGCGCGTACTCGGACATCAGCGTACGCACCGGCAGGCCCTGCGCACGGGCGGCGGCGTACAGGTCGTCGAACAGCGGCGACATGTCGTCGAGCCGGCCGAGACCGTAGGCGTCGATCTGCGCGCCGCCCTTCGAGGTCAGGAGCCCGCTCGCCGGCCGGGGCCGGCCGTCCTCGTCGCGTTCGAGCAGGTAGAACTCGAGCTCGACCGCGACGACCGGCGTGTAGCCGGCCGCCTCGAGCCGCTCGACCACGCGGGCGAGCACGTGGCGCGGATCGGCACGCGCCGGCGTGCCGTCGAGTTCGTGCATCGTGCCGAGCACCTGCGCGGTGGGTCGAGCGAGCCACGGTGCGCGGGACAGCGTCCCGGGCACCGGCCGGCACTGCAGGTCGGCGTCGCCGACCGCCCACACGAGCCCCGTCTCCTCGACGTCCTCGCCGGTCACGTCGAGCCCGAGGATCGACCCGGCGACGTTGCGGCCCGCCGAATACAGCGTCGCCAGCTCCTCGCGGGCGATGTTCTTGCCGCGCCCGATGCCATTCGCATCGGTGATCACGAGTTGCACGGCCTCGACGTCCGGGTGGGCGTCGAGGAAGGCGCGCGCCTCGTCGTCCCGGGCGGCGGCCGGGCGTTCGCTGGCTGCGGTCATGCGCTCGATACTGACCGAAGCCGTTCAGGGGTGGCAAGCCGGGACGCGGGCGGGGGCACGGTGGCGGTGCGCCGCGCGGATGAGACAATGCGCGCACCATGAGCCACCCCGCCCCCTGGAAGCTCGAGCGCGACGTGTCGCTCGCCGCGCGCAACACGCTGCGCGTCGAGGCCCGCGCGCTGCGGCACGCGGTCGTGCGCGACCCGTCGGCGCTGCCCTCGCTGCTCGCGCACGACGAGGTCGCCGGCGGACCGGTGATGGTGCTCGGGCAGGGCAGCAACGTGCTGTTCGCCGGCGATTTCGACGGCCTCGTGATCGAGCCCGCGTGGCGCCGGGTCCACGTCGTGCTCGAGGACGACGACGGCGCGATCGTACGCGCCGACGCGGGCGCCTCGTGGGACGGGCTCGTCGACTGGTCGCTCGCATCCGGTTACGCGGGGCTCGAGAATCTCGCGCTGATCCCGGGCCTCGTCGGCGCGGCACCGATCCAGAACATCGGCGCCTACGGTTCGGAGGTCGGCGAGTTCGTCACCACCGTCGAGGCCTACGACCGCTCGACCGCGACCCTGCGCCGGCTCGCCGCGGTCGACTGCGCGTTCGGCTACCGCGACAGCCTGTTCAAGCGCGACGCCGACCGATGGATCGTCACGGCCCTCGAACTGCGGCTCGCACGCACGCGCGAGCCCAACCTCGGCTACGGCGGGCTGCGCGAGGAACTCGCGGCGCGCCGGATCGAGCGGCCGACGCCGCCGCAGGTGGCGCAGGCCGTCCGGCAGCTGCGTCGGCGCAAGCTGCCCGACCCGGCGGCGATCGGCAACGCGGGCAGCTTCTTCAAGAACCCGGTCGTGCCGGCCGCGACCGCGGCCTCGCTCGCGCTCGGGCACCCGGGCCTGCCGGTGCACCCGGCCGGCCCCGGGCAGGCGAAGCTCTCGGCCGCGTGGCTCATCGAGGATGCGGGGCTGAAGGGCTACCGGGTCGGCGACGCCGGCGTCTCCGCACAGCACGCGCTGGTGCTCGTGAACCACGGGCACGCGAGCGGCGACGAACTGCTCGCGGTCGCACGTCACGTGGCCGCCACCGTCGAGGCACGCCACGGTGTGCGGCTCGAGCCCGAGCCGCGCATCGTCGGCGCGACGTTCTAGCGCCCGCGCGCCGGCGCGCTCACCAGGGCAGCTCCCGCCCGTCCCACTGGAGGAAGCGGCCCGAGTCGGCCGTCGTGAGGCCGGCGATCACGCGCCGCATCCCGCTCACGCTCGTCGTCACGTCGATCTCGCCGCGCGGGCCGCCGATCTCGGTGCGCACCCAGCCCGGGTGCATCGGCACGACGATCACGCCGCGCTTGCGCAGGTCCACCGACATCGCCTTCATCAGCGAATTCACGGCGGCCTTGCTGCTGCGGTACGGGTACAGGCCGCCGAACGCACTGCCGCCCATCGATGCGACGATGCTGCTGATCGTGACGATCTTCTTCTCCGTGCTCGCGGCGACGTGCGCGACGAACGCCTCGCACATCTTCATCGGGCCCATCAGGTTCACGCGCAGGATGCGCGCCCAGTCCTCGTAGTCGGTCCGCCCGAACGCCTGCGCGGTCATCGCCTTGTCGGCCCCGCCCGAGCGGTCGATCACGCCCGCGTTGTTCACGAGCAGGTCGACGGCCGTGCCCTCGAGCGCGCCCGTGAGCGCGTCGATCGAGCGGTGGTCCGCGACGTCGAGCGGGTGGACGCCGACCGCGCCGTCGGACGCCGCGGCCAGCGCCGCGAGTTCCTCGGCACGGGACGGATCGCGCACCCCGGCGATGACGCGCCAGCCGTCCGCGGCGTACTGCCGCGCAAACTCGAGGCCGAGCCCGCGCCCGGCACCGGTGATCAGGACTGTGGGCATGGATCCTCCCCGCTCACCACTGGCCCGTGTTGGGCATGCTCTTCCAGGGTTCCTCGGGCGCCAGCGCGGCACCCTTCTGCAGCAGCTCGACCGAGATCTGGTCCGGCGAGCGCACGAACGCCATCCGGCCGTCGCGCGGCGGGCGGTTGATCGTCACGCCGTGCTCCTGCAGCCGCCGGCAGGCCGCGTAGATGTCGTCGACCTCGTAGGCGAGGTGGCCGAACGCGCGGCCAATTCCGTAGGGCTCCGTATCCCAGTTCCACGTGAGCTCGACCTGCGCGGACTCGTCGCCCGGCGCCGCGAGGAACACGAGCGTGTAGCGCCCCTGGGCGTTCTCGTAGCGACGCACCTCGCGCAGGCCGAGTGCGTCGCAATAGAAGCGCAGCGACTGGTCGATGTCCGTCACCCGGACCATCGTGTGCAGGTACTTCATCACGGAACCCCGCGCTGTCGTCCGTACCGGTATCCGCATGGTAGCGTAACGGACATGAAGCGCATGGCCCGACTGCTCGCCTTCGCCCTGCTGCCGCTGGCCGCGTCGGCCGGGGACGGCCCGATGAACGTGCTCGGGCGCGCAGACGCCGCGGTGCTCGTCGTCGAGTACACGGACCTCGAGTGCCCGTACTGCGCGACGTACGAGCGCGAGACGTTTCCGGAGATCCGCCGGCTCTACGTCGACACCGGCAAGGTGCGCTACGTGGCGATGGACTTCCCGCTGCCGATGCACGAGCACTCGCTCGACGCCGCGATCGCCGCCCGCTGCGCAGGCCTCCAGGACCGTTTCTGGGACTACCGGGCCGCCGTGTTCGCGAACCAGTCGAGCCTCGCGCAGCCCTCGTTCCTCGACCATGTCGCGCGGACGCTCAGGCTGGACATGAAGGTGTTCGCGGCCTGCCGGAAGAACCCCGCGACGCGGGCGGAGGTGCTCGAGAGCTTCGAGGCGGCCCGCAGCAACCAGCTCACGTCGACGCCGAGCTTCATGATCGGCCGGCTCGTGAACGGTGAATTCGTCTCCGAGACGCTCGAGGGAGCGCGGCCGCTCGCGGAGTTCCAGCGCGTGATCGACGCGGCGCTCGCGGCGCCGGCCGACGCGGACTGAGTCCGCTCAGAACATTTCGGACGGACCGGCCTCGCGGCTCGAGCCGCCGCCGCGCGACTCGATGTGGTCGCCGGTGATCATCTGTTCGTAGGACTGCCCGGGCCCGACCATCGGGTACACGCCGGCGTCCGGGTCGATCACGACCTCGAGGAAGGCGGGGCCCTCGAACCCGACGAACTCGCGGACGACGCGCGGCACGTCGGCCTTGCGGTCGAGGCGCACGGCGTACTCGAAGCCGTCCGCCTTCGCGGCGGCGACGAAGTCCTTCTTGTGCAGCGACTTGTCGCTCGCGGCGTGGCGGCCCTGGAAGAAGAGCTTCTGCCACTGGCGGACCATGCCGTCGCCCGAGTTGTTCAGCACCAGCACCTTGACCGGCAGCCCGTAGGTCGTCACGGTCTCGAGCTCGCCGAGGTTCATCCGGATGCTCGCGTCGCCGTCCACGTCGATGACGAGGCGGTCGCGGCGCGCGTACTGGGCGCCGATCGCGGCCGGGAGGCCGAAGCCCATCGTGCCCATGCTGCCCGAGGTGAGCCACAGCCGCGGCTCGCGGAAGTCGAAGTACTGCGCCGCCCACATCTGGTGCTGGCCGACGCCGGTCGCGATGATCGCGCGACCCTCGGTGAGCCGGTTGATCTCCTCGATCACGTAGTAGGGCTGTATCAGCTCGCTCGCGCGGTCGTAGTTCATCGCGTGGCGGCGCCGCAGGCCGTCGAGCCGGGCGTGCCACTCCTTCCAGCCGCGCTCGAACCCGGTGCGGTCGGCGCGCGCGACGATCGCGTCGAGCGCCTGCGGCAGGAAGCCGACGTGGCTCCAGTGCACGCGCTTCACCTTGTTGATCTCGGAAGCGTCGGCGTCGAGGTGCGCGACGAACTTCGCGTTCGGCGCGAAGCGCTCGGCCACCGCGGCGACCCGGTCGTCGAACCGCGCGCCCAGCGCGACCAGGAAGTCGCAGTCGTCGACCGCGTAGTTCGCGTAGGCCGTGCCGTGCATCCCGAGCATGTGCATCGCGAGCGGATGGCGCGTGTCGAAGCCGCCGATCCCCATCAGCGTCGTGACGACCGGCAGCCCGAGCCGGTCGACGAAGCGACGCAGCGCGTCGGCGGCGTTGCCGTTCACGACGCCGCCGCCCGCGTAGACGATCGGGCGCTCGGCGCGGGCGAGCGCCGCGAGGAACTCGTCGGCCTGTGCGTCCGAGAGCGTGCTGCGGGCGAGGCTCGACATCCGGTGGCGGTAGCCGCGCACTTCGAGGTGGCCCTCGCCGCGGAAGGCGCCCTGCCAGTTCTGAACGTCCTTCGGGACGTCGATCACGACCGGGCCCGGCCGGCCGGTCCGGGCGATCTCGAACGCGGTGCGCACGGTCGCCTCGAGCTTCGCCGGGTCGGTCACCAGGAAGCAGTGCTTCGCGGCCGCACCCATGATGTTGGTGACCGGCGCCTCCTGGAACGCGTCGCTGCCGATCGCACCGGTCGCGACCTGGCCGCAGATCAGCACGATCGGGACGGAATCGGACATGCAGTCGCGCACCGGCGTCACGGTGTTCGTCGCGCCGGGCCCCGACGTCACGATGCAGACACCGACCCGGCCGCTCGCGCGCGCATAGCCGGCCGCCATGAATCCGGCGCCCTGCTCGTTGGCCGGCACGATCAGCGGCATCGGCTCGCGCCCGGCCACCGCGTGCTCCTGGTTGTAGCGGAACACCGCGTCGTAGGTGGGCAGGATCGCGCCGCCGCTGTAACCGAAGAGCGTATCGACGCCCTCGTCCGCGAGCACCTGCACGATGATCTCGGCGCCGGACATGACCTGGCCGGCCCGCGGGTGGGCAGCGGCTCGGGCGGTGGCGTGGCTCGGCTTCACGTCGGCGACCTGCGTGGACCGGTGTGTCGTGTTGCGATGCAACGGAGACTAGCAGCGGCGTCCCGACCCGTCCATCTAGGCGCGCCCCGACCCTTCCCCTATGCTTGGCCAGGGTCGCCGATTGTGCGACTGCAGCAATCCCCTTGCGGATCAGTCGGTTGCGGCGGCCGCGGGGTCGCAGGACGGGTCAGGCCATGAAGAGCATGCGGCACATCATCTCGGTCACGCTGCAGAACGAGGTCGGCGCGCTCACCCGCGTGGCGGGCCTGTTCTCGACCCGCGGCTACAACATCGAATCGCTGAGCGTCGCGCCGACCGACGACCCGGCCGTGTCGCGCCTGACGGTCGTCACGACCGGCAGCGACGCGGTGATCCTGCAGATCTCGAACCAGCTGCTGAAGCTCGTGGACGTCGTCGACGTCGAGGACGTCACCCGCGAGGACCACTTCGAGCGCGAGTTGCTGCTCGTGAAGGTGAAGGCCAAGCCGACCCAGGTCGGCAAGCTCTGGTCCGCGACGCAGCGATCGGGCGGGCGCGTGCTGTGGGAATCCCCGGACAGCTTCACGATCGAGCTCGCGAGCAGCGAGGCCGGCATCAACCACTTCATCGCCGAGGTCTCGAACTACGGCGACGTGCTCGAGGTCGTGCGCTCGGGCGCGCTCGCGATCCAGAAAGGCAAGGAAACGCTCGAGTCCTGAAGCCGTCGCTCAGGGCAGCGGCGAGGTCCCGGCGCTGCCGTCGGCGAGGGCTGCGAGTGCCGCGCGGATCTCGGCCGGCACCGGCACCGGGCGGCGCGATGCCGCGTCCACGTACACGTGGACGAAGCGCCCGATCGCGGCGGGCGCCTGTTCCTCGTTCCGGAACAGCGCGATCCGGTACACGACGCTCGAGTTGCCGAGCTTCTCGAGCGCGAGGCCCGCGTGGACGGTGTCCGGGAACGACAGCTCCCGGAGGAACCGGCAGCCCGTCTCGGCGACGATCCCGATCGCCGGCAGCGCGCGGATGTCGATGCCGGTGGCGTCGATCAGGTAGCCGTTCACCGCGGTGTCGAAGTACGAGTAGTACGCGACGTTGTTCACGTGCCCGTAGTGGTCGTTGTCCATCCAGCGCGTCGGGATCGCGCGCAGCACACGGAACTCGCCGCGGCGCTCGGGAAGATTCGGTGCGTCGGGTGCGCTCACGGCCGGGCTACTTCATGATCTTGTCGTAGACGAGCTGGTACGGCTCGGGATCGAGCCCGAGGTCGCCGCGGAACGGGCGGTCGAACGCGAAGATCATGAAGATCACGAGCCCCATGAACGTCGCGAGCAGCGTCACCTGGATCGCGTGCAGCCGGACGTCCTCGACCCGGAAGAAGAATGCCGCGAAGAGCCCGATCGCCGCGCCGGCGAGCACCAGGAACCACAGCGCGCCGGACAGGCCGGAAGTCACGACCGCGTCGAGCCGGAGGCTGCGCGCCTCGAGCAGCTCGTTGAACGCCCTGAGAGCCTCGGCGTGGACGATGCGCTGGCCCTCGGTCGCCGGCTCGAACGCCGCCAGCGTCGCGTGGACGCGGTTCAGCATCTCGACGCCGCGACGCGCCACCTGCCCCTGGCGCTGCGCGGGCCAGGCCACCTCGATCACGTAGCGCGCGTAGTCGCGCAACTCGTGCTGCAGCTGGCTGCGGGTCGGCTCCGGGTAGGTGCTCGCGTCCTGGTAGAAGGCGCCGAGTTCGGCGGCCTCGACCGAAACGATCTTCGAGACGTCCGCGTAGGTGTCGAACACGCCGACGGCGATCAGCGCGACCGCGAGGCCGTAGAAGACCATCACGGCCTGCACGAGCGTCCCGCTGAACTCCGAGTCCTCCGCGTTCACCGTCATCCGCGGCAGCACGCGGCGCCGGACGAACATGAGCCCGGCCAGCGCGAAGCCGCAGAGCGTGAGGAGGATGACGGGCCCGGCGACCAGGAGCGGGGCGTCGAAGATGGAACTCGGCATGCGTGCGCGACCGGACCGGGGGGCGGCACAGTATCGTCGGCGGTGGCGGTCGCGGCAACCGCCGCGCGCGGCTATGCTCTGCGGCCATGCGCACCCGTGCCGCCGTGCTACGCGAGACCGGACGACCAGCCCCCTACGCCGAGTCGCGACCGCTCGCGATCGAGTCGTTCGAGCTCGACGCGCCCGGCGACGGCGAAGTGCTCGTCCGCGTGCGCGCGGCCGGCCTCTGCCACTCGGACCTCTCGGTGATCGACGGCAACCGGCCGCGCCCGGTGCCGATGGTGCTCGGGCACGAGGCGGCCGGCGTCGTCGAGGCGGTCGGGTCCGGCGTCGCAAACCTGTCGCCCGGCGACCACGTGGTCGCAGCCTTCGTGCCGAGCTGCGGCCACTGCGCCCCGTGCGCCGGCGGCCGGCCGGCGCTCTGCGAACCCGGCTTCCGCGCGAACTCGGCGGGCACGCTGCTCTCGGGCGGGCGTCGCCTGCACGACGCGACGGGCGACGTGCACCACCACCTGGGCGTCTCGGGTTTCGCGGAATACGCCGTGATGTCGGCCCGTTCGCTCGTGCGCGTGCCACGCGACCTGCCGTTCGCGGAGGCGGCGCTGTTCGGCTGCGCGGTGATCACCGGCGTCGGCGCCGTCGTGAACACGGCCGCGATGCCGCGCGGCGCGACGGCCGCCGTCGTCGGGCTGGGCGGCGTGGGCCTCGCGGCGGTGCTCGCCGCGCGGATGCTCGACGCGACCGAGGTCGTCGCGATCGACCTGAACGAACGCAAGCTCGCGGTCGCGCGCGAGTTCGGCGCAACCGCGACCGTCAACGCGGCGAGCCCCGACGCGGCCGAGCGGGTGCGCGAGATCACCGGCGGCGGCGCGGGCTACGCGTTCGAGATGGCCGGCTCCGCGCGCGCGCTCGAACTCGCCTACAGGGTCACCGCCCGGGGCGGCACGACCGTGACGGCGGGCCTGCCTCACCCCGGGCAGCAGGTGAGCCTGCAGCACGTGAGCCTGGTCGCCGAGGAACGCACGCTCAGGGGCAGCTACCTCGGCAGTTGCGTGCCCTCTCGCGACATCCCGCGCTACATCGAGTGGTACCGCGCGGGCCGGCTGCCGGTGGACCGGCTCATGAGCGAGCGGCTCCGGCTCGAGGACATCAATGCGGGCTTCGACCGGCTCGCGGCCGGCGACTCGATCCGCCAGGTGATCGAGATCGACTGACGCTCAGAAGCGTTCGCTCGTCTCGATGATGAACTGCACGCTGTCGATGTCCGTGGGCCGGTCGAGCGGGAACGCGAGGTCGACGTGCACGACGTTGCCGAAGGCCGAGCGGCTCGAGCCGAGCCGCAGGCCGAAGCCGACGTCGCCGAGCCAGCCGTCGCTCGTCGCGCCGGTGACGTCGCGTCCCCAGGTCCGGCCGGCGTCGGCGAACACCGCCCCCCCGACCCGGAAGAGCCGGAACGGGTACCAGTCCGTGTAGTAGCGCTGCTCGACCGTGAACAGCACCTTCGAGGTGCCGGCCTGGTAGCGGAGCGGATAACCGCGCAGGCCCGTGTCGCCACCGAGCGTGAGCTGCGTGTCCTCGTCGAGGTCGTGGGTCGTGGTGCCCGAGGCGAACGCGTAGAACTTCGATCGCGAGGACGTCGCCCAGTAGTAGCGCGCCTCGGCGCCGAGGATCCCGTTCTCGAGGTGGCCGCGTACGACGCGCCCCGAGGCCCAGGCCGAGCCGAACAGCGACCGGCCCGGGCCGAGGTCCGTGCCGTCCTGCGCACCGGCGGCCAGCATCACGGCGTCCGTCGTGGAGCCGAGCCCGGACGGCGCGTAGCCGAGCCTCGCCCAGCCCCGGAACCCGACCAGCACGTCCTCGATGCGCAGGATCTGGTCCTGGTTGCGACGCTCCTGCCACGCGTCCTCGACCCGCTCGACGCCGATCCACGGGTAGGCCCAGGTGCGATCGGGCGGCAGCGGGCCGGCCGGCGACTTGCCGGGCTCGAGCTCGAACTGGTCCTCGCGCCACGTCGCGCCCGCGGTCCAGCGCGTCACCCAGCCGTCGACGAGCCCGTCCGACCAGCCGCCGCTCGCCTCGTAGTACTGGCTGTGCTGCCGGAACTCGCCGACCTTCTTCCCGTATTCGTAGCGGTCGTTCACGAAGCGCGTGTCGGCGAGGTTCGTACCCCAGGCATGGCGGCTGTCGAGCGACACGAACGACCGGCCCAGCGTGAACGTCTTGCTGTCGCCGTCGTCGGCCGCCGTGTAGGAGACACCGAGCCGCGTGAAGGCCTCGATGAAGTGCGGGTCGATGAAGCTGAACGTCCACGCCGTGGCATCGACGTCGCTGCCCCAGGCGACCTCGACCTTGCGCCCGGTGCCGAGCAGGTTTTCCTCCTGCACGTGGACGCTGGTCGCGTTCTTGCCGCCCGATCGGCCGAAGTTGAAGCCCGGGTTCAGCGTCCAGACGTCCTTCGTGCGGACCTCGAGGTCCACCGTGTGCCCGTCGAACGCCACGGCGCGGATCTCCGCGTCGTAGAGGTAGTCGTTGCGGCGGAGGATGCGCTCGTTCTCCTCGATCAGCCTCGCGTCGTAGCGGTCACCGGTCCGGAACAGGAGCTGGTCGCGGATCACGGCCGGACGCGTGTTGATGTGCAGCTTGTTCGCGGTGCGGTAGAGCCACCCGTCCTCGCCCGGGATCGACGGGTCGAACACGTCGTCGGGCACGACGATGATCCGGCCGATCACGGCGCCGCGGGCCTCGAGTTCCTCGGGTGACGGGATCGCCACGGCCGTCGCGGCCGTGGTCGTGGTTGCCGGTGCGACCACCGGGTCGGGCGCTGCGGGCGTCGTCGCCCCGGCCGGCTCGCCCTGCGCCTGCGCGCAGGCGACGAGCGCGGACCACAGCGCCGCGCGGGCCGTGACACCGCGCGACGTGGCCCGGGTCACTGCATGGCTCCCGCTAGGGGATCAGCACCGTCGCGCCGACGGTTCGACGGGCCTCGAGCTCGCGGTGCGCGTGGGCCGCGTCGCCGAGCGGGTGCATCTGCCCGATCTCGACGCGCACGACGCCGCGTCCGATCACGTCGAAGAGTTCGCGTGCGCCGCGCACGAGGTCCGCGCGGGTCGCGATGTAGTGGAAGAGCGTCGGGCGCGTCAGGAACAGCGACCCGCGCCGGGCGAGCTCGAGCGGCATGATCGCGGGCACGGGTCCGGAAGCGTTGCCGTAGCTCACCATCAGCCCGAGCGGACGCAGGCTGTCGAGCGAGGCGAAGAACGTGTCCTTGCCGACCGAGTCGTAGACCACGTGCGCGCCGGCACCACCGGAGTACTCGCGCACCCTGGCCGCGAGGTCGTCGCGACCGCCGATCAGCACGTGGTGGCACCCGTGCGCGGCCGCGACCGCGGCCTTCGGCTCGCTGCCGACGACGCCGATCACGTTCGCGCCGAGGTAGCGCGCCCACTGGGCGAGCAGCAGGCCGACGCCGCCCGCGGCCGCGTGCACGACGACGGTGTCGCCTGCCTTCACCGGTCGCGTGCGCCTGAGCAGGAACCACGCGGTCAGGCCCTTCAGCAGCGACGCCGCGGCGAGCCGGTCGCCGACGCCGTCCGGCAGCCGGACCAGCCGGTCGGCCGGCATCACCCGCTCCTGCGCGTAGGCGCCCGGCTGCCCGGACACGTAAGCGACCCGGTCGCCGACCTTCACGGTGCGCACGCCCGGACCGACGGCCTCGACGACGCCGGCGGCCTCTCGGCCGAGCCCGGTCGGCAGCGCGTTCGGGTACAGGCCCTGGCGCTCGTAGACGTCGATGAAGTTGACGCCGACGGCCGTGTGCCGGACCAGCGCCTGGCCGGCGCCCGGCTCGGCCGTCGGGACCTCCTCCCAGCGCATCGCCTCGGGACCGCCGTGGGCGTGGATACGGATCGCGTGCGGCATGACGGCCTCATCCATCGGACGGATGGGTCGATACTGAAGAATGGGCTGCGCGGCGGCAACCGCGCTTCTGCGGATGCCGCTACGACGGGTCCGGAGGGAGGGCGTCGCCGGCCAGCGGGGCCTCGGCGATCACGAGGTCACGGACCGGTCGACCGCCGACCAGGTGCTCGTCGACGATCCGGTCGAGGTTCGCCGGCGTGCAGTCCCGGTACCAGGTGCCATCGGGGTAGACGAGCGCGACCGGTCCAGCGACGCAAACCCGGAGGCAGTCGGCCTTGGTCCGCAGTGCGCCGCCGGCCGCAGCCTGTACGGCCGGCTCGGCGAGACGTCGCTTCAGGTGCTCCCAGCTCGCGAGGGCCTCCTCCCTCGACGAGCACTTCCCCCCGACGCACAGGAACAGGTGCCGGCGCTGGTGCCCCAGGGCGAGCTTGGCCAGCGCGACTGCGACGGGGTCCGACAAACGGTCAGAGCGCCTGGTCGTCCGCCTCGCCCGTGCGGATGCGGATGGCGCGTTCCAGGTCGGAAATGAAGATCTTGCCGTCGCCCACCTTGCCGGTGCGGGCCGCACCGACGATGGCCTCGACGACCTGGTCGACGAGCGAGTCCTTCACGGCGACCTCGATCCGGGTCTTCGGCACGAAGTCGACGACGTACTCGGCGCCGCGGTACAGCTCGGTGTGGCCGCGCTGCCGCCCGAAGCCCTTGACCTCCGTGACGGTCATGCCGGAGACGCCGAGCTCCGACAGTGCGGCACGCACGTCGTCCAGCTTGAAGGGCTTGATGATTGCGCTGATCAGCTTCATAGGGCTCTGGCTCCTCAACGGGTCGTCATACTCGGGCGGACATCGCCTCTGCCTATATGCAGAAACCGTGCCGACAGCCGGGGCGGCGTGGTCCCGCCACGCGAGGCGGTGGATCCGCACCAGCGTGAGGCAGCACAGCCCGCCCGGTGCCCGACCGTGGTGCAAGCATAGCGACGGGAGGGCCGCCGCGCACCCCGGGGACCCGCGTATGCGGCCGCGGCCCGGATCGGGCACGATTCTGCGCTGCAGCATCGAACCCTTTGTCGACGGCGGGTGTCCGTATATAAAGGGCGCGATTCCGTCGACCGGGCAGGACCCACCCTGGGGCACATGACAGACCCGAACGCCACCGTCGTCATCGTCGGCGCCAGCCACGCCGCCGTGCAGGCGATCGACACGCTGCGACGCGAAGGCCACGCGGGCCCGATCGTGCTCGTCGGCGAGGAACCCCAGCTGCCGTACAACCGGCCGCCGCTCTCGAAGAAGTTCCTGTCCGGCGAACTCGCCGAGGACCGGCTGCTGCTGCGCAGCCCGCAGTTCTACGAGACGCACCGGGTCGAGACCCGGCTCGGCCGGCGGGTCACGGCGATCGACCTCGCCTCGCGCCGGCTGCGCCTCTGCGACATGAGCGAGCTCGGCTACGACCGGCTGCTGCTGTGCCTCGGCAGCCGTCCTCGGCGGCTCGAGTGCCCGGGCCACGAACTGGCCGGCATCCACTACCTGCGCACGATCGCGGACGTCGACGGGATCCGGGGCGACCTGCCGACCTCGAAGCGGATGGTCGTCGTCGGCGCGGGATACATCGGCCTCGAGGCGGCGGCGAGCGCCCGACACCTCGGACTCGAGGCCACCGTGCTCGAAATGGCCGACCGGCCGCTCAACCGGGTCGTGGCGCCCGAGATGTCCGCCTACTACGTGGCGCGCCACGCGCGGGAAGGCGTCGCGATCCACTGCGGTGAGTCCGTGACGGCCTTCGAAGGGGACGGGCGGGTCCGCGCCGTCGTCTGCGGCGATCGCCGCTACCCGGCCGACATCGTCGTGGTCGGCGTCGGCATCCTCCCCGACGTCAGCCTCGCGACCGCGGCCGGGCTGCGCTGCGAAAACGGCGTCTGGGTCGACGAACAGTGCCGCACCTCGGACCCGAACGTCTGGGCCGCCGGCGACTGCACGTTCCACCCGAGCGTGCGCTACGGTCGCCGGGTGCGGCTCGAGTCCGTCGACAACGCGGTCGAGCAGGCGAAGACCGCGGCGCTCGACATGTGCGGCAAGCCGGCGCGGCACGACCACGTGCCGTGGTTCTGGTCGGACCAGTACGACGTGAAGCTGCAGATCGCGGGGCTCTCGCAGGGATACGACCGGACCGTGATGCGCGGCGACCCGTCCACCGGCAGCTTCGGCCTCTACTACCTCGCGAAGGGCGAACTGCTCGCGGTCGACGCGGTGAACAGTCCGCGCGACTTCATGACCGGCAAGCGGTGGATCGCCGAGCGCAGGCAGCCGGACCCCGCGCGGCTCGCCGATCCCGCGACCGACCTGAAGACGCTCTGAACCGGCTCAGTCGAGGCGCTTGTGGAAGCGCCGCGTCGCGATCGCGAGCGTCGCGACGAAGAAGGCCGCGAGCTTCGCCACCTGCAGCTGCATGTCGGCGAGCGGCGCCCCGCGCAGGATGATCCCGCGAACCATGTCCACGAAGTGGGTGAGCGGCAGGAACTGCGCGATCCACTGCGCGGGCTTCGGCATCCCGTCGAACGGGAACACGAACCCGGACATCAGGATCGACGGCAGCATCGTCATGAACGCCATCTGGAACGCCTGCAGCTGCGTCTGCGCCACCGTCGAGATCAGGAGGCCGAGCGTCAGGGTCGAGGCGATGAACAGCGCCGCGCTCATGTAGAACTGCGACAGGCTCCCGTTCACCGGCACGTCGAAGATCCACACGCCCACGACGAGCACCAGCGTCGCCTGGGCGAGGCCGATCACGACGTATGGCAGCAGCTTGCCCGCCATCAGTTCGCCCGAGCGTATCGGCGTCGTGATCAGGAACTCGAGGTTGCCGCGTTCGCGCTCGCGGACGATCGCCGCGGCCGTGAAGATCACCATCGTCATGTTCAGGATCACGCCGATGATCGCCGGCACCACCTGCACCGCGGTGCGTCGTTCCGGGTTGTACTCGGTGTAGACCTCGAAGTTGCGCGTCCCGGCGACGGCGATCCCGTCCCGGGAGGGCAGCGGCGTCGAGGCGAGCGAGCGCGCGATCCCGTCGATCATCGGCTCGCTGCCGTCCACGAGCAGCTGCGCGACCGGGCGCCCGTCGCCGAGCCGTCGGCGCTCGAAGTCGGCCGGGATCACGATGCCGACGCTGATCTCGCCCGCGTTGATCCGGCGACGGAGACCCTCGACGCTCTCGCTCGGCGCCTCGAGCACGACGACGCCGGTGGCGGCGAGGTCCGCGACCAGCCGGCGCGACAGGCTCGTGCCCGCCTCGTCCACGACCGCCGCGTGCAACCCGCGCACGTCGAAGTTGATCGCGTAGCCGAACAGCAGGATCTCCATCAGCGGGATGCCGACGATCAGCGCGAACGTCGGCCGGTCGCGCCGGAGCTGTCGCAACTCCTTCAGGATCACCGCCCAGATGCGTTCGAGCGAGGCGACCACGTCAGTGCCCCGGCCCGTTGCGGAACCCGGTGGCCGCGACGAACACGTCCTCGAGGCTCGCGCCGACCCGCTCGACCTCCGCCTCGACGCCCGCCGTGCGCAGCAGCGCGCGCACGCGCTCGTCGGGCGACTCGACCGCCGGGTCGATCAGCGCGTGCAGGCGCACGCCGAGCTGCGCGACGCTCCTGAGCGCCGGGTCGCCGGCGAGCGCGCCCCGAGCCGCCACCGTGTCCCGCGCCTCGATCTCGACCACCGACGCCGGGATGTCGCGCATCAGGTCCTGCGGGACGCCCTCGGCCACGACGCGGCCCTCGGCCAGGATCGCGAGCCCGTGGCAGCGCTCGGCCTCGTCCATGTAGTGGGTCGAGACCAGGATCGTGATGCCGCGGTTCACGAGCGCAAAGAGGCTCTCCCAGAAGTCGCGCCGGCTCTGCGGGTCGACGGCGCTGGTCGGTTCGTCGAGCAGCAGCAGCTCCGGGTCGTGCAGCGTGGCCGCCGCGAGCGCGAGGCGCTGGCGCTGCCCGCCGCTCATCGTGCCGGCGCGCTGGCCGAGCAGCGGGCCGAGCCAGTACTCGTCGGCCCGGGCCTCGATCGCCCTGCGGCGGGTCGCGCCGGCGAGTCCGTAGGCCTGCGCGACGAACTCGAGGTTCTCGTAGACGGTGAGGTCGTCCCAGAGCGAAAAGCGCTGCGTCATGTAGCCGAGCTTCGCGCGCAGCAGTTCCGCGTCCCGGGGCATGCTGCAGCCGAGCACGTCCACGCTGCCGCCGCTCGGTCGCAGCAGGCCGCACAGCATCCGGATCGTCGTCGACTTGCCGGAACCGTTGGGCCCGAGGAACCCGAAGATGCGCGCGCGCGGGATCGTCAGGTCGATCCCGTCGACGGCGACCTGCCGCCCGAATCGGCGCGTCAGGCCGCGCGCGACGATGGCGGCGTCGGGCGTCATCGCGCCGCCGTGCCGTCCGCGGCGAGCGTGACCTGGACCGGCAGCCCGGACGGCAGCACGGCCGCCTTCGGATCGTCGACGGTGATCTCCGCCAGGAACGCGAGTCGCGACCGGTCCTTCTGCGTGAGCGAGTAGTACGGCGTGAAGCTCGCCTGCTCGGAGACGTAGCGGACGGTGCCCGCGAATGGCGCCGGGACGCCGTCGGCGCGCAGGCTCACCTTCGTACCGGCCGCGTAGGCGGCGCGCAGCGGCTCGGGCACGTACAGGCGCGCGTACACGCGCCCGTCGGCCAGCACGACGGCGACCGGCGCGCCGGGCGCGGGCCGTTCGCCCACGACGTAGGGCAGCGCCTCGACGACGCCGGCGCGGGTCGCACGGACCACGTAGCGGGCCGCCGAGGTCTCGAGTTCGGCGAGCGCGGCACGTGCGCGATCCACCGCGGCGCGGGCCTGGCCGACCTGCTCCACGCGCGTGCCTTCCTCGAGCAGGCGGAGCCGCGCGCGCGACTGGTCCCGCGCCGCGAGCGCCTGGTCGCGGCGCGCCCGGGCCTGGTCCAGGTTCGACTCGGCCAGCAGCCTGCGCTCGACGAGCGAGGCCACGCGCGCGTACTCGCGCGTCTCGGTGGCGAGCGTGCTCTCGGCGCCCGCGAGCGCCGCGCGCGCCTCGTCGATCTCCCGGGCGCGCGGACCGTGCTCGAGTTCGGACAGGCGGCGCTCGCTCTCGACGAGCGTCGCGCGGGCCTGGTCGAGGCGGGGCTGCATCGTCCCGGCCTCCTGGCGCACCAGCACGTCGCCGACGGCGACCCGGTCGCCCTCGCGGACCGGGATCTCGACGATCGTCTCGTTCGACTCGGCGACCAGCTCGACGCGATCGCGCTCGAGCGAACCGTGCACTTCGTCGGCAGGTGGACGGTCGCCGCAGGCGGCCGCGAGCAGCGCGACCAGGCCGATGGCCGGGGTTCTCGGGTGCATCAGTGCGCTCCGCGGGGCGAGAGGCCCTCGAGCAGGACGGTGGTGGTGTGGCGCGCGAGCCGCTCGACGCCCGGATCCTCCGCGCCGATCCCGAACACGCGGCTCGCGACCGGCATCGCGAGGTACGGGAACACGATCAGTCCGATCGTCGAGAGCGCGACGAGCCTGGGGTCCAGGTCGGCGCGCAGCCGTCCGGCGGCCTGGCCGCGCGCGATCGTCGAGACGAGGAGCGGCGCCAGGCGACCGGCGAACTGCTCGATGAACACCTCGCGGAAGGGCCCGGTGCCGGTGAGCACCTCTCGGACGATCAGCGCGGGGACCCACGGGTTCGACGCGAGCACGCGGCCGTAGGCGGCCGCCAGGGCCCCGAGTTCCGGCGCGCCCGCCTCGGCCCCGTCGCCGAGCGACTGCAGGTGCGCGGCCACCGGCGCGATCGCGGACTCGAGCATCGCCCGGTAAAGCCCGAGCTTGTCGCCGAAGTGGTAGGCGATCGTGGCCGGCGAACTGCGCGCGGCGGCGGCGATTTCCCGGATGCCGACGCCGTCGTAGCCCCGCTCAAGGAACAGCTGCCTCGCCGTCTCGAGCAGGGTCTCCCGGACGGCCGCGTCGCCGCCGCGGGGCCGGCCAGGCCTGCGAGGACCGGGGGAACGGACGGGCCTGGCGCTCATGACGCCATATTAATCGAACGTTTAATTAATTCAAGCGGCCTCAGCCCGCGAGCAGGTCCGAGACGGCGACCGAGGCGATCTCCTCGAGCGGACGGGGCGCGCCGACCTGGAAGCCCTGGGCGTAGTCGACGCCGATCTCGCGCAGCTTCTCGAGCACCGCGGCCGTCTCGACCGACTCGGCCACGATCCGCTTGCCCATCACGTGCCCGATGTCCTTGATCGACCGGACCATTGCGTAGTCCACCTTGTCCTGCGAGATGCTGCCGACGAACATGCCGTCGATCTTGATGTACTCGACGCCGAGCGCCTTCAGGTAGGCGAACGAGGACACGCCGCTGCCGAAATCGTCGAGGCTCGTGATGCAGCCGAGCCGGCGAAGGTCCGCGATCAGCTGGTTGGCGCGCGTCAGGTTGCTGATCGCGACGCTTTCGGTGAACTCGAAGCCGACCCGGCGCGGGTCGACCGAGGCACCCGACATCGACTGCCGGATGAAGTTCGCGGTGTCCGGGTCGGCCACCGAATCGCGCGACAGGTTGATGAAGAAGCGCGACACCTGCGAGAGGGCCTGCGGATTGCGCTGGATCCAGTCGAGCGCGGCCGCGATCACCCAGCGGTCGTAGCGCACCGCGAGGTTGTAGCGCTCGACGGACGGCATGAACGCACCGGGGGGCACGACGCGCCCGTTCTCGTCCCGCATCCGGACCAGCAGCTCGTAGTGCGGCATCTCCCGGCTGTCGGCGAGCGGCAGGATCGGCTGCGCCTCGAGGAACAGCCGGTTGTCCACCAGCGCGCGCTTCGCCCGGACGACCCACTCCATGTCGCCGCCGCGGCGGGCGATCATCGAGGCATCCTCCTCGTAGACCTGCACGCGGTTGCGGCCCGCGTCCTTCGCGGCGTAGCAGGCCGCGTCGGCGGCGTTCATCACCTGGGCGATGCGGCGGAAGTGCGAGTTGATCACGACGACGCCCACGCTCGCGCCGAGCGTGAATGCCTTGGCACCCCACACGAACTGGTACGAGCCGACCGCCTTGAGCAGGTTGCCGGCGACCGTGATCGCGTCGTTCTCGCTGCAGTTGTGCAGCAGCACGGCGAACTCGTCGCCGCCGAGCCGGGCCACCACGTCCGCCGAGCGCACCTTCTGCTCGAGCACCTGGCCGAGCTGGCGCAGCAGTTCGTCGCCGGCCACGTGGCCGCAGGAATCGTTGACCGCCTTGAACCGGTCGAGGTCGAGGAAGCAGACCGCGTGCGTCGCCGAGGTCGCCTGAGACAGCTCGATCGCGCGCTGCAGGCGCAGCTCGAACTCGCGCCGGTTGGCGAGGCCCGTGAGCGGGTCATGGCTCGCGTCCCAGGAGAGCTGCTGCGACAGTTCGTGCGCGGCCGTGATGTCGGTGAGCGTGCCCTCGTAGAAGAGCGCGCGCCCTTCCGCGTCGCGCACGACGCGGGAGTTCTCGAGGACCACGATCTTCGTGCCGTCGCGGCGCTTCAGCACGAGTTCCGCATTGCGGACCTCGCCCTCCTCGGCCATCGCGCGGGCCCAGGCCTCGCGCTGGCCCGGGTCCATGTAGATGTCGAGCGCCACGTCCACCGCGAGCAGCTCGTCCTCGGATTCGTAACCGAGCATCCGGACGAGCGCGGGGTTCGCGGCCATGAACTTGCCGTCCGGCGTCGTCTGGAACACACCCGCCGTGACGTTCTGGAAGAGTTCGCGGTAGCGCTGCTCGGACGCCTTGAGCGCCTTGAGCGTGTGGGTCCGCTCGGTCGCGTAGCGCAGCACCTTGTCGAGGATCTGCGCCGTGACCTCGTCGCGGATCAGGAAGTCGAGTGCCCCGCGGCCGACCGACTCGCGGCCGAGGTCCTCGGCGTCGGTGTCGACGATCACGACGATCGGCACGTGCGGTGCCTTCGGCTGCACCCGCAGGAACGTCGTGAGCCCCGTGCTGTCGGCGAGTTCGAGGTCGAGCAGCAGCGCGTCGACGCGGCCCTGCTTGAGCCGGGCGAGACCGGCGGCCAGCCCGTCGGCGACCTCGAGCCTGAACGGCGCCCCACGGATCGCCGCAAGGGACTCCGCGAAGAGCGCGTGGTCCTCGAGGCGGGAACTCAGGAGCAGTACGGTGGCCGATTGCATCAGGGTCCGAGTATAGGGGCCCGCGCGGCCCGAAAAGTGTGAGCCCTGAACGGTCCGGGCACGGCCGCGTGTGAGGAGAGTCACAGCGCCGGCACGCCAGCGGGGCGCCGGCCGGGGCGCCGTCCGC
Source organism: Steroidobacteraceae bacterium (assembly GCA_046347155.1). Taxonomy (GTDB): domain Bacteria; phylum Pseudomonadota; class Gammaproteobacteria; order Steroidobacterales; family Steroidobacteraceae; genus RPQJ01. Next base: position 303,408 of record JAXMGT010000001.1, on the reverse strand, counting down.
CGGCGCGGACCGGCCACCGCGAACCCGGCCGACCCCCGGCGCGGCCGGCTTGTCACTGCGGCAAGTACCTACGGCGATCGGGTTTCCGTCCGGTTGGCGGGCCCGGAACCCCTCCGTAACATGTCCGCACCCGCGTGCCCGTCCGGCACGCGGTTCGCACACCATCCATCGAGGCGCGCATGAACACCGGCTCCTACTACAACGACAAGGTGGTCCGGCAGTTCGCGATCATGACCGTGGTCTGGGGAATCGTCGGCATGCTGGTCGGCGTCCTGATCGCGGCGCAACTGCTCTGGCCCGACCTGCTGCCCCCGCTGCCGTTCCTCTCCTACGGCCGGCTGAGGCCGCTGCACACGAACGCGGTGATCTTCGCGTTCGGCGGCAGCGCCCTGTTCGCGACGTCCTACTACATCGTCCAGCGCACCTGCCACGTCCGGCTCTTCGCGGACAAGCTGGCCGCGTTCACGTTCTGGGGCTGGCAGCTCATCATCCTGCTGGCGGCCGTGACGCTGCCGCTCGGCATGACCTCCGGCAAGGAGTACGCCGAGCTCGAGTGGCCGATCGACATCCTGATCGCAGTCGTGTGGGTGGCCTACGCGATCGTGTTCTTCGGCACGGTGGCGCTGCGCAAGGTGAAGCACATCTACGTGGCGAACTGGTTCTTCGCCGCGTACATCATCACGATCGCGGTGCTGCACATCACGAACAGCCTCGAGATCCCGGTCACGCTGACGAAGTCGTACAGCATCTACCCGGGCGTCGTGGACGCGATGGTGCAGTGGTGGTACGGCCACAACGCGGTGGGTTTCTTCCTGACCGCCGCCTTCCTCGGCATGATGTACTACTTCGTGCCGAAGCAGGCCGGGCGGCCGGTGTACTCGTACCGGCTTTCGGTGGTGCACTTCTGGGCGCTGATCGCCATCTACATGTGGGCCGGCCCGCACCACCTGCACTACACGACGCTGCCCGACTGGGCGCAGTCGCTCGGCATGGTGTTCTCGCTGGTGCTGCTCGCCCCGTCGTGGGGCGGCATGATCAACGGCATCATGACCCTCTCGGGCGCGTGGCACAAACTGCGCACCGACCCGATCCTGAAGTTCATGATCGTGTCGCTGTCGTTCTACGGCATGTCGACGTTCGAAGGCCCGATGATGTCGATCAAGACGGTGAACGCGCTGTCGCACTACACCGACTGGACGATCGGCCACGTGCACTCGGGCGCGCTCGGCTGGGTGGCGATGGTGTCGATCGGCACGATGTACGCGCTGATCCCGAAGCTGTTCGGCCGCGAGCAGATGTACAGCGTGAAGGCGATCGACGTGCACTTCTGGATCACGACGATCGGCGTCGTGCTCTACATCACCTCGATGTGGATCGCCGGCGTCATGCAGGGCCTGATGTGGCGCGCCACCAACGCTGACGGCACGCTCACCTACGCCTTCATCGAGTCGATCAAGTCCACCTACCCGTACTACGCGGTCCGCCTGCTCGGCGGCACGCTGGTGCTGGCGGGCATGCTGATCATGGCCTGGAACGTCTGGAAGACGGCCGCCGCGCGCACCAGCACCGCGGACGCGCCGGTCGTGCAGCCGGCCTGAGGAGCACGCATGAATCACGAAGCAATCGAAAAGAAAGTCGGCCTCCTCGGCGTGCTGATCGCGATCGCGATCAGCACCGGCGGTCTCGTCGAGATCGTGCCGCTGTACTTCCAGAGCTCGGTCACCGAGCCGGCGCCGGGCATCAAGCCCTACGAGCCGCTGCGGCTGGCCGGACGCGACGTCTACATCCGGGAAGGCTGCTACGTCTGCCACTCGCAGATGATCCGGCCGTTCCGCTCGGAGACGGAGCGCTACGGGCCCTACTCGCTCCCGGGCGAGTCTGTGTACGACCACCCGTTCCAGTTCGGCTCGAAGCGCACGGGGCCCGACCTCGCGCGCGTCGGCGGCCGCTACTCGGACGACTGGCACCGCGTGCACCTGATGAACCCGCGGGACGTCGTGCCCGAGTCGAACATGCCGCGGTTCCCGTGGCTCGCCGACGCGAAGGTCGACGGCGACCTCGTCGCGAAGAAGATGAAGGCGCTGCGCGCGATCGGCGTGCCCTACAGCGACGCCGACATCGCCGGAGCGGCGGCCGCCGTGGACGGCAAGACCGAACTCGACGCGCTGGTGGCCTACCTGCAGGGCCTCGGGATCGACGTGAAGCCGGGCGGTTGACGACATGTCCTCCGGCACGATCAACGGCCTGATGACCCTCGCCATGCTGGTGGCGTTCCTCGCCATCGTCTACTGGGCCTGGAGCAAGCGCCGCAAGGCGGAATTCGACGAAATGGCCGAGCTGCCGTTCCACGAATACCCGCCCGGAAAGGAACAAGGGAGCAAGACCCCATGACTAGCGGTTGGAGCCTGTTCGTCGTCCTCGTGACGCTCATCTACATCCTGGGCTGCGTCTGGCTGCTCCGGTGGACCTCGAAGCCGAAGGCCGCCGGCGAGAAGATCGGCGGCGGCGCCGACACCGGGCACGTGTGGGACAAGGACCTGCGCGAGTACAACAACCCGCTGCCGCGCTGGTGGCTCACGCTGTTCTACCTCACGGTCGCGTTCGCGCTCGTCTACCTGGCGCTCTACCCGGGCCTCGGCTCGTTCAAGGGCGCGAAGGGCTGGACCTCCGCGGGGCAGTACGACGAGGAGAAGGCGGCCGCCGAGTCGAAGGCGAACGCCTACCTCGCGCAGTTCGCCTCGATGACGGTGCCGCAGCTCGCCACCGACCCGAAGGCGATGACGACCGCGCGCAACCTGTTCCAGGTGAACTGCGCGCCGTGCCACGGCTCGGACGGCGGCGGCGCGAAGGGCTTCCCGAACCTCACCGACAAGAACTGGCAGTGGGGCGGCGACCCGGACACCGTCGTGCAGACGATCACCGCGGGCCGCATGGCAGCGATGCCGGCCTGGGGCCCGGTGCTGGGCGCCCAGGGCGTCGACCAGGCGGTTGCGTACGTCGAGCAGATCTCCGGCCAGCCGCACGACGCGTCGCTCGCGGCCGCCGGCAAGACGGTGTTCGAGACGAACTGCGCCGCCTGCCACGGCATCGACGGCAAGGGCAACCCGCTCGTCGGGGCGCCGAACCTGACCGACGACGTCTGGCTGTACGGTGGCGACCAGGCCACGCTCACGCAGACGCTCACCGGCGGACGCAACGGCCAGATGCCTGCGTTCGGCGATCGCCTCGGCGCCGAGCGTGTGCGACTGCTCGCGGCCTACGCGATCCACCTGTCGGACAGCGGTTCGTAAGGAGCTGCGTCGTTGTTCGGCCGGCCGGCGGGCGAGTACTCGGGCAAGCTGCGGTGGCCACGCCTCGGGCAGGACGTGGCCATCGTGCTGTGGCCCGCGTTCATCGCCGCCAGCATCGCTACCATGGTCAGCTTCGCGTTCATCGACCCGCTGCTGATCGGCGCCGACGACGACCCGCCGCCCGCGTTCGCGACCCGGATGACCGGCTATGCGGTCGGGTTCTTCTTCTTCTGGCTGGTCGCGTCGATTTCGAGCCTGATCACGATCTACCTCGTCCGCACTGCGCACCCGGAGCCGGCTGAACCGCCACAGAGCGACGAAGACGGGGATCGGAGCAGCGAATGACCGAGACCGTCAGCACCCCCGAAGGCGGGCTGTACGCAGCCCGCCAGAAGATCTACCCGCGCGAGATCGACGGACGCTTCCAGCGGCTGCGCACGATTGCGGCCTGGGTGCTGCTCGGGATCTTCTACGCGATCCCGTGGATCACCTGGAACGGCCGCCAGGCGGTGCTGTTCGACCTGCCCGCGCGACGCTTCCACATCTTCGCGCTCACGCTGTGGCCCCAGGACTTCTACTTCCTGACCTGGCTGCTGGTGATCGCGGCGCTCTCGCTGTTCTTCTTCACGGCGATCGCCGGTCGCCTGTTCTGCGGCTATGCCTGCCCGCAGACCGTGTGGACCGAGACGTTCCTGTGGATGGAGCGCTTCGTCGAGGGCAGCCGCTCGCAGCAGATGAAGCTCGCGGCCGAGCCCTGGAGCGCCCGAAAGCTCGGTCGCAAGCTGGCCAAGCAGTCGCTGTGGGTGACGTTCTCGCTGTGGACCGGGTTCACGTTCGTCGGCTACTTCACGCCGGTGCGCGAGCTCGCGGTGGCGATCGTCCACCTCGCGACCGGGCCCTGGGAGACGTTCTGGGTGCTGTTCTACGGCGGCGCCACCTACCTGAACGCGGGCTACATGCGCGAGCAGGTCTGCAAGTACATGTGCCCGTACGCGCGCTTCCAGAGCGCGATGTTCGACCGCGACTCGCTGATCATCACGTACGAGGAGAAGCGCGGCGAGCCGCGCGGCGCCCGCCGTCGCGGCACGGACCACAAGGCCCAGGGCCTCGGTGACTGCATCGACTGCACGATGTGCGTGCAGGTCTGCCCGACCGGCATCGACATCCGCAAGGGCCTGCAGTGCGAGTGCATCGCCTGCGCCGCCTGCATCGACGCCTGCGACGAGGTGATGGACAAGGTCGGCTACCCGCGCGGGCTGATCCGCTACGACACGCAGCGCGGCCTCGAGGGCCACCCGAAGCGCATCGTGCGACCGCGCACGATCGTCTACGCCACGCTGCTCGCGCTGCTCGTCGCCGGCTTCGCGTACGCGATCACGCACCGGAACCTCGCCGGCGTGGACGTGCTGCGCGACCGCAACGCGCTCTACCGGCAGCTGCCGGACGGCGCGATCGAGAACGTCTACGACGTGAAGATCATGAACAAGGACGGCCGAGAGCACGAGTTCACGATCGCCGCGACCGGCGTGCCCGGGCTGCAGGTGAACTACGGCAACCAGGCCGTGTGGGTCGGCGCGGGCCAGCTCACGAGCGTCCCGGTGCGGATCCGGGTGCCCCGCGACGCCGTGAAGGGCGGCATCACGCTGCACGTCACCGTCCAGGCGACGGACGATCCCGCGCTCCGGGCCGACGCGAAGGCCCGCTTCCTGGCGCCCACCAGCTGATAGGCTAGGCACGTGAGCACTGAGTCCCACCGTCCCTGGTACCGCCAGCTCTGGCCCTGGCTGCTGATCATTCCGCCGCTCGGCTCCGTGATCGGCGGCGGGATCACCTACTACCTCGCCGTGACCCGACCGGACGTGCTGGTCCGCGAGGACTGCGTGCAGGTCGGCGTCACCATGAAGTGCGGTGAGGTCGAGACCAACCAGGCGCCATGACCGCGGCCCGCGAGGCCTGCTTCCACTGCGGCGAACCCGTGCCGGCCGGCGTCAGGCTGACCGCCCGGATCGCCGGCCGCGAGGAGCCCGTCTGCTGCCACGGCTGCCGTGCCGTCGCCGAGTTCATCTCGGGTGCCGGGCTCGACGACTACTACCGATACCGTGACGCGTCCGCGGCCCGTGCCGACGAGCCGCCGCGCCCGGACCGCTGGGCCGCCTACGACCGCCCGGAGCTCGCCGCCCGGCTGAGCCGCGGCAACCCGGACGGCACGCGCTCGATCACCGTGCTGCTCGAGGGGCTGCGCTGCTCGGCCTGCAGCTGGCTCGCCGACAAGGCACTCCGGCAGCAGCGCGGGCTGCGCGACGCGAGCGTGAACCCCGCCACCGCGCGCGCGACGCTCACCTGGGACCCGGCCGAGGCCGGCCTCGGCGACCTGCTGCGCGTGCTCGACCACGTCGGGCTTCGGCCGCACCCGCTCGCGGGCGACGCGGCCGGCCAGCTCGCGCTCGCGGAGCGCCGCACGGCACTGAAGCGTCTCGCCGTCGCGGGCTTCGGGATGATGCAGGTGATGATGTTCGCGGTGCCGCTCTACATCGGCGAGGGCGCCGGGATGGCCCCGGACATCCGCGAGCTGCTCCGGCTCGTGAGCATGCTCGTGTCGGTGCCGGTTGCGCTCTACGCCGGCTGGCCGTTCTACCAGGGCGCGTGGCAGGCGCTGCGCGCGCGCTCGGTGAGCATGGACGTGCCGGTCAGCCTCGGCATCGTGCTCGCGTTCGTCGCGAGCGTGTGGAATGCGCTCACCGGCCGCGGCGAGGTCTACTTCGACTCGGTCACGATGTTCGTGTTCTTCCTCGCGCTCGGCCGCTACGTCGAGATGATCGCCCGGCATCGCTCGGGCAGCGTGGCGGACGCGCTCGCGCGCCTCGCCCCGGTCACCGCGCGTCGCGTGCGGGACGGCGTCGCCGAGGACGTGCAGGCGGCCGAGCTCGGGGCCGGCGACGAGTTGCTCGTGCGCACGGGCGAGGTGTTCGCGGCCGACGGCGTGATCCTGGACGGCGCCGGCCGGGTGGACGAGTCGATGCTCACCGGCGAGTCGACCGCCGTCGCCAAGGAGGCCGGCGCGCCCGTGCACGCCGGCACGCAGAACCTCGGCGCGCCGCTCAGGGTCCGCGTCACGGCCGTGGCCGGGGGCACCGTGCTCGCCGGCATCGTCGCGCTGCTCGAGCGGGCCCAGGCCGAGCGCCCGCGGCTCGCGCGCGCGGCGGACCGCGCGGCCTCGTGGTTCCTCGGGCGCATACTGTTCGGCGCGGCCGTGGTGTTCGCCGCGTGGTGGTTCGTGGACCCGGCCCGGGCCTTCCCGGCCACGCTCGCGGTGCTGGTCGTGACCTGCCCCTGCGCACTGTCGCTCGCGACGCCGGCCGCGATCGCCGCGGCGACGGCGGCGCTCGCGCGGCGCGGCGTGCTGGTGGCGCACTCGGACGCGTTCGAGCGACTCGCCCGCGCGGACCGCGTGCTGTGGGACAAGACGGGCACGCTCACCCGCGGGCTCGTGCGGGTCGAGGAGGTCCGGACGTTCGGGTCCGCGGGCGAGGCGGAGTGCGTCGCGCTCGCCGGCGCGCTCGAGCGCATGTCCGAGCACCCGATCGCCCGTGCGTTCGTCGTCGAAGGCGCGAGCACCGCCGTGGCGACCGGCGTCGAGGTGCACGCGGGCCTCGGGCTCGAAGGCGACGTCGACGGCCGGCGGCTCCGGATCGGCCGGCCGGACTGGGTGGCCGCGGCCTCCGGCGGCGCTCCGCCCGCGGGGCTCGCGGGCGAAAGCTGGGTTGCGCTCGGCGACGCACGCGGCCTCGTCGCGGCGTTCCGGCTCACCGACCCGGTGCGGGCCGAGGCACGCGACTGCGTCGCCGCGCTCGGCTCACTCGGACTCGCCTCCTCGATCGCGAGCGGCGACGAGGCGGCCGCGGTGGCCCGGGTGGCCGCGCGCTGCGGCATCACGGACCACCTCGCCGGACTGGCGCCGGACGGCAAGCTCGCCCGGGTGCGCGAACTGCAGGCCGCCGGGCACGGCGTCGTCGCGATCGGGGACGGCATCAACGACGCGCCGCTGCTGCGCGGCGCCGACGTCTCGCTGGCAATGGGCCGCGGCTCGGCACTCGCGCAGACGAGCGCCGACCTGATCCTGGTCCGCGACGCGCTCACGGAGATCCCGCACGCGGTTGCGCTGGCGCGCCGCACGCAGCGCATCGTGCGGCAGAACCTCGCCTGGGCGATCGTCTACAACCTGGCCGCGCTGCCGCTCGCCGCGTTCGGCCTCGTGCCGCCGTGGCTCGCGGCGATCGGCATGGCCGCGAGCTCGGTCGGGGTCGTGCTGAACGCGATGCGCCTCGCCCGCGACCCGGATCGGGGCCCGGCCGCGCGTTGGCGCCTCGACGCGTCCGCGGAGGCGACCCCGTGAGCATCGTCTACATGCTGATCCCGCTCGGCCTCGTGCTCGTGGCACTCGGCCTGTGGGCGTTCTTCTGGGCCGTCGGCGACGGCCAGTTCGACGACCTCGACAGCCCCGGCTGGAGCGTGCTCGACGACGACCGCCGGCCGGGCGGCCCGGCCACGCGAGGCGACGACGACGGACCGGACGACGGGGCGTGACGATGGACGAATGGTGCAGCACGACGGACCTCGCGACGATGCTGCCGGCCGCGGCGCTGGCGGGGCTCGTCGCGAGCGGCCACTGCGCCGCAATGTGCGGCGGCGTCGCGGGCGCGCTCGCGGTCCGGCACCGCGCAGCGACACCGGGCCGCCGGCTCGCGCTCGCAGCCGTGTACAACCTGTCGCGGATCGGGAGTTACGCGGTCGCGGGCGCGCTCGCGGGCGTCGCGGGCCTCACGCTGCTCTCGGCCGTGGACGTCGCGGCGCTCGCGGTCGTGTTCCGGGTGCTCTCCGGCGCGATCATGGTCGCGGTCGCCGGGCGCCTGCTGTTCGGCTGGCGGCTGCTCGACCCGCTCGAAGCCGCCGGGGCCGCGCTGTGGCGACGGGTCGCGCCGGTCGCCGCGCGGCCGGGGGCCGGCGAACTCGGCTCGGCGCTCAGGCTCGGGCTCGCCTGGGGCGCGCTGCCCTGCGGCATGACGTATTCGATGCTGCTCGTGGCTGCGACGACGGCGAATCCGTGGCTCGGCGCGGGCGTGATGCTCGCGTTCGGCGCCGGGACCCTGCCTTCGATGACGGCCGCGGTGCTGTTCTTCGACCGCGCGGCCGGGCTCGCCTCGCGCCGGGCGTCGTGGCGCACGGTTGCGGGGACCGTGCTGCTCGTGGCCGGACTGTGGACGGCGGGTTACGCGCTGTGGCACGCGGGCGGCGCGCACCACCATCACGGGGCCGCCCCGGGGACCGCCCCGTCGCCAGCCTCCGAACCGGCGACGGGGCACGAGCACCACCACTGAGCGGGCCGCACGAGCCGTTGCCCGCGGTGCTCCGGTCTTCAGGCCCGCGCGGCGGGCCGGCCGCCTACTGGATGCTGATGGCCAGCGGGCGGGACTTCGGCACGTCCGTCTTCGGGATGTGCATCACGAGCACGCCGTCCTTCGACTCGGCCCGGATCAGCTTCGGGTCGATGTCCTCGGGCAGCACGAAACTGCGCTCGAAGGTGCCGTAGTACCGCTCGGTGCGGTGCACCTTCTCGCCCTTCGTCTCCTTCTCGACCTTGCGCTCGCCCTTGACGGTGAGCACGCCGTCGTCGAACAGGACTTTCACGTCGTCCTTCGGCACCTCGGGCAGGTCGAGCTTGATCAGGTATTCCTTCTCGTGCTCGACGATGTCGGCGAGCGGCGTGAATTCGTACATCGCCTCCATCGGCCGGCCCATGTGCAGGCGGCCGAACATCGGGCTGAAGCCCTTCATGAACTCGTCCATCTCGCGGAACGGTTCCCAGCGCGTGAGTTTCATGGCTCCCTCCTCGGGTCACCCTGCGGATCGCGGGGCGCGGTCGGGACCCGCCGGGCCGCGGTACCATTGTCCGGCCGGGGGGCCGGCGCCTGAATGCGGAGCGATGGATAGGGGCGTCTCCAGTTATACCTAGCCGGGCGGCGGGTGCATCACTTAGCATTCGCCCGGATAAACCGGCCCCAGACGATGGACCCACGACGCCCAACCGAAGCGATCGAACGCCCGCGCGCCGCTGCAGGCTCCAAGCAGGGGGAACTCGAGTTCCGCGCCCTGATGAACGCCGCGGTGGACGCCGTGATCGTCATCGACCACCGCGGCCTCGTCGAGGAGTTCAGCCTGGCGGCCGAGCGGATGTTCGGCTACCGCGCCGAAGAGGTGATCGGCCGCAACATCTCGATGCTGATGCCCGAGCCGGACCGCAGCGCCCACGACGGCCACCTGGCGCGCTATGGGGAAACCCGCCAGGCGCGGATCATCGGGATAGGGCGCGAGATCGTCGCGATGCGACGCGACGGCGGCACGTTCCCGTGCGAGCTCGCCGTCGGGCGCGTGCCCGAGTCGGAACCACCGCGGTTCGTCGGCTTCGTCCGCGACCTCACCCGCCCGAAGGAAGCAGAGGAACTCCTGCGGCGCAGCGAGGAGGAGCTCCGGCTCGCGCAGGGCCTCGCGAACCTCGGCAACTACGTCACGCACCCGGCCGGGGACGGTCCCGACTACTATTCGCCGCAGCTGATGCGCATCCTCGACCTCGAGCCGGGCGAAGCGCGCATCGAGCAGCACGAGTACTTCGCGAAGTGGGTCCACCCGTCCGACCGCGCCAGGGTGGTCGAGGCGTTCCGCCACCTCGATTCCGGCGGGCCGCCGCTCGACATCGAGTACCAGATCGTGCTGCGCGACGGCCGCACGCGACACCTGCACCACATCGCGCAGGCGGTGCGCGACGGCGACGGGCAGACCGTCAAGCTCGTCGGCACGATCCACGACATCACGGACCGCCGGCACGCCGAGGACGAGGCCCGACAGCTGCAGGACCGCCTCACGCACTTCAGCCGGCTCTCGACGATGGGCGAGATGGCGGCCGGCCTCGCGCACGAGATCAACCAGCCGCTCTCCGCGATCGCGACCTACGCCCAGGCGAGCCAGCGGCTGCTCAGGCAGCCCGAGCCCGACATCGCCGAGGTGGTCGGCGCGCTCGAGCACATCAATGCGCAGGCGCTGCGCGCCGGCGAGGTGATCCGCCGGCTGCGCACGTTCGTGAAGAACCGCGAGGTGCGTCGCGAGTGGGTCGACTGCACGCGCCTGCTCGACGACCTGCGCACGCTGGCCGAGACCGACGCGCGTCTGCACAACGTCGTGCTGCAGATCGAGGCCGACGAGGACCTGCCGCCGGTGCACGCCGACCCGATCCAGGTGCAGCAGGTCGTGCTGAACCTGGTGCGCAACGCGATCGACGCGATGCAGGACGGCCGCGACGACTCCAGGGAGGTGGTGCTGCGCACGCGCCGCACGGCCGACGGCGAAGTGTGCATCACGGTCGCCGACCACGGCTGCGGCATCAGCGCCGAGGCCGCCGAGCATCTGTTCAACCCGTTCTTCACGACCAAGGCGACCGGTACGGGCCTCGGTCTCGCGATCAGCCGGTCCATCATCCGGGCCCACGGAGGCCGCCTGTGGCACACTCCGAACGAGCGCTCAGGGACCCAGTTTCATTTCACACTGCCCGCCGCTCCGGCGACGAAAGGTGACGAACAGTGATCAAGGAAACCAAGCCGACCGTATTCGTGGTGGACGACGACGCCGCCGTGCGCGACTCGCTGCGGATGCTGCTCAAGTCGGTGGGACTGCCCGTCGAGGTGTTCGATTCGGCGCAGGCGTTCCTCGACGCGGAGCGCGACGACCGCCCGGGGTGCCTGGTGCTCGACATCCGGATGCCCGGCATGAGCGGACTCGAGCTGCAGGTGAAGCTGAACGAGCGTCACTCGATCCTGCCGATCATTTTCATCACCGGACACGGGGACGTGCCGATGGCCGTCGAGGCGATGCAGGCCGGCGCGGTCGACTTCATCCAGAAGCCGTTCCGCGACCAGGACCTGCTCGACCGGATCAACCAGGCGCTCGACAAGGACGCCGGCAGCCGCCGGATGCTCGCGGAGCGCAACATGATCCGCAAGCGGCTCGACTCGCTCACGCCGCGCGAACACGAGGTGCTCGACCTCGTCGTCGCCGGCAAGGCGAACAAGGTCATCGCCGGCGACCTCAACCTGAGCCAGCGAACCGTCGAGATCCACCGCGCGCGCGTGATGGAAAAAATGGAAGCGCACTCGCTCGCGCACCTCGTGCGCATGGTGCTCGAAGTCGACCGCAAGGACGAATGATCTGCTGCGTCGCAGCAGGCCCGGCCGGGCCGGATTTTCGCTGCGGATTCCATCGAGGAATCCGCCGCGGAATCGTAGGTATAAGCCCCGATTCTCCGCATTTTGGGCCGCGGGAACACTGCGTCCCATGCGACCACAGATCGGCGCGCGGTTCGCCGCAACCGATCCTCCCTGCGGACAGAATCGGACCGGCTCGACCTGTGGTCGCAGCTACTTATGCAAGAGATCAGGAGTGTGCCGGAGTCATTGCCGCTCGTCGGCGTCATCGATCCGGACCCCGTGGCCCGGAGAGGACTGCGCGCGCTCCTGAATCGCAACGGCGTCGACGTCTCGACGTACGACAGCGCCGAAAGCTACCTGACGAGCGTGAACGGGCGCTCTGCGTCGTGCCTGATTGTCGACGTGCTGCTGCCCGGCATGTCGGGGCTCGACCTGCTGCGGCGCCTGCGGCACGCGGGCAACGACGTCCCGGTCGTGCTGCTCGCGGACGAGTCGGACGTCCCGACCGCGGTCGCTGCGATGCGCGAGGGCGCGACCGACTTCATCGAGAAACCGTACGTGGACCTGGCCGTGATGAAGCAGGTCCGCAAGCTGCTGGGCCGGCCGCGGCCGCCCGCCTCGCGCGCCTGACCCGCGGCCGGCGGGCGCCGGCATGAGCGGCGTCGAGAGCTGGCGCGAGGAGAAGCAGTCCGCGTGGGTGTACCGCGCGCTCGCCGACTGCGAACCCGACCCGCGGATCGCCGACCTGTTCCGCGCACTCGCCACGGCGGCCGAGGGCCAGGCCGACCGATGGACCGCCGGTTCGGGCGCGACGCCGCCGGCGTTCAGTCCGTCGCTCCGCGCGCGGATCACCGTGATGCTCGCGCGCCGGCTCGGCCCGCGCCGCGTCCGCCCGATGCTGGTCGCGATGAAGGTGCGAGGCGTGTCCGCGTACGACGCGCGCGTCGCGACGCCCGGCCACACGATGCCGACCTCGGTGTCGCAGGTCGGCGCGCGGCACAAGGGCTACGGCGGCGGCAACCTCCGCGCGGCGGTGTTCGGCGTCAACGACGGCCTCGTGTCGAACGCCAGCCTGATCATGGGCGTCGCGGGCGCGGGCGCCGGCGTCGGCGCGGTGCTCACGACCGGCATCGCGGGCCTGCTCGCCGGCGCGCTGTCGATGGCCGCGGGCGAATACGTGTCGATGCGCTCGCAGCGCGAGATGTTCGAGTACCAGATCGGCCTCGAGCGCGACGAACTCGACGAGTACCCGGAGGAGGAAGCCGAGGAACTCGCGCTGATCTATGCGGCCCGCGGGATGGACCTCGAGGAGGCCCGGCGGATCACGCGCGAACTCGTGAAGAACCACGACGCGGCGCTCGACGCGCTCGCGCGCGAGGAACTCGGGCTCAACCCGGACGACCTCGGCTCGCCCTGGGGCGCGGCGCTGTTCTCGTTCCTCGCGTTCGCGGGCGGCGCGGTGCTGCCGCTCGCGCCTTTCCTGCTCGGGCTGCCGCTCGACCGCGCGATCGTTGCGGCCGCGGTGGTCGCGGCCGGCGCGCTCTTCGCCGTCGGTGCGGCGCTGAGCCTCTTCACCGGGCGCAACGCCTGGCTCGGCGGACTCCGGATGGTCGCGATCGGCGGCGGCGCCGGCGGGGTGACCTGGCTGATCGGCCACCTGCTCGGCACGTCGCTCGCCTGACGGCCGGCGACCCGGCGCGCGCTCAGGCGCGCGGGTCGAAGGGCAGTTCCCGCTTCATCTGCTCGAACAAGCGCCGCGCGGCCGGGCTGTCCGGCGGCAGCACGATCGCGACCTCGACGTACTGGTCGCCGGGCGTCGGGCCGGGCAGGCCCCGTCCTCGCAACCTGAGTCGCTGCCCGCTGCGCGCACCGACCGGCAGCTTCATGTCCACGGGCCCGCCGAGGGTCGGGACCGCGACGGTCTCGCCGAGCGCCGCCTCCCAGGGGGCGACCGGCAGCGTCGTCGTGACGTCGCGCCCCTCGACCCGGAACCTCGGGTGCGGCCGGAAACGGACCTCGAGCAGCAGGTGGCCGGCGGGCCCGCCACCGCTGCCGGGGCCGCCCTGCCCCGCGAGCCGGATCTGCTGGCCCTCGGTGACGCCGGCCGGTATCGCGACGCGCAACGTGCGGGGCTTTACGACGAGGTGACCGTCGGACGTCATCTCGGGCATGCGCAGTTCGATCTCGCGCGAGGCGCCGCGATAGGCGTCCTCGAGGTCGATCTCGACGCGGGCGGCGTGATCCTGGCCCGAGGTCGCGCGGGTGCGGCCGTGGCGGGCGGGGCCGGCGGCGGCGCCGAACGGGCTGTGTTCGCCGAACAGTTCGGCAAAGAAGTCACTGAACCCGCCGGGGCCCGCATCGGTGCGGGCGCCGCGGGCGAACTCGAATCCCTGGCCCCAGTCCGGCGGCGGGCGGAAGTCCTGGCCCGGCCGCCAGTCGGCGCCGAGCTGGTCGTAGGCGGCCCGCTTCGCGGGGTCCTTCAGGACCTCGTTCGCCTCCTGCAGTTCCTTGAACTTCGCCTCGGCGTCCTTTTCCTTGCTGACGTCCGGGTGGTACTTGCGAGCGAGCCTGCGATAGGCGCGCTTGATGTCTTCCGCGCTCGCGTCGCGGGCGACACCCATGACCTGGTAGTAGTCCTTGTAGCGCATGGCCGTGCTCCGGCGTGCCTCTGCGGGCCGGTGATGCCGCACTAGATGGAGGCGACCCGGGCGATAGGCAAGGGCCTGCCCGGCGGTCCTGCCCTGCATGCCCCGCGCGCGACGATTTCGGCGCGGGAGAGGCGGATCGACGCCCGCCGGAGCATCCATCCGGAACGGTTTCGATTGCGCGGGCGGAAGCGTGAGCCAATTCCGCTCCAGTGGTGTGCAGGAGCCCTTCCGGGGAGAACACTTTCCCCGCATCGATCAACAACGGCAAACCCGCCGCGAGGCGGGGACGCAAAGCCTCCGGTCCACCGGCGCCGCCGAGGGATAGCGGGGTTACCGAGAGAGGACCTCGTCATGTTCTTCAAGCGCAGACCCGCTGCATCCGTGCTCACGACGCTGGTCGCCGTCGCAGGACTCGCGACCGCCCTCCCCGCCGACGCCAGCCGGCTCAGGTTGCGCAACACCGCACCGACGATCTCCGGCACGCCGGCGCTGACCGTGCAGGCGACCCAGGCCTACGCGTTCCAGCCCACCGCGAAGGACGCCGAGCAGGCGACACTCACGTTCAGGATCGCGGGGAAGCCCGCGTGGGCGGCGTTCAGCACGAGGACCGGCGCGCTCACCGGGACGCCGTCGGCCACCGCGGTCGGCAGCTACCCGAACATCGTGATTTCGGTGAGCGATGGACAGTACACGCGCTCGCTGCCGGCGTTCTGCATCACGGTCACGGCCCCACCGGCCCCGGTGAACCACCCGCCGACGCTGTCGGGCTCGCCCCCGACCGCCGCGACCGCCGGCCAGCCGTATGCGTTCCAGGCCACCGGCAGCGATCCCGACGGCCAGACGCTGCGCTACGGCATTGCGAACCGCCCGTCGTGGTCCGGCTTCGACACCGTGACCGGCGTGCTGTCGGGCACCCCGGGCCAGGCGGACGTCGGCCAGTACGCGAACATCGTGATCTCGGTGTCGGACGGCGCGGCCTCGGCGACGCTGCCCGCGTTCGCGATCACCGTGATGGCGCCGACCAGCGGCAACGCGACGCTCAGCTGGGTCGCACCGACGCAGAACGTCGACGGCACGCCGCTCACGAACCTGGCCGGCTACCGCGTGCGTTACGGCAATTCGCCGACGGGGCTCACGAACGTGCTCGCGATCCCGGGCGGCGCGATCACCTCGGTCGTCATCGAGGGTCTCGGCTCGGGCACCTGGTACTTCACGGTCGCGGCCTACACGACCACGAGCGTCGAGAGCGTACCGAGCAACGCGGTGAGCAAGACGATTTCCTGAGCGCTGTCGGCGAGGGCCGGGGGACCCTTGCCCGGCGCGCGGCCGTCCCCATCGTGGGGAACCCACCCGCAGGAGTCCCCGATGAACGACCGTACCCGTGTCGCCTGCCCGCGCTGCGCCGGCCTGGTCGGCGTGCCCCCGGACCGGCTGGCGGACGGGCCGCGCTGCCCGCACTGCCACGAGCCGCTGTTCGATGGCCACCCGGTCGAGCTGGACGACGGCAGTTTCGCGCGGCACGTCGCCGAGACCGACCTGCCGGTCGTCGTGGACTTCTGGGCCCCGTGGTGCGGGCCCTGCCGGATGATGGCCCCGGCCTTCGAGGAGGCGGCCGGCCGGCTCGAGCCCCGCGTGCGCTTCGCGAAGCTGAACACCGACGAATCGCCGGACACGGCCACGCGCTACGGGATCCGCAGCATCCCGACGCTGATCGTGTTCAAGGGCGGCCGCGAGGTCGCGCGCCAGTCGGGCGCGATGGGTGCGGGGCAACTCGTCCAGTGGATCGGCGCGGCGGCCGGCTGAGCGCGGCCCGGGCTACAGGTCGAGGTGCAGGAACTGGTTGAACTCGGTCGGCACGTAGTCGCCGAACGGCTCGCCGTAGCGGAAGCCGCGGCGCTCGTAGAGCGCGAGCGCGGCGGCGAACGGCGCGCCGCTGCCGGTCTCGAGCGAGAGCCGGCGCATGCCGCGCGCGCGGGCCTGCGAGATCAGGTGCTCGAGCAGCGCAGCCGCGACCCCGCGCCTCAGGAAATCCGGGTGCGTGCGCATCGACTTGACCTCGCCGTGGCCCGCGCCGAGGTCCTTGAGCCCCGCCATCCCGGCGACCGACTCGCCCGACCATGCGGTCCACACCGTCACGCCGGGCGCCGTGAGCCCCGTGAGGTCGAGCGCGTAGACCGAGCCGGGCGGTGAACTCGCGTGCATGCCCTCGAGGTGCAGGCGCACCAGCCCGCGGACGCGCGCGTCGCCGAAGTCGGCCGCACGGATCGCGTACGCCGAGGTCATGCGCCGGCGAGCACCACCAGCAGGTCCTTCGCGTCCACGGCCTCGCCGGGCCGCGCCACCACCTCGACGATCGTGCCGTCGCGCTCGGCGCGCACGCTCGTCTCCATCTTCATCGCCTCGAGCGTCACGAGCACGTCGCCGCGCTTCACGTGGTGGCCGACGATCGCGTGCACCGTCGCGACCGTGCCCGGCATCGGCGCACCGACCTGGTCCGGGTGGTCCACCTCGGCCTTGCGCCGCGGCGGTCGCTTCGCGACCTTGCTCCGGTCCGGCACCTTGACCGAGCGCGGCTGGCCGTTCAGCTCGAAGAACACCGTGCGGGTCCCGTCGTCGTGCACCTCGCTGGTCGCGACGTGCCGGATGATCAGGTGCTTGCCGCGTTCGAGGTCGACCGAGATCTCCTCGCCCGGCTCGAGCCCGTAGAAGAACGCGCGCGTCGGCAGCACGCTCACGTCGCCGTACTGCAGCCGGTCCGCCATGTAGTCCGTGTAGACCTTCGGGTACATGAGCCACGAGGCGAACTCCGCGTCGCTGATCGGCCGCGGCATCTTCGCCTGCAGTTCGGCGCGCTTCGCGTCGAGGTCCACTGGCGGCAGCACCGAGCCCGGCCGAACCGTGAGCGGCTGCGCACCCGCGAGCACCTTCCTCTGCAGCGCCTCGGGGAACCCGCCCACCGGCTGCCCGATGTCGCCCCGGAAGAGCGACACCACGGACTCCGGGAACGCCACCTCGACGTCCGGGTCGAGCACGTCTTCGCGCGTGAGGCCGCTGGTCACCATCAGGATCGCCATGTCGCCGACGACCTTCGACGACGGCGTCACCTTGACGACGTCGCCGAACATCTCGTTGACCTCGGCGTACGCGCGTGCGACCTCGTGCCAGCGCGTGTCGTCGATGCCGAGCGAGCGCGCCTGCTCGCGCAGGTTCGTGTACTGGCCGCCGGGCATCCCGTGCACGTACACCTCGGAGGCGCCCGCGCGCATGTCGCTCTCGAACGCCGCGTAGCCGTGCCGGACCTGCTCCCAGTAGTTCGAGAGCGTGCGCAGCGCGTCCGGGTCGAGTCCCGTGTCACGCGGCCCGTGGCGCAGCGCCTCGACGATCGACCCGAGGTTCGGCTGCGACGTGAGGCCGCTCATCGCGTCGAGCGCGCCGTCGACCGCGTCGACGCCCGCCTCGACGGCCATCAGCACGCTCGCGGCGGCGATCCCGCTCGTGTCGTGCGTGTGGAAGTGGACCGGGATGCCGACCTCCTCCTTGAGCGCCTTGACGAGCGTGTACGCCGCGCGCGGCTGGCAGAGCCCCGCCATGTCCTTGATGCCGAGCACGTGCGCGCCGGCCCGCTCGAGTTCCTTCGCCATCCCGACGTAGTACTTGAGGTCGTACTTCGTGCGGCGGGGGTCCGTCAGGTTGCCCGTGTAGCAGATCGCCGCCTCGAGCAGCCGGTCGGTCTCGAGCACGGCGTCCATCGCGACCCGCATGTTCTCGACCCAGTTCAGCGAATCGAACACCCGGAACAGGTCGACGCCGTTCTTCGCCGCCTGCGCGACGAAGTACCGGACCACGTTGTCCGGGTAGTTCGTGTAGCCGACCGCGTTCGCCGAGCGCAGCAGCATCTGCAGCAGCAGGTTCGGCATCGCCTCGCGGAACGCCGCGAGCCGCTCCCAAGGGCACTCCTTCAGGAAGCGCATCGCCACGTCGAACGTCGCGCCACCCCAGCACTCGACCGAGAAGAGCCCTGGCGCAAGCCGCGCGTACGCGGGCGCGACGGCGGCCAGGTCGCGGGTGCGGAATCGCGTCGCGAGCAGCGACTGGTGCGCGTCGCGGAACGTCGTGTCGGTCACGAGCAGCTGCGGCTGGTCGCGCATCCACTGCGAGAACGCCCGCGGCCCGAGCTCGTCGAGCCGCTGCTTCGTCCCCGGCGGCGGTGGCGTCGCGAGGTCGACGCGCGGCGGCCGAGGCTCGATCGTGCGCGTGGGCCGCGCACGGCCCGCGACCTCCGGGCTGCCGTTCACGATGACGTCGCCGACGTAGCGCAGGATCCGCGTCGCGCGGTCGCGCTTGCGCGGGAAGCGGAACAGCTCGGGCGCCTCGTCGATGAACCTGGTCGTGTAATCCGCACGCTCGAAGCGCGGATGGCTGATCAGCTGGTCGAGGAAGCGCAGGTTCGTCACGACGCCGCGCACCCGGAACTCCCACAGCGCCCGGTGCATCCGGGCGATCGTCTCGTCGGGCGTCGGCGCCCAGGCCGTGACCTTCACGAGCAGCGAGTCGTAGGAACGCGTGATGAACGCGCCGGTGTAGGCAGTGCCCGCGTCGAGCCTCACGCCGAAGCCGGCCGGGCTGCGGTAGGCCGTGATCCGGCCGTAGTCCGGGATGAACGCGTTCTCCGGGTCCTCGGTCGTGATCCGGCACTGCATCGCGTGGCCGTTCATCCGGATGCCAGGCTGCGCCGGCACGCCGCTGCCCGGCTCGCCGATCCGCGCGCCTTCGGCGATCAGGATCTGCGCCTTCACGAGGTCGATGCCGGTCACGACCTCGGTGACCGTGTGCTCGACCTGGATCCGGGGGTTCACCTCGATGAAGTAGAACTCGCCGGTGTCGGCGTCCTGCAGGAATTCGACGGTGCCGGCGTTCACGTAGCCGACCGCGCGGCCGATCCTGAGCCCGAGTTCGCAGAGCGCGGCGCGCTGCCCGTCATCGAGGAACACCGCGGGCGCGCGCTCGACGACCTTCTGGTTGCGGCGCTGGACGGTGCAATCGCGCTCGTACAGGTGCACGAGGTTGCCGTGCGTGTCGCCGAGGATCTGCACCTCGACGTGGCGCGCCCGGCGCACGAGCTTTTCGAGATAGACCTCGTCGTTGCCGAATGCGGCGCCGGCCTCTCGGCGTGCCGCGGCGATCATCTCGGCGAGCTGCGCCTCGGTCTCGACGGCGCGCATCCCGCGGCCGCCGCCGCCCCAGCTCGCCTTCAGCATCACCGGGTAGCCGATGCCGGCCGCGAGTCGCGCGCACTCGGCGGGGTCGTGCGGCAACGGGGGCGTCGCCGGCATCACGGGGACGCCGGCCGACACCGCGAGCGCGCGGGCCGTCACCTTGTTGCCCAGGCTGCGCATGATCGCGGGCGTCGGGCCGACGAAGAGGATGCCCGCCGCGGCGCAGGCCTCGGCGAACCCGGGGTTCTCCGAGAGGAAGCCGTAGCCCGGGTGGATCGCGTCGGCGCCCGCCTCGCGCGCGATCCGGATGATGTCGGCGACGTCCAGGTAGGCCTCGACCGGGCCCTTGCCCTCGCCGACCAGGTAGCTCTCGTCCGCCTTCATCCGGTGCAGCGAGAAGCGGTCCTCCTGCGAGTAGATCGAGACCGTGCGGATGCCGAGCTCCGTCGCCGCGCGCATCACGCGGATGGAGATCTCGCCGCGGTTGGCAACGAGCAGCGTCTTGATTCTTCCGGGCTGGCGCATGGTCGACTCGGGCGGGACTCGCGTGGACGGGCCGATGATATGCTGAATTCGCGCAGTGGTCCGCCGATTCCAGGCCGGGCCCCGGGGAGCAGGTGCCGATGCTCGCGATCGCGGTCCATGGTGGTGCAGGCGTGATCCCTGCGCCCGAGCTCACGCCCCAGGTTGATGCAGCGTTTCGGGCCGGCCTCGGCGCCGCGCTGCGTGCCGGTTACGCGGTGCTCGAGGGCGGCGGGTCGAGCCTCGATGCCGTGACCGCGGCCGTCGTGGCGCTCGAGGAGGACCCGCTGTTCAATGCCGGCCGCGGCTCGGTGCTCGGCGCCGACGGAGGGCACGAACTCGACGCCGCGATCATGGACGGACGCGACCTGAGGGCCGGCGCCGTCGCGGGCGTGCGCCGGGTGCGCAACCCGGTGCTCCTCGCCCGCCGCGTGATGGAGCATTCGTCCCACGTGATGCTGGCCGGCCCGGGGGCCGACGAGTTCGCGGTGGGGCAGGGTCTCGAGTGCGTGCCGAACGACTGGTACACGACCGACCATCGGCGGACCGAACTCGAGCGGCACCGGCAGGGACTGGCAAGGCTCGGCGACGAGGCCGCGCTCGGCACCGTGGGCGCCGTCGCGCTCGACGCGCACGGCCACCTGGCGGCCGCGACCTCGACCGGCGGCATGACCGGCAAGCGGCCCGGACGCGTCGGCGACACACCGGTCATCGGCGCGGGCACCTATGCGGCCGACGACTGCTGTGCGGTCTCGGCGACCGGCCACGGCGAATACTTCATCCGCGCGGCCGTCGCGCACGAGATCGCCTCGCTGGTGCGGTACCGGGGGCTCGGCGTGCAGGCGGCGGCCGACGAGGTCGTGCACGGCCAGCTCGTGCGCCTCGGCGGGTCTGGCGGCGTGATCGCCGTCGGTCGCGACGGCACGATCGCGATGCCGTTCAATTCGCCCGGGATGCTCCGCGGCGCGATGGACTCGGGCGGCCGATTCGAGACGGGCATCCTGGGCTGAAGGGAGCCCGTCCCTTTTTATTTCCCAGGTGTCAGACACCTACCAGGGCGCACCGCCTCAGGCGAAGTAGCGGGCGAGGTATTCGTCGAAACCGATGGTGTCGGAGGCCTCGATCCGGGCCTGCGACTCGAGCGACTCGTTGGCTTCGGTGCGGAATTCGGCCTGGCGGGCCTCGTTCGGCGCGTGCAGGTCGAGGAAGTACGACTTGTGCAGCTTCGACATCCGGAGCGCGAACTCGAAGAAGGATTCCTCGTTCGTCCGCATCTCCTCGAGCGAGCGCGCCGCGGGCGTCAGTGCCAGCTCCCGCACCTTGGCCGCCTGCACGTCGAGCGCCGCCGTGTAGTGCTTCTGCGCGTCGCCCTCGTCGAGCAGTTCGCAGACCGCGCGCATCGAATCGACGATCTCCCCGGCCCAGTCGCGCAGCGCGACGTCACGGCCGTCCCGGCGCAGCACGAGACCGGCCCGCCGCCCGTCGCGCGCGACCCGCGCGTGGTTGCCGTCGAGCTCCGCCTGCTCGGCCGATTCGATCGCCGGGCTCGGGGCCAGCACGCAGTAGGCCGCGAACGCCTCCAGGAACCGGAGCTTCATCTGGTTCACGCCGACCGGGTCGAACGCGCTGACGTCGAGCGAGCGCATCTCGACGTACTGCACCCCGCCGCGCGCGAGTGCCTTCGTCGGTCGCTCGCCCGACAGCGTCACGCGCTTCGGGCGGATGTAGCTGTAGTACTCGTTCTCGATCTGCAGCACGTTGGCGTTGAGCTGGCGGTACTCGCCGTCGACCTTGACGCCGATCTTCTGGTACTCGGGCTCCGGCGTGCTGATCGCGCGCGTCAGGTCGCGCACGTAGTGCTCGAGGCTGTTCACGGACACCGACACGCCCGCCTGGCTCTTGTTCCTGTAGCCGAGGTCGCTCATCCGGAGCGAGGTCGCGTGCGGCGCGTACAGGCTGCCCGGCTCGAGCGGCTCGAGCCAGTCGACCGTGCGGCCCTGCAGGAACGACGGGCAGATCGCCGGCGAGTTGCCGAACAGGTACAGCACGATCCAGCCGTGGCGGCGGTAGTTGCGGAGCAGCGAGAAATAGGCCTCCGAGCGGAAGTCCTGTCCCGTGTCGTGCGACTCGAGCAGGTCGGCGAGCACCGGCCAGAACTCCTCCGGGAACGAGTAGTTGAAGTGCACGCCCGAGATCGCCTGCATCACGCGCCCGTAGCGGTGACCGAGCCCGCGCCGGTACACGGTCTTCATCGTCCCGACGTTCGACTTGCCGTAGTCCGCGATCGGGATGCTCTCGTCGCCCTCGATCGCGCAGGGCATGCTGGTCGCCCACAGCAGTTCCTCGCCGAGGTGCCGGTAGACGAACTGGTGCAGGTCGCAGAGGTACTGGACCAGTTCCCAGGTCTGCGCGAATGGCGGCGTCACGAGTTCGATCAGCGCCTCGGAGTAGTCGGTCGTGATGTGCTCGTTCGTGAGCGCCGAGCCGAGCATCCGCGGGTGCGGCGTGCGCGCGATCCGGCCGCGCGGCGTGACGCGCAGCGACTCCTTTTCCACGCCCTTCAGCCCTCCCTGCAGGCTGCGGGTCGCCTGGCGGTTCACGAGGCCGGCCAGGCGGCGGTCGTAGGTGCGGTGGTCGGGCATGGCGGGGCTCGGTCGGTCCTGGGGTGATCGGCGCGAGACTACCAGACGGACGCGGCCCGGGGATTCCAGCGGGGTTAGAATCGGGTGGACCGTGTCGGGAGCCGGACGATGCACAAGCGATCGATCACCGCGCGTCCTGCGACGATGCCGTGTCTGCTGGCCGGACTCGCGGCCGGGCTGGCCATGGCAGCCGCGACCGCCGACACGCTGCGCTGCGGAAGCAGGATCATCAAGGACGGCGACACGCAGGAGAAGGTACTCGCGGTCTGCGGCGAACCCACGGCCCGGCAGCGCACCTGGATCGAGCGGGCGCCGCAATACGAACTCAGCGGGCAGTGGTATTCGTACCCGGGCACCGAGTTCGTGCCGGTCGACCTGTGGACCTACGATTTCGGCCCGAACCGGCTCGTGCAGCGGGTGCGGTTCGTCGACGGGCGCCTCGACTCGATCGAGACGCTGGGTCGCGGCACCAGCGAGTACTAGGGACGGTCCCTGCTGGGGGCTGTCCCTTTCTTTGGGCGAATGAATAGGGGTCAGTCCCCTGCGGGGACAGACCCCGTCGCCGGCGCGTATCATTTCCTTCCCCCCGAAGGACCCTGACCATGCCGTTCACGCTCAAGGACCCCACGCTCCTCCGCCAGCAGTGCTACGTCGACGGCGCCTGGATCGACGCGGACACGGGCGGCACCGTCGCCGTCACGAACCCCGCCACCGGCGAGACGCTCGGCACGGTCCCGAACCTCGGCGCCGCCGAGACGCGCCGCGCGATCGAGGCCGCCGCGGCCGCGTTCCCCGCCTGGGCCGCGAAGACGGCCAAGGAGCGCGCGGTGATCCTGCGCCGCTGGAACGACCTGATGCTCGCGAACGCCGACGACCTCGCGGTGCTGATGACCGCCGAGCAGGGCAAACCGCTGGCCGAGGCACGCGGCGAGGTGGTGTACGCGGCCTCGTTCATCGAATGGTTCGCCGAGGAGGCGAAGCGCGTCTACGGGGACGTGATCCCGGGTCACCAGCCCGACAAGCGCATCCTGGTGCTCAGGCAGCCGGTCGGCGTCGTTGCGGCGATCACGCCGTGGAACTTCCCGGCCGCGATGATCACCCGCAAGGCGGGGCCCGCGCTCGCGGCCGGCTGCACGTTCGTCTGCAAGCCCGCGATGCAGACGCCCTACTCCGCGCTCGCGATGGCCGAGCTCGCGCACCGCGCCGGGATCCCGAAGGGCGTGTTCAGCGTCGTGACCGGGCCCGCGGCCGTGCTCGGCGGCGAGATGACCTCGAACCCGGTCGTCCGGAAGATCACGTTCACCGGCTCGACCGAGATCGGCAAGAAGCTCGCCGCGCAGTGCGTCGGCACGCTGAAGAAGGTCTCGCTCGAACTCGGCGGCAACGCGCCGTTCATCGTGTTCGACGACGCGGACCTCGACGCCGCCGTGCAGGGCGCGATCGCCTCGAAGTACCGGAACACCGGCCAGACGTGCGTCTGCGCGAATCGGCTGCTCGTGCAGAAGGGCGTCTACGACGCGTTCGTCGCGAAGCTCGTCGAGGCCGTGAAGAAGCTGCGCGTCGGCGACGGTCTCGCCGGCCCGACCGAACAGGGCCCGCTGATCGACGAGAAGGCGGTCGCCAAGGTCGAGGAACACGTCGCGGACGCGCTCGCCAAGGGCGGCCGGATCGCGCTCGGCGGCAAGCGCCACGCGCTCGGCGGCACGTTCTTCGAGCCGACGATCATCACGCACGTCACGCCGCAGATGACCGTGGCGCGCGAGGAGACGTTCGGCCCGGTCGCGCCGATCTTCGCGTTCGACGACGAGAAGCAGGCGATCCGGATGGCGAACGACACCGAGTTCGGCCTCGCCTCGTACTTCTACACCCGCGACCTCGCGCGCGCGTTCCGGGTGGCCGAGGGCCTCGAGTACGGCATCGTCGGCCTGAACACCGGGCTCATCTCGACCGAGGTCGCGCCGTTCGGCGGCGTCAAGGAATCCGGCACGGGCCGCGAGGGCTCGAAGTACGGGATCCTCGACTACACGGAGCTCAAGTACCTCTGCATCGGCGGCATCGAGGGTTGATCCGGCCGCTGGGCGAGCGCGGTCTCAGGCTGCTGCTCGCGGCGATCACGGCACTCGGCCCGATCGCCACCAACCTGTACCTGCCGGCGCTGCCGGCCGTGCGCGACCATTTCGGTGCCAGCGTCGCGGCCGTGCAGTCGACGTTTTCGGTGTCGCTGGTCACGTTCGCGATCGGCCTGCTCGTCTGGGGCCCGATCTCCGACCGCTGGGGACGCCGGACAGCGATCCTCGCGGGACTCGGGATCATGATGGCCGGCGCGACACTCTCGATCCTGGCGCCGGACCTGCACTGGCTCGTCGTCGGCCGCGGGCTGCAGGCGTTCGGCACCGCGACCGGGCTGGTCACCGCGCGCGCGATCGTCGTGGACCGCCACCCGGCCGACGGGATGGCGAAGCAGCTCGCCTCGCTCACGATGGTCTCCGTGCTCGCGAACTCGCTGGCGCCGGTCGCGGGCGGCTACCTCGTCGAGTGGTTCGACTGGCGCTCGGTGTTCGTCGCGCTGCTCGCGGCGACCGGCGCGGTCGTGTGGTTCGTCTGGCGCAGCCTGCCGGAGACGCGCGCGACCGGTCGGACGCCGCCGCGCGGCCGCGAGATGCTGGCCACGGTCGGGCGGCTCGCGCGGCAGCCGCTGTTCGTCGGTTGCGTGCTCCAGTGCGCGGCGATCTACGCGACCTTCCTCGTGTTCATCTCGCTGCTGCCGTACGTGATGGTGTCGGCGCTGCACCGCCCGGGCACCGAGTTCGGCTACTACTACCTGTTCATCGGTGGCGGGTACTTCCTCGGCAACTGGTCCGTCGGTCGATACGCGCTGCGACGCGACCCGCACTGGATGGTCGTGCTCGGCATCGGCCTGACCGCGTCGGGCTCGGCGGCCGCGCTCGTGTTCGCCTGGCTCGGGTTCGCGCACCCGCTCGCGATCTTCCTGCCGATCGCCGTGCTTGCCTACGGCCAGGGCCTTGCGCTGCCGAACGTGACCGCCGCCGCAGTCAGCCTGACGCCGCACCATGCCGGCGTGGCCTCGAGCCTCGTCGGCTTCCTGCAGCAGATGGTCGGCGCCGCCTGTGTGCAGTGGATGGGCCACTACCCGACCGACACCGCGCTGCCGATGCTGACGTTCTGCGCGGTGACCTGCTCGTTCGCCTGCGCGGCGCTCAGGTTCTTCCCGCGCGTGATCCCGGCGCGAGTGCCTCGGGCGCTGGAGCCCGGCGTGCCCTGAGTCGCTGCGGCGCGTCCGGCTCGTCACCCCGCGGCACTTACGGTATCGTGCGCCGGCATCTCCGCCCGCTCGATCCCGATCCATGACGCACTACGTCGGTACCACGCGCCACACCCACGGGCAGCCCGCCCGCGTCGGCGTCTTGCTCGTGAACCTCGGGACGCCCGACGGCCCGGATCCGGCGTCGGTGCGCAGGTACCTCGCCGAGTTCCTGTGGGACCCGCGGGTGATCGAGGCGCCGCGCGCGTTCTGGTGGCTGGTGCTGCACGGGGTCATCCTGCGCACGCGCCCGAAGCGCAGCGCACACGCCTACGGCAAGATCTGGACGCCCGAGGGATCGCCGCTGCTCGTCGAGTCGCGGCGCCTCGCCGAGCGGCTCGCCGGCTCGCTCGCCGGGCGCTACGGCGACGCCGTGCGCGTCGAGCTCGCGATGACCTACGGCAACCCGTCGATCCGCGACACGCTCGCCCGGCTGCGCGAGGCGAACGTGCAGCGGTTGCTCGTGATGCCGATGTACCCGCAGTACTCGGCGACCACCACCGCGTCGATCTTCGACCGCGTGACGCAGGAACTCGCGCGCTGGCGCTGGATCCCGGAACTGCGGTTCGTGAACCAGTACTTCGAGGACGACGGCTACGTCGCGGCGGTCGCGGCCGGGATCGAGGAGCACTGGCGACGCCACGGCCGCAAGCACCTGCTGTTCTCGTTCCACTCGATCCCGAAGCGCTACTTCACGGCCGGCGACCCCTACCACTGCCAGTGCCGCGCGACGGCGCGGCTCATCGCCGCGAAGCTCGGACTCGAGGACGGCGGGTGGTCGGTCGGGTTCCAGTCGCGATTCGGCCGCGAGGAGTGGCTGAAGCCCTACGTGGACGTGCTGCTGCACGACTACTCGCACGACGGGCCGAAGCAGGTCACGGTCGTCTGCCCCGGATTCGCCACCGATTGCCTCGAGACGCTCGAGGAGATCTCGATGCAGAACCGCGAGATGTTCCTCTCGCACGGCGGCGAGGCGTTCGACTACGTGCCCTGCCTCAATTCCTCGGAGTCCCAGGTCGAGCTGTACGCCGACCTGTTCGCGCGCCACGCGCAGGGCTGGCCGGGCCTCGACGGCGGCGACGATGCGCCGGCCCGGGCGTCGGCGCGGCAGCGGGCGCTCGACCTGGGGGCGCCGGCCTGAGGCCATGCTCGGGCGCTTCCTGGAAATCGCGGTCCCCGCACCGGACATCCTGGAATCCCTCGCGTTCTACGAGTCGCTCGGCTACACGCAGGCGACGCCCGGCGAGTCGCGCACGCACCGCTACGCGGTCGTCACGGACGGCCGGCTGTGGCTCGGCCTGCACGCGGCCTCGGTCGAGGAACCGACGCTCTGCTGGGTGCAGCCCGGCCTCTCGGCCCAGGTGAGCGCGCTCGCCGCGCTCGGGATCGAGCCCGAGCACGCGCGGCTCGGGGAGGACGATTTTCACGAAGTCGCCTACCGTGACCCGGCCGGACAGGCCGTGGTGCTCGTCGAGGCGCGCACCTATTCGCCGCCGGCCGGCGGCCCGCCACCGCCGGCCCTGCCCGGGTACTTCGAGGAATACGGCGTGCCGGCCCGGAACGTGACGCGCGCGGCGGCCTGGTGGGACGCGCTCGGCTGCATCGCGTTCGACCCGGTGATCGACCCGTTCCCGCGCGTCGTCGTGTCGCACCGCGACCTCAACGTCGGACTCTACGAGTGGGACCTGCGCCGGCCCGTGCTGGTCTTCTCCTCGACGGACGCCGCCGACCGGATCGCCTCGCTCCGCGAGCGCGGCCACCGGCTGCACCCGACGCTGCCGCGCGGCCTCGACCCCGCGTCGAACGCGATCCTGGTCGCACCCGAGGGCACGTGGCTGCTGCTCACGCCGGGCTTCGAGTGAGCGCCTTCATCGCAGGACGGCCACGACGCTGAACGAAAGCGTCACCTCGTCGGCGACCTGGATCGCGCCGCCGGCGACGCTGAACGGCGTGATGCCGAAGTCGCTCTGGCGGATCCTGAATTCGCCGCTCGCCGAGACTGCACCCTCGGACCGGCTCACCTCGAGTGGCACGTCGATGCGCCGCGTGACGCCGCGCAACGTGACGTCGACCGGTGCGACCGGCGACTCCCAGCGACCCTGCAGCCCGTCGCAGCGGAGCGTGATCGTCGGGTGGCCGGCGAGGTCGAGCACTTCGGCCCGCGTCATGTTCGCGTAGGTGCCCTCCCGCGCAGACGACGACACCTCGCCCCCGAAATCCGGGCCGGCCGCCGCGCGCGCGGCCGGATCGTCGACCACGAGCGAGGCGACCGGCACGACGATCGCGAATCCCGACGCGTCCGGTGTCGCGCCGACCCAGGCCTCGCCGGTGGCGCCCACCGCGGTCACGACGTGGTTGTGGCCGAGTCGCGCGAACGGCCCCGCGCGGTAGACGCGCGCCTCGAGCCGGCTTCGCGCCGGGTCGAGGACGTAGCGCACTGCGCCCGCCGGCGGCTCGAAGGCGCGGACCGTGGACTCGGTCTCGCGAGGCGGCGCGTTCGGTGCCTGCACCGGCGCCGGCGACTCGCAGCCCGCGAGCACGCCGAGCACGGCCAGCGTCGCCGTGGCGAGCGCGCGCTGGGTTAACATGCGCCTTTCCGTCCGATGTCGAGGTCAAGGATCATGCAGTGGCGAAATTCGGCCGACGCCTACGGTGCACTCGCGAAGCTCCTGCACTGGACGATCGTGGTGCTGATCATTGCACAGTACGTGATCATCGAGGCGGCGGACGAGATGCCCAAGGGCCCGGCCAAGTTCGCGCAGATCGACCTGCACAAGTCCGTGGGCATGACGATCCTGATCCTCGCGGTGACCCGGATCCTGTGGCGCATCGCGAACCGTGGTGCACCGGCGCCGGTCGCGATGCCGCGGTCGCAGCAGATCGCCGCGGCCGCGGGCCACGGCCTGCTCTACCTGCTGGTCCTGGTGCTGCCGATCTCCGGCTGGGCGATGTCCTCGGCGGCCAACTACCCGGTGACGCTGTTCGGCTGGTTCCAGTTCCCGGCCATCGTCGGCACCAGCCACGACCTGCACGAGACGCTCGAGGAAGTTCACGAGTTCCTGTTCTACACGACCGTCGTCGTCGCGACGCTGCACGCGGTGGCGGCCCTATACCACCACGTCGTCATGAAGGACTCGTCGCTGCGCCGGATGCTCCCGTTCGGCGGGTCGTCCCGACCGTGACCACGGGGCGGCGACGCTCGGTCGTCGTCGCGGCGGCCGCATTCGCCGCCGGCTGGCTCGCGGGCGGGCCGGCCTGGGGCGCGACCGCCTGGTCGGTGGATCCCGGCGCCAGCCGGATCGGCTTCACGGCGACACTCGCCGGCGGCGAATTCGACGGCCGGTTCGGCGACTTCACGGCCGACATCGCCTTCGACCCGGCCGATGCGCGGGAACAGTCGTTCCGGGTCGTGATCAGGACCGGCTCGGCCGCCACCGGCGACGCATCGCGCGACGAGGCGCTGGTCGGGCCGGACTTCTTCTCGACCACGCGCTGGCCGGACGCCACCTACGTCGCGGACCGATTCAGCGCCGCGGGCCCCGGCCGGTGGGTCGCCCACGGTCGCCTGACGCTGAGGGGCGTCTCGCGCGACGAGGACGTCGAGTTCACGTTCAAGCCCGGCCCTGGGGACACGGCCGTGCTGGCCGGGGGCACGACCGTCCGCCGGCTCGACTTCGGGGTCGGCCAGGGCGACTGGCGCGACACGTCGGTGCTGGGCAACGACGTGCGAATCTCGTTCTCACTGCTGTTGCACCGCAAATAGACGACGCCACCCCCGGCGTATCGCCGTCGACCCACGACGCTCCGGGCGCCGCCGGACGTTGCCAATGGCGACCATCCGAAGGGCTAGAATGACCCCGGACGACGGGGCCCCGCCCCGCACCGCATCCAGGCACCCGGGGAGGGCCAGCATCATGTCATTCCGCATTTCCGCGTCCGCTGCGCATTACCTGATCGCGATCGGCGTCGCCGCCGCACTGGCCGGCTGCGCGAAGAAGGAAGAGGCTCCGGCCGCGACGGCCGCGACCCCGACCCCGGCCGCGGCACCTGCCGCCTCGACCGCACTGGAAGGCCAGGTGGACATCGTCGCGTGGCCCGGCTACATCGAGCGCGGCGAGACCGACAAGAACTACGACTGGGTCACCGCGTTCGAGAAGGACACCTCCTGCAAGGTCAACGTGAAGACCGCCGGCACCTCGGACGAGATGGTGTCGCTGATGACGCAGGGCGGCTACGACCTCGTGACCGCGTCGGGCGATGCGTCGCTGCGGCTGATCCGCGGCGGCACCGTGCAGCCCGTCGACATTTCTCGCATCCCGTCCTACGCGTCGGTCGACGACCGGCTCAAGGACGCGCCGTGGCATTACGTCGACGGCAAGCACTATGGCACGCCCTACCAGTGGGGCCCGAACGTGCTGATGTACAACACGAAGACGTTCAAGACGGCGCCCACGAGCTGGGCGGTCGTGTTCACCGAGCAGAAGCTGCCGGACGGCAAGAGCAACAAGGGGCGCGTGCAGGCCTACGACGGCCCGATCTACATCGCCGACGCCGCGCTGTACCTGATGGCGACGAACCCGTCGCTCGGCATCAAGGATCCGTACGCGCTCAACGAGGCGCAGTACGCGGCGGCGCTCGACCTGCTGCGCAAGCAGCACCCGCTCGTGCAGCGCTACTGGCACGACGCGAACGTGCAGGTCCAGGACTTCACGAACGAGGGCATCGTCGCCTCGGGCTCGTGGCCGTTCCAGGTGAACACGCTGCAGGCGAACAAGCAGCCGATTGCGAGCACGATCCCGGCCGAGGGCGCCACCGGATGGGCCGACACCACGATGCTCGCGGCGAACGCCAAGCACCCGAACTGCGCTTACAAGTGGATGGAGTGGTCGCTGAATGCAAAGGTCCAGGGCGACGTCGCCGCATGGTTCGGCTCGGTGCCGGCCGTGCCGGCCGCCTGCAAGGGCAACGCGCTGCTCGGCGACGCGGGCTGCGCGACGAACGGCTTCGACAAGTTCGACCAGATCCACTTCTGGCGCACGCCGGAAGCGAGCTGCGCGGGCGGCACCTGCGTACCGTACAGCCGCTGGGCGACGGACTACGTCGCGATCATGGGCGGACGCTGATCGCCGACGTCGATGTAACCTGGCGTGGCGGGCCGGCGAGCCGGGCAGGCGATCGAGTCGCTCCTCGGGAATCGCTTTGTCGATCGCCTGCCCGACCCGCCGGCCCAGGAGGCAGCAGCATCGAGCGCCGGCGGTCACGCCGAGGGGTTGCGCGTCCGCGGGTGGCGCCACGAGCCGCCTCGCCGGGTCGAACCACCTCCGGTCGCCGGGCGTCGGGTGTGCGGTCGACAAAGCGATTCCCGAGGAGCGACTCGACCGCACACCCGGCGGCCGGCGGTCAGTCCTCGGTTGCATGACACGACGCCGGGCCGCGCGATGAAACCGAACGGATGAGCGCGAACGTGACCACCGCCGCGATCGAACTCGAAAACGTCAGTCGCGCCTTCGGCAGCGTTGTCGCGCTCGACCGCGTGTCGCTCACGATCGCGCCGGGCGAGTTCTTCGCGCTGCTCGGGCCTTCGGGCTCGGGCAAGACGACGTGCCTGCGGCTCGTCGCCGGGTTCGACCTGCCGGACCGCGGGCGCATCCTGCTCGACGGCCGGGAGGTCACGGACGTCCCGCCGTACGACCGCAACGTGAACACGGTGTTCCAGGACTACGCGCTCTTCCCGCACATGTCCGTCGTCGAGAACGTCGCCTACGGGCCGATGGTGAAGGGCGTGAGCCGCGCCGATCGGCTCCGGCGCGCCGGCGAGATGCTCGAGCTCGTCCGGCTCGGCGGTTACGGCGAGCGGCGGCCGGGCCAGCTCTCGGGCGGGCAGAAGCAGCGCGTGGCGCTGGCCCGCGCGCTGATCAACGAACCGCGCGTGCTGCTGCTCGACGAGCCGCTCGGCGCGCTCGACCTCAAGCTCCGCGAGGAGATGCAGGCGGAACTGAAGGCCCTGCAGCAGCGGCTCGGCATCACGTTCGTGTTCGTGACGCACGACCAGGGCGAGGCGCTCAGCATGGCGGACCGCGTCGCGGTGTTCAGCCAGGGCCGCATCGAGCAGCTCGACACGCCGCGCAACCTGTACGCACGGCCGCGCACCGCATTCGTCGCGAACTTCGTCGGCAGCGCCAACGTCGTGCCGGCCGCACTGGCCGAACGGCTGGCCGGTCGCCGCTCGCCGTTCGCGCTGCGCCCCGAACTGATCGATGTCGTGCCGACCTCGACGCCGACCCCGTCCGGCTGGCTCGGCTGCGCAGGCACGCTCGAGGACGTGCTCTACCACGGCGCGAGCAGCCGGCTGCACGTTCGCGTCGACGCCGGCACCGTGATCGCTGTCACCCGCGCCGAGGCCGCGGTCGCGCCGCCGCCCGCACCGGGCGCCGAGGTCGCGCTCGCCTGGCGGCCCGAGAGCATGGTCTGGCTGGAGGGCTGAGCCGTGCTGCGCGCGATCTCGACCTTCCTCGAGCGGCGCAACGCCTTCTACCTGTCGCTGCTGCTCGTTCCGCCGCTCCTGTGGATGGGCACGATCTACCTCGGCTCGCTCGCGACGCTGCTGTCGCAGAGCTTCTATGCGATCGACGAGTTCACCGCGAAGGTGATTCCCGAACTCACGCTCGCGACCTACCGGCAGCTCTTCACGCAGCCGGCCAACGTGGACATCGTCGTGCGCACGCTCGCGATGGCGGCGGCCGTGACCGTGGCGTCGGCCGTCGTCGCGTTCCCGCTCGCGAACTACATGGCCCGTTACGCGGGCCCGAGGATGAAGGCGCTGTGCTACGTCGGCGTGATGCTGCCGATGTGGATGAGCTACCTCGTGAAGGTTTACGCGTGGCGGCTCATCCTCGCGAAGCAGGGCGTCGCGTCCTGGGGCTTCGCGACGCTCGGGCTCGGCGGCGCGCTCGATGCGATCCTCGCGACGCCGGTCGTCGGCGGGCCGTCGCTGTCGTCGTCGTACCTCGGCATGTTCCTCGTGTTCGTCTACATGTGGCTGCCGTTCATGATCCTGCCGCTCGCGGCCGCGCTCGAGCGCGTGCCCGGCTCGCTGCTGCAGGCCTCGGCCGACCTCGGCGCGCGACCCGGCCAGACGTTCCGGAAGGTGGTGCTGCCGCTCGCGCTGCCGGGGCTCGCCGCCGGATCGATCTTCACGTTCTCGCTGACGCTCGGGGACTACATCATCCCGAGCGTCGTAGGCGCTCCGGGCTACTTCATCGGCATGATGGTCTACCAGCAGCAGGGCACGGCCGGGAACATGCCGCTCGCGGCCGCGTTCTCGGTGGTGCCGATCGTGCTGATCGCGCTGTACCTCGCGTTCGCCCGCCGCCTCGGGGCCTTCGATGCGCTCTAGGAAGGACTGGAACCGGCCGTCGCTCGGGCTGCGCGCGGGCGCGATGGCGGGCCTCCTGTTCCTGCACCTGCCGGTGTGGCTCATCGTGCTCTACGCGTTCACGACCGAGGACCGCACCTACCAGTTCCCGCCGCCGGGGCTCACGCTGCACTGGTTCGAGGTGGCCTGGGCCCGCGAGGACATCTGGGCCGCGATGCGGCTGTCGGTCGTCGTAGCCCTCGCCGCGACCGCGGTCGCGCTCGTGCTCGGCACGCTGGCGGCGTTCGCGCTCGCGAAGCGCCGGTTCCCGGGCAAGGAGGCGATCACGCTCGTGTTCGTGCTGCCGATCGCGCTGCCTGGCATCCTGACCGGCCTCGCGATGCTGACCGGCATCCGGTCGCTCGGGCTCGAACCGAACTTCTGGACCATCGTCGCCGGACACGCGACGTTCTGCCTCGTGATCGTCCACAACAACGTGATCGCCCGGCTGCGCCGACTGCCGGCGAACTGGGTCGAGGCGTCGATGGACCTCGGTGCCGACGGGTTCCAGACGTTCCGGTACGTGATGCTGCCGCAGATCGCGAGCGCGCTGCTCGCGGGCGGGATGCTCGCGTTCGCGCTGTCGTTCGACGAGATCATCGTCACGCTGTTCACCGCCGGGCACCAGCAGACGCTGCCGATCTGGTTCTACGGCGAGCTGTTCCGGCCACGCGAGCGGCCGGTCACGAACGTGGTCGCCGTCGCGGTCATGGTCGTGACGTTCGTCCCGATCCTGCTCGCCTACTACCTGACGCGCTCCGACGGGGCCGACTCGAATCACTGACAAGGGGCTCGACATGCAAACCAGACTGCTCATCAACGGCGCGTTCGTCTCGGGCGAAGGCAAGGTCGAGGAAGTGCTGAACGCCGCGACCGGCAAGGTGATCGCGAAGGTACCCGAGGCCTCGCGCGCGCAGGTGGACGCCGCCGTGAAGGCCGCGGACGCTGCGTTCGACGGCTGGGCGCGCACCGCGCCGAAGGACCGCGCCGCGCTGCTGCTCAAGCTCGCGGACCGGATCGAGGCCGACGGTGCCGAGTACGCGAAGCTCGAGTCCTACAACACGGGCAAACCCTACCTCGCTGCTCTGAACGACGAGATCCCGGCGATCGCCGACGTGTTCCGGTTCTTCGCCGGCGCCTGCCGGACGATGACCGGCGCGGTCGCGGGCGAGTACGCGGCCGGGTTCACGAGCATGATCCGGCGCGACCCGGTCGGCGTCGTGGCCT
The DNA here is from genome assembly GCA_046347155.1 of Steroidobacteraceae bacterium. GTDB lineage: Bacteria > Pseudomonadota > Gammaproteobacteria > Steroidobacterales > Steroidobacteraceae > RPQJ01. The sequence goes on along the minus strand of JAXMGT010000001.1, from coordinate 268,875 downwards.
CGGTCGCGCCGTGGAACTACCCGCTGATGATGGCGGCCTGGAAGCTCGGGCCCGCGCTCGCGGCCGGGAACACCTGCGTGCTGAAGCCCTCCGAGCAGACGCCGCTCACCGCGCTCAAGCTCGCCGAGGCGCTCGCCGAGATCTTCCCGCCGGGCGTCGTAAACGTCGTGTGCGGTCGCGGGCCCTCGGTCGGCGGCCCGCTCACGCGCCACCCGAAGGTCCGGATGATCTCGCTCACCGGCGACGTCGCGACCGGCGCGAAAATCCTCGGCCAGGCGAGCGACGGCATCAAGCGCACTCACCTCGAGCTCGGCGGCAAGGCACCGGTGATCGTGTTCGACGACGCGGACGTCGAGCAGGTGGTCGCGGGCGTGCGGACGTTCGGTTACTACAACGCCGGCCAGGACTGCACAGCCGCCTGCCGGATCTACGCGGGATCGAAGGTGTACGACCGGCTCGTCGCCGACCTGACGTCGGCCGTGAGCACGATCAAGACGGGACTGCAGACCGCGAAGGACGTCGAGATGGGTCCGCTGATCAGCGCCGAGCAGCGCGACCGCGTCGCCGGGTTCGTCGCGCGCGCGCGTCGCCAGAAGCACATCGAGGTCACGACGGGCGGCAAGGCCGGCAGCGGCGGCGGATTCTTCTACGAGCCGACCGTGGTTGCGGGCGCGCGGCAGTCCGACGAGATCGTGCAGCGCGAGGTCTTCGGGCCCGTCGTGTCCGTTACGCGCTTCAAGGACGCCGACCAGGCGGTCAACTGGGCCAACGACTCCGACTACGGCCTCGCCTCGTCCGTGTGGACCCAGGACGTCGGCAAGGCGCTCGCGGTGGCCTCGAGGCTGCAGTACGGCTGCACCTGGATCAACACGCACTTCATGCTCGTGAGCGAGATGCCGCACGGCGGCCTGAAGCGCTCGGGCTACGGCAAGGACCTCTCGATGTACGCGCTCGAGGACTACACGGTCGTCCGTCACGTGATGGCGAAACTCTGAGGCGCGGGCGGCCGTCGCCGGCGCAGCGGCGGCCGTCATCGTCCTGTCACAGACGGCGCGCATCCTCTGCCTCGAAGGCGGTCCAGCCCCCCGGACCGCCGACTCCCGCTGGGGCGGTGAGAGGCAGCGTCAGCCGCGAGCGGCAACAGGGACGGACGCGCCAAGCCCTCGATCAGGCCCCCAAGCCGGCGCAGGCATCCCACCCTGCCCCGGCTTTCTTTTTCTGTGCGCCCCTCGCGGCGTCGGCTGTCTTCCAAGGCGGGCCCGGCACGATCCGGCTGTTCGGCTACCTGTCGGCCTCGCACCTGGCCTGGGCGCTGGCCGTGAATCCGATCTGGCCCGAGAAAGCCACCGATCTCCGGGCGTCGTGCCGCAGGCGTCCGGCGCCTCAGCCCCCGATCGCCTCGACGTGCTGCTGGCCGTCGCCGCCGATCACATCCCACGGCGCCTTCGAGCCGACGTAGATGTGGTGCGCGACCCGCAGGTTCTCGCCACCTTCGCTGAGCGCGCCGGCCGGCACGAACATCCGCGCCGCGTCGTTCTCGCCCGGCAGCCTTGCGCCGCAGGTACGGCAGAACCAGGTCTGCCAGTCGGCGTCCGGCTTCTTCCAGGTCGCGATGTGGTCTTCCCCACGCAACCACCGGAACTGGGTCTTCGGCACCACCAGGACCGCGACGCCGTTGCTGCCGGTCGAGCGGCGGCAGATCGAGCAGTGGCAGACATAGACGTCGCCCAGCGGTGGGTCCACCTCGAACGCGACGGCGCCGCAGCTGCAGTGTCCCTTCGCCATGTCGTTCCTCCGTTCAGCCAGCCAGCTTCCGCGCCCGTTCGCGCAGCATGCGTCCGAACCCCTGCGCATCGGAAAACGCGTCGATCGCCGCGAGGTCGGGCGCGCGGCGCGCGAGGTCGTCGCGGCCGACGCCGAGCGGCATGTCGCAGGCGATCCCGGTCAGCCGCCGCGACAGGAACGCCGACTCGCGGTGCTCGCGCAGGCTCCCTGCGATGAACGCGGCGCCGCGGAACTTGAGCTTCGGGATCGCGTCGAGGTTCTCGTAGACGCCCTCGAGCGTGTGGTAGTGCTTCAGCAGCGTGGCCGCGGTCTTGCGCCCGACGCCCGGCACGCCGGGGATGTTGTCCACCGCGTCGCCCATGAGCGCAAGGAAGTCGGCCATCCGCTCGGGCGCGACGCCGAAGCGCTCGGCGACGTCGTCGTAGCGGTAGCGGACGTCGGCGATCGCGTCCCAGTAGGTGTCCGCGGGCCCGACGAGCTGCGTCAGGTCCTTGTCCCGGCTCACGATCGTGACGGGCTGACCCCCGGCGCGCGCGATCGCGGCCAGCGTGCCGATGATGTCGTCGGCCTCGTAGCGGGAGCTGCCGAATTCGGCGACGCCAAGTGCCCGCACGAGTTCCCGGCAGAGCCCGAACTGGCGCTTCAGCTCCGGCGGCGCGGGCTCGCGGTTCGCCTTGTAAGCCGGGTAGATCTCGTTCCGGTACGACTGCTCGAGGCTCTCGTCGAACGCGACCGCGACGTGCGAGGGCGACTCCGACTGCAGCATCTCGCAGAGGAAGCGCGCGAAGCCGTGGACCGCGTTGACCGGGTTGCCGTCGCGGTCGGTGAACTCGAGCGGCACCGAGTAGTAGGCGCGGAAGATGAAGACGCTGGCGTCGACAAGGTAGAGCACGGGCGGCATTCTCCGCGAGTCGGCCGGTGACCGCCACCGGGCCGGGGAGAGCACGGATGGAGGTCCGGATCGAGCCGATCGGGAAGCGTCACGTCGCGGGGTTCCGCGAGGTGCTGGACGCGGTCGCCCGGGAGCGGCGCTGGCTCGCGATGACCGAGGCACCGACGCTGCCCGAGGTGCGCCGGTTCGTGCTGGCCAACCTGCGGAACGACGCGCCCCAGTTCGTCGCGCTGGAGGGCGAACGGGTGGTCGGGTGGTGCGACATCGTGCCGCGGCCGCGCGCGACGATGCGGCACGCCGGCGTGCTCGGGATGGGCGTCGCGGCTTCGCACCGCGGTCGGGGGCTCGGCTCGCGGCTGCTCGAGACGACGCTCGAGGCGGCGTTCGACCGCGGGCTGACCCGGGTCGAACTCGTGGTGCTGGTGGACAACCTGCGGGCCGTCGAGCTCTACCGGCGGCACGGGTTCGAGACCGAGGGCCGCTGCCGGCGCTACCTCGTCATCGACGGCGCGGAGCGGGATGCGTGGCTGATGGCACGCCTGAAATAGGGGACATTCTCGATTTCGCCGAAGCGAAATCGAGAATGTCCCCGATGCGCTGGTGCAGCGGGCTCGAGCGAGGGAAGTGCGCGATCAGGTACTCCATCTGGTCGGCGAGCACGCGCCGTCCCTTGAGATAGATGTACTCGGCGTAGCTCGGCGTGAACGGGATCGCGATCAGCTGCAGCTTCGCCTGCTCCGGCGTGCGCCAGGCCTTCAGGTTGTTGCAGCGGCGGCAGGCCGTCACGACGTTGTTCCACGCGTCGCGGCCGCCGCGCGACAGCGGCGTCACGTGGTCCCGCGAGAGCTGGTTGTTCGGGAAGCGCTGGCCGCAGTACATGCACAGGTACGCGTCGCGCTTGAACAGAGTCTCATTGTTGAGCGGGGGCACGTAGCCCTGGTGCAGGTTGCCCGGTGCGTGGCTGTGGCCGATCGTGGCGACGATCGAGTGCACCTCGACCTGGGTGCGCCGGCCGGTCGCGGCGTTGATGCCGCCGCGCACGCGGAACAGGGGCTGGCCGAAGGCGTACGCCACCTGCCCCATGAAATGCAGCCGCACCGCGTCCCGGTAGTCGATCCACTCCAGTGGCATCCCCGAGACGTCGGTACGCAGGACCTCCTGTGAGAGGCTGTGCATGTACTGAAAGATACGTGACCGCTGTGCAATAATCCAACCCCGAACAAAGACCCGGAACACAGGGAAAATCCACGGTTCCGGCACCGCCCGCCCCCGCCCGGCCGTCCTCGAGGCGCCCCGGCCGGCGCACGGTCCGGACCCACGCAATGTCGAGGTCCCCATGCCGCTGACGATCGGAGTGCCCCGCGAGACCTACGCGGGCGAAAAACGTGTTGCCACCGTTCCCGACGTGGTCGAGAAGCTGATCAAGCTCGGCTTCGCGGTGACGGTCGAGCACGGCGCGGGCGAGGCGGCCAACCTCGGCGACGACACCTACGCAGCCGCGGGCGCGACGATCGCCCCCGACGCCGCCGCGCTCTACGCCGCCTCGGACATCGTCTTCCGGGTGCGCCCGCCGACGCCGGCCGAGGTTGCCGAGCTGAGGCCCGGCGCGACGCTGATCGGCTTCGTCTGGCCGGCGCAGAACCCGGAGCTGATGCAGGTGATGGCCGAGCGCGGGCTCACGGTGCTCGCGATCGACTCGCTGCCGCGCCAGCTCTCGCGCGCGCAGAAGATGGACGCGCTCACCTCGATGGCCGGCGTCAGCGGCTACCGCGCCGTCGTCGAAGCGGCGAACGCGTTCGGCCGGTTCTTCAACGGCCAGATCACCGCCGCGGGCAAGATCCCTCCGGCGAAGGTGTTCATCGCCGGTGCCGGCGTCGCCGGCCTCGCCGCGATCGGCACGGCCGCGAACCTCGGCGCGATCGTCCGGGCGAACGACACCCGCGCCGAGGTGGCCGACCAGGTCACCTCGCTCGGCGGCGAGTTCGTCAAGGTCGACTACGAGGAGGAAGGCTCCGGCGGCGGCGGCTACGCGAAGGTGATGAGCGAAGGGTTCCAGCGGGCGCAGCGCGAGATGTACGCGCGCGAGGCAAAGGACGCCGACATCATCATCACGACCGCGCTGATCCCGGGCAAGCCGGCGCCGAAGCTGATCACGGCCGAGATGGTCCGCACGATGAAGCCCGGCAGCGTGATCGTCGACATGGCCGCCGAGCAGGGCGGCAACTGCGAACTCACGGTCCCCGGCGAGGCCGTCGTGCGCCACGGCGTCACGATCATCGGCTACACGGACCTCGCGAGCCGGCTGGCGCGCCAGTCGTCGACGCTGTACTCGACGAACCTGCTGCGCCTCACCGAGGAACTCTGCAAGACGAAGGACGGCACGATCAACGTCAACTTCGAGGACGACGCGATCCGCGGGCTCACGGTGATCAAGCAGGGCACGATCACCTGGCCGCCACCGGCGCCAAAGGTCGCGGCCGCGCCGCCGCCGGCGGCGAAGCCGGCCGCGGCGGCCGCGCCGGCGAAAAAGTCGGGTCACGGCCACGGCGGCGGTGGCGAGCCCGCCTCTGCGCGCAGCCTCGCGGTGATTGCCGGCGTCGGCGCGCTTCTCTTCTGGCTCGTCGGCGCCTACGCGCCGGCCACGTTCCTCGCGCACTTCACGGTGTTCGTGCTCGCCTGCTTCGTCGGCTACATGGTGATCTGGAACGTGACGCCCTCGCTGCACACGCCGCTCATGAGCGTCACGAACGCGATCTCGAGCATCATCGCGGTCGGCGCGCTGATCCAGGTCGCGCCCCCGCACGTGACGACCGCGGCCGACCGGCCCGACCGGCTGATCCTCGGGCTCGCGGTGCTCGCGCTCGCGCTCACCGCGGTGAACATGTTCGGCGGCTTCGCCGTCACCCGTCGCATGCTGGCGATGTTCCGGAAGTAAGGGGTCGCACATGCACGACAATCTCGTCGCGGTCGCGTACATCGCCGCCGCCATCCTGTTCATCCTGAGCCTGGGCGGCCTCTCGAACCCCGAGACCTCCCGCCGCGGCAACCTCTACGGCATCGTCGGCATGGCGATCGCCGTGCTCGCGACCGTGTTCGGCCCGCGCGTGACGGCGGCCGGCGTGCCGTGGATCGTCGGCGCGCTCGCGGTCGGCGGCGGCGTGGGCCTCTACGCCGCGAAGAAGGTGCAGATGACGCAGATGCCGGAGCTGGTGGCGCTGATGCACAGCCTAGTCGGCATGGCCGCGTGCCTGGTCGGGTTCGCGAGCTACGTGGACACCTCGATCGCGTTCGAGGGGTCCGAGAAGGCCATCCACGAGATCGAGATCTACCTCGGCATCCTGATCGGCGCAGTGACGTTCTCGGGCTCCGTGATCGCGTTCGGCAAGCTCTCCGGCAAGATCGGCGGCAAGCCGCTGCTGCTGCCGGCGCGCCACTGGATCAACCTCGCCGGGTTGCTGGTCGTCGTCTGGTTCGGGGCGAGGTTCCTCGCCGCACCGTCGATCGACGCCGGGATGACCCCGCTCGTCGTCATGACGGTGATCGCGCTCGCGTTCGGCGTGCACATGGTGATGGCGATCGGCGGCGCCGACATGCCGGTCGTCGTGTCGATGCTGAACAGCTACTCGGGCTGGGCCGCGGCGGCCACCGGCTTCATGCTCTCGAACGACCTGCTGATCGTCACCGGCGCGCTGGTCGGCTCGTCGGGCGCGATCCTCTCGTACATCATGTGCCGGGCGATGAACCGCAAGTTCCTCGCGGTGATCGCCGGCGGCTTCGGCACCGGCGAGGGCGCGGCGCCAGCCGCGAAGCCGGGTGAGCCCCAGGGCGAGGTGGTCGCGGTGACCGCGGCCGAGACGGCCGACCTGCTGCGCGGCGCGAAGAACGTGATCATCGTGCCGGGCTACGGCATGGCGGTCGCGCAGGCGCAGCACACGGTGTTCGAGATCACGAAGCTTCTGAGGGACAAGGGCGTCAACGTGCGCTTCGGGATCCACCCGGTCGCGGGCCGCATGCCCGGCCACATGAACGTGCTCCTGGCCGAGGCCAAGGTGCCCTACGACATCGTGATGGAGATGGACGAGATCAACGACGACTTCCCGGACACCGACGTCGCGATGGTGATCGGCGCGAACGACATCGTGAACCCGTCGGCCGAAGACGACCCGACGAGCCCGATCGCCGGCATGCCGGTGCTGCAGGTTTGGAAGGCGAAGACCTCGATCGTCATGAAGCGCTCGATGGCCTCGGGCTATGCCGGCGTCGACAACCCGCTGTTCTTCAAGGAGAACAACCGGATGCTGTTCGGCGACGCGAAGAAGATGCTCGACGAGGTGCTCGGCGTCCTGAAGAGCTGAACCCGGGGACGATCTGGATTTCGGCACGGGGCCGCGGCCCCGGAACGTCGGGCGGTACCCGGAATCCAGAATGTCCCCTATTTCCCCTCGAGCCAGGCCTGGCGCTCCTCGGGCGTCATGGCCTCGAGCTTGCGGCGCATCTCGGCCCGCTGCTCGGGCGTCATCGACTCGAGCCGCTCGCGCAGCCGGGCGCGCTGTTCCGGCGTCATCCGGTCGAGCGCCCCGCGCAGCCGTTCGCGCTGCCCGGGCGTGAGCTTCTTCCACCGTTCGCGCAGCTGCGAGCGCTCCTCGGGCGGGACCTCGGACCAGCGCTTGCGCAGTGCGTCGCGTTCCTCGGGCGGCAGCGAGTTGTAGCGACGGTAGGCCTGGCGCAGGCGGTCCTGCTCGGCCGGGGGCAGGGTGCGGAATTCCTTGTAGCGCTCGCGGATCTTCTCCCGTTCGGCGGGCGGCAGGTCGTGCCACTGCTCGAATCGAGCCTTCGCCTGGTCGCGCTCCTCGGGCGTCATGCCCTCCCAGCGCGTTGCGCCGTTTGCGAGCGCCTGCTGGCGTTCCGGCGGCATCGAGGCCCAGCGCCCCTGCATCGGTGCGAGGAGCTTCTGCTGTTCGGCACTCAGCTGGGACCACGCCACGCCCGGCGGCGACTTCGATTTGTCCGCATGTGCGGCCACGCCGAGCGTGAGCGCCACGCCGGCGACCAGACCGAGGACCGTACGCTTCATCACTGCTGCTCCTGGTGCGCTGCACCGTCACCGGCCGCCACCGGCGACGCGTTCGCCGCCGTCTTCGCTTTCGATTCCTGTGCGCCCGCCGCTGGGCGCACCGCGGCCCTGTCCGCGGCCATCACCTGCCAGTCGGCATCGCTGCCGTCCCAGCTCCCGAGGTATTCGAGGAAGTCCGCGTCCGCCACGGGCGGCGGCGCCGCCGCGGCGTCGGCCGCACGCACCGACGATCCGCCCGCCCACAGCAGGCCCGCGACGGCGACAAGGACCGGCGCGGGCCTCAACCGGCACCTCCGCCGTCCGCCGGTGCAACCGTGTCCAGCCATTCGTAGAACGCGAGATCGTTCTCGACGAGTTCGAGTCCCTCGGAATCCGCGAGCAGTTCGACCGGTTCGATCGAGGCGTCCGGCGCTCGCGCAACCGTCGCGGGCGCCTCGACGCGCCACGCGATCACCGCTGCGATGGCCAGCGTCGCGAGCGCCGTGGCCGGCGCCCACCGGCCCCAGGACGCGCGCACCGGGCGGTCGGCGGCCGCCACTGCAGCGCGGCGCGCGGCCGTCAGCCGTGCCCGCGTGTCGGCATCGGTCGACTCGACCGCCGCGTCGAACGTAGCGCGCGCGGTGCGCTCGAAGTCGGATTCAGGGTTCCAGCGGTTCGTCATCACCACACCTCGCCCAGTTGTTCGCGCAGCGTGCCGAGCGCGCGAAAATAGTGCGTCTTCACGCTCCCGGCCGAACAGCCCATCGCAGCGGCCGTCGATTCGACGTCGAGTCCCTCGAGGCAGCGCAGCAGGAACGCCTCGCGCTGCCGCGCCGGCAGCCGTGCGAGCGCGGACTCGAGCCGCTCCATCGCCTCGCCGGTCGCGACGCGCACGGACGGCTCCGGGCCGCCGTCGGGCACCTGCTCGATCGGATCCTCGGCCGGCTCGTCGTCGCTGCCCCATTGCCCGGGCAGCAGCGCGAAGATCCGTCCCCGGACCGCCCGCCGGCGCTGCTGGTCGCGGATCGTGTTCACGAGGATACGGTGGAAGATCGGCGGCCACTCGGGGGCGGGGCGCTGTGCGTAGCCCTGCGCGAGTTTCATCATCGCCGACTGCACGATGTCGAGCGCATCGTCCCGGTTGCGGACCGCGAGTTCGGCAATCCGGCACGCGCGCCGTTCGACGCCCATCAGGAACGCATTCAGCTCGGCCGCCTGGTTCAATCGTGCCCTCGCCGTCGCCGCGGTGGCCTGGACGGGCCCCGGTGGCAGTTCGAATTGGAGACTAGCAAACGTCGTCATGAGGTTAGACTGCCCGTCCGGGCCCGGCTGCGACCGCTCCCACAGTGGTCAAAACGCGTGTCGGGACAATCGGTTGACGCGATGTGCTGCCGGGATTTGCACCGCGGCCGCCGGCGCCGCCGCGCAGGGCGCGTCAGAGCGGGCCGGCAAACTGGACAGAGTCCACGGACGGGGTGCCGGGTTGTGTCAACCCACTGATTGTCAATGACTAATTTTTTTGCCGGCGAAATTCTGACCAGAATGCAAAACCCATCGGCAGGACCGGCACTTGCCCCCGCTACGCGCAGTCCGTCCACAGACTTTTCCACAGCGCATGTGGACAACTTCACATAAGGATCGCGACCGGTGAGCGGGCTGCTCGGTGTCGCGATCGACGCGCCGCTCCGGCGCCTGTTCGACTACCGGCCGCCGCACGGTGTCGAGGCGGAGACACTGCTGCCGGGCGTGCGGATCTGGGTGCCGTTCGGCCGGCGACGCGTCGTCGGCGTGCTCGTCGAGCACCGCGCCACGTCCGACCTGCCGGAGTCGAAGCTGCGCGCGGCGATCGCCGTGCTCGACGAACAGCCGGCCGTCGACCGGCCGCTGCTCGAACTGCTCGTCTGGGCCGCGGATTACTACCGCCACCCGGTCGGCGAGGTGATCGCGGCGGCGCTGCCCGCGCCGCTGCGCAGCGGCGAATCGACCGTGGAGCTCAGCGAGCGCTGGACCCTCTCGGCGGCCGCCCGGACGGACGGCCTCCCGACACTGTCGCCGCGTGCGACGAGCCTGCGCGCGATCGTCGATCACCTGCGGCAACGGGACCATGCCGACGCGGCGGGCCTCGCGACGGTGTCCGCGCGATGGCGCGACCACGTCCGGGAACTCGAGTCGCGAGGCTGGGTGTTGAAGCTTCGGGTTGCCGAAGCGGCGGGCAAGGGGGCAGAAGGTACCGACCAGCACAGCGGTTCCCGAGGAGCGACTTGGCCAGCACCTTCTGACCCCCGGCGCGGCGCGGTGCCCGAGCCGACGCCGGCGCAGCGCGCGGCGATCGAGGCGATCGCGGCCGCGCAGGGCAAGACCGCATCGTTCCTGCTGCACGGCGTCACCGGCAGCGGCAAGACCGAGGTGTACCTCCGGGCGATCGAGGCCGTCGTCGCGCGGGGCGATCAGGCGCTGGTGCTGGTGCCCGAGATCGCGCTCACACCGCAACTCGTGGCCCGGTTCGCCGCGCGGTTCGACGCTCCGCTCGCCGTGCTGCACTCCTCGCTCACGGACCTCGAGCGCCTGCGCGCCTGGCGCGCCGCGCGCTCCGGTGCCGCCCCGGTCGTGATCGGCACGCGCTCGGCCGTGTTCGCCCCGCTGGCGCGCCCGGGCCTCATCGTCGTGGACGAGGAACACGACCCGTCCTACAAGCAGCAGGAAGGATTCCGTTACTCGGCACGCGACCTCGCACTCGCGCGCGCGCAGCGGCTCGGCATCCCGGTCGTGCTCGGCTCGGCGACGCCGTCGCTCGAGAGCCTCGAGCGGGCACAGGCGGGCCGCGCGGTCCTGCTCGAACTGCCCGACCGGACCGGCGGCGCGTCGCAGCCGCGGCTGCACCTCGTCGACCTGCGCCGCCACGCGTCGACGCAGGGCATCGCGACGCCGACGGTGCTCGCGATCGGGCGCCACCTCGAATCGGGCGGCCAGGTGCTCGTGTACCTGAACCGGCGCGGCTACGCACCGTCGCTCTTCTGCCCGGCGTGTGGCTGGGTCGCCCCCTGTCCGCGCTGCGACGCACGGCTCACGGTGCACCGGCGCGAGCAGCGGCTGCACTGCCACCACTGCGGCACCGAGCGGCCGGTGCCGGAGGTCTGCCCGGACTGCGGCGAGCCCGTGAAGCCGGTCGGCCAGGGCACCGAGCGCGTCGAGGAAACGCTCGCCCAGCTCTACCCGGACACGCCACTCGCGCGGATCGACCGCGACTCGGTGCGTCGGCGCGGCGCGCTCGAGGCGGCGCTCGACCGGGTGACGCGCGGCGACGTCCGGCTGCTCGTGGGCACGCAGATGCTCGCGAAGGGCCACCACTTCCCGGACGTCACGCTGGTCGTGGTGTTGAACGCGGACCAGGGCTTGTTCGGCACGGACTTCAGGGCGAGCGAGCGCCTCGCGCAGACGATCGTGCAGGTCGCCGGCCGTGCCGGTCGCGCCGAGCGGCCGGGCGAAGTGCTCGTGCAGACGGAATACCCGGACCACCCGCTGCTCCAGTGCCTGGTCGAGGGCGGCTACGAGGCTTACGCCCGGGCCGCGCTCGCCGAGCGCCGGGACGCACGCTGGCCGCCGTATGCGCGGATCGCGGTGCTGCGCGCCGAGGCGGCCCGGCGCGAGGTCCCGCTTGCGTTCCTCGACCGCGCGCGCGAGCTCGCGCTGCCGCTCACGGGCACGGCGGTCGAAGTGCTCGGGCCGGCCACGGCGCCGATGGAACGCCGGGCCGGCCACTACCGCGGCCAGCTGCTGCTGCACGCCGCCTCGCACGGGCCACTGCAGCGCCTGTTCTCGGCGTGGCTGCCGGCGATCGAGGCGCTGCCCGAGGCGAAGCGGGTTCGGTGGTCCCTCGACGTGGACCCGCTCGAGCTCTTCTAGCCGGGCGGCCGAGGCGGGCGTACGCTGCCGTCCGGGGTCCCGGCCCCAGGGGGAATGGCGACCGTCATGCGGGTGTTCGCCGAACTGAAGCGCCGCAAGGTCCTCCAGACCGCGCTCATCTACCTGACGGCGGCCTGGCTGCTGCTGCAGGTCGCGGACCTGCTGCTCGGCATGCTCGACGTGCCACGCTGGGCGTTGCGCCTCGTGTTCGTGCTGCTGCTGATCGGGTTTCCGCTGGCACTGATCCTGTCGTGGACACACCAGCTCACGGCGGACGGCCTGCGCCGGGAGCGGGACGCCGACACGGCCGACGACCACGGTGAGGCCCTCGAGACGGCCGCATCCGGGCGCGTGCCGTCCTCGCTCGCTCCCGCGGACGAGGATTCGATCGCGGTGCTGCCGTTCGCGAACATGAGCGACGACCCGTCGAACCTGCACTTCGCCGACGGCCTGTCCGAGGAACTGCTGAACCTGCTGTCCCGGATGCCCGGGCTGCGCGTGGTCGCGCGGACATCGTCATTCGCGTTCCGGGACCGCGCGATCGGTGCCGAGGCGATCTCGCGCGAACTCAACGTGACCCACCTGCTGGAGGGTAGCGTCCGTCGCTCAGGCAAGCGCGTCCGGATCACGGCGCAGCTCATACGCGGCGCGGACGCGTCGCACGTGTGGTCCCGCTCATTCGACCGGGACCTCGAAGACATCTTCGTCGTGCAGGACGAGATCGCGGCTGCCGTCGCGTCGGAACTCGAGGTGACGCTGCTCGGCGGCGCGACGCCGCGGTCGTGGCCCACCGAGACGGAGGCTTACGCGACATACCTCCGGGGGCGCCAGGCGCTCGACCTCGCCTCGCAAGACGGATATGCGCAGGCGGTGTCGAGCTTCGAGGCCGCGCTGGCGACCGATCCGCGATTTGCGCCGGCCTGGGCGGCGCTCGGAATCGCTTACTGGGGAATGGCGAACAATTCCCTCGTCGATTACTCGGACGGCGCGCGTCGGGCACGCGAGAACTCCGAGCGGGCGCTCGCGCTCGACCCGGACCTCGCCGAGCCGCTGTCGTTGCTCGGTTACCTCGACGTCGTCGAGGGCGTCGATCGCGACGGTGGACTGGCGCGACTCGAGCGGGCACGGCAGCTCGAGCCACACAATCCTCGCATCCTGACCCGTCTGGCGAATGCTTCGGTGCGCATCGGGCGCCTGGACGACGGTCTTCGGCACAGCCTGCAGGCGCTGCGCGCGGACCCGATGAGCGCACTCGCCCACGCGGTCTTCGGCAACGCGTGCTACTACGCCGGGCGCCTCGACGAAGCCGAAGCGGCCCGCCGCAAGGTCCTCGCACTCAGCCCCGGCTGGATGAGCGGCCACTATTACCTGGGCAGGGTCCTCCTCGCCCGGGGCCGCCTCGACGCGGCACTCGATGAGATGAAGCGGGAGGAGAGCGAATTCTGGCGGCTCACCGGGCTGGCACTCGCGCTGCAGAGTCTCGGGCGACGCGCGGCGTCCGACGAAGCGCTCGAGCGCCTGAAGACGCTCGACACGTCCGGCGCGGCGGCCTACCAGCTCGCGCAGATCCACGCCCACCGCGGCGAACCGGACGCGGCATTCCAGTGGCTCGACCGGGCCGCCGCAACGCACGACGCCGGCCTCACCTACCTGGCGGTCGACCCGCTGCTCGAGCCGCTGCACGCCGACCCGCGGTGGGGCCGGTTCCTGTCCCGGCACGGCTTCCAGGAAAAACAGCAAACCCGCTGATTTCACGGCCCCACGACTCCTCGAATTGGACTCGCATCACGCCCCGGAATTCCCTAGACTGACCGCCCTCGCCGGCCACGTTGACCGGGCTAAAGCCTTGAAATACCTGATCGAAACCCTGGTGCGGGACGCGCTCGCCGCGTTGCCCGCCGACCTCCGGGGTGCCGACGCGTCCGCGCCCGCGCCGACCGTCGAACGCACCCGCGACCCGACCCACGGCGACTTCGCCACCAACGCCGCGATGCAGCTCGCGCGCGTCGCGAAGCGCAAGCCGCGCGAACTCGCCGAGGCAATCGTCGCCGCGCTGCCCGCGAACGAACTGGTTTCGAAGGTCGAGATCGCCGGCCCCGGGTTCATCAACTTCCACCTGTCTCCGGCGGCCTATGCGCGCGAACTCGAGCGCGTGCTCGACCAGGGCGAGGCCTACGGCCGGAGCGACGCCGGCGCGGGACGGCGCGTGATGGTGGAGTTCGTGTCGGCCAACCCGACCGGGCCGCTGCACGTCGGCCACGGACGCCACGCGGCGTTCGGCGCCACGCTCGCGAACCTGCTCGCCGCGGCGGGCTGGTCGGTGCACCGCGAGTACTACATCAATGACGCGGGCCGGCAGATGGACATCCTCGCGGCCAGCGTGTGGCTGCGTTACCTCGAGTGCTTCGGCGAGCAGTTCCCCTTCCCGTCGAACGGCTACCGTGGCGACTACCTGCACCCGATCGCCGACAAGCTGGTGGAGAAGGCGGGTCGCACGCTGGTGCGCCCGGCGGCCGACGTGTTCCGCGACCTCCCGCCCGATGCGCCCGCGGGCGACAAGGACGCCTACATCGACGCCGTGATCGCGCGCGCGAAGTCGCTGCTCGGCGCCGACGGCTTCCGGCTCGCGTTCGACCTCGCGCTCGCCGACATCCTGGCCGACATCCGGCAGGACCTCGAGGAGTTCGGCGTCCGCTACGACCGCTGGTTCTCCGAACGCAGCCTCACCGACGACGGCGCGATCGACCACGCGCTCGAACTGCTCAGGAAGAACGGCGTCGTCTACTCGAAGGACGGCGCCGAGTGGTTCCGCGCGACCGATTTCGGCGACGAGAAGGACCGCGTCGTCGTGCGCGAGAACGGCGCGAAGACCTATTTTGCGTCGGACATCGCCTACCACCTGAACAAGTGCGAGCGCGGCTTCGAGCACCTGATCGACGTGCTGGGCTCGGACCACCACGGCTACATCGCGCGCGTGCGCGCAGGCCTCGTCGCGATGGGCCAGCCGTCCGAGCGCCTCGAGGTCCGGCTGATGCAGTTCGTCACGCTGTACCGCGGCGGCGAGAAGGTGCAGATGTCCACGCGCTCGGGCGAGTTCGTCACGCTGCGGGAGCTGCGCCGCGAGGTCGGCAACGACGCCGCGCGGCTCTTCTACGTGCTGCGCAGCAACGACCAGCACCTCGATTTCGACCTGCAGCTCGCCACCTCGCGCTCGAACGAGAACCCGGTCTACTACATCCAGTACGCGCATGCGCGCGTCTGCAGCGTATTCCGCCAGCTGCGCGAGAAGGGCCTCGTGCACGACGCCCTGCTCGGGCGCGCGTCGCTCGCGCGACTCGTCGAGCCCCACGAGCAGGCGCTGCTCGCCTCGATCAGCCGGTACCCGGAGGTGATCGAGCAGGCGGCGCAGCTGCGCGCCCCGCACGCGCTCGTGCACTACCTGCGCGAGCTCGCGAACGACTTCCACACGTACTACAACGCGCACCAGTTCCTCGTCGACGACGCGGCGCTGCGCGACGCGCGGCTCGTGCTCGTCACGGGACTCCGGCAGGTGATCCGCAACGGGCTCGGCCTGCTCGGCGTGTCCTCGCCCGAGGCGATGTGACGTGACGCAGCCCCGCACGCTCAGCCGCGACTACAAGCACGTCAAGCGCTACACGCCCGGCGGGCAGCCGGTGAATGCGTGGGTCGGCTTCGGCGGCGGACTCGCGCTCGGCCTCACGGTCGCGCTCGGCGTCTTCATGCACTACCGGGACCAGCCGCCGGCCCAGCCGACCGCCGCCGCCGAGCCGGCCCCGGCCTCCGCGCAAGCGAGCGAAGAGGCACCCGTCGTGCCGGACAACGCTCAGGACCTGACGTTCTACGACGACCTGCCGCGCCAGGAAGTCGAGGTGCCGGTCGCGGACCGCGGCCGGAAGGACGCCGGCGCCTCGGTGCTGCCCACCGGAGACATCGTGCTGCAGGCGGGCGCGTTCAAGCAGGTGGCCGAGGCGGAAAAGCTGCAGGCGCGGCTCGCGCAGTACGGCGTCGATTCGAAGATCCAGCGCTACGCGCTGCAGGACGAGACCTGGTTCCGCGTGCGCATCGGCCCGATCTCGACCGTCCAGGAACTCGAGACCACGCGGGCCAAGCTCGCAGAGGCCGAGATCGAGGCGACACCGGTCACGCCGGGCGCGCCGTCACCGCCGCCCTGAGGGGACATTCTCGATTTCCGGCCCGCCGCTCATGAGGAACGACCGACGCCAGCTGGCCATCGAGAATGCCCCCTCCTGCCTCAGCGATCCTTGCGCAGCGCGCCGGTCGGCGCGTCAGCCGTGCCGAACATCACCTGGGTGTAGACGGCCTGGCCCTCGAGCGACAGCGACGTCAGCGAGTACAGCAGTGACGAGGTCGACACGCGCGTGACATCGAGCCGGCCGCCGTCCACCGCGTCGATCGCGTCCGAGAGCGCCACCGAGCCGAGCGGCACGTCGTCGACCGCGGGCAGGAAGTCCACGCTCATCGAGAGCGGCTCGCCGAGCGCACTCATCGCGTTGATGAGCCTCACCTTGAACGTCCCGGCCGCCGGCAGGCGGTTCACGTCGGCGATGGCCGACTGCGTGACGGCCGCCGGCGTGCCCGTGTAGAGCAACGTGTAGTCGGACCCGGCCACGAGTTCGACGCTGCCCACCGCGACGCCGGCCCCGTCCACGGACAGCGACACGGCCGGCGTGCCCGCGTCGACCAGGCGGTAGGCCCCGAGCACCGGCACGGTCGCGCTGGCGACGAGCGGCGTGCCGCCGACGCTCACGCTCGCGGTCGAGGCATCGTCGAGTCCGACGACGGCGCGCACACGCGCCTGCGTCGTGGGCAACAGCGAGACGGCGCCGTCCTGTTGCACGAGCATCGCGTCGGTGAGCACGCCGCCCGTGGTGCCGCAGACGACGATCGTGTAGACGCCCTTGCCCGCGAGCACGACGCCCGTGCGGTCGAGGCGCACGTCGGTCGTACTGCCGGCTGCGGTCACGCGCAGCCGGTAGGTGCCCGCGTCGAGCTTGACGAGCCCTTCGGACGCGAGCGCGTCGATCGCGACGTCCGACCAGGTTGGCGATACGTCGGCAAGGCCGGTCGTCGCGTCGGTCAGGTAGACGTCGACGGCGCCGGCGTCCGGCGCGCCGTTCACGAGGCGCACGAGCGACTCGCCCTTGTCGGGCGACGCCTGCGTCTCGCCGAGTGCGAGGACCTCGAACGAGCCGCTCGCGCCGAGCACGAGCCAGGTCAGCCGGTCGCCGTCCGAGAGGTCCTTCGTGTACGCCTCGAGCGCGCCGCTCGCGTCCGCGCGACGGAACTCGACGTCGTACGAGTCCGCGTCGACCTTCAGGTAGTCGCTGCCGGACTCGTAGCCCACGGCCGTGAGCCTGCGCTTGTCGTCGAGGTAGAGGTCGACCGACGCGTAGTCCATGCTCGCATTGACGACGCGGACCGACGCATTGCCGGACGTGCCGGCGACTTCGCATCCCGAGAGCAGCAGCGCCACGGCGGCGCACGGGAACAGGCGGTGGATCGGGTGCATCGGGCGACTCCATGAGGGGGTCACCCATGCTAGGCAGCGGGTCCGTCAAGGACTGTCAGCAATCGCGAGGAAGCGACGGGCCGCCGGGTCGCAGTTCTTGTCACTTCCTGTCCGACGGCGACGCGCGGGCGGCGTAATCTGGCCCCACTCGAACACGAGGACCCCGCCATGAAACGACTGATCGCCACCGCCGCACTGCTGCTCGCCGGCACCACCGCCCTCGCCGCACCGCAGGGACCCCCCGGGCCGCCGATCGAGAAGATCGCCGCCCAGATGGGCCTCGACGCCACGCAGACAGCCGAGGTGAAGCGGATCATGGACGCCGCGCACGCGCGCATCCAGGCCGCCGTGCAGGCCTCGATGGAGCAGGCGGACGCGGAACTCGCGACCGTGCTCACGGTCGAACAGGTCAACGAATTCAAGAAGCTCATGCAGGCCGCACGACCCCATGGGCCGCCCCCCGGATCCCCGCCCCCGTCGACCGATCAATAGCCACTCCCCCGACTCCCGAGAGCTGTTGCGCGTGCCCCCCGCGTGGTCGACGGGGCGGGACCTTGACCGCCCCCCCGCAGGCCGGACCGCCGGC
Source organism: Steroidobacteraceae bacterium (assembly GCA_046347155.1). Classification (GTDB taxonomy): domain Bacteria; phylum Pseudomonadota; class Gammaproteobacteria; order Steroidobacterales; family Steroidobacteraceae; genus RPQJ01. The sequence continues at coordinate 251,105 of JAXMGT010000001.1, read as the reverse complement.
CTGCGGGCATTGGGGACCGGCGTCGCGGCAGTGCTCATGCTCGCGGGCTGCGCCGTGGGCCCGGACTACCGCCCGCCCGACGACCACGCCCCGGCGGCCTGGACCGGCACCGACCCGCAGGGGTCGCCCGCCATCGCGGCCGCGCCCGCCGCCGGCCTCGCCACCTGGTGGACGTCACTGGCCGATCCGCTGCTCACCGACCTGATCGGCTCCGCGCTCGAGGCCAATCCCGACGTCGCGATCGCCCAGGCGCGGCTGCGCGAGGTGCGTGCACAGCGCGTGATCGCCGCGTCGGGCCTGTACCCGTCGCTCGGTGCGAGTGCCGGCGGGCGTCGCGCCAACGCGAGCGTCCAGGCCTCCGGCCGCAACGTCACCGCCGATGCGTACGACGCCGGGCTCGATGCGAGCTGGGAGATCGACGTGTTCGGCGGCACCCGCCGCGGCGTCGAGGCCGCGACCGCCGAGGTCCAGGCCAGCGCCGCCGAGCTCGCGGCCACCCAGGTCTCACTCGCGGCCGAGGTCGCGAGCAGCTACGTGGACGTCCGGCTGCAACAGGCACTGATCCGGATCGCCCGCGACAACGCCGAAAGCCAGGCCGAGACGCTGCAACTGACCGAGTGGCGCGCGCAGGCCGGGCTCGCGAGCGTGCAGGACGTCGAGCAGGCGCGGACGAACCTCGAGCGCACGCGCGCCCAGGTCCCCGCGCTCGAGACGGCGCTCGCCGCATCGGAACACCGGCTCGACTCGCTGCTCGCGCTGCCGCCCGGATCGCTGCACGCGCGCCTCGAGGCCCCTGCGCCGACGCTCACGGTCCCCGCGCGACTCGCGGTGGGCATCCCGGCCGACACGCTACGGCAGCGCCCGGACGTGCGCGCGGCCGAACGCACGCTCGCCGCGCAGACCGCCCGGGTCGGCGAGGCCGAGGCGGCGCTCTACCCTTCGTTCAACCTGTCGGGCTCGCTCGGCCTCGAGTCGCTCACGCTCGGCAACCTCACGAGCGGCGACGCGGGCGTGTGGTCGCTGTTCGGCGGCATCACGGCGCCGCTGTTCGAGGCGGGCAAGCTGCGTGCACAGGTCGAAGCGCAGGACGCCGTGCGCGACCAGGCGCTCGCCCAGTACCGTCGGACGGTGCTGACCGCGCTCGAGGAAGTCGAGAACGCGCTGGTCGCGCTTTCGAACAACCAGACCCGCGACCGGTCGCTGGTGACGGCGGTGGAGTCGGCGCGCATCGCCGACACGCTCGCCCGGGAGCGCTACACGGCCGGCCTGATCGACTTCCAGACGGTGCTAGATACCGACCGGACGGTGCTCACGGTCGAGGAAACGCTCGCGCAGAACCGCGCGGACGGCGTGCTGGCCCTGGTGCGCCTCTACAAATCGCTGGGCGGCGGCTGGTCGCCCGGTGCGGACACCGAAACGAAAGGCGACGCGCAGCCATGAACGAAATCCCCTCCGCGGAATCCCGCGGCGAATCGCTGAAGGACCTGCTCGCCCGCCGCAACTCCGCGCCGTCGAACCGCGGACGGTGGATCGCGGCCGCGGTCGTCGCCGCGCTCGCCGCCGGCTGGCTGCTCGTGCGCGGCGGCAGCGGGCACGCGACCGGCTACCAGACCGAGGCCGCGACGCGCGGTGACCTCGTCGTCCGTGTCTCGGCCACCGGCAACCTGCAGCCGACGAACGAGGTCGAGGTCGGCAGTGAACTGTCCGGCATCGTCGAGAAGGTCTACGTGGACGACAACGACCGCGTGAAGCGCGGCGAACTGCTCGCCGAACTCGACGTCGCCAAGCTCCGCGACGCGATCGAGAAGTCGCGCGCCACGCTGGCCGCGGCCGAGGCGCAGGTCGCGCAGGCCGACGCCACGGTCGCGGAGAACCGCGCGACGTACGAGCGGTACAAGGAAGTCTCGCGGCTGTCGGACGGCAAGGTGCCGTCGCGCAGCGAAATGGACGGCGCCGAGGCGAACCTGAAGCGGGCCGAGGCGAGCGCGATCAGCGCGCGCGCGAACGTGGCCCAGGCGCGCGCCAACCTGCGCTCCGACGAGACCAACCTGCGCAAGGCCAGCATCCGCTCGCCGATCGACGGCATCGTGCTGAAGCGCGACGTCGAGCCCGGCCAGACGGTCGCCGCGACGTTCCAGGCGCCGGTGCTGTTCAAGCTCGCCGAGGACCTGCGGCACATGGAACTGCAGGTGGACGTGGACGAGGCCGACGTCGGCCGCGTGCGCGAGGGCCAGCGCGCCCGCTTCACGGTGGACGCGTGGCCGGGCCGCCAGTACGAGGCCGTGATCACGCGCGTGAGCTACGGGTCGAAGGAGACGGACGGCGTCATCTCCTACCTGACCGTGCTCTCGGTGGACAACGCCGACCTGAGCCTGCGTCCCGGGATGACCGGCACCGCCGAGATCACGGTGCTCCACCGCAACGGCGTGCTGCTGGTGCCGAACGCGGCCCTCCGGTTCAACCCGCCGAGCGCACAGTCGGATGCGCCGAAATCGCGCGGCGTCGCGGGCCTGCTGATGCCCCGGCCACCGCAGCCGGAGCGGCGCGCGCCGGTGAACCGTGGCGATCGCCCGCACGTCTGGGTGATCAAGGACGGCAGCCCGGTGCGCGTGGACGTCGAGACCGGCGCCAGCGACGGCAAGCTCACCGAGATCACCGGCGGCGACCTGAAGGCCGGGACCGAGGTCGTCACGGAGGCCGCCGCCCGGCAGCCATGAGCGAGGGCGCGATCATCCGGCTGCGGGGCGTCGAACGCACCTACGGCCACGGCGATGCGGCGGTCCAGGCGCTCAAGGGCGTCGACCTCGAGGTCGCCCGCGGCGAATTCGTCGCGATCATGGGCCCGAGCGGATCCGGGAAATCCACCGCGATGAACATCCTCGGCTGCCTCGACGTGCCGACGTCCGGCCGCTACGAGTTCGAGGGCGTCGCGGTCGAGGGCCTCACGCGCGAGCAGCGCGCGCTGCTTCGCCGTCACTACCTCGGCTTCGTGTTCCAGGGCTTCAACCTGCTGCCGCGCACGACGGCGCTCGAGAACGTCGAGTTGCCGCTCGTCTACCGGGGCGAGCCGGCGGCGCGCCGACACGCCGCGGCCCGCGCCGCGCTCGAGCAGGTCGGGCTGACCGGGCGCGAGGGCCACACGCCGGCGGAACTCTCCGGCGGACAGCAGCAGCGCGTCGCGATCGCGCGCGCGATCGTCACGCGACCGGCCGTGCTGCTCGCCGACGAGCCGACCGGCAACCTGGACTCGAAGACCAGCGCCGAGATCATGGACCTGATCACCCGGCTCAACACCGAGCAGGGCATCACGGTGCTGATGGTCACGCACGAAGCCGACGTCGCCGGCTACGCTCGGCGCGTCGTGCGCTTCCTGGACGGCCGGATCGAGAGCGACCGGCCGAACGCGGGGACGCACTGATGCTGTGGAACACCGTGCTGCTCGCGCTGCGTGCGATACGGCGCAACCTGCTCCGGTCGTTCCTGACCGTGCTCGGCATCGTGATCGGCGTCGCCGCCGTGATCACGATGGTGACGCTCGGCAACGGCGCCACGCGCTCGGTCACCGACCAGATCTCTTCGATGGGCAGCAACCTGCTGATCGTGATCCCGGGCCAGCGCTTCGGGCCCGGCGGCGACAACGCGCCGCGGTTCAAGGTCTCCGATGCGGACGCGGTGCACTCGCAGGTGTCGGCCGCCCGGCTCGTCGCACCGGTCGTGAGCGCGTCGGCCACGGCGGTCTACCAGTCGAACAACTGGTCGACGGTGGTCACGGGCACCACCGGGGATTACTTCGAGGCCGGCAACTGGGAGATCGCCTCGGGACGCACGTTCACCGACGCCGAGGAGCGTGCCGGGCGCGCCGCCTGCGTGATCGGCCAGACCGTCCGCGAGAAGCTGTTCGGCACGCGGGAGCCGGTCGGCGAGGAGATCCGGGTCCGGCAGTTCGCCTGTGAGGTCGTGGGGCTGCTCAGGTCCAAGGGCCAGTCCGCGATGGGCTCGGACCAGGACGACGTGATCGTGATGCCGCTGCGCACCGTGCAGCGCCGGATCACGGGCAGCCAGGACGTCGGCCGGCTGATGGTCGCCGCGGCCCCGGGCAGTTCGCTCGACGCGGTCAAGGAACAGGTGACCGAGCTGATGCGCGAACGCCGCAAGATCGCCGACGACGAGGACGACGACTTCCGGGTGATGGACACGCGCCAGATCGCCCAGACGCTCACCAGCACGACGAAGATACTGACCGGGCTGCTGGCCGCCGTGGCGGCCGTGAGCCTGCTGGTCGGCGGCATCGGGATCATGAACATCATGCTGGTGTCCGTCACCGAGCGGACGCGCGAGATCGGCACTCGGCTCGCGATCGGCGCGCTCGAGCGCGAGGTGCTGCTGCAGTTCCTCGTCGAGGCGGTCGTGCTGGCGGGGCTCGGCGGCATCGCCGGCATCGTGCTCGCGACGGTCTCCTCGATCGGCCTCGCGAAGCTGATGGGCGTGCCCTACCTCTTCAGCCCAGGGATCAACCTGCTGTCGTTCGGCTTCGCGACGGCGATCGGCGTGATGTTCGGCTACTTTCCTGCGCGGCGTGCGGCCAGCCTGAACCCGATCGAGGCGCTGCGGCACGAGTGAGCGGGCGGCACGCGCCGGCGCCCCTTCAGGGCCGGGCGGATCGCGGGCGAGGCAGCACGATCCGCACGCGCAGGCCGCCGCCGTCGGCGTTCTCGGCGACGATGCGGCCGCCGTGCAGTGCGGCGGCCCGCTGCGCCAGCGCGAGCCCGACGCCGTATCCCTCCGGGCGCGGTGCGTCGGTCGCCACCCGGTAGAAGGGCTCGAAGATCCGCTCGAGGTCGCGTGGCGGGACGCCGGGCCCGTGGTCGCGGACCGTGACGGCGACGTCCTCGCGCGTCGCCGAGACCGCGACCTCGATCGCGCCGTCGCCGCCGTGCAGCAGCGCGTTGCGGACGACGTTGTCGACGGCCGTGTGCAGCACGGCCGCGTCGGCGTGCGGGATGCGTGCCCATCCACCCTGGGCCTCGGCCGCGATCTCGAGCGTGATCCGGGCCGCCGGCGCCTGGAATTCGAACTCCGCGTCGTGGACGACCCGCCGCACGAGTTCCGCCAGGTCGACCTCCCCGCGGGCCAGCGTGGCCGGGTCCCGCTCGAGGCGGGCGAACTCGAGGATCCGGGAGATCAGCGACTCGAGCCGCCCGCTCTCGCGCTCGATCCGATCGAGCTGCAGCGCGGCGTCCGAACCGGGCTGGCGCGCGATGCCGACGGCCATCTGGAGCCGTGCGAGCGGCGAACGCAGCTCGTGCGACATGTCGCGGAGCAGCTGCTTGCGGGCCTCGATCAGCGCCTCGAGTCGGGCGGTCATCGAATCGAACTCGCGCGCGAGCCCGCCGATCTCGTCGTTGCGCGCGGCGTCGCGGGCGTCGGCGCGCGCCGCGAGGTCGCCGTTCGCGTAACGGCGTGCGGCGTCCCGCAGCCGCTCGAGCGGGCGACTGATCGAGCGGGCGAATGCGTAGGAGACGAGCCCGCTCACCAGCACCGCGATCGCGAGCAGCGCGAGGATGGTGGCCGTGGAGAACGGCGGCGTGAACGGCCCGTGCGCCGGGAGCGGATCGAGCACGAGCACGTAGCGCGCACCGTCACGCCCCTGCAGCCGCGGGAACAACGGCACGTCCGGGGGCCACGCGCCGCCCGGTGCGCGGGCGTCGCCCAACGGCGGGCCGGGCGGCTCGCGACCGTCGAAGCCCGCGGCCGGCTGCGGCGGTGCAATCGGACCGAACCCGGATGGCGGCGGACCGATGCCATCGGGCGGCGGTCGCGGTTCGCCGCCCGGTGCGCCGCGATCGCCGCGCGGGGGCAACGGGGGCCGGTCGCGCTCGCCGAATCCGTGATGGAACCCCGGGGCCGGGCGGCCGAGCAGGTCGCGCCCGCTCGCGTCGAGCACGAATACGCGGGTGCCCGTGCCCTCGAGTTGCGCCGGCCGCCGCTCCATCCAGCGCTCGAGTGCCGCCCGCCCGCCCGCGTCGAGCACGGCCTGGGCCTCGTGCCCGAGCCGGCGCGGCTCGGCGGCGTCGGCCAGGAAATTGAGGCGCACGATCGCCGCGGCGAGCGCGGCCGACATCAGGATCGTCGCCCAGAAGAACAGGAACGAGCGCGTGAACAGGTTGCCCACGGGTCAGTGCCCGGGTTCGTCCGACGCCGGCTGGCCGATCATGTAGCCCGCGCCGCGCACGCCCATGATCGGCGTCGACTGCTCGACCGCCGTCCCGAGCTTCCGGCGCAGGTTGCTCACGTGCGTATCGACGCTGCGGTCGAGCCCGAGGTGACGGCGTCCCAGCGCCTTCTGCGTGAGTTCGGCGCGCGAGACCACGCGACCGGCGTTGCGCACCAGCACCTCGAGCACCCGGTACTCCGCGTCCGTGAGCGGGACGGCCGTCCCGTCGACGCGGGCCTGGTGCATCCCCGTGTCGAGCGCGAGCCGGCCGAGGCCGATCGTCTCCGCCGCCGTGCCGGCCATCGCGCCCTGCGCGCGGCGGAGCACCGCGTGGATCCGCGCCAGCAGTTCGCGCCCGTTGAACGGCTTCGTCAGGTAGTCGTCCGCGCCGAGTTCGAGGCCGAGCACGCGGTCCACGACGTCGTCGCGTGCCGTCAGCATCAGCACGGGCACGGGCCAGCGATCGCGCACGCGTCGCAGCAGCTCGAAGCCGTTCATGCCCGGCATCGTCACGTCGAGCAGCAGCAGGTCCGGTCGCTGGCGCTCGAGCATCCGGAGCGCGGTGGCACCGTCCGGCGCCGTGTCCACCTCGATCTGCTCGTTCGCGAGGTACTCGCCGAGCATGCTGCGCAGTTCGGCGTCGTCGTCGACGATCAGCACGTGGGGTCGGGGGTCGCTCATGGTCCTGGCCGCGGGCGTCGCGCGTGCTGCTTTATACACCCGCCCGGGTGCGTCACGTGACGCAGCGGCGGGAGGTGCGCCCGCGCCCACGTTCAGCGGTCCCGGGCGAACGACACCACCGGCGCCGACGTCGAGCCGAGCACGAACACCGTGTAGACGCCGCTCGATGCGATGTTGAAGTCGCTGACCGTGTAGGTCGGGAACGCGGCCACGGGTGAACTCACCTCGACGACCGAGCTGGTCGAGGCGGTCGCCGGGGAGTACGTGGAAGCCGTGCCGTACTGCACGTCGACGTTGATCGGGACGTAGTCGTCGGTCAGCGTGAGGCCGCCGCCGCTCACGGCCGCGTTCACCGTCCGGAGGTAGGCCGCCCCGCTCGTCGACGGCAGGTTGCTGTCCGTGAACACGGCGACTCGTGGCGACGCCGGGTCGCCGTAGGCGAGCACCGTGTAGTCGCCGCCGTATTCGAACTCGGCGGCCGGGAGGTCGGCCACCGCGACGCCGTCCACCGTGACGGACCAGCTCGAGGTGTTGGCCGTCACGAGCGTGTAGACGCCGACCGACGGCGCGGTCACCGCGGGCAGCGCGGTCGAGCCGATCGTCGCCCGGACGATCGAGTTGCTGGACGGTCCGGCCGGGAACGCGCCGACCAGGCGCACGCGCGCCTTCGTCGTCGGGTACGTCGAGATCGTCCCGCCCTGGCGGACCAGCGCACCATCGACGAGACCGCCGCCCGGCGTGCTCGTGAGCGCGAGCGTCGACGCCTCGCCGCTCGCCAGCGCGACCGACGGCACGGTCAGTCGCACGTCGGCCGGCTTGCCGCTCGCGGTCACGACGATGTCGTAGGTGCCGGCGGTCAGCGTCTTGCCGCTGGAGGTCGTCTTGCCGTAGAGCGTCGAGTACGCCGGCGACAGGCCGTTCAGCGCGCCGCCCGGCGACACGAGGTACACGTCGAGCGTGCCGGCGTCGCCCGCGGCGTTCGCGATCGCGAGCGTCGAGAAGCCCGACGCCGGCGTCGTGGCGTCGTCGTAGAGCGTGTACGTCGAGACGGAGCCGGCGCGCGCGTACGCGAGCAGCGTGTAGTCGGTGTCCGCCGACATCGCCAGCGTCTGCGTCGAGCCGATCAGCGAGCCGTCGGTGGCCGAGACCCCGACGGTGTAGCTCTGCGTCTTCTTCTGCTGGTAGGCGCTCGCGGCGCCCGCGGCGACGGTGCCGGAGGTGAACGTCACGTCGGTGTCCGTGAGCCCCGCCGCGTTCAGCACCAGGCTGCTGCCGGCGGTCGCGTTCGCGAGCCGGAGCCTGGGATAGGTGCTCGAGGAGCCGCTGCCGTCGCTGCCGCCGCCGCCACCGCCACCGCCGCAGGCAGCGAGCAGCAGCGCGGTCGCGAGGATCGCGGCGTTGCGCATCGTGTTCTTCATGGGGCGCGATCGTGACAGGCGACTCGCCCGGCGACCGTCAAGAATGGTCAAGGACCCGGCTCAGGCCAGGTGATGCCAGTACTGCTCGCGCAGCTTCGCCTTCAGGATCTTGCCCGTGGCCGTGAGCGGCATCTCGGCGACGACCACCACGTCGTCGGGCAGCCACCACTTCGCCATCCGCGGCGCGAGGAACTCGAGGATCTCCTCGCGCGTCGGCCGTTCGCCCTCGCGCGGCACGACGACCAGCACCGGCCGCTCGTCCCACTTCGGGTGGTAGGCCGCGACGGCCGCGGCCAGCGCCACCTTCGGGTGCGACATCGCGGCGTTCTCGACGTCGATGGAGCTGATCCACTCGCCGCCCGACTTGATCACGTCCTTCGTGCGGTCGGTGATCTTCATGAACCCGCAATCGTCCCAGGTCGCGACGTCGCCGGTCGGGAACCAGCCGTTCGCGTCGAGCACCGCGCCGCCCTCGCCCTTGAAGTAGCCCGACGCGACCCACGGTCCGCGGATCCACAGCGGGCCGAACGTCGTGCCGTCGCGCGGCGCCACGTTGCCCGCGGCATCGCGCACCTCGATCTCGGCGCCGTAGGGCACGCGACCCTGTTTCAGCAGTTCCTCGACGCGCGCCGCCTCGGGCATCGCGAGCACCTCGGGCGTCGGCGTCGCGACGGTGCCGATCGGGCTCGTCTCGGTCATGCCCCAGGCGTGGATCGCCGTGACGCCGTGCCGGTCCTTGAGCGCCTGCTGGACGGCGGGCGGCAGCGCGGTGCCGGCGACGAGGCAGCGCGCGAGCGCTGGCAGCGTGACGCCGCGCTCGCCCATCCAGCCGAGCAGCATCGTCCAGATCGTCGGGACGCCGACCGCGAACGTGACGCCCTCGCCCGCGAGCAGTTCGTAGAGGCTCGTCGCGTCCATGTGCCGGCCCGGCAGCACCATCTTCGCGCCGATCATCGGGCAGGCGTAGGGCAGCGACCACGAGTTCGCGTGGAACATCGGCGCGATCGGCATCACGCTGTCCAGGCAGGAGAGCGCGAAGCAGTCGGCCTGCGAGGCGCTCAGCGCGTGGATCAGCGTCGAGCGGTGGCTGTAGAGCACGCCCTTCGGGTTGCCGGTCGTGCCCGAGGTGTAGCAGAGCGACGAGGCGGCGCGCTCGTCGAGGTCCGGCCAGGCGTAGTCGTCGTCGGCGCCGTCGATCCACGCCTCGTAGGACTCGAGCGGCAGCCGCGACGGCGGCACCGCGTCCGGCGCGGCCATCACGATCCAGCGCTCGACGCAGGGCACGTCCGGCGCGATCGATTCGGCGAGCGGCAGCAGGTCGGCGTCGAAGATCACGACCCGGTCCTCGGCGTGCCGGACGATGTAGGCGATCTGGTCGTGGAAGAGCCGCGGGTTCACCGTGTGCAGCACGGCGCCGAGCCCGGAGACCCCGTAGAAGCACTCGAGGTGACGGAACGTGTTCCAGGCCAGCGTCGCGACGCGGTCGCCGGATCGGATGCCGCGCATCTCGAGCGAGCGCGCCAGGCGCCGGGCGCGTCGCTCGACCGTCGCGTAGTCGGTGCGGTGCAGGCTGCCGTCACCGAGCCGGGAGACCACCTCGCGACGCGGGTGGTTCGTCGCCGCGTGCCGGATCAGCGACGAGATCAGCAGTGGGTGGTCCTGCATCAGGCCGTGCATCTCGCGCTCCTTCGGTACCCTGCTCGTCCGGCCTCAGTTGCCGGCGGCGGCCCTGGCCTCCGCGATCCGGCTCGCGAGGTACCGGTAGTTGCTCAGCTGCCGGGCCTCGGCGGTGCTGCGGTTCAGCGCGGCCTCGGCGGCGGCCAGGGAACGCAACGCCTGCGCCCGGCCCGCGGCGTCGGACGACTGGCTCATCGCCTCGGCGAGCAGGGCCGACGCATGATCGGCATTGAAGAACGTGTCGTTCGCGCCGGCCTTGGACTCGGTCGCGTAATAGGCGAGCGCCGGTGCAAGCACCTGCCGAGCCTCGGCCCCGCGGCCCTGGCACGCAAGCGCCAGCGCAAGCTGGGTCTGGCGCTCGGACTGGTCGTCCAGCGGATTCATGAACGGATTCTTCGGCAGGTCGAGTCGCCGCCGGGCGGCGCGCTCCGCGTCGTCACACCGCCCGAGTCGCCAGGCCGCCTCGCTGACGAGGCCCGACCCGAGCTGGGCCATGTTCGCCTTCAGTCGCGGCGCGAAACCCGACGCGCCGACGTCCATCGCCTCGACGGCGGCCGTGGCCGCCACCGCCCGTGCATACGCCTGCGAGGTGTCGCCGAGGGCCAGTTCGAATCGCGCCCGGGCGATCGGCACGCGCGCAAGCCCCAGGCGCCGGATCGGGTTCGATTCGCCGAGCTGCACCGCGCTTTCCTGGCTCGCCTTCAGCAGCAACTGGAACACCGCCTCGGCTTCGGCGCGGCGGCCGAGGCTGGCCAGCGTGTTTGCGTACCCGTACAGGCCGTCCTCGAGCTGTGGCATCAGCGACGAAGGCAGCCGCGGATCCTTGGCGAGGTCCACCGTTCCCTGCGCTTCGACGATCGCCTTCTCGATCTCGCCGCGCTCGAAGAGGCGCAGCGACACCTTGCGTCGTCCCATGACCCAGTACTGCCAGGTGCCCAGGTCGGCCGGGTCGTAGCGCACGACGTCCTCGCCGGCCTGCGCCTCGCGTTCCGCGTAGCGCAGTGCGGCGTCCCGATCGTGCTGCTGCATCGCGATGTCGCTGAGCAGGTCGGCCGCGAGCGCGCGGTTCTTCATCGAGCGCAGGTCGCCCGGCCGCTTCGCGAGCACCTGCTCGGCCAGCTCGTACACCTGGCGCTCGAGCCGGTCGGCATCGGCCAGCCGGCCGATCCTCATCGCGTGTCGCGCCTCGGAATCGGCCGTGTCCGCATAGACGGAAGTCGCCGTCAGGTTGGTGAGGTCGAGGGCGCCGATCGACTCGAGCAGCGCGCGGGCCTCGTCGCACATAACGATGCCGTTCTCGATCGGGTCCTGGACGTGGCTCAGGTGGTTCAGGACGTCGGCATAGGTGATCTTCACCTCGGCCGACGTGCCGGGCTGTTTCAGGAACGGCTCGAGCAACGCCTTCGCCCGCGGCAGGTCGTCGGGCTTGGACGACGGACCGCCGCTGACACCCCAGGAGGCATACGGTATGAACATCGACAGCGCGAGGCCGTGGGCGACCGACACGCCGTGGTCGCCACCGTCCCACAGCCGCTGGAAGATCGCGCGGGCCTGCTCGATGCTCTTCTGCCCGCCCGGGATGTCGTCGCCGGCGAGCCGCGCGCCACCGCCGCGCAGCAAGGCCATCCCGCGGTAGACCTCGGTCTGCGGCGTGACGAGGTCCGGCGGCAGGCTGTCGAAGTACTTCACGGCCTGGTCGGCCAGCTTGACGATCGTCTCCTGCCTGCCGGTGGGCTCGAGTTCCGCGTAGAAGTCCTCGATCAGGAACCCGACCAGCTTCTCGGCGTCGTTCCGGGCCTGCTGGGCCTGGACGTCGGCCTTGCGGGCGCGCTGGGTCGCGATGAAGCCGAACACCGCGCTCACGACCGCGACGAGCGCCAGCACCGCGCACACGGCCGCGACCATCCGCGCACGCACCAGGGCCTTGCGCGTGGCCGCCTCGCGTTCGCGCTGCGCCTCGAGCCGCCGCTCCGCCTCGTCGCGCGCCTCGCGCTCGTGACGCAGGTCGCGGCTCGCGCCGACGACGCTGCAGAGCACGTCGTGCGTGAGCTCGACGCGGCGCATGTCGAGGCGTTCCTCGATGCGCAGCAGCCGGCGGTCCACCAGCTTCGCGAGCGCGTCCGGCTTCGCGCCGGCGGCCGCGAGCGCTTTCACGACGCGCTCCTCGGCCAGGCTCTCGCGGTAGCCGGATTCCGTGAGCAGCTCGTCCTCGATCACGCGCCGGACGCCCTCGGGCTGGTCGGCGAGCGCGCGCTCGTAGAACTCGCTCAGGATCGTGTCGCGCGAGCCGGCCAGCAGGTCGGCGCTGATCTCGCCGCGGTGCTGCGCGATCCGCACGTTGTTCAGTTCGCGGCAGACGAGGCTGAGCAGCGAGGGCTCGACCTCCGCGTTCGCGAGCTCGGCGCCGCCCGCGACGAAGCGGACGATCGACTCGGCCACTTCCTGCGTCACGAGGCGGCCGCCCGGCTGCATCACGGCCGTGAGCGCCTGCGCGCCGGTCATCCGGGCGAGGCGCATCCGGTTCTGCGTGATCGAGGGCATCGTGCCCTTCAGCGACTCGAGGTGCGCGAGATAGTCCTCGCGCAGCGCGATCAGCACGCGGTAGTCGGCGCGCGCGAAGTCGAAGTCCTCGGCCGCCGCGTCGTCGCGGTCGAGCCGCTCCTCGAGCGCCTTCGGCGGACGGTTCTCGACCAGGTCGGCGAGTTCCTCGACGAACTGGCGCGCGCGCAGCCGGCTCGCGTCGTCGGCCTGCGCGATCGTGAAGATCTCCTCGAACTGGTCGAAGATCAGCAGCGGCAGCACCGTGTTGCCGTCGCGGTCGCGCAGCAGGTCGCCCCGGTGGTGCAGGAACTCCCAGAGCGACTCGCCCTCGACCGCGCTGCCGGCCTGCGTCCAGTGCCCGGCCTCGGCCGTCGCACGGAAGATCGCCTGCTTGATCTGCTCGGCCACCGGCGGCGAGTCCGGCGAGTACGCGACGCGGACGTAGACCGGGCAATAGCCCTCGCCGCGCAGGCGCGGCACGAGCCCGGCGCGCAGCAGCGAGGTCTTGCCGAGGCCCGACTGGCCGAACAGCACGGTCAGGTTCTTGCGCTGGACCCGGCGGGCGAGCTCGGCCGCCTCGTCGTCCCGTCCGTGGAAGTAGCTCCGCGTCTCCTCGGTGTAGGAGTCGAGGCCGAGCCAGGGGTGCTGGGCGTCGATCGCGGGCGCGGCGCCCGGCGTGGACCCGTCCGTGCCGCTCATGCGCGGCGCCCGCCGGCGAGTTCGGCGAGGCGCCTCAGGAAGTCGGCCGGCGGCTCACCGCCCGGTGCGCGCGTCATGTGCAGCGCCTTGAACTTCTCCGGCACGAGCGCGTCGCCCTCGGGCGTGTCGTCGATGCACACGGGCAGGATGAACACGGCGCCCTCGGCGATGTTGCGCGAGCGGTCGACCGCGTAGCTCCACTCGCGCCGGAAATAGGCCTCGTGGCGGCGCTGCGTCGTCGAGGAGATCACCGGCACGAAGTAGCCGCAGCGTGCGATGTTCGCGCGGATCTTCCGGTCGTAGTCGTCGCCGCTCTCGAGGCGCTCGAGGTCGAACCAGGTGACGAGCCCGGCCGCGTCCATCGCCGCCTTCATCTTCTGCACGGCCGGGAGGTCTTCTCGCGCGTAGCTGATGAAAATCGCGTGCTCGGGCATCTCGCGGGCGGGCGGCAGGAAGCGCGCGGGCGCGGCGCTCGTGCCCGCGGCCGGCGACGCCCCGCCGCGCCGGCGCATCCAGCGTGCGTGCAGGTCGGCGACGAACGACTCCGCGCCGCCGTACACGCGTGTGCGCACGCTCACCTGCTGCAGGAACGCGACCAGCCGGTCGTCCTGCATCGTGTGGTCGTCGGCCAGCACCTCGCCCACGTCGCGCGGGTCGGAGAGGCGCTTGCGCTTGGCCATGCGCAGGAACAGCCGCGCGAGCCAGTTCGAGAAGTCGCTGCCGATCAGGAGCAGGTGGTTGTGCTCGAGCTCGTGGAACAGCTTCTCCGGCGTCAGGTGCTCGGACTGCAGCGCGCAGATGAACTCGAGCATGTCCTCGTCGGAGATCACGTAGGTCGGCGACGCCGACAGCCGGCCGAGCAGGTGGTAGACGACCGCGCGGGAGAACTGGCTGCGCTCGGACGGGAGGTCCGCGACGCGGTTCGGCGCGTAGGCGACGACCTCGGTGCCCGGCTGTCCGCCGTAGCGCACCGCGTTCACGGCGTTCTCGAGCAGCGGGTCGAACGTCGTCGTGACGAACAGGTCGAAGTCGGTGATCTCGGCGAGCTGCCGGAGCGCCTCGGGCGGCGCGAACTCGACCTCGCGCATGATCGAGCGCAGGCGCGTGTAGGCCTCCTCGCGCCGGCCGCGCTGGCCGAGGTAGGCGCAGACGACGTCGTTCAGCGTCAGCGGCTTCGGCAGCGGCGCGGTGTCGACCGAGAGCTTCGCGGCCAGCCGCTCGGCCAGGTGCTCGTAGAGCGGCCGCAGCCCGCGGTCGGTCTGCACCCGGAGCAGGTCGGGCCCGATGATGGGTATGACCCGACGCTCCTCGATGTAATTGAGGAGGTCGTCCCAGGCATCCTCGTCGAAGTTCTCGAGGTGGGGCGCCGCGGCGGTCATGTGGTGCTCTCCCTGATCCGCCGGAGTGTAGCGGCAATTGGGCGGGGCCGGGGCATGTTGCAGTGCGTCAGGACGCGGGCGGCTTCCCGAGCGCCTTGCCAGCGCCGGGCCAGCGGCGGTCGAGCTCCTCGACGACGGCGGCGCGGGCCGCGAGCGTGCGCTCGATCGTCGAATCGAAGAACGACAGCGCCGACTGGCTGACCAGCGTGCGCATCCAGAGCCGGTTGCGCAGCTCGAACCAGGCCGTCGCGTCGGGCGGCAGGGCCCACAGGCGGTCGTCCTGGACGCCGGGCGCGCCGCCCATCCGGGACACCAGCTGCTCGTTTGCCTTCCGCAGTTGGCGGACGTTGCCGCCCGCACGCCTCGCCACCAGCCCGTCTTCGGCGAGGAACGCCGCGTACATCTGGTCGACGTAGAACTGGTTGTTGCGGTCGATGATCGCCGAGACGCGGTCGTTTTCCTCGTAGAGCCCGACGATGCGGTCGCGCAGCGCGCCGTCGCGGATCAGCCGCAGGTTGCCGGTGCTGGTGAGGTCCATGTAGGCCGCGCGCGTCAGCCGCAGCGTACGCCGGGCGCCGAGGTCGGCCAGCGCCTCGGCGACCGCCTCCCGGTCGGTGATCGCGGCCGGACTCCCGAGTGCGCGCCAGGCCCGCACGCCGTCGGCGACCTGTCCGCGCTCGAATTCCGACGACTCGGCCAGCAACGCGAGGTCGGCGTCGAAATCGCGCACCAGCCGCTCGAGGTACTGGCGCTCGATCCGCGCGTCGCGGCGGTCCTCGACCCCGTTGTTGACCGCGAGCGCGAGCAGGATGCCGACGACCAGCATCACGAACTCGACGAGCACGTGGCCCCAGCGGACTTCGCGGAGGTCGCCCGCGAGGCGTCGGATCGGCAGCATCGCCGCATTCTAGCGCCCGGCTGCTACGATCCGTCCACCGCCAGGAGGTGTCGCATGATCGTGATCGTCGCCGGAACCGTGAACGTCGAGCCCGCGAACCGCGAGGCGGCCCAGGCCGCGATCCGCGCGATCGTCGCCGCGACGCGGCGCGAGCCGGGCTGCGTGAGCTACGACTTCTCGGCCGACTTCGACGACCCGGCGAAGTTCCACGTGCGCGAGGTGTGGGCCGACGAGGCGGCGCTCGACGCGCATTTCGCGACGCCGCACGTCGCCGAGTTCATGCGCGCCGCGCGGTCGTTCGGCGTGACGGCGATGGACATCCAGCGCTACTACGTCGAGCGCGTCGCGCCGCTGCGCTGATCACCGGGGCCGGCGACGCTCGCTCGCCCGCACCGGCGGAAACCCGCGGCGACCGCGGCGACCGCGTCCCGACCCGCGCCCGTCGCAGTCCCCGGAGGCCGTCCATGGCCGCCAGGTTGCGCCGCGGGTTTCCGTGCGTGCATTGAAACGCCTCCCGGCCCGCGCGGTCGCCCGGCGAATCGGGCGCGTTCACGTTGAATTGCCCTCGCCGACGCGGCGATCGAGCTGGCGGAGCGACACGGCTTCGGCGACGTGCGGGACCTCGACGCGTTCGCAGCCCGCGAGGTCCGCGATCGTGCGGGCGACCCTGAGCACGCGATGCCAGGCCCGCGCCGACAGCGCGAGGCGTTGCATCGCCCGCCCGAGCAGTGCGAGTGCTTCGGGTGTCGCCGCGACATGTCGGTCGAGCGCGGCCGCCTCGAGCCGCGCGTTGACACAGCCCTGCCTCGCGACCTGGCGCGCCTGAGCGGCCTCGACCCGCGACGCGACGGCCGCGGACGATTCCGCCGGCGCGGCCGACGCGATCGCCGCGGCCGTCACGCGCGGCACCTCGACGTGCAGGTCGATCCGGTCGAGCAGGGGACCGGAGATCCGCGCTCGATACGACGCGACGCGCTCGGGCGGGCAGCGGCATCGCGCGTCGGGGTCGCCCAGGTGTCCGCACGGACAGGGATTCATTGCCGCGACCAGCTGGAATCGCGCCGGGAACACCGCCTGTCGCGCCGCGCGCGAGATCGCGACCAGCCCGGACTCGAGCGGCTCCCGCAGCACCTCGAGCACCGCGCGATCGAACTCGGGCAGCTCGTCGAGGAACAGCACGCCGCGGTGCGCGAGCGAGATCTCGCCGGGCCGCGGGCGGCCGCCGCCGCCCACCAGCGCGATCGCGGACGCCGAGTGGTGCGGGCTCCGGAACGGGCGTCGACGCCAGTCCGCAAGACGGAACCCGGCCGGCGTCAGCGAGCGCAGCGCGGCCGCCTCGATGGCTGCCTGTTCGTCGAGCGGCGGCAGCAACCCGGGCAGGCGTTGCGCGAGCATGCTCTTGCCCGAACCCGGCGGCCCGATCAGCAGCAGGCTGTGCTCCCCGGCCGCGGCGATCTCGAGCGCGCGCCGGGCGCCAGGCTGCCCGCGCACGTCGGCGAGATCCGGTCCCTGCCAGCGCTCAGCTCGCCACGCTTGCCGCGTCGGCACCTCGAGTTCGCCGAGCCCGCGCGCGTGGCGACACACCTCGGCGAGGTGCCTGGCGCCCTGCGCAACGAGGCCCTCGACGAGCCCGGCCTCGTCGAGATTGGCCACCGGCAGCACGACACCGTGCCCGTCGCGCGCGGCCGACAGTGCGGTCGGCAATGCTCCGCGGATCGGGTGCATCGCACCGCCGAGCGACAGCTCGCCGTAGAGCTCGCGACCCTCGAACGGCGCGAGCGGCAGCTGCGCCGAGGCGACCAGGATCCCGACCGCGATCGGCAGGTCGAAGCGGCCGCCTTCCTTCGGCAGGTCGGCCGGCGCGAGGTTGACCGTGATGTGCCCGGGCGGCAGTTCGTGGCCGCAGTTGGCGAGCGCGGCACGCACCCGGTCCTTGCTCTCCTTCACCGCTGTCTCGGGCAGGCCCACGATCGAGAATGCCGGCAAACCGGCACCCACGTGCACCTCGACCCGGACCAGCGGCGCGTCGAGGCCGTGCTGCGTGCGGCTGAGTATCGTGGCGAGCGACACGGACCCTCCCTGGTCGCGCCACCATCATCGCCGGCGTGGCCCGGCCCGGGTCAACGCGGGAATCAGGGCGGATACGCCGGAAACGCCGGGGGCCGTGGATCGACGTCCGGCATGACGATGAATCGTCCCCGCTGCGGAACCCGGTTCGTCGTGATCCACGTCGCCGCGATGTCGAACAGGTTCGGGGCGTAGGCCATCGCCGGCCCATCCCGGGTCTCGACCGGCTCGACCAGGCCGTGGTCCGCCGCGGGAAAGACCACGACGGAAAGGTCCGACCGCGTCTGCTGGATCTCCCGCAGGATCCGCTGCGTCGCCGCGTTCGGGGCCTGCCTGTCCGAACCGCCGAGGAGCCACAGCTGGCGCGGTGCGATCGACTCGATCACCGGGCGCGGGTCGTAGCCGAAGCTGAGTCCCTGGGCGGCGGCCGGACCGATCGCCCTGATCTCGTCGGTCGAGTATCGAAGGAACAGTCCCGTGTAGGAACGCGGCTGGACGGCGGCGAGCCAGGGCGCGTCGGCGTGCTCGCGCTTGAACTGCTCGAGCGCTTCGAAGCCATCGCCCAGGTTCGAGCGCACGATGTGCTCGGTGATCGCGGTCAATGCGCGCGCCTGTGCGAGCGCTGCGTCATCGAAGCCCGCCTCACGCAACTGCTGCTCGACCAGCGCCCGGTCCTGCGCGATCGGGCCGTCGGCCAGCGCAAAGACGGGCATCACGAAGTCGAGTGGCACGAGCGTTGCCACCAGCGGCGCGACCCAGCCGCCCTGGCTGCCGCCGATGACGCCGACGCGGCGGACGCCCGGTGCGAGGCGTCGCGCCTCGGTGACCGCTGCCGCCGTGTCGTGCGCACGAAGGAGAAAGTCGGACGTCTGGGCGCCGGACGATCCCCCCGTGCCCCGCTTGTCGTAGACGAACATCGCGACGCCCCGCCGCGCGAGCTCGTACTGCCAGACCGAGTCGTCCGTCGAGGGATCGTTGTTCGATCCCTCGATCCAGACGGCGAGCGCCTGCGCGCCCCCACCCTCGGGCAGCACGAGCTTCCCTCGCAGGCGGACGCCGTCGCTCTCGAAGGTAACGGCACGCTCGACCAGCCGCATCCGCGTCCCGCGTTCGGTCACGTTTCCACGGGCCAGCGTCAGCGTGCGTTCGGTGCAGGACGAGAAGGACGCGGAGAACGACCGCGACGTGTACACGCCGGAGGGCGTTGCCTGCATGGACCCGAACACTCGACTCGAAAGCGTGTACCCAAGGTCGCGGGGGTGCCCGTCATCGCCCGTGACGACGACGTGGCGCCGGTCCGGGAAGACGTAGACGCCGAGCCGGCAGCGCAGGTCCTGCTCGAGCCTCGTCGCCGGTGTCGCATCGAGGGGCGACGCACCGGCTGCGGGCCGTTCCCCACCCGCGACCGGTTCCGCGACCGCCGGCCCCGGGGACAGCGCGAGCACCGACGCGAGCGCGGGCCCGAGTCGGCGCGCGAGGCGCCTTTCAATGTCTCTCGTGACGTTCTTCATGATCGGCCGCGCAGCGCACCCGGGAGGCTCCTGTGCCCTTTGGTTGCTGCCCGGTCGTGCAGGGTTTCATCCGGCCCGGCGTCCGCGCGACGGGTGGGAAGCGTTCATGCGTCGGCGCGGGACCAGCGCATGATCCAGTTGTGGCGCCAGGTGCGGCCGCCGTCGTCCGACACGACCTGCCGCCAGCGGCACGAACGGGGCGTGATGGCGTCCCAGATGCCCGCGGAAATCATCACGCGCCCGTCCTCTTCGTAGGTGGAACTGAAGATGCCGACGCCGTCGACGAACCCGCCGGTCTCGCCGGGCGTGGTCACGACACCGCTGCGCGCGTTGACCCAGTGGTCCGACCAGACCCGCTGCTCGACGTCGAGCAGCCGGAGGCCCATCCCGGAGAATCCGCGCGTCGGGATGCGCAGCTCCTCGACGCTGCCGCCACCGGCGAGGATCCGGTGGACCGTGGCCTCGCCCGGATACTCGAGCCACTCGCCATTCACGATCGAGCGGTTGCGGATCCGCCATTCGCCGGTCAGGAAATCGAAGTCGCCCGGGCGGCCCACCGGCGGGCTCGCGGGCAGCGGCGGAATCAGGTCCGGCGCCAGCGAGTCACTCTCGGCGGACGCGCCGGGGGCCGACGCCACGGGCGTCGGATCCGGCGGCTCACCCGCCTCCGCACCGCGCTCGAACAGCAGGCTTGCTGCGCCGAGTGCGCCGGCGCCCAGGAGATGTCTGCGAAGGTTGTCCATGTCGATGTGCTCCCTCGGGGATCGGTACGGCGCAGGACGCGCGATCCCAGCCTGCGCCCCAAACCATGACAACCCATGTCATGATTTGCGGGAACATCATGCGGGGGGCACGGGTGCGGGCCGAACGGCTGGTGTCGATGATGGTCCTGCTGCAGGCGCGCGGCGGCGCGAGCGCCTCGTCGCTCGCGCGCGAGTTCGGCGTCTCCGTGCGGACCGTCCACCGCGACGTGGACGCGCTGAGCGCAGCGGGCGTGCCGGTCTATTGCGAGACGGGGCGCAACGGTGGCGTGCGCCTGCACGAGCACTACCGGGCGCGACTGACGTCGTTGACACCCGCGGAAGCACGCGCGCTGCCGCTTTCGGGGCTCGCGCACGCGGCACGCGACCTCGGCCTCGCGAACGAGGCGACCGCGGCCCAGGTGAAGCTGCTCGCCAGCCTCCCGGCCTCCTCGGGCCAGGTCGCGGCTCGCATCGCGGAGCGATTCCACGTGGACCCGGTGCCCTGGTACCAGCGCGCCGAACGCATCTCGTGCCTTAGGGAACTCGCCGCGGCCGTGTGGGGCGACCGGCAGGTCGAGGTGTCGTACCGGAGCTGGCGTCGTGGCGTCCGCCGTCGCCTGTCGCCGCTCGGCCTCGTGCAGAAGGGCGGCCTCTGGTACCTGGTCGCGCGGGCCGGCGGAAGCGTGAGGACGTATCGCGTCGCCAGCATCGATCGACTGACGGTGCTGGATGCGTCCGTCCGGCGTCCGCCGCGGTTCGAGCTCGCGTCCTACTGGGAATCGTGGTCCCTGGATTTCGAGTCCCAGCTCGCGAGCCAGCGCGCCCGAGTGCGCATCTCGGAACAGGGCCGGAGGATCCTGCGGGCCGTCGCGAGCGCCGCCGCGCAGGCCGTCGAGTCCACCGCGCAGCCGTGTGGCCGTGACGGCTGGGTCGAGGCGGAGCTGCCGGTCGAGGCGCCGGAGGAAGCCGCCCGGCAACTGCTGCGGCTCGGTGCGGAGGTCGAGGTGCTCGGACCGGCACTGCTCCGGACGACGCTGCTGCGGGAAGCGCGCCGGGTCGTTGCGCTCTACCGGCCGCACGGCGCCGTGCGCCCGGCTGCGCGCCGCGGCGCGCGATCCTGAAGCCGGCGCGATCACGTCCGGCAGTCATTGCAGCGACGGCGCCAGGTCCGGTCGGCGTCTGCGGTCAGTGCGCCGGGAGCGCCGGCCCGGCGTGAACGAGCAGCCCCTTGGTCTGCAGGTACTCGCGGCTCCAGAATCGCGACAGGTACTTGTGGCCGCCATCGCACAGGATCGTGACGATGGTGTGCCCGGGACCGAGCGAGCGCGCCACCTGCCCGGCCGCCGCGACGTTCGTCGCGCTGGTGCCGCCGAGGAACAGGCCCTCCTCGTGCAGCAGCCGGTAACCGGTCTCGACGATCGCGGGATCCTCGACCCGCACCGCGTCGTCGATCGGCGAACCCTCGAGGTTCGCCGTCACGCGCCCGATGCCGATCCCCTCGGTGACCGCGCTCGAGCCCTCGGACTTGAGCGTGCCGGTCTTCACCCAGTGGTAGAGCGCGCTGCCCATCGGGTCGGCGAGCACAATACGCACGCTTGGCTTCTGCTGCTTGAGATGGCGCGAGACGCCGCCAAGCGTGCCGCCGGTGCCGGTCGCGCATACGAAGGCATCGATGCGGCCACCGGTGTCCCGCCAGATCTCGGGGCCCGTCGTCCGGTGGTGCGCGTCACGGTTCGCCGTGTTGTCGAACTGGTTGCCGCACACCGCGCCCTCGATCGCCGCGGCGACGCGCGGCGCGAGCTTCTGGTAGTGCTCGTCGCTCGCATAGGGCACGGTCTTCACGACCTGCACCTCGGCGCCGAGCGTGCGGAGCAGCGCAGCTTTCTCGGGCGACTGGTTGTCCGGCATCACGATCACACAGCGGTAGCCCCGTGCGTTGCACAGGTGCGCGAGCCCGATACCGGTGTTGCCGGCCGTGCCCTCGACGACCGTGCCGCCGGGTCCGAGCAGCCCCCGTGCCTCGAAGTCCTCGAGGATGCCGAGCGCGGCGCGGTCCTTCACCGAGCCGCCGGGGTTCAGGAACTCGGCCTTGCCGAGCACCTCGCAGCCCGTCTCGTCGCTCACCCGGCGCAGCCGGATCAGCGGCGTGTGGCCGACCGTGCCGGCGTACCCGTTTCGAATGCTCATCGGAACCCCGTGTGGACTGGCCTCGCCGGATTCTAGCCGGCAGGCGGGCCGGGCGACCTCACCGTGCGGCATGAGCACAGTCTTCCCCGCTAGAATGTCCACATGAAACTGCATCAGTTGCGTTACCTGGCGGCGGTGGCCCAGTCGGGCCTCAACATCACCGCAGCCGCCGAGAAGCTGCACACCTCGCAACCCGGGGTGTCGAAGCAGATCAAGCTGCTCGAGGACGAACTCGGCTTCCAGATCTTCGTGCGCGACGGCCGCAACCTGTCGCGGGTCACGCCGGCCGGCCAGCAGGTGATCGACCGCGCAGTGCGCATCCTGCGCGAAGTCCAGAACATCAGGCGCCTGTCCGACGAGTTCAAGGACGAGGCGCGCGGTTCGCTGTCGATCGCGACCACGCACACGCAGGCCCGCTACGTCCTGCCCGGCGTGATCAAGCAGTTCCGCGACCAGTACCCGGAGGTGCGGCTGCACCTGCACCAGGGAACGTCCGAGCAGATCGCCGAGATGGCGGCGCTCGACCGGATCGACTTCGCGATCGCCACCGGTTCGCAATCGCTGTTCGACGGCTATTCGCTGCTGCCCTGCTATCGCTGGCACCGGCACGTCGTCGTGCCGAAGGGCCACCCGCTCGCGAAGGTGAAGAAGCCGACGCTGAAGCAGCTCGCGGCGCACCCGATCATCACGTACGTGTTCAGCTTCAGCGGTCCGTCGTCGCTGCACGAGATCTTCGCGAAGGAGGGGCTCGTCCCGAACGTCGTGCTGACGGCGCGCGACGCCGACGTGATCAAGACCTACGTCCGGCTCGGTCTCGGCATCGGCATCGTCGC
Organism: Steroidobacteraceae bacterium; assembly: GCA_046347155.1. Lineage (GTDB taxonomy): Bacteria > Pseudomonadota > Gammaproteobacteria > Steroidobacterales > Steroidobacteraceae > RPQJ01. The sequence continues at coordinate 228,257 of JAXMGT010000001.1, read as the reverse complement.
GAGCATGGCCGTCGAGGAGGCCGAGGACTCGGACCTCGTCCGGATCGACACGTCGCACCTGTTCCCGGCCCACGTGACCTGGATCGGCTTCCGGCGCGGCGGGCTGCTCCGCAAGTACCAGCTCGACTTCATGCAGCTCTTTGCCCCGCACCTGACCCGGCGCGTGATCGAGCGCGCGGCGGGCGCCGCAACGCAGGCCGACGTCGACGCGCTGGTCGACGGACTCGAATTGCCGGTCCGGTGAGTCCCCGGGCCGCCCGGACGGTCCGCTTCGGGTAGGATGTCGCCCCCCCTGGCACCCGGTCGACGCCCGTGTTCCGCTGGTTCGAAAGCCTGGTCACGCCCTACCCCGACGGCCCGCCGCGCACCCCGCCGGACGGGTTCTTCGCGTTCCTGTGGGCCTGCTCGCAGGGCCTCCGGCCGTACCTCTTACTGATGACCGCCTGCACGGCCGTGATCGGCGCGTTCGAGGCGCTGCTGTTCGCGATGCTCGGCCGGATCGTGGACTGGCTCGCCGAGGTGCAGCCGTCGGCGCTGTGGGTGCAGGAGCGCGGGACGCTGGTCGTCCTCGGCTGCGTGCTCGCGGGCAGCGTGCTGCTCGTCGCGCTGCAGACGATCCTGAAGCACCAGACGCTGGCGGCGAACTTCCCGATGCGGCTCCGGTGGAACTTCCACCGGCTGATGCTCGGCCAGAGCATGAGCTTCTACCAGGACGAGTTCGCCGGCCGCGTCGCGACCAAGGTGATGCAGACGGCGCTCGCGGTGCGGGACACGTGGTTCACGGTCGCGGACATCCTGGTGTTCACGGTCATCTACTTCGTCACGATGGTCTCGGTGGTCGGCCATTTCGACCTCGTGCTGCTCGCGCCGTTCCTCGCCTGGGTCGCGCTCTACGGCCTGGCGCTCGCCTACTTCGTGCCGAGGCTCGGCAAGATCGGCGCGGCGCAGGCCGACGCGCGCTCGTTGATGACCGGCCGCGTCACGGACGCCTACACGAACATCGCGACCGTGAAGCTCTTCTCGCACGCGAACCGCGAGGCCGGGTACGCGCGCTCGGCGATGCAGGAGTTCATGAAGACCGCGCACGCGCAGATGCGGCTCGTGAGCGGCTTCGAGATCGTGAACCACGTGCTGAGCATGGCGCTCGTGGCCGGCACCGCCGGCCTCGCGCTGCAGCTGTGGACGACCGGCGAGGTCGGCGTCGGCGCGGTGGCCGCCGCGACGGCGATGGCATTGCGCCTGAACGGCATCGCCCACTGGATCATGTGGGAACTCGCCAGCCTGTTCGAGAACATCGGGACGGTGCAGGACGGCATCCGGACGCTGTCGCGCCGCCACGCGGTCGTCGACCGCCCGGACGCGGTACCCCTCGCGGTGACGCGCGGCGAGATCCGCTTCGAGCACGTCGAGTTCCACTACGGCGGACCGCGACGCGTGATCGACGACTTCTCGCTCGTGATCCGCCCCGGCGAGAAGATCGGTCTCGTCGGCCGCTCGGGCGCCGGCAAGAGCACGATCGTGAACCTGCTGCTCAGGTTCTACGACGTCGAGGGCGGCCGGATCCTGATCGACGGGCAGGACATCGCCGCGGTGCGCCAGGACAGCCTGCGCGCGCAGGTCGGCATGGTCACGCAGGACACTTCGCTGCTGCACCGCTCGGTGCGCGACAACATCGTCTACGGCCGCCCGGACGCGGGCGAGGGCCAGGTGATCTCGGCCGCGATGCGCGCCGAGGCGCACGAGTTCATCCAGGGGCTTCGCGACGCGCGCGGCCGCACGGGCTACGACGCGCACGTCGGCGAGCGCGGCGTGAAGCTATCGGGTGGCCAGCGCCAGCGCGTCGCGATCGCGCGGGTGATGCTGAAGGACGCGCCGATCCTGATCCTCGACGAGGCGACGAGCGCGCTCGACAGCGAGGTCGAGGCCGTGATCCAGCAGAGCCTCTACCGGCTGATGGAGGGCAAGACCGTCGTCGCGATCGCACACCGGCTCTCGACGATCGCCGCGATGGACCGGCTCGTCGTGATGGACCGCGGGCGCATCGTCGAGGCGGGGGACCACCGGAGCCTGCTCGCGCTGGGCGGCGTCTACGCCCGGCTCTGGGAGCACCAGAGCGGCGGGTTCCTCGGCGACGGCGAAGACGAGGAGCCCGCGGCCGCCGGACGCTCGAGCGGCTGAGAAGCGTTCCAGCCCGGGTGTCATGAGCTCATGACCGGATCGCGGGGTCCGGTGACCGGTTTGTGACCGACCCGCGACTGACCCCGTAACCGGTACCTCACTAGCGTTGCGCTCCAGAAACCTCGCCTGGAGAGCGACACGATGACCCGCCCGAACCACCCCCGGCGCGCGATTGCGTTCGCGGTCGCCGCCGCACTCACCGCAGGGGCCGCGCACGCCGAAGCGGACGCCGACGCGTCGACCGCTGGCGCCGCCGCCCAGCCCACGATCGCCGAACTGATGCAGCGCCTCGAGGCGCAGGAGCAGAAGATCAAGGTGCTCGAGCGCAAGCTCGAGATCCAGGACGAGGCCACGGCCACCGTGGCCGCGAGCGCGCCCGTCGTGAAGGCGAGCGATCGCGGCTTCTCGATCACCTCCGCCGACGGCAACAATTCGCTGAAGCTGCGCGGCCTGATCCAGGTGGACGGCCGGTTCCTGACCGACGACTACGCGGGCAACGCGCCCGACACCTGGCAGCCCTACCGGGTGCGCCCGATCATCGAGGGCACCGTCGGCGGCATCTACGACTACCGGATCATGGCCGACTTCGGCCAGGGCAAGGCGATCGTGCAGGACGCCTACGTCACGGCGCGATTCCTGCCCGAGTTCCAGCTGACGGCCGGCAAGTTCAAGTCGCCGGTCGGCCTCGAGCGACTGCAGTCCGCGAGCGACATCCGGTTCGTGACCCGCGCGTTCCCGACGCAGATCGCGCCGAACCGCGACATCGGCCTGATGGTCGGCGGCGGCGTGCTCGACAATGCAATCGCCTATCAGTTCGCCTACCTGAACGGCTCGAACGACGGCTCGAGCAGCGACTCGTTCTCGCCGGCGGACAGCGACCCGAACAGCCCGAAGGAGTGGGCCGGCCGCATCTTCACGCAGCCGTTCGCGAATGCCGACAGCTTCCTGCTCCGCGGCCTCGGCGTCGGCTTCGCCTCGACCTACACGGACCAGGAAGGCACGACCTCGCAGACGCTGCTGCCGACGTTCAAGACCTCGGGCGGCACGACGTTCTTCCAGTACCGGACCGGCACGACCGGCAACGCGACGGCGACCATTGCCGACGGGGTTCGGGTGCGCTACGCGCCCCAGCTCTACTACTACGCCGGTCCGTTCGGGCTCATGGGCGAGTACACGTGGGATTCCCAGGACGTCGCGCGGCTCACGCCCGGCGGCGTGCGCAAGGGCACGATGGACAACTACGCCTGGCAGGTGGCCGCGTACTGGTTCCTGACCGGCGAGGAACAGGCCTACAAGGGCTTCAAGCCGAACGCGGTCTTTTCGATCCAGGACGGCACCTGGGGCGCCTTCGAACTCGCGGCGCGGTACCATATCCTGAACGTGGACAACGAAGCGTTCGTCGGCGGGGTGGACTCGTTCGCGGACCCGAACAAGTGGGCGAGCAAGGCGGCGGCCTGGACGGTCGGGCTCAACTGGTACCTGAACCAGAACCTGAAGTGGGTGTTCGACTACGAGCAGACCCGATTCGACGGCGGCGCCCCCGGCGGCGAGGACCGCACGGACGAGAAGGCGTTCCTGCTGCGCATGTCACTTGGCTTCTGACCCGGGAGTGAGACTGATGAAGACGACTGGTCCCTGGCCCCGCATCGCGGCGTCGCTGCTCGCAACCGTGGTGGCGTTCGGCGCGACGGCGGCCCGTGCGGACGTCACGCTGCTCAACGTGTCCTACGACCCGACGCGAGAGCTCTACGACGACTACAACAAGGCCTTCGCCCAGTACTGGAAGCAGAAGACCGGCAAGGACGTCACGGTCCGCCAGTCGCACGGCGGCTCCGGCAAGCAGGCCCGCACGGTGATCGACGGCCTGCCCGCGGACGTCGTGACGCTCGCGCTCGCCTACGACATCGACGCGATCGCCCAGCAGGGCAAGCTGCTGCCGGCGAACTGGCAGACGCGCCTGCCGGACAACAGCTCGCCGTACACGTCGACGATCGTGTTCCTGGTGCGCAAGGGCAATCCGAAGGGCATCAAGGACTGGGGCGACCTCGTGAAGCCCGGCGTGTCGGTCGTGACCCCGAACCCGAAGACCTCGGGCGGCGCGCGCTGGAACTTCCTCGCGGCCTGGGCCTGGGCGCTGAAGCAGCCGGGCGGCAACGCAGCGACCGCGCAGGCGTTCCTGACCAAGCTGTACCGGAACGTGCCGGTGCTCGACACCGGCGCGCGTGGTTCGACGACGACGTTCGTCCAGCGCGGGATCGGCGACGTGCTGATCGCCTGGGAGAACGAGGCGTTCCTCGCCACGCGCGACCTCGACAAGGACGCGTTCCAGATCGTCGTGCCCTCGGTCAGCATCCTGGCCGAGCCGCCGGTGGCCGTCGTCGACAAGGTGGCGCTGCGCAAGGGCACGACCGACGTCGCCCGCGCCTACCTCGAGTACCTGTACTCGCCGGTTGCGCAGGAGATCATCGCGAAGCACTACTACCGGCCGCGCAACCCGGAGGTCGCGGCGAAGTACGCGAACGTGTTCCCCAAGATCGGGACGATGGCCACGATCGCCGACTTCGGCGGCTGGCAGAAAGCCCAGGCGACTTACTTTGCCGACGGGGCGATGTTCGACAATATCTACGCCCGCTGAGGCGCCGGCACCCGGAGGCCGCGGCGTCGCCCGACGCCGCGGCCTTTTTCATGGCAAGCTCGCCGGACCATGGTGGCCGGCCGCAGACTGAACGCGACCCCGACGGGCGCGCCCCCCGACGACGGTCCGCTCGGCGCGCTCCGTGCGCTGCCGGACGTGTTCCGCTACACGCGCCACGCGCTCGACCTGGTGTGGAACACCTCGCGCCCGCTCACGGTCGCGCTCGCGCTGCTCACGCTGCTCGCGGGCCTGCTGCCGGCCGGAATCGCCTGGGTGGGGGCGCGGATCGTGGATGCCGTCGTCACGGCCGTGCAGGCCGGCGGTGGCGACCTGCGCGGCGCGCTCGAGTGGGTCGCCCTCGAGGGCGTGCTGGTCGCGGCGCTCGCGGCGACTCAGCGCGGACTCTCGACCTGCCAGTCGCTGCTGCGCGCTCAGCTCGGCCAGCGCGTGAACGAGATGATCCTCGAGAAGGCGCTCACGCTCGACCTCGCGCACTTCGAGGACTCGGAGTTCTACGACAAGCTCACGCGGGCGCGGCGCGAGGCCTCGAGCCGCCCGCTCTCGCTCGTGATGCGCAGTTTCGGGCTCGCGCAGAACGCGATCGCGCTCGCGGGCTTCGGCGGCCTGCTCGCGCAGTTCTCGCCGTGGGCGGTCGCAGTGCTGCTCGCCGCCGGGCTCCCGTCGTTCGTCGCCGAGGCCAAGTTCTCCGGCGACGCGTTCCGGCTGTTCCGCTGGCGCTCGCCCGAGACGCGGATGCAGATGTACCTCGAGACCGTGATTGCCCGCGAGGACCACGCGAAGGAGGTGCAGCTCTACGGGCTCGGCCCGCTGCTGCTCGAGCGCTACCGGGCGATCTTCCGCAAGGTGTTCCGCGAGGACCGGGCGCTCACGATCCGGCGGGACACCTGGGGGTTCTTCCTCGGGCTCGCGGGCACGGCCGCGTTCTACGCGGCCTACGCCTGGATCGTCGTGAGCGCCGTGCGGGGCCGGATCACGCTCGGCCAGATGACGATGTACGTGATGCTGTTCCGCCAGGGGCAGTCGGCCGTGTCGGCGATCCTCTCGGCGGTCGGCGGCATGTACGAGGACAACCTGTACCTCTCGACGCTGTACGACTACCTAGACACGCCGGTCGGCCGGCCGTCGGGCACCGCGACCGCCGGTCCCGACCCCTCGGCCGGACTCGCGTTCGAGGACGTCGGGTTCACGTACCCGGGCGCCGAGTCGCCCGCGGTCGAGGGCGTCACGTTCCGGCTGCGTCCGGGCGAGAGCCTCGCGCTTGTCGGCGAGAACGGCTCCGGCAAGACCACGCTGATCAAGCTGCTGACGCGGCTGTACGCGCCGTCGACCGGGCGGATCACGCTGGACGGGCTCGACCTCGCCGACTGGGACCCGTCCGCGCTGCGGCGGCGCATCGGCGTGATCTTCCAGGACTTCGCGCGCTACCAGCTCAAGGTCGGCGAGAACGTCGGCGCCGGCGACGTCCGGCACTTCGAGGACGAAGCGCGCTGGCGCGAGGCCGCGGGACTCGGGATGTCGGCGCCGTTCGTCGAGTCGCTGCCGCAGGGCTACCAGACCCAGCTCGGCAAGTGGTTCAAGGACGGCCGCGAGCTCTCGGGCGGACAGTGGCAGAAGATCGCGCTGTCGCGTGCGTTCATGCGCGAGGACGCCGACATCCTGGTGCTCGACGAACCCACCGCCGCGATGGACGCGCGGGCCGAGGCCCAGGTGTTCGAGCAGTTCCGGGCACTGGCCCGCGATCGGATGGTGATCCTGATCTCGCACCGGTTTTCGACGGTGCGGATGGCGGACCAGATCCTCGTGATCCACGAGGGCCGGATCATCGAGCAGGGCAGCCACGCGGAGCTGATGGCCCGAGACGGGCACTACGCGCAGCTCTTCCGGCTGCAGGCGCGCGGCTACGCCTGAGCGTCCTCGGCGACGAACCGGTAGCCCGCACCGGCCTCGGTACGCAGCCAGCGCGGTGCGGCCGGGTCGGCCTCGATCTTGTGGCGCAACCGGTGCACGAGCTGCTTCAGGAGCTGCCGGTCGCCGTCGCCGCGCCGGCCCCAGACGTGGGCGAGCAGCCGCTCGGTGCTCACGACGCCACCCGCGTTCGCGATCAGGATCTGCATCAGCCGCGTCTCGAGCTTCGTTAGCTTGACCGGGGCTGCGCCGTCGACGCGCAGGTAGTGCGACTCGAGGTCGAGCGCGAACCGCCCGGCGCTCGCCGTCCCGCCCGATTCGAGCCCGGCCCGGCGCAGCAGCGCCTTCACGCGAGCGAGCAGCGTTCGCGGGCTGAAGGGCTTCGTCAGGTAGTCGTCGGCCCCGAGGTCGAGCGCGCGCACCAGGTCCTCTTCCTCGCCCCTCGCCGTGAGCATCATCACGGGAGTGCGCCCGCGCTCGCGGATCGCCTCGCAGACGTCGAAGCCGCTGCCGTCCGGCAGGTTGATGTCGAGGATCGCGAGGTCCGGCACCTCGGCCTCGTAGCGTGCGATCGCCGTGCGGGCGTCGGTCGCCTTCACGACCACGTAACCGGCCTGAGTCAGCGCGAACCCGACCAGCGCGAGCAGGTCGGCGTCGTCGTCCACGATCAGGATCTTCATGCGTCGGGCTCACCCGGGGGCAGCGTCAACGTGAAACGCGTGCGCCCGGCGGCCGTGCGCTCCGCGACGATCCGGCCGCCGTGCCTGTCCACGATGCTCTTGACGATCCACAGCCCGAGCCCGAGGCCGCGCGGCTCCGGCTCGGCGTCGGCCGACCGATAGAAGCGTTCGAAGATCGAACCCTGCTCGGGGTCCGGCACGCCGGGACCCTCGTCCTCGACCCAGGCACGCACGCACCCGTCGGCCGCCTCGGCGCCGACCCGGATCGTCGAACCCTCGGGGCCGAACTTGTTCGCGTTCGCCAGCAGGTTCACGAACACCTGCGTGAGTCGCGGCGCGTCGCCCTGCACGTCGGGCAGGTCGTCCGGCACGTCGACCTCGAGCGTCTGGCCCCGCTGCGCGAGCAGGCCCTCGACGAGTCCCGCCGCGTCGCGCACCACCTCGGCCAGCGGCACGGGCTGGGTCCGGATCGTGAGCTGCCCGGACTCGATCCGGACGCTCTCGAGCAGGTTGTCGATCAGCCGCGTGAGCCGGAGCGTACCCCGCTGCAGCGAGGCCACGAGCTCGCGCAGCTGCTCGCGCGGCATCTGCTCGAGGTGGTCCTCGAGCAGTTCGAGCGAGGCGAGCTGCGCCGCGAGCGGCGTGCGGAACTCGTGCGAGATGTTCGCGAGGATCGAGTCGCGCGCCCGTCGCGCCGACTCGAGCGGCGTCTCGTCGCGCAGCACCTGCACCTGCAGCCCGTCGACCATCCGCGCGCTCGTGATGATCACGGTGCGGCGCGTGCCGTCGTCGCGCTCGAGGAACTCGGTGGCCTGCGCCGGGTCGCGCTCGCGGGCCGCGAGGATCGGGCAGGCGCTCTCGCAGGGACGGGAGCCGTCCTTGCCGCGGCAGGGCCGGAGCACGTCGCCGCAGAAGCGCCCGACCGCGTCGCCCGCGGCGACGCCGGCGATGCGCTCGGCCTGCGGATTCAGGTAGCGGACGACCCGGTCCGCATCGACCGCGTAGACGCCCTCGACGACGCTCCGCAGCATCGCCTGGGCCTCGGCCTCGCGGCGCCGGAGCGTCGCGGTGGTGTCGACGACGTTGCGGCGCATCGCCTCGAGCGTGCGGCCGAGCGCGACGGTTTCCGGGCTGCCGGTCTCCGGTATCGAGGCCGAGAAGTCGCCACGGCCGAGTCGTTGCGCGGCCCCGGCCACGAGTTCGAGCGGGCGCACGATGCGCCGCGCCAGCAGCCACGCGAGCAGCACCGCGACGGCGCCGAGCACGAGCGCGGTCCAGGCGAGCCGGCGGACGAAGCCGTCGACCGTCGCGTTCACCTCGGCGATCGGCAGCCGCGCCTCGATCAACGCGACGCCCTCGCCCGTCGAGGCGACGACGGGCGTGCTCGACGCATAGACGCCGGCCGCGGCGATGCGCTCCGAGGCCTGCGCCCCGTTCGTGATCGCAGCCGAATGCAGCGGCTTCAGCGCCTCGGGCACGCCGTCCAGCCACTTCGACAGCCGGACGAGCCGCACCTGCAGGTCGGCCGCCTCGGTGAGCCTCGCCGCCAGCCGGTCGTCGAGGTCGCGGACCACGACGACGCGCGTCCCGGGCAGGTTCGGCACCGGCGCCGTCGCGCCGAGGACGCCACCCGGTACGTCGGCCGGCGCGAACATGAAGTGCTCGCCCTGCTCGGACACCGCGTCGAGCAGCGCGGGCCAGCCGGGGGTCGCGCTGCTCGCGCCGAGCACGACGTCTCCGCCCGCGACGACCGCGCAGCCACTCATGCCGGCGACGCTGCAGTAGCGCTTCAGGAACAGCTCGAGCTGGTCTCGGTTGCCGTCGCGCACCAGCCGCGCCAGCGTCGGACGCGCCGCGAGCAGCCGCACGACCGTCTGCGTGTCCTCCTCGACCCGGCGCAGCTCCTCGCGCGCGGCGACGCCCGCGAGCTGCGTGCGGACGAGCGCCTGCTGGTCCGCCTGCCGTCTCAGCAGGCCGACCGAGCTGAACGCGAGCACGACGATCGCGGCGAGCAGCAGGCCGGCCACCGTGATCACGAGCGAGCCCTGCAGGGATTTCGGCCCCGTGGCGAGTCGGCGCAGGTTGTCGACGCTGTCGCGCAGCAACGTTTGGCTCCGTTCAGCCGGTGCGGCGGTCGGCCCGCCACTCGACCAGGCTCTTGATCACGAGCGTGACGATCGCGAGCACCGCGAGCAGCGAGGCGACCGCGAATGCGGCGACGAAATTGTACTCGTTGTACAGGATCTCGACCTGCAGCGGCATCGTGTTGGTCATGCCGCGGATGTGCCCGGAGACGACCGACACGGCGCCGAACTCGCCCATTGCGCGGGCGTTGCACAGGATCACGCCGTAGAGCAGGCCCCAGCGGATCTTGGGGAGCGTGACCCGCAGGAACGTCATCCAGGCACCCGCGCCGAGCGTGATCGCGGCTTCCTCCTCCTCGCTGCCCTGTTGCTGCATCAACGGGATGAGTTCGCGCGCCACGTACGGGAACGTGACGAACACCGTCGCGAGCACGATGCCCGGCACGGCGAAGATGATCGAGATGTCGCGTTCCTGGAGCCAGGCGCCGAACCAGCCGTGGGCGCCGAACAGCATCACGAGCACGAGGCCCGCGACGACCGGTGACACCGCGAACGGCAGGTCGATCAGCGTGATCAGCAGGCTCTTGCCGCGGAACTCGAATTTCGCGATGGCCCAGGCAGCGGAGATGCCGAAGATCGTGTTCAGCGGCACGACGATCGCCGCCGTGAGCAGCGTGAGCTCGATGGCCGAGCGCGTGTCCGGATCGTCGAAGCTCTGGAAATAGGCCACGACGCCCTTCGCGAGGGCCTGGTAGAGCACCGCGCCGAGTGGTGCGACCAGCAGCATTGCGACGAACGCGACCGCGACGGCGATCAGCGCCGCGCGACCGAGCCGCGCCGCCGCCGAGACGTGGCGCCGCCGTTCGCCGCGGGGTGCGACGCCGGCCACCTCAGTGTCCCCGCCCGGTGTGCGCGCGCCGGCCCCAGGCCTGCACGAGGTTGATCGCAAACAGCATCACGAACGACATCACGAGCATGATGAATCCGAGCGCCGCGGCGCCCGCGTAGTCGAACTGCTCGAGCTTGATCACGACCAGGAGCGGCGTGATCTCGGTCTTGAACGGCAGGTTGCCCGAGATGAACACGACGGAGCCGTACTCGCCGATGCCGCGCGCGAGCGCGAGCGTGAACCCGGTGAGCAGCGCAGGCAGCACGGCCGGCAGGATGATCCGGCGGAAGATGTAGAACGGCCCGGCGCCGAGCGTCTCGGCCGCCTCCTCGAGGTCGCGCTGCGCCTCCACGAGCGCCGGCTGCACCGAGCGCACGACGAACGGCATCCCGATCAGCGTCAGCGCGACGACGACGCCGATCCACGTGTAGGCGACCTGCACGCCCATCGTCGCGAGCTTGAGCCCGAGCCAGCCGTTCGGGGCGAACACGGCCGCGAGCGCGATGCCGGACACGGCGGTCGGCAGCGCGAACGGGAGGTCGATCAGCGCGTCGACGAGCCGGCGACCCGGGAAGTCGTAGCGCACGAGCGACCACGCGACGATGAAGCCGAACACGGTGTTCACGCTCGCGGCGAGGAACGCCGCGCCGAAGCTCAGCCGGTAGGACGCCAGCGCGCGCGGGTCGAGCAGTATCGCGGCGAATTCGGACCACGTCATCGCGGTCGCCTTCGTCGCGAGCGCGGCGAGCGGCAGCAGCACGACCGCGCTCAGAAAGAACGTCGTGAAGCCGAGCGTGAGGCCGAAGCCCGGCAGGATGCTCGGCTGCCGGAAACGCCCGGACGCCACGGCTCAGGCCTCCGGGCCGGCGGCGCCCGCCGCACTGACGATCAGCACCGGTTGCGCCGGCTGCGTGTCGAGCACGCGCCCGAGCCAGCCCCAGTCGATCGAGGCGGGATCGGACGTCCCGAGCACCAGCAGCGTCCCCGGGTGGGCCGCGAGTTCCCGCTCGAGCTCGGCGGCCGTGTCGCCGAACCGCAGTTCCGTGCGCACGTCGAGGCCGTGCTCCGCGAGCGCGGACGACCGGGCGTCGAGCAGGTCGCGGGTGAACTCGGTCCGCTCTCGCTCGGCCGCCGACGCCGGGTGGATCGCCAGGTACACCGCCTCGGCCGCGACGTGGCGCAGCAGGCTGGCCGCGACCGGGACCGCCGCGCGGCGCGCGCCCGGATCGAGCGTGTGCACGAGCACGTGCGAGGGCAGCGTCGCCTCGGGGGCGATGCACAAGAGCTGCCGTGCGCCGTGCTGCAGCTGCCACTGCGCATGCGCGGCGCTGCCGGGACCGGTCGCGATGACCGGCATCCCGGGCGGCGCGCGATCACCGCGACCGATGCGTACGCCGACCCGGGTCTGCATCCGGGTGCCGAGTGTCGCGAGCAGCGGGGCGTCCCGCAGCGACCGCGCGGTCCGCTCGTCCCCGGCGACCGCGGTGAAACTCGAGATCGGTGTCGGAAGCACGTGCACGCGACGTGCGGCAACCGCCACGCGCCGCCCCGGCGTGACCGGGAAGTCCCGCTGCTCGGGCAGCGTGCGCGACACCTCGATCAGCGATCCGGTGTCGGCGGCATCGTCCCGGCCCGGCGCCACCGGCACCGGACCGTCGCTCGACATCCGGACCCGGAGCCGCTCGACCGCGCCGCCGAACAGGATCTCCTCGACGGTGCCGTAACCCACGAAGTTCGACCGGGCCTCGGCCTCGCCGGCCGCGAGTTCGACCTCCTCGGGCCGGAGCACCGCGACGACCTCGCGCGGCACGGCGGGGCCGGCACCGGCCTCGGCGCTGAAACGCACGCCGGCAGGCGTGCGGTAACCGAGCAGCAGGTTGGCGGCGCCGAGGAACGTCGAGACGAACCGCGTCTGGGGTCGCGTGTAGAGGTCGTCGGGGCGGCCGCACTCGAGCAGGCGGCCCTGGTGCATCACGCCGATCCGGTCCGCGAGCGCGAACGCCTCCTCCTGATCGTGCGTGACGAGAATCGTCGTCATGCCGATCTCGCGCTGGATCTGCCGGATCGTGCGCCGCAGTTCCTCGCGTATCTTCGCGTCGAGCGCGCCGAAGGGCTCGTCCATCAGCAGCACCTCGGGCCGGTGCGCGAGCGCGCGGGCCACGGCCACCCGCTGCTGCTGGCCGCCCGACAGCTGGCTCGGCAGCCGGTCGTCCATGCCCTCGAGCGCGACGAGCCGCAGGAGTTCCTTCCGGCGGGCGCGTCGTTCGGCCGACTTCACCTTGCGGACCCGCAGTGCAAACTCGATGTTCTCGGCGATCGTCATGTGCCGGAACAGCGCGTAGTGCTGGAACACGAAGCCGACTTCGCGGTCCCGGGCCGAGACGTGAGTGACGTCGCGGCCGTGCAGAGAGACCCGGCCGTGGTCGATCTCGGTCAGCCCTGCGATCGCGCGGAGCAACGTGCTCTTGCCGCTGCCGCTCGGACCGAGCAGCACCAGGAACTCGCCCTGCTCGATGCTGAGCGTGACGTCATTGACGACCGGTACCGACTGATACCGTTTGGTCACCTGGTCGAGTGCGATGGACATGCTGGACCCGTCGGGACGTAGCTCGAACGTCCATCCTAGGCCGGTCCGGTTACGCCGTCAGTCTCGGCCCGGTCACAAAGTGGTTACAGGCGCACCCGGCCACGGCCCAACCGCCTACCAGATCCGGACCCGCCGGTCCGGCGGCAGGTACATCGCGTCGGCCGGCTGGACGCCGAAGGCCTCGTACCAGGGATCGATGTTGCGGGTGGGCCCGATGACACGGAAGCGCCGCGGGCTGTGGGGATCGCTCACCACCTGCTTGCGGACGAAGTCGTCGGTGACCTTGCCACGCCAGGCCTGCGCCCAGCCGAGCAGCACGCGCTGGTCGCCGGTGAAACCGTCGAGCACCGGTGCGGGCGCGCCGCCGAGCGACGCCCGGTAGGCGTCGAGGGCGCTGGCCAGTCCGCCGAGGTCGGCGATGTTCTCCCCGAGCGTGAGCTGGCCGTTCACGTGGAGCCCCGGCAGCACCTCGAAGGCCGAGTACTGGTCGGCCAGCATCTTCGCCTGCTTCTCGAAGCGTTCGGCGTCCTCCTTCGTCCACCAGTCGCGCAGCGCGCCGTCGGCATCGATCTTGCGGCCCTCGTCGTCGAAGCCGTGCGTGAGTTCGTGGCCGATGATCCCGCCGATGGCGCCGTAGTTGACCGCCGGGTCGGCGTACTCGTCGAAGAGCGGGGCCTGGAGGATCCCGGCCGGGAACACGATGTCGCGCAGCGTGCCGTTGTAGGCGTCGTTGGTCTGCGGCGTCATCGTCCAGTCGCTGCGATCCACCGGGCCGAACAGCCGGCCGGTCTGGAAGTTCCAGTCGAGTGCGGCGGCGCGCAGCACGTTGCCGACCAGGTCGTCGCTCTTCACGACCAGCGCGGAATAGTCGCGCGGGTGGTCGGGGTAGCCGACCTTGATCGTGTAGGTGTCGAGCTTGCGCAGCGCCTCCTTGCGCGTCTCGGGCCCCATCCAGTCGAGGTGCTCGAGCCGCACGCGATAGGCCGCCTTCAGGTTCGCGACCAGCGCCTCGATCTTGGCGCGCGCCTCGGGGCCGAAGTACTTCGCCGTGTAGAGCTGGCCGACGCCGAAGCCCATCGTGCCGAAGCTGCCGAAGCGCTCCCCGACCAGGAAGTCGTCGCCGCTCACGGCCGTGACGGCCTGCTTCCAGCGCGCGCGCTGTGCCTGCTGGCCCGTCAGCGTGCGGCCGTGCAACTCGAAGTGCGCGTCGACGAAGGGCTGCGACAGGTAGGGCGCGGCGTTGTCGACGACGTGGAACGCGAACCAGGCCCGCAGCGTCTCGAGCGGCGTGCCGGCGTACGCCGCGGCGAGCTTCGGGAAGGCGCTCTTCTCCGAGACGATCACTCGCCGGACCGTGCCGAGGCCTGCCCCGACGAGCACGCGTCGCCAGGGGAAGCCGGGCGTCAGCGCCTCGAGTTCCGCGATCGTGACCGGGTTGTAGACGGCGTCGAGATCGCGCTGCTGCACCTTCGTCCAGCTCGCCGCGGCGAGCCTCGTCTCGAAGGCGAGGATCTCCTTCGCGCGGACCTCGGGCTGCGGCCAGCCGGCCAGTCCGAGCAGCGTGGCCGCGTAGGCCTCGTAGGCCTTGCGCACGTTCGCGAATCCGGGCTCGAGGTAGTAGTCGCGGTCCGGCAGGCCGAGACCCGACTGCGAGAAATAGACGGCGTAGCGGCCCGGGTCCTTGAGATCGACGTCGATCCACGACCCGAAGATCGTCGGCATGAAGCCCTGGTTGCTTCCCCCCATGAGCGCGGCGAGATCGGCGCGCGACCGGGCGCCGCGCAGCGCGGCGAGGTCCGGCGCGAGCGGTGAGGCCCCGAGCTTCCCGACGCGCGCCTCGTCCATGAACGACGCGTAGAACGCGCCGGCCTTGCCCTCGAGTGTCGTGGGTTCGGTCGGCACCCCGGACGCTGCGGCCTCGAGGATGGCGTGGATGCGCTCCTCGGTACGGTCGGTCATCTGCAGCCGCAGCGTGTTCGCCGACTTGTCGGGCGGAATCGTCGCGTGCTCGAGCCAGGTCCCGTTCGCGTAGCGGAAGAAGTTGTCGCCGGGCTTCACGGCGAGGTCCGCCCCGGCCAGGTCGAACCCCCAGCCGCCGTAGAGCGGCTTGCCGGGCTCGGCGGCCGACGCCGACGCGGCGGCGAGCGTTGCTGCGAGCAGCAGGACGCAGGCGGAGCGGACGGTGTTGCGCGTCATGGCGACTACCCGGGCAGCGTGATGGAGCCGCGATTTGACAACAATCCGCCGTCCGAGGCGAATCGCCGGCCGGGCCGGCCCCTTCCCTATCGGCAGGCCTGTGGTCACTATGGGCGCCTGACCCACGTCGACCACTGGCTGCCATGACGCTACCCAGCTACGAGAAACTCGGCGTCTTCTACCTCGGTCGCGAGGTCGACCCGGCCGGGGGCGAAACCGGCGCCGACCTGCTCTACGACTCGCGCGACCTGACCACCCACGCCGTCTGCATCGGGATGACCGGCAGCGGCAAGACGGGCCTGTGCCTGTCCGTGCTGGAGGAGGCGGCGCTCGACGGGATCCCGGCCATCGCGATCGACCCGAAGGGCGACATCGCGAATCTCGCGCTCACGTTTCCCGACCTGCGGTCCGCCGACTTCGAGCCCTGGGTCGACGCGGGCGAAGCCGCCCGCAAGGGCCTGTCGCCGGCCGACTACGCCGCGGCGACCGCCGAGACCTGGCGGAAGGGACTCGCCGAGTGGAACGAGGACGGCGAGCGGATCCGAAGGCTCCGCGACGCCGCGGAGGTCGCGATCTACACGCCGGGCTCCGAGGCGGGCCGGCCGCTGTCGATCCTCAAGTCGTTCGCGGCCCCGGACGCCGCGACGCCCGGCGACGCGACGGCACTGAAGGAACGCGTCGGCTCGGCCGTCGGCGGACTGCTTGCGCTGGTCGGGATCGACGCCGACCCGATCCGCAGCCGCGAGCACATCCTGCTCTCGGCGATCCTCGAGGCCGCGTGGCGGCAGGGCCGGAGCCCGGACCTCGCCGCGCTGATCCAGTCCGTGCAGAAGCCGCCGTTCGAGAAAGTCGGCGTGTTCGACCTCGAGAGTTTCTTCCCGGCGAAGGAGCGCACCGGGTTCGCGCTCGCGCTGAACGGGCTGCTCGCATCGCCCGGCTTCTCGGCTTGGCTCGCCGGCGAACCGCTCGACGTGCAGAAGCTGCTGTACACGGAAGCGGGCAAGCCGCGGATCGCCGTGATCTCGATCGCGCACCTCGGCGACGCCGAGCGGATGTTCGTCGTCACGCTGATCGCGAACGAGATGGTGGCCTGGATGCGCCGGCAATCGGGCACGACGAGCCTGCGCGCGCTCTTCTACATGGACGAGGTGTACGGCTATTTCCCGCCGAGCGCGCTGCCGCCGTCGAAGCCGCCGCTGCTCACGCTGATGAAGCAGGCGCGTGCGTTCGGCCTCGGCGTCGTGCTCGCGACGCAGAACCCGGTCGACCTCGACTACAAGGGCCTCGGCAACGCCGGCACCTGGTTCATCGGCCGGCTGCAGACGGAGCGCGACAAGAACCGGGTCATCGAGGGCCTGCTCGGCACCGACGCCGCCGGCGGCATGGACCGCGCGTCGCTCGAGGCGCTGATCGCGAACCTCGCGCAGCGGACGTTCCTGATGCGCAACGTCCACGACGACGCGCCGGTGCTGATGCGCACGCGCTGGGCGCTCAGCTACTTGCGCGGACCGGTCACGCTGGCCGAGATCGCGCGACTGCAGGGACGGGCGGCCGGGAGCGAGACCGCGAAGCCGGCGTCGGCGGGTGCAACGCCGCCGTCCGCAGCCGACGCGCCGACCGGCGACGCCCGCGCCACCGCGACGGCGACCGCCAGCCCGCCCGCGTCGGGTGCGCGCCCGGTCGTGCAGGCGGGGGTCGTCGAGAAATTCCTGCGGCCGGGCCCCGGACGGGACGCGGTCACCTACAGCCCCTGCGTCGGCGCGCGCGTGCGCGCGCACTTCGTCGACGCGAAGTCCGGGATGGACGCCTGGGAATCCTGGCATTACCTGGCGCCGCTCGGCCGGGACGGGCCGGACTGGGCCGCGGCCGCGATTGCGGCCGGCGACGGACCGGCCCTCGACGACGCGCCACTCGACGACGCCGGCTACGCGGACCCGCCGGCCGCCGCGCTCTCCGCGAAGGCCTGGCGCGGCTGGGCCGACGCACTCGAGGACCACGTCTACCGGAACGCGACGCTCGAGGTGATGACCTGCCCGGAGTTGAAGGCGAGTTCCGCGCCCGGCGGCACCGAGGGCGAGTTCCGCGCCCGGATGGCACTTGCGCTGCGCGAGCGCCGGGACGCGGAGGTCGGGAAGCTGCGCGCGAAGTACGCGTCGAAGCTCGCGGCGCTCAAGGTGCGCGAGCAGCGCTCCGAGCAGAAACTCGAGCGCGAGCAGTCGCAGTCGTCGTCCGAGACGATCGCGACCGCGGTGTCGGTCGGCGGCAGCCTGCTCGGGGCGCTGTTCGGCGGGCGCCGCGGCAGTGCCTATGGCAAGGTCGCGAGCGCGGCGCGCGGGATCGGCCGCGCGAGCCGCCAGCGCGCCGACGTCGAGCAGGCCGAGGCCGAGCGCGACACGGTGCAGCGGCAGATCGAGGCGCTCGAGACCGAACTCGAGGCCGAGGTCGCGGCACTCGAGGCTCGCTACGAACCGAACGCGCTCAGGGTCGAGACCGTGGCCGTGCGACCCCGGAAGTCCGACATCACCGTCGGGGACGTCGCGCTCGTGTGGCGGCCCTGAGTAGAATCCGCGCCGGGAGGGGCCGCCGATGAACGTACTGATCAAGCGCCTGACGAAGGAACTCGGCATCAGCAAGGAGCAGGCGACCGGCGGCCTCGTGGCGCTGATGCGCGCGGCCGAGAAGAACCTCTCGCGCGAGGACTTCGCGGCGTTCGTCGCCGACGTCCCGGGCGCGGCGAAGCTGCTGAAGGAAGCGCCCCCGCCGAGCGCGATCTCCTCGCTGGCCGGCGGGCTCGGCTCGCTGCTCGGCGGCCGCAAGAGCCCGGGCCGCTGGGCCGGGCTCGCCGCCTCGTTCACGGAACTCGGCATCCCGCTCGACACGGCGAAGAAGTTCGGGCCGATCGTGATCGACTACGTCGAGCACCACGGCGGCGAGGATCTCGTCGACCGGATCCGGGAAGCGCTGGGCCTGTAGCCCGGCTCGACATGGGCAGGTCGAGCAGGACGCGCCGGCGCCTCGCGGCCGCCGCCGCGGCGGGGGTGCTCGTGGCCGCCGTCGTCGGGACCACGGGCTGCGGCCCGCGCGGCCGCGACCTGCAGCCGGGCCGTTACCGCGCCGTCGTCGAACTGCCGGGCGGCGAGGTGCCGTTCGGGCTCGAGGTCGCGCGCGACGGGACGGGCGTGACCCTCGACCTCGTGAACGGTGGCGACCGGGTGCGCGTGCCTGCACTCGTGGACGTCACGGGCCACCTGACGGCCGAACTGCCGGGCCAGGGCAATCGCCTCGACGCCAAGGTGGCCGGGGACGACATCGAGGGCCAGGTGACGCTGTCGGCCGGGCCCGGCGGCGCCCCGGTCACGCTCACGTTCTCGGCGGCGCGCGGCGCGGGCTGGCGCTTCGTCGAGACGCCACGCACGGACAACGCGGATTTCGCCGGTCGCTGGGCCGTCCTCTACTCGGACGATTCAGGACGGGAGATCCGGGGTGTCGCCGAGTTCGCGCAGCGCTTCCACGCGGTCGCGGGCACCGTGCGCACGACCGGATGGACGGTGGCCGGGCTCGCGGGCGACGCCCACGACGATCGGTTGATGCTGTCGCTGTTCGACGGTACGCAGGCGGTGCTCTATCGCGGCGAACTGGGTCCGGGCGGTGAACTGGTCGGCGAGGCCTGGAGCACCTCCACGGGTCACCTCCGCTACACTGCGGTCCGCAACCACGACGCCACGCTGTAGGTCGCCATGCCGTCCTTCGACATCGTCTCCGAGATCGACCAGCACGAAGTCACGAACGCAGTGGACCAGGCCAGCCGCGAGGTGGACCAGCGCTTCGACTTCAAGGGCACGGGCTCGAAGTTCGAGCTGAAGGAGGCGGTCGTGACGCTGTCGGCGCCGGCCGACTTCCAGCTGAAGCAGATGCTCGAGATCCTGAAGCTGAAGCTCTCGAAGCGCGGGATCGACGTCGCCTGCCTGAAGATCGACGAGCCGGTGACGACCGGCCAGACGGCGAAGCAGGTCGTGACGCTGCGCCAGGGCGTGGACACGGAGCTCGGCAAGAAGGTCCAGCGGCTGCTGAAGGACTCGAAGCTGAAGGTCCAGGCCGCGCTGCAGGACAAGCAGGTCCGCGTGAGCGGCAAGAGCCGCGACGACCTTCAGTCGGCGATCGCGCTCGTGCGCAAGGGCGGCTTCGAGCTGCCGCTGCAGTTCACGAATTTCCGCGACTGAACAGGGGACATTTCCGGATTCCACGCCTGGGCGTTGGAATCGGGAATGTCCGCTTCCTGGTCAGGCGTAGGCCTTCGTCATCACCCGCAGCCGGCGGCGCTGGGCCCGCAGGCCCTGCTCGATCACGCGCAGGCGCGAACGGAAGCTCGTCTCCTCCCAGCGCTGCAGCAGCCGCTGCTTGCGGTCGCCGACCCACTGGTCGCGCACCTTCGCCCACTCCTCGAGCGCCCGCCGGAACGTCGCGTACTCCTCGGCCACGCGGGCCTTGAGCCGCTCGAAGTCACCGTCCGCGCCGGCCTGCCGGCGCTTCTCGAGTGCGGCTTCCATGCGCTTGAACTGCATCGCGAGCTGCGCACGCTGGATCCACAGGTTCGGGACCTTCTTCAGTCCGTCGGCGAGGCCCATGAACGACATCGTCGCGATCAGCCACTTCGTCGGGTCCCAGTGCCACCAGCGGATGCCGTTCCGGTAGTCGTTCTGGAAGATGTGGTGGAAGTTGTGGTAGCCCTCGCCGTAGGTGAGGAACGCGAGCGCGGGGTTGTCGCGCGCGGTGTTCTCGTCCGTGTACGGCTGCGCACCCCACAGGTGCGCCAGCGAGTTGATGAACCAGGTGCAGTGGTGGTTCACGACCAGCCGCAGTACGCCGCCGAGCAGGAACACGCCCCACACGTCGCCCACCATCCAGCCGAGGAGCAGCGGGAACGCGACGTTCATGAACAGCGTGAGTGGCACGTACCAGCGGTGCTGGAACATCACGATCGGGTCGCGCTCGAGGTCGCGGGCGTTCGAGAAGTCGTTCTCGCCGCTCGGGTAGTTCCGCAGGATCCAGCCCATGTGGGAGAACCAGAACCCCCGCTTCGCGCTGTAGGGGTCCTTGTCCCAGTCGTCCACGAACCGGTGGTGGGTGCGGTGCTGCGAGCCCCAGATCAGGATGCTGTTCTGCAACGACATCGCGCCGAACAGCATGAACAGGAGCCGCACGGTCCAGTGCGCGTTGTACGTGCGGTGCGACCAGAGGCGGTGGTAGCCGGCCGTGATCGACAGGCCGCCCGCCCACAGGAGCGCGAGCGAAACGATGACCGACGCGGTCGAGTAACCGTGGACGATGCCGTACCAGGGCACGAACACGATCGCCGCGAGCGGCAGCGCCGTGAACAGGCTCGTCGTCACCCAGTTGATCGGCGCGTGCTCGACACGGGCCGCGGATTCGTTCTGCATCAGGGAGTTACCCACGCTGAGTCCGGCAAAAAAGTCCGCGTAGTGTACCCGCGGACCGCCGACGCCGCTCGACCGGCGTCAAAGTCCTGGCCGCCGGCCGGTTTCCGGGCCGGGGGCCACCGCGGATCAGGCGACGTCGCGCTCGGGCGACGCGGGGTCGCGAAGCAGGGGCCGGGGGCCCGGCGGTACACCGGCACCGGTGATCAACCGCTCGAGCCATGCCGGGGTCAGCGGCTCGATCACGCGGTGGCCGCTGGCCGACGGGGCGGTCCCGGATGCGACCGACCCGGCCCCCTGCGCCCGCAGGTACCCGACGGCGACGCCCGCCAGTCCGGCGATCGAGACGGCGGCCAGGCCGGCCATCGCATACCCCACCCAGGGAACGTGGACGATTGCGCTCGTTTCCATGTCGATCCTCCCGGTCGACGGGCCCGGCATGGGCCCAGGGACGATCCTACGCCGGAATTGCTGCAGCGCAATAAGTTATTTCAAGCCATTGACGTAATTAACAAAATTGCACTCTTTCGGTGCGCCAGGTTGCGTTTCCGGGCACCCCTCCGGTGCATCGGCGACCCGATTCTGGACCAAGGCCAAAAGGGCGGGCCAGGCGACCTCGAGGTGCCGGCTTGCCCGGCCACTCAGCCCCTCGCCCAGTCCGAACGACTCGCCCCGGATGCACAGCACCCAGGCCTCGGGCGGCGCGGTCCCGTGCAGCCGGACCCAGGTCTCGAGCACGGCGCCGGGCGCCAGTGCGTGACTCGTGTGCAGGACCTCGCCCCGGGGGCGCACCGGTCCCAGCTCGTACGGCGCCCGGGTCCCGACGCCGGCATCGACGAACACGACCCGCCGGCGACCCGCGAGGTCGAGCGCGTGCTCCACCTGCAGCTGGAAATCCTCGATCACCTCGACACCCGGGACCGCGGCGGCCTCGAGCCGCGCGGCGACCGCCGGGCCGAGGCCGTCGTCGCCACGGCTCGGGTTGCCGACGGCCAGCACGAGCACCGGCGCGGGCGCGAGCGCGTTCAATCCCGCACCCGCCGGTCGACGACGACGCCTGCGGCGTCCACGAGCTCGACCGCCAGCGGCATCTTCCCGATCGCGTGCGTCGCGCAGGAGAGGCACGGGTCGAACGCGCGCACGGCCACCTCGATGTGGTTCAGGAGCCCCTCGGTGATCCGCTGCCCGTCGAGGTAACGGCGCGCCACCTCGCGGACCGCCGTGTTCATCGCCTGGTTGTTGTGCGTCGTCGAGACGATCAGGTTCGCGCGCACGACCTGGTCGTGCTCGTCCACCCGGTAGTGGTGGATCAGCGTCCCGCGCGGTGCCTCGATGACCCCGACGCCGCGCGGCTGGCGCTCGCCGGTCACCACGAGGTCGGTCCCGAGCAGGTCGTCGTCGTGCAGCAGGTCCTTGATGCACTCGGCCGCGTGCAGCATCTCGATCATCCGCGCCCAGTGGAAGCCGAGCGTCGCCCGCGCCGCGCGGCCCTCCTCCCAGGCGAGGAACTCGCGGCGCTCGCGGTCGGCGAGCGGCGTCGGGATGAAGTCGCAGCGCGTCACGCGCGTGAGCGGCCCGACACGGTACCAGCCGTCGTCCGGCCCGAGTTCGCGCAGGTACGGGAACTTCATGTACGACCAGGACTTCACGTCCTCGGTGATCCGCTCCCAGTAGCGGTCCGGGTCCGCGTGGTCGAAGATCGAGCGGCCGTCGGCGTCGCACGCGCGGAGCCCGCCGTCGTAGAGGTCCATCGCGCCGTCCGCGCGCACGAGCGACAGCGTGTTCGCCGCGAACGTCCCGAACGACGTGTACTCCTCGAGGCTCGCGTCGAACATCCGGCGCACCAGGTGCACGGCGTCGCGGCTCCAGGCGATGACCGGGTAGATGTCGCGCAGCAGCTCGTCGCGTTCGGCCGCGCCGAGACTGCGGTTCACGCCGCCGGGCACGGAGCCCGTGCCGTGGATGCGCTTACCGGCCGTGTGCCGGATCACCTCCTGCCCGTAGCGGCGGAGCCGTACGCCCTGCATCGCGATCTCCGGGTGGGCCGCGGCCACGCCGACGATGTTCCGGCGCACCGGCTCCGAGTCGAAGCCGAACAGCAGGTCCGGTGACGCGAGGTGGAAGAAGTGCAGCGCGTGGGACTGCAGCACCTGCCCGTAGTGCATCAGCCGACGGACCTTCACGGCCGTGGGCGTGAGTTCCTTCGCGCCGACCACCTGGTCGAGCGCCTTGCTCGCCGCGAGGTGGTGGCTGACCGGGCAGATGCCGCACAGCCGCTGGACCATCACGGGCACCTCCCAGTACGGGCGGCCCTGGATGAACTTCTCGAAGCCCCGGAACTCGACGATGTGCAGTCGCGCCTGGCGCACCCGGCCGTCCTCGCCCATCAGCAGCGTCACCTTGCCGTGGCCCTCGACGCGCGACAGCGGTTCGATGACGACCCGCCTGAGCCCGGTCGGGTCGGCGGCGGTCTCGAGGCTGCGGGTGTCCATGCGGCGTCCGCCTCAGTCGTAGCTGATGAGACCGTGGCCGAGGCGCGGCGTGCGTCCCTCGAGCAGGTCGGTCAGGAACTTCCACAGCGCGTCCGCCGACGGCGGGCAGCCCGGGATGAAGTAGTCCACCTTCACGACCTCGTGCAGCGGGTGGACCTTGTCGAGCGGCAGCGGCAGCTCCGGGTCGTCCGGGATGCGGCCGTGCGTGACGCCCGGGTCCGTGACGTAGACCTCCTGCAGGCACTGGCCGAGGTCGAGGTGGTTGCGCTGGGCCGGGAGCCCGCCGGTCACCGCGCAGGCACCGGTCGCGACGAGCACCCGGCAGTTCGCCCGGAATTCGCGCAGCACGCCGACGTTCTCGGCATTGCAGACACCGCCCTCGACGAGGCCGACGTCGCAGGGACCGCAGTGCTTCACGTCCGTGAGCGGCGATCGGTCGAATTCGACGCGCTCGACGAGCGCGAACAGCCGCTCGTCGATGTCGAGCAGCGACATGTGGCAGCCGAAGCACCCGGCCAGCGAGGTGGTCGCGACGCGCAGGCGCCGGGGCGGGGGGGCGTGGAGCTCAGTCACGGACGCCTCCCGCCGGTGGTCGCGGCGCGTCGTCGCGCGCCTGCGCGCTGATGGGGCTCCGGTCGTAGCGACGGCGCCCGATCGGCACCGCGAATCCGACGCGCTTCGGCAGGATCGCCCCGACCGGGCAGACCGCGATCGCCTTGTCGCCGAGCGCGACGTCCGTGTCGGCGAGCCGCCCGCTCTCCGAGTTCACGATCAGGTGCTTGTCGAGGCCGCGGCCCGCCAGCGCGAACACGTTCTTGCCGTCCACGTCGCGCGAGGCACGCACGCACAGCTCGCACAGCACGCAGCGGTTGAAGTCGAGCAGGATGTCGGGGTGCGACGCGTCGACCGGCCGGTCCGGGTACAGGTGGCGGAACCCGGCCGTCATGACGCCGAGGTCGTAGCCGAGCGCCTGCAGCACGCAGTCGCCGCTCTTCTCGCAGGCGGGGCAGAAGTGGTTGCCCTCGGCGAACAGCATCTGCACGAGGGTCCCGCGCAGCTCGTTCAGCTCATCGGTGTCGCTCTCGACCTCGAGCGAGGGCTCGGCCGGCGTCGTGCAGGCGGCGACCGTGCGGCCGTTCACGCGCGCGGTACAGAGCTTGCAGCTGCCGTGCGGCGTGAACTCCGGGTGGTAGCAGAGGTGCGGGATGTAGCGACCGGCCGCGAGCGCGGCCTGCAGCACGGTCTGCCCGGGTTCGAACGGGACCTCGGTGCCGTCGAGCAGGAACGACGGGCGCGCGGTCATGGCGCGTCCCCGAGGTGCGCGCCCGGGTCGTCGCGACCGGTCATCTGCCGGGCGCGGCCGAGTGCCGCGTCGAGGTCGAACGCCGGCGCGAAGTCGCCGCGCCGCAGGCGCCGCTCGTACATCGGCCGGAACCGGCGCAGCGTGTCGAGCACCGGATTGCAGGCCGTGTGGCCGAGCCCGCAGTGCGCCGACATCTGCAGCACGCGGTTCAGCCGCTCGATCTCGCGCAGGTCGTGGCGGGTGCCGTTGCCGTCGCGGACCTTGTCCATCGAGTGCATCAGCATCGAGGTGCCGGCACGGCAGGGCGTGCAGAAGCCGCAGCTCTCGTGGGCGAAGAAGCCGACGTAGGCGCGCGCGACCTCGAACATGTCGCGCGTGTGGTCGAACACCGTCAGCGCGCCGGCCGTGGGCAGGTCCTCGAACGCGATCGAGCGGTCGAACTCGTCCGAGTCCACGCAGGTGCCCGACGGCCCGCTCACCTGCACCGCCTGGGCATCCGCCGCCCCGCAGTCCTCGAGCACCTGGCGCAGCGTGACGCCGAACGGGTATTCGTAGAGCCCCGGCCGCGCGCAGTCGCCCGCGACCGAGAGCACCTTCGTGCCGGACGACTTCGGCGTCCCGATCGAGCGGTACCACTCGCCGCCGCGCACGGCGATCAGCGCCGCCGCGCACAGCGTCTCGACGTTGTTCACGATCGTCGGCTCGCCGAGGTATCCGCTCGTGACCGGGAACGGCGGGCGGTTGCGCGGCACGCCGCGCTTGCCCTCGAGCGACTCGATCAGCGCGGACTCCTCGCCGCACACGTACGCGCCGGCGCCGACGTGCACCTCGACGTCGAAGTCGAACCCGGGCTGCCCGCAGATCGCGCGACCGAGCAGGTTGTCGCGCCGGCGGCGCTCGAGCGCGGCCTGCAGCGGCTCGAGCAGGTACCGGTACTCGCCACGCAGGTAGATGAACCCCTGACCGGCGCCGACCGCCCACGCGGCCACCGCCATCCCGTCGAGCAGCAGGTCCGCGTGGCGGGCGAGGAGCACGCGGTCCTTGAACGTCCCGGGCTCGCCCTCGTCGGCGTTGCAGACCACGTAGCGGGCCCGGCCCGTCGCGTGGCGGCAGGCCTCCCACTTGATGCCGGTCGTGAAGCCCGCGCCGCCGCGGCCGCGCAGGTTCGAGCGCTTGACCTCCTCGAGCACGGCCACCGGCCCGAGCGCGGCGCCCACGTAGCCTTCCCGCCACGAGCGCTCGTTCGCCGCCCGCTCGCGGTGACCGCGCATGCCGCGCTCGAGCGCGGCACGGATCGCATCGCCGGGCGCGAGCCCGTGGCCGAGCAGCACGTCGGCTCGCCGGACGTTGTCGCCGATCTCGAAGAGTTCGGCGGGCCAGCGCCCGAGCGGCACCTCCCTCAGGATGAGCCCGCACAGTTGCTCGATCCGTTCCGGGGTCAGCCGCCCGATCGCCCGGCCGTTCACCAGCATCCCGGGCCCCTGGTCGCACAGGCCGGTGCACGAGGTCGTCGCGATGCTCACGAGGCCGTCCTCGGACACCTTGCCGGGCTCGACCCAGAGCCGGTGGCACATCGCTGCCAGCAGGCCCTCGCTGCCCTGCATCCGGTCCGTGACGTTGTCCGAGAAGAGCACGCGATAGCGGCCGACCGGCCGCGTGTGCAGGAACGCGTAGAAGCCGGCCACGCCCGCGACGCGCGCGAGCGGCAGGTCGAGCAGGCGAGCCACCAGCCCGAGCGCCTGCGGCGGCAGGTACAGGCACTCCTCCTGGACCTCGCGCAGCACCTGCAGCAGGCGGGTCGGGTCACGCTTCCACCGCGCGACCGCGCCGCGCACCGCCGCATCGACGTCCGGTGCCTGCCGTGCCGTGTGTGTCATGGGGCGTGCCGCGTACCGATCCTGCTCCCGACGGCGAGCGTGCGCCCCGGCCGATCCGGCCGGCAATCGCGGAAAACCCGTCCACCGGGCGCGCGGGGCGCGGTGCGCCCGGCCCCGGCCGGGTCGCCGCCCCTTGCGGCGACTGGCGCGCTCTCACACTATCGGCGCTCCCGGCCGGAGGCACCGCGTACGATGCGATCGGTCTTCCTCGACTACGCCACCGTGAGCTTTCGCGGCGACCTCGACCCGGCCCCGCTGCATCGGGCGCTGCCCGGCGTCGAGATCCGCGACCACACGGCCCAGCGGGACGTCGCCGCAGCGATCGATGGCCGCGAGGTCGTGATGCTGAACAAGCTCCGGCTCACGCGCGAGATCATCGAGGCGGCACCGTCGCTCCGGCTCGTCGCGCTCACGGCCACCGGCACGAACAACGTCGACCTCGAGGCCGCGAAGTCGCGCGGCGTCGCGGTCTGCAACCTGAGGGACTACTGCACCGCCTCGGTCGTGCAGCACGTCATCGGGTCCCTGCTCGCACTCACGCAGCGCCTGCGCGAGTACGACGCGCTGGTGCGCTCGGGCGCGTGGCAGCGCGGCGAACAGTTCTGCCTGCTCGACTTCCCGATCCGCGAACTCACCGGCCGCACGCTCGGCATCGTCGGGCACGGCGCGCTCGGGCGCGGCGTCGCCCGCGCCGCGCAGGCGTTCGGGATGCAGGTCGCGATCGCGAACCGGCCGGGCGGCGAGCGGCAGGCCGGGCGCGTCGACCTCGACGAGCTGCTGCCGCGCGCCGACGTGCTGTCGCTGCACTGCCCGCTCACGCCCGCGACGACCGGGCTGATCGGTGCGCGCGAACTCGCGCGGATGAAACCGGACGCCGTGATCGTCAACACCGCGCGCGGCGGGCTCATCGATGCGCAGGCACTCGCCGATGCACTGCGCGCCGGGCGGCTCGGCGGCGCGGCGATCGACGTACTGGCCGAGGAGCCGCCGGTGAACGGCAATCCGCTGCTCGCGGGCGACATACCGAACCTGCTGGTGACCCCGCACGTCGCGTGGGCGGCGCGCGAGGCTCGCCAGCGTTGCCTCGACGAACTGGCATCGAACGTCGAGGACTTCAGGCGCGGCGGGCACCGCGGCCGCGTCGTCTGAACCGGCCGCCATGGCCGGCTCCTGGAGGAGGATCGGACATGTGTAACGACGAAAACGTCCGGAAGGGCCCGAATCGCGCGACCGTCACGCGACGGCAACTGGTCGCCGGCGGCGGCGTGCTGGCCGGCTGGCTCGTGGCCGGCGGCTCCGTGCGCGCGGCGCCGCCCGCGGCGCCGCCGAAGCCCGGGAACGCGATCACGCCCGCGCAGGCGCTCGAGCGCCTGGTCGAGGGCAACCGGCGCTACGTCCAGGGCGTCGCGAAACGGCACGATTTCGTTGCCGAGCGCGAGGCGCTCGCCGGCGGCCAGAACCCGTTTGCGGCGATCCTCGGATGCGCGGACTCGCGCATCGCGCCGGAGTACGCGTTCGACACCGGGCGAGGCGACCTGTTCGTGGTCCGGGTGGCCGGCAACTTCGCGAACCTCGACAACCTCGCGAGCCTCGAGTACGCGGTCGCGGTGCTCGGCACGCCGTTGATCCTGGTGCTCGGCCACGAGGCCTGCGGGGCGGTGAAGTCCACGATCGCCTCGATCGAGGACCGCTCCACGCTGCCCGGCCACCTGCCGTCGCTGGTCGCGAGCCTGACGCCGGCGGTGCGCGCGGCGACCGGCCAGCCGGGCGACCTGCTCGAGAACGCAACCGCCGAGAATGTGCGGCTGAACGTGGCCAAGCTCCGGACGGCGACGCCGATCCTCGACGCCGCGGTGTCGGCGGGCCGCCTGCAGGTGGTCGGGGGGATCTACCGGCTGGGCACCGGGCAGGTCGACCTGCTCGGCTGAGCGGCGGGCCGGGCTCAGCGCCCGGGCTCGATGCCGGCGACCTGCATGGCCCAGCGCACGACCGGCCGGACGCGCGGCGAGACGAGGCCGATGGCCTCGTCGAGCCCGGCCCACCGGTATTCCGTGTGTTCGGGACGGCCGATCTCCGGGTTGACCGGCAACGTCACGTCGGTCTGGCGCGTGCTCGCAACGTAGTAGCGCGCGACCTTGCCGTGGCTGTACGGGCCGGTCTGCGTCGAGGACCCGCCCCACTCGAACTCGAGGTCCGTGATGCAGGACTCCTCCTCGACCTCGCGCACGGCCGCGGCGAGCGGTTCCTCGCCCTCCTCGACCATGCCCTTCGGGAAGTCCCAGTGGTTGAACGCGCGCAGCAGCAGGCAGCGCCAGCCGTCGTCGCTGCGGCGCAGGACGACGACACCGGCCGACAGCCTCTGGCGACGCGTGGTCATCCGGGAATTATAGGGGAAACCGATCGTCGTCCCGGTCTATGATCACGGCATGAATCTCCGCGACCTGCGGTACCTGGTGGCGCTGGCCGACGAGCGGCACTTCGGCCGCGCGGCGCGGCGCTGCCACGTGAGCCAGCCCACGCTGTCGGCGCAGCTGCGCAAGCTCGAGGAATACCTCGGCGTCGCGCTGGTCGAGCGCCAGCCCCGGCACGTCGCGCTCACGCCGACCGGCGAGCGCGTCGTCGAGCGCGCGCGGCGGGTCGTGCTCGAGGCCGACGCGATCGTCGAGCTGGCGCGCGCCGACCGCGATCCGCTCGCAGGATCGCTGCGCGTCGCCTTGATACCGACCGTGGGACCGTACCTGCTGCCGCACGTCGCGCGGCGCCTGAAGCGCGACCTGCCGCGGTTGAAGCTGATGCTCTACGAGTACCAGACCGCACCGTTGCTCGAGCGCCTGCGCGCGGGCGACATCGACGTCGGCATCCTCGCGCTGCCGGTGCCGCTCGACGGCCTCGAGTCCGCGCCGCTCTACGAGGAGCCGTTCACGGTCGCCGTGCCGGCCGGCCACGCACTCGCCGAGCGCGACCGCGTCAAGGTGGACGACCTGCGCGGGGAGACGCTGCTGCTGCTCGAGGACGGCCACTGCCTGCGGGACCAGGCGCTCGAGGTGTGCAGCCGCATCCGCGTGAACGAGGACCAGGACTACCGGGCCACCAGCCTCGAGACGCTCCGTCAGATGGTGGCGGCCGGGCACGGCGTGACGCTGATGCCGCAGCTCGCGGCGGACTCGCACGCGGTGCCCGCGCGCGCGATCCGGATCAAGCCGTTTGCGAAGCCCTCGCCGTCCAGGACGATCGGCGCCGTGTGGAGACGCTCCACGACGCGCGGACCCGCCATCGAGGCGGTCGCCGACGCGGTCCGGACCACCATGAAGGAGGAACTTTCGCGATGAACCGCCCGCTGTTCCGGGTCGCCGCCTCCGCTGCACTCCTCTGGCTCGCCGGGACGGGGCTCGCCCGCGCCGATGGCCCGACCGTGAGCGGGGCGTGGGCCCGTGCAACGCCCCCGGGCCTCGCGGTCGGTGCCGCCTACCTGACGATCACCGGCGGATCGCAGCCGGACCGGCTGCTGGGCGCGAGTTCGCCGCGAGCCGCGAGCGTGCAGGTCCACGTGACCGAGCAGTCGAACGGCGTCGCCGGCATGCGCGAGGTCGAGACCGTCGCGGTGCCGGCCGGCGCAAAGGTGTCGTTCGCGCCCGGCGGCACGCACCTGATGCTCATGGGGCTCGACGGTCCGCTCGTCGCAGGGCAGACGCTGCCGATCACGCTCAGCTTCGAGCGCGCCGGCCCGATCCAGGTGATCGCGAAGGTCCGCCGGGCCGACGACCCCGGGTCCACGACGCACTGACCGACCGACGGCAGGGATGCCATGGACGCGCGATCCCGACCGCCCCTGCACCGACTGCCGGACGCCGAGGTCGAGCGGCTGCTCGCGACCGGTGAGCGTCGCGCCGACCTCGTTGCCGCGTTCGGTCCCCGCGCGTACGCGGAACTCTCGTCCCTCGCACGCCGGGCGGCCGCCGTCCGGCGACGCGGAGGCCCGGTCGTCTACCTGCTGCCGGGCCTCATGGGCTCGCGGCTCGGTGCGCGGCGCGCGCTGCTCGACGATGTCGTGTGGCTCGACCCGATCGAGGTCGCGGCCGGTCGGCTGACCCGCCTCGCGCTGCCCCGTGGCGCCAGGCTGGTCGCGCTCGGCACGATGCTCGTGAACACGCTGAGGCTGAAGCTGTCGCTCGAGGTCGCCGGGTACGATGCGCGCCTGCACGCCTACGACTGGCGCCTCGGCGTCGAGCCGCTCGCGGCGACGCTGCTCACCCGGATCGAGCAGGAGGGCGTCCGCGAGGCGATGCTCGTCGGGCACAGCCTCGGCGGTGTCGTCGCACGCCAGGCGCTCGGCGGCAGCGGCGGGCGGATCACGCGCGTCGTGCAGGTCGGCGCACCGAACCACGGCTCCTACGCGCCGGTGCTGGCGCTGCGCGGCGTCCATCCGACCGTACGCAGGCTCGCGGCCCTCGACCTGCGCCACGACGCCGAGGACCTCGCCCGGCGCGTGTTCCGGACGCTGCCGTCGCTGCACGAACTGCTGCCCCGCCGCGAATCGCCCGACGGACCGGACTGGTTCGACGTGGCGTCGTGGCCGGCCGACGCACTGCGACCCGACCGGGGCCGGCTCGCCGAGGCCGCTGCCGCGCGAGCGCGACGCCCGGCCACGGACCCGCGCTGCCTCTGCATCGTCGGGCTAGGCCAGCCGACCATCACGGCGGCCGCGCGCGACGGTGACGGTGCGTTGCGCTACCGCGAGAGCGCGGACGGCGACGGCACCGTGCCGCGCGAACTCGCCGAGTTGCCCGGCTGCCCGACCTGGTACGTGTCCGGCCGGCACGGCGCGCTGCCGAACGACGGCCGCGTGATCGCCGCCGTCTGCGACCTGCTGCGCGAAGGCTCGACGACGCGACTGCCCGCGGCGCACCGTCGTCGCAGCCCGCGGCCGGCACGGTGGATCAGCGAGGCGATGCTGCGACGGATCGGCACGGCCAGGCTCACGTGGGCAGACCTGTCGCCCGACGCCCGGCGGCGACTGCTCGAACCGGTCGTGTCGCCCGGGTTCCACCGACCCGTGCCGGCGCGCGTGCTCGAGGGGGGACGACGCCGGCGGGCCGCATCGGCGGCCGGGCCACGCGTCGAGATCCGGCTCGTGCGCGGCGGCATCGAGGACGCCCGGGCGGGAGCCCTCGCACTCGGCGCGTTCCGCAACGTCGATCCGTCGGGCGCCGCTCGCGCCGTCGACCGTCGTCTCGACGGCGCGATCCGCGATCTCGCGTTGCGGAGGCGGCTCGGCGGCCGGCTCGGCGACGTCGTCGCGCTGCGCTTTCCGCCCGGCCGGCTGCGCGCGACGTGCGTGCTGATCGCCGGGCTCGGGGACTTCGCCGATTTCGGCCCGGCATCCCACGCGGCGTCCGCGGCGGCCGTGGTCCGTGCACTCGGGCGCTCCGGGATCGACGACGTCGCGACGGTGCTGTTCGGCGCCGGTTCCGGCGTTGCCGTCGTCGAGGCGCTCACTCGACAGCTCGAGGGCATGCTCGGCGCGCTCGATCCACGGCGGCCGATCCGCCGCATCACGATCGTCGAGGTCGATGCTCGCCGTCACGCGACGATCGCCCGCGCCTTGCCGGGCATCGTGGCGCGCACGGCGCCCCCGGGCGTCGAGGTCGTCGTCGCCCGTGCCGCGCGTGCCGCCCGCGCGCCGGCGCGCAGGAAAGGCCGTGCCCGCGGCGTGCCCGCTGGCGACGACCCGGCCTGGCTCGTCGTCACGATGCGCGGCGCGGGCCGCAACGACTGGGCCTGCGAGAGCGCGCTGCTCACCGCCGGCGCCAAGGCGGCTGTGCTCGCGGGCACCGTGCCGGTTCCCGGGACGGCGTTGCGCACGCTGGTCGCCGCGGCGACGCCCGAGCGACTCGCCGGGCCGGCGTGCGCACGCTACGGCGCCGAACTCGCCCGCACGCTGCTGTCGGCGAGCGTCCGCGCAGGCCTCGAGGACATGGCCCGCCGGCCGCTCGTCGTCGTGCACGATCGCGCGGCCTCGTGCGTGCCGTGGGAGACGCTGCGCGTCGGTGACCTGCACCCGGCGCTCGTGGGCGGGCTCAGCCGGCGTTACCGCAGTGAATCACTCACGGTCGCACGGTGGCGAGCCGGACGCCCGGCCGCAGCGCGACCGCGTGCCTATCTCGCGGTCAACCCGACCGGCGACCTGCCCGGCGCCGACGACGAGGGCGCTGCGCTGCGCAGCGCGCTCGAGCACGGCGGCTTCGAGGTGCGCGCCGTCGCCGGCACCGCGGCGACCCGTGCGACGCTGCTCGCCGCCGGGGCCGCCGACGACTGCGACGTGCTGCACTTTGCGGGCCACGCATGGTTCGATCCCGACGAGCCCGGCGACGGCGGGCTCGTCTGCGCCGGGGGCGAGGTGCTGCGCGGTCGTGACCTCGCCGGTCTCGCGCAGCTGCCCTCGATCGTGTTCTTCAATGCCTGCGAGGCCGCGCGCGTGCGTCGGCCCGCGTACGCGAACCGCGGCCGCGACCTCGAACGGACCGGCAGCGTCGCGGAGGCGATGCTCGACGGCGGCGTCGCGAATTTCCTCGGCACGCACTGGCCCGTCGGCGACGAGGCCGCGGGCCTGTTTGCGGCCCGCTTCTATTCGTTGCTCGCGCGCGGACGCCCGATCGGCGAGGCCGTGCTCGCCGCCCGTCGTGCGCTCCACGAACGTGGCCTGGTCGACTGGGCCGACTACGTGCACTACGGCGACCCGCGGTTCGCCCTCGAGGGCCGCGAGTCCGGCTGAACCCGGCCATATCGGCCCGCCGGGCGCGGACTTGAGCGCCGCCGGCCCGCGGCGATCCGACCGACGCCGAATCCGGGAAGCAGTTCACATTTCGCCGATCGCACCGAGCCGGCGCGCCACGGTTGACATAACAAAGCGCGAATTGGGTCACGACCGCCCGGAGGACCCCTCCGGAGAATCCGCCGCACGCGAATCAGGCGCGACCGGCCGGCCCCACGGGCACCGGGTGGCCCGCCAGGCACGCGGAACGACGGGCCCGGCTTTCCGCGGAACGCGGGTGCCGGCCCGGCAGCTGCAACAAGAATCGCAACAACACTCGAGGATGCACAATGCTTAAGCAGACGATTGGATCCGTTTCGGCCGCAGTCCTGCTGGCCGTGGCCGGCACGGCCGGCGCCGCGACGAAGACCGACACGATGCAGGTCTCGGCCACCGTGTCGAAGAACTGCGTCATCACGGCCGCGCCGCTGAACCTCGGCACGTTCGACGGCACCAACAACCTGACGGCCAGCGCCGACATCAACGTGCGCTGCACGACGGGCACCACGTTCGGCGTCGCGCTGAACACCGGCTCGTCCGGCAGCTACGCGAACCGCACGCTCGTGAACGGCACCGACACGCTGGCCTACAACCTCTACACGACGAACGCCTACACGACCGTGTGGGGCGACGGCACGGGCACGACGGGCACCCGCACGGGCACCGGCACGGGCATGGCCGCGGCCAACGCCCAGGCGCTGACCGTGTACGGCCGCCTGCTCGCCAGCGCCAACACGGGTGCGGTGAACTCGGGTACCTACACCGACACCATCACCGCGACGATCACGTACTGATCCGCGCGACGATGCTGCGCAGCTACACACTGTGCCTGCTGGCGTCGGCGATGGCCCTCGGGCTGTCGCCGGCGCCGGCCGTCGCCGGCGCATTCTCCGTGACGCCGGTCCGCGTCGAGCTCTCGGCGAAGACGCAGTCCGGCGCCGTGACGCTGCGCAACCAGCAGGACGTGCCGGTCGTCGTCCAGGCCGAGGTGATGCTCTGGGAGCAGGCTGACGGCGAGGACAGGCTCGCACCGACCCAGGAACTGCTGGTGAGCCCGGCCGTGTTCACGCTGCCGGCCAACGGTTCGCAGCTCGTGCGCGTCGCGCTGCAGCGCCCGGCCGATGCAACCCGCGAACTCAGCTACCGGCTGATCCTGACCGAGGTGCCCGGAGAGGCCGCCCCGGGATTCACCGGGCTCAATGTCACACTCCGGCTCAGCCTGCCGGTGTTCGTCGAGGCGCAGTCCGCCTCGCCCGCACGGCTCGAGTGGTCGGCCCGCGCCGACGGCCCGGGCCGGGTCGCCGTCACCGCACGCAACGACGGCGCGTCGCACGCACGCGTGCTCAGTTTCACCGTGACGCCGGCCGAGGGCAGGGGCCCGACGGCCGCCGAGACGACCGCGAGCTACCTGCTGCCGGGCCAGGCCCGGACCTGGGTGCTCGACTACGACAAGAACGACGGGATCGCCGCCGCGGATGGGCGTCGGCTTCGGTTGAAGGGCATGACCGAGGCTGGTGACTTCGAGGTGGTGGTCAGTCCAGGCGGCGGATGATCCATGCGCGGCGCGCTCGCGATGGCGGTGACGCTCGCGCTCGCCACCTGCACCGCAGGTGCCGCGACCGCGCGCTACCCGCAGTCCATCGTCGAGATCAAGGTCAACGACCAGGCGGACGGCCCGACGCTGGTCGTCCGTCGTGACACGGACGGCAGCCTGCTGATCCGGGAGGCGGACCTCGCGAAGCTGAGGCTGCGAGTCCCCTCGACCGACGCGGTCACCGTCGACGGCGTCCGCTACTACCGTTTCGACGCGGCCACCGGCGCGAGCGTGACGTTCGACGACGCGACGCAGAGTGTCGCGCTGATGCTGCCACCGTCCGCTTTCGTCACGACCCGCAGCCAGGCGAGCGCGGCCGACGTGCCACCGGTGACGCCGGCCGGGCTCGGCGGGTTCCTGAACTACGATCTCTACGGCGAGCGCGTCGTCGACCAGACCAGCCTCGGCGGCTATTTCGAAGCCGGCGTCTTCGGACGGCTCGGCGTGCTGACCGGCACGCTGATCGCACAGGACGTGCACGGCGGCCGGGCGCAGCCGACCGGGACGCTGGATGGCTCCGCGGTGCGGCTCGACACGACCTGGCGCATCGACTTCCCCGAGCGCCTCGAGACGCTGCGCGTCGGCGACTCGATCAGCACCGCCGGCGCCTGGGGGCGCGCGGCCCGCTTCGGCGGCATCCAGTTCGGCACCAATTTCTCGACGCAGCCGACGCTCGTGACCACGCCGCTGCTCTCGACGCAGGGCGAGGCGATCGTGCAGTCGACCGTCGACGTGTTCGTGAACGGCCAGCAGATCGCCTCGGACAGCGTGCCACCCGGGCCGTTCACGATCGACAACCTGCCGCCCGTGACCGGCGCCGGCCAGCTGCAGGTCGTCGTGACCGACGCGTTCGGCCGCCAGCAGGTGATCTCGCAGCCCTACTACAGCGGGCGTTCGCTGCTCGCCGCCGGCCTGAACGAGTACTCCGTCGAGGTCGGCGCGATCCGCGAGGACTACACGGCCCGGAGCAACGAATACGGCAACGTCGTGGCCGCCGCGACGTTCCGCCGCGGGTTCACCGACCACTTCACGGCCGAGGTGCACGCCGAGGGCGAGCAGGACGGCGCGACCGCGATCGGCACCGACGCGTCGCTGCAGGTCGGCACGCTCGGCATCGTCTCGGCCACGGCCGCGGTCGGCGGGCAGGACGGCTACGGATGGCTCGGCGGGATCGGGATCGAGCGCAACGGCCCGCACCTGAGCGTGTTTGCGCGCACGCGCTACACGAGCGCCGACTTCGCGCAGCTCGGCACGCAGGACGAGGAATACCACCCGCGCCAGCGCAGCTTCGCCGGCGTCGGCTGGAACTTCGGCCGGCCGGGCAACCTGCAGCTCACCTACGGCACGCAGTCGAACTGGTCGGGCCCGCGCACCAGCGCGCTCGGCCTCAGCTACTCGGCGACGCTCGGCGACTACGGGTACCTGAACCTGGTCGGCAGCCGCGCGACGGGCTCCGACGACTCGACCAGCGTGTTCCTCGGCTGGACGCTCCCGCTCGGCGAGCGCCGCACCGCGTCCGTGTCGATGCAGTACGCTCCGGACGACGGGAACTCGAAGTCGTTCCAGGCCGTCGCCACGCTGCAGCAGAGCCTGCCCCCGGGCAGCGGCTCGGGCTACTACGTCTCGATCTCCTCGGACCAGGAGACCCAGCTCGACTACACCTACCAGGGTTACGCGGGGCTCGTCGGCGTGCAGTACGCGCGCCGCAACGGCGAGGACGGGTACCGCGTGCACGGCAGCGGCGGCCTCGGCGTGACGTCGGCCGGCGTGATGCCCGCGCGATCGCTCACCGACAGCTTCGCGGTCGTCGACCTCGCCGACTACGAGGGACTGACGGTGTACCTCGAGAACCAGCCGGTCGGGCGCACCGATGCGCACGGTCGCGTGCTGCTAGACTCGCTGCGCGCGTACGAAAGCAACCTCGTGAGCATCGACCCCCGCGAACTTCCGCTCGACGCCTCGCTGTCGACGACCTCGATGACGGTGACGCCCGCCTGGCGCAGCGGCCCGGTCGTGACGTTCCCGGTCGAGCGCGCGAGCGCCGCGACGCTCCGGCTCGTGCAGCAGGACGGCACGCCGGTGCCTGCCGGTGCCGTCGTGACGACCGCGACCGAGACGGCGCCCGTCGCGCTCAACGGCCTCGTGTACCTGACCGATGCCGCGGGCCGCCAGCAGGCGTCCGCGGCGTGGAACGGACACCGTTGCAGCTTCGAGTTCGAGCGCCCGGGGAACGCCGGTCCGCAGCCCAACCTCGGCACCGTCCGCTGCACCGCGGGCGCCACGACCGCGGCACCGGAGCCCCGACCCTGATGTGCGCGAAGCGCCACAAGCGTCCACACGCGCGGCGGGCCGTGGCCGTCGCGGTGCTGATGCTCGCGGGCGGACCCGCCGTCGCGGCGATGGACTGCTCGACGTCCGTGCCGACGCTGGCGTTCGGCACCTACGACCCGACGCTCGCGACGCCGACCGACGTCTCGAGCAGCATGACCGTGACCTGCACGCGCGTGCCGTTCGACACGTTCACGGTCAGCTACACGATCTCGCTGAGCACCGGCGGCAGCGGCTCCTACGCGACGCGCCGGATGGCGTCCGGCGCGTCCCAGCTGAACTACAACGTCTACACGAACGCGGCGCGCAGCCAGGTGTGGGGCAACGGCAGTTCGTCGACCGGCGTCGTCGGGGCGACGATGAACTTCGTGCTGTTCCAGTTCTCGCAGTCGGTGACCCACACGGCCTACGGGCGCGTGCCGGCGGGCCAGAACGCCAACCCCGGCACCTACTCCGACAACCTGGTCGTCACGCTGACGTTCTGAGGCGCACCGCGGCGCGCTAGAGCGGCTGGGCGCTGAGCGCCAGTGGCCAGTCGAAGCGGCCGGCCCGGGCGCGCTGGTCGAGCACCAGCCGGAACTCCAGCGCGACGTCCTGCTCGAACGCCTGCCCACCCCGGTGCACGGCGACCGTGTCGCCCGAGACGACGACAGTGCCGCCGAGTCCGCGCACCCGGACCTCGCGGGCCACGCCGCCCAGGTGCGCGATCTGCAGCAGGTAGCCGCGCCGGTCGTTCAGGCTGACGTGGTAGCGCGCCGAGACGTCGAGGTAACCACGTGCAAGGTCCGCCTCGGTGACCGTGACGGTCGCGGGCTCGCCGACGGCCTGCAGGTCGACACGGGTCGGGACGACGAGCGAGACCTGGAACGTCGCCCGTCCCTCGTCCGCACAGGCCACACCGGCCGCCAGTGCGGCGGTCGCCATCGCCACCCACCATCCCGCGTATCGCTTCATACGTACGCCCCCGTGTTGCCCCGCCGCCCGGTCCTGGCGCGGCTCGGCCCTTGCCTATCGGCACCCACCGTCCCGGACTTGAGTCCGGCCCGCCGATTCGTGACGGACCCTGCGAATCACGCTACGCCCGGCGTCGCCCGGTGGCGGCCAACCGCGACCGCCCCGGATGCATCCGTGTAAGGGCCTGGCTTTCCCGGGTATGCTGCGCCGCCGCATCTGAGCCCGATCGGCGGTTGCACCCCCCCGTGGAACCGCTAAGCTGCCGGGTCTTCAAGGCACCTACGGACCCCGCACCTCGTGCAACCGACCGACACGACGAACCCGGACTATTTCCACCGGGTCGTGGACTGCCAGTGGGCCTGTCCGGCCCACACCGACGTACCCGAATACATCCGCCTGATCGCACTCGGACGCTACTCGGACGCCTACCTGGTGAACCGGGAGTCGAACGTGTTCCCGGGCATCCTCGGACGCGTCTGCGACCGCCCCTGCGAGCCCGCCTGCCGGCGCGGTCGCGTCGAGGACAAGCCGGTCGCGATCTGCCGGCTGAAGCGCGTCGCGGCCGACCACAAGGACGACGTGGCCGATCGCCTGCCGAAGCCGCCGGCCGTGAAGAACGGCAAGCGCGTCGCCTGCATCGGCGCGGGCCCCGCCTCGCTCACGGTCGCGAACGACCTGCTCCCGCTCGGCTACGAGGTCGTCGTCTTCGAGCAGTGGGCGATGCCGGGCGGCCTGATGCGGACGAACATCCCGGCCTTCCGGCTGCCCGAGTCCGTGCTCGCCGAGGAGATCGGCTACATCACGGCGATGGGTGCCGAGATCCGCTACGGGTCGCGGATCGACAGCCTGAAGAAGCTGCTCGCCGAGGGCGGCTTCGACGCTGTGTTCGTCGGCTCCGGCGCGCCGAAGGGCAAGGAGCTCAAGCTCCCGGGCCGCAAGGAAGGCGACGCCAGCATCCACATCGGCATCCAGTGGCTCGAGTCGGTCGCGTTCAAGCACGTCGACAGGATCGGCGACCGGGTGCTCATCATCGGCGTCGGCAACACCGCGATGGACTGCTGCCGCTCCTCGCTCCGGCTCGGCGCGAAGGACGTCAAGGTGATGGCGCGCAAGCCGCGCCAGTTCTTCAAGGCGTCCGAGTGGGAACTCGAGGACGCCGAGGCCGAGAACGTCGAGATCGTCGTCAACCACTCGCCGAAGGCGTTCGTCGTCGAGGACGGCCGGCTCAAGGGCATGACGTTCGACCGGATGGAATACGAGTTCGACGCGCGCGGCAGCATCGTCGCCGAGCGCGTGGTCGGCGAACAGTTCTTCCCGGCCGACGACGTGATCCTGGCGATCGGCCAGGAGAACGCCTTTCCCTGGATCGAGGACGACCTCGGGATCCAGTTCGACAAGTGGCACGTGCCGGTCGTCGACAAGGTCACGTTCCAGTCGACGCGGCCGGAGGTGTTCTTCGGCGGCGACGCCGCGTTCGGCCCGAAGAACATCATCTGGGCGGTCGAGCACGGCCACCAGGCCGCGA
The DNA here is from genome assembly GCA_046347155.1 of Steroidobacteraceae bacterium. Lineage (GTDB taxonomy): Bacteria > Pseudomonadota > Gammaproteobacteria > Steroidobacterales > Steroidobacteraceae > RPQJ01. Next base: position 188,763 of record JAXMGT010000001.1, on the reverse strand, counting down.
TCTCGATCCACGCGCACTGCATGGGGCGCGCGGTCACCGAGCGGCTGCCGCCGACGATGAACCTCTCGAGCCGCAAGATGGGCCTGCACGAGTGGTCGTACAAGAACGACTACAACCCGGTCGAGCGCCGCCTCGTGCCGCACGTGAGTCTGAAGGAGCGCTTCAAGAAGATCTCGATCGAGGTCGAACTCGGCTTCGGGCCCGAGGAGACCGCGGCCGAGGTGCAGCGCTGCCTCAACTGCGACGTGCAGACCGTGTTCGACACGAAGCTCTGCATCGAGTGCGACGCCTGCATCGACATCTGCCCGACCGACTGCCTGACGATCACCGCGAATGGCGAGGAGGCCGAGCTCGCCACGCGGCTCAAGGCCCCGCGCGCGAACCCGCACGAGCCGCTGTACGTCTCGGGCCCCCTGAAGCAGACCGGCCGCGTCATGGTGAAGGACGAGGACCTCTGCGTGCACTGCGGACTCTGCGCCGAGCGCTGCCCGACGGCGGCCTGGGACATGCAGAAGTCCACCATCCACCTGCCCCACGCCGACGACCACACATGGCCCAGCCCGCAAAGCCGCAAGACCGCGTAAACGACTTCGTCGTCAAGCTCGCCAACGTGAACGGCACCGGCTCCGCCAGTGCCAACACGATGATCATGAAGGCGATCTTCAGGATGGGCGTGCCCGTGATGGGGAAGAACTACTTCCCGTCCAACATCCAGGGCCTCCCGACCTGGTACGAGATCCGGGTGACGAAGGACGGCTACGTCGCCCGCTCCGGGCGCGTGGACCTGATGGTGGCGATGAACGCCGAGACCTACGCGAAGGACGTGCGCGAGGTGTCGCCGGGCGGCTACCTGATCTACGACTCGACCTGGCCGCGCTCGACGCTGCTCACCCGCGACGACATCACGATCATCGGCGTGCCGCTCGCGCGCCTCTGCAACGAGAACTTCAACGGGGTGCGCAACCGCATCCTGATGAAGAACATCATGTACGCGGGCGTGCTCGCGGCGCTGCTCGACCTCGACGTCGAGGTGATCCGCCAGCTCCTCACCGAGAGCTACGCGAAGAAGCCGGCGCTCGTCGAGGCGAACATGAAGGCCGTCCAGCTCGGGTTCGACTGGGCGAAGGAGCACCTCGAGTGCCCCCTGCCGCTCCGGATCGAGCGGATGGACAAGACCCGCGGCCACGTGATGATCGATGGCAATACGGCGGCCGCGCTTGGCTGCGTGTACGCCGGCGCGACCGTCGGCCCGTGGTACCCGATCACGCCGTCGACCTCGCTGATGGACGCGTTCCGGAGCTTCTGCCAGAAGATGCGCGTCGATCCGGAGACCGGCAGGAACAACTACGCGGTGATCCAGGCCGAGGACGAGCTCTCGGCCATCGGCATGGTGCTCGGCGCGAACTGGAACGGCGCTCGCGCGTTCACGGCGACCAGCGGCCCGGGCATCTCGCTCATGAACGAGTTCATCGGCCTCGCGTACTACGCCGAGGTGCCGGCCGTGATCTTCGACGTGCAGCGCGTCGGCCCGTCGACCGGCATGCCGACCCGCACCCAGCAGTGCGACCTGCTCCTCTGCGCCTACGCGTCGCACGGCGACACGAAGCACGTGCTCCTGTTCCCGTCGAATCCCGAGGAATGCTTCTACATGGCCGTGCAGGCCTTCGACCTGGCCGAGCGGCTGCAGACACCGGTGTTCGTGATGTCGGACCTCGACATCGGCATGAACGACTGGATGTGCAAGGACCTCGTCTGGGACGACGCCTACCGGCCCGACCGCGGCAAGGTGCTCACGAAGGAGGAACTCGAGGCGCTGCCGAAGTTCCACCGCTACATCGACAAGGACGACGACGGCATCCCGTACCGCACGCTCCCGGGCGTGTCGGCCAAGGGCGCGTACTTCACGCGCGGCTCGGGCCACAACCAGTACGGCGGCTACACCGAGGACTCGACCGAGTACCAGGTGGTGCTCGACCGGCTGACGCGCAAGTTCAAGCGCGCGAAGACGCTCGTGCCGCCGCCGGTCGTCGAGGCCACGGGCACCAGCGACATTGCGCTCGTGTCCGTCGGCTCGAGCCGCGGCGCCGTCACCGAGGCGCGCGACATCCTCGCGAAGCGCGGGATCCCGATCGACTACATGCGGATCAAGGCCTTCCCGTTCACGAAGGAAGTCGAGGCGTTCATGGCCTCGCACGAGAAGATCTTCGTCGTCGAGCAGAACCGCGACGCGCAGCTCAGGTCGCTGCTCACGCTCGAAACCGACGTGCCGAAGTCGAAGCTCCACTCCATCCTGCACTACAGCGGCCTGCCCATGACCTCGAAGGAGATCGTGGAGGCCGTGCTGGCCGAGCTCGGCGACGCGAAGCGCGCGTCGCTGGCCGCGGCGACCTGAGGACCGAACCATGTCCTTCATCAACAAGCCGAAAGTCCGCCACCCGGACCTGCCCGTGAACCAGATCGGGCTGACGCGCCGCGACTACGAGGGCGCGATGTCGACGCTGTGCGCCGGCTGCGGCCACGATTCGGTCACGGCGTCCATCATCGAGGCGCTCTGGGGCCTGAGCCTGAACCCGGACCAGCTGGTGAAGCTCTCGGGCATCGGCTGCTCGTCGAAGACCACCGCCTATTTCGCGAGCGGCGCACACGGCTTCAACGGCGTGCACGGCCGCATGCCCTCGGTCGCCACGGGCGCGAACGCAGCGAACCGCGCGCTGCACTACATCGGCGTCTCGGGCGACGGGGACTCGCTGTCGATCGGCTTCGGCCAGTTCGCGCACGCGATCCGGCGCAACGTGAACATGCTCTACATCTGCGAGAACAACGGCGTCTACGGCCTCACGAAGGGCCAGTTCTCGGCCTCGGCCGACATCGGCACGAAGTCGAAGAAGGGCGAGGAGAACCTCCAGGCGCCGGTCGATCCCTGCCTCGCGGCGCTGTCGCTCGGCGGCACGTTCATCGCGCGCAGCTTCTCCGGCGACAAGGAGCAGCTCGTGCCGCTGATCCAGGCCGGCCTGATGCACAAGGGCTTCGCGATGATCGACGTGATCTCGCCCTGCGTCACGTTCAACGACCACGTGGGCTCGACGAAGAGCTACGAGTTCACGCGCGAGCACTACCACGAGGCCGTGCACGCCGACTACATCCCGCCGAAGCAGGAGATCCTCGCCTCCTACGCCGAGGGCGAGGCGCTGCCGGTGCAGATGCACGACGGCAGCCGGATCGTGCTGCGCAAGCTCGACAAGGACTACGACCCGACCCACCGCGGAAAGGCGTTCGAGTACCTGCGCACGAAGCTGCGGCAGGGCGAGCACGTCACCGGGCTCATCTTCGTCGCCCCGGGCGGCGCGGACATGCACGAGATGAACGGCACGACCGAGCAGCCGCTGAACCAGCTGCCGTACGAGAAGCTGCACCCGGGCCAGGCCGGCCTCGAGAAGATCCTGAAGCGCTACGCCTGAGCCCGGTGCGCGGCCGCCGGCCGCGCACCGTGCAGCTGCGCGAGCAGCGCCGCCTCGCTGTCGCTCAGCCCGAGCCGCGCCACGAGTTCGGCGCGCGTCGCCCCGGCCCGAAGCATCACGATCGCCTGCTCGAACGGCCGGCCCTCGCCGCGCAGCTCGAGCCGCCCCTGCCGGTCCGACAGCAGCCCGAGTTCGCGCTCGAGCCCACGCAGCCGGTCCTCAACGCCGCGGCCCTGCGCCGCGACCTGGGCGAGTTCCTCGCTCACCGCGGCGGCCGCATCGCGGAACCGTGCCTCGAGTGCGCCGAGCCGGCGGGACACCCGGCGGAGCGACGCACCGAGCACGACCGCGGCGAGGACCGCGAGCGCGGCGACCGCCGCGACGACGAGCATGGTCACGTCCACGATCAACCCTCCCTTCTCGGTGCAGACGCCGCCGTGGCGGCGGCCGGTGTCGCTGGATTCGGGGCCGGGGTCGACGCCGCGGCCGACGGACCGCCCGCCGCATCGGTCTCGCCCGCGGTCCCGTCCGCCCCGCCGGTCTCCGCGACCGGCGACGACGACGAGCTGCCCGGCTCGCGCAGCGAGGGGTCGAGCACGATGATCACGACGCGGCGGTTCTGGTCCCGGCCGGCAGCCGTGTCGTTCGGCGCCTTCGGGCGGTACTCGCCGAAGCCGGCGATCTCCATCCGGGCCGGCTCCACGCCCTGCGTCATGAACAGGTGCACGACGCTCGCGGCGCGCGCGGCCGACAGCTCCCAGTTGGACGGATAGGCGACCGTCCGGATCGGCACGTTGTCCGTGTGGCCCTCGACCCGCAGCGGGTTCGGCAGCCCGGCGAGGATCCCGGCGACGCGGTCGAGCACCTCGCGTGCGCCGTTCGCCACCTGCGCGTCCCCGCTCGCGAACAGGATGTCGGTGCGGATCTCGATCTCGAGCCACTGCTTGTGCTGGCGCACGACGACCATGTTCCGCGCGACGAGTTCGGACAGCGCCTCCTCGACCTCCCGGGCGATCCGCGAGAGTTCCAGGTTGCCCCCCTCGCTGCCGACCGGACCGCTCGAATGCGTGGACTCGCCGGCCGGCCGCGTGTGCAACGGCGAGCGCACCGGACCGCCCGGGTAGGGCTCGTGGCCGCCGCGACCGGAGGGCTTGCTGCCGATCTGCAGCGGCTCCGGTGAGCGCGGCGCGCCGCGGAACGCCGCCGCGAGCGAATCCGAGAGCACCCGGTACTTGCCCTCGTTCAGCGACGACACCGCGTACATGACGACGAAGAACGCGAGCAGCAGCGTGATCAGGTCCCCGTAGGGGATCGCCCACGCCTCGTGGTTCTGGTGCTCCTCGTGCTTGTGGCGCCGCGCCACGGGGCTACTCCGCGAAGCCCCGGAGCCGCGACTCGATGTTGCGCGGGTTCTCGCCCTGCGCGATCGCGACGAAGCCCTCGAGCAGCATCAGGCGCTGCGTCGTCTGGCCCTTGATGACGCCCTTCAGCTTCGACGCCAGCGGCAGCAGGAACAGGTTCGCGAGCCCGATGCCGTAGATCGTCGCCGTGAATGCCGCCGCGATGCCGTGGCCGAGCTTGCTCGGGTCCGCGAGGTTCTTCATCACGGCGATCAGGCCGAGCACGGCGCCGATGATGCCGAGCGTCGGGGCGTAGATGCCCATGCCCTCGAACACCTTGGCCGCGGCGGTTTCCCGCTCCTCGCGCGCCTCCATCTCCATCTCGAGCGTCTCGCGCAGCGCCTCGGGCTCGACACCGTCGACGAGGAACTGCAGCCCGCGCTTCGTGAACTCGTCGGTCTCCGCCTGGATCGCGGGCTCGAGCCCGAGCAGCCCCTGGCGCCGCGCCACGTTGCTCCACTCGGTGATCTTCTCGATCGTGCCCGCGTAGTCGACCCCGGGTGGCTTGAACGCCCACGGCAGTATCCTGATCGCGCGCATGAACACCTTGAGCGGCGTCTGCAGCAGGATCGAGGCCGTCGTGCCGATGACGACGATGACGAAGGCGGCCGGGTTCATCAGCGAGGAAACGCCCGCACCCTTCAGGATGCTGCCGCCGATCAGCGCGACGAACGCGAGGAAGACACCGACGATGCTCAGGATGTCCATGGATCAGCCGTCCCCGTCGTCGCCCCGCCACTCGGCGAGCCGGGCGCGCAGCCGCACCAGGGCCTGGGCGTGGATCTGGCACACGCGGGACTCCGTGACGCCCAGCACCTCGCCGATCTCGCGCAGGTTCAGCTCGCGCTCGTAGTACAGCGAAAGCACCAGCTTCTCGCGCTCCGGCAGGCCGTCGACCTGGCGGGCCAGCGCGGCCCGGAGCTCGGCCCGCTCGATCTCGGCGCCGGGCGCCGACTCGTCGTCGGTCTCCTCGGGCAGCTCGTTGCGTTCGCCGCGCAGTTCCTCGAGGCTGAACATCTTCGCCGAGGCGATCTCGACGAGCAGTTCGCCGTACTCGTCTGCATTCAGGCCGAGCGCCGCGGCGACGTCCTCGGCGCGCGCGGCGCGTCCGTCACGGGCCTCGATCTCGCGCACCGTGCGCGCGACCTCGCGGGTGCGCCGGTGAACGGAACGGGGCAGCCAGTCGTTGCGGCGGAGTTCGTCGAGTATCGCTCCGCGGATCCGGATCCCGGCGTAGGTCTCGAAGCTCGCGCCGCGGCCGGCCGTGTAGCGACGGGCCGCGTCGAGCAGCCCGAGCATCCCGGCCTGCACCAGGTCGTCGAGCGCGACGTGCGCCGGCAGTCGCGCCATCATGTGGCAGGCGATCCGCTTCACGAGCGGCGCGTGGCGCATCACGAGCTCGTCGCGGCCCTGCTCGGCGACCCGCGCGTATTCCTCGGCGGTCACTGCAGTTTCCGCGGCGAGCGGCTGGCCGCGAGCAGCCGCTCGACGAAGAACTCGACGTGGCCGCGCGGGTGCTCGGGCACCGGCCAGCCGGCGACCCGTCGCGCCAGCGTGTCGAAGGCCCGCGCGGCCGGGCTCCCGGGGTAGGCCTCGAGCACCGACTCCTGGCGGCGCACCGCCTCGCGGAGCCGCTCGTCGTGCGGGATCGCGCCCGCGTAACCGAGCCGCACGTCGAGGAAGCGGTCCGTGACGCGCAGCAGCTTGCGATGCAGGTCCGGCCCCTCCTCGGCGCTGCGCGTCATGTTCGCCAGCACGTCGAAGTCGCGCACGCCGCACTCGCGGCTCAGCACCTTCACGAGCGCATAGGCGTCGGTCATCGCGGTCGGCTCGTCGCAGACGACGACGAGCACGCGCTGCGCGGCCTGGCAGAACCCGAGCACCGGGTCGCCGATCCCGGCGGCGGTGTCCACGATCAGCGCGTCGACGTCGCGCGCGAGCCCGCCGAACGCCGAGACGAGACCGGCCTGCTGGCGCGCGTCGAGCGCGGCGAGCCGCCGCATCCCGGACGCACCCGGCACGACGGTCACGCCGGACGGCCCGTTGACGAGGATCTCGTCGAGGCTGCGCTCCCCGTCGAGGACCTCGGCCAGCGTGCCCTGCGACCGCAGCCCGAGCAGCACGTCGAGGTTCGCGAGGCCGAGATCGGCGTCGAGCAGCATCACGCGGCGGCCGAGGCGCGCGAGCGCGATGCCGAGGTTCGCGCTGACGTTCGTCTTGCCGACGCCACCCTTGCCGCCGGTGACGGCGACGACCTGCACGGGCCGCCGCGCCATCGAGCGGCGGAGGCCCGCGGCCTGGTCACCCGTGTCGCCGGCTTCAAGCATGGACCGCGGCCTCCCGGAAGCGGCGCGCGAGCACGCCCTCGTCGAGTGCCGGCGGCCGCCGCCGCGCGAGGCTGACCGCCGTGGCCACGAGCCACATGCGCTTGTTGTACGCCGGGTGGATGTCCTCGGGGACGCGCTGCCCGTTCGCGCACCAGGCGAGCGGCAGGCCGCGCCGCGCGAGCACCGAGATCGCCGGGCCGAAGCTCGCGGCCTCGTCGAGCTTCGTGAGGACACAGGCCGCCGGCGCGACGGCCGCGTAGGTCTCGACGAGCTCGTCGAGCGTCTCGTGGTCGCTCGCCGCCGAGAGCGCCAGCAGGATCCGGGTGCGCGTGCCCTGCGACCGCAGCAGCCCGAACTGCTCCGGGAGCCGCAGGTCGCGCTGCGACATCCCGGCCGTGTCGATCAGCACCAGGCGCCGGCGTGACTGCGCCGCAAGCAGTGCCGCGAGATCGTCGCGATTCGCCGCGACGTGCAGCGGCACGCCGAGGATCCGCGCATAGCTCAGCAGCTGCTCCCGCGCGCCGATCCGGTAGGTGTCCGTCGAGAGGAGGCACACGTCGTGCGGGCCGTGGCGCATCACGTAGCGCGCGGCGAGCTTCGCGACCGTCGTCGTCTTGCCGACGCCGGTCGCACCGACGACCGCGACGACGCCGCCGTTCTCGATCAGGTCGTCCTTGAGCACTGGCACCCGGCGCACGAGCCCCTGGGCCGCGAGGCGCTCCGCGTCCGCCGTCGACCCGGCGTCCGGCAACTGGTCGGCGACCTCGCGTGCGAGGCCCGCGTCGACGCCCATCGCCGACAGCTCCCGCAGCACGGCGGCGCGCAGCGGGCGGCTGCGGCCCATCTCGTTCCACGCCAGGCTCGACAGCTGGTCCTCGAGCAGCTCGCGCATCCGGGCGAGCTCGCCCTGCATCACGGCCACCGCGTCGCCCGGGACGGGACGGGCGCCGGGCCAGGCGACGTCGTCGTCCATGGACAGTGCGCCGGCGTAGGCACTCGGTTCCGGGCGAGCCGGCCGCTCGACCGGCACCGGGGCCCGCACCGGGTGGTCCTCGACGGTGTCCGACGCGGCCGCCTCGTAGTCCACCGCGGCGACGACCGCGACCCCCGCGTCGGAGCGCCGGTTCGAGACGATGACGGCGTCGGGGCCGAGCTCCTGCCGCACGAGCTGCAGTGCCTGTCGGATGTCGGGGGCCGTGAATCGCTTCAGTTTCATCCGTTGCGCTCCCTGTCCGGATCAGCGGCCGACGCGCATCACCATGCGCACTCGCCGGTCGTCCGGGATCTCGTCGTAGGACAGCACCGCGAGACGCGGTGCACTCTGCCGCACCAGCCGCGCGAGCCACGGTCGCAGCGCCGGTGTCGTGAGCAGCACCGGCGGCTGCCCCGTCGCCTCCTGCTGAGCGGCGCCGTCGACCAGCGAGCGGTGCAGCCGGTCCGCGAGCCCCGGCTCGACGCCCGGCGGCCCGGCGCCGCCGCCGGCGATCGCCTGGCCGAGCAGGCGCTCGAGTTCCGGGTCGAGCGTCATCGCCGGCAGGTCGGCGCCCTGACCCGCGATGTCGTGCACGAGTGCGCGCCCGAGCGCGACCCGGCACGCGGCCACGAGCGCGGCCGGCTCCTGCGTCTTCGCGCCACGCTCGGCCAGCACCTCGGCAATCGCCCGCGCATTGCGCAGCGGGACGCGCTCGCGGAGCAGGTCCTGCAGCACGCGAACGACCGTCGCCATCGGCAGCGTCTTCGGCGTGAGTTCCTCGACGAGCCTGGGAGCGGTTCGCTTCAGGTGGTCGAGCAGCTGCTGGGCCTCCTGGTGACCGAAGAGTTCGTGCGCGTGCTCGCGCACCAGCTGGCTCAGGTGGGTCGCGACGACGGTCGAGGCGTCGACGACCGTGTAGCCGAGCGACTGCGCGTGCTCGCGGCGGCCCGCCTCGATCCAGACCGCCTCGAGGCCGAACGCCGGGTCGCGTGTCGGGGCGCCCTCGAGCGGGCCGGCCACCTGGCCCGGGTTGATCGCGAGTTCCCGGTCCGCGAGCACCTCGCCCGCGCCCACCGGCACGCCGTGAACGCTCACCCGGTAGCCGCCCGGCGGCAACCCGAGGTCGTCGCGGATGTGCACGCTCGGCACCAGGAAGCCAAGGTCCTCGGAAATCTTCTTGCGGACGCCACGGATCCGCGCCATCAGTTCGCCGCCCTGCTTCGCGTCGACGAGCGGTATCAGCCGGTAGCCGACCTCGAGCGTCAGCGCATCGAGCGTCTGCACCTCGTCCCACCCGAGCTCGCGCGGTTCGGCCGGCGCCGGCGCGGCGGCCGGTGGCGGCTCCGCGGCCGTGGCCGACCGGCGCACGGCGACGCGCCTGGCCATCCAGCCAAGGGCGCCCGCAAGCGTCAGGAACACGAGGTTCGGCATCCCGGGCAACAGCCCGAGCAGCCCGATGATGCCGGCCGTCACGCCGAGCGTGCGCGGCTCCGCGGTGAGCTGCCGGGCGACCTGCTGCGCGACGTCCTGCGGACGCGAGGCGCGCGTCACGAGCACGGCGGCCGCGACCGACAGCAGCAGGGCCGGGATCTGCGCCGCGAGTCCGTCGCCGATCGTGAGCAGCGTGTAGGTCTGCAGCGCCGTCGACATCGGCAGGTCGTGCTGCGCGACGCCGACCAGGATCCCGCCGACCACGTTGATGAACACGATCAGCAGGCCCGCAACCGCGTCGCCGCGCACGAACTTGCTGGCGCCGTCCATCGCGCCGTAGAAGTCGGCCTCCTCGCGCACTTCCTGGCGCCGCGCGAGCGCCTGGTCCTGCGTGATCAGCCCGGCGTTCAGGTCGGCGTCGATCGCCATCTGCTTGCCGGGCATCGCGTCGAGCGTGAACCTCGCGCTCACCTCGGAGATGCGGCCAGCGCCCTTCGTGACGACGACGAAGTTGATGATCACGAGGATCGCGAACACGACGACGCCGACCGCGTAGTTGCCACCCACGACGAAGCGGCCGAACGCCTCGATCACCGTACCGGCCGCACCCTCGCCGTTGTGGCCGTGCAGCAGCACGACCCGGGTGGAGGCGACATTGAGGCCGAGCCGGAGCAGCGTCGCGGCGAGCAGCACCGTCGGGAACACGTCGAGGTCGAGCGGCCGCCGGGCGCGCACGGCCGCCATCAGCACCAGCATCGCCAGCATGATGTTGAACGTGAACAGCACGTCGAGCAGGATCGGCGGCAGCGGCACGATCATCAGCGCGAGCATCAGCGCGATCACGACCGGGGCGCCGAGCCCCATCTCGAGCGTCCGGCGCAACGGGATCGCGATCGCGTTCATCGGGTGCGCATCCCGGCGAGTTCGTCGTCGGCGATCGACGGAGCGGGCGGCGGCGCCACGCCGTCACGCAGCGCGGTGCGTGTCCGGTACACCCAGGCGAGCACCTTGGCGACCGCGGTGTAGAGGCCGGCCGGGATCTCCTCGCCGACCTCGGTCGCAAAGTAGAGGGCGCGCGCGAGCGGCGGCGACTCGAACACCGGGACCCGGTGCAGCTCGGCGATTTCGCGGATCCGCGCGGCCACGAGCTCGCGCCCGCGCGCGACGACGCGCGGCGCGCGGACGCGCCCGGACTCGTAGCGCAGCGCCACCGCGAAGTGCGTCGGATTCACGACGACGACGTCCGCCTTCGGGACCTCCTGCATCATCCGGCGGCGGGCCCGCTCCTGCTGCAGCTGCCGGATGCGTCCGCGCACCTCGGGCCGGCCCTCCGTCTCCTTGATCTCCTCGCGGACCTCCTCCCGCGTCATCCGGAGCCCGCGCCGGTGGTTCCAGATCTGGTAGGGCACGTCGACGAGAGCGACGAGGCCGAGCGCGGCCGACAGCGCGAGGAGGCAGAGCACGACCATCCACGCGCCTTCGGCCACGCCCTGCGCGACGTCCGCGGCGCCGAGTGCGGCGATGCGCGGGAGCAGGTGCGACAGCAGCAGCGCCGCTGCGCCGCCGACGACCGCGAGCTTCACGAGTGCCTTGGCGGCCTCCGCCAGCCCCCGCAGGCCGAACAGCCGCCGTAGCCCGGCGGCCGGGTCGAGCCGGCCGAGGTCCGGCCGCAGCGCCTCGGCCGAGAACACCGCGCCGCCGACGCCGAGCGGCGCGGCGAGTGCCGCGAGCGCGGCCGGCACCCCGATCGCGAGGACGGCGACGACGCCGGTCAGCGCGCCGTGGCGCAGCGCGCTGCCGAGTGCGCCGGCGTCGAGCAGCGCCCGGGGATCCGGCGCGAGACCGGCACGCATCAGGCCGGCGGCGTGCCGCACCAGGAACGGCGAGAACGCGAGCAGCGCGAGCGTCGCGGCGAGCAGCACGAGCGTCGCATCGAGTTCGCGCGAGCGCGGCACCTGGCCGCGCTCGCGTGCCTCGCGGAGGCGGCGTTCGGTCGGTTGTTCGGTGCGCTCTGCCGTGCCGCCTTCCGCCGCCATCAGCGCGCCCCCCCGGGCAGCGAGCCCGCGAGCGCCAGCGCGTCGTCGAGCAGCGTCTCGAACGCCGGGGCCAGCGACCCGAGCGACATCCACAGCGTGACGAAGCCGAGCACCAGTGCCAGCGGGAAGCCGACGCCGAACAGGTTGAGCTGCGGCGCCGCGCGGCTCACGACCCCGAACGCGACGTTGACGACCGTCATCGCGACAACCGCCGGCAGCGCGACCTGCAGCGCACCGGACAGTATCCGGCCGCCCCACTCGACGACGGCACCGGCGGCCGCCGCGTCGAGGTGGCCGGCACCGGGCGGAACCGCGCGAAAGCTGTCGGCGAGCAGGCCGACCATCGCGAGGTGGCCGTCGAGCGTGAAGAACACCAGGGTTGCGAGGATCAGGTACAGCTGGCCGACGACCGGGATGCTGGCGCCGTGCCGCGGGTCGACGAGGTTCGCGAAACCGAGGCCCATCCCGAGGCTCACGAGCTGGCCCGCGACGACCAGGGCGTCGAAGACCGTCTGGAGCACGAATCCCATCGCCACGCCGAGCGCCATCTCGCCGGCGAGCGCGAGCGGGTCGATGCCGGCCGGGGCCGCCGGGACGACACCGAGCACGAACACGGTGAGCGCCACCGCGAGCACCAGCCGGATCCGTCGCGGCACCAGCCGCGACCCGAACACCGGCGCGACCATCACCATCGCGCCGACGCGGGCGAACACCGCGGCGAACCGCAGCAGCCACTCGTGCGTGGCGAGCGCACCGGCGAGAGTTGGGTCGGTCGTCACTCCTGCACCAGCTCCGGGATGCTCGTGTAGAGGTCGCGCGTGTAGTCGACGAGGACGCCGAGCATCCACGGCCCGGCGACGAACAGCACGGCGGTCAGCACCAGCAGCTTCGGGATGAACGACAGCGTCGCTTCGTTGATCTGCGTCGCCGCCTGCAGCATGCCGATCACGACGCCGGCGACGAGCGCCGACAGCAGCAGCGGACCCGACAGCAGCAGCGTCACCTCGAGGGCGTGCTGGCCGATCGTCATGACGGATTCGGGCGTCACGGGTGCACCTCAGCCTGTGGCGAAACTGGCGGCGAGCGTGCCGGCGAGCAGCGACCAGCCGTCGACCAGCACGAACAGCATCAGCTTGAAGGGCAGCGACACCATCATCGGCGACAGCATCACCATGCCCATGGACATCAGGACGCTCGCCACGACGAGGTCGATCACGACGAACGGGATGAAGATCACGAAGCCGATCTGGAATGCGGTCTTGAGCTCGCTGATCATGAAGGCCGGCACCAGCGTCGTGAGCGGGATGCCCGACGCGTCGGCGTGCGCGCCGCCACCGGCGATCTCGTTGAAGCGCTCGAGGTCGGATTCGCGGACCTGGCCGAGCATGAACTGGCGGAGCGGCGCGACGCCCGCGCCGAGGCCCTGCTCGAGCGTCGCACGCCCGTCCATGTAGGGTTTCACGCCGTCGGCGTACACGCGCTCGATCACCGGCGACATCACGAAGAAGCTGAGGAACAGTGCGAGGCCGATCAGCACCTGGTTCGGCGGTGTCTGCGGCATGCCGAGTGCCTGCCGCAGGATCGCCAGCACGATCACGATGCGGGGGAACGCCGTCATCGAGAGCACGAGTGCCGGCAGCACCGTGAGCAGCGTCATCAGCACGAGGACCTGCACGGGCAGCGTCCACGGTGCCGCGCCACCCGGCGGCTGCACCGTCACCGACGGCAGGTCCGCGGCGAACGCGAGCGGCGTGGCCAGCAGGGCCGCGATCCCGAGCGCGAGCGTGACCGGGCGCGTCATCGGGCACCCCCACCGCGGACCATGGAGCGGAGTCGTGCGGCGAAGCCGTCCGGGTCGCCCCCGGCGGGCGCCTCCGGCAGCGGTGCGCCGAGCACGTGCAGCGTGCGCAGCCCGGCGGGGCTCACGCCGAGCAGCAGTTCCTCGCCGCCCACGCGGACGACCACCAGACGCTCCCGCGGACCGAGCGGCAGCTGCGCGCGCACCTCGATCGCACCGCGCGCCGCCGCCGCGCCGCCGGGAACGCGACCGCGGAGCACGAGGCCGAGCGCGAGGATCAGCGCGACGACCATCAGCAGGCTGAGCAGCGCGCGCCCGACGTCGACGCCGTCCGGCGACGCGGCGACGGCGGCGCCGCTCCACGCGAGCAGTGCGGCGGCGAGCATGCGGTGCAGGGCGCGACCCGGCATCCCGCGGTCAGCCCAGGTGCCGGACGCGTTCGCCCGCACTCACCACCTCCGTGAGACGCAGCCCGAAGCGCTCGTTCACGACGACCACCTCGCCGCGGGCGACGAGCACGCCGTTCACGAACATGTCGAGCGGCTCGCCCGCCTTGCGGTCGAGTTCGACGACCGATCCCGGCGCGAGTGCGAGCAGGTCGCGGACCGTGATCCGGGAGCGCCCGACCTCGAGCGTGAGCGTGAGCCGGACGTCGAGGATCGCGTCGAGGTTGAGCTCGCCCTCGCTGGCGCCGCTCGCACCGGGCGAACCCTGCAGTGGTGCAAATTCCGCCCGTGCGGCGCCCGTTTCACTCATCCGGTCCTCCTCGCGCGATTCCCCGCGCCCGGGTCGTTGCGCCGCGCAGCGCCGATCAGCTGCACGGCATTGCGCCCGGAAGACGTTCCGTAGCGCGCATTGAAGAGCGGTCGCCCATCGGCCAGCACCAGCACGGTGTCGGGCCGGTCGATCTCGAGCACGTCCCCGGGGCGCAGCCCGACGAGCGCGCGCAGGCTGATCTCGACCTTCGCGAACACCGTCTCGATCTCGACGCGGCTCTCGGCGAGCGCCTCCTCGAGGTCGTGCCGCCAGTTCGCCGACGCGGCGGACGGACCGGCCGATTGCAGCCGTTCGCGCACGCCGTCGATCGCCGCGGACGGCACGACGACGACGATCTCGCCGACCGACTCGAGGCGCACCGGGTACCGGCGCACCAGCACCGGCTCTCCGGGTGGCAGCGCTGCGAGCAGCCTCGGATCGTGCTCGGTGCGCACGACCTCGGCCTCGAACGGCGACACCGTGGACCAGGCCTCGCGCAGCTGGGCGAGGCCCGCGTCGGCGCAGCGGCGCGCGAGACGCCACTCGGCCGGCGTCAGGTCGCCTTCGCCCCCGCGCGGCACGTGGCGGCCCGGGCCGCCGTAGAACGCATCGGTCGCCGCGCCCGCCAGGGCTGCGTCGACGACCAGCAGCGCAGGCACGCCGAACGAACGGAGCTCGAGCACGAATGCCGCGACCGGCGCGACGATCGTGTTCACGAACTCGCCGTAGCGGCGCCGCTCGAGCGCGCCGCACTCGACCTCGACCGCACGGCTCAGCAACCGCTCGAGCGCGGTGCGCAGCCCGCGGGCGACACGTTCGTCGATCAGGTCGAGCACGGCGACGGCACCGGCGCCGGCCTGGGACTCGGCCACGAAATCGTAGGGTCGCACCGGGCCCGCGGGGTTCCGGCCGGAGTCCGTCGGCACCGCGCCGCTGCGGACGCCGTCGAGCAGCGCGGCCACTTCGTCCTGCGAAATGACGTCGGCGGCCGTGCGCGGCTCCCCGTCCGGTTCGTGCGCCGCCATGTCGTCCGGGCCGCCCACCCCGCTCACTGCATCACGAAGCCGGTGAAGTACAGGTCCTCGACCTTGCTGCCCGGGCTCAGCCGGGCCATCGTCGTCTGGACCTCCTTCAGCGCCTGCGCACGCAACTGCTCCTTGCCCTCGCGGGTGAGCAGCGCCTTCATGTCGCTGCTTCCGACGAGCAGCAGCAGGTCGTTGCGCAGCACCGGCGTGTTCGCCTCGATCGCGGCGATCGTCTTCGGGTCGCGCGCCATCACCTCGACGGTGACCTGCAGGAACCGCAGCTCGCCGTTCTCGTCGAAATTGACGATCAGCGGCTCGAACGCGTGGTAGACGGGCGGTGCCGCCGGCTCGGCCGGCGCCGCGCTCTCGGGCGCGGCCTTGCCGTCGCCCGCGGGCGCCTCGTGCCCGGCCGGACCCGCGTGCCCGACGAGCTGGTACAGGAACTGTCCGGCGAGGGTGCCGACCGCCACGACGAGCGTGAGCCCGAGCCCCTGCACGATCATCCCGCCGACGCCGGGCTTCGCGGCCGCGGGCGGCGCGCGCACGGGCGTCGGTTCGGGCTCTACGGCGGCGATCGCTTCGGCCATGGGCGGCTCCCTGGAGTCGTTCTTCGGTGACGAAGAGCAAATGGCGTGCCAGCGCGCCCGCTGGCACGTGGGGCCTGCGATTCAGGGCCATTCCGCCCGCCCGGGACCCGGACGGGCACCGCGGCGCGACCCGGCGCGATGGATCTCCGACGCCGTGCGACGGTTTGCCGTCGCGTCGGTCTCAGGCGTAGGCGTCGATCAGTCGCCCGGAGGGGGCGCGCACACGCGAGACGTCGGCGGCCGGCACGAACGAGGTCGCCGCCGATCGCGGCTCGACGAACGGCATCTCGACCGGTGTGCGCTCGCGCGCACCGCCCGAGTGCTGGCCGACCGACGCGCCGGCCATCGTGAGTCCGCCCTCGGCCAACATCTCCCGCAGCCGCGGCAGCGAGTCCTGCAGCGCGTCGCGCACTTCACCGCTCGACGCTCCGAACCAGACGCCGACCTGCGAGTCGTGCAGCCGCAACCGCACCTCGAGCGGCCCGAGGTGCTCGGGCTGCAGCTGCAGGCGCATCTCGCGCACGCCGTGCGCGGCCGATTCGACCAGTCGCTGGCCGAGTTCTCGCTGCCATTGCGGCGTGCCGGTCTCCGCGTCGAGCCGGCCGTGCGCCGGCGACGCGTCTGCAACCGCGTCGGGGGAGGCGCCCGCCGTCGACGCCGAGCGCTCGACGGTCACCGGCGCAGCGTTCGCGAGCGGCGCCGGGCCGTCGCCCGTCGGCGCGCCCGGGTCGCGTGCGTCCGGTTCAGCCGCGTGACGCCCGGCCGACGCGACGGCCACGACCGTCGGATCCGAGGTCGGCGAGGCGACCGGATCGCCCGGCGCGAACGAACGATCGCCAGGCACCTCGGTCCGGGCGAGCGCGACCGGTGGCGACGGCGCGTTCCCGTGCCCGCGGGACGATCGCGCGACCACGCGCTCCGGCCGGGGCGGGGTCTCGGGCGCCACGATTGGCGGCGCGGCGACGGGGTCGCCGGCGAGCGGTTCCTTCGCCGGCATCGGCGGCGGCAGCGCGGTTGCCGGACCCGATGCGAGCGGCGTCGGCTCCGACGACCCGCTCCCGCCCGCGGGCGCCGGCGCGGCCGGCCCGGCCGGCGCGGCGTCCGAATCCGGGACCACGCCCGCGAGCGCGGCGAGACCTGCGAGACGCGCGTCCACGAGCGCATCGGCGACCGCGGCGTCGGGTGCGGCAACACCGGCGTCGGCGGGGACGCACGGGAGTCCGGGTCGCGCGGCATCGAGTCCGCAGCCCGGCATCGGCAAGCCCTTGCCGCCCGGGGGCAGTGCTTCGCCGCCGGCCGGCACCGGCGCGCCGCCCGCCGGTGGCCGCGGGGTCGGCGCGACCAATGCCATCAGCGCCGCGAAATCCGCGCCGGCGGGCGTGTCGAGACCCGGGCCGCGCGGCCGCGCGGCCCGTGCCGCCGCGGGCGTGGCCGTGGCGGACGGCGTGTCCTGGAGTACGAGCGTCGGTGCGTCCAAGTGTTCGGGCCCGCGAGCGCCGCGCGATGCGGCCCCCGGATCCAAGCAAGCCCCGTGCCACCGCGGTTCAGTCCCGTCGCGTCGCTCCCACCTGGCGCGAGACACTCGAGTCGTCGAGGCTGCGCTGCTCGCTGCGCTCCGCCTCGCGCGCCTCCTCGCCCGCGCAGCGGCCGACCAGCCGCTCCATCGCGTGACCGTGCCGCCGGAGCGCCGACCACTCCTCGACGCGTCGCTCGAGTTCCGCCCGGCACGCGACGACGCGCTGTTCCTGCAGGCGCAGCGCCTCGTCGAGTTGCGCCGCGAATGCGTGCCGGTTCGCGAGGCTGAACGGCAGCGTCATGCCCTCGGTGGCCTGCGACGCGTCGTACTGGCGGCGGTAGCCGGCGAGGTCCGCGAGTCGCGCCTCCTCGGACGCAAGCGCGTTGCGCGCCTCGGTCACTGCGCGCGCGGCGGCCTCGGCGTCGCGCGCCGCGACCTCGGCGATCGGCTTCAGGCGACCCGAGCGGGTCATCGCTCACGCCCCCCGTGTCCGTCAGGGCCGCGCGGCATCGGGAATCTCCGCGAGCAACCGCTCCAGTTCGATGCGACCCTGGTCGAAGCCGACCCGTGCGCCCATGTCCTGCTCGAGATAGCCGAGGATCGCCGGCCACGCGGCGATCGCCGCGTCTATCCGCGGGTCGCTGCCCCTGCGGTACGCGCCGACCGCGATCAGGTCGCGATTCTGCTGGTACACCGAGTAGACCTGGCGCAGGCGCTGGGCGAGCCTCACGTGCTCCGGTCGCACGACCTGCTGCATCACGCGCGAGATCGACGCCTCGACGTCGACGGCCGGGTAGACGCCGGCCTCCGCGAGCGTCCGCGAGAGCACGATGTGCCCGTCGAGGATCGCGCGGCTCGCGTCCGCGATCGGGTCGGCGCGGTCGTCGCCCTCGACGAGCACCGTATAGAACGCCGTGATCGATCCGCGAGCGCCGCTGCCATTGCCGGCCCGCTCGACCAGGTGCGGCAGCCGGGCGAACACCGAGGGCGGGTAGCCCTTGGTCACCGGCGGCTCGCCGACCGCGAGCGCGATCTCGCGCTGCGCCTGCGCGAAGCGCGTGAGCGAGTCCATCAGCAGCAGCACCTCGAGGCCCTGGTCCCGGAAGTGTTCCGCGATCGCCGTCGCGCGCCACGCCGCGTGCATGCGCATCAGCGGCGGGTGGTCGGCCGGCGCCGCGACGACGACCGCGCGGCGCAGCCCGTCGGGACCGAGGATCTCCGAAACGAACTCGGCGACCTCGCGTCCGCGCTCGCCGATCAGCCCGACGACGACGACGTCGGCCGTCGTGAACCGGGTCATCATGCCGAGCAGCGTGCTCTTGCCGACGCCGCTGCCGGCGAAGAGCCCGATGCGCTGGCCGCGCCCGATCGTCAGCAGGCCGTTGATCGAACGCACGCCGACGTCGAGCGGGTCGCGGATCGCGCGGCGCGAAAGCGGGTTGATCGGACGGCCGCCGAGCGGGACCCGTGTCTCGTGGTCGATGCGGCCGAGCGCGTCGAGCGGCCGGCCGGCGCCGTCGAGGACGCGACCGAGCAGCCCCCGTCCGACCGGGACCTCGAGGTCGTGGCGCGCGGGGCTCACCCGCGCGCCGGGCCGCAGTCCGCGCGTCTCGCCGGTGGGCATCAGGAACAGCCGGTCTCCGGAGAAGCCGACCACCTCGGCCTCGGCGCGTGATCCGCCGGCGGTCTCGACCAGGAACAGCGAACCGACCGGCGCCTCGATGCCGACGGCCTCCATCGCGAGCCCGACCATCCGCGACAGCGTGCCCTCGACGACGAGCCCGCGCCCGCCCTGCGCACGCGCACGCGCGGCCCGGAGCTGTGCGGCCCAGCGCACGCCGCGGCCGGCGACCGCATCGGCGAGCGTCACGGCGCCGGCGGCGGCTCTTCGCCGCGCTCGAACCCGCGGTCGCCGCCGAGCAGTTCGGCGGCCAGCGCGCCGAGCCGGGTCTCGAGCCGCGCGTCCACCTGGGATGCCTCGGTCGTGACCCGCGCGCCGCCCCGCGTGACCATCGGGTCGAGCACGATGCTCCACGCCCGTTCCTGGCCGACCATCGGCAGGTGCTGGCCGACGAGTTCCGCGTCGTCGGGGTGGAGGTACACCTTCACGTCACGGGAGGACACCGGCAGCGCCTGCAGCGCGTCGCGAACGACGCCCACCACCTGCGCCGGGTCCGCCTTCAGCTCGCGGCGCACCAGCTGGCGCGCGATCGCGAGCGCGAGCGACGCGAGCTCGTGTTCGACATCGGCCTCGACGCCCGCGAACGGCTGGGCGAGCGCCTGCAGCACCACGTCGAGCCGCGCGGCGGCGGCCTGCACCTCGCGCAGGCCGGCCTCGTGCCCTGCGCGACGCCCGGCCTCGTAGCCCTCGGCTTCGGTCCGGCGACGCAGCGCCTCGACTTCGGCCGGCGTCAGCGCAGCACCGTCGCGGGGCGCACCGCCCATCGAAGGCGGCGACCAGGCGGTGCATCCCGCGAGCTCGCCTGCGCTCACGACCCGCACGCTCAAGCGCGGGCCCTCACACGAATTCCTCGCCGCCACGCCTCAGCATCACCTTGCCTTCCTCTGCGAGGCGCGCGACGGTCTGCAGGATCTCCTTCTGCGCCGCCTCGACCTCGCTCAGCCGGACCGGGCCCTTCGTCTCCATGTCATCGCGCAGGATCTCCGCCGCGCGCTGCGACATGTTGCGCGTCACCTTGTCGAGCATCGCCGGGTCGGCACCCTTCAGCGCGACGATCAGCACGTCGCTCGTGATCTCGCGCAGCACCGCCTGCATGCTGCGGTCGTCGATGCCGAGCAGGTCGTCGAACACGAACATCAGGTCGCGGAGCTTCGTCCCCAGGTCGGGCTCGAGCTGCTCCAGGATCTCGGCGTCGCGCCCGCCGCCCACCTGGTTCAACAGCTCGGCGGCCTTCTTGAGGCCGCTCACCCGCGCGGCGCGCCCACCCTCGGCGGCCGGGCCTGCGCGCTTCTCGACGAGCTCGTCGAGTTCCGCAAGCGCCGACTGCGGCAGGTCCGTGAGCGTCGCGACGCGGCGCACGACCTCCGTGCGCACGGCCGGCGGCAGCAATGCGACGATCTCGCCGCCCTGCCGGCTGTCGAGGTGGGCGAGCACGACGGCGATCAGCTGCGGGTGCTCGCCGCCGATGACGTCGGCGACCGCGCGAGGCGACATGAAGCGCAGCGTCTCGATGCCGCGGCTGCCACTGCTCGTGAAGATCTGCTCGGCGAGCGTCGCCGCGCGCTCGGTGCCGACCGCACCGGCCAGCACCCGCCGCACGTATTCATCCTTGCCGATCCCGAGCGAGGTGTCCTCGTCGACGCTCTGCATGAACGCGCCGATCGCCGCCTCGACCTGGCCGCGGGTCACGCCCTTCAGCTGGTTCATCGCGGCGCCGAGGCGCTGGATCTCGGCGGGCCCGAGGTGACGCAGCACCGTCGCGGCGCTCTGCTCGCCGAGCGACATCAGCAGGATCGCCGCGCGCTCGACGCCGTCCATCCGCGCCGGCTCAGCCATCGCCTTCGAGCCACCGTCGCATCGTCTGGGCGACCCGTCGCGGGTCCTGTCCGACGAGATTGCGGGCCGCCGCCATCTGCTGCTCGGGGTTCATGCCCTGCAGCAGCGGCGCGCCACCCGGCAGCGCACCGGGCCGGCCGCCGACGAGTTCCGGCACGACGGCTGGCGGCTCGGCGATGCGCCGCGCCACCGGTCGCAGCACTGTGAAGACGATCAGCGCGACGAGCGCGGCGCCGAGCACCTGCTTCAGGATCCCGAACGCGGCCGGGCTGCGCCACACGGCCGGGCCGTCCTCCGGGGTGCCGGTCGCCTCGGGCTGAAACGCCGCCGTGATCACGCTGACCGAGTCTCCGCGCTGCTCGTCGTAGCCGATCGCCTGCTTCACGAGCGTGGTCATCCGCTCGACGTCGGCGGGCGCCGCGCCTGCCGCGTTCGGCGCACCGGCGTTGGCGCCGGCCGGCGCGGCCGCGGCGTCGACGAGCACGGCGACCGTCAGCCGTCTCAGCGTGCCCACCGTCGGCTTCCTGCGGCTCAGCGTTCGGTCGATCTCGTAGTTGCGGGTCGCCTTGCGCGACAGACTGACGGGACCGGCCGCGGTCGCGTCCGTTGCGCCCGCCGCGTCCGGGCCGGTCGCACCGCTGCCTGCCGGTCCCGCGCCCGGTGCACCGGCCGGGGGGGCGGCCTGCGAGGCCACCGTGGCGCTGACCGCGGCGTCGGGCGGCTGGTTGCTCAGCGCACCCGGCACGCCCTGCGCGTCGTCGCCGTTGCGACGCACGTCCTCGGAGGTCTGCTCGCTCCGCAGCGCCGTTCGGTCGGTGCCGTACTGCTCGCTCACCTCCTCCGCCTCGGTGAAGTCCATGGCGGCGTTCACCTCGGCGCGCACGCGCCCGGGACCGGTCAACGGCTCGAGCAGGCCGATGATCCGGCGCTGGTAGGCATCCTCGATCCGGTGCACGACGTCGAACTGCGCGGCCGTCCGGTCGAGCGTCTCGCCGCTGCCGGGCGCGCTCAGGAGCTTCCCGGACTGGTCAATCAGCGTCACGCGCGTGGCGTCGAGATCCGGGATGCTCGAGGCGACGAGGTGCGTGATCGCCGCGATCTGTTCCGGGTCGAGCGTGCGCCCGGGGTACAGGTTGACGAGCACCGAGGCACTCGCGGGGCTGCGGTTGCGCAGCAGCGCGGACGAGCGCGTGAGCGCGAGGTGCACGCGCGCGCTGCGCACGGGCTGCAGCGTCGCGATCGTCCGCGCGAGTTCCGTCTCGAGTGCGTGCTGGTAGCGCGCGTTCTCCATGAACTGGCTGGTGCCGAAGCCCTTGTCCTCGTCGACGAGCTCGAGACCGACGGACGAACTCTGCGGCAGCCCCTGCGAGGCGAGCTTGAGCCGTGCCTCGTCCACCTTGTCGGCCGGCACCAGCACCGCGTCGCCGGATATCCGGTACGGGATCCCGGCACCCTCGAGGCCCTGCACGACGCCGCCCTGGTCGCGGTCGCTCAGGCTGCCGTAGAGCAACTGGAAGTCCGGGCGCTGGCTCCACAGCACGACGCCGACGCCGATCGCGACGCTCGCCGCGACGCCGACCAGCAGCCCGAGGCTGCGCGCGCCAGGGATACGCCGCCCGCCCGGTCTCGGCGGTGCCGCCGCAGGTGCCTCAGCCATCGGAGTGCTTCATCGCTGCTGGGCCTCCCCGGTTCACACCGGCATGTTCATGATTTCCTGGTACGCGCTCACCAGGCGATTGCGCACCTCGGTCATCGCCTTGAACGCGACGCCGGCCTTCTGCACCTCGATCATCACCTGCGACACGTCGAGGCCCGGCGCGCCGGCCTCGAGTGACGCGGCGAGGTCCGTCGCGCGGACCTGCTGGTCGTTCACGGAACGCATCGCCTGCTCGAGTGCCCCGCCGAACCCGGGGCCCTGCGTCGCGGCCGGCCCCGCGCCCGGTTCGATCTGCGCGGCGAGCGTGCGCATCTGCGCGAGGAGCTGCTGGATCGCCATGTCACTCATCGTGGTGCCCCCGGTTCCTCAGGCGCCCGCCAGCTGCACGCCGGCGGCGCGCATCTGCGCGAGCTTGTAGCGCAGCGTCCTCGGGCTGATCCCGAGCAGCTCCGCGGCACGCTTGCGGCTGCCACGCCCGCGTTCGAGCGCGTCGAGGATCAGCTGCGTTTCACTGCTGCGCAGCGCGTCGTCGAGGCGCGCGGGTGCCGCCGCCGCGGGCGTCGCGGCGACGGCCGGCGCGGCGGCGGCGGGCGTCGGCGCCGGGCCGGCCTCGAAGTGCAGGTGCGGGGTCGAGATCACGTCGCCGTGCAGCAGCACGAGTGCCCGCTGCGCAAGGTTGTCGAGCTCGCGCACGTTGCCCGGCCAGGCGTGCGTGACGAGCGAGCGCACGGCCTCGGCCGTGAGCTCGGGCACGCTGCGCCCGCCGCGGCAGTGGCGGCGCAGCGAAGCCTGGAACAACGGGACGACGTCGCCCTGCCGGCTGCGCAACGGCGGTATCTCGAGCGGGAAGACACTGAGCCGGTAGTACAGGTCCTCGCGGAACCGGCCCTGCTCGACGAGGCGCCGCAGGGGCCGGTTCGTCGCCGCGATCACCCGCGTGTCGAGCGTGACCGTGCGGCTCGACCCGAGCCGCTCGACCTCGCGCTCCTGCAGCACCCTCAGCAGCTTCGACTGCAGGTTGAGCGGCATCTCGGAGACCTCGTCAAGCAGCAGCGTGCCGCCGTGCGCCTGCTCGAACTTGCCCGCGTGACTGCCCTGGGCGCCCGTGAACGCACCGCGTTCGTAGCCGAACAGGATCGCCTCGAGCATCGTCTCCGGGATCGCGGCGCAGTTGATCGGCACGAACGGCCCGGCGGCGCGTGCGGACGAGCGGTGCAGGAACCGCGCGTAGACCTCCTTGCCCGTGCCGCTCTCGCCGGTGAGCAGCACCGTCGTGTCGGTCTGTGCGAGCCGACGCGCGAGCTGCTTCAGTTCGCGGCTCAGCGGGTCGACCGCGACGAGTCCGTCGTCCTCGCCCTCGGGCGGCGCGTAGCGACCGACCAGCGTCGCCAGTTCGCGCGCCTCGAACGGCTTCACGATGTACTCGGTCGCGCCGGAGCGCATCAGCGAGACGGCTTCGCGGATGCTGCCGTAGGCCGTCATCAGCACGACCGGCATCGACGGCTGGCGGGCGCGGATCGCCGCAAGCAGGTCCGCGCCGTGCATCGGCTCCATCTGCAGGTCGCTCACGACGACGTCGATCCCGCCGTCGGCGAGCGCGTCGAGCGCCGTCGCGCCGTCGGCCGCGGGCCGCGCCCGGTGGCCGGCCCGCGCGAGCGTGTCGCAGAGCGCGTCCCGGAGTTCCGCATCGTCCTCGACGACCAGCACGGTGCTCGATCCCATCAGCCCGCCCCCTCGACGCCCGCGCGGCGGGCCGGGATCGTCAGCGTCACCCGGGCGCCGCCGAGCGGCGAGGCGGAGGCCCGTGCCGTGCCGCCGTGCGCCTCGGCGACCGACCTCACGATCGCGAGGCCGAGGCCGGTGCCGCCGGGGCGCGTCGTCCGGAACGGCTCGAAGACGCTCTCGAGCGCGTCGGCCGGTATGCCGGGGCCGTCATCCTCGACGTCGAACGTGATGCCGCCGCCCGCGGTCGCGCACGCGCGGAGCTCGATGCGGCCGGTGTCGCCGACGGCCTGCGCCGCGTTGGCGACCAGGTTCGCGAGCGCACCGGCCAGCGCCGTGCGACTGCCGGTCGCGGTGGCCTCCCGGTCGGGGCAATCGACCGCGACCGAGATCCCGGGGCCGAGTTCGGGCTGGACGGACTCGAGCGCGGTGTCGACGACGTCGCCGAGCCGGATGCGTTCGGCGGACGGCTCGCTGCCGCGGGCGTGCGCGAGCATCTCCTGGACGGTGCGGTCGAGGTCCCGCAGGCGCGACACCGCGCGGGCGACGAGGCGGCGTCGCTCGCCGGGCTCGAGCCGCTCGTCGTCGAGCTGCGATGCGTAGAGCAACGCGGCCGACAGCGGCGTGCGCACCTGGTGCGCGATCCGCGCTGCCATCTCGCCGACCGTCGAAAGCCGTCGGTGCCGCTCGAGCAGCGCGCGCACGGCTCGTGCGTCCCCATCGTCGGCCAGCAGCACGACGCGGCCGGAGCCCGCGGGCAGTTCGCGCTCGGTCAGCGTGAGCCGCCGGCCATCGCGCAGCACGGCCTCCTCGCCCTCGCGGAGCGCGAACGCGGCGCGCGCGAGCGTCGTCCAGTCGAGCCCCGGGCCGCGGCCGCCGAGCATCCCGAGGGCCGTCGCGTTGGCCTGCTCGACGCGGTCGTCCGCACCGACGACGACGACGCCGGCCGGGAGGGCCTCGATCAGCTCCGCGAGTCGCGTGCAGAGCCGCGTGTTCTCCTCGGCCTGCCGGACCTGCTCGTCGTTCGCCTCGGCGAGTTCCTCGGTGAGGCGTGCGACCCGCTCCTCGAGCGCACGGTAGGTGCCCTCGAGCGCGGCCGACGCGCGCGCGAACGTGTCGAACGCCTGCTCGAGTCGGGCGGTGTCGGGTCTGCGGTCGGGTTCGAGGTCGTGCGCGTGCAGCATGCTGCAGCACACTCAAGCAAATTGCGTGCCGACCCGCATCGCGGCGCCACGGCGCGTGATTCCGGCCGGTTCGGCGGGCCGTGCGCCGGTGCGGCGCCGCCCGCGGCCCGACGGGCGTCAATTTCCCGTCGGGGAGTACGCCGGATCGTCGGGATTCACCGACTCGGGCGAGATGTGGTACTTGCGCAGCTTCTCGACCAGCGTCGTGCGCTGCAGCTTGAGCAGCCGCGCCGCCTTCGCGATCGTGCCGTTCGCCTCGCGCAGCGCGAGCTGGATCATCCGGATCTCGGCCTCGGCGAGGCAGTCCTTCAGCGCGAGGCCGCCCGGCGGCAGCGCCTGCAGCAACACCGGCGCGGCCGCCGGCCGCTGCGACGGACGGTAGCGCTCGGGCAGGTCGGCGATGCCGACCGGGCGGTCCGGACAGAGCACGGCGACGCGCTCGACCAGGTTCGCGAGCTCGCGCACGTTGCCCGGCCAGCGATGCTGGGCGAGCGCCCGCACGGCATCCGGCGCGAACCTCACGTCGACGCCGCGGTTGCGGGCGACCTCGACGGACAGCGCGCTCACGAGCTCGGGCAGGTCCTCGATCCGCTCGCGCAGCGCCGGCACTTCGATCGGGAACACGTTGAGCCGGTAGTACAGATCCTCGCGGAACTGGCCCTGCTCGATCAGCTGCTCGAGGTTGCGGTGCGTCGCGGCGACCACGCGCACGTTGCTCGTGCGCACGCTGCTGCTGCCCACGCGCTCGTACGTGCGCTCCTGCAGCACCCGCAGCAGCTTCACCTGCATCGGCAGGCTCATGTCGCCGATTTCGTCGAGGAAGATCGTGCCGCCGGCGGCCATCTCGAAGCGGCCGACGCGCGCCTGTATCGCGCCGGTGAACGCACCCTTCTCGTGGCCGAACAGCTCGCTCTCGAGCAGCTCGGTCGGGATCGCGCTGCAGTTGACCGGGACGAATGCGCGCGAGGCGCGCGGCGAGAGTTCGTGGAGCCGCCGCGCGACGCGTTCCTTGCCGGTGCCCGATTCGCCGGTGATCAGCACCGTCGTGTCGTACGGCGCCACCTGCTCGACGAGCCTGCGCACCCGCGCGATCGCCGCAGACTGCCCGCCCGACTCGTAGCTCGAGAGGAGCGCGCCGCGCCGGTTCGCGATCCGGTGCAGGCGTGCGCGCTGCAGGATGTCGGCGAGCTGCCGGTAACCGATCAGCCGGTCGATCCGCCAGGTCGGTATCCCGGCGAGTTCGGCCGTCGCGGCGAGGTCACCCCAGCCGGCCGGTTCGTCGCACAGGACCAGCGGCAGGTCCGCGCGCCGCGCCACCAGCGCATCGAGCGTGCGCCCGAGCACGCTGTCCCGGGTCAGTCGCCCGGTCAGTATCGCGAGCCACTCGGGGGGGCGCGCCGGGTCGATGTCGGCGGCCCGCTCGGGCGTCACGACATCCGCGTGATAGCCCAGGAATTCCAGAACGGCGCACCAGTGACCGACACGAGAGGTTTCTTCCTCGAATACGGCAATCGTGGTGGCGTTCATCGTTCGTCGGGTTCCCCTTGGGGCCTTACGGATGCGGCCGGGATGGTCGCAGTCGCTGGTCCTCTTGCACATTACGT
The DNA here is from genome assembly GCA_046347155.1 of Steroidobacteraceae bacterium. Taxonomy (GTDB): domain Bacteria; phylum Pseudomonadota; class Gammaproteobacteria; order Steroidobacterales; family Steroidobacteraceae; genus RPQJ01. The sequence continues at coordinate 161,772 of JAXMGT010000001.1, read as the reverse complement.
GGTCCGATTAGACCACACGGTCAGTACTTTACATGTGTGTTTTAACTTAACGCAAGCATGATTCACAACCTATGGTAGATCGTGCCCCCGTGTCCCCCCACATTTGGTGGGGGTCGTCCGGGGCTCAACGGCCGTCCTGGGCCGGCCGGGCCAGCGCCACGGACCGGCGATGATGCAGGAAAACGTGCTTCGCGAGCGCATCCTCGACGGGTCCGGCGAGGCCTTCGTAGCGCAGCGCGGCCCAGCCGCCGGTCGCGTCCGACGCGGCCACCCGGCGCCCGGGCAGCCTGAGCGGCTCCGGGACCTGGGGCGACAGCCACACGCTCGCGAGCACCCAGTCGTCGAGCCCGCCCGGTCCGTCGCTGCGCCACTCGAGCCGCCCGGTGCCGAGGCTCACCTCCCGCGCCGGCGGCAGTGCCGGCGCCGCGAGCCGGCCAAGCAGGCGCAGCGCGAGCCTCAGCCGCGCGTCGATGCGCGCGAGTTCCGCGGCGACCGGGCCGTGTTCCTCGCGCACGTCCCGCGCCGATTCCTCGCAGGCCGCGATCACGTGCAGCAGTTCGAGGTCGTCGGAATTCCAGCGCTGCAGCGCGCCGGGCCCGGGCGCCTCGATCGCGACGACCTCGACCGGCAGCAGGTCGTGCCGGCAGAGGACGCTCGGCTCGATCGACGTCGTGCTCATCGGTCAGTCCCGCCCCGCGTCGGCCGCGTATCGATCGACCGCGCGCCGGCGCTGGCCGAGTTCGACGAGCGCCTGCAGCACCTCGGCCCGCACCTTCTCCGCTCGCGCGGTGACCCGCGCGTTGGCGGCCTCGAGCGACTCGAGCAGGTCGCGCCGCAGGCCGCCGCCGGAGCGGACGAACTCGTCGATACGCACGCGCAGCTCGTCCTGGATCGCGAGCGCCGACTCGCACTCGAACGCCTCGAGCGCCCGCTCGAGATCGCGGGTGATCGCCTCGAGCGCACCGTACGCGCGGTCGATGTCGTCGCCGCTCACCCGCCGGCTCCGGGAGCGACCGCACTCCACGCCGAGCGCACTTCGCCGAGCAGCGCCGCAGCCTCGTCGAGCGCCCGCGTCGAATTGTTCAGGTTGCCCTCGGTGATCCTGAGCGACACGTATTCGTACAGCGCCTCGAGGTTGTGCGCGATCTCGCCGCCGCGGCCGTGGTCGAGCGCCAGCCGGAGCGCCTCGACGATCGCGAGTGCCCGGCTGAGTGCCTCGGCTTTCGCCGGGACCTCGCCCCGCTCGACGTGACCGCGCGCCGCGGCCAGGCGTGCAATCGCACCGTCGAGCAGCATGGCCACCACCGCATGCGGGCTCGCGCCGTGCGCGCTGCCGACGTGCGCATCGCGGTAGGCGGCGATCCCGGCCGACCGTCCCGCGTAGGTGCCCGCCGCGCTCACGGGTTCGCCTTCGTCGACGCGGAAATTGCCGACAGCTGCTGCGTCAGGAAGTCGCCGGTGCTGCGCAGCCTCGAGACCAGGCTGTCGAGCGCGTTGAACTGCGCGCGGAGCCGCGTCTCGTACGCGGCGAGCCGCTCCTGCAGCGCGGTGCGTTGCTCGCCGATCCCGTCGATGCTGGCCTGCAGCCCGCGCGTGCGCACGTCGATCGCGCCGCCGGTGGCGACGTAGCGCTCGAGCAGCGCGTCGAGCCGGGTGCCGAGGCCCCGGTCCGCGTCGGCGAGCATCCTGCTCACGTCGTCGAAGCCGGTCGAGAGCGCGGCCGTGAGCCGCGTGTCGGAGATCCCGAGCGTCCCGTCGAGCGACCGGGTGATCCCGAGCTCGGCCAGTGTCGTGGACCGGCCGTCGGCGAGCCGCATGGGTTCGGAGAGCAGGCGCCGCACGGACTCGCTGAAATCGCGGTAGGTGCTGTCCCCGAGCAGCGCGCCGGCCGTGCCGGTCTTCGCGTCGTAGCTCGTGAGCGAGCGCATGCTCTGCACCAGCGCGTTGTACGCCGAGACGAACGCGCCGATCCGGGACTTCACCGCGTCGGCGTCGGCCGCGATCACGAGGCTCGCGGTCTCGCCGGGCGCCGACGTGGACTTCGCCACCAGCGTCACGCCGTCGATCACGCCGGCGAACGTGTTCGACGCACTCGTCACGGCGACACCGTCGACGAGCATCCTCGCGTCGGTGGCGGCCGTGACCTCGGTGAGTCCGTTCGTCGAGGCGCCGGCCGTATAGGCAAGTGCGGAGAGGCCGCCGTCGCCGCCGCTCTGCGTCACGGTGATCGCACCCGCCACGCCGGTCGACTTCGAGGTGAGCACGAGTTGCGCGCCGCCCGCCCCGCCGACGATCGTCGCGGTGACCCCGGGGTTCCCCGCGGCCCCGTTGATCGCGTCGCGGATGCCGGCGAGCGTGCCGTTCGTCGAGTCGATCGTGAGCGTGAGCGACCTGCCGCCGACGGTCACGACGAGCGTTCCGGTGCCGATCGCGGTCGCGGGCGTCGCCACCGGCGCCGAGCGCAGCTTCTGCGCGGTCGCGAGCCGCTCGACCTCGACGTCGAAGCTGCCGGCGGCGGCCGTGCTGGTCGCGGTGGCCGTGAACACGTCCGGGCTGCCGGAGGCCGCCGTGCGGGCCGCGAAGCCGTCCTCGCTCTGCATCGGCCCGAGCGCGCTGCGCAGCTTGTCGACGGCGGCCCGGAAGCTGCCGTACGCCGAGAGCTTGGCCTGGAACGCGGCCTCGCGCTTGTTCAGCTGGGTCGACTTGGCGCTGCCCTCGGCGTTCACGAGGTTCTGCACCAGGCTCGAGATGTCGAGTCCGGAACCGATGCCCGTCGAGGTGATGCTGGCCATGTCGTTCGTCCGATCGGCGCCGCCGTCAGCCGTGGCGGCGCCCGAATCCGAAGCAAGAACCGTGCCGGGTCACGCGCGTGCCCGCAGCAGCAGTCCCCGGGTTGCCTGGTCGATCCAGCGCCCGAGCGCGAGCAGGTCCTCGGGCGGGATCTCCCGAACGACTTCCTGCGTCTCCGGGTTCACGACGGTGATGATCGTGCGTCCGCTCGATTCGTCGACCCGGAACCGCAGCGAACGCTGGTTCTGCTGCATGTAGGCGTTGATGCGCTCGACCGCGGCCTGCGGATCGACCACCGGCGGCGCGGGTTCCGGGGCCGGCGCGGCCGCCTCGCGCGGCGGCGCATCGCCGCCCGCCGGCCAGCGGGTGCCGCCCCCGGGCGCCGTCGGCGGGCCGACGGTCCGTGGCGGATGCACGACGCTCGGTACGCTGATGGCCATGTCCGACGGTTACCCGGGGGCGGAAGGCCCGGAAGGCCGCTGCGGGCCCGCGCCGACTCCAGCGCGGGCCCGCGTGGGCCCGTTACTTGAGCAGCCCCAGCACGTTCTGCGGCAGGGCATTGGCCTGGGCGAGAATCGCCACGCCCGCCTGCTGCAGGATCTGTGCACGGGTCAGCGCGGCCGTCTCGGCGGCGAAGTCCGCGTCCTGGATGCGGCTGCGCGAGGCCGTGAGGTTCTCGCTGACCGCCGTCAGGTTCGCGATCGTCGACTCGAAGCGGTTCTGGATGGCGCCGAAGTTGCTGCGCAGTCCGTTCACCGCCGTGAGCGCCGCGTCCACGCGACCGATCGTCGTGTTCGCGTTCGACACCGTCGTGACCGACGTCGAGTTGAGCGCCGAGTTGCCGAGCGAATACGCGGCGGCCGCGAAGCCGATGCGCGCCGCGGTGCCGCCGACCGTGATCGACGAGGCCGAGCTCAGCCGGATGCTGCCGACGTAGGTCGCCGTCGTCGAGGCGCCGGCCGCGTTGGCAAGCGTCGCGGTGTTCGAGCTGTTGTTCGTGCCCTCGGCCGCCCCCATGCCCTGCGCCGAGCCGTCGTTGCCGTTCGTCGTGCTGCCCTGGACCACCTGGATGTTGCGGCCGTCCGAGGCGGTGAGCGTGACGCGCGTGCTGCTCGAGTCGTACGACGCGGTGACACCGGTCGTCGCCGAGTTGGCGTTGATCGCCGCGACCATCTGGTCGGCGGTCACGGCGCCGTTCACGGTGCCGTTGTAGCTCGTGTAGATCGCCACGCCGTTGATCGACAGGTCGTAGTCCGTTTCGGTGGCCGCGACCGCCGTCGTGCCGAGGTTGAACTGGACCGTCGTGTCGGCCTGCGCGGTGACGCCCGAGATGCCGGAGGCGTTGATCGCCTGGGCCTTCGCGTAGGCGCTCGCGGTGGTCTGGCCCGTCGCGCTGCCCGCGACGGCGGCGCCGACCGACTGCACCTGGCCGCCGCCGACCGTGATCGTGATGTCGCCCGCGCTCAGCGCGGTCGTGTCGACGCCGGCGCCCTGCTGCCCGATCGCGAGGCTCGACGAGTAGGCCGCGCCGCCCACGTAGTCGGCGGTCTTGCCGATCGCGGTCGTGCGGACGCTCGTCGACAGGTTGAGGCCGATCGTCTCGCCGACGTTGGCACCGACCTGGAAGGTCGCGGTGCCGAACGTGCCGTCGAGCACCTTCTGGCCGTTGAACGACGTCTGCGTCGCGATGCGCTCGATCTCGGCGAGCCGCTGCTGCACCTCGGCGTCGAGGGCGGAGCGGTCGGACGAGGAGTTCGTCGCGTTGGCGGCCTGCACCGCCAGCTCGCGGATGCGCTGCAGGTTGTTGGTCACCTCGGCGAGCGCCGACTCGGCGGTCTGCGCGAGCGAGATGCCGTCGTTCGCATTGCGCACGGCCTGGTTGAGGCCGCGGATCTGCGTCGTGAAGCGCTCGGAAATGGCGAGGCCGGCCGCGTCGTCCTTGGCGCTGTTGATGCGCAGGCCCGAGGACAGCCGCTGCAGCGCCTGGGACAGCGAGCTCTGCGAGGTCGAGAGGTTGCGCTGCGCCGTGAGCGATGAAACGTTGGTGTTGATAACCTGACCCGTCATGCTGAATCTCCTGATGCTTGGGACCGACCGACGCGCGCCCCTGCGCGCGTCGTGCTCTGCGGGCCGTCACGGGACCAGCTGTCCGGCGGTCGGCTCCGTTCAGGAGTGTTTATCGGACGGGGGGCGCCGAACTTTAGGCGCCCGGGCTCAGCGCAGGTAGTTGAAGAGTGAAAGACCCTGCAGTTTCGCGAAGGTCTGCTGGGCCGCGTCGAGTCCGGTGAGCCGGGCCGACAGCGCCGAGAGCGTCGACGCCATGTCGGCGTCGCGCAGCGTGGAGATCTCGCGGGTGAGCGACAGCGAGGCGTCCCCGAGCACGTTCGCGGCGTTTTCGGCGCCCTGCAGCCGGGCCCCGACCGAGGCGCGCACCTCGCCGAGCCGCTCGAGCGCGCGGTCGAGGTCCTCGAGCGTGTCGCCCGAGACGTTGGCGACCGCGGCCCGCGCTGCGGCACTGTCGCCGCCGTTCTCGAGTGCGGTCGCGAGCCGGTCGATCGTCGCGAAGACGCTCTGGCGCGAGCTCGGGCCGACCGTGACCGTGTCGCCGGTCGCCGGCGCACCGGCCAGCGCGAGCGTCACGCCGCGGAACGTCACCGTTCCGCCGTCGGTCCAGGTGCCCGACTGCACGAGCGCGTTGGCCGCGTCGCGCACCTCCCAGGTGCCGGGCGACGTGAACGCGAGCACGTAGCTGCCGCCGTCCCAGGCCGCCGGGTCCGAGAGGCTGCGCGCACCGACGACGAGCGTGCCGACGTTCGCGGTGGCCGCTCGCGCCACGAAGCGACCGGTGCCGTTCGGGATGTCGCCGAACACCCGGTCGCCGGTGTCGCCGTCCGTCACGTACTGGCCGACGCCGACGCGGATCGCGCGCTGCAGCGCGTCTCCGACGTAGGTGACGGCGCCGCCGGAACCGACGAACGGCTGCGCGCCGCTGCGTGTGCCGGCGAACACGTACTCGCCGCGGGCGTCCTTCGTGTTCGCGATGTCGAGCAGCGCGGCCAGGTCGGCGCGCAACTCGGCGGCGATGCTGCGCCCCGCCTCGGTGGTGGTCGTCGCCGTGCCCGCCTGCACCGTGAGCTCGCGCACGCGCTGCAGCAGGTCGCCGGCCCGCACCAGCAGCGATTCCTCGTTCTCGAGCCGCCCCTGAGCGACCGAGGCGTTCTCGGTGTACTGCGTCGTGGCGCCCTGCGCCGCCGTGAGTTCGGCGACACGGGCGGCCGCGGCCGGGTCGTCGGCCGGTTCGAGCAGCCGGCGCCCGGAACTCGCCTGCTGCTGCAGCTTGTCGACGGCGTTGCGGCCCTGCAGGTAGTCCGAGAGCCACTGCACCTGCCACTGGTACGTCGCGACGCGCATCGTGTGCCCTCCCGGTCAGCCGCGCAGCGCCGCGAGCAGCGTCTGGAACGTCGAGTCGGCCACCTGGATCACCTGCGACATCGCCTGGTAGGCCTGCTGGTAGCGCACGAGGTTCGCGGCCTCCTCGTCGAGGTTGACGCCGGAGACCGACGCCATCGCCTGCGAGGCCTGGTCGAGCAGCGCCTGCTGCGCCTGGCTCGAGAGCGTCGCCTGCTGCGCGGCCGAGCCGAGCCGGGCCACGAGTGCCGCGTTCGCCGAGTCGAGGCTGGTGCGGCCGCCGTCGAGCAGCCCTTCGCTCATCACGGCCGCCAGGCGGAGCGCGTTGCGGTTGTCGCCGGTGCCCCCGGTGTTGCCGGCGTCGGCCGCCGCGATCCGGCGCGGGTCGGACTCGACGACGGCGAGGTCGCGCGCCACCGCGGCGAACGGCTGAACGAGGTAGCGATCGCCGGCCGCCGCGCCGGCGCCGACGACGAACTCGAGCCCGTCGGCGCGGAACGGGTCGGCCGGCGTGCCGCTGCCCGTCATCGCGATCGCGGTGCCGGTCGTGGCGCTGCGCAACTGCCAGGCGCTGCCGTCGTAGGCGAGCAGGTACTCGTCGGCGCGGAAGGCCCCGACGTCGGCGTAGGCCACCGAGACCGTGGCCGAGCCGGTGTTCGCCGACGCGGCGCGCACGACCGCCTGCGGCGCCGACAGCAGTGCGCCGCCGGCGTTGCCGTCGAGGTCGAGCCCCTGGCCGTTCACCTCGTTCACGCGCAGCGCGAGCGTCGCCCCGATGCGGCCGATCTCGCTCCGCGCCGGGCCGAGCAGTTCGGCCTGCGCGTCGAGCAGCCCGCCGAGCCGGCCGCCGCTCACCTGGCCGGTGATCGCCGCGCCGCCGAGAACCAGGTCCCAGCGCTCGGGGTCGAGCGAGTTGCGCGCGACCGAGAGCGGCCGTGCGTCCGCGCCGACGACGAGCGCCTGGCCGCTGCCTACGAACACGTCGAGCGCGCCGTTCGACTCCTGCACCGTCGAGACGCCGACCAGTTCGGAGAGCTGGTTCACGAGCCGCGCGCGCGCGTCGAGCAGGTCGTTCGGCGACTGGCCGCCGGCGGACGCCGAGACGATGCGCTGGTTCAGGTCCGCGATGCCCTGGCTCAGCGTGTTGATGCTGGACGAGCCGTCGCGCAGCCCCTGGGCGACCACCTGCTGCTGCGATTCGAGCCAGGTGGACATCCGGCGGAACATGTCGACCGCGCCCTGCAGGCTGGCCAGCAGCGCCTGCCGTGCGGGCTGCGAGGTCGGGTCGGTCGCGACGTCCTCGAGCGCGGCCGTCAGCCGCGTGAGCCCGGCGCCGAGGCCGAGGTCCTCGTCCGCGACGAGGTTCGAGAGTCCGCTCGCGATGCCGGAAAAGGCCTCGAGCCGTGCGCTGCCGGCCGTCGCGTCGTCGAGCTCCGCGGCGCGGAGCGCGTCGAACAGCCGCTGTATGCCGGCCACCTGCACGCCGGAGCCGACGTAGCCGGCGCCGTTGAACTGGCCCGGGCGCTCCTCGAGCAGCACGCGCTGCCGGCTGTAGCCGGGCGTGTTCACGTTCGCGACGTTGTTGCCCGTCGTCGCGAGCGCGCGCTGGAAGGCCTGGAGGGCCGAGGTGCCGATTCCGAAGAGGTCTGACATGGGGTTACCGCACCCTCGGCGACGGGCGCCGCGGGGTCACGTACGACCGTGTATCGGCCGCCGGTGCCGGGACTTGAATCCTGGGCGCGGCGCCGGTCACGGCGACATCGCCCGCAGCAGCGGGTTCGCGAGCACCGCGCGCAGCTTTTCCGCGTACGCGGGGTCCGTCGCGTACCCGGCGCGGGCCAGCCCGGCGACGAACGCGAGCGCGTCGGTGCCGGCGTCCAGCGCCTGCCGGAACCGGGTGCTGCCCGACAGCAGGTTCACGTAGTCGCGCAGGCCGTCCTCGAGCGAGTCGTAGGCGCGGAACGCCGCGCGACCGCGCACCGCCACGCCGTCCGCGTACTCGAGCGTCGAGGCCGACGCGCTCGCGCCGCGCCACGGGCCGCCGGCCTTGATGCCGAACAGGTTCCAGCTCGGCCGGCCGTCCGCGGTCTGCGGCACCCGCCGGCCCCAGGCGGTCTCGAGCGCGGCCTGCGCGATGATCGCGGCCGGCGACACGCCGAGCTGCGCCGCCGCCCAGCGCGCGTGCGGCAGCAGTTCGCGCACGAACGCCTCGGCCGACTCGCCGAGCCCCGCCACCGGGGCGGTCGCGGTCCCGCGTCGCGCGTCGCGCGCCTGCACGCGCGGCCGTTCGAGCGGGTGCTCGAGCGGCACGGCGGCGGCCGGGCCCGGCGCCGGCGCCGGGTCCTTCGCCGCCGCGCCCTCCTCCGCACCGGTCGCGGACTCGCCGGCCGGCGCCGTCCGGGCCGCGTGCTCGAGGATCTGCCGCTCGAGCATCCGCGCGAGCCCGAGCCCGCCGCCCTTCGACAGCGCCGAGGCCATCTGCGCGTCGAACATGTCCTGGTAGAGGTCGCCCTCGGACGAACCGAACACGTCCTCGCCGAGCGAACCCGCGCGCATGTCGCGCAGCACCTCGCGCAGGAACATCGCCTCGAACTGCCGCGCGACCTCGCGCACGGCTGCCGGTTCCATCCGCTGTGCGCCGGTGCGCACCGGGTCGCCGACCCGGGTGCCGAGCGCGAGATCGGTGCCGAAGCCGTGGCCCGTCGTGCCCATCGCGCTCAGATCACGATCAGCTCGGCGCGCAGCGCGCCGGCTTCCTTCAGGGCCTCGAGGATCGCGACCAGGTCGCCGGGCGCCGCGCCGACGCCGTTCACGGCACGCACGATCTCGTCGAGCGTGACGCCCGGGCCGAACTTGAACATGTGCCCACCCGTCTGCTGGACGTCGATCGAGGAGTCCTGCGTCACGACCGTGCGGCCGCGGTACGAGAACGGTTCGGGCTGGCTGACGTTCTGATCCTCGGAGATCGTCACGATCAGCGAGCCGTGCGACACCGCCGCCGGCATCACGCGGACCGTGCTGCCGATCACGACGGTGCCGGAGCGCGAATTGACGACCACGCGGGCGCGCGCGTCACCCGGGTCCACCTCGAGGTTCTCGATCGTCGAGAGGAACGCGATGCGGCTCGACGTGTCGGGCGGCGCCGTCACCTCGACGGACACGGCATCGACGGTGCGCGCGATGCCCGTCCCGAACATCCGGTTGATGATCTCGCTGACGCGGTTCGCGGCCGTGAAGTCCGGCGAGTTCAGGTTCAGCGTGACCGACTGCGCGTCGCCGAGCGTCGCCGGCACCTCGCGCTCGACCGTCGCGCCGCCCGGGACGCGCCCGGCGCTCGGGACGTTGACGACGATCTTCGAGCCGTCCGCGCCCGACGCACCGAGCCCCGAGACGATCAGGTTGCCCTGCGCGACCGCGTAGACCTGTCCGTCCGCACCGCGCAGCGGCGTCATGAGCAGCGCACCGCCGCGCAGGCTCGTCGCATTGCCGATCGAGGTGACGGTCACGTCGATCGCCTGCCCGGGCTTCGAGAACGGCGGGAGCTCGGCCTGCACGGTCACCGCCGCGACGTTCTTCAGCTGCGGGTTCACGTTCGGTGGGATCGTCACGCCGAGCTGCTCGAGCATGTTGCGCAGCGTCTGGACCGTGAACGGCGCCTGCGACGTCTGGTCGCCGGTGCCGACGAGGCCGACGACGAGCCCGTAGCCGATCAGCGGGTTGCTGCGGACGCCGCCCACGCTCGCGATGTCCTTGATCCGCTCCGCGGGCGCCGGCGTGGCGGCCAGCACGAGGACCGCGCAGCCGGCGGCGCGCAGCAGTCGGCGCGGCACGGTGGACCTGGTGCGCAGGGCGGCCATCAGAACGGCGCCCAGCCGGAATTGAAGAACCGCGCGAGCCAGCCCATCTTGTTCGAGTCGGCGACGAAGCCCTTGCCGCCGTAGGTGATCTCGGCATCCGCGACCTTGAACGAGGGCACGACATTGTTCGTGCTGATGTCCGAGGGGCGCACGACGCCGGAGACGCGCACGGTCTCGTCGCCCTGGTTCAGCGTCAGCTGCTTCTCGCCGGCCACGACCAGGTTGCCGTTCGGCAGCCGCTCGATCACGGTCACCGTGATGAACCCGGTGAGCCGGTTGCTCTGGCTCGAGTCGCCCTGGCCGCCGAATTCGCGGCCGGCCTTCAGCGTCGTGCCGAGCGGCAGGCCGCTCAGCGTCGGCGTCTGGCCGAGGATCACCGGCGTGTCGACCTGGATGTCCTGGTCCTTGGCCGTGGTCGTCTTCGCCGATTTCGATGCGCTCGTGTTCTCGATCAGCTGGATCGTGAGCAGGTCACCGACCTGTCGCGCCTTGTTGTCCGAGAAGAGGGACATCGCGCCGGCCGGCTGGTACAGCGAGCCGGCCGTCGGCGGCGGGAGCGCCGGCACCTGCCGCGCGTAGGCCGCCGGCGGCGGCGGCGGCGGCGCGACGACGCAGCCCGCGGCGAGCAGCGCGGCAGCCAGCGCCGGGAGCCGGAGGTGCGCCCGGATCGTCATACGTTGTTCGTCAGGTAGCGGAGCATTTCGTCGCTGGTCGAGATCGCCTTCGAGCTGACCTCGTACGCACGCTGCGTCTCGATCATGCCGACGAGTTCCTCGACGACGTTCACGTTCGAGGTCTCGAGCGACGACTGGACCAGGATGCCGAGCCCGTTGCTGCCGGGCGTGCCCGAGGTCGGCGTGCCGCTCGCGGCCGTCTCGACCAGCAGGTTCTCGCCGCGCGGCTCGAGGCCGGTCGGGTTCACGAAGTCGAAGAGCTGCAGGCTGCCGACCTGCACCGGCGAAGTGCTGCCCGGCTGCGTCACGGTGATCACGCCGTCGCGGCCGATCGTCACGCTCTGCGCGTCGGCCGGCAGCGTGATGCCCGGTTGCAGCTTGTAGCCGGCCGGGTCGACGACCTCCCCGTCGGCGTTGACCTGGAAGCTGCCGGCGCGCGTGTAGCCGAGCGACCCGTCGGGCAGCAGGATCTGGAAGAAGCCCCGGCCGGTGATCGCGACGTCGAGCGGCTTGCCCGTCTGCTCGATGCTGCCCTGCGTGTAGAGCTTCTCGGTCGCCACGACCCGCACGCCGGTGCCGAGGTACAGGCCCGAGGGCAGCGAGGTCTGCTCGGAGCTCTGCGCGCCGGCCTGGCGCACGTTCTGGTAGAGCATGTCCTCGAACGCGACCCGCGAGCGCTTGAAGCCGGTCGTGTTGAGGTTCGCGATGTTGTTCGAGATCACCGCGAGGCGCGTGTGCTGCGCCTCGAGCCCGGTCTTCGCCGCCCACAGTGCCGTGTCCATCGCCTTGCCTCCCCGTCGATCAGCCGGCCGGGCCCGCGAGCCGCTGCGACGCCGCCGCGTTCTCGTTGGCCAGGTGCATCATCCGGACCTGGGTCTCGTACTGGCGAGCCACCAGGATCATGTTGACCATCTCCTCCGGCACGTTGACGTTGCTGTCCTCGAGGCTGCCCGCGACGACACGCACCGAATCGTCCGCCGGCGCGGTGGCGCCGCCCGGCAGGCGCAGCAGGCCGTCCTCGCCCTTCGCGAGTTTCGCGATGTCGGGCTTCACGAGCTTGATGCGCTCGACGGCACCGACCGTCTCCGGGCCCTGTCCCTGCGCGACGACCGAGATCGTGCCGTCGCCGCCGATCTCGATCGACGTGTTGTCCGGGATCACGATCGGCCCCTGCTGGCCGAGCACCGGGTGCCCGGCCGAGGTCACGAGCCGCCCGTCCGGATCGACCTGCAGGTCGCCCGCGCGCGTGTAGGCCTCGGTGCCGTCCTCGGCCTGCACGGCGATGAAGCCGGGGCCGTGGATCGCGACGTCGAGGCTGCGGCCGGTGGTCTGCTCGCCGCCCGGTTCGCGCTCCCAGCCGCCCTGCACCGCGAGCGGGTTCACCCGCGTCGGGTGGCCGGGACCGTACACGGGCAGGCTCACGAACAGGTACAGGTCCGAGCGGAACCCCGAGGTGCTGGCATTCGCGAGGTTGTGCGCCACGACGGCCTGCGTCGCGAACGACTGCTTCGCTCCTGACATCGCCACGTACACGAGCCGGTCCACCGTCGTCGTCCCCCGGGTCAGCGGATGTTGATGATCGTCTGCATGACCGAGTCGGCGGTCGAGATCATCTGCGCGTTCGCCTGGAAGGTGCGCTGCGCGGTGATCATGTTCACGAGCTCCTCGGTCAGGTCCACGTTCGAGGCCTCGAGCGCGCCCGCCTGCAGCAGGCCGAAGCTCGCGCTCCCGGCCTCGCCGCGGATCGCCTGGCCCGAGGAGAACGACTCGCCCCAGTTGCTGTCGCCGAGCTGCTGGAGGCCCTGCGGGTTCGCGAAGTTCGACAGCACGATCTTGCCGAGCGAGGTCGAGCGTCCGTTCGTGTAGCGCGCGAAGACGACGCCCTCGGAGTCCACGTCGATCGACGAGAGGCGACCGGCCGCGTAGCCGTCCTGCGACATCGCGTTGACGCCGAACGGGTTGCCGAACTGCGTCGAGTTCGCGACGTTGACCGTCAGCGTCATTGGCGCCGCGCCGTTCGCCGGCGTGTACGCCGGCAGCGTCACGGACCCGGACGCCGGCGCCGTGAGCAGGCCCGTGCTCGAGTACGTGAGCGGCGTCGCGCCGCCGACGGCGGTGCCGTCGACGTACGTGTACATGTCCCAGGCGCCGGAGGCCGCGCCCTTCACGAAGTAGTAGGTCGAGGTGTGCGTCATGCCGAGCGAGTCGTAGACCGTCATCGAGGTCGACTGCGTGTAGCTCTGAGGGTCCGCCGGGTTGAACGGCGCCACCGCCGGCGCGGTCGCGGACGCCGGCAGGTTGAATGCCATCGACACGGCGCCGGTCGCCTGGGGTGCGCTGTCGGTCGCGACGAGCTGCAGGTCCGAGAGCGCGCCGGTGTTGAAGCCGCCGGTCCCGTTCGGCGGGTACACCTGCAGGCGCTGGTTCTTCGCATTGACGACGTAGCCGTCGCGGTCCACGCCGAACGCGCCGGCCCGCGTGTACACGAGGCTGCCGTTGTCGCTCATCGTGAAGAACCCCTCGCCGCTGATCGCGATGTCGAGCGGGTTGTCCGTGAAGTCGATGCCACCCTGCTCGAACTGCTGGGTGACGTCGGCGACGCGCACGCCGTTGCCGATGCCCTGGGCACCGAGCGAGTAGACGTCGGCGAACTGCGCGCGCGAGGACTTGAACCCGGTCGTCGACGAGTTGGCGATGTTGTTGCCCGTGACGCTCAGGTTCGTCGAGGCGGCGTTCAGGCCGCTGAGGGCGATGCGAAATGGCATGGGCTGCTCCGTCCCGTGATGGTTGGTTGGCGGTCAGTCGTACACGGCACGCACGTCGGCGAGACCCACCTCGCCCAGCGCACCGAGGTCCAGCGAAACCGTGCCTCCGCTGCCGCCGAACGAGACGCCCGCGACCTGGGCGCCCGCGAGCGTGGCGAGGGCCGTCGACCGGCCGTTCACGGTGGCCGTCGCGCGGATCGTGTAGGTGCCGGCCGGGAGGCGCACGCCGTCCGGACCGACGCCGTCCCAGGCGAAGCGCGCGAGCCCGGCGGGCTCGGCACCGAGGTCGAGCGTGCCGAGCAGGCGGCCCGACGCGTCGAGCACCTGCACGCTCACGTCGCCCGCGCCCTCGGGCACCTGGACCGCGAGTTCGGCGTCGCCGGTCGCGCCGAGCGTCGCGGTGCCCGAGTCCACGAGCACGTGGCGGCCCACCAGCGCGGTGGCCCTGAGCGACTGGTCGGGCTCGAGCACGTCGGCGAGCTTTCCGATCTGGGACTTCACGTCCGCGAGGCCCGCCACGGTGCCGAACTGCGCCAGTTGCCCGAGCATCTGGTCGGCGTCGAGCGGCTTCAGCGGGTCCTGGTTCCGGAACTGCGTGACCATGAGCTCGATGAAGTCGCTCTGGTCGAGCTGGTTGCGCGCGCCGGTCGTGGCCGTGGTCGCGGACCCGAGCGAGGCGAGGTAGTCGGCACCCTGGATGGCGGTCATCGGCAGCCTCCGTTCAGCGTCCGAGCGCGAGCGTGCGCAGCACGAGTTCGCGCGCCGTCTCGATCACCGCGACGTTGCTCTGGTAGGACCGCGAGGCCGAGATCATGTCGGCCATCTCCTCGACCGGGTTCACGGCCGCGGCGTAGACGCGCCCCTGCGAGTCCGCGAGCGGGTTGCCGGGCTCGTAGCGCACCCGCGGTGCACCCTGGCTCTCGATGACCCCGGCCATCCGGACCCCGGCCGCGACGCCACCGTCCCCGGTGTCGAATTCCTGCACCGAGAACACCGGGTGGCGCGCCCGGTAGACGCTGCCCGGGTTGCCGCTCGTGCTCTCGGCGTTCGCGAGGTTCGACGCGACGACGTTCAGCCGCATCGACTGCGCCGCCATGGCGCTGCCCGCGACGTCGAACACTCTCAAGAGTCCCATGCGCAGGCTCCCGTCAGGTGTTGCCGCTGATCGCCGTCAGCAGCGTGGTGAAGCGGTTGTTCACGAACGTGAGGCTCACCTGGTAGGCGAGCGCGTTCTCGGAGAACCGGGCCTGGTCCATCGGCGCGTCGACCGTGTTGCCGTCGAGCGAGGGCTGGAACGGGATCCGGTATTTCTCCTCGGCCGTCCCGGCCGCAACGCCCGTGCCGCCGAGGTGGGCCGGGTTCGGGGTCGCGAGCGCGAGCGGCGTGCCGCCGGCGCCGGACAGCGCCTCCTCGAAGTCGAGGTCGCGCGCCTTGTAGCCCGGCGTGTCGGCGTTCGCGAGGTTCGACGCGAGCACCTGCATGCGCTGCGCACGCAGCGCGAGCGCCTGTGCGTGTATGCCGAGGATCGGGTCGTTCGTCGCGGGCATCGGTGCTGCTCCAGTGGCCTGCGGGCAGGAATTGCAAGGGCCGTGCCAAGGCGCGAAGGGCCCGCGCCGGCGCGTTTCCGGCCAGCGGCCGTGGCCGGAGCGGCAATCCGCTGCCGCCCGGCGGCAACGCGGCGCCACGCGGCGCCCGGTACGAACGGGGGGTGCGTCGCCGGCCCGGCTGGCACACCAATTGCACATTCGCCGGGGATGAAGAACCGAATCGAATCTCCGGCGGCACTCGGCGCGACGGGTACCGCGATGCTGGTGCTCGCCTGTGTCGCGGCGCACGCCGCGCCGCCATCGCAGGACCCGGCGACGGTCGCCGCGGCGGCGCGCACCGCGGCCAGCGACGTGGCGCGCGAACTGAACCTGGCCGGACCACCCGCGGCCGACGTGACGCGCCTGCCCAGGCTCGCCGGCTGCCCGGTGCCGCTGCACGCCGACGCGGGACCGGTGCGCCCCGGCGTCAACCGGTTGTCGGTGCGCGTCGAATGCGACGGCCCGCCGTCGTGGCGGGTCTGGGTGCCCGTGGCACTCGCGATCCGCGAACCGATGGTCGTGGCTCGCCGCGACCTCGCACGCGACGCGCTGCTCACGGCCGCGGACGTCGAGGTCGTCGAACGCGTGCCGGACGGACCGGGCCGCTGGGTTCGCGACCCGGGCGAACTCGTGGGCCGCCGGCTCGGCGAGCCCGTCGCCGCGGGCACCCCGTTGCAGTCAGGCGCCACCCGGGCGGACCGGCTCGTCGTCCGCGGCCAGCAGGTGACGATCAGCACGGCCGTCGGCTCGCTCGCGGTGACGGCCCGCGGCATTGCGCAGTCGGACGGCGGGCTCGGCGCCCGGATCCGGGTCCGCAGCCTGTCGTCGAACCGCGTCGTCGAGGGGATCGTGCGCTCGAGCGAGGTGGTCGAAGTCCTGTTCCCGGGCGCCGGCAGCGGCTAAAGTCCGCGCGATTCCGGCCGATAACCCATTCAGCGCGTGCCTTCGGAGATCGTTATGACAAACAGGATCAACGGCGTGACCGGACCGACCGTGACGTCGGCCGAGCGCAGTCCGGCGAAGGGACGCGAATCCGTGGCTCGCGACGGCACGAGCCCGCGCGGCGCCGCGGACGGCGTGAGCCTGACGCAGGCGGCGCAGGAAGTACGCGCGGCAACCGCCTCGCTCGCGTCGGTCCCGGTGGTGAACCAGGCAAAGGTCGAGGAGGTCCGGCTCGCGCTCGAGCGCGGCGAGTACCGTCCCGACCCGGCCGCGATCGCGGGCAGGCTCCTCGACGTCGAAGACCAGGTCTGACGACGAGATGGATCGGGCCGGCTGGCTCAGCGCCTTCGAGCAGGTGATCGGCGAGCAGATCGCCGCGGCGCGTGCGCTCGCCGGCCGCCTCGAGGACGAGGCCCGCGTGCTGCTCGAACGCGACCTCGACGGACTCGATCGCGTGACGGCCGCCAAGCAGGCCTGCATCGACGCACTCGAGCGGGTCGAGACCGAGCGGCGCGCACTGGTGGCCACGGTGACAGGCGGGTCTCGCGCCGAGGGTCTCGAGGCACTGCTCGGACGCTGCGACCCGAGCGGGCGCGCGATCGAGGGTTGGCGGGAACTGGCCGGGCTGATCGAGGCCTGTCGCGTCCGCAACGCGCACAACGGCCGGCTGGTGGCCCTGCGGCGCTCGCAGGTGCTCAGGTCACTCAGGATGCTGCGCGGACAGTCCGCGGGCGGTACCTACCAGCGCAGCGGCGCGACTGAGTCGACGGTGCCGGGCCGGGACCTCGCCCGGGCCTGAACGTCCGTCTCAGCCGGAGCCGCCGCTCCGGTTCCACTTGCTGTCCCGGCGGTATTCCCGGCGCATCTGCACGACCACGGCGCCGTAGACGACGAGTGCGACCCCGAGCACGGTGAGCGCCCACTGCCAGTCCTCCCAGCTGCCGGTCGCGACCGCCCAGCCGAGGCCCGTGAGGAGCGCGATCACGCCGACCCACAGGGCCAGCCAGGGCCGGAGCCCGTAGCGTACCGGGGGTTCCCAGTCCATGCGGTCGCCTCCACCGTTGCCCCGCGACGCTAGCAGGGGCGCGACCGCCCCACAAGGTCGCGCGGCCCGTGACCCGCGTCACGCCGCGGGCCGCAACGCGCTAAAGAATTCCCGCGATCGGCCGATCACCTGATGGCCCACCGGGGCTTCCAACCACAAGAACGCACACGAGCCATGACAGCCGCCACCGCAACCCAGAACACGCCGCCGAGCCAGGACCCGAACGCCCTCGCCTTCGTCTTCGTCCAGGAGCTCGCGAAGGAACTCTCCCAGGGCAAGATCGACCTGCCGTCGATACCGGACGTCGCGATGCAGGTCCGGATGGTGCTCGCCGACGAGAACAGCACGATCGACCGCGTCGTGCGCGTGACGGGCTCCGAACCGGTGCTCGCGGCCACGGTGCTCAGGATGGCCAACTCGGTCGCCTTCAACACGAGCGGCAAGCCGGTCACCGACCTGCGCTCCGCGATCAACCGGATCGGCTACAACGTGGTCCGCACCGCGGCGATCTCGTTCGCGCTCGCGCAGCTGCGCCGCTCGGCGGAACTGAAGACGATCCGCCACGAGCTCGACGGGCTCTGGGAACAGGGCACGCACGTCGCGGCGATCGCCTACGTGCTCGCGAAGCGCTGCACGACCCGCAACCCGGACGAGGCGCTGCTCACCGGGCTGCTGCACAACATCGGCAAACTCTACATCCTCACCCGGATGGTCAAGCACCGGGAACTCTTCGCGGACGGCGAGTCGCAGCAGTCGATCATGCGCGACTGGCACGCCCACATCGGCTCGGCGATCCTCGAGAACTGGCAGATGCCCGAGGAGGTCTGCGAGGCCGTCCGCGACCACGAGGACACGATGCGTACCCACCGCGGCGCCGCCGACCTCACGGACATCGTGATGGTGTCGGTCGTGATGTCGCAGGTCGCGATGGCCGACGGCGGCATGCACCCCGGCCTGCAGCAGCTGAAGGCGTTCCAGTCGCTCGGGCTCGACATCGAAAAGAGCCACCTCGTCATCAGCGAGATGCACGAGGAGATCGCCGCGCTGCGCCAGGCGCTCTCGACCGGCTGATCCGCGCTCGCGGAGGCCGGCCCGAGCGGGCATGATTGGCGGATGCCGGTCGTGCCCGTTCGTCCCAGACGACTCGTCGCCCTAGGCCTGCTGTGCGGGCTCTCGGTCGTCGCGGCGGCGTCCGTCGCGTCGACGACGACGATCTACAAGTGGACCGACGCCGACGGCACGGTGCACCTGTCGACGACGCGCCCGCCGGCGGGCGTGAAGTACGAGACCCGCACGGTCGCCGGCGCGTCCCAGCCGAAGTCGGCCTCGGGCCCCCGCGCTGGCACCAGCCGCCCGTCGGCCGGCGCCCACACGGCCGAACGGGCCGAGCTCCTCGCGAGCCTGCGCAACCGCGAGTGCGTCATCGCACTCGAGGCGCTCGACCGGCTGACCTCGGGCACGCAGCCGACGAGCGCCACCGAGATCCATCGACTCCAGCAGACCGTGGAGGCGAACTGCAGCCGCAGTCCCGCGATGCGGCGGGAGCAGGAGGACATGGCGGCGAAGCTCCGGGTGGCGAACGGCCCCGAGTGCATGAAGGCGCGAAACACGCTGGCCGACATGCAGGCGAGGCGCGTCCAGGCGACACCGGAGCAGCAGCGCGCCCAGCAGGCATTCGTGGACGAACACTGCGTCCCACCGGTGCAGTGAGCGGCCCGCCCGACTGGCTCGTGATCGTGAACCCGGCCTCGGGGCTCTCGCACGCGCGGGGACGCTGGTCGCTGTACGAACGGGCACTGCGCGAAGCCGGCGTGCGCATCGAGCTCAACCAGACGACCGCGCCCCACGACGGCGCGCGGATCGCGGGCGACGCGGTGCGCGCCGGGCGCCGGTTCCTGCTCGCCGTCGGCGGCGACGGTTCGGTCAACGACGTCGTGAACGGACTCATGGAAGCGACGCCCGACGGTCCGTCGTCGGTGACGCTCGGCGTCGTGCCGACCGGTACCGGCAACGACTGGGCGCGTTCGCTCGGGCTGCCGCGCGACCCGGCCGGACTGGCCCGCGCGGTCGTCGCCTTGCGCACGATGTGGCACGACGTCGGACTCGTCGAAGGTGCCGGCATCGAGGGTTGCGGCGGCGCGACGCCCGGCCGGCACTGGTTCGTCAACGTCGCGGGCGCCGGGCTCGACGCGCAGGTCTCGGCCTGCGTGCCGCGACCCGTGCCCTCCGCGGTCACTTACCTCCGCATAGCGCTCACCGAACTCGTGCGCTGGCGCTCGCCGCGGTTCCGGGTCGACGCGGACGGCGAGCTGCTTGACGACGCGCTGCTGCTCGCCTTCGTCGCGAACGCGCGCTACTGCGGCAACCGGATGCTGGTCGCGCCCCGGGCGAAACTCGACGACGGCCGCCTGGACGTGGTCGCGATCCGTGAGACGGGACTCCTGGGTGCGCTGCCGAAGCTCGTGAAGCTGTATCGCGGCACGCTCGCCGGCGACCCGCTCGTGTGGCAGCGACGCGCCGCACGGGTCACGATCGATGCCGTACCGCCGGCACGCGTGCAGGCGGACGGGCAGATGGCCGGGCTCACGCCGGCAACGTTCACCCTGCGGCGGCGCGCGCTCCAAGTGCTCGTGCCACCCGAGGGACTGCCCGACCCGGGCGGGGAGTACGAGGCATGAACGCACCATCGCTCGTGACGCACCACGGCGGCTGCCACTGTGGCGCCGTCGCGTTCGAAGTGGACGCGCCGGCGCGCGTGACCGTCCAGGACTGCAACTGCTCGCTCTGCAGGATGACCGGCTACCTGCACCTGATCGTGCCCGCGAGCCGCTTCCGGCTGCTGCGCGGCCGCGACCAGCTCACGACCTACACGTTCAATACTGGCACGGCGAAGCACCTGTTCTGCCGCCACTGCGGGATCAAGTCGTTCTACGTGCCGCGCTCGAACCCCGACGGCTGGAGCGTCAACCTGCGCTGCGTCGACCGCTCGACCGTCGAGCAGGTGACGGTCGAGCCGTTCGACGGCGAGTACTGGGAATCCGCAGGCGCCGCGCTCGCTCACCTGTCCCGCGAGGACGGCGCGACCTGAACCGTCCCGGGCCGCTCACGCAGCTCGCCGGTCCAGAGGTCTCCGTCCGGGCCCGCCGCGAGCCCGCGGACGTTGGCCGACACGAGCGGTGCCCGGCGATGGCGTCGACGGGCGCGCTCGAGCGCCTCGGCAATCCGGCGGGCGCGGCGCCGGCGATCGACGACGAGGAACAACAGTGCCGCGGCCAGCGCCACGGCTGCGATGATGAGTGCCAGCACGTTCCTGTGCTCCGCCCGGAAGACGGCCGCGTCCTGCAGCCTCGGCGAGCGTGGCACGCGGGGCCCGGTCCGCACAGGCGCGAAAGCACCGGGATCGCCGAATTTCCGGGGCCGGCGCCGCGCGCGACGATTCGACGCCGGAGCCGACGGGCTGCAGAATCTCGGTGGCGGACACCCAGCTCCGTAACGGTGATCCGTGCAGCCACCCATCCATCTCTACGTCGACGCGGACGCATGCCCGGTGAAGGCCGAGACCGTCAAGGTCGCCGAACGGCACGGCCTGCCGGTCGTGTTCGTGGCGAACGCCTGGCTCGCGGTGCCGCGCGCACCGAAGGTCCGGGTGCAGGTGGTGTCGGGCGCGTTCGACGCGGCCGACGACTGGATCGTCGGGCAGGTGCAATGCGACGACGTGGTGGTCACGACGGACATCCCGCTCGCGTCGCGCTGCCTGAAGGCGGGTGCCCGGATTTTGAAGCCCTCGGGGCACCGCTACACGGACGACAACATCGGCAACGCGCTCGCGGGCCGCGAACTCGCCTCGGAACTCAGGGCGTATGGCGTGGGTGGCGGCCCGCCACCGTTCGGGCCGAAGGATCGCTCGCGTTTCCTCGACGCACTCGAGAACGTCGTCCGGGAAGCGAAGAAGGCGCGGGAGGCGCGGCCGGCGGGCGCCGGTCCGGGAACCGGGGCGGAGTAGCCTCCGCCCCGACCCGCGAGCGGACGGACGACCTCAGGCGGTCGCGGCGTCCTTCAGCTTCTTCATCGGGCGGACCTTGACCTTCACGGTCGCCGGCTTCGCCTTGAAGACGGTCGGCTCGCCCGTGAACGGGTTGATGCCCTTGCGGGCCTTCTTCGCCGGCACCGCCACCGCGGTGATCTTCAGCAGGCCGGGCAGCACGAACGTGCGCGGGCCCTTCTTGCTGATCGACGCGTGGATCGTGTGCTCGAGGGCGTGGATCACCGCCTTGACGTCCTTCGCCGCGGCGCCCGAGGCGCCGGCGAGGTGCTTCACGAGCGCCGACTTGCTGAGGACGCTCTTGACCGCCTTCGGGGCAGCCTTCGGAGCGGGCTTCTTCGCGGACTTTTTGGCCTTGGCCATGACGGGGGGTGACCTCATCGTGAGTGCTGCGATCGACGTTGATCGCGCGCGCACGTTATTTGAAGCCGCGGCGAATTCCAAGCGAAATCGGCGGAATCGAACCGGAATCAGTCGCAGCCGGGCCGCCGGACCGACGCCTCGACCCGGTCGAGGCGTGCAACGCACCGGCCCGCCGGCACGCGTCAGTTGTTGAACCGCAGCTCCGCCTGGTTCGTCGCCGGGTAGTACCGGCAGCGCGCCTGAAGCTTCCAGCCGTTCTTCATGCCGTAAACCGTCGCCTCCCAATACGAGCCCTGCGGCCGCGGGGTCGAGACCGATTGCACCTTCAGGCCCTGCCGCTGCGCCTCGTTGCGGCATTGCGCCTCGGCGCGCTGCTGCTGGCCGTTGTTGCCGCCACCGCCACCTCCGCCGCGGACCACCTCGAAATTGGCCCGGCAGCCGTGGTCGATCCAGACGCGGTCGCCGCGCTGGCCCCAGTCCCGGCCCTCGACACAGGGCGCGTCGGACTTCTTCTTCGTGAGGCGCGCCCGGCCGTTCACGGGCAGCTGGCACTCGCGGTACTTGTAGTCGGGCGACGCGCAGTAGAACGTGAACGGCTGGTTGCCGTTGTTCCCGCCACCGCCCCAGTCGCCGCTGCCGCCCCAGCCGAAGCCGTAGAGGCTCACGTCGCCGGTGCGCGTCTCGACGTAGCAGTTGCCCCAGGTCGTGCGGCCCTTGTAGTCGCGGGCCTGCAGTTCGAGCGACCAGCCGTCCTTGTACTGCTGGAAGTTGCGGGTCGAGAGCACCGTGTAACCGCGGCGCGAGAGCTCCCGCTGGCAGTCGCTCTGGGCCGAGCGCACCGCCGGTTGATCCGCCCGGGCCGGCACGAACCACGCCGCCGCCACGAGCGCCATCGTCGCGATCGCCATCATCCGCTTCATGCTGCCTCCGGCGCGGCCCCGGGCCGCGGCTCGCTCCGCGGCCGACGCCGGCCGCGCGTGCCTACCAGTGTATACCCCGCATCAGCGAGGCGAAGATCATCGCCTCGCGGGTCGCCGGGCGCTGGTCGCCCTCGCCCTTCTTGCCCTGGGCCGCCGCCGAGTCCGGGAACATCCGGTAGGCCGCGTTCATCACGACCTCGGACATCTTCGGCATCATCAGGTGCATGATCTCGGAGGCGACGCCGAGCCGCGTCGCGATGCGCTGGGGCTTGCGGATGATCGCGTCGGCGATCATGTCGGCCGCCTCGTCCGGCGTGATGATCGTCGGCATTTCCTCGTAGATCTTCGTCGGCGCGATCATCGGCGTGCGCACCAGCGGCATGTTGATGATCGTGAACGACACGCCCTCGTCGTGGAACTCGGACGCCGCGCAGCGCGCGAACGACTCGAGCGCCGCCTTCGAGGCGACGTAGGCCGAGAACCGCGGCGCGTTCGTCAGCACGCCGATCGAGGAGACGTTGATCACGTGGCCGCTCTTGCGCGCCGTCATCGACGGCAGCAGGTTCATCGTGAGCCGCACGCAGGCGAAGTAGTTCAGCTGCATCGTGCGCTCGAAGTCGTGGAAGCGGTCGTACGACAGCGCGAGCGAGCGGCGGATCGAGCGGCCGGCGTTGTTCACCAGCACGTCCACGTGTCCGTATTCCTTCAGGATGTCCTTCGCGAGCTGGTCGTTCGCCGCGTAGTCCGTGATGTCGCAGGAATAGGTCTTCACGTGCCCGCCGGCGTCGTGGATTTTCTTGCGCACCTCGGCGAGCTTCTCCTCGTCGCGCGCGACGACGACGACCTTGCCGCCGGCCTCGGCGATCCGGATCGCCGCTGCCTCGCCGATGCCCGACGAGCCGCCGGTGATCACGACCACCTTGCCGCGGACGGCGCCGCGCAGGCTGCGGTCGATCGTGAGGTCGGGGTCGAGGTGGCGCTCCCAGTAGTCCCACAGCCGCCACGCGTAGTCCTCGAGCGACGGGACGCTGATCTTCGACTTGCGCAGCGCCTTCTGCGTCGCGGTCGAGTCGAAGCGGGTCGGGTAGTCGGCGAACTCGAGCACCGCCTTCGGCACCTGCAGGTCGCGGAGCAGCTGCTCGTAGACGTTCTGGATCGGCTTCGTGCGCTCGACGGTCTTCCTGAGCCCGTCGGGCACCATCGCGAAGAGCTTCGGGTCGAGGCGCATCGTCATCTCCGGCGCGTGCGCGGCGCGCGCGAAGATGTTCAGCACCTGGCCCATGCTGCGGTCCTTGGGGTCCGTCAGGTGGAAGCAGCGGCCGTCGAGACCCTTCTGGTGCGCCAGCCACACCATTGAATCGACGACGTAGTCGACCGGCACCAGGTTGATCCGGCCGCCCTCGATGCCGATCAGCGGCATCCACCGCGGCCACGACTCGCGCAGCTTCTGCAGCGCCTTGAAGAAGTAGTACGGGCCGTCGATCTTGTCGATGAAGCCCGTCTTCGAGTGCCCGACCACGATGCCCGGGCGGTAGACGCGGAACGGCAGACGGCCGTTCGCACGCACCATGCCCTCCGAGTCGTGCTTCGTCGAGTGGTACGGGTGGTCGACGTTCTCGGCCTCCTCGAACATGTCCTCGGTGAACGTGCCGCGGTAGAGGCCGGCGGCGGCGATCGAGCTGGTCAGGTGGAAGCAGCCGGCGCCGATCGCGGCCGCGAGGTCGAGCGCGCCCTGCGTGCCGGTGATGTTCGCCTTCTTCATCGACTCGGCGCTGGCCTCGATGTCGTACACCGCGCCGAGGTGGAAGAAGTGGCGGACCTTCGCACGCCGGAGCTTCGCGACGTCGGGCTTCGCGACGCCGAGCATCCCGGCGCCCAGGTCGCCCTTGATCGGGACGACGCGCTTCAGGCTGTCCTTGCCCCAGAACTCGCGCAGCTCGTCGAGCTTGCCGATCGACTTCGGCCGCACCAGCACGTAGATCGTGCCGGAATGGTTATCCAGCAGCCGCTGGACCAGGAACCGACCGAGGAAGCCGGTCGCGCCGGTGACGAAGTAACTCATTGATTTCTCCCGCCGTATCGAAGACCCGGGACGCGTGATCCCGGGCGTTTCGGCCTACCTTAGGGGCCGGGGGGGCGGAGGTCAATTCGGGCGACGCCACGCGGGACGGCGACGACTGCGTGGGTCGGTCGCGTGGCGCAAAAAGACGGGGCGCCGGCCCTCGCCGACGCCCCGCTTCTCGATCGAGCCTTCGATTACTGCTCGAGCTTGATCTTCACGCCGGTGGCCGAGCCGACATTGAGCTGCAGGCCCTTCTGCGTGGTGCCGAGCGTGATGATCACGCCCTTCTCGTTCTTCAGGTGCACGAGGCCCGCGCCCGCGCCGCCGGTGGCGCTGACGTCGAGCTGCGTGTAGGTGCCGGCGAAGTCGGCGACGTTCTTCAGGTTGTAGACGAAGCCATTGCCCTTCACCTTGCTGACGCCGACGTTGACGCCGGCGGTGAGGCCCTCGACCTTGAACTTGTAGGTCTTGGGGCCGACCGTCAGCACGCCACCGCCGACGCTGCCGCCGAGCACCGCGGCGAACTCGGTCTCGTTGATCGAGATCGAGCCGTCGTACTTGGTCCAGTCGGGGTTCGCGGCCGAGGCGGTGCCGGCGACCAGGACGGCGGCCGCCACGGCGGCGGCGCGGAACATCTGCTTGAAGCTCTTCATCAGGGTCTACTCCAAAGGTTCTGGACGGGGTCCGGACCGACGACGGATCGCGCGGGCTCGGAAGCGGCGCCCGGACGGCCCGCCGCTGCACTGCAGCGGCGCCCCGCACGGGACTGCAGGTACGACCGTAGCGGCCGGCCGAGGTTCCGCGAAATACGGTTCCGTACTGTCGTTAGAATGTCGGCGCCGGACCGGCGACCGGCCACGCCCCGGGGGACCGCCACGATGACCACGACCCGCCACGAGCGCATGTCGACGATCGACACGGCGTGGCTGCGCATGGACACGCCGGGCAACTCGATGATGATCGTCGGCGTCTCGGCCACCGAGACGCCGATCCGCCCGGCCGAGTTCCGCCGGATGGTCCGCCAGCGGCTGCTGTGCTTCGACCGGTTCCGGCAGAAGGCGGTCGCCGACCCGCTCGGGGCGTCCTGGGTCGAAGACGACGACTTCGACATCGACGAGCACGTGAAGGTCGTGAGGCTGCCCGGCGCCGGCGGCAAGGCCGAGCTCGAGGCGCTCTGCGCCGAACTCGCCGCCACGCCGCTCGACCCGTCGCGCCCGATGTGGCAGCTGCACCTGGTCGAACGCTACCTCGGCGGCAGCGCCTGGATCACCCGGGTGCACCACTGCTACGCGGACGGCATCGCGATGATCCGGGTGCTGCTCTCGATGACCGAGCAGGACCCGGCCCCCGCGATGGGTGGACGGGCGAAGGCGGCTTCCCCGGGCCCGCGCGGTGCGCGCCCGGACGTGCTGCCGGTGCTGAGCTGGATCGGGCGATTCACGCAGCCGACCGGCGACATCCTTGAGCACGCGCTCGCCGAGGGCGCGAAGCTGCTCGAGGCCGGCATCCACCAGCTCTTCAACCCGGGCAGGGTCTCCGACCTCGCGCTGCAGGCCGGCAGCATGGTCGGCGAGTTCGCGAACGTCGTGACGATGACGGACGACCCGCCGACGCCGCTGCGCGGGCCGATCACCGGCACGAAGCGCGTCGCCTGGGGCGAGCCGATCCCGCTCGACGAGGTCAAGGCGGTCGGCCGGGCGCTTGGTTGCACGATCAACGACGTGCTGATGTCCACGGTCGCGGGCGCACTCGGCGACTGGCTGCGCGGCGGTGGCCACCCGACCGGCGGGCTGAAGCTCCGCGCCTCGGTGCCGGTGAACCTGCGCGCGGCCGACGAGCCGCTGACGCTCGGCAACCGGTTCGGGCTCGTGTTCGTCGAGATGGCGGTCGGGCTCGAAGATCCCGTCGAGCGCGTGACCGCGATGCGCGAGACGATGACGTCGCTGAAGGGCTCGATGCAGCCGCCGATGACGCTCGCGGTGCTCGGCATGCTCGGGATGCTGCCAGCCACGCTGCAGGCGCCCGCCGTCGAGCTCCTGAGCCGCAAGGGTTCGGCCGTCGTGTCGAACGTGCCGGGCCCGCAGGCGCCGCTGCTGATGTGCGGGCAGCGGATCACCGAGATGTACTTCTGGGTGCCGCAGAGCGGCAGCATCGGCGTCGGCATCAGCATCCTGAGCTACGCGGGCCGGGTGTACTTCGGGATGATCTCGGACGACGCGCTCGTGGACGAGCCGGCCGCGGTGATCGCGCGGATCCGCCCGAACTTCGACGCGCTGAAATCGGCGGTCGCGGCCCGCGGGGCGGCGAAGAAGCCGGCGCGGACGAAGAAGCCCGGTCGCGTGCAAGGGCCAACCGCACGGCCGCCCGCCGCGCAGCGTGCCCGGCCCGCCGCGGCCGCGAAGGCGAAGAAGTCCGCCGCACGCGGCGCGAAACGGACGCCCGCCCCGCGGCCGAAGACGCCCCGCCGCGCAAAGTGAAGATCCTCGGCGTTTCGATCGATCGTGGACCGGCCCGCGGCGCGCTCGCGCGGCTGCTCGCGCGCGATGCCGAACTGCGCGACGTGTTCGCCGGCGACCCGGCCCGCGCGGCGCGGCTGCACGAACTGCAGCGCTGGCAGTCCGCGCGGCTGCTCCGGAGCCACGCCGACCTGCGCGCGAACCCCCGTTACCGGCAGGCCGTCGAGTTCTTCTTCGACGAGCTGTACGGCGGCGGCGACCCGCGCGGGCGCGACCGCGACCTCGCGCGCGTGCAGCGCGTCATGGAACGGCTGCTGCCGCGCCAGGCCCTCGACGCGATGTGCCTCGCGCTCGAGCTCGAGGTGCTGGCGCAGGAACTCGACGCGGATGTCGTGCGCGCGCTGCCGGCGGGGCCGATCACGGTCGCGATCTACGCCGAGGGCTATCGGGGCGCCGGACGCCCGGCCGACCGCGAGCGCCAGATCGAGCTGCTCGGCGTCATCGGGACCTACCTCGACGCAGTGGCCCGGAAGCCCTTCGTCCACGCGCTGGTGCGGCTCGCGCACGGGCCGGCCCACGCGGCCGGGTTCGGGGCCCTGCAGGACTTCCTCGAGCGCGGCCTCGCGGCGTTCCAGGCGATGCACGGCGCGGATGAATTTCTCGTTATCATCCGCGACCGCGAGACGCGCTACATGCAGCGCATCCGCGCGCGACACCCGGATCCCTATGATTTCGGCCGGAAAGAGCCGGTCCCCGACACTGCATGAGCAACGGCAGGAAGAAGAAGAAGGCGGGCCCGGCCCGCAAACCGGCCGAGCAGGCGGAGCTGCCGCTGCCGCCCCCGCCCGGCCCGCCGCTGCCGGTCGAGCCGCTCGAGTACGCCTGGTGGCAGAAACCGAGCACGGTCGCCGGCCTCGCGGTCGTCGCCGTGCTGTGCGTGACGGCCGGCATTGCCGGCAAGATCGCTGCGGACCGGGCCCGGGCCCACGAGGCCGACATGGCGTCCGAGGTGCGCAGGCTCACGCTCCGTGCGGCCGGTGCCGAGCGCGCGGTGCGCATCGCGCCGAACCCGCGTAGCTGGTCCGCGACGCCGGACGCGACCCTCGACTGGCCCGACCCGCCGCAGCTGCTCGAACTCTACCTGCCGGTTGGTTACGCGAACTTCCCGACGTACGGGATCACGATCGACAAGGTGGACCACGGCCGGTTGCTGGCCGTCCAGCGGATGGTCCCCGACTCGAACCAGGAGCTGCGGCTCGCGCTCAACAGCTCGGCGTTCGGCCCCGGTGAATACCGGATCCGGATCGAGGGCCACGACCGACTTGGCGAACGCGTCGACGCCGGGTGGGTCCGGCTCGTCGTGCAGTGAGCCCAGGCCGGCGCGCCCGCGCTCAACCCAGCGTTTCCCGGAGCGTGGACATCGGCGGCTGCGTCACGGCCGGTCGCGCGGCGAGCACGCCCGCGGCACCCACGAGCACCGCACCGCCGAACACGCCCGCGATCCACACGACGGGCGAGGGCGTGTAGGCGAGTTCGAACACGTTGCGGGCCAGCAGCCAGCCGGCGAGGGCCGCGCCGGCCGAGGCGAGCAGCCCCGCAAGCAGCCCGATCGCGACGAACTCGGCCGCGACACCGGCGAGCACGACGCGGCGGCTCGCGCCCAGCGTGCGCAGCATTGCGCTTTCGTAGCGGCGTTCGTCACGCGTCGCCTGCACCGCCGCGAGCAGCACCACGAGCCCGGCGAGCAGCGTGAACGCGAACACGTACTGGACCGCGACGGACGCCTTGTCCATCACGCCGCGCACCTGCGCGAGCAGCGCGTCCACGTCGATCACGGTGATCTCGGGGAATCGGCGCACGAGATCGACGAGCACCGGCCGCTGGTCGGGCGAGAGGTGCGCGCTCGTGATCAGCGTGCCCGTGACGTCCTCGAGCACGCCGGGCGAGAACACCAGGAAGAAGTTCGGCTGGAACGAGTCCCACTGCACCTCGCGCAGGCTCGTGATCGTGGCCGTCACGGGCTCGCCCGCGACATCGTAGGTGAGCGTGTCGCCGAGCTTGAGCCCGAGCGTCTCCGCGTATTCCTTTTCCACCGAGACGCGCGGCCCGCCGCCGTCGCCGTCCCGCCACCAGCGGCCGGCGACGATCCGGTTGTCCCGGCCGAGGCGGGCCGCCCAGGTCAGGTTCGACTCGCGCTCGACGAAGCCCTGCGCGCGGTCCGAGTCGAACGTGAGCCGCTCGACCGGCACCCCGTTCACCGCCGAGAGGCGCGCCCGCACCATCGGCACGAGGCCCGCGTCCCGGAGGCCGCGGTCCGCCAGGAACGCCTGCACCGCCCCGCCCTCGTCCGGGCGGATGTTGATCATGAAGTGGTTCGGCGCGTCGGCCGGCAGGCTCGCGCGCCACTCGCGCAGCAGGTCGTCCCGCACCAGCGCGAGCATCAGCAGCACCGTGAGCCCGAGCCCGAACGCGACCACCTGCACGATGCTGTCGCGGCCCCGGCGGGCGACGTTCGCGAGCCCGTATCGCCACGCGACGCCCACGCCGCGGCGCAGCGGCGCGAGCGCGCGCACCAGCAGCCAGCCGGCCACGCCGAGGGCGGCGAACGTCGCGAGCAGCCCGACCGCGATCCAGCCCACGAGGCGGGGGTCGCGGACCATCACCCACAGGAGCCCGAGCACCGCGGCGATCGCGAGCCCGTAGACGGCGAGCACGCCCGGCGGCGGCGGCTCGAGGTCGTGCCTCAGCACCCGCGCTGGCGGCGCGCGGCGCAGCTGCAGGATCGGCGGCAACGCGAACCCGACGAGCACGGCGATCGAGGTCGCGAGCCCGAGCCACGCGGCCTCCGGTCCCGGTGCGGGCAGCGCGCCCTGCACGAGGTCGCGCGTGAGCCAGGCGAGCCCGGTCTGCGCGAGCCACCCGGCCGCGGTGCCGAGCACGGCCACCGCGACCGCGATCACGCCGAGCTGGATCAAGGACAGCGCGAGCACGAAGCGCTGCGAGGCGCCCATGCACTTCATGAGCGCGGCGCCGTCGAGGTGACGGCTCGCGTAGCGCCGCGCCGACATGGCGACCGCGATCGCCGAGACGAGCACCGCGACGATGCTCGCGAGCGACAGGAACCGGCCCGCGCGGTCCGACGAGGCGCGGATCTGCGGGCTCGCGTCGTCGACGGCCTTGAGCCGTTCGCCCGCCTTCTTGTGACCTTCGAGCCAGGCGCGGAAGTCCCGCACGTCGGGCGGATCGCCGGCGTAGAGGGCGCCCCAGGACACGCGGCTGCCGGGCTGGACGAGCCCGGTCGCCGGGACGTCGTCGAGGTTCACGAGCAGCGTCGAGGACAGGTCGGCGAAACCGACGCCCTGGTCCGGGCGGTAGTCGAGCACGCGCGTGACGCGGAACTTCGCCTGGCCGACGTCGAGCGTCGAGCCCACCCGGGCGCCGAGCTGCGCGAGGAGCCGCGAGTCGGCCCAGGCCTCGCCGCGTGCCGGGATGCCGTCCACCGCCCGCGCGGGGCCGTACGGTCGGTCGGCGACCTTCAGGCGCCCGCGGAGCGGGTAGCCGGCGGAGGCCGCGCGCAGCGTGATCAGCGTCGAGTCCTCGCCGACGAACACGACGCTCGGCATCGAGAGGATGCGCGCCGTCGCGAGCCCGCGCGACGCGGCCTCGGCGTCGTAGCCTGGGTCGATCGGCCGCGCGGACTCGAGCCTGAGGTCCGCCGCGAGCACCTCGCCCGCCTGCTGGTCCACCGCGCGGCCGACCCGGCTCGTGAAGAACCCGACCGCGGTCAGCGACGCGACGGCCACGACCAGCGCGAGCACGAGCACGGCGATCTCGCCCGAGCGCAGGTCGCGGGCGAGGCTGCGGAGCGCGAGCCGCAGCGCGTTCATGCGCCGTCCGAGACCACGCGGCCCGCGTCGAGCCGGATCACGCGCCCGCAGCGCGCGGCGAGGTCGCCGTCGTGCGTCACGAGCACGAGCGTCGCGCCGGCCTCGCGGTTGAGTCCGAACAGCAGCTCGACGATCCGCGCGCCGGTCGCGGCGTCGAGGTTGCCGGTCGGCTCGTCGGCGAACAGCACGTCGGGCCGCGAGACGAACGCGCGCGCGATCGCGACGCGCTGCCGCTCGCCGCCGGAGAGCTGCCGCGGATAGTGGCCGACGCGCGCGGCGAGCCCGACGCGGCCGAGCACCTCGAGCGCCGTGGCGCGGGCGTCGGCGCGGCCGGCGAGCTCGAGCGGCAGCATCACGTTCTCGAGCGCGGTGAGCGAGGGCACGAGGTGGAACGACTGGAACACGAAGCCGACGTGGCGCGCGCGGACCGCCGCGCGGCCGTCCTCGTCGAGTGCGCCGAAATCGTGCCCGGCGAGCCGGACCGTGCCGGCCGTGGGCGTGTCGAGCCCGGCGAGCAACGCGAGCAGCGTCGACTTGCCCGCACCCGACGCGCCCATCACGGCGACGGTCTCGCCGCGCCGGATCGCGAACGTTGCGTCCGCGAGGATGGCCAGCGTTCCCTCCGGACTGCTAACCTGCTTCGAGAGTCCCTGGGCTTCGAGCACCGTGTCGCTGCGATCCGCCTGCATCCGCGTCTTCTTCCTCTGCCTGGTCTTCGTCGGACAGGCGGCGCGCGCGGACGTTCCCGTCGTCCTCGTGCTGGGCGACAGCCTGAGCGCGGGCTACGGGATGCGGGCCGACCAGGGCTGGGTGGCCCTGCTGCAGCGGCGCCTGACGGAATCAGGGTACGGGTACCGGGTCGTGAACGCCAGCGAGAGCGGCGAGACGACCGGCGGCGGGCTCGCGCGTCTGCCGAGGGCGCTCGAGAAGCACCGGCCCGCGATCGTGATCGTCGAGCTCGGCGGCAACGACGGGCTGCGCGGCCTGCCGGTCAAGGAGATCCGCGCGAACCTCACCCGGATCGTGCAGCTGGGCCGGAAATCGGGCGCGCGGGTACTGCTCGTCGGCGTCCGGATGCCGCCGAACTACGGGCCCGCGTACACGCGGTCGTTCGACGCCGTGTTCGGCGAGGTCGCGAAGGCGGAGCAGGTGCCGCTCGTGCCGTTCCTGATCGCCGACGTGGCGCTCGACCCGTCGATGATCCAGGAGGACGGGATCCACCCGACCGCCGCCGCGCAGCCGAAACTCCTCGGCCAGGTGTGGCCCGTGCTGAAGCCGCTGCTTAAGGGGTCTGTCCCCGCAGGGGACTGACCCCTTTTAGAAACGCCAGGAAAAGGGGTCAGTCCCCTGCGGGGACAGACCCCGGTGCGGGAACAGACCCCGTCATTTCAGCGCGCCGCTCGCGACGAAGTGCGCGGCGACGTCGTCACCGGCCTTCGCGGCGCGGCGGATGCCTTCGACGATCATCCGCTCGGCCTTGGCCGCGTCCACCCAGCGCACGATCGTCACCCACTTGCCCTTCTCCAGGTCCTTGTAGTGCTGGAAGAAGTGGGCGATCTGGTCCGTCAGCGTCGCGGGCAGGTCCTTGTAGGACTTCACGCCCTCATAGAACGGGTGGAGCTTGTCGACCGGCACGGCGATCACCTTCTCGTCGTCGCCGGCCTCGTCCTTCATCAGCAGCGCGCCGACCGGGCGCACCCGCACGATCGCGCCGGCGACCACCGGGCTCGGCACCACGACGATCACGTCGACCGGGTCGCCGTCGCCCGACAGCGTGTGCGGAATGAAGCCGTAGTTGCCCGGGTAGAACATCGCGGTGTTCAGGAACCGGTCCACCCGGAGCGCGCCCGAGTGCTTGTCGAGCTCGTACTTCACGGGCACGCCGCCCTGCGGGATCTCGATCAGCACGTTGACGTCGTGGGGCGGGTCCTCGCCGATGCCGATCTTCGCGATGTCCATGCGTCACCCGTGGTACTGCGGACTCAGTTCGTGCACGGCCTCGACCATCGCCAGCGCGTGCTCGGGCGGCACGTCCGGGTGGATGCCGTGGCCCAGGTTGAACACGTGGCCGTGGCCGCGCCCGTAGCTCGCGAGCACGCGGCCGACCTGCGCGCGGATCGCGGCGGGCGGCGCGTAGAGCACGCTCGGGTCGAGGTTGCCCTGCAGCGCGACCCGGTCGGCGACCGCACGGCGCGCGTCGGCGAGGTCGGTGGTCCAGTCGACGCCGAGCGCGTCGCAGCCCGTGTCGGCGAGATCTGACATCCACTGCCCGCCGCCCTTCGTGAACAGGATCACCGGTACCCGGCGCCCCTCGCTTTCGCGGGTGACGCCGTCGACGATCCGCTTCATGTACGCGAGCGAGAACTCGCGGTACGCCGACGGCTCGAGCGCGCCGCCCCAGGTGTCGAACACCATCAGCGCCTGCGCGCCCGCGGCCACCTGCGCGTTCAGGTAGACGATCGTCGCGCGCGTGATCACGTCGAGCAGCCGGTGCAGCTGCGCGGGTGCGCCGTAGAGCATCCCCTTCACGTGCTGGAAGTTCTTGCTGCCGCCGCCCTCGACCATGTAGGTGCCGACCGTCCACGGGCTGCCGGCGAAGCCGATCAGCGGGACGCGACCGCCGAGCTCGCGGCGGATCAGCCGCACCGCGTCCATCACGTAGCGGAGCTCGCCCTCCGGGTCCGGGATCGGCAGCTGGTCGATGTCGCCGGGCGTGCGCACCGGGCGCGCGATCTTCGGTCCCTCGCCGGCCTCGAACTCGAGCCCGACGTTCATCGCGTGCGGGATCGTCAGGATGTCCGAGAACAGGATCGCGGCGTCGAGCCGGTAGCGCTCGAGCGGCTGCAGCGTGACCTCGCAGGCGAGTTCCGGGTTCATGCAGAGCGCGAGGAAGCTGCCCGCCTTCGCGCGGGTCGCGCGGTACTCCGGCAGATAACGGCCCGCCTGCCGCATCATCCAGAGCGGCGTGCGCGGCACCGGCTGGCGCGCGAGCGCGCGCAGCAGCAGGTCGTTCGCGAGCGGCGCGCTCACCGAGCACCTCCGGCGAAGACGCCCGAGATCGTCTGCTGGATCGCCTGCGCGGCCGCGCGCGGGTCGGCCGCGTCGCGGATCGGCCGGCCGACGACGATGTAGTCGGCGCCGTTCGCGAACGCCTGCGCGACGTCGACCGTGCGCTTCTGGTCGTCCACCGGCCGGTTCTCGACCGGGCGGATGCCCGGGCACACGACGAGCAGCCGGTGGTCGATGAACTCACGCAGCTTCGGCGCCTCGAGCCCCGAAGAGACGACGCCGTCACAGCCGGCCTCGAGCGCCCGACGCGCCCGCGACAGCACCAGCTTGTCCACCTCGCACTCGAAACCGAGGTCGTCGAGGTCCCCACGGTCGAGGCTCGTGAGCACGGTGACGGCGAGCACCTTCACGTCGCCCTTCGCGGCGGCCGCGGCCTCCATGATCCCCTGGTTGCCGTGCACGGTCGTGAGCGTGACGCCGCGGTTCCGGAGCTGGCGCACCGCCGCCGCCACCGTCGCCGGCACGTCGAAGAACTTGAGGTCGACGAACACCTTCTTGTCGCGCGCGACCATCCAGTCGAGCAGCGCGTAGTAGTCGCCGGACATGAAGAGCTCGAGCCCGAGCTTGTAGAAGTGCACGGAGTCGCCGAGCTGTTCGGCGAGGCGTCTCGCCTCGGCCGGGTCCGCGACGTCCATCGCGAAGATCAGGCGCTCGCGCGCGGGGATGTCCTTGGCTACGACGGGCATGGGGGCACTCGACTTGCTGGGCCGGCCGGCATGATACCGGAGCGCCCCGGACCCCGCGCAGGGCCTGCGGGAATTACCGAGGAATCAGCGCGTTGCCGACCGTCCGGCCGGCGCGCGGACTCAGGCCTTCTTCAGGAAGCAGGTCTTCAGGACCACGGTGTTGCGGCCGCTGCCGCACTCGACGGCTTCCTCGTCGTCCGTCAGCCGGATGTTCTTGAAGAGCGTTCCGCGCTTCAGCGTGTCCGACGACCCCTTCACCTTCAGGTCCTTGATCACGAGCACCGAATCGCCGTCGGCGAGCTCCGTGCCGTTGCTGTCTCTCAC
Source organism: Steroidobacteraceae bacterium (assembly GCA_046347155.1). Classification (GTDB taxonomy): domain Bacteria; phylum Pseudomonadota; class Gammaproteobacteria; order Steroidobacterales; family Steroidobacteraceae; genus RPQJ01. The sequence continues at coordinate 126,896 of JAXMGT010000001.1, read as the reverse complement.
GGTCAATGGGGTCTCCCGGTGGGAAGTTCAGGTGCGTTCGGAGGGGTCGTAGAGCCGACGGCGCTCGAGGATCGCGTAGCGGTCGGTCATGCCGGCGATGTAGTCCGCCACGGCCCGGGCGCGCCCGGCATCGCCGTCGGCGGCCTCGTAGCGCCGGGCGGCCTGCTGGTGCTCGGTGGGCATCAGGTCCACGTCGCCCATCATCGCGTCGAAGAGTTCGCGGACGACCCGGCTCGCCTTGGTCGTCATCCGGAGCACCCGGTAGTGGCGGTAGAGGTGCTGGCGCAGGTATCGCTTGAGCTCGAGGTGCTCGGCCGCCACTTCGTCCCCGAACCGGAGCAGCGGCGCCGGGCGGGCCCGCACGTCCTCGACGCTCACCGGGGCCGCCTCCGCAATCGAGCGGCGCGACGCGTCGATCAGGTCGTTCACGAGCCAGTCGATCATCCGCCGGACGACCTCGTGCACGAGCCGGCGGCCGCCGAGGTCCGGGTACTTCGCGGTCACGAGGTCGTACTGCCGGCGGAACACCGCGAGCCCGCGCAGCTCGTCGATCGTGATGAGGCCCGCGCGCAGCCCGTCGTCCACGTCGTGGTTGTTGTAGGCGATCTCGTCGGCGAGGTTCGCGAGCTGGGCCTCGAGGCTCGGCTGCCGTCGCTCGAGGAAGCGCTCGCCCAGTTCGCCGAGCCGGCGCGCGTTGGCCGCCGAGCAGTGCTTCAGGATGCCCTCGCGGGTCTCGAACGTGAGGTTGAGGCCCGGGAACTCCGCGTAGCGCTCCTCGAGCTCGTCCACGACCCGGAGCGACTGCAGGTTGTGCTCGAACCCGCCGTAGGGGCGCATGCAGTCGTTCAGCGCATCCTGCCCGGCGTGGCCGAACGGCGTGTGCCCGAGGTCGTGCGCGAGGCAGACGGCCTCCGCGAGTGGCTCGTTGAGCCCGAGCGCCCGGGCGACGCTGCGCGCGATCTGGGCAACCTCGAGCGAGTGCGTGAGTCGCGTCCGGTAGAGATCACCCTCGTGGTTCACGAACACCTGCGTCTTGTAGACGAGGCGGCGGAACGCGGTCGAGTGGACGATCCGGTCGCGGTCGCGCTGGAACTCGGTGCGGTGCCGCGGCGGTGGTTCCGGGTAGCGCCGGCCGCGCGAATCGGCGTCGTGCTGGGCGTACGGCGCGAGCATCGCGACGGGCTCGCTCACGACGCCACCCCGACGTGGTCGGCGAGCGTCGCGGCGAGCGCGTCGGCGGGCACCTCGGCCGTCACGACGCCGGACCCGAGCCGCTCGAGCAGCACGAGGCGCAGGCGCCCGGCCTGGACCTTCTTGTCCATGCCCATCAGCTCGAGCGCACGTGCGGCGCCGATGCGCGGCGCCTCGAGCGGCAGCCCGGCGCGCGCGACGAGTGCGCGCACGCGCCCGACGTCGGCCGGCGCGAGCCAGCCCAGCCGGTGCGAGAGGTCGGCGGCCATCAGCATCCCGACCGCGACGGCCTCGCCGTGCAGCCAGCTGCCGTAGCCTTCGGCGGCCTCGATCGCGTGGCCGAACGTGTGCCCGAGGTTCAGCAGCGCACGGCGGCCGTGCTCGCGCTCGTCCTCGGCGACGATCTCCGCCTTGATCTCGCAGGAGCGCCGGATCGCGTGCGCGACCTCGGTCCGCTCGAGCGCGAGCACCGGCTCCACGTGGGCCTCGAGCCAGTCGAGGAAGGCGGCGTCCGCCACGAACCCGTACTTGAGCACCTCCGCACAGCCGGCCCGGAGTTCGCGCGGCGGCAGCGTGCGGAGCGTGTCGGTGTCGGCCACGACCGCGCGCGGCTGGTGGAACGCACCGATCAGGTTCTTGCCCCCCGGGTGGTTCACGCCGGTCTTGCCGCCGACCGAGGAATCCACCTGCGCGAGCAGCGTGGTCGGGACCTGGACGAAGTCGACGCCGCGCTGGTAGCAGGCCGCGGCGAAGCCTGCGATGTCGCCGACCACGCCACCGCCGAGCGCCACGATGCAGACGTCGCGGTTCATCCTCGCGCCGACCAGCGCATCGATCACGCGCGAGACCGCGGCGAGGTCCTTGTGGCGCTCGCCGTCCGGGAGCACGACGGCCTCGACCCGGCGCGAGCCGAGTGCCGTGCGCAGCCGCTCGAGGTAGAGGGGCGCGACGACGTCGTTCGTGACGACCAGCACGTCGCGGGCATGGACCGCCTGGCCGACCACGTCGGCCCGGTCGACGAGGCCCGCGCCGATCAGGATCGGGTAGCGGCGTGTGCCGAGGTCGACCTCGAGGCGCTGCATCAGCGCCGCCTCGCGTCGTCGATGCGCTTCAGCACCTCGGCGACCACCGTCGCCACCTTGCGGCCGTCGGTGTCGACCGTCACGTCCGCCACCTCGGAATACCACGGCGCGCGCTCGACCGAGAGGCGCTCGAGCGTGCCGCGCGGGTCGGCGTTCTGCAGCAGCGGCCGGTGGCCGCTGCGGCGCGTGCGGGCGAGTTGCTGGTCCACGGACGTCCGAAGATACACGACGCAGCCCCGGGTGCGCAGGCGCGAGCGGGTCCCGGCCGTGACGACGGCGCCGCCGCCCGTGGCGATCACCCAGCCCTCGCGGCGCGTCAGGTCGTCGATCACCTCGGCCTCGCGGGCCCGGAAGCCCGGCTCGCCCTCGCGGTCGAAGATGTAGGCGATGTCGACGCCCGTGCGGGCCTCGATCTCCGCGTCCGTGTCGACGAATCCGAGGCCGAGCCGGGCCGCGAGCTGCCGGCCGACGGCGCTCTTGCCCGAACCCATCGGGCCGACGAGGACGATGTTGGTCGCTTCGAGCATCGGAAACGAATGCGGCCGCAGGATCGCTGCGGCCGCATTGTCCCACCGTTGCGGGTGGGTCGTCAGTAGATGCTGGCGCCCTCGCGCAGGATCTTCGGCGTCACGAAGATCAGCAGCTCGTTCTTGTCGTCGCGCGTCGCCTTCTTGCGGAACAGCACGCCGAGCCCCGGGATGTCGCCGAGGAACGGCACCTTGTTCACGTCGTCGCGGCTGTCGGTCTCGAGGATGCCGCCGAGCACCACCGTCTGGCCGTCGTTCACGAGGACCTGGGTGGTGATCTGGCGCGTGTCGATCGAGGGCACGAGGCCGCCCGTGGCGCTCGGCACGTACTCGCCGACGCTGTCCTTCGTGACCTTCAGGTCGAGGATCAGCCGGTCGTCCGGCGTGATCTGCGGCGTGACGGTCAGCGACAGCACGGCCTTCTTGAACTGCGTCGTCGTGGCGCCGCTCGACGCCGACTCCTGGTACGGGATCTCGCGGCCCTGCTCGATGTAGGCCTCCTGGCCGTTCGCGGTGATCACGCGCGGGGCGGAGATCACCTCGCCGCGGCCCTCGCGCTGCGCGGCCGAGATCTCGAGGTCCACGACGTAGTTCGAGTTGAGCAGCGTCATCGCGAGGTTCATCGCCGGATTCGCGACCGGCAGGTTGACGATGTAGCGCTCCGGGGCCGTCCCGGTCGTGACCGAGCCCTGCTGCGAGCCGGTGCCGGTGCCGATGACCGGGCCCGTGCTGCCGTCGGCCGCGTTCAGGCCGTTGTTGCCGAGCCAGATCAGGCCGTCGTCGCCGACGTCGCCGACGTAGGCGCTGCCGAAGCGCACGCCGAGCTCGCGGCTGAAGCTGTCATTCACGATGACGATGCGCGACTCGATCAGCACCTGCTTGACCGGGATGTCGAGCGTCGAGACCAGCCGGCGGATGTCGGCGAGGCGCTCGGCCGTGTCCTGCAGCAGCAGCGTGTTCGTGCGGTCGTCGACCGCGACGCTGCCCCGGTCGGAGAGGAGCGACGCCTTGCCCTGGGACTTGATCAGCGCGGCGAGGTCCGTGGCCTTCGCGTAGTTGACCTGCAGGTACTCGGTGCGCAGCGGGGCGAGCTCGACGATCGCCTTCTGCGTCTCGAGCTGCTGCTTCTCGCGGGCCTGGAGTTCCTCGGCCGGCGCGACGTAGATGACGTTGCCTTCCTGCCGCTTGTCGAGGCCCTTGGTCCTGAGCACGATGTCGAGGGCCTGGTCCCACGGCACGTTCTGCAGCCTGAGCGTGACGTTGCCCTGCACCGAATCGCTCACGACGATGTTCTGGCCGCTCGTCTCGGCGAGCAGCTGCAGCACCGCGCGGGTCTCGATGTCCTGGAAGTTGAGCGTGAGGCGCTCGCCCTTGTACTCGCGCTTCGAAGGATCGACGACCGCGGCCTTCGGGCGCTGGCGCACCTCGAGCACGTAGTCGCGGTCGCTCTGGTAGGCGAGCTGCTCGTAGTCGCCGGCCGCCGAGATGACGATCCGCGCGCCGTTCGGGCCCTGGCTCACGTCGAACGTGCTGATCGGCGTGGCGAAGTCGACGACGTCGTAGCGCTTCGCGAAGTCGGAAGCCACGGTCGTGCCCGGGAAGTCGATCACGATGCGACCGCCTTCCTGCTTCAGGTTCGCCTGCACGCCCGGATCGCTCGTCGAGACGAGCACGCGGCCGGCGCCGTCGGTCCCGCGGCGGAAATCGACCTTCTGGATGCTGGAACCGGCCGTCGACGCGCCACCGCCGGCCGACTTGCCGGACGGGGCCGCGGACGGGGCCGCGGCAGCCGTGCGGGCGACGCCGCCGACGCCGATCGTGACGAACACCGTGTTGCCGGAAACGCGCGTCTCGTAGGGGCGCATCTGGTCGAGGTTGAAGACGAGGCGCGTGCGGCCCGAGGCCTCCGCGGCGACGACGGTGTCGACGCCGCCGGTGTTCACGTCGATCCGGCGCGACGGCAGCGCGAGGTCCACGCCCGGGAGGTCGACCGACAGGCGGGCCGGGTTGTCGATCGTGAACGTCACCGGCTGCGGCGCCGGGCCGTCGAGTTCGAGGCGGACCTCGACCTTGTCGCCGGACTGAGCCTGTACGTCGACACGCTCGAGCTTGAGCGCGCCCTGGGCGAACGCAGCCTGCGCGAGGAGCGTGGCTAGCCCTGCCAGCGCGGCGAGCGCGGCGGGGCGGCGACGGACCTGCGGTCGATGCGCGCCCGTGCGGGGTTCGGCCGTGTTGAACGATGCAGCGGTCATGCTCGAATCTCCTTGCAGATCAGTCGCTCAACGCAAGCGCGGCGGGACGCTCGATGAAACCGCCCGTGCCGTCAGGAACGATCTCGATGAGCGAGATCTTGGCTTCGTCTATGGCCGTGATTCGGCCGTCCTGCTGTCCGAGGTGGTTGCCGGGCAGCACCCGGTGCACCAGCCCGTCCTTGGTCTGCACGAGTCCGTAGATCTGGGCATTGAGCCTCAGCGTGCCGACCATCTTCAGCGTGTCGAGGGAAAACTGCTCGAGGAATTCGCGCGGACGGCTCGCGTCCGGTCGGATCCCGTTTGCACCGACCGATCCGGAGGCGACGCCCGGCTCGAACGGCGAGCGCTGGTCCGCGTCCGGATAGGCGAACGTCTCGTACGGCTTCACCTCCGGCAGCGGCTCGATGCGGCCGCCGGGCCGCGACTTGATCTCGTCGATCTTCGCGCGGAGCTCGTCGGTGTCGTTCGTGCAGCCCGCGATCGTCGCGAGCACGCCGCCGGCGAGGACGATGCGCAGTGCTGTGGTCATCTTGGGGAGTGCCTCTGCCATGGCCGCCTCAGCCGCCCTTGTCCTTCTTGCCGTCCTTCTTGTCGCCCTTGGCGTCCTTGCCGGCCTTCGCCTTGGACTTGCCCTTGGACTTGCCGGACTTGCCCTTGACGTCCGAGGTGCCCGAGTCGGCGGCGGCCTGCTCCTCCTCGTCGAGGTAGCGATAGGTCTTCGCCGTGACGTTCAGCGTGAGGTCGCCGCCGGCGTTCTTGCCGCCCGGCGCGATCTCGATGTCGTGCAGCGTCACGATGCGCGGCAGCGCGGCGACGCCCGCGGCGAATTCGCCCATCTGGTGGTAGCCGCCCGTGAGCCGGATCGTGATCGGCAGTTCGGCGTAGAAGTCCTTGCGGATCTCGTTCTGCGGCTGGAAGAGCTTCTCCTGCAGGCCGGCGGCGAGGCCGGTCTGCGAGATGTCGACCAGCAGGTTCGGCACCTCGGTCTTGTTCGGCAGCTGCCGCAGCATCGCGCCGAACGACTTCTCCATGTCGGCGAGCTGGTCCTTGTAGGCCTGCAGGTTGGCGGCCTTGCGGGCCTTCTGCTCGAGCGTGTCGAAGAGGTCCGCTTCCTTCGCGCGCGCCTCAACGAGCTGCGGATGCAGCGAGTCCCAGACGAAGTAGTAGTAGCCACCGGCGGCGGCGAGCATGAACAGCAGCGCCGCGGCACCGAGCCGGACGCCGAGCGGCCAGCGGCCCGGCTCGTTCCAGTCGAGCGTGCGCAGCTGCTCGAGGATCTCCTGCAGCTTGTTCATTTGCCGGCCACCTTGCCTTCGCCATCCGCATCGTCCGTCGTCGCCTGGTTACGCTGCTTCGCGAACAGCGTGAAGTCGGCGCCACGGTTGGCGTCCGCACCCTTGGTCTCGACGACCTGCAGCGACGGGTCGGACAGCCACTGCGAATTGTCTATGTTGCGCATGAACGCCGAGACGCGCGTCGAGGACTGCGCGACGCCGCGGATCTCGATCCGGCTGCCGGTCTGCTTCAGGTAGGTGAGGTACACGCCCTCGGGGAGCGTCTTCACGATCTCGTCGAAGATGTGGACGATCTCGGGGCGGCTGCGCTGCAGCGTTTCGATGATCTCCATTCGGGCGAGCAGGCGCCGCTTCTGGGTCTCGAGGCCGAGGATCTCCTCGATCTTCTTGTCGAGCAGCGCGATCTCGTCGGTCAGGATCTGGTTGCGCTCCTGCTGGTGCTCGATCGCGGCGCTCATCTGCCAGCGGCCGATCAGCACCACCAGTGCCGCGGTGGCCACGGCCGCGCCGATCGACAGGAAGAATTCCTGCCGCTTCTGCTTGCGCTGCGCCTCGCGCCAAGGCAGGAGGTTGATTCTTGGCATGTCAGTCGAAGCTCCTCAGCGCCAGACCGCACGCCGTGAGCAGCGCGGTCGCATCCTTCTTCACGCCCTGCGCGAGGGCGCGCGTCGAAATCTTCATCTGGCCGAGCGGGTCACCGCGCTCGGCCGGGATGCCCACGCGGCTCGCGATGACGTCGGCGACACCCGGGATGTTGGCGCAGCCGCCGCAGATCAGGATCTGCTCGGGCGCCTCGCGACCACTGCCCGAGGCCAGGTAGAACTGCAGCGAGCGGCTCACCTGCTGGCACATGTCGTCGATGAACGGGTCGAGCACCTCGGACTGGTAGTTGGCCGGCAGGCCGCCTTCCTTCTTCGCACGACCGGCCTCCTCCATGCTGAGCCCGTAGGTGCGCATGATCTCCTCGGTGAGCTGCTGCCCGCCGAACGCGAAGTCGCGCGTGTACTTGACCTTCAGGTCGCGGAGCACCGAGAACGTGGTCGAGCTCGCGCCGAAGTCCATCACCGCGATGTTGCGGTCCATGCCGCCGTCGGGCATCTGGTGCGTGAGCAGCCGGCAGGCGTTCTCGAGTGCGAACGCCTCGACGTCGACGATCCGGGTGGCGAGGCCCGCCGCCTGCACGGCGGCCTGGCGCTGCTCGACGTTCTCCGAGCGGGTGGCCACGAGCAGCACGTCGAGCATCTCGGGGTCGCGCTCGGACGGCCCGATCACCTCGAAGTCGAAGCTGACTTCCTCCATCGGGAACGGGATGTACTGGTCGGCCTGCATCTCGACCTGGGACTCGAGTTCCGCATCGCGCAGGTTGCGCGGCATCTGGATCACCTTCGTGATCGCGGCGTCGCCGCTGATCGCGACGGCGACTTCCTTGCTGCGGGCGCCGGCGCGCTTCACCGCGCGACGCACCGCCTCGCCGACCGCCTGCGAATCGACGATCGCCTTCTCGTTGATGGCGTTCGGCGGGGAGGGCTCCGCCGAGTACGACTCGACGCGGTACCCGTCGCCGCTCTTCGACAATTCGATGAGCTTGATCGAGGACGTCGTGATGTCGAGTCCGATGACCGGTCGAGACCTGCCCTGAAACAGCACGAGTGAGTCCTTCTAGTTCAAGAGGTTGCGCGTCTATCGTCGAGTGAAATACGAGCCCCCGCCGCACTATATAACAGGGTTCCGCCAAAAAGAATTGTGAGGGTGTTGGCAGATTGCGGCATCGGACGCTCGGACCCCCCGTTGTGTGCAGCGCTACAGGTCGTAAGACACGCAGGGCGCACTGCCTGGGCCGCCGGGCCGGGAGGCCCAGAGCGGGGTCCGGTTCCTGTGACGATCCCGTACGTCGCCGCGTCGTGGGCACGAGCGCCGCGCAGTCGTCCGGACCGGCAACCCCGCTGTCATAGGCCCTGGGCCCTTAGACCGGTGGCTTTGCGTCCCCACCTTTCGGTGAGTTTGCCCTTGCGTCGCGAGCTACTATGCACAACCCCCGCAGGTGCGGCAAGAACTGGTTCCCAGATTCCGGCATGAATCGTCACGCGCGAAAGATCTTCGCGACCCTGCTCACGACTGCGCTCATCTTCGCCGGCGCGCTGGCCCTCGGGATCGCCGGTGCGTTCCAGTTCCTCGAGGCCGAGGTGCCCGACGCGGCCGAGCTCCGCGACCTGCGCATGCAGCTGCCGCTCACGGTGTGGAGTGCCGACGGCAAGCTGATCGCGCAGATCGGCGAGCAGCGCCGGATACCGGTCGAGGCGGCCGCGATCCCGCAGCTCGTCGTCGATGCCTTCCTCGCCGCCGAGGACGACCGCTTCTACGAGCACCCGGGCGTCGACTGGCAGGGCCTCGTGCGGGCGCTCGCGGCGAACCTGACGGCGGGCGGCGTGCGCGAGGGCGGCGGCACGATCACGATGCAGCTGGCCCGGAACACGCTGCTCACGCCGGAGAAGACGCTGAAGCGCAAGCTCCGGGAAGTCTTCCTCGCGATGCGAATCGAGCACGAGTTCACGAAGGACGAGATCCTCGCGCAGTACCTGAACCGCATCTTCCTCGGCCAGCGCGCCTACGGCGTCGGTGCGGCCGCCGAGGTCTACTTCAACAAGCGGGTGGACCAGCTCACGCTCGCCGAGGCGGCGCTGATCGCCGGGCTGCCCCGCTCGCCCTCGCGGGACAACCCGGTGACGAGCCCGGAACGCGCGCGTGAACGCCGCGCCTATGTGCTCCGGCGCCTGGTCGAGACCGGAAAGATCGACGAGGCCCAGCGCGCCGCCGCCGAGGCGGAACCGGTGCCGACCGGTATCCACGCGCCGGTGGCCGAGGTGCGTGCGCCCTACGTCGCCGAGATGGTCAGGCTCGACCTGGTTGCCCGTTACGGCCCGGCCGCGCTCACCGACGGCTACAGGGTGACGACGACGATCGACTCGGCCCAGCAGGCCGACGCGAACGCCGCCGTGTGGCGTGCGATGCTCGAGTTCGACCGGCGGCACGGCTGGCGGGGACCCGCGGCGACGCTCGACCCGTCGGCCGCGACGGACGCCGCGTCCGCGCGACAGGCACTCCGGCCGTACGCCGACCCGGGCAACCTGCGCGCGGCCGTCGTGGTCGGCGTGGAGGAACAGGCTGCGCGGGTCCGCGAGCGCGACGGTTCGATCGTCACGCTCGACTGGGAGGCGATGTCCTGGGCCCGGCCGGCGCTGGCCGACAACGCGCTCGGGGCGGCGCCGAAGCGCGCCGCGGACGTGCTCGCGGTCGGCCAGGTCGTCTACGTGGAGCCGCTCGCCGACGGACGCCACCGGCTCGCGCAGTTGCCGGCGGTCGGCGCGGCACTCGTCGCGCTCGCGCCCACGGACGGCGCGATCACGGCCCTGGTGGGCGGGTTCGACTACTTCGCGAGCCGCTACAACCGCGCGGTGCAGGCGAAACGGCAGCCGGGCTCCGCGTTCAAGCCGTTCCTGTATTCGGCGGCGCTCGCCCACGGCTTCACGCCGGCCACGCTCGTGAACGATGCGCCGATCGTGCTCCCGGGCGGTGGCGGGCCGGACGGCGACGAGTCCTGGCGACCGCAGAACATCACCCGGGAGTTCTACGGCCCGACGCCGGTGCGCGAGGCGCTCGTGCGGTCGCGCAACCTGGTCTCGATCCGGCTCCTGCGCGGCACCGGGCTCGGCCCGGCGACCCGCTACATCGAGAACTTCGGCTTCGGGCCCGAGGCACTGCCGCAGAACCTGACGCTCGCGCTCGGCACGGGCCAGGTGACGCCGCTCGAGATGGCGCGCGGCTTCGCGGTGTTCGCGAACGGCGGCTGGCGCGTGACGCCCTACTTCGTCGCGCGGATCGACGACGCGTCGGGGCACGAGGTGTTCGCCGCCGAGCCGCCGCTCGCCTGCCCGCAGTGCGAGGACACGCCGCCACCGGCGCCCGCGACCGATGGAACGATGACGGGCGAGGCGAGCCCGGCCCCGGGTCCCGCCGACGCGAACCCGGCGACGGCCGCGACGGCGCCGGATGGCGCGGCCGCAACGGCTGCGGCCGGCCCGGCGGACACCGCGGTCGCGACGCCGGCCGGCGAAGTCCCTCCGGAGCGCCGCGCGCCGCGGGCGATCCAGGCCGCGAACGCCTACGTGATGACGGACATCATGACGGACGTGATCCAGCGCGGGACCGCGCAGCGCGCCAAGGCGCTCGGCCGGCGCGACCTCGCCGGCAAGACCGGAACGACGAGCGACCGCCGGGACACCTGGTTCGTCGGCTTCAATGCCGACCTGGTCGCGGCGGCGTGGATCGGCTACGACCAGGAGCGCTCGCTCGGCGAGTACGAGGAAGGCGGACGCACGGCGCTGCCGATGTGGATCTACTTCATGGAGCGCGCGCTCGCGGATCGCCCGGAACACCGGCTGCCCGAGCCGCCGGGCGTCGTACGCATGTGGGTCTCGCGTTCGACCGGTGCACCGGTGCCGGCGGGCAGCCCCGGCGCACTGTTCGAAGTGTTCGTCGAGCCGTACGTTCCAACGGCCGGCGGCAGCAGTTACGATGCGGAGGCCGTGGACGCGGAGAGCATGCAGGCTCCGGCGTCCGATGAACCGATCTTCTGAAGGGGCGGCCGATGCACCGACGACCGAACCCGCGCGCGGAGCTCCTGCGGGCTGCGGTGGCCGAAGAGGCGGCGCGCATCATGCGCGAGCAGGGCGTCGACGACTTCCTGCTCGCGAAACGGAAGGCCGCCGAGCGCCTCGGCGTCACCGACGCCTCCATCCTGCCCCGCAACACGGAGATCGAGGCCGCGCGGGTCGCACACCAGCGGCTCTTCGCCGCGGACCGTCACGAGGCCGACCTGGCGGGCCTGCGGCGCGCGGCACTCGAGGCCATGCGGCTCATGTCCGACTTCCAGCCGCGGCTCGTCGGCCCGGTGCTGGCCGGCACGGCGTCCGGGCACTCCGAGATCAACCTGCACCTCTTCAGCGAGTCGCCCGAGGCGGTGTCGATCCGCCTCGAGGAGCGCGGCGTCCCGCACGAGGTGGTCGAACGGCGGCTGCGCTACGAGCGCGACCGTGCGGTGAGCTACCCGGCGGTCCGGTTCGTGGCCGGACGGCAGACCGTCGACGCGGTCGTGTTCCCGGTGGACGGGATCCGCCAGTCGCCGGCGAGCCCGGTCGACGGCAGGCCGATGCGGCGCGCGAGCGCGGCCGAGGTCGAATCGCTGCTCTAGGGACTGTCCCCTAGCCGCGCTGGCCGATCTCGACGTATTCCCGTGCGGTCGGGCCGGTGTAGAGCTGACGCGGCCGGCCGATCTTCATCGACGGGTCGCCGATCATCTCCTGCCAGTGCGCGACCCACCCGGCCGTGCGGGCGATCGCGAACATCACCGTGAACATCGAGCGCGGGATGCCGAGCGCGCTGTAGATGACGCCCGAATAGAAATCGACGTTCGGGTAGAGCTTGCGCGCGATGAAGTACTCGTCCTTCAGCGCGATCTCCTCGAGGCGCAGCGCGAGCTCGAACAGCGGGTTGTCGGTCTGGCCGAGCCGCGCGAGCACCTTGTGGCACATCTCGCGGATGATCTTCGCGCGCGGGTCGAAGTTCTTGTAGACGCGGTGGCCGAAGCCCATGAGCCGGGTGTGGCCGTCCTTGTCCTTCACGCGGTCGAGGAACTTCGGGATGTTGTCGACGGTGCCGATCTCCTCGAGCATCGCGAGCACGGCCTCGTTCGCGCCGCCGTGCGCCGGGCCCCACAGCGCCGACACGCCGGCCGAGATCGCCGCATACGGGTTGGTGCCGGTGCTGCCGGCGAGCCGCACGGTCGAGGTGCTGGCGTTCTGCTCGTGGTCGGCGTGCAGGATCAGCAGCAGGTCGAGCGCCTGCGCGGTGACCGGGTCCACGACGTAGTCCTCGGCCGGGACGGCGAAGAACATCCGGAGCATGTTCGCGCAGTAGTCGAGGTCGTTGCGCGGGTAGACGAACGGCTGCCCGAGCATGTGCTTGTAGGCCGCGGCCGAGATCGTCGGCACCTTGGCCAGGATCCGGTGCGCGAAGATCTCGCGGTGCCGCGGGTTATGGTTGTCCATCGAGTCGTGGTAGAAGGCCGCCATCGACGAGACCACCGCGCTCACCATCGCCATCGGGTGCGCGTTGTAGTGGAACCCGTTGAAGAAACGGAGCAGCGACTCGTTGATCATCGTGTGGTAGCGGATCGAGTGGTCGAACTGCTCGAGCTGCTTTGCCGTCGGCAGCTCGCCGTGGACCAGCAGGTAGGCGACCTCGATGAAGCTCGAGCGGGTCGCGAGCTGCTCGATCGGGTAGCCGCGGTAGAGCAGGATGCCGGCATCGCCGTCGATGTAGGTGATCTTGCTCTCGCAGGACGCGGTCGACATGAAGCCCGGGTCGAACGTGAAGAGCCCGTGATCCTTCGCGAGCGGGGCAATGTTGAGGCAATCGGGCCCCACGGTGCCCTCGAGGGCCTTCAGCGTGGACTTCTTGCCGGTGTCGAGGCTCGTGAGTTCGTAGGTCTTGGTGCTCATGTCGTTGTCCGGGAAAGGGGGGTGCGGTCAAGGCGCCCCGGGGTGACTTGGCAGGGTTGCATGAGCCGTCGCGGCAATCAAGCCGTGACTACTTCACGATCTTGATCAGCTCGCCGGGCGTGGGCTCGCCCTTCGGATAGAGGTCGTTCAGCAGCCGGAGCTGGTCGGCCGGGTAGGGCTGGATCGGCGACGTCGCCGCGAGCCCGTCGATCGTCGTCCTGGACGTGGTCTTGACGAGCTCGATCCGGTTCGCGTCTGCGAGTTCGAACTCGGTGTCCTTGAGGCGCCGGAACGTCCGGATGCTCGAGACGAACAGCGGGTCGTCCGCGCTCATCGCGCCGGCCAGCCGGGTCGAGCCCTTGAAGATGTAGGCCATGCCGTTCAGGTAGATGATCGCGAACCGGGCCGGTCCGGGGGTCCCCCAGTCGAGCGGCACGTTGCGAGCGAGCGCCGTGTAGCCGACGAGGCCGTACTGCTTCAGCTCCTCCCCGCCGGACACCGGCACCCCGCTCAGAGCCTTCGAGAGGAACTCGCGCGGGCTCAGGTTCGGCGGGACCGGCTGCGTCGCGAGCTGTAGCACGGCGTCCCGCTGGGGCGACAGCGCGAGCACGGCGTTCGGCGTGTTCTTGATGATCCACCCGGACGGGAACGCCACCGTGAAGCCCATGTCGGCGTGGTAGAAACGGCTGCCCCTGACGACCCCCTGCGCGGCACTCGAGCCGAACGCGATGCCCTGGATGTGGTCGAGGTATTCGTCGCGGCCGGGCGGCTTGTAGTTGCCGCCGGGCCGCGCAGCCTTGGCCGCCGCCTCGACCGCGCCCTGCATGCGCGTGTCGAAGTCCGGGTGCGTGTCGTAGAGGCCGTGGTAGACCTTGGCCTCGCGGCCCTCGGCCCGGGCGCTCTGGATCTCGAACGCCTCCTGGTTCTTCAGGATGCGGACGACGTTGATGATGGCCGAGGGGTCGTAACCGAGCCGGGCGACGTATTCGGCGCCGAGCTGGTCGGCCTCGAGTTCCTGCTCCCGGCTGTAGCTGAACTGGAGCGCCGTGCCGGCGCTGCCGGCCACGTTCGCCACGGCCGAGCTCCCGGTCAGGATGCCGAGGATCGTCGCCCCCACCGCCGTCGCAGTGTCGCCGGCGTCGCGGCGCGCCGTGTGGCGTGCGGTCACGTGGGCGATCTCGTGTCCCATCACGGCGGCGAGCTCGGCCTCCGAATTCAGGTAGGCGAGCAGCCCGCGGAACACGAAGATGTAGCCGGGGACGGCGAACGCGTTGATCTGGTCGCTGTCGAGCACCGTGACCTTGAACGGCATCTGCGACCGGTGGCTGACGCTCACGATGCGCTGGCCGACCTGGTTCACGTAGTCCTGCACCGCCTCGTTGTCGTAGCGCGCGTACTGCTGGAACGCCTCGGCGGCCGCCTGCTCGCCGACCTTCATCTCCTCGGCCTCGGACATGAACACGATGTCCGTCTTGCCGGTGGCCGGGTTCGTGGCACAGCCCGGCGCCCCGAGCGCGGCGAGCAACACGGCGAGTACGGTCAATGAGCGACGCGACATGCGGGCGACCCCGGGCCTGGACATCCCGAGTCTAGTGGCAGCCTGCGGCGGCAGAAAGTTCCCGGCGCCCGAAACGACACGGGGCGCCCGAGGCGCCCCGTCGCGGACGGCCGGACGCGAGCCCGGTCAGCCCTTGGCGTACTTCTTGCGGAAGCGGTCGACGCGGCCGCCCGTGTCCACGATCTTCTGCTTGCCCGTGTAGAACGGGTGGCAGCTCGAGCAGACTTCGATCTGCAGGTCCTCGCCCAGCGTCGAGCGGGTCTCGAACGTGTTCCCGCAGCTGCAGGTGACGGTGATGGCCTTGTAGTCGGGGTGGATGCCGCTCTTCATGATCGCGGACCTTTCGGTGCAGACGGAAAAAGGGCGCGAAGTATAGGAGCGCCAGCGCGCACTGGCAAGGCGCCGCGGACGTGGCGTGGAAGCGACGTCCGGTTATCCACAAAAGCTGTGGATAACTCTGTGGAACGCGGGACGGCCGGTGCGTTCACCGGGGCGCGGAATGGCCGCGATTTCGAATTGGTCAGTTTTTGACCACCCATTTTCTGCTTATTAAAACAATAAGTTATAGATCACCTCTAAGATGTCACTTCGACTACAGGCCGTAACCCGTCGTATCTAGGCCAGCCGCCTGGACGTGTGCATAAGTGACCTCCATGTCACCTCCGGCCGCGGCCTCGATGAGCCCGGACGCGGCCCCATCAACCGCCCGCCGGGGCCTCGGGCAGGTACATCGCCTGCAAGTCATTGAGGAACAAGCGTCCCCGGGCGGTCGGCCGCCAGCCGCCGTCCCGGGCGGGCTCGAGCAGCCCGCGTTCGACCCCGTCGCGGACCGTCGGTTCGACCTCGGTCCAGGCGAGGCCGGTGCGGGATTCGAACTCGCCGGGCGTGAATCCGTCGACGAGGCGCAGCGCATTCAGGAAGAACTCGAACGCGCCCTCGTCGCGCCCGACGACGCGCGTGGCCGATACGCGCGCGGACGGCTCGCGCGCGCCCATGTAGAGGCCCGGCTGGCGCACGCGCTCGGTGCGCACGATGCGCCCGGCCGCGACGTCGGTGAGCTTGCCGTGTGCGCCCGCGCCGATCCCGAGGTAGTCGCCGTGCGACCAGTAGTTCAGGTTGTGGCGGCACCGTGCGCCGTCGCGCGCGTACGCCGACACCTCGTACTGGGTGTAACCCGCGCCGGCGAGGCGTGCCTGGCAGGTCTCCTGCATCGCGTACATCACGTCCTCGTCGGGCAGGCGCGGCGGTCGGCGCTCGAACGCGGTGCCGGGCTCGAGCGTCAGGTGGTAGTGCGAGAGGTGCGAGGGGCCGAGCGCGATCGCACGCTCGAGGTCCGCGACCGCCTGCGCGACCCCCTGCTCCGGCAGCCCGTACATCAGGTCCAGGTTGAAGTTCGCGATGCCCGCATCGCGCAGCTCGCCCACCGCGGCGACCGTCTCCCCGGCCGAGTGGATGCGACCGATCGCAGCGAGGCACGCGTCGTCGAAGCTCTGCGCACCGAGGGACACGCGGTTCACGCCGGCGGCGGCGTAGCCCGCGAACGCACCGTGCTCGACGGTGCCCGGGTTCGCCTCGAGCGTGACCTCGACGTCGGCCGCGACCGGCAGCCGGGCCGCGACCCGCTCGAGCAGCGCGCCGATCGACGCCGGCCGGAACAGGCTCGGCGTGCCGCCGCCGAAGAACACCGAGACGACCTCGCGACCCGCCGCGCCGGCCGCGGCCCAGTCGAGGTCGTCGAGCAACGCGGCCAGGTAGGCGTCCTCGGGCACGCCGGACGTCGGCCGCGCGTGCGAGTTGAAGTCGCAGTACGGGCACTTGCGCACGCACCACGGCAGGTGCACGTAGAGCGAGAGCGGCGGCGCCGCGAGCCGGCTCACCGTCCGGGTCCCGCCAGCGCCCCGACGAGTGCGGCGAGCGCCTGTCCGCGGTGGCTCACGCGATTCTTCTCGGCGGCCGGGTACTCGGCGGCCGTCCGCACGTCGCCCGCGACCCGGAAGAGCGGGTCGTAGCCGAAGCCGCCGTGTCCGCGGGGCCCGGTCTCGATCGCGCCCTCCCAGGACGCCTCGCGGATGAGCGGCGCGGGATCGTCGGCACTGCGCACGTACACGATCGCGCAGCGGTAGCGGGCCGTGCGACGCGCGGCCGGGACACCCTCGAGCTCGGCGAGCAACCGTGCGTTGTTCGCCTGGTCGCTCGCGCCCTCGCCCGCGTAGCGTGCCGAGCGCACGCCGGGCGCGCCGCCGAGGGCGTCGACCTCGAGGCCCGAGTCGTCGGCGATTGCCGGCAGTCCGGAGGCGGCGGCCGCGTGCCGCGCCTTCAGGATCGCGTTCTCGACGAACGTGTCGCCGGTCTCGTCGGCGCCGGTCGCGGTGTAGTGCGACTGAGGGAGCACCTCGACACCGTGCGGCTCGAGCAGTGCAGCGAGTTCGCGGATCTTGCCCGCGTTGCCGGTGGCGAGCACCAGCCGGGGCGGCAACCGCTCGCGCACCGGCGCCTCAGCGCGCGCCGGCGGGCGGCGTCGCGAGCGCAGCGGATTGCAGCGCGAACAGCCGCTCGCAGGACGCGGCGGCCAGGTCGAGCAGCCGGTCGAGTTCGTGGCGGCGGAAGGCGTGCCCCTCGGCCGTGCCCTGCACCTCGATGTAGCCACCGCCGTTGTTCATCACGACGTTCATGTCGGTCTCGGCGTCCGAGTCCTCGGCATAGTCGAGGTCCACGACCGGCACGCCCTTGTAGATGCCCACCGACACCGCGGCGACCTGGCCGTGCAGCGGGCTGCGGGCCAGCGAGCGGCGGCGCGAGAGCGCGTCCATCGCGTCGGCGAGCGCGACGTAGGCCCCGGTGATCGACGCGGTGCGCGTGCCGCCGTCGGCCTGCAGCACGTCACAGTCGATCGTCACGGTGCGCTCGCCCAGTGCACGCAGGTCGACGACCGCGCGCAGCGAGCGCCCGATGAGCCGCTGGATCTCGAGCGTGCGCCCGCCCTGCTTGCCACGCGCCGCCTCGCGCGCGGAGCGCGTGTGCGTCGAACGGGGCAGCATGCCGTACTCGGCCGTGACCCAGCCCTCGCCCTTGCCGCGCAGGAACGAAGGCACCCCGTCCTCGACGCTCGCGGTGACCAGCACCCGCGTGTCGCCGAACTCGACGAGCACGGAGCCCTCGGCGTGGCGGGTGTAGCCGCGCGTGATGCGCACGGGCCTGAGTTCCTCGGGCGAACGGCCGCTGGGTCTCACGCGGTACCTCGGTCAGGCGCCGAGCCAGCGCAGCGCGGCGGCGGTGGTGTTGTCCGAATAGGGCGTCGTTCCGGCGAGCGCGCGCAGGCCGAGCACCGCGAGCGACTCCTTCAGGTCGCGCTCGGGATCCTGGCTCAGCGCGGCGATCTGCTCGTCGCTGACGCCGGACCACAGGCCGTCCGAGCAGAGCAGCAGCACGTCGCCGGACCTGAGCGCGTGACGGCCGGCCAGCGACATCTCCGGCAGCACCGGGTCACCGCCGATGCAGCATTCGACGTAGTTGCGCATCGGGTGGTCGTGCGCCTGGCTCTCGGTGATGCGCCCGGAACGCAGCAGCAGCTCGACGTGGCTGTGGTCGCGCGTGCGCGCGACGACGCGCCCGCCGCGCAGCTGGTAGACGCGGCTGTCGCCGACGTGCACCCAGTGGGCGTTCGATCCCTGGACCAGGCAGGCCGCGCAGGTCGCGCGCGGGCGGATCTCCGGCGGCAACCCGCGGCCCAGTGCGACGACCGCGTCGTGGGCGCGCCCGATCGCGAGGTGCAGGAATCCCTCGGGATCGAACAGCGGCCGGGGCATCTCCCAGAAGTCGGTGACCATCGAGCGGATCGCGACCTCGGCCGCGTGCGCGCCGTCCGCGTGCCCGCCCATGCCGTCGACGACGGCGAGCAGCGCAGCGCCGTCGCCGATCGCGACCGCCACGCGATCCTGGTTTTCTTCGCGGTTGCCGAGGAGACTCAGGTCCGCGTGCTCGATGTGCAAGGGTGGCTCCGGCTCGTGGGCCGGTCATGTAGACTTTGCCGGCTTTTATATCATCCGCGCCGCCGCACCCCAAGGGCCGCGCGGCCCGCAATCGGTTGTATTTTCCAGAATTTCGCCCCCGGACGGCCCCGATGATCCGCAGCATGACCGGCTTTGCACGACGGGAGCGCCAGGGCCCCTGGGGCACGCTCACCTGTGAACTGCGCACGGTGAACCATCGCTACCTCGAGGTGTCGCTGCGCCTGCCGGAGGATCTCCGCGGGCTCGACGGCGAGGTGCGCCAGCGGCTCGGCGCCCAGCTGCGCCGCGGCAAGGTCGAGGCCGGCGTCTACCTGCGGACCGCGGCCGATGCGGCGCCGGGCCTCGAACTCGATCGCGCGGTGCTCGAGCGGCTGCTCGAACGGTTGCGCGAGGTGGGCGGGCTCGTGGGGGGTACGCCGGCGGCGCCGGCCGCGCTCGACGTGCTGCGCTGGCCGGGCGTCATCCGCGAGTCCGAGCGGGACCTGACGCCCGTCACGGCTGAGGCCCTCGCACTGGTCGACGAGACGGTGGCCGAGCTGAACGAGTCGCGCGCACGCGAGGGCGCAAGGATCCGCGAACTGCTGCGCCAGCGCTGCGACGGCCTCACCGAGCGCGTCGCGTACGTGCGCGCCCGGCTGCCGGAGATCGCCGCGCGGATCCGCGCGAAGGTCGGCGAGCGCGTCGCCCAGCTCGGGACGCCGGTGGACGGGCAGCGGCTCGAGCAGGAGCTCGTGCTGCTCGCCTACAAGATGGACGTCGCCGAGGAACTCGACCGGCTCGGCAGCCACGTCACCGAGACGCTGCGCGTGCTCGACGCGGACGAGCCGGCCGGCCGCCGGCTCGACTTCCTGATGCAGGAGCTGAACCGCGAGGCGAATACGCTGTCCTCGAAGTCGCAGGACGTCGAGACGACGCGCGCGGCGGTGGACATGAAGGTCCTGATCGAGCAGATGCGCGAGCAGGTGCAGAACGTCGAATAGGGCGGCAGGGGCCGGAGCCCCGTGCGGGTTCCGCGGCCCTGCATCTTGTCAACATGACCGGTCGCTGCGGATGATGCGCGCATGAGCACCTTCCACGTCTACGCCCACACGGGGGGCGGCTACGAGGCCATCCCGGACGGGTTCTCGATCCCGGCCATCCTCGGGGGCGGCGCCTGGGCCCTCTCGAAGCAACTCTGGAAGATCGGGATCCTGCTGCTCGCGGCAGACGGCCTGGCGGTGGCCGCGATGCGCGCCGGCGGCAAGGCCGGCGACGTGATCTGGATGCTGGGCGGCCTGCTCGTGATCCTTGCCGCCCACGGCCTCGCGGGGATGTACGGTGCGTACTGGCGCGAGAACAGCATGAACGCGCGCGGCTACACGTTCGTCGCGACCGTGACGGCCGACTCGATGGACACCGCGATCCAGCGGGCGATGCGCGAGGAGCGCACGCCCACGGCGGACGAGCGCGACTCTTCGTCCATCGCGCGCCGCGCCGCGATCGTGCCGGAGCCACTCTCGCCCGGGATGACCGGCACGCGCTTCGAGATGGACTTCGACCGGCTGCGCGACCCGGGCGCCGCGGAGCCGTCCGCCACGGACGCTCCACCCGCCGCCGGGGCAACCGACGGGGATGGGTCGGAGGTCCCCGCGCCGGCGGTCGGGTCGTACCGCGCGCCGAGGGAAGACTACCGGGCCGTCGTCGAGGACGAGCCGCCGAGCCGGCGACTCGCGTGGATCGCCGCACTTGCCGTCGTCGTCGTCGGGGCGCTGGGCGCCGGCGCCTGGTATTACATCGGGCATCGCTCGAAGGTCGCCGACCTCCAGGCCACCGATGACGCCGAGGCCGGGACGCCGGCGACGGTCGCGCAGCCGCAGCCCACACCGACACCGGTGCCGATCCCGGTGCCGACGCCCGTCGCCACGCCCGCGAGCCCCGGCACGGCGGCTGCCGCCGGTGCGGCGGCCGCGGACGACGGCGACCCGGGCGGCGGTGAGCCCGCGGCCACCCGGGCGCGGCCGCTGTCGCCGGCCGAGATCGAGGCCGCCTGGGCCCGCCACTACAAGCCGGCCGCGAAGTGCATCGAGCCGGTCGACTGGGACACGTACGTCGAGTGCGTTAACACGATGATGCGCGAACGCGAGGCCTTCGCGGCCCGGCTCACGAAGTCGCCGGACGGGACGGGCACGCCCGCGGGCAAGGGGCCGTGACGGTCCCGGCCGCCGGCCGTCGCGGCCGGCTGTTCGTCGTCGCTGCACCTTCGGGCGCCGGCAAGACCTCGCTGGTGCGCGCGCTGATGGAGCGCGAACGCGGCCTGCGCTTCTCCGTCTCCTACACGACCCGTCCGCAGCGCCCGAACGAGGTGGACGGCCGGGACTACCATTTCGTGACGCGCGGGCAGTTCGACCGGATGGTCGATGAGGGGCGGTTCCTCGAGCACGCGACGGTTTTCGGCAACAGCTATGGCACCGGGCGCGACCAGGTCGAGGAATCGCTGGCCGCAGGCCAGGACCTGGTGCTCGAGATCGACTGGCAGGGCGCGCGGCAGATCCGGGCGGCGCTGCCCGAATGCCACTCGATCTTCATCCTGCCGCCGTCGCGCGCCGAACTCGAGCGACGGCTGCGTGGCCGAGGGACCGACGACGAGGCGGTCATCCGCCGCCGCCTCGGCGAGGCGGCCGACGACATGACGCACTGGCGGGAATTCGACTACGTGGTCGTGAACGACGACTTCGGGCAGGCGCTCGACCTGCTGGCCGCGATCGTCCAGGGCCGCGACCCGCCCGAGGCGCGGCGCGATCGCGCCGGCCTCGGGGAATTCGCCACGGGCCTGGCGGCGGACCGCCCGGTCAGTTGATCTCGCGCCAGCTGACCCGGCGCACGCCCACGCTGTCGGAAGCCTCGACACCCGGTGCGAACTGGACGACCGAGGTGTCGGCCAGCGTGACCTCGGCGACCAGCGTGTCGGTGAGCTTGATCACCGTCAGGCCGGTCGAGATCGACTGCGCGAGCAGGCTGCCCACGAGGCCGTCGTTGGCCCGGGAAACCGAGGCGCCCGACCGGTAGCCGAGTGCGTAGGCGAACGTCTTGCCGCCGACCTCGCAGTAGTCGGTGCCCGGCTTGTTCGACAGCAGCACCAGCGTGCCGAGCTGCAGGCGCGGATCCACGTTCACGCGCTCGCCGAGCGGCAGCGTGACGAACCAGCCGTTCGCCGTGCCCCAGTTGACGGCCGACGGGTTCGAGATCGTGCGCTTGGTCGTCGTCACCGTCAGGGTCTGCTCGACGAGGCCCGCGGCACTCTGCGAGAACACGCCGATGTCGGTGCCGGTGTCCTTGACCGCGTACACGCCCTGCCGGATCGCCGTCGACGGCGCCGAGTCCGACACGTCGCCGAAGCCGAGGTAGCGGCCGGTGCCGAAGTAGATCACGCGCTGGTAGGCACCCGACGTGTCGCGGATGCGCCCGAGTTCCGGACGGACCGTGATCGGCTGGTTGCCCGCCGTCGAAGTAGTCCGGCCGAGGCGCTGCGAGGTGTTCGTGTTCAGGTCGAAGCGCCACAGCGCGCCCGAGAGGTCGCCGCCGTAGACGTACTGCGTCGTGTTGTCGACCAGCGTGTTGGTCACGAAGCCGTTGATCTTCGCGATGCCGCTCAGGTTCGTGTCGGTCACCGAGTTGTCCGTGACGATCTTGGCGAGCCGCGAGCCGCTCACCGCGTCGATGACGTACAGGCGGCCCTTGCCGTCGCCACCCGCGCAGACCGCGCCGGCCGGCGAGCAGTTGTTGTAGCCGGAGGCGAACAGCACGACCCAGCGGCCGTCCGAGTTGCGCTTCGTGATGACCGGGTTGCCGTAGCTGTAGCCCAGGTCGCCGTCGCTGCTCTTCGTGAACTCCCACAGCGCCTTCGGGCTCGTCGGGTCCGTGATGTCGAGCGCGTAGTAGCCCGCGCCGCCGCCGCCCAGGCCGCCGACCAGGATGGTCTTCCAGGCCGTGCCGGTGTAGACGTCGCCGACCGTGATCTGGCCGTCCACGTAGAAGCGGTGGTTGCCCGCATAGGCCGCGTCGGCGAGCTTGTACAGGTTCGGGATCACCATCGACGGGATGTAGGCCCACCGCTCGGCGCCGGTGGCGGCGTCGAACGCGTGCAGCATGCCGTCGTTGGCGCTCACGTACACCGTCGGCGCGCGGCTGGCGTTGCTCGTGATGAACGTCGCGTAGCCGGTGTCCGTGTACTGGAACTCGGGCTTCTTGACGAACACCGGCGAGGTGTTCGCGATGTCGCCGAGCACGTAGCTGCGGTCGCGGAACAACCGGCTGTCCGCGGCATTGGTCGTCTGGTCCTCGTTGCCGGTCCGGCCGCGGATGAACGCGATCATCGCGTCATCGGTCGCCGCGCCGACCTGGTTCGAGTTCCACAGCGGGTACTGGGTCAGCTGGCCGTTCGGGTTGGTCGGGCCGGAGAGGAAGTAGCCGGCGGTCTTCTCGGCCGTCAGGTTCGACGAGTCGAACGTCTTCAGCTTGTTCGCCGCCGCCGAGCTGAACGTGTAGATCGTCCGCGAATCCGAGCTCGCCGAGACCTTGGTCTCGAGCAGGTTCTTCGCCGACCACCGGGCCGTCGTGCCGAGCGCACCGGTGCTCAGGTCGATGTCGCGGGCCTCGAGGTCGCCGTACCAGAGGCCGCTCGTGTACTGGGCGACGTAGGCGAAGTTGTCGCCCTCGACCGGCTGCAGGCTCGAG
The DNA here is from genome assembly GCA_046347155.1 of Steroidobacteraceae bacterium. Classification (GTDB taxonomy): domain Bacteria; phylum Pseudomonadota; class Gammaproteobacteria; order Steroidobacterales; family Steroidobacteraceae; genus RPQJ01. The sequence goes on along the minus strand of JAXMGT010000001.1, from coordinate 103,711 downwards.
GTGGCCGCGGCGCTGGCCGCGCCGGCCTTGATCGCGATCGCCGCGAGCGCCTTGGAGAGCGCAGTCACGACCGCGCTCGGGTCCGACGCGCTCAGGTACTGGCCGTGGCCGTTCACGGCCGCGTGCCACAGGTCGTCGAGCCGGGTGGCGAGTTCGGTCGCGGTGTTCGTGACCTGCGGGTCCGGCCAGTTCTTCGTGCCCTGGAGCAGGCCCGGGTAGTCGCCGCAGTTCGTGTCGGTCGGCTGGCAGCTCAGGTAGTTCGGGTTGTAGGCGAGCTGGCCCGAGACGCCGAGGCCGAGCGTGAACGTGGTCATGTGCTGCCACTTCGCGGTGTCCGCGCCACCGCCGCCGACGTTGTTCGTCGACACGTCGTAGCGGGTCACGCCGTCGTCCAGGTAGCCGCCGAGCGCCGGGCTCGTCGGGTACAGGTCGTTGCGGAAGTAGTAGGCCGCGATGTCGGCGAGCGTGTTCGAGTACGGGCCGGAGTCCCGGTAAGGTCGCGGCGTCGTGGTCTCGGAAGGATCGCCCGTGGTGGGCGTCGTGAGCGTCGCGGCGTCCCAGTCACCGATCAGCGTCACGTTGTTGGCGCGATACGGACCGTAGTTCGTCGTGTTGTTCGCGGTCGAGCTGCCGCTCGCCTCGTTCTGCAGGTTCCAGTAACCGTCGGTCGTCAGGATCGTGAAGTTCTGCTGGCAGGAGAACTGCACCGGGTTCGCGGTGCCGGTGGCGCCGGTGAGCGTGCCCGAGTACAGGCGGCCCGCCTTCGACAGCGCGCCGCGCAACGGCGTGTAGCCGCTGCCGGACGAGGCGTAGAGCTTCTGGTAGAACTTGTACTTCTGCGTCGTCGAGGCGCAGCAGGTGAACTTGGTGACGTTCAGGAACTTCGAGGCGCCGGTGGCCTTCTCGCTGATCGTGCTGAAGCCGACCCGGTACTTGTCGTCGATCGACTTGAACGCGAGGCCGGTGGCCGACTTCATCATCTGGATGCGCGTCCGGTAGTACGAGTACCAGTTCGCGAAGTTGGTCTGCTCGGCGGCGGTCGACGGCACGCGCTTCGTGTAGCTCGAGTCCGAGGCGCAGGTCGAGGGCGGCGCGGTCGGGGCAGTCGTGAATTCGTACCAGAAGTAGCCCGGGACGTTGGCCGTCTCCGTGATGCCGGTGCCGCCGCCGGTGCCGGTGGCGGTGGCGTTCGCGGCCACCGTGATCGTGTACGTGTTGGTCGTGACGCCCGAGATCGTGTAGTTCGTCGCCGCGGCGATCGTCGTGCCGTTCAGGGTCACGGCCGGCGAGAAGGTCACGATCGTGCCGTTCGGGTAGCCGTGAGCGTTGTGGGTGACGGTCACGGACTTGCTGTTCTTCGTGGTCGCGAACGAATTGTTCGCGAGCGTGAACACCGTCTTCGACAGGTCGACCGTGGTCGAGGTGCTCGAGAAGCCGTCGGTCTTCGCCGCCGTGTAGCTGGCGTTCGCGAACGAGGTGCCGTCGGCGTTGACCGGCAGCGCGTAGGTGACCGACGGGTTGTAGTAGATCTTGTTGTAGCCGAAGTTCATGAAGCAACGCTTGCTGGTGTTGTTGCCCACGTCGTCCGGCATGAAGTTGTCGGCCATACTCCCCGAGTCGTCGAGGATGTAGTAGACGTTCGGCGGGATCGTCTTGCTGACGCCGGCGACCATCGGCACGTTGGCGAGGTCGACCGTTGCGGCCGCCGCGACCTGCGCGCCGCCGACGCCGGCGGCCAGCACGATCAGTGCGGTCGCGAGCAGAGCGTTGTAGCGTTCGTTCATGGCGGGAGACTCCATTTGATCGTCCCTGTCGTTCCGTCAGAGGGTGACCAGCACCTGGATGTAGCGCACGGTGTTGCGCGGCCCGTCGATCCGGGTGGTGATCCGGTAGTAGTTCTGCGTCTCGCCGGCCAGCGGCGCGACGCCGTAGGAACCGGCGCTGCGGGTACTGCCTTCGCTGATGCCGGCGCCGATCGACGAGCAGACCATCGGCGTCAGGTGGTCGGCCGCAAACACCTCGCCCGGGTCGCCGGCCGCGTTGCACATCCGGTTCACGACGTAGCTCACCGTGTAGCCGTCCGGGATCGCGCCGCCCGCGTCGAGCGTCAGCGCGTCCATGTTGCAGTTGCCGCCGGGGTCGGTCCCGGTCCAGTTCACGTCGTCGGTGGCGTCGGCCGGCGTGCGGGTCCCGGTCAGGTCGCAGGCGTCGGCGCTCGTGGCGTAGTAGCCGTCCGCGTCGCTGTCGTCGAACAGCGTCGCGCTGGTCGCATTGTCGGCGAGCCAGGTGATCGCGGCCTCGGTGCCGGCGTCGCCGGCCGCGAGCGCGGTGCGCTTGAAGGCCAGGTTGCCGACCGTCAGCGTGCTCGTGTCGCTCGAGCGCAGCAGCGCGACGGCCGCGAAGCCGATGATCAGCAGCGCGACCAGCACGACGATCAGTGATATGCCCCGCTGCTTCATACGCCCGCCCAGATCATGTTGATGATCGGCACCACCACGGTGAGCACCTTGTAACGGTAGTAGCGCTGGTCGTCGGTGAGCGCGATCGTGCGCTCGCCCGCGCCGCCCGGATCCCACAGCACCAGCGTGTCCGGGCTGACCATCTCGCGCTCGAGGCTGCCGCGCGTCACGACGGACATCCGGATCGCCTTGATGCGCCGCTGGTGGGCGGCGTCCGGGTCTTCCCACTCGCCGGTCGCGTCGACCCACTCGTTCACGTCCTGGCTGCCGGCCGGCGCCACGCCGTACTGGGCCTGGAAGTCGACGACCTGCGAGGCCACGACGTCGAGGTCCGCGATCGCCGGGTCGTCGGGCCCGGCCACCGCGTCCGAGGATCCGAGCACGCAGGAATTCGTCGTCGACGGCGCAGCGCCGTCGTTGCAGACGACCCGGAACGCCTGCACGCCGAACGTGCCGAGGTTGAACACGACGTCGCCGACGTCGTAGGCGACCGCGTTCGTGAAGGTGCCGGCCGGGTCGGTCGGGTTGTACGCCGAACTGCCCGATCCGTGCACCAGGGTCCAGCTGCTGCCGACCTTGGTCGGCGCGGCCGACACCTGCATCAGCGTGCAGCGCTTGACGCCGTCGGAGCTCGCGACGAGGAACAGGTCACCCTGCCGCAGGCCGACGGTGCTCTCGACGGACACGTCGTCCGCGGCCGAGCCCATCAGCCGGGTGACCGTGGCCGGTGCAACGCCGAACGCCGAGTCGCTGCGCATCACGTCGATCCGGTCCGCGCCGGCGCCGCCGTCCGTGATCCGCGCGAAGGGCATCGGGTCGCCGTCCGAGATGACGGTGCCGTCGTACTCGACGTTGATGCCGTTGCCGCACAGGAGCCCGGTGGGCGTCGTGAAGCCGGCGCCGGCCATGCGCACCTCGCGCTCGATCATGTAGAGGCCGACGGCTGCGCTCATCTCGGCGTCGTTGCCGACCGTGATCGTGCGGCGCCGGGCCTCGTAGGTGCTCAGCACCTGCAGCACGACGATGCCGGTGACGATCGCGATCGTCACCGCGACCATCAGCTCGACGATCGAGAACCCGCGCTGGCGACCGGGCAGGATCATGCGTCGCATCCTCAGTTGCCCGTGAGCGTGGCAGTCAGCGTGTGCGTGCGCATGCGGTCCGCGCCCGGCGGCTGCCAGTTGATCGTGACCGTGACGACGTTGCCGGCGACCGTCACGGTGCGGCTGCCGTTCGGCAGCGCGTCGATCGCCGTGCCGTCCTCGACGTAGCTCGCGAGGTTCGCGCGATCGAGCCACATCCGCCCGACCGCTTCGTCGGCGACCGTGGCGGCGATCGCGCGGTACTCGACGTCGCCGGCGTCCTTGACGGAAATGCCGAGCACGCGCAGCAGCGCGACGATGCCGATCGAAAAGAGCAGCACCGCGACCAATGCCTCGACGAGCGCGGATCCGCGCTGCGTGCCCGCCGCGTTACGCCGGCGCCGCGTCACAGGCAGGCCCTCGCGTCGGTGGAGTCGACCGCCGGGTCGCAGAGGCGGGATGCGCCGCCCGGAAGCACCTGCACCCGGAGCGGACGGTACGCGTCCGAGTCGGGAGGATTGGCCGACTCGACGTCGACCTGCGTGATCGGGGCCGAGCCGTCCGCCGGGTTGGCGGCCAGTGCCCGTCCGAACGAATCGAACGTGATCCGGGCCGGCACCGTGTCGTCCGGCGAGATCGTGAGGCGGACGAGGTCACTGGCCTCGCGGCCGGTGCCGGCGTGCAGCGGCGTCGCGCTGTCGTTGTTCGTCGGGACGCGCACGACCCAGCCCTCGTCGACGATCGCGAACTCGACCTGCGCATTGCGCCGGACCGCCTCCTGGCGGGCCAGGTCGAGTCCGTACTTGAGCGACTCGGCATTGGCGCGCAGCCGGGTGTTCTCCACGACGACCCGAAGGGCCGGGACCGCGAGCACGACCAGGATCCCCGCGACGGTCACGGCGATCATCAGTTCGATCAGTGTGAATCCGCCCGAGTGGCGGCGGACTCGCGCCGGCTTCAGCACGTGTCCCCCTTGCGCATGATCCAGCAGCTGCCCGAACCCCAGGGCGTGTCGCTCGTGCGGGCGTCGGCCTCGTTGATCGTGAATTCGAAGCCGGCCATGCCTTCCTGGCCGGTGGCCGTGATGGTGTACGTCGTGGCGTCGGCCTCGCAGGCGATCGTGAACCGGTCGGTGCTGGTCGGGCAGGCCGCGCCGTCGTAGGTCCGGTTGTCGAGGAAGAACTGCTCGAACACGACCCGGCCCGCGGCCAGCGCCGAGGTGGCCTCCTCGATGGCGCCCCGTCGGACGTAATCCCGGTAGCTCGGGATCGCGATCGAGGCCAGGACCGCGGCGATTGCCACGACGATCATCAGCTCGATCAGGGAAAACCCGCGCTCGCGGCTCCCCGGTGACTGCGTCCCCGACGCCTTCTGCATGCCCATCGCCACATCCACCCACGTTGCGGAGCTAGGATTACTCATGGTGAAACATACCACCGGGGGGGACCCCCGCAAGCAAGGCCCGGGAATCTGTGACAGGCCTCACAGCGACGCGATCGACACCGGATCGCGCCGGATCGGCGCGGACCCGGACGCGGCGGGCGGGTCCGGCCGGACCGGGCCTGCCGCCACGGGACGCGCCGGCGCCCGGCGCTGGCCGCCAACGACCCCTATGGTATGCTTTCGCCCCTTGTCCCTGTCCCTGACGTAGACCTCACTATGGCCCGCATCACCGTCGAAGACTGCCTCCAGAACGTCCCGAACCTGTTCCAGCTCGTGCTGGTCGCCTCGAAGCGCGCCCGCAAGCTCGCGAACGGCGCCGAGGCGACGCTCGAATGGGAGAACGACAAGCCGACGGTGCTGGCCCTGCGCGAGGTGGCGGCCGGCCACGTCGGCCTCGAGATCCTCGAGGAGCCGGACTACCCGCCGCAGGAACTCATCCCGGAGCCCGAGTTCATGGGCGAGTTCCGCGCGCCCCACCTCGGCCTGGGAGACTGATCCCCGCCCGCCCGCGCGCCCATGGACGTCACGTCTTCCCTGCGCAGCCTGCTGCCGTACGGAAGACGCTCCATAGGCATCAGCCAGCTCATCGCCAAGCTCGAGGGCTACCTGCCCCCGACCGAGGTCGAGCGCGTCCAGGAAGCCTATGACTTCGCCGCCAGCGCCCACTCCGGGCAGCGGCGGCGCTCCGGCGAGCCCTACATCACCCACCCGGTCGCCGTCGCCGACCTGCTCGCGGACCTCAGGCTCGACTCCCAGACGCTGATCGCCGCGATCCTCCACGACGTGATGGAGGACACCCCGACGCTGAAGGACGAGATTACCGAGCGCTTCGGCACCGAGGTCGCCGAACTCGTCGACGGGGTGAGCAAACTCGACCAGATCCAGTTCAAGAGCCGCAAGGAGGCCCAGGCCGAGAGCTTCCGGAAGATGCTGCTCGCGATGGTGCGCGACATCCGCGTCATCATGGTCAAGCTCGCGGATCGCACGCACAACATGCGCACGCTCGGCGCGATGCCGCCCGCGAAGCGCCGCACGATCGCCCGGGAAACGCTCGAGATCTACGCCCCGATCGCCAACCGGCTCGGCATGCACGCGATCAAGCGCGAGCTCGAGGACCTCGGCTTCCGGTCGCTCTACCCGCGCCGCTACCGCGTCATCGAGACCGCGGTGCGCAAGACGCGCGGCAACCACAAGCAGTTCGTCGGCAAGATCGTCGAGTCGCTCGGCGCGGCGCTCTCGAAGGTCGGCATCGCCGGCCACGTCGAGGGCCGCGAGAAGGATGCCTACAGCATCTACCAGAAGATGCTGCGCAAGAAGGTGTCGCTGGCCGAGATCGTCGACGTCTACGGCGTGCGGATCGTCGTCGACACGGTCGACACCTGCTACCGGGCGCTCGGCGTCGTGCACTCGGTCTGGAAGCCGATGCCCGGGCGCTTCAAGGACTACATCGCGATCCCTCGCGCGAACGGCTACCAGTCGCTGCACACGACGCTGTTCGGACCGAACGGTACGCCGATCGAGGTGCAGATCCGCACGAGCGCGATGCACGAGGTCGCGGAATCGGGCATCGCCGCGCACTGGCAGTACAAGGACGGCGACCGCTCCGCCAGCGCCGGGAGCGAGCGGGCGCGCGAGTGGCTGCAGCAGCTCGTCGAGATCCAGCAGGGCGGCAACTCCGAGGAGTTCCTCGAGAGCGTCAAGGTCGACCTGTTCCCGGACAAGGTCTACGTGTTCACGCCGAAGGGCGACATCCGGCGGCTGCCGCGCGGCGCGACCTGCGTGGATTTCGCGTACGCGGTGCACACCGACGTCGGCAACCGCTGCGTCGCGGCCAAGGTCGACCGTCGCCTCGTGCCGCTGCGCACGCAGCTCCGGAACGGACAGACCGTCGAGATCATCTCGGCCAAGGGCGCGACGCCGAACCCGTCGTGGATCAATTTCGCGGTGACCGCGAAGGCGCGCGCGGCGATCCGCCAGTACCTGAAGAACCTGAAGCGCTCCGAGGCCGTGGACCTCGGCAAGCGCCTGCTGAACCAGGCGCTCGAGGAGTTCTCGCTCAACCTGCGCAAGGTGCCGGCCGAGTCGGTCGACGCGGTCGTGCGCGACCTCGGCATGCGCAACGAGGAGGAACTCTACGAGAAGATCGGCCTCGGCGAGCGCGTCGCACCGTTCATCGCGCGGCGGCTGCTGCCCGAGGACACCGAGGTGACGCCGGACGCGCCTGCCGGCCCGCTCGCGATCGCGGGCACCGAGGGCCTGCTCGTCACCTACGCGCGCTGCTGCTTCCCGATCCCGAACGACCCGATCCTCGCGAATCTCTCGACGGGGCGCGGCGTCGTGATCCACCGCGAGGCCTGCGGCAACCTGGCGACGTTCCGCAAGCAGCCCGAGAAGTGGATCCCGGTCGCGTGGCGACCGGACAGCGGCCAGCTGTTCCGGGTCGAGATCAAGGCCGAGGTCGCGAACCGGATGGGCGTGCTCGCGCAGGTCGCCTCGGCGATCTCCGGCACGCAGACGAACATCGACCGCGTGACGCTGGTCGAGCGCGACAGCGACAGCTCGCTGCTCACGTTCGAGCTCCTGGTGCAGGACCGCCGGCACCTCGCACGGGTGATCCGTGCGGTGCGCGTGATGCCCGAGGTGCTCAAGGTGACGCGCAGCCTGGCCTGACGCGGCTACACTGCCCGCCCGGCATCCACGCACGGAGTTCCCATGTCGCGCACGACCGTCTCGACCCCCGACGCCCCGAAGGCCATCGGCACCTATTCGCAGGCGATCCGCGCGGGCAGCACCGTCTACCTCTCCGGGCAGATCCCGCTCGACCCGCAGACGATGGAACTCGTCACGGGGGGCTTCGAGGCCCAGGCGCGGCGCGTGTTCGACAACCTGCGCGCGGTCGCCCGAGCCTCGGGTGGCGACCTCTCGCACGCCGTGAAGCTGAACATCTACCTGACCGACCTCGGCAACTTCGCGGAACTGAACCGCGTGATGGCCGAGTACTTCGCCGAGCCGTACCCGGCCCGCGCGACGCTCGGCGTGGCGTCGCTGCCGCGCGGCGCGGCGGTCGAGGTGGACGCCGTCCTCGTGCTCTGAGCCCGCGATGCCCGGCGCACCGGCGACCCCGCTGCCGCTGGACGAACGCCCCGTCACGAGCCTGAGGGGCGTGGGCCCCGCGCTCGGCGAGACGCTCGGGCGCATCGGGCTCCGCACGCTGCAGGACCTGCTGTTCCACCTGCCCCGTGGCTACGAGGACCGCACGCGCGTCGTGCCGATCGGCACGCTGCGCCCGGGCGACCGCGCGGTCGTCGAGGCCGAGGTGCAGCTCGCCGAGGTCGTGTTCCGCCGCCGCCGCGCGCTGCTCGTGCGCGTCGCGGACGGCACCGGCGCACTCACGCTGCGCTTCTTCCACTTCTCGGCGGCCCAGCAGGCCGCGCTCGCGCGCGGCACGCGGCTCCGGCTCTACGGCGAGGCCCGCCCCGGGCCCGCCGGGCTCGAGATCGTCCACCCGGAGTACCGGCGCGTCGGCCCGGGCGCAGCGCCCGCCTCCGAGGACAGTCTGACGCCCGTGTACCCGGTCACCGAGGGCGTGCAGCAGGGCCGGATGCGGCAGCTCACCGCGCTCGCGCTCGCCGAGCTCGCGGACGGCGCGCTCCGCGACTGGATACCGCCGGACGTGCTCGCCGCGTCGAAGATGCCGCCGCTCGAATCCGCACTGCGCTACGTGCACCGCCCCCCGCCGGCCGCGGACCTTGCGCTGCTGAACGACGGGCGCCACCCGGCCCAGCGACGGCTCGCGTTCGAGGAACTGCTCGCGCACCAGATCAGCCTGCGGCTGCTGCGCCGGGCCGCCGACCTCGACCGCGCGTGGCCGCTGCCCGCGGGCGGCGACCTCGTCCGGCGCTTCGTCGCCTCGCTGCCCTACACGCTCACCGGCGCGCAGCAGCGCGCCTGGGCGGACGTCGAGCAGGGGCTGGCGCACGATCACCCGATGATGCGGCTCGTGCAGGGTGACGTCGGCTCGGGCAAGACCGTCGTCGCCGCGCTCGCGGCGCTGCGCGCGGTCGAGCACGGGGCCCAGGCCGCCGTGATGGCGCCGACGGAACTGCTCGCCGAGCAGCACGCGCGCAACTTCCTCGGCTGGTTCGACGCGCTCGGCGTGCGCGTCGGGCGGCTCACGGGCCGGCAGACCGGTCGCGCGCGTCGCGCGCTCGAGCAGGACCTCGCCGACGGCACGGTCCAGGTCGCGGTCGGCACGCACGCGCTCTTCCAGGAGGGCGTCGCGTTCCGGCGCCTCGCGCTCGTGATCGTCGACGAGCAGCACCGCTTCGGCGTGCACCAGCGGATGCAGCTCCGGGAGAAGGGCGTGGCCGACGGCCGCTACCCGCACCAGCTCGTGATGACCGCGACGCCGATCCCGCGCACGCTCGCGATGATCGCGTACGCCGACCTCGACGTCTCGGTGATCGACGAGCTGCCGCCCGGGCGCACGCCGATCCGCACCGTCGTGCTGCCGGAATCGCGCCGCGACGAGATCGTGCAACGCATCGAGGCCGCCTGCCGGGCCGGGCGCCAGGCCTACTGGGTGTGCCCGCTGATCGACGAGTCCGAGGCCGTGCGCCACCAGGCCGCGGAGGAAACGGCCGAGGCGCTCGCGGCGGCGCTGCCCGGCGTGCGCATCGGGCTCGTGCACGGCCGGATGCCCGCCGCGCGCAAGGACGCGGCGATGAGCGCATTCAAGGACGGGCGCCTCGACCTGCTCGTCGCGACCACCGTGATCGAGGTGGGCGTCGACGTGCCGAACGCGAGCCTGATGGTGATCGAGAACGCCGAGCGGATGGGCCTCGCGCAGCTGCACCAGCTGCGCGGCCGGGTCGGGCGCGGCACGGCCGAGAGCAGCTGCGTGCTGCTCTACCAGTCGCCGCTGTCGCCGCTCGCGCGCGAACGGCTCGCCGTGCTGCGAGACACGACCGACGGCTTCGAGGTCGCGCGGCGTGACCTCGAGCTGCGGGGCCCCGGTGAGCTGCTCGGCACCCGGCAGACCGGTCTCATGCAGCTCAGGGTCGCCGACCTGCTGCGAGACGCCGACCTGCTGCCCGGGGTCCAGAAGGCGGCGGCATTGATGCTGGACGGCCCGAGGTCCAACATGGAGGCCCTGATGAGGCGCTGGGTCGGACAGGGCGAGCGCTTCTCGAAGGTCTGAGGGGGCTGCGTGGACGACGCGACGGGCACCGACGGCAAGCGCGACACGGCGCCGCGTTCGGCCGTGCTCGCCCGGCTCCGCGAGTACGCGCGACTCATGCGCATCGACCGCCCGATCGGTATCTGGCTCCTGCTGTGGCCCGTGCTGTGGGCACTGTGGATGTCGGCCGGTGGCCACCCGGACGAGCGGCTGTTCGTGATCTTCGTGACCGGCACGTTCGTGATGCGTTCGGCCGGCTGCGTGATGAACGACTTCGCCGACCGCGAGTTCGACCCCCACGTGCGACGCACTCGAGACCGCCCGCTCGCGAAGCAGTCGGTGTCGACCGCCGAGGCGCTCGGGCTCTTCGCGGTGCTCGGGCTTTCCGCACTCGCGCTGATCATCCCGCTCAACCGGTCGACCCAGGTGCTCGCGCTGATCGGCGGCGTGCTCGCGGTGACCTACCCGTTCCTGAAGCGGTTCTTCTCGCTGCCGCAGGCCTACCTCGGCGCCGCGTTCGGCTGGTCCGTGCCGATGGCCTACGCCGCGCAGACCGGTTCCGTGCCACCGGTCGCGTGGGTGATGTTCCTGTCGGTCGTGCTCTGGACCACCGCCTACGACACGATCTACGCGATGGTCGACCGCGAGGACGACCTCGTGATCGGCATCCGCTCCTCGGCGATCCTGTTCGGGCGCGCCGACCGGGCGATCGTGGCTGCGCTGCAGGCGGGCGCCGTCGGCGGGCTCGCGCTCACCGGCGCGATGAGCGGCCTCGGCCGCTGGTACTGGTGCGGGCTCGGCGTCGCGGCCGTGCTCGCCGTGCACCAGCAGTGGCTGATCCGCGACCGCGACCCGGACCGCTGCTTCCGCGCCTTCCTCGGCAACAACCTGTTCGGCCTCGCGGTGTTCGCCGGGATCCTGCTCGACTACCTGTTCGCCGGCTGAACACCGCGCGCGGCATCCCCGGTCACGGATCGGTCGAGCGAGGCCGGGGCAGCACGACGTTCAGCACCAGCCAGCCCGCCACCGCCGAGACGAGCGAACCGACCAGGATCCCGAGCCTGTCCGTCACGACGGCCGACCCGCCGGCGCCCTGCTCGAACGCGAGCATCCCGATGAACAGGCTCATCGTGAAGCCGATCCCGCAGAGCAGCGACGCGCCGTAGAGGTGACGGAAGTTCACGCCGGCCGGCAGCCGTGCGAACCCGAGCTTCACGGCAGCCCAGGCGAACGAGAACACGCCGACCTGCTTGCCGACGACGAGCCCGAGCACGATCCCGAGCGGGACCGGTTCGAGCAGGTCGCGTGGGGCAAGCCCCGCGAGGTCGACGCCCGCATTCGTGAATGCGAACACCGGCAGGATCCCGAACGCGACCCACGGATGCAGCGAGTGCTCGAGCCGGGCGAGCGGCGGGTGCGCCGGGTCCTTCGGGTCGCGCGCCGGGATGCAGAGCGCCGTGACGACGCCGGCGAGCGTCGCGTGGACGCCGGACTTCAGCACCGCGAGCCAGAGCACGCCGCCGACCAGCATGTACGCGGCGATCCGGGTCACGCCCGCGCGGTTGAGCGCCACGAGCCCGAGCACCGCGAGCCCGGCGACGCCGAGCGCCGTGACGGAAAGCCCGCTCGTGTAGAAGAGCGCGATCACGACGATCGCGCCGAGGTCGTCGAGCACCGCGAGCGTCATCAGGAACACCTTGAGCCCGAGCGGCACCCGCTCGCCGAACAGCGACAGCACGCCGAGCGCGAACGCGATGTCCGTGGCCGAGGGGATCGCCCAGCCGCGGATGCCGACCGGGTCGTGCCAGTTGATCGCCGCGTAGATCGCGGCCGGCACCACCATGCCGCCGAGCGCACCGAGCGCGGGCAGTGCGACCCGCGACGGGTCGGAGAGTTCGCCCGTCACCGCCTCGCGCTTGATCTCGAGGCCGACGAGCAGGAAGAAGATCGCCATCAGCAGGTCGTTGACCCAGACCTCGAGCGGCTTGTCGAGCGCGTGGCTGCCGAACTGCACCTTGAAGTGCGTGTCGAGCAGCGCGTGGTAGTTGTCGGCGAGCGGCGTGTTCGCGGCGATCATCGCGAGCGCGCCGGCGACGACGAGCAGGATGCCGCTCGCGGACTCGAGCTTCAGGAACTCGCGCAGCGCGGCGAAGGGTCCGGTGGCGGACGACGTCGTCATGCGTGGGGTGCCTCCGTGGACGGGCCCCAGTGTACCCGGTCGGCCGCGAGGACCCGCGCGACGCACCAGGCGTCCACGGTCGCCGCCCCCGCCTCGCGCAGCGCGGCGGCGGCCGAGGCAAGCGTGCTGCCGGTCGTGACGACGTCGTCGACGATTGCGATGCGGCGGCCCGCGCAGCAGGCGTTGGCCAGGAACGCGCCGGCGACGTTCTCGCGACGGTCGGCGATCCCGAGTCCGACCTGCGGCCGCGTGCCGCGCGTGCGGTGCAGCGGGTCCGCACGCAGTGGCCGCCCGAGAGCGCGGGCGCACCAGCGGGCGATCTCGGCCGCCTGGTTGTAGCCGCGCTCCGCGTGGCGGCGCGGGTGCAGCGGCAGCGGGACGATCCAGTCGACGTCGAGGTGCAGGCCGAGCGCGCCGGCCTCGGCGGCGAGCAGCGTGCCGAGGACCCGGCCGGTCGCGAGCGCCCCGCGGTACTTGAGCGCGTGGACCAGCTGGTCGACCGGATGGCCGTAGTCGAACGCGGTCCAGAGCCGGTCGAGGCCGTCGCACGCCACGGGTGGCCGGTCGACGCGCGGCAGCGCCGTGTCGCAACCGGCACAGAGGTCGAGGCCGGGCGGTTGGCCCGGCCGGTTGCACAGCACGCAGCGCGGTGGCAGCAGCCACCCGCCGAGCCGGTCGATCACCGTGTCAACTGGAACGAGGTGCATTGGTTGACAGTGGTCCGCCCGGGTCGAAATACTGCCCGCCGGGCAGCCTCCCCCGACCCGGCCCGCCCCGTCAGCCCCGAAATCCCCCGCAATCGACAGGAATCACGATGGCCCAGCCCGACCTCGATCGCCTCGGCGTGGTCCGCAACGACTGGTCGCTCGAGGAAGCCCGCGCGATCTTCGCGCTGCCGCTGAACGACCTGCTCTTCCACGCCCAGCGGGTCCACCGGATGACGTTCGACCCGAACCGGGTGCAGGTGAGCACGCTGCTCTCCGTGAAGACGGGTGCCTGCCCCGAGGACTGCGCCTACTGCCCGCAGTCGGTCCGCTACGAGACCGGCGTCTCGCGCGAGGAACTGCTCGACGTCCGCGCGGTCGTCGAGGCGGCCGAGGCCGCGCGCGCGAGCGGTGCGACCCGCTTCTGCATGGGCGCCGCGTACCGGAGCCCGAAGCCGAAGCAGCTCGCGCAGATCAAGGAGATGGTCGGTGCGGTGCGCGCGCTCGGCCTCGAGACCTGCGCGACGCTCGGGATGCTCACGCCCGGCCAGGCCCGGGAACTCAAGGCGGCGGGGCTCGACTACTACAACCACAACCTCGACACGTCCGAGGCTTTCTACGGCGAGATCGTCACGACGCGCACCTACCAGGACCGTCTCGACACGCTGTCGGCCGTGCGCGACGCGGGCCTCAAGGTCTGCTGCGGCGGCATCCTCGGCATGGGCGAGTCGGAGCTCGACCGCGTGCAGCTCCTGCTCACGCTCGCGACGCTGCCCGAGCACCCTGAAAGCGTGCCGATCAACCAGCTCGTGCAGGTGGACGGCACGCCGCTCAAGGGACTGCCGCCGCTCGACCCGATCGAGCTCGTGCGCACGGTCGCGACCGCGCGGCTCCTGATGCCGAGGTCCTACGTGCGCCTCTCGGCCGGCCGCACCGAGATGAGCGACGCGGTGCAGGCGCTGTGCTTCCTCGCCGGCGCGAACTCGATCTTCTACGGCGAGCGGCTGCTCACGACGCCGAACCCGGGCCAGTGCCGCGACGACGTGCTGTTCGAGCGGCTCGGGCTCACGCGCGAGACCGCGCCGACGTCGACGGCCTGAGCACCGGCATGCAGCGCACGCTGGCGTCGCTGGCCGCCGCCCTCGAGGAGCGCAGCGCGGCGGGCCGGGCCCGGCATCGGCCACAGGTCGAGGCACGGAGCCGCGGCGCCACGCGGCTCGTCGTGGACGGCGTCGAGCGACTCGCGTTCTGCAGCAACGACTACCTGGGCCTCGCCGACCACCCGCGCGTCGTCGAGGCCAGCATCGCCGCGACCCGCCGCTGGGGCGTGGGCAGCGGCGCGTCGCACCTCGTGAGCGGCCACACGTCCGAACACCACGCGCTCGAGCAGGAACTCGCGGCGTACACGGGTCGCCCGCGCGCCGTGCTGTTCTCGACCGGCTACATGGCGAACCTCGCGGTGCTCCGTGCGCTCGCCGGCCGCGGCGACCTCGTCGTCGGGGACCGGCTCAACCACGCGTCGCTGATCGACGCCGGGCTCGCAAGCGGCGCCCGCTTCCGCCGCTGCCCGCACGGCGACGTCGGGTCCGTCGAGGCACGGCTCGCCGCATCGGGCGCGCCGCGCAAGGTCGTCGCGACGGACGGCGTCTTCAGCATGGACGGCGACGTCGCGCCGCTCGCGGCGCTCGCGGCCGCGTGCACACGCCAGGGCGCCGTGCTGTACGTGGACGACGCGCACGGATTCGGCGTGCTCGGGCCGCGCGGCCGCGGCAGCGTCGAGGCCGCCGGGCTCGACGCGAACGCCGTGCCCGCGTACATGGGCACGCTCGGCAAGGCGGTGGGCACGTTCGGCGCGTTCGTCGCCGGCCCGGGGGTGCTCGTCGAGGCGCTGGTGCAGACCGCGCGGGAGCACGTGTACACGACGGCCGTGCCACCCGCGGTCGCCGCGGCGACCCGCGCGGCACTCGCCGTGATGCAGGACGAACCGTGGCGCCGCGAACACGTGCTTGCGCTCGCCGCGCGATTCCGGACCGGAGCCGCGGGCCTCGGCCTCGCGCTCGCGCCGTCCGCGACGCCGATCCAGCCGGTGATCCTCGGGCGCGAGGACGCGGCGCTCACGGCCAGTGCGGCGCTGCTCGAGGCGGGGATCTTCGTGCCGGCGATCCGGCCGCCGACGGTACCGGCCGGCGCGTCGCGGCTGCGGATCACGTTCTCGGCCGCGCACGACGAGGCAGACGTCGACCGGCTGCTCGAGGCCCTCTCCCGTCTTGCTGCCGCGGGGCCCGACGCATGAACCTGCACGTCGAGACCCGCGGCCGCGGTCCGGACCTCGTGCTGCTGCACGGCTGGGCACTGCACGGCGGCATGTGGGGCCCCTGGATCGACGAACTCGCGCGCCACGCCCGGCTGCACCTCGTGGACCTGCCCGGCCACGGCCGGAGTGGCTGGTCCGAGGATTGTGCGGGTCTCGGCGGCCTCGCCGCGGCCGTTCGTCCGGCCGTGCCGCCGGGTGCCGTCGTGCTCGGCTGGTCACTCGGGGGCCTGGTCGCGCTCGAACTCGCGCGCGGGCCGCGATCGCCCGTCTCGGCACTCGTGCTCGTCGCGACGACGCCCCGGTTCGTGGCCGACGCGGACTGGGTACATGGGATGGCGCCCGACGTCCTCGCGGAGTTCGCGCGCAGCCTCGCCGCGGACCACGCGGAGACCGTGCGCAACTTCCTCGCGCTGCAGGTGCGCGGCGACGAGCGCTCGCACGAGACGCTGCGCCAGCTCCGCCGCAGCCTCGACGCGCACGGCCCGCCGGACCCGCGCGCACTCGGGGCCGGGCTCGACATCCTCGCGTCGGCGGACCTGCGCGACGACCTGCCGCGGATCGCGGTGCCGGCGCTCGTGATTGCCGGCGACCACGACCGGCTCACGCCGCCCGGCGCCGGTCGCGAACTCGCGATCCGGCTGCCGCAGGCGCGCCACCACGCGATCGCCCGCAGCGGGCACGCGCCGTTCCTGTCGCACGGCCCCGAGGTGCTCGCCGAAGTGAGCGGGTTCCTGCGCCGCCACGCCGCGACGGAGGCCGCCTCGTGAGTCGCGACCCCGGCACCGACGGCCACGCGATCGAGCGCGACGAGGTCAGGCGCGCGTTCGGTCGCGCCGCCGCCGGCTACGACGCGGCGGCCGAACTCCAGCGCCGCGTGCGCGAGGAGCTGCTGTCGCGGCTCGACTTCGTGAAACTCGACCCGGGCATGGTGCTCGACCTCGGGGCCGGCACCGGGCACGCGACGCGCGCGCTGAAGCGGCGCTATCCGGGGAGCGAGGTCGTGGCCGTCGACCTGGCGCTCGCGATGCTCGTCGAGTCCGGTCGCCGGCAGGGGTTCATCCGGCGGTTCCGCCGGGTTTGCGCCGACGCGGCGGCACTGCCGTTCCGCACCGGCGCCGCCGGGCTCGTGTGGAGCAACCTGATGCTCCAGTGGTGCGACACGCCGGACACCGTGTTCGCGGAGTGCCGCCGTGTGCTTCGGCCCGGCGGGTTGCTGAGCTTCACGACCTTCGGACCGGACACGCTCGTCGAACTGCGGCGCGCCTGGGACGCCGCCGACGGCCGCGGCGTGCACGTGAGCCGCTTCCTCGACATGCACGACGTCGGCGACGCACTCGTACGCGCCGGGTTCGCCGAGCCCGTGATGGACGTGGACCGGATCACGCTCACGTACGCCGACGTCCGGGGCCTGATGCGGGACCTGAAGGCGATCGGCGCCCACAACGCGGCCGCGGGCCGGGCCCGCGGACTCACGGGCAAGGCAACCTTCGCCCGGATGGTCGAGGCCTACGAGGCCGCCCGTCGCGATGGACGGCTGCCGGCGACCTACGAAGTGGTCTACGGCCATGCCTGGGTGCCGGAGACGCCGGCCCGCCGGCCGCCACGCGACGGCATCGTCCACGTGCCGGTCTCGAGCATCGGCCGCCGGCGGCCGGGTCCCGAACGGTAATATAAATTATTTGTTGATTATCTGGCTGATTGCCTGCAGGCAGGACTCTCATTATTAAAGGTGTGCACACCATGGACCCAGCTCGGGATGCCCGCCCCGCCCCCGGCCTGTTCGTCACCGGCACCGATACCGGGGTGGGCAAGACGGTCGTGGCCGCAGGCATCGTCCGGGCACTTGCGGACACGGGCCTGCGGGTCGCCGGCCTGAAGCCGATTGCCTCCGGGGCGCACCGGTCGGCGGCCGGGCTCCGGAACGAGGACGCGCTCGCGCTCGCAGCCGCCGGTGCGGTCGACCTCCCGTACGAGACCGTGAACCCGTGGTGTTTCGAACCCGCGATCGCGCCCCACCTCGCCGCCCGCGAGGCCGGCGTCGGGATCTCGCCCGGCGACCTGGTCGGCTGGTACCAGCGTGCGAGCACCGGGCTCGACCTCGCGGTCGTCGAAGGCGCCGGCGGCTGGCGCGTGCCGTTGCACCCGGACGGATTCCTGAGCGACCTGCCCGAGCGCATGGGCATGGGCGTCGTGCTCGTCGTCGGGCTCCGGCTCGGCTGCCTGAACCATGCGCGGCTCACGTTCGAGGCGATCCGGGCCACCGGCCGCAGCCGGTTTGTGGGCTGGATCGGCAACCGGATCGACCCGGGCTACGACCGGCTCGAAGACAACCTCGCGACACTCGAACGGCTGCTCGAGGCGCCGCCGCTCGCGGTCATCCCGCCTTTGGCGCCGCCCGACGCCGCGGCCTGCGCGGCCCGACTCGACGGCCGGCGGCTCCGCCGGTCGGTGTTTCCTCCGAATTGACAGGGGGTTAAACTGCGCGGCCCTCGCATCCCCGGTCCCGGACGCCCCAGAGCGCCCGCCCGGGGCCTTGTGCGGTCCGGGGAGGCCGCCGGTTTTCGTTACGGGAGTTTGTCTGCCCATGAAGATGGTCAATCGCGCGCTCGCGGCCGGGGCGGCCCTGCTGGCTACGAGCACCCCGGCCCTGGCGGCCTGGTCCGACCTCAACCTGCGCGTCGGCGTCACGCCGCTCAGCAAGGAGATCCACGGCCTGCACATGCTGATCCTGTGGATCTGCGTCGCGATCGCGGTGGCCGTCTTCGGGGCGATGATCTATTCGATCGCCACGTTCCGTAAGTCCAAGGGCGCCGTCCCGGCGAACTTCGACCACAGCACGAAGGCCGAAATCGTCTGGACGATCATCCCGGTGCTGATCCTGGTCGGCATGGCGATCCCGGCGGCCGAGACGCTCGTCAAGATCGACGACTCGAGCCACTCGGACCTGACGATCAAGGTCACCGGCTACCAGTGGAAGTGGCAGTACGAGTACCTCGGCGAGGGTGTCTCGTTCTACTCGACGCTCGCCCAGCCGGACAACTTTGCCCGCCAGCTCGACTCGGGCGTCGACCCGAACTCGATCCCGAACTACCTGCTGAATGTGGACCGGCCGCTCGTCGTGCCGCAGGGCGTCAAGGTCCGTGTGCTCGTGACCGCCGCAGACGTGATCCACAGCTGGTGGGTCCCGGACTTCGGCATCAAGAAGGACGCGATCCCGGGCTATATCAACGAACTGTGGTTCACGGCAGAGAAGCCGGGCACCTACCGCGGCCAGTGCGTCGAGCTCTGCGGCCGCGACCACGGCTTCATGCCGATCGTGGTCGAGGTGAAGCCGCGGGCCGAATTCGACGCCTGGCTCGAGCAGCAGAAGGCCGCGGCGCAGGCCGCCGCCCAGCCCGCCACCCGCGTGGCGATGAACGACGAGACGACGGCGGCCCCGACCGCCGCCGCGGAGTAACGAAGACCATGAGCGCGACGCACACCCACGCCCTCGGTGCCGCCCACGAGCACCACGACCACGACCACGGCCCCGCGAAGGGGATCATGCGCTGGCTGACCACGACGAACCACAAGGACATCGGCACGATGTACCTGGTGTTCAGCCTGATCATGTTCCTGACCGGCGGCACGATGGCGCTCGTCATCCGCGCGGAGCTCTTCCAGCCGGGCATGCAGCTCGTCGACCCGGGCTTCTTCAACACGATGACGACCGTGCACGCGCTGATCATGGTGTTCGGCGCCGTGATGCCCGCGACGGTCGGCCTCGCGAACTGGATGATCCCGCTGCAGGTCGGCGCGCCGGACATGGCGCTGCCGCGCATGAACAACTTCAGCTTCTGGCTGCTGGTCGCGGCGTTCTCGCTGCTGATCCTGTCGCTGTTCATGCCGGGCGGCGGCCCCGCCTCGGGCTGGACGCTCTACCCGCCGCTCGTGCTGCAGACCGGCGACGCGCTGCCGCTCGCGATCTTCGCGATCCACCTGGCCGGCGCCTCGTCGATCATGGGTGCGATCAACATCATCGTCACGATCATGAACATGCGCGCGCCGGGCATGACGCTGCTCAAGATGCCGCTGTTCCCGTGGACCTGGCTCATCACCGCGTACCTGCTGATCGCCGTGATGCCGGTGTTCGCCGGCGCCGTGACGATGCTGCTCACCGACCACTTCTTCGGCACGACGTTCTTCGCGG
Source organism: Steroidobacteraceae bacterium (assembly GCA_046347155.1). Classification (GTDB taxonomy): domain Bacteria; phylum Pseudomonadota; class Gammaproteobacteria; order Steroidobacterales; family Steroidobacteraceae; genus RPQJ01. The sequence goes on along the minus strand of JAXMGT010000001.1, from coordinate 84,162 downwards.
CCGCGGGCGGCGGCGACCCGGTGCTCTACCAGCACGTGTTCTGGTTCTTCGGGCACCCCGAGGTCTACATCATGATCCTGCCGGCGTTCGGGATCGTCTCGGAGATCATCCCGGCGTTCTCGCGCAAGCCGCTGTTCGGCTACGACGCGATGGTCTACGCGACCGCCTCGATCGCGTTCCTGTCGTTCATCGTGTGGGCGCACCACATGTTCACGGTCGGCATGCCGCTCGCGGGCGAGATGTTCTTCATGCTCTCGACGATGCTGATCGCCGTGCCGACCGGCGTGAAGGTGTTCAACTGGACCGCGACGATGTGGAAGGGCTCGCTCAGCTTCGAGCCGCCGATGCTGTTCGCGCTCGCGTTCCTGTTCCTGTTCACGATCGGCGGGTTCTCGGGCCTGATGATGGCCATCGCACCGGTGGACTTCCAGTACCACGACACCTACTTCATCGTCGCGCACTTCCACTACGTGCTGGTGCCGGGCGCGGTGTTCGCGATCCAGGCGGGCGTGTACTACTGGCTGCCGAAGTGGACGGGCCACATGTACGACATGAAGCTCGCGAAGGTGCACTTCTGGGCCTCGGCGATCTTCGTGAACGTGCTGTTCTTCCCGCAGCACTTCCTCGGCCTCGCCGGCATGCCGCGCCGCATCCCGGACTACTCGACGCAGTTCACCGACTGGAACATGGTGTCCTCGATCGGCGCGTTCGGCTTCGGGCTCTCGCAGCTGCTGTTCGTCGCGCTGATCGTCAAGTGCGTCCGCGGCGGCGCGAAGGCGAGCGCGAAGGTGTGGGACGACGCGCGGATGGAAGGCCTCGAGTGGACCGTGCCGTCGCCGGCGCCGTACCACACATTCGAAGAAGCCCCGGTCGTCAAGTGAGCGACCCGGCCATGACGCCCGGACCGACCGACGAGCAGCGTCGCGGCATCCGCAGGACCACGATCATCCTGACGGTGGTGGCGCTCGCGATCTACGTCGCGTTCATCGCCTCGGGCGTCATCAAGGCGCAGCACTGACGTGGACGCCGGGCGCGCCGCGAACCGTTCGCTCACGAGGAGCCTGCTCGTGATGGTCGCGGGTGCCTTCGCGTTCGGATTCGCACTGGTGCCGCTGTACCGGGTGGTCTGCGAGGCCGCGGGCATCCGGGTGAACGACACGCCGGCCGCGGCGCGGGTGAGCGAGGCCGGCGCCGGCCGCCGGGTCACGCTCGAGTTCGCGTCCCTGGTGCCGGCGGGCGGCGACTTCGAGCTCGTGCCCGAGGCGCGCGACGTGGTGCTGCAGCCGGGCCGGCTCACCGAGGCGAAGTTCCGGATCCGGAACCTGTCGTCGCGGCCGGTCGTGGCGCAGGCCGTCCCGGCCGTCGCGCCGATCACGACGGCGAAGTACCTGCAGAAGACCGAGTGCTTCTGCTTCACCCCGCAGTCTTTCGGGGCGTCGGAGGAGCGCGAGTTCACGGTGCGGTTCATCGTGAGCCCGGACCTGCCCGCCGAGGTCGACCGGATGACGCTGGCCTATTCGATGTACGTGCTGCCGACGCAGACGGTGGCGGCACGCTGAGGACCGACTGGTTTGCCGGCACGGGCCGGCGTTGACGGATACGAAAGAACAGGAGGGCACGCGCCCATGGCCCACGCACAGGCCGCCCACGGCGGCGACAAGTACTACATCCCGCACGGCAGTCACTGGCCGATCGTCGGGTCGGTCTCGTTGTTCACGACGATGATCGGCGCCTCGAGCTGGCTGAACGGCCTCGCGGCGGGGCCGTGGATCTTCTGCTTCGGGCTGTCGCTCGTCGCGTTCATGTTCTTCGGCTGGTTCGGGACCGTGATCGGCGAGAACCAGCAGGGCCTCTACAACGCGGGCGTCGACCGTTCGTTCCGGATGGGGATGATGTGGTTCATCTTCTCCGAGGTGATGTTCTTCGCGGCGTTCTTCGGCGCGCTGTACTACACGCACGAGCTGTCGGTGCCTTGGCTCGGCGGCGAGGGCTCCAAGTCGCTCACGAACCTGCTGCTGTGGCCCGGCTTCGAGGGCGGCTGGCCGAGCGACGGCCCCGGTCACGTCGGCGGCGAGTTCCACCCGATGCACGGAATCGGCATCCCGAGCATCAACACGGCGCTGCTGCTCACCTCGGGCGTCACGATCACGATCGCGCACCACGCGCTGCGCGCGGGCCACCGCGGGACGCTGAAGCTGTTCCTCGCGCTCACGTTCCTGCTCGGCTTCGTGTTCGTCGGCTTCCAGGCCTACGAGTACCACCACGCCTACGAGGTGATGAACCTCCGGCTCGACACCGGCGTGTACGGATCGACGTTCTTCATGCTGACGGGCTTCCACGGCCTGCACGTGACGATCGGCGCGATCATGCTGACCGTGATCTGGCTCCGGGTGCTGAAGGGCCACTTCACGCCCGAGCACCACTTCGCGTTCGAGGGGGTGGCCTGGTACTGGCACTTCGTCGACGTCGTGTGGCTCGGCCTCTACATCTTCGTCTACTGGATGTGAGGCGCGACCGGCCCGCCGCGGGCGACCGACGGTCGCCGGGCCGGGCGGGACGATGCGAGACGGCCGCCTCCGGGCGGCCGTTTCCTTTCCGGGGTACCGTGGGTGGACGCGCGGCCCGGGCCGGTACAATCGCGCGGGTCAGCCGCCGATGTCGTGCGGCGCGATCATCCCGGCTCGCCACGCGAGCAGGAGCAGGATGAACAGCACCACCGACAGGCCGATGCGCCAGCTGAGCGCGCGCACCATCCGGCCCGACTGGCCGTCGTCGCGCACGAGGGCCACCAGCGCCGAGCCGAGGCTCGCGAGGATGCCGAGGAACACGAGCAGGATGAAGAATTTCATCGGGGACCGCGCGGCGACGGGAGGCCGCGATTATAGATGAGCGGGTCGTCCCCCCGGCGTCGCTTCGCGCCGCGCCCCTGGGCCGTGGCGCTCGCGGTCCTCGCGACCGCGGGATGCCTGGCGCTCGCGCACTGGCAGCTCGGTCGCGCGCGCGAGAAGGAGGCGCTGATCGCCGCGTTCGACGCCGGCGGCGGCGAGCCCGCGCCGCTCACGGTCGGCACGCTGGCCGACCGACCGCGCTACCAGCACGTCACGGTGGCCGGCCGTTACGAGCCCGCCCGGCAGGTGCTGCTCGACAACATGCCCTCGTCCACGGGTCAGGCGGGCTACCGGGTGCTCACGCCGTTCCGGCCCGAGGGCGGCGGTCCGCTCGTGATCGTCGACCGCGGCTGGGTGCCGCTCGGGCCGGATCGCACCCACCTGCCCGCGGTGACGGTCGCCGACGCCCCGAGATCCGTGACCGGCCGGCTCGACCGGCTGCCGGTGCCCGGGCTCAGGCTCGGCGAGGCGCGGGCCCCGGGCGAGGCCGGCTGGCCGCTGGTGCTCAACTTCCCGGTCCAGGCCGACCTCGAGGCCGCGCTCGGCGAGCCGGTCGAGCCGCGGATCGTGCTGCTCGACGCGGACCAGCCGGACGGCTACGAGCGGGTCTGGCGGCCGGCGCTCGGCTTCCCGCCCGAACGCCACCTCGGCTACGCGATACAATGGCTGGCCCTTGCGCTGGTCGTGCTCGCCGCCTTCGTCGCGACCGCACTCCAGCCGGGTCACCCGGACACCGACCACCCGACATGAACGCTCCCGACCCGAATGCCGTGCGTCGCGGCCGACGCCAGATGCTCGCGCTCGCCGCGCTGTTTCTCGTGCCGCTGGCCGTGGCCTTCTGGCTCTATTACGGCAGCGACGGCTGGCGTCCGCACGGCTCGACGAACAAGGGCCAGCTGCTCGACCCGCCGCGACCACTGCCGGCGACCGACATGCCGATCACCGGCGGATCGCCGGTCGTCGGCGACGTGCTGCACGGCCAGTGGAGCATCGTCTACGTCGGCGACGGCGGCTGCGACGAGCGCTGCAGGAAGGCGCTGTACCTGTCGCGCCAGTCGCGGATCGCGCTCAGCAAGGACGCGGGACGCGTGCGCCGGGTGTTCCTGGTCACCGGCACCTGCTGCGACTACGGGTACATCGAACAGGAGCACCCGGACCTGATCGTCGCGATCCCGACCGGCAAGGAGGGCGCGCAGCTGCTCGAGGCGTTCCCGGCCTACGCGGACGGGCCGGTCACGACGGCCGGGCGGCTCTACCTCGTCGACCCGCTCGGCAACCTGTTCATGAGCTACCCGGCCGACGCGCCCGACAAGTCGCTGCTCACGGACCTGCAGAAATTGCTCAGGCTTTCGCACATCGGTTGACACCATGACACTCACCTCGTTCCGGCGTCTCTGTCTCGCGGGCGCGCTGCTCGCCCTCTGCGTCGTCGCGCTCGGCGCGTGGACGCGGCTCGGCAACGCCGGGCTCGGCTGCCCCGACTGGCCCGGCTGCTACGGCCACCTGACGGTCGGCCAGGCCGTCGACAACGCCGACGCGGCGAACGCCGCCTACCCGGACCGCCCGCTCGAGCCGGAGAAGGCGCTGAAGGAGATGGTGCACCGCTACTTCGCCGGCACGCTCGGGCTCGTGATCCTCGGCGTCGCGGTGTTCGCCTTCGCGAACCGGCGCGACCCGGCGCAGCCGCAGCGGCTCCCCGGGCTGCTCGTGATGATCGTGGCGCTCCAGGCGCTGCTCGGCATGTGGACCGTGACGCTGCTCCTGAAACCGCTGATCGTCACGGCGCACCTCGTGGGCGGCCTCACGACGCTGTCGCTGCTGTGGTGGATGTCGCTCGACGCGCGCGGGCTCCCGCGCCCCGAATCCGAGCGCGGCCTGCGCCGGTTCGCGGTCGCCGGGCTCGTCGTGCTCGTGATGCAGATCCTGCTCGGCGGCTGGACCAGCACGAACTACGCGGCGGTCGCCTGCCCCGACTTCCCGACCTGCCAGGCGTCCTACTGGCCCGAGATGGATTTCAAGGACGCGTTCGTGCTGTGGCGCGGGCTCGGCATCGACTACGAGGGCGGCGTGCTCGACCACCCGGCCCGGATCGCGATCCACTACACGCACCGCCTCGGCGCGCTCGCGACCGCGTGCGTGCTCGGGCTGCTCGCGTGGCGGGCCGCGCGGCGCGGCAGTTCCGCCGCCGTGCGACGGGCCGGCCTCGCGGTCGGCGCGGCGCTCGTCGCTCAGATCGTCGTCGGACCGCTGATGGTGGTCAGGGGCTTCCCGCTTTCGCTCGCGACCGCGCACAACACGGTCGCGGCGCTGCTGCTGCTCGCCGTCCTCGCGCTGCTGCGCTACCTCTGGCCGCCCGCGGACGCACGCGCGTGAACGCCGCGTCGGACGCCGGCCCGGGCCGCGCCACCTGGCGCGACTACTACGAGCTCGGCAAGCCGAAGGTCGTGGCACTGATCGTGTTCACGGCGGTGGTCGGCATGTTCCTCGCCGTGCCGGGCCTGCCGCCCGCCTCCGCGCTCGTGTGGGGCACGCTCGGCATCGGGCTCGCGGCATCGAGCGCCGCCGCCGTGAACCACGTCGTCGACCGCAGCTTCGACCGCAAGATGGCGCGCACGATGCTGCGGCCGATCCCGACCGGCCACCTGACCGAGCGGCAGGCGCTCGCGTACGCGGCCGTGCTGTGCGTCGTGTCGATGTGGATGCTGTGGACGCTCGTGAACCCGCTGACTGCGGTGCTCACGTTCGCCTCGCTGATCGGCTACGCGGTGCTCTACACCGTGTGGCTCAAGCACATCACGCCGCAGAACATCGTGATCGGCGGCGCCGCGGGCGCCGCGCCGCCGGTGCTCGGCTGGACCGCCGTGACCGGCAGCGCCGACCCGCACTCGCTGCTGCTGTTCCTGATCATCTTCGCGTGGACGCCGCCGCACTTCTGGGCGCTCGCGATCGCGCGGCGCGAGGAGTACGCAAAGGCCGGGATCCCGATGCTGCCGGTGGCCTACGGCGTCGAGTTCACGCGGCTGCACATCCTGCTCTACACGATCATCCTGTTCATCGTGACGCTGCTGCCCTGGATCACGAAGATGTCCGGGCTCCTGTACCTCGCGGCCGCGGTCGGGCTCGGCGTGGTGTTCCTGCGCCACGCGGTCGTGCTGAAGCGCCCTGACCCGCCGGCGCACCTGCCGATGACGGTGTTCCGCTGGTCGATCACGTACCTGATGCTGCTCTTCGCCGCGCTGCTCGTGGACCACTACCTGCCCATCGGCCTCTGAGCGGTCCATGGCCAGCCGCCCGAACTCCGCCGCGCCGCTGCTCCTCGCCGTCGTCGTCGCGCTGATCGTCTACGTCTCGCTGTACCCGTTCCGGTTCGAGGCGCACGGCCCGTCGCTGCTCGACGCGCTCGACCACATGACGTGGGCGCGCGCGGGCCGCGGCGAGATGCTGAACAACGTGCTGCTGTACCTGCCGTTCGGCTTCTGCTTCGTGCTGCTCGTCGAGCCGCGCTTCGGGCGCACGGCCGGCCTCGTGGCGGCCGCGCTCGCCGGCGCGGCGCTGTCGCTCTACATGGAACTGCTGCAGGCGTCCGAACCCGTGCGGGTGTCGAGCTACAAGGACCTGACGCTGAACGCGGTCGGTGCGCTCGCCGGGGCCGGGATCGGTTCCGTGTGGCACCTGCTCGGCGCACGGATGGTCCCGCAATCGACGCCGCAGTCGCGCGGCCGCGCCGTCGTGATCGCGATCCTGGTGCTGTGGCTGCTCGCGCGCCTGTGGCCACTGGTGCCCGGGCTCGACCTCCGGCAGGTGAAGAACGCCGTGCGGCCGCTCTTCTCGCCGCACATCCGCCCGGCCGACCTCGCCGCGTTCTTCGTCGGATGGCTGGTCGTCGCGCAGGCCGTGTTCGCGCTCGCGCGCAAGCAGCGCGCCGTGGACGCGTTCCTGGTCGTGATCGCCGTCGTGCTGGTCGGCCGCACCGTCGTGATCGACCACACGCTCGTCGCCGCCGAGCTCGCCGCGATCGCGCTGCTGCTTCCGGTGCTCGTGCTGCTGTCCCGGCTCGGCGATGCCACCCGCTCGATGCTGGTTGCCGCCGTGCTCGGGACCTGGCTCGCGTGGACCGCGCTCGCGCCGGCGATGGTCCACGGCGGCCCGGCGGACGTCGACCTGCCCGCGCTCGCCGAGTTCATCAGCCGCAACCCGCCGCCGCCGGCGGACCTGGCCGCCAAGGGGTTCGGCTACCTCGCGCTTGCCTGGTTGCTCGCGGGCGCCGGCCTCCTGCCGCACGTCGCCGCGGGCGTGACGGTGCTGTTCGTCGCGATCCTGTGCCTGCTGCAGCTCGGGCTCGCGGCGCCCGTCTACAGCTGGGTGGACGTCGTGATCGCGCTGATCGCCGGCTTCGTCGTCGCGCGCTGGCGGTGAGCGCCGCCGGCCCGACCTACAGCGGCGGGCCGGCCGAGTCGCCGAGCATCAGCCTGCGTACCATCGGCAGCGGCGGACCGCCGTACGACAGGAACTGGTCGTGGAACGCCTTCCACGCCTTGCGGCCGCCGCGGGTCGCGGTCCAGTCGTCGCGGGTCTTCATGATCATCAGCTTGCCGAGCGTGTAGTTCAGGTACGCCGGGTCGTACGTGCCACGCAGCGCCTGCTGACGCGCGTTGCCCGGGTCGAGAAACGCGCTCTCGAGGAACATGCGCTCGGATTCCTGCACGGTCATCCCGCGCGTGTGCAGCCCGATCGCCGAGAGGTAGCGTGCATCGCGCTTCAGCGCCTGCGTGATCTGGCCGATGTGGGCCTCGGGCCGGCCCGCGTCGAGCCCCGCATCCCACATCATCTCCTCGGTGTAGTGCGCCCAGCCCTCGGCGTAGGCGTAGCCGACGAACAGCTGGCCGATCCGCGACTTGCTGCGGTTCGAGTGCAGGAACTGAAGGAAGTGGCCGGGCCACACCTCGTGCACGGACGTGAACAGCAGGTCGTCGACGCCCGGGACGTACTTCTCCTGCTCTTCCTTCGACCAGCGCGGGTCCGGCGGCGCGATGTAGTAGACGGCCGGCAGGCCTTTCTCGTACGGCCCCGGCGTGTTGATGTAGGCGAAATTCTGGGCGTTGTAGGGCGGCGCGAGCTCGACCCGGGCCTCCTCGGTGCCCGGGATCGTCACGAGGTCGTGCTTCACGATGAACGCCCGGAGTTCCGGCAGCTGGCGGCGCGCCTCAGCGACCGGGCCGTCCTTCGGCTTTCGGGCGGCCACCCGGCCGACGCAGTCCTTGAGCGACGCGCCGGGCGCGAACCGGGCGCAGGCCTCACGGAGCGCCTTCAGGTTGCGCTCCATGTCCGCGCGGCCGACCGCCTCGAGCCGGTCGAGCGGGACATCCACCTGCTCGGTGGCGGCGAGCATCCGCGAGAAGAGCTTTGGCCCGAGCGCGTAGTCCTGCGTCGCGGTGGCGCGCTGGGACTCGAGCCATTCGGCGAGCCCGCGGGTCGAGGCCGCGGCGCGCTTGAGCGCGGCCTGGAGGTTTGCCTGCAGCGCCGGGTCCTTCACGTCCTTGTAGACGGCGGCGGCGTCCTTCGCGAAGAACTCGGCGTAGCCGCCGAACGCGTTGACGCCGTAGTCGATGATCGGCGCCGCGAGTGGTGTCTGCAGGTTGGCGCGGATGCCGTCGATCGCGGCCGGGAGCGCATTCAGGTAGGCGGTGAACGCCTTGATGCGGACCTCGAGCGGTGCGTAGGGCTTGCTCAGGTAGATCTCGGGGTCGATCGCGTCGAAGTACCAGGCGGGGTTCCGCTGCGGCCAGCGGGCCTCGACCATCCAGAAGAGCGACTTGTCGATCACCGAGAGCAGGTACTCGCGCTCGATCCGGCGGTCGGCGTCGAGCTGGTCGGGCGCGAACAGCATGGTCGCCGTCCGGGCGGCCTGCAGGCGGGCGGTCTCGTGCGCAATGCCGGCCGGGGAGAAGTCCGGCAACCGGCCGTCGTACTGGTGGAGGCCCGCGTACACGGCGAAACTCGGGTTGGCCTCGAACGTGGCCTGCAGGAACTTGCCGACGTGGGCGTCCCAGGCGGCGTCCTGGGGCGCGGCCTGGACGGACGCGGCGACGAACAGGGCGGCGAGCGCCAGCATCGCGCGGAAGGTCTTCATCGTTCTCTCCCCTGGACCGGAGGCCGGAGTGTACAGGGGACATTCTCGATTTCCACGATGCGAATGCCGGTCCCCGGGGACAGCCGTCCGTGGAAATCGAGAATGTCCCCATCTTCATTGGGATCGCGGAAACCGAGAATGTCCCCTAGAATCCGCGCCCTCCCATGGACGTCTCCAGCCTCCTCGACCCGCTGAACGACGCGCAGCGCCACGCGGTGACGGCGCCGCTCGCCCCGACGCTCGTGCTGGCCGGCGCGGGCAGCGGCAAGACGCGCGTGCTCACGCACCGGGTCGCCTGGCTGGTGCAGGTCGAGGGCGTCTCGCCGCACGGGATCCTCGCGGTCACGTTCACGAACAAGGCCGCCGGGGAGATGCGGGCGCGCATCGAGCAGCAGCTCGAGCTGCCCTCGGCCCCACTGTGGATCGGCACGTTCCACGGCATCGCGCACCGGCTGCTCCGGATGCACTGGCGCGAGGCCGGGCTGCCGCAGGGCTTCTCGATCCTGGACGCCGAGGACCAGCAGCGGCTCGTGAAGCGGATCATCCGGGGCGCCGGCCTCGACGAGGCGCGCTGGGTGCCCCGCGAGGTGACCTGGTTCATCAACGCCCAGAAGGACGAGGGCCTGCGCCCGAAGCACCTGAAGGACGACGGCGACCCGACCCGCCGGCAGATGATCCGGCTCTACGAGGCCTACGAGGACGCCTGCCGCCGCAACGGCGTCGTGGACTTCGCGGAACTGCTGCTCCGCAGCTACGAGCTCTGGAAGGACGTCCCGGGCCTCGTGGACCACTACCGCGCGCGCTTCGGCCACGTGCTCGTCGACGAGTTCCAGGACACGAACACGATCCAGTACGCGTGGATGAAGGCGCTCACCGGCGCGACCAGCATCCCGTTCGTCGTCGGCGATGACGACCAGTCCATCTATCGCTGGCGCGGCGCGCGGGTGGAGAACCTGCAGCAGTTCAAGCGCGACTTCGTCGGCGTGCAGGTGTTCAAGCTCGAGCAGAACTACCGCTCGACCGGCAACATCCTCTCGGCCGCCAATGCGATCATCGCGAACAACGGCGGCCGGATCGGCAAGAAGCTCTGGACGGACGGCGGCAAGGGCGAGCCGATCCGGCTCTACCGCGGCTACAACGAGCGCGACGAGGCCGAGTTCGTCGTGAACCGGATCCGCGACTGGGTCGCCCGGGGCGGCCAGCGGCGGGACAACGCGATCCTGTACCGCTCGAACGCCCAGTCGCGCGTGTTCGAGGAGTACCTGCTCGCCGCCCGGATCCCCTACCGGGTGTACGGCGGCCTGCGTTTCTTCGAGCGGCAGGAGATCAAGGACGCGCTCGCCTACCTGCGGCTCATCTCGAACCGCGACGACGACGCCTCGTTCGAGCGGGTCGTGAACCTGCCGACCCGCGGGATCGGCGCGCGCACGCTCGAGGTGCTGCGCACCCACGCGAAAGCGCACTCGGTCTCGCTGTGGGCGTCCTGCGCGGCCGTCGAGCAGGAGCTCGGCGCGCGCGCGACCGCGGCGCTCCGGGCCTTCCTCGAGCTCGTCGAGAAGCTCGACGCGGACACGCGCGGGCTGCCGCTCCACGAGCAGGTGGACCACGTGATCCAGGCGAGCGGGCTCGCCGGCCACTACCAGAAAGAGAAGGCCGACAAGGGCGAGGCCCGTCTCGAGAACCTCGAGGAGCTCGTGAGCGCCGCCCGCGGCTTCGAGCCCGAGGACGGCGACCTGCCGCCGCTCCAGGCATTCCTCTCGCACGCGGTGCTCGAGTCCGGCGAGGGCCAGGCCGAGGCCTGGGAGGACTGCGTGCAGATGATGACGCTGCACACGGCCAAGGGCCTCGAGTTCCCGGTCGTGTTCCTGTGCGGGCTCGAGGACGGGCTCTTCCCGCACCAGCGCTCGATCGCGGACGTGCAGGGCCTCGAGGAGGAACGCCGCCTCTGCTACGTCGGCACGACCCGCGCGATGCGCCAGCTGTACCTGACCTACGCCGAGCAGCGCCGGATGCACGGCGTGGACAGCTACGGGGCCCCTTCCCGCTTCATCGCCGAGATCCCGGCCGAGCTGGTCGAGGAGGTCCGGCCGCGGGTGCAGGTGTCGCGCCCGTCCTACGCCCCGTCCCGGCCGTCCTGGGGCGGCGGCGGCGCGCCGGCCGCGCCCCCCCGTCGGGAGCGCTGGGCCGACGAAAGCCCCGGGGGGCTCAAGCTCGGGCAGCGGGTCCGTCACCAGAAGTTCGGCGACGGGGTCGTGCTCAACCTCGAGGGCCAGGGCGCCAACGCCCGGGTCCAGGTCAACTTCGAGCGCCAGGGCACCAAGTGGCTGGTCGCGGGCTATGCCAACCTCGAAGTCGTCTAGGGCTAGAATGCCGCAGTGAAGATCATCATCCTCGGTGCCGGGCAGGTCGGACGCACCGCCGCCCAGCACCTCGCGCGCGAGGAAGCCAACGACGTCACGGTGGTCGACACCGACGGCGAGTTGCTGCGCGACCTCCAGGACCGCATCGACATCCGCACCGTGCAGGGCAACGCCGCGAGCCCTGCCACGCTCGAGCTCGCCGGCGCCTCCGACGCCGACATGATCGTCGCGCTCACGAACAGCGACGAGACGAACATGGTCGCCTGCCAGGTCGCCTGGACGCTGTTCGGCACGCGCACGAAGATCGCCCGGATCCGCTCGCAGTCGTTCACGCGGCGACCCGAGATCTTCGTCTCGACCGAGGAGAAGGTCCCCGACCAGCTCTCGGGCTTCGCGGTCGACATGTACCTGAGCCCCGAGGAGGCGGTCACCGCGTACATCGAGCGGCTGGTGCGCTACCCCGGCGCGCTGCAGGTGGTGGACTTCGCCGACTCGCGCGTCCGGCTCGTCGGGCTGCGCGCCGTGAAGGGCGGGCTGCTGGTCGGCCAGCCGATCCGCGCGATCCGCCAGCACATCCCGCAGGTGGACGCGCGCGTCGCGGCGATCTACCGCGGCGGGCAGAGCATCGATCCCGAGGGCGACACCGTCATCGAGCACAACGACGAGGTGTTCTTCATCGCGGCCACGCAGGACATCCGGAACGTGATGGCGGAGATCCGCAAGGTCGAGGACCCGGTGAAGCGCGTCGTGATCGCCGGCGGCGGCAACATCGGGCTGCGCCTCGCGCAGAAGCTCGAGGAGGACAACCACCAGGTCAAGGTGATCGAGCGCGACTCCGCGCGCGCCCGGCTGATCTCCGAGAAGCTCCGCAACACGATCGTGCTCGGCGGCGACGCGGCCGACGAGGAACTGCTGGTCGAGGAAAACATCGACAGCGCGGACGTGTTCTGTGCACTGACGAACTCGGAGGAAGCCAACATCCTCTCGGCGCTGCTCGCGAAGCGCCTCGGCGCGCACCGGGTGATGGCGCTGATCACGCGGCCGGCGTACGCGGAACTGATGCAGGCGGGCCCGATCGACGTGGCGATCTCGCCGCAGACCGTCACGATCGGCTCGCTGCTCGCCTACGTCCGGCGCGGCGACGTCGTGATGGTGCACTCGCTGCGCCGCGGGACCGCCGAGGCGATGGAAACCGTCGCGCACGGCGCTCGGGGCGGCGCCGTCGTCGGACGAGCGGTCGAGGACATCCGGCTGCCCGAAGGTGCCCGGATCATCACGCTGGTGCGCGGCGACGAGGTGATCATGGCCCACCACGACACGGTCGTGGAGACCGGCGACCACGTGATCCTGTTCGTCGCGGACAAGCGCCACGTCGAGCAGGTCGAGCGGCTGTTCCAGTCCTGACCCGATGTTCGCGGTCGCCAACGTCCTCGGCTCGATGCTGATGCTGTTCAGCATCACCTACGCGATGCCGATCGCGACCTCGCTGATCTACGGCGACGGGCTCGTCACGGACTTCGTCGTCGCGGCGCTCGCCTGCCTCGCCTCGGGCGCCGTGCTGGCCTGGGCGACCCGCAAGCGGCGCCGGGAGCTGCGCTCCCGCGACGGGTTCCTGCTCGTGAGCCTCGCGTGGACGCTGATGTCGGCGATCGCGACGGTGCCCCTCCTGATGGCGCTGCCGGGGCTCACGTTCACGGACGCGTTCTTCGAGACGATGTCGGGGCTCTCGACGACCGGCGCGACCGTGCTCGTGGGCATCGACAACCTGCCGCCCTCGATCAACCTGTGGCGCCACGCGCTCAACTGGTACGGCGGCATGGGGATCATCGTCCTCGTCGTGGCGATCCTCCCGCTGCTCGGCGTCGGCGGCATGCAGCTCTACAAGGCCGAGACGCCGGGTCCGATCAAGAACGAGAAGCTCACGCCGCGGATCACGCAGACCGCGAAGGCGCTGTGGGTGATCTACTTCCTGATCACGGTCGCCTGCATCCTGTCGCTGAAGGTCGCCGGGATGGACTGGTTCGACGCGGTCTGTCACTCGTTCGCGGCGCTCGCACTCGGCGGGTTCTCGACCCACGACGCGAGCGTCGGCTACTACAACTCGGTGCCGATCGAACTCGTACTCACGGTGTTCATGCTGATCGCCGCGATGAACTTCGCCCGCCACTTCGTCGCCTGGCAGCAGAAGAGCCTGCGCACCTATGCGACCGACACCGAGGCGAAGGCGATGCTGGTCGTGATCGGGCTCAGCATCCTCGGCGTCACTCTCTACGTCTGGCACGACGGCGTGTACGAGAGCTTCTGGACGACGTTGCGGCACGTGTCGTTCAACCTGGTGTCGATCGCGACGGACTGCGGGTTCGTGAGCCAGGACTATGCGGTTTGGCCGATGTTCGCGCCGATGTGGATCCTGATGCTGTCGTGCTACTGCGCGAACACCGGGTCGACCGGCGGCGGCATCAAGATGTTCCGGACGCTGGTGCTGTTCCGCCAGGCCGCCCGTGAGCTCTGGCTGCTCGTCCACCCGCAGGCCGTGCGGCCGGTGAAGATCGCGGGCCAGGTCGTGCAGAACCAGATCGTGTTCGCCGTGCTCGCGTTCGTCGTGCTCTACTTCGGGACCGTCGTCGTGCTCACGTTCGCGCTGCTCGCGAGCGGACTCGACTTCGTGAGCGCGTTTTCGGCCGTGATCGCCTGCATCAACAACGCGGGCCCGGGCCTCGGCCTCGTCGGGCCGGCCGACAACTACCAGATCCTGACGGACCTCCAGACCTGGGTCTGTTCGCTGGCGATGCTGCTCGGCCGCCTCGAGATCTTCAGCTTCCTCGTGCTGCTCACGCCCTCGTTCTGGCGCAAGTGATGGCGAAGAAGAAGAAGCTCTCGACCGCCACGCGCCGCAGGCTGCGGCGCGTGCTCGCGATCGGCGCGCTGGTCGCGTTCGTCGCGGTCGTCGTGTTCGTCGCGGTGCTCGACCACCGCGTGACCCGGCAGTTCGAGGGCCGCCGCTGGACGCTGCCGGCCCGCGTCTATGCGCAGCCGATCGAGCTCTACGTGGGCCAGGCGATCACGGCGGCGAGGATGGCCGAGGAACTCGAGCGGCTCGGCTACCTCGAGCAGTCGAAGATCGATCGCCCCGGGCAGTACCGGCGGCGCGGCGAGCGGATCGACGTCTACGTGCGCGCGTTCCGGTTCTCCGACGAGATGCAGCCGGCGCGGCTCCTCGCACTCGGCTTCTCGGGCGGGACGGTGACGTCGCTCCGGGACGGCGCTGGCCGCGACGTCCCGGTCTACCGGCTCGACCCGCTGCTGATCGGCAGCATCTTTCCGATCCACGGCGAGGACCGGATCGTGGTCTCGCCGGCCGAGGTGCCGCCGTTGCTGCCGGCGGCCCTGAAGGCCGTCGAGGACCGCAAGTTCGACACGCACCACGGCGTGAACCCGCTCGCGATCCTGCGGGCGCTCGCGGTGAACGTGCGCGCCGGCCAGGTCGAGCAGGGCGGCAGCACGCTCACGCAGCAGCTCGTCAAGAGCTACTTCCTCGACAGCCGGCGCACGCTCGGGCGCAAGGGCGAGGAGGCGGTGATGGCCTTCATCCTCGAATCGAGGTTCGGGAAGGCGGACATCATGAACGCCTACATCAACGAGATTTACCTCGGGCAGGATGGCGGCCGCGCGATCCACGGCTTCGGGCTGGCGAGCCAGTTCTATTTCGGCAAGCCGCTCGCCGAGCTCGACCTGCCCGAGATCGCGACGATGGTCGCGATCGTCCGGGGACCCTCCTACTACGACCCGCGCCGCCACCCGGAGCGGGCGCTCGAACGGCGCAACCTGGTGCTCAAGGTGCTCGCCGACCAGGACGTGATCACCGAGGACGAGGCGGCGAAGGCCGCGAAGACGCCGCTCGGCGTGGCGAAGGCCGGCAGCAAGAGCGCGGTGTTCTTCCCGGCGTTCCTCGACCTGGTGCG
Organism: Steroidobacteraceae bacterium; assembly: GCA_046347155.1. GTDB lineage: Bacteria > Pseudomonadota > Gammaproteobacteria > Steroidobacterales > Steroidobacteraceae > RPQJ01. Next base: position 68,822 of record JAXMGT010000001.1, on the reverse strand, counting down.
TCGCCAGCTCCGGGCGGACTACAAGGAGGACGAGCTCACGCAGGCGGGCCTCGTCGTGTTCAGCACGCTGGACCCGCTGCTCCAGGAGAAGGCCGAGGCCTCGCTCGATGCGGAGCTCGCCCGCCAGGACGCGTCAAAGCGCGCGGTCTCCCACGGGCTCGAGGGCGTCATCGTCGTCACGACGCCGCAGACCGGCGAGGTCGTGGCGATCGTCGGCGGGCGGCGCGCCTCGTTCAGCGGCTTCAATCGCGCGCTCGACGCGACACGCCCGATCGGATCGCTCGCGAAGCCACTCGTCTACCTCTCCGCGTTCGAGACGGGCCACTACACGCCGGCCTCGATCGTCCACGACACGCCGGTCGAGCTCAAGCTCCCGAACGGCCAGACCTGGCGGCCGTCGAACTACGACAAGCTGATCCGCGGCGACATCACGGCCGTGCGGGCGCTCACGCAGTCACTCAACCTGCCCACGGTGAACCTCGGGATGGAGGTCGGGCTCGAGAAGGTCGCGCGCACGTTCGTGCAGCTCGGCCTCGACCGGGCCCCGGAGGCTTTCCCGTCGATGCTTCTCGGCGCGACGAACCTGAGCCCGTTCCAGGTCTCGCAGGTCTACAACACGCTCGCGAACGGCGGCTTCCGGTCACCGCTGCGGGCGGTGCGTGCCGTGATGTCCGAGTCGGGCAAGCAGCTCAAGGCGCCGCAGCTCGAGGTCGCCGAGGCCGCACCGGCGGACGCCGTGTACATGCTCGACCGGATGCTGATCGAGGTGATGCAGCGCGGCACCGGTCAGCCCGCGCGCAACACGCTGCCGCCGGGCCTCGTCGTCGCGGGCAAGACCGGCACCTCGAACGACTACCGCGACAGCTGGTTCGCCGGCTTCTCGGGCGGCCACCTGATCGTCGTCTGGGTGGGTCACGACGACAACGGCAAGACCGGACTCACCGGCACCACGGGCGCGCTCCCGGTCTGGGCGCGGCTCATGGCGTCGATCACGACGACGTCGTTCGAGCCGCTGATGCCGGAATCGGTCGAGAACCGCTGGGTCGACTACTACTCGGGGCTCGAGACCTCGCCCGCCTGCGACGGCGCCGCACTGAACCTGCCGTTCCGTGTCGGCACGCTGATCCCGCCGGATGCGGCCTGCCCGCCCGGAATGGCCGATCCGGCGCCGGGCGCAGCATCGCCCGGGAGCGAAATCCCCGCGGACGGCGCGACGCCGGCCGAAGACCTGCCACCGGCGCCTTGATCTGTCGCGCCCGGGGGCCGGACAATCGCCGGCCATGCTGCGCCACGCACTGCTGATTGCCGGTTTCGCGCTCGTCGCGTCGGGTTGCTCGACGTTCCAGTCGAGCAGCCCCGAGCCGCGCGCACCCTCGCACCCGGCGCCGCACAGCACCGGGGCGGGCCCGGTGGTGTCGGCGCAGCCGGAAATCGTGCCACCTTCGAGCGGCGAGCCCGAGATCACCGCGCCGACGCCGACGCCTCTGCCCAAGGAGCGCCCGAAAGCGCCGGCCGCCACGCTGAGCCCGGCGAGCAAGGCGCTGGTATCCCAGGCGCAGGCGCAGCGCCGGAAGGGCGACCTGCCCGGCGCGACCGTGACGCTCGAGCGCGCGCTCCGGATCGAGCCGAACAACCCGCTGCTGTGGATCGAGATGGGCCGACTCCGGATGGACCAGCGCAACTACGCCCAGGCCGAGGCGATGGGTCGCAAGGCACTGGCCATGGCCGTCGGCGACGACCGGACACAGTCGCAGGCCTGGCAGTTGATCGCCGACTCATTGAAGGCTCGGGGCAAGAACCCCCAGGCGCAGGAAGCAGCCGAAAAAGCCAAATCACTTTCAGCGAACTAATTTGCGTAATTGATCGGACGATTTTCCCACCTTTCTGCTGATACTGCCATTTAAAGCACATTGTTCCCCACTTGGCTATTTTTTCAGTGCTTCCCTGCGGTCCTGATACGGTAATGACTATTTTTCCGAAGCTGGTGGGATTCCAAGGGTATATTTCGACTTGATAAGTCTCATACAGCGCGTCACTGAAGCCCGCGTCACTGTTTCTGGCGTACAGGTGGGATCCATTGGCGACGGCCTCCTCGCACTGTTGGCGGTCGAGCCTGGCGACACCGACGCACAGGCCGACCGGATGGCCGAGCGGCTGGCGGGTTACCGGGTGTTCGACGATGGGGCGGGCCGGATGAACCTGAGCCTCACGGACACGGGCGGCGGCCTGCTGCTGGTCCCGCAGTTCACGCTGGCCGCCGACACGAGCCGTGGGATGCGCCCGAGCTTCACGCGGGCCGCGCCGCCGGAGCTCGGCCGCCGGCTGTTCGACCTCACGGTCGAACGGGCCCGGGCCCGGCTCGGGCCGCGGGTCGAGACCGGCCGCTTCGGCGCGCACATGCACGTCGGCCTCGTGAACGACGGACCGGTCACGTTCTGGATACACGTATCCCCCGCAACCGGGGACTGAGTCCGGTTCGCGTATGATGGGCGCCCGCCCAGATGGGCCCGGAGTCCTGCCATGGGTATCGGCTTTCGCGAACTGATCATCATCCTGTTGATTGCGCTGGTGATATTCGGCGCCAAGAAGCTGCGCAACGTCGGCTCCGACCTCGGTGCCGCCGTGCACAACTTCAAGAAGTCCATGAACGAGGGCGACGAGGCACAGACGCGGCAGCTCACGGACAAGTCGTCCGGTGATGCCGAGTTCGGCGCCGGCACCGCCTCGAAGACCGACAGCAAGACCAACACCTGACGCCGATGTTCGAGGTCGGGTTCACCGAGATCCTGCTGATCTTCGGGATCGCGCTCCTCGTGCTCGGGCCGGCGCGGCTCCCGAAGCTCGCCGCCGATGTCGGACGATGGGCGGGTCGTGCACGCGCCGTGGTCCGGCAGCTGCGCACCCAGCTCGAGCAGGAAGTGCACTTCGACCCGCTCGCCGAGCAGCCGGCGACCGCAGCCACCGCCCACACGCCGCCGCCGTTCCCGCAGCCGGCGGCACCACCAGCGGCGCAGCCGGCGACAGCGGCCGCCGCGGACCCTGCGCCGGCCACCGAACCCGCGCCCGCGGCTGCCGCCGCGGCGGATGCGACCGATGAGCGCAAGCCCGCCGCCTGAGCCGGAGAAACTCGCCGAAGGCACGCTGATCTCGCACCTGCTCGAGCTCCGCGACCGCCTGCTGCGCTCGGTCGTCGCCGTCGGCCTCGTGTCGCTGCCGCTGCTCTGGTATTCGCAGCAGCTCTTCACGCTCGTGGCGCACCCGCTGATCGAGAAGCTCCCGGCCGGCACGTCGCTGATCGCGACCAGCGTCGTCGCACCGTTCATGGCGCCGCTGAAGCTGGCGCTGATCGCGGCGCTGTTCCTCGCGATGCCCTACGTGCTCTACCAGGTCTGGGCCTTCATCGCGCCCGGCCTCTACCGGCATGAGCGCCGCTTCGCACTGCCGCTGCTCGTGTCGAGCATCGTGTTGTTCTACGTCGGCGTCGCGTTCGCGTACTTCGTCGTCTTCCCGCTGATGTTCGCGTTCCTGACCTCGACGACGCCGCAGGGCGTGCAGCTGATGGCCGACATGTCGAGCTACCTCGACTTCGTGCTGCTGCTCTTCTTCGCGTTCGGCGTCGCGTTCGAGGTGCCCGTCGCGGTCGTGCTGCTGGTCGCGACCGGTCTCGTCAAGGTCGAGACCATGAGGGCTCAGCGTGGCTACGTGATCATCGGCATCTTCATCGTGGCCGCGATCCTCACGCCGCCCGACGCCGTATCCCAGTGCTTCATGGCGCTGCCGATGTGGGCGCTGTTCGAATTCGGGATCCTGCTCGCGCAGTACCTGGTCCGGCGGCGCGCCGTGGACAAGGCCGCGCACGAGGCCGCTCGACCGCAGGGCTGAAGGGCTCTTTTCTCCTTGCTCTTGCACCGCGAAATGGCCGAGACTTGCGGGCCTCGCGCGGACCCGCGCAAACACCTGAAATAGAAGCAAAAACCCATGTCCAGTTCGACGCTGCCCGCCGTCACGCGGGAGACCTGGCTCGGCCACCCCAAGGGCCTGTACCTGCTGTTCGCCACCGAGATGTGGGAGCGCGTCAGCTACTACGGCATGCGGGCGCTGCTCGTGCTGTCGCTGGTGGCCGGCGTCGAGTCCGCGAATCCGGGCTTCGGCTGGTCGCAGTCCGACGCGCTCAAGCTCTATGGCTGGTTCACGGGCTTCGTGTACTTCACGCCGCTGATCGGCGGCTGGCTCGCCGACAACTACCTCGGCCAGCGCAAGAGCATCATCATCGGCGGCCTGGTCATGGCGGCCGGCCAGTTCACGCTGGCCTCGGCGATCCCGGGCAACCTGCAGCTCTTCTACATCGGCCTCGCGCTGCTCGTGGTCGGCAACGGTTTCTTCAAGCCGAACATCTCGACGATGGTCGGCGACCTCTACGAGCAGGGCGACGCCCGGCGCGACGGCGCGTTCACGATCTTCTACATGGGCATCAACTCGGGCGCGCTGATCGCCCCGTTCGTGTGCTCGACGCTCGGCGAGAACCCGGCTTACGGATGGAGCTACGGCTATGCGGCCGCCGGCGTCGGGATGATCCTCTCGGTGATCGTCCAGCTCGCGTTCGCGAATCGCTACCTCGCCGACATCGGCAAGACGCCGTCGGCGCGCCTCGCGCTCGCGCGCAGCGGCGGCGCGCACGAGCCGCTCACGGACGACGAGCGCGACCGCCTGCGAGTGATCTTCATGCTGTTCGTGTTCATCGTGCTGTTCTGGGCCGCGTTCGAGCAGGCCGGCGGCCTGATGAACCTGTACGCGTCGGACAAGACCGACCGTATGGTCGGCGCGTTCGAGGTGCCTGCCGGGTGGTTCCAGTCGGTCAATCCGCTCTTCATCGTGCTGCTCGGCCCGCTCTTCACGGCCATGTGGGTCTCGCTCGGCCGCTCGGGCCGCAACCCGCCGACGCCGCGCAAGATGGTGTTCGGGCTCGTGCTGACGGGCATCGGCTTCCTGTTCATGGTGGCCGCGGCGCTCGAGTCGAACACCGGCATCAAGGCCAGCATGTGGTGGCTGGTGCTCGCGTACCTGTTCCACACGATGGGCGAACTCTGCATCTCGCCGGTGGGCCTGTCGATGGTCACGAAGCTCGCGCCGCTCCGGCTCGCCTCGCTGATGATGGGCGTCTGGTTCCTGATCAACTTCGTCGCGAACCTGCTCGCCGGCTTCATCGGCTCCTATGCCGAAAGCCTCGGCGAACTCACGATCTTCGGCGGCCTCGCGATCACGCTGTTCGTGTTCGCCGTGGTGCTGTGGATGGTGTCCGGGACGCTCGTGCGCTGGATGCACGGCGCCGAGGACGTGAAGCAGGGCTGAACCAACCGCGGACCGCCGCGTGCGCGCGGCGGTCCGGCCCCACGAGCAGACATCGAGGTCACCATGCCCACAAGCACGCTCCGCCGCGTCCTCCTGGCCGGCGCCGCCGCCACCGCGATCACGACGCTGCCGGCCGGCATCGCCGCCGCGACGCCCGCCGACGACTTCGTCGTGAGCCTGAACAAGCAGCTCGCCGACCTGTCGTTCGAGGTCAACGCGGCCGGCTGGACGCAGGCCACCTACATCACGGTCGACACGCAGTTCCTGACCGCCAAGGCCAATGAACGGCTGCTCGGGTCGTTCAGCCGGCTGGTGGCCGAGGCGAAGACCTACGAAGGCCAGCCGATGAGCCCCGCCTCGAAGCGGGCGATCAGCCTGCTCAAGCTCGGCCTCCCGGCCCCCGCGCCGGACGACCCGCAGAAGCGCGCGGAGCTCGCGGCGGTGCTGGCCGGGATGGAGGCGAAGTACGGCGCGGCCAAGTACTGCAAGCCGGGCGCCGACGGCTGCCGCGACGAGACGGAGCTCAAGGCCGTGCTCGCCACGAGCCGCGACTACGACCAGCTGCTCGACGCCTGGCAGGGCTGGCACGAGGCCGCCCGCCCGATCCGGCAGGACTACGTGCGCTACGTCGCGCTCGCGAACGAAGGCGCGCGTGAGCTCGGCTACAAGGACCTCGGCGCGATGTGGCGCTCGGGTTACGACATGCCGGCCGACGACTTCTCGAAGGAGGCCGAGCGCCTGTGGAACCAGGTGCAGCCGCTCTACAAGCAGCTGCACTGCTACACGCGGACGAAGCTCGCGCAGAAGTACGGCGCGGACAAGGTGCCGGCCGGCAAGCCGATCCCGGCCCACCTGCTCGGCAACATGTGGGCGCAGCAGTGGGACGCGATCTACGACCTGCTCGCGCCGTACCCGGGTGCGTCGAACCTCGACGTGGACGCGGCGCTCAAGGCGCAGGGCTACGACGCGATCCGGATGACGAAGTCCGCCGAGGATTTCTATGGCTCGATCGGCTTCCCGCCGCTGCCGAAGACGTTCTGGGAACGCTCGATGCTCGTGAAGCCGCGCGACCGCGACGTCGTCTGCCACGCGAGCGCCTGGCAGATGGATGCGTACGAGGACGTGCGCATCAAGATGTGCATCGAGCCCGACTACGACAGCCTGACGACCATCTACCACGAGATGGGCCACGTCTATTACGACCTCTGGTACAAGAACCAGCCGTTCATGTTCCAGGGCGGCGCCCACGACGGCTTCCACGAGGCGATCGGCGACACGATCACGCTGTCGATGACGCCTGCCTACCTCGCGAAGATCGGCCTCGTGCCGGCCTCGAAGCCGAGTCGGGAGGCCGAGCTGAACGCACAGATGAAGCTCGCGCTGCAGAAGATCGCGTTCCTGCCGTTCGGCAAGGTGATCGACGAGTGGCGCTGGAAGGTGTTCTCGGGCGAGATCCAGCCGGACCAGTACAACGCCTCGTGGTGGGCGCTGCGCGAGAAGTACCAGGGCGTCGCCCCGGCCGTCGCGCGCAGCGAGGCCGACTTCGACCCGGGCGCCAAGTACCACGTGCCGGGCAACACGCCCTACACGCGCTATTTCCTTTCGTTCATCCTGCAGTTCCAGTTCCAGAAGGCGCTGTGCGAGGCGGCGGGCTACAAGGGCCCGCTCGACCAGTGCTCGATCTACGGCAACAAGGAAGCGGGGAAGAAGTTCGCCGCGATGCTCTCGAAGGGCGCGAGCCAGCCGTGGCAGGACACGCTCTACGAGCTCACCGGCACGCGCCAGATGGACGCGTCGGCGATCCTCGACTACTTCGCGCCGCTCGCCGCGTGGCTCGAGGAGCAGAACAAGGGCCAGAAGTGCGGCTGGTGACGTCCGGGCCGGCCCCGGGGGAGACGACGGCATGAACGCGACCGCGGTACAGCCCCAGCTCACGTTCCGCGCGATCGCGCTCGCGATCGTCCTCGCGATGGCGCTCGCCGCCGCGAACACCTACCTCGGGCTCTTCGCTGGGCTCACGATCGCCTCGGCGATCCCGGCGGCGGTCGTCTCGATGGCGGTGCTGCGCGCACTCGGCGGCAGCACGATCCTCGAGAACAACATCGTGCAGACCGGCGCCTCGGCCGGCTCGTCGATCGCCTCGGGCGTGATCTTCACGGTGCCGGCGCTCGTGATCCTCGGGCACTGGACCGACTTCCGCTACGGTTGGGTGCTCGCGATCGCCGGGCTCGGCGGCATCCTCGGCGTGTTCTTCTCGGTGCCGCTGCGCCGCTCGCTGATCGTCGAGCAGGGTCTCAAGTTCCCGGAGGGCGTCGCGGCGGCCGAGGTGCTCAAGGCGGGCGACAACCCGGCGCAGGGCGTGAAGATCCTCGGGCTCTCGGCGCTCGGCGGCGGATTCGCCAAGCTCGCCGCGGCGAGCGGCCTCAAGCTGATCCCGGACACGGCCGCCGCGAGTGGCTGGGCCGGCCACTGGCTCGCCTACTTCGGCACGAACCTCTCGCCCGCCCTGCTCGGCGTGGGTTACATCGTCGGGCTCAACATCGGCGCACTGGCGCTGATCGGCGGCATGATCTCCTGGAACGTCGCGATCCCGGTCTACGCGGCGCACTTCCTGGCCGACAACGCCGAGCTCGCGCAGCGGCTCGCCGGCGCCTCGGCCGAGGACGTCGCCTACGGCATCTGGTCGGCGCAGGTGCGCTACCTCGGCGTCGGCGCGATGCTGGTCGGCGGCGTCTGGGCGCTCATCTCGATCCGCAGCTCGCTCGCCTCGGGCATCCGCAGCGGGCTCGCCGCGACGCGCGCCGGCGCCGCGAAGGCGCTCTCGCACACGGAGCAGGACCTGCCGATGAAGGCGATCCTGGTCGGGCTCGTGCTCTTCACGGTGCCGCTCGCGATCCTCTACCAGGCGATCGTGCAGAACCTGGGCGTGAGCCTCGTGATGACGGTGATCATGATCGTCGCCGGGTTCGTGTTCACGTCGGTGTCGGCCTACATGGCCGGACTCGTGGGCTCGTCGAACAACCCGGTCTCAGGCATCACGATCTGCACGATCCTGTTCGCGTCTCTGCTGCTCGTCGCGCTGATGGGCCGCGGGGCCGAACTCGGCCCGGTGGCCGCGATCATGATCGGGTCGGTCGTGTGCTGCGCCGCCTGCATCGGCGGTGACAACCTGCAGGACCTCAAGGCGGGCCAGCTCGTCGGCGCGACGCCCTGGCGGCAGCAGGTGATGCTCGCGATCGGCGCGGCGAGCTGCGCGCTCGTGATGGCGCCCGTGCTCAACCTGCTGCTCAAGGCCTACGGCATCGGCGAACGCACGGTCGAGCACCCGGCCGCGCTCGCGGCACCGCAGGCGACGCTGATGGCCTCGGTGGCCAAGGGCATCTTCGGCGGCCACCTGCCGTGGGGCATGATCGGCATCGGCGCGTTGATCGGCGTCGCGATCATCGTCGTCGACCAGGTGCTCAAGGCGCGCAATGCGCCGTTCCACGCGCCGGTGCTCGCGGTCGCAGTCGGCATCTACCTTCCACTCGAGCTGTCGGTGCCGATCTTCGCGGGCGGCCTGATCGCGTGGCTCGTCGAACGACGGCTCGGCATCCGCGGCGAGGGCCCAGAGGCCGAGCGCGCGAAGCAGAACGGCATCCTGTTCGCCGCGGGACTCATCACGGGCGAGTCGCTGATGGGCATCCTGATCGCGATCCCGATCGTCGTCACCGGCAGCTCTGACGTGCTCGCGCTGCCGGCGTCGCTGCAGTCCGGGCGTGCGCTCGGGCTCGCGGTGGTCGGCGGGCTGGCGCTGTGGCTGTACCGGACGGGCATCCGCCGGGCGTGAGCGCAACGCCCGGCGCCCCGCCCCCGCGGCTCAGGATCGTCGCGGCCTACGCGGCGATCTACCTGATCTGGGGCTCGACGTTCCTCGCGATCCGGCTCGGCGTGCAGGGGTTGCCGCCGCTGCTCTTCTCGGCCGGACGGTTCGTGCTCGCCGGCGCGCTGCTCACCGCGGTGGCGCTCGTGCTCAAGGAGCGATTCCCGGCCACGAAGCGCGAGTGGAAGTACATGGTCGCGTTCTCGCTGCTCATGATCACGGGCAGCAACGGCGTCAGCACGATCGCGCTGAAGCACATTCCGTCGAACGAAGGCGCGCTGCTCTCGGCCGGGTCGGCGATCTGGATCGCGTGGCTCGGCGCGCTCGGACCCCGCGGCCACCGGCTCACGCCGCGGGCGATCGTCGGGCTGCTGCTCGGGCTCGCGGGCGTCGCACTGCTCGTGTGGCCGCGCGAGTCGGCGCCGAGCGGCCACTTCCTGTGGCAGGCACTCGTGCTCTACGGAAGCCTGTCGTGGGCCGTCGGCACCGTGCTGTACCGGAACGTGTCGCTCGCGGCCGGCCCGGTCGCGTTCAACGCGGTGATGATGTCGCTCGGCGGTGCCTGGCTCTTCGTCGCCGGCGCCGCGGCCGGCCAGTTGCCCGAGTGGCGCTGGGAGCCGGGCGGCCTGCTCGCGATGGGCTACCTCGCCGTGTTCGGCTCGGCCGTCGCGTACACCGCGTACACCTGGCTGCTGAAGCACTCGCCGGCCGATCGTGTCGGCACGTTCGCGTACGTCAATCCGGCGATCGCCGCCGTGCTCGGCTGGGCCGTGCTGGGCGAGGTGCTCGAGCCGACGCAGGTCATCGGGATGGCCGTGATCCTGGCCGGCGTCGTGCTCGTGATGTGAGCGCGGGCGCGTCGGCCGGGTCGACGCTTCAGCCGACCGGCGCCCCGATGCGCTCCGGCCGGAGGCCGCGATCCGGCCCGAACGTCTTCAGGTGGAACCAGACGCGCTCGACGCGCCCGACGAGATCGGCGTCGCTGACGTAGCCCCAGTAGCGGCTGTCGGCGCTGTTGTCCCGGTTGTCGCCCATGACGAAATACCGGCCGGGCGGCACCGTCCAGCGGCCGTCGACGCCGGGCCGGCAGGCGTTCACGCACCGCAGCACCGGGTGGGAATGGCCGGCAAGCTGCTCGCCATACTCGAGTCGCAGCACCGGCCCGCCGGGCGACCCGGTGTCGAGGAACGGGCCGACCGGTGCCGCGTCGAGGCGGCGCCCGTTCAGCAGCACCCAGCCGTCGCGCACCTCGACGACGTCCCCGGGCACGCCGACCACGCGCTTCACGTACCGCTGGGAGCGATCGCCCGGGTACCGGAACACCACGACGTCGCCGGGCGCGGGAACGCCGCTGCCCGCGAGGCGCCCGTTGCCGAACGGGTTGCGCAGGCCATAGGCGTGCTTGTCGACGAGGATGTAGTCGCCGGTGAGCAGCGTCGGCGTCATCGAGCCACTCGGGACCCGCATCGGCTCGTACGCGAACGCGCGCCCGCTGAAGATCAGCAGCGCGAGCGGCAGCATCGAGCGCGCGAATGCGGCCGACCCGGTGAGCCATTGCCACGACCGTTGCCGCAGCAGGCGCTCGAGCCCGAGCACCGCGAGCAGCGCCGAGAGGACCACCATCATCCAGGCGGTGTTGAAGTCCATCAGCCGCGCCCGCGGTAGATCTCGATCCGGCCGTTTCCGCCGATCGCGCTCGAGGCGGCCCAGGACACGAGACTCACGATCAGCGCCGTGCCGACCGCGGTCCAGAAGCCCGAAACCTCGAATCCGGGCACCATCCAGGCGACGAGCCCCACCATCGCGGCGTTCAGCACGAGCAGGAAGAAGCCGAGCGTCAGCACCGTGAGTGGCAGCGTCAGGATGAACGCGAGCGGCCGGACGAAGGCGTTCACGACGCCGAGCAGCACCGCCGAGACGATGAGCTTCGACACCGAGTCGAAGTGCAGTCCCTGGAAGATCTCGCTGGCGATCCACAGTCCGAGTGCGGACAGTGCCGCACGCAGGAAGAATCCGGTCATCGTGGCTTGCTCCGCGCGGGTTCCGGCCGCGGCCGTTGACGCTGCCCGCATGGTAATGGAATCCTCCCGGCTCACCAATCCAGGGGGGCCTCCACCATGCAGCTCGTCGCGCTCGTCATCCTGCTCGCACTCGCCGAATTCGTCGCCTTCGGGATACTCGTCGGGCGCGCACGGGGCCAGTACGGGGTCAAGGCCCCGGCCACGACCGGCCACGAGGTGTTCGAGCGGTGGTTCCGCGTGCACTACAACACGATGGAGCAGCTCGTGGTGTTCGTGCCGTCGCTGTGGTTCTTCGGCCTGTTCGTGAACCCGGTGTGGGGCGCGGCGATCGGCGCCGTGTTCCTGATCGGCCGCATCGTTTACCTGCGGGAGTACGTGCGCGACCCGGCGTCGCGCGGCGCCGGCTTCGGGATGAGCGTGCTGCCGACGCTCGTGCTGCTCGTCGGCGCGATCATCGGCGCGCTGCGCAGCCTCGGCTGACGGAACGCCTCAGCCCGCGGTGCGCTCCAGGCGCCCGCCGACCGCCTCGGCAGCCTCGCGCCCGGCGAGTCGCGCGATCAGTTCCAGGCCGAAGTCGATCGCCGTGCCGGGACCGCGCGACGTGATGACGCGGCCGTCCACGACGACCGGCGACTCGCTCCTGTGGAGGCCGCGCGCGGACGCCTCGTCGAGGAACCCGGGGTAGCTCGTCGCGGTGCGCCCGTCGAGCAGCCCGGCGTGCGCGAGCACGCCCGGGGCCGCGCAGATCGCCGCCACCCAGCGCCCGGCGGCCGAGAACGCCTGCAGCAGCCGGATCACCCGCGCATCGTGCTTCAGGTGGTCTGCCCCCGGCATCCCGCCGGGAAGCACGATCATCTCGTAGTCGGCCGGGTCGGCACCCTCGAGCAACCGGTCCGCCTCGACGGCGATCCCGTGCGAGCCGGTGACGCGGCGCGCGGCGAGCGACGCCGTGTGCACCTCGATGCCGGCGCGGCGCAGCAGGTCGACGATCGTGACCGCCTCGATCTCCTCGAAGCCTTCGGCGAGCGGGACCAGCACGCGCGGCACGCGGCCCCCGTTCACTGGCGCTCGGCGAACGCGACGTGGGTGCCGGACAGGTTGCGGTCGCGAAGGTACTGCAGCGCGAGCTTCACTTCCGGGTCGGCGGCCGCATCGCGGCCGTAGTCGCGCCGCACCGGGCCCTCGGGTGCGGGCACGCGCACGTCGGGCTCGAGCCCGCGCGCCTGTATCGATCGCCCGCTGGGCGTGTAGTAGCGGGAGGTCGTGAGCTTGAGCGCCTCGCCGTCGCGCAGCGGCATGACCGTCTGCACGGAGCCCTTGCCGTAGGTGCGCTCGCCCATCAGCGTCGCGCGCCGGTGGTCGCGCAGCGCGCCCGCGACGATCTCGGCGCCGGACGCCGAGCCGCCGTCCACGAGCACGACGACCGGCGCGCCGTCGAGCAGGTCGCCCGGCGTCGCCGACATCTCGAAGCGCGCGTCCGGCGTACGACCGTCGGCACGCACGATGAGGCCCGAATCGAGGAAGCTGTCCGCGACGCTCACCGCGGACTCGAGCACGCCACCCGGGTTCTCGCGCAGGTCGAGCACCAGCCCGCGCAGCGGCGCGGCGTTCGGGGCACGCTGCAGGCCGAGGACCGCCGCATTGAAGTCGCCGGGCGTCGAGTCGCTGAAGTGGCTCACCCGCACGTAGCCGTAGCCACCGGGCAGGCGCTCGGCGCGCACCGTGTGCACGTGCACCTCGGAGCGCTCGAGGTCGAAGCTGAGTGGCGTCGCCTCGCCCTCGCGGGCGACGGTGACGACGACGTGGGTCCCGGCGACGCCGCGCATCCTGGCGATGGCTTCGTCGATGCCTGAGCCCGCGACGCGGCGGCCATCGACCGACACGAGCACGTCACCGGCGTGCACGCCTGCAACGTCGGCCGGGGACTCCTCGATCGGGGCGACCACGACGATGCGGCCGTCGTCCCGCTGCGCGACCTCGATGCCGACGCCCGTGTAGGTGCCGCCGGTGCTCACGCGCATTTCGTCGTAGGCGGCGGCATCCAGGAAGGACGAATGCGGGTCCAGGCTCGCAACCATGCCGACGACGGCGGCCTGCTCGAGCCGGTCGTTCGACACCGGCTCGACGTATTCGCGGCGCACGTGCTCCGCCACCTCGTCGAGGAGCGCGTGGTCGTCGACGGCCGGCGGCCGCGCCGGCGGCACCGCGGCCGCCCGGTCGGTCCCCGGCGCGCGCAGCCACATGAGCCCGGCGCCGACCAGGGCGCCGACGAGGAAGGAGACGATCGTGTGCGTTCGTCGGTTCAAGCAGAGCGTGCCACGGGGAGTCCGGGCTCGATTCTAGCCCCGACCAGTCCCGTGAGCACGCGATCGAGCGGCACGGGCCGCCCGATCGAGAATCCCTGCCCGAACCCGACGCCGAGATTGCGGGTGATGAGCAGGATCTCGTTGCTTTCGACGCATTCCGCGACCGTCTCGAGGCCGATGGCCTGCGCGAGCCGCACGATCGCGCTCAGCATCGCCTGCGAGCGGTCGTCGCCCGCGACGTCGCGGACCAGGCTGCCGTCCACCTTCAGCGTCGTGACCGGCAGCGCCTTCAGGTACGTGAGCGAACTGAGCCCCCGGCCGAAGTCGTCCAGCGCGACGCCGAACCCGAGGTCGCGGAGCCGGCGGATCAGCGTCTCGGCGCGGACGATGTTCGCGACGGCCGCCGTCTCGGTCAGCTCGAACGAAAGCAGCGACGGGGCGATACCACTCGAGCGCAGCTCGAACTGCAGGAAGTCCGCGAACTCCTGGTCGCCGAGCGACTGGCCCGAGATGTTCACCGCGAACGAGGCGCCGAAGCCGGCGAGCTGCCGGGCCACCGGATCGAGCGCGCGCAGCACGTGCTGCACGACCCAGCGATCGACCGACGGAGCGAGCTGGTAGCGCTCGGCCGCCGAGAGGAACTTGTCCGGCGCAACCGACTCCCCGCGCTCGTCGAGCATCCGGAGCAGGAGTTCGTACTTCGGGCCCGTCGACGGGCCGTTCAGCGGCACGATCGGCTGCGCGTCGAGCCGGAAGCGGCCCTCGGCGAGCGCGCTGCGCAGCGCGCCGACGAGCGTCACGTCCGTGTAGCGGCGGATGATGCTGTGGTCGCTGTCCTCGTAGCGCTCGACACGGCCGCGACCGCGGTCCTTCGCGGCCTTGCAGGCCACTTCGGCGGCCGCGAGCGCGTGCGGCAGCGGGTGCTCGCCCTCGCCGACCGGGGCGACCCCGAGGCTGGCCGTGATCTCGACCGGCTGGCCGGCGGCCAGGAATCCCATGCCCGCGATGCGCTCGCACAGGCCTGCCGCGGCTTCCTGCGCGGCATCGAGCGTCGTGCCGGGCAGCAGCAGCGCGAACCGGTCGCCCGAAATGCGGGCCGCGAGCGAGCGGGGCGCGAGGCTCTGGCGGATCACCTCGGCGACGCGCACGATGATCTCGTCGCCGACGTGCATGCCGTGGTTCTCGTTCACCACGTGCATCCGGTCGATGTCGAGGTAGACGACGCTGTTCGGGTTGCGCATCGCCTCGGGCGTCAGCGTCGCGAGCGCGCGCTTCTCGAAGGCCGGCCGCGTGAGCAGGCCCGTGTTCGGGTCGTAGGCGTTCAGCGTCACGTAGGCGACGCGTCGCGCAAGCAGTTCGACGAGCCGGACCTCTCGCAGCCCGAAATCCGGCGCCTCGGCCGAGCGGAACATCGCGAGCAGCCCGAGCACGCGCTGCGCGCCGTGCATGACCGGGCAGGACAGGACCTTGCCGGAGAGGCCGCCGGTGCTTCCATCCTCGACCGGGGCGTTCGCGACCATGACCTGGCGATGCAGCTGTGTCCACGCGAGCAGCGGTCGGTGGGCACGGGTCAGCGTCTCGGCGCCGGTGCGCACCGGCGTCCCGGCCCCCGTGCGGCAGACGGCGATGTTCTTGTCCGGGATGATCAGTGCGCCCACCGTGCAGCCGAGGTGGTCGACGCAACCCTGGACGATCTGCGCGAAATCGTCGGGCGACTCGCTCGCGGTCGCGCAGCCGCCACCACGCAGCAGCAGCTCGAGGTCGAGGTCGCGGTTCAGGAGGCTGCGCTGCAGCTCGACGATGTTCGACTGCGAGGCGAGCTCGCGCTGCAGGCACTCGAGCGCGGGCCGCAGCAGCCCCTGCACGAGTGTCGCCGAGCGCGCGGCGGCGGCGGTGCCCGACTCACTGCAGACGATGCCGACGCACCCGAGCAGCGCGCCGCCCGGATCACGCAGCAGGAACACGTGGATCACCCGCTCGTTGTCGAGCGACTCGGTCCAGGCGTCGCCGCGGGACGCCTCGTACGCCGGGTCCGAGAGCGCCTCGTGGACGTACTGCTGCAGGTCCGTGGAGTCGATGCCGTCGCTCAGCCAGATCGGCAGGCCGGTGCGGTCGCAGATCGTGATCGACAGCGCCCGGGGCATCAGCATCCGGATCAGCTGGCCGTACGGGTCGAGCGACGTCGCGCCGACCGGCGACGGAACGTCGGACCAGGACTCGAGCGTCTGCGGGGGCTTGTTCATGCGATCCGTTGCGACTGTTTCCCAGGACGGCATCGTCCCGGAGCCGCCGCCCCGAATCCGCGACGCGGGCCACAGTTTCGGCGGCCCGCCGGCCGCCGGCGGGCCCTGCGGGGCGCCTCAGCGCTTCTGCAGCCAGGTTTCCGGGTTCACCGGCTGGCGCCCCCGGCGGACCTCGAAGTAGAGCGCCGGCTCGTCGTGTCCCCCGGTGTCCCCGACGGCGCCGATCACGTCGCCGGCCGCGACCGGATCACCGACCTTCCGGAACAGTTCCTCGTTGTGGCCGTAAAGGCTCAGGTAGCCACCACCGTGGTCGAGCACCACCATGAGTCCCATGCCCGGCAGCCAGTCCGCGTAGACGACGCGCCCGGCGAACGGCGCCCGCACGCGGGCGCCCCGCTGGGTCCCGATCAGCATGCCCTGCCACTTGAGCGATCCGCCGGCCCGGGGCTGGCCGAAGCGCGCGAGCACGCGGCCGTCGCTGACCGGCCACGGCAGCCGTCCGCGCAGCGGCTCGAACGGGGCCTCCTTCGCGACCGGGCCCGACTCGAGCGCCCGGCGCAGGTCGGCGATCAGCTTCTCGAGCGCGGCCGCCTGTGACTTGAGCCGCGTGATCTCGCCCCGCTGCGAACGGATCTCGCCGTCGATCGCGGCGACCGCGCGCGTGCGCTTGTCCTGGGCGCCGCGCAGCGCCGCGACCTGCTTCTGCTGGTCCGCCTCCAGGGCCGCAAGCCGGTCGCGCTCGGCCGCGATCTTCCCGCGCACGACCGCGAGCTGCTCGAGCTTGTCCCGGATCCCGGTGATCCGTTCCGCCCGCGCACGGCCGAAGTACCCGTAGTACTGGAGCATCCGCCCGAACGTCGCCGGGTCCTCCTGGTTGAGCAGCAGCTTGAGCTCCTCCTCGCGGCCGTTCACGTAGGCGGCCCGCAGTTCGCCCGCGAGCGCGTCGCGCTCGGCCGCTAGCTGAGCATCGAGCCTCGCCGCCTCCGCCTCGAGTTCGCGCAGCCGGGCCTCGGTCGCGAGCCGCTGCGCCCGCACCTCGTCGAGGGTCTTGCGGGCCGCCTGCACGCCGAGCTCGGCGCTGCGCAGCTCCGCGCTCAGCCGGTCACGCTGCTCGATGTCGTCGTTGACGGACTGCTGGATCTTCTCGATCCGGGCATTGACCTTCCGCAGCTCCGCCTCCTTCTGGGCCGGCGTCGGCTGCTTCTGCGCGGCCGGCGCCCACGGGCCGACGAGCAGCGCCAGCGCCCCGAACAGGGCGGCGACCGGGCGGGCCGTACGGGGCGGAGTGGGGATCTGCCGTGGAATCATGCTGTTAGGGGGGCCAGGCGGCCGGTTCCAGCCGGCAAGTCTAGCGGGGCTGCTATAATCCGCGACCCTTTTTAGCCACCCGGACCATGGACCGACTCCTCGAATACGCTGCCCGGCACCCGTTCCTCGTCGGGGGCACCGTCGTGCTCGCGCTGGCCGTGCTGGCCTACGAGATGAGCCGCGCCCGCGGCGGCGGCACCTCGGTGGGCCCGATCGACGCCGTGCGGCTCATGAACCAGGGCGCGCTGCTCGTCGACGTCCGGTCCCGCGAGGAGTTCGAGTCCGGCCACGTGATCGACGCCCGGCACCTGCCGCAGGACCAGGTCGCCGGGGCCGGCGAGAGCCTGAAGAAGTACCGCGACAAGCCGGTCATCGTGTGCTGCGAATCCGGCGCCCGCTCCGGCGCCGCCGCCCGCGTGCTCAAGGCGCAGGGTTTCACGAACGTGCTGAACCTGCGCGGCGGCCTCGGCGCCTGGCGCACCGAGAACCTGCCGCTCGTGAAAGGCCGGTGAGCGCGATGAGTGCCGGCGACGTCGTGATGTACTCCACCGCCTGGTGCGGCTACTGCGTCCGGGCGCGCGCGCTGCTCGAGCGCAAGGGCATCGCGTTCCGAGAGGTCAAGGTCGACGAGGACCCGGCCGAACGGGAGCGCATGCTCGCCCGCAGCAACGGGCGCCGCACCGTCCCGCAGATCTTCATCGGCGACCGCCACGTGGGCGGATTCGACGAACTCTACGCGCTCGACCGCTCCGGCGAACTCGACGCGATCCTCGGCCGCGCCTGACGGCCCGGGATACCGATCCACACAGGCTATTCCACAGGACCAGACCATGACCGAGCCCAACTCCCAAGCCCCGGCCGTCGATCCGAACGCGCCGTTCGTGAATCCGCAGGCCATCTACATCAAGGACGTCTCGTTCGAGGCGCCGAACGGGCCGTTCATGCAGTCGGCCGAGGGCGCCCCTTCGGTCAACCTGAACCTCGCGACGCGCGCCTCGGCGATCGGGCAGGACCTGCACGAGGTCGTGCTGCAGGTGAACCTCGAGGCGAAGTTCGGCGACAAGGTCGTGTGGCTGCTCGAGCTGCAGCAGGCCGGCGCCTTCACGATCCGCAACCTCTCCGCGACCGACGTGGGCAACGTGCTCACGATCGCCGCGCCGAACTACCTGCTCTCGTTCGCGCGCTCGACGGTGTCGGAGCTCGTGACCAAGGGCGGCTTCCCGCCGTTCCTGCTGCCGCTCCTCACGTTCGAGGGCCTGCACGCGCGGGCCGCCCAGCAGGCGCAGCAGCCCGCCGCGGTCAACTGAGGACACCGCCCGCGTGGCGAACACCCCCGCGCCCGTGACGCCCGTGCACAAGCCCGCGGTGGCGGTGCTGGGTTCCGGGTCGTGGGGCACGGCGCTCGCCGTGCACCTCGGCCGCACCGGCCACCGCACGATCCTCTGGGGCATCGAGACCGACGAACTGGTCGCGATGACCCGCGACCGGGTGAACGCCCGCTACCTGCCGGGCGTGCGACTGCCCGACCGGGTCGAGATCGAGCACGACTTCGAGCGCGCGGTTGCCGAGGCCGACCAGCTGCTGATCGTGGTCCCGAGCCACGCGTTCCGCGAGGTGCTCACGCGCCTGAAGCCGCTGCTGCGCCCCGGGCAGCGCGTCGCCTGGGCGACCAAGGGCTTCGAGATCGCGACCGGCCTGCTGCCGCACGACGTGGCCGACGAGGTGCTCGGCCGCGGCGTGCCGACTGCGGTGCTCTCGGGGCCGACGTTCGCGAAGGAAGTAGGCGCCGGGCTGCCGAGCGCGATGACGGTCGCCTCGCGCGACCCGGCCTACGCGCTCGAACTCGCCGCCGGCATCAGCGGCGAGAACTTCCGGGCCTACGCCTCGAGCGACATGGTGGGCGTCGAGGTCGGCGGGGCCGTCAAGAACGTGCTGGCGCTCGGGGCCGGCGCCTCGGACGGGCTCGGCTATGGCGCCAACACCCGCGTCGCGCTGATCACGCGCGGCCTGAACGAGATGGTCCGCCTCGGGCTCGCGCTCGGGGCCAAGGCCGAGACCTTCACCGGCCTCGCCGGGCTCGGGGACCTGGTGCTCACCTGCACGGACAACCAGTCACGCAACCGCCGCTGCGGGATGCTGCTCGCCTCGGGCCGCACGCTCGATCAGGCGCAGGCCGAGATCGGCCAGGTCGTCGAGGGCGTGCTGGCCGCCCGGGCCGTCCACGCGGTCGCCGCCCGCCACGGCGTCGAACTGCCCATCTGCGAGCAGATCTACCGGGTGCTTTACGAGGGCATCTCGGTGCAGGAGGCGCTCGCGGCCCTGATGAAGCGGCCGATCCGCGCCGAGACCGCCTGACGGCGGCGCCGGCTGGCGCACCCCCCCGCGCCCGGGATTAGAATCAGCCGACCACTCCGGGGGGAGACCAACATGCGCGTCGGCCAGCTGCTCTCGCACAAGGGCCCGGACGTCTGGTCCATCGGCGCAGACGATCCCGTGCTCGAGGCGATCCAGATCATGGCCGACCGGCACGTCGGCGCGCTGCCCGTGCTGCGCGACGGTGAGCTGGTCGGGATCGTCTCGGAGCGCGACTACGCCCGCAAGGTCGTGCTGCTCGGCCGGTCCTCGGCCGGGACGGCCGTGTCCCAGATCATGTCCTCGCCGGTCAGGACCGTGGCGCCGGACGCGACGGTGCAGCACTGCATGGAACTCATGACCGAGCACCGGATCCGCCACCTGCCGGTCGTCGACGGCGGCCGGATGGTCGGCATGATCTCGATCGGCGACTGCGTGCGGGCCGTCATCGAGGACCAGGCCGAGACGATCCGCCACCTCGAACGCTTCATCTCGAGCTGAGGCCGCCGGGCGGCCGTTCCGCGTAAAATGGCCGCCATGCCTGTCCCGCCACTGCCCGCCTCGCTGGCCGTCGACGTCTGCGGCCTGCGCCTCGCATCGCCGATCGTGCTGCTGTCGGGGTGCGTCGGTTTCGGCGAGGAGTACACCCGGGTCGAGGGATTCTCGAACGAGCACGTCGGCGCGATCGTGCTCAAGGGCACGACCGGCGAGCCGCGGCTCGGCAACCCGGCCCACCGCGTCTACGAGACGCCGATGGGGATGCTGAACGCGATCGGACTGCAGAACCCGGGCGTCGACCACGTCGTGGACCGGATCCTGCCGACGCTCGACTTCGGCGAGACGCGTTTCATCGCCAACGTCTGCGGCTCGACGATCGACGAGTACGTGCGGGTCACGCGCCGCTTCGACGACTCCCCGATCGACGCGATCGAGATCAACATCTCCTGCCCGAACGTCAAGGAAGGCGGCGTGCAGTTCGGCAACGTGCCCGAGATGTCGGCGCGCGTCGTGGCCGCCTGCCGCGCGGTGACGAAGAAGCCGCTGATCACGAAGCTCTCCCCGAACCAGACGGACATCCGCGAGAGCGCGCGCGTCTGCATCGACGCGGGCAGTGACGGCCTCTCCGTCATCAACACGATGATGGGCATGGCGGTCGACGTGAAGACGCGGCGCCCGGTGATCGGCAACGTGCAGGGCGGGCTCTCGGGCCCCGCGATCAAGCCGATCGCGCTCCTGAAGGTGATGCAGGTCGCCGAGGTCGCGCGACCGCTCGGGATCCCGATCATCGGCCAGGGCGGCATCACCAGCGCGCAGGACGCGCTCGAGTTCCTGATCGCCGGTGCGACGACGGTCGGCGTCGGCACCGCGCTCTTCTACGACCCGCTCGTGTGCACGAAGATCAACGACGGGATCGCCGCCTACCTCGCCGCGAACGGGTTCGCGTCGGTGGGCGCGCTCACCGGCTCGCTCGAGCGGCCGGCCCGCAAGGTCGAGGCCTGCGCCTGCTGAGCGCGCGGCACCGGGGGAGCCACCAGATGCTGATCCGCGCCTGCAAGTCGAAGATCCACCGCGCGACCGTGACGCGCGCGGACCTGAACTACGTCGGCTCGATCACGATCGACCGCGCGCTGCTCGAGGCCGCGGACCTGCACCCGTACCAGTACGTGAACATCACGAACGTCTCGAACGGCACGTTCTGGCAGACCTACGTGATCGCGGCCCGCCGCGGCAGCGGCCGGATCGAGCTGAACGGCCCGCCGGCGCGCCACTTCCAGGCGGGCGACAAGATCATCGTGCTCGGCGAGGCCTGGCTCGAGCCCGCCGAGCTGCCGGGCCTCGACCCGAAGATCGTCATCGTGGACTCGGACGACAACCGCAGGTTCCACCGGCTCGACCACAGCAAGGTCAGGAACCCGCCGCGCCGGACCGCGCGCCGGCGCCGCTGACCGCCTGCGGCGCGTGCCGCATCCGTAGACCGAGGTGACCATGAGCGCCAGCCCCGTCGTCGAGCAATGGCACCGCGTCGTCCGCGAGCGCGACGAGAAGGCGCTCTGGAACCTGCTCGACGACGATGCGACGTTCCACTCGCCGGTCGTGCACACGCCGCAGCGCGGGCGCCAGCTCACCTATGCGTACCTGTACGCGGCGATGCAGGTCTTCTCCGGTGAATCGTTCCGCTACGTGCGTGAGGTGGCGGGCGAGCGCGACGCCGTGCTCGAGTTCCAGCTCGAGCTCGACGGGATCGTGGTGAACGGCGTGGACATGATCCGCTGGAACGACGAGGGACGCATCGTCGACTTCAAGGTGATGCTGCGACCGCTCAAGGCCGTGAACCTGATCCACCAGAAGATGGGCGAAGCGCTCGGGGTCGCGCGCAAGGCATGAGCGGCGTCGCGCGCGCGCTGCTCGCGATCGGGCTCACCGCGCTCGGCTTCGGCGCCTCCTCCGGGCTCGGCACGGCCTGGCCGCTCGCCTGGGTGGCACCGCTCCCGGTGCTGGTCATCGCACTCGACGCGCGGGCGCGCACGGCGTTCTGCGTCGCGTTCGCCGCGGGCCTGCTCGGCGGCCTCGGCCTCACGCGCGCCTACGGCCCGATTGCCGCGGTGTTCGGGCTGCCGTCCGGGCTCATCTTCGGGCTCGCCGTGCTCGTGCTCCGCTGCTGCGCGGCACGGTTGCCGGCGTGGGCCGCGGCCTGCGCGTACGCGGCCGCTGTGACGTCGCTGGAATTCCTGTACTCGCTCGTCTCCCCGAACGGGACCGCGCTCGGTTCGGCCTACACGCAGGTGGACGTGCTGCCGGTGCTGCAGCTCGCGTCGGTGGCCGGGCTCTGGGGCATCGCGTTCGTGCTCGCGCTGGTGCCGGCGTCGGCCGCACTCTGCTGGCGCGATCGTTCGATGCGTCCGCTGCTTCCGGCCGTCGCGCTCGTGCTCGCAGTCGTCGGCTGGGGCACGCTGCGTCTCGCGGACGCCGCGCCCTCGCCGGCCGTCACGGTCGGGCTCGCCGCCGCCGACCAGGGCCTGCCGGACGCCGCGTTCATGCCCGATCGCGCGACGGCCGTCGCGCGGGCGAACGGCTACGCCACCCGGATCGCGACGCTGGCCGACCGGGGTGCGCAGGTCGTCGTGCTGCCCGAGAAGCCGATCGCGGTCGCCGGCGACACCGGCGATGCCGTGGTGTCGGAACTGGCCGCGGCCGCGCGCGCGAATTCGGTGACCGTCGTCGCCGGCCTCAACCGGATCGGCACGAACCCGCGGCGCAACGTTGCCGTCGTGATCGGGCCGGACGGCCGCGTGGCGGCGGAGTACGAGAAGCGTCACCGCGTGCCCGGGTTCGAGTCCCGCTACGGCCGGGGTGATCGCAGCGTCGCCTTCGACGCGGCCGGCGCACGCTGGGGCGTCGCGATCTGCAAGGACCTCGACTTCCCGGCCACGATGCGCGAGTACGGGCGACTCGGGGTGCGCTACCTGGCCGTGCCCGCCTGGGACTTCGTCGCGGACGGGCGCATGCACGGTCGCATGGCGGTCGTGCGCGGCGTCGAGAACGGCTATTCGATCGCGCGGTCTGCGCAACAGGGCCTCGTGACGCTGAGCGACGGCTACGGTCGCATCGTCGCCGAGGACTCGAGCCCCGCCGACCCGCTGCTCGTGGCCGGTCTGCCGCCCGGTCCCGGTCCGACGTTCTACACGCGCCACGGCGACTGGTTCGCGTGGCTCTGCGTGGGCGCCGTCGCGTCGCTGCTCGCGGCGGCCATCGCGCGGCGCCGGCGTCCGGGCGCCGACTGACACCGACGCCGCCGGGAGGACACCGATGCGCATGCCCCCAGGATTCAACACCGTCACCCCGTATTTCTTCGTCGAGGATGCGGCGGGCTTCCTCGGGTTCCTCGTCCACGGCCTCGACGGCGAGGAGATCCTCCGTCACCTCGACGGCGTGCGCATCGCGAACGCGCAGGTGCGGCTCGGCACCTCGACCGTGATGGTGAGTGAGGCAAGTGCGCGGTTCCCGGCGATGCCGGGCTCGTACTACCTGTACGTCGCGAACGCGGACGCCGCGATGGCCCGGGCCGTGGCGGCGGGCGCCGAGCCGGTCATGAGCGTCGCGGACATGCCCTACGGCGACCGCCAGGGCGGTGTCCGCGACGCGTGGGGCAACCTCTGGTGGATTTCCGAGAGGCTCGTGGAAGGCCCATACTGACCCCGGAACGGGCCGGCCGGAGGGCCAATCGGAATCAGCGCAACTTGAGTGCGGCGCCCGTGTAGCCGGTAAAGCTGTGACCGGGTTCGAAGGCTACGAAGCATCGCTTCTCGGCATTTTCCCAAACGTCCAGGACTTCGTAGCCGACACGCTCCAGACCCTGGAAGAACGTCGATCGACGCTGGATTCGATAGGGACAGAACGCCGTTCCAATCGACTGTACGGTCCAGAACTCCAGTTCCGGATGCAGCGGAATCAGGTTGAGGATGATCCGACGCGGCAGCGGCGAGAGCCTCCCAAGCAGTTCGGGGAGACTGTCCTCCCGGTACTGGAGGCAGCCAGAGCTGAACAGGACGTCGGCGCCGGCCGCATCCTCAACGCGACCGGTAGTCACCAGTGCGCGCAAGTGGTCACGCTCCCGCGCAAGCTCCTTTGCAGACTCGAGTACGGCGGGCATGTCGAACAGCTGCCACTGCAGGCCCGGTGGATACTTCAGGTAATTCTGGTACGCGTAATAGCCGACGCCGACGTGGCCGCCTAGATCGAATATCCGGGTCGCGCCGTCCTTGAACGCCTCTTCCATCCAGTGCAGCACCGCGTAGTCGCTCGGGTAGACCCGGTCGAGGCGGTCCCGGTACATCGAGGCTGCACTCTCGTGGTCATATCCCAGTGGAAGCGTATTCGGCGCTGCCGCAGCGGCCTGCGCATAGGTCGCGTAAACGCCACGGCAGGAATTTCCATGATGACCGCGGCGGAAATCGGCGTCGAAGCGGCGTTTACGCAGGTCGCCGATACCGGGTGCTTCAAGCACCGCATCCAGCCACTCGTGGAGTCGGGTACGCATCCATCCCTCCCATATTGCCTGGCACGCCCGATGCCCCGAGCGCGCTGCAGGACGAACGCCTGCAAAGATCCCGCAGAAATCCCCTGCATGCAACGAATGGACGGAATGACACGTCGGTATCGCGGAACGCGGGGCGTGCCAGCCGACTCCCGAAGCCCACGTGGAAGGCCCATACTGACCCCGGAACGGGCCGGCCGGCCCGGAGCGGAGGACCCTCGGGATGAAGACCTTCCTCGCCGTTTTTTCAGGGAATGCAGCCGCGATGGAACGCTGGAACGCGCTGCCGGAGGCCGAACGCCAGGCGCGCAGTGCGCGCGGCGTCGAGGCCTGGCACGCCTGGGTCGATCGCCACAAGGACCGCATCGTCGACGGCGGCGGCCCGCTCGGCCGCACGAAAGCCGCGTCGGCCGCCGGGATCGCGGACGTGCGGAACCAGATGATGGCGTACACGACCGTGCGTGCGGCGAGCCACGAGGACGCCGCGCGGATGTTCGAGGGCCACCCGCACTTCGCGATCTTCCCGGGCGAGTCCGTGGAAGTCATGGAAGTGCTGCCGATCCCGCCGCGCTGATCCGCGGACGAGGACCCGCGCGTGCCTGGCGACGAAGACCGCGCGATCGGCGTCTACGACTCGGGCGTCGGCGGCGTGTCGGTGTTGCGCGCGCTGCGCGTCGCGCTGCCCGACGAGTCGTTCGTCTACGTCGCGGACAGCGGGCACGCGCCGTACGGTGACCGCCCCCCGGAATTCCTCGCCGGCCGTGCCCGTGCGGTGGCGGATTTCCTCGGCGCACGTCGCGTGAAGGCGATGGTGCTCGCCTGCAACACGGTCAGCGTGATCGCGGCGCGCGCGCTGCGCGAGCGGCACGCGATCCCGATCGTCGCGATGGAGCCCGCGATCAAGCCCGCGGTCGAGGCGACGCGCTCGAAGGTGGTGCTGGTCCTCGGCACGACGAACACGATCCGCAGCGAACCGGTCGCGCGGCTGTGCGAGCAGTTCCGGGACCGCGCCCGCATCGTGCTGCAGGCCTGCCCGGGCCTCGTCGAGCGCGTCGAGCGCGGCGACCTCGAGTCGCCCGCGCTCCGGTCATTGCTCACGGAATACCTGCGGCCGGGCCTCGACGAGGGCGCGGACACTGTCGTGCTCGGCTGCACTCACTACGCGTTCCTGTCGGACGCGATCCGCGCCATCGCCGGCCCGGACGTCGCCGTCGTCGAACCTTCGGCCGCGATCGCGCGGCAGCTGTCGCGGCGGCTCGCCGAGGTCGCACAGCCGGCGACGCGCGCCGGGCGGGCCACCGTGTTCCACACCTCGGGCGACGTCGAGGCGCTCCGGAGCTTCCTCGACACGGTAAACGAGCCGCATGCGGAGATCTCGCCGCTGCCAGCGCTCGACTGACCATGGCGCCGGCGTAGACTCCGGAGCGTGGCTCGACGGACGAGGGAGGATCGACCATGCAGCGCGTCACCGGCATCGGCGGCATCTTCTTCAAGTCACGCGACCCGAAGGCGCTCGCCGCCTGGTACCGCGAGCACCTCGGGATCCCGGTCGAGGAGTGGGGCGGCGCCGCGTTCCGCTGGGTCACGGAGGCGAATCCGGGAGGGGTCGGCACGACGGTCTGGAACCCGTTCGGCGCCGACACGTCGTACTTCGCGCCGGGCAGCGCGAGCTTCATGGTGAATTACCGGGTCGCCGACCTGCACGCCCTGCTCGCCGCACTGCGCGCCGAGGGCGTGCACGTCGAGGACAAGGTCGAGGAATCCGAGTACGGCAAGTTCGGCTGGGTCGTCGACCCGGAAGGCAACAAGCTCGAGCTGTGGGAACCGCCGCCCGGAAACTGAGGCCGCGGCGGGCTATTCCATCCCGAGTTCCTTCAGCTTGCGCGTGAGCGTGTTGCGGCCCCAGCCGAGCAGCTTGGCCGCGTCCTGGCGCCCGCCCTGCGCGGCCTTCAGCGCCTCGCGGATCAGCGTGCGCTCGAACTCGGGCACGGCGTCCTCGAGCAGCGGCGGCCCGCCCGCGGCGAGACGCGCCTGCGCCCAGCTCGCGAGCGACTGCGACCAGTCCGTCGACGAGGCGTGCACCGAGCGACCGCCGCCGAGGTCGGCCGGGATGTCGGCCGCCGCGATCTCGCGACCGGCCGCGAGCACCGTGAGCCGGCGGCAGGCATTGACGAGCTGGCGCACGTTGCCCGGCCAGTCGAACGCGACGAGCGAGGTCCGCGCGTCCTCGGTCAAGGTCTTCGGCGCGACGCCGAGTTCCATCGCCGCGACGTCGAGGTAGTGCTGCAGCAGTTCCGGGATGTCCTCCCGGCGCTGGCGCAGCGGCGGCACCTCGACGCGGATCACGTTCAGCCGGTGCAGCAGGTCCTCGCGGAAGAGGCCCTCGTGGACGCGCGACTCGAGGTCCTGGTGCGTCGCCGCGATCACGCGCACGTCCACCTTGACCGGGAGCTGCCCGCCGACCCGGTAGAACTCCCCCTCCGCGAGCACCCGCAGCAGCCGCGTCTGCAGCTGCGGCGACATGTCGCCGATCTCGTCGAGGAACAGCGTGCCGCCGTCGGCCTGCTCGAAGCGGCCGCGCCGGAGCTCGGTCGCGCCGGTGAATGCGCCCTTCTCGTGGCCGAAGAGTTCCGACTCGAGCAGGTCCGCCGTGAACGCCGAGGTGTTCAACGCGATGAAGGGCTTCGCGGCGCGCGGGCTGTGCCGGTGCAGCGCGCGCGCGACCAGCTCCTTGCCGGTGCCGGACTCGCCGGTGATCAGCACGGTCATGCTCGAGCGCGACAGCCGGCCGATCGCGCGGAACACCTCCTGCATCGCAGGAGCGTGGCCGAGCATCTCGGGTATCCGGCGCGAGTCGACGGCGCTCGTCGCCGAACGCTGGCTCTGCGTCGCGGCCCGGCGCACCAGCTCGACGGCCTGGTCGATGTCGAATGGCTTCGGCAGGTACTCGAAGGCCCCGCCCTGATAGGCGGCCACGGCGCTCTCGAGGTCCGAGTGCGCGGTCATCACGATCACCGGCAGCCGCGGCCGCGCGCTGCGGATCTCCTCGAGCAGGTCGAGGCCGCTGCGGCCGGGCATCCGGATGTCCGTGACCAGTACGTCGGGCTCCTCGCGCCCGAGCGCGGCGAGCGCGGACTCCGCCTCCTCGAACGAGGTCGTGCGGATGCCACCCTGCCGGAGCGCGCGCTCCAGCACCCAGCGGATCGAGGCATCGTCATCGACGAGCCAGACGTCAAGCGCCTTGGCCGAGTTCATGGTTCTCGTAGGGAATCAGGATGGTGAAGACGGTGCGGCCGGGGCGGCTGTCGAACTCGATCAACCCGTCGTGCCGGCCGACGAGGTCCTGCGCGACGGCGAGCCCGAGGCCGGTGCCGCCCTGGCGGCCGGTGACGAGCGGATAGAAGACCGTGTCCTTGAGTTCGGCGGGCACGCCCGGTCCGTCGTCCTCGACCTGGATGCTCGCGACGACGCGGTAGCGGCGGCTGCCGATGCTCGCGTTCGTGAGCGCCCGGGTCCGCAGCACGATGCGCCCGCGCTCGCCCACGGCCTGGATCGCGTTGCGCCCGAGGTTCAGCAGCGCCTGGATCACCTGGTTGCGGTCGAGGCGGAGCGGCGGGAGGCTCGGGTCGTAGTCGCGCTCGATCGAGATGCTCGTCGGCGCCTCGGCGGAGAGCAGGCGGCCGACGTGCTGCACGAGTTCGTGGATGTTGACCGGTTCCTTGCGCGGCGGCTGACCGGGGCCGAGCAGCGCGTCCACGAGCGACGCGAGCCGATCCGCCTCGCTGATGATCACGGTCGTGTACTCGTGCAGCGAGGGGTCCTTCAGCTGGCGCTCGAGCAGTTGGGCCGCGCCGCGCAGGCCGCCGAGCGGATTCTTGATCTCGTGGGCGAGCTGGCGGACCATCGCCCGGCTGCCGCCGAGCTGCGTGAGCAGCGCGTTCTCGCGCAGAATGCGCTGGTGCTGCGTGACGTCGGCGAGCTCGACGACGAGGCCACCGGGTCGCCCGGGCTGGTCGAACGGCGTGACCGTGACGTCGAGCGTGCGCGGCGCGGCGCCGGGTCCGGATTCGAACGGGAGTTCGCGGCGCGAGTAGGCCGCCGACGTGGCGCGCGCACGCGCGATCATGCCCTCGAGCTCGGTGTTTGCCTTCAGCAGTTCGCGGATCGCGCGACCCGCCGCCTGGTTGCGGCTGATCCCGAAGAGGTCCTCGGCCGGCTCGTTCAGGTGCACGACCGCACCGTCACCGTCGAGCCACAGCACGCTCGTCGAGACGCCGTCGAGCAGGCCGCAGAGTTCGGCCTGGGTCGGACGCAGGAAAGAGGATGGTTCCGCAGCCACTACGCCACCCCGGGGTGGCGGGCGGCGCCACGTGCGATCAGCCGCCCTTCGGCTTCGGCTGCAGGTTCGGGCCGACCGCGTTCGGCGGAATGATGGTCGGCTGCTTCATGTAGATCGTGACCGTCGGGCTGCGGATCTTCTCCGCGCCGTCGGAGTCGTAGATGATCGCCTGCAGCGTGTGCTCGCCGCGCGGGATGCTCGACAGCGAATAGGTCGTGACTCCGCCGGAGTCCGAGACCTTCCGCCCGTCGAGGTACAGGTACAGCGAGTCGCCCTTCTGCAGCGCGGGGTCGGCGCTCAGCTGGACGCTCACGACCGAGTCGGCATCGAAGTACGACGTCTGGTCGGCCGGCGAATCGATCGCGAGGGAACGGTACGGCACGATCGAGGGCTGCACGTAGCCCTCGCCGCGTCCCGACCCCTCTCCGCCGCCGGTCGCGGGCGCGCTCGCCTCGGTGGGGGCGCTCTGGTTCACCGCGACGTCCACCCGCACGGCACCCGGGCCGGGCACGTCCGAGTAATGGACGACGCCATTCGCGTCCGTCCACTTCCAGAGCTGCACCTGCGCGGCCTCCGACGGGGCCGTCCACGCGAGCAGGCAGGCCGAAACCAGCAGCAGACGACTGTTCATGACGGTCGAGCATAGCTCCGGGGTCCACCTCTGGCAAAGCCGCGCTCGCCAATCCGAGACGCGCGTCAAGGCTGCCGGGACGGGCGCCGGCGGATCGACCACCGGCGCCCGCCGCGGGACGTGACCTCAGACGCTGTAGTAGAGATCGAGCTCCACCGGGTGCGTCGACATGCGCAGGCGCGTGACCTCCTGCATCTTGAGGCCGATGTAGGCATCGATCACGTCATCCGTGAACACGCCGCCTTCCTTCAGGAACCCGCGGTCCTTGTCCAGGGCCTCGAGCGCCATGTCGAGCGAGTGGCAGACGGTCGGGATGTTCTTCGCCTCCTCGGGCTCGAGGTCGTAGAGATCCTTCGTGGCCGGGTCGCCCGGGTGGATCTTGTTCTTGATGCCGTCGATGCCCGCCATCAGCATCGCGGCGAAGCACAGGTACGGGTTCGCGGTCGAATCCGGGAAGCGCACCTCGATGCGCCGCGCCTTCGGGTTCATCACGTGCGGGATGCGGATCGACGCGGAACGGTTGCGCGCCGAGTACGCGAGCATCACCGGCGCCTCGAAGCCCGGCACGAGCCGCTTGTAGCTGTTCGTCGAGGCGTTGCAGATCGCGTTCAGCGCCTTCGCGTGCTTGATGATGCCGCCGATGTAGTAGATCGCGATCTCGGACAGGCCGCCGTACTTGTCGCCGCCGAACAGGTTCTTGCCGTCCTTCGACAGCGACTGGTTCACGTGCATGCCGTTGCCGTTGTCGCCCACGAGCGGCTTCGGCATGAACGTCGCCGACTTGCCGTAGGCGGCCGCGACGTTGTGGATCGCGTACTTGAGGATCTGCACCTCGTCGGCCTTCTTGACCAGCGTGTTCGCCGCGACGTTGATCTCGGCCTGGCCGCCGGTCGCGACCTCGGAGTGGTGCACCTCGACCTTGAGGCCCAATTCCTCCATCGCGTTGCACATCGCGCTGCGAAGGTCCTGGTAGGCGTCGACCGGAGGCACCGGGAAGTAGCCGCCCTTCACGCCCGGCCGGTGGCCGAGGTTGCCGCCGTCGAGCTCGCGCCCGGTGTTCCAGGCGCCCTGTAGCGAGTCGACCTCGTAGTAGCAACCGTTCATCGAGTTGCCGTGGCGCACGT
The DNA here is from genome assembly GCA_046347155.1 of Steroidobacteraceae bacterium. GTDB lineage: Bacteria > Pseudomonadota > Gammaproteobacteria > Steroidobacterales > Steroidobacteraceae > RPQJ01. The sequence goes on along the minus strand of JAXMGT010000001.1, from coordinate 38,252 downwards.
TGTCGAAGATGAAGAACTCGTTCTCGGGGCCCCACATCGACGAATCCGCGATGCCGGTCGACTTCAGGTAGGCCTCGGCGCGCTTCGCGAGCGAGCGCGGGCAGCGCTCGTAGCCCTGCATGTTCGACGGCTCGATCACGTCACAGCGCAGGTCGAGCGTCGGTTCCTCGTAGAACGGGTCGATGACCGCCGTCGACGGATCCGGCATCAGGATCATGTCGGACTCCTGGATGCCCTTCCAGCCGGCGATCGACGAGCCGTCGAAGCCCTTGCCGTCCTCGAAGAAGGCCTCGTCGACCATCCGGGTGGGGACGGTGACGTGCTGCTCCTTGCCCTTCGTGTCGGTGAAGCGGAGGTCGACGAACTTGACCTCCTTGTCCTTGATCAGCTTGAGAACGTCGGCAGCGGTGGTCATGGGCTCTCCTCACGGATGCAGCGAACTGGGGTGACCGGGTCCGCTCGCCGCGACGAGCCCGGTGCGTTTACTGGGGTGGCCAGAATGTGCGAATACTATGCCAATGCACCCGCGTGGCGCAAAACCGTAATGCAGCGCGGCATCCAGGCCTGTTCAGGCTATATAAAGCCCTTTTATGGTGCGTCAATGAGTAATTGCGCACCATTATTGTGCGAGTCAGATGGAATTGCCGGCCAGCGCCCGGATCGGCCGACGCATCGACGCCGTCTTGCCCCGTGAACCGGAACTGCCGAGACTAGCCAGTCAAACGCTGCTCGAGCGTTCCACCGGGAAGGGGATGGCCATGGGTACTCGTCACGAGCGGGCGGTCGCGCTCCGCATCGCTGTGCTGTTCGGAATGGCCGCGCTGACCGCGGGCTGTGGATCGAAGACGCCGCCGCCGGCCGGCGATGCCGCCGCACCAACCACGCCCCCAGCGGCCGCTCCGGCCGCGCCCGAAGCGGCCGCTCCGGCCGCGACTGCGGGCACGCCGGCGACGCCGGCGTCGTGGACCCCGGAAGCGCTCGAGGAACTGCTCGCGCCGGTCGCGCTCTACCCGGACCCGATCCTCTCGCAGGTGCTGATCGCCTCGACGAATCCGCAGGAGGTGCTCGACGCGGGCAACTGGCTGCTGCAGAACGAGTCGCTCAAGGGTGACGCGCTCGATCGCGCGGCGAAGGAGGCGGGATTCACGGCCCCGGTGCGCGCGCTCGTCCAGTTCCCGGACGTCGTCGACATGATGTGCCGCGAGATGGACTGGACGACGCAGCTCGGCGAGGCGTTCAAGGCCGACCAGGCCGGCGTGCTCGACGCGGTGCAGCGCCTGCGCCAGCAGGCGCAGTCGGTCGGCAACCTGAAGTCCTCGCCGCAGATGCAGGTCGTGAACGAAGAGCAGGACGGCAAGGACATCGTCGTGCTGAAGCCGGCGTCGAACGGGCAGGTCTACGTGCCGCAGTACGACCCGGTCGCGGTCTACTCGCCGCCGCCGGCGACGACGACCGTCGTGCCGGCGACGACGACCACGACGACGACGGAAACCGGTCACAGCACGGCGGCGCTCGTGACGACGGGCCTGCTCGCATTCGGCGCGGGCATCCTCGTCAACGAGCTGTTCGACGACGACGACCACTACAAGAACAAGTACTACTACCCGAACTACGGTTACGGCTCGATGCCGTACTACCCGCCGTATGCGTACCGCCCGGCCTATGGCAACGGCTGGTACCCGAGCCACGGCTACTACCCGCCGCCCGGCTACGGCAACAAGTACGTGAACAACGGCAACATCTACATCAACACCGGCGGGAACAATTACTGGAACCGCTGGAACGGCAAGCCGCCGGCGGTGCCGACGCCCTACAACCAGGCGCGCCCGGTCTCGAGCCCGATCACGGCCGCGCGCCCGAACCGCAACGACCTGACGGACCTGCAGAAGCGCGCGCCGCGGCCGATGCCCGCCGACGTGCAGCGGCCCTCCACGCGCGAGGCGTCGGCGCAGGACTGGAAGGGAAAGAAGACCTACGCCGGCACGAGCCGCCCACCGGCCGAGCGCCCGCAGCCGAAGGTCCAGGGCTCGTACGGTGGCGGCGGGTACGCGGGCAATGCCGCGGCCCGTGATGCGAAGGGACCGGGCTCCGTGGCGTCGACCCGCGACCTGAACGGACCGGGCGCGACGCGAGATGCAAAGGGCCCCGGATCGATCGCCTCGACCCGCGATGCGCCTGGCAAGGGCAACAAGGTCGCGTACCAGGGTGCCGACCGGCCGTCGCCGTCGACGCAGCCGTCGAAGTACGGCCAGCCGAACCGCGGCGGCGACCGCGGCTACAACGGCGACGGCGGCGGGGCTCGTCCGCAGCCGTCCCCGACGAACGGCGCCCAGCCGCAGGACCGGCGCGACGTCGCGAGCACGCGGCCCCAGACGCAGGATCGCGCGAAGCCGCAGACCCAGGACCGTTCGCAGTACCAGACGCAGGATCGCAGCCGCCAGCCGCAGCAGCAGCAGAACCGCGGCGGCCGCGACAGCGCGATGGGTGGCGCCGACCGCGGCGCGTCGGACCGCCAGGCGAGCCAGCGCGGCCGGCAGAGCATGCCGCAGGGTGCCCACAGCAAGGGCGGCGGCGGCAAGAAGGGCGGCCAGGGCAAGCAGCGCTAGGAGCAGACCATGAGAGCCATGCACATCCGCCACCGACTCGCCGCCCTCGCCTGCGCGTTCCTGCTGGTCGCCGGTTGCGGCGGCGGCAAGTCAGATCGGCACGCGCGCTTCGACACGCCGCAGGCGGCGGTCGACGCATTCGTCGACGCGCTGGAGAAGAACGACCAGGCGGCGCTCGCGAAGCTGCTCGGGCCCGACATCGACGGCCTGCTGTCGTCCGGCGACCCGGTGCAGGACCAGTCCGACCGCCAGCGCTTCCTGGCCGCGTACGCCGCGAAGCACTCGCTCGAGGCGCAGGGCGACGGGACGCAGGTACTCGTGATCGGCGAGAACGACTGGCCGTTCCCGATCCCGGTGGTCGAGCACAAGGGCAAGTGGCACCTCGACGGCAATGCGGGCGCGGACGAGCTCATCTACCGGCGCATCGGTCACAACGAGCTCGGCGCGATCGCAGTGTGCCGGGGTTTCGTCGGCGCACAGAAGGACTACGCGTCGCAGGGCCACGACGGCGACCCGGCCGGGATCTACGCGCTGAAGCTCATCAGCGACGAGGGCACGCAGAACGGCCTGTACTGGCCGACGGCCGACAGCGAACCGGCGAGCCCCGCCGGCCCGTTCGTCGCGAAGGCGGCCGAGGAAGGCTATCGCCGCAGCGACACGGGGCCCACGCCCTACCACGGTTACTACTACCGGATGCTCTATGCACAGGGCGCGAACGCGCCGGGCGGCGCACGGGACTATTTCAAGGGCGGCGTGCTCACCGAGGGCTTCGCGCTCGTCGCGTGGCCGGCCGACTACGGCACGAGCGGCGTGCAGACGTTCATCGTCAGCCAGGATGGCACCGTCTACCAGAAGGACCTGGGCGAGGACACGGCCTCCGCAGCCAACGCGATCCTGTCGTTCGATCCCGACCCGAGCTGGAAGCCGGTCCCGGCCGGGGACGTTGCCGCGGCCGCCGGCGCCCCGACCGGCGCTGTCTCGTCGAACTGACCCGCCGCGGCGTAACATGATCGCGGCGCGCCGCGACGGCGGTGCGCGCACGACACCCAAGAACGACAACACGAATCCCGAGGAGACCGGTTTCATGCGCACGTTCGTATTCGCCCTCGTGGCCGCCGCGTTCGCGACCCCCGCCTTTGCACAGGACGCCCCGGCCGCGCAATCCGCCTCGCAGGCGCAGATGACGCCAGACCAGGTGATGGACCAGTTCAAGAGCGACCTCCAGGCCAAGCGCGCCGACATCATGGCCAAGGGCATGACGCTCGACGCGGACCAGGCCGCGAAGTTCTGGCCGCTGTACGAGAAGTTCCAGCAGGAGCAGGACGCGATCATCACCGAACAGCTGAAGGTGATCGAGGCGTATGCGCAGAACTACGCGACGCTGACCGACGCCGACTCGCTCGCGTTCGTGAACGCGCAGCTCACCCGCGACCAGAAGATGCACGACCTGCGCGTGAAGTGGCTCGCGAAGTTCCAGACCGTCCTGCCCGGCGGCCTCGCCGCCCGCGCGATCCAGCTCGATCGCCGGGTCGGCAACGTCGCCCAGGTGGCGCTGTCGGCCCAGATTCCGCCCGTCCCGCACGGAGACCACGTGCAGCGCACACCGCAGCGCATGACGCCGTCCGAGGCGCTCGTCGAGACCATGGTCGCGAACGGCGTCACCGAGGTCTTCGGGATCGTGGGCTCCGCGTACATGGACGCGCTCGACCTGTTCCCGGCGGCCGGCATCCGTTTCGTGCCGGTCGCGCACGAGCAGGGCGCCGCGCACATGGCCGACGGCTATGCCCGCGCGTCGGGCCGCCACGGCGTCTGCATCGCGCAGAACGGCCCCGGCATCACGAACTTCGTCACGGCGATCGCCGCCGCGTACTGGGCGCACTCGCCGGTCGTGTTCATCACGCCCGAGACCGGCTCGCTGACGATGGGCCTCGGCGGCTTCCAGGAAACCGAGCAGCTGCCGATCTTCTCGAAGATCACGAAGTACCAGGGCCACGTCTCGAGCCCGAAGCGGATGGCCGAGATCGCCGCGCGCTGCTTCGACCGGGCGATGCTCGAGATGGGCCCGGCCCAGCTCAACATCCCGCGCGACCACTTCTACGGCGACGTCGAGGCGGTGATCCCGGCGCCGCTGCGCATCGGTCGCGGGCCGGGCGACGACGACGCGCTCGACGAGGCCGCGGCGTTGCTCGCCTCGGCGCGGTTCCCGGTGATCCTGGCCGGCGGCGGCGTCATCCTCTCCGAGGCCACCGCCGAGGCGGTGCGCCTCGCCGAGCGGCTCGGCGCGCCGGTCTGCACCAGTTACCTGCACAACGACGCGTTCCCGGCGTCGCACCCATTGTGGTGCGGACCGCTCGGGTACCAGGGCTCGAAGGCCGCGATGAAACTCATCTCGCAGGCCGACGTCGTGCTCGCGCTCGGCACGCGTCTCGGGCCGTTCGGGACGCTGCCGCAGCACGGGCTCGACTACTGGCCCGCGGGCGCGAAGATCATCCAGGTCGACGCGGACCCGCGGATGCTCGGGCTCGTGAAGCCGATCAGCGTCGGGATCCACGGCGACGCGAAGGCCGCCGCGGCGGCGCTGGCCGGACGGCTCACCGGACGCGACGTCGCCTCGGCGGAGAACCTCGACGAGCGCGCGGCGCGCATCGCCGCCGAGAAAGCCGCCTGGGAGGCCGAGCTCGGCGCCTGGACCCACGAGCGCGATCCGTACTCGCTCGAGGTGGCGAAGGACTCGCCGCACATGCACCCGCGGCAGATGCTGCGCGAGCTCGAGCGCGCGATGCCGTCCGGTGCGATGGTCTCGACGGACATCGGCAACATCTGCTCGGTGTCGAACTCGTACCTCCGCTTCGAGCACCCGAGATCGATGTTCGCGGCAATGAGCTTCGGCAACTGCGGCTACGCGTTCCCGGTCGCCTGCGGCGCGAAGATCGCCCGCCCCGACCGGCCGGCGATCGCCTACGTCGGCGACGGCGCGTTCGGGATCAGCCTGAACGAACTGCTGACCTGCGCGCGCGAGAAGATCGGTGTGACCGTCGTCGTGTTCAACAACGGCCAGTGGGGCGCCGAGAAGAAGAACCACGTCGACTTCTATTCACGGCGATTCGTGGGCGTCGACCTCGAGGGCCCGTGCTGGGCCGAGGTTGCCCGCTCCTTCGGCTGTGAAGGCGTGCGGGTTTCGCGCCTCGGGGACGCCGCGCCGGCACTCGAGGCCGCGGTGCGTGCGCAGGCCGACGGCCGCACGACGGTGCTCGAGATGATGGTGACCCGCGAGCTCGGCGATCCGTTCAGGCGCGACGCGCTGTCGAAGCCCGTCCGCCACCTGTCGAAGTACCGCGACCTCACCTGAGCGGCGGGCCCCGGCTCGCCCGGCCCGCGGCGGCGCCCTCAGGATTCCTCGACCTCCACCGGGTGACGGCCCTTCGCGGTCAGGTGCAGCATCACGGCGAGCACCGCCATCGCCCACACGATCACCGCGCTCGACGGCAGGTCCGTCAGCACCGAGACCGCGAGGCCGGCGAAGTAGCTGAGAAACGCCAGGCCGTAGCCGAGCGCGAGCTGGCGTTCCCGCGCGTGACGGTAGGTCGCGACGGCCGGGACGATCAGCGTCGTGAACACGAGGTACACGCCGACGAGCTGCACCGACGTCGTCACCATCACGGCGAACACGACGTAGAAGCCCACGTGGCCGAAGCGCGCGTGCCAGCGCCACCAGACCGCGACGAACGCTGCGGTGACGATCGCCGCCTGCACGAGCTGCGCGTTCGAGACCCAGAGGATCTGCCCGGCGAGCAGGTCCTTCAGCTCCTCGCCGCCGTGCGGGTTGTTCGCGAGCAGCAGGATCTGCGCCGTGGACGCCAGCACGAACAGGATGCCGATCAACGCCTCCTGCACCTCGGGCCGCTTGCGCTCGGTCCAGGTCATCAGCAGCGCGCCGAGCAGCGCGGCGGCGACGGCCGCCACCTGCGTCTGCCAGCCGGTCAGCTCGAAGCCGACCGTGTGCGCGACGATGACGCCGAGCGCCGCGACCTGCGCGATCGCGAGGTCGATGAACACGATGCCGCGGCGGAGCACCTGCTGCCCGAGCGGCACGTGCGAGACGGCGACGAGCAGGCCCGCGACGAGCGCCGGCCACAGGATCGAGAAGGTCGCGGACAGGTCGTTCATTGCGCGGCCGCCAGCAGTCGGTTGAGCGTGTCGTCGAAGAGCCCGAACAGGTCCTTCGCCTCCGGCGTGCCGCCGACCGAGAACGGCAGCATCACGACGGGCACGCCGATCTTCCCGGACAGCCAGTCGGCCGCCTTCGGGTCGTTGTAGGCGTTGCGCAGGATCATCTTCGGCTTCGCGTCCGTGAGCTTCGTGACGAGTTCGGCGAGGTAGCCCGCGCTCGGCGGCACGCCGGGCTTGGGCTCGATCGCGGCCGACTGCACCATCCCGAGCCAGTTGAGGAGATACCGCTGGTCCGAGTGGATCACGACGACCGGCACGCCCTTCAGCTTCGCGCCCTGCGCGGACCAGCGGCCGATCGCCTGCGTCCAGCGCGCCTGGAAGTCCGCGCCACGCGCCTGGTAGTAGGCCGCGTTGGCCGGGTCCACTGCGGCGAGCCGGGCCGCGAGCGCCTTCGCCACCACCGCGACGTTGCGCGGGTCGAGCTGGATGTGCGGGTTGCCGAGCGGGTGCACGTCGCCCATCGAACGGTCCACGCTCCCCGGGATGTCGAGCAGCCGCACGAACTTCGTGGCCTCGAAGTAGCCGGGCGTGCCGGGCTGGATCTTCGTGTTGCCCGACTCCGAGAGCAGCACCGGCAACCAGCCGATCTCGAGGTCCGCACCGTTCGCGACGACGAGGTCGGCCGTGCGTGCGCGCGCGACGAGGCTCGGCTTAGCGGTCACCTGGTGGACGTCCTGCAGTGCGCTCGTCGCCGTGTAGACGTTCACCTTGTCGCCACCGAGCTCGGTCGCGAGCGAGCCCCAGTCGGCGGTCGTGGCGAGGATCTTCAGTTCCGCGTGCGCGGGCATCGCGGCCGCGAGGCCGACGGTCGCGCAGAGGGCGAGCAGTTTGCGAATCATCGTCGGTCTCCTAGAACTTGTGGGCGCCGTGCGCGCCCATCGCGTAGATGTACTGCAGGAAGAACTGGTCGTCGGTCGGCCCGGGGCCCGCGTCGTCCCAGGCGTACTGCGCGCGCAGCCGCGAGAACTCGGTCGGGCTCCAGTCGACCATCAGGGTCGTGCGCGTCGGCGAACCGGGCAGGAGCAGCGGGAAGTCGTCCGCCGCCAGCGTGCCGTCCTGCACGAGGCCGATCTTCGTGTTGCCCGAGTCGAGCGAGTCGTAGCGGGCGCCCACGCGCCAGCGCGGCAGGAAGCGGTAGACGCCCTGCACGTACCAGCCGGACTGGTCGCTCGCGTAGCCGCCGTCGAGGTCGCTGTCGCCGTACAGATACGAGAGGCGCCCGTCCTCGCGGCGCTGCATGTACTCGCCCTGCAGCTTCACGTACTGGCCGTTCGTGTCGCCGATCGGGGTCCACTTGAGCTCGCCGTCGACGATCCACGTGGTCGAATCGCCGGTGAACGCGCTCGTCGAGTCGCCGCCCGCGGGACTCGGCTCGTCGAACGTGCGATCCGTCGCGTGGAGGTCCACGTAGGAGACGCCGGTGCGCCACGCGACCGAGTCGCCGAGGTCGCCGCCGAGGTGCACGTACGCGTTGTAGCCGTTCAGTCCGTTGCGCGTCAGCGTCGTGCCCGGGTAGTAGTTGCCGTTGCCCGACTCGGTGCCGAACTCGAGCAGCACGCTGTCGAGCGGCGCGATCCACTTCGCCTGCGCACCCTGCACCTTCATCTGGCCGCCGAAGAACGCCTGGTAGACGAGCGGCAGGTCCGTGAAGTCCCAGTTGTGCGAGTGGATGTCGTTCAGGTAGCCGATGCTCGAAAGGAACTGGCCGCCCTTCACGTTGAGGCCCCAGGGCAGCGCGGTGGTCCGGAACCACGCCTCCTCGAGCTCGATCTCGTTGTCCCCGGTGATCGAGGCCGTCAGGTTGCCCATGAAATAAGGGTCGATGCTGGCCGCGATCGTGAGTTCGGACTCGCCGAGGCTGAAGCTGCGGCTGCCCGGCCCGGTCTCGTCACTCGCCGGGATGAACCCCTGGATCACGTAGTCCTCGGGGTTGCGGGACAGGTCCGAGTAGGTGCCGGACAGGATCAGCGAGATCGCCGGGTTGAACGCCGTGGCACTGCCGGACCCCGAGGCCGCCGGCTCCGCGGCCGGCGCAGCGTACTCCTCCGGCGGCGACGCGTCGGCCGGCCCGGCCGCCGCGACCTGCTGGTCCACCGCGGCGGTGGCCCCGACGTCCGGGTTCGACTGCAGCTGCTCGACCTGGGCCTCGAGCTTCGTGATGCGTTCCGCGTACTCGGCCTTCAGGCGCGCGATCTCGGCGCGCAGCGACTCGACGTCGGCGTCCGTCGCGGCCGCGGCGACGGACGGCAGCAGGGCCGCGGCGGCGAGCACCGCGGACACGTGTGGGGCGATCTTTCCCATGGGGGGAATCTCCTCGATGAATGCGATCGGGCCGGCGTCCGGCGCCGGCAGTGCAGGCGGATCGGCGATTCAGCGGGGAGGCGCGCGGGAACGAAATGCGAGGACGGGGCCGCTCGCGACCGTCGACCGGTCGACCGAGCGCACGAACACCCAGCCGGCGACGACGGCGACGAACAGCGCGGCCGCCGCGCCCCCGTGCGGAGCGGCGAGCGGCGCGAACGAGGCACACTCGACGCAGACCTGCGCGTGCTGGGCCGGCCCCTTGGCCGGCTCGTGCTTCAGGGCATGGACGAGGGCGGCGGACTGGCCGAGCACCAGCGCCACGAGCGCGAGGAACGCGAGCAGCGGCCTCGGCTTCCGGTGGGTCGGTCGTCCGTACCTCGACATGCGCGCCATGTTAGCCGAGCGGCGCGGAGCCGCAACAGTTCAGCGGCGCGGGACCGTGACCGGGTCGCCGATCAGGCGCCGGAGCAGCGGGATCAGCGCGACGAGCACGAGCCCGAACACGAACGCCCCGAGTCCCAGCCGGAGGAAGAGGGTCGCGTACCCGGGGTTCGTCGCGATCGCCGTCGTGCCGGCGGGTTCGGGGACCATCCCGGAGAAATCGCCGGCGAACAGCGAGGCGAGCCCGGTGATGAGCATCCACGAGCCCATCATGATTCCCTGGTACTGGCGCGGCGCGAGCCGCCCGATCATCGCGTAGCCGATCGGGGAGAGCAGCAGTTCCGCGATCGACTGCAGCACGAAGCTCGCGAACAGCCACACGAACGCCGTCCGCCCGGCCGGATCGGCGACCGCGATGCCGGCCGGCAGCGCGAGGAAGCCGAGTCCCATCAGGAGCAGCGCGGCGGCGAACTGCCGCGGCAGGTCGATGCGCCAGCCGCGCTCGCGCAGGCGGGCGAACAGGTGGGCGAGCATCGGTCCGCCGAGCGCGACGACGGTCGCGTTGATGTTCTGCACCCACTGGGGTGCGATCTCGATGCCGAATGCGTGCAGGTCCACGTTGTTCACGGCGAAGAGCTGCAGTCCGCTCGGCGCCATCTGGTAGAGCGACCAGAACACGAGCGCCCCGAGCGCAAAGACCAGGTACGCGCACATGTGCCTGCGTTCGACCGGGTCCGGGTGCCGGGCGGTCACGTACACGAGCCACGCGGCGACCAGCGCGCAGAACCCCTTCAGCGCCGAGCCCGTCTCGCCGGGGTGCTGCAGCATCAGCCAGACGAGCGGCGGTATCGCGAGCAGCGCGGCGATGCCGATGGCGAACCGCCGCCGGAACGCCGCGGGCGGCTGCTCGGCGAGCGGGGTGTCCCGGTCCCGCAGCGTCTTCCAGTACGCGGCCGAGAGGACGATCGCGGCGAGGTTGCCCACCGTCGCGAACAGGAACAACGACGTGTAGTCCTTCACGAGCTGGTAGTGGCCCGCGACCGCGAAGCCGATGAAGAAGCCGACGTTCATCCCGGCGTAGTTCCACAGGAACGCCGCCTCGCGACGCTGGTCGAGCGGCGAGAAGCGCTGGGTCAGCATCATGTTCAGGCAGGTGACGTTCAGGCCGCTGCCGGTCAGGAACAGCGCGAGCCCCGCGTACAGCGCCGGGGTCGAACCGAGCGCGATCGTGCCGCTGCCGAGCACCTGCAGCGCCATGCCGCCCACGAACAGGTTGCGGTTGCTCAGGAAGCGGCCGCCGAGGTATCCGCCGGCCAGGTGCAGCCCGTAGTTGAACGCCCCGAACACGCCCATCACGGCCGTCGCCTGCTTGACCGAGAAACCGAGGTGCCCGGTCGTGTACAGCACCAGCGTCGAGTAGAGCACCGCGAAGCCGAGCGTCGAGCAGAGCTGGATGAAGAACAGGACGGCCGCCCCGTCGGGTATCCGGTCAACGAGCCGGCGCAGTGCATTCATCGGGATACCACCGGGTTCTGGACCCTTTGTATTGATCAGGCAAAATGAAATAAGAGCCTGCTTGACGGTTTATTTCAGGCTTTATTGTGAAAATCCACTGACTTATCAAATCGGGTCCGGCGCCGCCTTCAGCGCTCCCGGTACCCAAGCACCACGAGCACGCAGCTGCCGTCCGCGATCACGTTGAGGCCGGCCGCCCGTGCCGCCTCGACGGCCGCCTCGCTCTCGGCGCCGGGCTGCATCCACAGGTGCTCGATCCCGTGACGGATCGCCTGCTCGACGACCTGCTCGGTCACCGCGGGCGGCGTGATGATCGAAAGGCTGCGGACGTCCGGCGGCAGGTCGAGCACCGAGGCGACGCAGCGCACGCCCTCGATCTCGGCCTCGCGCGGATTCACCGGGATCGCGCGCCGGCCGTTCTGCAGGTAGCAACGCAGCACCTTGTTGCCGTACTTGTGACGCCGCGGCGAAGCACCGACGACGCCGTAGGCGGGCGATTCGAGGAAGCGGTCGACGGGATCGAAGCCGGTCTGCATGCGGGTCCTCCGGGGGCGATGCTGCCACGGAAGCGCCCTTCGTGCGCGGGGTCCGGGGCGGCCGTTCGCTATACTTCGCGGCCTCCCCGCGACCCCGACCCCGGATTCCCGATGCCCAAGAAGGCCCCGCCGCTCCCGCGCACGTTCCAGGACCTGCTGCTCACGCTGCAGCGCTACTGGGCGGAACGCGGCTGCGTGATCCTGCAGCCCTACGACATGGAGATGGGGGCCGGCACGTTCCACACCGCGACCTTCCTGCGCGCGCTCGGGCCCGAGCCCTGGAGCGCCGCCTACGTCCAGCCGTCCCGCCGGCCGACCGACGGCCGCTATGGCGACAACCCGTTCCGGCTGCAGCACTACTACCAGTACCAGGTGGTGCTGAAGCCCTCGCCGCCGGACATCATCGAGCTGTACCTCGGGTCGCTGCGCGCGGTCGGGCTCGACCCGGCCGTCCACGACATCCGGCTCGTCGAGGACAACTGGGAGTCGCCGACGCTCGGCGCCTGGGGCCTCGGCTGGGAGATCTGGCTGAACGGGATGGAAGTCACCCAGTTCACGTACTTCCAGCAGGTCGGCGGGCTCGACTGCCGGCCCGTGATGGGCGAGATCACCTACGGCCTCGAGCGGCTCGCGATGTACCTGCAGGGCGTCGAGAGCGTGTTCGACCTCGTGTGGACCGACGGCCCGCTCGGGCGCGTCACGTACGGCGACGTGTACCACCAGAACGAGGTCGAGCAGTCGAAGTACAACTTCGAGCACGCCGACGTCGAGGAACTGTTCCGGCAGTTCGACGCGCACGAGCGCGAGTGCCAGCGGCTGCTCGAGGCGAAGCTGTCGCTGCCCGCCTACGAGCGGATGCTGAAGTCCTCGCACACGTTCAACCTGCTCGACGCCCGCAAGGCGATCTCGGTGACCGAGCGCCAGCGCTACATCCTGCGCGTGCGCGCGCTCGCCCGCGGGGTGGCCGAGGCGTATTACGCGTCGCGAGAGGCGTTGGGGTTCCCGATGCTGAAGGGCGAAAAGGGGACAGGCACCGTTTCCGGGACGGAAACGGAGCCAGTCCCCCGTGTCGACCCTCCATTGCCGGAAAAGGGCCTCACGACGCGGGGGCTCGCATGAGCGCCCGCGACTTCCTGGTCGAGATCGGCACCGAGGAACTGCCGCCGAAGTCCCTGCTCACGCTGGCGGCTGCGTTCGCCGACGGCATCGCGAAGGGGCTCGTCGCCGCGGGACTCGCCCACGGCAAGGTCGAGCACCACGCGACGCCGCGCCGGCTCGCGGTCCGGGTCCGGCGGCTCGTCGACCAGCAGCCGGACCGCGCGATCGAGAAGCGCGGACCGCCGCTGAAGGCCGCGTACGACGCCGAGGGCCGGCCGACGCAGGCGGCGACCGCGTTCGCGAAGGGCTGCGGCGTCGAGGTGTCGGCGCTCGAGCAGCTCGAGACGCCGAAGGGCGTGTGGCTCGTGTACCGCGGCACCGAGGCGAGCGCCCGCACCGAGTCGCTGCTCCCGGGGATCGTGCAGGCATCGCTCGACGCGCTGCCGATCGCGAAACGGATGCGCTGGGGCGCCGGCACGGCAGAGTTCGTCCGTCCGGTCCACTGGGTCGTGATGCTCTACGGCCGGGACGTCGTGCCCTGCCAGATCCTCGGCGTGCCGTCGGGCGACCTGACGCGCGGTCACCGGTTCATGGCGCCGAAGCCGATCCGGGTCTCGAGCCCGGCGGGCTACGTCGCGGCATTGCGCAAGCGCGGCCGCGTGATGGCCGACATCGCCGAGCGCCGCGAGACGATCCGCGCCGGCGTGACCGCGGTCGCGACCGGCCTCGGCGGCCACGCGGTGATCGACGACGCGCTGCTCGACGAGGTGACGGCGCTGGTCGAATGGCCGGTGCCGCTCGCCGGGCGCTTTGACCCGCAGTTCCTCGAACTGCCGCAGGAAGTGCCGATCGCGACGATGCAGGACCACCAGCGCTATTTCCCGGTGCGCGACGACGCGGGCCGGCTGATGCCCTGGTTCGTCACGGTGTCGAACATCGAGAGCACGGATCCCGCGCAGGTCGTCGCCGGCAACGAGCGCGTCGTGCGCCCGCGCCTGTCCGACGCCGCGTTCTTCTGGGCGACCGACCGCAAGGCGCGCCTCGAAACGCACGGGCCGGCGCTCGCGCGCGTGACGTTCCAGACCCAGCTCGGCTCGCTCGCGGACAAGACGAACCGCGTGCGCATCCTCGCGCGCGCGGTCGCCACGGCGATCGGCGGCGACGCCGCGCTCGCGGACCGCGCGGCCGAACTCTCGAAGTGCGACCTGCTCACCGCGATGGTCGGCGAGTTCCCGGAGCTGCAGGGCCTGATGGGCCGCTACTACGCCACCCACGACGGCGAGCCGGCCGAGGTGTGCGCGGCGCTCGAGGAACAGTACCTGCCGCGCCATGCGGGCGACTCGCTGCCCGCGACGCGGACCGGCATGGCCGTCGCGGTGGCCGACAAGCTCGACACGATCGCCGGCATCTTCGCCACCGGGCAGAAGCCGACCGGCACGCGCGACCCGTTCGGGCTGCGCCGCGCCGCGCTCGGGCTGCTGCGCATCGCCGTCGAGCGCCGGCTCGACCTCGACCTGCCACGGCTCGTCGACCAGGCGCTCGCGGCGCTGCCGTTCGCCGCGCCGGCGAACACCGCGGCCGAGGTCTACGACTACGTGTTCGAGCGGCTGCGTGCGTACTACCTGGACGGCGAGGGCGGTTTCGCGGTCACGACCGAGATGTTCGACGCCGTGCTCGCGACGCGCCCGGCCTCGCCGCTCGACTTCGACGCGCGCCTGCGCGCGCTGGCCGCGTTCCTCGCGCTGCCCGACGCCGCGAGCCTCGCGGCCGCAAACAAGCGCATCGCGAACATCCTGCGCAAGGCCACGGACCCGGTCGGCGAGACGATCCGCGAGGACCTGCTCCGCGATCCGGCCGAGCAGGTGCTCGCCGAACAGGTGGCCGCGATCGCGCGCAAGGTCGAGCCGGCGTTTGCGGCCCGCGAGTACACCCGCGCGCTCCAGGACCTCGCGGTGCTGCGGCCGGCGGTCGACGCGTTCTTCGATTCGGTGATGGTGATGGCCGACGACGCGGCGCTGCGCGCGAACCGGCTGGCGCTGCTCGGCCGGCTGCGCGGCCTGTTCATGCGCGCGGCGGACCTCTCGAGGCTGCCGGGTTAGGATAGACGGATGCAGGCGCTGCGCTCGCTCGTCTACACGGTGCTCTTCATCGCGGTCACCGCGGTGTTCGGCGTCATCGTGCTCGTCTCGGCGCTGCTCCCGTTGTCGCTCGAGCAGCGCTACGTGATCCCGCGCACCTGGGGCCGCTTCCTGACCTGGCTCGCGGGCGTGGTCTGCGGGCTCACCTACGTCGTCGAGGGCCGGGAGAACCTGCCGGACCGGCCGTTCATCTCGCTCTGGAAGCACTCCTCGACCTGGGACACGCTCGCGCAGATGTTCGTCGTGCCGATGGCGTCGTGGCTGCTGAAGCGCGAGGTCGTCTGGATCCCGATCGTCGGCTGGGCCGTGAGCACCTACAAGCCGATCGCCATCAACCGCAGCGCCGGTCACTCGGCCGTGAACCAGGTGATCGCGCAGGGCCGCGAGCGGCTCGCGGCCGGGATGGGCATCGTCGTGTACCCCGAGGGCACGCGCATGCAGCCGGGCGAGACCCGCAAGTACGGCATCAGTGGCGCACTGCTCGCCACGCAGACGGGCGCCCCGGTCGTGCCGGTCGCGCACAACTCGGGGTACTTCTGGAAGCGCCGCGCCTGGATGAAGTACCCGGGCACGATACGGGTCGTCATCGGCTCGCCGATCGACCCGACCGGCATGGACCCGCGCGAACTGAACGCCCGCGTCCAGCAGTGGATCGAGGCCAAGGTCGCCGAGATCGTCGCGGCCCCCGGCGGCCGGCCCGACTGACCCGCCGGGCCGCGCGCCGGTCAACCGCCGGTCGGCCGCCGCGTTGAGGTGGGCGTAGACTCGCACCGCACACCGGAGACCCTGATGCGCATCGCCCCCACGCTCGCCCTCGCGTTGCTGATCGCCGGCTGTGGCGGCGGCGGTGGTGAATCCGGTGGCGGTTCGCAGGGCGGTGGCGGTGGCGCCACGCCCGGGCTCGCGACCACCGGCTGCGGCCGGTACCAGGGCAACGACCGCGGCGGCAGCTGGTCGTTCCTCGGCATCCGGTACGCGGCCGCACCGGTCGGCTCGCTGCGCTGGAAGTCGCCCGCCGCGCCGCCGTGCCCGGCCGACACGGTGGCCGCGAATGCCTACTCGAGCGTCTGCCCCCAGATCGACCGTGCGACCGGTGCACCCGAGGGCGACGAGGACTGCCTCGCCCTCAACGTCTACGCACCGAAGTCGAACTTCCCGTCCGGGTCGGTCCCGGTGATGGTGTTCATCCACGGCGGCGGCAACTCGCAAGGCTCGACCAGCGAGCTCGTCGACGGCAGCAAGGTGCTGTACGACGGCACGGCACTCGCCGAGGCGACCGGCCGCATCGTCGTGACGGTGCAGTACCGGCTCGGCCCGCTCGGCTGGCTGGTGCACCCGGGCCTCGATGCCGAGGCCCCGGATGCGCGCTCGGGCAACTACGGGCTCGAGGACCTCATGGCCGCCCTGAGGTGGGTGCAGCGCGACATCGGCGCGTTCGGCGGCGACCGTTCACGCGTGATGATCTTCGGAGAATCGGCCGGTGGCGTGGACGTGTGCGCGCTGCTCACGTCGCCGACGGCGGCCGGCCTCTACCAGTCGGCGCTGATCGAGAGCGGCGGCTGCGTCGCCGACACGCGCGACAAGGCGCTCGCAACCGGCGCGACGCTCGCCGAGCGCACCGGCTGCAGCACCGCCGCGGATCCGGTCGCGTGCCTGCGTGCGAAGACGCCGGCGGAACTCCTCGCTGCGTTGCCACCGGTCGTGTCGGTCTCGGGCGGCCAGGCGCCGTACCAGCCGAACGTCGACGGCACGCTGCTGCCCGCGCTGCCCTACCAGACGATCGTCGCGGGCCAGCAGAACCGGGTTCCGGTCGTCATCGGTACGAACGCCGACGAGACCGGGCTCGAGGTGCCGCTCGGCTTCAACGACGCCGACTACTTCGCGTTCCTGGACGCGACGTTCGTGAACCCGGACGTGCGCGCCCAGGTCGGGAACATCTACTCGGCGGCGAATTTCGGCACCTCCCGTGCGGCGTACGTGGCGCTGACCTCGGACGCGAAGTTCACCTGCCAGGCCCGCAAGATCGCCCGCGCGCTGGTCGCGAGCCAGTCGGAACCGGTGTTTCGTTACTTCTTCACCGAAGTGCCGGACGCCCCCAACGCGCCGCTGTTCGGCGCTTTCCACGGGCTCGAACTGCTCTATTTGTTCGGCGTGATGAACGTGCGCGGCTACACGCCGACGGCGGCCGAGACCGCACTGTCGTCGCAGATGCAGCACTACTGGGCGGGACTCGCGGCGAACGGCGCCCCGTCCGCCGCGGGTGCCCCGGCGTGGACGGCGTACGACCCGCTGCGCGACAACCACCTGCGCCTCGACTCGGCCGCGCTCGCGATGGCCGACGGCGTCAACGCCGCGCGCTGCGACTTCTGGGATTCGCTCGGGCTGTGAGGCGCCGCGGCCGGGTCGCTCAGGCGCCGGCGTCGAACCACGCGACCGCGATGCGGGCGGCCGCGGCGAGCACCGCCTCATCCTCCGGGCGGATCGACTCCGAGCGGACACCCGACTCGTAGTACGCCGCGATCACGAGCGGTGCGCGACCGGGCGGAAACGCCACCGCGACGTCGTTGTAGCGGTCGGGCATCCCCTCGGCCATCCCGGTGCCCGTCTTGTCGCCGGCGCGCCAGCCGTCCGGCAGCCCGGCGCGCAATCGGCGGAGGCCGGTGTTCGTCGCGACCATCCAGCCGACCAGGCGTTCGCGGGACGGCGCGTCCAGCGCGTCGGCAACCGCGAACCGTGCCGTCGTCCGCGCCATGGCGAGCGGCGTGGTCGTGTCCTCGAGTTGTCCGGGCAGCACGTGGTTCATCGACGGCTCGAGCCGGTCCAGCCGAGTCACGTCGTCGCCCGTCCGACGCAGCCGCTCCGTGAACCCCGCCGGACCGCCGAGCAGCCCGAGCAGCAGGTTGGCGGCAACGTTGTCGCTCGTGGTCTGCGTCGCCTCGGCGAGCTCGGCGACCGTCATCCATCCGCGCGCAAGGAATTGCGACGTGACCGGGGCGTGCGGGACCAGGTCGCGCTCCGTGTAGTGCACGCGCTGGTCGAGCGACAGTTCCCCGCGATCGGCCGCCTGCAGGATCACACCGGCGAGCGGCAGCTTGAACGTCGAACACATCCCGAAGCGCTCGTCGCCGCGGTGCGCATGCGTGCGCCCGGTACCGGTGTCGAGCGCGGCGACGCCGAGACGACCGCCGGACGCCGCCTCGAGCGCCGCGAACGGGTCGGGGGCCTCGGCGGCCCGCAGTACCGATCCGCCGGGCATCAGTGCGAGCGCGAGACCGTCGCGTACGCCACGGATGAGCTGGCGGCGCGACAGCGTGTTGCGTGGCGCACGGTGCGAAACGGGATGACCTGTCACTGCGTTGCCTGCGACGATGTTTCTTGCGGTGCGCACAACTGTCGCCAGCCCCGACGGCACCGTCAATGGCAACCGCCGCCCCGTCACCGCTCTGCTATCCTGATCCGACGGGGGGCCCTCCGGGTCCGGGGAACATGGAAGCCGCCGACGCAAGGCGCGGGTTCAGACTCGGTGACTGGGTCGTCCGGCCCGACGCTGCGCGGGCGACCGGGCCGCAGCGCAGCCGCGAACTCTCGGCGGACGAGGTGGCCGTGCTGGTCGCGCTCGCGGCCCGCGCCGAGGAAACCATTCCGCTCGCCGAACTCCGCGATCTCGCGTTCCCGGGCGATGCTCACGGCGACGTCCGTCTCGACACGGTCCTGAACCGGTTGCGCGAACTGCTGGGCGGGGACGCCGCGGACCGCCACTACATCGTCCGGGTCGGCCGCGACGCCTGCGCGCTCATCGCCGACGTGAAACCGCTCGACGACGCGACCGCGACGGTGCCGCGGCGGCGTGGCTTCGGCGCCGGCCTCCAGCACGTGCTGGCCGAACTGCGCCGACGCAGCGTGTTCAAGGTGGCTGGCGCGTACCTGCTCGGCATGTGGATCATGCTGCAGGTGGCCGAGGTCACGTTCGAGCCCCTGCACTTCCCGCACTGGTGGATGACGGCACTCACGATCCTGGCCGTGCTCGGCCTGCCGATCGTCGCGGCACTGGCGTGGTGGTACGAGATCACGCCCGGCGGGATCGTTCTCGACGACGGTGGCGAGAGCGGCGTGCCGCTGCCGCGCGCGCGGCGTGCGATCGCGCCGGTCGTCGTCGCCGGCGTGACGCTGATGGCCGGCGTCACCGGTTACGCGTGGTGGCGGTCCATCGACGCCGGCTATGCCGGTGCGCCGGCCCCAGCCGCGCCCCCGGCGGACGCCTCGATCGCGGTGTTGCCGCTCGTGGACATGAGCCCGGCCGGTGGCGCCGCCTACCTGGGCGACGGGATGAGCGAGGAACTGTCGGCCGCGCTGGCGCAGATCCCGGGACTGCGCGTTGCCGCACGCACGTCGGCGTTCGAGTTCAAGGATCGCAGCGTCGATGTCCGCCGGATCGGCGAGGCGCTCGGCGTCCGTCACGTGCTCGAGGGCAGCGTGCGTCGGGACGGGGACCGGCTGCGCGTCACGGTGCAGTTGATCGACGCCTCGAACGGCTACCACGTCTGGGCGCGGAGCTACGACCGCAACTGGTCGGACGTGATCGCGCTGCAGGACGACATCGCCCGCTCGGTGACCGAGGCGCTCCGGGGCATGCTCGCGCCGGGAGCCGCCGCCGCGGCCGCCGCGGCATCGGCATCGACGGCCGGGTCCGAGACACCCGACGTGCGCGCGCTCGAGCCTTACCTGGCCGGACTCGCGCTGATGCGCAAGTCCGGCGACCTGAGCGTGATGAAGGAAGCCGAGAACCGGTTCGGCGAGGCGATCGGCATCGCGCCCGAGTTCGCCCGCGCACACGCCGGGCTGTGCCGCGTGCGGGTGCGCATGTACCAGCGGACCCGCGACGAGGACTACGTGGCGCTCGCGGAAGCCGCCTGCCGGCGGGCACTCGAGCTCGACCCGGGCCAGATCGAGACCGAGAAGGGGCTCGCGGACCTGTACCTCGCGAGCGGTCGCGTCGAGGAGTCCGGGGCGATCTGCCGGCAACTCGTCGAACGCTACCCGACCGACGCGGACGGTTACCTCTGTCTCGGCGCCGCGGAGGGAGCGGCCGGCCGGCTGCCCGGGGCCGAGCGCAACCTGCGCGCGGCCGTGAAGGCGGAGCCGTCGTACTGGGTGACCCACAGCCGGCTCGGCGCATTCCTGTTCGAACGCGGGCGCGCCGACGAGGCGATTGCCGAGTTCCGCGAAGTGACCCGGCTCGCGCCCTCGAGCTCGAGCGCCTATGCGAACCTCGGCGCCGCACTGCAGTTCAAGGGCGACGACCGGGGCGCCGAGGACGCGTACCGCCGGGCCATCGCGATCGAGCCGTCGGCGTCGGCCCTCTCGAACCTCGGCACGCTCCACTATTACGCGGGACGATACGCCCAGGCCGTCGAGGACTACCGGCAGGCGACCGCGATCACCCCGAGCGACCAGGTGATCTGGGGCAACCTCGGCGACGCCTGCTGGCAGCTCGGGCAGCGCGACGAGGCACTGGCTGCGTATCGGCGCGCCGTCGAGCTCGCGCAGCGGGATCTCGCGAAGCAGCCGAACGATCCGGCCACGCTCTCGCAGCTCGGCTATTACCACGGCCGGCTCGGCGACCCGGCGAAGGCCGACGAATACCTCGACCGCGCCGAGGCGGTCGCACAGGACAATCCGTACTCGGCGTACTATCGGGCCGTCGCCGCCGCCGACCGGGGCGATGTCGATGGCGCGCGTACGCTCGCGACGCGGGCTGCCCAGCTCGGCTATCCCGAGGATGCCCTGCGGGCGGACCCGGCACTGAAGAAGGTGCTCGTCAAAACCAGGGGAGGGAATTCACCATGAGCCTGACCGATCCCGCCATCTCGAAGAAAGCGCAATTCACGATTTCGCTGAACGGCACCACGGTCGTGGTCACCGACGAGGACGGCAACAAGGGCGGCAACGTGGTCACCAACGGCGGCCGGAAAGTCAGTTTCAAGAACGATACGAGGCGAGAGTGCTGGCTGACGTTCCGGCTGCTGTCGCCCGACGACACGCCGAATCCGGATGGCCACGTGTGGCCGTTTTCGAATCTTTCCGAGCCGGCGGACAAGACGCTCCGGATGGCGGTCGGCGAAACCATCGAGTGCAAGCTGATCCCGGTGCTCGACTTCGTGTACCTGAAGTACGACATCACCGTGAGGACGCCGGGCGAGCCGACGGTCCTCGACCCGATGATCATCGTCCGGCCGCTGGCCACTTGATCCTGCGACGCCGGGCAGCAGCCCGGGCGCGCTCGGGACTGTTCACCTGAACCACATCAATGTGGTTCGGTGCCCTTGGTTTACGCTAGATTTTCAAATCCAACTGCATAACACGGGAGCCGCCATGCCCATCCAGAGTCCGATCTTTGCCCCGGCCATCGTCCTCGTGCTTTGGTCGCTCGTGATGCTCGGTTGGCTCGCGTTGTCGCGCCTGCCGGCGATGTCGAAGGCCGGTCTCGACCTCTCGAACGCGGTCGGCAGCCGCGGCGCAAACCTCGAGGGCGTGCTGCCGGACCAGGTGAACTGGAAGTCGCACAACTACACGCACCTGATGGAGCAGCCGACGATTTTTTACGCGACGGTCGTGATCCTCGGCGTCGTCGGTGCCGGCGGCGGGCTGAACCTGAAACTCGCCTGGGCGTACGTGCTGATCCGCATCGTGCACAGCATCGTGCAGGCGACCTGGAACCGGGTGGCCGTCCGGTTCGCGCTGTTCAACCTGTCGACCGCGGCACTGCTCGTGCTCGCGATCAATGCGGCGCGAACCGTGATGTAGCGGCGCGGCCGGCGCCGACCGCCGCAACCTCAACCTCGCGTCAATTCCGCGACGAAGTCGTAGGCGTCCGCGCGGTACACCGAGCGGGTGAACTCGACCGCTCGTCCGTCGGCCAGGTACGCGCGTCGCTCGATCTCGAGCCCGGGGCTGCCGACCGGCAGCTGCAGCCGCTCGGCGGTGGCCGCGTCCACCGCGACCGCACGCAGCCGCTGCAGCGCCCGGTGCGGCGTGGCACCGAGCGCCTCGAGCGCCTCGTACAGCGACGAGGACACGCGCTCCGCCGACGGCAGGATCGACTGCGGCACGACGGTGCGCTCGACCGCGAGCGGGCGCTCGCCGGCGAACCGCAGCCGGTGCAGCCGCACGACGGTGCTGCCCGGCGTCAGCGCGAGCGCCATCGCCTCGTCCGGCGTCGCCTCGCCGTGGCCGCGCTCGAGGAAGACGACCCGCGGATCGAGGCCGCGCGCCCGGAGGTCGTCCGTGAAGCTCGTGAGGCGCGAGAACGAGCGCACGATGCGCTCGCCGACGAACGTGCCGGCGCCCGGCTTCGAGTTCACGACGCCCTGCTCGATCAGCCCCGCGAGCGCCTTGCGCACGGTGACCCGCGACCACCCCGTGATCCGCGCGAGTTCGCGTTCGGCCGGCAGCGCGCCGCCCGGCCCGGCCACGCCCTCGCGGATCAGCTCCCGCAGCGCCTCGCGCAACTGCTGGTAACGCGGCTGCCCGCTGCGCCGACGGGCCGCGAGGCCGTCGCGGAGGCTGTTGGCGAGGCTCCCGGACATGACCGGAATGATACCAGTTTGAGCATCGGTATCCGGACCAATATTAATTTGTTATTAAACATGTGTTTAGACACATACGCGTGCCGGTGGCACTTAAATTGGTATCGTACCGGTATTAGCTTAACCAGTGCCCACCGTGACCCAGACCATCCCCGTTCCCCTGTTCGACCTCGTGATCTTCGGCGGCACCGGCGACCTCGCCCGCCGCAAGCTGCTGCCCGCACTGTTCCACCGCTATCGCGACGGCCAGGTGCAGTCCGGCTCCCGGATCGTCGGCGCGTCCCGCGAGACGCACGACCGCGACACGTACCGGCAGTGGGTGCGCGCCGCGCTGGCCGGTGAAGCGAGTTCGGATCCGGGCCACGTCGAGCGCTTCCTCGAGTCCATCGAGTTCGTGAGCGTCGACCTGGCCGGTGAGCGCGGCTGGCCGGCACTCGCCGCGTTGCTGGCCCAGCGCCCGGACAACGTGCCTGTCCACTACCTGGCCGTCGCGCCGCAGCTGTTCGGTACGGCCTGCCGGCGCCTCGGCGAGCACGGACTGAACGGGCCGCGCAGCCGCGTCGTCATCGAGAAGCCCATCGGCCACGACCTCGCGAGCGCGCGCGACATCAACGCGACGCTGGCCGGCCACTTCGACGAGACGCAGACCTTCCGGATCGACCATTACCTCGGCAAGGAGACGGTGCAGAACCTGGTCGCGCTGCGCTTCGGCAACGCGCTGTTCGAGCCGCTGTGGAACGCCGCGCACGTCGACAACGTGCAGATCACCGTCGCCGAGCAGCTCGGGCTCGAGGGCCGCGACCGCTATTACGACGGATCCGGCGCGCTGCGCGACATGGTGCAGAACCACATCCTGCAACTCCTGTGCTTCGTCGCGATGGAACCGCCGGCGAAGTTCGAGTCGAACGCGGTGCGCGACGAGAAGCTCAAGGTGCTGCGCGCGCTGAAGCCGCTGCGCGGCAGCGACGTCGCGACGCAGACCGTGCGGGGCCAGTACCGCGCCGGCGTGATCGGGCAGTCCGCGGTGCCGGGCTACGCCGAAGACGTCGGTCGCGGCGACTCGCAGACCGAAACCTTCGTCGCGCTGCGTGCCGAGATCGCCAACTGGCGCTGGGCCGGCGTGCCGTTCTACCTGCGCACCGGCAAGCGCCTCGCGGCGCGGGTGTCGGAGATCGTCGTCACGTTCCGCGCCGTGCGCCACTCCGTGTTCGACGCGCGCGCCGGCGCACTTGCGCCGAACCGGCTCGTGATCCGGCTGCAGCCCGACGAAGGCGTGCGGCTCGCGCTGATGATCAAGGAACCGGGCCCGGGCGGGCTGCGCTTCCGAGCCACGTCGCTCGACATGAGCTTCGCCGAGGAGTTCGCCGACCGCCGGCACCCGGAGGCCTACGAGCGGCTGCTGATGGACGTCGTCCGCGGCGACCAGACGTTGTTCATGCGCCGCGACGAGGTCGAGGCGGCCTGGGAATGGGTCGACCCGATCCTCTCGGCATGGGCCGATCAGCGCGAGGCACCGCGCCCCTACCCGGCCGGCTCCTGGGGCCCGTCGGCCGCGGTCGCGCTGGTCGAGCGCGAGGGCCGCACCTGGCACGAAGACACCGGGGAGGGCGCATGAGCGTGCATCCGGCCGTCGCCGAGGTCACCGCCCGGATCGCCGGGCGCAGCCGGCCGACGCGCGATGCCTACCTCGCGCAGGTCGAGGCATTGTCGCGGGCCGCGACGCCGCGCTCGAAGCTCGGCTGCGCGAACGTCGCGCACGCCTTCGCCGCCTGCGCCGACGAGGACAAGTCGCGTCTGCACGCGCACGCGGCCCCGAACCTCGCGATCGTCACCGCGTACAACGACATGCTGTCGGCCCACCAGCCGTACGAGGGCTACCCGGCGAAGCTCCGCGCATCGGCCCGCGCACGCGGCGCGAGCGCCCAGGTCGCCGGCGGCGTGCCTGCGATGTGCGACGGCGTCACGCAAGGCCGCGCGGGGATGGAGCTCTCGCTCTTCTCGCGCGACGTGATCGCGATGGGCACCGCGGTCGCGCTGTCGCACGACGTCTACGACGGCGCGCTGCTGCTCGGGATCTGCGACAAGATCGTGCCCGGCTTGCTGATCGGCGCGCTGTCGTTCGGCCACCTGCCGGCGATCTTCGTGCCGTCCGGGCCGATGGCGAGCGGCCTCTCGAACGCGGAAAAGGCGAAGATGCGCCAGCTCGCGGCCGAGGGTCGCGCGACCCGCGAGGACCTGCTCGAGGCCGAGTCGAAGTCGTACCACGGCCCCGGTACCTGCACGTTCTACGGCACCGCGAATTCGAACCAGGTGCTGCTCGAGATGATGGGGCTGCAGCTGCCGGGCTCGAGCTTCGTGCACCCGCACTCGACGCTGCGCGACGCGCTCACCGACGCCGCGGTCGACCGGCTGCTGCGATACACGGCGCTGGCCGGCGACGACGCCTACCGGCCGATCGGACGCATCGTCGACGAGCGCGCGATCGTGAACGCGGTGGTCGGCCTGCACGCGACCGGCGGCTCGACGAACCACCTGATCCACCTGGTCGCGATCGCACGTGCCGCCGGCATCCGGCTCGAGCCGGGCGATTTCGCGGCGCTCGCGGACGTCGTGCCGCTGCTCACCCGGATGTACCCGAACGGCAGTGCCGACGTGAACCGCTTCCAGGCCGCGGGCGGCGTGGCGTTCGTGGTCGGCGAGCTGCTCGACGCCGGGCTGCTGCACGGCGACGTCGAGACCGTCGCGGGTCCGGGCCTCGCGCGCTACGCCGAGCACCCGTGGCTCGCCGGCGACGCGCTCGCGTGGGCGCCGCTGCGTGCGCCGCGCGCGAGCGGCGATGCCGAGGTGCTGCGGCCCGTGGCCTCCCCATTCAGCGCAACCGGCGCGCTCCGGGTCCTCACCGGCAACCTCGGCACCGCGGCGCTGAAACTCTCGGCCTGCCCGGCCGATCGCCACGTCGTCGAGGCGCCGGCGGTCGTGATCGACAACCCCTCGGAACTCAAGCGGATGTTCGAGCGCGGCGAGCTCGCGCGCGACTTCGTCGCGGTGGTCCGTTACCAGGGCCCGCGCGCGAACGGGATGCCCGAGCAGCACAGCCTGATGCCGGTGCTCGGATTGCTGCAGGACCGCGGACACCGGGTCGCACTCGTCACCGACGGTCGGCTGTCCGGTGCGTCGGGCAAGGTGCCGGCCGCGATCCACGTCGTGCCCGAAGCCGCGGCCGGCGGACCGCTCGCCCGGGTCCGCGACGGCGATGTCGTGCGCGTGGACGGTCCGGCCGGCCGGCTCGACGTGCGGGTGCCCGCCGCGGAGTTCGAGCGCCGGGTGCCCGACCCGGCACCGCCTGCGGCGACGGGCCTCGGTCGCGACCTGTTCGCCGCCTTCCGCCGCACCGTTGGCGATGCGACGATGGGCGCATCGGTGTTCGGAGACGCCTCGTGAGTGTTTCACCTTCGATGGCCGCACTCGTGCGGGACGTGCCGGTGATCCCGGTCATCGTCGTCGACCGCCTCGAGGACGCGGTCCCGATGGCCGAGGCGCTGGTCGCCGGCGGGCTCTCGATCCTCGAGGTCACGTTGCGCACGCCTGCGGCGCTCGCGGCGGTCGAAGCGGTCGCCGCGCAGGTCGCCGGTGCACGGGTCGGCGTCGGCTCGGTGATCGACCCGCGGCAGTTCGCCGACGCCCGCAATGCCGGCGCGACGTTCGCGGTGTCGCCCGGCGCGACGCCGCAACTCGACGAGGCGGCGCGCGTGGCCGGCATCGAATGGCTGCCGGGCGCACAGACGCCGGGAGAGGTGCTCCAGCTCCGCGCGCTCGGCCACCGCTTCGTGAAGTTCTTTCCTGCGGAAGCCGCGGGCGGCGTCGCGTGGCTCAAGTCGGTCGCCGGGCCGATCCCCGACGTACGGTTCTGCCCGACCGGCGGCATCACGGCCGCGAACGCGCGCGACTACCTGTCTCTGCCGAACGTGGCCTGCGTCGGCGGATCGTGGGTGATCCCGGCCGCCGCGGTGCGCGCCGGACGGTGGGATGAGGTCGAGGCACTCGCGCGGCAGGCACGAGGCCTGCGGGACACGGGAACCGCGACCGGATAGGCGTCAGGGTCAGCGGCCGCCGGCCGCGATCCGCTGGATCGCGCGGGTGAGCCCGCGGAACAGGAACAGGTGCGCCGGGACGAGCGCGTACCAGTAGACGAGCCCGAGCACGCCGGCCGGGTGCCAGTAGGCGGTCGCGTTCACGGTCGAGCCCTGCCCGTCCGCGCGCGGCCGCACGACGAACTCGAGCACGCCGGCCCCGGGTGCCTTCATCTCCATCAGCAGCGTGAGTCGGCGGCCGGGCTCGAGCGCGATCACGCGCCAGGAGTCCACGACGTCGCCGACCCGGAGCTCCTCGGGGTGACGGCGGCGGCGGCGGTAACTCGGGCCGCCGACCAGCCAGTCGATCGCGCGGCGGATGTTCCACAGGACGTCGGCATAGAAATAGCCGCGCTCGCCGCCGATCGTGCAGACGGCGCGGAACACCGCCTCGGGCGACGCCGCGCCCGCCGCGTCGGCGCCCGCGCGCATCGCGTAGTAGCCGTACTCCGGACGGAAATTCCGGCAGGCGATCGCGCCCTCGACCCAGCGCGCGACGACGTCGTGCCGCCGGTCCGCGTCGATCGCCGCGCGCACCGAGGCCTCGAGCCCCAGCCGCTCGCGAGGCACGAGCGCGCGCAGTTCGGCATCGTCCGCGACGAAGTCGTGTTCGAGGCCCTCGACAAGCGCGCGCGCGACATTCGTCGGCACGGAGGTCACGAAGCGGAGCCAGTACGACGAGAGCCGCGGCGTCAGCACCGGCACGGCGAGGATGCGCGTCCGACGGCCGACCAGCCGGCCGTAGCAGCGCATGATCTCCTCGTAGGTCACGGCGTCGGGGCCGCCGGCGTCGAGGACGCGGCCCGCCGCGGCGTCGAGGTCCGCGACCGCGATCAGGTAGACGATCAGGTCGGGGAGCGCGATCGGCGTCGAGCGCGAGCGCACCCACGACGGCGTCACCATCAGCGGCAGGTGGTTCACGAGGTCGCGGATCACCTCGTAGGCCGCAGAGCCCGGGCCGATGATCATGCCGGCGCGCACCTCGGTCACCGGGACCGGGAAACTCCGCAGCACGTCGCCGGTCTCGGCGCGCGAGCGCAGGTGCTGCGATCTCGGGTCCGGCGGGATCAGGCCGCCGAGGTAGACGATGCGCCGCACGCCGGCCGCCGCGGCCGCGCGCGCGAAGTTCTCGGCCGCGCGGCGGTCGAGCGCCGCGAAGTCGCGGCCGGCCGCCATCGAGTGCACCAGGTAGTACGCCGTGTCGACGCCCTCGAGCGCCGCGGTGAGCGTGTCGGGTTTCAGTGCGTCGGCCGCGACGAGTTCGACGCCCGGCCAGTGGCGGGCCTCGAGCACCTCGAGGTTGCGCGCGGTGGCGCGCACGCGCTGCCCGGCCGCGACGAGCGCGGGCACGAGGTTGCCGCCGATGTAGCCGCTGGCGCCGAAGACGAGGCGCAGGGGTGGCGACCCGCTCACACGTCGATGTTCGTCGCCGCCAGTGCGTTGCGCTCGATGAATTCGCGGCGCGGCTCGACCTGGTCGCCCATCAGCGTCGAGAAGATCTCGTCGGCGCCGAGCGCATCCTCGATCTTCACCTGCACGAGACGGCGGGTCTCCGGGTTGATCGTCGTGTCCCAGAGCTGGTCCGGGTTCATCTCGCCGAGGCCCTTGTAGCGCTGGATGCTCTGGCCCTTGCGCGCCTGCTCGAGCAGCCAGGTGATCGCCTCGCGGAACGACGACACCTCGCGGCTCGCCTCACCTTTCTTCACGCTGGCACCCGGGCCGAACAGCCCGGCGAGCGTGCGCGACAGCTCGGCGATCCGGCGGTAGTCGTGCGAGGCGAAAAATTCCCGGTGCAGGTGCTTGTCGACCGTCACGCTGTGCTCGGTGCGGCTCACGACCAGGTGCGGCGGCGTGCCGGCCTGCAGCGTGACCGCGTAGCGGCGGCCCGCGACGGGCTGCGCGTTGAGCGCGGCCTCGAGCCGGGCGCCCCAGGCCGTGAGCTTCTCCGCGTCCTCGCGGTCGGCGGTCGTGAGCTCGGGCAGCGCGAGCATCTGCTCGAGCACGTGCATGTCGTGCCGGCGCGAGCGCTTCGCGGCGGCCTGGAACTCCATGTAGCGGCGCGCCAGCGTGTCGAGCGCGGTCGCGGGCATCGGCGCGGCCTCGGCCGTCACGCGCAGTTCCGCGTCCTCGAGCGCCGACTTGAGCAGCATCTGGTTCAGCTCGCCGTCGTCCTTCACGTAGGCCTCGGACTTGCCCTTCTTCACCTTGTAGAGCGGCGGCTGCGCGATGTAGATGTGGCCGCGTTCGAGCAGCAGCGGGATCTGCCGGTAGAAGAACGTGAGCAGCAGCGTGCGGATGTGCGAGCCGTCCACGTCCGCGTCGGTCATGATGATGATGCGGTGGTAACGCAGCTTCGCGATGTCGAAGTCGTCCTTGCCGATCCCGCAGCCGAGCGCCGTGATCAGCGTGCCGACCTCGGCCGACGAGAGCATCTTGTCGAAGCGCGCGCGCTCGACGTTCAGGATCTTGCCCTTGAGCGGCAGGATCGCCTGCGTGCGTCGGTCGCGGCCCTGCTTCGCGGAGCCGCCGGCGGAATCGCCCTCGACGATGAAGAGCTCGGACAGCGCGGGGTCCTTTTCCTGGCAATCGGCGAGCTTGCCGGGCAGGCCCGCGATGTCGAGCGCGCCCTTGCGCCGCGTGAGCTCGCGCGCCTTGCGCGCCGCTTCACGCGCGCGCGCGGCATCGATGATCTTGTTGACGATCGCCTTCGCCTGCGCCGGGTTCTCGAGCAGGAACTCGCCGAGCTTCTCCGCGACCAGCGACTCGACGACGCCCTTCACTTCCGAGGACACGAGCTTGTCCTTCGTCTGCGAGGAGAACTTCGGGTCCGGCAGCTTCACGCTCAGCACGGCCGTGAGGCCCTCGCGCGAGTCGTCGCCGGTCGTGGGGACCTTGTCCTTCTTGCTCGCGAGCTCGCTCTCGATGTAGTCGTTCAGCGTCTTCGTGAGCGCCGCCCGGAACCCGGCCAGGTGGGTGCCGCCGTCCCGCTGCGGGATGTTGTTCGTGTAGCAGGACATCGTCTCGGCGTACGAATCGTTCCACTGGACCGCAAGTTCGACGACGATGCCGTCACGTTCGCCGCGGAACCACAGGATTGACTCGTGGATCGCCGTCCGGCTGCGGTTCAGGTAGCGGACGAATTCGCGGATGCCACCCTCGTGGTGGAAGGTCTCGCGCTTGTCGTCGCGTTCGTCGATGAGTTCGATCCGGACGCCGGAATTCAGGAACGACAGCTCGCGGAGGCGCTTCTGCAGCACCTCGTAGACGAACTCGATGTTCGTGAAGATCTGGTCGCTGGGCTTGAACCGGATCGTCGTGCCACGGCGATCGCTCGGGCCGACGACGGCCAGTGGGGCCACCGGCTCGCCGAGCCGGTACTCCTGGGTGTGGACCTTGCCGTCCCGGTGGATCGTGAGCTGCAGGGTCTCGGAGAGCGCGTTGACGACCGAGACGCCGACCCCGTGCAGGCCGCCGGAGACCTTGTACGACGAGTCGTCGAACTTGCCGCCGGAGTGCAGCACCGTGAGGATCACTTCGGCCGCCGATCGGCCTTCCTCTTCGTGGATATCCACAGGAATTCCACGGCCGTTGTCCGAGACGGTGACGGACTGGTCCTCGTGAATCGTGACCGTGACGTCCGTGCAGTAGCCGGCCAGGGCCTCGTCGATCGAGTTGTCGACGACTTCGAACACCATGTGGTGCAGGCCCGTGCCGTCATCGGTGTCACCGATGTACATGCCCGGGCGCTTTCGAACGGCGTCGAGGCCCTTCAAGACCTTGATTTTACTGGAATCGTAGACGTCGGCGCCGCTCATTTAGACCCCGGCTCAAAAGGACATCGGATTATATCAGACGGGTCAGATGGCCGTGTTCCACGTGGAACCTGTGCCCTTCCGGCAGGCGCTCGAGCACCGGATTTCCGGCGTCCAGGGCCGTCACGAAGAGCTGCACCGGCAGCTTCGTCACCTCGTCCAGCAGCCGTTCCAGGTTCGCTGCATCGAGTTCTGCGGCCGGGTCATCCACAAGCAGGCCAGCCGTCGCGGACCCCTGCCCCGCGTCGTACGACAACTGGCCCAGCAACAGGCTCGAGGCCAGCAGTTTCTGCTGCCCGCGGGAGACCCGGTCCCGGGCAGGAAGGCCGGACACCCGCAGCGCCAGGTCGGCCCGGTGGGGCCCCGAGTGGGTCACGCCGCGCTCCCGGTCCCGGGCTAGCGACTGCTCCAGCGACTCCTTGAGCGACCGCTCGGCGGCCCAACCGCGATGCAGGTCCAGCTCGAGTCCGACCCCGAGCAGGCGCTCACCGACCGACCGCACGGCGCCCTGAAGGCCGACCACGTACCGTTCCCGCTGGGCGGCCACGGCTTCGCCCGCTTCCGCCAACTCCTGATCCCAGGCCTGGACGAGAGCATTGGACTGCCCCGCCTTCAGGCAGGCATTCCGCTGGCGCAGGGCGCGCTGGTACCGTCGCCAGGTCTCCACGAAGGTTGGTTCCACGTGGAACACTCCCCAGTCGAGGTACCGGCGCCGCTCCTGGGGACCGCCGTCCACCAACCGGTGCACTTCCGGGTCGATCGCCTGGACCGGGAACACGGTGGCCAGTTCGGCAAGACCGGACACCGGGCGCCCGGCGTACCGTGCCTCGATGCCGTCGCGCGTCACGCGCATCCCGAGCGGCTGCGCCAGGTCGCCACGGCGCATCCTCGCCACCAACTCGAATCGGGCCGCGCCGTGGCGGATCAGCAGGTCGCTGCGGGCCGCCCGGAACGACCGGCCTCGGCCCAGAAAGAAAATCGCCTCGAGCAAGCTGGTCTTGCCCGAGGCGTTTTCTCCGGTGATCAGGTTACAGCGCGGGTCGCAGTCCAGCTCGGTCCGCTCGATGCACCTGAAGTCCTCGATCGCGACCCGCTCGAGGCCCATTGCACCCTGACCGTCAGCCGGCCGGCGTCACAGCCGCATCGGCATGACGACGTAGCGCGTGCCGGCGTCGGCGCCGGAGCGGATCAGGCAGCTGCTGTTGCCGTCCGTCAGGCCGACCTCGACCTCGGCGCCGTCGATCGCGGCCAGCGCGTCGAGCAGGTAATTCACGTTGAAGCCGATGTCGAGCTCGGCGCCGTCGTAGGCGACCTCGAGCTGCTCCTCGGCCTCTTCCTGCTCGGGGTTGTGCGACTGGATGTTGAGCGCCCCGGTCTTCACCGCAAAGCGGATCCCGCGGTACTTCTCGTTCGAGAGGATCGCGGCCCGCTGCAGCGCCTGGCGGAGTTCGTCACGCCCGGCCGTGACCACGTTCGGCGGATTGTTCGGGATGACCCGGCCGTACTCCGGGAAACGCCCGTCGATCAGCTTCGAAGTGAAGCGAATGTCGCCGACCTGTACCCGAACGTGATTCGTGCCGATCGCGACCTCCAGGCCCTGGTCCTCATTCCCGAGGATGCGCTGCAGCTCCAGCACGCCCTTGCGCGGGACGATCACCTGCTGGCCAGCCTTGGCGCCCTCGTTGAGCTCAACTTCGCACATTGCCAGGCGATGGCCGTCAGTCGCGACAGATCGGAGCACTTTCGCCGACGTTTCGAGCAACATGCCGTTCAGGTAGTAGCGGACGTCCTGCTGGGCCATCGAAAAGTGGGTCTTTTCGAGCAGCCGCTTGAAGTCCTTTTGCGCCAGCTTGAGGCTCTGCTGGGCGTTGATCTCGTCCACGGTCGGGAACTCGGTCGCCGGTAGCGTCGAGAGCGTGTACCGGCTCTTCTTCGCCCGGACGACCATCCGCTCGCCTTCCTGGGTCAGCGATATCTCGACGCCGTCGGGCAGTCCGCGGCAGATGTCGAGCAACTTGCGACCCGGCACCGTGACGTCCCCGGCGCGCTGCACGTCGACCTCGGAACTGGCGACGAGTTCGACTTCGAGATCGGTGGCCGTCACCGACAGCCGTCCGCCCTTCGCGGCCAGCAGCACGTTCGCGAGGATCGGCATCGTCTGCCGGCGCTCGACGACGCCGATCACCGCCTGCAGGGGTCCGAGGATCGCTTCTCGCTTCGCAATGATCTTCATCTGTGGTGTGTCCAATAAAGGATCTATCTTTTTCTAAATCTCATTTACTACTGTTATTAGCGCGACCGCAAGCGCTGTACAACAGCTGAAACCCCAACGCCGCCCGCGGCTTGCGCGAAGCACAGACCTGCGGGCAACGAGGCGTGATCCTGTACGCACCCTGTGGAGGAAATGTGGGTGCCGGATCGTGCACGGCTTGTCCACAGGCTGGCCACATCAACCCGCCAGGGTCCTCAACAGGTTCTGGTAGTCCTCGTTGATCCGGGTCTGCGACGTGCGCAGTTCCTTGATCACGCGGCAGGCGTGCAGCACGGTCGTGTGGTCGCGGCCGCCGAACGCGTCGCCGATCTCGGGCAGGCTGTGGTTCGTCAGTTCCTTCGACAGCGCCATCGCGACCTGTCGCGGGCGCGTGATCGAGCGGCTGCGGCGCTTCGAGAGCAGGTCGGCGACGCGGATCTTGAAGTACTCGGCGACCGTCTTCTGGATGTTCTCGATCGTGACCAGGCGCTCCTGCAGCGCGAGCAGGTCCTTGAGCGCCTCCTTCGCGAAATCGAGCGTGATCGGCCGGCCGGTGAACTGCGAGTTCGCGATCACGCGGCGCAGCGCGCCCTCGAGTTCGCGGACGTTCGAACGGATCCGCTTCGCGATGAAAAAGGCCACTTCCTCGGGCAATTCGACATTCGCCGAGGCAGCCTTGCTCATCAGGATCGCCACGCAGGTTTCGAGCTCCGGCGGCTCGATCGCGACCGTGAGGCCCCAGCCGAAGCGCGACTTGAGCCGCTCCTCGAGGCCGTCGACTTCCTTCGGGTAGCGGTCGCAGGTCAGGATCACCTGCTGCTGGCCCTCGAGCAGCGCGTTGAACGTGTGGAAGAACTCTTCCTGCGAACGTTCCTTGCCGGCGAAGAACTGGATGTCGTCGATCAGCAGCGCGTCGAGCGAGCGGTAGGCGGTCTTGAACTCGTTGATCGTGTTGTGCTGGAGCGCGCGCACCATGTCGCCGACGAATCGCTCCGAGTGCACGTAGGAGATCTTCGCGTCCTTGTTGCGCGCGCGGATCTGGTTGCCGATCGCGTGCATCAGGTGCGTCTTGCCGAGGCCGACGCCGCCGTAGATGAACAGCGGGTTGTACGCGCGGCCCGGGTTCTCGGCGACCTGCGCCGCGGCCGCGCGGGCGAGCTGGTTGCTCTTGCCCTCGACGAAGTTCGAGAACGTGAAATCCGCGTTCAGCCGGCCGCCGATCTGCGGCAGCACCTCGGCGCGACGCGGCCGGGCCTCGGCCGGGCGCGCGGGCGCAGGTTCCTGCGACGCCACCCGCCGCGAACCGACCTCGACGACGAGCTCGGGGGAGGGCGGCGGCACCAGCTCATCCACCAGCTCGATGATCCGGTGGGCGCAGTTCTGGTTCACCCAGTCGACCACGTAGCGGTTCGGCGCGAGCAGGCGCAGGCGCCCGCCGGCTTCCACGGCCTGGAGCGGCCGGATCCACGTGTTGAACTGCTGGGCCGGGATCTCCTCTTCGAGGCGGCGCAGGCACTGATTCCAGAGAGTCGCATCCACGACCGGCAGCCCCAGGAATGACGGCGATGAGTCAGGCGGAACGGGGAAAGGGCCGCGAGTGTATACCTCCTCGACCCCTGTGGATATCTTCAAATCAGCCAAGTAATCAGCCGCGTCTGGCCTCGCCGGCAGGGCCCCCGCGGTCCCGCCCGGGGCGGCCCGGCGCAGTTGACGGTGGTGCCGGCCGCCAGTATCCTTGCCGGCTCTTTTTCACGACCGGGGCACGTCGCCGTGCCTGGTCCCGATTGCGGCAGACACGGAGCCGAACATGAAGCGCCCTTTCCAGCCGAGCAACCTCCACCGCAAGAGGACCCACGGTTTCCGTGCCCGCATGGCCACGAAGGGCGGGCGCCTGGTCCTGAGTCGCCGTCGCGCCAAGGGGCGCAAGCGTCTCGCGGTCTGACCGCCGGGCCCGCACCCGCCGCGCCGCACGCCGCGCACCGTTTCGAGCGGACGCGCCGGCTCACCGACAAGCCCCAATTCGATGCCGTCCACCGCGCCGGCATCCGCGCCTCGGATCCCCTGTTCATGGTCATCGCCCGGCCGAACGGCCTCGAGCATCCGCGCCTCGGCCTGGCCGTCGGCGTGCGTGCGGCCGGTAACGCCGTGAAGCGCAACCGGTTGAAGCGGCTCGCCCGCGAGTCGTTCCGCCGCCACCAGGCCGAACTGCCCGCCGCCGACCTGGTCGTGAACGCACGTCCGGCCGCCGCAAAGGCGACGAACGCCGAGGTCGTTGCCAGCCTCGAGGCCCTCTGGACCCGGATCGCCCAGCGATGCGCGCGCTCCTGATCGGACTCGTCCAGCTGTACCGCTGGTTCCTGAGCCCGCTGCTCGGGCAGAACTGCCGTTACTACCCGTCCTGCTCGTGCTATGCGCAGGAATCCGTGCGCCGGCACGGCGCGCTGCGAGGCTCCTGGCTCGCGCTGCGCCGGATCGGACGCTGTCACCCCTGGCACCCGGGCGGATACGATCCCGTTCCCGACTCGGTGCCGCCCCTGTTCAAGCGACCCACCCATGGATAACGCGCGCATATTCCTCTGGATCGGCCTCGCGATGCTCGCCTGGATGAACGTCGTCCAGTGGAACCGCGACTACGGCATGGCACCGGCGCCGGCGGCGGCGACCGCCGCGCCTGCGGCAACGGCCTCGCCGGCCGGCGGATCCTCGACGCTGCCGTCGCTGCCGACCGATGCGGCCGCGCAGCCGCCCCCGGCCGCGGCGCCCGCGGCCGACGGCACCGTGCCCGCGATCCCCGCCGCCCCGGCCGCGCCGACCGCCGCGGCGCCCGAGCTCGCGAACGCCCCGGCGATCCACGTCGTGACGGACGTGCTCGACATCGACGTGAGCCTCACCGGCGGCACGCTCACCCGGGCCGACCTGCTCGCGTACCCCGTCAACAAGGTCAAGGACAGCCCGCCGGTGCGGATGCTCACGACCGACGACCTGAACTTCCAGGTCGCCCGCAGCGGCCTGCGGGCCGCCGGCGGCGGCGCCGAGCCCACGCACCTCGCGGCGTACACCGCGGCGGCCACCGAATACCGGCTCGCGCCGGGCGCCGACGAACTGCGCGTGCCGCTCAGCTGGACGGACGGGCAGGGGCTCGTCGTCACGAAGACCTACGTGTTCCGTCGCGGCAGCTACGCGATCGACCTCGTCTACGACGTGACGAACGGCACCGCCGCGGACTGGAAAGCCGCCTCGTACCTGCAGTTCGCCCGCCACGTGTACTCGCCGAAGCGCTCTATGTTCGACGTCGAGAGCTACGCCTACCGCGGCCCGGCGATCTACGACGGCAAGAAGTACCGCAAGCTCGACGTCGAGGACGAAGCCGGCAAGTTCAACGAGAAGTTCGCCGGCGGCTGGATGGCCGAGATGCAGCATCACTTCGTGAATGCGGCCGTGCCCCCGGTGACCGAGACGTTCGACTACACGCTCGGCGTCGACGGCGCTCACTCGCTGCTCGGGTTCATCGGGCCGCTGCGCGCGGTGCCGGCCGGCACGACCGCCCAGTACGCCGAGAAGCTGTGGATCGGCCCGAAGCTGCAGGCGCAGCTCGAGAAGGTCGGCCCGAAGCTCGAGCTGACCGCCGACTACGGCAAGCTCACGATCCTCGCGCAGCCGCTGTTCTGGCTGCTCGAGCAGGTGCACAAGGTCGTCCGGAACTGGGGCTGGTCGATCATCATCGTGACGATCCTGCTGAAGCTGCTCTTCTACAAGCTCACCGAGACGAGCGGCCGCTCGATGGCCAAGATGCGCACGATCGGCCCGCGCATGAAGAGCATCCAGGAGCGCTACAAGGACGACCGCGAGGCGCTCGCGAAGCACATGATGGAGCTGTACAAGCGGGAGAAGATCAACCCGCTGGCGGGCTGCCTGCCGATCCTGGTGCAGATCCCGGTGTTCCTCGCGTTCTACTGGGTGCTGCTCGAGAGCGTCGAGATGCGCCAGGCCCCGTGGCTCGGCTGGATCCAGGACCTCTCCTCGCGCGACCCGTACTTCGTGCTGCCGATCATCATGGGCGGCGCGATGTTCGCGCAGTTCAAGCTGAACCCGGCGCCGCCCGACCCGATGCAGGCGAAGGTGTTCGCGCTGATGCCGATCGTGATGACCGTGATGATGGCGTGGTTCCCGTCGGGCCTGCTGCTCTACTGGACCACGAACACGCTGCTCTCGATCGCGCAGCAATGGAACATCAACCGCGTCGTCGCGGCCGAGGCGAAGAAGCGCGGATAGCGGGGACATTCACGGTTTCCGCCGCCACCGCGCGCAGGCCCGGGATGTCCGCCGCCGACACGATCGCAGCGATTGCCACGCCGCCCGGGCGCGGCGGCGTCGGCATCGTCCGGCTCTCGGGACCCGACTGCGCGCGGATCGCCGCCGCGGTGCTCGGCGAGTTGCCGCCGCCACGGGTCGCCACGCTGCGACCGTTCAGGGGCGCCGACGGCGAGCCGATCGACGTCGGGCTCGCGATCCACTTCCCGGCCCCGCACTCGCTCACCGGCGAGGACGTGCTCGAGCTGCAGGGCCACGGCGGCCCCGTCGTGCAGGACGCGCTGCTCCGGCGCGCGCTCGAGCTCGGCGCCCGGGCCGCGGCGCCCGGCGAGTTCACGCAGCGCGCGTTCCTGAACGGCAAGATCGACCTCGCGCAGGCCGAGGCGGTCGCCGACCTCGTCGAGAGCGGCTCGCTCGACGCGGCCCGCGCGGCGCTGCGCTCGCTGCGCGGCGAGTTCTCGGCCGAGGTGCACGAGCTCACCGAGGCCTTGCTGCAGCTCAGGATGTGGGTCGAGGCGGCGATCGACTTCCCCGAGGAGGAGGTCGACTTCCTCGCCGACCGCGCGCTCGCCGACCGGATGGCCGCGATCCGCGGCCGCTTCGACGTGCTCGCCGACCAGGCGCGCCAGGGCGCGCTGCTCCGCGACGGGCTCACGCTCGTGATCGCCGGCCGGCCGAACGCCGGCAAGTCGAGCCTGCTGAACCGGCTCGCCGGCTACGACGCCGCGATCGTCACCGCGACGCCGGGCACGACGCGCGACGTGCTGCGCGAGCGGATCGAGATCGACGGGCTGCCGGTCCACGTGCTCGACACGGCCGGGCTGCGCGACGCGCCGGACGAGGTCGAGGCCGAGGGCATCCGCCGCGCGCGCCGCGAGATCGAGCGCGCCGACCGCGTGCTCTACGTCGTCGACGCCTCCGACCCGGCGGCCGTGGCCGCGATCGACGCGGACCTCGCCACGCTGCCCGAGGGCACGCGCTGCACGGTCGTCATGAACAAGGTGGACCGCGCCGGCGGCGAGCCGCGGCTCGAGGCCGGGCAGGGCGCGTCAGCGCCGCGGCTGCACCTCAGCGCCGCGACCGGCGACGGGCTCGCGCTGCTGCGCTTGCACCTGAAGGACTGCGTCGGCTTCCACGCCGGTGGCGGTGCGCTCTCGGCCCGCGCCCGGCACCTCGACGCGCTCAGGCGGGCGAGGGCGCACGTCGAGTCGGCCGCGCGGCTGCTCGAGGAGCGTCACGCGGGCGAGCTGGTCGCCCAGGAACTCACCGACGCGCAGCGCGACCTCGGCGAGATCACCGGCGAGGTGACCGGCGACGACCTGCTCGGGCGGATCTTCGCGAGCTTCTGCATCGG